>NZ_FPJG01000006.1:2400000-4800000 GCF_900119165.1 Amycolatopsis australiensis | reverse complement strand
TGTTGCGCGCGCTGCTGGGCGGCGCCACCCGGTTCAGCGACATCGCCGGCGCTGTTCCCGGCATGACCGACAAGCTGCTGTCGCAGCGCCTGAAGGACCTCGAAGCCGACGGGCTCGTCGAGCGAAGCGTGCAGCCCACCACCCCGGTGCGCATCGAGTACCGGCTGACCCCGAAGGGTGCCGCGCTGGGCAAGGTGCTGCTGGAACTCAACCGGTGGGCGCTGGAATGGGTCGAACTTCCCGCTGACCGCTGATGACGGCGAAGACCCCTGGCCGTTATCCGGCATACGGCGGGGAAACCCGGCCTCCACGAACAACCCCGTCTCCCCGGGCGCGGCCCGGCGTCGAGCGGCGTGCCCAAGTGAAGGCATGCCCCGCCCGGCCCGCCGCAGGACCGCCGGGCGTACCACCCAGCGTGACGGGTCACGAGCCGACAGCGGGCACCGGCACCGCCGCCGAGCGGGTCGCGCGACGCAGCCGGGCCAGTGACAGCACGTGCAGTGCCGCGTCGAGGGGCACCACCGTCGTCGGGATCAACGCGAGCGGCAGCAGGGACATCGCCGCCGTCGACGGGGAGACCGGCAGGATCGGGTGGGTCGCCAGGCCGCCCAGCAGGCCCAGCGTCACCGCGACGACGAGGTCCAGCAGGCCGAACACGTTGAACCACACCGCGCGGCGGCGGTTCCAGCGACGCGCCAGCACGATGGCCGCGACGCCGATCGCCATGTCGCCGAGTCCCGCGGGCAGCGCGAACACCGCCGGCAGCGTGCCCTGGACCATGGCGATCAGGAACAGCACACCCAAGACCCGCACCGCGTGCGGCCACGCCGGCCGCGGCGTCGCGCCCGATGCGGCCAGGATGCGGCCGAGCGCCGGAATGCGGGCCGCCAGCAACGCGGCGATCAGCGCGGCGAGCGCGGCCACCCCCAGCCACGGCACCACCGCGTCCGGGTCGTGGTAGACGTCGTTCGCGGCCAACGCCGCACTCGTCCCGACCCACGCGCCCCACACCGCGCCGACGGTCACCGCCACCGCGGCCGATCTGCGGGGCGGCAGCCCCGTGGCCAGCCCGCCGCGGTACAACGCCACCGCCGCCACCGACGGCGTGGCCACCGACCCGGCGAGCACCAGCATCCACACGACCATGACACACCCCTCACCGAACAAAAGATCTGATATCGAACAACCTGTTCGAGTATCGTGTCCGGGACCAAGGGGTCGTCAACGTGCGATCCCGGCCGGCCGTGCGGTAGCGAACCGATCGGCGAAACTGTCCGGAAACCGGAGGCCGCGATGCCCGACGACAGGCGTGTCCGCCGCACCCGTCGCGCGCTGCACCAGGCGTTGATCGAACTGGTGCTGGAGAAGGGCTACGAGCGGATCAGCGTGCGGGAGATCCTGGACCGCGCGGATGTCGTCCGCTCCACGTTCTACGCGCACTACCAGGACAAGGACGCCCTGCTGTTCAGCTGCTTCGAGGAGATGCTCGGCCAGCTGCGTGACGCGGTCAGCACGCTGTCCCCGACCGACACCGCGCGGCCGGCCGAGCTGCTCTACCGGCACGCCTACGAGCACCGCACGGTGTACCGGGCGCTCTGCGGCCGTCAGGGCGGCAACCTGGTGGCCGGTCACCTGCAGCGGATGGTCGGCCAGGTGCTGACCGAGCACCTGAGCGGGCCGCTGGCCGAATCCGGGTCGGGCCTGCCGGTCGACCTGGTCGTCGAGCACTACACCAACACCACGCTGGGCCTGCTCGGCTGGTGGGTCACGCACGACTTCCGCCACGGCCCGGCCTGGCTGACCGAAGCGTGGCGGAAGCTGGCGCTGCCCGGCCTGCGCTCTGTACTGGAGGCACCGGCCGCGGCGCGCTGATCATTCGCCGCCGGCCGCCTGATCGCGCCACAGCGAGCAGCCCAAGCCGATCAAGGCCACGCCGACCGGGACGGCCAGCGGCCGGTTGAACGACTCCGGAAGCACCGCGAGCGCGACTGTGGCGACCGTGCCCACGGCGAGCAGCGCCGCGGCCCACCGGGCGAGGACGCGCGCCCGGAACAGCGCGATGCCGAACAGGCAGCCGCCCGCGAGATAGCCGACGGAGCTGACCACGAAGACGATCCGCATGGCGCCGATGTCATGGGTTGCGGTGCCGCCGAAGGCGACGGCGAGGACGTCCGCGACGTAGCCCGGCGCGGTGTGCGCCAGCGCGGGCAGCACAGCCGCGGCGACGACCTCGACGCTCAGCACGAGCAGGTAGCCGGCGGCGAACAGCACATAACCGACGAAGCCGAGAATCCCGGCCTGCCGGACTTGACGCACGTACATGCCGGTGATGCCCGCGAGCGCCAGCGCGGCCATGAGCATCTTCGCCGTGCTGCGCACGGCCCAGTCGGTCGTGGTGACCGTCGAGACGGTCATGGCCGGATGGCCGATCTGGACCGCGATGAACAGCGCCCCCGCGATCGCGGCGCAGATGCCGGCCGCGCGCGAAAGCCTCCCCGCGGTGGGCGCCATGGTGACGGGTCTTGCTGTCGTACTCATGCCTGGCTCCTCGCAAGTGCCCACCGGAGGTGTACGTCGTACACCTTTCGTGCGGCAAAGCTAGGCGTACGATGTACACCTGTCAAGGCCGGGCACGGTCAGGAGACGAGAGGACCGCGATGCAGGAAACCGCCGCGGCCACCGGCCGCGACCGGCTCAACCGCGCCAAGGTGCTGCGCGCCGCCGTCGGATTGGCGGACGAGGGCGGCTTCGAGGCACTGACCATGCGGGGACTGGCGGCCCGGCTCGGCGTCGTTCCGATGGCGCTGTACAAGCACGTGGCGGACAAGCGCGAGCTCCTCGACGGCATGGTCGACCTGGTCTTCGCCGAGGTCGAGGTGCCGGTCGGCGTCGGCTGGCGGACCGCTCTGCGCGCACGCGCCTCGTCGATGCGGGAGGCGCTGCTGCGGCACCCGTGGGCGGTCGGCCGGATGGAGACGGGCACTCCGGGACCGGCGAACCTGCACCACCACAACGAGGTGATGCGCTGCCTCCGCCGTGACGCGGGTTTTCCCTTTCGCCTGGCCGTGCACGCCTACAACCTGATGGACGCCTACGTCTACGGGTTCGCCCTCCAGGAGAAGACCCTCGCCGGCGACATCCCGGCGGAGGCGGCGCGACGCCGGGACGCCGTCGCCGCCCGGCAACCATCCGGGGTCGAGGACTACCCCTACCTCGCCGAGGTGGTCACGGAACTGGCGAAGACGGGGTTCGCGTTCGCCGACGAGTTCGAGTTCGGGCTCGACCTCATCCTCGACGGCCTCGGCGGCATGGCCGACGACGGCGGCCGGCCGCGGTGACCCGCACGCCTGCCGCCCCGACGACAGGGTGATCACCGCGGCCGGCCGCCGTCTACCCCGGACGGCGCATCCTCAGGCCGTCGTCAGTGACCTACCCACTCCACCCCGGTGTTCAACCGTTTCGGGCGTGGACCGGCTCAGAGCTTGTAGAAGTCCGTGTAGTGGTTGGGCGAGAACCAGACCGCGCCGGCGGTCAGGTCGACCACGATGCGGTAGGCGTCGCGGGCCGCGCCGCAGGTGCGCGGGTAGACGTCGAACTCGCGGAACGAGTGGCCGGCCGGCAGTTCGCCCTCGAGGTTCTGGTAGGTGCCGCCCGCGTAGTTGCACTTGCCGCCGGGCCAGTCGTACCAGCCGCGCGTACCGGGGTAGCCCTTGCTCTGCCAGATGGTGTTGGCCGAGCGGGCGTCCGAGCAGCGGGACTGCGTGCAGGAGCTGTACACGGTGGCGTCGGCGGCCGTGGTGCTGACGCCGAGCGTGGCCGCCACCGCGGTGACGGTCACGGCGAGCCGGGAAAGCAGGGAAGCGGGCACGGAACCTCCTCGTCTCGAACGGGCATCGGAATGATGACTGCCGCGCTTCGCCGGAAGGAGACCGGAAAGATGCCGATCCGGTGAATTTCCGGCGACGGGAGCGTCTCGCCCAGGCCATTGGCCGCGGTGAAAGTTTCCCCGGGAAAGTGTTGCGGCAGCTCACAGCGGGTACGCGGGCCGGGTGACCACTTATCGCGACACCTCGGCCGACGAGCAGGCGACGATGCCCTCGTCCGTCAATTCTCATTTGTCGGTCTTCGACCGTTTTGCCACCGCCACGAACGAATTTACGTCCCGGGCCTGGTTCTTCGTGGTGTGCGTGCTGATCGTGGTGTTGTGGGCGCCGTCGATCTTCGTCCTGAAGAGCGTCGACACCTGGCAGCTGATCATCAACACCGCGACCACCATCGTGACGTTCCTGCTCGTCGCCCTGCTCCAGAACACCCAAAAACGCTCAGACGACGCCACCCAGCACAAATTGAACGCCATCGCCCAGGGCTTGAGCGACCTGATGTACCGGCTCGCCGACGACCGCCCCGAACTGCACCGCGACTGCCGGCAGCTGCGCCAGGCAGTCGGTCTCGAAGACCGCGAAAGCGCGTCCTAGCGGGCACTGTCCACCTGCGACACGGCGTGCCTCAGCCGCGGGGAACGGTGAACAGCCGCAACGCGCCGTGGTCACTCCGGGCGGCGAGGGTCCGGCCGTCCGGGCTGAAGGCCAGCGCGCCGCCCGTTCCGGGGCTGCCCGCGCCGATCTGCGCGCCGTTCCGGTGTTCCACAGCCCACCGCGCCTCCTTCCGCGGTCAGCGTGTGGCCGTCCGGGCTGAACGTCACCGCCGCCACCGCGTACGGAACGGTGATCGGCTCGAAGTCGTCGTGCGGCGCGCTCGCGGTGACGAGCAGCCGGCCGTCCGGGCTCGGTTTGGCGCCGGGGCCCTTGTCCTCGGTCATACCGGCCGAACCGATCCGGCCGCCGCCGACGTCCCGCAGGTGCACGCCGATGTCCTCCGCGGACTCCGGGACGGGCGTGACGGCCACGATGCGGCCGTCCGCGCTGAGCGCCGCCTCTTTGGCTTCGTTGCGCCGGTTGCCGTCGAGCGCGAGGCTGAGGGTGTTCTGGCCGGTCGGGCGCCCGGCCGCCGCTTCCCACGTCCGGACGACACAGAATCCGTTGTCCGCCTTCGTCGTCACCAGGGTGCGGCTGTCCACGGTGAACGCCACGTCGGCACCCCGGCGGTAATTCCCGAGGGCCGAGCAGCTGACCGACCGGGCGGCGCGTGGCCACGTCCCACACCTGCACGGTCTGATCGTCGTAGAGCGCGGCCAGCGTGCGGCCGTCCGGGCTCGCCGAGCTGCGCGATCGACGGCGGCATCGAAGGTGGCGGCGCAGGCCACAGCGTCCAGGCGACCAGCGCGGCGGCGGCGCGCGGTCCCGGCCCGGTCGCCGCGCCGCCCACGTCCAGCCCGCCCAGAGGACGACGGCCACTCCCAGCACGGTCACGGCGGCGCCGCCGCCCACCTCGGCCGCCACCGGCAGGCCCGGCGTCCGCTCGAAGTCCGCGAGGGCGACCAGGGCGGACAGCAGGCCGAGGCCGCCGGCGGCGGCGCCGAGCAGGAACCCTCCGACGGCGGCGGCCCGGCCCCCGCCAACCCTGGTGAACCGGACCGTCCTCGCGCACAGCGTGCCGACGGGCACGGCGTCAACGACGAGCCGGCGTTCAAGCCGAGACCGAGGCGCGGCCAGACCGTGACTGCGTCCCCGTTCACCAAAGCCGACGACGCCGCCGAAGAGGAGCGCGGCCAGCGCGGCAGCCAGCGCCGCCGACGCCACGACGGCGTGCCGGCTCTTCGGACGGAGGTGCGCCGGTCGTCATGACCGCCGTCTCGCTCAGCTCGTCCTCCTTCCGCCGCAGGCCCGAGGCCCTGTCCGTCCAGGACGGACAGGGTCTCAGACGACGCTCACGTCAACGGATGCCGACGCTTGTGGTGTACGTGTCCTGGTCATTGGCGATCGACGCGTTCGGTGCGCCCGCCTCGCAACTGCGCGGCGGAACGCCGGGAGTGCCGGTACCCGGGCAGAGGAACAGGTCCGGTGGGCGCGTGTCCGACCAGACCGGGTACGCCGTGCGGGCCGTGACCGCGATTCCCGCGTAGTCGCCGTAGAACGTGCCGCTGAACTGGGTCGGCGGTGGCATGCTTCCCGACGTCGCCCGGATGTGGGTGACGCCGGCGCCGGACGCGGCCGACACCGTGATGTCCGAGAATCCCGTCGTCTCGTCCGCGCCGTACTGGCGGTCGTAGTAGCTCACCACGAACGTGCCGTCCGGGGTGAACGCCGCTCCCTGCCAGAACTGGTCGGTGCGGGCCTGGCCGGCGGCCGTCGTCACCACCGGCAGCTGCCGGACGTCGGTCGTGCCGCCGGTGAACGACGCGCCGGAGTTCGCCGAGGCCGACAGCACGATGTCGTTGTTGCACGTACCGTTCTTCACGCCGGTGTAGCGGTTGACGCCGGTTGCCGGGTTGAACCCCGCCGGTGCGCAGCCGGTGTTCTCGTCGGAGTTCCGGTTGATGTACGAGCCGTACGTGACCAGGATCCGGTCCGGGTGCCGCGGGTCGACGCCGCCGATCGGGTAGTTGCTCGCGCGGAACACCGAATTCGCCGACGGGCCCTTCTCCGGGACGCACGCGCGCCCGGGGTCCTGGCCGTTCTGGTAGGTCGCGCAGTCGGGCAGCTCGTGGTAGTTGCCGACCAGCACCGGGGCCGCGAACGTCCGGCCGCCGTCGGCCGAGCGGGCCAGCAGGACCTGGTTGTGGTTGTCGGCCGCGTTCGCGGTGGCGTTGTTGAAGTTGTTGAACACCACGTACAGCGCGCCGTCCGGGCCGACGAACGGCTGCGAGTCCTGGTTCTGGTTGCAGCGCCCGCGCGGCGTCGGGAAGCCGAGGGCGTTGGCGCACAACGGAGTGTCGGCGCTGACGAGCACCGGCGCCGAGAACGTTTCGCCGTAGTCGGCGGAGTATGCCTCGTAGATGTAGCCGGTGCCGTCGTCGGCGAACGTCGTCCAGGACACGTAGACGCGGTCGCGGAACGGGCTGCGCGGATTGGCGTCCACCGTCAGAAGTTGCTTGTCCAGCAGGAAGTTCCCGGCGCCGGCGGTGTCGTCGTGCGCGGCGACCGGACGTCCCGGGAAGTTCCAGGACGCGCCGTCGGTACCGGTCGAGCGGAAGACCAGGAACGCGCTGGACTGGTCCGGGTTCGGCGAGACGGTGTTGCCGCGGTTGAAGACCTGGCAGGACAGGTAGGCGTTGCCGCGCGAATCCCAGGCCACCGACGTGTCCCCGCCGGACTGCCAGTACTCCCGTGGCGCGCCGCCGAAGCCGCGGCTGAAGCCGTTCGGTGTGGTCGCGTCGGACCACGTGCGGGCGCCGTCGAGGGAATAGCTGACGCCGCAGGTGCCGTCGCCGCGGCGGTAGTCGTTGTAGGTGGCGATGACGTGGTCCGGGTGGTTCGGGTCGGCCGCCGCCCAGGTCTCGTTCTGCGCCTGCCCCCGGCCCTGCAGGTCCGGGTCGGCGATGTTCAGGCAGTTCTGGTTGACCTTGACGTCGGCGCCGAACCGGTTCGCGCACGGCGCCGCGGCCGACGGCCGGGCGCGGTTCGGGGCCAGCGCCCGGGCGGCGTTCGCCGGATCTTCGCCGTTGAGGACGGTGGACAGCAGCCCGGAAACATGGCGCTGCTGGAGCTTGCTCAGCTGGTGGTAACCGAACGGCCGCGCGGTCGCCGGCGAACCGGCGGACAAGCCGATGGCTGCGGTACTCAGAATGGTCATGCTGATCACGGAAATGGTGCGGGGACGCGGCACGGCGTGCTCCCTTGATCGACCGGGTTTCCGGTGCACGGCCAGCCACACGGACTCCGCCGTGCCTTGGCCGCCGTTGGCATCGTCGCCGGGAAACACCGATCCGTTACCGCTGATCCGGCTGTCTTTTTCGGACAAGGTAAGCGCACGGCCAACTCGTCCCCCGTTCAGCGGCCGCCGAAGGTTCTTGACCGGTCGAGCCCGGAATGGTCGCCGCACGTGGCGCGACAAGCCGAATTCGCCCATTTCCCGCAATCGGGATGTCCGCCCGGCCAGGTCCACCACATGGCGGATTTACCGCGGCGGATCGGAGTGGCTGGATCGACATTCGTCATGGCCCGCAGCGGCGACCCCGCTGCCCGCCTCGTTTCCTCACTTCGACGCCAGAAGGTGAACGTGCCATGCCGCTTTCCCGAAAACCCCTGACCGCCGCATTACTGCCCGCCGTCGTGGTCGGCGGGCTCCTGGCCGGCACGACGTCCGCGTCCGCGAACGTCGCCGTGACCCAGGTCAGCTCCGACCCGTTCACCGACGCGCAAGCCCAGCACAGAACCGAGGTCGAACCCGACACGTTCGCCTTCGGGTCCACGATCGTTTCGGCCTTCCAGGTCGGACGCGTCTTCGGCGGCGGCTCGTCCGACGTCGGGTTCGCGACCTCCACCGACGGCGGCGCCACCTGGACCCACGGCTTCCTGCCCGGCACCACCGCCAACACCGGCGGCGCCTGCGGCCAGATCAGCGACGCCGCCGTCGCCTTCGACGCCAAGCACAACGTCTGGCTGATCTCCTCGCTCGGCGTCAACTGCCCCAGCGGCACCCCGGTGTTCACCAGCCGCTCCACCGACGGCGGGAAGACCTTCGGCAACCCCGTCACCACCGCCACCGGGTCGCTGGACAAGAACTGGATCGTCTGCGACAACACCGCGACCAGCCCGTTCTTCGGCACCTGCTACACCGAGTACGACATCACGAGTTCCGGCGACTCGATCCGGATGAAGACCTCGACCGACGGCGGCCTGACGTGGGGACCCGCCCGGGCTCCCGCCGGCGCGCACACCGGGCTCGGCGGCCAGCCGGTCGTGCAGCCGAACGGCACCGTCGTCGTCCCCTACCTCTCGCTCAACGACCAGATCCGCAGCTTCCGCTCCGCCAACGGCGGCGCGACCTGGTCCTCGACCGTCCAGGTCGCGGCGGTCAGCCACCACGACGCGGCCGGCGGCCTGCGCGAAGAAGCCCTGCCCAGCGCCGAAACCGACAGCGCGGGCACGGTCTACGTCGCCTGGTCGGACTGCCGGTTCCGCGCCGGCTGCCCGAGCAACGACATCGTGCTGAGCAGGTCCGCCGACGGCACCACGTGGACCACGCCGGCGCGCGTGCCGATCGACGCCACCACCAGCACCGTCGACCACTTCGTCCCCGGCCTCGGCGTCGACCCGTCGACTTCCGGCGCGAGCGCCCGGATCGGCCTGACGTACTACTACTACCCCGACGCCGCCTGCACGGCCTCGACCTGCCGGCTCGACGTCGGGTTCGTCTCGTCGGTCGACGGCGGGACGAGCTGGAGCGGCGCCACCCAGGTCGCCGGGCCGATGAACCTGTCGTGGATCCCGGACACGTCGCAGGGCCGGATGTTCGGCGACTACATCTCCACGTCCGTGCGGGCCGGCGGCAACGCCTTCCCGGTCGTGCCGATCGCCTCGGCCCCGAGCGGCTCGACGTTCGCGATGGGCATGTTCGCCCCGGCCGGCGGCCTGCCCCTGACCGGCGGCGCCCGCCGCGCCGCCGGCACTCCGGCGCCACAGGTGCCCGCGGCAGCGAGTGCCGTGACGGCGTTCTGACGTCCGCCCGCTGTGCCCACCTCGCCGGGCCGAGGTGGGCACAAGGGGTGCCTTCCCAGGCGAGGAACCTGGTCACCTCGGCGGCGAAGTCCCGGGGAACTGGAAGAGGAAGCCGTGACCGCCGTTCGCATACAGGACGACCTTCCCGGCGGCGTTGCTGCCCGTCGCCCAGTCCAGGAGCGCGTGCAGCTGTGCCTTGCTGCCCTAGGCCGAAACAGCGGTTCCCGGACGACGTCAGCCGCGGCTCCAGCCGGCGACGCTCGCCCCGCCGCCTGGGCCGATCTCCAGCGTCTTCTGCGGCGCACCGGGAGTCCCCTCGACCTTGCCGGGGTTGCTCCCGGGCCGCGGCGGAGCTGCGGGCAGCGGGCGGGACGGCGCCGGGCGCGGCCCGCGTCGGCCCCGCCGCCGAATTGACGTCCCCGGAGCTGCAGATCGCCCACCTGGCCGCGTCCGGGCTGACCAACCGGGAGATCGCCGACCGCATCTACGTGTCGCACCGGACGGTCGCCGCCCACCTGTACAAGGTGTTCCCGAAGCTCGGGATCACCAGCCGCAGCCAGCTGCACGCGGCGCTCGGCGGCGCCGCGCCTCAGGAGTACGTCACGTCGTAGCCCGCCGGGTCGCGGGTCATCGGGCCGGCAGGTCCAGCAGGTCGAGGAACGCGGTCGCCGCCGGCGTGCGGCCCGCGCCGCTCCAGATGAGGTATTCGACGCGCGTCGGCGCGTCGGTGATCTCGATGGTCGCCAGACCCGTCAGCTGGGGGACGTAGGCCGCCGGGAGCAAGGCGATCGCCAGGCCCTTCCGCACGAGCCGGGCCATCATGAAGTCCGCGGTGGTGACCTCGAAGGCGACCTCGCGGGTCAGGCCCGCGGCGGCGAACGCCTCGTCCGACTGCGCCCGCGCGGCGGACTGCGGTGGCAGGTCGATGAACGTCTCGGACGCAGCCGGGCGAGGTCGACGACCGGCTCGGACGCCAGCGGGTGGTCCGGCGCGACGACCGCGACCAGCCGGTCCCTGGCCAGCTCGCGCGCGGTGACGCCGGCCGGTCGCGTGCTGGTCGGCAACCCCAGGAACGCGACCTCGATCTTGCCCTGCCTGACCTGCTCGGTGAGCTCCTCGCTGCCGCCGACCCGGATGTTCAGCCGGACCTGCGGGTAGCGGCGGCGGAAGCGGCTCAGCGCGTCCGGGATGTCGACGGCGGCCACGGTGGGGATCAGGCCGAGGGCGAGCCTGCCGCGCACCTGACCGGTCACGGCCCCGACGTCGGCGACCGCCCGCTCGGCGGCGTTGAGGCTTTCGCGGGCCGCGGCCACGAAGGCCTCGCCGGCCGGCGTGATCCGGACGTGCCGGCTCGTGCGCTCGAACAGGCGCGCCCCCAGCTCCCGTTCGAGTGCGGCGACCTGCCTGCTCAGCGCGGATTGGACGACCAGGCACTGCTCCGCGGCGCGGGTGAAGCTGTTCGTCTCGGCGACGGCGAGCACGTAACGCATCTGCTGGAGCTCCATGGATCAATGATCCTACGGCATCGCTGAGGTGACGACATTGCGTTGGACTCATCGCTCGCCGGCGGCGAAACTCGGATCGTGGCCCAGCCACCCGCGAGGCACCATCGCGGCTTTCCGCTCGATTTCCCTGTCTGCGCAGGGATGTTCCGAAGGACATCCATGACCACATCCCGTACTGTCCCGCGCGCGTCGACCCGGGCGTGGGCGGGCGTCGCGGCCATCACCGCGAGCCTGTTCGTCTTCGTCACCACCGAACTGATGCCCGTCGGGCTGCTCACCCCGATCAGCGCTGGCCTGTCCGTCTCCGTCGGCCTCGCGGGCATGATGGTGACGCTGTACGGCATCTCGGCCGGAGTCGGGGTGCCGTTCCTGGTGGCCTGGAGCCGCACGGTGAACCGCCGCGCGCTCCTCGCCGCGCTGCTGGTGATCATGGCGCTCGGCAACCTCGTCACGGCCGTCTCGCCGAACTTCCCGGTCGTGCTCGCCGCCCGGCTGGTGACCGGTTTCGCGCACGGCGTGTTCTGGGCGATCGGCGTCGCCATGGCGATGCGGCTCGTGCCCGGCGACAAGGCGAGCAAGGCCGCCGCGGTGGTGCTGTCGGGCATGTCGATCGCGACCGTCGCGGGCATGCCGCTGGGCACGTTCATCGAGAGCCTGACCGGCTGGCGCACCACGTTCCTCATCTGGAGCGGCCTGAGCGTGGTGGTGCTCCTCGCCGTCGTGCTCACGCTGCCGTCGCTGCCGTCCCGCAGCGCCGTCCCGGTACGGGAGGTGTTCGCGCTGCCGCTGCGCAACGGGCGGCTGAGGGTCGTGATGACGACCGTCGCGCTGTACGTGCTCGGGCACTTCGGCGCCTACACGTTCATCCGGCCCCTGATGGAGCAGCGGGCCGGGATGTCGCCGGTGTGGATCACCGGGCTGCTGATCGTCTTCGGGGTCGGCGGCGCGGCCGGCAACTTCGTCGCCGGGCACACGGTCACCACGAACATGCGCGCGACGTTCATCGCGGCCTGCACGGGCCTCGTCGGGTCGCTGCTGCTGGTCCTGCTGATCGGCACCGGCCCGGCCGGCCTGGCCGTGGCGGTGGTGCTGTGGGGCGTGTCGTTCGGCGCGGCGAACCTCTGCCAGGTCAACATGATGCTCGCCGCGGCCCCGGACACCTTCGAAGCCGCGATGTCGCTCAACACCATGGGTTACAACATCTCCATCGCGCTGGGCGCGCTGCTGGGCGGGCTGTTCGCGACGGGGTTCGGAACCACCGGCGCGGTGTGGTTCGGCGTCGCGTTGACGGCCGTCGCGCTGCTGACCGCTTTCGGCGCCCACCGCGACGGCGCCGCTCCGGCATCGGCTGAGGACGAGGTCGCGCAGCCGTGAACCCGGCCGCCGGTCCCGACGAGGTGTCCACTGTGGACAAGGTCGGCTCCGCGGCCCCGCCACGGCTCGACGGCGCACTGGTGCGCGACCCGGCCACGCGCCGGCGGGCCGCGGACGGCTTCGGGCATCTCGTGCACGCGGTCCCCGAGGCGGTGCTGCGCCCGGGCCCGGCCGAGGACGTCGCGGCCGTCGTGCGGTGGGCCGGTCCGCAGCCCGCTGTTCCGGCGTCCCGGCGCGCCGGTCGCTCCGTGCCGAACGCGTCACGGTGGCGGCCGGCACCTCGACCCCGTCAGCGCCCTGCCCTTGTCCGCGTCCGGCCGGCGGCCCGGCACGGGACCGGGTCGCCGCCGCCAGACGGGCCGACGACCCGGCCCGCGTCCGCACCCCCGGCCATGGGCTCTTCGCCGCCGGTCAAGGCTGACGCCGGGGCGGGAGGTGGCCGGTCAGCCGCTCCCAGTTGCCCGATCCGATGGCCGCCTTCTCCTCCTCGGTGAACGGCGCGTTCTCGAGGAACGACCGGGCCACTCCCCCGCTGGTGTCCAGGTACGGGAAGCCGCCGGGGCGGGTGCCGAAGGTGTAGGGGTAGTCGGTCGAGTAGAGCATGCGGCCGGTGCCGACGACCTCGGCCGTCCAGCGCAGGTAGCGCTCGCTGACCGTGCCGCTGCCGGCCACCCAGAAGTTCTCGCGGAAGTAGCCGGCCAGCGGCCGCTCCAGCCGCGCCATGTCGCGCAGGTAGCCGATGTGGTCGAGGTAGAACAGGACGACCTCGCCCCAGTGCCCGGCGATCACCTGCAGATCGGGGTGGCGGTCGAACACCCCGGCGAAGATCATCCGCAGGTACTGCACGCCCAGGTCGTAGTACCAGCCGACCCCCGCGGTCGCCAGCACCGGCCCGACTCCGTGGGGCAGGCCGGAGTAGTACGCCTCCTGGACCGCCCGTACCGGGGGCTGCGGGTGGAAGTGCAGCGGCACGCGGAGCCGTTCCGCGGTCGCGTAAAGGTCGTCGAACTCCGGCGCGTCGGCCAGTTTGTCGCCGGTCCGGCCGTACAGCATCGCGCCGCGGAAACCGAGTCCGGTGACCGCGCGCTCCAGTTCCGCCGCGGCGGCTTCGGGCGAGGACGTCGGGACGGCCGCGAAGGCCTGGAACCGCTCAGGATGGGTCGCGACGATCTCGGCGAGCGCGTCGTTGGCCGCACGCGCGACGCTCACGGCGTCGGCCGCCGGGAGGTTCTGCACGCCTGGCGCGGCCAGCGACAGCACCGCCGTGTCGATGCCCTGGTCGTCCATGTCGGCCAGGCGCCCTTCGCCGACGTCGCGCAGCCGGCGGGTGACCGGGTGGTCGTCACCGTAGACGTTCGGCCGGAGTCCGGCCTTCTGCCAGGCGTCCTCCAGGACGGGCAGCACCACGTGTTCCTCGAGGCCGACGATGCGCAGCTTCCCGGGCATGTCCCACGCTCCCTTGATCTGTGTTTCCAGCGATACCAGTCCAAACGTATCACTGATGTGATCAATGGAAGCAACCCGGTGTTGCCATCGGTATTACACCGGGTCTTCCCGCCGGCCGGGCGGCCGGCGGGAAGACCGTGCGGATCAGGGCAAGGTCAGCCCGTACGCCCGCAGCGCCGCGGGGACCGGCTGGAAGAACGTCTCGCCGCCGGATTGGCAGTCGCCGCTGCCGCCGGAGGTCAGGCCGATCGCCGTCGCGCCGTCGAACAACGCGCCGCCGCTGTCGCCCGGCTCGGCGCAGACGTCGGTGTCGATCAGGCCGGAGACGCTGCCCTCTTCGTAGTTCACCGTCGCGTCGAGACCGGTGACGGTGCCGGAATGGACGCCGCTGGTCGAACCGCTGCGCGTCACCTGCTCGCCGACCGAAGCGTCGCCGGCGCCGGTGATCTCCTGGCCCGTGTTGACCGCGCTGGGTCCTTCGGCGCCCGGGTCGTAGGCGGCGTAGGAGTAGTCCGTGCCCGGGAAGTCGGCCGCCTGCGTACTCGCGATGTGCTGGTAGTTCGCGGAATCGGCCCACCAGTCGTTCGTGGCGACCCCGCAGTGGCCCGCCGTGAGGAAGCCCGGGTTGCCGCTCGAGTCGTGCACGTTGAAGCCGAGCGAGCAGCGCAGGCCCTGGCCCCAGATCGCGTCCCCGCCGCTGAGCAGCGGACGCAGCCGGGCCGCGGTGCGTTCGAGGCGGGCCTTGGCGCCGAAGCCGTGCACCGCCGCCGTCAGCCGGGCCAGCGCCGCGCCGGTGACCGTGGGGTCGGCGGTCACCCGCACCTGCCCGGTGCGGGGGTCGATCCGCCACGCCGTGCCGGGGACGCGCTCGGCGCGGTTCAGCTCACCGGTCACGGCGGCCAGCTCGGAAGCGCGGAAGGGCACCAGCCGCGGCAGCGCACCGGCGGCGCGGACCTGCCCGGCCGCCGCCGCGTCGGTCACCGTGACGACGAGGTGGGCGTTTTCGTAGTAGGCGCCCACGGTGCGGTCGCCGAGCGCGCTCGTGAGCCGTTCGCCGAGCGCCGTCGCGGCGCGGGCGCTCATCGGCTCCGCGGCGGACGCCGGGGACGGCGCGGTGAGGGCGAACCCGGCGGCGAGCGCCGCGGCCGCGCAGATCGCGCCACCGCGCCGGAACCGGGAAACCGGAAATGCAATGGACATGGGTCATCTCCATACTCGTGGGATGGGGTGATGACACACCGGTGCTTTTTTCCGAAAGCGCGCGCAGCGGTCAGCGTAGGCGCTCGGGAAGCGGGCCTTCCACCCACTAAAGTCGCGCTCGGAAATCGGCGGGGAAAGCGTGTGCGGCCCATTGTGCGCGACGCAGCATGCCCCGTCCACATCGGACGGGGTTCGCCGCATTGTCCACGAAAGCCGCTGTGAGGACACTGAGAGCGGCCCGCCCGGGGACGCGCACCCCGGACGGGCGGGAACTCAGCTCACCTGCAGATCGATACAGGAGTAGAACGCGTTCGCCGTGTCCGCGATGTTCCAGACCGCCAGCACCTTCTGGCGTCCGGTGTGGCTGCCCAGGTTCACCTGGTGCGACACGGTCGACGGCGGCTGCTGATTGTTGCCGCTGATGTCGGCGATCTTCTGGTTGCCGATGTAGTACTCGTAGTTCGCCGTGCGGTGGCGCGCGGTGAAGGTCCACGTGAACGTCACCGTGCGGCCGACCGGCGTCGCGTGCCAGCCCTTGCTGTCGTCGTTGAGCTCGGCGAACCGGGCGAGACCGCCGTTGCAGGACTTCAGGCCCTTCGGCCCTTCCACGCTCTGGGGTTCGTACTGGACGCTGCCGCAGGGCACCGTGTGCTGGGCGCACTGCGCCTGCCTGCTCGCCGGGGAGTTGACGTAGCCGTGCGCGCTCGCGATCCCGGCGGGGTTCGCCACCACCAGCACCGGGGCGAGCAGCGCGCCCGCCGCGGCCGCGGCCAGTTTGCGGTTCATACCAGCTCCTTCTCCGGACAGGCTCGCCGTCCGCCGGGCACGGCGGAACCGCGGGCCGGACCGGGCGTGCGGTCCGCCGCGAACGGGAAAGGGCGGCGAGCGAGGAAATTGTGGTCTAGACCATACGTCGGATCGTTACAAAGGTCAACGGCTGGCAAAGTCTTGCCTCATGTTGGTAAGGCGCCAACTGTCACCCGATGTTCCGGTCAGCGGGACCCGCCGGGCGGACCGGGCGGCGGCGCGCGGACCGCCTGCCTCTAGGATTCCGCCGGTGACCACCTACGACGACACGTTCGAGCACCTCGACCCCTCGGCCCTGCCGGAACGGCAGCAGAAGATCCTGGTGGCGATCCGGGACTGGGTGGTCCGGCACGGCTACTCCCCCAGCACCCGCGAGATCGGCGAGGCGGTCGGGCTGCAGTCGACGTCGTCGGTGTCGAAGCACCTGGCGAGCCTGGAGGACAAGGGTTTCCTGCGCCGCGGTGCCACCGTGTCGCGGCCGATCGACGTCCGCGCGTTCCTCCAGGGCGGCGAAGCGCGCGAGGACGGCGACTCGGTGCCGGTGCCCGTCGTCGGCGACATCGCCGCCGGCACGCCGATCTCGGCCGTGGAACACGTCGACGACGTCATGAAGCTGCCGCGCGGCCTCACCGGGCGCGGCACGGTCTTCGGCCTGCGGGTGCGCGGCGACTCGATGATCGACGCCGCCATCTGCGACGGCGACATCGTCGTGGTGAAGCAGCAGACCGAGGCGCACTCCGGGCAGATCGTCGCGGCGATGATCGACGAGGAGGCGACGGTCAAGGTGTACCGCCGCCGCAACGGCCACGTGTACCTCGAGCCCCGCAACCCGGCCTACGAGGTCATCGACGGCGACCGGGCGGCGATCCTGGGTGTGGTCGTCTCGGTGCTGCGGAGCGTCTGACCGGCTTCATCGGGGTGACCGGCGAGCGCGAGCGTCGCCATCCGCCGGCCTCCAGGCCGGCCGAGGCACCGGTGCGCGCCGAAGGGACGTGCCGGTGTGTCACCGCCGCACGCCCCGCAGTCTCCGGCGGGCCGGCCGCGTGGTCACGACCGGGCGGCAAGGCCGTCGAGGTGGAGCACTCCGCCGGTGTGGTGCTCGGCCACGAAGTCGGGCCCCTTCGTGACCAGACGCGCGATCGCCGTCGCGTGGCCGTGGCCGAGGCCGTGTTCAGTCTTCAGCCACGTGACGACTTCGCCGTGCTTCGTGAGGTTCTTCTCCGCCGCCAGCGCGAGGAAGGCGCGCGGGGTGATGCCGGTCTGCTGCTCGGCGTTGTCGAGGTAGGCCTGGAAAGACATGGTGACTCCCGCATCTGGCCGAAGGTTCTTCGGTTCTGGCTACGTATCACCAAAGTCGCACCGACAACTTTTTTTGTCAAGACTTCTTCGCGACCACCGCGAGCGTCGTGTACGGCAGCACGAACCGGCCGCCGAGCGCGTCGATCGCCGCGCCGACACCGGCGAGCACGTCCGCCAGCGCGTCCGGGGCCAGGCCGGTGAGACCGCCCGTCGTGGGCAGGAAGTCCAGCCACTCGTCCCGCGTGTACGACCGCTCCCAGGTGAACCGCCAGCGCTCGGGCTCATCGAAGCGGCCCGACTCGCGGATCCCGTCACCGAACCGGGTGAACATGACGTCGTAGATCTCGGCCGCACTCCGGGACTCCCCCGCGAACGGCGAGTCGGGCAGCACCCGCCGGTAGCCTTCGGCGAGAGCGTCCGCGACCGCGGCCGGCGGCTGGAAGACGTGCGCGAAGAGGGCGAGCAGCCCACCGGGGCGCAGCACCCCGGCCGCCTTGGCCGGGCCCACGACGGGGTCGACCCAGTGCCACGCCTGACCGGCGACGACCGCGTCGAAGGTGCGGCCGCCGGTGTCCCAGTCCTCGAACGTCGCCACCTCGACGTCGATGCCGCCGGCGCGCGCGAAATCGGCCATCCGCGCGTCGGGGTCGACGCCGAGCACCCGGCAGCCGGCGTCGCGGAACTGCCGCGCTTCGATGCCGGTGCCGCAGCCGACGTCGAGGACGTCGAGACCGGGACTCGCGGCGACGATCCGGTCGACCAGCTCGCGGGGGTAGCTCGGACGGGCACGGTCGTAACGGTCGGCGTCGACGCCGAAGGACTCGGCCACCCGCCGCGCTTCATGAGGTTGAGTGGGCATGCGCCCACTTTAATGGGCGCTTGCCCACTCGGGCAACCGTGTGGGCGTTCGCCGGGGGCGTAACGGAGAATGGGGGCATGCCGACCGGGGTGCACCTGCGTGATGTGCGCAAGCAGCTGTTCGACGCGGCCGAGCGGGTGCTGCTGCGGGACGGTCCGAGCGGGCTGACGAGCCGGGCGGTGACGGCGGAGGCGGACGTGGCGAAGGGCGTGCTGCACCGGCATTTCGCGGATTTCGACGCGTTCCTGGCGGAGCTGGTGACCGACCGGATCGCGCGCGTGTCGGATCAGGGGGCGCTGCTGCGGGCGGCGGCGGGGACGCGGACGGTGGCGGCGAACCTGGTGGACGCGCTGGCGGAGGTGTTCGACCCGGTGGCGCTGGCGTTGACGAGCTTGGTGTTCTTCCGTGACGAGCTGCGGGCGAGGGTGCGCGGCCGGGGCGAGGGGTTACCGCTTTTGGCGGAAGCGCGCGAGATGCTGGCGGGTTACCTGGCGGAGGAGCGGGCGCTGGGCCGCATCGCGGCGGACGCGGACGTGGAGTCGCTGGGGTTGTCCCTGGTGGGAGCGGGTCACCTGGTGTTCGCGGGCCGCCGCCGAGGAACGCGGCCAAGCGGCGAAGAGCTGACGAAGGTGGTCACGACGATCACGGCGGACGTGGTCCAGCGGAGACTGCTGTAAAGGTCCACAAAGGACAACCGGCGGCCGGGCCCGCGGCCGCCCCAAGGCCAACCGGCGCCGGTCCATAACCGCCCCAACGCCAACCAGCGCCGGGCCGTAGCCGCCCCAAGGCCAACGGGCGCCGGTCCATAACCGCCCAACGCCAACCTGCGCCGGGTCGTAGCCGCCCCAAGGCCAACGGGCGCCGGGCCGTAGCCGCCTAGGGCGAATGGGTGGCGGGTCCATAACCGCCTCAAGGCCCGACCCGCGCCGGGTCGTAGCCCCCAAGCCCGACCCGCGCCGGGCCGTAGCCACCCCAGGCCGACCCGCGCCGGGCCGTAGCCGCCCAGGGCGAACGGGTGGCAGGTCCGTTACCGCCCCCGGGGCGAACCGACGGCCGGGATGCCGACGCGACCACGCGAAGGGGGTCCGGGGGCGTGCCCCCGGCCGGGGCGTGGGGGCTGGGCCCCCACAAGACACAAAGAGAGGGCTGAGGTCCACGCACTCCGTGGACACAGCCCTCTCAGCCATCTCGTGGGCGATACTGGGATCGAACCAGTGACCTCTTCGGTGTGAACGAAGCGCTCTCCCCCTGAGCTAATCGCCCGTGGTGCGGATTTCCACGAGGTCCGGGGGTGGACTCGTGGTGCGCGATACTGGGATTGAACCAGTGACCTCTTCCGTGTCAGGGAAGCGCTCTCCCGCTGAGCTAATCGCGCGCGGCGGATCTCCGTACTCGCGGAAGCATATCGGATGCCTGCGGAGCGCCAGCGGGGGGTGGGGTGTGACCGCGCGCACGGCGGAAATCGCCGTGACACGAAGGGGCCGAAACGGGCAGACTGCAGGGACACCCGCCTTCCTCCCGACCGTCGCCGGCCTCGAAGGCGGCCATTCCGCCGGCGCGGCCGACCTGGAGCTTCCGCCTCGATGACCGACACCGTGTCCACTCCGCCCGCCGACCTGCCTCGCGCTCCGGTGCGCGCGGGACTCCTCATCGGGGTCCTGGTGCTGTCCGCGTTCGTGATGATCCTGAACGAGACGATCCTGAGTGTCGCGTTGCGCGACCTGACCGTCGACCTGCGGGTGCCGACGACGACCGTGCAGTGGCTGACCAGCGGGTTCCTGCTGACGATGGCCGTCGTCATTCCCACCACCGGGTTCCTGCTGGAGCGGTTCTCGCCGCGGCAGGTGTTCCTGTTCTCGCTGTCGGCGTTCAGCCTCGGGACGTTGCTGTGCGGCCTGGCGCCCGGGTTCGGGATGCTGATGGCCGGGCGCGTGGTGCAGGCGTGCGGCACGGCGGTGATGCTGCCGCTGCTGATGACGACGGTGATGCGGCTGGTGCCGCCGGAGCGGCGGGGCGCGACGATGGGCACGATCACGATCGTCATCGCGGTCGCGCCCGCGATCGGGCCGACGATCGGTGGCGCGGTCCTGTCGGGTCTGGGCTGGCGCTGGATGTTCTGGATCGTGCTGCCGCTTTCGGTGGCGGCGCTGGTGGCCGGTGCGCTGCAGCTGCGGCTGGACAGCGAGACGCGGCGGGTGCCGCTGGACGTGCCGTCGGTGCTGCTGTCGGCGATCGGGTTCGGCGGCGTGCTGTACGGGCTGTCGGCGAGCGGTGAGCAGGCCGGGGCGGAGCCGCTGGTGCCGTCGTGGGTGCCGATCGTCGTGGGCGTGGCCGCGCTGGTGGTGTTCACGTGGCGGCAGCTGCGGCTGCAGCGCCGGGACCGGGCGCTGCTGGACCTGCGGCCGTTCACGCACCGGAGTTTCGTGGTGGCGCTGGTGCTGACGGCGCTGCTGTTCGTGTGCCTGATCGGCGCGGCGGCGATCCTGCTGCCGCTGTACCTGCAGACGGTGCTGCACACGAGCACGTTCGTCAGCGGGCTGGCGGTGCTGCCCGGTGGTCTGGTGCTGGGGCTGCTGGGCCGTCCGGTGGGGGCGCTGTTCGACAAGGTGGGGGCCCGTCCGCTGGTGATCCCGGGCGCGGCGGCGATGGCCGGGTCGCTGTGGCTGTTCACGACGCTGGGGCCGGCGTCGCCGCTGATCGCGGTGATCGGCATCCACGTGCTGCTGATGGCGGGGCTCGGGCTGATGATGACGCCGCTGTTCACCGAGTCGCTGGGCGTGCTGCCGGATCACCTGTACTCGCACGGGAGCGCGATCCTGTCGACGCTGCAGCAGGTGGCGGGCGCGCTGGGCACGGCGGTGTTCGTGAGCGTGGCGACGCTCGGCAGTGCCGACACGACCGCCGGGAGCCCGGACGCGGCCGGGCTGCGGGCCGCGTTCGTGGTGGCCGGGGTGGTCGGGCTGGTCGCCTTCGCGGGCACCTGGCTGATCCGGCGCTCGACGGGGACGACGGCCTCGCACTGAGCGAGGCGTCCACTTCGGACGCCGGTCCCGCTTCCGCCCGGCGAAGGCTGGGGGGAGACCTGCGAGCGGAAGCGGGAGTTCGAGGCCGGTACGGGGGTCGCCTCGCGGCGAGTGGCGCGACACGGCTCCGGGCGGACCGGTGTTCCGTGAAGGCAAGGGGTGAGGCCCGGGGACTCCACCGTACCGACAAGGGGTACAACGCTCGGCGCACGCCGATGTTCCCGACGTGACCGGGCTCATGCCGCCGTGCTGGTCGTGAGCGGGAAACGGTGTTCTGACCCTGTTTCCCGCTCACGACCGGCACCGGGTCGGAACGGGCCGTGCCGGCTAGTCCTTGACCTTCGGCGTCGCCCGCACTCCGGTGTGCAGGTACCGCTCCCCCGTCGGCAGCGTGTAGAACGTCACCGACACCCAGCCCCGCATGCCCGCCGGGCGGTGGGCGAAGTGGCCCGGGGCGATCGGGACCAGCTCGTCCTCCGTTGTCGGGTCCGGGACCAGTTCCGCCAGGGAACCCGTCACCGTCTGGCGGATCCGGAGCTTGCCCTCGCGCGTCAGGATCTCGATCCGCATCGACTCCCGCTCGTACACGCCGAGGTACTCCGCCACGTCCACCGCCGGCGGCGCCGCCGGCGGCTCCAGCGGACGCGGCATCGCCACTCCGGCCAGCTCCGCGAAGATCTCCCGGTACAGCTCCTCGTACAGGTCGTGGGCACTGCCGCCGTTGGTGAGCAGCGTGACCGCCATTTCCTGCTCCGGCAGCACCCGCAGGAACGCCGACTGCCCGATCGTGTTGCCGTCGTGGCCGATCAGGCGGTGGCCGTCCCAGCCGAAGCGGATCCAGCCGAGGCCCCACGAGTCGCCGAGCGTGTGCTTGTCCGGCATCTCGGCCTGTTCCGCCGTCATGGCCGCCGCCGACTCCGCCGACAGCAGCCGCGTGCCGTCCGGGCCCAGGCCGCCCGTCAGGTGCAGGCGCGCGAACGCCAGGACGTCCGCCGCCGACGCCGTGATCAGCCCCGCCGGGCCCGCCGAGCGCGGCAGGCCCCACGCGGGCGCCGGCTGGGGCTGTTCGTCGCCCGCCGCCACGTGGCCCATCGCCGCGCGGAACAGCAGCGCCTCCTCCGGCAGGGTCCCCGTGCGGGTGAGCCCCAGCGGGGTGAACAGCCGCTCGCGCAGGGCCGCGTCCCACGTCTTGCCCGTCAGCTTCTCGATCACGCGCCCGGCGAGGACGAAGCCCGAGTTGCAGTACGACAGCGTCGCGCCCAGCGGGTGCGTCTGCGCCGCCTGGTCGAGCACCTCCACGTACTTCTCGACGCAGTCGTCGCCGCGGCCGGTGTCGGTGAACACGTCGCCGTCGATGCCGCTCGTGTGCGTCAGCAGGTGCCGCAGCGTCACCTTCTTCGTGACGTCGGGGTCGGCCAGCCGCAGCTCCGGCAGCACGTCGGCGATCGGCGCGTCCAGCCGCAGCAGGCCTTCGTCGACCAGCTGCATCGCGACGGTCGCCGTCCACACCTTGGTGATCGACCCGATCTGGAACACCGAGTCGTCGGTGACCTCGACCCCGGTCGCCTTGTTCAGCACGCCGCAGCTCGCCACGACCTGGTCGTCGCCGCGCAGGATGCCGAGCGTCGCCCCGGGCACGCGGTGCTTGCGCGCGAGCTCGGCGAGGCGCCGCCGCCAGTGCGCGACGTCGAGCGGCACCCGCGCCGGCTTGCCCGGCTCGCCCGCGTACCGGCCGACCCAGTCGAGGATCCGGCGGTTGAAGTCCATCCGGTGCGACGGCTTCCCGTCGAGGATGAACAGGTGTGACGCGCCGGGGTAGAGCACCAGCCGGGTCGGCACGCCCTGCTCGCGCAGCGCGGTGAACCACTGCTCGGCCTGCCCGGCCGGGCACCGGTCGTCGGCGGCGCCGTGCACCACCAGGGTCGGCGTGCGCACCTTTTCCACCTGCGCCAGCGGGGAAAGCGCGGCGTAGTGCGCCCGGTTTTCCGCCGGGACGGCCCCCAGCTCGCCGACGCCGAGGTAGTGCCCGCTGTCGGACGTGCCCGCCATGCTCACCACGTCGCTCACCACCCCGCCCGCGACGGCCGCGGCGAACCGGTCGTCGCGGCTGGTCAGGTAGCAGGTCATGTAGCCGCCGTAGCTGTAGCCGGCCACGGCGAGCCGGCGCGCGTCCGCCACCCCTTCGGCGACGAGCTGGTCGAGCGGCTCGAGGAAGTCCTTCGCGTCGGCCAGGCCCCAGGCGCCGATCGCGGCGGTGTAGAACGCTTCGCCGTAGCCGTCGCTGCCGCGCGGGTTGAGCAGCAGCACCGCCCAGCCCTGGGCGGCGAGCCGCTGGTGATACAGGTGCACGGCGTCGGCGGTGCCGTTCCACGCGTTGTGCGGGCCGCCGTGGATGTCCAGCAGCAGCGGCCGCGGTCCGGTGACGGCGGGGTCGCGCAGCAGCCAGCCGTGCACGACCGTGCCGTCGGAGACGGTGAACTCCCGCTCCTCGTGGCGGAACAGCTCGATGTCGGCCGGGCTGTGCGCGGTGCGCACCGCCACCGCTCCCCCGGTCAGGTCGACCGTGGCGATCTCGCCGTAGGACGTGGGTGTGGCCAGCACGATCGCCGCCGTGTTCCCGGCGACGCTCAGGCCCGCCACGGCGGTCCCGTTTTCGCCGGCGACCCGCCGCGGCTCGCCACCTCCGGAGCCGACGGCGTAGAGGTGCGTGCAGCCGCGGTCCCGGACGCAGAACAGCACGGTGGACCCGGCGAGCTGCGGGAGCGCGCCGGGATACCCCGGGCCACCCGGCATGACGTTGCGGTCGAGCGACGCGGCCAGGTCGGCGGTCTCGCCGCCGTCCACCGGCACCCGCAGCAGGCCGGTGTGCCCCGCGGCGGTGTCGCGGCGTCCGACGACGAGCACCGCCGCGCCGTCGGCGGTCCAGGTGACCGGCCCGGCCATGCCTTCGCCGGAACCGGCCAGGCGCGGTTCGGCGGTGCGGTCGCCGGGCTCGAGGACGTAGACGCCCGATCGGAAGGTCAGGTCGGCGTCGGCGTCCCGGGCCGCCGGGAAGGCCAGCCGGGTGCCGTCCGGCGACCAGGCCGGGTCGCCCGCGTGCCAGTCGCCGGACGTGACCTGCCGGACCTCGCCGGTGGCGACGTCGAGGACGTGGACGTGCTTGCGCAGCGTGCGCAGCAGCCCGGCGCCGTCGGCCTTGAAGTCGAGCCGGTCGGCGACCACCGGGGCGCTCGCGCGGCGGGCCCGCGCGCTGTCGTCCTCACCTTCGTCGGCGGCGAGGTCGACCGGGGCGCTGAAGGCGATCTCGGCGCCGTCGGGGCGCCACACCGGGGTGCCCGCGCCGAGCGGGAGCGTGGTGACCTGCTCGGGTTCGCCGCCGTCGGCGGGCAGCAGCCACAGCTGCGCCGGGCCGTCCTGGGCGCGCAGGAACGCGAGCCGCGTGCCGTCCGGGGCGAACGCCGGTGCGACGTCGGCCGTGCCCCGGGTGAGCCGGCGCGCCTCGCCGTCCCCGGCCGCCGGCACCTGCCAGAGCGACCGGGTGTCCTCGTCCCGGTCGCGGTCGGCGGTGCGCAGCACGTACACGATGCGGGTGCCGTCGGGCGAGATCGCCGGTTGCTCGGGGAACTCCAGCGTGTACAGGTCGTCGAGGCCGAGGCGTCGGGTCATGCGGGTCTCCTTGTGGGATAACGGGTCTCACGCGGCGAAGTGGCAGGCCGCGCGGTGCGGCCGGTGCGCGGCGCCGTCGGCCGGGTCGGCCTGGGTGCAGACGGTGCGGTCGGTGTGCACGAGCGGGCCGATCGGGCACCGCGGGTGGTAGCGGCAGCCGGCGGGCGGGTGGTGCGGGTCGGCCGGTTCGGTGTCGGCGAGCGCGTCGTCGCCGGTGTCGTCGAGCAGGCGGCGGTGCGCCGAGGGCGCCGCGGCCAGCAGGTCCCGCGTGTACGGGTGCCGCGGGTCCGACAGCACCTGCTCCGCGGGCCCGGCTTCGACGATCCGGCCGAGGTACATCACCGCGACGATGTCGCTGACGTACCGCACGACGGCGAGGTTGTGCGAGATGAACAGCATCGACAGCGCCAGCCGCCGTTGCACGTCCCGGACCAGGTTGAGCACGGCGCCCTGCACCGAGACGTCCAGCGCCGAGGTGATCTCGTCGGCGATCAGCACCTTCGGCTGCCCGGCGAGCGCGCGGGCGAGCGCCACGCGCTGGCGTTGGCCGCCGGAGAGCTGGCCGGGCAGCATGGCGGCGCGTTCCGGGTCCAGGTTCACCAGCTCGAGCAGCCGCGTCACCTCGGCCCGCCGCGCCGCGCGCGAAGTCCCGCGGGGCATGGCCTCGGTGATCGACTCGCCGATGGCCATCCGCGGGTCCAGCGACGAATACGGGTCCTGGAACACCATCTGCAGCGGGCGGCGCCGGGGCAGCCGCCGCACGTCGGTGCCGTCGAGCAGCACCCGGCCGGCACTGACCGGCGCGAGCCCGACCGCCGCCCGCGCCAGCGTCGACTTGCCGGAGCCGGACTCGCCGACCAGGCCGACGACCTGCCCGGACGGGACGGTCAGGCTGACCCCGTCGACCGCGGTCAGCCCGCCGTAGCGGACGCTCACCACGTCGAACTCCAGTGCGCTCACGCGGCACCCTCCTCTCGCGACTGTCCGGAAAGGACGGTCACCGCGGTCTCGTGCGGGTGCCAGCAGGCGACCCGGTGGCCGTGCGCCATCGGCGCGAGGACCGGGTCCTCGGCGCGGCAGCGGTCGCTCGCCAGCGGGCAGCGGGCGGCGAACGCGCAGCCCGGCGGCACCTGGTCCGGCTCGGGCGGGCGGCCGGGGATCACGGCCAGTGCCGCCTCGCGGTCGGTTTCGAGGTCGACCGTCGTGGCCAGCAGCGCCCGCGTGTACGGGTGCCGGGCCGCGTCCGGCAGCGCCGCGGTCGGCAGGTCTTCCACGACGCGCCCGGCGTACATCACCAGCATCCGTTCGCACGTCTGGGAAACCACGGCGATGTCGTGGCTGATCAGCAGGATCGCCGCGCCTTCGGTCTCCCGCGTGCGGGCGAGCAGGCGCAGCACCTGCCGCTGCACGGTGACGTCGAGCGCGGTCGTCGGCTCGTCGGCGATGACCAGCTTCGGCTCACCCATCAGGCCCATGCCGATCATCGCCCGCTGCCGCATGCCGCCGGAGAACTCGTGCGGGTACTGGCGGGCCCGCCGCGCCGCGGCCGGGACGCGCACCGCGGCGAGCCGGTCGACCGCGCGGGCGAACGCCTGGCGCCGCGACAGGCCGTGGTGCTGCTCGGACACCTCGGCCAGCTGCCGGCCGACGCGCCGGGCCGGGTTGAACGACGTCATCGGGTCCTGGAACACCATCGCCAGCGCCGTGCCGAGCTCGCGGTCCGACGCGTCCGCCAGCGGCTTGCCGCCGAACTCCAGCCGGTCGGCGGTGACGACGCCGGGCGCTTCGATCAGGCGGGACACGGCCAGCGCGGTCAGGCTCTTGCCGGAGCCGGACTCGCCGACGACCCCGATCGCTTCCCCGGCGCGGACGCTGAAGCTCACCCCGCGGACCGGCACGATCCAGCCGCCCGGTCCCGGGAAGGCCACCTGGAGGTTCTCGACCACGAGCACCGCGCCGGCATCGGGGGTTTCCGCCGCCGACGGGCGGGGCGCGGGCAGCGGACCGGCCGCGCGCCGCGTCGCCCGGGTGCGCAGGCCGACCACCGCGGCCACGGTCTCCCCGGCCAGGTTGAACGACAGCCCGGCCAGGACCACCGCGGCGCAGGGCGCGAGCGCCGCGACCGGGTTCACGTAGATGCCGTCGAGGCCTTCCCGCAGCAGGCGTCCCCAGTCGTAGTCCGGCGCCTGCACGCCGATCCCGAGGAACGACAGCCCGGCGAAGGCGAGCAGCGCCGAACCCGCCCCGATCGTCGCGTTCACGACGAGCGGCTCGCCGATGTTCGGCAGCACGTGCCGGGCGAGCAGCCGGATCCGGCCGACACCGGAAACCCGCGCCGCCGCGACGAAGTCGCGTCCGCTCACCGACGCCGACAGCGTCTGCACGAGCCGGGCGAACGCGGGCGCCACCGCGAACCCGATCGCCAGCACCGCGCCCTGGGTGCCCACGCCGAAGATCACCGCGAGGAACAACGCCAGCAGCAGCCCGGGGAACGCGACGGCGATGTTGACCACGGCGGTCAGCAGCCGGCCCGCCCACCGCGGCAGCACGGCGGGCAGCGTCCCGAGGACGACGCCGGCGACGACACCGATCGCCGTGGCGAGCACCGCCAGCCCGATGGACAGCCGCGTGGCCACGAGCGTGCGGAACAACAGGTCGCGGCCGAGCGAGTCGGTGCCGAACGGGTGCGCCCCGGACGGGCCCTGGCCGATCGCGTCGGTGTCGATCGCCGCGGCCGCGTCGCCCCAGAGGATCGGCGCGAGCACCGCCAGCACCACGACCGCCGCCAGCAGCAGCGCCGAGCAGGCGCCCACCGGCGTGCGCACGGCCGCCGCCCAGACCGAACCGCGTCGTCGTGCCATCTCAGCTCTCCCGGATCGTCGAGCGGGGGTCGAGCAGCCCGAGGACGACGTCGACCAGCAGGTTCACCAGCAGCACGCCGACGCCGTAGACCAGCACGATTCCCTGCACCAGCGGGTAGTCCTTGGTCAGGATCGACTGGACGATCGTCGAGCCGAGGCCCGGCCAGGCGAACACGTTCTCCACCAGCACCGTGCCCGCCACCAGCCCGGTCAGCATCAGCCCGCCCAGGGTGAGCGTCGCGGTCAGCGCGTTCGGCAGCGCGTGCCGGACGTAGACCAGCCGCGCCGGCAGCCGCTTCGCCCGCGCGGTGCGGACGAAGTCGGCGCCCAGCACCGCGAGCAGCTCCACCCGGATCATCCGGGCGAGCACCGCCGACGGCCCGACCGCCAGCGCCGCGACCGGCAGGACGTACGCGCTCGCGTCGTCGCCGCCCGCCACCGGGAACCAGCCGAGCCCGACGGCGAGCAGCGCGACCAGGCCGACCGCGATCAGGAACTCGGGGATCGCGGCGAGGAACACGCTCACCGACGTGAACCCCAGCTCCGCGCCCCGGCGGCGGCCGCCGCGGGTGAGCACCGCGAAGCCGACACCGGCCGGGACCGCGACGACGACCACCACGGCGAAGGCCAGGACCGCCAGCTGCAGGGTCGCCGGCAGCCGGTCGCCGATCACCTGCGCCACCGGCTGCCCGCCCACCATCGACGTCCCGAGGTCGCCGGTCACCAGGCCGCGCAGGTAGTGCCCGTACTGCACCCACAGCGGGTCGTCCAGGCCGAGCGCGGCCCGCTTCGCCGCCACCAGGTCGGCGGGCGCGGTCATGCCGAGCGCCGCCCGCACCGGGTCGCCGGGGACCAGGTGGATCATCAGGAACGCGGCGGTGAGCAGCGCCCACAGCGAGACGGCGAACCGGGCCAGCCGCCGCGCGGCGAACGCCGGCCACGGGCCGCCGCGGGCGCGGGGTGCCACCGCGGTGGTCACTTCGCGTACATCCGGATCGACGACGGCATCATGCTGCCCTGGCTGAAGGTGAACTTCGCGCCGCTGGCGTAGGTCGGGACGACGGAGTCGACGTACGGCACCGCGTCGACCCGCTTGACCAGCGCCGTCTCCGCCTCGTTCCAGTCCGGGCAGCTCGCCTCGCCCGCCTTGGCCGCCGCGCGCTGGGCCGCCTGCTCGTAGGCGGGGTTGGCGATGTGGGCGAAGTTCGTCCCGTCCGGCGCGGCCGGGCCGGAGACGAACGGCACCAGCTGGCTCGGCAGCGCGAACCCGACCGGTCCCATCGACACCTCCCACTCACCGGTGCCGAACAGCGCCTGGTTCAGCCCCGGGCTGTCGACGCCCTTGAGCGTGACCTCGGCGCCGAGGCTCTTCCACGTCTGCTGCGCCAGCTCGGCGGTGGGCGCCATCGTCGGGCCGAGCTGGGTGCCGTAGAGGACGGTGAGCGTGAGCCGCTTGCCGTTCTTGGCGCGGACGCCGTCGGCGCCCTTCACCCAGCCCGCCGCGTCCAGCGCGGCCGCCGCGGCGGCCGGGTCGTGGGCGGGCAGGTTGCCGGTGACGGTGTCGCCGGAGCAGACCTTCGGCTCGGCGGTGATCATGCCCTGCGACGGCTTGCCGGCACCGTTGGTCAGCACCTTCCCCAGCTGCCCCAGGTCGAGGGCCTGGGTGAGCGCGCGGCGCACGGCTTCGTCCTGGCCGGGCCGGCCCGCGGCCTGGTTGTAGAAGAGCTCGCCCAGCGGCGCGAGGTAGTCGGCGTGGAACAGCTTGCGCGCCTCCAGGCGCTGGCGGTCGGGCCCGTTGATCGCGGCCGCGTTCAGTTCCCCGGACAGCAGCAGGTTCGCCGCGGTCGTCGTGTTCGGGACGACCCGGACGACGACCTTGTCCGGCAGGCCCGGTTCCGCCTTCCAGTCGCCGGGACCCCACGTGTAGTCCTTGCGGCGGGTGAGCGTGTAGTGGTCGTTGGGGACGGCTTCGGTGATCGCGAACATGCCGGTGCCGCTCTCCCCCTTGGCCAGCAGCTTGCGGTCGCTCAGCCCCTTGGCGCAGGCGATCGGCAGCGAACCGACGTTGCGGAGCAGGAACGCGTCCGGCTTCCCGCTGGTGACGGTGACCGTGCGGGTGGCCTCGTCCGCGGTCGCCTTGGTGCCGGGGGCGATGGTCAGCCCGGCGATCGGCGACTTGTTGGCCGGGTCGCCGACGAAGTTCACGTTGGCGGCGACGTCGGCGGCGGTCAGCGGGCCGCCGTCCGAGCAGGTGACGCCCTGGCGGAGGGTGAACGTCGCGCTGGTCGTGGTGGCGTCCCACTTGCTTGCCAGCCCGGCGACCGGCTTGCCGTCGGCGGACTGCCCGAGCAGCGAGTCGTAGAGGAACAGGTCGAGCTGGATGGCCACCGAGAACACCGTCATGTGCGGGTCGATGGTGCCGGGGTCCGAGCCGATGGCGAGGCTGAACGTCTTGCCGTCCACCGGGGTGCCGTCCCCGGCGCTCGTGCCGCCGCCCGGTCCCCCGCAGCCGGTCGCGGCCAGCGCGAGGACCCCGAGCAGGACCGCGGCGGTCCGTGTCTTGGTCATGGGGTTGCCTTTCGCAGGTGATCGACGGCGAGGCGGGCGGCCTCGCCGATCGCGGCGTCGACGGCGGGCTGCCGCTCGGCGAAGGAGTGGGCGCGGGTGAAGACCGCGACGGCGAACCGGCGGCCGTCCGGGAAGGTCACGACGCCGGCCTCGTTGCGCACCGACGGCAGGGTGCCGGTCTTGGCGGCGACGGCGACGTCCGAGGCGAAGCCGGACGACATCCGGTGCGGCCAGATCTGGCGCGCCATCATCGACCGCACGCGTTCGCACGCCGCCGGGTCGCCGGCCCGGTCGGTCCAGATGGCCTCGAGGAGCGTGGTGATCTCCCGGGGCGTGGACGCCGTCGTCCGCGCCGGGTCGAGCACCGCGAGCTTCGCCGTCTGGTCCGGGGTGGCCGCGGCGAACACGGCGTCGAGGTCGGCGTCTTCGGCGGCGCCGAGGTCGGCGAGCACGGACGCGAAAAGGTCTTCGCAGCACCCGATCAGCCGGGTGCGACGCAAGCCGAGGCCGGTGAGGACGCGGTCGACGGCCGCCTGGCCGACGCGGTGGTAGACGACGTCGGTGGCGGCGTTGTCGCTCATGGTCAGCATGAACAGCGCGAGGTCGCGCCAGGACATCTCGACGTCGTCCGCGCAGCCCGCCGTGCCGATCCCGCCGGTGCGGTAGCGCTTCCCGACGCGGGTCCGGGCGGTCTCGTCGAGCCGTCCCGCGACGACCTCCCTGGCGTAGGCGACGGCGACCGGGATCTTGAACACCGACGCGAGCACCACGGGGTCGTCCGCGCCGACGCCGACTTCGGCCGTGCCGCCGATTTCCCGCGCGTGCACGAAACCCCGCGCGCCCGCGCCGGTGAAGACGGCATCGATCGCCGCTTCGGCGCTGTTCACGCGCTCACCCGCCGGTCGGCGCGGCCGGTGTGCAGGTAGAGCGCGCGCCCGGTGCCGTCGTCGCCGACGAACGCGTGCGGCAGGTACATCCCCTGCGTCGGCTCGGCCAGGATCAGCGTGTCGCCGTTGAGCGGGAGCAGCTCGGTCTTCTCCGGCTTGGCCAGCTCGGCGAAGATGCCCTTCGGGACCCGCTCGACCCAGACGCGGCCGTCGTCGTCCTGGCTGACCACGATGTCCGCGACGGAGGAGGAGTACTCGCCCACGTACCGCGTGGCGTCGACGCGCGGCGCGCCCGGGTCCGGCACCGGCAGCGGGGGCAGCTCGATGCCGGTCAGCTCCTTCAGGACGTGCCCGACGACCTCGGCGTAGACGGGCATCGGGTTGCCGCCGTTGGTCAGCAGCGCCACCGCGACGTCGTGCCCGGGCGCGAGCCGCAGGAACGCCGACTGGCCGATGGTGCCGCCGTCGTGGCCGATGACCGTCTCGTCGTAGAGCGACCAGCCCAGCCCCCACGCCCGGCCCATCAGGCCGAGGTCGGGCAGCTCGACCTGGCGTTCCCGCATCGCGCGGGCGCTGCCGGCACTCAGCACGCGGGTGCCGTCCGGACCTTCGCCGTCGCGCAGGTGCATGCCGGCGAAGGTCACGAGGTCACGCGGCCGCATCGCGAGCATCGCCCCGGCCGGGGCGTTCGACGGCGTCAGCGCCCAGCTGCCCGCGGGCTCCGGGTCGGCGCCCGGCCCGGGCGTCAGGTGGCCCAGCGCGGCCCGGAACCGGATGGCCTCGTACGGGCTCGGCGCGGCGTGCGTCAGTCCCAAGGGGACGAACAGGTGCTCGGCCAGGCAGGTGTTGAACGGCTTGCCGCGCAGCACCTCCACGACCCGGCCCAGGACGCAGAAGGCGGCGTTGTTGTAGGAGAACATCTCGCCGGGAGCGAACAGCTGCGGCACGTCGGCGAGGGTGGCGACCAGCTTCTCGACGCAGTCGTCGCCGCGGCCGGTGTCGGTGAAGATGTCGCCTTCGAAGCCGGAGGTGTGGCACGTCAGCTGCCGCACGGTGATCCGCGCGGCGGCGTCCGCGTCGGCCAGCGCGAACTCCGGCAGGTACTCGCGCACCGGCCGGTCGAGGTCGAGCACGCCCTCGTCGACCAGCTGCATCGCGAGCGTCGTGGTCCAGATCTTGGTGATGGACCCGATCTGGAACAGCGAGTCGACGTCGGCTTCGACGCCGGTGGCCTTGTTGAGCACGCCGGCCGCGTGGTCGGCGATCTCGCCACCGGCGTACACGGCCACGGACGCGCCGGGCACCTGGTGCTCGGCGAGCAGGGCGGGAAGCCGGCGTTCGAGCCAGGCGGCGAGTTCGGGGAGTTTCGACATGGTTGCCTCTCGTCCGACGATGGGGGAACCGGCGATGCGGGGATGCTAGGGCGGCGGCCGGGGCCGCCGGTTCGTCGAATCCGACGAGACCCGGGGAAACTTTCATCGCGGCGGACGAAGGCCCGGGCGCCGCCAGCGGGGCAGGACGGCCCGGACGGCCGCGCGCCCGACGGCGCCCATGACGAAGATGCGCGAGGTGAGGACCGCCGTCCCGGCCGCGAGCGCGCGGGCGCGCCCGGCCGCCGCCGCCACCCGGCGGCTGATCACTTCCCGTGCTGTCTCCATGGCGACTCCGTCCGTTGTGGACCGTTCAGGCGATGGACCGGGCGGCCCCGAGCCACGACTTCGCGGTCGTCACCTCGGCCAGCCGCTCGGCGATCGGCGTGACACCCAGTCCCGGGCCGGACGGCACGGGCAGCCGCCCGGCTTCGAGCACGAACGGCTCGGTGATGTCCGTGCGGTAGAACCGGTCGGACGCCGACGTGTCGCCCGGCAGGGTGAACCCGGGCAGGGACGCCAGCGCCACGTTGGCCGCGCGGCCCAGCCCGGTCTCGATCATCCCGCCGCACCACACCGGCACGCCGTGCGCGGCGCAGACGTCGTGCACCCGCCGCGCCTCCAGGTACCCGCCGACGCGGCTCGGCTTGATGTTGACGATCCGGCAGGCGCCGAGCCGGATCGCGTCGGCGGCCGACCGGGCGGAGACGACCGACTCGTCCAGGCAGATCGGCGTCCGGATGTGCTTGGCCAGCTCGGCGTGGCCCAGCACGTCCTCCTCTTCGAGTGGCTGCTCGATGAGCAGCAGCTCGAACGGGTCGAGCCGCTGCAGCTGCGGCACGTCGGAGAGCGTGTACGCGGTGTTCGCGTCGACCTGGAGCAGGATGTCGCCGCCGAAGCGTTCGCGGACCGCGCGCACCGGCTCGACGTCCCAGCCCGGCTCGATCTTGAGCTTGATCCGCAGGTACCCGGCGTCCAGGTAGCCGCCGACGACGTCCAGCAGCTGCGGGATCGTCTCCATGATGCCCACGGACACCCCGCACGGCACCGAGTCGCTGGTGGACCCGAGCGCCGTGGCGAACGAAACGCCGTGCGCGCGCAGCTGCGCGTCCAGCACCGCCATCTCCAGCGCGCCCTTGGCCATCCGGTGGCCCTTGAACTTCGCCAGCAGCGGCGCGACCTTGTTCGCGGTGAGGTCGCCGGCGGCCAGCAGCGCGGGCACGAGGAAGGTCCGCAGCACGTGCTCGACACCGTCGACGTATTCCGACGAGTACAGCGGATCGACCATCGCACCGCACTCGCCCCAGCCTTCGCCTTCCGACGTCACCGCGCGCAGGAGCAGCAGCTCGCGTTCGGCCTGCGTGCCGAACGACGTCCGGAACGGCGCCACGAGCGGCATCCGGACGCGGAGGAGTTCCACACCAGTGAGTTTCACGCCTGCTCCTTCGCCACGACGTACCAGCCGGCACGATCGAATCCGGTGACCGAGGCGCCCCCGGCCAGCAACCCGCCGAGCACGTCCCGCAACGCGACCCGCCACGCCCGGCCGCGTTCCGGGTCGGCACGCCGGAGCGCCTCGATGTCGGGCGGCACGGCGACGAGCACGAGCGGTGCGTCCGCGGGCCCGGTGACCGGCGCGCCACCGGCGTCCGCGGCCAGCGCGACCGCGGCACCCCGGTCGCGCAGCGACACCGCGTCCAGCCGGGCGGGGACGCCCGCCGCGGCCGCCCGGACCGGCGGGCTCGCCAGGTCCCAGGCGACCATGAGGCGGTCGCTGTCGCCCGCGCCGTTGATGCCGTCGTGCATCGGGCCGTAGAAGTCGGGCAGGTACCGCTGCGGGCGCGCGGCGAGCTTGGTCAGGTTGAAGTGGGCGTTGCGCCGCACCAGCGGGTCGAACGTCCAGGAGATCGACGTGACGTCCTGGCGCAGCGCCCACGCGCGCTGGTGCAGCTTGAGCGCGAAGCCGATGCCGCGGCCGTGGCCCGCCGTCGCGACGCCCGCGATGTGGCTGTGCAGTCCCCCTTTCCCGGGCCCGCCGAAGAACCCGAAGCAGGCGCCGAGCAGTTCGGGCCCGTCGAACGCGCCCGCCACGTAGTTGCCCGCCGAGACCATGGCCCGCAGCAGCTCGGCCGTCACGGGCGGGTTGCCGGGGGCCGGGCGCCAGATCGACTCGAAGAGCCGCGTCACGGCGGTCAGGTCGGCGACCTCGGCCAGGGTCCGGACTTCGACCCCCGAGGCCGTGGCGGCGGCGGCCGCGGCGGCGGCCGCCTCGTCCCGCAGCGGCGGGGCTGTGTTCGTCACGACTTCTGTCACGTCGACGATCCTCTCCGGACGCGCGCGGCGGGTCACCGTTGTGCCGTACCGGTTTCGCCCCGCGCGTTCGTCGGCGCGGACGAACTTCCCCGCGCCAGCACGGTTTCGGCGAGCGCGGCCAGCAACGCGGTGCGGCGGGGCAGCTCGGCGACGAGCACGTGCTCGTCGTCGGCGTGGGCGCCGCCGCCGGCCGCGCCGAGGCCGTCGAGGGTCGGGATGCCCAGTCCCGCGGTGAAGTTGCCGTCGGAGGCGCCGCCGACGGCCGCCTCGGTGAGCGTCCCGGCCGCGAGTTCGTTCGCCAGCGCGAACAGCTCCGACGACGCCTGCGCGTCCAAGGGCGGCCGGTTGATCCCGCCGTCGACGCGGATCTTCGCACCGGGCAGGTGCGGGCGCAGGCCGCGGACGGCCTCGTCGACCCGCCGTTGTTCGGCCGCGTCCCACACCCGCACGTCGACCGCGACGCTCGCCGCGGCGGGCACGGTGTTGGTCGTGGTGCCGGCGCTCGCCGCGGCCGGGACGACGGTGGTGCCGCGCGCCGGGTCGGCGAGCGCGGCCACCGCGAGGATCTGGTGCGCCAGCTCGATCCCGGCGTTGACGCCCTTTTCCGGCTCGAGCCCGGCGTGCGCGGCGCGGCCCTCGATCTGGATCCGGTACAGGGAAACGCCTTTCCGGCGCGTCTTCAGGGCGCCGCCGCCGGCCGCGGCTTCGAGCACGAAGACCGCGTCGCAGGTTTTGGCCTCCTCCTCGATCAGGGTCCGCGACGACGGTGAGCCGATCTCCTCGTCGCCGGTGACGAGGATCGCCAAGCCGTCCCGGTCCGGCAGGGCCGCGGCGGCGTGCAGGGCCATCACCACACCGGCCTTCATGTCGAAACAGCCCGGACCGCGCAGGACGCCGTCGCGGACCTCGAAGGGATGCGTGCGCAGGGAGCCCAGCGGCCACACGGTGTCGTGGTGGCCGAGCAGCAGCAGACGCGGCGGGCCGTCGCCGAACCGCCAGCGCAGATGCGTGCAGCCGTCGACGACGATGCGTTCCGGCTCGGCTCCGAGGAGACGGCGCCCGATCCCGGCGACGGCTTCGGCACTGCGGGCGACGGCCGCGTGGTCGGCCGACGGGGACTCGCACCGGACGAGCGTCTCGATGTCGTCGATCACCTCGGCTCACCCCGCAGGGGACGCCCGGGCAGGGCTTCGGGGTCGAGTTTTCCTTCACTCACAACGGGAACTCCCGCGACGTAGAGGTACCGGACGCCGGCCGACGGGCGGGTGGGCTCGGCGTAGGTGGCGGTGTCGGTGATCCGGGCGGGATCGAGGACCACGATGTCGGCGTCGGCTCCGGCGCCGAGATGCCCCTTCCGGCGGGCGCCGGGCGCGACGTCGTCGAGCAGCCGCGACGGCAGGTACGCGCAGCGGCGGAACGCTTCGAGCCAGCTCCACACCCCGGTTTCGCGGACCATCAGGCGCAGCGTCTTCGCGAAGGTGCCCGCGGTCCGCGGGTGCGTCGAGCCGCCCGGCGGCAGCGGCCATCCGGTGCTTTCGGTGCGGCCGTCCGTCCAGTACACGGGCATCGCGTCGCTGGCGACGACGGCGTCGGGGAACGCGAGCGCCCGGTGCAGCAGCGCGCGGTCGCGGGGGTCGGTCTCGTCGAGGAACTCCAGCAGGCACGGCGCACCCGGGTCTTCCTGCCGTAGCCGGCGAAGGCGTGCTTCGTCGCGCACGCGCTCCCCGGTCTCCAGGATGACCACGCTGGACGGCCGGAGTCCCTTGAGCCGCAGGCGTTCCGGATCGATGAACGCGGCACCGACGGCCGTGCTGCCCGCGCCGTACGGGTAGGCCTCGACGGTGACGCGCGAGCCTTCGCGGCGGGCGGTGTCGAGCGTGGCGAGGACCCGGTCGATGTGGTGGCCGGAGGTGCTGTTGACGTGACAGTGGTGCATCGCGGCCCCGGTCTCCCCGGCCGCGACGGCGATCTCGGCCGAGCCGTCGACCGGGGTGGCCGGGTCGACCTCGACCAGCTCCCGCACGTGCGTGTAGGTCGGCACCCCGGCCATCGCGGCGAGGTGCGCGACGGCCAGGAACTCGCCGGGGTCGGTCGCCGGCGCGTAGCCCATCAGGACACCGATGCCCAGCGCACCTGCGGCCAGCTCTCCGTCCAGAAGGGACAGCCAGGCCGCCAGTTCCTGCTTCGACGAACTCCGTTGCCACTGCGGGTTTCCGAGCACCGCCAGCCCGCTGTCGATGTTCGCGTCGGGCTCGATGCCGGCGAGCACCTTGGCCCGCGCGGCACCCCAGGAGGCGGAGAAGCCGTAGTGCAGCGGCCGCCCGGCCGCGGCGGCCTCGGCGTAGGCGCGGTCGATCGGCATCAGCCCGGCTTCGAGGTCGAGGGCGGTGGTGACGCCGTCCATGGCCTGCAGCCGCTGCCCGGCGATCGAGTGCACGTGGCTGTGCAGGTCGACGAACCCGGGCCCGACGACGAGCCCGGTGACGTCGACTTCGGTGGCGTCCGGCGCGTCGAGCCCGGGCCCGGTCGCTTCGACGCGGCCGCCGTCGAGGAGCACGTCGGCGACGCCGTCGAACCCGCTGCCCGGGTCCACCACCCGGCCGCCCCGCAAGAGTGTCCGCACCCGCCCGCCTCCTCGTCGTCGCCGGTCGAGGTGACGGTAAGCGGATTTCCGGCGGGGCCGTTGGTCGGCGGCGACGAACCGGGGCGGCGCGGTTCATCCGCGGCGACGAACCCGCCGGCGCGGACCCCATCTCACGGAGCGGCGTCGCTGGCGAGAACTCGGCGGAGACTGGCAGAACAGCCACTGGCCGCCCGCGGCGGGCGTTCCTACCGTGATCGATCATGATCGCAGTGCTGGCGCCGATCGTCATCGGCCTCGTTTACGTCGCTCTCAACTCCCTCATCACCGAGCCGCACCGCCGGAAGTTCAACGCACTGATGGTGGGCGGCGCCGGCGCGGCCTACCTGTCCGGCGGCGCGCTGGGCCCGTGGGAGCTGGTGTTCTGCGCGGTGACGACCTACGTGGCGTTCCGCGGCCTCGACTCGTGGACGTTCATCGGGATCGGCTGGCTGCTGCACACCGCGTGGGACGTCGTCCACCACCTGAAGGGCCAGCCGATCCTGCCGTTCGCGCACGGCTCGTCGTTCGGCTGCGCGATCTGCGACCCGGTGATCGCGATCTGGTGCTTCACCGGCGGCCGTTCGGTGTGGACCCGGATTGGCCACGGCGAACGGCGGGTATCCCGCGAAGCATGAGCACGGACGTCGAACGCGCGGCGCACGCGTACTGCCCCCGCTGCCACCCGGACCCGAAGCCGGGCGAGGTGCTCACGGCACTTTGCGGAGCGAAGCACCCGTACTTCGGCCGCCGCGAAAGGCCGTTGCACCAGTGCCCGGCATGCGTGCGGCTGGCTTCGGCGCCGGTGTACGCGTGCGGCCATCCGGGCGGCTAGTTCTGGTGGGGTCGCAGCAGTACGGGCAGGGCGACGGCGAGCGCGATCCCGCGGATGGCCGCCGCCACCAGGTACGGCGCCCGCAGCCCGAGCTCGTGGGCCACCAGGCCGCCGGCCAGCGTGCCCGCCGGGATCAGCCCCCAGCCGAGCAGCCGGTACGCGCTCGTGACCCGGCCGAGCAGGGCGGACGGCACGAACTGCTGGCGGAGGCCGACCGTCACGACGTTCCAGAGCGTCGTCACGAACCCGTTCACGGCGAGGAAAGCGCCGAGCATCACCGCGTCCCGGCTCAAGCCGATGCCGGCGAACGCGCCGGCGTTCACCGCCAGCGCGGTGACCAGCGCCGGCCGGGAGCCGACCGCGGCGACGACACGCGCGTTCACCAGGCCGCCGAGCACGCTGCCGAGGGCCGCGCCGGCCAGCAGCAGGCCGTAACCCCGCGCGTCCGGGTGGACGAGCTGGGTGACGAGCAGGACCAGGGTGGCGTTGGCGAGCTGCCCGCAGAAGGTGTTGACACCGAGCAAGAGGGCGAGGGTGCGCAGCAGCCGGTGCCGCAGGAGCCACGCGAGGCCGTCCCGGACAACCGGGCGCGTCCGGAGGCTCCCGGCGGTCCGCGGCAGGGTCGCCACCACCGCCGCGGACACGGCGAACGAGACGGCGTCGAGCCCGAACGGCAGCGCCGCCGTCACGCCGAACAGCAGGCTTCCCAACGGTGGCCCGGCGAACTGCCCGGTGATCGTCGTGATCGCCTGCTGGCCGCCGTTGGCCCGCGGCAACATCGGCTTCGCGACGAGGTCCGGCAGGATCGCCTGCGCCGCCGTGCCGAACACGACGTCGGCCGCGCCGAGCCCGAACGCCGTGACGGCCAGGAGCGGGACGCCGGCCGCGCCGCAAGCGGTCAGCACCGCGGCGGTGCCGGCCAGCGCCGCCTGGACCGCCTGCGCGCGCCACATCAGGCCGGCCCGGTCGTGGCGGTCGGCCAGCGCTCCGGCGGGCAGGGCCACCAGCAGCCACGGCAGGTACGCCGCCGCCGACACGAGCGCCACGAGCCGTGGGTCGCGCGTGACCGTGACGGTCAGCAGCGGGACGGCCGCGGTGAACGCGCCGGTGCCGAGGTTGTCGATGCCGCTGGCCCACCACAGCCGCCGGTACGCCGGAGGCAGCTTCGCGTCGGTCCGGGGCATACCCGGAATCCTTCGGGCGCCCGCCGGGGGCCGGACACGATTTAGCCGAGCGCTACATACTCGAGGCCATGGCCTGGACGATCGAACTCGGCGTCGCCGAGCTGGCCGCCACCCGGTTCGCGATCTCGCCGCTGTCGGAGACGGTGGCGTGCCTGCAGCAGCTGGGCGGCCGCGACCGGCAGGCGAGCACGCTGCCGTGGCGGCGCTGGGCGGAAGACCGCCTCGCCCGCTCCCCGCTTTCCCTGCCGTGGACCTGGCCGCTGATCGTGGGCGACCGGCCCGGCTGGCCGGAGTTCCTCGTCCCGGCTCCGCGGGACTCCGGCCCGTCCATCGACGACGATCTCGCCGCCCTGCGCCGCACGACCGCGCGCCAGGTCCGGGCCAGCCTCGGCCGCGTGTTCGGCCGGGAGCAGCGCGGCCTGATCGCCGAGCTCGCCGCGCACCCGGCCGCCGGGCTGAAGGCGATCGCCGACGAGCTGCGGACCGCCTACGAGCGGCTGGTCGCGCCGCACTGGCCGAGGATCCGGGCCGTCCTCGACGCCGACGTCGCCCACCGCGCCCGGACACTCGCCGCGGGCGGCGCCGGCACGCTGTTCACCGGCCTGCACCCGGACCTGCGCTGGCAGGACGGCAGGCTTCTGCTGACCGGCGACCGGTGGCGCGCCGACCGCGTCGTGAACCGGGGACCCGGCGGCCTCGTCCTGATGCCCGTCGTGCTGGGCTCACCGCACGTGCTGGTCAAGAAGAGCACGTCGACGCAGACCACTGTCCGGTATCCCGCCCGCGGACGCGGCGCCCTGTGGACGGCGGGCACGCGGCCGCCGCCGGACGCCGTCGTCCGCCTGCTCGGGCGGGCGCGGGCCGGGCTTCTCGAAGCTCTCCGCTCCCCCGCGACCACGACCGAGCTCGCCCGCGCGCTCGGCGTCACGCCCAGCGCCGTGTCGCAGCACCTGCGTGTCCTGCGGGAAGCCGGGCTCGCCGAGCGGGAACGTTCCGGGCGCCACGTGGTCCACGGCATCACCGCGCTCGGAACGTCCCTGCTCGCCTGAGTCAGCCCAGCGCGGACAGCGGCACCGCGAACACCGCCCGCCCGCACGTCTGGCCCTGGACGGCGCAGTCGGCCGTCGACCACTCCGACTGGGACCACACCAGGCCCGTCGACCAGTCGTACGTCAGCGCCTCCGGGTGGAGTGCCCAGCACGCCGTCGTCGCGGGCGTGCCGCAGGTCGCCGACGTGCTCGCCGTTGTCGTCTGCTTCCACAGCTGGCCGTTGGTCGTCGCCGAGCTGTGGGCCACGTACCACTTGCCGTCGTGGGACAGCACTCCCTGCATGTTGCCCACCGAGCTGCGGACCGCCTCCGTCGCCGCCACCGTGCCCGATGCGGCCGCCAGCAGGTAGTCCGTGCCCGTCGGGTAGCGGTAGAGGCGGCCGTGCAGGCTCTGGTCCGAGAAGTACTCCGTCGTCACGATCGACGCCGGGCTCGTGGTGCGGTCCAGCGACATCGACGAGAAGCACGGCACGCCGGTGTCGGACGCCATGCTGCACGTGCCGCCCGCGTACGTGTAGTACCCGATCTGCATCATCGCGTACTTGTACGTGTACGCCGCATAGCCACCCGGAGTCCTGCCGATCGCGTTCGACGTCGTGTCGGTCATCTGCAGGATGTGCTTGGTGGAAAACACCCGGATCGCGGTCGACGTGTTGCCCACGGCCGTCACGTAGATCTTGTCGCCGTACCAGGCCATCCCGCCCACATGTGCCTGCGCCGCGGTGAAGCTGCCGCCGGTGCTGTTCGGCACGGCCAGGTAGAACATCCGGTACGCCGGTGACGCCGGATCGTCGTAGTCGATCGCCTGGATGCGGGCGTCGTTGTAGCGGCCGAGCGCGTCGGTGCCGTGCCAGCCGGACAGGATGATCTTGTCCGCGCCCCACAGGCCGTCGTCGTCCGCGTCGCCGGACGTCGTGATGCCCTGCGGGCTCCACGTCGTCGTCCCCGCGCGGTCGGCGTCCCAGCACAGCGCCTTCGCCGCCACCGGTGCCTTGGGCAGCGCGGCCTTTTCCGCGCTCGTGCAGCCGGTCATCGCGTAGCTCGTGTCGTTGACCACGGTGTTGAGGCTGACGTTCGGCAGCGCGTCGTCCAGCGCGGTCAGGGCCGCGGCGGGCGTCGCGTGCCACACCAGGTTCTGCTTGGCCGTCGTCGTCAGCGGGTCGCTGTAGGCGGCACTCGCCGTGCCGGGCAGCGCCAGTGCGCCGGCCGCCACGGCCAGCGCGAGGAGGAGCACCTTCGGAGTTCGCATGGACGCCAGTGCGCCACACGCGGGTCCAAAATCCGTACACGCCCCGCGCGGCTCTTGTACTAGTCGGCGAGCGCGAGCACCGTCCGCGCCTGCTCGACCATGGCGACGTCGAGAAATGTGCCGTCCGGCAAGGCGATCGCGCCCACCCCCGCCGCGGTCGCGTCCGCGACGCGCGCGATCACCTCGCGCGCCCGGGACACCTCCTGCGGTGTCGGCAGGAACGCCGTCCTGATGGTTTCCAGCTGGCTCGGGTGGATCGCCGTGCGGCCGCGGAAGCCCAGCGCGCGGCCGGCCCGGCACGACGCCGCGAGCCCCTCGAGGTCGCGGACGTTCGCGTAGGCCGACATCGCGGGCGGCGCGAGCCGGGCCGCCCGCGCCGCGACGATCACGCGGCTGCGCGCCCACGTCAGCCCGGCGTCGTCGGCGACACCCAGGTCCGAGCGCAGGTCGGCCTCGCCGAGCCCGATCGACGCGATCATCGGCGACGCCGTGGCGATCGCCAGCGCCCGTTCCACCCCGAGCGCCGACTCGATCAGCGGGTGCAGCGCGCGGCCCGGCAGCGCCCGCTCGACGGCCGCGATCTCCTCCGGCGCCTCGACCTTCGGCAGCCGCACCCCGACCGCGGGTGGCAGGTCCGCGACCGCCGTGAGGTCGGCGGCGTGCCACGGGGTGCTCGGGTGGTTGACCCGCACCTGCACCGGCCGGGACACCGCGGCGAGCAGCCGCCGGACGTTCTCGCGGGCTTCGGCCTTGCGTGCCGGGGCGACGGCGTCCTCGAGGTCGACGAGCACGACGTCGGCCGCCGACGCGAACGCCTTCCGCACCCGGTCCGGGCGGTCGGCCGGGGTGTAGAGGAACGTCAGCGGCGGGGTCACACCGCACCCCGCCGGCGCAGTTCGGCCACTCTTTCGGGCGAAAAGCCCAGCTCGTCGAGCACCGCGTCGGTGTCCGCGCCGTGCGGGCGGCCGGTGAAGCCGATGACGCCGTCGTGGTCCGACAGCCGGAACAGCGGGCCCTGCATGAGCATCGGCCCGAAGTCGGCGTCGTCGATCTCGTGGATCGTGCCGAGCGCCCGGAACTGCGGGTCCGCGACGATGTCGGCCGCGTCGTAGATCGGCGCGACCGCCGCCTGCGCCGCCTCGAACGCGGCGACGACCTCCTCGCGCGTGCGCTGCCCGATCCACTTGCCGACGGCTTCGTCGAGTTCGTCGGCGTGCCGCGCCCGCTCGGCGCCACTGGCGAACCACGGCTCGTCCACCAGGTCGGGCCGCCCGACCAGCCGGATCACGCGTTCGGCCACCGACTGGGCCGACGTGGACACCGCGACCCACTGGCCGTCGCTGGTGCGGTAGGTGTTGCGCGGCGCGTTGTTGGCCGACCGGTTGCCGGTGCGCGGCTGGACGGTGCGCAGCTGGTCCCAGCGGGTGATCTGCGGGCCGAGCATGGCCAGCATCGGCTCGATGATCGCGGTGTCGACGACCTGCCCGCGGCCGGTCCGCTCGCGCGCGGTGAGCGCGACCATGATCGCGTAGGCCGTGGCCAGCGACGCGACGCCGTCGGCCAGCCCGAACGGCGGCAGCGTCGGCGGCCCGTCCGGTTCACCCGTGCTCGCGGCGAACCCGCTCATCGCCTCGGCGAGCGTGCCGAAGCCGGGCCGGGTCCGGTACGGGCCGAGCTGCCCGAACCCGGTGACGCGGGCGAGCACCAGCTTCGGGTTCCAGCTCGCCAGCTCGTCGTAGCCGAGCCGCCAGCGTTCGAGGGTGCCGGGGCGGAAGTTCTCGATGACGACGTCCGCCGTCGCGGCGAGCGCGAGGAAGACCTCGCGGCCGCCTTCGCTGCCGAGGTCGGCGGTGATCGTGCGCTTGTTCCGGCCGAGGGTCTTCCACCACAGGTTGACGCCGTCCTTCGCGGCGCCGTGGGTGCGCGAGGGATCGGGTTTGCGCGGGTGCTCGACCTTGACGACGTCGGCGCCCATGTCGCCCAGGTGCATCGCGGCCATCGGGCCGGCGAAGAGCGTGGACGCGTCGACGACACGCAGGCCGGCGAGGGCGCCGGCGGAAGGATCGCGGGAGACGCTCACGCCGTCACCTCCCAGGCGCAGCGGAAGCCGACCGTCGCGCTGCGCGCGAGGCCGAGGCCCGGCAGGAGGAGCTTCACGGTGTAGTCGGGTTCCTTCCGGCCGCCTTCGACGTACCACTCGGAGCCCTCCGCGCGGTAGTCGCTGCCGCCCTTGAGCATCACGAACCGGGTCCGGCCGTCGGTGTGCTCGCTTTCGGTCCAGTTCCACACCGCGGGCGTGCCGCGCCGCAGCGCGCCGGTCTCCCCGGCGAGCTGCCACTCGTCCTCGGTGGGCAGCCGGCCACCGCGCCACCCGCAGTACGCCCGCGCGTCGTCGAGGTCGACGTAGGTCACCGGCTCATCCGGGGCACCCGGGTGCGCGAGGAAGCGGTGCGGGTTCGCGGGCCGGTAGCCGGTGGCGGCGACGAACTCGGCGAACTCCGCGTTCGTCACCTCGGTGGCCGCGACCGCGACGGCCGTGGCCAGCTCGCCTTCGCGCTGCAGCGTGCGGGCGTCGTGCAACCGCGGCGGCAGCGGCTTCCATTCGTCCACATAGGGCGCTCCCTGGTACATGCCGGTCTCGCGGGCGCGGTACCGGACGGTCAGCACGTACGGTCCGGCCGGGACGACGACCGTGTCCTGCGAAGGCGTTCCGGTGGTCCTTTGTGGACTGACGCGGCGCGCGAGCCGGTGCGGGAACCGCGCGTCGGGATCGTGCGGCAGCTCGGGCAGATCCGGCCGCCAGCCTTCGGCGGAGGCGCCGATGCCGCGGGCCGGGACGCCGCCGAGAAGGTCCGCTCCGGGCAGCGGGCCGTGGTAGTCGGTGTCGCTGCGGTTGACGAGGGTCCACAGGGTCACGCCGTCGCGCCGCCAGCTCGACGCGTAGACGCCCGCCGCTTCCGCCTCCGGCGGGAGCTCGGCCAGCGGCGTCCACTCGCCGTGCAGGAGCAGGTCCGCGGCGGCGCGCTGGAGCGTGACCATGCGGCGGACGGTCGCGGCGTCGCGGCGCGACCAGCCGACCCACACGCCGAAGACGACCTCCCACACCATGACGCCGACGCCGTTGAGCCACGCCGACTGCAGCTCTTCGCTGTGGTCGCGGTGCCAGCGGCGGACGTGGTGCTGCATGTGCCGCCGCTCGTAGAAGTGCGCGCGCAGGACGCCCGGCACGGGCGAGTCGGCGAAGAACTGGGCCCACGACGCCGCGTGGTCCTCGATCCGCTCGACCGGCAGCTTGGACTCGCCTTCGAGGACGATCCCGGGCCGGGCCGCTTCGAGGCGTTCCACGAAGTCCGGCTCGGCTTTCTTGAGCGTGTCGAGGAAGACGCCGTCCGCCTTCAGGTCGGCGACGAGCGCGGCCAGCTCGGTGAGGTCGGCTGCGCCGCGGCGGGTACCGACGTCCCAGGGGTTGTAGTCGACGAAGACGTGCAAGCCGTGGTCGTGCAGGGCTTCGACGAGTTCCGCGAGCCCGGGGACGTCGCGGTAGAAGTCCCACTGGTTGCGGTCGTCGAGCCCGATCACCGGGTAGGCGTGCCACAGCACGACGGCGTCGAGACCACCGAAGCGGTCTCGGGCGTCGGCGAGGAAGCGGTCGGGCGTGAACCGGTGCTCGTCGAAGGAGTAGAGCAGCTCGTCCCACAGCCAGACCTGGGCGACGGTGAAGCAGGTCGCCGCCCACGCCGCGCCGGGACGGGCGTAGGCGGCCCCCGTGTAGCCGTGACGGCGCCGGGCGTCCTCGCGCCAGGCTTCGAGGGTCTCGCGCCACGCGGGCCGGTCGGCCGGGTCGGCGGGAGCGGCGAAGATCTTCGCGTCGTCCAATGTGGACAGTGGGCCGCGCACCTCGGCAGGCCGGTCGATGGGCCGCGGGACGAGCGGGTCGAACTGGTAGGTCATGGTGCCTTTCCTCCGGACGCGGCGACCTCGTCGGCAGCGGGGACGGCGGCCTGGGCGCCCGGCCGCGTGACGGCGAGCGCGGCGGCCACGCCCGCGTGGCGGGCCGCCTCGGGCAACGTCCGCCCCTGGGCGAGTGCCGCGGCGAGGACGCCGCAGAAGGTGTCGCCGGCGCCGGTGGTGTCCACGACGTCGACGCTGCTCCCGGGCACGCGCACGGGTTCGCTGTCCCGGCGGAGCACCACGCAGCCGTCGCGGCCGAGGGTGACGACGACGGCGGGCACCCGCTTGAGCAGCTTCTCGGGTTCGCCGGCGAGGTCGGCGGCTTCGTACTCGTTGACCACGAGCACGTCGAGCACCTCCCACAGCGAGTCCGGCAGGTCCCGGGCCGGCGCGGCGTTGAGGATCATGAGCGCCCCGGGCCGGCGCGCCGCGGCGGCGGCCGCCACGACGTCGACGGGGATTTCGAGCTGGGCCAGGACGACGTCGGCGTCGGCGATCCGTGCGGCCTGGGCGGCACCGATGCGGACGTGCTCGTTCGCGCCGGGGGCGACGACGATGGCGTTCTCCCCGTCCGGGGCGACGGTGACGAAGGCGGTCCCGGTGGGCGCGTCGGCCCGTTCGACGAGGTCGGTCCGGACCCCGGCGCCCCCGAGCGAGACGAGGACGAGATCGGCACCTTCGTCTTCGCCGAGAGCGCCGACGAAGGTGGTGTCGGCACCCCCGGCCCAGGCGGCGGCGACGGCCTGGTTGGCCCCCTTGCCTCCGGGACTGCGCCGCAACCGCCCCCCGAGAACGGTCTCCCCACCTCGCGGCGGCCGCGGAACATCGACGGCGAGGTCGACATTCGCCGACCCGACGACCACGACCCGCCCGGTCATGCCGCTCCCTCCGCTCGAACCTCAGCGCCGCAGGTCACGGCGCCGCTCTCCCGGCCCTGCGCCGCCCGGCAGACCGCCGCACCGGCATCCCCGACCAGCGTCCGCGCGGTCATGCCGCTCCCTCCGCCAGCGCCGCCGTGCGGGCCGCCAGGTCCGTGATCCGGCGCTCGCCGCCCGGGAGCGAGGTCGCTATCCGGTCGTCCAGCGGCTTGCTCCAGTACTCGTCCACGCCGCTCACCGCGCCCACCACTCCCCCGACCGTCGCGGCCGCCGAATCCGTGTCCCAGCCCGCCGTCACCGCGATCGACACGCTCGGCCCGAACTCGCCGCCGCCCTTCGCGAGCGCGTACGCGATCACCGCCGCGTTGTTCAGCACGTGCACCCAGTGCAGGCCGCCGTAGGCCTCGTGCAGGCGGTCGAGGCCGTCGCGGACGTCACCCGAACGAGCCGCGTCACGGCCGAAGCCGATCGCCGCGGCCAGCGCGGACCCGGCCGGCACCACTGCCGACGCCGCGTCCAGCACCTCCTCCACCGTGTCGCACACCATCGCCGCCGACGCGAGACCCGCCGCCCACATCGCGCCGTACACCCCGTTGCGCGTGTGGCTGAGGCGGGCGTCCGTCCAGGCCAGCCGGGCCGCCGAACGCACGTCGCCCGGGGACACCCAGCCGAACACGTCCGCGCGGATCAGCGCGCCGATCCACTCGCGGAACGGGTTGTGGTGGGTCGCGGTGTCCGGGCGCGCGTCCAGGAGGTTCCGGTACGCCGCGCGCTCGGCCGTGAACACCCGCCCGGCCGGCAGATTGTCCAGCCACAGCTGGGCGACGTCCTCGGTGGTGAACCCACGGCCGTGCCGCTCCAGCAGGGAAAGGGCCAGTATCGGGTAGTTGAGGTCGTCGTCCTCGGGCATCCCGTCGATGTTCTCGGCCAGCGACGTCGGCGCCGAGCGCCGGTTCCACGGCCACCGCGCGGCCACGTCGGCGGGCAGCCCGGCCGCGGTGAACCACCCGGCCAGCGGCCAGCGGCCGGTCGCGCGGAGGATCTCCTCGATGCCCTCCCGCGGGATCTTTTCCACGGGCTTGCCGAGCAGGCACCCGGCGGCCCGCCCGGTCCAGGCGGCCAGCTCGCGCCCCCGCGACCCACGCGGCAGCGACGGCGCGGGCGGCAGCAACGCGGCGATCTCCGCCCACCCCGGCTGGGCGACCGCCACGGTCTCCGCCGACCCCGGCTTCGCGGACGCAGCGGTCCCGGGCGGCCGCGGCTCGGCGCGCGCCGGGATCTTGGCCCACTCAGGATCGGCCGACGCCGCGGTCCAGGCCGAACCCGGCTCGGGGGCACCGCGGACTTGGCCCACTCAGGATCGGCGGCCGCCACGGTCCCGGCCCGCCTCGGCCCGGCGGCCGCCGCGGTCTCTGCCGACCCCGGCTTCGCGGACGCAGCGGTCCCGGGCGGCCGCGGCTCGGCGCGCGCCGGGGCCTTGGCCCACTCAGGATCGGCGGGCGCCACGGTCCCGGGCCGCCCCGGCTCGGCAGGCGCTGCGGTCCCGGCCCAACCCGGCTCGGCGGGCGCGGCAAGCGCCTCCAGTTCATCCAGCAGCGCCCGCGCCAGCGGCCGCAGCTCGGGCGCGGCCGGGCCTGCGCCGCTCACCGGCGGGACCGGGTTGCCGCCCGCGGCGATCCACCGCTGGCGGACCGCCGTGATGTCCTTGCCCTCCGCGGCCGACTGCACCAGCTCGTGCGGCAGCAGGTCCTCCGGCTGGGCCCAGGTCAGCCTCACGCCGTCTCCTCGAGGAAGGCGGCGCGGGCGCGGGCGCGGTCCCGGTCGGCCCGGAGGATGTCGGCGGCCGCCGAGGCCAGCAGCTCCCCCGTCTCGCGCAGGTCCATGCGGCTGGCCTCGCCGATCGTGTCGACCCAGTCCTTCGGCACGACGGCGGTGCCGCCCAGGCCGGCGCACAGCGCGCCCGCCATCACCGCGATCGAGTCGGCGTCCCGGCCGTAGTTCACCGCGGCCAGCACCGCGCCGCGGAAGTCGCCCCGGTGCGCGAGCACGAACGCCAGCGCCGCGGGCAGCTCTTCGATGGACTTCGTCCGGGAAGGCCGCCGGGCATCCAAGGACATCTCCCGGTAGTGCGGCCCCACCGAGTCGAACGGCGCCACCGTCTCCCGGACCAGCGCGGCGAGCGCACGTTCTTCGTCGTCGGTCGCCGGGGCGGTGGTCCGGCCGCCGAAGGTCTCGACGACCGCGCGCAGCGCCGCCGCGGTCCCGTCGTGGGCCACGTCCAGAGCGGCCGTGACGACGTCGTCCAGCGACGCGCCGGGTGCGACGGCGGCCGCCACCATCGCGGCCAGCACCCCCGCCGCCTCCCGGCCATAGCTGGACTGGTGCGCGCCGGTCAGGTCGATCGCCTCGGCGTACGCGCCGCGGGGGTCACCCGCGTTCACGACGCCCACCGGGGCGACGTACATCGCCGCGCCGCAGTTGACCACGTTGCCCACGCCCGCTTCGCGCGGGTCGACGTGTCCGTAGTGGAGTCTCGCGACGATCCACTTCTCCGCCAGGAAGACCCGCTGCAGCAGCAGCGCGGTCGACTCCAGCTCCGGCACCCAGCGCGGTTCGCCGATCATCAGCGGCACCAGGTCCTCGGCCATCGCGTACGCGTCGAGGTGCGCGCGGCGCTTCGCGTACACCTCGACGAGCGCCCGCGTCATGAGCGTGTCGTCGGTGACGTGCCCGTCGCCCTTGTGGTACGGCGCGATCGGGCGGGCGGTCCGCCAGTCCGGGTACCACGGCCCGACGACACCGGTCACCCGGCCACCGTGCCGCTGTTCGATCTGCTCGGGTGTCCACCCTTCGGTGGCGCCGCCGAGTGCGTCCCCGACGGCCGCACCGGTGATCACCGCGACGGCCCGGTCTTCCAGCCAGGTCACCAATCCGCTCCTGTCACTTGCTGACGTTCTTCCAGCCGTCTTCGAGCTGCTTCGCGAGCCCGGCGGCGTCGATCTTCTGGGCGAGGAACTGCTGGTACGCCGGAGTCGCGACGGTGTCCTTCCACTGCGCGTACTTGCCGGCGAACAGGTAGGGCGCCGACGTCAGGTACTGGCCCGACGCGAGGATCTCGTTCCAGCCGTTCTTGCCGCCGAGCTTGGTGGTGAGCGCCTGCCGCGCGGACGTCGTCGGCGGGATCAGCGCGTCCGCCTCGTTGATCGCGGCCAGGTTCTCCGTGCTCGTGAAGAAGTCGACGAACTCCGCGGCCTCCTTGACGTGCGCCGAGTCCTTGTTCACCGACAGCGTCTGCGGGTTGGCGGCCTGCGCGGGCCCGGCCGAGCCGGCCAGCGGCGGGAGCACGACCCAGTCGAAGCCCTTCGGCGCGTCCTTCGCGATGTTGGCCGCCTGGTAGGAACCCTGGACCGTCATGGCCACCTGGCCGGCGTAGAACGGCGCGAGCGCCTTGGTCCCCGACTGCGTCAGCGTGACCGGCAGGATCGAGTGGTCCTGGTGCGCCATCGCGTCCACCAGCTGCGGCAGCGCCTGCTCGCCCTGGCCGACGGTCAGCTTCGCGTCCTTGCCGGTGCCCTCGAAGTACTTGCCGCCGAACCCGGGGGCCAGCGCGACGAACGCCGCCGTCGGGCTGGACAGGCCCCAGCCGAGGCCGAACTTGCCGTCCTTGGTGGTCGCCTTGGCGATCTCGCGCAGCTGGTCCCAGCTCATCGTGGGCGTCGCCGGGATCGGGACGCCCGCCTGCTGCAGCAGGGTCTTGTTCGCGAAGACCACGTAGGACTGCAGCTCGGTCGGCACGGCGATCAGCTTGCCGTCGACGGTGACCGAGTCCAGGACGCCCTTCGGGATGTCCGCGCGCTTCGGCTCCGGCAGGTACTGCGTCAGGTCCGCGAGGTAGCCGTCGGTGGCGAACGGGACGACGCCGGCCGCCTCGTAGTGCACGATGTCCGGCGCGCTGCCCGCGTTGAACTGGGTGATCAGCTTGTCGTAGACGCCGTCCCAGCCCGCCTGGACGATCTTGACCTGCACCTGCGGGTGGGCCTTGTTCCAGTCGCCGACGATCTTCTGCGTCGCGGCGACCGCCGCGGGCTGATCGGACAGCGACTGGAAGGTGAGGGTGACCGGCCCGCTTCCGCCGTCCCCGCTGCCGCCGCCCCCGCACGCGGTGAGCAGCAGGCCGGCGACCGTCAGCGCGGTGGCGGCAATCATGCGTCGTGTCTTCATCGACCGACCTTTCGAGTGATTCTCGGTGGAGTTCATCCCTTCACCGCCCCGGCCATCAGGCCGCTGGTGAGCTTCCGGCGCAGGATGCCGAAGAAGACGATGCTGGGGATGGCGGCGAGCACGGCGCCCGCGGCGAGCGGACCGAGGGCGACCTTGCCCTCGCCGCCGACGAACATGTTGAGCGTGATCGGCAGGGTGTAGTTCTCCGGCGACTGCAGCAGCACCAGCGCGAAGAAGAACTCGTTCCACGACGAGACGAAGCTGAACATCGCCGTCGCGACCACACCCGGGGCGAGCAGCGGGAAGACGATCGTGCGCAGCACGGTCAGCCGGCTCGCGCCGTCCATCGCGCCCGCTTCCTCCAGCTCCACCGGGATCGCGGCGACGTACCCCTGCAGCATCCAGAGAGCGAACGGCAGCATGTAGGTCGTGTGCACGAGGGTCAGGCCGGCGAGGTTGTCGGCCAGGCCCAGCGTCCGCAGGACGAGGAACAGCGGCAGGATGATCAGCACCACCGGGAACACCTGGCTGACGAGGATCCAGCCGACGCCGGCGGCCCGTACCTTGCCTTTCAGCCGTGCGAGCACGTAGGCCGCGGGCACGGCGATGACGACCGAGAGCGCGGTGGACGCCAGCGCGACGACCAGGCTGTTGGCGGCGGACCGGACGAGCCCCTGCCGCTCGAGCGCCTCGGCGTAGTTGTCCCAGTGCCACTCGCCCGGCAGGAGGCTGACCGTCAGCGAGTTCAGCTCGCCGGACGACTTCACCGAGGCGGAAACGAGCCACAGCAAGGGAAAGCCGAGGAACAGGATGTACAGCGCGAGGGCCGCGTACTGGGCCGGGCGCACCAGGACCCGCATCAGCGCCCCTTTCCGGTGGCGCGGTCGTCGCGGAACTGCGACCGCAGGTAGACGGCGAGGATGAGCACCACCACGACGACGAGCACGAGACCCATCGCGGCGGCGTAGCCGATCTCGCGGTTCTTGAACGCCTCCAGGTAGATGAACAGCACCGGCACCATCGTCTTGCCGCCCGGCCCGCCCGCGGTGAGCACGTAGACCAGCGAGAACGAGTTGAAGTTCCAGATGAAGTTCAGCGACGTGATCGACGTGACGATCGGGCGCAGGCTCGGCCACGTCACCGCGGTGAACCGCCGCCAGGCGCCCGCGCCGTCGACCGCGGCGGCTTCGTGCAGCTCGGCCGGGATCTGCTGCAGGCCGGCCAGCAGCGTCACGGTCGTCTGCGGCATGCCGACCCAGACCCCGACGACGATCACCGCGGGCAGCGCGGTCGAGAAGTCGCCGAGCCAGTTGACGTCGCCGGGCAGCCCGACGCTGCCGAGGAAGGCGTTGAGCGGGCCGCCGTTGGCCGAGTAGATCATCTGCCACATGATCGCGACGACGACCGGCGGCATCGCCCACGGGACCAGCGCGAGGACCCGCGTCAGGCCCTGCAGCCGCAGGCCCGAGTTCAGCAGCAGGGCCAGTCCCATCGCGGCGGCCAGCTGCAGCAGCGTGACGCCGACGGTCCAGATCATGCCGATCCGCAGCGAGTCCCAGAACAGCGAGTTCCCGGCCAGCTCGGCGAAATTGTCCACGCCGGCGAAGCCGTAGTCGGGGTGGCGGACCAGGCGCGCGTCGGTGAAGGCCAGGAAGATCCCGACGACCAGCGGCGCGACGCTGAGCACGAGGATCGGGATCAGCGACGGCAGCACCAGCGCGATCGCCTCGCGCCGCCGGGTGCGGGCGAGCGCCGGGCGGCGCCGGGCGGACGGCGGTGCCGGGCGCGTCAGGGTCGCGGTCACGCCGCACCTCCGGTCGACTCGCGCACCACCAGCTCCGGGCCGACGGTGATCTGCTGTGCCTCGTGGTCCGGGTCGTCGGCGAGGCCGAGCATGATCCGGGCGGCAGCGCGGCCGCGTTCGGTCGAGCCGAGGGACACGCTGGTCAGGCTGGGCTGGAAGACCCGGCCGAGCTCGGTGTCGTCCATGCCGGTCACGGCGACGTCCTCCGGCACCGACAGGCCCCGCTCCCGCACGGCGCGGATGGCGCCGATGGCGAGCAGGTCGTTCGCCGCGACGAGCGCGTCGAGCGCGCCGCGGGCGAGCAGCCGGCGGGCCGCGCCGAGACCGGCGCTCACCGTGAAGTCGTCCGCGATCTCCTGGTCGGCGCGGTCGAAGGCGATGGTCTCGGTGGCGGCGTCGAAACCGCGCTGGCGCGAGGCACCGGGCGTCGTGTCGAGCGGGCCGTTGAGGAAGCCGATCCGGCGGCGGCCGATCGCGTGCAGGTGCCGGACGGCCGCGCCGATGCCGCCCGCGGAGTCGGTGGACACGGAGCTGATGCCGCGGTCGTCGAGAGCCCGCCCGATCACCACGACCGGCACCGGCGCCTGCTGGATCTCGCGGATCAGCCGGTCGTCGGTGCGCAGCGGGCTGACGATCATGCCGTCGACGAACCCGCTGTTGAGGCTGCGGACCAGCTCGGTGGTCGACGTCGCGGTGTCGCCGGTGGTCATCACGACGACCCGGTAGCCGTGCGGCGCCAGGACTTCGTGGATGGCGCGCATCATCTCGACGTAGACGGGGTTGCCGATGTCGGCGACGGCGAAGGCGACCTGGAAAGTCTTCTTCAGCCGCAGCGACCGCCCGATGGCGTCCGCGCTGTAGCCGAGCTCGGCGGCCGCGGCGCGGACCCGCTCGACCATCGCCGGGCTGGCGCCGGTGCCGTGCAGCGCGCGCGAAGTCGAGGCCAGGGACACCCCGGCGCGCTCCGCGACCTGGAGCAGCGTGGCGCGTGTTGACGTCATCGTCTTCCTCGGTGTGCGTGTTTGGAAACGTTTCCAGCTACGCAACCTTGCGTTGGAAACGTTTCCAATGGGATTAATCCTGATACTCGCACCCGCTGCGCGGACCTGTCAACACGGCACGGAAAGCACCGGGGACGTCACCGGCGGTGCTCCCCGGGCTTCCGCGTCCTGATCACACCGCCTGTTCGAGGTGATCGCGCAGGACCGCGCGCAGCGGCGTCGCCGGGCGGCCGAGCAGTGTTTCCAGGTCCGGGGCGGTCGTGGCGAACTCGCCACGGCGGGCCGCGCGGAACATGCCGAGCAGCATCCCGGCCTGCGCCGCGGGGACGCCCTGTCCGGCCAGGGCCGACACCCACTCGTCGTCGCCGGCGACGACGCGGCGGACGGTCCGGCCGGTGAGCTCGGTCAGGATGCCCGCGACGTCGCCGAGGTCGAGGGCGGCCGGCGCGGTCAGCGGCGGTGTCGGACCGTCGAACCCGCCTTCGCCGGCGAGGATGATCGCCGCGGCTTCGGCGAGGTCGGCGTGCGCGGTCCAGGACACCGGACCGTCGGCGGGCGCGACCAGCTCGCCGGTTTCCAGCGCCCGCCCGAGCAGCAGCGGGACCGTGCTCGCGTAGAAACCGTTGCGCAGCGCCGTGAACGGCGTCCCCGCCGAAGCCAGGTGCCGCTCGGCGGCGGCGTGGTCGGGCATCGGCGCGAAGACGGAGTCCTCCGCCACGCCCTGATGACTGGTGTACAACACGCGCCCGGCACCCGCGGCGCGCGCGGCTTCGAACGCCGCCAGGTGGTGCGCGACGGCCGTTTCGCCGGTCGAGTCGGTCGAGACGACGAGGACCTGCGACGCACCCGCGAACGCCTCGGCCAGCGAGCCGGGGTCGGCGAAGTCGCCGCGCCGGACGCGCACCCCCCGGCCGGCGAGGACACCGGCCCGTTCGGGGTCCCGCACGCTGACGCCGATCTGCCCGGCCGGTACGCGACGCAGGAGCTGCTCGACGATCGCGGAACCGAGTTTCCCCGTTCCGCCGGTGATGACGATCATGAACGACCTTCTCCATCGCCTGTTACCACTGATAGTTCCAACGTTATCATACATTTGTTTCCACCGGAACCGTTGGGCTTTTGGTGTGCATCCGGGGTCGTCGGCGTAACAGAACTCGGACTTCTCACGCCATACGGGACGGTCCGGTCCCCGCTGCACCAGGAGTTCGTGATGGGTTCTCGCCGTTTCGCCGTCCCGCGAAGATCGCGCCGAGCACTGGCGGCCGCGGTGGTGGTGCCGCTCGCCGGCGCCCTCGCTGCGGCCGTCGCCGCCGCGGCGCCCGCCGCCGCCGTGCCCGCCGGGTTCACCGACACCGTCGCGATCGGCGGCCTGACCTCCCCGACCGCCGCGGCGTTCGCGCCCGACGGCCGGGTGTTCGTCGCCGAAAAGAGCGGCCTGGTCAAGGTGTTCGACTCGCTCGCCGACCCGGTGCCGTCGGTGTTCGCCGACCTGCGGGCGCCGACCCAGGACTTCTGGGACCGCGGCCTGCTGGGCCTGGCCGTCGATCCCGCGTTCCCCGCCCGGCCGTACGTCTACGTCTCCTACACCCTCGACGCGCTGCCGGGCGGAACCTCGCCACAGTGGGGTGACACCTGCCCGTCCCCGCCGGGCGCCACCGACCGGGGCTGCGTGGTGACCGGCCGGATCTCGCAGCTCACCATGGGGGCCGCCGGGACGGCCGTGAGCGAGAAACCGCTGGTCACCGGCTGGTGCCAGCAGTTCCCGAGTCACTCGGTCGGCGCGCTGGCCTTCGGCCCGGACGGCGCCCTGTACGCGGGTGGCGGCGACGGCGCGAGCTTCAACTTCGCCGACTACGGCCAGGTCGGCAACCCCTGCGCCGACCCGCCCGCGCCCGCCGGCACGAACCTGGCGCCGCCGTCGGCCGAAGGGGGTGCGCTGCGCTCGCAGTCGCCGCGCCGCCCGGCCGGGCAGCCCGTGCTGCTCAACGGCACGCTGCTGCGCCTCGACCCCGACACCGGCGAGGGCCTGCCCGGCAATCCCTTCGCGGGCAGCGCCGACGCCAACGCCCGGCGCGTGATCGCCTACGGCGCGCGCAACCAGTTCCGGTTCGGGTTCCGGCCCGGGACCGGCGAGCTGTGGGCGGGCGACGTCGGCTGGAACACCTGGGAGGAGATCAACCGCGTGGCCGACGCCGGGGACGCCGTGGCGGAGAACTTCGGCTGGCCCTGTTTCGAGGGCAACGCCCGGCAGGCCGGTTACGACGGGGCGAACCTCGACCGGTGCGAGTCGCTCTACGCCGCCGGCGGGCAGACCGCGCCGTTCTACGCCTACAACCACGCCGCCAAGGTCGTGGCGGGTGACCCGTGTCCCACCGGCGGCTCCTCGATCAGCGGGATCGCGTTCGAATCGGGCAGCAACTACCCCGCCGAGTACGCCGGCGCGCTGTTCTTCGCGGACTCGTCACGCGGCTGCATCTGGGCGATGCAGCAGATCGGCGGCCAGCCGAGCCCGAGCCGCCTGGTGCCGTTCGTGACCGGCGCCAACGTGCCGGTGCAGCTGCTCACCGGGCCCGGCGGCGACCTCTTCTACGTCGCGCTGGGCAGCGGCGAGCTGCGTCGCGTGAGCCATCAGGGCGGCACGAACCGGCCACCGGTCGCTTCGGCCACGGCGATGCCGTCCAGCGGGCCGGCGCCGCTGACCGTCCGGTTCGACGGCACCGGTTCCACCGACCCCGACGCCGGGGACGTGCTGTCCTACGCGTGGGACCTCGACGCCGACGGCGCCTACGACGACTCGGCGGACCCGCGGCCCACCTGGACCTACACCGCTGCCGCGGTGGTCGACGCCGGGCTGCGCGTGACCGACTCCCACGGCGCGACGGCGACGACGACGGTCCGGGTGACCGCCGGGACCCCGGCCGGCCTCGACCCGGTGCCGGTGATCGACTCCCCCGCCGCGTCGCTGACCTGGTCGGTGGGCCAGACCGTGGCGTTCTCCGGCCGCGCGGTCGACGCCCAGGACGGCGAGCTGCCGCCCTCGGCACTGTCGTGGCGGCTCGCGATCCGGCACTGCGCGGCCAACGGGACCTGCCACACGCACAACGTCCAGGACTTCCCGGGCGTCGCGGCGGGCACGTTCACCGCGCCCGACCACGAGTACCCGTCGTACCTGCAGCTCACGCTGACAGCGACGGACTCGACCGGCCGGACCGGGTCCAAGACGATCGACCTGCAGCCGAAGACGGTGACGCTGAGCTTCACGTCTAGCCCGGACCAGGCGCTGCTCACCGTCGGCGGGACGCAGCAGCGCACGCCGTTCTCCCGGACGGTGATCGCCGGGTCGGTCAACTCGATCAGCGCGGACAGCCCGCAGAACCTGCCGCCGCTGAACCTCAAGTACGCCTTCTCGAGCTGGGCGCACGGCGGGCCGCGGACGCAGAACATCGTCGCCCCGGCGGCTTCGGCGACCTACCAGGCGAAGTACCGGCTCTGCTGGCTGCTCCAGCCCTGCTGACCGGGAGGCCCGGCCCGCGCCGGGGGCCGGGTCAGCCTTCGGGCTTGTCCGTGTTCGTCGGCTTGGGCGGGTGCGTCTTGTCCTCGTTCTGGCGCTTGCCCGCCTGCTCCGACGGCTTGCCCTTGGGCGGGTCGGCCGCGACGTCGGGCTTTTCCGGCGTCGCCGGGACGCCCGGCCCGGCGGACCGGCCCGGCGGCTGCTCGCCGGTCGTCTCCGCGGACGGCACCGAGGTCGCCGGCGAACCCGAGGCGGCACTCGGGGTGACCGGCCCGGACGACGACGGCGCCGGGCTCCGCGGCGGCACCCACGTCTCGACCGGCTGCGTCGCGCCCTCCCCCTCCCGGATCGGCGGTGGCGGCCCGGCGGACGTGCCGGCGCCGATGGTCACCGTCGTGACCAGCGCGGCACCGGCGGCGGCCACCTTCACCGCCGTCGCCCACGACAGGGCGGAGGCCCCGGCGCCGGTGGCGGCGCCGGACGAGGCGACGGAGCCGGTCGCGGACAGCCAGTGCGTCACGACCGGGACGCCCAGGATGAGCGGGGCGACGGCGGCGGGCAGTTCCTCGTTGAGCTCGCGCAGGCCGGTGGCCAGCTTCCGGCAGTCCGCGCAGCGGTCCAGGTGCGTGGTGATCCGGTGGGCCTTGTGGTCACCGACGCCGTCACGCACCCACCGGGCGAGCTGGCCGGACACGATCCGGCAGGTGCGCCGCCGGGCCGCCGGGACGTGCTGGTCGAGATAGGCCTGGCGCAGCCCTTCCCGGGCACGGTAGGCCAGCGCGGCGACGCCGTTCGGCGTCATCCCCAGGTCCGCGGCGATCCGGGCGGGCGACTCGCCTTCGATCTCGGTCCGCCACAGCACCGTCCGCCACCGCTCGGGCAGGCTCGCGAACGCGTCCGCGGCGACGGTGGCGTGCATCCGGCTGCCGACCGGCTCGTCGCTGCCCTCGCCCGGCAGGACGTCGGGCACCTCGGCGACCAGCGACAGCGCCGAGTCGCGCCGCCGCCAGCTGATCATCGTGTTCCGGATGGTCGCGAGCAGGTACGGCCGGAACTCCTCGGTCGGGCCCTCCCCCGAGCGCAGGATCCGCAGGACCCGGGTGAACCCTTCGGCGATGAGGTCGTCCCGCTCCGCCTCGTCCGACGCGATCGCCGCCGCCACCCGGCGGGCGGCGAGCAGGTGCCGGTCGTAGAGCTCGCCGTACGCCGCGATGTCCCCGCCGCGCACCGCCCGGATCAAGACCGCGTCGCTCGGGACGTCCGTCGTCCCGGCCACCGCCGGCGCCACCTCGGTCACCCACACCCCCTCGCCCGTGCGCTTGCACGTGCAGAACGTCCCGCGATATTCGTCCACCGCCGGGCTCCGCGCAAGGTTCCGGCGCGGAAAGCCCGCTTTCTTCCGCACTGAGTATCCCGTACCCGCGTCTTGTCAGGTGGCTGAGCACTTCGGCCCGGGTTCGTCCCGGCGCGCGGGCACGTCGTTGCCGGCGCGGCCCCGTGCCGGTAGAGACGAAGGGCGGTGGCCGTCCCGCGGCGGTCCCGTCTCTGTCCGATGTGGACGGTCCAGCCGACCAGGAGGTTGTCCCTCGTGCGCCGATTCGTGTGCCTGCTGCTGACCTTGCTCCTCCCGGCCCTGGTGAGCCCCGCCGCGGCCGGAGCCGCCCCGGCGCCCACGGTGACGGCCGTGCCCGCGAACGCCGGCCGCGGCTGGCCGGTCAGCGGCGCGCAGGGCCTCCTCGACCTCGCCGCCCATGGCTACGTCGAGCAGGAGTACCTGCTTTCGGGTGAAGCCGACACCTACGCCCAGGACGGCCTGTGGACCGCCGACGGCCGCTGGGCCACGCACGTCGCCACCACCGGCAACCCGTACACCACACGGCTGGTCGTGGTCCGGCCGAGCGACCCCGCGCGGTTCACCGGCACGGTCGTCGTCGAATGGCTCAACGTCAGCTTCGGCGTCGACATCCCGGTCGACTTCTCCCAGTCGTACGAGCAGTTCCTGCGGGCCGGCTACGCCTACGTCGGGGTGACGACGCAGAAGGCCGGGGCCGACAAGCTGAAGACCCTCGACCCCGCCCGGTACGGCGCCGTGAACCTGGGGTCCGACGCGCTGTCCTACGACGTGTTTTCGCAGGCCGCGCAGGCGGTCCGGACGCATCCCGAGCTGCTGGGCGGCCGCACGCCGTCGGTCGTGCTCGGCACCGGGCACTCGCAGTCCGCGCTGCGGCTGACCACCTACGCGAACGCCGTCCAGCCGGTGCGCGGCGGCTACGACGGCCTGATGATCCACGGCCGGGCGGCGTCCGCGGCGCCGATCGGCGAAGGAGTCCTCGGGCCGCTGTCCGCGTACATCCGCACCGATCTCGGCATTCCGGTGTTCGTCCTGCAGTCGGAGACGGACGTGGTCGCGTCGGCCTCGGTCCGGCAGGACACCGCCCGCGTGCGGACGTGGGAGGTGGCCGGCACCGCCCACGCGGACCAGTACGGCCTGAACCTCTACAACGCGGCCAACGCGCGCGACAAGTCGATCAACGACGGCGCGCCGACGACGTGCGACAAGCCGGTGAACAGCATGACGTTCCGGTACGCGGAGAACGCGGCCTTCGCGCACCTGGACCGCTGGGCCCGCGGCGGCGCGGCCCCGCCGCCGGCTCCCCCGATCTCCTTGCTCCTGGGCGCCATCGTCGTGCGCGACGCCGACCAGAACGCGCTGGGCGGCGTCCGGCTGCCGGACCTGGACGCGCCGCTGGCGGCGTACGGGCCCAACAACAGCGGCGGCAACGTGCCGGGAGCCTGCCTGCTGCTGGGCACGACGACCCCGCTGAGCGCGGCGCGGATCCAGCGGCTGTACCCGGACCACGCCACCTACGTCGCGAAGTTCACAGCGGCGGCCGACCGGGCCCGGCAGGCCGGGTACCTCCTGCCCGCCGACTACGCCGAGGCGGTCGCCCGCGCACAGGCGGCGCCGATTCCCTGAAACTCGTTCCAGTTGCTGTCGAGCGGCACAACCCTTGCGTCCGGGCGGTACAGTGTGCAGAACAGTAACGTGTTCTAGTCGCGCGCCGTGGAAGGGACCGGGATGGACGAGCAGGCGATGCGGTATCCGAACCACCTCGGGCATCTGGTCGTCTCCGCCCTGAAGCGCCACCGGGACGCGCCGGTGCTGGTGCTGGGCGAGACCACGATGACCGGCGGCCGGACCGCCGAGCAGGTCAGCCAGTACGCCCAGGCCTTCGAACAGCTCGGGGCCGGGACGGGCGCGGCGGTGGCGCTGCTGTCGCTGAACCGGCCCGAGGTCCTGCTGATCATCGCCGCCGGCCAGCTGCAGGGGTCCCGGCGGACGGCGCTGCACCCGCTCGGCTCGCTCGACGACCACGCCTACATCCTCGCCGACGCCGGCATCACGACGTTGATCATCGACCCGGTGCCCGCCTTCGTCGACCGCGCGCTCGGCCTGCTCGGCAAGGTGCCCGGCCTCACGCAGGTGCTCACGATCGGGCCGGTGCCCGAGCCACTGGCCCACGTCGGCCGGGACCTGACCGCGGCGGCCGCGGCCTTCGAGCCGCGCCCGCTGGCGCCGGCCGACCTGCCGCCGGACCAGGTCGTCTCGATCACCTACACCGGCGGGACGACCGGCAAGCCCAAGGGCGTGATGGGCACGGCGCAGGCGATGGCGACGATGACCCAGATCCAGCTGGCCGAGTGGGAGTGGCCGGCGGCGCCGAAGTTCCTCATCTGCACGCCGCTGTCCCACGCCGGCGCGGCGTTCTTCGCGCCGACGCTGCTGAAGGGCGGTTCCCTGGTCGTCGTGCCGAAGTTCGACCCCGGCGAGGTCCTGCGGATCATCGAGGAGCAGCGGATCACGGCGACCATGCTGGTGCCGACGATGCTGTACGCGCTGCTGGACCACCCCGACTCGCGGACGCGTGACCTCTCGTCGCTGCAGACGGTGTACTACGGCGCGGCGTCGATCAACCCGGTGCGGCTGCGCGAGGCGATCGACCGGTTCGGGCCGATCTTCGCCCAGTACTACGGCCAGTCCGAGGCCCCGATGGCGATCAGCTACCTGGCGAAAGGCGACCACGACGACGCGCGGCTCGCCTCCTGCGGGCGGCCGTCGGCGTTCCTGCGCACGGCGCTGCTGGACCAGGACGGCAACCCGGTGCCGCCGGGCGAGCCGGGCGAGATCTGCGTGGCGGGCCCGCTGCTGGCCGCCGGGTACTGGAACCTCCCGGGGGTCACGGCGGAGACGTTCCGCGACGGCTGGCTGCACACCGGCGACGTCGCCCGCGAGGACGAGGACGGCTTCTGGTTCATCGTCGACCGCGTGAAGGACATGATCGTCACCGGCGGGTTCAACGTGTTCCCGCGCGAGGTCGAGGACGTCGTGGCCGAGCACCCGGCGGTGGCGCAAGTGGGCGTGATCGGCACCCCGGACGAGAAGTGGGGCGAGGCGGTGACGGCGGTGGTGGTGCTGCGCGACGACGCCGGCCGCGACGAGGCGGCCATCGAGCGGCTGACGAGCGAGATCCAGGCGGCGGTGCGGGAGCGCAAGGGGCCGGTGCACGTGCCGAAGCAGGTGGTCGTGGCCGACGCGCTGCCGATGACGGGGCTGGGCAAGCCGGACAAGAAGGCGTTGCGCGCCCGCTACCAGCCCCGCGAGGCGAACGCTTAGCGGTGCGCGGTCAGGGCCGGTGCTTCTTTCCCAGCTGCCGGGCGCGGTTGGCGCCGATGCTGCCCGTCCGCTCGCACGAGGCGACCAGGTCCACCGGCCCGGCGAGGTGGTCGACGGACGGCTGGTCCGGCCGCGACCGGCGCGGCCCGGCCGTGTTGGCGAAGCCTAGGCACACCAGGCCGCCGACGAAGTCCATCGTCACTCCATTCCCGGGTACACCACGGTGCTCGCCAGCGCCAGCACCAGCGCGAACGCCACCGCCAGGCCCGCGAGGTCCGCGACGAAGCCGGGCCGATCGCGCGCCGGCGGTGGTGAACACGGTCACCAGGCTGAACAGGGCCGCGCTCCACAGGGGCAGCAGCGCACCGCCGATCATGAACCCCGCGCCGTAGAGCACGCCGGTGACCACGGCGCATCCGCCGTCCGGCACCGCGAACAGCCCGCTCGCCGCGGCCGTCACCGGCTCGGCGCCGAAGTACGCGCGGCGCAGTCCCACCCGCCGGACGACCGCGCCCGTGGCCAGCCCGGCGGTTCCCGCGACACCGATGAGCGTCCACAGCAGCGACGCGCTCACCCGGCCGGCGCCGGGCCAGCCCGGCGAACGACCCGCACGCCACGAGCAGCCGTCCCGCGCCGGGCCGCGAGAACAGCTTCGCCGGTCCCGGCGTGGCCGCCCGGGGTGCCGCGGGCAGCACCCGCGGGTTCCACGCCGTCACGGCCGCGAACGCCGTCCAGACCGCCCGGCGAACGACCCGCACGCCGCGAGCGGCCGCCGGGCGCCGAACCGCCCCGACGACCACGCCGCGCGCGGCCGGCCCGCCCAGGTAACCGCGCTGGTGACAGCGCCCAGCGCACCGGCCGAACCCACCGAACTCGGCCTGGAACCGCGGCAGGAACAAGCCGTAGCGGGCGAAGCCGAAGCAGACGGGAGGATCGCCAGGCCTTTCATCGGGCTGGCCAGGCTGGCCCGCACGCCCTACGCTGAGGCCAGATAGACAACTAGTTGAATAGGTGAGGTACGGCATGACCAGCTTCCGGAAGGCCGTCGAGGCCCGTGATCCCGACGCCATGGCCGCGGCATTGGCGGAGAACGTCGTCTTCCGCAGCCCGGTGGCGTTCAAGCCCTACCCCGGCAAAGCCATCACCGCCGCGATCCTGCGCGGCGTCCTGCGGGTTTTCGAGGACTTCCGGTACGTACGCGAGCTGAGCGGCGGCGAAGGGCGTGACCACGCGCTCGTCTTCGAGGCCCGGATCGGCGACACGCGGGTCGAGGGCTGCGACTTCCTGCACTTCGACGACGACGGCCTGATCGACGAGTTCACGGTGATGGTCCGGCCGCTCTCGGCCGCGCAGGCACTGTCGGCGGCGATGGCGGCGCAGTTCGACCAGATCCAGCGCGAAGCACTCAACTAGTTCACTATGGCATTGCGTCACGCGCTGATGGCGGCACTGCTCGAAGGCGAAGCGTCGGGCTACGACCTGGCGAAGGGGTTCGACGCGTCGGTGGCGAACTTCTGGCCGGCGACGCCCCAGCAGCTCTACCGCGAGCTGGACCGGATGGCGGCGAACGGCCTGGTGCGCGCCCGGCTGGTCCGCCAGGAGAAGCGGCCGGACAAGCGGCTGTTCTCGCTGACCGAGGCGGGCCGCCGGGCGTTGCGCGAGTTCACCGCGGCCCCGCCGCGGCCGGGCGTGATCCGCGACGAGCTGCTGATCCAGGTCCAGGCCGTCGACGCCGGCGACGACGCCGCGGTCCGCCGCGCCCTCGAAGACCGGATGGCCCGCGCCGAGGCCAAGATCGCCCGCTACGAACGGCTCCGGGCGGGCCTGCTGGACGGCCGCTTCGAAGACGACTACCTGGCCGAGGCCGAGCGGGTCGGGCCGTACCTGACGCTGATGCGCGGGCTGGCGTTCGAGCGGGAGAACCTGCGCTGGTGCGAGCGGTCGCTGAAGATCCTCGACCGCCGGGCTAGCCCAGCCCCGCCTCGTGGACGATGATGGCCACCTGAGTGCGGTTCGCCACCGCCAGCTTGGCCATGATGTGTCCGATGTGGACCTTCACGGTCGACTCGCTCACCGCCAGCCGCCGGGCGATTTCGGCGTTGCCCAGCCCGCGTCCGATGTGGACGGCCACGTCGTGCTCACGCGGCGTCAGCTCCGCCAGCCGCGCGCGGGCCCGGGCACTGCCGCCCGCGGAAGCGAAGTCCGCGAGCAGCCGCTTGGTGATCTTCGGCGACAGCATCGCCTCGCCGCGGGCCGCCACCCGCACCGCCGTGACCAGCTCGCGCGGTGGCGTGTCCTTCAGCAGAAACCCGGCTGCGCCGTGCCGCAGCGCCGTGTACACGTACTCGTCGACGTCGAAGGTCGTCAGCACGACCACCGCCGGGGCCGCCGGGTGCGCCGCCAGCCGCTTGACCACCTCGAGGCCGTCGACCTTCGGCATCTGCACGTCGGTCAGCACGACGTCGGGCCGGTGCCGGTCGGTCAGCTCGACCGCGCGCGAACCGTCGGTGTCCTCCGCGACCACCTCGACGTCGTCGGCGGACTCGAGGATCATCCGGATGCCGCTGCGGACCAGCTCCTCGTCCTCCAGCAGCACGACCTTGACCGTCACGGTCCCTCCTCCGCCAGCGGGCCCACCGGAAACCGCGCCAGCACCTGGAACCGGCCGTCACCGGTCGGGCCGGTGCGTAGGTCGCCGCCCGCCAGCTCGACCCGTTCGCGCATGCCCACCAGGCCGTAGCCGGATCCCGGGACCGTGCTGCGGTGCGGGGTCAGCCGGTTGGTCACCTCGACCGCGAGCCGATCGCCGGAGACGGCCAGCCGGACCTCGACCGCCGCGTGCGGCGCGTGCTTGGCCGCGTTGGTCAGCGACTCCTGCACCACCCGGTAGACGGCCCGGCCGACCTGGTCCGGCACCGCGGGCAGCGGGTCCGGCAGCGTCAGCTCGACCCGCGCGCCGGTCGCCGCGACCTCGCCGACGAGGTCCTCCAGCGACGCCAGCACCCCCGGGCCCGCGTCCGCGGCGGGGGCGTCGTCCCGCAGGACCCGCAGGATGCCGCGCAGCTCGTCCAGCGCGACGGCGCTGGTCGCCCGGATCGTCTCGGCCGCCTGCCCGGTCCGCTCGTCCGGGGCCCGCAGCGACAGCGCGCCGGCCTGCAACGCGACCGCGGTGACGCGGTGGGCGACGACGTCGTGCATCTCCCGCGCGATCCGCCGCCGTTCGGCGAAGACGGCCTGGTCGGCCAGCAGCGTCCGGGTGCGCTCGGCCTCCTCCGCGCGTTCCCGCAGCACGGCCAGCAGCGCGGCGCGCTGGTGCATCCACAGCCCGGCCAGCACCGGGCCGAGCACGAAGAAGCCGACGACGAGCACGATCGTGGTCAGCCCCACCGGCTCGCGCAGCACCGCCAGGACGTTTCCGGCCACGGCGCACACGACCACAGCGGCCCCGGTCCGGAGGCTGACGCCGTGGCGTGCCGCGACCGAGTAGACGGCCACCGTCAGCGGCAGCAGCGTCACCCCGGCCGGCAGGCACGCCACCGCGACGAGCAGCACCACGAACGGCCACCGCCGCCGCGCCAGCAGCGCCAGCGCCGAGCCGATCACCGCCGGGACGTAGAGCGCCGGGTGCGGGTCACGCGGGTCGCCGCTGCCCAGGCTGAACGCGATCGTGCCCGCCGCCACCGCGACGTCGAGCGCCAGCAGGGCGACGCGGCCGTCCCACCAGCTCAGCCACCGCTTCATCGTGATCAGGTTAGGCCGCACCGCGTCAGCCGTCACGGCGAGCCAGGGTGACCGCCGCCGCGCCCAGCGCGAGCACCACGACGACCGCGAACACCGCCGTCCCCGCCGGGGCGGACAGCGCCGTACCGCCGAACGGCAGGACGGTCACCGGCACGTGGGCGAGCGCCGCCAGCGTCGTCTCCGCGACGAACGCCCACACCGCGAACACGCCGACGGCGAGCCCGGTGTGCCGCAGCAACCCGCCGAGCGCGACCCCGGCGAGTCCGGAAAGGACGGTCAGCGCGAGCACACCGGCCACCGCCCGGCCCGCCGCCCCCGCGCCGGCGGGCAGGGCACCGCCGCCGGTGCGCACCCCGGCGGCCGTCAGCACCACCATGACCACCCCGGTGAGCAGCCCCAGCCCGGCGGTGACCAGTGCCCGCGCCGCGACGATCCGGAGCGGCGAGCGCAGCACCAGCCGGGTGGTCGCGAGCGTGCCGTGCTGGTGGTCGGAGCCGAACGCGGCGACGCCGGCGGCCGCGACCAGCAGCGCGCCGAGCCGGTCGGCCGGCCCGAACGCCGAGGTGAACGCGTCGAGGTCACCGAGGTCGCGCTTGAGGCCCCAGTACAGGCCCGAGGCGAACTGCAGCACGCCGGCGCCGGCCACGAGCAGCCACGTCGACCCCAGCGAGCGCGCCCGGACCCATTCGTAGGCCAGCGCGTTCTTCACGGCAGCTCACCCCGGTGCCGGACGGCGGCCGCGGTCGCGGCGAGGAAGGCGTCTTCCAGCCCGCTGCGCCGCACGAACAGCTCGCGCACCCCGACCCCGGCGTGGCCGGCGACCGCGGCGACCCGGCCGGTGTCGGCCGTCTCGACCACCAGCTCGCCGGCGGCCTCCTGGCGCACGCGCAGGCCGTCACGGGCCAGCGCGACCATCAGCACGCTGGCGTCGTCGGCGCGGACCACGACGTCGGCGCGGGCGTGCCGCCGGACGAACTCCGCCAGCGGACCGGCGGAGACGAGGCGCCCGGCGCCGATGACGACCAGGTCGTCGGCGAGCACCGACATCTCGGCCAGCAGGTGCGAGGACGCGAGGATCGTGCGGCCCTCCCCCGCCAGCCGCCGCAGCAGGGCGCGGATCCACCGCACCCCTTCCGGGTCGAGCCCGGTGGCCGGCTCGTCGAGGATCAGGTACTCCGGGTCGCCGAGCAACGCGGTGGCCAGGCCGAGCCGTTGCTTCATGCCGAGGCTGAACCGGCCGGCGGGCCGGCGCGCGACGGACTCCAGGCCGACGGCCGCGAGCACCTCGCGCACGCGCCGGGCGGGCAGCCCGCCGCCCGCGGCGACCATCCGCAGGTGCGCGGCGGCCGGCCGCGCGGGGTGCACGGCCGCGGCGTCGGTGAGCACGCCCACCGTCCGCAGCGGCCCCGGCACCTCGGCGTAGGTCCGGCCGCCGAAGGTGGTGCGCCCCCGCCCGCGGGTCAGGCCGAGCATCAGCCGGATGGTCGTCGACTTGCCGGCGCCGTTCGGGCCCAGGAAGCCGGTCACGACCCCGGGCCGGACGGTGAAGGACAGGTCCTCGACCCCGCCGCCGCCGGGATAGGTCTTCGTCAGTCCTTCGGCGACGATCATCGGCGCACCGGCTCGGCGGCGTCGCGGCGGCCGAAGGCGAACCACAGCAGGCTGCCCAGGAACGGCGCGCAGAAGGCGAAGATCACCCAGGCCAGCTTCATGCCCCCGCTCAGCCGCGAGCCGAGGATGCTGACCAGCGCGGCGACGAAGAGCCCGGCGAAGGCGAGCAGGGCGGCGGCGGTCACGCCGAGCACGAGCCACGACCAGGCCTGCTCGTGGCCGTGGATCAGGGCGGCCGGGTGCATGGGAGTCTCCTCACGGACGTCGGGCTGGTGGGTCCACCATCGCCCACCGCGCCCGCGCGCACATCGGAACTTCGGCGACTCCGGGATAGGCGGAAAGTACTAGCCGGCCACAGTGGACGGTCCGCCGTCCGTCCTCGCCGGTCTCGATCCGAGACGGCGGGGTGTTGCGGATTCACCCACCACGGCCCTAGCGTGTGACCCGGCGATGATCGGACTACTGGGGGTCTCATGTCACTGCGCCGTCGTTGCACGCGAGCCGCCGTCGCGGCCGGAATCCTCGCGGGCCTGCTCGTCGCTCCGGCGGCGGCCCGCGCCGCGGCCGGGCCGGGCGCCCTGCCCGCCTCGCAATACACCTTGACCGCCGACTACCACCAGTTCGACACCGTCAACGCCGCCCTGGTGTCGGCGCTGGGCACCGCGGCCGTGCACACGGTGATGGACAACGCGAACCACGACCGCACGGCGCTGCCGTCCACGTTCTCGGTCGCCGGCCTCTCCGGCGGCTTCCGGTTCGACAGCGGCGACAACTCCGACTGCGCGAACTACCCGCAGGGCATCACGACCAGCCGGGACGCGGTCGGCACCGCCAACGGCGGCAACTACGACGGCCACCAGCTCGTCCTGGTCAGCTGGTACACCAAGGACGGCTGCGACGGCGACCAGGCCCGCAGCCGGATCACCCTGGTCGACTGGGACGCGACGTACCCGAACAAGTACCGCAAGGTCCTGCTGGTCGAGCCGACCGGCACCGCGGCGGCCCCCGACTTCAAGGACATCCCGATCCACGCCGGCGGCGTGTCCTGGTACGGCGACTACCTCTACGTCGCCGACACCGGGCACGGCATGCGGGTGTTCGACATGCGCAAGATCCTCAAGACCGACACCGGCGGGACGGCGGACCAGATCGGCCGCCAGTCGCCGACGGTCTACTACGCCCACAACTACGCGTACGTCCTGCCGCAGGTCGGCACGATCACGTCGAAGACGACGTCGGGCACGAACCTGGCGTGGTCGTCGATCTCCCTGGATCGGGTCAGCAAGTCGATCGTCATGACGGAGTACACCTGCCAGTCCGGGTGCACGGCCTACCCGAACCGCGCGCCGCGGGCCATCCGCTACCCGTTCGCCTCGACCGGCGTGTTCGCCGCGACGACGACGGCGAGCCAGGCGCTGCAGCTGCCCTGGTACAACCTCAACGGCGTCGCGTCGCACAACGGCCGGTGGTGGTTCAACTCGTCCGGACAGAAGAAGCTCTACTACTGGACGCCGTCGGCCGGCCCGGCCACCTACAGCTGGGTGAGCAGCGGCGAGAGCATCTCGTACTGGGAGGACGACACCGCCGCCGACCTGCTGTGGACCCTGCAGGAGGGGGTGGGCAACCGGAACGTCTTCGCGGTGGAGCAGGCGGCCTACGACGGCTGACAGCCTGTCACAATCGGATGATTCGGACAGTCAGGCGACCCCGAGGCGGCCCGTCCGCCCCGGGGTCGCCTGACCGCCGTCCTGCTGGTGCCGGCGGGCGCATGGTCTCGGCCCGGCAGGCGGCGTCGCGCGGGCCCGTTGCCGTGCGCGCCATGGGCGGTCGTTCCGGCGTCGCCGGGGTCCCCGTCTGCCTGCTTGTGGGCCGCGCCGGCCTTCCTGCACGCCGGCCTCACCGCACCGCGCCAGCCGAGGTCCACTTCGGACAGTGCGGTTCGGGGTGGCTGTCAGGCCAGCTCCGGGATCAGCTCCCCGATCAGCCGGATGCTCTTCAGCACCTTCTCGTGCGGGATGCCGCCGATCTGCTGCAGGCACATCATCCGGTCGATGCCCAGGTCGGCGTACGCACGCAGCTTCTTGCGGCACGTCTGGGGGCTGCCCACGATCAGCGAGTCCTGCGCGCTCAGGACCTCGAAGACCTCGTCGTCGGCGACCTGCTCGCCCTGAAGGATGCGGGCGATCAGCAGGTTCGCCGCCGACGGGGCGTTCGCCGCCTCCTCGCGGAGGAACTCGCCCGTCAGGCCCGGCGACCGCTTCAGCTCTTCGTTGCGGGCGTTCTGGCGGACGAACTCCGTCGCCGCTTCGAAGAACGTCAACGCCGTCACCGTGTACCAGGCCGCGGCCGCCGCCGCGCCGTTGCGCATCGCCTCTTCGTCGGTGTCCGCGCAATGGACGAACGTGAAGAACCCGACCTGGTCGTTCACGAACGCCCCTACCGGTGCCGTGCACTGCGCCGCGGCCGCCCGGTACAGGCCGATCAGGCGGCCCGCGCGGTCCAGCGACTCCCACATCGTCGTGCCCAGCACGCCGACCCCGCGCCGGCCCGCCTCCTCGAACGACGCCGGGCTCGCCGCCGCCTGCCAGAGCGGCGGGTGCGGCCGCTGCAGCGGCTTCGGGCCGATCGGGACGTCGTCGACGCGGTAGGCGTCGCTCTCGTAGGAGAACCGTTCGGACGTCCACATCTTCGGCACCATCTCGAACGCCTGCTGCGTCTGGGCGCGGGCTTCGTCCGGCTCGATGCCGAACAGGCGCCACTCGGGGATGGTCGAGCGGGTCAGGCCCAGCTCGACGCGGCCGCCGCTGAGGTGGTCGAGCGTCGCCGCGCGCTCGGCGACGCGGATCGGGTGGTTGAACCGGCCCGGCGCCAGCACGGCCGAGTGGCCGAGCCGGATCCGGCTCGTGCGCTGGGACAGCGCCGCCAGCATCAGCTCGGGCGCGGACGACAGGCTGAACTCCCCCGCGCCGTGGTGCTCGACCTGCCACCAGCAGCCGTAGCCCAGCTCGTCGGCGAGCACGGCCTGCTCGATCGCCTGCCGGAACCGCAGCTGCTCGTGCCCGTCCGGCCACGGGCGCGGGTTCTGGATCTCGTTGAACAGGTCGATCTTCATCCGCGGCCTCCGCTCGTCGGGTCACCGCACCGGAAGTCCCCGACAGCGACCGGGTCGTTACGCCTCGTCGCCCGGACGGAGCAGGCGCCTGAGATCCGGGTCACCCGGGCGTGGCCCGCCGCGCCCCGGGACCGTCCGCCTGCCATCCTGGGCCCTCGGGAAGACAGGCGGGGAAAACAGGCGGACGGAGGCACCCGTGGGCGTCATCGGCTGGATCGTGCTCGGGCTCATCGCGGGACTGATCGCGAAGGCCCTCATGCCGGGCAGGGACCCCGGTGGCTGCATCATCACGGTCCTGCTCGGCATCGCCGGCGCGTTCGTCGGCGGCTGGGTGGGCAAGACGTTGTTCCACACGCAGCTCGGCACGTTCTTCGACCTGCGCACGTGGGGCCTGGCGATCCTCGGCGCGCTGATCATCCTGGCCGGCTACCGGCTGATCTTCGGCCGCAGCCGCCGCGACTGACGCCGGTCAGTTCAGCGTGACGCCGTAGGCGCTCAGCGCCTCGCCGACGGGCTGGAAGAACGACGTCCCGCTGCCCTTGCCGGACGTGATGCCGAGCCCGGTGCTGCCGGCGAACAGGCACCCGCCGGAGTCGCCCGGGTTGACCAGCGCGCTCGTCTGGATCAGCTGCGACACCGAGCCTTCGGCGTAGTTCACCGTGACGTTCGTGGCCTGCACCGTGCCCGACGTCAGGTGCGTGGTGCTGCCGCTCTTGCTGATCCGCTGGCCGACCGTCGCGGTGCCGGCGGCGGTGATCCGCTGCGTCGAGCCGTTCCACAAGGTGACCGCGCCGGGCGCGCTGCCGGTCGTGTTGCGGATCAGGCCGTAGTCGTTGCCCGGGAAGCTCGAGCCCTGGGACGGGCCCACGTTCCACTGCGCCACGGCGCGGGTGCAGTGACCGGCGTCGACGATGTAGTTCTGGCCGCCGCGGTTGGTGTTGAAGCCGACCGAGCAGCGGACACCGCCGCCGGTGATGGCCTCGCCGTCGTAGATCGCCAGGTGCATCTCGCCGGGGACGCGCTCGACCCGGACGCGGTCGCCGAGCGAGGCGGCCGCCCGCAGCAGGGCGCCGGTGTTCTCGGCCGCGTCCGCCACGGTCAGGACCACCTGGTTCGCCTTCGGGTCGAGGCCGATCGACGTGTGCGCGACCGCGGGCAGCGCCCGCAGCGTGTCCTGCGCCTCCGCCAGCGCCGCGCTGGAGTGCTTGACCAGCCGGGCCTGGGCACCGGCCGCGGTGACCTGCGCGGCGGCCGCCTGGTCGAGCACGTTCACGACGGGTTCGGCCGCGGCGTCGAGGTACCCGTCGGCGGCGCGGGCGCCGAGGGCGGCGGTGACGCGGTGCACGGTTTCGACGCCGGCGGCCTGCGCGCGCAGGAACGAAAGTGCGGCGGACTCGCTGATCCCGGCGTCGGCCATCAGGGACGTGACGGCGTCGTGCTGCACTTCGGGCGAGTAGCCGTCGACTGTGGTCGCGGCGGCCGGGCTCATCAGGAAGCCGGCCGCCGCGGCGGCGGCCAGCAACGGGATGGCGAAGCGGGTGAGCGAACGTTTCGTGCGCATGCTGGTGACTCGCTTTCACGGGGAAGAACCGGCGCGAAGGATGGCCGCGCCGGTCCCGGTCGGAGGGGGTAACCGGTCGTCCGGTGCGCCGAGGGTGGTCCGGGGCCGGGGCGGGCGGTACCGACTTTCGTCGGACAGGACAAAAGATAGGTACCGGGCAATTCGCCTGAGCCCCGTCGTGCGTGCAACAACCGGACAGCGAATCGGTCCGGTCGCCGGCCGGGGTGGCAGGATGGCCCGGTGAACATGCGCACCAGGAACAACGTCGTCGTCACCGGCCGGGAAGACGGGACCGCGGTGCTGCTCGCCCACGGCTTCGGCTGTGATCAGAACCTGTGGCGCCTGCTCGTCCCGAGCCTGGCCGAGCGGTACCGCGTCGTGCTGTTCGACCACACCGGCGCCGGACGCTCCGACCTGTCGGCCTGGACCGCGCAGCGCTACGGCACCCTCGACGGGTATGCCGAGGACGTCCTCGCCATCTGCCACGAGCTCGAGCTGCGCGACGTCGTGCTGGTGGGCCATTCGGTCAGCGCGATGATCGCGGTGCTGGCCGCCAACCGCGAGCCGGACCGGTTCGCGAAGCTGGTGCTGCTCACGCCGTCGCCCCGCTACATCGACGACGAGGGGTACCGCGGCGGGTTCAGCCGCGAGGACATCGACGAGCTGCTCGAAGCGCTGGAGTCCAACTACCTCGGCTGGTCGGCGGCGATGGCGCCGGTGATCATGGGCAACCCGGACCGCCCGGAGCTGGGTGCGGAGCTGACGAACAGCTTCTGCCGCACCGATCCGGCGATCGCCCGGGTCTTCGCGCGGGCCACGTTCCTGTCCGACAACCGCGCCGACCTGGCCGGGGTGACCGTGCCGACGCTGATCGTCGAGTGCGCCGAGGACGCCATCGCCCCGCGCGAGGTCGGGCGGTTCACGCACGAGCGGATCGCGGGCAGCCGGCTGGTGACGCTCGCGGCGAACGGGCACTGCCCGCAGCTCAGCGCGCCGGAGGCGACCGCCCGCGCGATCATGGAGTTCGTGAGCGGTTCATGATGTGCGGAGCCGGGGCAGGTGGCCGGGAGGACGCCGATCCCGCGTTCTCCGCGTTGCTGGAGGACAGCGCGGAGGACCTCTACGAGAACGCGCCGTGCGGCTACCTCTCGACGTTGCTGGACGGCACGATCGCGAAGATCAACGCGACGCTGCTCGGCTGGCTGGGCTTGGACCGCGCGGACGTCGTCGGGCGCCGCCGGTTCTCCGACCTGCTCACCGTCGGCGGCCGGCTGTACCACGAAACGCACTTCGCGCCGCTGCTGCGCATGCAGGGCGAACTCAACGGCGTCGCGTTCGAGCTGAAGACGGCGAGCGGCGACCGGCTGCCGGTGCTGGTCACATCGGTCGTCAAGACCGGCGCCGGCGGCCAGGCGCAGCTCATCCGCACGACGGTGTTCGACGCTCGCGACCGGCGCGCCTACGAGCAGGAGCTGCTGCGGGCGCGCGACGAGGCCGAACGCGAACGCGACCGGGTGCAGCGGCTGGCGAGGACGCTGCAGCAGACATTGCTGCCGCCCGCCCTGGCCGAGGTGCCGGGCATGCAGGTCGCGGCGTACTACCACCCCGCGTCGGCCGACGAGGTGGGCGGCGACTTCTACGACCTGTTCCCGCTGGGCGGCGGCACGTGGGGGTTCTTCCTCGGCGACGTCTCGGGCAAGGGCGCCCCGGCGGCGGTGGTGACGTCGCTGGCGCGCTACACGCTGCGGGCGGCCGCGGTCCACGACCCGGACCCGACCGCCGCGCTCGGCACCCTCAACACCGTGCTGCACCACGAGTTCCACGGCGCCGACCCGCGGTACTGCACGGTCGTGCACGGCCGCATCCGCCCCGGCCGCGGCACCGCGACGGTCACCCTCGCGAGCGGCGGGCACCCGCCCGCCCTGGTGCTGCGGGCCGACGGATCGGCGTCGTTCGTCCCGCTCCCGGGCGGTCAGCTGGTCGGCGCCCTTCCCGACGCGCGGTTCGCGTCGGCGGAAGTGCTCCTCGCCGCCGGGGACACGATGCTGCTGTACACCGACGGGCTGACCGAAGCCCGCACGCGCGGGCGCGCCCGCTACAGCGAAGAACACCTGCGGGCCGACCTGACCGGCCGCACGCCGGCCACCGCGCCGGCGGTGGTCGAGGCGGTCACCGGCCTGCTGGCCGGCTTCGGCGACGGCGTCGAAGACGACACCGCGCTGCTCGCGTTCAGCGTCCCGCCGCCGGAAGGGCACCCGTCGTGACGAACCCGTTCACCGTTTCCACCCGGACGGCCCGGAGCGGCCCGATCGTGACCGTCGGCGGGGAGCTCGACGTGGCGACGGCGCCCCGACTGCGAGCCGGGATCGCGGAGCTGAGCCTCGCCGCCGGGCAGCTGCTGGTGGTGGAGCTGGCCGGGGTGACGTTCTGCGACTCCAGCGGGATTTCGGCGCTCATCGCGGCCCGGAACGCGGCCGAGGCGGCTTCGGCGGAGATCGCGCTGGTGGGCGTGCCGTCCCGGCTCGCCCGGACGTTCGCGTTGACCGGGCTGGCGGACTTCTTCCCGGCCTACCCGACGATCGAAGCCGCCGTCGCGGCCCACGGCTGAGCCCGGGCCGTTCACCGGCAGGGCGGACGGTAGCCGTCGATGCGCAGGCCGCGGAACTCGAGGCGGTTGGGCGTCTTGCCGACGAAGACCAGGCCGCGGGCCTCGGTGAGCGCGGACGTGAACGAGTACGCCGGCGTGCCCAGCTCCGGCAGCGACGTCCAGTCCCGTGGCTTGAAGCTGAAGAACCGCGTGACGAGCTTCCCGCCGGTCGACGGTACCCGGGTGAGCCACTTGTCCCCGCCGCTCCAGTGGGAGGCCGGGCGCAGCTGCACGTAGAGGTCGTCGGTCGCGCGGTAGGTCAGCCGGAAGCCGGCCGAGTGGGACAGGTCGGCCTGCGCGTCGAACCGGTTGCCGAGCCAGACGACCGCGACGTGCCATTCGACGTCGCGGAACTCGATTTTCGCGGCGTACCCGTGCTTTTCCCGGACGAGGATGTTCCCGGTGGCCGGGACGGTGGTGCCTTCCCCGCTGGCGAGCCACTGCTGGAACCGGTCGACGGACGGCGTCGCGCATTCACAGCCGGACGCGGCGTTCGCCGGCGGGGAGGCCAGGGTGAGCAGGAGGAGGGAGGCGAAGAGGGCGAGCGTCCGGGCGAAGGCGAGGCGCATGCCGGGAAGCTAGCACACCGGATGTGCCGTGCGTCACGGAATGCGCGGCGATCTTGGGCGCTACACAGGGATAGGAACCGTTCGAACCCCCAGGGAGGGCCATGTCCACCACGACGACAACGGAAGAAGCATCGACCACACCGGTGGTCCCGGCACTGGACGACTTCGACTTCCCGCTCACCGACGGCGCGGCCTGCCGCATCGACGACCCGGACTGCGAAGCCTGCCAGTGAATCCGCGGCCCCGGCGCGGGTTGTGCCGCGCCGGGACCGCGGTTTTGTCGGTGGTGGCCGGTAGCGTCCGCGGCATGGCACTTTCGGCAGAGGAAAGAGAGCAGTTCCTGGCAGAACCCCACATCGGCGCCCTGTCGGTGGTGGAGCGGCCGGACCGCGCACCGCTGACCATCCCGTTGTGGTACCAGTACAACCCGGGCGGCGAGCTGTGGGTGCGCACACTGCCGGAGTCCCGCAAGATGCGCGCGATCAAGGCGGCGGGCCGGTTCGGCTTGATGGCACAACGGACGGCACCGACGGTTCGGTACGTCTCGGTGGAAGGTCCGGTGACGCGGATCGAGCCGGACACCCCGGAGCGCGCGCACGAGATGGCGGCGCGGTACTTGCCGGCGGAGAAGGTCGGTGCGTATCTGGAGTTCGAGCGGACTCGGATCGGGGAGCATGTCGTGGTTTTCCTGCGGCCTGAGCGGTGGCTTTCGCTGGACATGGGGGCCTTTTGAGCGCGGTGTCCGGTTAGGACGGTGCTGGTTTGGTCTCCGGGGAGGCGGTGCGGGTGGGGACTTGTGCTGACCCCGGCCCACCGCAGCCGTAGGGCACGGGTCTGCCGCTTCCGGCAGCCCCGGGCGATGCCCTTGCGCCGCCCCAAGACCATCCACAGCCCTCAGGCGCCCGGCCGACAATCCCCAACGCCCCAGGCGAAGCCCCTGCGCCGCTCCAAGACCGCCACAGCCCTCAGGCGCCGGTCCGACACTCCCCACCGCCCCAGCGAAGCCCCTGCGCCGCCCCAAGACCCCCACAGCCCTCAGGCACCCGGCCGACACTCCCCGCCGCCCAGGGCGCAGCTTGCGCCCAGCCGAACCCCGGCTCAGCCGTAGGGTGCGCTTCGCGGCGCCTGCCGCATCCGGGGTGCCTGCGGGCGCGGTGGCGGCGGAGCCGTGCGCCGCGCCGGAGCCCGAGCCGGACCCTGGGCGCGGTCCGGACCTTGTGCCCAAGGCGCCGGCTGGGCGCGCTCTCGCTCCCGAACCGCCGGTGGGCGCGGGCGCGCCGGTGGGCGGGCGCGCGCCGCCGCCGGGCGCGGGCGGGGTTCGCTCACCGGGCGCGGCAGTGGACGGTTGGCCCACGAATCGAACAGCAAGATCAGCGCCGCGAATACCGCGCAGCCCACTCCCAGCAGCACGTTGACCAGCGCACCCAGGATCCCCGCCACCAGCAGGACCGGCAGCACCGCCATCAGGCAATACGGGTCGATCCGGCCGAACTTCGGGCGGGACGGCCCCTCCCGGGGGCTCACCGCGTCACCTCCGCTTTCGCTCGCGCCATGGTCGCAGTATGCAGCTCCGCGGCCCGTGCGGCCACCACCTCCGCCGAGAAATCCGGCAAAGCGGACACGTCGAACCGCCGACAAGAACGGACAGGATCGCCGCCATCCCGGGAAAACCCCGTCTCGCGTGGTGCAATGCGCCTAAAAAGGGGTTGCGCATGAGAGTTCGTTCCACCCTCGTCGCGGTCATGATCGCCAGCGGTGCCGTGACCGCCGCCACCGCGTCCGCGAGCCAGGCGCCGCCGCAGCTCGACTTCGCGAACCCCACGAGCCAGGCGCTTCTCGGCACCGCCTACACCGAAGCCCTGGACAACCTGCTCCGCACCAACACCATGGCCTACGACGCGAAGTACGACCGGAGCGGCCTGCTCGACCCCTCCGTCGGCCTCGTCCGCGCCGGCGGCGGGTACAGCCAGCCCTGGACCCGGGACGCTTCCGTCAACAGCTGGAACGCCACCAGCCTCCTCTCCCCCGCCCTCGCCGAGAACACGCTCTGGGCCGTCGTCGACAAGGACGCCGGTGGCGCCCTGCGCGTCCAGCAGGACGACCAGCAGTGGGACCAGGTCATCTGGGTCACCGCCGCCTGGCAGCACTACCTCGTCACCGGCGACAGCGGGTTCCTCGCCGACGCCTACCGGACCACGGCGAACACCCTGACCGTCCGCGAACACGCCACCACCGCCGGCTACAACGCCGCGTACGGGCTCTTCACCGGCGCGTCCTTCTTCAACGACGGCATCGCCGGCTACCCCGCGCCACCCGCCGACGCGACCGAGTCGGTCAGCACCGGGAGCATGCCCTGGCCCGGCGTTGCCGGCGGGATGTACCTCAGCACCAACGCGGTCTACTACGCCGCCTACGTCAACGCCGCGAACATGGCCGAACGGCTGGGCCGCCCGGGCCGGGAGGTCGCCGGCTACCGGACCAGGGCCGCCGCGCTCAAGGCCGCCATCAACCGGTACTTCTGGAACCCCAAGACCGGCCTGTACGACTACCAGCTGCTCGCCGACGGCGCCGCCGGCGCCTACCAGGAGGGCTCCGGGCTGGCGTTCGCCCTGCTCTTCGGCATCGCGAACCCGGCGCAGGCCCGGTCGATCGTCGCCCACGCCAGGGAAATGACCTGGGGCATGCCCGACACCTTTCCGAACTGGGACCGCTACTCGGACGCGCAACCCGGACGGCACAACGCGATCGTGTGGCCCCTCGTGCAGGGACTGTGGGCGAAAGCGCTGGCCGGGCAAGGGGAACAGAGCGCGTTCGCCTCCGAGGTGGCGCGCCTGGCGAAGCTCGCCGGCAACAACAGCGGGTTCTGGGAGATCTACAACGGCACCACCGGCGTCGTCGACGGCGGCTGGCAGCGGCTCGGCGACACCGTGAAGTTCCACTGGGGCTCCGAACCCGACCAGACGTGGTCGGCCACGGCGTTCCTCGACATGATCCACAGCGGCCTCTTCGGGCTGACCTTCACCGGCCGCGGCCTGGCGTTCGCACCCGACCTCCCCGCGGGCTGGGGTGACGTCACCCTGCGGAACCTCCGCTACCGCGCGGCGAACCTGACGATCGCGCTGCACGGCGCCGGCACCAGGATCGCCTCGTTCACCGTCGACGGCAGGCCGGCGCCCGGCAACGCCGTCCCGGCCACGCTCAGCGGCGACCACACCGTCGCCATCACCCTCACCGGCGCGGCCGACGGCGACCGGGACGGCGACCACGTGCCCGACGCCCGCGACCGCTGCCCCGACACCGCGGGCACCGTCGACGGCTGCCCGGCACCCGCGCACCTGGAGGCCGAGGACGCGCTCAACACCGGCGGCGTGAAGACGAACGTCAACCACAGCGGCTACTCCGGCCGCGCGTTCCTCGACGGGCTCTGGGCACAGGGCGCCGCGTCGTCGTTCACGCTGCACCGCACCTCCGCCGACGCCGCATCGGCCGCGATCACCGTGCGCTACGCCAACGCCAACAACGACACCCGCACGATGACGCTGTCGGTGGACGGGCGGCCGCTGCGCCAAGTGAGCTTCCCGAAGGTGTCCGGCAGCTGGGACGCCTGGGGCACGGTGACCTTCGCCGACGTCCCGCTCACCGGCCGGGACCCGGTGGTCACGCTGTCGTACGAAGCCGGCGACACCGGCAGCGTCAATCTCGACTGGCTGTCCGCCGGCTGAGCGACGACACCGGCCGGACACCACCGAGCCCGCCGGTTCCGGCACGGGTCGAGGCAGGTATACGTCACCCGAACCGGTGAACTCGCGGCCGGGCCGTCATTCCCGCGGCGCGGTCCCCTCTCGATCTGTGTCGCGGTGGCCGGGCGGCACGCCCCCCGACCGGCCGGCCACCGCGCACACACGCCTGGCCCCGCATACTGGGCCGGTGAGCGAACCGATCCCGCTGTTCCCCGTCACGCGCGTCGATCCCGCGCGGTTCGCCGCCGCGCAGCAGCGGCTCTTCACCGGGATGCGGCTGCACATCGGCCGGTCCGGCATCGCCCACCGGGTCGCGTGGGTGCCGTGGCTCGACGAGCTCACGCTGCCCGCGCCCGCCTGCCACCAGGGGTGGTCCGGCCTCGGCGCCGCCGGCGAGATCACGCCGACCAGCGACCCGGTCAACTGCCGCAAGTGCCTGCGGCTCGGCGGCGAACCCGACGACCCGCACCAGCACACCCTCTTCGCGCTGCCGGAACCGCAGTGACCGGTTAGCCGCGTCCCCGGCGGGTATCTCGGGCGGATGACGCAGAACCCAGACGCGGACACGCCGTCCCGGCGGTTCACGGCCGAGCTGGCCGAGGCCGCGATGGCCGGGGCGTACGACGACGTCGCCGACGCGCTCTACGTGCTGGCCCGCGCCGATTCGGTCCACGCGGCCGCCGGGATCGTCGAGGATCTCGTCGCCCGGTGCGCGTCGGTGATCCAGGCGCGGCAGCCGGCCGGGTCCGAGGCCGTCTTCACCGTCGTCGTGGCGGACGGCGACGCGCGTCCGGTCGAGGTCGACCGGCTGCCGCCGGGGCCGCTGGCCGCCCTGCGGGCCCTGCTGGCGGCCCTCGGCGGCGACGAGGCGAGCCGGGCCATCCACGTCGAGCTGGCCACCCGCGGCACGGCCGAAGAGGTCATCGGCGTGGTGAGCCACCTGCTCGTGTGGCTCGTGGAACTGTCGGACCGTTCGGCGGCGGCCCTGCCGTCGCTGAGCTGCTTCACGCGCTGACCGCCAGGAGGCCCCGATGAGCAGTGCCCACGACGGCGTGGTCGAGGTGACCGACCCCGAGGCCGGGACGATGACCGTGCGCGCGCAGGGCGCGCCGGCGGAGGACGACTTCGCGGCCGCACTGGCGGCCGCGGCCGCCGCCGGTGTCCCGGCCGTGCTCGTCGACCTGACCGGCGTCGACCACTTCACCACCGAAGCCGTCGCCGTGCTGCTGCCCCACCTGCGGGACCGCGACTACCGGGTGATCGTCTCCCCCTCGCCCGCGGTGGCCGGCAAGCTCGCCCGGCTCGGCCTGGCCGAAATCGTCGCGCCGGCAACGCAGTCCGTGTCGTGATCCGGGCGTCACGCCCACCCGGTCAGCTCCCGCGCCGCCGGGTAGCCGCACCCGAAACGCCCGGCGAAAGGACCCAGCCGATGTCTCCGTTCGACCCTCCCGCCGGGAATTCCCTCATGTTCGTCGGGACCGCGACGACGGTGCTGCGGCTGGGCCCGTTCACCCTCCTCACCGACCCCAACTTCCTCCACCGCGGCCAGTGGTCCTACTTCGGCCAGGGCATGTTCTCCCGGCGCCGCACCGAACCCGCGCTGCAGCCGGTGGAGCTGCCGCCGCTGACCGCCGTCGTGCTCTCGCACCTGCACGGCGACCACTTCGACCGGATCGCCGCCCGCGAGCTGCCGCGCGACACGCCGATCCTGACCACCGAGCACGCCGCCACCCGGCTGCTCCGCCGCGGCTTCCACGCCCCGCTTCCGCTGCCGACGTGGACGGCCGAGACCTTCACCGACGGCGACGCGCAGCTGACCGTGACCGCCGTTCCCGCGAAGCACGCGCCCGGGCTGATGCAGCGGATCCTGCCGCCGGTCATGGGCAGCGTGCTCGAGTATCGCGCCACCGCGGACGCGGCCCCACTGCGGATCTACGTCAGCGGCGACACCGTGCTGCACGACGACCTCGAAACCATCCGCGAGCACTTCCCCGACCTCGACCTCGCGGTCGTGCACCTCGGCGGGACGCGGGCCTTCGGCGTCCTCGTCAGCCTCGACCACCGCGGCGGCGTCGAGCTGCTGAACCTCCTCGAGCCGCGCCGCGCGGTGCCGGTCCACTTCGACGACTACGGCCTGTTCCACTCGCCCGTGTCGAACTTCCTCGAGGAAGTCCGGGTCCGCAATCCGCCCACCCGCGTCCAGCTGCTGCAGCGCGGCGAGTACCTGACGCTCTGAGTCGCCGGTTGAGCCGCCGCGGACCGGGTAACCGGGCACGCATGGGACCGGACGCCCTTCTCCAGAGCCTGACGCGCGTGGTGACCGCCCTGGACGGGACCGGGATCCGGTTCGCCGTCGCCGGCGGGCTGGCCGTGTACGCCCGTGGCGGACCGCCGTCCGACCACGACGTCGACCTGTTCCTCAAGCCCGGCGACACGGAGCGGGCCGCGCAGGTCCTCACCGCGGCCGGGCTGCGCCGCGCGCACCCGCCGGAGGACTGGCTGACGAAGGTCTACGACGGCGACGTCCTGGTCGACCTGATCCACCGGCCCAACCACCGGCCGGTGACCGACGAGCTGCTCGACCGCGCGGCGCTGATGCGGGTCGGGCCGACCGCGGCGCCGGTCCTGTCCGGGACCGACCTGCTCGTGGACAAGCTGCTGGTGCTCGACGCGCACCGCTGCGACTTCGAGCCGCTGCTGCGGATCGCCCGCGACCTGCGCGAGCAGGTGAACTGGACGGAGGTCGCCGTCCAGGTGTCGGCGTCGCCGTACGCGCGGGCGTTCCTGAGCCTGCTCGGCGACCTGTCCGTGATCGACCCGAAGGAGGCACTCGTGCCGGAACCGCCGCAATACCTCGTCGCCCGCCTCAGCCGGGCCCTCGCCGAAGATCCCCGCACCGCCGAGCTGGGCGTGCACGTGACGGTGCGCGGCGAGCACGTCCACCTGACCGGCGAGGTGACCTGCCCCGCGCGGAAGGCGGAGGTGGACGCCGTCGTCGCCGAGTACCTGACCGGGGAGCTGGTGCACAACGACGTCCGGGTCGCCGACGTCCGCGAACCGGCGAGCGCGGAGGAGATCAGCCGATGAGGATCGCCGCCGTCGGGGACGTGCACCTCGGAGAAGATTCGCGGGGCCTGCTGCGCCCCGCGCTGGAACACCTGGCGGGCACCGCCGACGTCCTGCTGCTGGCCGGCGACCTGACCCGGCACGGCACGTGCGCGGAGGCCCGCGTGGTGGCCGACGAGCTGACCGGGCTGGGCGTGCCGATCGCCGCGGTGCTCGGCAACCACGACCACCACAGCGACGAGGCCGAAGGGATCGCGGAGCTGCTCGGCGAGGCGGGCGTGGTGATGCTGGAGGGCACGAGCGCGCGGTTCGACCTGCCGGACGGGTCGCTGGGCGTCGCGGGCGTGAAGGGCTTCGGCGGCGGCTTCGCCGGCAAGTGCGCCAGCCGGTTCGGCGAGCGGGAGATGAAGGCGTTCGTCGAAACGACGATGGCGTCGGCCGACGCGCTGCGGTCCGCGCTGGCTTCGCTGGACACCGACGTGGTGGTCGCGCTCACGCACTACGCGCCGATCCCCGGGACGCTGCACGGCGAGCCACCGGAGATCCACCCGTTCCTCGGGTCCTACCTGCTGTGCGAGCCGATCGACGAGGTGGGCGCGGACTTGGCGCTGCACGGCCACGCGCACTTCGGCTGCGAGCAGGGCGTGACCCCCGGCGGGGTGCGGGTGCGGAACGTGGCCCAGCCGGTGATCCGCAAGGCGTACGCGCTGTACGAGCTGAACCCCGCGCGACTGGCCGCTCGCCGCTGACGCCGGTCGGAGCGCCGGGTGGCGCGGGGTCGGCTTGGCGCCGGCATGGGAAACCTCTCGGCCGGCCGCCGGGACGCGGGTCGGCGGCGCCAGTTCTCCAGCGCCGCCACGCCGAACCCGCGCGGCCGGCCGCCCGAGCGCCGGGCGGCGCCGGTTCTCTAGGTGCCGCCACGCCGGACCCGCGCCGCCACTCACCCGAGCGCCGGGCGGTGCGCGCCAGCTCCCCAGCACCACCACACCCAACCAGCACCGCCACTCCCCGAGCGGCCGGGTGCCGGTCGGGCGGCGCGGTTCTCCAGGCGCCGGCATGCAAACCTCTCGGCGCTAGCCGCCGGGCGCGGCGGCGCGGGTTCCCCAGGCGCCGCCATGCGGACCCGTGCGCGCCAGCTCCCCAATGCGGCCACGCCGGACCCGCGCCGCTACTCGCCCGAGCGCCGGGCGCGAGCGGTGCGTCGCCGGCTCTCCTTCTCCAGCGCGGTCACCAAATCCTCTTTGGACATTCGGGACCGCCCCGGGATACCGAGCTGTTTGGCCCGCTCGTACAGGTGCTGCCGGCTCGCCGTCGCGTTTACCCCGCCGCGTGTCGGCCGGGCCGGCCGGCCCGCGCCGCCGGCCGCCTGTTCGTCGGAGGGGCCTCGCTCCGGCTTCGGCTCCCAATGGTCGCCGACCTTCTCGAAAGAGTGCTTCAACGCCGCGTAGGCCGTCTGCTGCGCTCGCCTGCCGGGGCCGTACGTCCGCAGCGCCGAGTCGTGCGCGGCCACCCAGGTGTCCTGCGCCTTGCGCGGGGACCGCAGCAGCGTGCTGGGCAAGTCTTCACGTCCGGGCATGCGGGCTCGGCTACCCGGCCGGCCCAGGCACCAAACGACCCTTGACTCTCCAGCCGCTGGAGAGATTAGCGTCGCCGGCATGACGATCACCGTTCTCGACACCTACCCGGCCATGCGGGAGGTCCTGCGCGCGCCCGCCGCCGACCGGCCGGGGCTGCTGCGCGCGATGCTCCGGCCCGCCGCCGGCCTGTACCGGTACTTTCCCGGGGACGTCGACCTGGTGGCGATGCACCGGATGGGCTCGGGCTTCCCGCTCGACCGCGACGGCGAGCGATGCCTCGAGGCGCTGGAAGCGCTGCACGACGCCGGCGCGTGGAACCGGATCCGGCGGGCGCTCGACGACGCCGTCGCCGTGCAGGTCGCCGCGACCCCCGGCATCACGGTGCCGGACATCACCGTCCTGCTCGTCCTCGGCGATCCCGGGGACGAGCACTTCATGGGCCCGGCGCTGGGGTTGACCGCGAACGGCAGCGTGCCCGGGTACCTGTTCCTCAACCTGTGGCCGTATCCCGAGAACCTGGCGCGGCTGGAGGCGACGGCCGTCCACGAACTGCACCACAACCTCCGCTACGCCGAGGGCGCGGTGGGGTGGGACCCCGCGACGGTCACCGTCGGCGAGCAGGTGGTCTCCGAAGGGCTCGCGGACGCGTTCGCGCGTCAGCTCTACGGCGACGAACTCGGCTACACCCGGATGGGCGTGCCGCACCTGGGCGACGACGCCGTGTTCGCGAAGGTCGTCAGCGGCCTCGGTGTCACCGGCATGCGGAACTTCACCGCGTGGGTGCACGGCGACGCGACCGCCGTCCGCTACGGCGCGGCGCCGGTCGGGCTGCCGGCCGGCGCCGGGTACGCGGCCGGCAACCGCCTCGTCGACGCCTACCTGGCCGCCACCGGCCACACGCCCGCCGACGCGCTGCTGGTGGACAGCCGGGAAGTCATCGAGACCGCGCTGGGCGCTACCGCGTGAAGGTCAGGCAGTTGGCGGCGTGCCCGCCCTCGCCCGGCCCCACCCGGACGCTCGACGCGGTGCATTCGAGCGACGAGTTGTGCCGGCAGTCGGTGCGCGAGCAGGCGCCCACCTGAGCCACCACGCGGTCCAGGCCGCCTTTCGTGTTCAGCGGGACGAAGGTGCCGCAGTCGGCGGCGCCGTCGTCGCCGCCGACGGTGATCGCGAAGGCGTGGCAGCCGTCGTGGTTGTAGGAACAGCCGCTGACCGTGCATTCGTGCACGGCGGGCATCTCGGTGGTGGTCATGGCCGGCTCCTGGGTTCCGTGGCGGGAAACAGCTCGGTGCGCCCGACGCTGCCACCGGGTCCCGGACCCCGCAATTCGCGGCGCCCCGGCCGGGTGATCCACCCGCACGGCCGGGTGAGCGCCGGGGCCGCGCACGCCGGCGCGGCCCCGGCCCGCTCAGCGCAGCGGCTCGAGCGCCTTCGCCAGCGGCTCCAGCACGGCCGGGGTGTGCGGCGGCGGCAGGTAGACGATGGCGAGGTCCAGACCCGCTTCGCCGAGCGCCTCCGCCTCCGCGGCGACCTTCGCGTAGTCGCCGTCCGCGCCGAGCCGGACGTGCGAGGACAGCGTGATTTCGGCCGGGTCGCGGCCGATGTCCGCGCAGTGGCGGTGCAGCACGTCACGCTTGCGGGCGAACTCCTCGGGCGTCCCGCCGACGAAGTTCCAGTGCTGGGCGTACTTCGCGGCCGTGCGCAGTGTGCGCTTCTCGCCGCTGCCGCCGATGCAGATCGGCGGGTGCGGCTTCTGCACGGGCTTCGGCTCGCATCGCGCGTCGGTCAGCTGGTAGTGCTCGCCCTGGAACGTCGTCGCCTCCCGGGTGAGCAGCCCGACGATCACCTCGCAGGCTTCCTCGAACCGGTCGCTGCGCTCCTTCACCGAGCCGAGCCGCATGCCGTAGGCGCCGGACTCCTCTTCGTTCCAGCCGGCGCCGATGCCGATCTCCAGCCGTCCGCCGGAGACGATGTCGAGCGTCGCGGCCATGTTGGCCAGCAGCGCGGGGTGGCGGTAGTGGATCCCGCTGACGAGGGTGCCGAGCCGGAGCCGCTTCGTGGCCTGCGCGAGGGCGGTCAGCGTGACCCAGCCTTCCAGGCAGGGGCCGGTCGGGTCGGAGAAGATCGGGTAGAAGTGGTCGAACGTCCAGGCGGACTCGAACAGCTCGATCTCGTCGGCGGCCTGCCAGACCGCGAGCATGTCCGCCCAGGCCGTGTCCTGGGGTGAGGTCTTGATGGCGAATCGCATGATCGTGATCGTAAACCTGGAGTTCCTCCAGGAAGGGGCGCGCGAGCCGATCGCTCGATCCGGTGAAGTCCGCCGTCGCGCCGCCGTCGCCGGGTACTCCGTGCGAAAGAGGAGGAGACGATGCCCGACAACGAACTCCCCGGGTTCCTGATCATCGGACTGATCTTCGTGGTGGCGGACGGCCAGATCCTCTACCGCGGCGGCCGCCGCTACCTGAGCGGGCCGGACGGCGGTGAGGGGACCGGCTCGATGGCGTGGATGGTGGTGACGGTCTTCCACCTCGTCGCCTTCGGCGTGCTCGCGCTGCTTTCGGTGGTGGGCCCGGGGTGGTCGGGCTCGACGGCCGCGCTGGTCGGCCGGCTGGGCGTGTTCCTCCTCCTGCTGGCCGTCGCCCACGCGCTGACGCTGGCCGTGCTCGGCCGCCGCCGTCAGGACCACATCGTCGAGACCCACTTCCAGGACCGCGAACCCGACCGGACGGCGACCGAGGTGTACGTCCAGCCGGTCGGCGAGACCGGGATCGAGCAACCGGCCGTCACGCCGGTCCCCGGGCAGAGCGGGCCGGCGCCGCGCGTGAGCCCGGACATCGGGAACCACGGGCCCTATCGGGCGTGAGGCGGGGCCGTGGTCGTCACATGACGGTGCGTGGTCGAGGCCGCCCGTCCAGGTAATCACCCGTCCGTGTCTGCTCGGCGGCCGGTGCCCCTCGAATGCCGCAACGCGCGCTACCGGGCGTCGGCGCCGCACGGAAATCCGCCCCGGCCGGTGACCGCTTCGTGGTGCCCGGCCGGCCGGGCATCACGTTTCGCGCATCGCGGGGAACGCCGCCGCCGCCGGGAATCCTTGCCCGGACCGGCGATTTTGATAGCGTGGCCGGGCTTTCCCCGCCGCCGGGCCACGTCCCGCCGCGGCGTCTCCCGTTTCCCCCGCGGTGAAAGGACTTCTTCATGCGCACGACCCTGCTCCGAGCCGGGAGCCTGGCCGGGGTGACCGTCGCCGTGCTGGCCGGAACGGCCGGTGTCGCGGCCGCGGACGACGCCGTCACCGGGTCCGCCTACGGCGCGTCCGCCGACGTCTCGCTGCTGCCGGGCGTCCTGACCGGCGGCCGCGGGATCACCGTCGGCACCGGCAGGCTCGCCGAGTCCGGCAGTGGCGGCCCGTCGTCGGCGAGCGTCGCCGACGTCCCGCTCCGGGGTGTCGTGACCGCCAAGGCGATCGGCAGCTCGGTCGTCGGCGGCCCCGGATCCGTGGCCGCCAAGGCGAGTGTCGTGGAGGCGACGCTTCCGCTGCTCGCCCCGGCCGCCGGCCGCGTGCCGTCGATCCGGCTGGTCAGTGCCCGCTGCGCGTCGGCAGGCGGCGACGTCACGGGCAGCAGCGACCTCGCCGGGGTGAACCTCGGCCGGCTCGGCACGCTGCCCGCCGCGACGTCACCCAACCAGAAGCTCGGGATCCCCGGCGTCGCCGAAGTGACGGTCAACGAGCAGCTCCAGCGCTACGACGGCACGCTCGAGGTGACTGCCCTGCACATCAAGCTGCTGGGCGGCACGGCCACCGGCGCGCTCGGCACCGGCGACGTCAAGCTCGCCTCGGTCGCCTGCGGCCCGTCGAAGGAACCCGCGCCCGAGGCGCCGCCGCGGCCGGGCGGGCCCGGCCAGGTCGTCGTCGTCCCCGCCGGCGCGCCGCAGACCGGCGACGGCAGCCTCGCCGGGAACTGAGCCGATGCTGCGCCGCGCGCTTCTCGCCGCCGTTTCCGCGCTGCTGCTCGCCGGCTGCGGAGCGACGGCCACTCCCGCCGCACCGCCGCCGCCCGCCCCCGCGGCCGCCGGCCTGACGCGGTCCCTGCCGACCGCGCTCGACGTGCCCGCCATCGGTGCCAAGTCGACACTGGTGCCGCTGGGCCTCAATCCGGACCGCACGGTCGAGGTGCCGCCGGTCGACCAGCCGCTGCAGGCCGGCTGGTACGAATACGGCCCGACACCCGGCGAAGCCGGGCCGGCGGTGCTCCTCGGCCACATCGACGGCGACCACCGCAAGGGCATCTTCTGGCGGCTGCACGAGCTGAAGCCCGGCGACGCGGTGCACGTCGACCGCGCCGACGGCGGCCGGCTGACCTTCAAGGTGACGAAGGTCGACCAGGTCGCGAAACGCGAGTTCCCCACGGAAGCCGTGTACGGCAACACAACGCGCCCCGAGCTGCGGCTGATCACCTGCGGCGGCCCGTACGACGCGAAGAACCGCAACTACCTCGACAACGTCATCGTGTACGCCACGCTCGAGAAGTGAGACCGGGAACGGTTCGACGGCCCGGGCACGCGGAGCTGGTCGAAGAGGTGATCCCCCGGCTCGACACGACGGCGGCCGGCCTCGAGCGGACCGTGCTGCCGGGCGCGGCCGACGAGTTCGCCTTGAGAGCGGGCTGAGCCGTCAGCCGCGGCTCGCCTTCCGGAACTCGCGGTTCAACGTGGCGATGCTCGCGAACGGAATCCCCTTCGGGCACGCCGCGACGCACTCCCCGGTGTTGGTGCAGCCGCCGAAGCCTTCGGCGTCCATCGTCTCCACCATGGCGAGCACCCGCCGCGCGCGTTCCGGCTGCCCCTGCGGCAGCAGGCTCAGGTGCGTGACCTTCGCCGCCGTGAACAGCGTCGCCGAGCCGTTCGGGCACGCCGCCACGCAGGCGCCGCAGCCGATGCAGGTCGCGTTGTCGAACGCCAGGTCCGCGTCCGGCTTCGGGACCGGGGTCGCGTGGGCGTCCGGGGCACTGCCGGTCGGCGCGCTGACGTAGCCGCCGGCCTGGACGATCCGGTCCAGCGCCGAGCGGTCGACCACCAGGTCCTTGATCACCGGGAACCCCTCGGCGCGCCACGGTTCCACGTCGACGACGTCGCCGTCGCGGAAGGACCGCAGGTGCAGCTGGCACGACGTCGTGCGCTCCGGTCCGTGCGCCTGCCCGTTGATCACGACACCGCACGACCCGCAGATCCCTTCCCGGCAGTCGTGGTCGAAGGCGACCGGCTCCTCGCCGCGGCCGATCAGCTCCTCGTTGAGCACGTCCAGCAGTTCGAGTAACGACATGTCGGGGCTGGCGCCCTCGACCGGGTAGGAGACGAGCCGGCCTTCGGCGGCCGGACCGGCCTGCCGCCAGACGCGGACGGTGAGGTTCATGTGTAGCTCCGCTGGGTCGGGTGGACGTGCTCGAAGGTCAGGTCTTCGCGGTGCAGCACGGGCACGCCGTCCGGCCCGCCGTGCTCCCACGCGGCGACGTACGCGAAGTGCTCGTCGTCGCGCCGCGCCTCGCCTTCGGGGGTCTGGTGTTCTTCGCGGAAGTGGCCGCCGCAGGACTCTTCGCGCGCGAGCGCGTCGATGAGCAGCAGCTCCGCCAGCTCGAGGAAGTCGGCGACACGGTTCGCCTTTTCCAGCTCCTGGTTGAGTTCCGCGGCGGTGCCGGGGATGCGGACGTCGCGCCAGAACTCCGCGCGCAGCTCCGGCACCCGCGCCAGCGCCATGCGCAGGCCTTCGCGGTTGCGGGACATCCCGCAGTGGTCCCACATCAGCAGGCCCAGCTCGCGGTGGAAGGAGTCGGCGGACCGCGTTCCCCGCACCGCGAGCAGCCGCGTGATCCGGTCCCGCACCTCGGTTTCCGCCCGGGCGACGACGTCGGGCGGAACTTCGTCGAAGCGGTTGCCGCCGATGTAGTCGTTGAGCGTGACCGGGAGCACGAAGTAGCCGTCGGCGAGGCCCTGCATCAACGCCGACGCGCCGAGCCGGTTGGCGCCGTGGTCGGAGAAGTTCGCCTCCCCGATCACGAACAACCCGGGGATCGTGCTCTGCAGGTCGTAGTCGACCCAGAGGCCGCCCATCGTGTAGTGGATGGCCGGGTAGATCCGCATCGGCACCTCGTACGGGTCCTCCGCCGTGATGCGCTGGTACATCTCGAACAGGTTGCCGTAGCGGGTTTCGATCGCCGGGCGGCCCATCCGCTCGATCGCGTCGGCGAAGTCGAGGTAGACACCCAGGCCGCCGGGCCCGACGCCCAGCCCCGCGTCGCAGACGTTCTTGGCCGCCCGCGAAGCGATGTCGCGCGGCACCAGGTTGCCGAAGCCCGGGTACAGCCGCTCGAGGTAGTAGTCGCGCTCGGCCTCGGGGATCTCCGACGGCGGCCGCGGGTCGCCCTGGCGGCGGGGCACCCAGATGCGGCCGTCGTTGCGCAGCGACTCGCTCATCAGCGTCAGCTTCGACTGGTGCTCCCCAGACCGCGGGATGCACGTCGGGTGGATCTGCGTGAAGCACGGGTTGGCGAAGTACGCGCCGCGCTTGTGCGCCCGCCAGATCGCCGTCGCGTTCGAGCCCTTGGCGTTGGTGGAGAGGGAGAAGACGTTGCCGTAGCCGCCCGTGGCGAGCACCACGGCGTCGGCCAGGTGCGTGCGGATCTCGCCGGTCACCAGGTCCCGCGCGACGATGCCGCGCGCCCGGCCGCCGGCGACGACCAGGTCGAGCATCTCGGTCCGCGGGTGCAGCTCGACGTTCCCGGCGTCGATCTGCCGGGACAGCGCCTGGTAGGCGCCGATCAGCAGCTGCTGCCCGGTCTGGCCGCGGGCGTAGAACGTCCGCTGCACCTGGACCCCGCCGAAGGAGCGCGTGTCCAGCAGGCCGCCGTATTCGCGGGCGAACGGCACGCCCTGGGCCACGGCCTGGTCGATGATCCGGGCCGACACCTGGGCGAGCCGGTACACATTGGACTCCCGCGACCGGAAGTCGCCGCCTTTCACGGTGTCGTAGAACAACCGGAACACCGAGTCGCCGTCGTTGCGGTAGTTCTTCGCCGCGTTGATCCCGCCCTGCGCGGCGACCGAGTGCGCGCGCCGCGGCGAGTCCTGGAAGCAGAACTGCACGACCTGGTAGCCCTGCTCGGCCAGGGTCGCCCCGGCCGACCCGCCGGCCAGCCCGGTGCCCACGACGATCACGCGGTGCTTGCGCCGGTTCGCCGGGTTCACCAGCTTCGCGGCGAACTTCCGTTCGTCCCACCGGTTTTCCAGCGCGACGGCGGGAGCCTTCGTGTCGGCGATCGGGTCGCCCGTGCGGTAGTCCGTCATCAGTGCACCAGTCCTGTCATGATCGCGATCGGGACGAGCGCGTAGCCGCCCGCGATCACGACCGCCGTCGTGCGGCCGAGGATCTTGACGGCCCGCTCCCGCTTCGCGCCGGTCACGCCGAGAGTGCGCGCGGCACTGGCGAAGCCGTGGTGGATGTGCAGGCCCAGCATGGCGAGGGCGACCAGGTAGATCAGGTTCACCCACCAGACCCGGAAGTCCGCCAGGAGGTTGTGGTACGGGTCGCCCGGCACGTAGTCCCGGTTCACCGCGCCGACGGTGAAGTCGAGGATGTGCCAGACGACGAACACCGCCAGCGTCGCGCCGCCCCAACGCATCGTGCGCACCGCGAAGGTGGCGCGCACCGGCCGCCGGTGGACGTAGGGCACCGGCCGGGCGCGGCGGGCGCGCCCGGCCAGCTGCACCGCGGCGGTGACGTGCAGGACGAGCGCGGCGAGCAGGACCACGCGCTGGATCCAGAGGAACCAGCCGTGGTGCAGCACCGGTTCGCCGAGGGTGCGCAGCCAGTGCGCGTAGCCGTTGAGGTCGGCGCCGCCGAGGAACGTCTTGAGGTTGCCCAGCATGTGCGCGAACACGAACGCGAGCAGCAGGCCGCCGCTCACCGCCATGACGATCTTCTTGCCGATCGTCGAGGCCCAGAACCGCCGGACGGGACGCCGGGTCGCGAGGTCGTTCACCACCCGGCCGACGGTAAGCGGGCCCTGATCAGAGGTCAAAGACATGATAGCTCTGCAGTTGATAGGCGCCAGCTATCATGAGCGAGTGCAGTTCCAGCAGCTCGCCTACTTCGTCGCCGTCGCCGAAGACCGCCACTTCACCCGCGCAGCCGAGCGGGTGCGCGTCGCCCAGCCGTCGCTGTCCCAGCAGATCCGGGCGCTGGAGCACGATCTCGGCGCGCCGCTGTTCCACCGGATCCGCGGCAATGTGACCCTCACCGAGGCGGGCGAAGTCCTGCTGCCGATCGCGCGGCGGATCCTCGCCGAGACCGAGACCGCCCGGCGGGCCATCCGGGAGCTGGACGAGCTCGACCGCGGCCGCGTCCGGCTGGGCGCCCCGCCGAGCCTGTGCACGGGCCTGCTCCCGGCGATGCTCGGGGCGTTCCGCCGCCGTTATCCGGGCATCCAGCTGGAACTGCAGGAAAGCGGCTCGCGCGACCTGCGCCAGCGGCTGGCCGAAGGCGCGCTGGACCTGGCGCTGCTGGCCGCCGCCCCGGCCGACCCGCACCTGGCCGCGACCCCGTTGCTGCTGGAAGAGCTGGTCCTCGTCTCGCCGGCGGACGCCCCGGCCCGGCGCACCCGGCTCGAGGTCCGGGAGCTGGCCGACGTCCCGCTGGTGATGTTCCGCCGCGGCTACGACGTCCGGGAGGCGACGGTCAACGCCTGCCGCGCGGCCGGGTTCGAACCGGCGTTCGCGATCGAGGGCGGCGAGATGGACGCCGTCCTGGAGCTGGTGCGGGCCGGCGTGGGGTCCGCGGTGGTGCCGAGCACGGTGGCCGGCGACCGGTTCCGGATGACACGGTTCGTGCCGGAGGCGGGCATGACCCGCGTCGTGCAGCTGGCCTACCGCAAGCAGGTCGAACCGACCCGGGCGGTGCGCGCGCTGCGGACGGCGATCGTGGGGTTCGTGGCCGACCGGACCCGCCTGCCGCCGGGCATCGAGTCCCTTGTGGACGGACGGGCCCGACGAACGGGGGGTTGACTCCGGCGTGGCCGGGGAGTGCCATGGATGCCGTGAATCGTCTGCGCTCGGCCGCCGTGCTCGTCGCTCTCGCCGGTTCCCTGCTGGCCCCGGTCCCCGCCGTCGCCGCCACGGGCCTCGGCTTCGACCTGGACGCGGCCACCATCCCGGACCTGCAGCAGCGGATGGCGGGCGGCAGCCTCACCTCGGTGCGGCTGACCGCGGCCTACCTGCACCGGATCGAAGACCTCGACGGCAAGGTCCACTCCGTGGTCGCCGTCGACCCCGGTGCGCTGCGCGCCGCCGCCGCGAGCGACGCCCGCCGCCGGACCGGCCGGCCGCTCAGCCGGCTGGACGGGATCCCGGTGCTGCTCAAGGACAACATCGACACGCGCACGCAGCCGGCGACCGCGGGGTCACGGGCGCTGCCGCGCAGCCGCCCGGCGGCCGACGCGGCGCTGGTGGACCGGCTGCAGCGCGGCGGCGCGGTGATCCTCGGCAAGACGAACCTGTCCGAGTGGGCGAACTTCCGCTCCACCCACTCGACGTCCGGCTGGTCCGCGGTCGGCGGCCAGACGAACAACCCGTACGTCCTCGACCGCAACCCGTGCGGCTCGTCCTCCGGTTCCGGCGCCGCCGTGGCGGCCACCCTGGCCCAGGTCGCGATCGGCACCGAGACCGACGGCTCGATCGTCTGCCCGGCCGGCGCCAACGACGTCGTCGGCGCGAAGCCGACGCTCGGGCTGGTCAGCCGGACCGGCGTGGTGCCGATCTCCGCCGAGCAGGACACCGCCGGGCCGATGGCGCGCCACGTCGTCGACGCCGCCATCACGCTGTCCGTGCTGCAGGGCCGCGACCCGGCCGACCCCGCGACGGCGGCGATCCCGGCCGGGCAGCCGCGGGACTACGCGGCCCTGCTGCGCCCGGGCGCCCTGCGCGGCGCCCGGATCGGGGTCTGGCGGCTGGCCGGGCTGGACGCCGACGTCGACCGGGTCGTCGGGGACGCCGTGCGGACGCTGACCGCCCGCGGCGCCACGGTCGTCGACGTGGACCTGCCCAACCAGGACCGGATCGGGGCCGCCGAGACGCCGGCGCTGCTCACCGAGTTCAAGCACGACCTCGACGCCTACCTCGCCCACCGGCCCGGCCACCCGGCCACGCTCGAGGAGCTGATCGCGTTCGACCGGAGCGACCCGGTCGAGCTGTCGAAGTTCGGCCAGGAGCTGTTCGAGCAGGCCGCGGCCGCGCCACCGCCGAGCGACCCGGGTTACCGGCAGCAGCGCGAGACGGCGACTTCGCTGGCCCGGCGGTCGATCGACGAGACGCTGTCGCGGCTGCACCTGGACGCGATCATGGCGCCGACCAACAGCCCGGCGTGGAAGACGGACTACGCGACCGGCGACGCGTTCGTGCTGGGCTCGTCGACCCCGGCGGCGGTCGCGGGCTACCCGAACGTGTCGGTCCCGGCCGGGTTCGCGGGCCCGCTCCCGATCGGCGTCTCGTTCTTCGCGGGCCGCTGGGCCGACGCCCGGGTCCTCGCGCTCGCTGCGGCGTTCGAGCGCGCCGCCCCGGCGCGCCGGGCCCCGGCGTTCCTCCCGACGATCGGTTCCTGACCGCCTCACCCGGCGGCGACCGGCCGGGACGCCACCCGGACGTGGGCGCGTTCGCCCTGCCGGCCGACGAGGCTGAGGAACTCGACCGGCTCCGCGCCCGTGGCGCCGAACCAGTGCGGCGTCCGGGTGTCGAACTCCGCCGCCTCGCCCGGCCCGAGGACGAGGTCGTGCTCGCCGAGGACCAGGCGGAGCGTTCCGTTGAGCACGTACACCCAGTCGTGGCCCTCGTGCGTCCGCGGGTCGGGCTCCGCGTCCCCGGCGGGCAGGACGAACTTGTACGCCTGGATGCCGCCCGGCCGGCGGGTCAGCGGGATGATCGTCGCGCCGTCCCGGCAGGCGATGGGACGCAGGTTCACGCGCGGGTCGCCGGTCGGCGGCGCGTCGACGAGCTCGTCGAGGGTCACGCCGTGGGCCCGCGCCAGCGGGAGGAGCTGCTCCAGCGTGGGGCGGCGCAGGCCCGCCTCCAGGCGTGACAGCGTGCTCGCGGAAATGCCGGTCTGCTCGGCCAGCGCGGTGAGCGTGGTGTCCCGCTGCTGACGGAGCCGCTTCAGCCGGGGGCCGACGGCGTCGAGCGCCCGGTCGATCTCGTCCATGCCCCCATTTTGCCAATCGGCAAGAAGCTTTGCCAATTCGCCAGCCGCTCCGGCACGGTGGCCGGCGTGACCGATTTCGACATGCCCTACTGGGAACACCACTGGCGGCAGGCCCGCCACGGCGCCGGCGACCCCAACCCCCACCTGGTCCGGGAAACCGGCGAACTGACGCCGGGCACCGCGCTGGACGCCGGCTGCGGGCAAGGCGCCGAAGCGATCTGGCTGGCCTCCCGCGGCTGGGCCGTCACGGCGGTGGACATCTCTTCGGAAGCTCTCCGGCACGCGGGCTCGCCGGGTGTCGAGTGGGTCCGGGCCGACCTGACCACCTGGACGCCCGCCACGCCGTTCGACCTGGTCGTGACGCACTACGCCCACCCGGCGATGCCGCAGCTCGCGTTCTACCGGCGCATCGCGGAGTGGGTGGCACCCGGCGGCACGCTGCTCGTCGTCGGGCACGCCGGCGGGCACCACCACGTTGCCGAGGCGTCGGCCACCGTCCCCGGCATCACGGAACTGCTGGACGACTGGGAGATCGTCACCGCCGAAGAGCGCGTCCGGACGGCGAAGCATCCGCTGCACGACGTCGTCGTGCGGGCGAGGAGGAAGCCGTGAGCACGATCATCGACGACCCGCGCCGGCGCCGCGCGGTCCTGCTCGGCGTCTGCCTCGCCCTGACGGCGGTGATCGCGTCCGTCTCCGGGCTGAACGTCGCCCAGCCCGAGATCGCGGTCGAGTTCGGCGCGGGACAGGCCACCGTCCTGTGGATCATCAACGGCTACACCCTCACCCTCGCGGCGCTGCTGCTGCCGCTCGGCGCGGTCGGCGACCGGCGGGGCCGCAAGCCCGTGCTGCTCACCGGGCTGGCGCTGTTCGGGGTGGCGAACCTCGCGGCGGGCCTGGCGCCGTCCGCCGTGATCCTGCTGGCCGCCCGGCTCCTGGCCGGTGCCGGCGCGGCGATGATCATGCCGGTGACGCTCGCGGTCATCACGTCGACCTTCCCCGAGGAGCACCGCTCCCGCGCGATCGGCGTGTGGACCGGCGTCGCCGGCGGGGGCGGGATCCTCGGGATGTTCCTCTCGGCGGTCCTGGTCGACCTGACGAGCTGGCGGTGGCTGTTCGTCCTGCCGATCGCGCTCGTCGTGGCGGCCGTCGCGGTGACGTGGCAGTCGGTGCCCGACTCCCGCGAAGAGACCCGGCACGGGTTCGACGTCGGCGGCTCGCTGGCGTCGGCGGCCGCCGTGACCGGGATCGTCCTGGCGCTCCACGAAGGACCGGACCGCGGCTGGGGCGCCCCGGCGACGCTGCTGAGCCTGGCCGCCGGGGTCGTCGGCGTCCTCGGGTTCGTCAGGTGGGAACTGCGTCACCGGGCACCGCTGCTCGACGTCCGCCTCTTCCGCGAGCGCGGCCTGGCGGGCGGTTCCGTGGCCCTGCTGGCGGTCTTCGGGGTGCAGGCGGGGATCTTCGTGGTGCTCTTCCCGTACTTCCAGGCGGTGCTCGGCTGGTCCGGCTTCCGCGCCACGTGCGCGCTGATGCCGACGGCGCTGCTGATGATGGCCGCGTCCGGGCTCGCGCCGCGGGTCGCCGAGCGCGCCGGCGGCCGCGCGACGACGGCTGCAGGAATCACACTCGGGGCCGCCGGGCTGGCCATGATGGCTCTCTTCGTCTCCGTCGACGGCGGCTACCTTTCGGTGCTGCCCGGCATGCTCGCCATGGGACTGGGCATGGGCCTGACGATGACCCCGTCGACCGAAGCGATCACGAGCGCGCTGCCGCGGGAACGCCAGGGCGTCGCGTCCGCGCTGAACGACGTCACCCGGGAGCTCGGCACCGCGCTCGGCGTCGCGCTCCTCGGCACGGTCCTGACGGCCGGCTACCGCGGCGCCATCGACGCGCGCCTCGACGGCGTTCCGGCGGAGGTCGCCGACGCCGCCCGGCGGGGCGTGGCGAACGCCGTCACGGCGCCGCCGCCGGTGTTCCACGCGGCACAGCAGTCCTTTGTGGACGGCTGGCGGCAGTCGATGTGGGCCGGGACCGGCGTGCTGGCCGCCGTGCTGGTCCTCCTCCTCGTGCGCGGGGCCGGCGCCCGGCCGCGGCGCGAGGACCGTGCGGTTCGAGGCCATCGCTGAACCGGAGGCGCTGGGCAACCGAGTCCTCGACGCAGCGTCACTGCTCGGCGAACCGCACCGATCTGTAGTGACATGGGACGGGTGACGACATTCCTGGACAAGGCGGACGAACGGCTGGGTGACGCGCTCGAGCGGCTGCTCTGCGGCCACCACCGGCGGCGGTTGCGGCGGCTCGGCTGGGGCGACGTGCTGAGACCGGGTGGCGCCGGCGACCGGCTCGGCGGACGGGCCGCCGTCCGTGACGGCAACCGCGTCGAGGTGCTCATCGACGGCGAGGAGTCGCTGCCCTCGATCGCCGACGCCATCCGGCACGCGCGGTCCCACGTGCACATCGCCAACTGGCACGCCAGCGCCGATTTCCGGCTGACGCGCGAGCCCGGCGCGCCCACCCTGCGGGATCTGCTCGCCGAGGTGGGCGCGCGCGGCGTCGAGGTACGGGTGCTGCTGTGGGCCGGGCCGCCGGTGCCGGCGTTCCAGCCGACGCGGCGGCTCGCGCGGCGCGAGCGGCGGAAGTTCACCGACGGCACGAGCGTGCGCTGCGTGCTGGACTCCCGCGAGCGGACCCTGCACTGCCACCACGAGAAGGTGGTCGTGGTGGACGACGCCGTCGCGTTCGTCGGCGGGGTGGACTTCACGGCGCTGGAGGGCGACCGGCACGACAGCCCGGAACACCCGCCGCGGCCGATCGGGTGGCACGACCTGGCCTCCCGGCTCGAAGGCCCGATCGTCGCCGACGTCGCCGGCCACTTCCGGCAACGCTGGAGCGAAGTGGCGGGCGAGGACCTGCCGGCGCCGGAGGTGCCCGCGCCGGCCGGCGGCAGCCGCGTCCAGCTGCTGCGCACCGTGCCGGACCACACCTACGGCTTCGCCCCGAAAGGCGACTTCACGCTCCTCGACGGCTACCTGCGGGCGCTGCGGTCGGCGCGCCGGCTGATCTACCTGGAGAACCAGTTCCTGTGGTCGCCCGAGATCGCCGAGGTGCTCCTCGGCAAGCTGCGCGAGCCACCCGACGACCGCTTCCGCGTCGTCCTGCTGCTGCCGCGCAAGCCCAGCAACGGCTCCGACACCACCCGCGGGCAGCTGGGCCGGCTGCTCGACGCGGACGACGGCCACCGCCGTCTCCTCGCGACGACCATCAGCGCGCACGACGGGGAGTCCTCGGCGCCGGTGTACGTGCACGCGAAGCTCGGCATCGTCGACGACGAGTGGCTGACCGTCGGCTCCGCGAACCTCAACGAGCACTCGCTGTTCAACGACACCGAGGTCAACATCGCGACCGACGACCCCGCGGTGGCCCGCGCGACGCGGCTGCGCCTGTGGGCCGAGCACCTGGGCCGCCCGGCCGCGGAGCTGGACGCCACCGACCCGGCGGACGTCGTCGACCACCTCTGGCGGCCGCTGGCCGAGGAGCAGGCGGAGCGGGAACGCCGCGGCGAGCACCGCACCCACCGGCTGGTGCTGCTGCCCGGCGTCTCGCGCCGCGCCGGGCGGCTGCAGGGCCCGTTGCGGGGACTTCTGGTGGACGGCTGAAGATCGGGACTAGGTTGGCGGCATGACTTCCACCGCCGAGAAGGCCACCCGGCTGCAGGAGCTGCACGCCGCCCCCGAGCTGCTGCTGCTCGTCAACGTCTGGGACGCCATCACCGCCAAGGTCGTCGCCGAGACGCCCGGCACGAAGGCGCTCGCGACGCCCAGCCACGGCATCGCCGCTTCGCGCGGCTACCCGGACGGCGAGAAGATCCCGCGTGACGAGATGATCGCCGAGGTCGCGCTGATCGTGCGGGTGGCGGGCGACCTGCCGGTGACGGCCGACCTCGAAGCCGGCTACGGCGACCCCGGCGGCACCGTCGCGCGGGCGATCGACGCCGGGGCCGTCGGCGCCAACCTCGAAGACCGGATGAAGCCGCTGGGCGAAGCCGTGAAGGCGGTCGAAGCGGCCGTCGCGGCGGCGGAAAAGGCCGGCGTCGACTTCGTGCTCAACGCGCGTACCGACGCCTTCCTCAAGACCGATCCGGAGACCGCGCTGACCGAGGCCATCACCCGCGGCCGCGCCTACCTGGAGGCCGGCGCGGCCAACTTCTTCGTTCCCGGCAAGCTCGACGAGGCCCAGGTCGCGCGGCTGGTCGACGAGCTGGGCGAGCGCAAGGTCAACCTGATCGGCGTCCCCGGGTCGATCCCGCTGGCGCGCGCGCAGGAGCTGGGCGTCTCCCGCGTGTCCTACGGCCCGTGGGCCCAGAACGTCGCCCTGACCGCGCTGGCCGAGCTCGCCGAGAACGTCTACGCCGGCGGCGGCCTGCCCGCGGGCACCCGCAGGCTCAACTGACCGCTACCGGATGCGCAGCTTCCGCATGAGCTTGAGCCCGGACAGCATGCTTTCGACGTACCGGTCGTAGCGCTGTCCGGGCCGCGGGCCCATGACCTGCTTCTTCAGCACGGCCAGGTGCTGCACGTCGGTGTACTTGAGCAGCCCCTGGTCGCCGTGGCGGGCGCCGACTCCGGAGCTCTTCACCCCGCCGGAGGGCGTCCCCTTGGCGGCGAACGCGGTCGCGAGGATGTCGTTGACGTTCACGTTGCCGGACTCCAGCCGCGCGGCGACCGCGCGGGCGGCGCCGACGTCGCGGCTCCACACCGAGGCGTTGAGGCCGTAGTCGGTGTCGTTGGCGAGCGCGATCGCTTCGTCGACCGTCCGGTACCGGTGCAGCGCGACCACGGGCCCGAACGTTTCCGTGACACCGCAGAGCATGTCCTTCGTGACGCCCTCGAGGATCGTCGGCTCGAAGAACGCCGGGCCGAGGTCGGGCCGCGGCTTGCCGCCGCAGAGCACGGTGGCCCCCTTGGCGACCGCGTCGTCGACGTGCGCCTTGACGCGGCGCAGGTGGTCCGGCGACACGAGCGACCCCATGTCCGGGCCGAAGTCGTAGGCCGCGCGGACGTCGAGCGCGGACGCCTTCGCCACGAACGCGGCCGTGAACTCGTCGTAGCGGCAGTCGGGCAGGTAGATCCGCTCGATGTGCATGCAGATCTGGCCGGTGTTGCCGAACGCGCCGAAGATCGCGCCCGGGACGGCTTCCCCGAAGTCGGCGTCCGGCAGCACGATCATCGGGTTCTTGCCGCCCAGCTCGAGGCAGCAGCCGATGAGGTTGCGGCCCGCCCGCTCCCCGATCACCTTGCCGGTGGCGGTGGAGCCGGTGAACATGACGTAGTCGGCCTGGTCGATGAGCGCCGGGCCGACGTCCGGGCCCTCCCCGCAGACGACCTGGAACAGCCCCTCCGGCAGGCCGGCCTCTTCCAGCATGCGGACGCCGTAGAGCGGCGAGAGGGCCGTCTTGTTGTCCGGCTTGAGCACCACCGCGTTGCCGGCCATCAGGGCGGGCACGGCGTCGGAAATGCCGGTGGCGAACGGGAAGTTCCACGGCGCGATCACGCCGACGACGCCCTTCGGCAGCCGGATCTCGGTCGAGGACGTCAGGAACGGCACCGGCCCGCCGCGGCGCACCGGCGCGAGGAGCTTGGCGGCCCGCTTGAGGTAGTGGCTCATCACCATCGCCGGGTCGCACGTCTCCTCGATCGCCATCCGGCGGTTCTTGCCGCTCTCGACCTGGATGAGGTCGGCGACGGTCCGCGCGTTGCCGACGAAGAGCGCGTGCGCCCGCTTGAACACCGCGAGCCGCTGCTTGAGCGGCGTGGCTGCCCATTTCCGCTGCGCCTCGCGCGCGGCGGCGAACGCCCGCTCGATGTCCGCCGGCGTCGACTGCGGCAGGCCGACGAGCACCTCGCCGGTGTAGACCTCGGTGAGCGGCCAGGTCTCGCCGGACGATCCGGGCACCCGGGCGACGAGCTGCCGCAGGAACTCGTCGGTGACGCCGGCCGGACGCGAGAGGCCGAGCGGGGTCAGGGTCATGGTCCGCTCACTTTCCCGAGAGGACGAGCCGCGCGCCCATTTCGCCGATCATGATGGCGGGCGCGTTGGTGTTGCCGCCGGTGATCGACGGCATGATCGAGGCGTCGCAGACCCGCAGCCCGTCGACCCCGCGCACTTTCAGGTCGGGCCCGACGACGGCGAGTTCGTCGACGCCCATCCGGCAGGTGCCGACGCCGTGGTAGACCGACGTCGCACGGTTGAGGATCGCGTCGCGCAGCTCCTGGCCGCGCAGGTGCGTGCCCGGGTGGATCTCCTCCTTGACCGCGCCTTTGAACGCCTTCGACGCGAAGATCTCGCGCACCATTTCCGAGCCCTCGCCGAGCAGTTCCAGGTCGGCCGGGTCGGACAGGTACCGGAAGTCGATGCGCGGCGCCGCGGCGGGGTCGGCGGAGGCGAGCCGCAGCGTGCCGCGGCTCTTCGGGTAGATCAGCGTCGTCAGCACGGTGAGCGCGGGGCGCTTGTCGACGTCGTGCCGGATCGGCGCGTCCTGGTTGGGCGAGACGTAGGCCCACGGCAGCAGGTGCAGCTGCAGGTCGGGCACCGCGCCGGCCTGCGAGGTCCGCAGGAACGCGACCGCCTCGAACACCGAGTTCGCCAGGAACGTGCTGCCCGGCCGCAGCAGCTCCCGCGCCAGGCCGCGGGCGAAGTACGGTGCCGTGCCCTTGTTCTTGCTGGAGGACACGTGGAACGTCAGGGCGTGGAACATGTGGTCGTGCAGGTTGTCCCCGACCGGCAGGTCGGCGCGCACCGCGATGCCGTGCTCGCGCAGGTGCTCGGCGTGCCCGATGCCGGACAGCATGAGCAGCTGCGCGGAGCCGACGAACCCGGCCGAAAGGATGACCTCCTTGCCGGCGCGCACGACGCGGGTCCCCCGGCCGTCGGCCACCTCGACGCCGACCGCGCGCCCGCCGTCGAAGAGCACCTTCCTGACCAGCGCCCCGGACTGCAGTTCCAGCGTCGGCGGGGCAAGGTGGTGGAGGTAGCCGCGGGAAGCGCTGTAGCGCAGGCCGTCGGCCGCGTTCTGCTGCATCCGGCTGACGCCCTCCTGCGACTCGGCGTTGTAGTCGTCGAGGATCTTGCAGCCGAGCGCCTCGGAAGTGGCTTCGACGAACTGCAGTGACCCCTCCTGCGGGTTCTTGGCGCGCGTGACGCGGATCGGGCCGCCCGCGCCGCGGAAGGCGTTCTCGCCGTCCTCGAAGTCCTCCATCCGCTTGTACGCCGCGTTGACGCTGTCGGCGTCCCAGCCGGTGTTGCCTTCGGCGGCCCACGAGTCGAAGTTGGCGCGGTTGCCGCGGACGTAGACCATGCCGTTGATGGAGCTGGACCCGCCGACCACCTTGCCGCGCGGCACCGGCATCCGCCGATCGAGAACGTGTTTCTGCTCGACGCCGTAGAAGCCCCAGTCGAACGGCTTCTTCAGCTGCGGCACCGCGTGCATGGGCCCGACCAGCCCGGGCTTCCTGATGAGCAGCCGCTCGTCGCTCTTGCCCGCTTCGAGCACGATCACGCTGGCCCCGGACTGCGCCAGCCGGCCCGCGATCGCCGCCCCCGAGCTCCCCGACCCGACGACGACGTAGTCGGCCTCGTCGCCGCGCGGCGCCCTGTTCGCCATGTCCGCTCCTCGGTCCGGCCCACCACAAACTATAACCTGTTCTAGTTTGCTCACGGTATAGCGTCGCCGCCGCCGAGCGCAACGGGTGCTCCTGCATCGCGGCCATGGCTTTTCGATCGCCGCGACCAGCTTGGTGTCCCAGCCGTTGTAACAGAACGTGTTCATGTCGACCCGGTCGCCGCCGCCCGCCGGGTTGGGCAGGACCTCCGTGGCGGCGCCCTCGACCGTGAAGGTCAGCCGCCCGGGGCGGGCGAATCCCGGCTCGGTGTTGGTGATGCGCTTGATCCGCGGGACGCTGAAGGTGTGCTTGCGGTCCCCGCCGAACCAGCCGTCCATGACCGCCGCGCTGATGGTGCCGTGGGTGCCGGCGAACCGGATCGAGCGCCGCCTGGCGTGCATGCTTCCTCCCCCGCGGGAACCGGAGGACGACTGCAGGCAGCCACCGCATCGGGCGACAAGCGTCGATGTGACACCGTGACCCGATCCGCCACTATGATCTGCGCAGGCGTCCGCCGGCCAGCGGACGGTGACCGGCAGAGGGGGCCCATGTCCGAGCAGCACCCGCCAGGCGGAATGCCGCCCAGCCCACCGCAGTGGATGGCGATGGCCCCGGCCCCGCCCGGCCCGCGGGGACGCAACGGGTTCGCGGTCGCGTCGCTGATCCTGGGCATCCTCGGCATCTGCGGGTTCTCGCTGGTGCTGGGCCTGATCTTCGGCATCGTCGCGCTGGTGCAGATCGGCAAGTCCGGCCAGGCGGGCCGCGGGATGGCGATCGCGGGGATCGTGCTGAGCGTGTTGTGGGTGGGCGCGCTGACGGTGGGCGTGATCGTGCTGGTGAAGAAGACGGAACTGCTGGCGACGACGCCGACGATCGTCGCGTTGCAGCCGGGCGAGTGCTACAACACCCCGGCGGCCTACGGCCTGGACGCGACGAAGGTGTCCTGCGCGGAGCCGCACGACGGCGAGGCGTTCGCGACGGTCCCGCTGAAGGGGTACGTCGCGGGCGAATACCCGGGCGAGGAGACGTTGGAAGCCCAGGCGAAGGCGGGCTGCGAAGCCCAGCGGGCGACGGTGTTCGGCCCGGGGTACACCCCGCCGGTCGAGGCGTCGGTCGGGGTGTTCTATCCGGACAGCAAGGCGTGGCTGGCCGGGAAGTCCGCGGCGGTGTGCACGTTCCAGGTGACTTCGGACAAGCAGTTCACGGGCCCGCTGCGCCACTGAGCGCCAGGGACCGCGAGACTCACAGACCCCGGCGTAGCGCGTCGGCCGCCGCGGCGAGGTCTGCGCGCACCGCTCGCGCCACGTGCGGCCCGCTCTTCGTCATGTGCTTCTGCAGGCTGAGCGCGTAGACGTTCCACAACCCCGCGATCGCCGCCGCCGTGACGCAAACTTCCGGATCGCCCCGCTCGGCGCCGGTCCGGCTCGACAATGCCGCTGCCGCCGCCTCCGTCAGCCGGTCGCGGGCTTCGCGGTAGTGGGCCACCAGGGCCGGCGTCGAGCGGACCAGCTCGCCGAACCGGCGGATTTCCGCCCAGCTCCGCTCGCGCGCCGACGCGACCAGGTAGCCCAGCTCCGCCTCGAGCACCTCCAGCGCCGCGTCGAGCGGGGCCACCGACGGGTCCGCCAGCCGGGCGACCAGCGCGCCGACCTGGACGTCCCAGCGGTCCGCGACCAGTGCTTCCTTGCTGCCGAAGTGGTTGAAGACCGTCTTCTCCGCGACACCGCAGGCCCGCGCGACGTCGGCGACGCGCACCGCTTCGAAGCCGTGCTCCAGGAACATCCGCGTCGCGGTGGCCGACAGCTGCGCCCGCAACTCCCGCTTCCGGCGCTCGCGCAACGACTCGGTGTTCAGCACCGCACCATCGTACAGCAGGAGTACTCTTTACAGTGACTGTAAGGAGCAGTATGAGCGAGTTCGAGATCGTCCGCGAGTACCCGCAGCCCCGGCCCCGCGTCTGGCGGGCCCTCACCGACCCGGCGCTGGTCCCGCGGTGGACGTCGACCGGCCGCGGCGGCCGGCCCGAAGGCTTCGTCCCGGAGGTGGGCACGCGGTTCCGGTTCGTCGGCAGGCCGGTCCCCGGCTGGGACGGCGTCGTCCGGTGCGAGATCCTCGCCGCCGACGCCCCGGAGCTGCTGAGTTTCAGCTGGCGCAACCACGAGTCCGACGCGCCGAGCACGGTGACGTGCCGCCTCGACGAGTCCGCCGGCGGGACCCGCCTCACCTACCGGCACACGGGCTTCCGCGGTGTCGGCGGCTTCTTCATGGCCCGGCTGCTGCACCGCGTCCGTCGCCGGATGCTGGCCGAGGGCTTCCCCTCGGTCCTCGCCGCGGGCGACTGGTAGCCGCTACGACGCCGGTGACCGGTGCCGGGACACGTAGTCGTTGACCAGGCCCGCCGCCGTCTCCGCCGCGTCGACGGTGACCACGAAGCGGCCGCCGGAACGCAGGTGCAGCACCAGGCCCTCGCCGGCCCGGACCACGATCGCGCTGCGGCCGGGACGGCGCCGCCAGCCCCAGCCGCCGTAGGCCAGCGGCACGATCCGATCGGCGCGCGCCTCGGCGATCTCGTCGTAGGCGAGGGTCCGGCGCGGCCAGCCGAGCAGCCCGACCCGCACCCGCACACCGGACGGCCCGACGAGCACCCGCACGGTCGAAAACACCAGGGCCACCACGGAAACCAGCAACCCGATCCGCCACACGTCCGCGCTGCCCAGCACCGCGGCCGCGGCGGCGGCGACCGGCGCGGCGACGACCATGGCGAGGTTGTGCGCGGTCCCGGACCAGACCGCTTGCTCGTCCGCGCCGAGCCCGAAGGACGGCGCCGCACCACGCTCGGCGTCGGCCGGCCTCGGTGGCGCCAGCACCCATCCGGCGGCGCCGGCCACCAGCCCCACGGCGAGGATGCCCAGCGCGAGCAGCCAGCCGACGGGACGCGCGTGGTCCCACGACGTGACGTCGACGTTGGCCCACAGCCCCACCGAATGCGCGGCCAGCAGGATGCCGCCGAGGGCGTAGACGCCCGAAGCCGCCGAGACGCTCCGGGCCACGGCGATCCACGCGGCGCCCCAGAACACGGCCGCGCCGCCGGTGACCAGCCACCACGGCGCGTGAGCATTGGGCACGCCGCCCCACCCCCAGTGCACGGCGATCGGGTCGGGCAGCCGGGGCGCCAGGACGAGCGCCGGCACGACCACGCCGAGCATGATCACCGCCGGAACGCCGTAGCGCAGGACAGCGGGCTTCATCGAACCTCCCCGATCATGGCGACCAGCTCCTCGCGCCCGATCCCCAGCCGCCGCGCCTCGTCGAGCAGCGCCCGGATCCGGTGGTGCAGCTCGGCCCGGTCGGGCCCGGCGGCCAGCACGGTCACACCGCGCCCCCGCCGCATGGCGACGAGCCCCTCGTCGGCGAGCTGGGCGTAGGCGCGCAGCACGGTGTGCATGTTGACCCCGAGCGAGGCGGCCAGCTCCCGCGCGGCGGGCAGCCGTTCGCCCACCGCGACTTCCCCGGTCGCGAGGGCGCGCCGCAGGGCCGACGCGATCTTTTCGTGCAGCGGTGCGGGATCCCGGTCATCCAGTCGTAGCAACATTGTTCTAGAAATACTAGAACAAGTCGGCGCGCACGGCAACACGGGCTGGTGGCGAGGATGGCGAGCGGGCCGCGCCTCGCTCCGGCGCTCGCCGAGGACGAGGCAGCCCGAGCCCGGCCCCAGCCGAACATGGCCCGCCCGGCACTCCCGGACGATCAGCGCGCGTCCCGTCCGGCCGCCCAAGCCCCGACCTCCCCGCACAACCGCCCGGCGTTCCCCGAGGACACCACCGGTCAGGCGGGAACCGTCAGGTCCGCACCGGGTCCGGCTCCGGGCCGAGCACGTCGTCGGCCAGCCCCGCCGCCAGCGCGCGCAACGCCGCGTCCAGGTACACCACCAGGTCGGCGTCCGCCCGCGCGGACCACCGGTCGTACGCCGCCCGGCAGGCCGCCAGTACCGCGCGGCCCACCACCAGCGGGTACAGCGAGTCCTCCGGCTGGCCGGACCGGCGGGCGACATACGCGCTGACCGCCCGTTCCCACGCGTCGTAGTGGACCGCCGCGCTCGCGGCCAGCTCCGGCACCGAGCTCAGCAGCGTCATCCGGGTCCGCAGCTCCGGCACGTCTTCGGCGCGGTAGTGGTTGGCCGCCAGCACCGCCCGGCGCACCGCCTCCAGCACCGGCAGGTCCGGCGGCATCCCGGCGAGCAGCGTGCGGATCGTCGCGACCTCGGTGTCGAACTCGTTCCAGAGGACGTCCGCCTTCGCGTCGTAGTACCGGAAGAACGTGCGCCTGCTGACCCCGGCCGCGGCGGCGATCTGGTCGACCGTCGTCTCGTGGAACCCCTGTTCGGTGAACAGCCGCAGCGCCGCGACCTCCAGTTCCCGTGCGCTCGTGCCCGGCGGGCGGCCGCGGCGGTTCGCGGGCCGGGCGAGCGTGCCATCGGTCATCCGGGTGCCTTTTCGTCGCGGACCTTGCTTGCCGACACGCGGTGACATTACTCTCCCCGGTATTCGACACTCGGTGTCAAAATCATCTCTGCCAAAGGAGCCAGGATGAGCGAGAACCCGCAGACCACCGAACCGGACGAAGCCCTGGCCGAGGAGCTCCTGGTCGAAGAAGTGTCGATCGACGGCATGTGCGGTGTCTACTGAGGACACCCCGGCGGAGTTCGACCTCGACGGCGCCTGGGAACTGGACGACCGGGTGTCCATCCGGCCGGAGCGGTTCGGCGCCCTGCTCTACCACTTCGGCACCCGCCGGCTGTCGTTTCTGAAGAACCGGACCATGCTCGCCGTGGTCCGGGGACTGACCGGGCAGCCGACCGCCCGCGCGGCCTGCGCCGCCGCCGGGGTCACCCCGGCCGAGCTGCCCCGCTACCGCACCGCCCTCGCCGCGCTGGCCGCGTCGCGGACGATCCGCCCGAGGAGCCGCTGATGTCCCTTGTGGACGAATTCCAGTACGGGCTCGACGCCCCCATCTGCCTCACCTGGGAACTGACCTACGCCTGCAATCTCTCCTGCGTGCACTGCCTTTCCTCCTCCGGCCGCCGCGACCCGCGCGAACTGTCCACTGCGGAATGCCGGGCGCTGATCGACGAGTTCGAGCGCATGCAGGTCTTCTACGTCAACATCGGCGGCGGCGAACCGACCGTCCGCCCGGACTTCTGGGAACTCGTGGGCTACGCCACCGAGCACCACGTCGGGGTCAAGTTCTCCACCAACGGTGTCAAGATCACCGAGGATGCCGCGAAACGGCTGGCCGCGAGCGACTACGTCGACGTGCAGATCTCCCTCGACGGCGCCACCGCGGAGGTCAACGACCACGTCCGCGGTCCCGGCTCGTACGCCACCGCGATCCGCGCCATGACCCACCTTTCCGACGCGGGCTTCGGGAACTTCAAGATCTCCGTGGTGCTGACCCGGCACAACGTCGGCCAGCTCGACGCGTTCCAGGCGATCGCCGACCGGTACGGCGCCCAGCTGCGGATCACCCGGTTGCGCCCGTCGGGCCGCGGCGCCGACACCTGGGACGAGCTGCACCCGACCGCCACCCAGCAGCGGGAGCTGTACGACTGGCTGGTCGCGCACGGCGAAAACGTCCTGACCGGCGACTCGTTCTTCCACCTCGCCGGCTACGGCGACGGCGGCCTGCCCGGGCTCAACCTGTGCGGCGCCGGACGCGTCGTGTGCCTGGTCGACCCGGTCGGCGACGTCTACGCCTGCCCGTTCGCCATCCACGACACCTTCCTCGCCGGCAACGTCCGCGACGGCGGCGGATTCACCCGGGTGTGGCGCGAATCCGCGCTGTTCACCGAGCTGCGCGGCCCGCAGAGCGGCGGGGCGTGCACGTCGTGTTCGGCGTTCGACGCCTGCCGCGGCGGCTGCATGGCCGCGAAGTTCTTCACCGGCCTCCCGCTCGACGGCCCCGATCCGGAATGCGTCCGCGGCCACGGCGAACGCGCGCTGGCCGGTGTCACCGCCGTCCCGAAGCCGTCGCTCGACCACAGCCACCGCCGTCCGGTCCCGGTGACCATCGGGATGCGCCGTCCGCCGGAGCGCGCCTGCGACGAGAACCCCCTCGCCGGGTTCCGGCCCTGACATGCGGCTGGCCGACCTGACCTGGCCGGACGTCGCCGAGCGTGCTGCGGCCGGCGCGATACTGGCCGTGCCGGTCGGGGCGACCGAGCAGCACGGCCCGCACCTGCCGCTCTCGACCGACACCGACATCGCCCTCGCGTTGTGCGACCGGCTGGCGGGCAAGCGTCCCGGCGTGCTGGTGGCACCGCCGGTGGTGTACGGCTCCAGCGGCGAGCACGCGGGATTCGCCGGGACGCTGTCGATCGGGCAAGAAGCGACCGAGCTGCTGCTGGTGGAGCTGGGCCGGTCCGCGGCGGAGACGTTCCCGCGGCTGCTGTTCGTCTCCGCGCACGGCGGCAACGCGGCACCGGTCACCCGGGCCGTCGCGCGGCTGCGGGCGGAATCGCGCGACGTCGAGGTCTTCCACCCGCGCTGGCACGGCGATCCGCACGCCGGGCGGCCGGAAACCGCGCTGCAGCTGGCGTTGCGGCCCGGCGGCGTGCGGATGGACCGGGCGGCGCCGGGGGACCGGCGTCCGCTGCGTGAAGTGCTGCCGTTGCTGCGTGACGGCGGCGTGCGCGCGGTGACCCGGACGGGCGTGCTCGGCGATCCGACGACGGCGACCGCGCGGGAAGGGCAGGCGTTGCTCGACGAGCTGACCGCGCAGCTGGTGTCCCATGTGGACGGTTGGGCATGACGCCGCGCGTCGCGCTGGTGACCGGCGCGGCCCGCGGGATCGGCGCCGCGACCGTCCGGCGCCTGGCCGGTCAGGGGTACGCGGTGCTGGCGGTCGACGTCGCCGCCGACGATCCCGCGCTGCCGTACCCGATGGGCAGCGCGGCCGAGCTGGCGGCCGTCGCCGGGCAGGCGGGGGTCGAGGCGTTCGTCGCCGACGTCCGCGACCGCGCGGCCCTGACCGCGGCGGTCGCGGAAGCCGAACGCCGCTGGGGCGGGCTCGACGTCGCGGTCGCGGCCGCCGGGGTCATCGCCGGGGGCGTGCCGCTGTGGGAGGTGCCGCCCGGGCAGGAGGACGCCGTCCTCGACGTGGACCTGCGCGGAGTGCTCAACCTGGCGCGGGCGGCGATCCCGGCGATGCTGCGGCGGCCGGTCCCGAGATCGGGCCGGTTCCTCGCGGTCGCCTCGGCCGCGGCGACGCGCGGGCTGCCGATGCTGGCCGCGTACTGCGCGGCGAAAGCCGGCGTGGCGGGGCTGGTGCGGGCGCTGGGCAGCGAACTGGGCGACTCCGGCGTGACGGCGAACGCGGTCAGCCCGGGATCGACCGACACGCCGATCCTGACGGAGAGCGCGCGGCTGTACGGCCTGGCGGGCGCGCGGGACTTCGCGGCGCAGCAGCCGGTCGGAAGGCTGCTGGACCCGGCGGAGATCGCGCAGGTGCTGGCGTTCCTGGCGGACCCGGCCGCCGGCGCGACGACGGGTGCGGTCATCCCGGTCGACGGAGGGCTCGCGCTGTGACCAGGCCCGTGCACACCCGAGCCGCCTCGGCCCCCGCTCACCGAGGGCCCGCGCTGAGGCCAGACCGTGCACACCCAAGCCGCCTCGGCCCCCGCTCACCGAGGGCCCGCGCTGTGACCACTCCCCCGCACACCCAAGCCGCCCGCGCCGCCTCGACCCCCGCCCACGGAAGGCCCGCGCCGTGACCACTCCCCTGCCTCGCGGCTTCCGCGTCGTGCTCGATCCCGGCACGAAGCGGCTCACCCCCGGCCTCTGGTTCGGCGGCTCGCCCGCCCGAGTCCTGCGCCTCACCGCCGCCGGGCGCGCAGCCTGGCGGGAACTCGCCGACGGGCCGGTCACCTCCGCCGCCGGTGGCGCGCTCGCCCGGCGGCTCACCGACGCCGGCCTCGCCCATCCCGTGCCGCCCGCACCCACCCGGGCCGCCGACCTCACCGTCGTGGTCCCCGTCCTCGACCGGCCCGCCGAACTCGCCCGGTGCCTGGCCTCACTCGACGGCCGCCACCCCGTGCTCGTCGTCGACGACGGCTCCGCCGGCCCCGCCGCGCTCGCCGCCGTCGCCGCCGCGCACGGCGCGGAACTCGTGCGCCGGGACGTCAACGGCGGGCCCGGTGCCGCCCGGAACACCGCCCTGGCGCACGTCTCCACCGATCTTGTGGCCTTTGTGGACAGTGACTGCGTCGCGCCGGGACCGTGGGCGCAGCGGCTCGCGGCCCACTTCGCCGATCCGCTGCTCGCCGCGGTCGCCCCGCGCGTCCGTGCCCTGGCGCCGGACACCGCGGCCGGGAAGTACACGCGGGCGGCGAGCAGCCTCGACCTCGGGGACCGGCCCGCCCGCGTCGCCCCGGGCACCCGGACGTCGTACGTCCCCACCGCCGCGCTGGTCGTGCGCCGCTCCGCCGTGACGGCGGCCGGGGCGTTCGACCCCCGGCTACGGGTCGGCGAGGACGTCGACCTCGTGTGGCGGCTGCACGCCGCAGGCCGGCGGGTCCGCTACGCGCCGGACGTCCACGTCGGCCACCACGAACCCGCGACCTGGCGCGGGCTTCTCGCGCGCCGCTTCCGATACGGCACGTCGGCCGCGCCGCTCGCGCAGCGCCATCCCGACGCTCTCGCGCCGCTCGTCCTGCACCCCTGGCCGGCGCTGACCGTCGCGGCGCTGCTCGCCCGGCGGCCGGCGCTCGCGGCCGGAGCGTTCGGCACGGCCGTACTGACCATGCTGAAGACATTGCGCGCCAACCACATCCCGGCCGGCGGCGTGGTCCGGGCGACGGGCACGGCCGTGCGGCAGACCTGGCTCGGTGCCGGCCGCTACACCACCCAACTCGCCGCTCCCGTCCTCCTCGCCTTCCTGACCCGGGCCAGCCGGGGACGGCGTGCCGCGCTCGCGTCGCTGCTGCTCGGACCGCCGCTGACCGCCTGGTGGAAGAGCGGACGCGAGCTGGACCCGGTTCGCTACACCGCCGGCGCCCTCGCCGACGACCTCGCCTACGGCGCCGGCGTCTGGGCCGGCTGCCTGGCCCACCGGACCACCGTGCCGCTGCGGCCCAGGATCGCCTGGCGCCCGCTGCGCGTCGACCTGAAGGGAAACCGATGAGCAACGCCTGGTTCGAGTCCGTCGCCGAAGCACAGCGGCGCGCGAAGAAGCGCCTGCCCACGTCCGTCTACTCGGCCCTGATCGCCGGTTCGGAGAAGGGGTTGACGCTCAAGGACAACCTCGCCGCCTTCGACGAGCTGACCTTCGCCCCGCGCACGGCCGGGCTGCCCGGGGAACGCGAGCTGGCGACCACCGTGCTCGGCCGGGACATCGCGCTGCCGGTGCTGCTCTCCCCCACCGGCGTGCAGGCCGTGCACCCGGACGGCGAAGTCGCCGTCGCCCGCGCGGCGGCCGCCCGCGGCACGGCGATCGGCCTGTCCTCCTTCGCGAGCAAGCCGATCGAAGAAGTCGTCGCCGCCAACCCGGCCACGTTCTTCCAGGTCTACTGGACCGGCGGCCGCGACGACATCCTCGCCCGGCTGGAGCGCGCCCGCCGGGCGGGGGCCGCCGGGCTCATCCTCACGCTCGACTGGTCGTTCTCCCACAGCCGCGACTGGGGCAGCCCGCACATCCCCGAAAAACTCACCTTCCGCGAGCTGCTGCGCTTCGCGCCCGAAGGCCTGACGCGCCCGCGCTGGCTGCTCGGCTACGCGCGCACCCGCCGCCTGCCCGATCTCGGCGTCCCGAACATGGCGGAACCCGGCAGTCCGGTCCCCACGTTCTTCGGCGCGTACGGCCAGTGGCTGCAGACCCCGCCGCCGTCGTGGGAGGACGTGCGGTGGCTGCGCGCGCAGTGGGACGGGCCGTTCCTGCTCAAGGGCGTCATCCGGGTCGACGAGGCCCGCCGCGCGGCCGACGCCGGGGTCAGCGCGATCTCGGTGTCCAACCACGGCGGCAACAACCTCGACGGCACGCCCGCCACGATCCGCGCGCTGCCCGCGATCGCCGACGCGGTCGGCGATCAGGTGGAGGTCCTGCTGGACGGCGGCATCCGGCGCGGCAGCGACGTCGTCAAGGCCCTCGTGCTCGGGGCCCGCGCGGTGCTCATCGGCCGCGCGTACCTCTGGGGCCTGGCGGCGAACGGGCAGGCCGGCGTGGAGAACGTCCTGGACGTGCTGCGCAACGGAATCGACTCGACGCTGCTCGCCCTCGGCCGCCGCAGCGTGCACGACCTCGGCCGGGCGGACGTCCGGATCCCGGACACGTTCGCCCGCACGCTGGGCGGCGAGCCGAGCCGAAGCGTCAGCTGATCACTGCTCGCCGCGGACGTCGCCATCGTCGTCCGGGCGCTCCGCGGCGAGCCGGCTGTTCCAGGCCCGCCGCATCGACTCGTACCGTTCCCGGAAGCGGGCGTCGTGCCGGGCACGCCACGGAGACGGCGCCAGGGAGCGGGTCACCAGCAGCTCGTGCGGCTCGTAGTCGTTGAGCGTCGGGGTGACCTCCAGCCCGGCGGCGGTGAGAATCTTCCGCATCGCCTCTCCCATCGCCTCGCCGACCGCGGACGACAGCCGCGAAAAGGCGGCGTACTCGTCCCCCTCGCCGTGCGGATCCTCGGCCCAGGCGGCCTGCGCGGCGTCTCGGCAGACCTCGTGCCGCCGCCAGTGGACCAGCACGCCGTTCAGGTCCGGCAGGTCGACCGACACGATGGCGCCCGCCGTGCCGATCGGACGCTCGGCGGGCGCCACGGGAAGCCCGGCCGCGGCCAGCTCGGACTGGACGACGAGGACGAGGGCGTCCAGGCGGTGTCGCCGGCCGGGATCGGCGCCGGGTTCGGTCATGCCGTCATTCTGGCAGCACGCCGGCCGCGGACAGCCGGTGACGGAGGCGCTCGGCGGCCTCGAGGTGCGGGCCGACGTCGGCCCGCAGGCTTCCGTGGCGCTTCACCACCTCGCCCGCCACCAGCACCGTGTCGACGTGGGCGCGGTCCATCTGCTGCGTCACCGTGCTGTACGGGTCGTACACCGGGGCGACGCCGGCGCGGTCCGCGCGCAGCAGCACGATGTCCGCCGCGCGGCCCGGCGCCAGCGCGGCACCGTTCGTGGCCTGGCGCAGCACGTCCCGCACGCTCGTCACCGGCTCGGCCGCGGACAGCTCGTCGTACCGGGCCACCTGGTAGGCGGCACGCATCTGGGTGAACATGTCGGCGGCCACGGTGACCTCGACGTCGGTGCTGAGGCTCACCGGCACCCCGGCCCGGGCGGCGGCGGTGAGCGGCGGACGCCCGTGCCCCATCACCAGCTCGACCGCCGGCGCGATCGACAGCGACCCGCCACCGGCGGCGATCAGGCCCAGCTCGTCCGCGCCGAGGCCGGTGCCGTGGATGAACGTCGTGCCGGGCCGGAGGACACCGAGCGCGTGGAGCCGGGAAACCGGGCCTTCGCCGTGGTGGCGGTGCACCACGTGACGCGCCGTGCGCACGGCGAGTTCGTCGGCGAGCCGGGCGTTGTGGCGTTCGGCGTCCTCGTCGCCGGGCTCGGTGACGAGGGCGAGCGTGACCAGCGCGTCGTCGTCCGGCAGCAGCCCGGCACGGACGCGGCGCACGTCCTGGCCGAGGGCGGCGCCGTGGCTCTTCGCGCGCGGAAAGCTGTTGCCGTAGGCGAAGGTCGCGCGGATCCCGCTGTCCTTCAGTGCCTGGACCAGCGCGTCGGACGCGGCCGGCGTGTCCTGGATGTTGGAGATGTCCTGCACCGTCGTGATGCCCGCGTCCAGCGCCGCGTAGGCGGAGAGCAGGTTTCCGAGGTAGAGGTCCTCGGGCGTCAAGGCGGGTCCGATGCGCTCCAGCACGGTGCCGAAGTACTCCGCCAGCGTGTGGTGCGGTGCGCTGCCGCGCAGGGACGCCTGCCACATGTGCCGGTGCGTGTCCACGAAACCCGGGATCGCGAGGCACCCCGCGGCGTCGATTTCCGCCGCGGCACCGGGCAGGTCCGGGCCGATCGCGGTGATCCGGCCCGCCTCGACCGCGATGTCCGCCCGGGTCAGGTCACCGGCGCCGGGGTCCATGGTCAGGACCCGGGCGCCGCGGATGATCAGTGTCATGCCCCCACTCTCGGGGCCGCCCTGGCCCGGCAGCGAGCCACGGCGCAGAGATGGGAACATCCTCCTCGGAGGGGGGCTTCATGCTCGGAACGCACCACATCGATGAACTGGATCGGAAGATCCTCCACGCGCTGCAGATCGACGGCCGGGCGCCGTTCCAGCGCATCGCCGAGGTAGTGGGCGTCTCCCCGCAGACGGTCCAGCGTCGCTACGGCAGGTTGCGCGCCGAGGCCGGGTTACGCGTCACGGGTCAGATCCGGCCCGAAGCCGTTGGCGAGGAGGAGTGGCTGCTGCGGATCCGGTGCGCGCCGGATCGCACCGGCTCGCTCGCGCGGGCGCTCGCCCGGCACGACGAGACCTCGTGGGTGCACATCGCGTCCGGCGGCACGGAGATCATGGGCGTCGCCCGCGCCCCCGCCGAGACCGGGCCGACGCTGCTGCGGGCCCTGCCGAACACGCCGCGGGTGCGGGAGATCAGCGCGCACTGCCTGCTCCACACCTACTACGGCGGGGAGCTCAGCATCGTGAACAAGACCGGCCCGCTGGACGCCGGGCAGGTCGCCGCCCTGCGGTTCGGTCCCCGGGACGGCACCGGCGGCGCGGACCTCACCGCGACCGACCGCGCGCTGACGGCCCTGCTGGCCCGGGACGGCCGCACCGGCTACCCCGAGCTGGCCCGGGCGGCCGGCTGCTCGGTCTCGACCGCGCAGCGGCGGCTGATCGAGCTGCGCCGCCACGGCGTGGTCTACTTCGACCTCGACCACGACCCGCGCGTCCTCGGCCGCACCAAGCTCGCCATGCTGTGGCTCACCGTCGGCCCGGCCGCGCAGGACGACGCCGGCCGGGCGCTGGCCGCCCACCCCGAGGTCTCGTTCGCGGCGTCGACCACCGGCCCGACCAACCTCTACGCCGCCGTGAACAGCACCGGCAATCTCGCCCTGCACCGCTACCTGACCGGTCCGGTCGCGGCGCTGCCCGGCGTCACCGCCGTCGAGACCGCGCCGATCACGGAGACGGTGAAGCGGGCCGGCGCGGCGGTCAGGTGAGGGTGGCGGACGAGCGGGCGGACGAGGCCAGCCGGCACGGTCACGGACCCGCGGCCGGATTCGTCAATCCTTGACAGCGCGACCGCGTCGCCCTACCGTTTTCCCCACGCCGCCGAGTTGTCCAGACCATTTATTCACTGCCATGAACGAATGGTGCAGCGTTCCCATGGTGAAAGGACATCCGATGCGCGTGCGAGCCCTGCTCGTCCTGCTGGCGGTCCCGGCGCTGGCCGCCGGAGCCGCGCCGGCCGCGGAAGCGGCCCCGGTGACCGGACAGAGCGTCCTGGCCGACCCGTCCGTCGCGCCGGGCGGCAATTTCGACCTCTCGGTGTGGCAGCTGCAGGAGCCGGTCGGCTCCCCCGGCTCGCCCACCACCATCCCGTCGTCGCGGCTGCAGGGCCCGAACGGCTTCCAGGACAGCTACTTCTACACCGACACGCGCGACGGCGCGATGACCTTCTGGGCGCCCGAAAAGGGCGTCACCACGCCGAATTCGAAGTACGCGCGCTCGGAGCTGCGCGAGATGAACCGCGACGGGTCGGCCGCGGACTGGCCGCTCAGCGGGTCGCACAAGCTGAAGGCGACGCTGCGGGTGGTGTCGGTGACATCCAACGTGTGCGTCGGCCAGGTCCACCTCGGCACCGGCGGGACGTCGACGAAACCGTTGCTGGAGCTGTACTACCGCTCGAGCGGCGACATCGTGCTCGGCACGGAGAACTCGCCCGACGGCGGGCAGACCCTGCACACCGTCGGGCACGTGTCGATCGGCAAGACGTGGACGTACACGATCGGCATCTCGGGCGGCAACACCATCGACCTGACGGTCAACGGCAGCACCACCCACTACGGCATCCCGTCGTCCTTCAAGCCGTACCGGCAGTACTTCAAGGCGGGTTCGTACAACCAGTCGTCGTCGGACAGCACCACCAGGGGCGCGCGGGTCGCCTTCTACGGCCTGACCGTCTCCCACGGCTGACCGGCGCGTCAGCGCCAGCCGAGCTCCGGGGCCACGTGCTTCAGGATGTTCTCCAGCACGTGGGCGTTGTAGTCGACGCCGAGCTGGTTCGGGATGGTCAGCAGGAGGGTGTCCGCGGCCTCGACGGCCTCGTCCTCCCGCAGCTCCCGCACCAGCTCGTCCGGCTCGGCGGCATAGGACCGCCCGAAGATGGCGCGGGTGTTCTCGTCGATCATGCCCACCTGGTCGCGCGAATGGCGGTCACGGCCGAAGTAGGCGCGGTCCAGGTCGGTGGTCAGCGCGAAGATGCTGCGGCTGACCGACACACGCGGCTCGCGGGTGTGGCCGGCCTCCTTCCACGCCTCGCGGTAGGCCTCGATCTGCTTGCGCTGCTGGACGTGCAGCGGCTCGCCCGTCTCGTCGTCCTTGAGCGTGGAGCTCTGCAGGTTCATGCCGAGCTTGGCGGCCCAGACGCTCGTCGCGTTCGAGCCGGATCCCCACCAGATGCGCTCGCGCAGGCCCGGCGAGTGCGGCTCCAGCCGCAGCAGGCCCGGCGGGTTGGCGAACATCGGCCGCGGGTTCGGCTGCGCGAAGCCCTCGCCCTCGAGCAGCTTGAGGTAGACCTCGGTGTGCCGCCGGGCCATGTCGGCGTCCGTCTCGCCTTCGGCGGGTGAGTAGCCGAAGTACCGCCAGCCGTCGATCACCTGCTCGGGGGACCCCCGGCTGATGCCGAGCTGCAGCCGGCCGCCGGAGATCAGGTCGGCGGCGCCGGAGTCCTCGACCATGTACAGCGGGTTCTCGTAGCGCATGTCGATCACGCCGGTGCCGATCTCGATCTTCGACGTCCGCGCGCCGATCGCCGCGAGCAGCGGGAACGGGCTGGCCGCCTGCCGCGCGAAGTGGTGCACCCGGAAGTACGCGCCGTCCACCCCCAGCTCCTCGGCCGCGACCGCCAGGTCGATCGACTGGCGCAGGAAGTCGGCGGCGGAGCGCGTCTCGGAGTGCGGGCCCGGCGACCAGTGGCCGAACGACAGGAAACCGATCTTCTTCACGCCCTGCTCAGCGTCCGGCGGGCACGAATGATTCCCCGGCGTGAGGATGGCGCGACGAGGCTCACCGACGAGCGGCAGCCGGGTCCGCCGTGGTGGAGTTCGTCGACGAAACGGCCCGGCTCGTCGCGCGCCACGGCGGTCACCACCCACGCGGCGGCCGGTGACCCGCTGTGACATGATCTTGGCAGTTCACCCGACCATAACTTGACTCATTCCAGAGAAGCGCTCTAGGGTGCTGGACGTGATGACCGACTTCGAGGCGCAGCTGCGGGCGGCCTCGTTGCGGGTGACGCGGCCCCGGCTGGCCGTGCTCGCCGCGCTGCGCGACCACCCGCACGTCGACACCGAGACGGTGATCGCGCTGGTGCGGGCCGAGCACCCGACGGTGTCGCACCAGACGATCTACGACGTGCTGCGGGCGCTCACCGACACCGGCCTGGTGCGGCGCATCCAGCCCGCCGGCGCCACCGCCCGGTACGAGTCCCGGGTCGGGGACAACCACCACCACGTCGTGTGCCGGACGTGCGGTGCGATCGCGGACGTCGACTGCGCCGTCGGCCACACACCGTGCCTGACCGCCTCGGACGACCACGGTTTCGTGATCGACCAGGCGGAGGTCGTCTATTGGGGCACCTGCCCCGACTGCTCGGCCGCCCGAACCTCTTCATGATCGCCGGCTCGGAAGGAAGTAGATGAGCAACACCCAGGACAACGGCCCCTCCAGCGCGCAGGGCGTGGACCGGAAGGCGGCGGCCGGCTGCCCGGTCGCACACGACTCGGTGACCGCGAGCGGCAGCGAGAGCGAGAACCCGGCGATCGATTCGCCGTCCCCGAAGACGGGCGGTCGCCCGCGCACCGTCCGGGACTGGTGGCCCAACCAGCTCGACCTGTCGGTGCTGCACGCGCACTCGTCGAAGGCCAACCCGCTCGGCCCGGACTTCGACTACGCCAAGGAGTTCGCCAAGCTCGACGTCGAAGCCCTCAAGCAGGACATCGCCGAGGTGCTCACCACCTCGCAGGACTGGTGGCCCGCCGACTTCGGCCACTACGGCGGCCTGATGATCCGGATGAGCTGGCACGCGGCCGGCACGTACCGGATCTACGACGGCCGCGGCGGCGCCGGTGACGGCGGCCAGCGGTTCGCCCCGCTGAACAGCTGGCCCGACAACGCCAACCTCGACAAGGCCCGCCGCCTGCTGTGGCCGGTCAAGCAGAAGTACGGCCAGAAGATCTCGTGGGCCGACCTGCTGGTGCTGGCCGGCAACGTCGCGCTGGAGTCGATGGGCTTCAAGACGTTCGGCTTCGGCTTCGGCCGCGTCGACACGTGGGAGCCCGAAGAGATCTTCTGGGGCCCGGAGGACGACTGGCTCGGCGACGAGCGCTACGCCAGTGACACGGAGATGGTGCCCGAGCTCGGCGCGACCGAGATGGGCCTCATCTACGTCAACCCCGAGGGTCCCCGCGGCAGCGCCGACTACATGGCGGCGGCGCACTTCATCCGGGAGACGTTCGGCCGGATGGCGATGAACGACGAGGAGACCGTCGCCCTCATCGCCGGCGGCCACACCTTCGGCAAGACCCACGGCGCCGGCACCGCCGACGACCACGTGGGCCCGGAGCCGGAAGGCGCCCCGCTGGAGGCGCAGGGCCTCGGCTGGCTGAGCACCCACGGCAGCGGCAAGGGCCCGGACACGATCACCAGCGGCCTCGAGGTGACGTGGACCGACAAGCCGACCGAGTGGAGCAACCGCTTCTTCGAGATCCTGTTCGGCTACGAGTGGGAGCTGACGACGAGCCCGGGCGGCGGCAAGCAGTACGTCGCCAAGGACGCGCCGGAGATCATCCCGGACCCGTACGACCCGAACAAGAAGCACAAGCCGACCATGCTCACCACGGACCTGGCGCTGCGCTTCGACCCGGTGTACGGCCCGATCTCGCGCCGGTTCCTGGAGAACCCGGACGAGTTCGCGCTGGCGTTCGCCAAGGCGTGGTACAAGCTCCTGCACCGCGACATGGGCCCGGTCACCCGCTACCTGGGCCCGTGGGTCCCGGAGCCGCAGCTGTGGCAGGACCCGGTGCCGCCGGTCGAGGGCGAGCTCGTCGGCGAGGCCGACATCGCGGCCCTCAAGGCGAAGGTCCTCGAGTCCGGCCTGACGACGGCGCAGCTGGTCGGCACGGCGTGGGCGTCGGCGGCGAGCTTCCGGTCCACGGACAAGCGCGGCGGCGCGAACGGCGCCCGCATCCGCCTGGAGCCGCAGCGCAGCTGGGAGGTCAACCAGCCGGAGCAGCTGGCGCCGGTGCTGGAGAAGCTGGAGAGCATCCAGCAGGAGTTCAACGCGGCGGGCGGCGCGCAGATCTCGCTGGCCGACCTGATCGTGCTGGCGGGCTCGGCGGCGGTCGAGAAGGCGGCGCGTGACGCGGGCGTCGAGACGACCGTGCCGTTCCACCCGGGCCGCACGGACGCTTCGCAGGAGCAGACGGACGTCGAGTCGTTCGCGGTGCTGGAGCCCCGCGCCGACGGCTTCCGCAACTACCTGCGGGCGGGCGAGAAGCTGCAGCCGGAGACCCTCCTGGTGGACCGCGCGTACATGCTGAACCTGACGGCCCCGGAGATGACGGTCCTGGTCGGCGGCCTCCGCGCGCTGGGCACCAACCACGCGGGCTCCCAGCACGGCGTCCTGACGGATCGCCCGGGCGTGCTCACGAACGACTTCTTCCGCAACCTCCTGGCCCCCGGCACCCGCTGGAAGGCCTCGGAGGCGGAGGAGAACGTGTACGAGATCCTCGACGCGAGCACGGACAAGCTGAAGTGGACGGCAACGGCGGTGGACCTGGTGTTCGGCGCCAACTCCCAGCTGCGGGCGCTGTCGGAGGTGTACGCCAGCGACGACGCGAAGGAGAAGTTCGTCGCGGACTTCGTCGCGGCGTGGACGAAGGTCATGGAGCTGGACCGGTTCGATCTGAAGAAGTGATCGATTTCCGGTGAGCGGGCCCGGCCGGTCTTCGGATCGGCCGGGCCCGTTCGTTTCGGCTTCCGCGCGCCGGGACGGCGGCGTCTCACTACGAAAAGCGTCCGGTCATAATGCACTGACGGTGGATGCTTCGAGACAGCGGACGAACCGGGCTGGGCCACGGGAGGTTTCGTCGAGTTTCCGGAGCAATTGGACTACGCCCGGAACCTCGTCAACGGCGGCCTTCACCTCGAACGGCTCCAGGTCGGCGCGTTCGACCTCTTGCTGGTCGGTCATTCGATGACCAGAACCGTCCACGGCATGCGCAGCGACATGTCGGCGATCCTCGAGGCCGGTGGCCGCATCCGTGTCCTCGTCCTGGATCCGACCGACGACGCGCTCATCGAGACAGCCGATCGGCGGAGCTCACAAAGCCTGGGACACGGCAGGCTGCGGCAGCGGATCACCACCACGCTCGACGACCTGTCGACTTTGCGCGACAGGACCGCCGGCCGGCTGGAAGTGCGCGTCTCCTCGCGGATCTCGTCAGCGGGGTTCAATTGCCTCGACGTTTCCGGGCCACACGGCATGGTCTGCGTCCAGCACGACGAATACCATCCGGTCGGTGAGCGGCTGTGGAAAGCGGGCACACCGTGGCCGATGACACCGAGCCGGCAGATCGCACGGGCTCGTCGGCCGATGTTCAGCGAACGGTTCGGACCCGAGCTGGAGCAAGCCATCGAGAACGCCGGCGACCTGCTCATCACCGGGATGGCGCGCAACACCTTCGTCAACGACCACTACGGGCTGCTGGAAACACTGCTGAAGACCGGCACGAGTATGAGGTTCATCCTCATCGACCCCGCTTCGAGCGCGATCGACGCCGCCGCGTCCCGGTACTACGCCGAACGCTCACCCGCCAGCGCACGTGAGCGCGCGCTGCACACGCTGAGACTTCTGGCCGAACTGAAGAACACGACGAACGGCGAGCTGGCCATCCGGCTGGTTGCCGACTTGCGGAATACTACACCTACCAAGCACCAAACATGCCAGAATGTCAGACATAGGTGAACGAAGCCGAAGCGCTGTGGAACAACGCCAATCCGCACCAACTGGGTGAGACCGGAAGTCGCCCGTGATCCCATCGCCGCAAAAGGAGGCTCCGTGCGCACCTCGCTACGCATACGAACTCGACGTCTGGCCCTCGTCGCGGCAGTCAGCGCCGCGGGAGCGGCATGCGTGCTTCTCGTCTTCCTCTCACCGCTCTCTTTTCCCCTGCTGGACCGGATCGACGGCGCCGACTGGGCCCACCTGAGCGACATCGGGCAGGCCTACGGAGGCGTCTCCGCTCTTATCGCGACCATCGGCGTCTTCGGGGTCGCCGCGTCCCTGCTCGGCCAAGTGCGCGAATCACGCCGAGCCGGGATCCGGGATGAGCGGCAGCTCCACTCCGCGATCTTGCTCTTCGCCGTCGAACACCCGGAGTACCTCCAGTGCTGGGGTGGTTACTCCGTCGAGAACAACGGCAAGGCCACGTCCTACCGGGCGTTCTGCAATCTCGTCTTCCTGAACTACTACTCTATGTACCTCAGCGGCCAGTACGACCTCGACGGAGTCCGCCGGAACATCGCGCACTTCTTCGAAGGTGAACTCGGCCGCGAATACTGGAAACACTCCCACGAAAGCTGGATGTCCGGCAAAGACAAGGGGCGCCGCAGACGGGCTTTCCTGAACGTCGTCGAACAGCAGTTTCGCCGCGCCGAAGCCGGCGGCCCACCCACTCCCTGGGACAGGTCGGGGGTCGAGGTCGGCGGTCCGCCACCAGCGGGGCCGGACGATGCAGTAGCCACTTCACGCGTCGGGTTCGGATTGGCGCTGGGAGGCGTGGCGGTAGGCGCCGCAGGCGGCTGGCTTGTCCGTCGCCTCGCGTCGCGATAGACGAAGCGACTGTCGCGGTCAGCGCCGTCGCCGAATCCGTCTCGGTTCACCGGCGGCCAACGCGCCGTCCTTCCCCGCGCCCGTACGGCCGCTGGCAATAGGCCGTCCGGTTGAGATCGTCCTCCAGTGGTTGTCCCCGGCGGTCGTGCTGGGATATCCCGTTACTTCCGGAGGGTGAGGGAGGGGCCGGGTGACGTCGTGGAACGGGGGTGACTTCCCCAGCTCCCTGGGCTTTCTCATCGACTGCCTGGAGCAGATCCCGTCCCTGCGCGATCCCGGCAGCCGGCGGCTCTGTCTCGACCTGCTCGCCGACCACCTCGGGGTTCCCCTCGTCGTCGAAGAACTGCCCACCACGCGGGCCAGCCTGATCGGCATCGTGCAGGCCTGCCGGCGGCAGCACCCGCGCGCGCTCAGTGCCTTCGTCGACGCCGTCGAGCAAATGGAGCCCGGGTCCATTCCCGTGCGACGCGCCCGCGCCGCCGTCGACGACATGGCCGCTCTCGATCTCGTCACCGAATACGATCGGCAGGAACTGCTCACCCTCCTGGGCGAAAATCCCAGCAGCAGGCTCGCCGAGCTCGTGCGGGCCGCCGCCGGGCCCGCCGCCGAGCTCACTTCCGCCGACCACCGGCCGGCTGACGCGCTCGCCACCCTCGAACGGATGAACGCGCAGCCCGACGGCGTTCCGCCGTTGCTGCTGTTCGTCGAATACCTCGCCGCCGCCGCGGACGAGCAGCGCGCCGAAGCGCTGCGCGACTGGAACGACCGGCAGGCCGCGCGGCTCGGCCTGACCGAGCAGATCAGCGCCGTCCGGCTGGCGCAGGCCACCGAACCCGCGACGCCGGCGGCGGTCGTCGCCTACCTCGTCGTCCGCATCGAACCGGACCTGCTCGATCCCGGCCTGCTCGTCGTCGTGCACTGGCGGCACAACGATCCCGCCGGCTGGCGGCCGCGGCGCGGCGAGCCGTTCACCGGTGACCTCGACGCCGTCCGCGCGCACGTCGCCGAACTGGTCGCGAAGGCCGAGACCGGCTGGGCGCGGGACGCCTCGGCCATCCGGATCGAGTTCCTCCTGCCGTACGCGCTGCTGAACCTGCCCGTCGACCAGTGGGACCTCGAGGCGGACAGCCCGCTGCCCCGCCCGCTCGGCCTGCACTACCAGGTCGTCGTCCGCAGCCTCGACCGCGCGCGTTCGCCGCGCTGGCACCGGGAATGGCGGCGCCGCTGGGATCTGCTGAAGAAGGTGCCCGCCGGCCTGACCACCCCCGAAGAGCACTGGCTGTGGAGCGACGGCGCGAAGCGGCGGCACCTGACCGCGCTCGACGCCAAGCTGGCCGAGCAGAAGAAAGTCGTGTCGCTCGTGCTGCGTTCGGTGCCGGAAGGCCCGGACCCGGGCGAGGTGCTCGTCGGGGTCCGGACCGGGATCCCGGTGATGATCTGGCACCGCACCGAATCCGCCCGCTCGGCGTTCGAGGCGGAGATCAAGTCCCTGCGTGACGTCCTGCCCGAACTCGTCGAGCACCTGCGCCTCCTGCGGACCCGCGCCCGGCAGGCGGCGCGGCCCGACTCCCATGTGGGCAGCCGGGTTTCGCTGCTGTGGGACGACCCGGAACGGCCCGTCGAGCCGCAGGATCCGCCCGCGGCCCCGATCGAGGAGGTGCCCGCCCGATGAGCGGTGCCGAGATCCCGCCATGGTGCGTCTACCGCGGTCACGGGCTGCCGCCGCCCGACGGCGAGGACGCCCCCGAGCTGCCCGCACCGCCCAGCTGGCGCACCTTCGACGGCGGCCCGGCCCTGCCGGTCCCGCCGTCGTCGGACGCCGAATTCGTGCGACGGCTCGGGGAACCGTCCGTCGCCTCGGCGCGGGAGGCGACGCCCAAAGAGGTCCTGACCGTCAACGCGGCGCTCTACCTGCGGCGTCCGCTGCTGGTCACCGGCAATCCCGGCACCGGGAAGTCCAGCCTGGCCTACAAGATCGCGCGTGAGCTCGGGCTGGGCCCGGTGCTGCGCTGGCCGATCAGCAGCCGCACGGTCTCGCGGGACGGGCTCTACACCTACGACGCCATCGGCCGCGTCCAGGCCGCGGCGACCGAGGAAGGCGGGGACATCGGCGGGTTCGTCCGGCTCGGCCCGCTCGGCACCGCGCTGCTGCCCCACGACCGGCCACGCGTCCTGCTCGTCGACGAGCTGGACAAGTCGGACATCGACCTGCCCAACGACCTGCTCGCGGTGTTCGAAGACGGCGACTTCGAGATCCAGCCGCTCGCCCGGATCGCCGCCACCCAGCCGGAAGTCACCGTCTTCACGCACGACCGCGGCGGCCGCGCGACGGTGCGGGACGGGCACGTGCGGTGCCGCGCGTTCCCGGTCGTGGTGGTGACGAGCAACGGCGAACGCGACTTCCCGCCCGCGTTCCTGCGCCGCTGCCTCCGCCTCGACCTGCCGCAGCCCGGGTTCGAGCAGCTCGTCGGCATGGTGGCGGCGCACTTCCGCGACGTGCCGGCCCGCAGCGACGACTTGATCCACGAATTCCTCGCCAGCAGCGGGCAGGAGGGCGGCCTCGCCAACGACCAGCTGCTCAACGCGCTGCACCTGACCACGTCCGGCGCGCACCAGCACGACGCGAACTGGGAGGTGCTCCGCGACACGCTGTGGCGCCGGCTCAACGTCCGGGGAGCCGACTGAACGATGGCCGACCCGGTCGACCGCCTCCCCACCGAGGCGCTCAACGCGGACGAGATCGCCGACGCGGTCTGGCTCGCCGCCCGCATCGCGGCGAGCGAGCCGCCGCGCCCGGAACCGGGCCCGCCGCCCGAGCCGCCGCCCCCGCCCCAAGCGCCACCGGAGCCACCGGAGCCACCACCCGAGCCGCCGGAACCCCGCGTCGAGCACCCGCCGCCCGCGCGCCCCGAGCCGGTCCGGCCGGGCGGCGGCCATCCCGAACCACCGCCGGTGCCGCTCGAACCGGTCCCGGTGCCGCGGCGGCCGCGCAAACCCGCGGCGGCGCCGCCGATCCGCGCGGTGCCGCCGAGCCTGCCCCGAGGTCTGGCGAAGGCGCTGCGCCCGCTGAACCGGCTCGTCCGGCTCAAGGACCGGACCGAGCTGGACGAGGAGGAAACCGCGGTCGCCGCGGCGGAGACCCGGGTCTGGCTGCCGGTGCACCGGCCCTCGCGCGGCCACGCGTTCGAGGTCGTGCTCGTCGTGGACCGCGGTTCTTCCATGGTGCTCTGGGATCGGACCACGCGCGCGTTCCGCGCCCTGCTGGAACGGCAGGGCGCGTTCAGCGACGTCAAGACGGTTTCGGTGGACACCGACGATCCGGTCGTGCGGGCCGTGGAAACCACGCCGGGCACCGCGTGCGAGCCGGCGCAGCTGGCGGATCCGACGGGGCGGCGCCTCGTCATCGTGCTCAGCGACGGCGTCGGCGCCGCGTGGCGCAGCGGGTCGATGTTCCGGATCCTGACGCTGTGGGCGAAAACCTGCCACGTCTCCTTCTTCCACCTCCTTCCGGGTGAACGCTGGAACTGGACGGGCGTGCGCGTGGCGCCCCGGTCCCTGCGCGGCGTGCTGCCCGGGACGGCGAACCCGATTCCCGTGCTGGAGCTGGCCCCGCGCCACCTGCGGCGGTGGGCGGACCTCGTCTCCGGCACCACCGGCGTGCGGCTTCCGGTGCTCGTCCCGCCGCGGCCGGACGAACTCACCGGCGACGGCACGGGTGACGCCGGAGAAGCGCTTTCCCCGACGGAAAGGCTGGATCGATTCCTCGCCACCGGAACCTCACCCGCGATCCGCCTGGCCGGGCTCCTCGCGGCGGCCCCGCTGACGCTGCGAGTCATGCAGGCGGTGCACGGCACCCTGATGCCGCAGGCGCATCCCGCGCACCTGGCGGAAATCCACATGGGACGGCTGCTGCACCGGGTGCCGGCGAACGCGGGCGGGGAAAAACCGCCGGTGGAGTACGATTTCGCGCCCGGGCTGCGCCGCCGGCTGCTGGCGACCGTTTCCCGCGCCGACACCGCGCGCGTCCAGCGGGTGGTCGAAGACGTCCTGGGCCCGCACGAACCCGCGGTGGCCGACCTGCGCGGCACGCTGGCGGCTCCCGACGAAGCCACTCTACCGGTGGTTACCTCGCGCACCGAACCTTTGCTATCTGTTCAACGTGACGTTCTGAGAGCCTTGTCGGGGCCTTACGCCCGACGCGCCAACCGATTGGGTGATGCCTTGGAACGCTTTCAGAAGTCCCGTAACGACCCAGCTTCGAGGACGATTGAGGATGAGATAGGGTCCGCCGCATCCGATCTGCATCCTGAACCGATCAAGCCACCTCGAGGGATTTCCGCAGTGACCACCACCAGTTCGGAGCCGGGCACTGAGATCCGCAGCTCCGGCCAGCAGCCTGCCGTCTGGGGCGGCGTTCCGCTGCGCAACGTCAACTTCATCGGCCGCGGAGATCTGCTTCGCGCCCTGCACGGTGAACTTTCCAAGTCCACCCGCACCGCCGTGCTGCCGGGGGCACTGCACGGGATGGGCGGCATCGGCAAATCCCAGATCGCGGTCGAGTACGTCTACCGACACGCCGAAGAATACGACCTGATCTGGTGGATTCCCTCGGAAAACCCTTCGGAAATCCAGGCGTCGCTGGTCAAACTGGCCAAACGGCTCGACCTTCCGGTGGAGCAGTCGGTGGACACCGCGGTGCCCGCCGTGCTGGAGACGCTGGGCAGCGGCGAACCGTATCGCCGCTGGCTGCTCGTGTTCGACAACGCCGACCGCCCGGAGGACGTGCGCGAGTTCTGGCCGCGGCGGGGTGAGGGCCACATCCTCGTCACCTCCCGGAACCCGCAGTGGTCGGAGGTGGCGCAGGCGGTCGAGGTGGATGTCTTCCGCCGCACGGAAAGCCGGGAGCTGCTGCAGCGGCGCAACCGCGATCTCGGCGACGAGGACGCCGACCGGCTCGCCACCGTGCTCGGCGACCTCCCGCTGGCCGTCGAGCAGGCCGCGGCCTGGCGGGCCGAGACGGGCATGGCGACCGACGAATACCTGCAGCTGTTCGAAAACAAGCGCACCGAACTGCTCCAGTCGCGGCCCCCGGCGGACTACGACGTCGCGGTCGAGGCCGCGTGGAACGTTTCGCTGGACCGCCTTCGCGACGAGAACCGCGGCGCGCTGGAACTGCTCGAGGTGTGCGCTTTCTTCTCGCCCGAGCCGATCCCGCGGGCGATGTTCAGCGGCGTCCGCAACGTCCCGACCTCGGAAGCGCTCGAGCAGACCCTCGGCGACCCGATCCAGCTGGGGCGGGCCATCCGCGAAATCACCCGCTACAGCCTCGCGAAGATCGACCACCGCAGCGACACGCTTCAGCTGCACCGGCTCGTACAGCTGGTGCTGCGCAACAAGCTCACGCCCGAAGACCAGGAACGGGTGCGCCACACCGCGCACCTGCTGCTCGCCAACCGCGACCCCAAGCAGCCCGACTCGGTCGACTACTGGACGCGCTACGCCGAACTGCTGCCGCACATCCGCGCCGTCGACGCGCGCAACTGCACCGACCGCTGGGTGCGCCGGATGGCGATCAACGCGGTCAACTACCTCTTCGCCTTCGGCGACCCGGCCGGCGCGCTGGAAATGGCGCAGGACTACGCGCAGTACTGGACCGAGAAGCTCGGCGAGAAGCACCCCGACACGCTGGTCGTTTCGCGGTGGTGGGGACGCATGCTCCGCGCGCTCGGCCGGTTCGAGGAAGGCCGCGCGGTCGCGGAGCGGACCCTCGCCCTGATGCAGGAAACGCTCGGCGAGACGCACGAAGAAACGTTGCTCACCATGCACGGCGTCGCCTCGGACCTGCGCGCGAAGGGCGATTTCGAGCGGGCGCGCCGGATGAACGAGTTCGCCTACCTGAGCGCGCTGGACCGCTTCGGCGAAGACGACCCGGACACGCTGGCGGCGGCCAACAACTACGCGCTGAGCCTGCGCCTGGTCGGCGAGTTCGCCGCGGCACGGGACCTGGACGAGCGGACGGCGCAACGCAAGCAGACCGTCCTGGGCCCGGACCACCGGCACACGCTGCTGACGCTGGACAACTGGTCGGTGGACCTGCGCGAGACGGGCGACTACCTGCGGGCGCGCGCCGAGCAGGAGGACACGGTCCGCCGGATGCGGGCGCAGCTGGGCAGCAGGCACCCGATGACGCTGTCGGCCATCAAGAACCTCGCGATCGCCTACCGCAAAGCGGGCCTGCACCGCGACAAGAAGGCGCTGACCCTCGCCATGGAGGCGACGGACGGGCTGGTCGCGAAGTACGGCGAGTCCCACCCCGACGCGATGTCGGCGACGATGGACCTGTCGATCGAGCACCGCCAGGACGGCAACCTGGCCGAGGCCCGCCGGCTCGGCGAGCACGTCAAGGGGCTCTACGAAGCGACGTGGGGCGAAAAGCACCCGTTCAGCGTGGCCGCGGCGACGAACCTGGCCGTCACGCTGCGCCTGCTCGGTTCGGCCGAGCAGGTCGAGCAAGCCCGCGCGCTGGACGAGCGGGCGCTCGCGGACATGACCGAGGCGCTGGGCGAAGACCACCCGTTCACCCTGGTCTGCGCGACGAACTACGCGAGCGACCTGGCCGAATCCGGTGACCACGAACGCGCGTACCAGCTCGACCAGGCGACGCTGGAGCGGTCCGAGCGCGTGCTGGGCCCGGACCACCCGTCTTCGTTGGCGCTGCTGGTCAACCAGGCGCTGGACCTGCGGCGGCTGGGCCGGACGGAGGAGGCGGACAGCCTCCAGCTGAACGCGGTCCAGCGGCTGCGGCAGGTTCTCGGCCCGGAGCACCCGGCGACGGCGGACGCGCAGTTCAACCACCGGGCGAACTGCGACATCGACCCGATGCAGATCTGAGGGCGGCCGATCGGTTCTCCGGCCCGCCGCCGGCCGGGAAGTTCCCGGCCGGTGGCGGCTTCAGCTCAGCCAGCGTGCCAGCTGATCCGGGTTCGGGACGCCGCCCCGCCGCAGCCGGATCTCGCGGTGCACCGCGTGCACCAGCTCCGGATGAGCCAGCAACGCCGGATGTCCGGTCGCCACCGCCAATCCCGCCCAGACCGCCGGTGCGTCCGGCGCCGTCGCGAGCTGTTGCCGGTACAGCTCCGCCGCCGTGCGGGTGTCGCCGTCCACCAAAGCCAGATCCGCTGCCGACGCCCCGCTGATCTCCGCCATCGCCAGCTCCGGCTCGGCGCGGTAAATGTCGTACAGGTCCGGGTCCGTCAGCCACGTCCGGGTGAGCGCCAGCCTCGCCGCGCCGGCCGGGCGCGCCGCCGGCCGCAGGCTCGGCGGCTCCCGCGAAACCGGCGGGCACGGGCGGTTCCGCAGCCACGCTTCGGCCAGCTCCCCCACCACGTCGTCCGCGACGCGCAGGTGGCGCAGCCGCCACGACAGGTGGTGGTCGAGGTTCGCCCACCCGGCCGCGCGCACGATTTCACCCGGCAGCGGTTCGGTGCCCCACTCGCGCAGCCGCTCCCCCGCCGCGGTCAGGAACCGCCTGCCCAGCGCCGACGGAACCGCGTCCGCGAGCAGCGTGCTCACCGCGCGGGCGGTCTGCTCGCGCCGGTACGCGAATTCGAATTGCGCGGCCCGGGCCGCCAGTCCTTTTTCCACCGGATAGTGCTCGCGGTAGAACGCCGTCACGCCCAGAAAGGAAAACGCGCCGTGCAGGAGGCCGGACGCCGGTCGGGGATCGTCGCGCCAAGGCGCGTAGAGCCGCGGCGATTCGTTGTCCGCCGCGGGATCCAGCAGGTCCACGAGAACCAACAGCACCCCCAGCTTGCTGTGCTGGAATTCGTGCACCAGCGTCGCCGCGAACGTCACCGGTTCCGGTGGCGGGGACAACACCAGGGAACCGAAGACGTCGTTGTGCGACGCGCTGTACGGCGTGAACCGGTCGACCGCCGCCCGCGGCACCAGCGTGGTCAGCCCGGCGGCCAGCTCCGCCGCGATCGCGGGGTGGTGCGCGGTCAGCAATCGCCAGGTCTCGTCCAGGCTTTCCGCCCACCGCGCGACTTCCGCGGTGTCGAGCCGATGCGGTGGCAGCGGGCCGGCGAATTCGCGGTACGGGTCGATGTCGTCGAGCCACAGCTCACCGCCGGCCACGCGCAGCGTGCGCAGGGCGAACCAGCCCGGACCGTCGGCCGAGCTGTCGTCGGGCAGCTGCACGCTGCCGGACGGGCCGCGCACGAGGATGTGACCGCGTTCGGCGTGCACCTGCGCGAAATCCCATTCGCGGTGGCTGCGGACCTCGGCGAGGCCGAGCGTGGGCAGCATGAGCCGGCCGCGCCACACCGGGACCCGCGACCGGAAGTCGTGCCCGGCGCGGATCGCCGCGGCGGTGGCCAGCCGGTGCAGGCCGCCGAGGTCGGCCCACAACGGCGGATCGTCCGGCCCGGTACCGCCTTTCGCCAGCCGCTGCAGGACGTCCGCCGCCCACAGGCCCGTGTGCGGGTGCGCGAGGACGCGGTCGGTCGCGGCCGGATCCCGTTGCTGCGCCTCGATCAGCAACGTCCAGGCCTCGTCGAGCGGCGGCAGCGGGGACATCGCGGGATCCCGCTCGGCGGCGGCGTCGAGCACGGCTCGCAGCAGGGTCAGCCGCCTGCTGCGGTCGGCTTGCCTGAGCTGCTCGACGACGGCCGCGTCACTTCTGCCCGCGGCCATCGCGTCGAGGCTCGTCAGTGACACCCGGTGGGTGTCCAGCATCGGGTCGTGGGTTCCCTGACCCCCGGCTCAGCGCGCGTCCGGCGCCTGGTTCTGCAGCACCCCGGTCCGGCTGCATTCGGCGCGCCCGGCGACCAGCCGCAGCGAGCGCAGCAACGCCGGGTCGTCGCTGTCGCGCAGATCGGCCAGGGAAAACGCACTCAGATCGACCATGCTCGTGGTGACTTCGCCCCGCGCCTGTCCCATGTCAGGTCCTCCCTCACGACACGCCCCGCGAATCGGGGGAGTAATCATCATGCAACACGAAACGGCATTTGTGAGCGTCCGCATGGCGGATCAAGGACGCCGGTCCGGACACGCTGCGTTTCCGGAACCGGCGGCGGTCACCCGGTCCGGGCGCCGTCCGTCACTTTGTTTTCGGATGCCGGGCTACTTTCGCGCGCCGATCCCGACCACCACGGCGAAAAGGGCCAGCAGCCCGGCCAGCCCGGACAACCCGAGGCCGAGCGAGCCGGCGGCCGCCACCGCGCCGACGAGCAGCGGGCCGCCCGCGTCGCCGAGTTCGCGGCCGACTTCCGCCGCGCCCATCGTCTGGCCGAGACGTTCGGGGGGCGTGGCCGCGGCGAGGTGCGCGAAGCCGATCGGGGTGGCCAGGCCGGTGCCCGCGCCGATCGTCAGCGCCGCCACCAGCAACCCCGCGATGCCCGGCACCACGGTGGCGGCCGCCAGGCCCAGCGCGGCCAGCGCGAGCCCGGCCGCCATGCCCACGCCGTCGCCGATCCGGCCGGCGTCGCGGGCCCGGCCCGCCCACGGCTGGACCACCGCGCCCACGGCCGCCAGCAGCGAGACGACCGCTCCGGTGGCCAAGGGGCCGAAGCGCGCGCCGGCCACGGGCAGGAATCCCACCCCGACGGCGACGGCGGCCGTCGCGCCCGCGAGTGTCGCGGTCGGACGGAGGAAGCCGCGGGTGGCCAGCCGGCGGGCGAGATCGAGCACGGTCTGCCGGGTTCGCGGCAGCGGTGCCACGACGGGGACGGCGGCCAGGGACCACCCCGCGACCGCCAGCGCGAGCAGGCCGAGCGTGCCGAACAGCAGCGGATAGCCGCCCAGCGTGATCAGCACGCCGCCGAGCACCGGGCCGAGGGTGTAGCCGAGGCCTTTCCACGCGCCGTAGCCGCCGAACGCGCGGCCGCGGCCGGTTTCCGGCGTCAGCCGGGCCACCAGCGCGCCCGCGGCCGGGGAGAACGCGGCCGCGGCGGCACCCTGGCCGAGGCGGGCCACGCCGACCAGCGCGGGATTGCCGGCGAGGACGAACGCCGCCGACGCGACGGCGAACGCCAGCAACCCGCCCAGCAGCACCGGGCGCGGTCCGACGCGGTCGGCCAGCGCGCCGAAGACCGGTTTCAGCACGACTTCGGCGCCGTCGTAGACCGCCAGCAACAGCCCCAGCGTGAGCAGGGACGCGTGTTCGGATTCGGCGTAGCCACCGAGCCCGGCGGCGATGCTGTGGGCGCCGAACGCCGTGACGAACCCCGCCGCGTAGACGGGCGCGAGCCGCGCCTTCACGGGCGCAGGGCGGCGGCGAGGAGGTCGAGCATCCGGCCGATCCGCGCCGGGTCCTCGACGGCCACCGTCGAGAGGAACACGCCCAGCAGCATGAGGGTGACGTCTTCGGGGTCGATCCCGGCCCGCAGCGTGCCCGCGCGCGCACCCGCCTCGAGGATCGCGCCGATCGCCGCGGTGATCCGCTTGCGCGTCACCGGTGTCGTGATGCGTCCCGACGCCAGGCTCGCGCGCAGGACGTCGGCCATCCCGCGCTTGGTGGCCACGAACGCGGCGTAGCGGTCCATCCAGGCGCGCAGGGCCACCTCCGGCGGGAGCTCTTCGAGCAGCGCCGGGGCACTGGCGGTGACGTCGTCGAGCTCCGCGGCGTAGACGGCTTCGACGAGCGCTTCGCGAGTCGGGAAGTGGCGGTAGAGGGTGCCGATCCCGACACCGGCCTCGCGGGCGACGGCTTCGAGCGCCACCGGGCCCTCGGCGCCGGCGAAGGCGGCTCGCGCCACGGCCAGGAGTTTCTCGCGGTTGCGGCGCGCGTCGGAACGCACCGGACGCTCAGGTTCGGGCGAAGGCAAAGCGGAGGCACCTCCGGTTGTGCTACGGTCGGCAGAGCGGAGGTTCCTCCGCTTCACCATCATCGCACGAGGACGGGACCACATGCCTTCCATCGAACGAACCGGCACCCTCGCCGGCCGCACCGTCTCCCGCGCCGGCTACGGGGCGATGCAGCTCGAGCGGCTCCACGACGACCGCCCGGCGGCCATCGCGCTGCTGCGGCGCGCGTTCGACCTCGGCGTCGACCACGTCGATACCGCCCACTTCTACGGCAACGGCTTCGTCAACGGGCTCCTGCGCGACGCGATCCGGCCCGGCGACGAGGTCCTGGTGGCCAGCAAGGTCGGCGCCGACCCGAACCCCGGCGGCCCGATCCCGCTGCGGCCCGCCCAGCGGCCCGAGCAGCTGCGCGCGAGCGTCGAGGACAACCTGCGCAGCCTCGGCATCGACCGGATCCCGCTCATGAACCTGCGCCGCCTCGACACACGGCCCGGCCTGCTGGCCGAGGGCGACCAGGTGGTCGACGTCGACGACCAGCTCGCCGTGCTGACCGAGCTGCGCGACGAGGGCAAGATCGGCGCGATCGGGCTGAGCAGCGTGACCCTCGACGTCCTGCGCCGGGCCCTGCCGGCGGGCATCGCCTGCGTCCAGAACGCCTACAGCCTCGTCAGCCGCGAGGACGAGGACATGCTCGCGCTGTGCCTGGCCGAAGACATCGCCTGGGTGCCGTTCTGCCCGCTCGGCAGCGCATTCGACAGCCTGCCGAAGGTGGCTGACGAGCCGGCGGTGGCGGCCGTCGCGCAGGCCATCGGCCGCACGACGGCCCAGGTCGGCCTGGCGTGGCTGCTGCACCACGCCCCGAACGTCCACCTGATCGCGGGCACCGCGAGCGTGCGGCACCTCGAGGAGAACATCGCCGCCCTCGACGTCGAATTCGACGCCGGGACGCTGGCCACGCTCGACGCCGTCCCGAGCCGCTCGTCGGACGTCTCGCTGCGCTGAGCCTCAGCGGGCCGGCAGGCCCTCGAGGTAGGCGGCGATCCGCACCCGAAGCTCACGGACGTCGGCCAGGGCGAAGGTGAACGACCTGCCGGGCCGGTCCGCCTCCGGGCGGCACGGCCCGGCGACGCGGACGAAGCCCTCGTCGTGGCGCGGCGCCGACCACACGGGCTCGCGGCTCGTGGACCGGGCCCGCGCGTGCCAGTACGCGGGCAGCTTCATCACCTCGCCGAGCGCCTTGGCGAACCCGGGGACGTCGTCTTCGTGCAGGGCGAGCCCGCCACCGGTCCGCACCCGCGCCGTGACGGGGACGAACGTCACCTCGTCGCCGGACGTGCGGATCGTCCAGTGGGGCAGTTCGGTCAGCGTCGGCACGGCTCGCTCCTCCCACGGTGCCCGGTCGCCACCCACCCTAATCGATCTTCGGCGGGACGGGGGCCCAGGGCAGCACGGCACCGTGGCGGACCAGCTCGCCGTACTGGGCGGGATCGGCCGGCCGGAACACGAGCTCCAGGAGGTCGGCCGCGGCCTGGGCGGGACTGGGCGCGTCCCGCACGTCCCACCACAGGGCGGACGTGGGCGTGTTCATCATGCCCGGGCAGACGGCGGCGAGCAGGATGTCACGGGCCAGGTCGTCCTCCCGCCGCTGGGCGGCGAGCGCGCGCACGGCCGCGACCTGGCCGATCTTGGACGGGATGTTGACGAAGCCCGGCCAGTCCCCCGCGCGGGCGCTGCCGTCCTTGACCGCGTCCCGCCAGGCCGCGACCTGCTTGTCCACTTCGTCCAGGGAGGACAGTCCGTCGAACCGGTCGTGCAGCGCCGGTGCCAGGTGGTTGAGCGTCCCGAACGAGCTGGCGACGACGAGGAACCGGCCGCCGTCCCGCAGCAGCGGCGCGAACGCGCGCAGCAGCCGGGTGGTGCCGAAGTTGTTGACCTCGGCGTAGGCGTCGACGATCTCGCGCGGGTCGTCGTCCGGGCCGACGCGCATGACGGCGTTGCCGAACACGATGTCGACGCCGCCGTGCCGCTCCGCCAGCCGCTCGGCGAGCCGTCCGGCCGCACCGGGGCCGGCGACGTCGAGGACTTCGCCGCGGATTTCGGCACCGCCGGCCGGCATGGCTTCGACGGCCTGGGCGACGCGCCCGGCGTCGCGGCTGGTGAGGTAGACGGTGTCGGTGGTGGACAGCCGGGCGGCGAGCCCTTCGACGAGGGCGAGGCCGAGTCCTTGGGTGGCGCCGGTGACGAGGGCGATCTTCGAGGTCATGCCTCAACGCTAGGAGCGTCCGGCCCATGCGGAAAGCGAAAGAATGGCAACCCTGGTATGCGTAGACGTCATGGCCATCTCCGACGCGTCCCTGACCGCGCTGCGGGTGTTCCGCGAAGTCGCCGAGCGGGGCACGCTCACGGCCGCGGCCAGCGCACTGGGCTACACGCAGTCCGCCGTCTCGCGCCAGATCGCAGCGCTGGAGCGCGCGGCGGGCACGTCGTTGCTGGAGCGGCGCCACGACGGCGTGCGGCTCACCCCGGCGGGGCAGATCGTGGTCCGCCGGGCGGCGGCCGTCGTCGGCCAGCTCGACGCGACCGCGCGCGAGCTGGCCGGGCTGCCGGGCGAACAGGGCACGGTCCGGCTGGGCTGGTTCCCGACCGCGGGGGCGGAGCTGCTCCCCCGCGCCCTGACCGCCCTGCGGCGGACGGATCCGGCGATCACCGTGGTCAGCCGCGAAGGCGGGACTCCGGCGCTGGTGCGGGCCGTGCGGGCGGGCACGGTGGATCTGGCGCTGCTGGCCTCGGCGCCGCCGTTCCGCCCGCCGGACACCGAGACGCCGGCGCTGGCCGTGCGGGTGCTCACCGAGCGCAGCCTGCGGGTGGCCGTGCCGGCGACGCACCCGCTGGCGCGCCGGGAGTACGTCGACGTGGTGGACCTGCGCGGGCAGCGCTGGATCGCCGGTTCGGGCGACGACCGGGTGATGGGCGTGTGGCCGGGCCTGGACGAGCGGCCCGAGATCGCCCACACGGCGCGTGACTGGCTGGCCAAGCTGCACCTGGTCGCCGCCGGCTGCGGCATCACGACGGTGCCCGGATCGCTGGGCGCGGTGGCGCCGCCGGGGGTGCGGGTGCTGCAGGTGCGGGGCGGGCCCGGCGAGCGGCGCCGCGTGTTGCTGGCCCACCTCCCGCGGCCGTTGTCCGAGGCCGCCGAGCGGGTCGCCGCCGCACTGCGCGCCGCTGCGGTGGAGACGGAGGAAGGTTGAAGGCGGCGGCCCGCGAGGGTTCGCGCGGCCAGGCCATCCCGGCTCCCGCGACCCCACGGTCCGCGCGGCCAGGCCATCCCGGCTCCCGCGACCCCACCGGACGCAACGGCGGAGCACCGGCCCGCTACGCAAGCCCGACCACGGTCCGCGAAGCCAGCCGGCCTTTCTCCGGCTCGCGCGTGACGTCGCCGGCCGCGACCGCCGACGTCACCGCGCCGATCGCGTCCTCCGGGCGGTAGATCGTCTCCAGCAGCGTGAACCGCTGCAGCTCCGCGACCGTCCGCGGGCCCGACCGGCGCAGTTCGCCCAGCAGGGCCCGGCGCAGCGGCAGCAGCTGCGGGGTCAGCGAGATGTCGACCAGTGCGCCCTCCGGGTCGCGTGGGTCGCGGTAGCGGATTCCCGCGAACTCGTCCACCGCCCACAGCTCGCTCTTGAACATCGCGAGGTGCCTGCTGTCCGCCGTGGCGAAGGCCAGCAGGCGCGCCTTTCCGTCGTCGCCGACCAGCTCGACCGCCGTCGAACAGGCCGCCGCGCCCAGCGCGTCGCGGTAGTCCGCGTCCGGCATGGGCGCGGTGACCACCACCTCGTGTCCCTCGCCGCACGCGAAGAACCCCAGCAGCGGCCACGCTTCCGGGCCGTCCAGGTGCGCCAGCGTCGGGCCGGTGGTCTCGGCCGCGCGAGGCTCGGCGACCACCCGCACGGACAGCCCCTCCGGCGCCCCTTCCGGCGCGGCCGAGCCGGCGATCACCAGCTCGAGGTGGTGCCCGTCGAGGCGGTCGGCGAACTCCCCGAAGACCCGGAGCGCGTCGGCCGCGAAGCCGCCGCACTCGACGTACGTGCCGCCGCGGTGGGAGCGGACCGCCTTCGCCGTCCACGCGTCGAGGTACCGCACCAGCACGTCACGCTCGACGATCGCGTGCTGGCCGGGGCGCCGGCCGCGCTCGGACACGTTCCGGTTGTACCGCAGCCGGCGGCCCCGCACCAGCCCGCTCAGCCCTCCGGGTAGAAGAGGAACAGCGTGCACCCGGGGGCGCTGGACGGCACGTGCCACGTCCCGGCCGGGGCGTGCAGGAACGTGCCTGCCGGGTAGTCGCGCGCGCCGTCGTTGAACGTGCCCGCGACGACGTAGACCTCTTCCGGCCCCGGTTCGTGGACGTCCCGGTGCGGCCACGACGTGCCCGGGTCCATCTCGAGGACGTTGGCGTGCGCGCCGGTCTTGTCTGTCCACAGTGGACGCAGCCGGATGCCGGGGAACAGCTCGCGGACGGGCGCTTCCTGGACGGTGGCGGAGGTGTAGCCCTCCTGTTCGAGGATTTCGGGATGCATGATCACCACGGTGCCGGGCCGGGGCGGGGTGGACCAGTGTCCGATCCGACACCTTGGGGTACTTTCTTGCCATGCATCGTGTGGTGGCGCTGGTGCGGCCGGTGCAGTCGACGTTCGAGCTGGGCTGCGCGGCCGAGGTGTTCGGCACGCCGCGAGCGGGCGTGCCGCGGTACTACGAGTTCGAGGTGTGCGCGGAGCAGCCCGGCCCGGTCCCGACGACGGCCGGGTACGCGATGTCCGTCTCCCGCGGGCTGTCGGCGCTCGCCACCGCGGACACCGTGATCATCCCGGGCTGGGCGCCGGTGGAGGCGCCGCTGCCCCCGCGCGTCCGCCGCGCGCTGCTGCGGGCCCATGCCCGGGGCGCGCGGCTGGTCACCATCTGTTCGGGGGTGTTCGCGCTGGCCCGCACGGGACTGCTCGACGGCCGCTCGGCGACGACACACTGGCAACGCGCGGAGCAGCTGCAGCGCGAGTTCCCGAAGGTGCGCGTGGAGCCGGACGTGCTGTATGTGGACCACGGCGACGTCGCGACGAGCGCCGGGGCGGGCGCGGGGATCGACCTGTGCCTGCACCTGGTGCGCAAGGACCACGGGGCCGCGCACGCCGCGCTGGTCGCGCGGCACATGGTGATGCCGCCCCACCGGGAGGGCGGCCAGGTGCAGTTCGCCCCGCCGCCCCCGCCACCGGACGCACTGGACGGGCTCCTGGACTGGGCCGCGGCCCGGCTCGGGACACCGTTGTCGGTGGCCGACCTGGCCGCGCGGGCAGGGGTGTCCCCGCGCACGCTGGCCCGCCGGTTCGCCGAGCAGCTGGGCACGAGCCCGGGCGCGTGGCTGCTGGCCCGCCGGGTGGCGGAGGCCCGCACCCTGCTGGAGGACACGGACCTCCCGGTGGAGGCGATCGCCACCCGGGTCGGCCTGGCTTCGGCGGTCAACCTGCGCCGCCGGTTCCACGCCCAGGTCGGTACCACGCCGGGCGCTTACCGGCGCGCGTTCCGGGTTCGGTAGCGGGCCTGCGGTGCCCTTGCGCGACGAGCACCTCAGGCCGTTCTCCGGCTCGGCGAAGTCAGCATCGGCCCCACCTGCGAAGCGCGCTGGGCCGAGGCCACCTGTACTTCACTTGCGCGGCAGGCCCTGTGGGTTGATCTCCGAGGCGGGCAGCGCCTCCGACGCCAGGTTCCAGCGCTTGAGCACCTCGGCGTACTGGCCGTTCTTGATCACCGTGTCCAGGGCCTGCTGCAGGGCCTTCACCAGGCCGTCGTCCTTCTTCGTCATCGCCGCGATGTCCGCCGGGATCGTGCCGCCGCCCGAGACCGTTCCGACGATCTTCGTCCGGCCGTCCACCGCCACGTGGTACGCCGATGTCGGGTTCGGGCCCACGTACGCGTCGATGCGGCCCGACTGCAGCGCCAGGTAGTAGTCCGAAGTCGCCTGGTAGTACTGGAACTTCACCGGGGCCAGACCCGCCGCCTTGTTCTGCTGGTCCCAGCGCAGCAGGATCTGCTCCTGGTTGGTGCCCGCGCCGACGCCGATCGTCAGCCCCGCGATGTCCTTCGGCTCCTTCACCGTGATGTTCTTCTCGTTCCGCACCTCGAACGCGATCGTGTCCTTGCGGTAGGTCGCGAAGTCGTACTTGTCCTTGCGCTCCTCCGTCACCGTGATGTTCGAGAACCCGGCGTCGAACTGCCGGTTCTCCACCGACAGGAACAGGTTCTCCCACGACGACGCCTGCAGGTCCAGCTTCAGCCCCAGCACGTCCGCGACCAGCTGCGCGAGGTCGGGCTCGACGCCGATCACCGTCTTGTCGTCGTCCGCGCGGAACGACAGCGGCGGGGTGCCGTTGCCGGTCGTCCCGACCACCAGCGTGCCGCGGGCCCGGATCCCGGCCGGGACGAGCGCCGCGACCGCGTCCACCTTCTGCGCCCGGACGCGGTTCTGGTTCGCGGTGATGTTGACGCCGCCCGGCTTGTCCGCCGGGGCCGTGGTCGCCGCTTCGGGGCTGCCGCACGCGGCGAGCGCGAACACCGAAGCGAGCAGCAAAGTACGCAGTCTCATCATTCTCCTCAAAGGACTTTCTCGACGAAGGCACGCGTGCGGGCGTGACGGGGGTGGTCCAGCACTTCGGCCGGCGGACCCTGCTCGACCACGCGGCCTTCGTCGAGGAAGACGACGGTGTCGGCGACTTCGCGGGCGAAGCCCAGCTCGTGGGTTACGACGACCATGGTCGTGCCCGCCTTCGCCAGGCCGCGGATCACTTCCAGGACTTCGCCGACCAGTTCGGGGTCGAGGGCGGACGTCGGCTCGTCGAACAGCAGGACCCCGGGTTCGAGCGCCAGGGCCCGGGCGATCGCGACCCGCTGCTGCTGGCCGCCGGACAGCCGCCGCGGGTACTCGGCCGCCTTGTCTTCGAGGCCGACGCGGGCCAGCAGCTCGCGGGCCTTGGCCTCGGCTTCGGCCCGCGGACGGCGTTGCGCGGACACCGGCGCCTCGACGACGTTCTCCAGCACGGTCAGGTGACCGAACAGGTTGAAGTTCTGGAACACGAACCCGATCTTCGTGCGCTGCTTGAGGATCTCGCGTTCCTTCAGCTCGTACAGGCGGTCCCCGGCACGGCGGTAGCCCATCAGCTCGCCGCCGACGCTGATGAAGCCGCGGTCGGCGCGCTCGAGGTGGTTGATCAGCCGCAGCAGCGTCGACTTCCCGGACCCGGACGGTCCCAGCAGGACAGTCACTTCACCCGGGCGCACCCGCAGGTCGACGCCGTCGAGGACGGTCAGCGCCCCGAAGCTCTTGTGGACGCCGCGGACGTCCACCATGAAGTCCGTCATGCCCGCCTCCAGGCCGCGCGCAGGCGCTGCAGCGGCGTCGGCGGCAGCGTGCGCTGCGTGCCGCGGCCGAAGTGGCGCTCGACGTAGTACTGCGCGACCGACAGGACGGTGGTCAGCGCCAGGTACCAGGCGGTGGCCACCAGCAGCAGCGGGATCACCCGGCCGCTGCGCGTGTAGATCACCTGGACCTGGTAGAACAGCTCCGGCAGGGCCATCACGTACACCTGCGACGTCGCCTTCAGCAGCCCGACGATCTCGTTCGCGGCGGTCGGCACGATCGTGCGCATCGCCTGCGGCAGCACGATCCGGCGGAACTGCCGCCCGGCCGGGATGCCCAGAGCCGCGGCGGCTTCGCGCTGCCCGGCGTCCACCGAGAGGAACCCGGCGCGCACGATCTCCGCGGCGTAGGCGCCCTGGTGCAGGGCCAGCCCGAGGCCGGCCGCGAGAAACGGCGGGATCAGGCTCATCGTCCCCACCGAGACGAACGACGGCCCGAACGGGACGCCGAAGGAAATCTCGTTGTACAGGATCGCGAGGTTGTACCAGAAAAGCAGCTGGAGAATGAGCGGCACCGACCGGAAGATCCACGTGTAGGTCCAGCTGACCGCGCGCAGGAGCGGATTTCGGGAAATGCGCATCAACGCCAGCACGGTGCCCAGCAGGAATCCGGCGACGACGCCGAACAACGTCAGTTCCAGTGTCAGCGCGATGGCTTCCAAGATCGATTTCTGGAAGACGAACTTCGCGAACGTCGGCCAGTCGAACGCCTTGTTCGTCACCAGCGCGTGGCCCGCCATCGCGACGAGGACGGCGACGACGGCCGCCGCCACCCAGGTCAGCGGGTGCCGCGCGGGCACGATCTTCAGCGTCTCCTCCGGTGCCGCCGCGGGCGCGGGCCGGGTCCCGAGGTCACTGGTCATCTCGTGCCCACCACCGCGGGCAGCGCCTTCGAGAACGCGAGCCGCGTGGCCGGCACGGCGGCGACGTCGAAGTGCGGGGTGTAGCCGGTGGCCAGGTAGAGACCGCGGGCCTCGGGCTGGTTCGGGCCGGTGGTGAGGAAGACACGGGTGTACCCGCGCGAGGCGGCTTCGGCCTCCAGTTCGGCCACCACGCGCCGGGCGAGCCCGCGGCCGCGGTGCGCGCGGTGCGTCCAGATCCGCTTGAGTTCGGCGGTTTCCGGGTCGTAGCGCTGGAAGGCCCCGCCGGCGACGGCGTGCCCGTCCCGCACGAGCAGCAGCAGGCCGCCCGCCGGCGGCGCGAACCGCTCCGCGGGATATTCGCGCAGCTCGAAATGGACGTCGTTGAGCACACGGTGGTACCGCGTCGAATATTCGCGGGCCAGGTCGGCGAGCAATGGCCGGACCCGCGGATCAGACTGGGCGACCCAGACGGATTCGGGCATGGATGTCCCTGTTCTGCGAAACAGCAGGGGAAGAAAAGCGCGTGCGCTTTCCGCTGACACCGCCGACTCTAGGAAGCCCGGCCGAGCCCGGTCAACGAGCGGCCGCCGGGTTCCAGATCCTGGACGGCGGCACGTCCCAGTTCCTGGAAACCGTTGCGCCCACGGCCCGGACAGCGGTCCACTCTGCGCACCCGTTCCCGCGCCGGAAGGAACCCGCATGAGCAAGCCCTGGTTGACCGCCGACTGGGCCGCGGTGGCCGTCGCGGCCGCAGTGGTGCTGCTGGCCGCCTTCGGTGTGCTGCCGACGATCCCCTTCCTCGTCAAATGACCGCGCCGGCCGGCACGACCGCCCGTGGCGGCGGGCTCACCGCGATCCCGGTCCTGCGGCACGTTCCCGGCCTGCTGCTGCTCGCCGCGGTCGGCGTGGCGGGCACGCTGGCGCAGAACGGGATCCGCGCCATCGGCAAGGCGGCCGGCACCGCGCTGCCCGACGTCGAGTACGTGCTGTGGGCGATCATCCTCGGGTTGCTCATCCGCAACACGCTCGGCGTCGCGGCGGTGTTCCGGCCGGGCGTGGCCACCTACGAGTTCTGGCTGAAGATCGGCATCGTGCTGCTCGGCGCCCGGTTCGTGCTGGGCGACCTGGCCAAGCTCGGCGGACTGAGCCTCGGCCTGATCCTCGTCGACATGGCCGTCGCGACCACGGCGATCCTCTTGGTGGGCAAGCTTTCCGGGCTCGGCGGGAAGCTGTCCTCGCTGCTGGCGATCGGCACGTCCGTCTGCGGCGTCTCGGCGATCATCGCCGGCCGCGGCTCGATCGACGCCGACGACGAGGACTCCGGCTACGCCATCGCCGCGATCCTCGCGCTCGGCGCGGTCGCCCTGTTCACCTTCCCGCTGATCGGGCACGCCCTGCACCTGTCCGACACGCAGTTCGGGCTGTGGGCGGGCCTGGCCGTCGACAACACCGCGGAGACGACGGCGACCGGCGCGGCCTACTCCCCGCACGCCCAGGACGTCGCCGTCGCGGTGAAGAGCACCCGCAACGCCCTGATCGGCCTGGTCGTCCTCGGTTACGCGGCCTACTGGTCGACCCGCGGCGGCAAGTCGGTCGCGAATGGACCGAAAGAGCGGGCCGTCTTCGTCTGGCGCACGTTCCCGAAGTTCGTGCTCGGCTTCATCGCCGTGTCCGCGCTGGCCACCGCGCACGTGTTCACGAAGGCCGAGGTCACCGGCCTCGGCAACCTGTCCAAGTGGGCGTTCCTGCTGTGCTTCGCCGGCGTCGGCCTGAACTTCGACCTGCGGCAGATGGCGCGCAGCGGGTTCCGGCCCCTCGTCGTCGCGGCGCTGGGCCTGGTCGTGGTGGCGGCGTGCTCCCTCGGCCTGGTGCTGCTGACGTCGCGGTGGTTCACCTTCGGCTGACCAGCGCGGCGGCGGCCAGCGCGACCGCGAACACGCCGTAGGCGGCGAACAGGCCGCCGGCCGAGCTCAGCGCGCCACCGAGCGCGCGGCCCAGCAGCTGCCCGACGCACTCGGCCGTGATGACCGCGGTGGCCAGCTCGGTGGCGCTGTAGGCCGGGCCCGTGGTCGTCGCGCGGACGTACAGGCCGGGATAGGCGAGACCGACGCCGATCCCGGCCACCGCCCACGCGGCCAGCGCCACGCCGAACGAGCCGCCGAAGGCCAGGACCGCCGTCCCCGCCGCGGTCAAGGCGAGCCCGGCCGCCGAAAAGCGGCGCGGGGACCGGGCGACCGCCAGGCTCGTGAGCGCCCAGCCCAGCGGCGCGGCGCTCAGGACGATCGCGGCCTGGCCGAGGCTCACGCCGTACCCGGCGGTCAGCAGCACGGTCACGAGGCTGTCCGCGCCGAAGTAGCCGACGGCGAACAACACCATGGCCGCGAGTGCCGCCGGCGTGCCCCGGCGCAGGCACGCGGTGCCCGCGGGCAGGATCGCCATCGTCCCGGCACCGGCGACGACCGCGCCGAGGACCGCGAGCGGCCACCATCCCTCGCTGAGGACCACCCCCGCCGCGCCGAGCGGCACCAGCAGCGTCCGGCCCAGCGGCCGCGGCGGCGCCTCCGGCTCGTCGCCGGCGGCGCGCACGACGAGCAACCGTCCGAAGAGGACGAACGGTACCGGCGCGAGCAGCGTCCAGCGCCACCCGGCGAGGTGGGCCAGGCCGAGCGTCGCCGCGGGACCGGCCAGTGCGGGCAGGATCCACATCGCCGACGACGCCGCGACCACCCGGCGGCGCAGCCGCTCGTCGAGGTGCCGGATCGCCGAGCCGATCCCGAACACCGCCAGCAGCCCGCTCGCGAGCCCGGTGGACAGCTGGCCCAGCGCGAACACCCACGCCGTCCGCGCGGTGGCCGCCACGGCGAGCCCGCCGGCGTAGGCGAGCGTCCCGGCGGCCAGCGTGCCGCGCGTGCCCAGCCCGGCGAGCACCCGGCTCGCCAGCGGCAGCGCGACGAACAGCCCCAGCGTCGAACCGGCGATCAGCAGCCCCAGCCGGTCCCGGGCGCCGAGGTCGCCGGCGATCACCGGCAGCAGCGTGGACGCGACGAAGCTGGTCACGGCCGCCGCGAACTCCACCGCGACGACGCCGGCCGCCAGCAGCAGCGAGCCCGGCCGCCGCGCCGGCGCGCTCACGTGTACAGCTCTCGCTCGTACACGTTGACCTGCACCCAGACGCCGTCGGGGTCCTGGACCCGCAGCGAGCTGCCGTACCCCTCGTCGATCACCGGCCCCGGTTCGAACCCGGCCGCCCGCAGCCGCGCGGCGACGGCGTCGAGCGGTTCCCCGGTTTCGAAGGCCAGCTCGCACCGGCCCACGTCGGCTCCGCCGGACCGGTGGACGGCGAGCATCCCGCCCGCGGCGGGCAGCTCGGCCCACCCGCCGGGGCGTGACACCGGGCCTGCCTCGAGGCCGAGCACCCGGTAGAACCGCGTCAAGGCTTCGACGTCGGCGGTGTAGCGGATCGGCATCACACGCATCACGGGCGTTCCTCGCTTCGTCGCAGGTAGTCCTCGAGCACGCGCTCCACGAACGCCGACAGCGACTCATCGGCGTCGACCGACGCGTGCTTCACCCGCCTGATGAGGTCGGCAGGCAGGTAGACGCTGAACTGCCGCTTCGCGGTCGAAGGCATGCCCGCATGCTAGCAAATGAGCATGCCCGCCACCGCGGCTTCCCGAAGACGCCCGGACGTCGCCGACGCGCGGTCCGGCGCCTCGATCGCGGCGAAGTGGCCACACGGGACGGCGCTGGTACCTGGCCGGCTGGGACATCGACCGCGTGGACCGCCTTACGCCCCGCACGCCGACGCGTCCCCGGTTCGCCGAGGCGCGGCCGGACGGGACCGAGCGGCCCGCCCGCTCCGGGTACCGTGCCGGGCATGGACTTCGGCGTCATCGGCCGGGCGGCCGGGCTGTTCGCCGTCACCAACGTCGACGACCTCGTGGTCCTGGCGCTGTTCTTCGCGCAAGGAGCCGGCCACCCCGGGTCCGCCCGCAGGGTCGCGATCGGCCAGTACGCCGGCTTCACGGCGATCCTGGCGGTGGCGGCCGCCGCCGCGTCCGGTGCCGCTCTCCTGCCCGCGCGCGTCCTCCCGTACCTCGGGCTGCTGCCGGTGGCGCTGGGCGTCCGGGCCGCCGTGCGGGCCTGGCGGCACCGGCACGATCCCGGCGACGGCAAGGCCGGCCGCGGCGGTGGTCCCGGCGTCCTCGAAGTCGCCGCCGTCACCTTGGCCGACGGCGGGGACAACATCGGCGTCTACGTACCGGTCTTCGCCACCGCCGGCGTCGGCGGCATGACCGGCTACCTGGCCGTGTTCCTGGTCCTGGTCGCCGGGTGGCTCGCCGCGGGCCGGTTCTTCGCCACCCGCCCGGCGATCGCGAAGGCGCTGTCGCGGCGGGGACACTTCCTGTTGCCGCTCGTCCTGATCGGCATCGGCGTGCTCATCCTCCTCGACGGCCCGTGACGCGCGGGCGTCCACAACGGATCAGCCGGCGGTCCGCGCCATCGCGCCCGCGATGAGCACCGCCAGGCCGTGCTCCAGCGCGGGTGCCAGGTCCAGGCGGAGCGCCGTCAGCGCCGGGTCCGCCTCGTAGGCGGCCAGCGCGCTCGCCGACGGACGGCAGTGCGTCCACAGCCCGCCCGTCAGGATCATCGCCAGCAGGCACACCGGCTTCGCTTCGTCCCCGACCTCCGGCAGGTAACGGCGCATCAGCTCGGCCATCGTGTCGAGCCCGGCCAGAGCCGAGCGCTTGAAGCGCACGACCACGTCCACGGACACGTTGTGCTCCAGCACGCCGGCCTGCGCGCCGATCAGGTCGCACAGCACCGTGCGGCGGGCCAGCGAGCGGGCGACCACCGCCGCGAACACCTCGCCGCGCTCCGCCGGCGGCAGGCCCGGGTCGACGCCCGCGGCCAGCTCGCCCGCCAGCTCGGTCAGCCAGTCCCGCAGTGCCCGGTCGAGCAGTTCGAGCAGGACCGCTTCGCGGGATTCGAAATAGCGCAGCACGTTCGACTTGGCCAGCCCGACCCGCCTGCTGAGCTCGTTGAGGCTCACCTCGGCCACCGGCATTTCGGCGAGCATGGCCAGCGCCGTGTCGAGGATCGTCCGGCGCCGCTCCTCCCGCTGCTCCGCGCTGCGCGCCCGCTGGAACGTCATGCCACCCAGCGTATCGCCTTTCCGGCACCTTGAAGACCGGCGGTCTCTTGACAACAGACCGACGGTTCCTTAGCGTCGGAGACGTAACAGACCGCCGGTCCGCAACGAGCCGGCACGGAGGGATCACCATGAGCAGGAACTGGACCGAACGCGACGTCCCCAGCCAGCAGGGCCGCGTCGCCGTCATCACCGGCGCCAACACCGGCCTCGGCTTCGACACGGCGAAAGTGCTGACCCAGCGCGGGGCGAAGGTCGTGCTCGCCGTCCGCGACGTCGAGAAGGGCAAGCAGGCGGCCGCCCGGTTCGGCGCGGGTGCCGACGTCACCGTGCAGGAGCTGGACCTGGCCTCGCTCGAGTCCGTCCGCGCCGCCGCGGCCGACCTGCACGCCACGCTGCCGAAGATCGACCTGCTGATCAACAACGCCGGCGTGATGTACCCGCCGCGGCAGACCACCCGGGACGGGTTCGAGCTGCAGTTCGGCACGAACCACCTCGGGCACTTCGCCCTCACCGGGCTCCTGCTGGACCTGCTGCTGCCGGTCGCGGGCTCCCGCGTGGTGACGGTCGCCAGCATCGCCCACCGCATCCGCGCCGCGATCCACTTCGACGACCTGCAGTGGGAGAACTCCTACGACCGCGTCGCCGCGTACGGGCAGGCCAAGCTGGCCAACCTGATGTTCCACTACGAGCTGCAGCGCCGCCTCGCCTCGCACGGCACGACGGCGTCGCTCGCCGCTCATCCCGGGGTGGCCCGCACGGAGCTGATGCGCAACTCCCCCGCGATCGCCCGCGCGCTGTTCCCGGCGGTCGCGCCGCTGTTCACCCAGAGCTCGGAGCGGGGCGCGCTGCCGATCCTGCGTGCCGCGACCGACCCGGCCGCCCTCGGCGGCCAGTACTACGGCCCGGACGGCCCGGGCGGCTACCGCGGGCGCCCGCAGGTGGTCGCGTCCAGCCCGCGGTCCTACGACCTGGCGGTCCAGCGACGCCTGTGGACGGTCTCGGAGGAGCTGACCGGGGTCAAGTTCCCCGTCGGCTGACCGTCCACAGCAGCCACCGCGGAGTCCACTTCGGACACCGCGTCCCTGGGAGTGACAGGGCCAGGCACGGGCGGGAACCGCGGGCTACCGTGAAAACGTGACCGACGAACCGAACCTCCTGGGCGATCTCCTCCGCGCCCGCCGGGAGCTGCTCACCCCCGAACGGGCGGGCATCCCGGCGGACGGGGTGCGGCGGGTGCCGGGCCTGCGCCGGGAAGAGGTCGCGATGCTGGCCGGCATCAGCGCCGACTACTACCTGCGCCTGGAGCAGGGCCGTGACCGCAACCCGTCCCGCCAGGTCATCGAGGCACTCGCCCGCGTGCTGCAGCTGGACGAGGACGCCACGGCGTACCTGATCAGCCTCACCGATCCCCCGCCGCGCCGCCGACGGCGGCGGAGCCGCAAGGAAACCGTCCCGCCGAACATCGTCAAGTTCGTCGCGGCGCTCACGCTGCCCGCCTTCGTCGAGGACCGCTACCTCGACGTCCTCGCGGCCAACCCGCTCGCCGCGGCGCTTTCCCCGCGCCTGGTCGTGGGCGCCAACCGGCTGCGGGACGTCTTCCTCGACCCGGCCGAGAAAGCGCTCTTCCCGGACTGGGAAAGCGCGACACGGGCCTTGGTCGCCGGCTTCCGCCAGTCCGTGGGCACCGAGATCGACGATCCCCGGTTCATCGAGCTCGTCGGCGAGCTTTCGCTGGCCAGTCCCCGTTTCCGCGAGCTGTGGGCGCGCCACGACGTCGAGAACCGGCGCGGCGCGACGGTCCGGTTCGCCCACCCGGTGGTCGGCGAACTGGTCCTGAACCGGGAAAAGCTGCTCGTCAGCGAGGCACCGGGCCTCGTGCTCGCCGTCTACCACCCCGACCCCGGCACGGACGCCGCGGACAAGCTGGCCCTCCTCGGGTCCGCCGCGCTGGCCCCGGCTCCGGCCCCCGCACCGAAGGAACACCACGTATGAGCAAGCTCGCCCTCGTCACCGGCGCGACCTCCGGCATCGGCCGCGCGTTCGCTGAACGCCTGGCCGCCGACGGCCACGACCTCGTGCTCGTCGGACGGCGGCAGGAGCGGCTGGACGAGTTCGCCGCCGCCCACCCCGGCGTCGCGGTCCGCACCGTGGCGGCCGACCTTTCCCGCGACGAAGGCATCGACGCGGTCGCGGAGATCGCGGCAAGCGAACCTCTCGACCTGCTGGTCAACAACGCCGGCGTGGCGCACTACATGCCGTTGGCCGACTTGCCCGCCGACAAGGCCCGGGAACTGGTCAAGGTGAAGGTGCTCGCGCCCACGCTGCTCGCCCGCGCCGCCGTGGGCGGCATGCGGGAGCGTGGGCGGGGCGCCATCGTCAACGTCGCCGGCATGATCGCCTTCAGCGGGCCGGCACCGCACAGCCAGATGCCCCGCCGCGCGGTGTACGCCGGCACCCTCGCCCACCTGGTCACGCTGTCCCAGACGCTCAGCGCGGAACTCGAAGGCACCGGCGTCGGAGTGCAGGTCGTGTGCCCGGGCGTGGTCGCCACCGAGTTCCACGAGCGCCAGGGAATGGACCTGAGCTCGGTCCCGCGCATGAGCGCGGCCGACGTCGTCACCGCGTCGCTGCGCGGGCTGGAGCTGGGCGAGGTCGTCTGCGCGCCGGGCGTGGAGGACGCGAGCCTCCTCGAGACCGTCTTCGAGGCGGAGCTGGCCGCGTTCGGCGGGCAGAGCCCCGAACTCGCCTCGCGCTACCGGACGGCCTGACCAGGTCTCCTCAGCCGACCCGGATGATCGTGTTTCCCCGGCCTTCCCGGCGGCGGGCGAAGGCGTCGGCGGCCTCGGCGAGGGGCTTCAACCGCCCCCGGTGGGCGAGGTCCGCCGGCCGCGCCGTGGATCAGCACGGTCTGGCCGGTGGTGCCGTGGCCGAGTCCGGCGACCACGCCGGACCGCTCGTGCCCGGGCGCGCTGGGCGTGCGGTCACGGGCGGCGCGGACGGCGGCCCAGCCGAGCGCTTCCCGGCCCGCCGTCCGCGCGCGCCCGGCGACGGCCGGGCGCGCGCGGGGGTTCAGGCCTGCATGAGGATGAAGTCGCCGTGCCCGCCGTAGCCCAGGACGTCTTCGGCGTACTGGGTGCCGTTGAACGTCGGCAGCCACCAGCGGCCGCCGACGCGGACGAGCATCGGGTGCGGGATGTTGGTGCCGTACGGCGCGTTGAGCGTGCCCAGCTTGCGCAGCCGCAGGTCGTACACCGGATACTCGCGGGCGTCGCCGTCGCTGGCGAACAGGTACCACCGGCCGCCGACCTGCTGCAGGATCGTGCCTTCGGTCTGCTTGACGGACGTGTCGGCGCCGAGCAGCGTCAGGCCCTGGTCGTAGTCGGCACCGCGCGGGGCGGCGGCCAGCGCGGGGTGGAACACGAAAGCCGGTTGCTGGGCCGGGCTTTCGACGAACGCGATGTGCCAGCGGCCGTCGATCTTCGTCAGCGCCGGGTCCCACGAGCTGACGGCCGTGGGCAGCGGGAGCTGCTCGGTGGGCAGCACGTGCACGCCGGAAAGGACGTCGGCGTGGGTGACGGTGTGGCGCACGTGGACGCCGTTGAACGCGAAGTCGCCCCAGGAGCTCATCAGCAGGATGAACCGGTCGCCGTCGCGGACGATCTGGCCGGCGTGGTCGCCGAGCACGACGCCGTCGCGCGCGAAGAACAGCGTCGCGACCTGCTCGAGCTTCGTCGGGTCGGCGAGGTCGAGCGTCCACACCGCCCAGTGCGCCTGCTGGAAGAACCCGAGCCCGGCGTTGGTCATCGTCAGGTAGAGCTTGCCGTGACGGATGTAGGGCCGGCCGTCGGCGTACTGCACGACGTGCGGATCGCGGACGCCGGCCTGCCCGAAGTACCCGGCCCGGACCCGGCCCAGCCGAGCCGTCCCGCGGCTGCCGTAGGCGTAGCCGAGCTTGCCCAGCACCGCGGGATCGCGCAGGTCGATCCGCGCCCGGACCCGGTCGCGCTCGGTCAGCAGCGGCCGCCAGCCCGATCCGGTGTCGGCGAGCACGGTGACCGCGTTTTCGTTGACCACCACGGCGAACCCGAACGACGAGGGCAGGTTCGCCGCCACGGTCTTGACGACGGCGGTGCCGGCGGCGGTGGTGATCTCGATGCCCGCCTGCCCCGCGGCGGCGTCGTAGGTGCCGAGCACGGAAACGCCGCCACCGGCCAGCCCGGCGACGACGTGCGCGCCCGCCCCGCGCACCTCGGCGGTCACGGTCCCGTAGGGCGCCTTCGGCCGGACGCCGGTTTCGACGAGCGAGCCCGGCCCGGCCGCGGTGTCGACCTGGACGAAGTTCGGCGCGATGAGGTCGAACGGCCGGAACTGCTCCTTGACGGTGAACTTCAGGTCCAGCGGGCTCGGGGCGGCGGCTTCGGCGGTCCCGCCGAGCAGGCTCGCGGTCACGCCGGTCACCCCCAGCGCGGTGAGGGCACGCAGCACGTCACGTCGATCGAAGTCGGTCACCTTTGACCTCCGGAGGGGGGTGGGGACGGGAGCACCTCAGTTTGCAACGTGGCATGCCACGTTGCAACCACCAGCCGGGAAGTGTGGGCGCACATCGCCGGGGTAACCATGCGGCCACGAAGGGAACCGACCGGAGGTGGAGGCCGAATGTCCGAAGAGGATTTCGCCCGCTCGGAGCAGCAGGAACGGCTGGAGCTGGACGGCGAACCGGAGCCGGACGGCCTGGACTCGCCGGCGTGGTCGCGCGAGAACCCGGACGCGGAGTCGGCGGAGCGGGCAGCGGTCCAGCTGGAGCCGGTGGAAGGCGATGGGCCACCCCGGGACACAGAGCCGGACGCGGTCGGCGCGGCGGCGCGCGACGAGTCGGCCGCGGGGCCGGAGCAGGAAGCGCTGCACGTGGAGGAGGAGCGCGGCTGATCCGGCGACTGGGCGCGGGGCGTCTGGCGCCGGCCATCTCGGAGGACGCGGCCGATCCAGCGGTCGCGCGCGGGGCGTCTGGCGCCCGCCATCTCGGAGGACGCGGCCGATCCAGCGGTCGCGCGCGGGGCGTCTGGCGCGGGGCACCTCGGGACAGCGCGGCTGATCCGGCGACGGGGCGCGGAGCGTCTGCCGCCGCCCATCCCGGGAGAGCGCGGCCGATCCGGCGCTACCTGGCCCACGCCGCCCGGCACCTGCGCTCGGTGCCCGCGGTTCCCGCACCACGAGGCGTGACCAGCCATGCAGGCCAGCACCGGTGAAAGACCGTGACGCCTCGGTCGCGGGCCGGGAAGCCGATGTTTCGACCATCACGGCCGTGGGTATGGCGGGGAAAACGCCGACGACAGCCGGAGGGTGGACGTGACGGGTGAGCGTGGCCGGGTCCGGCCGGAGGACCTGCTGCAGACGACGACCCGCCGCGCCGGGGACACCGACGAGCGGCTGGTGGTGGAGGTGTCGGGGGAAGTCGACCTCCACACCGCCCCGATGTTCGGCGACGCGCTCGCCGCCGCACTGGCCCGCGGGCCCGCGCTGATCGTCGTCGACCTGACCGACGTCTCCTTCCTCGCCTCCATCGGCATCACGATCCTGCTGAAAGCCCGCCGCAGCACCCGGTTGCGGGTGGTGACCCCCGAGCACAGCGGGGTGGCCCGCACCCTGCGGCTGACCGGAGTGGACGAGGTCCTCGGCCTGGTGAGCGGCCGGGCCGACGCACTCACCCCCTGACACCCGGACCCTTGACGTCGTCCCGAGGCGGATGTTCTCATTCCTGGGAGCGCTCCCAGCCGCAGCGGAGGAACACACACGACACTGAGGAGTTCGATGAAGCGCTCCATTGCCGCGCTGGCGGCCGCCTGCGCGACGGTCCTCGGATCCGCGGCCCTGCTGGTGATGCCCCAGGCCTCGGCCGCCGCCCAAGGCTGCCGGGTCGACTACACGGTCACCAACCAGTGGCAGGGCGGGTTCCAGGCCGGGGTCAAGGTCACCAACCTCGGCGACGCGATCACCGGCTGGTCGCTGCGGTTCACCTTCCCCGACGCCGGCCAGAAGGTGGCACAGGGCTGGAACGCCACCTGGTCGCAGTCCGGGACCACGGCCACCGCCACCAACGTCGACTGGAACCGGTCGCTGGGCTCCGGCGCCGCCGTCGACCTCGGCTTCACCGGGACCACCACCGGCGCCAACCCGGTACCGGCGTCGTTCGCCCTCAACGGCGTGACCTGCACGGGCACCACCGGCCCGAGCCCGACGACCACCACCAGCACCAGCACCACGACCACGACGCCGCCGGCCGGGCGCACGCCGCTGGCGGCCAACGGGCAGCTGCACGTCTGCGGCGTCCACCTGTGCAGCGAGGCGAACCGGGTGATCCAGCTGCGGGGCATGAGCACCCACGGGCTCCAGTGGTTCGACGGGTGCTACAACACCGCGTCGCTCGACGCGCTGGCGAACGACTGGCACGCCGACCTGCTCCGCATCGCCATGTACGTCCAGGAGCAGGGGTACGAGACCAATCCGCCGTGGTTCACCAACCGCGTCAACAGCCTCGTCGACGAAGCCGAGAAGCGCGGGATGTACGCGGTGATCGACTTCCACGCGCTCACCCCGGGCGACCCCAACTACAACCTCGACCGCGCCAAGACGTTCTTCGCGGCCGTCGCCGCGCGCAACGCGGCGAAGAAGAACGTGATCTACGAAATCGCCAACGAACCCAACGGCGTCAGCTGGGCGGCCATCAAGAGCTACGCCGAGCAGGTCATCCCGGTGATCCGTGCCGCGGACCCGGACGCCGTCGTGATCGTCGGCACCCGCGGCTGGTCGTCCCTCGGCGTTTCGGACGGCTCGAACGAGACCGAGATCGTCAACAACCCGGTGAACGCGACCAACATCATGTACACGTTCCACTTCTACGCCGCCAGCCACAAGGACACCTACCGCGCCACGGTGAGCCGGGCGGCCACGAAGCTGCCGCTGTTCGTCACGGAGTTCGGCACGGTCAGCGCGACCGGCGGCGGCGCGCTGGACCAGTCGAGCAGCACGGCCTGGCTCGACCTGCTCGACCAGCTGAAGATCAGCTACGCGAACTGGACCTACTCCGACGCGAACGAAAGCAGCGCCGCGCTGCGCCCCGGAACCTGCGCCGGAACCGACTACGGCACGGGCACGCTGACCGAGTCCGGTGCGCTGGTCCGCAGCCGCATCAGCACACCCGACGACTTCTGACCGCCCCTACCCGGACACCGTGCCGGTGCCGCCGCCCGGGCACCGGACGACTTCTCACCGCCGCTCCCCCGGCCGACGCGCCGGTGCCCGCCTGGGCACCGGCGCGTTCCCCGTCGATGGCCGCCGGGGGCACGAATGGCGGATTTTCGGGCACCCGCGCCGCGGCTCCGGTGCGTCCTCGGCGCGCACTGCTACTTTCACCCCCCAGACTTGCTTGAAAGTTCCACCAAAGTTCGCCTGGATGTCAGGAGGGTCGCGTAGTGGGCAACCCGCTGGTCGCCGAGACCAAGGACTCGACCACGGCGTACTCCGGGGTGTCGCTGCTGGAGTCGGCGAACGACCTCAAGTCGGCCATCGAGAGTGGTGACTGGGCTTCGGTGGCGTTGGGTGCGGTGGGGACGGCGCTGGATGCGCTGTCGATGGCGATGGACCCGTTCGGCGCGATCCTGGCGGCGGGCGTGGGGTGGCTGATGGAGCACGTCGGGCCCTTGAAGGAGGCGCTGAACGGGCTGACCGGCAACGCGGATGAGATCGCGGCGCAGGCGCAGACGTGGCAGAACATCGCCACGGAGCTGGGCAGCATCGGCCAGGACTTGACGGGGATGGTGCAGGCCGACACGGCGTCGTGGACGGGCGTGGCGGGGGACGCGTACCGGCAGCGGGCGCAGGACACCGTGACCTTGCTGGAGACGGCGCGGAAGGGCTGCGAAGGTGCCTCGAGCGGGGTGAAGACCGCGGGTGAGGTCGTCGCGGCGGTGCGGGCGTTGGTGCGGGACATCATCGCGGAGCTGGTCGGGCATTTGATCAGCTGGGCGTTGCAGGTGGTGTTCACGCTCGGGATCGGGTTGACCTGGGTGGTGCCGCAGGTCGTCGGCGCGGTGGCGAAGACGGCGTCGAAGATCGCGGATCTGACGAAACGTCTGGTGAAGGCGTTGCAGGCGTTGATCCCGCTGCTGAAGCGGGCGGGATCGTTGTTCGACGACGCGGCCAAGGCGTTGCGGAAGATCACGCCGGGCAAGACCGCGCCGCCGCCGAAGCACGCCGGCATCGACGGCAACCCCAAAGGACTCGACGGGCCCAACGGCGACAGCACCTCCACCTCCGGCGCCGGAGACACCCCGCACCCGAGACCCGGCGCCAAGACCGACCCGCAGCCCAAGGGACCGGACGAAACCCCTTCGCCCACTCCGGACACCACCACCTCCTCCGGCGGCGGGCACACCGCGGGCGGGAGCACGCCGAGAAGCGACCCGGGCACCGACGGCGCCCGCGCCCGCGACCGCGCCCTGCCGTCCGACGCCAAGACCTACTGCGGGGACCCCGTGGACGTCGCGACCGGCGAGGTCGTGATGACCCAGGTCGACCTGACCCTGCCGGGCGAGGCGGGCGAGCTGGCGCTGTCCCGCACCCACCTGTCGGCCTACCGCGCCGGCCGGTGGTTCGGCCGTTCCTGGACGTCCACTTTGGACCAGCGGCTGGAGGTGGGCGACGGCGGGATCCGGTTCTACGCCGAGGACGGCATGGTCCTCGTCTACCCGGTGCCCGCCGGGGACGCCGTGCTGCCGCTGGAAGGCCCGCGCCACCCGCTGCGCCGCTCCCCCGGCGGCTACCGGCTGTCCACCGGCGACCGCGAGCTGCACTTCGCCGGCGACGGCCGCGTCGTGCCGCTCACGGCGATCGAGCAGAACGGCAGCCGCACCGAAATCGCCTACGCCGACGACGGCGCGCCCGCCGCGCTGCGCCGCGACGACGGCGTCGAAGTCCGGATCGCCACGGACGCGGGCCGCGTCGTCGCGCTCGGCGCGCCGGGAGCCGCGCCGCTGGTCCGGTTCGGCTACAACCGGCTGGGCCAGCTCACCACCGTCGCGGACTTCGCGGGCCGTCCGATGACGCTGGACTACGACTTCGAGCACCGGCTCGTCGGCTGGCAGGACCGCACCGGCACCTGGTACCGGTACGTCTACGACGCCGAAGGCCGCTGCGTCCGCACCGCCGGGGCGAACGGCTACTACAACGCGACATTCGGCTACGAGCCCGGCGTCACCCGGCACACCGACGCGGCCGGCCACACCTGGACCTACCGGCTCAACGACGCGCGGCAGCTCGTCGAGCGGATCGATCCGCTCGGCCACTCCCGGCGGTACACGTGGAGCCGCTACGACGAGCTGCTGTCCGAAGTGGACGAACTGGGCCGCGAAACCCGCTACGGCTACGAGAACGGCGAGCTGGTCACGGTCACCCGGCCGGACGGCTCGGTGGCCGGGATCACCCCGGCCGGTGACGGGCAGGTACGGCTGCAGGCGGGCGACGGCGACGCCGTCGTGCAGCGGGTGGTGCCCGCGGCCACGCCGTTCGCCGCGCTGCCCGGAACCGCGCCGGAAGCCGGGCCCGTGGCCGCGCCCGACCCGCTCGGCGACGCGCCGGTGACCGGTGTGCGCCCCGGTGACCGCGACCTGTTCGGCCGTCCGCGGCTGGTGCACACCGCCTCCGGTGGCGCGGCCCGGCTCGGCTGGACGGCCGAGGGCCGCCGCGCCTGGCGGATCGGCCCGCACGGTCACCGGGAGACCTGGGTGCACGACGCGGAAGGCCAGGTCGTCGAATACCGCGACGCGGCCGGCGGGGTACGGCGCCGCGCGTACGGTCCCTTCGGGCTCGCTGTCGCGGACATCGACGCGGCGGGCGCCCGCACGACCTACACCTACGACGGCGAGCTGCGGCTCACGTCGGTGACCGACCCGCGCGGCCTGACCTGGCACTACACCTACGACCCGGCCGGGCGGCTGGTCGAGGAGACCGACTACGACGGCAGGCGGCTCACCTACGGCTACGACGCGGCCGGCCGGCTGCGGACGATGACCGACGGCCTCGGCCGGCACATCGAATTCCGCTACGACGCACTCGGCAACGTCGTCGAACGGCGCACGGCCGACGACGTCACCCGTTACGCCTACGACGCCCTCGGCCGGCTCGTCCTGGCCGAGAACGCCGAGTCGCGCCTGGAGTTCACGCGGGACCGGCGCGGCCGGGTGATCGCCGAGACGGTCAACGGCCTCGGCGTCTGCTGGAGCTACGACGGCACCGTCCTGCGCCGCCGCACGTCGTCCGGAGTGGACAGTGCGTGGTCGTTCGACGACGCCGGCCTGCCGCGGTCGCTGCGGATCGCCGGGCACGACGTCGGGTTCGAGCACGACGCGGCCGGGCGCGAAACCGTCCGCAGCGTCGACGGCACGGTGGTGCTGCGGCGGCGGTTCGACGCGGAGGACCGGCTCGCGGCGGAGGAGATCGCCGGCGTCGGGCAGCGCACCTACGGCTACCGGCCCGACGGCAGGCTCGCCGCGGTCGGGGACGCGACGAGGCCGTGGCGGTTCGAGTTCGACGACGCCGGCCGCGTGATCGAGGCCCACGGCCCGGGCGGGGCCGAACGGTTCACCCGCGACGCCGCCGGCAGCGTCACCGCGGCCGCCACGCCGTCGCTGCCGGGCCCGCGGACCTACCGGCGCAACACGCTGGTCTCGGCCGGCGGCACCCGCTACACCGGCGACGCGCAGGGCCGCGTCACCGGGCGCCACCGCGGCGAGCGGTCGTGGACGTACACGTGGGACCAGCTGGACCGGTTGCGCGGGGTGCGCACCCCGGACGGCGCGCGCTGGACCTACCACTACGACCCGCTGGGCCGCCGGTTCGCCAAGCGCCGCTGGGTCACCGGTGCCGGCGGCGAACCCGAGCTCGCCGTCGACACGCGGTTCTTCTGGAGCGGGTTCGACCTCGTCGAGCGGGTGGAGCTCGGCCCGGACGGCACGGCCCGGATCCTGACGTGGGAGCGCCACCCCCGCGACGGCCGGCCGGTCGTGCAGGTCGAGCGGACCGACTCCGGCGAGCGGTTCCGCTGCGTGATCACCTCACCCGCCGGTACGCCGACCGAGCTGCTCGACGAGCGCGGCGCGGTCACCTGGCGCGACCACAGCAGCCTCTGGGGCGTGCCGCTGCCGGGCGCGGACACCGCGGCCGTGCCGCTGGCCTTCCCCGGCCAGCACCGGGACGAGGAAACCGGGCTGCACTACAACGTGTTCCGCTACTACGACCCGGAGACCGCGCGGTACCTCAGCCAGGACCCGCTCGGGCTGGCCGCCGCGCCGGACCCCGCGGGCTACGTCGACGAGCCCCTGCTCGCCGCCGACCCGCTCGGGCTCGTCGGCACGTGCGGCAGGACCGGCGGCGCGCAGCCGCCGAAGCGGCCGCGACCGGACGGGTTCGACCAGGACCCGGACCTGCGGCCGCCGCCGTCGAAGAAGCCCGACCTCGGCGTCGACGTGAACCGCATGACGCCTGAGGAGTGGGAGCGGTTCAAGCCGCAGCTCGACCAGATGATGCGCGCCGACAAGCACTTCTTCTGGTCCGGCGGCTACAAGAAGGGGCACGGCGCGCCCGACGACCCGTACCTGGGCTCGATCGAGTTCCGCGCCAACCAGATCGCCAAGCAGCACGGCGGCAACACCCTGGAAGGGCTCGTCGCCGACAACCACCTGAAGATGCCGGGCTGGGTCGACGACAAGATGAAGAAGGACCCGGACCAGGGGTACTGGTCGCACGGCGATCACGGTACGTCCAACACGGACCAGAAGAACTTCGTCGGGCAAAAGTGGGACTACGCGTCGGAGACGTTCGCGAAGAACTCGACGCCGGACACCCACGTGGTCTTCCCGGGCAGACCGGGCAAGGAGACGAGCACGGGCATCCCCAACCCGGACGGCGACGTCTACCCGTACCGCCGTCCGGACAACATCTTCGACAAGATCGAGTACCCGAAGCTGGAGCAGAACGGCATCGACGTCACCGAGCACGACGCCGAAACCGGCGCGACGCGCCCGTACCGGAAGCCGCCGAAGACCTGACGCTAGCCGCCCAAGGCCGGGCCGATCCAGCGGCGGACGAGGGCGCGCAGCCGGTCGTCGGTGGACGCCGGGTCCGCGGGGTGCTGCAGGAAGGACATGAACAGCCGCATCAGGACCTCCGCCAGGCCGCGCAGGTCGTCGTCGGTCCTCACGCCGGCGGCCGCCCAGTCGACCGGCAGGTTGCCGAGGATCCGCGCGCCGAACGAGAACGCCTGCGGCGAAAGGACGCCGTCGCTGAAGAAGTCGGCTTCGCCCGCCTGCAGGAGCAGGCCCAGGTGGGGTTCGGCCGGAACCGTCCGGACCGCGTAGACGACCGACTCCACCGCCGCTTCGGTCGCGCTGCCGAAGGCGGCCAGGTGGCGTTCCATCCGCCCGGCGAACTCCTCGACGCCCGCCAGCGCGACGGCGCGGAGGATGTCCTTCAGGCCCGGGAAGTAGCGGTACACGGTCTGCCGGGTCACCCCGGCTTCGGCGGCGACGTCGGACAAGCTCGTCTTCGCCAGGCCGGCGCGGTCGAGACACGCCGTCGCCGCTTCGACGATCCGGCGGCGCGCCTCGTTCTCCGTGCCGGGCGGGTTGCCCCGCCATCCGTGGTACCCCATGGGCCCATCTTCCCCGACCGGGATCACTCAGGCCGGAGCAGGCCGCCGGGCCCGGTACAGCGCGGCCAGCACGAGACCGGCCGCGAGGAAGCAGGCGAGCGCGTAGAGCGCGCTTGCCGGCGGCACCGGGAAGGAGCCGAGCCAGATCACGGCGAGCACCCCGAGGTAGCTCGCCGGGTAGTACCGGGCGAAGGCGGGCACCGGTTCCTCCGGCGGCGACCGGTGCGTCGCGACGACCCAGCCCCCGGCCAGCCAGACCAGGGCCAGCTCGGCGCCGAGGATCCAGGCCTGCGCGGTGGTGTGGCCCTGGACCAGGCTCGCCGGGAGGCCCGCGACCACCATGGCGAACGGCGTGAGCACACCGGCCAGCAGGACCTTCGGGACCGACGCGCGGTGCCCGGCCAACCGCACCACCAGGTAGGTCATGGCGGCCATCGACACCGAGGCGAACAGCAGCATGCTCGTCAACGGCACCGTGGCCAGCGCCGGCCGGTCGACGATCCGGTTGCCGGGGTTCCAGGCCCACCACTTCAGCGGCGGCCCGATCTGGTCGAAGACCTCGTAGAACACCTGGCACACGAAGGCGACGGCCACCGAGCCGCGCAGCGCGCCGCGCCGGAAGATGCCCAGCGACCGCACGAGCTCGTACGCGAGCTGGCTGAACATCGGGTAGAACGCGACGATGTACAGCGGCAGCCGGTCGCCCATGAACTGCACGGTGAACCGGTTGTGGGCGAAGATGAAGCCGTACCGCCGGTCGAGGCCGAACCACTCCGGGAAGTACAGCGGCGGCTCGGTGACCAGGAGGTAGACCAGCGACGCCCACCACAGCGCCAGGTTGACCGGATCGCCCGCGCGGGCCCGGCGGACGGCGTGCACCAGCGCGAAGACGGCGCCGCCGACGACCAGCAGTTCCAGCAGCGGCATCGTCCAGTTCCCGAGCTGCCACGGCGGGCGGACCGACACCACCGGCGAGACGTCGTGGCAGTCGAAGCCGAGCCCGCGCGTGACGGCCTCGGCGTCCGGCCCGCACGCGGTGCTCATCGCGCGGCCGCGGGCGAGTAGTCCGTGGCGGGTGGCTCGGCCCGCGGGTCGAACCCGGACGGCACGCGGTGCCGCCCGAGCGCCGCGCGGACGCGGTAGCGCAGGAGCCCGGCGAGCACGCGGGGGTTGCGCAGCATGTCCCCGAGCGACTCGTCGAGGTTGAACACCTTGGCGAAGTGCTCGTCGACGACGTCGTCCTCCCGGGCGGCGCCGACGATGAGCCGGAACGCCGGCCCGGACACGGCCGCCAGCAGGCGCCGCCGCCACTCGGGCGGTTTCTCGGTCCCCTCGGCGCACTCGTACCCCTGGTCCCTGGCCATCGCCAGCCGCCACGGCACGGCCAGCAGCTTGCGCTGCGCCGCCAGGAACCGCGGCACGAACGCCGCGTCGAGCCGACCGGCGCGGGCGAGGTGCGCCCGCAGCAGCAGGGCCGAACCCGCCGCGGAGCTGATGCCCTGGGCGTAGAACGGGTTGAACGCGCAGATCGAGTCGCCGACGAAGACCAGGTTCGCCGGCGGGGTGCGCAGGCGGTCGTAGCGGCGCCACTTGTTGCCGGTCGAACGGGTGAGGTGCACTTCGGAGGCCGGCGCGCACCGCTCCATCGCGGCCGCGAACAACGGCGTCCGCACCCGGCGGGCGACCTCGGCGAACGCTTCGGTGGTGCGCGGCATCTCCAGCCCCCACGAGCCCATGCAGGCGATGACCCGGTTGCCCTCGATCGGGAAGAAGTTGACGAGGAACTCGTGCTCGGCGGGGTGCTCGCCCTTGTCCGGGGTCGGCATGATCACCAGGTGCCGCCACCACCAGGACGCGGGCCGCTCGGCGGGCAGGTCGTACCAGCGCGAGGTGTAGGTGACCTTGGCGTCGAGGGTGCGCACCTCGGGCGCGGGCCAGCCCGCGGCCACCAGCCAGCCGCCGGCCGGGGAGCCGCGGCCCATCGCGTCCACGACGAAGCCGGCGTCGACGTGCTCGCCGCCGGCTTCGACTCCGGTGACTTTCCCGTCGTGCGTGGTGATACCGCCGGCGGTGACGCCTTCGCGGATCACGACGTTGGGCAGCTCCCGCACCTTGTCGCGCAGCACGCGCTCGATGAGGATCCGGGAGCTGTACACCATGGTCATCGAGCTGCGCTTGCGCGCGGACCAGCCCGCGCCGTCGAGGTAGGCGGCGTCCATGGACGGCATCAGGTGCAGCCCGCCCGCGGCGATGAGGTCGGCCTCGAACCCGGGGAACAGGGCCCCGATCGCCCGGCGGCCGGAGTTGAGCAGGAAGTGCGGGTGCTTGCTCTGCGGCACCCCGCGCCGGTGTTCGGCACCGGCGGGCAGTGCGTCGCGCTCGAGCACGAGAACCCGGTCGAAGAAGGGGGCGAGCGCACCGGCGGCGCACAGGCCGGCGGCACTCCCACCCAGGACGACGGCGGTCTTGCCCAGCATGCGGACCCTCCCGTCATTCATACAAAGTGACGCCGAATGTATGAATGACGAAGGGCCCTGTCAAGGAGGCTGGTCAGTTCAGCCGCCATGCGAACCGTTTTCAGGATGCGGACGGCGTGAGCGCCCACGCGCCGAACGCGCAGCAGGCGAAAGCCGCACCGAGGACGGCGCAGCCGGTCCAGCCCGCGGCGCCGAACACCGCCGTGGTCGCGGCCGCGCCCAGCGCGGAGCCGAGCGAGTAGAAGACCATGTACCCGCCGATGGCGCTGCTGGTGCGCTCGGCGAACACCGCGGCGAGCACGTGCTGGTTGCCGACGTGCACGACCTGGACGGCGAAGTCGAGCACCACCACGCCGAGGACCGGCAGCAGCAGCGACCAGCCGAGCTGCCCGATCGCCGGCCAGGACCCGGCCAGCAGGACCAGCGCGACGCCGGTGACGCGGCGGGCGTGCCCCGCGTCGCCCCAGCGGCCGGACCGGGCGGCCCCCGCCGCGCCTGCGAGCCCGGCGACGCCGAACAGGCCGATCTGCGACGGGCTCAGGTGCCAGGGCTCGCCCGACAGCGGCAGCGCGAGCCCGCTCCAGAGCGTGCCGAAGGAGGCGAAGAGGAAGAACGCGATCAGCCCGCGGCCGAGGAACACGCGCTGCCCGAACAGCGCGCCGAAGGACCGCAGGAGCTGTCCGTACCGCTCGGTGCGGCGCCGGGTGTCCGCCGGCAGCGCGACGAGGCAGACGACGCCGAGGACGGCGGCGAAGAACGCGAGAGCGAGGTAGCTGCCACGCCAGCCCACCACGTCCGCCAGGGTTCCGGCGCCGGCCCGGGCGCCGAGGATGCCGACCACGACCCCGGACGTGACGACACCGAGGTTGCGGCCGCGCTCCCCCGGCGGGGACAACGCCGCCGCGTAGGCGACGGTGGTCTGCACCACCACCGCGAACACGCCCGCGAGCGCCAGACCGGCGAACGCGAGGCCGCCGGCCGGCGCGGCCGCGGTGACGGTCAGCCCGGCCGCCACCAGCCCCAGGTGCGCGGCGATCAGGCGGCGTCGGTCGAGCAGGTCGCCCAGCGGCACCAGCAGCACGAGCCCGGCCAGGTACCCGAGCTGCGCCACCGCCACGAACCAGCCGGCCGCCTCGCGCGGGACGCCGAGGTCGTCGCCCATCGGCCCCAGCACCGGCTGCCCGGCGTAGACCCCGGCGACGGCGACCCCGCACACGACCGCCAGGAGCAGCCTCGTCCCGCGTCCCACCACGACCTCCCAATCGGTTGCACTTTGCAACTCTTCGGAGGGTAGGGCAGAATGGTTTCGAACGGCAACTCATTGGAGGAGCGGTGGCCCGCGACGAGTGGACGGACCCGCACTGCCCGGTCGCGCGGGCGGTGGATCTGGTCGGCGACCGCTGGAGCCTGCTGATCGTCCGCGACGCGATGGACGGGGCCCGGTCGTTCACGGACTTCCAGCAGCGCACGGGCATCGCCCGCAACATTCTCGCCGACCGGCTCCGCAAGCTCACCGCGCACGGCCTGATGACGCAGGTCGAGGCGCCGTCCGGCAAACGCCGCCGGTACGAGCTGACCCCGGCGGGCGAGGACCTGTTCGCGGTGATCGTCACGCTGCGCCAGTGGGGAGAGCGGCACGCTTTCGGCGCGGGCGAGCCGCATTCGGTCCTGCTGGACGAGCGGGGGCGGGCGGTCCCGCGGCTCGTCCCGGCGACGGCGGAGGGCACGCCGCTGACGAGCGACACGACCACCGTGCGCCGCTGACCGCGCGAGTCCCTTGTGGACGGAAGCAGTACCACTGCCGCCACCGGTCCGGCCCGATTGCCCCGAAAGGGCAGCGTCGGGGGACTTTCGTGCCCCATCTGCCGTCCCGGATATTGACCGCCGGAACGCGCTTTCCTACGGTTCGGCCACCCTGCCCGGCGGACGCGTGCCGATCCACGCGACCTTCCGCCCGTTTCCGAGGAGGTGCCGATGCTTTCCAGGCGTACCTTCGTCACCGCGGGTCTGGCGGCCGTTGCCGCCGGCACGCCGCTGTGGTCCGCCGTCACCGCGCCGCGTGCGCGGGCCGCCGCCGCCCTGCCGTTGACGCTGAAGAACAATTCCGGCAGCGGCACCGTCTACGCCTACATCAGCGGCGCCGACACCTCCGGCTGGCCCGGGTTCGTCACCGCCGACGGCCGGTTCCAGCGCCTGCCGAACCCGTCCTCGCCGGTGACGCCGATCCCGGACTACGCCATCCCGCTCGGCGGCTCGGGCGCCCAGGTCACGGTGACGCTGACCGACTACCTCATCGGCGGCCGGGTGTGGTTCTCGGTGGACAAGAAGATCCAGTTCTTCGTCAACCCGGGCCCCGGCCTGGTCCAGCCCGGCTTCACCAGCTCGGACCCGAACTGGCAGACGAACTGGACGTTCTGCGAGTTCACCTACAACAGCGCGAACCTCTACGCGAACATCAGCTACGTCGACATGGTGGCGCTGCCGGTTTCCATGGCCACGACCGGAGCCGCGGGCGCGCAGTCGGTCAGCCCGCTGCCGGACGGCGCGCTCGGCGCCATCGCCGACGGGCTGCGCGCCCAGCACGCCAAGGACGGCGCGCCGTGGGACCGGCTGGTCGTCACCGACGCCTCCGGCAAGGTCGTGCGGGTGCTCGCGCCGGGACACTCCCCCACCGACTTCGGCGGCTACTGGACCAACTACCTCAACGCCGTCTGGGACCACTACCGCACCACCCCGCTGACGATCAACGGGCAGGGCTCGATCGGGTCCTACACGGGCACGGTCAGCGGCGACACACTGGTGTTCGCCGGCCTGAACACCAACGGCGTGCCGTTCACCAAGCCGAGCGCGGCGGACATCTTCGGCTGCGCGAGCGGCCCGCTGTACAACTCCGGCGCGGACGCGCGGGGCGCGGTCGCCGCCCGCCTCGCCGCCGCGCTCAACCGCAGCAGCCTGCTGGTGGCCGGCGGCAACAACCAGCCCGACGGGGTTTCGCCCGCCCAGTACTACCAGGACGCCACCACCAACCACTACGCCCGGCTGGTGCACCAGTACGCGTCGATCGGCTACGCCTTCCCTTACGACGACGTGGGTCCGACCGGTTCCCGGCCCGTGGACGGCCACCTCCAGGACCCGGCGCCGACGTCCTGGACGGTCGCGCTCGGCGCGGGCGCCGGCGGCGGCACGTCGCCCGGTGGCGGCGGCGTGAGCGCTTACTCCACCATCCAGGCGGAGTCCTACAGCGCCCAGAGCGGCACCCAGAACGAAGCCTGCAGCGACACCGGCGGCGGCGTCGACGTCGGCTGGATCGCGAACGGCGACTGGCTGAAGTACTCCCGTGTCGACTTCGGCGCCGGCTCGCCCGGCCAGTTCGTCGCCCGGCTCGCCTCCGGCGCGGCCGCCGGGGTCAGCGGCGCCGTCCGGGCCCGCCTGGACAGCCTGACCGGACCGGTGATCGCCGAGATCGACTTCGCCAACAACGGCGGCTGGCAGCAGTGGCAGACGGTGCCCGCCAACATCGTCGGCGCGGCGACCGGCGTGCACGACCTCTACCTGACCTTCAGCGGCAGCACGTCGGACTTCGTGAACGTCAACTGGTTCACCTTCACGCGGTAGCCGGCCACGACGGCGACCCGGAGCACGGCCGCGTCCGGCCCGTCAGCCCTGACGGGCCGGGCGGATCGTCAGGTCCCCGATCTCCACGTCCTCGGGCTGGTCGATCGCGAAGGCGACCGCCCGGGCCACGGCGTCCGGGTCGATCCCCAGCTCGGCCATGGTCCGCTTCGCCTGCTCGCGCGCCACCGGGTCGTCGACCGCGTGGTCGACGAGCTCCGTGCGGACGTAGCCCGGTGAGATCGACGTCGTCCGCAGGACGCCGTCGGTGCTCTCCTGCCGCAGGCCTTCGAGGAGCGTGCGCACCGCGTTCTTCGTGCCCGCGTACACCGCCTGCGTCGGGACGATCTTCAGCCCCGACGTCGAAACCACGGTGACCAGGTGCCCGCGGCCCTGACGGCGGAACACCGGCAGGGCCGCGGCGATCCCGTGCAGGATGCCCTTGACGTTCACGTCCACCATCGCCGACCAGCCCTCGACGTCCAGGTCCGCCATCGGGCCGATCCGGCTGACGCCGGCGTTGCCCACCAGGACGTCCAGCCGGCCGAAGCGGTCCACGGCGGTGTCGACGAGCGCCCGCAGGTCGCCGGGGTCGGTGACGTCCACGCGTACGGCGGCCGCGCGCCCCCCGCCGGCCGTGATCTCGGCGGCCAGCCCGTCGAGGCGGTCGGCGCGGCGGGCGCCGAGCACGACCGGCGCGCCGAGCGACGCGAGGTGACGTGCCGTCGCCGCGCCGATTCCGCTGCTGGCGCCGGTGACGGCGACGACTTTTCCGGTGATGGTCATGCGGCTCCCCGCTCGAAGTGGACACCTGTCCGGTTGATCGCGACCTTACCGGACAGGTGTCCGCTTCTGTCAAGCGCCGGCGTACGCGGCGAACATCCCCGGCTCGTAGGAACCGCCCTTCTGGTGGACGATGACCGCGAGCCGGTTGGCCGCGTTGATCAGGGCGACCAGGCAGACCAGCGCGGCGACCTGGTCGTCGTCGTAGTGCTCGCGCACCCGGTGCCACGTCTCGTCGGACACGCCGGTGGCCGCGTCGGCGAGCCGGGTGCCCTCCTCGGCCAGGGCGAGCGCGGCCCGCTCGGCCTCGGTGAACACCGTCGACTCGCGCCACGCGGCGACGAGGTGCAGCCTGGCCTGCGTCTCCCCGGCGGCCGCGGCCTCCTTGGTGTGCATGTCGATGCACCAGCCGCACCCGTTGATCTGGCTGGCCCGCAGGCTGACCAGCTCCTGGGTGGACTTCGGCAGCGCCGACCGTTCGACGACCTGACCGGCGTTGGCGAACCGCTTGCCGAACCGGGCGCCGATTTCGTTCGCGAACAGGTCGATACGGGGTTCCATGGCTTTCTTCCTCACTGTGTCGTCTCGGTGGACGAACACCAGACACCGGCCGGGCGGATCCTGTGACAACCGCGGAAGAACGAAGTTTCGGCGTTTTCCCGTATCAGCGCGCCCCGGCTCCTACTCTCAGTGGTGTGGACGGCATCGACAGTCTCCGGCACGCGATCGAAACGATTCCCATTCCCGGCGCCCCGCCCCGCCTGTCCCGGCAGGGCGCGGCCGTCGGCCTGGCCCTGCTGGACACGTCCCTGCGGCTCAACCACGTGCGCCGGCTGACCGAACGGCTGACCGTGGTCGAGCACGGCACGGCGCGGCGCAGCACCGAGGTCGACGTCAGCCTCAAGCTGCTCGACGAAGGGCAACGCGAGGCCACCGCGCAGCTGCAGGACCTCATCGGCCAGGAACACGGCGAGCGCGCCGCTTCACGGCCCGCGCGGCAGCGTTCCCTGTGGGTGCCGCTGGCCCGGCTGCCGCGCCGCGACGCCTCCCCGGTCGACGTCTTCGACAGCGCGGGCCAGAAACTGCCCCGGCTCACCCAGCACGAAGCGTCCCGGCTGGTCGCCGCCGGGCTGTACCGCCTCCTGCGCGGCATCCTCTCCAGCGACGAGCACGCGCAGACCCCGAAGCACGAGCTGAACACCTTCCTGTTCCAGGTGCACGAACCACGCTGGCTGGTGCAGCAGGCGCTGCTGACGCTGCTCACCGAGCGGAACCACCCGGAGGCGGAGTTCACGCTGCCCTCGGCCCGCGGCACGGTTCCCGGCCACGGGCGGCAATGCCGCGAACTGGCACTGGACATCCTCGACGGCTGTGCCGACCTGCTGGTCGAATACGCGTACCTGCTCAATGTCGCGATCCGCGACTACATGCTGGTCGTGGCGCTGGACGATTCGGTGGAAGAACACCGGCTCAGCTACGAAACCCCGTTGCACGTCGAACGGCGGCAGCCGCTGGCGAAGGAGCAGTGGCGGCGCCTGGCCTCGAGCCGCCGCGGCTACGTCGTGGGTTACGAGACGATGATCCCGGCCACGCTGAAGTCCTACCACCTGGTCGCCCGGACCGCGCCCGAGGCGGAGATCTCCCGGATGTACCTGTCGACCGACGCCGACCGGCACCAGGTCGACGGGCTGGCCGAAGACCTCGTGTCACTGGCCGAACGCCAGGACGCCGCCCCGCTGCAGGAAACCGACGGCGCCCGGCACAAGATCCTGGAACTGCAGGCGCAGACCGTGCTGCGGCGGCTGGCCGACCTGCTGCGCCGCCGCAAGTGGGAGGCGGGCCAGTCCGGCGTCGAGCTGTCCCCGCGCAGCCTGCCCGCCTGTCACCGGCTCGCCGCCGCGGCCACCACCGGGGAAGCGGTGCGGACGGATTCGGGAGAACTGGACAACTCGCTGCGGCGGCACCCGGAGTTCACGGCCGCCAACCTGCGCGCGGCCGCGCGCGAGCTGACCGAGCGCGAGTTCGGGCAGGACCTCGTCCTGGTCAACGGCATCGCCGAGGACGAGGGGCGGGCGTACTGGCGCCGCTCCGGTGGCCCCGACCCGCGCGGGGACCACATCCGGGTGCGCGCGACGCTCGTCCTGCGGGACTCCACGAAGTCGGGCCCGCTCAACGTGACGTTCTACGCGCTGGCCGTCGCGACGGTCTCGTTCGTGCTCGGCTGGCTGCTGGTCGGCCGCCCGTGGCCGTACGGCAGGGCCGCGACCGAGGCGCTCGGCCACATCGGCGACGGCCAGTCCGTGATCACGATGCTGCTGCTGTTGCCGGGCTTCCTCTACAGCCGGCTTTCGCTGCCGCCGCGGCGCACCGTGCTCGGGTACCTCGGCACGCTGCCGCAGGCGCTGGTCCAGCTGAGCATCGCGGCCGTGGCCGCGTTCGCCGCGAGCGTGGCGGCGCAGAGCCGCGGCGAGGTCGTGCAGGCGGCGCTCACGGTCGCGGTGGCGCTGCCGGTGCTGGCCGCGCTCGTGCTGTTCGGCCAGGTGTCGTGGCGGGAGTCGGCGATCCCGTTGTCCCGCATCGGCGCGCCGCGGTGGGTGGGCGCCGGCGCCTGGGACCGGCGCACGCCGCTGGAAGCCGACGTGCGGTTCGACTCGTCGGGTGGGTGGTGAAGATGCGCAGCCGGCGGGCTTCCGTGCGGAACGTGGCCGACCTCGCGCGGGCGGGCTTCGAGATCGCCCGCCAGCCGGTGACCAAAGTGGACTTCGAGGTGCACCACGCGATGGCGCGCCAGGGGTACCTGCGCGAGCTGGTGTCCACCGGCGCCGACAGCGCGGTGTTCCTCGAGACGCTGTGCTCGGCGACGAACGGCGCCGGCGTGGTGATCGGCACGCGCACGCGCAAGCCGCTGGACGGCGCCGAGCTCGTCGACCGGGTCGACGGCCAGCAGCCGGCGGAACGCCCGCAGGCGGGCGACGGCGGCTGGGTGTTCCACCAGACGACCTCGCCGAACCCGACGTTCATCTACGAGTCCGCGCAGACCTTCGAGGCCCTGATCGGGATCGACCCGGCGGCGCGCGAGGTGTGCGAATGGCACGGCCTGGCCGTGCGTGACCTGGTGCGCGAGATCTCCGACGCCGCGTCCGCGCTCGTCGACGCGCCGCTGCTGTCGCTGCAGTGCCCGGCCCAGCTGCCGGCGGTGGTGAAGACCCGCAACCACGATCTGCGCACCCGCAAGGAGGTCGCGTCCCCGTGCGCGTCGCTGGCGGTGCGGTTCGCGATCGCGCTGCGGGACGTGTCCGCGGCCGCCCGGTTCGAGCTGGCCGACCGGTTCCGCGAGCTGTGCGAGAAGCACGGGTACAGCCTCTGGCTCGCCGACACACGCCCGGGGCACCGGCAGGGCAACTGGTTCGAGGTCACCCACGCCGACGGCGGGTTTTCGCCGCTGTACCGGGGTGACCTGCGCTCGCGCCAGCGGATCGGCACCTGCCTGCCGGTGACGTTCGTCGGGCCGGCGCGGATCGGGTCGACGCACGCGATCGTGTCGTTCCTGCAGCGCTACCCGCAGGTCGGCGTGGTCGGCTGCGCGGCGACGACGCTGTCCGACGTCGCGTTCGTCCACCTGCAGCTGGCGATCCACGGCGTGGCCGCCGACCGGCTGAACCGCATCCTCGGCAAGCTGCTCGGCGAGTGCTCGACCCCGGCGCGGCCGCACAAGCTGCTGCGCGAGCTGTTCAAGCGGCTGGGCCTGCCGCCCGACCCGGACGGCCCGGCCGCGGTGGCACAGGACCCGACCGGCGACTACCAGACCTTCGCCGGGCCGGCGTTCCCCTACCGCCCGTTCCAGATGCCCGACTGCATGGCCGTGTGGGTGTCGTGGGAGGTCGCGCGCCAGCACCGCGGTCTCGCCGCGCCGCTGGACTGCCTGTACCGGGCGCTGGCGCAGGTCGCGCCCCAGGTGCCGATGCCCGACGGCGTCGCGTCGGCGGGTGAGCTGGCCACCGTCGAGTACCTCATCTGCCGCGCCACCGAGCAGTCGGTGATCCGGGGCAAGGCGAAGCTGGCCCTGCCGAAGCCGGTCCTGCGCCGGTTCTCCTCGGCGGGCATCGAGCTGCCCGCGTCGAAGCTGTGCGCGGCACTGGAGGAGGCGTGGAAGGCGCAGGTGGATCAGTCCGGTGTGGACGGAGTGAGCGAGCTGACGGTGGCGTGGCGCGAGTCGTGGCTCGGGCACTGGACGTACTCCTAGGAGCTGCCCGGTAAGTCATCGGATGAACTGATCATCGCGCTCCGGACCGACGAACGTGCCCCGGCGTCGGTGCACCGGCCAGGTGGATCTTGGTGCTCAGCCCGCCTCGGGACCGCCCGAGTCCTTCCCCGTCGAGGGCGAGGACTTCGACGGCGGCGCTGCATCCCCTTTTTCCGGGCACCCGCGGCATGCTGATGCGCCCCGACCACGCCGGAGTCCGCCGAGATGACCGGAGGCGCTCGTGCGCAGTTTTCCAGCCACCGCCGCCCGCCGCCTTGCTGCGGTGACAGCGACGGCTCGATCACCGCCCACGCTTGTCCGTCAGCGCCTACCGGACACACCCCAGGTCCCATCACTGATTCAATCAGTGCTTGAAACTCGGACGGCGCGGTGGTGTACTCGTCGGATGGCGGAGAAGACGACGGCGGACTCCACCCGCGACCGGCTGGTGACCGCCGCCGAAGGACTGCTGCTGGCCGCGGGCTACGACAGCGTCTCGGTCCGGGCGGTCTGCGCGGCGGCGGGCGTCAACCCGGCGGCCGTGCACTACCACTTCGGGTCGAAGGACGCGCTGGTGGCGGCGATGCTGGAGGACCGGCTGGCACCGGTCTGGCGGGAGCTGCTCGACGACGTCGAACGCCGCCGGCGGGCGGGGTGGGTGCCCGCGGTGGCGGATCTGGTCGACGCCGTGCTGGATCCGCTGGCCGGGCTGGCCGCCGACCCGGTCGGCAGCCTGCGGCTGCACCTGCTGGCGCGGCTGCTGTTTTCGGGACGGCGGATGCCGTGGAGCTCGCCGTGGTTCAGCCTGGATCCCTGGGTCGAGCTGGTGCGCGCGGCCCGTCCCGACCTGACGGCGGAACAGGCGGCGAGCCGCTGGACGCTGGCGTTTCAGCTCGTGTTGCACGTGTTCGGGACGCCCGCCGCGCCCGCACCGCGCTCGCCCGGGATTCCGCTGCCCGCCGTGCGGTCGTTCGTGCTCGCCGGGCTGGACGCGCCGTGAACCCGCCCGACGTCTTCGCTCCCGCCCGGCTCGGGCCCGTCGAACTGCGCAACCGCGTGATCAAGGCCGCCACCTTCGAAGGGCGCACGCCCGATGCGCTCGTCACCGACGAGCTGATCGACTACCACCGGCGGCCGGCTCGCGGGGGCGTCGGGATGACCACCCTCGCCTACTGCGCGGTCTCCCCCGAAGGCCGCACCGACCGCCACCAGATCTGGATGCGGCCCGAGGCGCTCCCCGGGCTGCGCCGGTTCACCGCCGCCGTCCACGACGAAGGGGCCGCCGCCTGCGCGCAGATCGGGCACGCCGGCCCCGTCGCGAACGCCGCGTCCACCCGGCTGCCCGCGCTCTCGCCGAGCCGCCGGTTCAGCCCGCTCGGGATGCGGCTCACCCGCGCCGCCACCGCCGCCGACCTCGCCCGCGTCGTCGAAGCGCACGCGGCGGCCGCCCGCACCGCACTGGCCGCCGGCTTCGACGCCGTCGAGGTCCACTTCGGACACAACTACCTCGTCAGCGCGTTCCTCAGCCCGCGGCTCAACCACCGCACCGACGCCTTCGGTGGCAGCCTGGCCAACCGCGCCCGCCTGGCCCTGGCCGTGGCGCGGGCCGTCCGGGACGCGGTCGGCGACCGGCTCGCGATCACCGCCAAGCTCAACATGGACGACGGCGTCCCCGGCGGCTTCTGGCTGGACGAAAGCATCCAGGTCGCCCAGTGGCTGGAAGCCGATGGCAGCGTCGACGCCCTCGAGCTCACCGCGGGCAGCTCGCTGCTGAACCCGATGTACCTGTTCACCGGCGACGCCCCGGTCCGCGACTTCGCCGCCCGGTTCCCGCAGCCGGCCCGGCTCGGCCTGCGCCTGGGCGGCCGGTTCTTCCTGCGCGAGTACCCCTTCCGCGAGGCCTACCTGCTCGACCGCGCCCGCCAGTTCCGCGCCGCGCTGAACCTGCCGCTGATCCTGCTCGGCGGGATCACCACGGTCGACACGATGAACCTGGCCATGGCCGAAGGGTTCGCGTTCGTCGCGCTGGCCCGCGCCCTGCTGCGTGAACCCGGCCTCGTCCGGCGCATGCGGGCCGACGCCGGCGCCCGGTCGTTGTGCGTCCACTGCAACCGCTGCATGCCCACCATCTACACCGGCACGCACTGCGTGCTCGCGCCGGAGCCCGCTCGCTGATCCTCGGCCGTGTCGACGGCCGAGGGGCGCCGGCAGGCGCGCCGGAACCTGTGCGACGGCGAGGGAAGCCCCGCGTGGACCGGCTGGCTCGTGCGGACGCGACCGGGGTGCACCAGTGGACGGACCTGAAGAACCAGCTCGACGGGCCGCGACCGGCCGGTCCGGTGTGGACCGACCACACCGGACCGGTGCCGCGTCAGCGGTCTCCCGGCTTCGCCGGCTCCGGCTGGGGGTTCACCGGAGGCGCGCCGCGACGCAGGTCCGCTTCGGTCCGGACCTGGATGCGGTTCGGGTTCGCGACGAGGCGGGGGGTGGGGTTCTCGTTCACGGGCGGTCCTTTCGACTGCTTCCAGTGTCCCGATTACCCCGCCACCGCTTCTTTGAACAGTGGTCAAGACCACTGTGGCGCGCGCCTCAGCCGGCCGGGAGGACGCGGCCGCGGACCTCGCCGAACCCGATGCGCTCGCCGTTCGCGCCCGGGGCCGTGCCGGTGATCACCACCTCGTCGCCGTCCACGAGGAACGAGCGCTGCTCGCCGTTGACCGTCAGCGGTTCCTTGCCGCCCCAGCTGAGTTCGAGGAACGAGCCGCGCTGGTGCTTCTCCGTGCCCGAGACCGTGCCGGACCCGAAGAGGTCGCCGGTGCGCGACGACGCCCCGTTGACCGTCAGGTGCGCCAGCATCTGCGCCGGCGACCAGTACATCTCGCGGTACGGCGGGCGGCTGACCTCCTGGCCGTTCCACGCCACGGCCAGCTCGACGTCCAGCCCCCACGGGCGGGTCTCGCGCAGGTACGGCAGCGGCTCCGGGTCCTGGCCGGGCAGCGGGACCCGCGCGGCCTCCAGCGCCAGGATCGGGACGACCCACGCCGAGATCGACGTCGCGAAGCTCTTGCCGAGGTGGGGGCCCAGCGGCACGTACTCCCAGGCCTGGATGTCGCGGGCGGACCAGTCGTTGAGCAGCACCGCGCCGAACACGTGCCGGGCGAAGTCGTCCGGCGCGATCGGCGTGTTCAGCGGCGTGCCCGTGCCGACGACGAAGCCCAGCTCGGCCTCGATGTCGAGACGCGTGCTCGGGCCGAACACCGGCGCCGGGTCGCCCTTGCGCTGCCCGCTCGGGCGGACGATGTCCGTGCCGGAGACCAGCACCGTCCCGGCCCGGCCGTGGTAGCTGACCGGCAGGTGCTTCCAGTTGGGCAGCAGCGGTTCCGCGTCGGGCCGGAACAGCCGCCCCACGTTGGACGCGTGGTGCTCGGACGCGTAGAAGTCGACGTAGTCCGCGACCTCGAACGGCAGGTGCAGGGTGACGTCGCCGGCCGGGAACACCGAACCGTCCGGGACCTCGCCGCCGACGAGCGCGGTGATCCGCTCGCGGACCGCGACCCAGCGGTCGTGGCCCTGGGCCATGAACGGGTTCAGGGACGGCGCCGCGAAGACGTCGTCCCCCAGCGCGCGGGCCAGGTCGAGCACGGAGTCCCCGACGCGGACGCCGACGCGCGGGGCGTCGCCGCGCACCGAGAACACGCCGTAGGGCAGGTTGGCGGTGCCGAAGAGCGAGCCGGCGGGGATGTCGATCGTGGTCATGCCTCTCCTCGGGGCAGCAGGCCGAGCGCGGCCAGCTCGGTCAGGGGATCGCTGACGCTGCACGTGCCGAACGACGTGAACCGCGTGCGGACACCGGCGTCCAGGCGCCGGACCAGCCCGGCGACGACCTCGCCGTCGCGCTCGGCGAGGTGCGCTTCGGCGTGGTCGGGATCGCCGGCCGCGAGCAGCAGGTTCAGGAACCCGTGCTGCTCGAACCCGGTTTCGGGGTCGGTGTTGCGCAGCGCGTGGTGCAGCCCCGCGGTCGCCTTGAACGGGACGCCGGCGTCGACGGCGGCACAGATCGCGGCGGCCAGCTCGGCCTCGGACGGGTAGAGGCCGGCGCGGACGCCGCCGGTCCGGAACTTCGCGCGGTGGCCGGTCCCGGCGAGTGCTCGCAGCAGCGGAAGCCGCCGGTCGTCCCGCGGGATCTCGACGTACACCGGGGCGGTCGCGGCCGAAACGGCGTCGAGGACTTCGTCCGGCCCCATGCCGTCCGGGACGGCGATCTCCAGCGCGCGCAGCTCGACCGGCAGCCCCGCCACGGCGTCGAGCACCCCGGGCAGCTGCGCGGGCCCGCCGGGCAGCGTCACCGCGACCGGCAGTGGCGTTTCCCGGGAGCCGAGCAGGTCGCCGAGCGCGCCGAGCGCCGGGGCGGCGAGCACCAGCGGGCCGACGAGGTCGGCGTACCAGGCTTTCTCGTGGGTGTCGTGCGCCGCGACGGCGTCGGGCAGGGGCGCCAGGCCGGGCGGGAACACCGCGGCGTCGTCGCAGAGCCCGGCGAAGAGCGCGGGGATCATGCCACCGGCCCCCGTCCGGACCAGGTCCACGCGTAGCCGGGATCTTCGCTCGCCAGGCCGCCTTCGCCGAGTTCGAGCGGCCGGAAGGTGTCGACCATGACGGCCAGCTCGTCGAAGAACTCCGCGCCGAGCGACCGCTCGACGGCGCCGGGCTGCGGGCCGTGGCTGTGCCCGCCCGGGTGCAGGCTGATCGAGCCCTGGCCGATGCCCGAGCCCTTGCGGGCCTCGTAGTCGCCGCCGCAGTAGAACATCACCTCGTCGGAGTCCACATTGGAGTGGTAGTACGGCACCGGCACGGCGAGCGGGTGGTAGTCGACCTTGCGCGGCACGAAGTTGCAGATGACGAAGTTGTGGCCCGCGAAGACCTGGTGCACGGGCGGCGGCTGGTGCACGCGGCCGGTGATCGGCTCGAAGTCGGCGATGTTGAACGTGTAGGGGTAGAGGAACCCGTCCCAGCCGACGACGTCGAAGGGGTGCGCCGGGTAGACGTACCGGGTGCCGGTGATGCCGCGCGAGCCGCGGTGCTTGACCAGCACCTCGACGTCCTCGCCCTCGGCGAGCAGGGGCTCCTCGGGGCCGTGCAGGTCCCGTTCGCAGTACGGCGCGTGCTCCAGCAGCTGGCCGAAGCGGGACAGGTACCGCTTCGGCGGCGTGATGTGCGAGTTCGCCTCGATGACGTACGCGCGCAGGGGCTCGTCGCCGGAGGGCACCCAGCGGTGCGTGGTCGCGCGCGGCAGGATCACGTAGTCGCCCTGGCGCGCCGGCAGCACGCCGAACACCGTCTCGACGCGGGCTTCGCCGGATTCGACGTACACGCACTCGTCGCCGACGGCGTTGCGGTACAGCGGCGAGGTCTCCCCCGCCGCGACGTACGAGATGCGCACGTCGCCGTTGCCGAGCACCAGGCGGCGGCCGGTCACGACGTCGGCGCTCTTCCAGTCCTGGCCGGAGAACAGCTCGTGCAGCTTCAGGTGGCGCGGCACCAGCGGGCGGTTCTCGGTGAGCGTCTGGTCCGGCAGCTCCCACGGCGTCGCGCCGACGATCGCCGACGGCACCCCGCGGTGGTAGAGCAGCGACGAGTCCGACGAGAAGCCCTCCTCGCCCATCAGCTCCTCGTAGTACAGGCCGCCTTCGGGCGTGCGGTGCTGGGTGTGCCGCTTCGGCGGGATGGTGCCCGCGCGGCGGTAGTACGCCATGGTTAGCCTCCTGACCGCTCGGCGTATTTAGTTCACGTTTTTACTATCTTGGGGGCAGCGTAGCCCGCGGCCCGCCGCCCCGGAAGGGGTCAGCGGCGGCTTCGGGTGTCCGGGCGCGTCCGGCTGGTGATCAGCTTGCCCAGCAGCATCACGAGGATCCGCTGTTCGGTCTCGGTCAGCGCGTCCGTCCAGCCGAATTCGCGCTCGTTGTGCTCGCGGAAGACCGAGACCATCTCCTCGTGGCCCGCCGCGGTCAGCGACAGCTGGACCGAGCGGCCGTCCCGGGTGTCCGGGACGCGGTCGAGCAGGCCGTCCGCGACGAGCGTCTTGACCAGGTTGGACACGGCCGCCCGGCTCATCCCGGTGAGCCGGGCGGCGCTCTTGGGCTCCAGCGGGCCGGCCAGCCAGACCACGAACAGCAGCCGGAACGCCGACCACGACCGGCCGCGGGGCCGGTGCACCGCGGCCTCCAGGTCGTAGGTGACCAGGTCCGAGGCCCGGTTGAGGGTCAGCAGCACCTCGGTGGCCAGCTGGTGGCGGAAGCCGTACTCGGTCGCGAGCCGCCGGTTGGCCAGCTCGACGAACGACCAGAAGTCCAGCTCAGCGTCCATCACTCCAGGCTAGCAACTGGTCAAAGTCGAAACTAGTTGCGCTCGCGGGGCACCCGCAGGAAGGCCAGCATGATCGCCGCGAGCACCAGGCAGCCGATCGGGAAGTACAGCCCCACGGTGACGTCGGTGTCGGTCGCGGCGAGCCCGATCGCGTAGGGGCCGAAGAACCCGCCCAGCGCCGCGATCGAGTTGATGGCGGCCAGCCCGACGGCGGTGTGCTCCTTCGAGAGCACCTTCGCCGCCATCGCCCAGTACGGCGCCAGGTAGCCGAGCACCCCGACCGCCGCCAGCGACAGGCTGACCAGCGACAGCGCGGGCACGGACTTGAACTGGATGGCTCCGAAGAACCCCAGCGCCGCGACGAGCACCAGCGCGACGACGTGGCCCTTGCGCTCGCCGGTGCGGTCGGAGTTGCGCGCGAGCAGCAGCATGCCGACCGCGCCGACGACGTACGGGATCGCGCCGAGCAGCCCGATGTTGGTCGAGGAGTACTTCGGGTCGAGCTGCTTGACGATCAGCGGCAGGAAGAACGTCAGCCCGTACAGCCCGCAGGCGATGAACAGGTTGGCGAACGCCAGGTGCAGCACCTTGCCGTTGCGGACCGCCTTCAGCTGCCCCAGGAACGTCTCCTTCTCCTCCGGCACGTACTCCCGGTCGATCTCGGCCTGCAGCCAGCCGCGTTCTTCGCGGGTGAGGAACTTCGCGTCGCCCGGCTTGTCCGGCAGCCACCGGAAGGTGACGACGCCGATGAGCACGGCCGGCGCGCCCTGCAGCACGAACACCCACTGCCAGCTGCTCATCCCGAGCCAGTGCGCGTGATCGAGGATCCAGCCGCCGGTGAGGCTGCCGAGGATCAGCGCGATCGGCTGGGCCAGCGCGAGCGTCGCGATGGCGCGGCCGCGCTCCTTGCCGCGGAACCACAGGGTCAGGTACAGCAGCAAGCCCGGGAAGAGACCCGCCTCGGCGATGCCGAGCACGATGCGCGCGATGACCAGATGGGTCGTGTTCGCGACGAACCCGGTCACCACCGTCACGATGCCCCAGCTGACCGCGATGCGGCTCAGCCACAGCCGGGCGCCGACCCGCTTCATGATCATGTTGCTCGGCACCTCGAACACGACGTAGGCGAGGAAGAAGATCGCCGACGCGGCGCCGAACGTGGCGGCGTCGATCGCCAGCTCCTTGCCCATGCCGAGCTGGGCGTAGCCGATGTTGGCCCGGTCCATGTAGTTGAAGACGTAGAGCAGGGCGACGATCGGCATGATCCGCACGGCGACCTTGCGGACGGTGCGTCTGCCGAGCGCCTGCTGCGCGGGTCCGGTGTGGACGGTCATGGGGTGCTCCTCGACGGTGAGTGAGTGGCGGTGCGGCCGGCGACCCGGCCCATGGTGATGGCGTTGGCGACGGCGTTCCCGCCGCCGACGTACCGCGGCCCGAGCACACCGGCTCCGGCCTCCCCCGCGGCGAACAGGCCGGGCACGCGCTCGCCCCGCGCGTCGAGCACGGCGGCGGTGCCGTCGATCTCCAGCCCGGCGTGGGTGCAGACCAGCTCGGCGGGCAGCGTGCGCGCCGCGTAGAACGGCGGTGTCGCGATCGGCTCGGGTGGTGCCGTGCGGCCCTTGGCTTTCAGCGTCTCGTGCCGCAGGAAGTCCGGGTCCTCGCCGGTGGGCAGGTGCGCGTTCCACCGGTCGAGCGTCGCCCGCAGCGCGCCGGCGGCCACGCCCAGCTTCCCGGCCAGCTCTTCGACGCTGTCCGCGCGGACGGTCCGCCCGGCGTCGGCTTCGGCCAGGACGTGGCCGGCGTCCCAATGCGCGTACCCGGCGGGCAGGCTCAGCCGCGCCCGCTCGTCGAAGACCGTCCATACGGGACCGTCCTGGGCGTCGATGATCCCGCCGGACACGGCGTAGGAGGCGTCCTCGTCCATGAACCGGCGGCCGTGGGCGTTGACCAGCACCCGCGACACCGGCGGGAAGCCGGACTGCCAGTGGTGCAGCCGCTGGAAGTACGCGGTGGGCAGCAGCAGGCCCCAGCCGTCGCCGGCGATCGCCGCGTCGACCTGCGCCCCGAACGCGAGGTGATCGCCGCGGGAACCTTCCGCCGCGACGACGAACAGGTCCTCGCCCGCCGCGCCGGCGGCCGGGTAGTACCGCGAGACGAGGGCCGGGTCCTGGGCGAACCCGCCGGTCGTGACGACGACGGCGTCCGCGGGCACGTCGATCCCGTCGGCGACCACGCCGGTGACGCGGCCGCCCTCGACGAGCAGCCGCTCGACGCGCGTGTTCAGCACGGCTTCGACACCGGCCGCGCGTCTCGCCCGGTCGAGGACCTGGACGAGGCCGTAACCCTGGTCCTTCGGCACGTGCGCGCGCCAGACGTCTTCGACCCCGGCGCGGGTGAGGCCCGGCGCGTGCGCGTTGTGCGACACTTTCGCGGGAATCTCGGCGCCCAGGCCGATCAGCCATTCCAGCGCCGGGCCGGACTCCTCGCAGAACGCCCGCACCAGCCCGGGCTTGAGCCGCCACTGGTTGAGGTCCATGTAGTGCTGGAAGAACCGCTCCGGCGTGTCCTCGATGCCCAAGGCCCGCTGGACGCTCGTGCCGGCGGCGGTGAACATGCCCGCCGACAGCTGCGTCGAGCCGCCGAGCTCCTTCTCGGCTTCGAACAGCAGGACGGACCCGCCGTGTTCGGCGGCGGACACGGCGGCGGCCAGCCCCGCTCCCCCGCCGCCCACGACGACGACGTCGTACTCCTGCCCGCTCATCCGAGATCACCTCCCGACTCCGCGACAATGCGGTGGTAGAGCCCGTTGGAGACGAGGCCGCCGTCGACGGTGACCTCGCTGCCGGTCATGTACGTGGACCGGTTCGACAGCAGGAAGAGCACGGCGTCGGTGATCTCCTCGGGACGGCCCATCCGGCCCGCCGGCACACTGTCCACAGCGGACCGGACGAACGCGTCGGCACCCGCGAGCAGCGCCGTGCCGACGAGTCCCGGGTGGACGGAGTTGACTCGGATGCCCCACTTCGCGAAGTTCCCGGCGGCCGACTTCGAAAGGCCCGTCAAGCCCCACTTGGCGGCCGAGTACGCGGGCGAGAAGTAACCGATCTGACCGGAGATCGACGAGATGTTGACGATCGATCCGCCGCCGGAGTCGCGCAGCAGGGGCGCGGCCGCCCGCATCCCGCGGAACGGCCCGGTCAGGTTGACCGCGAGGACCTGATCCCACACGTCGGCGGAGGTGTCCATGAACTCCAGCCGCCGCGAGATCCCGGCGTTGTTGACCAGCCCGCCGAGTTTCCCTTGCCCGGCTTCGATTTCCGCGATCACGGCGTCCCACTGACCGGCGTCGGTGACGTCGAGGTGGTGCCCCGACGCCGATCCGCCGCCGGCGACGATCTTGCCGACCACATCGGACGGGTCGGCGACGTCGGCGACGCACACGTGGACCCCGAGGGCGCCGAGCGCGCGGGCGTGGGACGCGCCCAGGCCGCCCGCCGCGCCGGTGACCAGCACGACGTCCGGGTACTCAGACATGGCGGGACCCGCCGTCGACGGCGATGCTGTGCCCGGTCACGTACCGGGCGCTGTCCGACAGCAGGAACAGCAGCACGCCGGCGACCTCCTCGGGCGAGCCGATCCGGTGCAGCGGGACGGCGTCGAGCGCCCTGGCCAGTGCCGGCGCGTCGTCCTGGATCCACCGGGTCATCTCGGTGTCGATGTAGCCGGGCGCGATCGAGTTGACGCGGATGCCCCGGTCACCCAGCTCGACGGCGAGGGATTCGGTGAGGTGCGCGACGGCGGCCTTCGAGCTGCAGTAGGCGCCGCGGCCCTTGCGGACGCGCACCGCCGACACCGAGGACATGTTGACGATTGCACCGCCGGGCTTCAGGTGCTTCGCCGCGGCCTGGGCACCGAACAGCACGCCTTCGACGTTGACCGACAGCGTCGCGCGGATCTGCTCCGGCGTGATGTCCGGGACCTCGGCGAACGGGAAGATGCCGGCGTTGTTGACCCAGAAGTCGAGCCGCCCGAACTCGTCGGTCGCCTGCCGCGCCAGGGCGAGGTGGTCTTCGGCCTTCGTGACGTCGAGGGTGGCGGGCACGATCCGGCCGGGCTTGGCCTCCAGTGAGCTTTCGGCGAGCGCGCCGGCCAGCTCGGCGGCGGTGGCGGCCATCGCGTCGCCGTCGATGTCGCCGCCGACGACGTCGACCCCGCGCGTGGCGAGCGCGGCGGTGAAGCGGGCGCCCATCCCGCGGGCCGCGCCGGTGACCACGGCGACCTTGCCGGGAAACTCGGGGTACCGCGCCGTGACCGGCTGGTGCAGGACCCGCCCGGGACCGGTGGGCTCGTGGGTCGTCATGGTGCTCTTCTCTCTTTCGTGGATCAGGAATCGCGGTGGACGGTCCGCCGCCGGACGCGCCAGCCGCCGCCGGTGCGGGCCAGCTCGTCGTCGAGGACGGTCAGGCGCACCAGGTGCGTGCTCGCGACGATCTGCAGGTAGGCGTCGGCGCGGAGGGTGTCCGGGGTGGCACCCGGGCGGACGTGGATCGTGCTGACCACGTGCCGGAGGTGTTCGCCCGCCGCGTGGAAGCGCTCGGCGAACGCGGTCAGCTCCGCCGTGCCGGTGGCCGGCTCGGGATAGGTGGGCGAGCGGAACTCGCCGTCCGCGGTGAAGGTGGCGGCCCAGCCGGCGGCGTCGCCCGAGTCGATGGCGTGACTCTGGCGGCCGTAGAGCTGGTGCACGGCCACGACGTCCTCGGTCGCCACCTGCATGCGGAACCTCCGTTGTCCCGTCCGGCTTAATGTGCTATATTCGCACGCAGCGTGCGAATATGTGTGAGACAGTAGGTCGCCGTCTTGGCGGAGTCAAGGGAGCCGTGTGTGGAATCGACGCTGCCCGCGTCCGGGACCTCGAAGACGCTGCACCACGGGCTGCAGGTGCTGGAACTGCTGGTGCAGCACCCGCGGGGGCTGACGCTGACCGAGATCGCCGACGGCATCGGCGTGCACCGCACGGTCGCGCACCGGCTGGTGCGGACCCTGGAGGCGCACTACCTGTGCCGTCGTGACCGGTTCAAGCGCATCTCGCTGGGCACCGGCCTGGTCCGGCTGGCCGAGCCGGTCGAGCAGGACCTGCGCACGCTGGCCCGGCCGGTGCTGGAGGAGCTGACGGACTCGGCGCAGGCGTCGGCGCACCTGGTGGTGCGGGAGAACGCGGAGCAGGTGCGGATGCTGATGATCGTCGAGCCCCGCCGGGCGGCGATGCACGTGGCGTTCCGCACCGGCCAGCTGGACCCGATCACCCGCGGCTCGGCGGGCCTGGCCATCCTGGCGGCCGGCCCGCCCGTGCCCGGCGAACGCGCCGAGGTGACGCGGGCGCGGGAGCGCGGGTTCGCGGTGTCGACGGGCGAGATCGCCCCGGGCATCACGGGCATTTCGGCGGTCGTCCGCACCGGCCGCGACCAGCCGGAGACGAGCATCGGCCTGTCCCTGTTCGAAGCCCCGGATCCGGACGCGCTGGGCCACCTGGTGATGGCGGCGGCGCAACGGCTGAGCGCCCTGCTCGGCTGAGGTCGTGAGTGAGAAACCGGGTTCTGACCCTGTTCGGGCTCACGACCGGCGGGCCAGCGTCTCGGACAGCGCGTGCGCCTCCCGCAGCAGCAACGCACCCAGCTGCGGAACCCGCGCCGCGCCGAAGCGGTGTTCCACGCCCGTCAGGGTCAGCGCCCAGCGGGGCGAACCCGCCTGGTCGAACACCGCGGCCGCCAGGCCCCAGCTGCCCTCCACCACCAGGCCCGGGTTCAGCGCGTAGCCGTTCTTCCTCGTCGCCGCGATGTGCCGGCGGATCTCCGCCGGGGCGTGCTGTGGCCCGTAGTCCGCCGTCAGGTCCACGTGGCGCAGGTAGTCCGCGACCTCGCGCTCCGGCAGGTGGGCCAGGATCACCATGCCCGCCGAGACCACGCCCAGCGGGAACCGCGCGCCTTCGAACAGGACGTGGCTGCGGATCGGGAACGGGCCGTCCTCGCGGATCAGGCAGATCGTCTCCTCCCCGCGCCGCGCCGAGAAGAACGCGCTCTCCCCAGTCGCCAGCGCCAGCCGCCGGACGACCGGGAGCGCCGCCTCCGTGACGTCGTACCGCCGGCCCGCCGCCACGCCCAGGAAGTACAGCTCCGGTCCCAGCACCCAGTGATCGGTCTCCGGCTCGCGCTCGACCAGGCCGACGCCCTGCAGCGACGTCAGCAACCGGTGCACGGTCGGCCGGGGCAGCCCGGCTGCGCGGGCCACCGCCGTCGTCGTCGCGCCGCCGGGCTCGTGCGCCGCCACGGCGCGCAACGCGCGGTGGGTCCGGCCGACCAGGTCTGCGGGTGCGTCCACTGAATGGACACTACCCCACTGATTACGACCGTGAGGCGAACAATCCGCTGGTGGACCGCGTTCACTGATTGACCGCCCGGCAGCCCGTGCCCTGAGATGACGGCCATGGACAAGGTGATCGCGTCGGCCGCGGAAGCCGTCGCCGACATCCCGGACGGCGCCACGCTCGCGGTGGGCGGGTTCGGGATGTGCGGCGTGCCCGCCGTCCTCATCCACGCCCTCTTCGAGGCCGGGACCGCCGACCTCGAAGTCGTCTCGAACAACGCCGGGGTGGACGGCTGGGGCCTGGGCGTCCTGCTCGGCGCCGGCCGCCTGCGCCGGGTCGTCGCCTCCTACGTCGGCGAGAACAAGGAGTTCGCGCGCCAGTACCTCGCCGGCGAGCTGGAGGTCGAGCTGACCCCGCAGGGCACGCTCGCCGAGCGGCTGCGCGCCGGCGGGTCCGGCATCCCCGCGTTCTTCACCGCCACCGGCATCGGCACCCAGGTCGCCGACGGCGGCCTGCCGTGGAAGTACGACGCCACCGGCGCCGTCGAGAAGGCGAGCCCGCCGAAGCGGAAGCAGACGTTCGGCGGCCGGGAATACCTGCTCGAGCACGCGATCGTCGCCGACTACGGGCTGGTCCGCGCGTGGCGCGGCGACCGGCACGGCAACCTCGTCTTCGCCCGTGCCGCCCGCAACTTCAACCCGCTCGCGGCGATGGCCGGGCGGGTGACGATCGCCGAGGTCGAGCAGCTCGTCGAGCCCGGCGAACTCGGCCCGGACGCCGTGCACCTGCCCGGCGCGTTCGTGCACCGCGTGGTGCCGCTGACGCCGGAGCAGGCCGCGGACAAGCCGATCGAGAAGCGCACCGTGCGTACCGGGGAGGTCGCCTGAGATGGCCTGGACCCGCACCGCGATGGCCGCCCGCGCCGCCGCCGAACTGCGCGACGGCGACTACGTCAACCTCGGGATCGGCCTGCCGACGCTGGTCCCGAACCACGTCCCGGACGACGTCGAGCTCGTCCTGCAGTCGGAGAACGGCATCCTCGGCGTCGGCCCGTACCCGGCCGAGGACGAGGTCGACCCCGACCTGATCAACGCGGGCAAGGAGACCGTGACCGTCCGCAAGGGCGCGTCGTTCTTCGACTCCGCGCTGTCGTTCGGCATGATCCGCGGCGGCAAGATCGACGCCGCCATCCTCGGCGCCATGCAGGTCTCCGCGTCCGGCGACCTGGCGAACTGGATGATCCCCGGGAAGATGGTCAAGGGCATGGGCGGCGCGATGGACCTGGTCCACGGCGCGAAGCAGGTCATCGTGCTGATGGAGCACGTCGCCCGCGACGGCAGCGCCAAGATCGTCGAGGAGTGCTCGCTGCCCTACACCGGCCGCGGCGTCGTCCAGCGGATCATCACCGACCTGTGCGTCCTCGACGTCACCCCGGCCGGGCTGGAGCTGGCCGAACTCGCGCCCGGCGTCACCTTCGACGAGGTCCAGGCGAAGACCGAACCCCGGATCCGCGTCGCGATGTAGCGGCTTCAAAGGATTCCCACAGGAACCGCCCACCTCCGGTACAGGTCCGTGCCGGACAAAGGGGGCATGACCACCGTTCACCCCGCCCCGCTCCGGCCGGGCGCGGCGGCACCGGCCGCCACGCCCGCGCCGGCCCGGGCGCGTCCCGGCGCCGTGCTCGCACTCGTCGCCGCGGGCGCGCTCGGCGCCATCGGCCTCTGGTGGGCCGGTACGCCCTCGATCCACGGGCCGGGCGACTGGCTCACGAACGCCGGGCGGATCACCGGCCTGCTCGCCGGCTACGGCTTCGTCGTGCTCGTCGCCCTGATGGCGCGCATCCCCCCGCTCGAACGCGGCATCGGCGCCGACCGGCTCGCCCGCTGGCACGCGATGGGCGGCCGCTACGTCGTCTCCCTCGTCGTCGCCCACGGGCTGCTGATCACCTGGGGCTATGCGGTTTCGGCGCACACCGGCGTGCTCGGCCAGGCCACGACGCTGCTGCTGAGCTACCCGGACGTGCTCGCCGCGACCGTCGCCGGGCTGCTGCTCGTCGGCGTCGGGATCAGCTCCGCCCGCGCGGCGCGCCGGCGGCTGCGCTACGAAACCTGGTACTTCCTGCACTTCTACACCTACCTCGCGATGGCACTGGCGTTCAGCCACCAGTTCGCCACCGGCGCCCAGTTCATGGCCGACCTGCCCGCCCGGATCGCCTGGTCCACGCTGTACGCCGCGACCGGCGCGGCGATCCTCTGGTACCGGTTCGTCACCCCGGTGCGGCAGGCGGTACGCCACCGGCTGCGCGTCGGCGCGGTGTACCCGGAGGCCGACGGCGTCGTGAGCATCGTGGTCACCGGCAGGCACCTGGACGAGCTGCGTGCCGAGCCCGGGCAGTTCTTCCGCTGGCGGTTCCTCACCCGGGACCTGTGGTGGGTCTCCGCGCCGTACTCGCTGTCCGGGGCCGTGCACCCGGGCCGGATGCGGATCACCGTGAAGGCGCTCGGCGACCACAGCGCCGCCCTCGCCGCCCTGCGCCCGGGCACCCGGGTGGTCACCGAAGGCCCGTACGGCGCGATGACGCCGTCCGCCCGGCAACGGCGGAAGGTGCTGCTCGTCGCCGGCGGGGTCGGGATCACGCCGATCCGCGCGCTGTTCCCGGCGCTGCCCGCCGCGCCCGGCGACGTCACGCTCCTCTACCGCGCCGGCCGCGACACCGACGTCCTGTTCCGCCGCGAGCTCGAGCAGCTGGCCGCCGAGCGCGGCGCGCGCCTGTGGATCCTCACCGGCACCCGTGCCGAGCACGGCGGCGACCCGCTGACCCTGCTGCGGCGGCAGGTGCCGGACCTCGCCGAGCACGACGTCTACCTGTGCGGGCCGCCGGGCATGACCGACGCCGTGCGCGCCGAACTGCGGGCCGCCCGCGTGCCCCGGCGCCAGATCCACCACGAGAGCTTCGAATTCTGAGAAAGGCCTCCCCATGAAACGGGTCCTCTTCGCCTTCGCCGGCACGATCACCGGGCTGGTGCTGCTGCTGTCGTTCAAGACCCACCCGACGACGACGGCCGCGGCCACCCCGCCGTCGGCGGTCAGCGGCGGCAGCGGCGCCACGGCCGCCACCGGCGGCGGCACGGTCACCGGGGACGCCGCCGACACGCGGTTCGGTCCCGTCCAGGTCCGGATCACCGTCGAGAACGGCAAGGTCACCGCGGTGTCGGCCGTCGAATACCCGACCGAGAACCCGCGCGACCAGGAGATCAACGCCTACGCCATCCCGCAGCTCAACCAGGAGGCCGCGCGGGCGGGCAACGCCGACATCGACATGGTGTCCGGCGCGACGTACACCTCCGACGGCTACGTCAGGTCGCTGCAGAGCGCGCTCGACAAGGCCGGCATCTCGTGACCGCGCGGACCGTGCACGTCGAGCACTGCATGGGCACGGTGTTCACCATCGACGTCCGCGACCCGGGAGACTGGGCGGCGCCGATCGCCGAAGCCGTCGCCTGGCTGCACCGGGCCGACGCGCTGTTCAGCACGTTTTCGCCCGGCAGCGACCTCAGCCGGTACCGCGACGGCACGCTCCGGCTCGCGGACGCGGACCCGCTCGTGGCGGAGGTGCTCGCGCTGTGCGACGGCTACGAGGCCGAGACGGGCGGGTACTTCACGGCACGCTGGCGCGGCGCCCCGGACCCGACGGGCCTGGTCAAAGGCTGGGCGATCGAGCGGGCGGCCGCGCTGCTGCGCGGCCACGGAAGCCCGAACCACGCGATCAACGGCGGCGGCGACGTGTGGCTCGCGGGCGAAGCGGCCCCGGGCAGGCCGTGGCGGGTGGGCGTCACCGACCCGGCCGACCCCCACCGGATCCTGACGACGGTCACGGGCCGCGACATCGCAGTCGCGACGTCCGGCACCGCCGAGCGCGGCACGCACATCATCGACCCGCTGACGGGAGCCCCGGCGCGCGACCTGGCGGCGGTCACGGTGACCGGCCCGTCCCTCACCCGCGCCGACGTCTACGCGACCGCGGGAGTGGCGATGGGCCACGGCGTCGCCGAGTGGGCGGTACCGGTGCCGGGCCACCGGATCTTCGTCGTCACGGCCGGCGGGGTGGGCCGCTGGCTGTGCTGAGGGCCGCGGCGGTGTAGGCTGAGGGAGCCCGGCCGCTTTCCCGCGGCCTTCGGGGAGCTGTTTCGGCTTCTCGTCATCGGATCACGCTCGTGCCGGTTCATCGGCGGGCGGATCACCTGCCACCTCGCGGTCTGATTCCGGTTGCGGTGGCACCAGGAAGGAATTTCTCATCACCTCCACAATGGACATTTCGCTGTTCAGCCATCCCGTGGTCGAAGAGCCCCGCGCGGGCGGACTGAGCAAGCCACAGGACGACCGCTACGGGAGCCTGTTCCTCCAGCCGGCTTACCGGCCGGTCGCCGACGAGGACGACACGGAAAGTGCTCCTCGCCGCCAGCCCGGCGCCGGGACGCACGCCCGGTCGGGACGCCACGCGCGCCGGTGACACCCGGCTCGGCCGAGCCATCAGCGCACGAGACGGCAGCCTGCACCTGATCAGCGCCGGCGCCCGCTAACCCCGGCCATCAGCCGGGAGCTCCGCGAGGCGGCGCGCAAGCGCCAGCGCGGCTTCGGCCCGCGCGCACTCCACCGGCGTGAACGGCAACGACCGCGTCACCACCAACCCGCCGTCCCGGTCCGGCAACCGCAACACCGCGCCATCCGCCCCCTTCGCCCGGCGGCCGGCCGGGCTCGATTCGATCCGGCAATCGCCCAGGACCGCGCGCAGCAGCCGGTCCCGGTCGAGGTCCGGGGCCGCCGCGATCGTCAACACCCGGGTCGGCAGGTCCACGAACTCGTGCACGTCCGCCGCGACCACCCGGACCTCCCGGCCGCCGCCGCGTTCCGTCACCGAGGCGATGTCCGCCGCCGTCGTGCCTTCCGGGGCCCGGACCAGGAACTCGTCGACCACTCCCGCCGGCACCGCCAGCACCTGCAACGAGACGATGTCGTAGCGGTGCGCCGCCAGCGCGGCCGTCACCGCCGCCAAGCTGCCCGGCACGTCCCGCACCGTGGCGCGCACCCGCCACGCCACCCCGGTCCGCGGCGGCCGGCCGCGCGCCGGCACCGGCCGGTGGATCCACCGGCGCCCCGCGGCGGTGACGATCAGCAGCACCCCGAGCCCGAACAACACGACCGGCCCGACGCGGTTGTGCGACAACGTGCTGACGAACAGATCGGCGACCCCGGTGGCGATGAACAGGGCCGCGAGTTCGACCAGCTCACGGCTCATCGACGTCCGGGCGCGCTTTCGTGGTACCTCGGCTTCGCTCATGCGGCCAGCATTCGCGCGTTGTTTTACCCCGCGCGCCCCGGCCTGTCACGATCCGGTTAACGGCCCCGCGCTCGCGACCCCGGCTACACCGCCGTCTCCTGACGGGAGCCGATCGCCTCGAAGGTGTCGGCGACCCAGTCCGCGACGAACGTGCTCACGTGGGGCAGGTGGTCGAGTCCGATGTGCTCGGTCGCGCCCTCCTCCGGGGTGAACACCCGCAGCTCGCGCCGCGGTGAGTTGACGGCCTGGTCGTAGGAGCGGTGGGCGTACTCGAGCGGGATCTGGCGGTCCTTCTCGCCGTGCGCGATCAGGAACGGCACGGTGATCTTCTCCGCCACGCCGTCCAGGTGGACGTCGTCGGCGAAGGCGATGAACTCGTCCAGGTCGTCGTGACCCCACACCCACAGCACGTGCTCCCAGTAGTGCGGCACCGGCCGCTCGCCTTCGCGTTCGAGACGGCGGCGCTGCACCGCGCCCCAGTTGTGGTTGGCGCCCCAGGCGACGCAGAGCGCGAACCGCTTCTCGAACGCCGCGGCGCGCGGTGCGTAGTAACCGCCCAGGGACCAGCCGACGATGCCGATCCGGCTCCTGTCCACTTCGGACCGTGTTTCGAGCCAGTCGACAGCGGCGCCCGCCCAGGCTTCGGCGTCGATGCGGGCGATGAGGCCCTGCAGGCGCAAGGCTTCACCCGTGCCGGGCTGGTCGAGCATCAGGCACGAAACACCCCGGTCGGCCAGCTCCCGCCAATGCGCGGAGCTGTACATGTGCTCCTTGGTCGAATCCAGGCCGTTGACGAGGACGATCACCGGCGCCGGCCCGGCGTCGGTGGCCGGGGCGAGGGAAAGGTAGCCCGGCAGGGTCGTTCCTTCGTACGGGACCGCGACCCGGGAGATCCGCCGGTCGCGCAGGTCGAAGGACTTCTGCGCGAGTTCGAGGACGCGCCGGTAGGTCGGCAGCCGGTCCGGGTCCGAGTGGGCGAGCATGCGCTCGGCCTGGCAGAGGTAGTTCGCGGCCCGGAAGTACAGGTCACCGGCGGTGCGGGTGTGCCCGGCCTTTTCGGCCTGTTCCGCCTGGGTCACGAGCTGGTCGGTGAGTGCGGTCCAGGCGCGCAGGAAATCCGGCGTCCCGGCGTCCGAGCCCCGGGCCGCGGCTTCGCGGATGGGCCGGCAGGCGCGGTCCACCTCGTCGATCAGGCCCCCGCTGTTGAGGGCCGCGACCACGCCGAGGTTCCACACGTAGTTGCCGGGGAAGTATTCGAACACGGATCTTCCTTTCAGGTTCGGGTGGCGCGGCCCGGAACCCGGGCGGCGCCGGCGTTGCCGGTCACCGGGACCGCCGTCTCGGCCGGGGCCGGGCGGGCCGGACCGGCGGCAGCGTGACGCCTTCGACAACGGTGTTGCGGATCGTCCCGATGCCCTCGACAGTCATCTCCACGACGTCGCCGGGCCGCAGCGGCGGCGGATCCGGCGTCCCGCGACGGCCCCACAGCTCCGCCAGGCAACCGCCGTTGCCGCAGGTCCCGGAGCCCAGGACGTCACCGGCGCGCAGCCGCGTGCCCCGGCCCGCGTAGGCGGCCAGTTCCTCGAACGGCCAGCCCATGTTGGACAGCAGGTCGTGGCCCGCTTCGCGGCCGTTGACCGCCACCCGCATGCCGAGGGCCAGGAAGCCGTCCGCGTCGCGGTACGGCTGCAGTTCGTCGGCCGTGACCAGCCACGCCCGAGCGTCGTCGCCGAATCCTTGCCCTTGGCCGGCCCCAGGTTGACCTTCATCTCGCGGCGCTGGAGATCGCGGGCGGACCAGTCGTTGAAGATCGTGTAGCCGAAGATCTCGCCGGGCCCCAGCACGGCGGCGACCTCCAGCTCGAAGTCGAACAGCCGTGCCCCGGGCGGGATCGGCACGTCGTCGTGCGCGCCGACCAGCGCGGTGGGGTTGGTGAAGTAGAACGTCGGCGCCTCGTACCACTCCGGGGGCACGGCACCCGGCGCGACCATGCCCTCGACGTGCTCCTCGAAGGCGACGAAGTCGCGGACGCTCGGCGGGTCGAGTGGCGGCAGCAGCCGCACCGCCGCCAAGGGCACCGCCGGTCCGCCGAGGACGGACGCGCCGGCGTCGAGGGCGGCGGGCAGGCCACCGCGAACCAGGTCCAGCACGGTCACCCCGGCCGGGAACGCGTGGACGCCGTCGCCGGAAACGACGCCCGCGTGCACGGTTCCGCCGTGCTCGTAGGTGGCGAACCGCATCAGACCGGCGGGGCCACGAACAGGCCCTTGTCGGGGTCGTTGAAGGACCGCCGCGCGACGAACTCGTTCATCGCGTTCGCCGTTCCCCACTGGTCGGACACCTCGGGATCGCTGAAGTCGTAGCGGTGCGGGTGCCAGGTGTCCTCGTCGACGTGCTCCAGCTCGGTGGTGTACTCCATCGTGTTGCCGTGCGGGTCGAGGAAGTAGCTGAAGGTGTTGTTGCCGGCCAGGTGCCTGCCGGGTCCCCAGATCTTCTCGACGCCCGCGCGCAGGAGCCGTCCGGTGCCGCGCATGTACTCGTCCAGCCCGCGCATCTCGAACGACACGTGGTGCAGCGACGGGTGCGGGCAGCGGGCGATGGCCATGCTGTGGTGCCACGAGTTGATCCGCAGGAACCACATCATCTCCCCCATCCGGGGGTGCATCAGGATGTCCGACAGCCGGAACCCGAGGTGCTTCTCGTAGAACGCGCGGGTCGCCTCGGGGTTCGCCGAGTTGATCACGACATGGGACAGGCGGACCGGCACGGACTCGCCCGCCTCGATCTTGCGGTGCGCGCGGACCGCGACGCCGGCACTGATCTCGACCGTGCGGCCCTCGTTGTCGAAGAACCGGAACCCGTAGCCCCCGCCCGGCGTGTGCAGGGCACGGGGCTCGTGGACGAGCGTCACGCCCGCGGTGGTCAGCCGGTCCGCGAAAGTGTCCACATCGGACGAAGTGGCGACACCGAACGCGATCAGGTCGATCCGCTTGTCGCCGGCCTGGCGCAGCCGCACCACGTACTGCTCGGGCGAGCCTTCGGCGGCGAGGAACGCGACGCCGGTGTCGGTGTGCTCGGTCTTCAGGCCCCAGGCGCCGGTGTAGAAGTCCCGCTGGCGGGCCAGGTCCGGCACGGCTAGGTCGACGTGCCGCAGGTGGGTGATCATCTCGTTCTCCTCCGGAGTCAGGCGGGCTGGGTGACCAGGGCGGCGATCCGGCCCATCAGCCCGGGGACGTCGCCCTGCTCGTGGTCGAGCAGCCACTGTCCGAGCTGGACGGACGCCTCGGCCACCGTCGCCGCCCGCGCGCAGCGGCGCTCGGTGAACGCGGACCAGACGTGGTCGTCGAGGGTGCCGGCGGTGAGCAGCAGCTCGGTCAGGACCGCGGCGTCTTCGAGCGCTTGGGCCCCGCCCTGGGCCAGGGTCGGCGGGCAGGAATGCGCGGCGTCACCGATCAGCACCACCCGCCCCCGGTGCCACGGTGCCGGCAGGACGTGGGTCTCGAACAAGGTGTAGTTGACCCGCGACGCGTCGGTGAGCGTGGCCCGGATGTCGTCCCACGGGCCGTGGTACGCGGCAGCGAGTTCCCGCATGGTCGCGAGCTGGTCCGCCGGGGACAGGCCGCTGCGGTCCTGCGCGTCCTCCACGACGTAGGCGTAGAGCGTGTCCTCGCTGGTCGGACAGTAGCCCGCGATGTAGGACGGGCCGCCGTAAAACAGGTCGGTCCGGGTCACCGACGCCGGACGCGGGCCGAACGCGCGCCAGATGCCCATGCCCGTCGGCCGGATCTCCGCCTCGACGCCCACCAGCCGGCGGACCGCCGAGCGGATCCCGTCGGCGCCGACCACGAGGTCGTAGCGGCCGGCCGAGCCGTCGGAGAAGGTGACGTCGACCCCGCTCGCGCGCTGCGCCAGCGCGGTCACGGTCAGCCCGAACCGGGCCTTCACCCCGGCCGAGGCGGCGCGCTCGTGCAGGATCCGCGCCAAGGCCGGCCGAGGCATCCCCAGCGAAGCGGGCAGATCCGGGCCACCGGTGCGCGCATCGGGGAACTCCGCGAGCAGGGTGCCGTCCGCGGCGCGGAGCCCGAGGCTGTCGAAACCGAAGCCCTGCTCCCGGACCGGTTCCCAGACGCCGAGCTTGCGCAGCTCGCGCAAGGCGTTGCCCTGCAGGGTGATTCCCGAGCCGATGGCGGTGATGTCCGGCTTGAGCTCGATCAGGTCGACCGCGACGCCGTGACCGGCGAGATGGATCGCGGCGGCGGCGCCGGCGAGACCACTGCCGACCACGAGGACGGTGTGCACGGCGGGCATGGGACTCCTTCGTCCGGTCCGGGAGCTACTTGACGGCGATGGGCGCGACCGGCGCGCCGACCGCCCCGGTCACCGGAAGCGGGTCGGCGGTCAGCCAGAATTCGTAGCGGCCGTCGGCGGCGCAGTCCGCCGCGAGGGCGTCGAGATCCCACATCTCCCCGAGGAACAACCCGATGTGCGGGATGGCGACCTGGTGCAGCGGCTGGAACGCGTCGTCGAACTCGTTGGGCCGGACCTCGAACCCCCAGGTGTCGGTGGCGATCGCGGCGATCTCGGTGTCGTGGAGCCATTCCGCGGTGGTGAACGAGAGCCCGGGCGCGGGGCCGCCCGCGTAGTCGCCCCAGCCCTCGCGGCGCGCCCGGGCGAGCCGCCCGGTCCGCACCAGGAGCAGGTCGCCCCGGCCGACGCGCGCGGTTTCCCCTTGCGCGGCCATCGTTTCCTCGAGGTGCGCCACGGTGATCGCGAACCCGTCCGGCAGCTCGCCGTCCGTGCCGAGCGCGCGGCCGGCGTCGAGCAGGACCCCGCGTCCGGCGATCCGGCCCGACGCCGTCTCGATCCCGGTGACGCGATCGCCTTCACCGGTCACGACGTCCCCGGCCCGGCGGCCGTTCCACGCCACGCCGTGGTCGAAGATGTGCCCGAGCCCGTCCCACTGCGTCGACGCCTGCAGCGGCATGAACACCACGTCGTCGGCGCCGCCGATCCCGTGCGGGAAGCCTTGCGTGCCGCGTTCGGCGTCGAGGCCGGTGTCCAGCATGGTGTGCACCGGGTTCGTCCGCCGTCGCCAGCCCTTCTGCGGGCCGTCCGCCTCGAACCGCTGCGACAGCGCGAAGCTGACGCCGCGACGGACCAGGGCCGCACCTTCGCGGCGCTTGGTGTCGTCGAGGAAGTTCAGGGTGCCGAGGACGTCGTCGGCGCCCCAGCGGCCCCAGTTCGAACAGCGCTTCGCCGCGGCGGCGATCGCGGCTTCGGGATCGGTGCGGTCCATGCCGCTCACGGTCCGGCATCCCCGGGGCATCAGGGAAGACGAAATAGCTGATGCGGGTTATCAGCCCGATGGATACGCTCGGTGGGTGAACCTCGCGAGCCTGGACCTGAACCTGCTGGTGACGCTCGACGCGTTGCTCGAACACCGCAGCGTCAGCCGGGCCGCCGACCAGGTCGGCCTCAGCCAGCCCGCGGTCTCCGCGCAGCTCGCCAGGCTGCGCCGGCACTTCGGCGACGACCTGCTGGCCCGCCACGGCAACCAGTACCGCCTCACGCCGCTGGCCGTCCAGCTGCGCGGACGCGTGCGAACCGCGGTGAACGGCGTCGAACGCGTCTTCGCCGCCGAACCGGACTTCGACCCGGCCACCACCTCCCGGGAGTTTTCCCTCGCCATGAGCGACTACGGCGTCGCGGTGCTCGGCGTCGCGCTCGCGGCCGCCCTGACGCAGGAGGCACCCGGTGCCCGCGTGCGGTTCGTCGCCAACACCCCGGCGATCGTCGACAACGCGCGCCAGTCCCTCACCGGCATCGATCTGCTCGTGCTGCCGCACGGTTTCCTCGACGGCCTGCCGCACCAGGACCTCCACCGCGACGACTGGGTCTGCCTGATCGACGCCGGCCACCCGGCGGCCGAGACGGGACTCACGGTGGAGCAGCTGCGGACCATGCCCTGGGTGGCCACCTACCACGGGCCCACCGCGTCGACGCCGGCCGCGCTGCAGATGCGGATCCTCGGCATCGAACCGCACGTCCAGGTGGTCACGGAGAACTTCCTGACCGTCCCGGGTCTCGTCGCCGGGACCGACCGGGTCGCGCTGCTGCAGCGACGGCTCGCCGACCGCATCCCGGCCGACGCGAACGTGCGGGCGCTGCCGTGCCCGTTCGAAGCCGGTCCCCTGGTCGAGGCGGTCTGGTGGCACCCGATGTACGAGCACGATCCCGAGCACCGGTACCTGCGCGAACTGCTGGCGCGGGTCGCCGCCGGCGTCACCGGCCATCCACCGCGCTGATACCCGGGTTCGCCAGAAGTGATTTCCGCTGCCCCGCCGCGGAATTCCCACTTTCGGCACCTCCGGTGAACCGACGACGGAACTCAGGTGCCGAAATGCCCGAAAGCCCAGCCGTGAACCTGCCCCCGGCCGACACCGCCGACGAGCGCCGTGCGACCGCCGGTGGTGTCCAGCTGCTCCTGCTGCTCGCCGGGAGCTGCATGTCGGTGCTCGGCGCCGTCCTCATCGCGCCCGTCCTGCCGCAGCTGAGCCTGGCGTTCGCGGGCACGCCCGGCGCCGGCGTCCTCGTCCCCGTCGTGCTGACCGCGCCGCTCGCCGGCGTCGTCGCCGACCGGATCGACCGGAAACGGTTGCTGCTGCTGGTCATGCCGGCCTACACCGGTTCGGGACCGCGCCGCTCTACCTGGACTCGCTCGGCGCGATCCTCGCCAGCCGCGTGCTCGCCGGGCTGTGCGAGGGCGCCATCATGACGTGCTGCACCACGCTCATCGGCGACTACTGGTCCGGCGCGCGCCGGGCACGCTACCTGGGCCTGCAGACCGTGGTCGCCACGTTGTCGGCCACCGCGTTCGTCGCCCTCGGCGGGGTGCTCGGCGCGTCGGGCTGGCGGACGCCGTTCTGGATGTACGCCGTCGCCGCTCCGCTGGCCGTTCCCATGGCGCTCAAGCTCTGGCAGCCCACGCCGCGCCGCGGGCCGGCCGCGGGCGGTCGCCTGGCGAAACTGCCCTGGCGGCACCTGGCCGCGCCCTGCCTCGTCACGCTGTTCGGCGGCGTCGTCTTCTACGCCCTGATCGTCGAACTGTCCTCTGTGCTCACCGGCGTCGGCGTGACCGCCACCCGGACGATCGGCGCGGTCTCGGCGGTCATGTCCCTGGCGACGGCGGCAGGCGCGGCCGGGTTCAGCCGCCTGTCGGGCCGGACGCCGCGGATCCTGCTGCCCGTCGAGTTCGGTCTCGCCGCCGTGGGCCTCCTCCTGGTGTTCGCCACCGCCTCGCCGGTCGTCATCACCGTCGGCGCGGTCTTCACCGGCTTCGGGACCGGCATGCTGCTGCCGACCTGCTGACGTGGGCGGTCAACGGGCTTCGACCAGCGGGGGCGCGGCACCGGCCTGTGGACCGGCACGCTGTTCCTCGGCGAGTTCGCGTGCCCGCTCGTCGTCGCCGCGATCGGCGCCGGCACCGGCGGGCTCCGAGGCGCGCTGGCCGTCCTCGGCCTCGCGTCCGCGATCGCCGGCGTCCTGACCGCGTTCCTACCGCGGCGGAGCAGCCGGCCGCTGGACGTCACCGAACGCTGACGCGGAGCGGAAGGTGCATCGCCGCCCGGAATCCGATCCACGCCGCGGCCGCCTGCTTCCGTTTCGCCGTCGTCCCCGCCTGGCTCACGCGGTCAGTCTGCGTGAGGAGCCCGGTTACTCCCAATCCGGCGCCCACGCGGGCGACCCCCGCACGGGGGACCCGATCGTCAGGCCGGCGACAGCGCCGTGCGGGGCCGGGGGATCGCCGTCCGGCCGGGGTTCGGCACCCGGTCGTCGAGCTTGAACCGCAGCGCCAGCTCGAAGGCGTCCTCGAGCCGCGCGGCGTGCCTGCCGGCCACCGCGTGGTCGCCGGTCTTCTTCGCGTCCGCCACGTTCCGGCTCGCCCGCGCGATCCGCCGGCGGAAGGCCGCTTCGAGCGCAGCCTCTTCTTCCATTCCGAAAATCCTCTGGTCCAGCACGAAAAAAACCCGAACATCCCGGGCCAGGCGACTGTAGCAGTGCGGGCGGGCGGCCCGGGCAGCCACCCTGGTCCGTCCACAGTGGCCGGACCCGGCCGCGGCGCGCCGCGGCCGGGTCCGTGGCGGACCGGTCAGCCGCAGGCCCTGCCGTCGACCGTGAACGCCGCCGGGTTCGTGTTGGTCCCCGTGTAGCTGCCGTTGAAGCCGATCGAGACCGACTGGCCCGGCGCCACCGAGCCGTTCCACGGCATCGCCGTGGCGGTCACGTCGGCGCCGGACTGCGCCCACGTCGCCGACCAGCCCTGCGTCACCTTCTGGCTGCCCGGGAAGGTGAAGGCGAGCTTCCAGCCGGACCACGCGGTCGTGCCGGTGTTCTTCACCGTGACGGCGGCGGTGAACCCGCCGGTCCACGTGTTGGTCGTGTACGTCACGGCGCACCCGCCCGCCGGGGTGGCCGGCTTCGTCGTGAACTGCGCGGACGGCGAGTCCTGGCTCGTGAGGCCCACGCCGTTGCGGGCCACCACGACCACGGTGTACGCGGTCGAGGCCGAGAGGCCGGTCAGGGTCGCCGTCGTGCCGGTGACCGTGGCGAGGACCGTTCGGGCCGAGCCGTTCACTCGGACCACGTCGTAGCTCTTGACGCCGCTCTCCGGGTCCGCGGCCGCCGCCCAGGTCAGCGTCGCGCCGCTGCTCGACACGGCGGAGACCGCGGGCGTGCCCGGCGCGGCCGGTGGCGTCGTGTCCACACCGGACGGCGACTTCTCGGCGACCCAGCCGGACAGCCAGGCCAGCGCCGAGTTCCAGTTGATCGCGACCTCGTTCACCGAGTACGCCTGGATGTCGTCGACGAAGCAGCGCTGGGGCGCGCAGCCGGCGAGCAGCCGGGCCGCGGTCGGGTCCTGCAGGCCGCTGTTGGGCCCGCCGGACAGCGCGCCGGGCGGGGCGATCGGCAGCGACGGGTCCAGCTCGTGCGCCCAGAACCGGTGGTGCACGTTCTGCACCGGCCGGTCACCGTGGCCGGAGACGTACGAGTAGTTCGCCGGGTTGCGGCCCAGCAGGTAGTCCATCGCCGCGAACGCGCCGTCGCGGTACTTGTCCTGCTTCGTGAAGTCGTACGCCAGTGCCAGCACCACGCCGTTGTTGGCCACCAGGCCGTTCGAACCCCACTCGTAGGTCCCGTCGGCCGTCCGGTACGGCGCCGGGTAGCCCATGGAGCTCATCTGCGTCAGGTGGCTGTCGGCGGTCGTGGTGATCGCCGACTTGATCGCCGCGACGTCCGCCGCGGGCAGGTCGGTGGGCACCAGGGCGAGCGTGATGTCGCCGAGCGCGCCGGTCGAGCCCCAGTCGAAGCCGTGGGTGTTGAAGCTGACGCCGCGGTAGAGCGACGAGCCGGTGACGTCACCGCGGTAGGTGCTCTTCCCGGTGGTGGCGAACAGCTCCGCGGCCGCCCAGTAGAACTCGTCGGTGACGTTGCTGTCGCTGTAGGTGCCACCGCCGGTGCCGTCGTTCGGGTCGGCCAGCACGTTCGGGTTGGCCTTCGCCGCGGCGTACGCCTTTTCGGCCGCGGCGAGCAGCTTCGCCGAGTAGGCCGGGTCGATGGTCCGCCACAGCCGGGACGCCTGCGCCGCGACCGCGGCCATGTTGAGCGTCGCGGCCGTGCTCGGCGCCGACAGCCGCCGCGGCTGGCTGTCCTGGTCGGGCCGGGTGGGCAGGGACGTCCACTGGGCGTCGTGGATCTTGTGGTGGACCATGCCCGCGTTCGGCTTGCCGTCCGGCACCTGCATCGAGAGCAGGAAGTCGACCTCCCAGCGCGCTTCGTCGAGGATGTCGGGCACGCCGTTGGCCCGCTCCGGGATCGCCAGCTTCCCGTCGCCCAGCGCGCTCGCGTCGCCCAGCCGGACGGCGCGCTCGTACTCGTCGAGCAGCTCCCACGCCGCGATGCCGCCGTTGACGACGTACTTGCCGTGGTCGCCGGCGTCGTACCAGCCGCCGCGCACGTCGAGCGTGTAGCCGCAGTTCAGGTCCGACCGGCACGGGACGTTGTTGTCGCCCTGGTTCGGCGCCACGTTCACGTGTCCCGCCGGACGCGCGTACGCCGCCCCGACGTACGCGGCGTCGATCGCGATGCCGCTGCGCTGGTGGTAGAAGAACGCCAGCGAGTCGTACCGCAGCTTCTGCCGCACGTCCGGGGAGATGTCGAACGGGAAGCTGGTCTGGCCGCCGGCGCTGAGCGTGTAGCCGGTGCCCACGGTGGTGTAGGCGGAGAAGTCGATCTCGTGCACCTTCGCGCCGGACGCGGCGTCCGCCCCCCGCGCGGTCGTCTGCCCGCTCGCGACGGCGACACCGGCGGAGTTCTTCAGCGTCCACGGCACCGGCGTCGTCGAGTCGCTCACCAGGGTGGCCCGCTCGGGCAGGCCGGGCACGTAGCCGTCCTGGTCGACCTGGATGCCGCTGAGCGGCTGCTGGCCACCGGGCGGCAGGACGCCGCCGACGAGGGAGATGTTGTCCAGGCACACGGTGTTCGCGGCGGCCTGGCCGCCGAACCAGAAGGCCAGCTGGCCGTTGCCGGCGGCCGGGAAGTCCAAAGTGGACGTGAACGTCACGGTGAAGTGCTGCGTCGACGGGGTCACCGTCAGGTCGGTCCGCGAGATCTGCCGGTAGGGCGAGACCGCCTCACCCGCGACGGCGGAGATCTGCTGGGTGGTCGTCGCGTGCGCGTCGAAGGTCAGCGTGTACTGCTGTCCCGCCTCGAACGGCACGCCGTTCTGCCCGGCCAGGGCGTCGTAGCCGTTGGCCGTGCCGCCGGGGACGTCGGTGCAGAACTCCCCGTCGGTGACGTGCCCGGTCGTGCCGGCCCCGGCCCACCACGGGTCCAGGGTGCCGCTGGAGAACGTGCCGTTGATGAGGCGCTCGTACTCCGCGGCCGAGGCGGGCACCGTGCCCGTCACCAGCCCGAGCGCCACCGCGGTCAGCAAGGCCAGCCCGGCCCGCGACTTTCTTGCCCGCATTCGCCATCTCCTCGTCTTCGTCGGCGTGCCGATGGTGGATCCGGACTGAGAGCGCTCCCAAGGGACGGTAACCGCTTCCGGTCACCGTTGGCAATGACCGGCGAAACTTTCGAAGGGCACCGGAAAATTGATCACGGCGGAGGGCTTTGCTCCCCGGGTCCGGTGTGGTTTCATCGGATGCTGTCCGACCTGAGAGCGCTCCCAGAGCGCTTCCGACACAACGATGTGGAGGCGGCACGTGAAACTGAAGCACGCCTTGTCCGCGGTGGCCCTGATCGCGGCCGGGCTGGTGGCTCCGGCCGTCGGCGCGGCACCGGCCGCGCACGCGGACACGCTCATCTGCGACCAGTACGGCTCGACCACCATCGGCGGCCGGTACGTCGTCATGAACAACCGCTGGGGCAGCAGCGCCCAGCAGTGCATCAACGTCACGAGCAGCGGATTCCGGATCCAGACCCAGCAGGGCTCCACCAGTGGTGGCGCCCCGCTGTCCTACCCCGCGATCTACGTCGGGTGCCACTACGGCAACTGCTCGCCCGGCACGAACCTGCCGCGGCAGCTGAGCCAGATCGGCAGCGCGCCGTCGTCGATCTCCTACACCTACGTCGGCGGCTCGGTCTTCGACGCCTCCTACGACATCTGGATGGACCCGACCGCGAAGCGGACCGGCGTCAACCAGATGGAACTGATGATCTGGTTCAACCACACGGGCAACGTGCAGCCGGTCGGCGGCCGGGTCGGCACCACCAGCATCGGCGGCCGGACGTGGGACGTCTGGCAGGGCAACAACGGCGGCAACGACGTGCTGTCCTACGTCGCCCAGTCGCCGATCGCGGGCTGGTCGTTCAACGTCATGGACTTCGTCAACGACGTCGACGCCCGCACCCGGGTGGACCGCTCGTGGTACCTGACCAGCATCCAGGCCGGGTTCGAGCCGTGGAGCGGCGGCGTCGGCCTGGCGGTCAACTCGTTCTCCGCCTCCGTCAACTGACGCCGTGACGGCGGCGCAGGGCGCTCCCTGCGCCGCCTTCCGGGGCAGTGTTAGCGGTAACGAGGGACGTCATGAACCTGCTCAAGGCGGTCGCCGGCGTGCTGGCGGCAGCCTGCGCGGCGCTCGGTGCCGGCCCGGCCACGGCGGCGTCCCCCGGCCCGGCCGCCGCCGCGCCCGAGCCGGTGCGGATCATGCCGCTGGGCGACTCGATCACCCAGGGCGGCACGACCGGCGGCTACCGCCTCGACCTCGGCGCGAAGCTGCGTGCCGACGGCCGCGCCGTCGACTTCGTCGGCTCGATGACCGACGGGCCGGCCGGCATGCCCGACCGCGAGCACGAAGGACACCCCGGCTGGACCATCGCGCAGATCGACGCGAACGTCACCGGCCGGCTGGCCACCTACCGCCCCCGCACGATCCTGCTCCACATCGGCACGAACGACATGTACGGCAGCGACCCGGCCGGCGCGCCGCGGCGGCTGCCGGCCCTGGTCGACCGGATCACCGCCCAGGCGCCGGACGCCGACGTCTTCGTCGCCACCATCCGGTTCGCCGACCAGGCGGTCCGCACCTTCGACGCGGCCATCGCGCCCGACATCCGCGCCAAGGCCGCGGCGGGCAAGCACGTGCACCCGGTCGGCATGTACCCCGCCGTCGCGATTCCGGACCTGCCCGACGGCATCCACCCCGACGCGGCGGGCTACCGCGAGATGGCCGCGACCCGGTACCGGGCACTGCAGGCCGTGCCCGGCAGCATCGGCGGCGACCCGCAGCCCCCGGCGGGCGACGGCACGTGCACCGCGACCCCGCGCGTGGTGGGCAGCTGGAACGGCGGATTCCCGGGCGAGGTGACGGTCGCCGCCACCGGGCGCACCGCCCTCGACGGCTGGACGGTCCGCTTCACCCCGCCCAGTGGCCAGGCCGTCACGCAGATCTGGAGCGGCACGGCGACCGGCATGGGCCCGGTGACCGTGCGCAACGCCGTCTACAACGGCGCGCTCGGCGCCGGCGCGTCGACGACCTTCGGCTTCCTGGTCGCCGGACCGGGCGCCGCGAGCCTGCCCGCGGCCACCTGCGCCAGCCCCTGACGGCGCCTCCCCTCCCCACGAATCGAAGGTGTGACCATGAGGATGACATCGCGGTCCTTGTCCCGCGCCGCGCTCGCTTCGACGCTGCTGGCGGCGTCGCTCGGGGCGTCGCTGCTGCTCGCCACCTCCGCCGGCGCGGCCACGACGCTCGGCGCGTCGGCCGCCCAGACGGGCCGGTACTTCGGCACCGCCGTCTCGGCCGGCAAGCTCGGCGACGCCACCTACGTCGGCATCCTGAACCGGGAGTTCACCATGGTGACCCCGGAAAACGAGATGAAGTGGGACGCCACCGAGCCCAGCCAGAACCAGTTCAGCTACAGCGGCGGCGACCGGATCCTCAACCAGGCGGTGAGCACCGGCAAGCGGGTGCGCGGGCACGCGCTGCTGTGGCACCAGCAGCAGCCGGGCTGGGTCCAGGGCCTGAGCGGCTCGGCGTTGCGCCAGGCCGCGATCAACCACGTCACGCAGGTCGCCACCCACTACCGCGGCCAGATCTACGCGTGGGACGTGGTCAACGAGGCGTTCGCCGACGGCGGCAGCGGCGGACGGCGCGACTCCGACCTGCAGCGCACCGGCGACGACTGGATCGAAGCCGCCTTCCGCGCCGCGCGGGCCGCCGACCCCGGCGCGAAGCTCTGCTACAACGACTACAACACCGACGGCGTGAACGCCAAGAGCACGGGCGTCTACACCATGGTCCGGGACTTCAAGGCCCGCGGCGTCCCGATCGACTGCGTCGGCTTCCAGTCCCACCTGTCCGGCTCCGCGCCGAGCGACTACCAGGCCAATCTCCAGCGGTTCGCCGACCTCGGCGTCGAAGTGCAGATCACCGAGCTGGACATCTCCGGCAGCAACCAGGCCGCCGTGTACGGCACCGTCACCCGTGCCTGCCTGGCCGTCGCACGCTGCGCCGGCATCACCGTCTGGGGCATCCGCGACAGCGACTCGTGGCGCACCGGGGAGAACCCGCTGCTGTTCGACGCCAACGGCGACAAGAAGCCCGCCTACACGAGCGTCCTCGACGCCCTCAACGCCGGCGGCACGACCACCACGCCGACGACCACGACCACGCCGACCACCACGACCGCTCCCACCACGACGACGACTCCGCCGGGCCAGGGCGGGTGCACCAGCTCGGTGTCGCTCGACTCGTGGAACGGCGGTTTCGTGGCGACCGTGCGGGTCACCGCCGGGTCCACGGCGCTGTCCGGCTGGTCGGTGACGACGACCCTGCCCGCGGGAGCGGCCGTCGCCAACGGCTGGAACGCCGGCCACAGCGGCACTTCCGGCGCGGTGACGTGGACCAACGTGTCGTACAACGGCGCGGTCCCGGCCGGGCGGTACACCGAGTTCGGCTTCCAGGGCACCGGCAGCGCCGACGGCATCACGTCGGCCTGTTCCGCGAGCTGACCGGGTCGCCGTGCCGCCGGCACGAGGGGTGCCGGCGGCACGGCGGGCCACCGCGACAGCGGGCCGGGTCAGCGGCCGGCCGGGTACGGCCGGTTGAACTGCGGCGGGGTGTAGCTCAGGTACCGGCCGGGGGTGCCGTCCACGGCCGCCGCCAGGTGGTTCATCGTGGCCGGCGCCGTGTCCGGCCAGTGGCCGGTGCGCAGGCGGGCCAGCATCCGGTCGACGGCCGCCTGCTGCTCTCCGGTCGTGTACGTGCAGTGGCCGGCCGTCTGCACGTACGTCTGCCGGAGCAGGGACGCGTTGCCCGCCTGGCGGGCCAGCGCGCCGTAGGACTGCTGCTGGGCCACGGTCGAGATCTGGTCACCGGTGCCGTTGACCGTCAGCACCGGGATCCGCAGGTCGCCGGTGAACACGATCCCGCGGGCCAGGTAGGCCACCGCGGCCGGGTCGGCCGGCACGCGCGGTGCGGCGGCCAGCACACCGAGGTCGGCACGCAGGTCGAGCCCGGCGCGCTCGTACAGCCGCCGCACGGCGTCCTGTGCGCTGGGTGCCGCCTTCGCGAGCTGGCGCGCGTAGTCGACTCCGGTGTTCCAGGACGGATTCCCGCCCGCCAGCTGCTCGATCGTCCGCCTGCTGCTGACCGCCTGGCCCAGGTACGGCAGCGGGCCACCCGCCAGCGCCAGGAACATCCCGTGCTCGACGCCGTCGACGTCGCGGTCGGCCGGGACCGGGGTCGGCGAGCCGTCGGCGGCCAGGCCCCAGCCCGGCAGCTGGCCGATCGCCGCCGCGAGCGCGATCCGCGCCTTGCCCGCGGGGGTCGACTGGGCCGACGCCACCGCCGAAATCCACTTCGCCTGCGTTCCGGGGACGTCGGCGGGCATGCCGGTCACGGGCAGCGCCGTGTCACCGAACAGCAGGGTCTTCAGCGTGAAGACGGTGTCGAGCTTCTGATTCCACTGGCCCACCGAGCCGCCGAGGCCGCCGCACATCGGCACGGCCGCGGCGAACCGGCCGGGGTAGGTCTGGGCCACCCCGGCGGCGACCATGCCGCCCATCGAGCGGCCCTCGGCGATCGGGTACCGGGCCCGGCCGAACGCGGTTTCGAAGCGGCCGAGCGCCTCGGCCTGGTTGTCGATGGCCCGCGCGATGTTCCAGCTGCTGATCGTGCGCGTGGTGCCGCCCACCGCGTAGCCGTGGTCCAGCAGGCTCGCCGTCAGCGGGCTGGTGAGACCACCCGCGGCGAAGTCGAGGTCCACCAGCACGGCACCGTTCCACCGGGCAGGCTTGGCGAAGGCGTACGGCGTGCCGTCGGTCAGCTGCCCGTCCGCGCACCGCGCGGCCGTGAGCGGGGCCGGGCACGGCTTCCCGGCCTCCGCCGCGTGGGCGGTCGCGGGGAGCCCGGCGGCCAGCACGGTGGCCACGGCCAGGCCGCCCAGGAATCTGTTCCGCATGTCGTGCTCCTGTCAGAAGTTCTTGCTGGTGACGGTCCAGCCCGGTGTCGTGCACAGGCCGCATTCCGCGCCGAGGAGGTAGCCGCGCGCCGAGCGGCTGCCGTTGAGGGTGAAGTCGAACCAGTTGACCAGGACGCGCACGGCTTCCTCGCGGACGCTCGGGTCGGGGTTGCCGTCGCGCTGCCCGTAGACGAAGCCGGTGTGGCCCGCGGCCGGATTGGTGGCCCGGACGGCGGGAACGGTGACGAGGTCGTAGTTGGCGCCGCTGTTGGGGTAGGCGACGTCGTTCGGGCCGCCGTCGACGAACATCGCCGGTGTGTGCAGGTTGCGCAGGTTCTCGCGGCCGTAGCCGAGGGTGCCGTCGGCGAAGAACCCGCTGTCGAGCGAGAGCACCGACTTCACCCGGGGATCCGCGCCGGCGACGAGCGCTTCGATGCCGCCGCACGAGTGGCCGGCGACCCCGATCCGCCGGGTGTCGAGCCGGTCCCGCAGGGCACTGCCCCGGCGGCCGTTCTCCCGCTCGGCCCAGGTGATCGCGTCGGTGATGACCGACGGCTCCGGGCTGCCGTTCTCGGTCAGCGCAGGCTCGGCGAACCCGCCGACGGCCACGACGGCGAACCCGTGCGCGGCGAGCAGCGTCTCCAGCGTCAGCAGCTCGTCGTTGCTGACGTGGCGGCACGCGCCGTTGCCGAACACCACGACCGGCAGCCGGTCGCGCAGCTGGTCCAGGTCCGCGGGCCGGTAGACGGTGTACTCGGCGGCGTAGTCCCCCGTCCGGGCCGCGGCTTCGCGGACCACGGGGTGGAACACCGCGGCCGCGGGCGGAGCCGGCGCGGCCGCCGCGGCGACGTCGGTGCCGGTGCCGTGCGCGCCGGGAACGAGCGCCGCGGTCACGGCGACGAGGGCGGTCGCCGCGGCGACCAGAGCCGGGGTGCGGAAAGCCTTGCCCATCGAGAGTCCTTTCTGGACGGTCAGGTCAGTTCGTCGAGCCACGCGCTCATCCGCGCGGTGAGATCGGCCCCGGTGCGCGCGTCGACGTTGTCGGCGTGCAGTTCCAGCACCGGGATGCCCGCGGCCCGCAGGGCGCGGGTGGTGAAGTAGCTGCCGCGGGCGTCGTCGGAAACGAGGTGCACCACCCCGTCGACGCCGTGGTGGCGGGCTTCCTTGACGTACCACTCGGCCGACCACGGCGGCGTGTAGAGCTGGTCGCCGAAGGCGGCGAAGCGGGCGGCCAGCGCGCGCAGCGGATCGTCGCCGTAGCGCAGGTAGCCGTCGGCGGCGATGGCCAGGTACATCGACCAGACGAACACCGCGCCGTGCGAGCGCTGGAACCGCTGGTAGAAGTCCAGGTCGAACCACAGCCCGCGGCCGATCCACATCAGCCGCAGGCGTTCGTCCGGGCAGACGGCGACACCGGCGCCGATCCGCTCGCGCACCTCGTCGTGGAACGCGCGGGCGGCGTCGCGGGCCCACTCCGTGCCGCGGTGCCACTGGGGCACCATGACGCTCGGGATGCCGTCGGTGACCGCGATCGGGCACGGCCGGGCGGCGGCGATGAGGTCGCGGGTGCGCCGGTTCCACTCCTGCTGCTCGTTGACCAGCGCCATGACGTGCCGGAACCGCGTCTCGGAGAACACCCGGCCGGTGGTCTGCTCGAGGAACCGGATCAGCCCGGTCAGCTCGCCGGTCAGCAGGTCGAGCCGGTCGCGGCCGATCGCCTCCTCCCAGCGGTGCGGCATGAGCTCCCACCACCGCTCGGGCACGGCGTTCTCCGCCGCGCTCTCCAAGGGGTAGTACGTCACGCCGGGCTGCGCGGCCCAGACGTCGAAGATCTTGCGGGCGGCGTCGCCGGTGGTCTCGCCGAGCACGATCGACGGCTTCGGCAGGCCGCCCCACGGCGCCTGACCGGGATCGTCTTCGAACGCCGACGCCAGCGACGTCGCGCTGTACTGCTCGACGTAGTCGGGGTAGCCGCGTGCGCGCAGCAGGCCCAGGTAGCGCTGGGTCCGGCGTTTCGCCGCGACGATCGAGGCCCACCACTGGTTGACGACGTACGGGATCCCCATCGCGCGGAAGACCTCCTGGGGCGCGTCCGCGTTGACCAGCGCGAGCGGTGCCCCGGCGGCGACCTCCTCCCGCATCCGGGCGAACCACGCGCGCTGGTGGGCGGTCGCGGTGGTCGCCGACGCCAGCCGCCCGGTCATGCCACGGCTCCCGCCGGGACGAGCGCCGCCAGCGCTTCGGCGGTCAGCTCGCCGTACGGCTGGTGCTCCGCCAGCACCGCCGGCAGCCCGGTCGCGGCCCGCTGCGCCGGGAAGTCCCACGGTGGCGCGTCGTCGTGGACGCGCGCGTAGGAGAACAAGACCTCCGCTCCGCAAGCGCGGGCGGCCGCGGCGGTGTGGGCGGCGCGCTGCCGGATGGACGCGCGGGGCGCGGCCGGGCCGTTGTGCTGGTAGCGCTCGGCCAGCGCGAGTTCCGTCGGCTCCGCGCAGGTGCGCGCGAACAGCAGCTCGCCCCAGTCGTGGTCCTCGCCCACGACGAGGAAACCGTTGCGCTCCAACGTTTCGTACACGCCCGGGCAGTCGTGGGAACTCCCGGTCAGGAACAGCCGCGTCCCGCCGGCCGCCGGCAGGTCGGCCGCTTCGGCCAGCAGGCGGTCGACGAGCGCCGTGGCGTCGGTGACCGGCAGCGTGGTGGTCGCGGCGACGACCTCGAGAAACCGGGTGCCGCTCAGCCGGTTGGCCCGGCGCAGCGCGGCGAGCCTGCCGAGCGACCGCCGCAGCGTGTCGTGCGCGGTGACGGCCGCGGCGAGGTCGTCGTCGCCGATCGGCCGCCACCGGCCCAGCCACGCGCGCAGCTGCGCGATCTTCGCGTGGACGTACCGGGTGGTCGTGTGGTGCGGCAGGTGCAGGACGTCCACCAGCCGCACCGGCGGCAGCCGCAGCTCCGGCTCGACCCGGTGCAGCTCGCGCAGGGCGTAGAACAACCGCAGCGACGCCTCGCAGTCGCGGGAGACCACGATGGCTTCCAGCGGCCCGTAGTCCCCGGCGAGGATCCGCGTCAGGACCGAGCGGGCGACGGGGTCCACGCCGCGGCCCAGGTAGCGGTCGCCCGGTTCGCTGCCGGCGCCGGGCTTTCCGGCCAGCCGCAGTGGCCGCAGCCCCGCCGCGGTGATCAGCTCGACCGGGACGTCGGCGCCGACGTACCCGATCGTGGGATGCCCGGCGCTCAAATCACGGCCTCCGCCACCAGTTCCGCCAGCTGCTCTTCGCTGTAGCCGAGCAGTTCGCGGTAGACGTGCTCGTTGTGCTCGCCGAGCGCGGGCGCGGGCCGTTCGAGCGAGACGCGCGCGGCGGAGAACCGGATCGGCACGCCGGTCCCGGCCAGATCGGCCACCGCGCCGTGGCGCGGGTGCCGCAGCGGCACGACCTCCTCCCGCGCCAGGACCAGCGGGTCACGGACGGCGTCACGCGGTTCCCGGACCTCCGCCGCCGGAACGCCTTCGGCGGTGAAGGCGGCGAGGATCTCCGACAGCGGCCGGGCCCGGCACCACTCGCGGATGAGCCCGTGCAGCTCGTCGGCCGCGCGGACCCGCTGGTCACGCGTGCGGTAGCGGTCGTCATCGGCCAGCTCGGGGCGCCCGATGGCCCGGAGGACGCCGTGGGCGAACGCGTCGGTCGGCGCGCAGAGCGCGACGTACCCGTCGGCGGCGGGCAGGATCCCGAACGGCGCCAGCCGCGGCACCATCGACCCGGTGCGCTGCGGCAGGCCGACCGCTTCGAAGGCGTCGAACGGCTCGCACGCCACCAGCGAGGTCAGCGCGCCGAGCATCGACACGTCCACGTGCTGGCCCTCGCCGGTGTGCTCGGCCTGCAGCAGCGCCGACACCGTGCCGACGACGGCGAACAGCGGCGCGAGCAGGTCGCCGATCGGCAGGCCGAACCGGACCGGGCCCTCGTCGGGCTCGCCGGCGGTCATCATCACGCCGCTCAGCGCCTGGATGATCGAGTCCATCGCCTTGCCGGACCCCGGCCCGCCCTGGGCGCCGAAGCCGCTGATCGAGGTGTAGACGAGCCGGGGGTTGATCTCGCGGACCCGGTCGTAGGAGATGCCGAGCCGCCCGGTGACGCCCGGGCTGTAGTTCTCCACCAGCACGTCGGCGTCGCGGACCAGGTCGGTGAACACGGCGTGCGAGCGCGGGTTCTTCAGGTCGAGCGTGACGCTGAGCTTGTTGCGGCCGCGCAGCAGCATCGACACCGAGAGGTCGTCTTCGTGCCGCCGGGCGAGGTTCAGCCCGTCGCGGCCGACGTACGGCGCGTTGTTGCGGGAGGAATCCCCGCCGGTGGCGGGGTTTTCCACCTTGATCACGGTCGCGCCGAGCCCGGCGAGCAGCAGCGTCGCGTACGGCCCGGCGAGCGCGGTGGTCAGGTCGATGACGGTGCGGCCGGCCAGTGGCTGGTCGGTCATGCGGGAACCCCCTCGGTGAGATCGACGAGCACTTCGCGGCCGCGGGCGGTGAACCGGCCGTTGAGCCGGGCCCCGCGGGTGATCTGCTCGACGTAGTTCGTGACGGCTTCGCCGCGCTCGGTGCCACCGACCGGCACCGGACGGCCGCGGTCGTCGATCCAGCACGGGACAAACCCGGCTTCGCGCAGCCCGGTCTCGTCGAAGCGGCAGAAGGCGATGGCGGTGTTGCGGCTTTCGGGGTGGAACGGGAAGAACGGCATGTCCGGGTCGGGCGCGAAGCCGTAGAGCTTCGTCCGCCGTTCGGCCCACACGCGCAGCTCGTCCGCGCCGGCGCCCGCGCCCGGCGTCAGGGCGTGGGTGACGGTGGCGAAGTTGCCCAGCCCGTGGAAGATCGGCCGTCCCCGGTGGACTTCGATGCCGCGCATGATGTGCGCGTGGTGGGAGAACACCGCGTCGGCGCCGGCGCCGATCGCGGCGCGGGCGACCGGGCTTTCGTACATCGCCACGACAGCCGGGGTGTGCCCGACACCCTTGTGCAGCGACACGAGCACGACGTCGGCCGCTTCCCGCAGCCGGCGCACGTCGTCGGCCATCGCCTCGACGCTGTCCGGGTCGGCGAAGGTGTAGATCTTCGGCGGGCCGCCCGGGCTGGCGTGGTCCAGCTCGTAGTGGGTGAGCACGTGCACGTAGGCGCAGCCGGGCTTGCGGGAGGTGGCCCACGAGTCGCGCGGGCCGACGCAGTTGTACGACAGCACCCCGATCCGCAGCCCGCCGCGTTCGGCGATCGCCGGGCGCCGGGCCTCGGCGAGGTCCGGGCCGGCCCCGGCCGTCGCCATCCCGGCGGCGCGGGCGTGCGCGATCGTGTCGGCGAGGCCTTCGTCGCCCGCGTCGCAGATGTGGTTGCCCGCCAGCGTGACGACGGCGAATCCGGCGCCGGCCACCGCCTTCAGCGCGGCCGGGTCCGCCGGCGGGGCGGGGACGTCGGTGCTGCGCTGGACCGTCGTCGTCGAGTGCGGGACTTCGACGTGGCCGATGGCCAGGTCCAGCCCGCGCAGCAGCGGCGCGGCCGGGGCGAGGAAGGACGCCGGGTCCGGCTCGTCCAGGATGAGGTCGCCGACGGCGCCGACGGTGATCACGAAACACCCTCCTTTTCGGACAGATGACGGGAGAGGAAGGCCCGCAGCCGGTCGGTGCGCGGCCGGGCGAACAGCTCGTCCGGCGCGCCTTCCTCGACGATCCGGCCCGCCTCCATGAACACGCACCGGTCGGCCGCCTCGCGCGCGAAGGCCATCTCGTGGGTGACCACGACCATCGTGGTGCCCGCCGCGGCGAGGTCGCGCAGCACGGCCAGGACCTCTTCGACCAGCTCGGGATCGAGCGCGCTCGTCGGCTCGTCGAACAGCATGATCCGCGGCCGGACCAGCACGGCGCGGGCGATGGCGACCCGCTGCTGCTGCCCGCCCGACAGCTGGCGCGGGTAGTGGTCCTCGCGGCCGGCCAGGCCGATGCGCGCCAGCAGCTCCCGCGCTTCGGCCTCCACTGCGGACCGCTCGCGGCCGTGCACGCGGACCGCCGCGTCGGTCACGTTCCGCAGCACGGTGAACTGCGGGAACAGGTTGAACTGCTGGAACACCATGCTCATCCGGCGCCGCTGGGCGGCGATCTTCCGTTCGCTCAGCGCGCGCAGGCCGCCGGGCGAGCGCCGGTGCCCGAGCAGCTCGCCGTCGAGGTACATCGCGCCGCCGTCGATGGACTCCAGCTGGTGGGCGCAGCGCACGAGCGTCGACTTGCCGGACCCGGACGGCCCGATCACCACGACCGTCTCCCCCTCGTGCACGTCGAGGCTGACCCCGTCCAGCGCGGTCACCGTCCCGAACTCCTTGCGGACGTCGCTGATCCGCAGCACCGGCGCGCTCATCGGCTGCTCCGGTGCCCGCGCGAGAAGCGGCGTTCCAGCCGGCGCTGCCCGGCCGTCAGGACGGTGACCACGACGAGGTACCAGAAGCAGGCGACCAGCAGCATCGGCACGATCTCGTAGGTGCGGTTGTAGATCACCTGCACCGAGTGCAGCAGGTCCGACATCGCGATGACCGACACGAGCGCGGTGCCCTTGAGCACGTTGATGAATTGGCTCCCGGCGGGCGGGATGATCACCCGCATCGCCTGCGGCAGGACGATCCGCAGCAGCGTCTGCGCCGGTGGGTAGCCCATCGCGCGGGCCGCGTCGCGCTGGCCGGGGTCGACCGACGCCACCCCGGCGCGGAAGATCTCCGCCAGGTACGCCGATTCGACCAGCGACAGGCCGATCACCGCGGCGGTCAGCGGCGTGATGACGGTGTTGGCGTCCCAGGTGCCGAAGACCGGGCCGAACGGGATGCCGATCGACAGCTTCGGCAGCAGGTAGGCGAGGTTGAACCAGAAGATCAGCTGCACCAGCGGCGGGATGCCGCGGAACAGGCCCACCCACAGCGTCGCGACCCACCGCGCGGGGCCGAACGCGCTCAGCTGCATCGCGGCGACCACGCCGCCGGCCAGCGAGCCGAGCACCATGGCCGCGACCGCGAGCAGCACGGTCGTGCCGAGGCCCGCCAGCACGCTCTTCTCGAAGAGGTACTTCGCGACGACGTCCCACTGGAACCGGGAATTGCCGATCAGGAACACGGCCAGCTGCGCGGCGAGCACCGCCAGCACGAGCACGGACAGCCAGCGCAGCGGCCGGATCCGGGCGCGGGACCCGGCGACGTCGTCGCGGGCGGTCGTCGTCTCCTCCACTGTGGACATCGCGGTCATTTCGCGGACGCCACGTCGAACAGCGGCTGCGGGACCGTGACCTCGTCCAGGCCCCACTGGTGCATGATCCGGGCGTAGGTGCCGTTGCGGAACAGTTCCTCGAACGCCTTCTGCAGCACCGGGCCGAGCTTGGCGGACTTCGGCGTGTAGAGCGCCAGGTTGTCCTTTGTGGCTCCTTGCTCCTCGGTCTGCGTCACGTACTCGTACTGCCCCTTCTGCTGGGTGGTGACGTCGATCGCGGCGGCCTGGGTCATGCCGGCGGCCTCGGCGCGACCGGACTTCGCGGCCAGCAGCGTGGCGTTCGTGTCGTCGAGCCCGACCACCTGCACCGCACCTCGATGTTCACGCTCACAGAACGCGGACAGCTTGCCCAGCTGGTCTTCCACGACGCTCGCGGTGACCACCGCGACGCGCTTGCCGCACAGGTCGGCGGCCTGCTTGATGCCGGCGGCCGAGCCGGTGGGCACGACGTAGGAGGTCCGGGTGGTCATCCACGTGACGGTGTCGAACTGCTTCTCGCGTTCGGCGGTGGCCTTGACGGGCCCGTTGAACGCGTCGTACCGGCCGCTGAGCATGCCCTGCAGCGCGGCCGGGAGCCCGCTGACGATGGTCGTTTCGGTGCGTACGCCCAGGATCTGGCCGAGCGCCTGCTGGAAGTCGTGGTCGATGCCGGTGACCGTCTTGCCGTCCGGGCCGACGGTGCGGTACGGCGGGTGGGAGTCACCGGCGAACCGGAGGACGCCGGCGTCCTTGACCGCCTGCGGCAGCTGGTCGTGCAGCGCCGGGACGACGGTGAGCGCGGCGGCCGTGGGGGCGGAAGCCGCGCCGTCGTCGACCGTGCAGCCGGCCAGCGCGAGACCCGCGGCGACCGCGGCGAGCGTGCTTCGACGCCATTGACGAAGTGAGGAACCCATGTCGTTTTCTTCCTGCGGGAGGCCGCCCGGGGGGCGGGCGGCGCGGGGTGCAAGCGGGAACCTGGAGAACGATTGGTTGCTATCTGGACGCCGATCGTCGCATGATGTGTCGCGTGATTCAACCCCTCGGTTCGGTGGCCCGGCCCGCACTGCCACCATGGACGCCCGCGGCGGACCCCGGACGGCCGCCCACTCCGGAAGAGGCAGGCGCGCGATGACCACGGGCCCGCTGCCCCGCGCACAGCAGGGCGCCGAACCGCAGCTGCTGCTGACCTCGCTGCTCGGCGACTTCTGGTACTGGCGCGACGAGCACATCCCGTCGGCGGCGCTGGTGCAGCTGCTGGGCGAGTTCGACATCAGCCCGGCGAGCGCGCGGGCGGCGATCCGCCGGCTCGCCGCGCGCGACCTGCTGACCGTGTCGCGCAGCGGGCGGACGACGGCGTACGGCATCCCCGCCCGCACGTCCGAAGTCATCATCGAGCGCACGCACCGGATGCTGACCTTCGGCACGACCGCGCCGGAGTGGGACGGGCGGTGGACCGTGGTCACGTTCTCCGTGCCGGAGCAGGACCGCGGGCTGCGCACGGCACTGCGCTCACGGCTGCGCGTCCTGCGGTTCGCCGCGCTCTACGACGGGGTCTGGGTCAGCCCGCACGACCTGGCCGGACCGGCCATGGCCGCGCTGCGCGAACTGGACCTCCGCAGCGCGACGGTCTTCCGCGCCACCGAGGTCCCGGGCGACGCGGTCAGCCCGGCCGCGGCCTTCGACCTCGAGCCGCTGGCCCGCGAGTACGAGGGGTTCGTGGAGCGGTACGAGCAGGTGCTCACCGGACTGGACGCCGGGCTGATCAGCCCGGCACAGGCGCTGCGCACGCGCACCGAGCTGCGCGTGGACTGGCGGCGGTTCCCGGAGACCGACCCCGACCTGCCCGCCGAACTGCTCCCGGCCGGCTGGGCGCGCGACCGGGCCCAGAAGGTGTTCCTGCAGATCTACGACCGTCTCGGCCCGCTGGCGGAGCTGAGGTTCCGCCAGGTGCTCGCGGCAACGGACCCGGCATTGGCGGAGCTGGCCTCCCACCACGACTCGGCACGGGTGGCGGCCCTGTTCGCCGAACTGGGCGACCGCCATCCGGCGGGCGACACCCCGTTCGAGCAGGCGGCCGAGGCGCGTCGGCTGGACGAAGCACGGCGGCAGTGAGGAAAACACTTTCTGGGACGAGCGTTCGCGAAAATGGTTCGCGATGGGCGGCTCCGGCCGGATGGGCGGCTCGCCCGCCGCCGGGCGGAGCGAGAGCCGCGACCGGCGCGCTGAATGCGGCTCCGGGCGGGCCACCCGGCGCGCGCCGCCGGCTCTCGCCTTCCGCCGGGCAACGCCGTGGCCGCGACCGGCGCGCCGGTCTCGCCGCTCGCCCTGGAGCCGCGCGCGGGCGCTGACCACGCCCGGGCCCCACGCACGACCCCGCCGGATGGACGACTCTCGCCCGCCGCAGGCCGGAGTCAGAGCCGCGACCGGCGCCCGAGTCCGGCCGGGCGCGGGCCAACCACCCGGCGCGCCCCGGGCCGGATCAGCGCGTGCAGACGAAACTCGACGCCAGATCCGGGTCCCCCGCGCGGTACCGGGGCCAGCCGGGGTACTCGCACAACGGCCGGGTCCGGTGGTGCGCCACGTCCGTCACCACCTGCCCCCGCGGCGACTGTCCACTCTCGATCCAGCGCTCCAGCGCCGAGAGCGAGTCCCAGCCCGCCACGAACGCCGGGGTGCCGAAGTTCGCGTGGTTCGCCCCCGGCACGACGTAGTACCGCAGGAACTCGCCGGTCGCCCGCGGCCCGGCCACCGCCCGCACCCGCTCGTAGTAGTCGCTCGTCGAATACGGCGAGACCAGCTCGTCCGCCGCGCCGTGCAGCAGGATCAGCTTGCCGCCCGCCCGGGCGAACGGGCGCAGGTCCGCGTTGTTGCGGTCCTCGACCGCCGACAGCGCGCTGATCCGGCCGAGCCACGCGCCGGGCCGCCGGGGATCCACCTCCAGCGGGCCGTACCGCGGGTCGCGGGTCAGGAAGTACTTGACCCACTGGTCCCAGTACTGCATCCCGTACCCGCTCGTCAGCGGCATCAGGTCGGCCGGCGCCGTCGTGCCGAACCCGAGGAACGGCGTCCGCATGTCCGCTCCCGACAGGAACGGGAAGCCCGGATAGCCCGTCTCCCCGCTCGCGATCCGGTACGGCCACCGGAACGGCGACGCCATCGCGGTCACGGCCCCGATCTGCAGGTCCGACAGGCAGGACGGCCCGGTGTCCGCCCCGCCCGGGCAGCGCAGCGCGCGCGGATCGAAGCGGCAGCCGGCCCAGTTCGAGACGACCTTGTCCGTCACGCCGTCGAGACCGTCACAGGCGTCGACGACGCTGTCGTAGAGCAGCGTCTGCTTCGCGGGCCCGGGAAAGGCGCCGGGACGGGAAAGAACCTGCGTCAGGTAGCCCAGGTCCAGGATCTCGCTGAGGTTGTTCCACGCGGGATACGCCGAAATCACGCCGTCGAACGCCGCCGGCCACCGCTGGGCGGCGACGAGGGCTTCGCGGCCGCCCGTGGAGCCGCCCGCGAAGTACACCTCGGCGGGTTTCTTCCCGTAGGCCAGCCGGATCAGGTACAGGCTCGCGTCCCGCGTCTTCTTCAGCGCGTCACCGGCGGCGAAGTTGGCCAGGGCCTCGTCGTTCACGCCGAACGACCCGTCCAGTGACGGCGGCGCCGCCGGGTTCTGCCGGTGCCCCGAGTCGCTCGCGAACGTCGCGTAGCCGCGGGCCAGCGGCCCTGGCACGCCCGCCGGGCCGAACGGCACGTTCGACGCCACGTCGGGAATCGTGCCGTCGAACCCGCCGCCCCCGAACATCATCGCCTTGCGGTTCCACGCGGTGGGCAGCGCGACGCGCATCTTGATGGCCGGCGCCGCCGGGTCGACGGGGTACAGGTCGGCGTCGACCTGGCAGTACTCGGTCACGCCGCGCTGGAGCGCCGCCGACGTGACACGGCCGCCGGTGGTCGGCAGGCTCATCACCGACGCCGGGATGGTCAGCCGGTCCAGGGCGGCGCACGCCGGTGCCGTCGCCGCGGCCGCCGGTCCCGTCCCGGCGAGCGTGGCCGCGCTCGCCACCAGCACCGCGGCGAGCAGGGGAAGTCGTGCCACTGTGGCCTCCGGGTCTGGGGTCAGCGGTAGAGGTGTGCGCCCGGCACCGCGTGCGGGTCGGCGCGGACCCCGGCCGGGTTGGTCTCGGGCAGGAACCAGGCACTGGCGAAGGTGATCAGCCCCATCAGCGCGATGTAGGCGGCGACCGGCAGGGTGCTCCCGGTGCCGGCGATGAGGGCCGTCATGAGGAACGGCGTGCCACCGCTGACGACGATCGCGGAAAGCTGGTAGGCCAGCGACGCGCCCGAGTAGCGGACGGCGGGCGCGAACAGCTCGCCGAGGAAGCTCGCGATCGGGCCGTAGGTCAGGCACTGGAACACGAAACCCACCGTCACCGCGACGAAGATCAGCGGCAGCGACGCCGTGCCGACGAGCCCGAAGTACGGGAACGCCCACACCGCGACACCCAAGCCGCCGACGAGGATCAGCGGCCGCCGCCCCAGCCGGTCCGAAAGGTGGCCCGACCACGGGATGGTCACGAGCATCGCCGCCGAGCCGAGCAGCACGACCGCGAGCAGGGCGTTGCGCTGCAGCCCGAGTGAGCCGGTGCCGTAGCTCAGCAGCCCGGAAATGCTGACGTAGAACAGGCTGTTGGTGGCCGAGAGCAGGCCGCAGCCGAGCAGGATCGTGCCCCACTTGCCGCGGACGACCTCGGCCAGCGGGGCGCGGACCACCGCCTTCTCCGGCTTCGCCGCGCGCTGCAGCTCGCGGAACTCCGGGGTGTCCGCCACCTTGGCCTGGATGTAGAGCACGACCGAGAACATCACGACCGACAGCAGGAACGGGATCCGCCAGCCCCACGTGAGGAACGCGGAGTCCGGCATCAGGCCACTGGCCGCCACGAAGATCAGGTTCGACAGGATCACCGCGACCGGGACGCTGGTCTGGCCGAACGTCCCGGCGAACCCGCGCCGCTTGGGACCGGCGGACTCGGTGAGCAGCAGGACGATGCCGCCCCACTGGCCGCCGGCCGCGAGGCCCTGGACGAACCGCAGGGTCACCAGCAGGACCGGGGCCAGCGGGCCGACGGCCGCGGCGCTGGGCAGGCAGCCGATCAGGAAGGTCGCCGCGCCCATGAGCGCCAGGCAGGTGACAACCACGGGCTTGCGTCCGTGCTTGTCCCCGAGGTGCCCGGCGAGCACCCCGCCGATCGGCCGCGCCACGAAACCCGCCCAGAACGTGCTGAAGGCGAGCAGCGTGCCGGTCAGCGCCGAGGAGTGCGGGAAGAACACCTTGGGGAACACCAGCGCGGCCGCAGTGCCGTAGAGGAAGAAGTCGTACCACTCGATCGAGCTGCCGGCGAGCCCCACGGCCAGCAGCTTGCGGAAGGCCCGGCGCCGGGCCGGGGCCGGGACGGCGCCGACGCCGCCGGCCGGCCCTTCGGGTTGGGTGAGCGGGATTGCCATGGATGCCGCCTTCGTCGTTGAGCGCAGCCAGGTGATGGCGGTGATGGTAGGGCGCGGTTACGCTGCGGCCTGAGGTGTGGACCGTCCACTCCTCCCCCGAAACGGTGGGTCTTTCGCCCACCCCGTGCCGAGGAGGCCGGCGCCCGTGACCAGTGCGGCGGAGCCGGGTTCGCTCGCGCGGCGGCAGCGTGAACTGGCGTCGTTGTACGCGACCGTCAAGTCGCTCACCGCGCTGGGTGAGCTCGACGAGGTCCTGCAGTCGATCGTCCACCACGCCCACGACCTGATCGGCACCGACTTCACGTACCTGTCGCTGGTCGGCGCGGACGGCAGGCTGTCGGCCCGTGCGTCGGAAGGCACGATCTCGGCCGAGTTCCTCGCGGCGACCATCCCGGCCACCGTGGGGCTCGGCGGCAAGGTGCTGGCTTCGCGCAGCCCGCACTGGGTGCGCGACTACGCCACCTCGACGCTGATCGAGCACGACCCGAGCTTCGACCGGCTGGTCGGCCCCGAGAAGCTGGTGGCGCTGCTCGGGGTGCCGCTGGTGATCCGCGGCGAGGCGGTGGGGGCGCTGTTCGCCGCGGACCGCTCCGCACGCTCGTTCCAGGCCGACGAAATCGCCCTGCTGAACGCGTTCGCCGACCACGCCGCGGTCGCCCTCGACAACGCGCGGCTCTACGAAGCGAGCCGGACCGCCTTGCAGCAGCTGCAGGACGCCTACCGGAAAATCGAACGGGCACAAGCGATCCACGAAGCCCTGACCGGGGTCGTGCTGGCCGGCGGGACCCCGGGCGACGTCGCGCAGCTGCTCGCCGACCAGCTGGGCGGGAGCGTCACGCTCCTCGACCGGATCGGCGCCGCCCTCGCGCACCGGGACGCGGCGGCGGATCCGTGCCCGGGGCCGCCCGCGGCCGAGCCGTCCGCCATCGAAGAGGCGCGCCGCTCGGGCCGCGCCACGACGTCGTCCGGGGCCGGCGGGATCACCCGCAGCGTGGCGGCGATACAGGCGGGCGACAGCTACCTCGGCGCGCTGGTGTGGAGCCGCCGGGCGGACGGCGCCGTCCCGGACGGCACGGACCTGCGCACGCTGGAGCGGGCCACCCACATCCTCGGGCTGCTCATCCTCAAGGAGCAGGCGGTGGCCGAGGCGAGCGAGCGGCTGAGCGGCGAGCTGCTGACCGAGCTGATGCTCGGCGGCCCGGGGATCAGCCCGGCCCAGCGCGCCCGCACCCGCGCGCGCAACATCGACGCGGACCGCCTCGACCTGGTCGTCGTCGCGGACACCCCCGCGGTGTCACCGGCGGATCTTGCCCGCCACCTGCACGACATCGCCCGCGAGCGGGCCGGGCTCGCCGGCGAGCACCTGGGCCGGGCGACGATGATCCTGCCCAGCGCCGACGACGACCGCACGGTCGAAGAAGTCCACAGCAGACTCCGGCGCTCGCTGGGCGGCCCGGTCCTCGTCGCCGGGGAACGCGCGGCGGGCCACGACTGGTCGCGGGCCTTCGCGCTGGCCGGCCGCTGCGGCGCCGTGATGCGGGCGCTCGGGCACACCGACCTGGGCGCCACCACGCGCCGTTATGCCTTGTACGCCATGGTTTTCGACGCCGACCGGGCCGGCGACCTCGAGCGGTTCCTCGCCGGCTCGATCGGCCCGCTCGTGGAGTACGACCGGCAGCGCGGCACCGATCTGGTCGACACGCTCACCGCGTACTACCGCCACCGCGCCAATGTCGCCGCGACGGCACGGGCGTTGCACGTGCACGTCAACACCCTGCTCAAGCGGCTGGACCGCGCCGGAACGCTCCTCGGCCAGGGCTGGCGGGACGGCAACGACCTGGAGCTGCGGCTCGGGCTCCGGCTGCACGAGCTGCGGGCGAGCGTCGCCGCCGGGTCGTGAGGCACTTCAGGCGATCCGCGCCGCCGCCCGCAGCTCGGTCTTCGACAGCTTGCCGGTGCCGGTCTTGGGCAGGGCCGCGGTGAAGACGAACTCGTCGGGCAGCCACCACTTGGCGACCATCGGGGTGATGTGCCGCGTGAGCTCGCCGGCCGTGGCGGTGCCGCCTTCGCGCAGGACGACGTAGGCGACCGGGCGTTCCATCCACCGCGGGTCGGGGCGGCCGATCACCGCGACCTCGGCCACGTCGGGGTGGGAGGAGATCGCGGCCTCCAGCTCGACCGAGGAGATCCACTCGCCGCCGGACTTGATCAGGTCCTTCATCCGGTCGACGAGCCGCAGGTAGCCGTGGGCGTCGATGGTGGCCAGGTCGCCGGTGCGCAGCCAGCCGTCGGCGGTGAAGCCGCCGTCCTCGCCGGTCCGGAAGTAGCCGCCGGCCACCCAGGGGCCGGCGACCTGCAGCTCCCCGACGGCCTGGCCGTCGCGCGGCAGCTCCCGGCCCGTCTCGACGTCGGCGATGCGCAGGTTCACCAGCGGCAGCGGCTGGCCCTGCGCGGCCCGCACGGCGACCTGCTCCGCTTCCGTCGCGTCCCGGTGCTGGGTGCGCGTGCCGCCGATCGCGCCGACGGGGCTGATCTCGGTCATCCCCCAGGAATGCGTGATGGGGACGCCGATCGCGGCGCGGTAGGTCTCCGACAGCGCGGGCGGCACGGCCGAGCCGCCGCCGAGCAGGAACCGCGTCGCGCTCAGGTCGTGGTGCGCCAGTCCGGGCGCCAGGCTCGTCCAGACGGTCGGGACGGCACCGGCGACGGTCACCCGCTCGCCGGCCATCAGGCGCAGCAGGTGGCCCGGCTCCGCGGACGCGCCGGGCAGGACGAGGGAAGCGCCCGCCATCATCGCGCCGTAGGGCAGGCCCCAGGCGTTGGCGTGGAACATGGGCACGATCGGCAGCACGACGTCGTTTTCGCGGAGGCCGATGAAGCCGGCCGCGAGCGTGCCCAGGCAGTGCAGGACCGTCGACCGGTGGCTGTAGAGCACGCCTTTGGGCGGCCCGGTCGTGCCGGAGGTGTAGCAGAGGCCGGACGCCAGGTTTTCGTCCGCGAGCGAGAACGCGTCCTCGAAGGAGCCCGTGAACGGCTCGGCGCCGTCGATCAGCCGGTCGTAGTCGAGGATGCGGGGATCGGCGGGGAGCGGGGTGTCGCTGCCGTCGGGCAGCACGACCCAGTGCCGCACCCGGGGCAGCCGGACGGCGCTCGGCCAGATCCGCGGCAGCAGCGCGCGGTCGACGAACACGACGTCGTCGCCGGCGTGGCCGGCGACGTATTCGAGGTGCTCGGGCGAGAGCCGGATGTTGATCGAGTGCAGGACCCGCTTGGTGGCCGGGACGGCGAGGTAGAGCTCGAGGTGGCGCCGGGTGTTGGCCGCGAACGTGCCGACGCGGGCGCCGGCCGGGACACCGAGCGAGTCCAGCACGGTCGCGAGCCGCCGGGCGTGGCCGATCACGTCGGCGTAGGTCAGCCGCCCTTCCCCGGCCGTCACGACTTCCTTGTGCGCGTACAGCCGCTCGGCGCGCTCCAGGATGTGCGCGATGGTGAGCGGCCGCGGCTGCATCAGCCCGTCCATGACGGAGGCCTCCTTCGGGCGAGTGGACCCTTGGCGAACGTCACCCTAGGGGTGGTCCGGGACCGGGAAAGAGGTGCGAATCGTCCACTGATCCCCGTGCCACGGCGGCGGTTTCCTCCACATCGCCGGAACGCTCCCGGCGGGGCAGGATGTCCGGCATGACTTTGCCCGCGCTGCCCGAAGAGTCCTTCCGCCGCGTGCTCTGCGTCGTCGCGCATCCCGATGACATGGAGTACGGCACCTCCGCGGCCGTCGCGCGGTGGACCGCGCGTGGCATCGAAGTCGGCTATCTGCTGCTGACCCGCGGGGAAGCCGGCATGCCGAACCCGCCCGAAGAGACCGCGCGCCTGCGGGTCGCCGAGCAGCGGGCCGCCTGTGCCGCCGTCGGTGTCGAGCACCTGACCGTCCTGGACCACCCCGACGGCGTGCTCGTCTACGGCCTCGGCCTGCGCCGGGACATCTGCCGGGAGATCCGCCGCTTCCGGCCCGACGTCGTGCTGAGCACCGGGTACCAGGTCGAAACACCCTTCGGCTTCGAGCAGGCGGACCACCGCGCGGCCGGGCTCGCCACGCTGGACGCGGTGCGCGACGCGGGCAACCGCTGGGTCTTCCCGGAGCAGATCGACGACGAGCACCTCGAACCGCATGCCGTGCGCTGGCTGGTCGTTCCCGGCATGGCGGCCTCGGGCGCCACCCACGGCGTCGACGTCACGGGCGAGCCCCTGCGCCGCGGTGTCGCCTCCCTCGAGGCGCACGCCGCCTACCTCGCCGCGCTTCCGGGGCATCCCGCGCCCGCGGACATGATCCCGATGTTCACCGCGATGAACGGCAAGGCGATGGGTGCCGGGCACGCCGTCCTGTTCCGCGCCCACGACCTGCAGGCGCCCCCGGAGTTCCCGGTGGACGCCCAGGACTGACGGACCGGCGTCAGGGCGGGAAGACCGCGATCGCCTCGTCGGCGAGGACGGCGGAGCGCGGGCGGCCGGGGCCGGTCTGCGCCAGGTGCAGCAGCCCGGGGATGGCCGCGTAGGCGACGCGGGCCCGGGACTCCGCCCGCTCGGGCGGCAGGCCGAGTTCCGGTAGTACGGGCCAGCAGGTCCAGCGGCGACCCGGCCCTACGTCGTGGTCTTCGCGGGTGCGGTCACGCTGGAGGTCGACGACGGCGAACAGACCGTGCTGCGGGCCGGCGGCACGCCTGGCGCGACCGCGGCACCGAGCCGGGCACGATCGCCGTCGGCACCGACCGCGCCCTGAGTCAGCGCGCCCGGACGCCGTCGAGAACCAGGGCAACCACGGCCGCCGACCCGGCTTCGAGATCCGGCGACGCCCACTCCGCGGCGTGCGACGGGTCGTGGAACCGGGTGGTCGCGTCGAGGATCGCCCGGGCGATCACGGCGGGCTCGCCGGGCGCGAAGTCCCCGGCGGCGATGCCGTCCGCGACGATGGCGCGGATCTCGCCGAGCAGGTGCTCGACGTGCGCGGCGGAGACGGCGCTGTGTTCCTCCGCCAGCACGCGGAACGTGGCGAACAGCTCCGGGTCTTCGCGCGCCTTCGCCCACTTCGTCCGGAACATGGTGGTGAGCAGGCTCCGCAGCCGCTCGGCCGGGGTCAGGCCCGGCGGCCGGACAGCCTCGGCGAGTTCGTCGCGCACGCGGTCGAGCCACCGCCGGATGACCGCCTCCCGCAACGCCGCCTTGGTCGGGAAGTGGCGGTACACGCTGCCGTGGCTCACGCCGAGCAGCCGCGCGACGTCCAGCACCGTGGTCTTCTGCGGCCCGTGCCGGCGCAGCACCTCCTCGGTGACCGACACGATCGTCTCCGCGTCGAGCGGCTCCCCGCGCATCGGCGCTCCTTCACTGCTCCGGTTGCCCGCACACTCTACCGGCGACGTACTGACTGACAAAATTTGAAATCTGTCAGTCAGACGTCGTAGGGTGGCGGCGTGAAAGCCATCATGTACCGCGAAACCGGCGGCCCCGAGGTGCTCCGGCTGGTCGACCGCGACCCGCTCGTGCCCGGCCCCGGCGAGGTCCGCGTGCGGATCGCCGTCTCCGGCGTCAACCCGACCGACGGGCAGGCCCGCGCCGGCGACGGCCACGCGAAGACCTTCCCGGACGTCACGCCGCACCACGACGGCGCCGGGGTGATCGACGCCGCCGGCGAGGGCGTCGACCGGAGCCGGATCGGCGAGCGGGTCTGGGTGTTCCTGGCCGCCGCCGGACGCCCCACCGGCACCGCCGCGGAGTTCACCGTGGTCCCGGCCGACCAGGCCGTTCCCCTGCCCGGCGCCGCCGGGTTCGACGTCGGTGCCGCCCTCGGCGTCCCGGCGCTGACCGCGCACCGCGCGCTGACCGTCGCCGAGGACGGCCCCGGCCGGCTGCGGCCCGGTGCCCTCGAAGGCAAGGTGGTGCTGGCCGCGGGCGGGGCCGGCGCGGTCGGGCACGCGGTGATCCAGCTCGCCCGCTGGGCCGGCGCGACCGTCATCGGCACCGTCAGCAACGCGGCGAAGTCCGTGCTGGCCACCGCCGCGGGCGCCCACCACGTCGTGAACTACCGCGAGGGCGATCCCGCGGCGGCGATTCGCGAAATCGCCCCCGGCGGCGTCGACGTCGTCGCCGAAGTCGCGCTCGGCGCGAACCTCGCACTCGACTTCGCCGTGCTCCGGTCCCGGGGCACGATTTCCGTCTACGCCAACCAAGGTGACCGGCCGGTCGAGCTGGACGTGCGGCAGCACCTGGTGCGCAACACCCGCTTCCAGTTCATCGTGCTCCACACGGCCGGACCCCGGGCCCGCTCGGCGGCCGTCGAAGCCGTCAGCGACGCGGTGGCCGACGGCGCCCTGCCCGTCGGCGAAGCACACGGGCTGCCGCTGCTCCGGTTCCCGCTGGAGCGCACCGCCGACGCCCACCGGGCCGTCGACGGCGGCGCGGTGGGCAAGGTCGTGGTGGACGTGCCGTGACGAACCGGCGTGAGCCGGCGATCCGCAGCACGACCTTGCCGGTGACCGTCCGGTCCCGCACCGCCGCGAGCGCGGACGGGAACCGTTCCCACGGCTCGGCGAGCCCGATCCGCGGGACGAGCCCGCCGTCGGCGACCAGGCCGACCAGCGTGGCCAGGTCCCCGGCCACGCCTTCGTGGTCGGCGTAGCTGAAGTAGGTCTGGAGCCGGGCGTCCTCGTGACCGATGAAGTCGTACAGGCTGACCGGCGTCGGCTCCCCCGAGCTGTTGCCCAGCACGACGATCGTGCCGCCGGGCGCCACGGCCCGGATCGCGGCCGCGAGGCTGCGGCCGCCGACCGACTCGGCGATCACGTCGTACGGTCCCGTCGCGTCGGCGATGTCGGCGACGACCTCCGGCACGCCCAGTTCCGCCAGTGCCGCCGCCGCTTCCGGCCGGGACGACACGGCGGTGACGTGCGCGCCGGCGGCCACGGCCAGCTGCACCTGGAGCGTCCCGAGACCGCCGGCGGCGCCGGTGACCAGCACGGAACGGCCCGCCAGCGGACCGCCCAGCCGCAGCGTCCGCAACGCCGTGACCCCGGCGAGCGGCAGCGTCACGGCCTGCTCGGCGGTCACCGACGGCGGCAGCTCGACGAGCCGGTCGGCGGGCACGGCCACCTGCGCCGACCACGCGCCCTGGTCGGCCAGCCCGGCGACGCGGGTGCCGGCGGCCGGTCCCGAGCCGTCGGCCGCGGGCTCGAGCACCACGCCCGCCACGTCCTGGCCCGGCCGCCAGCCGGCCGGGCGCCGGGCGATCAGGCTCAGCTCGCCCCGGTTGACGCTGGACGCGGCCACCGCGACGAGGGCCTCGCCGCCGGCGGGCTCGGGCGGCTCGACGTCCCGCATCGCCAGCCGCCCGGCTTCGCCGTCGACGATCATCAAGGCCCGCATGGCTTTTCTCCTTCGTTCACCGTTGTTTGCCTCGAAGTCAAGCCGGTGCCCCGGCCGCGAACCAGGACCGGAACGCGACGCCAGCTATCTTGGATCGCGATAGGACGGAAAGGACCGCGGGTGGAGCTCCGGCAGCTGGAATACTTCGTCGCGGTGGTCGACGAAGGCGGCTTCGCCCGCGCCGCCGAGACGTTGCACATCGTCCAGTCCGCGATCAGCCAGCAGGTCAAGCGGCTGGAACGCGAGCTGGGCCTCATCCTGTTCGACCGCCGTCCCCGCCAGGTGGAACTGACCGGCGCGGGCGCCGCTTTCCTGCCGCACGCCCGATCCGTGCTCGCCGCCGTGACCGCGGCCCGCGGCGCCGCCGCCGATCTCGCGGCGGGCGAGCGGCGGACGCTGCGCGTCGGGACCAGCGAAGGCCTGGGCCGGCACCTCGAAGGCATCCTGGCGGTCCTCGCCGAACGGCATCCCGAAGCGCGCGTCGACCTCAGCGCCGCGAACACCGGCGACAAGCTCGACGCGGTCCGCCGGGGTGACCTCGACGCGGCCTTCGTGCGGGCCCCGCGCGACACGGACGGCCTGTCCGTGCTTCCGTTGTGGGACGCCGATCTGGTCGTGGCGTTGCCCGCGAGCCATCCCGCGGCGGCCGAGTCCGTGGTGCCGCTGGCCGTCCTCGCCGACCTGCCGGCGGCGCTGGCCCCGGCCGGCACGGCGGCCGGGGTCGCGCGGCTGATCGCCGATGCCTGTGTCCGGGCGGGATTCCGGCCACTCACCGGTCCGCCGTTCACGAACCTGCAGGACCTCCTGGCCGGGCCCGTCGCCGGCGGGCGGTGCTGGACGCTGGTCTACGCCGACGTCGCCGCGCACACCCCGGCCCGCCGGGTGGCCTTCCGGCGCCCGGACCCGGCGATCACCGTGCCCACGACGCTGGTCACCCGGTCGGCGCCCGCCGGGCTCGTGCAGGCTCTTCGGTCGGCCGCCGCCGAATACCGGCCGTGACGGCGGTCGTCACCCTTGCCGCCACACGCCTTCGGCGACGGCCGCGTACTGCCGTTCGAGTTCCTTCGCCGCCCCGCCGAGCCAGCTTTCGGCCTGGGTGGCGGCCATGGGGTCGGGGAAGATGTCGTCCTCACCTTTTTCGACGCCGTCGAAAACGCTCCGCGCGACGGATTCCGGTGCCGCCTTGGGCAGGTCCACCCCGCGGGACATGTCGGTGTCCACGATTCCGGTGAGGACGGCGTGCACGCGCACGCCTTGGCGCGCCAGGATCGACCGCCACGACTGCGTGAGGGAAAACGCCGCCGCCTTCGAGATCGAATAGGCCGGAATCAGCGGCAGGGGCGCGAAGGCGTTCACCGAAAGGTTGTTCACCACGGCACCGCCCGTCCGGGTCAGCAGCGGCAGGAAAGCCCGCGTGACGTCGTACAACCCGAAAACGTTGACCGCCAGGTGCCGGTCGATCACGGCGCGGTCGGTCAAGTCGTCGTACGCCGCGATGCCGGCGTTGTTGACGAGGATGTCGAGGGATTCGACGGCGTCGGCCGCGGTGCGGATCTGTTCCGCGTCCGTGACGTCCAATGTCAGGGGCGTGATGGCCGGACCGGAATAGCCGAGAGGTGTGCGGGACGCGGCATAGACCCGCGCCGCTCCCCGGCTCACCGCTTCGTCGACCAAGGCGCGTCCGATGCCCCGGTTGGCGCCGGTCACCAGAACGGTCTTGCCCGCGATTTCCACCATGGTGTGATCTCCTCTTTCGGTTTTTTCGGAAGGAACAGGAAGGGCCGCTAGGCCCGGCCGGCGGGACGCGCGCCGAGACTGTCCGGCAGCCCGAACACCGTGACCAGGCCGGGGTCGATGAAGGCGGAAACGCGGGCGACGCGGCCGCCGATCAGGGACAGCACCTGGACGCCGTAGGGCCGGAAGCTGCCGTCGTCGGCGCGGGCGTACACCGCGAAGGCCGGCGACGCGTTGGCGCGAGCGGGGATCAGGCGCAGGCTGCCCGGGGTGTGCAGCACCGCGCCGGCGAGGAACTCGGTGACCGCGGCCCGGCCGGTGAACCACGTGGGCACCGGCGGCATCTCCAGTTCGACGTCGAGCCTGAGCAGGCCGGCGAGCGCGGCGACGTCGGCGCGTTCGAACGCCGACACGTATCGGTCGAGCAGCTTCCGCAGCTCGGGGGCCGGCGGCTCGGCGAGGTCGTCCTCGCTCGGGCTGACGTCCGCGAGCCGGCTGCGGGCGCGCTGCAGGGCGCTGTGCACGGCCGTGCCGGTGGTGTCCAGGATCTCGGCGACCTCGTTCGCGCTCCAGCCGAGGACGTCCCGCAGGATCAGCACCGCGCGCTGCCGGGCGGAAAGGTGCTGCAGCGCGGCGACGAACGCGAGTCTCAGCCCGTCACGCCGGGCCACGACGGTGGCGGGGCCGCCGGTCGAGCCGGTGAACAGGCTGTCCGGAGCCGGTTGCCGCCACGGGACGTCCGGACCGGCCGGAGCGAGCGTGCCGGTGGCGGTTTCGGCCGGGGCGCCCAGCCCCGACGGCAGCGGACGGCGCTTCCGCGTCCGGATCGCGTTCAGGCAGACGCTGGTCGCGATCTGGTAGAGCCAGAGGCGGACCGACGACCGGCCCTCGAACCGGTCGTAGTAGCGCCAGGCCCGCAGGTAGGTCTCCTGGACGAGGTCTTCGGCCTCGTGCGGCGAGCCGAGCATGCGGTAGCAGTGCGCGAGCAGCTCGGGCCGGTAGCGGCCGGTGAGCTCGGTGAATTCTTCGATTCCGGGGACCGTCATCGGCACCTCCAGGCGCGGGCGCGGGTTGTCGTCCGAGTAGAGACACCCGGGCCCCCGGAAATCCGTCGCCGCGGACGGAACGCGCTCAGCCCGCCGGAGCGGGTCCCGGCGGGAGGTGGACCGTCATGACGAAGTCGCAGGACGCGGTGCCCGCGCCGCGGTAGGCGTGCGGGGCGTCGCCGTCGAACGTGGCCGTCTGCCCCGCTTCGACGGCGTACTCGGCGCCGTCGACCACCAGCACCATCCGCCCGGCCGTGACGCTGAGGGTCTCCACCACGCCGGCCTGGTGCGGGTGGCTGGGGTACTCCTCGCCCGGCTCCAGGCGCCAGCGCCAGACCTCGGCGGGTGCCGGGCCGGCGGTCGTCAGGACGAGCCGGGCTTCGCTCCCCTGCTCACCCGTCCACAGTGGAGCGGCGGCGGACGCGGCGACGATCCGCACCCGGCCTTCGGGCGGCCCCTGCAGCAGGGCGGACACCGAGACGCCGAGCGTGTCCGCGAGGCGGACGAGCGTGGCGAGGTTGGGGTTGCCCTGGGCCTTCTCCAGGCCCACCAGCGCCCCCTTGCTGACCCGGGCGCGCCGGCTGAGCTCGTCGAGGGTCAGGCCCGCGCGGGTGCGGGCGGCCCGGACGTTGTGCGCGACCGTCCGCAGCGCCGCCGCCGTCTCGACCATCCCGCTCCTCCGTCTTGGTCGGTACAATGTACCGTACAGTCGTTCCGATAAACCGACGGCGAGGAGCACCGCATGTGGGTCCAGCCCTGGGACGCCGGCCTGGACGACGCCGAATGGCAGACGTGGCTCGCCGAGGGGCACGACTTCGGGCAGCTGAGCGTCAACGGGCTGCCCGGCAGGCCACCCGCGGTCGTCCCGACCCATTTCGTGGCCGACGGCCGCCACCTGCTGGTCCACCTCGCCCGGCCCAACCCGGTGTGGGCGGCGATCGAGCGCGACCCGCACGTCGTCCTCACGGTCATCGGCGACTACGCCTTCGTTCCCGGCACCTGGCGCGCGAAGGCCGGCACCCCGGCCACCGACGGCGTCCCCACCAGCTACTACGCGGCCGTCCAGTTCACCTGCCGGGCGGAGATCGTCGACGACCCGGCGGCCAAGGCCGAGCTCCTGCGCCGCCAGCTCGCCCACTTCCAGCCCGGCGGCGACCACGCGCCGGTGACCGTGGGCGAGCCGCCCTACGGCCGGATGCTGCCCGGCATCCGCGGGCTCCGGCTGGCCGTCACCGAGGTGCTGGCCAAGTTCAAGTACGACGACCACAAGCCGGTCGAGCACCGCGCCGCGGTCGCCGGCCGTCTCACCGCCCGCGGCGAGGGGCTCGACGCCGCCGCCGCGCAGCAGCAGCGCCGCCGCCTGGACCGCATCGGCCCCTGGACGCCCTGACCGCCGTCGTCAGCCTCGGTCTTTGCGGCGCCGCGGCGCCGCCGACCGAGGCGGCGTCGAGCGCATGTGCTCGCGCACCGGCGCCAGCAGGGTGGCGAGCGCCTTGACGTCGTCGCGCGAGAGCGGCTCGAACAGCAGGCCCTTGACCACCTCGATGTGCCCGGGCAGCACCCGCGCGAGCAGCGCGCGCCCGGCGTCGGTGATGGTGACCGTGATGCCCCGCTCGTCGTCCGCCGAAGGCGCCCGCACGACCAGGCCGGTCTTCTCGAGCAGCCCCGCCTGGTAGGTCAGGCCGCTGCGGCTGTAGACCACGCCGTCGGCCAGGTCGGTCATCCGGTGGCTGCCCGTCGGCGAGTCCCCGAGCCGGGCCAGCAGCTGGAACTGCACGTAGCTGAGATCGCCCGCCTCGCGCAGCTGCTGCTCGACCGCGTGCCGGAGCAGGCTGGTCACCTCGATGAGGTCGAAGTAGGCACCGAGCTGCACGGCATCGAGCGACGGCGGCGAGTCAGGCATGCCCGCAGCCTACTGCTTCGAATTCAAAGAAGCGTGTCGCAGCTCACTTGCTTCGAATTTGAAGCAGCTGTAGCGTGACCTCAGTTGCTTCAAATTCGAAGCAGCACGACATCGAAAGCGAGCGTTCCCATGAAGGCAGTGCGCTTCCACGAGTACGGCGATCCCGGCGTCCTGCGCTACGAAGACGTCGAGCCGCCCGTCCCCGCGGCCGGCCAGGTCCGGATCCGTGTGGCCGCGACGTCGTTCAACTCCGTCGACGGAAACATCCGCGGCGGCTTCATGCAGGGCCCGATCCCCGTCGAGCTTCCCCACACTCCCGGCCTCGACGTCGCCGGCACGGTCGACGCGCTCGGCGAAGGCGTCGACGGCTTCGCGGCCGGCGACCGGGTGATCGGCTTCCTGCCGATGGACAAGCCCGGCGCCGCCGCGCAGTACGTCCTCGCACCGGCCGAGGTGCTGACCGCGGCACCGCGGAGCGTCCCGCCGGCCGACGCCGCCGCGCTGCCGGTGGTGGGCCTCACCGCGTACCAGGCGTTGTTCGACCACGGGAAGCTGACCGCCGGGCAACGCGTGCTGGTCAACGGCGCGGGTGGCGCGGTCGGCGGCTACGCCGTGCAGCTCGCCAAGGGCGCCGGTGCCCACGTCGTCGCCACCGCGAGCCCCCGCAGCGCCGAGGCGGTGCGGGCGGCCGGCGCCGACGAGGTCGTCGACCACACCACGACCGGCGTGACCGCGGCGGTGACCGAGCCGGTCGACCTGGTGCTCAACCTCGCGCCGGTCGACCCGGCCGAACTGGCCGCGCTGGTCACGCTGGTGCGTCCCGGCGGGGCCGTCGTGAACACCACGGTGTGGATGCCGGCGCCGTCCGACGAGGAACGCGGCGTGCGCGGCATCGACCTGTTCGTCCGCAGCGACGCCCGCCAGCTGGCGAAGCTGGTGGAGCTGGCCGACCGCGGCGAGCTGCGCGTCGACGTCGCGGAGCGGGTGCCGCTGGCCGAGCTGGCGGCGCTGCACGCCCGGGCCGCCGAAGGCACGGTGCACGGCAAGGTCGTCGTCCTCCCGCCCGCCTGACGGGAACGGTTGACCCTCACACTGGTGTGAAGGTCCTGTAATCGGCCCATGACGACGAATCCGGCCCGCCCGTTCCGCATCGGCCTCGCGCTCGACGGAGCGGGGTGGCATCCGGCGGCCTGGCGACGGTCGCCGGTGACCGAGCCCGCCACCCTGTTCAGCGGCCGGTACTGGGCCGACTGGGGCCGGGCGAGCGCCGCCGGCGGCATCGGCTTCGTCACGCTCGAAGACGGCTTGACGGCCCAGACCGAACAGTTCGGCGCCGTCCCCGCAGACGCGGAAAGCCGCGTCCGCGGCCGGTTGGACCCGGTGGTGGCCGCGGCGGTCCTGCTGTCGGCCTCCGACGTCGAGGAGGTCGTGGTCACGCGGAACGTCACGCACGCCAACCCGTTCCACGTCGCCACCCAGCTCGCCTCACTGTCGGCGATCGGGCCGGGCCGGGTGGTGTGGCGTCCCCAGGTGTCGGCGAACGCGCGGGACGCCACGGCGGTCGGCGGGACACCCACGCCCGAATTGCGGCCGGACGACATCTACGTCCCGACGCGGATCGCACGCCGCCTGCGGGACTTGTTCCGTGACGCGGAAACCTTCGTCCGGAGCGTGCGTGATCTCTGGACGACGTTCCCCGCCGACGGTCTCGGCTCGGGAGACACGTTCTGGCAGCCGTCCCGGGTCGGGGCGCTGCCCGGGCCGGCACCGGCCGCCGGGCCGCTGAACGTCCCGGTGTTCTCCGTGCCGCCGGTGGCCGCGCTCGCCCACCACGCCGTCGAGCCCTACCGGCTCGCCGCCGCGGTCGCCGACCGGGTGTTCGTCACGCCGACCGGCGACCAGCCGCTTTCGGTGGTGCTGCCGGCGTTCCGCGAGATCGAGAAGCTGACCCCGGACGCCACCGCGACCGAGGTGTACGCCGACCTCGCGGTGATCCTGGGCGACACCGACGAGCACGCCCGCGACCGGCACGCCGAGCTGGACCGCACGGCCGGCGCGCGGTGGACGACGGACACGGGTGTCTTCACCGGCTCCCCGGTCCGGCTCGCCGAGGTCCTGGCGCGCTGGCGCGACGAGCACGGGCTGGCGGGTGCCCGGCTGCGCCCGGCGGTGCTGCCCGACGACGCCGAGCGGATCATCCGCGACGTCGTCCCGCTGCTCGCGTGAGGGTCAGCCGCCTGCCGATCGCCACGGGTCGCCGGTGGGCCCGGGACCGGCCGGCGGGTACGGGACGGGCGGCACCGGGCGCTTGGCCGCGGTGAGCCGGACCAGGCCGATGACACCGCTGACGACGAGCGCGAGGAGCAGGAACGGGATCGCGATCAGCTGGATCACCGGAACCCGGCCGCATCGGAGATCACCCGGCCGATGACCGGTGCGAGCACCAGGGCGAGCACGGCGAGCGCGGCGGCCACGCCGGCGATGACGCCACGCCGTTCCCGCAGCCTGAGGATCACGGCGACCGTCGCGCCGGCGGCGGCGCCCGTGCCCAGCCCGGACAGGGCGCGGCCGGCCAGCAGCAGGGCGCCCGCGTCGGCGAAGGCGGTGAGCACGGCACCCAGCAGCAGGAAGCCGATCGCGGGGATCGCCATCCCGGTGGGGAAACGGGCGCCGAGCAGCAGCCCGGCCGGCGCGGCGAGCGCCGCCCCGGCCAGGTAGGCGACCAGCCCGGACAGCAGCACGGCCTGGCTGGACAGGCCGAGGTCGCGCTGGATGTCGGACATGCCGTCGAACCGGTAGAGCACGGTCAGCATGAACAGCCCGATCAGCGCGGCGAACGCGGGTCCGAACACCTGCCACCAGACCGGCGCCGCACCAGGACGCGTGACGGGCGGCGTCGGCGGCGTCACGTACATGCGCACACCGTAGAGCGCCGACGATCCGCCCGTCCGGCGTTACCGGAAATCCGCCGCGCTACGCCGGCGGCCGGGTCGTCGCCTGCGGGAGCTCTTCGAGCGTCCCGTCCGCCAGCAGGTCCGCCACCGGGCGCTCCAGGACGTACACCGTTCCGCCGCCCGGCTGGTCGTACCACGCGATCGCGGTGCCGGTCAGCGCGCGGACCGGGCGGCGCAGCCGGTAGACGTGCAGCGGCAACGCGCGGATCTCGTCCGGTTCGGAGCGGTACGGCCATTCCGTGCGCGCCGCGTAGAGCGTGTTGCCGGACGGGTCGCCGTAGCGGTCCATCTCCGTGCCCGGCGGCAGGGTGACCAGCCGTTTCCCGCCGTACATCTGGAGCCCGACGTCGCCGCCCACCGGCTGGATGGGCCAGTCCGCCGTCGGGCGGCCGGCGTCGGGCGGCAGCTCGTCGCGGAATTCCGCGCGGTTCAGGTACAGGTGCCCGACGAAGTACCGCACCGCCTCGGCCGCCGTGGCGAACGTGGCTTCGTCCCGGCGGTCCCCCGCGGCCGCCTGGAAGACCGCCCACCGGCCCTGCTCCTCCACCAGGCACCACGCCCCGTCGGCGGCCTCGCCGATGCGGTACCGGGCGGGCGAAAGCTCCAGCTCGGCCGCGGCGTCTTCGGCCGTGCGCAGCGCCTGCGCCGTCGCGGCCGCGGGATCCGGCGCCGCCGTGCCCAGCCAGTCCGGCGTGCGCTCCGGATCCCGCGGGAACGTGGCCAGCTCGCGGGGGAACTCCGCCGCGGGCCGCGGCTCGTCCCAGGCCGGTTCGTCGTCCCACGTGTAGTGGTACTCCGCGCTCGAATCGAGCCCGATGTGCGCGGCCACCTGGAACCACGTGCCGCGGCCCGGCCGGTACATGCCGGCCCGCAGCGCGGCCAGCAGCTCGGCGACCTCCTCCGGGGGCTCCCACAGCGTGAGGCCGCCGTCGCTGGCGCGGCGGATCATGACCGGCAGCTCCGCGTGGTCGCCGGCCGCCCGGTAGGTGAGCAGCACCTGCTGCCAGTCGGCGGGCACGGCCAGCACGACCAGGTTGGCGATCTGCTGCCAGTACCAGTTCTGGCCCTCCGGATCCAGCGGCGGCTCCGGCCGCGCGAACGGCACGTCGTCCGGGACCGGCTCCCCGGCCTCGGCGAGCTTGGCCCGCAGCCACGGCCGGACGTGCTCCGGGCGCCGCGGGTACACCTTCAGGTCGCGCGCCCAGCTCGCCGGGGCCAGCCCGGCCCCCCACCCGGGATCCCAGTCCAGGTTGAAGGCGAGGTGGAACCGGCCCGGCGGGTCGAGCAGGTACCGCATCGAAAACCAGGTGCCGTCGTCCGGCTGGTGGTAGGCCTCGCGGATGGCCTGCACGGCAGGCGCGACCGCCTCCGGAAGCGGCATCGCGAGCTGGTCGCCGTCTTCCGACACGACCGTCAGCGTGTAGTCCTGGACGTCGACGTTCACCCGGCAGCGCAGGTCGATCCGCCGCCACCCCGCGGGCGCGGCGTCGGCCAGCGCGGACCCGATCTCGTACGACCGCTCCCGCCACTGCGACGAGTCACGAGGCATGCCTGCCGGTCCTTTCCCTTGTCATCACGGCCGTTTCCCTCATGTCGCCGGCACGATGTTGCCGAAGCTTCGCAGGTGGACGATGGGCCTGCCGGCCGCGTCCAGTTCGACCCAGCGTACCTGGATCGTGTGCGGCACCGGATCACCGTCGTGGCGCAACGGGAACACGTCGATCCCTTCGATCCGGCCGCCCTTGCGCAGGTGATCGGCCAGGTCCATCTCGAACCCGAGCCAGCTGTCCCCGCGCCCGACCACCTTCCAGCCCTGGTTCTGCGGACGCCACTGCGCGAGCATGTTGAGCAGCTCGCCGGGGCCGCGGAACTGGTTGCCCGCGATGTGCCCGCCGTCGTAGACCCCGCCCGGCCCTTGCTGCCCGGACAGCTCCTGCGCCTTCGGGTCGCGCCGGGGCAGCTCGCCGCTGTCGGCCAGCGCCGGGTTGTTCGACCGGCCGTGCACCGTGTCGGTGTCGCCGTGCGAGCCGGGCCCGGTCTGGTACTCGAACCGGCCGTCGTCGACGCGGTAGACCATGTTCGGCGACGGGTTGTTCAGCTCCGGGTTGTGCGGGCGGAACGTCTCGACCACCGCGACGTTGCCGTGCTCGTCGGTCCAGAAAACCGACCGGGCGTGCGGATCGGCCTTCTTCTTCGTGCCGTAGTCGCTTTCCACGACGTACTTGGAGTTCGGCTCGAGCTTCGGCCGCCCGTCCGCGTTCTTCGGCACGGAGTCCAGGAAGGACTCGTCCTTGGCCAGCTTGACGTCGTGGCGCCGGGCACCGCGGAACCGCTCCGGGTTTTCGACGTCCGGCACCGGGGCGCCCGGGTCGATCCGCTGGCGCACGCGGACTTCGGCGCCGGGCGGCACCAGCCGCGGGTCGTTGATCGCCTTCCAGTCCGGGTTGGTGCGGCCGATCCGGCCCGACTCGACGTCGGCCCAGCGGACGTGCCCCTCCGCGTCGGTGTAGAAGGTGCCGCGCGGGACACCGTCCTTGCCGGTGACCTCGTAGCGGGTGTGCGGCTCGTAGGGACCGCCTTCGGCGAACGACTTGCCGGGCGGGGGCGCGCTCGGGTGCGTCCGGTCGATGGTGACCGGGTCGCCTTCGAAGTCGGGCCGGTGGAACCGCACCGACGGGTGCGGCACGCCGTCGGCGTCGGTCTGGAAGGTCTGGTGGTGGCCGTCGATCTCGACCCGGTAGGTCGTGTTCGCGTGCGGCCGCAGGACGTCGGGGTTGGGGTGGTAGGCGGGGTTCGGCTGGTACCCGGGCTGCCCCTTGACCTTGATCCGCGGCGGCACGTTCGGGTGAGCCGTGTCGATGTGGGTGACCCGGCCGCTCGCGTCGGTGTGGTAGGTCCCGCGCGGGCGTCCCTGGCTGTCGACGACCTGGTAAGAGCGGTGGGGCAGCAGCTTCTGGTCGGTCGGGAACCGCTCGTGCGGGTGCGGCGGGCGCGGCGCGTCGGGGTGCGTGCTGCCGGGCCCCATCGGGACGTGCTCGCCGCCGGCGGGCGCGAAGTCGGCGCCGTGCTGCGGGTTGCGGCGGGTTTCCAGCTGCCGCTGCGGATCGGTGAGTTCCTGTTCCTGCCGCTGCGAAAGCGGGTTCCGGTCTTTGGGCACCCGCGGCTGGGCGTCGGGATCGGCGTCGGGCGGCGGAGCGTGGCGCCGGCGCGGGTTGTCGGGATCGGCATCGGGCGGCGGGGCGTCGCGCTGCCGGGGGTTGTCGTCGTCACCGCGGTGCCGGGCACTGCCGGCGTCGACGTCGTGGTGATCGGTCCCGGGAGCGAAGCCGTGCTCACCGGCGGCGTGGGTGCTGCCGTCCGGGCGGTGCACGGCCCATTCGCCGTCGGGCGGGATGCGGGGGCGCATCTTGCCGTCCGGGCCGATCTCGTAGTCGGAGGAGAAGACCCGGCCGTGCGAGTCGGTCCACGCCGGCTTCGTCGGGGCCATGACTTCGGTGTTCAGCTCCCGGGAGAGCCGGTGGGCGAAGTCGTTGGAACCGGCGTCGCAGCCGATGAGCCGGATGGGCCGGCCGTCGTAGTCGGCGTTGCGGCGGAGGATGTCGGCGAATTGTTCGGGGGTGTAGAGGCGGTCGCCGATGCGGGCGTGGCCATCGGGGGTGACGTGGACGTCAACGGTGTAGCGCCCGTCGGGGTCCGGGTGGACGCGGTGGGGCAGGTCGCCCATGTCGGGGTCGCCGGCGTGGTAGGAGCTGCCGGAGGGGGTGCTTTCGGCGTGGCGGGTGTTGATTTCGTCGGGGGTCAGGGGTTCGGGGTCGTGGTGGGTGTGCTCGTGGGACGGGTTGTCGTGGGGCGCGTTTTCGTGCGGGGCGTTTTCGCGGGGTGTGTTGCTGTGCGGGCCGTTTTCGTGCGCGGCGTCTTCGCGGGGTGTGTTGCTGCGCGGGCCGTTTTCGTGCGCGGCGTCTTCGCGGGGCGTGTTGCGGTGCGGGCCGTTGCTGTGCGGGCCGTTGTTGTGGGCCCCGCTTTCGTGCGGGCCGTTGTTGTGGACGCCGCTTTCGTGCGGGCTGTCGGTGCCGTGGGGACGGCCGGGCCCGGTGTGCCCGGGACCGCCGGGCCGGGTACCGGGGCCGTGGCCTCCGGGCCGGGTGTCGGGAGCATGAGTGGAGCCCGCCGGCCCGTAGCCGCCGCGGGCGGCGGGAGCCGGGGCGTCCGGCGTGCGCGGTCGCGGCGTCTCCGGCCCGCCGGTGCGGGGTCGCCCGTCGGACGCACCGGTGCGGCTGGGTGTGTCGGGGGTGCGGGGGCGGCCGGGAGTGTCCGGTGCGTGGGCGCCGGGCGTGCCGGTCCGGCTGGCGCCGCCGCCGGTGCGTGGGGTGCCGCCGCCGAGGCCTCCGCCGGCGGGGGTGCCGCCGGGTGGCATGCCGCCGCCCATCATCGGGGCGCCGCCCTGCGGGGGGACGTCGGCGCCGCGCGGCGCCGGGAACGTGCCCGGCTCGCCGGTCCGTGGCGCGGCAGGGGCGGTGCCGCTGGCGGTGGTGGCCCCGTCGGTGCGCGGGGGTGCGGCGCTGCTGGGTGTTTCGCCGTCCGCGTGAAGGCCGGGGGCATCGGCCCGCCCGGACGGTGCCGAGTGCGCCGGACCGCCACCATCGCCATGCCCCGGCGAGCCACCACCCGGGCCCGGGCCGGAATCTCCGGCGCGGGTGGGCGCGGGGCCGGACTCCGCTACGCGCGAAGGCACGCTGTCGCCGGCGCGGGCGGCCGCACTGTCGGCCGCATGGGCGGGCGCGCCATCGCCGGAGCGGGTGGGCGTGCTGTCCGTGGCGTGTGAGGGTGTGCCGTCCCCGGCGCGAGTAGCCGGGCTGTCTGCGGCACGCGAAGGCGCGCTGTCCCCGGCGCGGCTGGGAGCACTGTCGGCCGCGTGGGAGGGTGCGCTGTCGCCAGCGCGAGTCGGCGACGGACTGGAGTCCGCGGCGCGCGAAGGACCGGACTCAGCCACGTGCGACGGACTGGAGTCCGCGGCGCGCGAAGGACCGGACTCAGCCACGTGCGAGGGACCGGAGTCCGCAGCACGCGAAGGACCGGACTCAGCCACGTGCGAGGGACCGGAGTCGGCAGCGCGGGACGGGCTGCTGTTCGTTGCGTGGGAACCGCTGGAGTCCGCTGTGTGCGCAGGGGCACCGTCCCCGGCGTGGGCGGGAGTGTCGTCCCCGCTGCGGGCGGGACTGCTGTCCCCGGCACGCGACGGCGCGCTCTCTCCGGCGCGCGAGGGCGCACCTTCCCCGGCGTGGGAAGGTGAACTGTCCCCGGCACCGGAAGGCGCGTCATCCGCGGCACGTGAGGGTGCGCCTTCGGGCGCGTCACCATCGCTCGACCGGGCCCCCGACGAGCCGTCCTCCGGCTCCCCGCCGTGGGAACGCTCCCCGCCTGCACCCTCCCCGCCATGGGCGCGGGCGTGCACCCCGCCGCCCTCCCCCTTGGGGATCTTCCGGACGAACCCGCCCTCCTTCACGTGCAACCCGTCCAGCCCGCTGACCTTGCCCAGCACCTTGCCGAACACCTTCGCGATCTTCTCGAAGACGTCCACCAGCTTCGACAACAGCGGCGACACCTTGCGGATCGTGTCCGTCAGCTTCTTCAGCAGGTCACCGATCTTCTTCCCCCACTTGGCGATGGCCGCCGACGCCTGGGCCACCACCACCGGCGTGCCGAAGCCGAGGGAAAACACCTCCTCCATCACCCACGAAATCAGCTTCCCCACCAGGTCCGCGATCAGCTGCCGCACCGTCTCGCGCACGAACGACACGACCTGGCCCATGATCATCGTCACCGTGCTGATCGCGCCCGCCACCGTCGCCGCACCCGAGAGCGCCTCACTGTGCTCCGCCGCGAACTTCCGGTACGCCTCCGCGCCCTCACCACTCCACCCGGTGGTGCCGTTCTTCACCGCGTTGTCGAAATCCGTCTTCCGCTCGGCCAACGCCTTCGACACGTTCCCCCACGTGTCCGCGTACGACTGGATCACCGGCGGATTGCCCGCCACCGAATCCAGCATGTCCTTCAACGGCTGCACGTGCTCCATCAAGAACGACGCCACCGACGACATCAGGTACCCGAACGGATCCACCGCCGCCCCGGCGATCTCGCCCGCCAGGCTGAGCATCCCCAGCCCACCGGACACCCAATCGCCGTCCTTGATGCCGTTGAACGCGTCCATCGACGACTCGGCGATCCCGATCCCGCCCGCCCAGCCGTAGTCCCCGTTGCCCGCCGTCAACGGACCCGGCCCGTTCGGATCCTGCTTCGCCTCCGCGACCAGCGGATTCCCCTCCGGCACTGTCGCCAGCCACCTCTCCCCACCGTCTCGTTCGTCCCATGCTGACGCGCGCGGCGAGCCGCCGGTTCCCGGTCGGGCGAGGTTACGCCGAACGGCCGAACGGCCGAACCCGGTCAGAAGCCGGGAAACACCCGGCGCAGCTCGTCGAGCGTGACGCTACCTTCGACCGTGACGCCGCCCTCGTACGGTGGCTTGAGCCGCCCGCTGAGCAGCCGGACGAACGCCTCCGCCGGCCCGGTGAACGTCGCGGACGGCGACTCCACCCGTGGCACCACCGTCACGGCGTCGTCGATCACCAGGCCCGCGCCCGGGACGGCGACGGACACCGGCTGCGCGAGTTCCGCCGGCTTCGCGAGGAAGCCCAGCATGAAGCCCAGCGGCCCGGTCAGCAGCTCCACGAGCACCGCCGCCGAGCCGGCGTCCACCCCGGCGTCCGGGTCGAACGCCACGCGCACGTCCCACGAGTGGTTGGCCACCTCGCTGAGCCGCATGCCCAGCGCGGTCAGCAGCGGCACCGGCTCCGGCAGGAAGCCGAGGTCGACGGTGAGCGACGAACGCTGCTCGGACGTGAGCGCCTCGACCGTTTCCAGCCAGCGGCCGTTGTGCTCCAGGAAGCCCTCGGCCTGCACGCGCGGCGCGGACGCGTCCCAGCGCGCCCAGATCGTCGGGTTGTCTTCGGCCGGCACGGTTTCGCCGAGCGCCCGCGCGATGGGCGCGCGGCCGATCTCCGCGCCGCTGCCCAGGCGGGAAAGGACCTGGGCCACGGTCCACTCCGCGGCGCCGCCGGTCGCGGCGAGCTGGTCGTCGGTGCGGGTGCGCACGAGTCCGGCGAGCCGGTCGTGCTCGGCGCGGAGGACGGCGATCGTACGGTCCACGAGTTCACTCATGTCACGCCCAACTCCCGGGCCGGCGCGGGTGTTCCGCCGCCCGGGGATCAGTCGGCGGCGGTGAGCACGGAGTTCTCGCGGACGGCGGCCGCGGACAGCGTCTTGTAGCCGTGCTCGTCGAACAGGACGGTCAGCCGGTCGTCGCCGGCGGACATCACGACGCCGCGACCCCACTCCGCGTGCCGGACGGCGGTGTTGACCGGGAACGCGCCGTCGCCGGACGGCTGCTGCTCGGCGGTGCCGGCGATGCAGGTGTCGCAGTTGCCGCAGGGCCGTGGGAGCTGCTCTCCGAAGTAGCCGAGGAGGAACTGCCGCCGGCAGCCGGTGGTCTCGGCGTAGCCGCGCATCATCTCGATGCGCGACCGGATCAGCCGCTGGTGGGTCTCGGCGACCTCGACCCCCTGCTCGACGGCCTGCTCGGGGGCCAGGTCCGGATCGCGGTATTCGAGGCGCCCGTCCTCGGTGACGCCGACCGCGCCGGTCTGTTCGAGCAGGTTGACCGCCCGGGTGCGCTGGGCGGCGGAGACGTCCAGCTCCTTGCCCAGCTCGGCGGGTTTGAGGGGCTCGTCGTGCCCTTCGAGGGTGGTGGCGACCTCCTCCAGCGCCTGCTCGGGTGCCTTGGCGGCGGTGAGGAACTTCTGCAGGCCGAGGTCCTGCGGCCGGTAGTACAGCGTGATTTCGGCCGGCTCGCCGTCCCGGCCCGCGCGGCCGATCTGCTGGTAGTACGTGTCGAGCGACTCCGGCGCGGAGGCGTGCAGGACGAACCGCAGGTCCGCCTTGTCGATCCCCATGCCGAACGCGGAGGTGGCCACCACCGCGTCCAGGTCGTCGTCGAGGAACCGCTCGTGGACCGCTTCGCGGTCGGCCGCCTTCATCCCCGCGTGGTACGCCGCCACGCGCACGCCGGCCGCGGCGAGTTCCTCGGCGTAGGTTTCGGCGTCCTTGCGGCTGCTCACGTACAGGAGTCCGGGCCGGGTGGCGGCATCCGCGGTCAGCGCGCGCGTCCGCGTGATCACGGCCTGCCGCTTGTCGGCGTCGGTGGTCAGCGGATCCACCCCGAGACGCAGGTTGGGGCGATCGAAACTGGCCAGGACCTCCCGGTGGTCGCGCAGACCCAGCCGGTCGACGATGTCGGCGCGCACGGGCAGCGCCGCGGTCGCCGTCAGCGCGATCACGCGCGGGTGGCCGAGCCGCTCGATCACCGGGCCGAGCCGCAGGTAGTCCGGCCGGAAGTCGTGCCCCCACGCCGAGACGCAGTGGGCCTCGTCCACCACGAACAGCGAAACGCCGAGCTCGGCGACGGCCTCGAGCAGCTCGTCGCCGGCCAGCTGCTCCGGGGACAGGAACAGGTACTCCGCCCGTCCCTTCCGCAGCGCCTCCCACGCGTGTTCCCGCTCGGCCGCGCGCTGCGTGGAGTTGAGGGCGACCGCCTCCGGGGCGCGGCTGTCCTCGATGCCCTGGATCTGGTCGTTCTGCAGGGCGATCAGCGGCGACACCACCACCGTCGGGCCGTCCAGCAGCAGGGCGGGGACCTGGTAGATCGCCGACTTCCCCGCGCCGGTGGGCAGCACGGCGAGCACGTCGTGGCCCGCCATCACCTGCGCCATCGCCTCGAGCTGCTCGCCGGACAGCTCCGGCCAGCCGAACTTCTCCGCCGCGATCCGCTGCAGCTCGTCACGTCTTCCCTTGGGCGCCATCCGCCGGAGGTACCCGCGCGGGCCCCGCGGAAACGGCGGCTCCGCCCCCGGGCGAGCGATGCACGTCACGCCCCGTGACGTCCCCGCGCGGGAACACCGCACCGGGCCCGACGTTGTACCGGGTGTCGGTACGGCGGAGTTCCCCGGGCCTCACCCCTTCCGCCTTCCCGGAACACCGGTTCACCCCGGAGCCGGGTTGCGCCGTTCGCCGAGAGGCGACCCCCGTACCGGCGTCAAGCCACCGCTTCCGCTCGCAGGTCTCCCCCACCCTTCGCTGAGCGGAAGCGGTTCTCCTTCTCCGCTCAGCCGGGGTGTCCCCAAATCCCTTCGTCGACACCGTCCGGGCGGTCGCCGGCCCGCCGGAGCGTCCAGCCCGGCGGCCACACCGGCTCGTTCTCTTTTCCGAACCGGTCCAGCCGGGCCCATGCCGTGGCCAGGTCGTCGACCCGCAGCAGGAACGTCGCCCGGTCGAAGGTGACGGAGCCGCCGAACACGGTGCGTTCGAACAACGGGGGCTGCCCGTCGTCGTCCAGGACGAAGGTGTTTTCGACCGGCCTCTCGAATTTCGCCTGGTGGAAGGACGCCCGGCCGCCGAACCGCGCCCCGGCGAACGACACACCGCCTGCGAAGGCGGTGGAGTCGAACGACGCGTTGCCGGCGAACCGCGCGTCGTGGAACCAGCCACCGCCGGCGAAGCGGACGTTGCCGAAGTCGGCCCCGCCGAAGCCGGCATGGGTGAACCAGCCGGGACCGTCGAAAACCGCCTTGGCGAACGTCGCGGCTCCGCCGAACACCGCCTTGCCGAACTCCGCCTTCCCGGCGAACTTCGCTTCGGAGAACGACGTCCGGCCGTCGAACCGCGCCTCCTCGAACACCGCTTCGTCGGCGAAGGCGGCCCCGCCGAACTCCGCGCCGCCGAAAACGCTCGTTCGGGTGAACAACGACGCCCCGCGGAACACCGCTTTGCCGAACCGCACCCCGGCGGCGAACCGGGCTTCCTCGAACCGGGTCTCGCGCGCCCACTGCGCGCCGTCGAACCGGGCCGGGGCGAGGAATTCCGACTTCTCGAAGGGAGCGTCGCCGTCGAAGCTGACGCGGTCGAATCGGACGGCGTCGGCGAACGAAGTCCCGGCGAACAGGGCGTCGCCGCCGAACTGCGCTCCGGCGAACGTGGCGGGCCCGGCGAACCGGGCACCGGAGAACCGCCCGGTCCGGAGCCGGCAGCCCGCGAAGTCGAAGTCGGCCAGCTGGGCGCCGGCCAGGTCGACGTCGGTGTCCGGCCAGAACGTGACCGGCGGGCCGGCCGGATCGGGGCCGGGACGCAGGTGCCGGGCCAGGACGGTCTGGGCGGTCAGGCGGACCTGACGTTCCTGCGCGGCGCGCTCGGCTTCCTCCGGCTGCCCGGTGTCCGGCGGCGGGAAGGGCATCCGCAGGTAGGCGCACAGCATGTCGACGATGGTCTGGCGCTGGGTTTCGTTGTCCTGGGCCAGGCGTTCGAGCGCGTACAGGCCGCCGAGCCGGACCGGAACCACCTCGGACCCGAGCTGTGCGACAGCCATGCTGTACAGCTCGGTGATCCGGCGGGCGGTGGCGTCGGCACGCGCGTCCTCGGCGACGCGTTCCTGGTGGGCCTTGGTGTCGGCGGCCACCATCTGCTGGTGCGCGAGCGCCGCTTCGGTGGCGTGCTGGCGCCGCCATGCCAGGTAGAGCGCGACGACGCCACCGCTGCCGACACCGATGCTGAGCCCGATCTTCAGCGCCTCGAGCCGCGCGGTGACCAGCTCGGCACCGTTGAGCCCGGCGGTCCCGGGCCACCACAAGGCAACCACGGCCCCGGCGGAGAGCACGGCGATGACGGCGGCGGTCGTCCACATCGCGACGGGAGTGAGCTGCCGGAGGTGCACCACCCGAGCCGCTCCCCCGGACGGCGGCGCGGCGGAGAAGTCGTCCGTCATGCGCCCATCATCGTCTGCCGCGTGGCACGGCGTGGCGGATTCGCTCGGTCTGACCCGCAGCCGACCGGCTGCGGGTTTCAAGCGGTACCCGTTCAGTGCGCCTGTACCGGCGGGCACGTATGCGTCGTGAAACCGATCGAGTTGATTTCCGCATTGTCACGGACATCACCCGCATAATCGTACTGATTCGTGCACCGCACGCTCAGATCCGACGGCCCCGGCGGCAATGGCGACCCGCCTTTCTGTTTCGCCTGCGGCGCGGGCGCTTCGGCCGTGACCGTGACCGTCGCAGGTCGCGGAACCGCCGAGGTCACCGAGGTCGCCGGAGCGGCGGACTGCGGCGCGCATCCGGCCGTCAAACGCCTACCAGGAGGGCGCCCGCCGACACAGTTGCGGTACCGAGGATTCGAAGAGACTGCGGACCCATTGCTTTTTCCTGCTCTTGATCGGCTGCGTCGGAACTACGCTGACAAGCCCGTTGACACACGCCGACCCGAGGAACCGTCGTCACACCGGCGGGACCACTTCCCCTGTCGCCCGGCCAGCCGGGTCCAGCAGCCAGCCCATGCGTTTCGGTGTTCGCAGGTTGATCCCGCTGTCGCGGACCGAAAGCCATGGCAGCCGCTCGCCGATGAGCCGTTCCAGGCGGGTGATGTCCGCCAGCGAACTCGTCCACACCGTGAACGCGATCGTGGCGTCTCCGGTGATCGACGCGCACATGCGCAGCTCCGAGAGCGTTGCCAGCGCCGCGATCGTGCGCTCCTGATCCGCCGGGGACACCGACACCAGCCACGTGCTGCTGATCGGACGCCCGGAAACCACCTGCGCCACCTCGCAGCGGAACGACAGCGTCCCGGACGCCAGCAGGCGGCCCAGCTGACGGCGCACCGTGGCCGGGTTGCGTCCCGTCGCCCGCGCGCAGTCGGCCGCGCTCGCCCTGCCGTCGGCCGCCAGCACGTCGAGCAGCGGGCCGGCGTCCTCCGGCGGTGCCGTGCCGCGCACCGGCCGCGTCGCCTTCGCCGCCGCTTCGAACGCCGCTTCCTGCCACCGGTCGAGCGCGCCCAGCCGCCAGTCGCCGCCGTGCCGGTGCAGCGTGGTGATCACGGACGTGCGCTGCCGCGCGACCCCGGGCACCGCCAGCAGGTCGTCGAGCACGAACTCCGTCAGGCCGTCGAGGTCGTGGGTGAGGGTCGTGACGAGCAGGTCCCGGCCCCGCGTCGACTCCTCCACCGTGACCGCCCGGCGGTCGGCGCAGATCGCGCGGACGACGTCGGCGCGCGTGCCGGGCAGGCAGTCGACCTCGACCAGCGCCAGCACCGGACGGCGCTGGTCGCCACCCCGGTGCGCGGTGACCCAGGCCAGTCCCTCGCGCCGCAGGCGGGCCCAGCGCGCGGCGAGCGTCGTGGGCGTCGAGCCGAGGATCCGGGCCGCTTCGGCCCAGCTCACGCGGGGCGCGATCTGCAGGCCGTGCAACAGCTCGAGATCGAACTCCGTCACCCCGCCGGAATGCACGAAAACCTCCTCAGCCAGCGTCTTGATGCACGAACCGAGCGTTTTCCGCCGTGTTCACCGCACTGACAACGACACTACGCGGCAACTTCGCCCAACGAAGGGAGAGCCACGATGTCGCTGGTCGCGGACGCGCGGGAGCTGGCGGACGACCTCGTCCGCCTCCGGCGCGCGATGCACCAGGAGCCCGAGATCGGCCTGCACCTGCCCCGCACCCAGGAGCGCGTGCTGCGCGCGCTCGACGGGCTGCCGCTGGAGATCACCACCGGACGCGACTGCACTTCGGTGACCGCGGTGCTCCGGGGCCGGGGCCCCGGCGTGGTGCTCCTGCGCGCGGACATGGACGCGCTGCCCGTGCAGGAGGAGACCGGGCTCGAGTTCGCCTCCCGGACGGCCGGGGCGATGCACGGGTGCGGGCACGACCTGCACACCGCCATGCTCGTCGGCGCCGCCCACCTCCTCGCCGCGCGACGCGACACGCTCGACGGCGACGTGGTGTTCATGTTCCAGCCCGGCGAGGAAGGCTGGGAAGGCGCGCGGACGATGATCCGCGAAGGAGTGCTGGACGCGGCCGGCCGACGGCCCGACGCCGCCTACGCGCTGCACGTGTTCTCCACCCTCGGCCCGGCCGGCCGGTTTTCCAGCCGTCCTGGCGTCATGCTCGCGGCGTCCGCGACGCTGCGGGTCACCGTGCGGGGCGAGGGCGGCCACGGCTCGACGCCGCACCAGGCCAAGGATCCGGTTCCCGTCCTCGCGGAGATGGTCACCGCGCTGCAGGCCGCCGTCACCCGCCGGTTCGACGTGTTCGACCCCGTGGTGCTGACCGTCGGGGTGCTGAGCGCGGGCACGCGCAGCAACGTCATCCCGGACACCGCGACGTTCGAAGCCACCATCCGCACGTTTTCGCCCGCCTCGGGACGGCGGATCCGGGAAGTGGCTCTGCGCCTGGTGTCCGGCATCGCGCAGGCGCACGGCGTGGACGTCGAAGCGGACTACGCCGAGGGCCGCCCGCCCACGCTCAACGACCCCGGCGAGACCGAGTTCACCCGCGCGGTGATCACCGAAACGTTCGGTGACGACCGGTACTCGACGCTGGCCGACCCGTTCACCGGCGCCGAGGACTTCGCGCGGGTGCTGGCCGAGGTGCCGGGATGCTTCGTCGCGCTGGGCGCGCTGCCGCCCGGGACGGATCCGGGCAAGGCGCCCTTCAACCACAGTCCCCGCGCCGTCTTCGACGACTCCGTCCTGCCCGGCGGCGCCGCCCTGTTCACCGAGCTGGCCCGCCGCCGGCTCGCCCGCCCGACCCGGAAAGGCCGCGAATGACCCAGACAGCGCAGCTCCGCACGTCCCTGTCCGCCAAGCGCGCACCCCAGCTCGTCGGTACCGCGGTGGGCCATGCCCTGGAGTGGTACGACTGGGGCATCTACGCGATCTTCGTGCCGTTCTTCGCCACCCAGTTCTTCCCGCAGGCCGACCAGCTTTCGGCCGTGCTGTCGAGTCTCGCCGTCTTCGCGGTGGGGTTCGTCGCGCGCCCGGTCGGCGGGTTCGTGTTCGGCAGGCTGGCCGACCGCATCGGCCGCCGGACCGCGATGTCCGCGACCGTGGCGACCATCGCCGCGGCGAGCTTCGCCATCGGCGTCTCCCCGACCTACACCGTCATCGGCGCCTGGGCTTCGGTGATCCTCGTGGCAGCCCGCGTCGTGCAGGGACTCGCCTGCGGTGGCGAGCTGCCGTCGGCGCAGACCTACCTCTCGGAAATCGCTCCGGCGGGCAAGCGCGGCTTCTGGTCCAGCCTGATCTACATCGCCAGCGTCTTCGGCAACACCGTTGGCGTGCTGCTCGGCGTCGTCCTGACGCTCACGCTTTCGTCGAGCGCGATGCACGCGTTCGGGTGGCGGATCCCGTTCCTGCTCGGCGGCGTGTTCGGGTTGGTGGCCGTCTACATGCGACGGAAGATGCCCGAGACGGAGGCGTTCACCCGGCACGGCCGCGAGCGGACCCGGCTGTGGCCGGAGCTCCTCCGGCACCGCGGGGAAGCCCTGCGCGTCGTCGGCCTGTCCGTCGGGTTCACCGTCGTCTACTACTCGTGGGTCGTGGCCGCGCCCGCGTACGCCATCAGCTCCCTCCACGTGTCCTCGTCCGGGGCGCTGTGGGCCGGAGTGGCGTCGAGTGTCGTGCTGATGGCCGCGATGCCGTTCTGGGGCCGGCTTTCCGACCGGATCGGGCGCAAGCCCGTCCTGCTGGTTTCCGCGCTCGGCTCCGCGGCCGCGCTGTACCCGGTGCAGTGGCTCGTGCGGGACGACGCCTGGCAGCTGTTCGCGGGCATGGTGGTCGCCGCGGTGTTCATCTCCGCCGGGGTGGCGATCCTGCCCGCGGTGTACGCGGAGATGTTCCCGACCGGCATCCGGGCCGTCGGCCTGGCGGTCCCGTACTCCATCGCCGTGGCGGCCTTCGGCGGGACGGCGCCCTACCTGCAGACCTGGATCGGCGCGGAGCTGGGCCGCTCGGCCTACACCGGGTACGTGGTATTGCTGCTCCTCGTGTCCGGGCTGGTGATCGCCCGGATGCCGGAGACCCGCGGAAAGGACCTCACGTGAGCACTTCCCTGCTCGGCGCGCTCGAAGCCGCCCGGATCGTCGACCTCGCCCAGCCGCTGCGGGAAGGCATGCCCTGCTCACCCACGCACCCCGGGTTCCACCTGGCCCTGACCCGCCGCCACGGCGACACGGCCAGGCCGGACGGGATGACCGGGTCGCACGAGCTGCTCGTGCTCGGCGGGCACGTCGGCACCCACATGGACGCACTGGCGCACGTCGCGGTGGACGGCCGCTTCCACGGCGGGACGCCGGTCACCGTGCGGGACGGCCGCTACGCCAGCCACGGGATCGACGAGGTGGCGCCCATGGTCTGCCGGGGCGTGCTGATCGACGTCCCCGCGCGACGCGGCGTCGACCGCCTGCCGCCGGGCGACCCCGTCACCACCGCCGACCTGCGGGACGCCGACGTGCGCCCGGGCGACGTCGTGCTGATCCGGACCGGGTGGGCCCAGCTGTGGCACGACCGCGACGCCTACGTGGGTACCGACAGCGGCGTGCCGGGCCTGGCCGCCGACGGCGCCCGGCAGCTGGCCGCGGCGGGTGTCCGCGCGGTCGGCGCCGACACGATCGCCTTGGAGCACATTCCCGCCGGGGCCGGCCTGGCCCGCCTGCCCGTGCACCGGATTCTCCTGCAGGACAACGGCATCAACCTCATCGAGGTGATGAACCTCGAGCCACTGGCGCGGACGGGGGCCACGGAGTTCGTGTTCGTCGGCGCTCCCCTGCCCGTGGTCGGCGCCACCGGGGCACCCATCCGTCCGCTCGCGCTCGTCGAGCCCCGCGTGTAAGCCCGGCGAGTCACGGAATCGCGGCCTCGAGCCGCGCCAGGTGGGCGGCGAGGATCTCCTCGAACGCGGCGCGGCGGTCGGCCCCGAGGGGACGGACCTCGCGGGCGAAGTGCGCCAGGGCGGGGAACCGGTCCGGGTCGGCACCCAGCACCGCGACCCGGAACTGCTCCACGCCCTGTTCGTATTCCTCGGCGGTGAGGGTGCCGATGCCCGCGTCGGAGCTGATCAGCGCGGCCAGGAGAACCACGATCCGGTGGTATCGACGCGGAATCTCCGCGTCGGGCAGGCCGGCGGCGCGCAGGGCCTGCAGCATCTCCTCCATGACCAGCCGGGCGCCTGTGCCGCCGGAGGCGTAGCGTCCCCAGACCACGGCGAGCTGCGGGTGCTCGCCGAACGCGGCGCGCAGGCGCAGCGCGGTCGCCGTGATGCGCTGCTTCCAGTCACCCTCGGGCCGGTAGCCGTCCATCGCGGCCGCCAGCACCCGGTCGGCGACCGCGCGCAGCAGCTCCGTCTTGGTGCGGAAGTGCCGGTAGAGGCTGGACGAGTCGGTCCCGAGCGCCGCGGCGAGCTTGCGCACGCTGAAGGACTCGGCGTCGCTCGTGCGCAGCAGCTCGGCCGCCGTGTCCAGGATCTCCTCGCCCGACCAGCGCCTTCGGCCCGCCATCTCACCCCTCTCGTCCGGACGCAGCCTATTATGCACTTGCCAATGCACGCGGTGCGTGCAACGGTGTGTGCATCGCTGGAGCGGAAGAGAGCGGGGACAGATGACTGTGCGGCAACGGCCACCGAAGCCGGACTTTTCGACGATCACGAACGACGAGCTGATCGCCTACCGCGACGCAGAGAACGACTGGCGGGCCTCCGGCGCCGCGCGGGCGATCCTCGGGGAACCGGACCCGGCGGCGGCCATCGAGTGGCGGGAGCCGGCGCTGCCGGACCGCGACCTCGCGGTCCGGGTGTACCGGCCGTCCGCGGCCGGCGACGGCGACCTCCCCCTGGTGGTCCATGTGCACGGCGGTGCTTTCGTGGGCACGGCGACGCAGTGCGACTGGGCCAACAGCCACCTGGCCGCGCAGCTGCCGGCGCTCGTCGTCTCGGTCGAGCATCGCCTCGTCGCCCCGGACAGCCCGCTCCCGAACGCCGCCGACGACGCCTGGGACGTCCTGCGGCACGTGACGCAGCACGCCGCGGACTGGGGCGTCGACCCGGCGCGCACGGCCGTCTTCGGCGAGAGCTTCGGCGCGTTGATCAGCGCGCTGACGGCTGTCCGGGCCCGGGAAGCCGGCCTGCGGTTGACGGCTCAGGTGCTGGTCAACCCGGTCGTCGACGTCACGGAGGCGATGGCCGGCTACCCGTCCATCACCGAGCACGCCGGTGAACCGTCACTCACCATGGAGCAACTGCGGCTCCTGCGGCGGCTGGCGGTGCCCCCGGGAATCGACGCGCGCGCGTTTTCACCGCTGTACGCGGAAGATCTGGCCGGGCTCGCACCCGCGTTGGTGGTGGTCCCGGCCCGGGACGCGATCGCCGACCACGGCCGCCGCTACGCGGAGCGGTTGCGCGAGGCCGGGACGCCGGTGCGGCTCACCGAATACCCGGAAGCGCGGCACGCGTTCCTCGCCATGCCCGGCGTGGAACCACAGGCCGAAGCGGCCCGGACGGAGATCCGCGAGTTCCTCCGCGCGGCACTGGCCGGGTGACGGATGCGCACCACGAACCCGCCGGCCGACCACGTCCGCGGTGGTTGCCCGCCTCGCCCTGGCGATCGTCCTGCTGCGGACACGGCACGCACCGAGGAGGCACCACCCGTGAAAGCGTCGGCATCATCGGAGTCGGCGAGATCGGCCGGGCCGTCGTGGCGGGCTTGCGCCACGGGGACGGCCGGTGGTGTTTCCTCTCCCCTCGCGGCGCCCGCACGGCCGCGGAGCTGGCCGAGCGTCACGAGGGTGTCGAGGTGTGCGCCGGCAACCAGGAAGTCGTGGACCGGGCCGAGCTGGTGATCCTCGCGGTGCGCCGCCGGGATTGGCGCGACGCACTGGCCGGTGTGCGCGTGGACGGCAAGATCGTGGTCAACGTGATGGCCGGCGTCGGCCACGACGACCTGCGCCGGACGCTCGGCGCCGGCACCACGCTGGTCAGGGCCATCCCGCTGCCCACCGTCCGGGAGCGCCGCTCCGTCACGGTGGTGCACCCGTCGCATCCGGAGGTGGACGCGTTCTTCGCCCGGCTGGGCGGAGCGCTGCCCGTTGCCGACGAGGCCGCCTTCGACGTCCTCTCCGCACTGACCGGGACGTTGACCACGCACTACGCGTACCTCGCCGCGCTCGCCTCCTGGGCCACCGGCCACGGCATCTCGCCCGGCGACGCCGACCGCTACGTCCGCGGGCTCTTCCAAGGCGTCGGCCGCTCCCTGGGCGACGAGACGCGTTCGCTCGCCCGGCTCGCGGCCGACCACGAGACACCGCAGGGCAACAACGAGCGCATCCGCACCACCTGGTTCACCCCGGCCAACGTCGAAGCCCTCACGCAGGCTCTCGACGGTCTCCTGGCGGATCTCCGGTCACGGTGAAAGTTACATCCGCGATCCGGCCCCGACGAGGGACGACCTCGCGCGCCGTCGCGGATCGCTTGTCACGCAACGGGTTTCCGCGCACGATGGCGGTTCCGGCTGGGCCACCGCCAGCCCCGACCCTCTGTGCGGGAGATCCGATGTCCTTGCTCCTCCCCGGCCGGCGACGGGCGCGGCGCACCGCCGTTTCGCTGCTCGCCGCGACGATGACCGCGGCCGCGCTCGTGCCGTGCGCGGCCGCTGCCACGCCGCCGGACACGCTGCCGGTCTACCGCGACCCCCACTACAGCTTCGCCGAGCGGGCCGCCGACCTCGTCTCCCGCATGACGCTGCCCGAGAAGGTGCTGCAGCTGCACACCAACAGCGCGCCCGCCATCCCGCGGCTCGGCGTGCAGCAGTACACCTACTGGAGCGAGGGCCAGCACGGCCTCAACACGCTCGGCGCGAACACGAACCACGGCACGGCGACCGGCGGGGTGCACGCCACGAGCTTCCCGACCAACCTGGCGAGCACCATGTCGTGGGACCCGGACCTGATCTACCAGGAGACCACGGCGATCTCCGACGAAGCCCGCGGCATGCTGGACAAGTCGCTGTGGGGCGTCGCGCAGAACAACATCGGCCCGGACCGCGCCGGCTACGGCTCGCTGACCTACTGGGCGCCGACGGTGAACCTGGACCGCGACCCCCGGTGGGGCCGGACCGACGAAGGGTTCGGCGAGGACCCGTACCTGGTGTCGAAGATGGCCGGCGCGTTCGTCAACGGCTACCAGGGCCAGACCCCGGACGGCCGGCCGCTGACGCCCTACCTCAAGGTCGCGGCCACCGCCAAGCACTACGCGCTCAACAACGTCGAGAACGACCGGCACGCGGACTCCTCGGACACCACCGAGGCGAACATCCGGGACTATTACACCGCGCAGTTCCGGCACCTGATCCAGGACGCGCACGTGTCCGGCCTGATGACCTCCTACAACGCGATCAACGGCACGCCGTCGCCCGCCGACACCTACACGGCGAACGAGCTGGCCCAGCGCACCTACGGCTTCGACGGCTACCTCACCTCCGACTGCGGCGCGGTCGGCGACGTCTACGCGCCCGGCAGCCACAACTGGGCGCCACCGGGCTGGACCACCGCCACCGGCAGCGGAGCGACGCAGTGGACGAACACCGCGACCGGGCAGCGGGTGTCCGGCGCCGCCGGCGGCCAGGCGTACGCGCTGCGCGCCGGCACCCAGCTCAACTGCACCGGCTCGGAAGCCACCGTGGCCGGCGTCCAGGAGGCCATCGAGGCGGGCGTGCTGTCCGAAGGCGTCCTCGACACCGCGCTCGTGCACGTGTTCACCATCCGCATGCAGACCGGCGAGTTCGACCCGCCGGACCGGGTGGCCTACACGAAGATCACCAAGGACCGGATCCAGAGCACCGAGCACCAGGCACTGGCCGAGAAGGTCGCCGCGAACTCGCTGGTGCTGCTGAAGAACGACCCGGTGGCCGGCGCGCCGCTGCTGCCCGCCGACCCGGCGAAGCTCGGGCGCGTGGTCGTCGTCGGCGACCTCGCCGGCAAGGTCACTCTCGGTGGCTACTCCGGCGAACCCGCGCTGCAGGTGAACGCGGTGCAGGGCATCACGGCCGCGGTCAAGGCGGCCCGCCCGGACGCCACGGTCACCTTCGACGCGTGCGGCACGTCCACCGGCGCGACCACCGCGGCGAGCTGCTCGGCGGAAACGCTGGCCGCGATCCGGACGGCCGACCTGGTCGTGGTGTTCGCCGGAACCGACACGAACGTGGCCACCGAGGGCCGCGATCGCGGCAGCATCGCGATGCCGGGCAACTACGACTCGCTGATCGACCAGGTCAAGGCCGCCGGCAACCCCCGTACCGTGCTGGCCGTGCAGGCGGCGGGCGCCGTTTCCCTGGGCCACGCCGGGACCATCCCGGGCATCGTGTTCAGCGCCTACAACGGGGAAAGCCAGGGCACCGCGCTCGCCGACGTGCTCTTCGGCAAGCAGAATCCCAGCGGGCACCTGAACTTCACCTGGTACGCGCGTGCGACACGCAGCTGCCCGGCATCAAGGACTACGGCCTGACGCCGTCGCAGACCGGCGGCATCGGCCGCACCTACCAGTACTTCACCGGCACCCCGGCCTACCCCTTCGGCTACGGCCTCTCCTACACCCGGTTCGCCTACTCGCACGTCTCCGCCGACACGAAGGCCGTCGACGCGGACGGGCAGGTGACCGTGCACGTCGACGTGACCAACACCGGCCGCACGCCCGGCGCCACCGTCGCCCAGCTGTACGCCGCGACGGCGTTCGGCGTGCCCGGGGTCGAGCTGCCGCGGCAACGGCTGGCCGGCTTCCGGAAGACCGACGTGCTGGCCCCCGGCCGGACCCAGCACCTGGCCATCCCGGTCCGGATCGCCGACCTGGCGCTCTGGGACGAAGGCAAGCAGCGGGAAGTGGTGTACGACGGGCCCTACCGGTTCGGCGTCGGCGCCGACGCCGGCCACCTCGCCGGTGCCGCCACGGTGGCCGTCACCGGTGCCCGCGCGCCGAAGACGCGGTACGTCACCGTGCAGCCCGGCCAGGTGGTGTTCGCGCCGGGCCAGAGCCTCGACCTGACCGGCCGCAACCCGTGGATCGCCGACGACACCGCGCAGGCCGCCCGGCACGTCCCGGCCGACCACGTCGTCGAGGCGGTCCGCGACGACCAGTCGTTCGCCGACCTCGCGCACGCGCGGATCGGTTACCACAGCAGCAATCCGCGCGTGGCGCAGGTGAGCCGGACCGGCCGGGTGACGCTGATCGCGCCCGGCGTGGCGACGATCGGCGTCACGGTCGACGGCGTCACCGGCTCGACGCCGGTCGTGGTCAAGCAGCCGTTCACGCTCACCGCGCCGGCCCAGGTGGCACCGGGCACGGCCTACACCGTGACGACCACGCTGCCCAACCCGGCCGGGGCGCGGCCGCTGCGTGACGTGACCTTGAGCCTCAGCGTGCCCGCCGGCTGGACCGCGCAGGCGACCTCGCCGGCCACCTTCCCCACCGTGGCCGCCGGGCAGACCGCCGGCACCACCTGGCAGGTCGGGGTGCCGGCCACGGCGCAGCCCGGGAAGTTCGAGGTGTCGGCGCAGGCCACCTTCACCTCGGCCGACGGGCCGGGCACTTCCGCGGACGCGACGACCGTGCTGCTGCCGCACCCGCCGTACCCGTCCTTGGCCGCCGCCTACAACAACGTGGGCATCAGCGACGACGTCGATCCCGGCGGCGGCAACTTCGACGGCGGCAACGCGAGCTTCTCCGCGCAGGCGCTGGCGGCCGCGACGCCCAGCCTCACGCCGGGCGCCACCTTCACCCACGACGGGTTGACGTTCACCTGGCCGGACGCCAAGCCCGGCAGCCCGGACAACGTGGTCGCCGGCGGCGTGGCCGGCGGCCAGACCATCACGCTCTCCGGCTCCGGGCACACCCTCGGCCTGATCGGGGCCGGCGACTACGGCAGCCCGAGCGGGACCGCGACGGTCACCTACACCGACGGCACCACCGAGTCCCGTTCCGTCAGCTTCGCGGACTGGTGGGCCAACGCGGCGACCGGCGGCGACATCCTCACCACGCTGCCCTACCTCAACAACAGCGGCGGGCAGCTGACCCAGCCGGTGAGCCTGTACTACGCCCCGATCCCGTTGCAGCCGGGCAAAACCGTGCGGTCCCTGACGCTCCCGGACGTCAGCGACGGCGCGAACTCCGGAACGGCGGCGATGCACATCTTCACCGTCGCCATCGGCTGACGCGGCCACTCGTCCCGCCGGCGGGAACGCCGGCGGAACGAGCGCGCGTCAGCCGTTGCGCACGATCCGCCACCGGGTGGCGGCGGCCCCGCTGTCGGGTCCCTGGACGGCGAACGCGCCCGCGGCGGCCGAGCCGTTCTCGATGGTCAGCAGCTTGCCGCTGTTGACGTTGCGGATCTTCACCGTCCCGTCGCCCTGGTCGGCGACGGTCCACCGGTGGTCGGCCGTCCCGTTGTCCGACCACTGGAGGACCTGGGCGTTGTCGGCGGTCGACACGTCACGGACCCCGAGCACCTTGCCGCTGTTGGCGTTGCGGAACTTCACGGCGGTCCCGTCGGTGACGAGCTCCCAGTTGTGGTCGGCGGTCCCGTTGTCCGACCACTGCAGCGCGCGGCCGCCGTCGGCGGTGGACATGTTCTCGATGCCCAGCAGCAGCCCGCTGCCCACGTTCACCAGCCGTGACGTCGGCCCGCCGGTGTTCCAGTAGACGGTGTAGTTGAAGCCCTGCGCGTCGTAGAAGGGCACCAGGCCGACCGAGGAGCCGTTGGCCTTCGCGCTGAAGGTGAGCGAGCTGGTGCTGGTCCGGCTGACCGAGGTCGGATCCAGGGTGGGCAACGCGCTCAGCGAGCTGGTGCCGTAGTTGCCGGCCAGGACGACCGGCCCGTAGGTGACCGCGGAGACGTTCGCGTTGTCGTTGGCCGGCCGCAGCACCACCTTCATCGGCAGCCGGACGGTGACCGTGTCGCCGGATACCCAGGACCGGGTCAAGGTGGCGTAGCTGCCCGGAGCGGCCGTGACGTTCTGCGCGACGCCGTTGACGCTGACCGTCGGCCCGCTCGTCCAGCCCGGGATGCGGATGCGCATGGCCCAGGTGCCGTTCACGTTCCCGGTGACCGTCAGCGTGGTGGTGTCGCCTGCCGGGTAGGCCGTGCTCTGGGTGACGGTGATGCCGCGCTCGGTCCAGTTCAGGACCGAAGGCAGGAACAGGTTCACGATCAGCGTCGTGTCGCTGCGGAAGTAGATCGAATCCGCCAGTTTCGTCTGGGTTTCCAGGCCGGTGCCCTGGCAGCACCAGAACGAGCCGTAGTCCGTGCTCCACGTGCCGCCGCCCCAGGCCGGGCCGAGGCCGCGGCGGCCGCCGGGGTTGAGCGAGCTGAAGTACGTGACGTGGCCGTGGCTGTCGGCGGGGTTCTGCTGCCCGATCATCTGGTTGAGCAGCGCCCGCTCGTAGTAGTCGGCCAGGTCGGCGCGGTCCGGGTACAGCGTGAACAGCTCCCGGGTCAGCTTGAGCATGTTGTAGGTGTTGCAGCTTTCGCACGTGTCCTGGGTGAGGTACGCGGCGATGGCGTTGGGCGCGCGGAAGTGCTCGGCCTGGCTGTTGCCGCCGATGGCGTAGGTGTGCGCGCCGACGGTGATGGCCCACGCGTTGGTGGCGATGTCGCGGTAGCGCGTGGTGCCCGTCGCCTTGTACTCGCGCGCGGCGCCGATCCACTTGGGGACCTGCGTGTTGGCGTGCAGCCCGTCGAGCTGGTCCCGGTTCGCCGCCAGCGGGTCGAACACGGCGGCGTGGTCGAACCGCTGCGCGGCGGTCAGCCAGCGCGCGTCGCCGGTGTACTGGTAGAGGTCGGTCAGCACCGCGTTCATGCCGCCGAACTCGGTGTTCAGCACCGACTGCATCTGCGTGGCGCTGAGCCGGGCGGTCCGCCGGTCGACCCACCCGGCGAGGTTCAGCAGCACGTCACGGGCCTGGGTGCTGCCGATGTACCGCCAGACGTCGAGCAGGCCGGCCAGCGTCTTGTGGACGCAGTAGTACGGCACGTTGCCGTTGGACAGCCGCCCGGCCTCGAGGTTGTCGAAGTCCGACTCCGGGAAGCCGGACAGGTAGCCGGCGGCGAACCCGGCCGCGCCGTTGTTGGCCTGGCACTTGGCCAGCTCGGCCACCAGGTACGTGGCCTTGTCCCGGCACGTCGTGTCCCCGGCGACCGCCCACAGCTGCGCCCACGCCGTGAGGAAGTGGCCCTGGACGTGGCTGCGGAACGGGAAGTCCGGCGCGTCCCAGCCGCCGTTGGCCGCGGCGCCGCTGGTGGAGAGCCGGTGGTTGGCCCGGAAGACGTACAGCAGCCGGTCGGGGTCGACGAACCGCAGGTAGTTCTGCGTCCGGTTCTGGTTGTCCAGCCACCGGCTCGCGGTCAGCCGGACTTGGCCGAGGTCGAAGGGGAACGCGGACACCCCGGCCTCGCCGCGGACCGGGGCGGTGGCCGCGTCGGCGGGCAGCCGGCCGAGGACGGGGCCGGCGGCGGAGGCGAGGGCGGTGGCTCCGGCGGCTTGCAGCAGCCGACGGCGGGTGAAGGATGGGGACACCGGGATCTTCCTTCCCTCGAGCATGCAAGGAAGACTCAAGTTAGCGCTAACATTCCGGGTTGTCACGCAAAGTTCACCGGCGGGATCCCCCGGGTGAAACTTACCCGGAGGAGCCCGCGCCCGTGACCCGTCACGCGGTGTGCTGATACGCCGGGTAGGTGAGGTAGCCGGCGTCGCCACCCTGGTAGTACGTCGCCTCGTCGACCGGGGCCAGCGGCAGCCCGGTCCGCAGCCGCTCGACGAGGTCGGGGTTGGCGATGTACGCGCGGCCGAAGCTGATGAGGTCCGCGCCGAGCGCGAGCCAGTGGTCGGCCTCGCTGCGGCCGGTCTGCTTCGGCCCCATCGGCAGCGTCGGGTTGACGATCAGCGTGCCCGGCCAGGTCCGGCGCAGCCGCAGCAGGACGTCTTCGTCCACAGTGGCCTCGAGGTGGACGTAGGCGAGCTCGAGCCGGGCCAGTTCACCCAGCAGCGTCGTGTACAGCTCGAGGACGTCGGTCTCCTCGACGCCCCAGAAGGTGGCACCGGGGGAGAGCCGGATGCCGGTCCGGCGGCCGCCGATGGCTTCCGCCGTCGCCGCGGCCGCCTCGACGGCGAACCGGACCCGGTTGGCCACCGAACCGCCGTAGCGGTCGGTGCGCAGGTTCGCGTTCGACGACAGGAACTGCGAAATGAGATATCCGTTGGCGCCGTGTAGTTCCACGCCGTCGAACCCGGCGTCGACGGCCCGGCGGGCGGCGTCGGCGTAGGACCGCGCGTGCTCCGGGACCTCGGCGGTCTCCAGGGCCCGCGGCACCGGCGCGGGCTGCGGCCCGGCCGGGGTGAACACGTCCCCGGTCGCCGGCACGGCCGACGGGCCGACCGGCTGCAGGCCGGTCGTGCCGGGGTGCGAAACCCGGCCGCCGTGCATGATCTGCGCGAAGAGCCGCCCGCCGTTGGCGTGCACCGCGGCCGTCACCGGACGCCAGGACGCGACCTGCTCGTCGGTGTACAGGCCCGGCGTGCCCGGGTTGGACTGCCCGACGAGACTCGGCTGCACTCCCTCGGTGACGATCAGGCCTGCCGTCGCGCGCTGGGCGTAGTAGGTCGCCATCGACGGCGTCGCGAGCCCGCCGGCGGCGGCGCGGACCCGGGTCATCGGGGCCATCACCACGCGGTTGGGCAGGACCAGGCCGCCGACCTCGTGGCGGTCGAAAAGGGAAGTCACGTCGAGCTCCTTCGTCAGCGGATGCGCCCGCACCGGGCACGCCACCACGCTAAAATCTGACATCAGTGTCAGAGGAAAGCGTTCGTGGCACGGCTCACAGGGAGGTCACGTGCGGATCGGCGAACTGGCGGCCCGGACCGGGGCGAGCGTCCGGTCGCTGCGCTACTACGAGCAGCAAGGCCTGCTCACCAGCACCCGCAGCGCCGGCGGGCAACGGACCTACACCGAGAGCGAGGTCGAACGCGTCGGGTTCATCCAGCGCATGTTCGCCGCCGGCCTCACCAGTCGCACCATCGCCGAGCTGCTCCCCTGCGTCGATTCGCCCGGCAGGGAAACCTCCGATGCGGCCGAGGAGCGGATGCTGCGGGAACGCGACCGGCTCACCCGCCACATCGCCGAACTGATCCGCACCCGCGACTCGCTCGACGAGCTCATCGCCGTCAACCGCGCCCACCGAGCGAGCCTGACCGCCGCCGCGAGCTAGCCGTGACGCCACCGCGCGACTGGTGGTAATGCTCCTAGGTCAGCTTCTCACTTCCGGTCCGGATCAGCTCGGCCGTAGTGTGCAGTCAGGCAGCGCCGCCGAAGGCCAAGCTCCATCCGACTTCGCCGGCCAGCCGCCTGGGGGTTCACGTCCATGCATTCGCGCAGCCCGCACACCCTGATCGCCTTTCACCACGCCGGCGGCTCGGCGGCGACGTTTCTTCCCTGGCGGAAAGCGCTCGCCCCGCTGGTTCGATTGGTGCCGGCGACCTGGCCACGCCATTCCGGATACGCGTGCCGGACCGACGAGGAAACCGAACTCCTCGTTTCCCGGATCAGTGCACAAATCGGACCGTTGACTTCGGCGCCGTACAGCGTCTACGGGCACAGCATGGGGGCCACCGTCGGGCTGGCCGTCAGCCTGTACCGGCTCGGCCACGGCCTGACCGCGCCCCGGGAGCTGCTGGTGGGCGCGGCCGCGGCACCGGATGCACCGATCGACGGCTCGATCGTGCGGCTCATCGCCGGTTCCGGCCGGCCGGCGGCCGGCTCGTCGGTCGCCGAGCTGAACCGGCGGCGGCTCACCGACGACCTGCGGATACTGGATGCCCTGCGGCGCTACTGCGTCCGCGTTTTGCGGGAACCGGCCGGCTTCCCGATCCACGTCTTCACGGGAACCCGCGATCCGCTGTGCCATCCGGCCGCCGCGCAGCGATGGAGCCGGTACACCACGGACATCTGCACCGCCGAGACCGTCGACGGCGACCATTACTTCCACCGGGATCCCGGATTCGTCCGCCGGATCACCGAATTCTTCGCTGAGCCCGCGGCTCTGGCGCGATAACCATCGACGCACCTGTTCTTCTGCGGTTCACCGAGAAAGGGTCGAAAGTAGATGAAACCTGATCGTATCGATTTCGGCGTCTTCATGTCGCCGATGCACCCGGTCGGCGAAGATCTCACACTTCTTTACGAACGCGACCTCGAGCTGGCCGAACTGCTCGACCGGCTCGGTTACCGCGAATACTGGCTCGGCGAGCACCATTCCATGGGCTGGAACACCATCGGCGCGCCGGAACTGCTCATCGCCGCCGCGGCGCAGCGCACCTCGCGGCTGACGCTGGCCACCGGCGTGGCCACGCTGCCCTATCACCACCCCTTCATGGTGGCCAGCCGGGCCCTGCACCTCGACCACCTCACCCGCGGGCGGTTCGTCCTCGGTGTCGGCGCCGGGTCCATCCCGGTCGACGCCCGGACACTCGGGGTCGAGATGAGCGACATCCGGTCCATGATGGGCGAGTCGCTCGACGCGGTCGTGCGGCTGATCAACAGCGAAGAGCGGGTCACGAAGAAGACTTCGTGGTTCACGCTCAACGACGCGCGCATGCAGCTCGCGCCCTACCGCGACCCGATCGAGATCGTCGCGGCCAGCGTCGGCTCGCCGAACAGCATGCGCCTGGCCGGCCGGTACGGAACCAGCGTGGTGTCCTTCGGCGCGCCGCGGCCCGGCCACCCGCCGGTGGATCTGCGCAAGCAGTGGGCGTACGCGGAGGAGTCCGCGGCGGAGCACGGCAACACGATGGACCGCCGCCGGTGGCGGATCACGCTGCCGGTGTACGTGGGCGAAACCCGCCGTCAGGCCATCGAGGACGTCCGCGCCGGCTACGACCGCTGGACGCAGGAGTACTGGCGCGACGTGCGCGGGCTGGACATCAGCGTCGACGGCGTGCCCGACGACCGGCTGCTCGACCGCTCGATCGACCTCGGCGGGGTGCTCGTCGGGTCCGTCGAGGACGTCGTGGCCGGCATCCGCCACCTGCAGGAGGTCACCGGCGGTTTCGGCACGCTGCTGGTCTACGCGCAGGACTGGGCCGACTGGGACAAGACCAAGCGCAGCTACGAGCGGCTCGCCCGGTACGTCGCGCCGCACTTCACCGGCTCGACCCGGCGGCTGACCGAGTCGATCGAGTGGTTCAAGGAGAACCGGCACACCTTCGGCCAGCTCACCCCCTGACCCCGCGGAAAACCTCACGGAGACGCGAATGACGACCACCCCGACCATCCCGAAGCTGACCGCCGAAACCCGGCAGGAACTGGTCGACCTCACCGTTTCGCTGGCCTGGCACCTCGACCACGAGCAGTGGGACGAACTGCCGGAGCTCTTCACCGAGCGGGTGCTGCTCGACTACACCAGCCTCAACGGCGGCGCACCCACGCTCGTTCCGCGCGCCGACATGATCGCGAAGTGGCGCACCAACCGGACTCCGCTGAAAGCCACCCAGCACCTCCTCGGCAACCACCTGGTCACGCGGACCGGGGAAACCACCGCGGTCGCCACCGCGATGTTCCAGGCCACCCACCTGCTGCCCAACGACCAGGGCGGGCCGCTCTGGACGCTCGGCGGCGAATACGCCTACTCGTTCGTCGACGCGGACGGCACCTGGCTGATCGACGGCCTCACGATGAAGCTGCTGTGGGCCGACGGCAACCGCAACATCCGGGATCTGCGATGACCGGGGAAAGGGGAAACACCGTGCAGCCGCCGAGTTCGCCGGTACCGGCCATCCTCGGGGTGGGCGGGATCGGCGTGCCCATCGCCCGCCTCTGGTCCGCGGCGGGACACGAGATCGCGCTCGGCTCGCGCGAGCCCGGACGGCTCCGCGCGCGGATCGCGCCGCACCGGATCACGGGTGAGGTGACCACGCTCGTCGAGGCCGCCGCCGCGGCCGACGTCGTGCTGCTCGCCGTCCCCTACCCCGCACTGGACGAGGTGCTCGATCAGGTCGGTCCCGCCCTGGCCGGCAAGATCGTCATCGACGCGACCAACCCCATGGGCCTGTCCGAGGAAGGCCACATCATCTCCACCCTCGGCACCGCCCTCACTTCGGGGGAAGCGACGGCGAAACGGTTGCCGCACAGCCACGTCGTGCGAGCGTTCAGCCACGTCATGGAGGAACTGCTGTGGCCACGCGGTACCGGCCAGCGGCACTTCTGGGGCATGGCACTCGCCGGGGACGACCCCCGGAGCAAGGACACCGTCGCCGCACTGGTCCGCGACGCCGGGTTCACGCCGGTCGACATCGGGTCGCTCGCCGAGTCCCGGCCCCTCGACCCCGGCGGCGTGCTGTTCCCGCACATGTTCACCCCCGCCGACCTCGCCCGAGCCGTCGGCGCCCGGACACCGGTGGCCGCCCGGTGACCGGGGCGACGCGGCAGGAGCTCGCGCCGGCGGCGAGAACCGCGCCGTTGCACAGCCGGTTCGACGGCGCGGGCCTGCACCTGCGCAACCGGATCGTCATGGCGCCGATGACCCGTGCCATGTCGCCGGGCGGGATCCCCGGTCCGGACGTCGCCGCGTACTACGCGCGCCGTGCCGCCGGCGGGGTCGGCCTGATCGTCACCGAGGGCACCGTCGTCGATCACCCCACTTCGAGCAGCCGGGACGACATCCCCCGCTTCCACGGTGACGCTCTCGCCGGCTGGCAGGCGGTCGCCGAGGCGGTGCACGCCGAGGGAGCCGCGATCATCCCGCAGCTGTGGCACGTCGGCTGGGACCCGCTGCACTGGGGACGGGACGCGGACGGGCCGCCCCGGCCCGCCCCGAGCAGCCCGTCCGGCATCGACCCGGACAGCGGGAACCGGGTTCCGCCGATGACGCTCGCGGACATCGGAGATGTGATCGCCGCGTTCGCCGGCGCCGCACGGTCCGCCCGCCGGATCGGGTTCGACGGCATCGAACTGCACGCGGCGCACGGCTACCTGATCGACCAGTTCCTGTGGAAGACGACGAACCGCCGGACCGACCGGTACGGCGGCCCGGCGATCCGGGACCGGGCGCGCTTCGCCGCCGACGTCGTCACCGCCTGCCGGGAAGCGACCGGACCGGATTTCCCGGTCGTGGTCCGCCTTTCCCAGTGGAAGGTCGGGCACTACCAGGCCCGCCTCGCGGACGACCCGGCGGAGCTGGCCGAGCTCCTGGAACCGCTCGCCGAGGCCGGCGCCGACGTCTTCCACTGCTCGCAGCGGCGGTTCTGGCGGCCCGAGTTCGCGGGGTCGCGCCTCAACCTGGCCGGCTGGGCGAAGAAGCTCACCGGCAGGCCGGCCATCACCGTCGGCTCGGTCGGCCTGGCCGACAGCGACTTCCTCGGCTACCTCGAAGGCAAGGGCGCCGCCACCGCCGACGTCGACGAGGTGTGCGCCCGGCTCGCCGCGGGCGAGTTCGACCTGGTCGCGGTCGGGCGTGCCCTGATCGCCGATCCCGACTGGCCGCGCCGCATCCGCAGCGGCCACCCGACCCGCCCCTTCGACGCGGCCATGCTGCACGCGTTGCACTGACCCGGACGAATCGAGGTCGTCATGGCAGAATCCACGAGACTGTTGTTGCCGTCGCTCGACGAATACCTCGGACCGGCGGACAAGCGCTTCTTCGGCGCGGGCTACCGGCGCCCCCGGCACTCCCTTTCCGCGGTTTCGGTCACCGCGCACCCGGACGGCACCGGCGTCATCTCGGGCGTCGCGGCCGTCGAATACCCGAAAGACTGGTCCCGCAAGGGAACGGCCGACCAGCCGCCGCACTTGAGCACCGTCGACGTCATCGTGCTCGGCGAACGGCTTGCCGCGCTGTACCTGCAGGCGGCGTTCGGTGTTTCCGCCGGCGACCCGCGCGTCGAGGCGCTGGGGACGATCCGGATCTCCGCCGGATCGTCCCCGGTCGAAGAAGAGCTGGCCGGCTTCCGGGTCGAGGCGCGGGCGGCGTCCACAATGGACCTCGGCACGCCGTCGGTCGTGTGCACCACATTCGACTGCGCCATCGCCAATCTCCGCCTGGTCGTTTCCCTGCGGCATCCCCCGGGCGAGCGGCGGGACACGACGGCCCCGGTACCGGACGTGACCGGGCCGCCGAGCGGACGGCGTCCATTCGCGACCGGCTGGGCGGAGCGTGCCAACACCGCGTCCGACGTGGTCGTCGACCGCGACACCCTGACCGCGTCGGCACGGGCGCGGTTCGGCCCGGCGCCGTCCGGCCCGGTCCGTCCGCAGGACCTGGTCGTCGACGCGTTCGTCGTGACCCTGCAGCTCGGCCAGATCCTGCTCTACGAGCTGGACCGGTTCGACCGCGCCGACAGCAACACGCTGTGGATGCGGCAGACGGAGATCCGGTGGCCCACCCGGCCCCGGGACGTGGCCGGCCTCCCGGCCGCGACGACCCGGCTCGTCCGCCCGCGGCTGCTCGACCGGGGCACCGGCCGCTGGCGGGTGGCCGACATCCGCGGCGACGTCTACGGCGTCGCCGTCCACTGCGCGATCGCTCACCTCGTTCCCTGACCCGCGTTCCCCCAGCACTCAGCAAGGAGTCCTCATGCGACTGGCGATTTCGGGCACCTATTCCGTCGGCAAGACCCTCACCACGATGGCGGTTTCGCACCTGACCGGGCTGCCGCGCAGCGCGGCGCTCACCATGCGCGAGCTGCTGCCGATCTCGGTACCGGGCAAGACGCTCGAGGAGTGCACCGCGGCGGAGATCATCATGCTGATCACCCGCCGCAACCAGGGCCGCGCGGTCAACGAGAGCCACCTGCCGGACGGGTTCGTCTCGGACGGCTCGTCGCTGCACGAGTGGTGCTACGGCACCGTGCGCGTCCTGGTCGGGATCAACCCCAACGAGTCGGTCGACCTGGAGAACGTCGAGCTGACCGACGAGCTGTCCTTCTACGCCGAGGTGATGCGGCAGATCGGAGTGCCGGCGAAGCAGCACGCCAAGCAGTCCTACGACTCGTTCGTGCACCTGCCCATCGAGTTCCCGCTCGTCGAGGACGGCCACCGGCCGGTCAACGAACGGTTCCGCGCGCTGGCCGACCGGATGCTGCTGGAAAACCTCGAAGAGCTCGGTATTCCGGTGCACATCGTCGGCGGGACCATCCCGCAGCGGCTGCAGAAGATCCTCGACATCTACGGGTTCGCCCCGCGGATGTCGATCGACGAAGCCATCGAGCGGGCCCAGGCCGACTACGCGCGGATCGACACGACCCCGGAAGCGCAGCGGGCCCCGGCCGGGGCGGTGCGATGACCGGGGTGGTGCTCACCGGGATCGGCGGAGCACTGCCCGACAACCACGTCAGCAACGCCGATCTCGCCGGGCTGATGGACACCTCGGACGAGTGGATCCGCGGCCGGACCGGCATCGCCGGCCGGTACTGGTCGCGCACGACCTCCACCGGCGACCTGGCGGTGGCCGCCGGGCGGCGCGCCCTCGACTCGGCCCAGCGCGACGAGGTCGACCTGGTCGTGCTCGCCACCACCACGCCCGACCACCCCTGCCCGGCCACCGCGCCCGCGGTGGCCGCCCGGCTGGGCCTCGGGCCGGTCGGGGCGTTCGACGTCGCCGCGGTGTGCAGTGGCTTCGTCTACGCGCTCGCGGTGGCGAAGGGTTTCCTCGCCGGTGGGCTCGCGCGGTCCGCGCTGGTGATCGGCGCCGAGACGTACTCGACCATCCTCGACCGCGAGGACCGGTCCACGGCGGTGATCTTCGGCGACGGCGCGGGCGCCGTCGTGCTGTGCGCGGCCGAGCCGGGCACCCCGGCGTCCCTGGAGCACATCGACCTGGGCAGCAACGGCGAGGACCGGCAGCTGGTCTGGGTTCCCGGCGGGGGTTCGTACGAGCGCACCCATCCCGGCGCCGACCGCAGCACCCGCTTCGCGATGCTCGGCCGGGAGGTGTTCCGCACCGCGGTGACCCGGATGGCCCAGTCCTCGGAAGCGGTGCTGCGGCGATCGGGGTGGACGACCGCGGACCTCGACTGGATCGTCGGGCACCAGGCGAACGAGCGGATCCTCGGCGCGGTCGCCGATCGGCTGGCGGCCGACCGGTCGAAGCTGATCATGAACCTCGACCGGGTGGGCAACACCTCGGCCGCCTCGATTCCGCTCGCCTTGCTCGACGCCGTCACGTCGGGCCTGCTCGCCGGCGGCGACCGGCTGCTGCTCACCGCGTTCGGCGGCGGCACGACCTGGGGGTCGGCCACCTTGGTGTGGCCCGAGGTGAAGGCCGAGCCCGCCGATCTGATCCCGACCTGACCAACGGACAGGAACTGTGATGAACGATCAAGCGACACAAGCGGTCGTCGGCTACCTCGTCGAGGCGATCACCACCCGGCTGGAGAACGTCGACCTGCCCGCGGACCCGGTCACGGGCGACAGCGCGTTCGAAGACCTGGGCCTGGACTCCATCAACCTCGTCGAGCTCGCCCTGCTGGTCGAGCGCGAGCTGCGGGTCGTGGTCACCGACGCGCAGCTCGCCGAATGGGGAACGGTCGGGGCCGCGGGCGCGCACATCGCCGCCTCCGTCACGGACAGCTCGGTCGTGCCGCAACCGGCGAACCCGGGCGGTGCCTCGTGAAGATCGCGGTGATCGGGGCCTACGGGAACGGCAAGTCGACGCTGTCCGAGTCGTTGTCGGCGGAACTCGGGGTGCCGCGCGTGCACGCCACCCCGATGGCCCTGCAGGAGGGCGCGCTGCGCACCTCGCTCGAAGAATGCACGGACCTCGAGCTGGTCCAGCTGGTCGCGCGACGGCTCGTCGAACGGGTCGGCGCGGAGGCCGCGGCCGGCGACGGCTTCGTCTCCGACGGCTCGGTGCTGCACGAATTCGTCTACGCGGCAACGCGGTTCCGTCATGGCTTGCATCCGCGTTCGGTGGATGCCGAGGCGCGGCCCGAGCTGCCCAGGGAAGCTGAGATCATCGAGCGTGTTTCGGTGGAGGCCGGCCGGTATGCGGCGCAGACGTATCACGCCTTCGTCCACGTGCCGAACGAACGCCCGCTCGCGGACGAGCCGCCGCCCATCAGCGAGGCGTTCCGGGAACTGCTCGACAGCCGGATGCTGTCGGTGGCCGGGAACCTCGGCGTGCCGGTGATCCGCGTCAAGGGCGACCGGTCGCAACGCCTGGCGATGGCGGTCCGGCAGCTCGGCGAAACCGCCGGGGCGGAGGCCGGGACATGACCAGCGCACCGGCCGCGGCCGAGGTGACCAGGCACTGCTACGCCCGGCACCCGGCCGCGGTGGCGGTGGTCGCCGCGGTGGTCGGCGGGACCGGGCAGGCGATGGTGTGCACGTCCCTGAACGCGGTGTCGCTGTCGCCACCGATCATGTCGGTGGCGATCCGCAAGGAATCGACGACGTGGCCGCTGCTGCGCACGGCGGAGACGGTGGGCGTCAGCGTGCTGTCCGACCTGCAGGACGACGTGGCTTTCCGGATCGCCCGGCGGCCGGCCGCGGAACGGCTCAACGACATCCCGGTCGTCGTGGCGGCCGACGGAACCGCGGTGCACGTGCTCGGCGCCGCGCTGCACTACCGGTGCCGGCTGGGCACCACGAGCGAGGTCGGCGACCACTGGCTGGTCACGCTGCCCGTCCTGACCTCGACGAGTCACGACGACGTGAACCCGCTGGTGTTCCCGATCCGGTCGCGCCCGGCGGGCTGACCCGCCGCGGCGGCGATGGTTGTGTGGACCATGGACGTTGCCGGCGATTGAGCGGCGCGCCGGGTCGATCACGGCGAAGACCTCCGTGTGTGGTGCTGGTGCCCGACGCCGGCACCGAACACAACGGAGGTCTTCGTTTTCCCCACCCAATGCCCGGCCGCAGCCCGCCGAAGCCCGCTTCACCCGCCGTTATCGGCCGCAGACAGTCGGCACCGGCGAACGCTTCGACCGCACCCTCGCCGGAGAATGAGCCTTCGCGGAGCCTTTCGCCGGTTCACAGCACCGAGCCCACACCGGCTGCCGCCCGTGCCCCGCGCCGGCAACCTCAGTGGGCACGACAGTCAGTGCCGGCCGGAGTCCGCCCCGGCCGGCCGGCGGGCGGTCTCCGGCATGGCCATGATCGCTTCGATCAGGCCGGGGGCGACGGACTCCAGATCCGCTCGCCGCAGGGTGTTCATCTTCGACGTGCCGACGTAGTACTGGCGGATGACGCCGGCCTGCCGGAGCACCTTGAAGTGGTGCGTGCCGGTGGATCGGCTGACGTTGATGTCGAAGTGGCCGCACGCGATGTCCGTGTCGGAGGCGAACAGCTGGCGGACGATGCTGCGCCGGACCGGGTCGACGAGAGCGTCGAGCAAGCCTTGCGCGGTGATCTCGTCCACCTCGATGTGGTCGGTGACGCGCTCCTCGGTGGCGATCTGCACAGTCGGCTCCTTCCCCGCACGATGCTACCACCGCCATCGTACTTTGATCGCCGTCAAATTTCGATGCCGATCATACGTTGATCACCATCATCGTTTGACAGCCATCAACGTATGTGGTCTCCTGAGCGGGCACGCCGGTCCGGTACGGACCACCGAGCTCCCAGGGGGTTTCATCGAAATGGGCAGTCCCGTGACGTCGGATCTGGCGGCGCCCGCCGCGGCCGGCCGGACCGCGGTGAAGATCGCCGCGCTGGCCGCCGGCTTCGTCATGGCTTCGCTCGACACCACCGTCGTGAACGTCGCCGGTGCGCGCATCCAGCAGGACCTGGCCGTGTCGGTCACCGAGCTGACCTGGATTGTGGACGGGTACGTGCTGACCTTCGCCGCCCTGCTGCTGCTCGCCGGCGGCATGGCGAACCGGCTGGGCAGCCTGCGCGTCTACATGTGGGGCATGGCCGTGTTCGTCGCCGCGTCCCTCGCCTGCGCGGTGGCGCCGGACGGCGCGTTCCTGATCGGCGCGCGGCTGGTGCAGGGCGCCGGCGCCGCCCTGTTCATGCCCAGCTCGCTCGCGTTGCTCGTGCGGTCGTTCCCCGACACGCGGCAGCGGACCCGGATCCTGGGCCTGTGGTCGGCCATCGTCGCCACGGCGTCGGGCATCGGCCCGACGGTCGGCGGCCTCATGGTCTCGGCGTTCGGCTGGCCGAGCATCTTCCTGATCAACCTGCCGATCGGGCTGCTCGGCGCGGTGCTGACGTGGCGGTACATCACGCCCACGGCACGCAAGGGCGCTCCGGTACCGTTCGGCGGGCACGCGCTGGCCATCGCCATGGTCGCCGCGATGTGCTTCGCGCTCATCGAAGGCCCCGAGCAGGGTTGGCTCGCCCCGGCCGTCCTCATCGCCTACGCGGTCGCGATCGCCTCCGCCGCGGCGCTGGTACTGCGGGAGCGGAAGACGTCGTCGCACGTCATCCCGTGGGAGCTGTTCCGGCTGCCGCCGTTCGCCGGCGGCAACGTGATCGGGTTCCTGTTCAACTTCGCGCTTTTCGGCGGGATTTTCGTCCTCGGGTTGTTCCTGCAGCAAGCGCGCGGCGTCGCGCCGTTCACGGCCGGGCTGCAGCTGCTGCCGATGACGGTGTTCTTCCCCATTTCGAACATCGTTTACTCGAAGATCTCCGGCCGGTACTCCAACGGACTACTGCTGACGGTTTTCCTCGGCATCGCCGCGGCTTCGACGGTCAGCCTGGTGTTCATCTCGCCCGCGACGTCGTATTGGCAGCTGGCGCTGGCGATGGGCCTGGCGAACATCGGGGCGGGCATCATTTCCCCGGCGATGACCGCCGTTCTCGTCGACGCGGCCGGGGTCGAACACGCCGCCATAGCAGGTTCGGTGCTGAACGCCAACCGCCAGTTCGGTTCTCTGTTCGGCATCGCCGCGATGGGCGTCGCGATCAGCGTGAACCACGATTGGTACGCACGCGCCTCGGTCGCATTCGCCGCGATCACCATCGCCTACCTGCTGGGTGCGGTCTGCGCCTGGCGCACGGTGTGGAAGCCGCGATTGCGACAGTGAGACGGTGACGCTTTTCACAAACAAGGCGACCCGTTTTGCGAAGTTCGGATCAAAGCCGATCCATTGGTCGGTTGACGTTCTCCGCAAACGGCCGCTAGCCTCCGATGTTGTCTTGCCCGAGTTCGGCATGGACATCAACCGGGGGCCTTGATGACGTCGAAACAGCGTGTTGCGGACCGCAGGGAACAGCTCAGCGAATTCCTCAGGGCAAGGCGGGCGCGGGTGAAACCGGCGGACGTCGGCCTCCCCGAAGGAGGGCGCCGCAATACTCCCGGCCTGCGCCGGGAAGAAGTCGCATTACTGGCCGGAGTAAGCGCCTCCTGGTACACCTGGCTCGAACAGGGACGTAACATCCGCGTTTCGGCAGCGGTACTCGACTCGATTTCCTCGGCGCTCGCGCTCGACCCGGTCGATCGGGTCCACCTCTACAACCTGGCTGAGATGAATCCACCGAAGATCGAATTCTCCGCGACGGAAAGCGAGCGACGCGTGCTCGAGCACTTCGCGCGGGCGGTACGCCATCCGGCGTTCATCGTCGACAAGTACTGGGACATCCTGTACGCGAACCCGCCGGCCGCCCGGATCATCCGGCTGGACGAGGACTCGGAGAACTTCCTGGAACTGTTCTTCCTGGACCGGCGTTATCGCGACATCTACGTGAACTGGGACGAGGTCGCCGAATGCTTCGTCGGCAGCCTGCGCATCCGCGCCGGAACCGAGCCGGACGACGCCGAACTGGCCGACCTGGTGAGCAGGCTGAGCCGCGACTGGACGTTCCGCTCGTTGTGGAAGCGGCATTCGACGGCCCACAGCAAGGCCCGCGTCGTGACACTGCGCACCCCGGACGAGGGCGAGCAGAACTACGACGCGACGTCCCTGGACCTCAGCGGTTGCGACGACATTCACCTCATCGGGTACATCCCGCAGGACTGACACCGATCCGGTAGTGCCGCACGGCGTTGCAGCGTAAGCCGCTCCGACGGCCGGGACCGGTCTTCCCACATCGCGGACGCCGATCCACGCGACGACCGGCGTCCGCGGCAGCGACCAGTGGCGGCGCTGCGCCGGCCCCCACGGACGGCTGGCCCCGCTACGCGGGAGGCCAGCGCCGGGCCTCGCCCAGCAAGCCGATCATGCCCGCCACCAGGCGCATCTGGTCCACCGTGCGGATGTCGGCCTCCACCAGCTTGGCCGAGCACACCAGGACCGCCAGGACCTGGGCCCGCGACAGGGCGACGTTCAACCGGTTGCGGGACAACAGGAAGTCGAGGCCGCGAGGCAGGTCGACCGCCGAGGACGACGTCATCGTGGTGATCACCACCGGGGCTTCCTGGCCCTGGAAGCGGTCGACCGTGCCCACCCGCACGCCCGGGAAGCCGGCGTCCGCCAGCGCCCGCGTCACCGTCCGCGCCTGCAGGTTGTACGGGGCCACCACGAGGACGTCCGTGTCGGCCAAGGGGCGGGCCGGGCCGTGGTCCGTCCACATGCGACCGATCAGCGCCGCCACGACGTCGACGACCGCCGCGGCTTCCTCCACCGAACGCGTCGTGTTGCCGTGGTGGTCGACCTCGGCCAGGTAGAGCCCGGCGGGGACGCCGGAAAGGACGCGCTCGGCGGCCGACGGGTGCGCGCGCAGGCGTCCCGCGTAGGACAGCTTCGACACCGGCTCGCACACCGCGGGGTGCATGCGCCGCGTCTCGTCGAGGAAGTAGCCCAGCGCCGCCGGCATGATGTCGGCCTCGCCGATCAGGTGGCCCAGCGCCGACGCCTCCGCGCCCGCCGGGTGGGTTCCCTGCACCACCTGCGGCAGCTGCTGCGGGTCGCCCAGCAGCAGCAGGTTCTTCGCGCACGTCGACACGGCGAGCGCGTCGGCCAGGGCGAACTGGCCCGCCTCGTCGATGATCAGCAGATCGAAGGGCTCCTCGCGGACCGCGGCGTTGGCGAACGTCCACGCCGTGCCGCCGACCAGGTGGCCCGTGTCGTGCTCCTGCCGCCACTTCACCAGCGCCGGATTGCTCTTCGGCTGCTCCCACGGCGCGTCCGGGTCCGGCGCCCGCTTCGCCCGCTTGGCGCAGGGCAGTTCCGGCGCGCTCTTCTTCGCCGCGCTCAGGACGTTTTCCACGGCCTTGTGGCTGGTGGAGGTGACGGCGACGGTGCGCCCGGCTCGCACGAGGCGGGCGATCAGCTTCCCGGCCAGGAACGTCTTGCCCGCCCCCGGCGGTCCCTGCACCGCGAGCGTCGAGCCGTCGAGGGCTTCGACCGCGTCGATCACCGTGGCGATCAAGTCGGTCCCCGGCTCGGGCAGGGGCGCTCCACCGCGCAGCCGCGGCGGCGTCCGCCGGAGCAGGTCGACGCCGGGGTGCCGCGGCAGCGCGGGGAGCGCGTCGACGACCAGCTGCGCCAGGTCGGCGACCGCGTCGTCCTTGGGCGAGGGCCGCACCGGGCTGCCCGGCAGCACGGCGGACGGCCGGTCGGCCGAGGTGGCGTCGGGCGGGCTGCTCTCCTCCAAGGTCAGCTCCACCGCCGACGCGGCCGCGACCTTCGCGTCGCGGGTGACGCCGTCGTAGCGCAGCCGGACTTCGTCGCCGGACGCGAACGGGTGCGGCCGGTCCGGGTCGCACGCCAGGACCAGCGTCCGCTTCGCGGTGCGGACACGCCCGGCCGGCGGGACCCATTCCCCCGCCTCGACCGACACCGGCACGGTGCACGACGTGTCGACCTCGAGGTCGCCGAGCGGGGCGGCCAGCTGGCGGAAGTACTCCCACCACGCGGGGTTGGTCTCGCGGCGGTGGTAGCCGACCGCCGCCGCGAGCAGCGCGCGGGCCCGCTCGTCGGCGGTGAACTCGTCCGGGTCGTCCGGCAGGCCGTCGAGCAGCGGGTCGACGAGCGCGGCCAGCCGCGCGGCGCGTTCGGCCCGGCGCTCGGCGGCGACGTCCTCCTCCGCCGCGCGCAGCAGCGCGTCCTCGGGCGGCTCCTCCGCCGCGGACCCGGGCTCGATGCCGGCGTCGGCCCGGACCTGGTGCAGGAACTCGAACAGCCGCAGCGCCGAGACGCAGTCCTCCTCGCTGTCCCCGACGATGCCGCGCAGGACCTCCTCCGCGCGGTCCGGCTCGGCGGACCGCGTGACCAGCAGGTACTCCTCGTAGGCCTCGACGTCCGAGAGCGCGGTCTTCGCGTCGCCTTCGCGGGTGCCCGGCCGGTAGAGCGGCTCGAGGTGGCGGATCGAATACGACCGCTGCGAGACCCGCAACGCCTTGCGGACCACCGTGTGCAGATCCACCAGCGCGCCCCCGCGCAGCAGCTGGTCGACGGTTTCCTCGCGGGTGCCGTGCACGGCGGCGAGCCGCTTGATCGCCGTGACTTCGTACGGCCCGTAGTGGTAGACGTGCGAGCCGGGGTGCTCGGCGACCCGCGCGGCGGCGAAGTCGACGAACTGCTCGAAGGCGCGCTTCTCCTCGGCGCGGCTGTGCGCCCAGAACGGCGTGAACCGCTGGTCACCGCCCGGGGTCAGGGCGCCGAAGAGGAACTCCAGCCCTTCGCCCGCCAGCGCGTGCGGGTCACCGGCGAGATCGGCGAAGACGTCGCCCGGCGCGGGGGCCGGCAGGGCGGCCAGCGCGTCAGGATCGACGATCTCGTAGCTGACCTCGCCCGTGGTGTCCTGCCGCAGCTGCAGTGCGGCCTGCGCGCGCAGGGCGGTGAACGCGGTGACGGACAGGTCCCGCGGCCGGTCGCCCGGCGTGGCCGCCGCGAGCGCCTCGACGGAGCCCAGCCCCGCGGCGACGAGCTTGCGGCGCTGGTCGCCGCGCATCCCGGCGACGAGCATGAGGTCGCGGTCGGCTTCCCGGCCCGACGCGCAGTGGCGGGCGTACCCGCAGCCGGCGCAGGCCGGGCGTTCGTCGGCCCACAACGGCGCCGGCAACGCCGGTGTGCGGCCGCGCAGCCGGGCTCGCAGCCGGTCCACCAGGGGCCGGAAGTCCTCGCTGCGGAAGGTGCGGGCACTGCCGTCACCCAGGCGCAGGTACACGTGCGGGCCGGTCGGCCAGCCCGCCCGGCGCAGCGCGTCGGCGAACGCGATCAGGCGGACCACCGCCGCGGGCTTGGCCTGCCGGGCCGGTTCCGCGTCGTGGACCTCGTAGCGGCCTTCGCCGTCTTGGATCAGGAAGTCCGCGACGCCGGAGAAATCCTCGTCGTGGAGGACGGCCGGGTGGATCACGGCCGCGCCCGACCACAGCGCCGCCGCGGTGGCCTCGGCGGCGGCGACGCGGTCCCGGGTGTCGATCTCGAAGACGTCGTGGCCTTCCCGGCGCAGGCGGGCGAGCATGACCCGGGCGGCGGCGCGCCGGCGCCGGCCGGCGGCGGGGTCGGGCGCGGGCCGCGGCGCGCCCGGCAGGTCCGCGGCCAGGTTGAGCAGGCTGCGGTGTTCGCATTCGAGCAGGTCGGCGAGATCGGCTGGGGTGTGCATCGCCCGGCAGTCTGACACGGCGGTACACCCGGTCGGAGCAGCCCGGGCCGGACACGCCGCAGTACCTCGCGGCGGCAGCCTATCCTGAGAGCGCTCCCAACAGCTCTGTCCAGTCCGTCCCGGCGGGTTACGACGGACGGCCTCGGCAAGCGCCGCCAAACCGGCTAGCGAAAATGTCGATCCTTTACATGACCCATGGCCGTCCTTACTCTTCCACCCTGGAAGCGCTCCCAGAATCGAGGAGGCGGCGTGCGCGGTTCAACGACGAACGCGATGTCCCGGGCGGTCGTGGCGCTGCTCGTGCTCGGGCTGGCCCTCGTGGTCCCGGCGCTGTCCGCCAGGGCCGGCGCCGCCACCGGGAAGTTCAACTACGGCGAGGCGCTGCAGAAGGCCGTCTGGTTCTACGACGCGCAGCGCTCCGGCGCCCTGCCCGCCGACAACCGGGTTTCCTGGCGCGGGCCGTCCGCGCTGGACGACGGCAAGGACGCCGGGCTCGACCTCACCGGTGGGTTCTACGACGCCGGTGACCACGTCAAGTTCGGGCTGCCCTTCGAGTTCAGCATGACCATGCTCGCCTGGGGCGCGCTGGAGAACCGCGCCGCTTACCAGAGTTCCGGGCAGTGGCAGTACCTGCTGTCCAACCTGCGCTGGGGCGACGACTGGCTGATCAAGGCGCACCCGCAGCCCGACGTGCTCTACGGCCAGGTCGGCAAGGGCGACGACGACCACAAGTGGTGGGGCCCGGCCGAGACGATGGCCATGGCCCGGCCCGCCTACCGCATCGACGACTCCTGCCCGGGTTCCGACCTCGCCGGCGAGGCCGCCGCGCAGATGGCCGCCGGCTCGATGGTGTTCCAGTCCGGCGATCCCGCCTACGCGGCCACCCTGCTCACCCACGCCAAGCAGCTGTACTCCTTCGCCGACAACCACCGCGGCGTCTACTCCAACTGCATCACCGACGCCCAGAACTTCTACAAGTCCTGGAGCGGCTACCAGGACGAGCTGGTGTGGGGCGCGATCTGGCTCTACAAGGCCACCGGCGACAGCAGCTACCTGACCAAGGCGCGCGCCGAGTACGAGAAGCTGTCCACCGAACCGCAGACCACCACCCGCTCCTACCGCTGGACGCTCGCCTGGGACGACAAGTCCTACGGCACCTACGTCCTGCTCGCCCAGCTCACCGGCGACCCCGAGTACGTCACCGACGCCAACCGCTGGCTGGACTGGTGGACCACCGGCGTCAACGGCCAGCACGTGCCCTACTCCCCCGGCGGCCAGGCCGTGCTCGACCAGTGGGGCTCGCTGCGGTACGCGGCGAACACCGCGTTCGTGGCCCTCACCTACGCGGACTGGTTACGCACCAACGATCCCGCCCGCGCGGCCACCTACCACGACTTCGCCGTGCGGCAGATCAACTACGCGCTCGGCGACAACCCGCGCGGCGCGAGCTTCGAGGTCGGGCTCGGCGTCAACCCGCCCCGCAACCCGCACCACCGCACCGCGCACGGCTCCTGGGCCGACAACATCAACGAGCCCGCGCAGAGCCGGCACATCCTGTACGGCGCGCTCGTCGGCGGGCCCACCACGACCAACGACGCCTACACCGACGACCGCACCAACTACACCATGAACGAGGTGGCCCTCGACTACAACGCCGGCTTCACCGGTGCGCTGGCCCGCCTCTACGGCGAGTACGGCGGCACGCCGCTGGCGAGCTTCCCTCCGCGGGAAACCCCGGACGGCCCGGAGATCCTGGCGCAGGGCGCGCTCAACCAGCCGGACGGCGGGACGTTCACCGAGGTGAAGGCGTACGTCATCAACAAGTCGGCGTGGCCGGCGCGCACGTTCACCGGCTCGCTGCGCTACTACTTCACGCTCGACGGCGCGACCACGCCCGGCCAGATCTCGGTCACCTCGGCGTACAACCAGTGTGACGCGCCGGCCCTGCACCAGTTCTCCGGGCCGGTCTACTACGTCGAGGTGCCGTGCTCCGGCGGTGTCGCCCCCGGCGGCCAGTCCCGCTACCGCAAGGAAGTGCAGTTCCGGATCACCAGCACCGGAACCTGGGACCCGGCGAACGACTGGTCGCACACCGGCCTCGCCCCCGCCGGGACCGCGCCCGCCGACGACGCGAAACTCGTGCTCACGCAGGGGTCCGCGGTGCTGTGGGGCAGCCAGCCGGGACAGTCCACAGGGGACACGACCCCGCCGACCCCGCCGACGGGCGTCACCGCGGCGGCCGGCAGCACCAGCGTCGGTCTCACCTGGACCGCGGCCACCGACGACGTCGGCGTCGCCGGGTACGACGTGCTGAACTCGGCCGGCGCGACGGTCGGCAGCACCACGAGCACCAGCTACCAGGTCACCGGCCTCACCCCCGGCACCGCGTACACGTTCTCGGTCCGCGCCCGGGACGCCGCCGGCAACCAGTCGCCCGCCAGCAGCCCGGTGTCGGTCACCACGACGACCGGCGGCGGCACCACCGGCACCGGCTCGCTCGCCGTGCAGCAGCGCGCCGGCAGCGGCGTCACCGACAACCAGATCCGCACCAGCCTGCAGATCGTCAACCGCGGCAGCACGTCCGTCGCGCTGAACACCGTCACCGCGCGCTACTGGTTCACCGGCGACGCCACCAACCCGGGCTACCAGGTTTGGTGCGACTACGCGGTTCCCGGCTGCGGGAACGTCACCGTGCGCGTGGTGAAGCTGAGTACGCCGCGCCCGGGAGCGGACGCCTACGTCGAGGTCGGCTTCAGCGGCGGGTCTCTGGCCGCCGGCGCCGGCACCGGCGAAGTCCAGATCCGGGTCGCCAAGGCCGACTGGTCGGCGTTCAACCAGGCCGACGACTACAGCTACCGCACGGCGGCGTCGTTCACCGACCTCGCCACCGCCACGGCCTACCAGTCCGGCACCCTCAGCTGGGGCACCGAACCCTGACCGGGGCCGCCAGGCGGGCGTCACCCAGGCCACCGCCACGGCCCGGCCGGTGATCGCGCCCGCGCCGCGGAGCGACGTCCGGACAGCAGGAGGAAGAGGACCACGCCCCGCCGGCGGTGGGACGCCACCAGCAGGGCGGTCAGCGCGATGGCCGGGTGCCCGCTGGGCAGGCTGTTGGCGGCGTAGTGCCGGGGCGACGGCACCAGCGGTGGCCGCGGCGGAGACGACCGGGGCGAACGGTCTTCGTTCAGGCCGGCTCGGCGGTGCGGCGCAGCGTCCGCGACAGGCCCAGCGCGGCCGTCCGGACCGCCGGGGCCAGGTGCGCCGGGCGGAACTGCTCGCGCGGGACCGCCACCGACAACGCCGCCACGGCGACCGCGCCGCTGAACACCGGTGCGGCGATGCAGCTCACGCCGGGCGTGGCCTCCTGCTCCTCGTACGCCAGGCCGGACACCTGCGTCTGCTCCAGAGCCGTGCGCAGCCGGACCGGGTCGGTGATCGAGGACGGCGTCAGCCGCGGCAGCGGGTCCGCGAGGATCGCCGCCGCCAGCCCGGGCTCGGAGAACGCCAGCAGCGCCTTGCCGATCGCCGTGCACGTGAGCGGGAGCCTGCCGCCGATGCGGGAGGGCAGCGGCACCGCGTCGTGGCCGTGGATCCGTTCCAGGTACACGACTTCGCGGTCGTCCCGGATTCCGAAATGGACGGTCTGGCGGGTGCTCTCGAACAGGTCCTGCAGGAACGGCAGCGCGGCCTCGCGGAGGTCGTGCCGGCGGGGCACGAGGGAACCCAGCTCGAACAGCGTGCCGCCCAGCCGGTACCGCTCCCCCGCGCGTTCCAGGAGGCCCAGCCGGACGAGGTCGCCCACCAGGCGGAACGCCGTCGTCTTGGTCAGCCCCGCCCGCGCCGCGAGTTCCGTCAGACGGAACGAACCGCCGTCCGGCCGGTAGACATCCAGGACGGCAGCCGCTTTGTCGAGCATGTTGCCGCTCTGGCTGTTCCGTGTCACGGTACGAACTTTGGCACACCGTCGCGGCGGGACCTATACCTGGCAGGTCACAATCCCTGCTGCGGAGGTCCCGATGAACGACGCCGTCCCCCGAGCCGCGGAGGCGCTGGCGGCCGCGGCCGCCCGCGCCACGCCGTGCCCGCCGATCCGTGATCTGTTCGCCGACGGCGACATCGACGCCGCCTACGCCGTGCAGCGGCTCGCCACGCAACGCCGGCTCGCGGCCGGGCACCGGCTCGTCGGGCGCAAGATCGGCCTGACCTCGCCGGCCGTGCAACGGCAGCTGGGTGTCGACCAGCCCGACTTCGGGGCATTGTTCGCCGACATGGCGCTCGGCGACGGCGGCACCGTCCCGGCCGGAAGGGTGCTGCAGCCCAAGGTGGAGGCGGAGATCGCGCTGGTCCTCGGCGCCGGCCTGCCGGGTCCGGACTGCTCGGCCGCCGACGTCCGCGCGGCCACGGCGTTTCTCGCCCCCGCGCTGGAGATCGTCGACAGCCGGATCGCCGGCTGGGACATCACCATCGTCGACACGGTCGCCGACAACGCTTCCTCCGGGCTGTTCGTCCTCGGCGACACCCGCGAGTCGCCCGACGCCGTCGAGCCGGCCGACGTCGAGATGCGGCTGCTGCGCGGGGACGAACTCGTCTCGCAAGGCACCGGCCGGGACTGCCTGGGTGACCCGCTGAACGCCGCGGCCTGGCTCGCCTCGGCACTGGCCCGCCGCGGCGAACCGCTGCGCGCCGGCGACATCGTCCTCACCGGCGCGCTGGGCCCCATGGTCGCCGCCGTCCCCGGCGACGTCTTCACCGCCCGGATCTCCGGGCTCGGCGACGTCACGGTCAGCTTCGAAGGGGCAGCCGCATGAGCACGAAAGTCGCGATCATCGGCTCCGGCAACATCGGCACCGACCTGATGATCAAGCTGCTGCGGCTGTCGGACCACCTCGACGTCGTGGCCATGGCCGGGATCGACCCCGATTCCGACGGCCTCGCCCGCGCCCGCCGCCTCAAGGTCGCCACCACCCACGACGGCGTCGACGGGCTCGTCCGGCTCGACGAGTTCGCCGACGTCCGGTACGTCTTCGACGCCACGTCCGCGGGCGCGCACCGCCGCCACGACGAGGTCCTGCGTGCCCTCGGCCGCACGGTCGTCGACCTCACGCCCGCGGCACTGGGACCGTACGTCGTGCCGCCGGTCAACCTCGGCGCGCACCTCGGCGCCGCCAACGTCAACATGGTCACCTGCGGCGGCCAGGCCACCATCCCGATCGTGGCCGCCGTCGGCGCGGTGACCCCCGTGCACTACGGCGAGATCATCGCGTCCATCTCCTCCCGCTCGGCCGGCCCGGGAACGCGCGCCAACATCGACGAATTCACCGAAACCACCGCGGCCGCGATCGAGCAGGTCGGCGGTGCCGCCCGCGGCAAGGCCATCATCATCCTCAACCCCGCCGAACCGCCGCTGATCATGCGCGACACCGTGCACTGCCTGGTGTCCGACATGGACGCTCTGGACACCGGCGCTGTCACCGCGTCGATCGAAGAGATGGTCGGGCGGGTGCAGGCCTACGTTCCCGGTTACCGGCTCAAGCAGAAGGTCCAGTTCGCCCGCGTCGCCGCCGACGATCCCCTGCACCGGCTGGTCCCGGCGGGCGACGCGGTCAAGGTCTCGGTGTTCCTCGAGGTCGAGGGCGCCGCGCACTACCTGCCGGCCTACGCCGGGAACCTCGACATCATGACCTCGGCGGCGCTGCGGACCGCCGAACGCATGGCCGCGCACCAGGAGGCAGTCCGATGACCGACCTGTACGTCCAGGACGTCACCCTGCGGGACGGCATGCACGCCATCCGGCACCGCTACACCGTCGAGCAGGCCCGGGCCATCGCCGGCGCGCTCGACGCGGCCGGCGTCGCCGCCGTCGAAATCGCCCACGGCGACGGGCTGTCCGGGTCCAGCATCAACTACGGCGTCGGCGCGCACACCGACTGGGAATGGATCGAGGCAGTCTGCGACGTCACCCGCCACGCCGTCCCCACCACCCTGCTGCTGCCCGGGATCGGCACGCTGCACGACCTGCGCCAGGCGCACCGGCTCGGCGTCCGTTCGGTCCGGATCGCGACGCACTGCACCGAGGCCGACATCGCCGCCCAGCACATCGGCGCCGCCCGCGAGCTCGGCATGGACGTCGCCGGGTTCCTGATGATGTCGCACATGGCCGGGCCGGAAGAGCTGGCCGGGCAGGCGAAACTGATGGAGTCCTACGGCGCGGCGTGCGTCTACGTCACCGACTCCGGCGGCCGCCTGACCATGGACGGCGTGCGGGACCGGGTCCGCGCCTACCGGGACGTCCTCGAGCCGGACACGCAGATCGGCATCCACGCCCACCACAACCTCGCCCTCGGCGTGGCCAACAGCGTGGTGGCGGTGGAGAACGGCGTGGTGCGGGTCGACGCCTCCCTGGCCGGCCAAGGCGCCGGCGCGGGCAACTGCCCGCTGGAAGCGTTCATCGCGGTGGCCGACCTGATGGGCTGGGACCACGGCTGCGAGCTGTTCCCGCTGATGGACGCGGCGGACGACCTCGTGCGTCCGTTGCAGGACCGCGAGGTCCGCGTCGACCGCGAAACCCTGAGCCTCGGGTACGCGGGGGTGTATTCGAGCTTCCTGCGCCACGCCGAGGCGGCCGCCTCGACGTACGGGCTGGACACCCGCGCGATCCTCGTCGAAGCCGGCCGCCGCGGCATGGTCGGCGGCCAGGAGGACATGATCACCGACATCGCGCTCGACCTCGCGGGTCAGGGCGTGTCCTGGAAGTGATCTGGCTGCGGTCCGGTTGGATGCGGACGTGGTAGGTCGTGGTGAGTCGACGGATAGGGCATGGGCGGTGATCGAGCCGCTGCTGCCACCGCGGCAAGGCGGTGGGCGGTGGTGGCGTGATCACCGCCAAGTCATTAACGCGACCTTGTGGAAACTCCGCACCGGCGCACCGTGGCGTGACCTGCCCGAACGCCGTCGGCGACCTCGAATGGATCATCTCGGTGGATTCCAGCGTGGTCCGGGCCCATCAGCAATCGGCTGGTGCCGGAAAAAGGGGGATGCAGCGACGGAGCCGAAGCCCTCGCCTGCGACGGCGAAGGACTCGGGCGATCCCGCGGCGGGCTATGCACCAAGATCCACTCGCTGTCGACGGGCGAGGCCTGCCGATGCGGTTTCTGCTCACACCCGGGGCAGGCGGGCGACAATCCGCGGCTGGTTCCGCTGCTGGACGGCATCAGCCTCGCCCGCCTCGGGCGAGGTCGTCCGCGATGCCGGCCGGAGACGGTGATCGCGGACTAGGCGTATTCGCACCCCTCGACCCGTCGGGCGATGCGGGACCGGCAGATCACCTTCGTCAGTCCTGAACGGGATGACCAGATCGCCCGCCGCGCGGCCAACGGCTCCTGCGGCGGGCGGCCACCCGCGTTCGATCCCGAGGTCTACACGCAGCGCAACGTGGTCGAACGCTGCTTCGACCACCTCAGGCAGTTTCGAGACCTGGCCACCCGCTACGCCAAACGCGCCGCCTGCTACCAGGCAGAACTCACCATCGCCGCCATCGTGCTCTGGCTCCGATGACTCACAGGACAGCTCCTAGGTGTGCTGCTGCTTCTGGTCGTTGGCACCCCGGGCCGGGTGTTTTGAGTCTTCTGCAGGAGCCTCTCCCGAATGGCAGGCGCGACCGTACGCAGTCCCGAAACCGGATCGCGGTCTTCTGACCGGACCGCGGGTGGATCGCCGGCGTGGCGGAGGACGGTCGGGCGCCGGTTCGCGCGCCTGACCGGTCCTAGCGCCTCAGCACGGGCAGGACCCGGCCGGCGAAGTCGGTGATCAGCTGCCGTGGCAGGTCGTAGGAACCGACGTGCTGCAGCAGCACCGCCGACACGCCGGACCGGCTCAGCTCGGTCAGCCGCGCCGCGATCTCGTCCGCGGTGCCGAACAGGCAGAACCGGCGGGCGAACGCCTCGGCCGCGTCGTCGTCCACACCGGACTCGCAGGCCCGGATCGCGGCTTCCCACGACTCGGCGTGCAGCAGATCCGGGCGAAGCTCCGGCCACCGCTCGGGCACGCGCACCCGGATCCCGGCTTCCGCGAGGAACGCCGCGCCGCCGTTGGCCGCGATGCTCGAGCACACCGGCTTGAGCTCCCGCGCGTCCCGTCGCACCGAGTCCGTGACGCGGCAGAACGCCGACACCGTGATCGGCACCGGATCGCGTCCGGCCGCACCCGCCGCCACCTGCCGCAGCGCGGCTTGCAGGGGCTCGGGCGCCACGCCGGACAGCAGGATCGCGCCGTCCGCGGCCTCGCCGGCCAGGCGGAGGTTCCGCGGACCGCTCGCCGCCAGGTGGAGGGGCACGGCCACCGGGTCGCGCAGCCGCGACCGCACGCCGCCGAACTCGACCTCCGCGCCGGCCAGCAGCGACCGGATCACGTCCAGCCCGGCGCGGAGCCCGGTGCGGGTCGACGGGGCGAGCCCGGCCGGGACGACCGAGCTGTTGCCCACGCCGACACCGAGCACGAACCGGCCGGGCGCGAGTTCCGCCACGGTCCGCGCCGCCCCCGCCACCACCGACGGGTGCCGGGTCACCACGTTCGTGACTGCCGTGCCCAGGCCGATCCTCGACGTGCCGGCCGCGGCCGCGGCCGCGGTGGCGAAGACGTCTCGCCACAGCAGCTGCGAGTCCGGGAACCACACGTCGTCGAAGCCGAGGCGCTCGGCCTCGCGGACGAAGGCCACCACCTCCGGCACGGGAACGCACGGCGGGACCCGGACCCCGATCCTCATGCCGCCGGTGCCCCGGTCTCCTCGCGCAGGACCTCCGGCTGCCCGGACCGTGCTTCCCGCAGCAGCAGCCCGGCGACCAGGCTCACCGCCGAGGCCGCGGCCATGTACCCGGCGATGGGCACCCAGGTGCCGGTCGACGCCAGCAGGGACGCGCTGATCGCCGGCGCGAAGGCGTTGCCGAAGATCGTCCCGAAGGTGAACCCGATCGCCATCCCGCTGAACCGCAGCGAAACCGGGAACGCCTGCGAAAAGTAGACCGGGAACATCGCGAAGTTGCCCGCGTAGCCGATGTACAGCACGGCGAAGCCGAGCAGCATCAGCCACGGGTTCTTCGTGTTCAGCAACGGGAACCAGACGAACGGGAGCACGACCATCGACGCGGCGGTGGCCACGAAGACCGCCCGCGGCCCGATCCGGTCGGCCAGCCTGCCGAACAGCGGCGCGCCGATCACGACCACGACCAGGCCGGGCAGCAGGACGTCGAGCATCGCCGACGTGCTCAGGCCCAGCGCGGTCTTGCCGTACGTCAGCACGTACACCGACGTCACCGTGATCATGACGCCGGCCCCGAGGGTCGCCAGCGTCACCAGGGCGACCGTGCCGCCGCACCTGCGCAGGACGTCCACGAGCGGCAGCCGGTGCACCGCGCCGCTGCCCTTGACGTCCGCGAACTCCGGGCTCTCCCGCAGGCCGAGCCGGATCACCAGCCCGGCGACGACGAGCAGCACGCTCACCAGGAACGGGATCCGCCAGCCCCAGGCGAGCAGGTCCGCCTCGGGCAGCCGCGCCACCAGCAGGAACATCGCGTTGGCCAGGATGGTCCCGACCGCCGTGCCGGTGTTGAGGATGCCGCCGAAGAACCCGCGCCGGCGCTTCTCGGCGTGCTCGACGGTGAGCAGGACGGCGCCGCTGGACTCACCGCCGAGGGACACGCCCTGCACGATCCTGAGCGCGACCAGCAGCACCGGCGCGGTGATGCCCCAGGTGCCGTACGACGGGAGCAGCCCGATCGCGGTGGTCGCGACGCCCATCATCATCAGGGTGGTGACGAGGATGGACTTGCGGCCCATCCGGTCGCCGAGGTGCCCGAACAGCAGGGCGCCGAACGGCCGCGCGACGTAGCCGACCCCGAAGCTGGAAAGGGAGATCAGCGTGCCCACCACCGGATCGGCGGCGGGGAAGAAGACCTTCGGGAACAGCAGCGACGCCGCCAGGCCGTAGACGAAGAAGTCGTAGAATTCGACGGTGGTGCCGAACCACCCGGCCAACGCGGCCCTGGCCTGTTGCCGATGTGGTCGTGTACCAGCGGACATAGCTGCCTCCGGAAGAGCCGGTTGAGTTGCGGTACTTTCGTCTGCGTGCCGGGACGCCGGCAACGCCGGGGTTCGATCAGCGGACCGCGGTCATCGGGCGAAGCGGCGCAGGAACGGCACCACCACGCCGGCGACGTCGGCGGCCTTGTCCTCCATGAGCGCGACGGTCCCGCCGTCGATCACGGCCCGCTCCACGACGGCGGCCGCGGTCAGGTGCCGCGCCAAGGGCTCCAGTGCGGGCAGCGCGAACGGGTCGCCGGCCCCGGCGAGGAGCAGGACCGGGGCGCGTACGTGCCCGATCCGCCGTTCCATTTCGTACCGCGCGCACGCCAGATGGCCTTCGCGCGGGTCGACGCCGGGAGCCAAGGCGTCCCGGACGAACCGGTCCAGCAGGCCGGTCGCCCCGCGCGGGTAGTGGGGCCGCCGCTGCGCCCACCACGCGAGCAGGTGGCCGCCACCGGGCTCGCGGACGGCGTCGTCCACCCCGGGACCCGCCGCATGCGACGCCCGGTACGCCGGGCCGGCCCACGGTGTCGACGACAGCACCGCCGCCGTGACGCGGCCGGGCGCCGCGGCGGCCAGCTCGACCGCCACCACGCCGCCGGTGTGGTGGCCGAGCACCGCCGTGCGGCCGATCCCGAGCGCGTCCAGCGCCGCCAGCGTGCCGCGGACGTAGTCCTCGATGCGCTGCGGAGCGGGTAACGCCATGCTGTTGCCGAAGCCCGGCATGTCGAGGGCGAGCACGCGGTGGCCGGCGGCCAGGAGCGGCTGCAGCTCCCGGAACTCGTCGAGCGAGCGCGGGGTCTGGTGGAGCAGGAGGACGGCCGGGCCGCTCCCCTGCTCCGCGTAGTGCACCTGGCCGCCGGGAACCCTGACGTAGCCGTACTCCATCGTGGTCATGCGGCTCCTCGCGTGGTCGGTGGGACGTGCCGGGAGTGTTCGCCCTCACGGCCGATCGGCCTACGCCCGCGGTCCGCCCAGCGAACCGCGTCACCGGACCGTTTCCGACCACGACGGCCGGAAACACGCAGGTAACGGACGGTGGCGCCGGCTGGACTTGGATCTTGCCGGATGGTGATAATCACGGCTCGTTCCCGGCCGGTGAGGAGGCGCTGTGTCAGCAGAGGAGGCGGGCCGCCCCAGCTCGGTGCTCGGCAAGGCGCAGCTCCTGCTCGGCGCCTTCGAATCCGGCGCCTACCAGCTGGGGCTCACCGAGCTGAGCCGCCGGTCCGGCGTGCCGAAGGCGTCGGCCTACCGGCTGGCGCAGGAGCTGGTCGAGTGGGGACTGCTGGAACGCCGCGGCGAGTGCTACCAGCTCGGCCTGCGGATGTTCGAGCTCGGGCAGCGGGTGCCCGCTTCCGCGGTGCTGCGGGCGGTCGCCCGGCCCGCGCTGGCCGACCTGTTCGCCGCCACCCGCGCGACGATCCACCTGGCCGTGCTCGACGGCGTGCACGTGCTCTTCCTGGAGAAGGTCGCCGGCGAGGCGAACATCCACTCGCACTCGCGGATCGGCGGGCGGCTGCCCGCGCCGGGGACGGCGACGGGCAAGGTGCTGCTGGCGACGGCCCCCGACCCCGACGAGCGCCTGGCCCGCCTGCGCGAGGCCGGGCTGACCCACCTGACCTCGCGCACGGTGTCCTCCGTGGACGACCTGCGCAAGCAGCTGACGGTGGTGCGGGCCAAGGGCTTCGCGCTGGAGATCGAGGAGACGATGCCGGGCGTCGGCAGCCTCGCGGTGCCCGTGACCGGCGCGGACGGCACGGTCCACGCGGCGGTGTCGACGACCGCCCCGGTGGCCCGCCTGGTCCCCCGGCGCCTGCTGCCGGAGCTGCGCACGGCCGCGGCCACCATCGCGCGGGCGCTCGACCGCGCGCTGCTGACCGCCTCCGAGGTGCGCAACGAGCCCTTCGCCGCCGCCCCGGTGAAACGGGCAGCCGGCTGACCAGTCCGCCGCGGCCGTCGTGAGTGGAACCGGGTTGGAGCACTGTTTCCCACTCACGACCACACGGGAACCTGATGGAACCTGACCGGTCCGCTCAACGGACCGCCCGCTTGGGCCCGGTCCGGAGCCGGTCCGACGATCACCCGGGTGAGCGAACCTCAGCCGGGCACCCCGGTCGACCTGCTGACCAGCCGGTCACGAACGGATCCGGACCGCGAGCTGGTCCGGTTCGACGACGGCACCCGGATGCGGGTCGGGGACGCCGACGAGGGCTCCCGGGCGCTCGCCGCACGCCTGCCGGTCCCGCCCGGCACGCGCGTGCTGACCTGCGTGCGGCCCGGCCGTAGCGCCGTGGACCTGCTCTTCGGCCTCGCGCGGCAAGGGGCGGTGGAGGTGCCGCTGGCCCTCGACGTCACGTTCCCGGCCGCCGAGTCGGTCCGGCGGTCCACCGGCGCCACCGTGCTGGTCGCCGGGACGTCGGCGTTGACCGGCAACCCGGCCCTGGCCACCCTGCTGGACCGGGTCGGACGCGTGGTGCTGGTCCCCGAGGACGATCCCGCGCCCCCGGGCCACCCGCTCCTCGACGAGCTGCCCGTGACGGGGGTCCGGGAGCACCGCCCGGCGCCCGGTGACGTGCTCGTGGTGCTCTCGACTTCCGGCACCACCGGCCGGCCCAAGGCCGCGGAGCTGCCGCACTTCGCGGCCGTGCGACACGCGCGCCGGGTGGCGGCGACGATGGGCTACGGCCCCGGGGACGTGCTGCTCAACGTGTTCCCGTGGAACCACGTCAACGTCCGGCACACCGCTCTGCTGCCCGCGCTGCTGACCGGGGCACGGCTGGTCGCGCACCGCCGGTTCTCGGCGTCCCGCTTCTGGGACGTCTGCCGCGGCGAAGGCGTCACGGCGTTCAACTTCATGGGCGCGATGCTGGCCATCCTGGACCGGCGGCCGGGCACCGACCACGACCACGCCGTCCGGCTGGCCTACGGCGCCCCGGCGCCCGCCGAACTGGCGGCCCGGTTCCTCCGCCGTTTCGGCGTGAAAGCCCTCGAGGCGTACGCGAGCACCGAGCTCGGGGACGTCGCCGCGAACACCCCGGACGACTGGCGGCCGGGCACGGCGGGCCGCGTGGTGCCCGAGTACGAGGTCGCGATCCTCGACGACACCGGACGGCCGCTGCCTCGCGGCGAGACCGGGCAGATCGCCGCGCGGGCGAAGCTGCCGGACATGCGGTTCCGCGGCTACGCCGGCGACCCCGCCGCCACCGCCGCGGTGCTGCGGGACGGCTGGTTCCGCACCGGTGACCGCGGCCGTCTCGACGCCGACGGCTACCTGACCTTCGCCGGGCGACGCGGCGACGTGGTCCGGCGGCGGGGCGAGAACATCGCGACCTGGGAGGTCGAGCAGGTGCTGCGGGCCCTGCCCGGCGTGGTGGACGCGGCCGTCGTCGGGGTCGAGTCGGACCTCACCGAGCAGGAACTCCTCGTCGTGCTCGCCACCGCCGACCACGCCCTCGACGGACCGGCGGTCCGGGACTGGTGCCGCACCCGGCTGCCGCGGCACGCCCAGCCGCGGTACGTGCGCATCGCCCGCGAGCTGCCGCGCAACGGCAGCGGCAAGGTCGTCAAGTCGCTGCTGCCGTCCACCGTGGACGAGTCGACCTGGGACGCCGAGGCCCGGTCCGCCCAGTGAACCGCGGCCGACCGCGCGGGTGCCGGCGCTGCCTACGGTCGCCACGACATCCCCGTTCCGCAGGAGGGCACCGTTGCGCGTACTCGACCTCACCGACGAACTGGCCCGGCAGGGCGCCCGGCTGCTGGTCGGGCTCGGCGCCGACGTCGTGCGCGTCGACCCCGACGACGACCTGCCCCGGCACGAGCGGATCCATTGGCACGCCGGGAAAACCCTGGCCACGCCGGCCGGCCTCGACGCACTGGCCCGGGAGGCCGATGTCGTCCTGGAAAGCGGTCCGGTCGCCAAGCTGCGCGGGCTGCACGCCGACGGGACCTCGCGCTGGCCGCACGCGGTCCACGTGGTCGTGACGCCCTTCGGGCTCACCGGCCCGCGCCGCGGCTGGCTCGGCGGCGACCTCGTGCTCGCCTCCGCCGGCGGCATGACCTGGCTCGGCGGGAAGCCGGGCGGCCAGCCGCAACCGCCGCCGCGCGAACAGGCCTGCCAGCTCGCCGGAGCGCACGGCGCCATCGCCGCCCTGCTCGGCGTCCTCGCCGGGACCGGGCAGCTGATCGACGTCTCGGCCCAGGAAGCGGTCGCCGCGACGCTGGAGACGGGCGCGATCTCCTGGATCCACGCCGGCCGGTTCCCGGTCCGCACCGGCGGCGTCTACGAGCACGTCGCGCACCGGATCTTCGCGGCCGCCGACGGGTACGTCGCGGGCGGCTACTCGGGCAGCGAGCGCATGTGGACCGGCCTGCTGAGCTGGCTGGCCGAGGCGGGCGAGGCCGGTGACCTGCTCGACGAGCGGTTCGCCGACCAGGTGGTGCGCTGGGCCGAGCGGCCGCACGTCGACGACGTGATCGCCCGGTTCGTCGCCAAGCGCCCGGCGTCGGAGGTCGCCGAGCAGGGCCGCGCCCGCGCCCTGCCCTGGGCCGAGGTGACCTCGCCGGCGGAGCTGACCCGCAATCCGCAGCTGCGCGACCGGCAGTTCTTCGTGTCGGTCGGCGGCACCGAAGACGCCGGTTTCCCCTGGGACGCACCGGGCCTGCCCCGGCCGGTGACGCTGTCCCCGCTCACGGAAGGCCGGTGGCGCGGTGTCCGGAGTGGACGGCGGCCCGCGAAGCCCCGGGCCCTCGACGGCGTCCGGGTGCTGGACCTGACCTGGGTGCTGGCCGGGCCGTACGCGACCAAGATCCTGGCCGAGCACGGCGCCGACGTCATCAAGGTCGAGTCGAAGCACCGGCACGACCCGACCCGCTTCTCGCCGTCCATGCGGCTGCGCCCGGACGCCGGGCCGGACGACTCGGGTTACTTCCTGAACTTCAACCGCGGCAAGCGCAGCATCGCCCTCAACCTCCGCACCGAGGAAGGGCAGGCCGTCCTGCGGGAGCTGGCCGCCCGCTGCGACGTCATCGTCGAGAACTTCAGTCCGGGCGTGCTGGCGAAGTGGGGCCTGGACTACGCGTCGCTGCGCGAGATCAACCCGCGCGCGATCCTCGTGTCGATGTCCGGGGTCGGGCACACCGGGCCGTGGCGGACGGCCGTCACCTTCGCCGACACGCTCGCCGCGATGGCCGGGCTGTCCGCCGAAACGGCCGATCCGGGCGGGCCACCGCAGGGCCTGGCGTTCGGCCTGGGCGACATGGTCGCCGCGAACGCCGCGGTGCTCGGCGCGCTGGACCTGCTGATCCGCGGGCACGGCGGGCACGTCGAACTGTCCCAGCTGGAGGCGATGGCCGCCACGATGGGTCCCGCGGTGCTCGACCCGGGAACCGGCGACCCGCGCACCGCCGAGCACCCGAACCGGTCGCGGCACGCCGTGCCGCACGGCGTCTACCCGGCGGCCGGAGCCGACCGGTGGGTCGCCATCACCGCCCGGGACGACAGCCAGTGGGCCGCGCTCCGGGACCTGACGGGCTTGCCGTCCTACGAGGATCGGCGCCGGGCCGAGGACGAAATCGACGCCGCCCTCGCCGCGTGGACCCGGGAACAGGACGCCGGCGAACTCGCGGACCGCCTGCAGGCCGCCGGGGTCGCCGCCGCCGTCGTGGCGACCGGCCGCGACCTCGTCGAGGACCGGCACCTGGCCGCGCGCGGCTTCTACGAGCGCCTGGACCACCCGATCGCGGGGCCGGTGCTGCACGAGGGGATCGTCGCGCGGCTGACGGCGACACCGGGCGCGCTCACCTCGCCCGCGCCCCTGCTGGGCCAGCACACCGAACCGGTCCTGCGCGAGCTGCTGGGCTTCGACGACGACCGCCTGGCGGCCCTGCGCGCCGCCGGGATCACCGAATGAGAGGAACACGCATGCCGGTCCTGACCACCACCCGGGACGCGGGAGTCGCGACGATCCGGATCGACCGGCCGCCGGCCAACGCCGTGAACCCGGCCCTGATCGCGGAGTTCCTCGAGGTGCTGCCGCCGCTGGCCGAGGACCCCGGCGTGCGGTGCCTCGTCGTCACCGGCACCGGGAAGTTCTTCGTCGCCGGCGCCGACATCGCGGTCATGCGGGACCTGTCCGACGCGAACCAGGCCGAGATGCGCGGCTGGATCGAGGTCCAGCGGCTCCTGGAGCGGGCACCGAAACCGGTGGTCGCCGCCATGAACGGCCACGCGCTGGGCGGTGGCGCCGAGCTGTCGCTGGCCTGTGACCTGCGGATCCTTTCGGCCACGGCGAGCTTCGGGTTCCCCGAGATCGCCCTCGGCCTGTTCCCCGGGGCCGGCGGCAGCCAGCGGCTGCCCCGGCTCGTCGGGCCGCACCGGGCGAAGCGGCTGATGATCGAGGGCACCCGGCTCACCGCCCAGCAGGCCCTGGAGCACGGGCTGGTGGATCGCGTGGTCGACCCCGGGCTGTTCGACGCCGCCGTCGCCGAGGAGGCCCGGCTGCTCGCCGCCAAGCCGACCGCCGCGATCGGCATCCTGAAGCGGGTCGTCGACGAGGGGCACGGCTTGCCGATCGAGGAAGCACTGCTGCGCGAGGAAACGGGCGTGCGGGAGCTGACCCGGACCGCGGACGCCGCCGAGGGGCTGCAGGCGTTCCTGGACAAGCGCCCACCGCGGTTCACCGGCCGCTGAGCGGTCGTGAGTGAGAAACAGGGTTGGAACGCTGTTTCTCACTCACGACCTGTTCAGTACCGGGCGACCATGGGGGTGTCCACGCCGAGGTCGCCGACCGTGCCGGCGCCGCCGGGGTCGCCCAGCGGGGCGTCCCGGCCGGGGAGCGTCTGCTCGAAGAAGGCGATCGAGTCGGTGACGAACACCGCCTTGCTCTCGTCGCCGCGGGCCTTGCGGTCGACGAAGATCGCGTCGACCGGGCACTCCGGTTCGCAGGCGCCGCATTCGATGCATTCGTTCGTGTTGATGTAGCTCTTGCGCTCGCCGACGTAGATGCAGTCGACGGGGCAGACGTCCAGGCAGGCGCGGTCGGTGACGTCGATGCAGTTGGCGCCGATGACGTAGGCCATGGTTTTCCTTCCGGGTCAGGAGTTTTCGGTCGAGTGGCCGGGGAAGAGGGACAGCTCCGGGTCGAGCGCGACCGCGGCGTTGTTCACCGCCGTCGCGACTTCGCCGAAGCCGACGGACATCAGGCGGACCTTGCCCTCGTACTCGGTCACGTCCCCGGCGGCGTAGACGCGGTCGAGGCTGGTGCGCATCCGCGAGTCGACGAGGATCGACCGGCCGCGCAGGCGCATCCCCCACCCGGCGAGCGGGCCGAGGTTGCTCACGAACCCGAGGGCGGCGATCACACTGTCCACTTCGAACACCCGGGGCCGCTCTTCACCACGCACCCGGACGTGCGCGAGCTTCAGCGTGCCTTCCCCGGTGAGCGCTTCGACTTCGGCGTCCGTGACGATCCGCGTGCCGCCCTCGGTGACGGCCGTGACGCTCGCCGCGTGCGCGCGGAAAGCCGACCGGCGGTGCACGAGGGTGACGGACTTCGCGATCGGTTCCAGGGCCAGTGCCCAGTCGACCGCGCTGTCGCCGCCGCCCACCACGAGGACGTTCTGGCCGGTGTGCGCGTCCGGGTCGGTGACGAAGTAGCTCAGGCCCCGGCCGAGGAAGTCCTCCCCGGCGGGCAGCTTGCGCGGGGTGAACGTGCCGATCCCGGCCGTCAGGATCACCGCTCCGGCGCGGACCACCAGGCCGTCGGAAAGCGTGACCTCGGGCCGGCCGTCGCCGGCGCGGCCGAGTGCCACGGCTTGGCGGCCCAGCAGGTACTCAGGCTCGTAACGGCCGGCCTGGTCGAGCAGGGCGGCCACGAAGTCGCGGCCCCGGACGCGCGGCAGGCCCGCGACGTCGAGGATCTCCTTCTCGGGGTACAGGGCGGTGATCTGGCCGCCGGGCTGCGGCAGCCCGTCGACCACGACGGTGCGCAGCCCGCGGAACCCCGCGCAGTAGGCGCCGTAGAGCCCGGTCGGTCCGGCGCCGACCAGGAGGATGTCGGTGTCGAGGGACATGGGTCGGCCTCCGTGATGACGTCGAAAGTGGACAGCGCCGGACAGTAGGCGGGCCCCGCCGCGCGGACCCGGATCCCGGACCGGTGAGCGGACCGTGGCCCGGATTCCGGACCGGGGTTCGGTGAGCGGACCGGAGGCGTTGGCCGCCGGCCGGCGCGGTGGTGGACTCGCGTCGGCTTCGGCACAACGAACTTGGAGCGGTCATGAGCGTGCAGAACGGGGAGACGGCCCCCACCCCGGCCCGGCGGAGCCGGCGACCGGCGAGGCTCCCGGGCCGGCAGGACTGGTCGAGCTGGCCGCACTACCAGGCCGCGGCGGCCGGGTTCCGCGGCTACTGGTACCCGGTGGGGTACTCGTCGCGGTTCACCGGCAAGCCCCGGCAGATCACGCTGCTCGGGCAGAAGATCGTGCTGGTCCGCGACGGCGGCGAGGTGTACGCGCTGAAGGACCGCTGCCCGCACCGCGGCGTGCCGCTGTCGGAGGGCAACCAGCAGTTCCCGGGCACGATCTCGTGCCCGTACCACGGCTGGACGTTCGACCTGAAGACCGGCGACCTCAAGGCCGCGATCACCGATGGCCCGGCGTCGCCGATCTGCGGCAAGGTGAAGCAGCCCACGTACGCGGTCGAGGAGCGCCTGGGCATGGTGTGGGTGTTCGTCGGCGACGGCGAAGAGGCCCCGCCGATCGACGAGCAGCTGCCCGAGGAACTGGTGCGCAACGAGGCCATCGTCGGCTCCCGGATCCAGCCGCGTGAAGGCAACTGGCGCTTCGCCTGCGAGAACGGCTACGACGAGGGCCACGCGAAGTACCTGCACCGCACTGCCCTGTGGCGGCTGTTCAAGGCGATGCCGGTGTGGAACGAGACCCGGATCGTCCAGCGCGGCCGGTGGATCTACCGCGTCCAGGACAAGCAGTACTGGACGGCGGACTTCCCCGGCCTCGGCAAGTGGGACAACCAGGCGTGGTTCAAGCTGAAGCCGCCGAAGGAAGTCGGCAACGTCGGCAACACCGGCACGCACCGCGAAACGAATCCGGTGATCGCGGCGCAGGAGTTCCCGGGCTTCGCGTCGGTGAGCATGCCCGGCGTGCTGCGGATCGTCTACCCGACGTTCATCCACTACGAGTTCTACGTCCCGGTCGACGCGGACAACCACCTCTACGTCGGCGTGCTGGCGAGCTTCCAGCGCGGCTGGAAGGCGTTGCCGTTCTACGCCAAGTACCTCGGGTTCGTCCGGTGGCTGTTCCACGGCCAGTTCTCCGGGCAGGACAAGTGGATGGTCGAGGTGACCGACGCCCCGCCGGAGAAGCTCTACCGGCCCGACGACTCGCTGCTCAAGTGGCGCAAGCTCGCCGAGGACACCTCCGAGGAGCGGGTCGAGCGCCTGGCCGCGCAGGGCGTCACCGTCCCGGTCCCGGAGTCGGACTGATGGCGCGCGTGGTGCTCGGCGTCGGGGCGTCCCACTCGACGTTGATGAACACCCACTGGGACAAGGTCGTGCACACCGACCGCGCGGAGCGCTTCCGCGACGCGTTGCGCGAAGCGCGGGACGAGATCGCCGCGGCCGAGCCCGACCTCGCGATCATCGTGGGCTCCAACCACTTCCGCGGGTTCTGGCTGGACATGATCCCGCCGTTCACCCTCGGCGTCGGCGAAGTCATCGGCTCGGGTGAGGCGAAAACGCCTTCGGGGCCGCAGAAGGTCGCGCCGGAGTTCGCGCAGCGGCTCGCCGAGGACCTCGTCGAGCGCGGCACCGAGGTGGCGATCTCGGCGCGCCTGCAGATCGACCACGGCCAGACCCACGCGATCCAGTACCTCCTCGACGACCTCGCGGTGCCCGTCGTTCCGTTGGTGGTCAACGTCTTCGCCGCGCCACTCCCCCGCACCGACCGCTGCGCCGAGCTGGGCCGCAACATCGCTCTGGCCGTCGCGGCGCTGCCCGAGGATCTGCGGGTGGTCGTCATCGCGTCCGGTGGCCTCTCGCACCAGCTGCCCTGGCCCGACGACTGGCGGGCGCCCGAAGGCGAAGACGAAGAGTTCCTCGTGGAAGCGTGGCTCAACGGCCGCGGCGACTGGGAAAGCTACGACGGACGCCGCCGCGAAATCATCACCGCGGCCCGGCCGGTGCTGTTCCCCGAGTTCGACGAAACCTTCCTGGCCGACCTGGAACGCGGGCAACTGCGGAAGTACACCTCGTGGACGACCGAGGAGATCGGCAAGGCGGCCGGCAACGGCGGCCAGGAGCTGCGGACGTGGCTCGTCATGGCCGCCGCGCTGGGCTTCGCCCCGGGCCGGGCGCTGGCCTACTCGCCCATGCCCGAGTGGCTGACCGGGATGGGGGTCGCGGTGATCCGGCCGTGACCGCCCTCGACGCGGTGCTGGCCCGGATCACCGAAGACCGGCTGCGCGAGGCGGCCCACGCGGTGACGGCGATCCCCAGCCCGACCGGCCGTGAAGCACCCCTGGCCCACCTGCTCGCCGCGCGCTTGTCCGCGGCCGGGTTCGCCGCGCAGGCCCAGCACCTCGACGAATTCCAGGCCAACGCCGTCGGGCGCCTGCGCGGGTCCGGCGCCGGCGCGGACCTGATGCTCTACGCCCCGATCGACACACTCACCACCGGACAGCCCGAATTGGACGTCCCGTGGATCGGGCCGGAGCTGCGGCCGGACATGCTGGCGGAACCCCGCGACGAAGGCCCGTTCGTCTCCGGCCTCGGCGCGAGCAACCCGAAAGGTCACGCGGCCTGCATCCTCGTCCTCGCCGAGGCACTGGGTGCCGCCCGGCCCGAGCTGGCCGGTGACGTCGTCGTGGCGTTCGGCGCGGGCGGGATGCCCACCAACGCCGTGGAGGCGCCCGGCTACCCCGCGCGGGCCAACACCGGGCACGGCACCGGCTGCTCGTTCCTGCTCGAACGCGGGTGGCACACCGACTACGCGGTGATCGCGAAGCCCGGGGATTTCGTCGCCCACGACGAAGTCGGGCTGTGCTGGTTCGAGATCACCGTGCCCGGCGTCCACACCTATGCCGGCAGCCGCCACCGGCTGCCCTACCGCAACCCGATCGTCACCGCCGCCGACGTGGTGACGCGCCTGGAACGCTGGCTCGCCGACTACCCGGCGCGCCACCGCACGGCCACCGCCGCCCCGCAGGGGATCATCGGGTCGATCGCCGGTGGTTGGGAACGGATGCTCGCGGTGACTCCGGCGGCCTGCCGGATCCGCCTGGACGTGCGGATCGCCCCGGGCACGACACCGTTGTCCGTCAAACGGGAACTGGCCGGCTTCCTGGCCCAGTTCGATGTGGAGCCGGAAATGGTGCTCGCCGTCCCCGGCACCAGCACTCCGCCCGGCTCACCGATCGTGCGGACCGCGATCCAGGCGTGGGAAGCGACTTCCGGCCGTCCCCATGAGCCGGTGCCGGACAACAGCGGGGCCACGGACGCGAACATCCTGCGCGCCCGCGGCATCCCGACCGTCCGGACCGGCATGCCGAAAGCGGCCACCGACGACTTCAGCCGCGGGATGAACACCGTCGACGTCCGCGCGATGCGCCGCCTGTGCGAGGTGCTCGCCCGCATCACCCTGTCCACCACCGGGAAGGAAGCAGCATGACCCCACCACCCGAGAGCCACTACGCCGACGGCGGTGGCGTCACCTACCACTACCACGACCTCGGCTCCGGCCCGGACACCGTGTTCCTGCACGGCGGCGGCCCCGGCTGCACCGGGTGGAGCGACTTCGGCCCGGTCGCGCCGCTGTTCGCCGAGGACCGGCGGTGCCTGCTCGTCGACATCCACCAGTACGGCCGCTCGGCGAAGACGCCGATCACCGGGCCGATGTGGGACCACCACGCGGCCAAGACCGTCGCCCTGCTCGACACGCTCGGCGTCGAGCGTGCCGACTTCGTCTGCAATTCCTGGGGCGGCACGATCGCGCTCAACCTCGCCGCGAAGTACCCGGACCGGGTGCGCTCGCTGGTCGTCACCGGCAGCATGCCCGTCTTCTACGGCCCCCTGGCGCCGCTGCCCGAGGGTGGTCGTCGCGGCCGCAACGCCCGCGACGCCTACTACGGCGGCGAAGGCCCGACGCGCGAGAAGATGCGCCGCCTGATCACCAGCCTGGAGTGGTACGACGGCGACCGGCTCCCCGAGGAGACGCTCGACCTGCGCTACGAGCAGAGCCTCGACCCCGGCGAGCGCGAGCTGGCCGCGATGTCGGACTCCCCGCGCGGCGAGTGGCAGGACCTGACGGACGAACTGGGCCGGATCCAGGCGCCCGTGCTGTTCATCTGGGGCATGCAGGACGCGTTCCTCACGCCCGACTACCCGCTGATGCTGGCGCGCATGGTGCCGAACGGCAACCTGCACGTCATGGACCACGTCTCCCACCACCTGCAGGAAGAACGCCCGCACGCCTACCACGCGGTGGTCGACGGGTTCTTCCGCTCGCTCGTCCCGGAAGGAGTCCCCGCGTGAAGGTCCTGCTCGCCCTGACCGCCGCGGCCGCGACGCTGGCCGCCCTGCGCAAGCTCGCCGCCTGCAGCAACACCCAAGTCCACCGCATCAACACCAAGGAGCCCGCGTGAGCATCTGGACCGAACTCAGCCCCATCGCCCACCGGGTCGAATACGTCGACGCCGCCGGCGTCCCGACCCGCACGCTGCGGGCCGGGAACCCGGACGCCGAAGCCGTCGTGTTCCTGCACGGCACCAGCGGGCACCTCGAAGCGTTCGCGCGCAACATCGTGGCGCACAGCGAGTTCGACGTCCACGCGATCGACATGCTCGGCCACGGCTACACCGGCAAGCCCGCGCGGCCGTACGAGATCGCCGACTACGTCAAGCACCTGCTGGACTACTTCGACGCCGTCGGCGTCCGGGCCGCGCACATCGTCGGCGAGTCCCTCGGCGGCTGGGTCGGGGCGCGCGCCGCGGTCGACCACCCGGAGCGGGTGCTGAGCCTGCAGCTGCTGTGCGCCGGCGGGACCGTCGCCAACCCCGAGGTCATGGACCGGATCCGCACCAGCACGAAGAACGCCGTCGCCACCGACGACGTCGAGCTGACCCGCAAGCGCTTGCGGCTGCTCATGGCGAGCGAGGAGAACGCGACCGAGGAGCTGGTCGAGGTCCGGCACGCGATCTACCACACGCCGGAGTTCGTGGCCAATGTGGACAACCTGCTTTCGCTGCAGGACATGGAACGGCGGCAGCGCAACCTGCTGCGCCCGGAGCAGCTGGCCCGCATCACGCAGCCGACGTTGATCGTGTGGGGCCGCCAGAACCCGTTCGGCGAGGTCCCGGAGGCCACCAGGATGCACGAGAACATCCCCGGCTCGCGGCTCGAGCTGTTCGAAGAGTGCGGCCACTGGCCGCAGCACGAGCAGGCCGCCCGCTACAACCCGCTGAGCCTGGAGTTCCTCCGCAAGGCCGCCGCCGCATGAGGGCCGCGCGGTTCCACACCTGGGGATCGGCGCCGGTCGTGGACGACGTCCCGGAACCGGCGCGGGCCGCGGGCGAGGTGCTCGTCGACGTCCAGGCGGCGGCCGTGGCCCACCTGGACGCCACCGTCGCGAGCGGCACCTTCGACCTGAAGCCGCCGCTGCCCTATGCCGGTGGCGTGGAGGGCGCCGGAATCGTCGTCGCCGGCGACGGCTTCGAACCGGGCACCCAGGTGATGCTGCGCGGCGGCGGCCTGGGCCTGCTGCGCGACGGGACGTGGGCCGAGCGGGTGAGCGTGCCGGCCAAGGCCGTGACCCGGCTGGACTCCCCGCTGGCCCCCGAGGTCGCCGCGACGTTCTTCGTGCCGGCGACCACCGCGTTCGTGGTCCTGCACGACGTGGCCCGGCTGGGCGAGGACGAGGAGGTGATCGTCGTCGGCGCCGCCGGCGCGGTCGGGTCGATGGTCGCGCAGCAGGCCCGGCTCGCCGGCGCGAAGGTCACCGGCGTCGTCGGCCGCGAAGACCAGCTCGCCGACGTGCCCGACGGCGTCACCGGCGTCTGCCTCGAATCCACCGGGGACATCGAGCGGCTCGCCGCCGACCGCCCCGCGTCCCTGCTGGTCGACACGCTCGGCGGTGACGGGCTGGTGGCCCGCACCCGCTGGGTCCGCCCGGGCGGGCGCGCGGCGGTGATCGGCTACGTGACCGGCACCGAGGTCCGGCTCGACCTGCCGTCCTGGCTCCTCGACGACGTCGCGCTGCTGCCGGTCAACATGATCCGGCAGGAGCGCCGGGCTCGCGAGGTCGCCGGCGAGCTCGTCAAGCGGCTGTCGGCGGGCGAGCTTTCGGTGGCCGTGCAGCAGTACGCGTTCGCCGACGCCGCGCTGGCGCTGGAAGACCTGCGGGCCGGCCGGGTCCGCGGGCGCGCGGTGCTCGTTCCGTAGCCGGTCCGGTCAGCGGACCGGTCCGTTGTCCGGACCGGTTCCGCTGACCGAACCTGGCCCCATGCCCGGCGATGACTCCATGACGGCGAACAGCGTCCTCGGCAAGGTCCAGCTCATCCTCGAGGCCTTCGGGCCCGACGACGAGCACCTGAGCCTGACCGAGCTGGCCCGGCGGTCCGGGGTGGCGAAGGCGTCGGTCCACCGGCTGGCGCAGGAGCTGCTGAGCTGGGGCGTGCTGGAACGCCGCGGCAGCGACTACTGGCTCGGCATCCGCCTGTTCGAGATCGGCCAGCGGGTCCCCCGCCAGCGCATCCTGCGCGAGGCCGCACGCCCGTACATGGAGGATCTCTACCAGGCCACGAACGAGACGATCCACCTCGCCGTCCCCGACGGCCGGGAGGTCCTCTACCTGGAGAAGGTGTCCGGCCACAGCCAGGTGACCAAGCCGTCACGCGTGGCGGGCCGGATGCCGATGCACTGCACCGCGACCGGCAAGGTGCTGCTGGCCTTCGGGCCCCGCGCGCTGGTCGACGAGGTGATCGCCTCGCCCCTCGAACGGCTCACGCCCCACACCGTCAACGCCCCCGGCCTCCTGCTGAACGAGCTGGCCCGGGCCAGGGCGAACGGCTACGCGGTCGAATACGAGCAAACCCGCGTCGGCTTCGTGAGCGTGGCCATTCCGCTGACCGGCGCGACCGGCCTGACGACCGGCGCGCTGTCCATCACCGCGCCGCTGTTCCGCGCCGACGTCGCGAAGTACGCCGGGCTGCTCGCGATGGTGGGTCGCCGGATCACCAAGACGGTCAGCGCCCTCGCAGTCCGGTGACCGGACCACGCCCGTCACCCGGTGAGCTCCGGCGTCCCAAGCTGTACCGAAACCATTCGGCTTCGGGAGGATCGGTGCGGAAAAGACTCAAGTGGCTCGGCGTCACGGTCGCGCTGGCGGTGACCGTCGCGTCCGTCGCCGCCGGCGCCCCGGCGGCGGCGAACGCCGGACGTCCGGCAGCACACTCGCTCGTCGTCCGGACGGAAGCGGGCACGGTCGAAGGGAAGACCACGGGGGCGGTGGATTCGTTCCTCGGCATCCCGTTCGCGGCACCACCGGTCGGCGGCCTGCGGTGGCAGCCACCGCAGCCGGCCGCGGCGTGGCCCGGCGTCCGGCCCGCGACGGCCTACGGTCCGGCGTGCCCGCAGGGTTCCGGCCCGGTGGTGACCGAGGACTGCCTCTACCTGAACGTCTACCGTCCCGCGCGGCCGACGAACGAGCGGCTCCCCGTGCTGCTGTGGATCCACGGCGGCGGCTTCTCGTCCGGATCCGGTGACGCGTTCGACGGCTCGCTCCTGGCCGAGACGAACAACATCGTCGTCGTGACCATCAACTACCGGCTCGGCGTGTTCGGCTTCCTCGACCTCCCGGGCCTGAGCCAGGCCGGCGCCGGCAACTACGGGCTGCTCGACCAGGTCGCCGCCCTCACCTGGGCCAACCGGAACATCGACCGGTTCGGCGGCGACCGCGACGCCGTGACCGTCGCCGGGCTCTCCGCGGGCGGCCACTCGGTGTGCGCGTTGCTTTCCTCGCCCCTCACCCACGGCCTGATCGACGGCGCCATCATCCAGAGCGGCGGCTGCCCGAGCCACACCGTCGCCGAATCCCAGGCGGCGGGCGCGCGTTTCGCCGCCGACGCCGGCTGCGCCACCACGGCCGACCCGGTGGCGTGCCTGCGCGCCAAGCCCGCTGCCCAGATCCTCGGCTCGAGCGCCGCCTTCCGCGGCGGGATCCTCAGCGGCCCGCTGCCGACGGCGGGTGTACCCGAGCTGCCGGTCGCGCCCCTGACCGCCGTGCGGACCGGCCGCTTCGCGAAAGTCCCGCTCCTGATCGGCAGCACCCACGACGAGGTACGGGCCTGGGCCCAGCCCTTCCGCGGCGCGACCGCCGCCCAGTACGAGAAAAGCCTCGAGTACCTCTTCGGCGACCGCGCGGCGGACGTCGAGATGGCGTACCCGCTGAGCAACTTCCCCGCGCAGGACACGGTGGCGTACGCACTCGGTGCCGTGTGGACGGACTCGAGTGTCTTCTACGGGCTCGGCGGCTGCCAGTACGCCCAGCTGACACAGCAGATCGCGAGGTACCAGCCGAAGACGTTCCTGTACCGGTTCGACGCGCGGAGCCCGTCCGGACCGGTGAGCCCGGGCGCTTTCGACGTCGGCGCCACCCACGCGGCGGACCAGGCCTACCTCTGGCCCACGCCGGCGAGCGTGTACGACCGCGACGGGCTCCGGCTGTCCACCGAAATGGTCCGGTACTGGGGCGCGTTCGCCCGCCAGGGCACGCCGGACGCGGCCGGGCAGGCGGAATGGCCGGGCGTCTCGAGCGGCCGGGTGATGATCCTGCAGCCCGGCGGCAGCTCGACGGTGACCTCCGCCGCGTTCGCCGCCGCCCACCACTGCGACCTGTGGAACGGCATGAGCTACCAGTGGCTCGACATCGACCCGGACCAGCTCGCCCAGCGGGTCGGAGTCGCGCGCCGGTAGCCCGCGGACGGCCGGAAACCGGAAAAAGCCCGGCTTGCGCGAAAAGCGCAAGCCGGGCGGGGGGTTCAGCGGAGTGCCGATGGCATCAGAACGAGTCCTGCAGCACGCCGTCGACGTAGGTGTCGGCGTTCCAGAACGCCAGGAGGCCGGCGATCTTCTGGCTCTCCGGCGGTGTCGTGCGGTAGCTCCACACGACGTCCTCGTGGAGCCGGTCGCCGGTCCGGACCGACCAGTACTGCGCGATGCCCTTGTACGGGCACTGGGTCACCTTGCCGCTCGGCACCAGCAGGTCCGTCCGGACGTCCAGTTTGGACACGTAGTAGCGCGTCGGCAGGCCGGTTTCGAACAGGAGCCGGGGACTGCGCGATTCGGCGACCGTGATCCCGCCGAGTTCGATGCGCACGTGCCGCGAGCTGGGCAGCACGTCGATCCGGGCGTGCGGGTCGCGCGGGTGGACGAAGATCTCCTCGTCCTCCTCGAACCACGCGTCCATGGCGTTCCACTCGAAGCGGATGTGGTCGCGCAAGGCGCCGAGCGGGCTCTGCCCGTAGTGCCGGGCCGCGCCCGGCGCCAGTGCCGCGCCGGCTTTCACCGAGAACAGCTCGGCGTCGCCGAGCAGCTCGGAGCGAGCCGTGCCCTGGTCGGGGATCAGCAGGTCGCCGTCCACGTCGGCCGTGGGGATGTAGTACACCGGGTAGCCGCGGGACTCCCAGACCAGCAGTGGCCGCATGGTGTCGGCCACCACTTCGCCGCCGAGGTAGACCCGCACCCGCTTCGGGCTCGGCTCGGCCCGGACCGGCCGTCCGCCGGTCGTGGCGCTGGACGTCATCGAGGGGTCCTCCTCCGGGGTCGGCGCGGTCACTCGGGGTTGCCGACGGGCTCGGGCTGCGGAGCCACGGCGCCCGCGGGGGCGGCCGGTGCCCGGTTCAGCCGGCGGATCTGGACCGCCGTGACGACCGTGACGAGCGCCGCGCCCGCCGAAGCCACCAGCGGGACGACCAGCAGCGCGTTCACGCTCCGGCCCGCGCCGACGACCACGGCCCCGCACGCCGGCCCGAACGTGAAGCCGAGGTTGCGCGCCAGGCCGGCCAGCGAGCTGGCGGTGCCCATCCGTTCCCGCGGCGCGAACTTCATGGTGGCGCTCTGGTTCGGCGCCACGAACAGGCCCATCCCGGCACCCACGATCGCCAGCCGCCACATCGTGCCTGCTGTGTTCCACTGCTCGCCTTGGGTGAAGAGCAGGGCGACGCCGACGACGGCGAGGCACGCGCCGAGCAGCCCGGCACGCCAGTCGCCGAACTTGTCCGCCAGCTGGCCGCCGATGAAGGACACGACCCCCATCGTCAGCGGCATCGCGAACATGATCGAGCCGACCTCGCCCGCCGTGCGCCCCATGTGCTGCTCGAGGATGTAGGGCATCAGGAAGAACATCGAGCCGCCGGTCATCGTCACCAGCAGCAGGGACGTGTCCAGGGACAGCAGCGGCGGCAGGCGCAGCACCCCGGTGACGTTGGCGGCGTCCGACGTGCGGGACCAGACCACGCCGAGCACCACGGCGCCGGCGAGCATGACCACGCCGGCCACGGCCGAGCCGGACGTCAGGCTGTCGATTCCCAGCAGCAGCAGGGTGAACGCCCCGGCGACGATCGCGGCGGCGCCCAGCCACGCCGGCGCGGGAGCGCGCAGCTTGCCCGTGTCCCTGACCGTCGCCGCGACGAGCCCGAACGCGATCGCGCTGATCGGCACGTTGACGAAGAACAGCCACGGCCAGGACAGCTGGCTGACGATCAGGCTGCCGAACACCGGCCCGCTGACCGAGCCCAGCGGGCCGATCACGCCGATCAGGCCCATCGCCTTGCCGCGGTCTTTCGGCGCGATCACCAGCGCGGCGGCGGCGAGCACGAGCACCGCGATCAACGCCGCGAACGTGCCCTGCACGACCCGCAGCGCGATGAGCACGCCCAGGTTCGGCGCGAACCCGCAGGCGGTGCTGGCGACGGCGAACCCGACGATGGCCAGCAGCAGCGAGGAGCGCTTGCCGACGACGTCGACCCACCGGCCCAGCGGGATCATCAGCCCGATCATCGGCAGGTTGTAGGCGACCAGGAGCCATTGCGTGCCGGTAGCGCTGCTGTCGAGGCTGTGCCCGATCGTCGGCAGCGCGGTCGCGACGATCGTCATGTCCAGCGTGGCCATGTAGATCGAGAGGCCGATGGCGATCACCGCGAGCCAGCGCGTGCGGTCGACCGGCGTGAAATTGGGTGGTGGCATACCGAAGCTCCAACCTGGTGAGTGGTGAACCGGCGTCGTGCGCGAAGGCGGGCGCCGGGGAACGGCCGCGGGTGGAGGGCGGGCCGGCGGTGGCCGGCCCGGGCGACGGACCTGGGGCCCGGAAACCCACGAGCCACGCGTCCTTGGAGCCGAGAACGGGTGGTTTCGTGGCGGAGTCGACGCCCGGCGGCCCTCCAGCCGCGGTCAGCGTAATTTCATCGGACAGCGTGTCTTTCACTGGACAGTGTGTCTTCCGCCGGTCCCGGTGTCAAGCCGAAGCTAGGATCGGGGCCATGAGCACCCGGAAGTACGAGCAGCGTCTGCGTGCCGACGCCGCCGAGGAAACCCGGCGGCGCATCCTCGCCGCGGTGTACGAACGGCTGTGCCAGGCACCGACCGAACCGGTGAGCATCGAGCAGGTCGCGAAGATGGCCGGGGTGTCGCGATCCACGGTGTACCTGGTGTTCGGCTCGCGGGCGGGGCTCTTCGACGCACTGGGCGACGACTTGCGCGGCCGCGGCGGGTTCGACCGCGCGGTGGACGCCACGACCGAAACCGACGCCCGCAACGGCCTTTTCGCCTCCATCCGCGCGTCCGTGCCGATCTTCGCCGAACACCGCGAAGTGCTCCGGGTCCTCTACTCGATGGCCCAGCTCGACCCGGACGCCGTCGGCGGAGCCGTGCACCGGATGGCCGAGTCCCGCTCGGCGGGCATGGCCTGGCACGCGCAGCGCCTGGCCGAGCAGAACCAGCTGCGCCCGGACGTCACGGTCGACGAAGCCGCCGATCTCCTGTGGACACTCTGCGGCTTCGAGACGTTCGACCAGCTCTACACGGGCCGGGCGCTGCCGGTGGAAGCGGTCGCCGACCTGCTGGTCGCCATGGTGGAAAGAGTCGTCTGCGCGTGAGCCTCGCGGCTCGACTCGATCCGCTGCAGGGCCGCGAACGCCGCCGCCGCGAACCGGCGGTCGGGACGGAGCAGGTTTTCCCGCAGGCACGCCTCGGTGAACTTGATGACGTGTTCGTCGCCGTGCTCGACGGAACGGGCGCTGAGCTCGTCGAACGACGGCAGATCGGCGTCGGTCGCCGCCCGGATCATGTCCGCCTCGCCGCGGCGGTCGCGGGTGAACGCCAGCAGGAACGCCAGGTGCACCTGCCACACCGCCTCGACGGACGCCGTGTGCTGTTCGGCAGGCAGGTACGGCAGGACCAGCCGGACGGCCGCCGGCAGCGTCACGGTGTGGACCATGGGAACCGCGAAGATCTCGTCGTGGGCCACGTACACCCCGGCGAACTCCGAAGTCATTTCGCTGAGCAGCCACTGGGCGTCGCCCGGCGCCAGCTCCTCCAGGCCCTCGAGGTAGCCCGGCATCGTGTCGAGCGTCTGCAACCGCTTCGCCGCGACCGGCGGGGTCACCGGCACCTCCCCGCGCAGCCGGGGCAGGGCGGCGACCGCGGAGGTGACACCCTGCTGCCCGCCCAGGCGCGGCTTGCCGGGTAACCGGGTGAACCGCGCGGCCCAGTACCCCAGTGCCCGCGCCAGCTCGGTCAGCTGGAGCGGGCTCGGCTCCGGCACGGCCGCGAGGCTGCGGACGGCGTGCGCGGTCCGGATGGTCCCGTGCGTGAACCCCGCGAGCATCCCGGGGAGCAGCCGCGGCCACCACCGGGCCAGCACCGTCTGCCACGGGGCTTCCGCCAGTTCCCTGGCCATCAGCTGTTCCCAGTCCCCGGCCCGGTCGAAGGAACCCAGCGCGGACCGCCACGACGACTCGTCGGCGGCGTCGAGCGCGAAGCGGGGCGACGGCGGGTCGTGGTGCGGCATGGCCGTCCGGTAGACCTCGACCCAGGACGCGACCTTGTCCCCGTGGCCGAGGGCGGCCAGCGCCTCGGCCCCCATCGGGCCGTGGTTGGCCAGGTCGCCCTGGATCCCCCGTTCGTAGCCCAGATCGTCGAGACGCTCGAGCGCGTCGTTGACCGCGTCCGAGTAACCCACTTTCGTCATGCGATTCCGTCCTCTCGAAACGGTGTCCGGCTCAGCTGAAGTCGGTGGCGGGAACGGTGGCGTAGCGGCTCATGACCTCGGCGGTGGCCTCCGGCGTCAGCTCGCGACCGGCCTCGATCACGGCACGCAGGTCCCGGAAGTACTGCACGTAGAGGTCCGGGGTGAAGGTGTTGAGCAGCACCAGCGGTTCGTCGCCGGGGTTGGCGAAGGTGTGCGGGGCACCGGGCGGCACCATCACGAAGCTGCCCGCCGGCGCGTCGTGGCTGGTGTCCCCCACGACGAACCGGGCGGTGCCCGACACGACGTAGAAGCCTTCGTCGTGCTCGGCGTGGCGGTGCTGCGGCGGGCCGGAGGCGTGCGGCGGGAGCGTGATCTCCCCGACCCCGAGCCGGTGCGCGGTCGTGCCGCCGTCCTCCAGGATCCGCATGCGGGCCGCGCCCAGCACGATCAGCTCGCCGCCGTCCGGGCCGACGACGGAAACGTCGTTCACAGCTTCGGGCTCGCTCACGCGTCACATCCCCATTCCGTGGCCGTGGTGCTCGTGGAACTTCGCGACTTCGGGCGGATGGACGACGAACGGCCGCATCATGCCGTCGTCCTCGTGGTCCCCGACGTGGCAGTGGTAGACGAACTCGCCGGTGCCGCCCTCGAACTTGCCGGCGACCGCGACCCACTGGCCGCGGTTGACGAGGAAGGTGTCCTTCCAGCCCTCCTCATGCTTGGCCAGCGGGTCGTCGGTGATCCCCGAGATCGGTTTCGTCGTCCGCTCGGTCGGCAGGTCCCAGGTCGTGGTGAAGTTCCGCCGGAACAACGCCTGGAACCGCGCCAGGTGGACGTGCATCGGGTGCACCGGCCCCAGCGGGCCGACGTGGATGAAGTTCCACACGGCCCAGCGGCCGTGGTCGATGTAGATGCCGACCGTGTCGTCGAACAGGCTGTCCCGCCGGCGGAAGGTCCGGGTGGCGCCGGTGCCCGGATCGACGAGCTGGATGACGCCAGGGCCGCCCGGGTCCGCGTCGACCTCTTCGAGCTCCCACATCTCCGGGTGGCCCTTCTTGCTCATCACCAGCCCGACCCACACGTGGTCGTGGTCCTCCGGCACGGTGGTGCCGTGCTCCAGGCGCACGTAGGACGGCGAAAGCCGGGCCGGCAGCCGGAACGGGTCGTGCACCGGCCGGTCCGCCACCCGGAACTGCATGAGGTCGGGTTCGGTCGGGCCGGCGGCCGTGCGGGCGTCGGTCAGCCGGACGTTCGTCCCTTTCAGCTTGCCGAAGTCGACGAGCACGTCGAGCCGCTCGGCGGGGGCGATGGTCAGGCCGCCGGCGGGTACCGGCGCCGGCGCCGGGAGCAGGCCGCCGTCGGTCCCGATCACGCTGATCGCGTCGTTGTGCACCCGGCCGGCGTCGTCGGTGAGGTTGAGCGTGTAGATGCGGCCGTTGCTCGCGTTGAGCAGCCGGAAGCGGTACCACTGGGCCTGCACGTCCAGGTGGGGCCAGATGGTCCCGTTCACCGTGTTGAACGGCCCGGTGAACCCGGCGGGCACCAGCGCGCCGCCGTACGGCACGGCCGGGATCTTGAACAGCAGCTGACCGGTCAGCTCGCCGGTGGCGGGAACGGTGTCGAGGTTGCGGTCGCAGAGCAGCAGCGGGATCTCCCGGCCGCCGCAGGGCAGGCCGAGCGCCTTCTCCTCGTCGTCACGGACGAGGTACATGCCGGTCAGCCCGGTGTGGAAGGTGTACCGGGTGATCGCCATCGAATGGTCGTGGTAGAAGAGCGCGGTCGACGGCTGGCGGTTCCGGTACCGGGTCAGCTGGCTCGAGCCCTTGAGCACGCCGTTGTGCGGCCAGCCGTCGCTCGCACCGTCGTTCGGCGCGCCGTGCAGGTGCGTGATCGTCCACGCGGGAAGCTCGGCGACGCCGTCGATGACGGTGTGGCCGGGCAGCGGCGCGCCGGCCGCGTCCCGGTAGCCCGGGGTGTTCGTCGGGTTGGCCGGAGCCGGCGCCTGCACGGCCACCAGCGGCAGCTGCCCGTCGATGTCGTTGAACCACTCGACCCGCAGCTCCTTCCCGCTGCGGACGTCGATGGTCGGACCGGGGAACTCGCCGTCGAACGCCCACACGGTCGTCGGCGGGAGCTGCGAGTGGAGCCGGACCTCGGTGCGTCTCATGTGGACTTCGAGGTCCCGTTCCCGCGGCCGGATCACCGGCGGGATCCGGAGCGGGTCGAGGAACTTCGTCAGCCCCCAGTCCGGGCCGGCAGGCGCGCCCGCGCCGGCGGGCACCGCCGGCGCGGGGCCGGCGGGGCTCGCGGCGGCGGCCCGGAACATGTTCGTGCCGATGGACAACGCGCCGAAGAGCGCTCCGGTGGTCAGCGTGCGGCGGGTGATCTGCGCCTTCGGATATCCGGCGTGGTCGGCCATTGCGCCCCGTTTCTCTTTCCCGGTCATGACTTCGGCCCGGCCGGTCGCCGGTGCCGTGGTTCTGGAGTGCCGCGTCAGTCTCTGATCTCGCAGATCGTCGCGCCGGCGGCGACGGTCTCACCGACCACACCGGACAGCCCGGTGACGGTGCCCGCCTTGTGCGCCGTCAGCGGCTGTTCCATCTTCATCGCCTCGAGGACGACGATGAGGTCGCCGCGGGCGGTGGTGTCGCCGTCGCGGGCCGCGACCTCGACGATGGTGCCCTGCATCGGCGCGACCACCGCGTCGCCGCCCGGCGCGCCCGTGCGCCGGGCGGGCCGCCTCGTGCCCGCGCTCCGCACCGGCGCGAGCCCGGCGGCCGGTGCGGCGGCCAGGCCGAACCCGCCGGGCAGCCCCACCTCCACGCGCGTGCCGCCGACCTCGACGGTGATCGTCTCCCGCGCGCTGGCAGGCGGCGCCGCGATTTCCCCGTCGTACGGCGGGATACCGTGTTCGAAGCCGGTCTCGACCCAGCGGGTGTGCACCGCGAGCGGTGCGCCGGCGAACGCGGGATCGTCGACGAGCGCCCGGTGGAAGGGCAGTACGGTGGGCAGGCCCGCCACCTGGAACTCCGCCAGCGCGCGGCGGGCGCGCTCGAGGGCCTGCCGCCGGGTCGCCCCGGTGACGACGAGCTTGGCGAGCAGCGAATCGAACTCCCGGGGAACGGTGTCGCCCAGGCCGAAGCCGGTGTCGAGCCGCACGCCGGGTCCCGACGGCGGGCGCCAGCCGGTCAGCACGCCCGCCGCGGGCAGGAAGTCCCGGCCCGCGTCCTCGGCGGTGATCCGGAATTCGACGGCGTGGCCGCGGGGTTGCGGGTCGTCGTAGCCGAGCGGCTCGCCGCCGGCGATCCGGAACGTCTCCCGGACCAGGTCGATGCCCGTGATCTCCTCCGTCACCGGGTGCTCGACCTGCAGCCGCGTGTTGACTTCCAGGAACGAGATCTCCCCGTCCGGGCCGAGCAGGAACTCGCACGTGCCCGCGCCGACGTACCCGGCCGCGCGCAGGATCGCCCGGGAAGCGGACCGCAGCAGGTCCTCCTGGGCACCGGAGAGGAACGGCGCCGGCGCCTCCTCGACCAGCTTCTGGTGCCGGCGCTGGACCGAACAGTCGCGAGTGGACACGACCACCACGGTGCCGTGCGTGTCGGCCAGGCACTGGGTTTCGACGTGCCGCCGGCCTTCCAGGTACCGCTCGGCGAAACACTCTCCCCGGCCGAACGCACCGGCCGCGCCGCGGACCGCCGACTCGAACCGCTCCGGGATCTCCTCGACGGTCCGGACGATCTCGATCCCGCGGCCGCCGCCGCCGGACGCGGACTTGATCACGACCGGCAGGCCGTGTTCACGGGCGAAGGCCGCCACCTGCGCGGCGTCGGTGACGGGCCCGGCGGTCCCGGCGGCGAGCGGAACGCCGGCCCGCTCGGCGACCTGCCGCGCCCGGACCTTGTCGCCCAGCGCGGCGATGGCGGCGGGCGGCGGCCCGATCCACAGCAGTCCCGCGTCGAGCACCGCCTGCGCGAATCCGGCTTGTTCCGACAGGAACCCGTATCCCGGGTGCACCGCGTCCGCGCCGGAATCCTTCGCGGCCTTCAGCAGCTTGCCGATGTCCAGGTAGCTCTCGGCCGCCGTCCGGCCGCCCAGTGCGTGCGCCTCGTCGGCCATCCGCACGTGCAGGGCGTCCAGGTCCGGCTCGGCGTAGACGGCGACACTGGCCAGGCCGCTGTCCGCGCAGGCTCGCGCGATCCGGACCGCGATCTCGCCGCGGTTGGCGATGAGGACCTTGCGCACGCGTCTCTCCTCTCTCCTCCGGTGGCGGGTCAGCGGGCGGCGGCGCGTCCCCGCGCCGCGAGCTCCAGGGCCTCGGCCCAGCCGGCCCGCCTTCTGATCAGTGCGCGGTACTTCATGGTGAGCGACGGCCGGTTGACGGCCAGTGCCCCGGCCAGCCGGTCACCGTCGCGGTAGAGCGCCACGAACCGGTCGTCGCCGCCGAAGGACTCGACGTGGTCCCCTTCGGGCACGCCGACGAACTGGATCCGGGTGCCGTACCAGTCCGACCAGAAGTACGGGACGGTCTCGTACGGTTCGGCGTCCTTTTCGGACACGGCGTTGCGCGCCGCGACGACGCCCTGTTCCGCCGCGCTCGTCCAGTGCTCCAGCCGCAGGTACCGCCCGAAGAGCGGGTTCCACCAGCGGGCGACGTCTCCGGCCGCGTAGACGCCCGCGGCGCTGGTCGCGAGCGTCCGGTCGCAGACCACGCCGTCCCGCACCACCAGGCCGGATCCCGCCAGCCAGCCGGTGACCGGCACCGCGCCGACGCCGACCACCACCAGGTCGGCGGGCAGGACGGTGCCGTCGGAGAGCAGCACCCGCTCGACCCGGCCGTCGCCCTCCAGCCCGGTCACCGTGACCCCGCAGCGCAGGACGGTGCCGTTGGCCGCGTGCAACGCGGCGAGAGCCGTGCCCGTCACCTCGCCGATCGCCCGGGCCAGCGGGGTGGGCGCCGCTTCGACCACCGTGACCGGCAAGCCGCGTTTCCGGGCGCTCGAAGCGACCTCGGAGCCGATGAACCCGGCACCGACGACGACGGTCCGCGCACCGGCGTGCAGGGCCCGGCGGACGGCGCGGGCGTCGTCGAGCGTCCGCAGCGTGTGCACCCCGGCGAGCCGCCCGGCGCCGGGCAGGCGGCGGGCCTGCGCGCCGGTCGCGATGACGAGCCGGTCGTAGCCCAGCGGGACGCCGGCCACGGTGACGGTCCTGGCCACGGTGTCCAGCCCGGTCGCGGGGGCACCGAGCCGCAGGTCCACTCCGAGCTGGTGCCGGAGGAAGCCGCCGGACCGGAACGCCGGGGCCGCTGGCTCCGCCGTGGCTTCGAGGAACGACTTGGACAGCGGTGGCCGGTCGTAGGGCAGGTGCTCCTCCGCGCCGACCAGGACGACGTGCCCGGTGAACCCGGCCTCCCGGGCGGCCTGCACCGCGCGGACCCCGGCCAGCGAGGCACCCACCACGACCAGGCGCCGCGGCGGCGTCACAGGTCCTGGCCGAGCATCGTGCCGCCGGTGGCGTCGATCCACGCGCCGGTGATCCACCGCGCTTCCGGGGCGGCGAGGAAGGCCACCACCTCGGAGATGTCTTCGGGTTCGCCGAGCCTGCCGAACGCCGACAGGCCGGACAGCGCCGCCCGCAGCCACGGCTCGGCCCGCGCCAGGTCGCCGGTGTCGACGACGCCGGGCGCCACCGTGTTGACCGTGATGCCCCGGGCACCCAGGTGCCGCGCGAAGTGCAGTGTGATCATTTCGAGGGCGGCCTTGCTCATCGCGTGCGCCACCTCGGGCGGGTTCGCGAACCTGGTGAGCCCGGTGGAGATGTTGACGATCCGCCCGCCGTCGGGCATCAGCGGCAGCGCCCGCTGCACGATGAAGAGCGGGGCCTTCGCGTTGACCGCCATGAGCCGGTCGAATTGCCCGGGCGTGACCTCCTCGGGCGCCACGGTGCCGAGCACGGCCGCGTTGTTGACCAGGATGTCCAGCCCGACGCGGTCGGCGTGCTCCTTCAGCCCCGCCTCCAGCCCGTCGAAGAGGACGTCGACGTCGCCGGGCACCCCCAGCTCGGCCAGCACGGGGAAAGCCCGTCCGCCTGCTTCCTCGATGACGCGCACGGTCTCGGCCACGCCGCCGGCGTCGGTCCCGGAATGCACCGCCGTCACCGCCCCGGCCCGCGCGAGCCGCGTCGCGATGGCCCGGCCGATCCCCCGGCTCGACCCGGTGACCAGCGCGGTCTTGTTCGCCAGCTGCACGGTCATCCACTCCCCTCGGCGCCGAACCAGCGACGCAGCGCGCTCTCGACGCCGGTCCCGTCGCCGGCGACCCACCCGACGTGGCCGTCCGGCCGCACGAGCACGGCCTCCGTTCCGGCCAGCGGTCCCTCCGGCACCGGCTCGGCGGAGACGGTGTCCACCCGGTCCGCCCACGGACCGGCCGCATCCGCCCAGCGCCCGGCGGTGAGGTCGAGCAGCACGCCGCGGGCCGGGCGGAGCAGGCTCGCGGAGCCGGGCCGGGTGGCCTCGGGCGGGATCCGGGCGCCCAGCAGCGGATGCACGCCCGGCCCGACGTCGTAGCGGACGTCCAGGCCGCTGACGGCGGCACCGAGCCGCGCGCGGACGGCTTCGTACTGCAGGAGCTCGGCGAACACGCCGCGGACCGGCTCCACCTCGCCGCCGCCGAGCAGGACCAGCGCCTGCGCCCGGATGTTCGCCAGGACGCGGGCGCCCACTTCGTGGCGTTCGGCGTGGTAGGAGTCGAGCAGGCCCGCCGGCGCCCACCCGGCCACCGCCGCGGCCAGCTTCCAGCCGAGGTTGACGGCGTCCTGCAGCCCCAGGTTGAGTGCCTGGCCGCCCACCGGCATCTGCGCGTGCGCGGCGTCCCCGGCCAGGAAGACCCGGCCGAGCCGGTAGCGGGCGGCCTGCCGGCTGGTGTTGTCGAAGGCGTTGACCCACAACGGGGTGCCGCCGCCGATGTCTTCGCCGGTGACCCGCCGCCAGACCTGCGCGACCTCGGCGAACTCCGGCTCGCCTGCCCGGTTTCCGACCGGCCGGCCGAATTCGTGGACCATGACCCGGGTGACGCCGCCGGGACGGCGGCCGGCCACCGCGAGACCGGCCGGGAACCGCTCGAACCGCCGGTCGGGGATGTCGATCCCGGCCACGTCGGCGCGGAGCATCTCCTTGTCCGCCCGTTCGCCGGAGAAGGCGAACCCGGCCAGGCGGGCCACCGTGCTCCGTTCGCCGTCGCAGCCGGCCAGGTACGCCGCGCGCAGCCGGGCCGGGCCGTCGGGGGTGGCCAGCTCCACCTCGACGTGGTCTCCGTGGTCGGTCAGCCCGGTCAGCTCGTGGCCACGGCGCAGGTCCGCGCCGAGACCACGAGCCCACTCCGCCAGCAGCGCCTCGGTGCGGGTCTGCGGCACCTTCCACTGGCCGGGGTACGGGCTGGGCAGTCCGGCGAGGCTCATCCGGATCCCGCCGAAGTGTCCCGCCGGGTCGTTCGGCGGGACACCCAGCGGCGCCAGCAGGCCGCGCTGGTCGAACAGTTCCATGGTGCGGGCGTGCAGGGTGGAGGCGCGGGATTCGCCGGTGGGCTCGGTGAGCCGGTCCACGACGACGACGTCGGCGCCGCCGAGGCGCAGCTCGCCGGCCAGCAGCAGCCCGACGGGCCCGGCCCCGGCGACCACGATCGGGGCGGCCACTCAGCGCCTGCTCTCGGCGTAGGCCTTCGCGTGCCCGAGGGTGGCCAGGCTGTTGCCGCCGAGCGCGTTCCGCACGAACTTCTTGGCCTCCTCGACACCCGCCTCCGGCCCGAGGACCGCCGGGATGCTGCCGGGGTCGATCACCACGGTGTGCTGCGAGACCGCGGTGACGCCCTGGTCGGTCTCCCAGAGCCGCCAGTACCCGGTGTGCACGCTCATCAGCGCCGGCAGCGTGATCTGCTTGTAGACGATTTCGCGGTGCGGGAAGCACACCCGGACCGACTTGGTCGTGTGCGTGGCGCCGTCCTTGGTGCGCGTGTCCATCTCCAGCGTCTGCACGCCCGGGCTCTCCTCGGTCAGCTCCACGCGGGCGACGTGCGGCAGGCGCTCCCGCCAGCGGTCCGCCTCGTCGAGGAAGTCGTAGACGTCCTCGGCCGAGCCGTCGATCCGCACGGAGTCCTCGAACGACACGGCCAGTCCGGCACCGCTGTCCTGTTCGGCGCCCGTCTTCAGCGCCGCGAGCTCCGACCGGCTGTTGCGGTCGACGGCTTCGTCGATCCACGCCAGGCTCCCGGGATCGTCGTCCACCGCGCGGTAGTGGTGCAGCAGCGTGACTTTCGCGGTTTCCCGCGCGAGCGGTTCGATGATCCACGTGCCGCCCATCTCGGCCACCGGTGGCGCGGAGACCTCCTGCCGGAACTCGACGCGCAGCGCGCCGGGATCCAGGAACCGGCGCGAGGTCCAGTTCTTCGGACGGCCGTTGGCGGTGGCCCAGATCCGGATCCGCTCCTCGGTTCCGTCGTGCTCCAGCCGGTCGACGTGGATGGTCGGGGGGAAGATCCGCGGCCAGTTCCGCACTTCGGCGACCAGCCGGTACACCTCGGACGCCGGTGCGCCGATGGTGATCTCGTGCGCCACCTCGCGCTGTTCCGCCTTCGACATGGGTTCGCTCCCTCGCGAGAAATCAGAAGTTGCCGAGGCCGCCGCAGACGTTGATCGCCTGTGCGGTGACGGACGCGGCGGTGTCGGACGCCAGGTAGCCGACCATCCCGGCCACCTCTTCCGGGGTGGAGTACCGGCCGAGCGGGATCTTCGCCCGGAACTTCTCCAGGATCTCCTCTTCGGAAGTCCCGAAGGCCTCGGCGTATCCCTGCCGGACCCGGTGCGCCATCGACGTTTCGACGTAGCCGGGGCACACCGCGTTCACGGTGATCCCGGTCGGCGCCAGCTCGTTGCCCAGCGCCTTGGTGAACCCGACCACGCCGTGCTTGGACGCCGAGTACGGGGCACCGAGCACCACGCCCTGCTTGCCCGCCGTCGAGGCGATGTTGATGATCCGCCCGCGGTCCTTGTGCCGCATGCCGCCGATGGTCAGCACCGCCCGGGTCATCCGGAAGACGCTGGTGAGATTGGTGTTCACGACGTCGAGCCAGAGCTCGTCGTCGAGGTCCGCGGTCACGCCGCCGCCGCTGCGCCCGGCGTTGTTCACCAGCACGTCGACCGGGCCGAAGGACTCGACGGCGGCGCGCACGCAGGCGGTGATGTCCTCGGCGGAGGCGACGTCGCAGGCCGTGCCGTCGACCTCCAGGTCCTCGTTCCGCAACTGCTTGACGGTCAGCTCGACCGCGTCGGCGTCCCGTGCGCACAGGAACACCTGGTGTCCCTGCGCCCCGAGTGTCCTGGTCACGGCGAGCCCGATCCCGCGGGTGCCCCCGGTGACCAGGGCCACTCGCTTCTGCTGGTTCGGCATGGCTGCTCCAATGCTTCGGTGTGGGTGCGGTGGTGGGCCGCCGCCGTGCCGGCCGGGGACATCGGGCACGGCGGCGGCACCCGGCGGGACGAGTCAGGCGACGCCCGCCGACAGCTGCTCGTTGACCAGATCGAGCAGCGCGCGGGGGGTGTCCGCGTCGGCGAGGACCGACTCGTCGAGCTTGATGGCGTACTCCCGTTCGATCCGGCTCGCCGTCTCCATCAGGGCGAGCGAGTCGTAGCCGAGGTCTTCGAACGAGGTGTCCACGGCGTCGGCGTCGACGCCGGCGGTGGCCTCGTCGGCGCCGGCCGCCTCGCCGAGGATGCGCCGGAGGTCGGCCAGGGTCAGGGTGTGGTCAGCCATGACCAGTTCCTTTCTGGAGTGTCTGATGTGGACTTGACGGGTCTGCGCCCGCGGCGGACGGCGCGCGGAGGACGACGGCGGAGTTGAAGCCGCCGTGGCCCCTGGCGAGCACGACGGCCGCGCGGACCGGGGCGGACCGCGGGCCGGCGGTCACCAGGTCGAGCTCGTACTCCGGCGCGAGCGAGACGTTCGTGGTCGGCGGGATCACCGAATCCCGCATCGACAGCAGTGCCGTGACCACGTCCAGCGCCGCGGCCCCGGAACAGAGCCGTCCGGTCATCGTCTTGGGCGCGGTGACCGCGACCCCGCGCGGGCCGAAGACCGCGGTGATCGCGTCGGCCTCGACGCGGTCGAGCTCGGGGACGGCGGCCGCGTCGGCGAAGACGACGTCGACGTCAGCGGCGGTCATCCCCGCGTCCTCGAGCGCGAGGACGATGGCCCGGGCCAGCGCCGGCGGCCGTCCGCTGCCGGGCCGCGGGTCGAAACTCGCGCCGTACCCGGCGATCTCGCCGTAGACGCGCGCGCCGCGCTCCCGCGCGCTGTCCGCGTCTTCCAGCGTCAGCAGCGCCCCGCCTTCGCCGGTGACGTGCCCGGCGGCCCGGCGGTCGAAGGGCAGGTACGCCCCGTCCGGGTCGTCGCTCGTGCTCAGCCGGCCGCTCGACAGGTGCGCCACCCAGCCCCACGAACAGAGCGAGGAGTCGACCGCGCCGGAGAGGACCAGCCGCGTGCCCCGGCGGATCTGCCGCCGGGCCTGCGCGAGCGCGTCCAGCGAGCCCGCCTGGTCGGAGACCAGCACGCCGCTCGGCCCGCGCATCCCGTTGCGGATCGAGAGCTGGCCGCTGTTCACCGCATAGAACCAGGCGAAGGACTGGTAGGCCGAGACGTACTGGCCGCCCTTGCGCCACATGTTGCGCAGCTCCCGCTCACCGAACTCGTAGCCGCCCGCCGAGCTCGCGGTGATCACGCCCATGTCGAACGACGGCAGCTCGGCCGGCACCACACCGGCGTCCGCGAGGGCCCAGTCGCCGACCACGAGGGCGAGCCGGGTCATGTGGTCGGTCTGCGGCAGCATCCGCCCGGACAGGTGGTCCGCGGCCACGAATCCCGGTACCTCGCCCGCCAGCACCGACGGGTAGCCCGCCGGATCGAAACGGGTCAGGGGCCCGATGCCGGTGCGGCCCGCGCGCGTCGCCGCCCAGAAGTCGGCGGTGCCGAGGCCGTTCGGCGCCGCGACGCCGAGCCCGGTCACCACCGTCGCGGCGCTCATGCGGCGCCCTGATCGCCGCGGCGCAGCACCATCGCGCTCTGGAAGCCGCCGAACCCGCTGCCCACGGTCAGCACGCCGCCGGTCCGCCACTCCCGCGCGGTCAGCGGCACGTAGTCCAGATCGCACTCGGGATCCGGCACGTGCAGGTTCGCCGTCGGCGGCACGACGTCGTGCTCGATCGCCAGCGCGCAGGCGGCGATCTCGATCGAGCCGATCGCGCCCAGCGAGTGGCCGACCATCGACTTGATGGAGCTCACCGGGACGCGGTAGGCGTGCTCCCCCAGGCTGTTCTTGAACGCCGCCGTCTCGTGCCGGTCGTTCTGCTTGGTGCCGGAACCGTGCGCGTTGACGTAGTCGATGTCCTCGGGGTTGACCCTGGCCTCGGCCATGGCGGCCCGGATCGCCTCGGTCATCTCCTTGCCGTCGGCGCGCAGCCCGGTCATGTGATAAGCGTTGGACCGCGTCGCGTACCCGCCGATCTCGGCGTAGACGTGCGCCCCGCGCCGCAGCGCGCTTTCCCGCTCCTCCAGGACCAGGACCGCCGCGCCCTCGCCGAGCACGAACCCGTTGCGCGTGCGGTCGAACGGCCGGGACGCGTGCTCCGCGTCGTCGTTGCGCGGGGTGGTCGCCTTGATCGCGTCGAAGCAGGCCACCGTGATCGGCGAGATCGGGGCGTCGGTGCCGCCGGTGATCATCACGTCGGCGGCGCCCTCCCGGATCAGCTCGCAGGCGTAGCCGACCGAGTCCAGGCCCGAGGTGCAGCCGGTCGACATCACCGTCGCCGGCCCTTCGGCGCCCACCGACCAGGCCACCTCGGCCGCGAACGAGCTCGGCACGAAGTAGTCGTAGAGGTGGGGCACGGTGTAGGCGTGGTCCACCAGTTCGAGCCGTCCGCCGTCGCTGACCACCCGGTACTCGTTCTCCAGGCCGGTCGTGGCGCCGACCGCGCTGCCGATCGCCACCCCGATCCGGGCCGGGTCCAGCTGCCCGGGCTCCAGGCCGCTGTCGGCGACCGCCTCACCGGTCGCGACCACCGCGAACTGCGCGGCCCGGTCCATCCGCCGGATCTGCTGCGGGCTCAGCCCGTGCGCCTCCGGGTCGAAGTCGACCTCCGCCGCCACGCGCGAGCGAAACGGCGAGGCGTCGAAGAAGGTCAGCGCCCTGGTCGCGGTGCGTCCCTCGGTGAGCATGCTCCAGAAGTCCTTGGTGCCGGCCCCGCCCGGCGCCAGTACTCCGATCCCGGTGATGACGACCCGGCGTCGTGGATCAGGCATCGGGGGCCGTCCAGTGGTAGAAGCGGGTGGCCATCGCGTCGGCGGGCGAGCGCCAGGTCGCCGGGTCGTACGGGTCGATGAAGGCACGCAGGTCCTGGCTGATCCCGACGAACCGGGGGTCCGTCCGGGCTCCGTCGATCGCCTCGGTGCCGTTGTCGGCGTCGAAGTCCTGCAGGTGGAAGTAGAGGCCCTGGTAGGTGAAGAGCTGGCGGCGCCGGGTGCCCATCAGGTGCGGCATGTCGGTCCGGTCGAACTCGCCGAACAGCTTGGCGACTTCCTCGCCCGAATCCGGCTTCAGCCGGGCCACGATCAGTGTGCTGTACAACTTTTGCTTCCCCTCAGTGCGGTGCACTCTCAGTGCGGTGAATTCTCGGAGTCGAGCTTTTCCAGCGCCGCCCGCCAGACCGGCCAGGCATCTTTTCCTTCGGTCGGGAGCAGGCCGACCACCACGCTGCGGCGCGCCCGCACGGACGGGTGCCGCCGGGCGACCATGGACAGCAGGTTGCCGGGGCCCGCCTCGGCGAACGTGAACTCGCCGTCGCCGGGCAGGCTCGAAACGGCCGCCCAGAACCGCACGGGCCCGGCCAGTTGCCGGGCCCAGAACGACGGGCGCACCGCCTCGGCCGCTTCGACCGGCCGGCCGGTCCAGGCGGAGGTGACCGGGATCCGCGGCGGCCGCAGCCGTTCCGCGGCGACGGCCTGCTCGAACTCCGCCGCCGCCGCGTCCAGGACCGGCGAGTGGAACGGCTGCGCGGAGCGCACGCGGCGGACGGTCAGCCCGGCCGCCCGCAACGCCGTCTCGGTCCGCGAGAGCTCCGGCTCGGGGCCGGCGAGGATGGTCTGCGCCGGGGCGTTGACCGCGCCGACCACGACTCCACCCGCCGCCGCCTCACGGTCCACAAAGGACTCGGCCGTGGCGGCCGTGGCGGCGACCGCGAGCATCCCGCCGGGCGGCGCGCCGGCCAGCACCCGTGACCGGGCGGCCAGGATGCGGCCGGCCGCGGCCAGGTCGAACACCCCGGCCAGCGCCGCGGCCGCGAGCTCCCCGACGCTGTGCCCGATCAGCCGCACCGGCCGGAGCCCGCGGCCGAGCAGCACCCGGCCGATGCCGTAGCCGATGGCGAACAGCAGCGGCTGCGCCCGCAGCCCGTCGTCGATCGACACACCCGGCGCGTCACTGAGCCAGTCGTCGCGCACGAGCTTTCCTTCGGGTCCCATGGCGGCGAAGAACTCGTCGGCCGCCGCGGCGAAGACCGGCTCACGCTCGTAAAGCGCCACGGCCATCCCCTGGTACTGGGAGCCCTGGCCGGGCAGCAGCAGGACGAGTCCGCGTCCGGTCATGGCCGCTCCGCCCATTCCGGCCGCTCCAGGACTTCGACGACCGCGCCCGACCAGCTGAAGCCGGCACCGACACCGACCAGGAGACAGCGGCTTCCCGGGCCCGCGGCCCCGGTCCGGACCAGCTGCTCCAGCCCGGCGAACTGATCGCCCGCGCCGAGGTGGCCGACCGTGCGGCTCCACGGCCAGGTCGTCTGCCCCGGGTGGACGCCGAGCTTGCCGAAGTAGCCCGCCGACAGCCGTTTGCGCCCGAGGTGCGGCAGCACGAACCAGTCGATGGCGGCCAGTTCGGTGCCCGCGTCGGCGAGCGCCCGCTCGATCGCTTCACGCTGGCCGGAACTCGCCTGCGCCACCGCGAACGACCGTCCGGCCTCGGCGACGAAGGCGTCCTTGTAGGCGTCCATTTCGACGACCTTCCGGTAGCTGAACGGCGCCGGGCCGAAGGGCTCGGCGCCCCGGTGCATGCCCTCGAGCTCCGACCGGCCGACCGTCGCCACGCTGCGGAGCCTGGCGAAACCGCGGGTCCGGGACAGCACGAGGGCGGTCCCGCCGTCGGCGTAGAGCGTCCCGGTGTCGCTGTGCCACCGGTCGAACCCCGGCGGGCAGAACCGGTCGCCGGTGGTGAGCAGCGCCGTCCCCCGGCCGGGCCGGGCCAGCAGGTAGGAGGCGGCCAGCTCCAGCGACACCATGCCGCCGTTGGACACCTGGCCGATCTGGATCGCCGGGCAGGCGTTGCCCACGGCGACCCGGTGCACGTACGAGGCCGGCGCCCACAGGTCGTGGCCCTGGTAGTAGAAGCTGGCGTGCAGCAGCAAGTCCACTTCGGACGGATCAACCGCGGCCCGCGCGAGCGCGACCCGGGCCGCCCTGGCCGCCATCTCCGGCGCCGGCACCTCCTCCGCGATGGTCACGGAGGCCATGTCCAGCGCGGCGGCGAGCGCCGGCTCGCACAACCCTTCGGCGATCGCGTCGCCGACGCTCATCGCCGGTGGCAGCCAGGTGCCGCAGCCTGCCACGAACACGTCGTCGAACCTCATCCGGCGGCCCGGTCACTCGGCCTTGAGCGCACTGACCGGGCAGATCCGCACGGCGTCGGCCGCCTGCCGGTCGCGGCCGTCCGGCACGGTGCCGTCGAAGAGCAGCACCAGCTCGCCCCCGTCGTCGATTTCGAAGAGGTCCGGCGCGGCGTCCTCGCACAGGCCGTGGCCTTCGCACCGCTTGCGATCGACCAGGATCTTCATCGGTTTCCTCCTCATCGTCCGAGAGTCGCGGGCAGCGTGGCGATCGCGCGGATGGTGTTGTGCACGCGGTAGGTGGGCTCGCCCACTTCGATCACCGAAACCTTGTCGGCCAGCGCGTTCAGCAGGGCGTGGCCCTCCAGCCGGGCGAGGCCCTGGCCGACGCAGCCGTGGATGCCGTGGCCGAACCCGACGTGGCTGGCGGCGTTCGCCCGCGTCACGTCGAAGGTGTCGGGCGTGTCCCAGTACCGCTCGTCCCGGTTGGCCGAGCCGTAGAGCATCAGCGCCCGCGACCCCGCCGGGAGCGTCGTCCCGCTCAGCTCGCGGTCCCGCGTCAGCAACCGGGACAGCCCGCGGATGGGCGCGTCGTAGCGGATGACCTCGTTGAGGGCGTTGGGGATCAGCGACCGGTCCGCCCTGATCGCCCGCCACTGGTCCGGGTGCCTGCCGAGCAGCAGCATGGCGCTCGAGAGGGCCGAGACCGTCGTGTCCAGGGACGGGACGAGGTAGTCGCCGATCATCGCGGGCAGCAGCTCCCGGCTGAGGGTGCCCGCCTCGGCGGCCGCGACGAGGTCCGCGCCCCAGCTTCCGGGACGCAGCCTGCCGGGGACGGCCATCTCGGCCATGAACGCCCACATCCCCTGCAGGGTCCCGAGATCCGCCACGGCCCGCTCGTTCATCGGGCCGAGGGCGTTGAACCCGGCCGAGGCCCACGCGAGGAAGTCGTCGCGGCCCTCGGCGGGCCAGCCGAGCAGATCGGGGACGACCGACAGCGGGAACAGCTGGGCGAAGTCCACGACCACGTCGAAGGTGGCACGCTCGAGCAGCCGGTCGACCAGCTCCCCGGCCAGCCGCTCGAACAGCTCCTTGTGCCGGCGCAGGGCTTTGGGAGTCAGCGGAACGCCCATGATGCCGCGCAGGTGGTCGTGGTACGGCGGGTCGCTGACCAGCGCGCTGCCCTTCATCTTCCGGTTGAGCGGCTCGTTCAGCGCCACCCCGGAGCCGGACGAAAAGCCTTCGTGGTCGTGCAGGGCGTCGTAGACGTCCTGGTACCTGGCCACCGCGTAGACCTGGTACTGCTCCAGCCAGACCGCGGGACCGGTGTCCCGGAGCGTCCGGTACGCCTCGTACGGCGAAAGGATCGCCTCTTCGGTGTAGAGATCGATGTCGGTACTGGGGATCACCGTCGTCACTGCGGGCCTTTCTCGTCGGGAGGATTCCGGATCGGGAGCGGAGCGCCGAACCAGCGCTCCAGAGCGGCGGTCAGCCCCACGGCCGCTCCCGGCGCCGCCCAGGCCACATAGCCGTCGGGACGCACCAAGAGCGCGTCGGTGCCGGCGAGCCCGCTGCCGTCTTCGATGGCGTACGGCGTCGCGGTGACGACGTCGACACGGTCCGACCAGCCCGCCGCGGCGGTCCGGAGTCCCGCGTCGGCGCCGAAGTCCAGAAGCACGCCACGGGCCGGGTGCAGCAGTTCGCAGGCGCGGATCTTGCCGTCGCCGCGTACGAGGTCGTGGTCCGGAAGCCGCCGGCCGAGCAGCGGGTGCTCCCCGGCCCCTACGTCGTAGCGGACGTCCAGGCCGCTCACCATGCCCGCCAGGTGACGGCCGACGACGTCCAGCCGCATCAGGTCGGCCATCACCTCGCGCAGCGGCTCGACGTCGCTGCCGCTCAGGTACAGCAGTCCCTGCGCGAGCGTGTTGCGCAGCAGCCGCACGCCGGCCGGATGCCGCTCGGCGTGGTAGGTGTCCAGCAGCCCGGCGGGCGCCCGGCCCAGTACCTGCGCGGCGAGCTTCCAGCCGAGGTTCACCGCGTCCTGGACGCCGAAGCTGAGCCCCTGGCCGCCGGCCGGCAGGTGGGTGTGCGCGGCGTCGCCGGCCAGCAGGACCCGGCCGCGCCGGTACTCGGCGGCCTGCCGGGTGGCGTCACCGAAGGCACTCACCCACACCGGCCTGCCGTGCCGGATGTCCTCACCGGTGATGCGCTGCCAGGCCGCGGCGACCTCGGCGAAGTCCGGCGGCCCGGTGCGCCGCCGGGGTGGCGCGCCGCGCTCGCAGACGATGATCCGGTCGACGCCGTCGCCGGTCGGCGCCGACATCACCATGCCGCCGGGCAGCTTCTCCCCGATCGGACGCGGGCGCAGGGCGCACCCGGCCACGTCGGCCAGGAACATCTCCCGCGTCGCGTCGGTCCCGGGAAAGGCGAAACCCGCCAGCTTGCGGACCGCGCTGCGGCCGCCGTCGCAGCCGACCACGTACTCGCCGCGGAGCCGGACGGCCCCGCGCGGGCCGCGGACCTCGATGTCGACGCCGTCGCCGGTGTCGTGCAGGCCGACGAGCTCCCGGTTCCGGAGCACCGGCGCACCGAGTTCGTCCGCCCAGTCCGCGAGAACGGCCTCCGTGCGCGACTGCGGAATGCCCCGGGCCCCGAAGTGGGCGCCCTCCAGCACCGTGTAGTCGAGCGGCACGCCTCCGAAGTGGCCGCGGGGGCTGATTTCGACGTCCCCGAACCGCGGCAGCAGCCCGCGCTGGTCGAACACCTCGAGGGTCCGCGCGGTGAAACCGAGACCGCGTGATTCACCGGACGGCCGGGAAAGGCGTTCCACGACGAGGACCTCGACCCCGGCGAGGCGCAGTTCGCCGGCGAGCATCAGCCCGACGGGACCCGCACCCACCACGATCACGGCAGCGTCCATCCGAGTCTCCTAGCGCTGGGCCGGCGGCGCGTTCCGCAATCCGCGAAACGAAATCGACCGCCGGCAGAAAATGAAGCGGGAAAGGGCGACCTACGGGTGCGTCGTCGTCTGCCAGCTGTGCGCGACGACGAATCCGGACGTCATTCCCGGAGTCCTCCACCCGGATTTCGGCGCTCCGCCGGGCGGGGGCGCGGCCGCGGCCGGGGGCTGCGCCGCCCGGCAGAGCAGGGCGACCACGAGTGCCGCCAGCTCTTCGGGGTCGAGACCGTGCCGTGCGTTTTCCGTCACTGCGGCGGGTTCCCGTGCTTGCGGGCGGGCAACGCGGCGTGCTTGGCCCGCAGCATCGCCAGGCAGCGCACCAGCGCCGACCGGGTGTCACGCGGGTCGATCACGTCGTCGACCAGCCCGCGCTCGGCGGCGTAGAACGGGTGCATCAGCTCGCTGCGGTACTCGTCGATTTTCTGCCGGCGCGTCCGCTCGGGGTCTTCGGCGGCGGCGATCTCCCGCCGGAAGATGACGTTGGCCGCGCCCTCCGCGCCCATCACGGCGATCTCGTTGGTCGGCCAGGCGAGCGAGACGTCGGCGCCGATCGACCGCGAGTCCATGACGATGTAGGCGCCGCCGTAGGACTTGCGCAGGATCACCTGGATCCGCGGCACGGTGGCGTTGCTGTAGGCGTACAGCAGTTTCGCGCCGTGCCGGATGATCCCGTTGTGCTCCTGCTCCACCCCGGGCAAGAACCCCGGGACGTCGACGAAGGTCACGAGCGGGATGTTGAAGGCGTCGCAGAGCTGGACGAACCGGGCCGCCTTTTCGCTGGCGTGGATGTCCAGCACGCCGGCCAGCAGGCACGGCTGGTTCGCCACGACACCGACCGGGTGCCCGTCGAGCCGGCCGAGCGCGCAGACGACGTTGGCCGCCCAGCTCTCCTGCACCTCGAGGAAGTCGCCGTCGTCCAGCACCTCCCCGAGCACCGCACGGATGTCGTACGAGCGGCTCGGGTCGACCGGCACCAGGTCCATCACGGCGTCCAGGCGCCGGTCGGCGGGGTCGCCGGAGCGCCGGACGGGCGGCAGCTCCCGGTTGTTCGAGGGCAGCAGCGCGAGCAGGTGACGCACGTCCGCCAAGCAGGAAACCTCGTCGTCGTAGGCGAAGTGGGCCACTCCGGAACGGCCCGCGTGCACGTCCGCGCCGCCGAGGCCGTCCATCGAGACGCGCTCGCCGGTGACGGCCTGCACCACGTCCGGGCCGGTGACGAACATCTGTGAAATCCCCCGGACCATGAAGACGAAGTCGGTCAGCGCCGGCGAGTAAGCCGCGCCGCCCGCGCACGGGCCCAGCATCACGCTGATCTGCGGGATCACGCCGGAACAGCGGACGTTGCGCCGGAAGATGCCGCCGTAGGCGGCCAGCGCGGTGACGCCCTCCTGGATCCGGGCGCCCGCTCCGTCGTTCAGGCTGACCACCGGCGCTCCCGCGGCTTCGGCCATGTCCAGCAGCTTGTGGATCTTCGCCGCGTGGGCCTCGCCGAGTGCCCCGCCGAAGATCCGGAAGTCGTGTGCGTAGACGAAGACGGTCCGGTCGTGCACGGTGCCCCAGCCGGTCACCACGCCGTCGGAGTGCGGACGGCGCCGGTCCAGCCCAAACGCGGTCGCGCTGTGCCGCCGCAACGCCTCGACCTCGGTGAACGAACCCGGGTCGAGCAGCAGCTCGATCCGTTCATGCGCGGTCAGCTTGCCCTTGTCGTGCTGACGGCGGGTGGCGTGGGGGTCCGGGCCCTGGCGGGCGGTGGCCTTGATCGCTTCGAGTTCGCCGACGGTGTCGTGCAGGGTGCGCGGCGGCTGCCCGTCGGCGACCAGCGCGAGCTTCCGGCCTGCGGTTCCGGCGCGCGGGCCGGAGGTGGTCTCTTCGGTGATGCTCACGGCGTTCGGCTCCCCCATGGATGGATTTCGGCGCCGGCAAAGGGTGATCCCGGCGGCTGGGCCGGGAGACGGGTGGTTGCGCGCTGCCGGTGGCATCGGCGCCGAGTGGCGCCGGCGAAATTTCGGAAGACACGGTGTAGCGGGAATTTGGACACACTTCTACCGCCACCAAGAGCGTGACACCGCGTCGGCCGGGTGTCAAGCCCGAGCCGCGAAACGGGCGTCCGAGGCGGTCGGCCGGGACTGTGCACAAAGGACTGAACAAGGAAGGGGCTCTCGCCTGCGCGGCGAGAGCCCCCTTCCGAGTACGGCATTTCCTAGGCGGGGTCGCGGCTTTCGTCACCGGCCAGCGCGTCCTCGGCCGCACTGCCGGCGACGATCGCCAGCAGCTCGGCCAGGTCGTACTCGGCCCGTCCCGGGCTGCCGTAGCGCACCAGCTTGCCACGGCTGGCCCATTTCCTGATCGTCGACTCCTGCACGCCGGCCGCCATGGCCGCGAGCTGCGTGGGCACGGTCTGACGACGCCGCGCGGCTTCAGGACTCATGCGCACTCCCGGCCGCCGGGCGTCTCGTCTTGGCGAGCCGATCGGCCAGCGGCAGCCATTGATGGGCCTTCCACACATGTCCGGACTCACAGCGCACGTGGCCGGTCAGTGAGGTGCCGCCGTCTCCGTGCGTGGTGGCGAACAAGGCGCTCTCGCACCCGGGCCGTACGCATTGCCCCAGTTCCAGGTGAATCCGGGCGCCCGGCTGGGCCGCCTGCCGGGCAGCCCTCGCGAGAGTCGTCACCTCGTCGACGAAATCGGCGGCCGCCGGGTGCGCCAGCAGCCAGTCCAGGTGCGCGGCGACGAACGAGGCCAGCGTGGCGACGTCACGCCGGGCCGGCCTCGTGACCGCCCGTTCGGCCGTGACCAGGCCGGCCCAGGAAGCGAGGATCGCGACCATGTCCGAACGCACGGACACCGCGGTGTCGTTCAGCTGCGCGTCCTTCACGAAACGGCCGCTCACCTTCTCCGTGAGCGCCCTGGGCGCGGCGATGAGCAGGGATTCGCAGTCGTCGTAGAGCCTCGGCAGTTCGGCCAGGTCCGCGGCGATCCGGTTCCGGCATCCGGAGCAGTGGCCGCGCCGGGGCCCGTCCCGCCCCGGAGCCGCGCTCCGGACATCACCACAATCGGGCGCCGAGCAAGAATCGATGGACACTTCAATCACCCCTCCGACAAAGCTTTCGGGTAGCATCCTCTTGCCTGGAGAGATGTCGGCCTCCCAGGCGGACGCCCGTCGGAACACGACTCGGCCGGCCGGCGATCGACCGTCGAATTGGTCAACCATGACCGGCCGGGCTGGTGATCCGCCCTGAAACACAACGTTTACAAACCGGCATCCGGGATCGATGCCCGTAAGACAGACCGCTCCCCCAGCGGTTTGATCCCGAAACTTGCAACGTCAACGAAACAGGCCCCAGTACTCCGATGCCGAGAATCGCCCCAGCGCTTTCCCGGCATCCACGGCCGGAGACTACCAGCGCGGGGAACCCCACGCCAACACGTGGCGAGCCGTGAATTTCCCACGGAAAACCGTTGTGTTCGCCTCAAAAAGCAAGGGATCCGGCGAGTCACGGCCGACGCCGGGAATCGGTACAACTGGACACTTCAGACAAACAACGTCCGGCAATTATTGAACATTCATATTTCTGCGGTCGCCGTCACTGACACTGTCCTCAGTGGACGCAAGAATGCGGCGCGGAGGCGTGGCACGGAATCCACGCCGTGCAGCAGCCGGCTTGACACACGTCGGCCGGCGCGCGCATGAAGTGTTCCTGTCGGCCCGCCTGCACGTGACAGTGCGCGAGGACGTTCCCGGCCGAGAACGAGCCGGTGCTCCCGGCGGCGGGCCTCATGCGCCGCGCTCGTCGAACGGCGTGGCGTAGGACGCCGTGCCGGCCCGCAGCGCCAGCCGCAGGGACAGGCGGATCCGGGTCGACCGGGGCAGGTCCACCCGCAGCCACGGGCCGTCGAGGTCGATCGACGCGGTTGTCACCACCGGTTCCCGGTGGCCGTAGTCGTAGAGGCCGCCGATCCACGACGGGTCCTCGCACGCGCTGTACTCCGCGCCGCGGATGTGGTGCTCGGCGAACGCGCCGGCCTGGACGAGGACCGACCGCGGCTCCTGCGGGTCGAGGTTCACCAGCTCGACCACGGTCGCTTCGGGATCGATGCGGGAAACCAGCGCCGCCACGGACGGCGGCAGCCCCGGCCGGCGCGCCCGCGCGTCGTAGTAGCGGACGCGGGCCTGCTGCAGCCCGCCGTTGTAGACGACCTGCGGAGCGCCCCAGGTGAGCTGGACCAGTGCTTCGGTGACCACCGGGTTGGACTGCTGCCACAGGTGGATGTCGGCTTCCGGCACGGCCCGGCCGCGGTAGCGCTCCATGCGGGTCAGCCGGTGCCGTACCTGGGCCTGGGCAGCGGCCAGGATGCGCTCCGGGTAGTCCGGGTTGTCGCCCGCGAGGTAGGCCAGCCACGGCTCCTCGTGCCCGGCTTCCTCCTTGCTGCGGAACGGCCGCACGATCCGCCAGTCGTGGCCGGCCGCCGCGCGCAGCCGCTCGAGGCGTTCGCGGTCTTCCGGCGCGGCCGTGTGGTGCCACAGCGCGGCCGGGACGCCCATCAGCATCGGGTTGTAGTCGAACCAGCCCCGGTCGTCGTAGCGGAACGGGACGTGCAGCGTCGGGGTGTCCACGTCGTCACGCAGCTGCACCGACCACTTGGCGGCGAGGCTGGAATCCGCCTCGGTGAACGCCATGACTTTGCCGTGGCCGATGATCTCGTCCAGCGCCGGGCGCACCAGGTCGGTGAACGTCTCGTCGCCCGTGGCGAGCGTGGCCGTCAGCGCGCCGACGACGGCGGCGTGGCCGACGCTGTACCAGCCGTGCGGCCAGGACCAGCCGTAGTGCCCGCCGTACCAGCGCCCCTCCAGCAGCCCGCCCACCGTCCCGTCGGGAGCGACGTTGTCGGGCAGGACGCCGTTGTTGGCCGCCGCGCGTTCCCGCCAGGCGCCCACGTACTCGGCGAGCCAGTCGCGGTAGCGCCGGTCGCCCGACAGCAGCAACGCGTTGAAGACGAGCCCGGAGGCGGCCAGGTTGACGGCGGTGTCCCCGTCCCCCATCCTCCGCCGCATCTGCTCGCCCAGCCGCGGGTCGTGGTCCCGCGGGGGCTCGTCGGCGTCCGCGGGCAGCAGCCACGCCAGCGGAAAGCCGTACGTCGCGGCCTCCCGGGGCAGCCACGGGTACCAGCCACCGTCGAAGAGCCCGTCGCGCGCCGGATCGCTGCCGTTGTGGGGACGGCGGAGGATGCGGTGCGCGGGGTCGTAGTTGCCCTGCGCGGGGTCGACGTAGAGCTCCGCGAACCGCAGTGCGCACTCCCGCCACCGCCCGGGCGCGGCCATGCACAGGAAGTACAGCAGCAGCAGGCTTTCGCCCTGGTGGAACCAGTCGTAACCGCGTTCGTACTCGTCCTGCAGCATGCCCAGCTCGGTCAGCTGCCGGGTGACGCCTTCCCAGTGCCGCTCCGCTTCGGCGAGCAGGTCGTCGGCGCCGCCGAGCAGGTAGAGCTGCGGCCAGTTGAAGAAGGTCTCGTAGAAGTCGTCGACGCCGTCGCGGCTGGTGAGCCCGTCGTCGTAGACCGACCGCCCGTCCGGGCCGGTGAAGTCGCGGGCGAACTGCCGCCACGCGCGGTCGAGCAGGTCGAACAGCTCGCGCTGCGCGATCGCCCAGCCCGGTGGTTCCAGCAGGGGCACCGAGGCCGTGACAGCGGCATGCATGGCTGCTCCTTGGTCGCGCCGGCCAGCATCCCGGCGACCAGGAAACGCTGGGAGAACAGGAAGACCGCGAGGACCGGGGTGATCGCCAGCAGGGTGGCCAAGGCCGGTTCCGGGCGCTGCACCGCCGCGGTGCCGACGGTCGGGTTGAACTGGGGAACCGAGTTCAGCAGCGTGCCCAGGCCGACCTGGACCGGGAACTGGTCGCTCTGCGGCAGCAGGACGTAGGGCAGGAAGTAGTTGGTCCAGTTGGCCACGAAGCCGAAGAAGCCGACGAGGGCGACGATCGGCGCGGCCAGCGGCAGGGCGACGTGGCGGAACACCCCGAACGCCGTGCAGCCGTCGAGCTTGGCCGCCGCGATCAGGTCACGGGGCACCGCGGTGCCGAAGTAGATGTAGGTCAGGTACACGCCGAAGGGGTAGAACGAGTACGGCAGGACGACCGACCACATCGAGCCGATCAGGTGCACCGCGTTCACCTCGAGGAACAACGGCACCACGAGGGTGGCGTTCGGCATCAGCATGACCACGAGCGTCGCGACGAGGAGCGTGTGGCGGCCGCGGAACTCGGTCATCGCGAGCGCGTACCCGGCCGGGATCGCGACGCACAGGGTGATCGCGAGGGCCACGAACGAATAGACCGCGGAGTTGCCGAGCCAGCGGAAGATCGCGTTGTCCTGGAACGAGGTCAGCGCGGTCCAGTTGTCCGCCAGTGCCCGCCACGAACCGAACGACAGCGGGTTGCCGTGCACGAGCTGGTCGTCGGTCTTCGTGGCCGCCAGCAGGAGCCACACCACCGGGAGCACGAAGAACACGAGGAACAGCACGAGCACCAGTGCCGCCGGCGGGTTCGGCAGCCGCCTGGCGCGGCGCCGCCGTGGACCGGCCGCGCGGCGTACCGGCTCGTCCACTTGCGCGGGAAGGCGGACGTCAGTCGGCATCGAAGAACCCCGAGCGGGTGACGAACACGCCGGCGACGACGAGCCCGGCCACCAGCAGCTCCACCGAGATCGCCGCCGCCGTGTTCACGTTGTCGTTCTGGAAGGCGAAGTCGTAGGAGAGCTGGTTGAGCGAGTAGTCGTGTCCGGCCACGCCGACACTCGCCTGTGACAGCAACGGGATCTGGATCCGCCAGGCCGTCTGCCACCCGCCCGCGCCGTCGATCCGGGCCGCCTCCAGCAGATCGGGCGAGATGTTGTCGAGGGCGCCGTACATCACCACGATCCAGCCGCCCGCCCCGGTCCAGAAGGCGGGATCCGGCCCTTGTCCAGCGGTGCGGTGAACCCGGCCTGCACCGCCCAGGAGATCTCGTTTTTCTGCGAGCTGAACACCACGTCCGGCCAGCCGCTGCGGGTCCGGTTGAACAGGCCCACCTTCATCTGCAGGTACTTCGAGCCGTTGGCGTCGCCGTCGTAGGTGACGATGTCCAGCTGCACTGCCGGGTGCTGCTTCTGGTAGAGCTGGGCGGCGGGCAGCCGCGTCGCATCGACCCAGACGGTGATCTTCCCGCCCGTCTGCGGCACCGGCTGGAACCCGCCTTGCGCGCCGTTGCCGTTCCCGCCGTTTCCGCAGGCCGTGACGGCGGCGAGGGCCAACCCCGCGTACCGCCGGCGGCGCACGGCCGAGCCGCCGGCTCCCGTGGTGCGCGCGGGAACTGTCATGAGGTACCCCGCTTCGTCGTGGCCGCGATGAGTAATACACATTCTGGACAAGCAAATCGGTCGTGAGCACCATCACAGTCGCCCACGCTTCCGCCGTCAAGAAGCTGGCCTGGAGTTCGTTCCCGGAGCAGCAGGACGCTTGCCCAAATGAGTCCTACCTATTTCGGTGGCGATGTCCGGATGTATGGTTCTTACGGTTGCCGCGGACGAAGGAGGCCAGCGAGTGGACGAGACGGCCGGGCCGGCAGGCACCCCGCCGGCGACCGGTGCGGCGCCGTACCGGCCGGGATACGAACTCGTCGCCGAACAGATCCTCCAGCTCATCGCCGAGCTGCGGTTGCAGGCCGGCGACCGCTTGCCGACGGAGAACGAACTCGCCGCGCGCCTGGGCACCTCGCGCACCGTCGTGCGCGAGGCGATCAAGATCCTCTCCGCCATCGGGCGGGTGCGTGCCCAGAAGGGGCGTGGCCTCTACGTGGCCGACGACGAGGGCATGCTGGGGTCGGGCCGGTGGTCGGGGTTCTTCATGCCGACCGATCTCGACCACGTCTACATGCTGTTCGAGTTCCGCCGCGTCCAGGAGATGACCGCCGGCAGGCTGGCCGCCACCCGCGCCACGCCGGTCGAGCTGCGGTCGATCGAGGTGGCCGCGGAAACCTGCCGGCAGGGGCACTTGACCGGCGAAGCGGCGCTGTTCGACCGCGGAGACGACGACTTCCACCTCGGCATCGCGGCCGCGTCCCACAACCAGTTCCTCCTGGCCGCGGTCCGCGAAGTCCGGCGGCTGCAGCACCAGTCGAGCACGATCGGGCTCCACGGCACGGTGGGCGGCCACGCGGCGGAAGCGATCGAAGAACACGCGGCGATCTACGAGGCCATCCGCGACGGCGATCCCGAAGCGGCCGCCCGGGCGGTCGCTATCCACCTCGACAACACGTTGGAGGATTACCGCCGCGAAATCCAGCGGCGAGTCTTCGGCTGACGCCCACCCGGGTCCCGCAGGCAGTACCGCACGGCGATCGGGCCGGACGCCTTGTTGTGGCACCGGCTCGGCGTTCGCCACGCGCACCGCCACTCGCCGAGGCGTCAGTGGGTGAAGACGGGCGCGACCCTCGACGAGCGGCTCGTCGAGGACTTCGAGCACGCCGCCGGCGGCGTAGTCGGGAAGCGGCCGTCCCGGCGAAGCAGTGCTGGACCGACCCCAGCGACAACCCCGCCTCCGCGGCGACCCTGCGCAGGCTGCCGCACTCCGCCTGGCAGCAATAGGCCAGAAGGTCCCACGGCGGTCCGCCGCACCCGACACTGGTCGGCACACGGAACCGGGGAGTCACGATGGACCTTCGATCGGCATTCGCCAGCTGCGTCCGGTGGTGCGTGCGCTTCCGGGGACGCGCGACGCGCCGGGAATTCTGGCTGCTCTTCCTCGGCTGTCTCGGCGCCAACGGGCTTGCCGTGGCGCTGGACGACGCGCTGCTGCTCGACATGTGCCTGCTGCTGGTCGTTCCGCTGGTTTCGGTCGGGGTGCGCCGGCTGCACGACACCGGCCGCGCCGGTGGCTGGCTGTGGCTCGCGCTGTTCGTCTGGGGCTTGCCGGTCGCCGGGGTGTTCCTGGCCGGGCGAAGCGAGCCCCACGTCAATCGCTATGGCCCGCCGCCGCTTTCGCTCGGGATCGCCGCGGTCCCGGCCGACCGCGACCGGTGACGGATCTCGTCGAGAAGGAGAAGAGCATGAGCGCTCAGCCGCGGAAAGCACTGCGGTCCGCCAGGATCGGGATGTTCGTGCAGTCCGGTCTCGGCATCGTCACCGGCGTGGCGTTGCTCGTCCTGCTCGGCACGTCCGATGTGGACGACGGCGAACTGGTCGCGCTCCTGGCCGTGAGCACCGTGCTCGCGCTGGCGCTGTTCCTGTGCGCCCTGCTGTTGCCGCGCCGCCTGGCTTGGGTGCGGATCGCCACCATCGCCATCGAGAGCGTGAACGTCTTGGCCGCCCTGTGGGGCCTGTTCGCCTCTCTCGTCACCGGCGGTGCGCCGAGCCCGGCCGTGGTGCTGCCGATCGTCCTGTCGATGCTCGTGCTCCGGCCGCTGCTGCAGCCGGAGGTGCGGGACTGGTTCGCCGGCCACCGGGCGACGGCGCCGTGACAAAGCTCGTGGCCGTCCGGCCACGCCGACAGAGGAGGGATGCATGAAGAAGGCCTACGTGTACGGCATGGCGGGACTGGTGACCGCCGCGGTCGGCGTCACCGCGGCTTCGGGGCTGTTCGACGGCGCCGAAAGCAGCGCCGGCGAATCGCAGGCGCTCGCCGCCACCACCGGCGCCACCCCGAAGCCGGCGCCGGTCCGGCAGGAGGCACCGCCACCCGCCGTTCGCGTGGTACCCGCGCCGGTGGCCGAGCCGGCGGCCCAGGCCGTGCCGGTGGCCAAGTCCGCGGAGCACGCGCCGGCCCGGAAGGCCAAGCCGGTGCAGCGGACGCACCACAAGAAGGCGGACCGGCCGCGGCCCGCGGTGGTCCGCGCCGCCGCGGTCGAGCACCTGGGGCCTCGGCAGGCCGCGACGGCGGTGCGGCCGATCGCGATCGTCGTGCCACCGCGGCCCGACCCCGCCACGATCGCGCGGCAGGCCCTCGACGACGCCGCGCAGGCGGTGAAGAACGCCCGCCGGCTCGTCGACGACGCCTCGGCCGAAGTCAAGCGGGCGAAGTCGGACCTGGAGCAGTTCAAGCACGCGAAGGCGGAGCACGGCAAGCACAAGGCACCCGCGAAGAAGCCGAAGGGCAAGCCGGCTCCGGTGCACAAGGTCAAGCCGGTGACGACCCCGAAGGGCTCCGGCACCGTGTCGGTGTCGCTGGATTCGTCGCAGGTGAAGCCGGGCCAGACCCGGACGGTGACCAAGTCGACCGCGGACGGCTCGGCCTGGTCGAGCGTCACGGTGACGCGGAACTGACCGGCCGGAGGGGGAGGCGCGGCCGCGGCACGGGCTGATCCCGTGCCGCGGCCGTGGTGTCGAGGAACTGAACATCACGCGGGTGCTCGGACAGGTCGGTACGACGACCGCCGCGACACCAAGGAACACCACGGCGGCACGGGACGCACGACGGTCCTCACCGGACACCGGCCGAGGCACGACCGCGACGCAGCCGCGATCCGGCCGCAGCCCGCGACGTCCGTGCCCACCTTCCGGTACAGCCCCCTGGACGACGACGGGCGCGACCGTGGCCTGCAACCAGCTGCGGCGGATGCTCAGGCCCGCCGCTGACGCTCTCGTCGAGGCGGAGCCCGGCGGCAAGACCGGGTTCAGCGGCAAGAGCGGCCCGTCCGCACCGGTCGGCGGCAGCTGGCGCCTGGGCGCCGAACTGGACGACGACTACCTCCGGTCGCCGATCCCGTCCGGCGCGAGCTGACGACGGCCTCTTCAGGCGGCCGTTCCCGCCGGGCCGTCACCGTGGTGGCGGGTGTAGTACTCGTCCGCCAGTGAACGACCGGTCAACCAGCCGAACACCCCGGCGGCACCGGCGATCGCGGTGCCGGCCGGCGTGCCGATGAGCGCGCCGGTCGGCACCGCGTACACCAGCGCCGACGCGGCGCCCGCGCACCGGGTGAACGCCTTCCGGCTCGGCTCCGGGAGGTCCTCGTCGACGGCCGGCGGCTCGATGCCGGCTTCCAGGTCGTCCGCGGGTTCGGGCGCCGGCGCACGGTGGCCCAGCCAGGCCACGCGCGGAATCGCGATGTAACGGGCGCCGCAGCTGCGCCTGAACGCCGCGTTGCGCAGCGCCGCCCCGAACGAGAGCACGGGTCGTTCCACTTCACTCGGTGCCATGCCCTGAGGTTTCCACGAGCGTGCGCGCCGAGGGCCGGGATGGCAGCAAGCGGCCACCGTCCCCCGGAACACGGCTCGCCGCGGGACGATCGGCGGCGAAGCCGACAGGCGCGAGCACAGGAGCGGAAATGGCGACAGCGGAAGAGGGCCACTACAGCCTCGTGCCGCTCGGCGGCGGCGCGTCCGGCACCGTGTGCGCCTGCCGGCGCGGCAGCGAAGTGATTGCCCTGAAAGTGTTTCCCGGCCGCCTCTACCGGCGCACGCGCGCCCGCCTCGACCGCGAACTGGCCGCTCTGGCGGGGCTCGCCGAGCAGGCCGGGGTCGTGGTGCCGCAAGCGGTCGAGACGATGCCGGACGGGCGGGTCGCGCTCCGCATGGAACTGTGCACCCAGTCGCTCGCCCGGGTCGTCGCCGCGTCCGGTCCGCTGACCGTCTCCGACGTCCTCGTCCTCGGCCTCACCCTCGCCTCGACGCTCGTCGCCGCGCATCGGGCGGGGATCGTCCACGGCCGGGTGACGCCGGCCAACGTGCTGTTCCGGGCCTCCGGCGAGCCGGTGCTGAGCGACTTCGGGCACACCCTCCGGGACGTCTTCACCCGCGACGGCGATCACGGGATCGCCTACCTGGCCCCGGAGACGCTGGACGGCGACGCCGGCGAACGTTCCGACCTCTACGGGCTCGGTGTCGTGCTCCACACGGCGTTGGCGGGCCGGCCGCCGTTTCCCGCCGCCGCGCCCGATGTCGCGGCCCTGCGGGACTCCGTCCGCCACGATCCGGCTCCGCCCGTGGACCGGCCGGAGGCGCCGATCGACCTGCTCGTGCTCGTGGACCGGCTGCTCGAAAAGGATCCGGTGAAGCGGCCGGCCTCCGCCGAGGAGGTGACGAAGCAGCTGATCCGGTTGTGGGAGGCCCAGGAACCGGAACCGGAACCGGGCCCCGGCCCGGCAGCCGGGTCCCGCCTGGGCGCCGAGGTGTTCGCGTGGCCGCCGCCCGGAGCCGGGGAGCCTGAGCCGGCGCCGCGCAAGGACCGGGCGTGGCTGCTCGTCGCGCTCCCGGCGTGCGCCGCGATCCTCGTCGCCGTGGCGTGGATGCTGGTCAAGGGACCGTTCGGGGTCACACCGTCCGCCGCGTCCGGGACGGCGAGCACCCCGCCCGGCACCGTCGAACCCGTGTCGCTGGACCTGGCCGAGCCCGCCGATCTCGGGACCGCGGCCACCCTGTCCTGGACCGGCCCCGCCGGGTGGGAGTTCGCGGTGGTCGCCGCCGCCGAAGCCGGCCCGACCGAGACCACCCTGGTGCGGCGGAACCGCACCGCGCGGGTCACCGTCGACCCGCGGGTGAAGTACTGCTTCCAGGTGCAGGCGACCGACGGGGTCCGTGTCCAGGTCAGCGAGCCGAGACCCTTCCGGGGCGCCACCTGCAGGGAGTGAACCGCCGATCGCCCGGCGCTACCATGATCGGCGTCATGGAGAATCTCCCCGCCGGCGACCTGGTCCCGTTCCGGGACGGTCCCCTGGCGTCGTCGTACCTGGGGCGGCGCGGCGAGGTGGTCGTCAAGGTGCTGCCCGAGCCGCTGGACCGGCGGACGCGCGCGGCCTTCGAACGGGAGCGGGCGGCGCTCGCCAAGCTGCGCGGCGCGCCGATCCGGCACGTCGAGCAGGTCCGGGAGCTGCCCGGCGGACGGCCGGCCCTGGTGACGCCGAGGTGCGCGGAGTCGCTGGCCGACCGCGTGGCCCGCAGCGGCCCCCTGGACGTGCCGGCGACGGTGGCGGTCGGCGCAGCGGTCGCGGAGGCCCTCGCCGCCGCGCACGGCGCCGGGCTGGCACACGGCGGCGTGCACCCGGGGAACGTCCTGTTCGCCGGTGACCAGCCGGTGGTCGCCGACTTCGGGGTGGTCCTCCGGCGCCGGTTCGGCCGCGAAGCCTTGGCCGAGACGGGGTTCCTGGCGCCGGAAACGTTGAGCCGCGCGGTGCTGGACGAAGCGTCGGACCGCTACGGGCTGGGTGCGGTGCTGTACTTCTGCCGCACCGGTCAGGCGCCCTTCCGGGCGGCGGCGGGCGAGCGCGCGGAGACGCTGGTCCTGCGGGTGTTCGACGCACCACCGCCCGATCTCGCGGACGTTCCGCCCGGCCTGGCCGGCCTGGTGAAGCGGTTGCTGGCCAAGGATCCGCACGAACGGCCGGACGCCGAAACGGTCGTCGCCGAGCTGACGGCGTTGCGCCAGGCCACGGGCGAGCCGCTGCTGGTGCTCGAACCGCGGCGGGAACCGCCTGCACCGCCGGGGAACCGGCGGCGCATCCTCGCGGCGGTCACCGCATGCGCCGCAGCGGCCGCGGTCGTGGCGGCGGCAGCCGCCCTGTGGCCGTCCGGGACCGGGACGCCCACCCCGGCTCCGCTCCCCCCGCCCCCGCCCTCGACGACGGGCGCGGCCGACGCCGTCCGGATCGACCTGGACGAGCCCGCCGACCACGAGGACTTCGTGACGCTGACGTGGCACGCCCCGCCGAACCTCGATTTCGCCGTGCTGGTGACCGAAGCGGGACAGCCGAGCCCGCGGGTGATCATCGCCCAGCGCGCGACGAGCCGAGAGATCCCGGTGGAGCGCGGCCGCGGCTACTGCTTCCGGATCCAGGCGGCGAGCCCGCGCGGCACCTGGCAGAGCCAGGCGCGCCCGATCCGCGGCGCGGTGTGCTGAGCGACGCCGCACGCAGCCGCTCCCGCCCCAGGCATTCCGCCGGCACCCGGCTCAACGAGGCGAGCGCAGCACCATCGGATTGAGCGCCGCACGCAGCCGCTCCCGCAGTGGCCGCCGGCGCAGGCCGTCGCGGACCGCCCGGACCGCCGCCCACGCGCGTGCTCCGGCGTCGGGAGGTGCCGTACCCGACCACAGTGCGACGTCCACGACCGCCGCCAGCGAACCGAGTGCTTCCACCGTCGTCCGGTCCGCGACTCCGGACGCGGCCGTGCCGAGGTCGCGGACGGTCATGCCCGCGGTGACCGCGACCCCGTGGGCGCGCAACCGGTCGCGGGCCTCCGCCCACGCCCCGAGCACCGCCGCCCGGCCGGGCCGGCGCCGGCGGAGCCGGGCCCGGATGCCCACCGCCGCCGGGACTCCGCCGCCCCACGCCAAGCCCGCCGCCGCCACCAGCACGGCCGCGGCCAGCGCCGGTCCGGTCCAGCCGCCACCACCCGATCGAGAGTCCATTGTGGACGCTACGTCCGCGGTTCCCGTGTCCGCCAGCTGGGGTTCCGGGGGCAGCTCCGCCCGGGCCCGGGCGACGGCGGCCGCCACCCCGGTGCTTCCGGCCCCGCTGGGAGCCGCGCCCGCGGCCGGGTCCAGCGCGACCCAGCCGACCCCGGCGACGGCGACTTCGGGCCACGCGGCGGCGTCCCGGTTGCGCACCAGGTACGACCCGTCGGGCTCCGGCCGCTCGGGTGCGCGGAAACCCGTCGCCAGGCGGGCCGGGATGCCGCGCAGCCGCGCCAGCGCGACGTAGGCCGCCGCGAACTGCTCGCTCGTGCCCCGCTTGTCCTCGACGAGGAACTTCCGCAGCTGCGGCCAGCCGTGCCCGGTCGGGACATCGGTGCCGACGGCCAGCCGGTAGTTGTCACGGAGGAACCGCTCGAGGGCGAGCGCGGACCGGAACGACGGCCGCAGGCCGGGCAGGGCACGCTCGGCGAGTGCGTCGATCTCCGGCGGAACTTCGCTCAGGCTGCCCAGCCCCGCCGCGGGGTCCACGGCCGCGTCGGCGAGCCGCGCGGCGTCCGTCTCCGGTTCCCACCACCCGATCGTGTACCGCGCACCCGGGTTCGGCCGCTCCGCGAGGAGCGTGCCCCGCTGTTCGTCCACCAGCGTGGGCACGCCTTCGACGGTGGCGGGCCACGTCTGGCTCGGCAGCCACGGCCCGCCCAGCCCGGTGAGCTCGACGCGCGCGGTGTTCCGCTCGACCGGCACGCCGACCACCCGCCCCGGCGCGACCTCGCGGCCCACCCGGCGGTAGCCGGTCCCGGGCCGCCAGTTCACGCCGTCGAAGCCGTCGAACACCACGAGCGGCCAGCGGGACACCGGTCCGGACGCGGTGTACCGGAACACCGGGACGCCGGGATTCCGCCACCGCGCCGCGAGATCGTCCAGCGGGCTGGCCACCGAACCGGTGGGCAGCGGCGCGGCTTCGATGTCACGCAAGGAAAACGCCGGCCGCTCCGGCGGCACGCGCCCGGCCGTGATCGCTCCGGCCACGCTCAGCAGCACCACCGGGACGACGAGGACGGCCGCCCGGGATGCGGGACGGCCGGCCAGCACGACGACCGCCCCGGCGAGCAACGCGTAGCCCAGCCCGGCGAACACCGCCGTGAAGCCGCTCACCGCCGCGTACGCCTGGCTCAGCACGGCCACCAGAAGCCCGGGCACGAGTGCGGGCAACGGGCGCCGCACGCGGTGCAGCAGCTCCAGTCCCAGCCACGCGGCCACCAGCACCAGCAGCGGGACGAACACCAGCAGCCGCGGGTCCGGCGAGGCCGGCCACGTCGACTGGAGCGTGCGCCGCCAGCCGTGCAGCGCCCCGTCGGCGAGCACCGAAAAAGAATCCGCGGTGGGCAGGCCGCCCAGCGTCGTGCCCGGCAGAACGGCCTCGACGATGGCCAGGACCCCGGCCGCCGGCACGAGGAGCGGCCGCCACGGCACCAGACCCGGCCACCGACGGCACAGCTCGGCCACCGCGAACGTCGTCACCACGACGACGAGCCCGGGCAACAGCGGCAGCACGCCGAACACCGGGCCGAACAACAGGCCCGCGAGCGCGGCCGCGGCCACCATCGCCACCTCGGCTCCGCGTGGCACCGTCAGGACACCATTTCGTTCCACCGGCTCACCGCCTCTCCGGCGTCCGGCGCGCTGATCCGGCGGGCCCCGCGGACCCCTTCGATGCCGTGGACGCCGAGGCCGTCCATGCCGAGCCCGTGGGTGCCCACCCCCAGCACGTACAACGCGGAGAAGCGGGACCGGACCGCCGCCAGCCCCGGCAGGTCCCTGCTCGCCCGCCCGGTGACCACGACCAGGCACCCGCCGCGGCCGCCGGGGCCCGCGAGCGCCGCGGGGATCATCGCGCCGTCCGCGTCCTGCGCGACCTCGCAGAGCACGTCGAGCAGCGGCCGCACCGCGACGGTCCCGCCGTTCGTGGCCACGTCCGCTCCCGAGGAGGTCAGGAGGCGGCAGCGGTGCCCGGCGGTGGCGGCCGCGTTCACCAGCGAGGCCGCCAGCTCGACCGCCTCTTCGAACTCGGCGGCGGACAGCACGCGCGGGCGGGTGTCGAGCAGCAGCGTGAACCGCGGGTGGTCGGGGTCGACGTAGTCCCGGACCATGAGCGTGCCGGTCCGCGCGGTCGCCTTCCAGTGCAGGTGCCGGACTTCGTCGCCGACGACGTACTCGCGGACGTCACGCAGGTCGGCCGAGCCGTGCAGGGAGTCGTCCGTGGTCGGCCCCTCGTGGTGGTGCCGCGGGTGGCCCGCGCCCGGTGCCCGCGCCGGCCGCAGCGGCGGGTAGACCCACAGCGTGGCCGTGTCGCCCGCGGTGATCCGCCGGCGGACGAGCCCCAGCGGATCGGCGCGCTCGATCGAGAGCGGACCCACCGTGATCCGGCCGCGGTGCCGTCCGGTCAGCTTGTAGGCGTAGGACTGGGACGCGCCCGGCGGGAGCGGGTGAACGTCGACGACTTCGCCCTGGCCGCTCTGTTCCCGGGCGGTGAACCCGGGCTGCCGCCGCCCGCCCGGGTTGGCCACCACGAGCAGCGCGGTCGTCGCCCCGCCCCGCTGGATCCGGTTGGACGGCATTTCCCGCCGCACGGAAACCCGCGGCCGCCGCAGCGTGACGGCGGCACCCGCGAGCAGGGCGCCCGCGGCGGCGCCGGCGAGCGCCCGCAGCAGGACGTAGCCGGCGATCTCGCCGAGGGCGTACAGCACAACAGCGGCACCGAGGACACTCAGCCCGCGCCGGGTCAGCCGCATGGGTTCACACCGCGTTGACGGCCGGCACCGGCGTCTTGTCGAGGGCGTCCTGCACGATGTCGTCCGGCTCGCGCTGGTTGAGCTCCGCGTCCGCGGTGAGCACGAGCCGGTGCGCCAGCACGGGTTTCGCGACCGTCTTGACGTCGTCCGGGGTCACGTACGCGCGGCCGTCGGTGGCGGCGATCGCCTGGGCCGCGCGGACGAGGGCGATGCTGCCCCGCGGGCTGGCGCCGTACCGGACGTCCGCGTGGTGGCGGGTGTGCTCGGCCAGCCGCACGGCGTACGACAGGATCGCCGGGTCCAGCCGGGCCGTGCGGACCTCGTCGATCGCCGCGCGCAGCGCCGCCAGGTCCACCACCTGCGACAGCTCGTCGGGCCCGTACCCGGCGCACGCCCGCATGATCACCTCCACCTCGGCGTTGTGGTCGGGATAGCCGACGGCGACGCGCATGAGGAACCGGTCGAGCTGAGCCTCCGGGAGCCGGTAGGTGCCTTCCATCTCGATCGGGTTCTGCGTGGCGATCACCAGGAAGGGGCGCGGCACGTCGTGCGGGACCGAGTCGACGGTGGCCCGCCGTTCGGACATCACCTCCAGCAGCGCGGACTGCGTTTTCGGGGTGCCACGGTTGATCTCGTCGGCCAGCACGACGTTGGCGAAGATCCCGCCCGGGTGGAACTCGAACCGCTCGTTGTTCTGGTGGTAGACCATGACGCCGGTGATGTCGCCGGGCAGCAGGTCCGGGGTGAACTGGATCCGGTTCCAGCTGCCGCCGATGCTGCGCGCCAGGCAGCGGGCGAGGGTCGTCTTGCCGAGCCCGGGCACGTCCTCGATCAGGAGATGGCCTTCGGCGAGCAGGGCGGCCACGGCCAGCCGGACGACCTCCGGTTTGCCGCGCAGCACCCCCTGCACGTTCTCGGCGATCCGGGCGTAGACCTCGGTCGCCCGCGGCTGCTGCATCGATCCTCCTGTCACGACGGCGGCGCCTTGTGCGCCGACGCGGCCGGTCCGGTGCCCGCACTGTTCTCCGCGGTCACGGTGACGGTGAACGGGATGTCCTTGCCGTCCCAGATGTCTTCGATCGTGTACGTCCGCGCCGAGCCGGCGAGCGTGACCGAGCCTTCGCGCGTGCCGTCGTCGCGAGTCCAGTGCACGTGGTAGGCGATCACCGGGGCGCCGTTGGGCTCGGCGGCCGTCCAGGTCACCTTCGCCCAGGTGTGCTTGGTCGTCGCCTCGATCGCGAGGCTCCCCGGGCGGCCCGGCGGCCGCACCGCGGCGCGCGGTGTCACCGCCTTCGAGCCGACGCCGGGGCCCGCACCCGCGCGGTTCACCGCCACGACGGTGAAGACGTACGCGGTGCCGTTGCTCAGGCCGCTGATCGCGGCCGAGCGCGCGCCGCCGCCGACCGTCGTCTCGCCGCCGGCCCAGCTCACCAGGTAGCTCGTGACCGGCGCGCCGTTCGGCGCGGCCGCGCCCCAGGACACGGTGGCCGAGCCGTCGCCCGCGGTCGCGGAGACCGCCCGCGGCGCGCCGGGCGGAGCGGCGGGCAGCGGCGCGTTCGACGTCGGAGGCGGCGTTTTCTTCGGCGGCACAACGGGTTTCCGGTCGCCGCCGGGGACGGCCGGTGCCGGCGGCCCCGCCGGGTGCGTGCCCGGCGGCGGCTGAACGGGCGGCGGCTGCTGCTGGGTCTGCTGGTCGCGGTCCGGCGTGCGGTCGCCGGCGACCGGCACTTCGCTGACGCCGCCGTCGTGGTCGACCACCATGACGTGGGCGCCGTCCGCGCCGTCGACGTAGACGCGGGCGTCGCCGCCCTTGACCAGCGGGGGCTGCCCGTCGCCGCCCGGGATCGGCCGGCGGTCACGCGGGACGCCGGCGCTGTCGAAGGTGTTCAGCGTGTGGTCGGTGCGGTTGACGACCGCGACGACCCCGCCGGACGATTCGATGCCCGCGTAGTCCCCCGGCGGGAGGCCGACGGTCACCGGACCCACCGCGGCCCCGGTGGGGTCCACGAGGTGCAGCTTCCGGCTCCCGGGATCGAGGATCGCCAGCCGCCCGGCCACGTCGGTCGACGCGATCTGCGCGTTGTCCGGCACGTCGACCCGCAGTGGCGCCGGCGCGCCGAGCTGCGTGGATTCGACCGGCCGCACGGTGTCGTCGGTGGTGTCGACGAACACCGGGCGGTCGGCGACGACGGCCAGCAGGCCGTGGTGCCCCTGGGGCAGCGCGACCGGGCAGGACACCCGGTCGGCCTGCTCGGGCAGGGCGCACAGCAGCCCGGCATCGGTGCGGGGCAGCCACACCCGGCCGTCGCCGGTCGCCACCGGGGTGGCGACCGGGCCGCCCGCCGGGATCGTCGCGGGGTGCTCGCCGAGCCGGATCACGGTGCCTGCCTGGCGGTAGACCGCGTACGGCCCGCCGCGGACCTCCAAGGTCACCGGGCGTTCGTCGGCGGGCGCCGGCGTGCTGCCCTCGACCGTCAGCGACGACTTCCCGAATTCCACGATCCTGGCGGGGCCGACCACAAAGCCGCTGGTGTCGCCCTGCACGACCGGGCCGGGCCCGGCACCGGGCAGGCTCACCTGCGCGTCGGCACGGTCGCCGCCCCCGCTGACGTGGAACGCCATGCCGTACTCCGGGCTGTAGACCCAGTGCCCGGACGGGCTGAGCGCGAAACCGCCGGGCGGATCGGCCGCGCCGCCGACAGCGAGTCCCACGACGGCGAGACATGCCGCCACCGCCAGCGCGATCGGAGCCCTCGCCCGCCATCCCCCGCGGGCGGCCCCCTTCCCTCCTCGGATCACGCACCCAGGGTACTTCGACGAATACACAGGGAGTACACGATCGATCCATTCCCCGCGAAACTCCGGGAAGTCACCGGCCCGTGGGCAGGCTGAGCTCGAAGATCGCCCCGCCCTCGTCGCGGTTGTAGACCCGCACGGTGCCGCCGTGCACCTCGGCCACCCACTTGACGACGGCCAGCCCGATCCCGGTCGACCCGCCGCCGCTGTAGTGCGGTTCGAACAGCTTGGCCGCTTCTCCGGGATCGATGCCGGGGCCGCGGTCGGCGACGATCACGCGCCCGTCGAGGACCGTCACCTGGACCTCGGCGTCCTCGCCGCCGAGCCGTCCGTGGTCGAGCGCGTTGCCGATCAGGTTCCCGATCGCCCGCCGCAGCAGCGTGGCGTCGCCGTCGACGCGCGTCGGGACGGACGTGACGGTCACGCGCGCGCCGTCGGCCGGGATGTCTTCGGCCAGCGTCTCCACGAGCTGGTCGAGCATCAGCGGCGCGAGCGTCAGCTCTTCGACGCCGGCGGTGATCCGCGCCCGGCTGGGCCACAGGTCGATGATGTCGCCCATCATCCCGGCGAGCCGGATGGTGCGCGGCAGCAGCTCCGCCTGCGCCTCGGGGTTCCGCTGGGCCGCGTCGGCGAGCGCGCGCAGCCGGGCCACGGGTGTCTTCAGGTCGTGGACGACTCCGTCGAGCAGCTGCGAAACGCCGTTGAGCAATGACCGCTGCTGGTCCAGCGCGGCCTCCGCCGGTTTCGTCGCCCGCCCGGCGAGCACGTAGCCGAGGCCGCCCACCGCGGCCACCAGCAGCGCGCACCCGCCGAGGACGAGCAGCACCCACTGGTCGTGCCGGGCTTCCTCGCCCGCGGTGTCGGCCACCGCGACGACGGCACCGATGTACTGCCGCCCGCTGTTCTGGATCGGCTCCGCGGCGAAGTAGAGCAGGTGCCCGTCGGCGGTGCGGGAGTAGCCGGACAGCGGGTGCGCGGCCTGGACCGCCTGGGCGGCGAGGCCGTCCAGGTACGCGTCGTCGACCGGCACGCACCGCCGCCTGCTGTGGTAACCGGCGAACCGCGGCGTGCCGCCCGGCAGCACGGCGAACTGCGGGCACTGCTCGTTGAGCGGATCGCCGGTGATGTACGCGGTCACGAGCGCACCGCCGGAGTCGGCGAGCAGCCGGTTGACGCCGGCGACGACCAGCCGCACCTCACTGTCGAGCTGCTGACGGCCACGGTCGGCGTCGACCTTGATCACCAGCAGCGCCAGCACGACGAGCCCGGCCGCGTTCATGACCGTGAAGAGCAGGGTGAGCAGGCGGCGCAGCCGGCGGAGGCGGCCGGTGGACGACTCGGTCATGACAGCCGGTACCCGACCCCGCGGACCGTGTCGACCGGGTCCGGGTGCCCGAGTTTGCGCCGCAGCCGCTTGACCACCGCGTCCACGACGTTGGCCATCGGCTCGGCGTCCCAGCAGTGCTCGATGAGCTCGGCGCGGGTCACGGCGTTCCCCCGCCGGGTCGCCAGGTATTCGAGGATCGCGAACTCCCGTGCGCTCAGCGACAGCAGCACGCCGCCGCGCCGCACTTCCCCGCGCGCGCAGTCGACCTCCAGGTCGGCGTGCCGCAGCACGGGCGGCCGCCTGCCGGCCCGCCGGCACAGGTTGAGCACCCGGGCGAGCAGCTCGGCCATCAGGAACGGCTTGGTCACGTAGTCGTCGCCGCCGTGGGTGAACCCCGCGACCCGGTCCGCGCCGGAGTCGCGGGCGGTCAGGAACAGCACGGGCACCGTCCAGCCCCGGCGGCGGAGGGCGTCCACGAACCCGAGCGCGTCGCCGTCGGGCAGCATCCGGTCGAAGACCGCGCAGGCGTGCCCGGCGGCCTCGATCGTCCCGGCCGCGTCGGCGAGCGTGCCCACCGCGTCGACCACGAATCCGGCGGCGCTCAGCTCGGCGGTGACGGCCATCCGGATGTCCTCTTCGTCTTCGACGATCAGCACCCGGCCCTTCGGTCGGCTCATGTCATCAAATCCTCAGGCCGGGCCGGGCAGGGTGGATGCACTCGATCAAGGAGGTGTCCAGTGTCGTTCGGGGTGCTCGGGCCACTCGAGGTGCGCGAGCCGGGCGGGGCCGAGGTGAGGGTGGGCACCGGCAAGCCCGCTGCCCTCCTTTCGGCGTTGCTGGTCCACGCTAATGCCTGGGTGAGCGTAGACGAGCTGATCGCCATGATCTGGCAGGAACAGGACGTGCCGCCCTCGGCGGAGCGGAACCTGAAGACCTACGTGTGGCGCTTGCGCCGGGCCCTGCCGGCGCCGGCCGCCGGGCCGCGGATCGAAAGCACGGCCCGGGCGTACCGCATCCGCGTCGACCCCGGAGAACTCGACGTCGACGAGGCCCAGCGCCTCTTCGAGGCCGCGGGCCGCACCGGTGACCCGGAAGCCGCGGCCGGCCTGCTCACCGAAGCGCTCCGGCTGTGGCGTGGCCGTCCCTACGGCGGCACCGGCTGGGCCGCTCCCGCCGTCGGCTTCGCCGAGCAGCTGCACCGGCGGATCCGGAACCGGCTGGCCGATCTGTACGCCGGCACCGGGCGGCACGACGAAGCCGCCGTCCTCGCGCGGGCGCTGGTCACCGAGGACCCGCTGCGGGAGGACTCCTGGACCCGGCTGGTCTTGGCGCTGCACCACGGCGGCCGTCGCGCCGAGGCCCTCGAAGCGTTCGAAAGCGCCCGCGCGGTGCTGCTGGCCGAACTCGGCGTCGAACCCGGGCCCGCGCTCGCCGCCGCGCACCGGCGGGTGCTCCGCGGCGATCGGCCCGGCGGCGCCCCGGGCGACCTCGCCCGGATCGAGGACCTCCTGGTGGGTGCGGTGCGCGCGATCGAAACCGCGGTGCGGCTCGCCGACCGGATCGGTGTCACCGTGCCGGCACTTCCGGCTCTCCCCGTCGCCGTGGGAGGTGTTCCCGCATGACCACGCCCGTCGTCCTGTCCGCGGACCGCCACAACGGCGGTGCCGACGGACTGCTCGCTTCGGCCGTCGCGGACGTCGTCGTGATGACGTCCGCGGGCGGCGGCGAGCCGGACCCGATCGCGCCGCTGCGCCGGATCGACCTGCGCAACCTCGGCCGCGGCGTGCGGTACCGCGTGCTCGTGCCCGACCGCGCCCGGCTCGACCCGGCCGTGGCCGCCCGGCTGACCACGCTGACGCGGGCGGGTGCCGTCGTGCGGACCGTCCCGCGGGTGCCCGCCAGCGCGCTGGTGGTCGACCACGGCGTGGCCGTGCTGCCCGCGCGCCGTGGCCGACCATCAGCGGTCACGGCCGTCCACCTGCCCGCCGTCGTCACCACCGTCCTGGAGCTGTTCGAGCGTGTCTGGGCGGAGGCGACGCCGTTCGTGTCCGCCGGCGGATGCGGCGAGGCCGGGCTCACCCCGCGGGAGCGGGAGCTGCTGACCCTGCTTTCGGCGGGCTGCACCGACGACTCGGCCGCCGCCCGGCTGGACCTGTCGGTGCGGACGGTCCGCCGGATGGTGTCCGACCTGATGCACCGGCTGGGTGCGCGCAGCCGGTTCCAGGCGGGCGTGAAGGCCGCCGGCCGCGGCTGGCTGCTGGAGCGGGCGAGCTGAGGACGCTAGGTTGCGGTGGTGCGGATCTTGGTCACCGAGGACGACGCGGATCTCCGCCTGGCGATCACCACCTCCCTGCGCGGCGCCGGGTTCGCGGTCGACGCCGCGGGCGACCTCCCGACCGCCGACGAGCTGCTGTGGGTCAACGACCACGACTGCGCGGTGTTCGACCGGCTGCTGCCGGGCGGCGACGCGCTGGACTACGTCGAGCGGAAACGCCGGACCGGCTGGACCGTGCCCGTGCTTTTCCTGACCGCGCTGGGCGATCCGGCCCAGCGCCTGGCCGGGCTGCGCCGCGGCGGGGACGACTACCTCGAAAAGCCGTTCCTGGCCGAGGAAATGGTCGCGCGGGTGCGCAGCCTGTGCCGCCGCAGCGGGCAGCCGCAGGCGGCCGTCCTGCGGTGCGCCGGCGTCGAGCTCGACACCGGACGGCGCGAAGTGCGCCGCGCCGGGGTGCTGCTGAGCCTGACCCGCACCGAGTTCGACCTGCTGGAACGGCTCATGACCGACGCCGGCCGTCCGGTGACCCGCCGGGACCTCGTCGCGCACGCCTGGCCGGATCCGCCGTCGTCCAACGCGCTGGACGTGGCGATCGGGAACCTGCGCCGCAAGCTGGGTGAACCACAGCCGGTGCGGACCGTGCCGAAGGTCGGCTACGTCATCGACGCCTGAAGCCGGCCCCGGGCTCAGCCGAAGTAGGCCGCGCCGATCGCGGTGGCGATCCGGTCGGCCACCGCCAAGGATTCCGCCGGCGGGTCGGGGATCGAGGCGTTGACCGACAGCCGTACGCTCGCGGGTCGCGCGAGGTCCCGGTACGGCGAGAGGTCCACGAAGCGCGCGGTTCCGTAGTTCTCGGCGAAGCCCGGCAGGCCGCCGAGGGTGACCGGTTCCGGCGTGGCCGACGGCGAATAGCCGGCGAGTTTCAGCTCGACGGTCATCGACGCGTCCCCGTAGGTGCCGACGCAGCCGGTGACGTTGTTCGCCACTCGTGGTTCGCCGACGGCCGCCTGCCGGATCCCGGCCGCCAGCATGGTGCACAGGATGTCCGCGTTCTCCGATCCGGCGGTCATGATCGCGTCGGCCCCGCGAGGTACTTCGGCCGGCACGGCGGCGCGGCAGCCCGGCGCCGGCTCGTCGACGATGCGGCATGCCGCCGGCGAGGCCTCGTCCGGCTGGTCCGGGGTGATCCCGAGCGTCTTCGGCCGGGGCGGTCCGGGGGCGTTCCGCAGCGTCGAGCGCACCGCCTTGGCCTGGTTCACCGCTTCCGCGCAGCGCGTTTCCGTGGCGAGGCTCAGTTCGTACACGCCCGCGGCCGGCCCGCCGACCGCGCCTTCGTCCCAGCGCAGGCCGCAGGTGGGCGGGAGGTCCACACCCGGCGGCGAGACCTCCTCGCTGACGCGCGCGTTGACGTCGCCCAGGGAGACCTCGTCCGGGCCGGGCGGCCCCGCCGGGGCCACGCTCGCGCCCGGCCGCACGGTCACCCGCAGGCTCGGCCCGGCCACGCCGAACTGGTTCGAGCACCCCTGTTCGCTGTCCGGCGACGGCGGGCCGGACGGGTCGGGCTCGAGCCGCAACGCGGTGGTCAGCAGCTCGCAGAGGTCCCAGCGGGTCACCGGGTTCACCGGCGCCGGACGGGCCAGCGCGTCGAGGTCCCCGCGCAGCTTGCGCGCGGCCGCCACCAGGTTCGGCTCGCCCGGGGCGCACGCGCCGGGCGTCGTCACCATGACCGCCTTCGTGAAGGACAGCGGAAAGGCGGTCTCGCAAGCCCCGTCCGCCGCCCGTTGGTAGGCGAGCAGCTCCCCGATGGTCACCGCCTTGGCCGCCTTGCGGCCGGCGTGCCCGAAGCCACCCAGCGCGACCTTCGCCGCCGAGCCGCCCGGCAGGCGGACGACGCAGTAGCGGGTGGTCTTCGGCTCGGCTTCCCCGGCCACGAACGCGCACGGATCGGCCGAGGCGAACGCCCAGGCGGCCTGCTGGTCCAAGGTCAACGCGGGCGGCGCCGGTGGCGGCGACGGCGGCGGATCACCGGCGCAGCCCGCGAGCAGCAGGACGGGGACGAGGAAGGGCCACCACACGCGCACGGTCCGCACCATGTCAATCTCCGTCAGCCCGCCGATCACCAGCCACAGCACGAACGCCCGGTTCAGGTTCGCCGGCCGCTCCGGAACCGGGACGTCGGGCACCGGAGCCGATCGCGCCCGGCGTCCGGCACCTGGCGAGCTTTTCGGTCACGGCGGAAGGCAAGCACGGTAACGGCCGCCGGTGGTTCCCGTGGCCGCTTTCTGCCACCCCATCACCGAAACGGAGCAGCGCGTCGACTCCTCACCACGCAGCTCGCGCGCAAACCGCCTGCCGGACTCGGCGTGCGCGGCAGCGTGGCTTCGGCGCCGCGACGGGAACGGCCACCCGAGCGCGGGAGCTGCTGCCCCGGGCCGCGCCGACAGCGCGGCCCGCGGCGCTCGTCCCACGGACCACCCGAAACGGTGCCCCCGAGCGGAGCGACCGGCTGCGTGCCCCCGGCCGCGGCTATGATCCTGCGCGAGGCGACACCACTCCGGGTGTGACTGCGCGCACTGTACGGAAAGCAACTGCTTAGTATGCTCGCGGGCACGAACCCGCTTCTCAACGACGAGGAGGTCCCCGTGACCGATTCCCCTTCCCGTGTCGCCGTGGTCACCGGTGCCGGCCGCGGCATCGGTGCCGCCATCGCCGCCCGGCTCGCCGATGACGGCTTCGCCGTCGGGCTGCTGGACCTGGACGAGGCCGGTGTCAAGCAGGGCGCCGAGGCGATCGTCGCGAAGGGCGGCAAGGCCGTCGGCGTCGCGCTGGACGTGCGGGACGCCGAGCAGGTCGAGGCGGCCGTCACCCGCGTCGCCGAAGAGCTGGGCCCGCCGGTCGTGCTCGTCAACAACGCCGGCATCACGCGCGACAACCTGCTGTTCAAGATGACCGAGCAGGACTGGGACTCGGTGCTCGACGTGCACCTCAAGGGCTCCTTCCTGATGACCCGCGCGGTGCAGAAGTACATGACCGAGCAGAAGTACGGCCGGATCGTCAACCTCTCCAGCACCTCGGCGCTGGGCAACCGCGGCCAGGTCAACTACTCCGCCGCGAAGGCCGGCATGCAGGGCTTCACCAAGACGCTGGCCATCGAGCTGGGCAAGTTCAACGTCACGGCCAACGCGATCGCGCCGGGCTTCATCGCCACCGACATGACCGCCGCGACCGCCGAGCGCATCGGCATGAGCTTCGAGGACTTCAAGGCGGCGGCCGCGTCGCAGATCCCGGTGCAGCGCGTCGGCACGCCCGACGACATCGCGCACCTCGCCTCCTTCCTGGTGAGCGAGGGCGCCGGGTTCATCTCGGGCCAGGTCGTCTACGCCGCCGGCGGACCGAAGGACTGAGGGCGATGCGCGAGTTCGAGAACCTGGACGCGTTCGCCGCCGCCGTCGGCGAGCACCTCGGGTACAGCGAGTGGCTGAAGGTCACCCAGGACCGGGTCAACCAGTTCGCCGACGCCACCGACGACCACCAGTGGATCCACGTCGACGAGCCGATGGCGACCGCGGGCCCGTTCGGCGGCACCATCGCGCACGGCTTCCTGACGCTGTCGCTGCTCTCGGCGTTCGGGCCGAAGATCTACAAGGTCAACGGCATCAAGATGGGCATCAACTACGGACTCAACAAGGTCCGCTTCCCGCAGCCGGTGAAGGTCGGCTCGAAGGTGCGCGCCGGCGCCGAGCTGGTGGAGGTCACCGACATCCCGGGCGGCAAGCAGGCGGTGTCGAAGTGGACGGTCGAGATCGACGGCGAGGCGAAGCCGGCCTGCGTCGCCGAATGGGTGACGCGGTTCCTCGCGTGACGCCGCGGCGAGCGGTGCTTTCGGCGGAAAGTGCCGCTCGCCCCGCCTCTGTACGTCATACCGACTAGTCGGTATGCTTGCCCGGACGGACTTCGAGGAGGCTGGATGACCCGCACCGACCCGCCGGGGCTCGACCTGGACCGGCTGCGCGCCCACCTGGACGCGCAGCGGCCCGGGATGGTCGCCGGGGAGCTGACCGCGGACGTCGTCGAGGGCGGCCGGTCCAACCTCACCTACGTGGTGGGCGACGGCCGCTCGCGCTGGGTCGTACGCCGCCCGCCGCTCGGGCACGTGCTGCCCACGGCGCACGACATGACCCGCGAGTTCCGGGTGATCTCCGGCCTGCGCGACACCGCCGTGCCGGTGCCCGAGGCGATCCTGCTCTGCGAGGAACCCGGCGTCCTCGGCGCGCAGTTCTACGTCATGAGCTTCGTGGAGGGCACGCCGTACCGGACCGCCGACGAGCTGGCGGCACTCGGCGAGCAGCGGACCCGGGCGATCGCCGAAGCGCTGGTCGACACGCTCGTCGACCTGCACTCGGTCGACCCGGCCGCCGCTGGCCTGGCGGGCTTCGGCCGCCCGGAAGGCTTCCTCGAGCGGCAGCTGCGGCGGTGGAAGAAGCAGCTGGACGCCTCGCGCAGCCGGGATCTGCCCGGCATCGAAGAGCTGCACGACCGGCTCGCGGCCGCGGTGCCCGTCTCCGGGAAGCCGTCGATCGTCCACGGCGACTACCGGCTGGACAACGTCCTGGTCGACCGGACCGACCGGATCTCGGCCGTGCTCGACTGGGAGATGTCGACGCTCGGCGACCCGCTCACCGACCTCGCGCTGCTGGTGGCCTACGCCGAGCGCGACAAGGTGTCCCTGCAGTTCGTCTCCAACGCCAGCTCGGCGCCGGGCTACCCGACGACCGACGAAGTCGTGCGGCGCTACGCCGAACTCTCGGGCCGGGACGTCTCGCAGCTGAACTGGTATGTCAGCTTCGCCTTCTTCAAGCTGGCGGTGATCCTGGAAGGCATCCACTACCGCTTCAGCAAGGGCCAGACGGTCGGGGCGGGCTTCGAAGGCGTCGGCGCCGGGGTCGCGCCGCTCATCGCGCACGGCAACGAGATTCTCAAAGAGGAGAAGTAAATGGACTTCGCGTTCGACGAGAAGACCGAGGAGCTGCGCGGGCGGCTCCTCGAGTTCATGGACTCGCACATCTACCCCGCCGAGCCGGTGTTCGAACAGCAGCTCGCCGAGCGCGACGACCCGTGGGCCATCCCGCCGGTCATGGACGAGCTGAAGGCCGAGGCCCGCAAGCGCGGCCTGTGGAACTTCTTCCTCCCCGGCGACCACGGTGCGGGCCTGACGAACCTCCAGTACGCGCCGCTGGCGGAGATCACCGGCCGCAGCATCCGGCTGGCGCCGACCGCGCTCAACTGCGCCGCGCCGGACACCGGGAACATGGAAGTGCTGGCCATGTTCGGCAACGACGACCAGCAGAAGCAGTGGCTGGAACCGTTGCTGAACGGGGAAATCCGCTCCGCGTTCGCGATGACCGAGCCCGACGTCGCCTCCTCCGACGCCCGCAACATCGAGACCGCGATCCGCCGCGACGGCGACGAATACGTCGTCAACGGCCGCAAGTGGTACATCTCCGGCGCGATGAACCCCGCGTGCAAGATCTTCATCGTGATGGGCAAGACCGATCCCGAAGCCGCGCCGCACAAGCAGCAGAGCATGATCCTGGTTCCCCGCGACACGCCGGGCGTCACGGTCAAGCGCGGCATGCACGTGTTCGGCTACGACGACAGCGACCACGGCGGCCACGCCGAGGTGCTGTTCGAGGACGTCCGCGTGCCGGTCGAGAACCTCATCGCCGGCGAGGGCGACGGGTTCGCCATCGCCCAGGCGCGGCTCGGGCCGGGCCGCATCCACCACTGCATGCGCGCCATCGGCATGGCCGAACGCGCGCTGGAGCTCATGTGCCGCCGGGCGATCTCGCGCGAGGCGTTCGGCAAGCCGATCGCCCAGCAGGGCGTGGTGCAGGACTGGATCGCCGAGTCCCGCGTGCGGATCGAGCAGCAGCGGCTGCTGGTGCTCAAGACCGCGTGGCTGATGGACACCGTCGGCAACCAGGGCGCGCACACCGAGATCCAGGCGATCAAGATCTCCACCCCGAGCGCCGTCGAATGGATCCTCGACAAGGCCGTGCAGGTGCACGGCGCGGGCGGCGTCAGCCAGGACTTCCCGCTCGCCGCGATGTGGGCCGGGAACCGGACGCTGCGCCTGGCCGACGGGCCCGACGAGGTGCACAAGCGCTCGCTGGCCCGGCGGGAACTCAAGAAGTACCTCTCGGAGGGCGCCAAGTGACTGTCACCGCCGAAGACCTGACGCGCCAGGTGCGCGAGTTCCTGGCCGCGCACGACCCCGGGACCACCGACCGGCTGGAGTTCCTGCGGGCCCGGTTCGACGCCGGTCTCGCGTGGATCCACTTCCCCGCCGGCCTCGGCGGCCAGAACGCCCCGCGCGCCCTGCAGTCCGTTGTGGACAATGCGTTCGCGGAAGCGGGTGCGCCGGACAACAACCCGCGCCGGATCGGCATCGGCCTCGGCATGGCCGCGCCGACCATCCTCGCCTTCGGCACGCCGGAGCAGCGCGAGCGCTACCTGCGTCCACTGTGGACCGGCGAGGAGGTGTGGTGCCAGCTGTTCTCCGAGCCCGGCGCCGGCTCCGACCTCGCCGCGCTCGGCACGCGGGCGGTGCGCGACGGCGACGACTGGATCGTCACCGGCCAGAAGGTGTGGACGTCCGGGGCGCACGAGTCGCAGTGGGCGATCCTGGTCACCCGCACCGACCCGGACGTGCCGAAGCACCAGGGCATGACGTACTTCCTGTGCGACATGACCGCGCCCGGCGTCGAGGTCCGGCCGCTGCGCCAGATCACCGGCGAGGCCGAGTTCAACGAGGTGTTCCTGACCGACGTCCGGATTCCGGACACCCAGCGCCTCGGCGCGGTCGGTGAAGGCTGGAAGGTCGCGCAGACGACGCTGATGAACGAGCGCGTCGCGATCGGCGGGCACGTCCTGCCCCGCGAGGGCGGGCTGATCGGGATCGTCGCGAAGACCTGGCGCGAGCGGCCCGAGCTGCGCACGCCCGAGCTGCGTGACCGGCTGGTGAAGCACTGGGTCGAGGCGGAGACGCTGCGGCTGGCCGGCACCCGGCTGCGCCAGCAGCTGGCGGCCGGGGCGCCCGGGCCGGAAGGCTCGGCCATGAAGGTCGCCTTCTCCGAGCTGAACCAGGCGCTCACCGGCCTGGAGGTCGAGCTGCTGGGCGAAGAAGGTCTGGCCTACGACGACTGGACGTTCCGGCGCCCGGCGATCGTCGACTTCACCGGCCGCGAAGCCGGCTACCGCTACCTGCGCGCGAAGGGCAACTCCATCGAGGGCGGCACCTCGGAGATCCTGCGCAACATCATCGCCGAGCGCGTGCTGGGCCTGCCCTCGGAGCCGCGTGTCGACAAGGACGTCGCCTGGAAGGACCTGCCCCGATGAGCGACCTGCTGTATTCGGACGTCGAGGAAGACCTGCGCGCCTCGGTCCGGGACCTGTTGAAGGACAAGGCTTCGGCGGAGGCGCTGCTGGCGCGCGTCGAGACGGCCGAGGGGTACGACCTGAAGCTGTGGCGCACGCTGGCCGAGGAGGTCGGCATCGCCGGGCTGGCGGTGCCCGAGGAGCTGGGCGGGCACGGCGCTTCGGCCCGCGAAGTGGCCGTCGTGGCCGAGGAGCTGGGCCGCAGCGTGGCGCCGGTGCCGTTCCTGGGCAGCGTGGTGCTGGCGACGACGGCGCTGGTGCACGCGGGCGCCGCCGACTTCGTCCGCCGCCTCGCGACGGGCCAGGCGACCGGCGCGCTGGCCGTCACGCTGTCCACGGCGCCCGGCGCGGGCTTCCCGTCGTCGGTGACGGCCTCGCCGGCGGGAACGCTGTCCGGCCGGGTGGGCACGGTCGCCGACGCCTCGGCGGCGGACCTGCTCGTCGTCCCGGCCGCCGGCCCGGACGGCCCCGCGCTGTACGTGGTCGAGGCATCCGCCGCGACGGTGTCGGAGCTGGTCTCGTTCGACCTGACCCGGCGCGTGGCCGACGTCGAGCTGTCGGACGCGCCGGGGGTCCTGGTGGCCTCGGGACCGCAAGCGGCGGCGGCGCTGGAGGAGGCGCTGCTGACCGGCGCGGGCATCCTGGCGTCGGAGCAGACGGGCGTCGCCGAGTGGGCGCTCACCGAGACGGTGGCCTACCTCAAGGGCCGCTACCAGTTCGGCCGCCCGGTGGGCGGGTTCCAGGCCCTCAAGCACCGGCTGGCGAACCTGTACACGGACCTGGTGATCGCCCGCGCGGCGGCCCGCAACGCGGCGGACGCACTGGCCACGGGCACCGACGTGCCGATCGCGGTGGCGGTCGCGCAGGCCCGGGTGGCGCCGATCGCGGTGAAGGCGGCGGAGGAGGCGATCCAGCTGCACGGCGGCATCGGGATGACCTGGGAGCACCCCGCGCACCTGTACCTCAAGCGCGCCAAGGCCGACGAGCTGGCACTCGGCACGCCGGGCAGGCACCGGGCCCGCCTGGCGGACCTGGTGAACCTGCCCGCCTGACGCGCCGGGCCGCGGTCCGCGGTCCGCGCGGGCCGGAACGACGGCACGGGCCATCGCCGTGACACACCCGGTATTCCGGTTGTGTCCCGCGCGATCCCGTCCGTCCCGGTGATCCCTTGACGGCCCGGCTGTCCGGGTGCTGAGGTGAACACGCCTGGGGGCGGCGAGGGGTTGCCCCCGTGTTCGCAAGGGGGAGACACCGATGTTCCGCGCCTTTTTCCGGCGGCCGACGCTGCCCGGGCGAAGACGGCCACGCGCCGTCGCGCTGCTCGCCACCACGCTCCTGCTCACCGGAACCGCGGCCGTGCTGCCGCCAGCCGCGTCGGGCGCCGAGCCGCCGCCCCTGCCCGTGAAAACGCTGTCGCGGTCGTCGTGGGCCTTCACCGACGCCGCCGATCCCTTCCACGTCAAGGTCGACGCGCCCGGGGACGCGCCCGTCGGCGCGCGCCTGGACGCCACGGGACCGCACGTCTCGCGCTCCTACTACACGCTCGACCTGTCTTCGCTGCTGGGCAAGCACGTCGTCGCCGCCGCGCTGACCGTTCCGGAGAAACGCGCCGCCGACTGCGCGCACCGCGCGCTGGAGCTGTGGTCCACCGCGCCGGTCACCGCGAAGTCGTCGTGGGCGAAACCGCCCGCCGAGCTGACCCGGCTGGCCACCGCCGGGACCCCCGAGAGCGGCTGCCCCGCCGACCTCGCCGCCCTCGACCTGACCGCCGCGCTCGCCAAGGCCGTCCAGGCCGGGGAAAAGACGCTCACCCTCGAGCTGCGGGTGCCGGCGGCCCACGAGCTGGATCCGCGCTACGGCCGCTGGTTCGCCGCCGACGTCAGCCTGCGGGTCACCTACAACACGCCGCCGGGCGTGCCCGCGAACCTGCGCACCGAGGCGCCCGACGCGGCGTGCGCGACCACCGCGCCCGGCGTCTTCGCCCGTGTCTCGAACTTCCCCGTCACCGGCCACTACGCCGAGGTCGCCGATCCCGACGCCGGCCAGGAGCTGGTCGCGCACTGGGAGATGTGGTCGGTCGACGACCCGTCGGTGCGCCGTGACCTCGACTGGCCGGTGACGGACGGAAAGGCGTACGCCCAGTTCGACAACCCGGGTCTGCCGCCGGACCGCACCTACGCGTGGCGGCTGCGCGTCACCGACGGCCTCGACACCTCGGCCTGGTCGCCGACGTGCTACCTGACGCCCGACAGCGTCGCGCCCGAAGTCCCCGACGTCACCTCCGAGGTCTACCTCACCGACAGCCCGTGGGACCCGCGCGGCGGCATCGGCGTGCCGGGGCAGTTCACCTTCACCGCGCACGGGTCCGCGGACGTCGTGCGCTACGAGTACCGCTTCGGTGACCAGAGCGGCTGGACCTCGGTGCCCGCGGAGCCGCTCGGCGGCCCCGCGACGGTGACGTTCACGCCGCGGGACTCCGGGTCCTTCTCCGTCGCGGTCCGCAGCGTGGACCGCGCGAACAACTACTCCTACGAGCGGTACCGGAGCTTCACCGTCCGGGACATCCGGCCGTACGTCTGGTCGACGCTGTACCCGCCGTACTCGGCCGACCCGGACGGCAACGTCGGCGTGCCGGGCGTGTTCGACCTCAGCCCGGGCCTGCCGGACACGGTGAGCTACGGCTACCACCTGGAGCACGGGCCCGAGCAGACCGTCGCGGCCGACGCGGAGGGCAAGGCCCACGTGACGCTCGCCCCCGCGCACGGCGGCCAGAACGTGCTGTACGTGCGCAACACCGGCGCGGACGGCACGGTGTCGCTGTACCGGGAGTACAAGTTCGACGTCGACACCGCGCCGAACGTCACCTGGGACGGGTCCCTCCAGATCGGCTCGGCCACCACCTTCCGGCTGACCCCGCGGCTGGCCGGGACCACGTCGTACACCGCGTGGTTCACCGGCTACCAGGACGCACCGATCGGCGATCCGATCACCGTGCCCGCCCGGGCCGACGGCACCGCCGCCTTCGGCTGGACGCCACCGAAGGCCGACTCGGTGGCCCTGCGCGTGCGCAGCACCGACGCGGCGGGCACGCAGTCCGAGGTGCGCTACACGAGCCTGTACGTCGACGGCGCCGCACCGTCGGTCACCCGGACCGGCGGCGCGGACGCCCCGGGCGAACCCGGCACGTTCACGTTCCGGTCGACGCTGAAGAACACCGCCGAGTTCGTCTACTGGCCGTCGACGGACCCCACGCACAAGCTCACCGCGCCGGCCCGGCCGGACGGCACCGCGGAGGTCACGTGGACCCCCACGGAAGCGGGCAACGTGTGGTTCACCGCGCAGGCCCGCAACACCTCGGGCGTGCCGTCGGCCGAAGGGTCGACGTCCTTCGTCGTCTACGACAGCCCGGTCGTGACGTCGGCGGACTTCCGCAGCTGGCCGTACGGGCCGATGCTGCCGGGCTCGTTCCGGCTGACCACGCGGCTGGCGGGCACGGTGGCGTTCGAGTTCGCGGTGGACAGCTACACCACCACGGACGTGCCGGCCCGGCCGGACGGCACCGCGGACGTCGGGTACACGCCGTCCACGTCCGGTTACCACACGGTGTACGTGCGCGCCCGCGCCGCGGACGGGAAGACGTCCGGATGGAACTACTACTCGTTCACCGTCACCGACCGGCCGCTCGTGTCGTCGGCGGACTACCCGGGCGGACAGGCGGGCGGACCGGGCGTCGCCGGGACGTTCACCTTCGCTCCCGGCGCCCCCGGCACCACCGCGTACGTCTACCACGTGCACGACGACTACCGGGGCACGGACGAGCCCGAACAGACGGTGCCGGTGGACGCGGGCGGAAAGGCGTCGATGAGCTGGACCCCGCAGCAGGGCGGCAGCTACACCGTCACGGTGCAGGGCCGTAAGGACGACGGCAGCCTCACCGAGGCGGCCTACTACACCTTCTCCGTCGCCTACCGGGCCGCCGCCCCGGCGGGCGACTGAGCCGCGGGCTTCCCGGCCGGCGCCGGCCGGGAAGCCCGCTTTTCATGAATCCCTTTCGGTTTCCTGGGAATTTTCGCTCGTCTGAGCGAAAATTCTGTGCGCGCCGCCACCCGGTGGGCAAAAGGCCGGGAAAAATGCCCCCGTTCCCATGGTTCTCCCCCACCGGGCCGCTCTAGCCTTGGCGCCATGGAATTCGCCGTCGCGCCGACGGAAGCCGCCGCGCTGGAGGAATTGACCCTCACGGTCGGCGGCCACCGGCACAGCGCGCTCGCGGCCGGGCCCGAGTCCGGCGAGCTCGTGCTGCTGCTGCACGGCTGGCCCGAGTTCGCCGACGCCTGGACCGAGCAGCTGCACGCCCTCGGCGAGGCCGGCTACCGCGCGCTCGCGGTCGACCAGCGCGGATACGCCCGCGGCGCGCGCCCGGCCGGCGTCGAGCACTACGGGATCGAGCACCTGGTCGGCGACGCGCTGGCCTTCGCCGACAGCCAGGGCGCCGACCGGTTCCACCTGGTCGCCCGCGACTGGGGCGGCATGGTGGCCTGGGTCCTGGCGACGGCGCGGCCGGACCGGCTGCGGTCGCTGACGGTGCTCTCGACCCCGCACCCGTCGGCCCTGCAGCGCGCGGCCGCCACCGACGACGGCCAGTTCCACGACCTCGGGTACATCCGCTTCTTCCGCCGCGGCGTCGGCAAGGCCGAGAAATTCCTCTTACGCGACGAAGCCGCGCAATTACGCGCTGTCTACAATCGCCGGATTCCGGCCGAGATCGTCGAGCGCACCGTCGAGCGCCTTTCCGAACCGGGCGCGCTGACGGCGACGCTGAATTGGTACCGCGGCGCGACGAACGACGCGTTCGACGTTCCGGCGGGCCGCATCACGGTGCCGACGCTCTACCTGTGGGGCAGCGAGGACCCGTACCTCGGCCAGAGCGCGGCGGAGCTGACGGTCCACCACATCGACGCGGACTACCGCTTCCAGATCGTCGAGGGCGCGAGCCAGTGGATGGCGATGGAAGCCCCGGACGAGGTGATCGCCCTTCTGCTCGACCACCTCCGCCGCCACTGAAGCAGGCGGACGCGCGAGTCAGGCCCGCCTTAGACGAGTAATGCGTCACCCGGTTGGTGGTTCGTAGGCGGTCAGTGATCGGGTGTTCGCCGGGGTGGGCTGGCGGTTGCGGCAGGAGGGGCGGATCAGCCGGACGCCGCGTTCGGTGAGCAGGTGGGGTTCGTGGTCGCAGCTGGCCAGGAGCGCCTGCCGCCGCTCGTCGATCTTGAGATCGGCCAGGGCACAGGCGATCGGGACCCGGCTGGGGCGCAGGTCAAGTGCAGCCGCAGTCCCCAGAACAAGCGGGAGTGTGAGCGGCAGTAGCCGTACTTGGCCCAGCGGCCGGCTCCGGGCGTTTCACCGCGGGCCGTGATCGGCCGCATCCGACCGGGGTGGAGTCGACGATCCAAGTGGTGTCGGTCCAAAGGCCGGTGCCCATCGCGGCGTACCCGGATCACCTGCTTGACCAGTGGCGATGCGGTGCGTAGGCGGCGGTTGCAGCCGGACTGGCCGGGCGGGTACCGGAACGCGCGGGGCATCCGCCGCGGCAGGAACCGCAGCCGGCGGGCCTCGGAGGTGAATCCCCCAGCAGTGCCCGGGCCACGGCCGGGGTGACCAGCTCGGCGTCGGTCAGCTTCGGCGGGTCTGCCCCGGTGCCTGCGCGCCAGATGATCGTCGATCTTGACCTAGAGTGCGGCGAGAAGGGTGGGCGGGTCGGTCGGCACGACCTGATCTTGGACACCCTTCACCGCACCCCGGGCAGCACCTCGACTCGGGCATTACTCGTCTAGCGGCCCGGCGGCCGCAGGGCGTCGAGCAGCAGGTCCGCGTAGTGGTCGCCGACCTGGCGGGCCGACAGCGAGCCGCCGCGGCGGTACCACGAGCCGAGGTGGTGGACCGAGCCGAAGAAGAAGTCGACGACCACGTCCGCCGGCTTGTCCGTGCGGAACTCGCCGCTCGCCTGGCCTTCCTCGATCAGGCCGCGGAAGCGCTCGTGGTACTTGCGGCGCTCGGCGCGCACCGCCTTCTGCTTGTCCGGGGACAGCTGGTGCATCGACTGCAGGAAGATCGTGTTGTCGTCCAGGTTGTCGATGCTGGACACCACGACGTCGGACGCGGCCGCGGCGAGCCGTTCGCGCAGCGGCGCGGCCGAGGAGGCCACGCTTTCCAGCTGCCGGGTCTGCTCGCGCAGGACGCGGGCGTAGATCTCGTAGAGCAGGTCGTCCTTCGAGCCGAAGTAGTGGTACATCGCGCCCTTGGTGACGCCCGCCGCCTCGACGATCTCCTGGACCGACGTGCGGTCGAAGCCCTTCTTGGCGAACAGCTTCGTGGCGTGCTCCAGCAGCCGCCGGGGCACGGCGGCCTGGTCGTCGCCGGTGGCTTCGCCCGGCTTGCGGGTGCTTGCTCGGGTCACCGCAAGTACCCCCTCTCTCTCCATCCATGCCCCCGCCACCGCCCTCAGCGGAGACGCTGCGCGCCACTGGTTCGAATCCGCGAACGCACAGGATAACGGCTCAGTCCCGCCAGGACAGGAACCGCCGGGGATTGTCGACCAGCATCGTCGTGATGTCCGTTTCGGACACCCCGCGCTCGCGCAGCGCCGGCAGCACGTCCCGGGTGATGTGCAGGTAGTGCCAGTTGGGCGTCAGCACCGGCAGCTGCTCGGCGGGCAGCCAGTCGATGTAGCAGGACGCGTCGTGCGAGAGCACCATGCTGCCCGCGTAGCCGCGCTCGCACATCGCCGCGACGGTGTTCACCCGCTCCTCGAACGGCAGCAGCAGGTCCAGGCCGAACCGGTCCATGCCGAGCAGCGACCCGCGGTCGGCCAGCTCGATGAGGTAGCCCAGGTCGGTGGAGTCGCCGGAGTGCCCGATCAGCACCTTGCCGAGGTCGACGCCTTCGGACTCGAAGACGTTCTGCTGCTCCAGCCCCCGGCGAGTGCCGGCGTGCGTGTGGGTCATGATCGGCGCGCCGGTCTCCACGTGGGCCTTGGCCACCGCGCGCAGCACGCGCTCGACGCCGGGGGTCACACCGGGTTCGTCGGTGGCGCACTTGAGCAGGCCGGCCTTGACGCCGGTGCCGGCGATGCCCTCGCGCAGGTCGCCGACGAACATCGCGACGAGCGGGTCCTCGCCCTGCAGCAGCGTGCCCGGCCCGCGGAAGTGCAGGTAGTGCGGCACGTCGTTGTAGGTGTAGAGCCCGGTGGCGACGACGATGTTGACGTCGACCTCGGCGGCCACCCGCTGCACGCGCGGGATGTAGCGGCCGAGCCCGATCACCGTCGGGTCGACGATCGTGTCGATGCCGGCGTCCTTGAGCTCCTTGAGCCGCCGGATCGCTTCGGGCACGTGCTCGTCCTCCCGGAATCCCTCGTGCTCCGGGTAGTTCTCGGCGAATTCGGGGCTGAGCACGAAGAGGTGCTCGTGCATGAGCACCCGGCCCAGCGCTTCCGGCGCGATCGCGCCGCGGACGGTCTCGACCACCGCGCTACCCCCTCGCCCGCAGCTCGCGGCGCAGGATCTTGCCGCTGGTGGTCTTCGGCAGCTCGTCGAGGATCTCGATGGTGCGCGGGTACTTGTAGGCGGCGAGCCGTTCCTTGCACCAGGCCACCAGCTCCTGCGGGTCCGCGGAGGTACCCGGCGCCGGGCTGACGTAGGCCTTGACCGTCTCGCCGCGGTATTCGTCGGGGATCCCGACGACGGCGGCCTCGCGGACCGCCGGATGGGTGTAGAGGACGTCCTCGACCTCGCGCGGCCAGACCTTGAACCCGGAGGCGTTGATCATGTCCTTCTTGCGGTCGACGACGTAGACCCAGCCGCGTTCGTCCATGAAGCCGATGTCGCCGGTGAGCAGCCGCCCGCCGGGCAGCGCCTCGGCCGTCGCGTCGGGGCGGTTCCAGTAGCCGGAGACGACCATCGGGCCTTCGACGGCGATCTCGCCCGCCTGCCCGAACGGCAGCTCTTCGCCGTTCTCGCCGAGGATCCGCACGATCGTGTCCGGTACCGGCAGGCCGATCGAGATGGTGCCGGACTCCGGGTCGATCGGCGCTTCGAGGTGACCGGGGACGACGACGCAGCCGGCCGTGGTCTCGGTGAGGCCGTAGCCGTTGTGGATGTAGTGCCCGGTCTTCGCGCGGAAGGCTTCGACGACCGCGGGCGGCAGCGCGGCGCCACCGGAGTAGAGCAGGTGGAACGACGCGAAGTGCTCGCGGCTGAAGGACGGGTGGGCCATCAGCGCCATGTAGGCCGTCGACGGCCCGACCGTGTACGACGGCTTGTGCTCGAGGAAGGCGTCGAGCACGACACCGGGCTCGAAGCGGTAGGCCAGGGCGAGCGTGCCCTCGATGTCGATCGCGGAGCCGACTTCGCAGACCATCCCGGTGATGTGGAACAGCGGCGCGAGCCCGAACAGCGTCGAACCCGCGGGCAGGCCGCTGAAGGCGCCGAGCCCGGCGGCGTTGGTGCCGAGGTTGCCGTGGGTGTTGGTGGCGCCCTTCGGGGTGCCGCTGGTGCCGGAGGTGTAGCTGATCAGCGCGGTGTCGCCGAGCGCGAAAGCGGGTTCCGGCGGCTTGGGACCCGGGGTGGCCGCGGCTTCGAGAAGCTCCACCGCGCCCGGGGTTTCTTCCCGGGTGACCTTGCCGAGGACGCGTTCGTCGTCGCGGGTCTGGAACTCTAGTTCGCTGGTGGTGAGCGCGATCTCGACCGGGCTGTCTTTCACGGTTCGCGCGATGTAGGCGTTCCAGCCGCGTTGCGAGCAGACGATCGCCTTGACGCCGGCGTCGGTGAGGACGTGGGTGAGCTCGCGCTCGCGGTACATCGGGTTGACCGGCACCACGATCCCCCCGGCCTTCCAAGCGCCCAGCAGGGCGATGACGAACTGCGGGATGTTCTGCAGCACCAGGGCGAGCCGGTCGCCGCGGGCGAAGCCGTGCTGGGCGAGGTAGCGCGCGAAGCCGTCGGAAAGCTCGTCGACCTCGCGGTAGCTCAGCCGCGCGTCGAAGTACGCGATCGCCGTCCGGTCGGGCACGTGGTCCGCGGCGCGGCGGAACGTCTCGGGCAGCGTGGCCGGCTTCGCCGGTCCCGCGGCCCGCACTCGTTCGTCGTAGCTCGCGAGCCAGGGCTTCTCGTCGTACCAGCTCACTCCAGTGACCTCCCTTGGACACCGACCGGTCGGTATGCCGACGCTAGGAGGCCGAGGGGTGCCGCGTCAAGACCCCGGCGCGCCGGAACGGCTTTCCCCGGCGCGGAACAATGGCTTTCACCGAGAAGTACGTGCCCCGGTTCGAAATGGTTCGGATTTTGTTTTCCGTGACACGGAGGCTGGACAAGCCGCAGGTAGAGAGGCCACCATGGGCGTCCGCGGCCGCCTCCGGCCGCCCATCCGGAAAACCCCGCCGTATCCCCCGAACGCGGCGGAGCACCCATATGTTCACGCTAACTATGGAGTCATTCATGCCTGCTCAAGGTGGACGGCATCGCCTCTCCCGCCGGACGAAGCTCGCGACGGCGGCCCTGGGCCTGGCGATGGCGGGCGGCGCGCTGGTGATCGCCACGACCGTCGGCGACCCCGGCCAGGCGAGCGCCGCGTCCGGCAGCCGGATCACGTGCCCGGACGTCGCGAGCCGGCTGCCCGCGATCCCGGCCCAGGCGGAGGTGCGGCGCAACCTGCAACTGCTGGACACGCAGATCGCGGAGGCGAACGACCGCCTGGCGACAAGCGCCGGCCAGGGCGGCTCGAACTTCGTGCCGAACGCGATCCTCGGTCCGCTGGCGGACAAGCGCACGTCGACGATCGACCGGATCGCCATCGCGATCGGCCGCCAGGGAGTGAAACCGCAGGGTCTCGGCCGGCTGGCCACATGCGCCCTGGGCGGCCAGGCCGCCCCGGCGCCGGCCGCCTCCGCACCGGTGCAGACGGGCGGGACCAACGCGGGCGGGCAGATCAGCTGCCCGGACGTGGCGAGCCGGCTGCCCGCGATCCCGGCCCAGGCCCAGGCGGAGGTGCGGCGCAACCTGCAACTGCTGGACACGCAGATCGCGGAGGCGAACGACCGCCTGGCGACAAGCGCCGGCCAAGGCGGCCCGAACTTCGTGCCGAACGCGATCCTGGGCCCGTTGAAGGACAAGCGCGTCGCGGCGATCAACCGCATCGCGACGGCCGTCGGGCGCAACGCCGCCAAACCGCAGGGGCTCGACGCACTCGCGCCCTGCCGCCGGTGAACGCCGTGGTCCTGCTCGCGCGGGCGGCTCACCGCGTTCAGCGTCGCCGTCGCCTGTTTGACGTAGAAGTTCGACCAGCCTGTCGCCGGGTCGCCGTCCAGCATGGCCGCCGGGACGGTGTCCGGGGCGCCCGAGTAGCTCGCGTCGGCCGCCGCCAATCCCGGGCTCGCCGGTCGCTCCACCGCTCGCGCGCCCGGGCCGTTGCGCTGCCCGAGGCTCGTGCCCGGCACGGTGACGTTCCCCGGTGCCAGGCCCGGCGAACTCACCGTCACCGTGATCGGGCCGCGGCCGCCGGTCGCCGCGATCACCGCGACCGCCTGCCCGCCGAACGCCGGGATCGCCGGCTGCTGGTAGCTCTGCGCGTTCTCCTGCCGCCCGTTGTCGACGCCCGCCACGCGTCCCGGCCCCCGGACGGTGAACCGCAGCACCGGCTCGGCGCCCGGCACCACGACACCGTGCTCGTCGACGACGGACGCCGTCACGAACGTCATCGCGCCCTGCCCGCGCGGCTCCGCCGTCAGCGTCAGCGCCCGGGGTGGCCCCGCCGTGACGAGCCGGTCACGCGCCACCTCGCGACCTCCGGAGGTGGCGATCGCAGTCAGCGTGCCCGGCTCGAACGGCACGGTCCACGTCAGGTGCAGCTTGCCGCGGCTGCCGTTCGGGCTCGTGTAGCTGCCCGACGGATCGTTCTTGTCGTCGCCGGTGGCCTCGGTGGTCTCCAGGTACGGCCGTCCGTCCACTGTGGTCTTGCGGTCGAACCGCTGCACCCCGAGCGACCGTCCGTTGAGGACCAGCTCGACTGTGTCCACTGTGGAATACACCCACACCGCGACGGGTTCGCCGGGCCGGTGCCGGGTCCAGTCCATCGGCGTCAGGTGCACCATCGGCGCGGTGGTCCACTGGCTGCGGAACAGGTGGAAGGCGTCCTTGGGCAGGCCGGCGCTGTCGATCGCGCCGAAGAACGACGTCTTGACCGGGAAGACGTCGTAGGGCGTCGGCTCGCCCAGGTAGTCCTGCCCGGCCCAGAGGAACTGGCCCTGGCAGAACTTCCGGTCGCGGTCCTTCTTCAGCGAGTACTCGCCACTGAACGTCCACGACGCCAGGTTGTTGTCGTAGGAGGAGGTCGCCCGCTTGCCCGGCGTGTGGTTCTCGCCCGTGTTGAGCAGGTCCGGGTCCTGGTAGACGCCGCGCGTGGAGGTCGCCGACGACGACTCCGACTCGAAGAAGAACTTGTCCGGGTACTTCGCGTGCAGCCCGTCGATCGACTGCGCGGTGTTGTAGTTGACGCCGAGGCCGTCGAGCTGCCGCAGGATCAGGTCCTGCGGCGAGCCCGGCGCCGGCACGCTCCGGTAGCGGTCCGAGCCCATCACGACCGGCCGGGTCGGGTCGATCGCGCGGACGGCGGCGATCAGGCCGGCCGCGATCCCGGGGCCGCCCGCCATCGACGCGTCGGGCACCTCGTTGCCGATCGACCACAGCACCACCGCCGGGGAGTTCTTCGCCGCGTGGACCATTTCGCCGATGTCGCGCGCGCTCCACGCGTCGAAGTCGCGGTGGTAGTCGTACTCGACCTTCCCGGTCCGCCAGCAGTCGAACGCCTCCACCATCATGAGGATCCCGAGCTGCTCGCAGATCGTCACCAGCTGCGGGTCCGGCGGGTTGTGCGCGGTCCGCAGCGCGTTGGCACCCATCGCGAGCATCAGCCGCATCTGGCGTTCCAGCGCGGCGGCGTCGACCACCGCGCCCAGCGGGCCCTGCGTCGAGTGCAGGTTGACCCCGCGCAGCTTCATCGGCTCGCCGTTGAGCGAGAACCCGTGGTCCGGGTGGAATTCGGGGTACCGGAAGCCGAAGGCGGTGGACGTCGTGTCGAGCACGCGCCCGGCCACGGCGACGTCCGTGCGGAGGCCGTAGAGCACCGGAGAGCCCACCGACCACAGCCGCGGGCCGGCGACGTCCGGCGTGGTGACCGCCGTCGCCGTCCCGCCGGCGGGCACCGCCACGGTGGCCGAGCCCGCCGCGACGACGCGGCCCTCCGGGCCGGTGACCGTGGTGCGCACCTCGGCCGTCACCGGCGCGGCGGAGTCGTTCACGACGTCGGTCGCCACCCGGACGGTGCCGCGGCCCGCGGCGATGCCGGGGGTGGTGACGAAGGTGCCGTGCCGGGCGACGTGCACCGGCTCGGTCACGACCAGCCGGACGCGCCGGTAGATGCCGCTGCCGGCGTACCAGCGGCTGCTGGGCATCGGGTTCACCGCGCGCACCGCCAGGACGTTCGGTGTCCGGCCGTCGGTGTGCAGGCGGCCGGTGAGGTCGAACGCGAACCCGGTGTAGGCGCACGGGTGGTTGCCGAGCAGCTCGCCGTTGAGGTGCACGTGCGCGTCGGAGTAGACGCCGTCGAACTCGACCGACACGCGCTTTCCGGCGAGCGAAGGCGGCAGCGTGACGGACTTGCGGTACCAGCCGAGGCCGCCGCGGAAGAAGCCGGACGCACCGGCCGTGCGCCCGTCGGCGACCGGCGGCAGCTCGATGCTCCAGTCGTGCGGGACGTCGACGACCTGCCACGCCGAGTCGTCGAAGGCCGGATCGGCGGCGCGGGCGAAACGGCCGTCCGGGTCGGTGACGCCGTCGGGGTTCACGAGAGCGAACCGCCAGCCCGCGGCCAGGTCGGTGGCGCGGCCGGTGACGGCCAGGTCCGGCCGGGCGAGCGTCCCGGCGGCACGGGCGACCGGCGCGAGGGCGGACGTGGCGACGGCGGCGCCGAGTCCGCCGAGGACCTGACGTCGGCTGGGAGTGTGCGGCATCGGAGGAGTCCCTTCCGGCGGCGACGCGGGCGAAAAGCACTATGGCACAAGGGTTTCCGGGTCTCCAATGGGTTCGACAATTTCGAACTGGCCGAACGCCAAGCGACCGCTTAGTATGGTCACTGACCCGAGGAGGCAGTCATGTCCACTGTGGACGGAGTGCGGTACGCGGCGGACGGCCCGGTCGCGACGCTGACGTTCGACAAGCCGGACCGCAGCAACGCGATGGACGTGCCGATGCAGGCGCGCTACGGCACCCTGCTGCGCCAGGCCGACGCCGATCCGGCCGTCCGGGCGGTCGTCGTCACCGGCGCGGGCAAGGCGTTCTGCCCGGGCGCCGACCTCGGCTTGCTGGAAAACACAGCGGCGCTCCGCGCCTCCGTCGAGGGCGGCGGGGGCACGGGCGGAACCATCGCGGCCGCGCCCCCGGCGCCGGGAGGCGGGCACGAGAACTTCCGCGACGTGCTGGCGGCGGTCTCGGTGGGCGTCCCGGTCGTCGCGGCGGTCAACGGCGGCTGCGCGGGCCTGGGGTTCGTGATCGCGTGCTCGGCGGACGTCCGCTTCGCCGCGGCGGGCGCGAAGTTCACGACGGCGTTCGCCCGGCGCGGGCTGATCGCGGAGTACGGGATCGCGCAGCTGCTGCCCGCGCTGGTCGGCCAGGGCCGGGCCCGTGACCTGCTGCTTTCGGGCCGGACGTTCACCGCGGAGCAGGCGCACGAGTACGGGCTGGTGCAGGAGGTCGTCCCCGCGGAGGAGCTGCTGCTGCGCGCCCGCGCATACGCGACGGAGCTGGCGACCTACAGCGCGCCGCGTTCGATGGCGGTGATGAAAGCGCAGTTCACGCGCGAAGCCTCGCTGCCGCTGGAGGAAGCGGCCCGCGAGGCGACGGCGCTGATGATCGAGTCGTTCGGCCGTCCCGAGCTGGCCGAGGGCTTGGCCAGCTGGAACGAACGCCGTGCGCCACAGTTCCCGCCCCACACCGGTCGTGAGTGAGAAACCGGTTCTGACCCGGTTTCTCACTCACGACCCGGTCAGCCGCGGGTCCAGCGCTGGGCCGCGCTCTGGTTGCAGTCGTAGATCTGCAGCTGGGTGCCGTCCGCCGTCGTGCTGCCCGGGTCGTCCAGGCACTTGCCCGACTGCGGGTTGACCAGTGAGCCTGCCGTGCCCGCCTGCCACTTCTGGGCGCCGGAGCCGTTGCACTGCCACAGCTGGACCTTCGTGCCGTTCGCCGTCCCGCTGTTGCTCACGTCCAGGCAGCCGCCTTGGGCCTGCAGCGAACCGTCGGCCCCGGAGAACCACTTCTGGGCCCCGGTGTTGTTGCACGTGTACAGCTGCACGTGCGTCCCGTTGGCCGTGCCGCTCTGGGCCACGTCCGCGCACTTGCCCGCGATCCCCGAGGTCAGCGGGCCCAGGTGCGGCAGCGTCCCGTCGTAGGACGGCGGCGGGTTCGACGCGGCCCACGCCGTGTTCGCCGACGTGCCCAGCGCGAACGCCAGCGTCCCGCCCGCGGTCAGCGCCGGCGCCGGCGCGTACGCGTTGTTCCACGAAGAGCCGTTCCACGTCGCGCTCTGGACGTACGGGGCGTTGTCCGCCGCCGCCGGCGCGTTGACCGTCAGTGTGTTGCCACTCGGCAGCGTCACCACCGCCTGCGTGAACAGCGGGCTGCCCAGGGCCAGGTCCGCCGTCCCCGGCGTCATCGGGTAGAAGCCCAGCGCGGAGAACACATACCACGCGCTCATCGCGCCGAGGTCGTCGTTGCCGGCCAGCCCGCCCGGCGCGTCCGTCCAGATCTGGTCCTGCACCTGCCGCACGACCTTTTGCGTTTTGTACGGCTGCCCGGCGTAGTCGTACTCCCACGGAAGCTCGAGGCTCGGCTCGTTGCCGAGGTCGGCCTGCGTGCCGCCGCTGCCGTGGAACCCGGACAGCACGCTGTCGAGGTAGCCGGCCAGCGACGCGTTGCCGCCGCGCGCCGCGGCGAGGCCCGCGACGTTGAACGGCACCATGCCGGTGTACTGCCACGACGTGCCCTCGACGAAGTTCGACCCGCTCGCCGGGTCGAAGCCGCCGGTCCACGACCCGTCGGCCTGCCGCGGCTGCATGAACCCGCTCGCCGCGTTGAACGTGTTCTTCCAGTTCTGCGCGCGGCCGGCGTAGAACGCCTGGTCCGCGGTGTCGCCCAGCGCGCCGGCGAACGCCGAGAGCGCGAAGTCCGCCGTGTCGTACTCCAGCTGCGTCGAGACCGGGCCGTAGAAGTTGCAGCACTGGTAGGTGCCGTTCGCGGGCAGGTAGCCCGGCGCGTTCGTCGCGTTGAGTCCCGGCCGGACGTTGTTGGGCGCGCTCGCTTCGCGCAGCATCGCCTGCAACGCCGCCGCCGTGTCGAAGTTGCGGGCTCCGAAGGCGTAGTAGCTCGCGAGGATCGCCGTGCCGGGGTCACCGACCATCACGTACGTCTCGCCGTTGTTCTGCGCCCACTTCGGCAGCGTGCCGCCCTGCGCGTAGTCGGCGATCATCGACTGCGCGATGTCGCTCGTCTGCGCGGGCGCGACCAGCGCGGACAGCTGCGCCTGCGTGCGGTAGATGTCCCAGCCGGAGAAGTTGGCGTAGTGCGCCGAGTGTCCACTCGCGACGGTGTGCACCTGGTTGTCGAAGCCGATGTACTGGCCGTTGCGGTCGGAGAACACGTTGGGGTGCAACAGGGAGTGGTACAGCGCGGTGTAGAAGACGCGCTGCTGCGCGGCCGTGCCGCCGGCGACCTGGATGCGGCCGAGCAGCGCGTTCCAGCTGTCGTGCGCGGCCTGCTTGGTCGCGGCGAAGTCGAACGCCGGGATGTCGGCCGCGCGGTTCGCGACCGCGTTGGCCACCGAGACGTAGGAGATGCCGACCTTGGCCTGGACCGTGCGGTCGGTGGTCGTGTCGAACCGGACGTACGCGCTGCCGGGCCCGGCGGCCGGGGCGGCTTCGGTGGTCGCGGTGCCGTGCAGCTTGCCGGGCGACGCCTTCGGCGTCACCGCGGGCGCGGCGGCGGTGCCGCTGGTGCTGAACGGCCGGTCGAAGACGACGTCGAAGTAGAGCGTGTAGGTGAACCCGGCGCCGCAGAAGTGCCCGGAGGTGACCGAACCGGACACTTCGGTCGGGCTGACCACCGTCCACGTCTGGCCGGTCGTGCCGTTCTGGCTGCCGTTGAGCTTGAACTGCAGGTTCGCCTGCGACGTCGCCGGGAAGGTGAACCGGCCGATGCCGGACCGCAGCGCGGTGGTCAGCTCCGTCGTGACGCCGTTGCCGAGGCCCACCGAGTAGGCGCCGGGGCTCGCGCTTTCGTTGCTGTGGCTGAAGGAAATGCTCGCGCCGGTGTCGACGGCACCGACCGTCGGGAGGATCGGGACGTCGCCGTCGGCGCCGCAGCCCGGTCCCGACAGGTGCGTGAGGCTGAAGCCGGTGATCGAGGAGTCCTTGTACTCGTAGCCGCCGCCGTCGGGACGGCTGGGCGTGTCCGGGCTCCACTGGAGCATGCCGAACGGGACGTCGGCGCCGGGGAAGTCGTCCGCGGCGTTGGAGGTGCCGATGAACGGGTTGACCAGCGACGCCGGGTCGGTGACCAGGGACGCCGCCGATGCGGGGACGGGGATCAGTCCGGCCGAGGCCAGGACCGTGGCGGCCGACAGCCGCGTGAGAATACGCAAGACCATTGCACTTGTCCTTCGCCATTGAGCACAAGTTCAGCCGATGCGATGCGTTCCGGAACGGTCCTCGCGAGCTGACACCGTTGTCAACGGTCTGTGCTGATCCTGTCGCGTTCCGGACACGGCCGGGTGAACCCGATGACTTTTCCCGGCCGCCGCCGTCAGTACGGAAGTCCGCCAACCGGCGCAAAGGAGACATCATGGCGAAACTGCTCTACGCGTTCAGCTGCTCGGTCGACGGCTTCATCGCCGGGCCCGGCGGGGACATGTCGTGGCTGACGCCCTACCTCGGTCCGGACCCGCTGGTCGACGCGCTGGTCCCGGAGATCGGCGCGCTGCTGGTCGGGCGCCGGACGTTCGGCGGCGACGACCCGCACCGCGGCACCGAAGGCGAAGGGAAAGCGTTCGGCGGTGGCTGGGAGGGCCCGCAGTTCGTGCTCACCCACCGCCCGGCCGCGCCGGTTCCCGGTGTCACGTTCGTCGACAACCTTGTCGGCGCGGTCGACGCGGCGAAGGCGGCCGCGGGCGGCAAGTACGTCAACGTCCTCGGCGCGGACGTCGCCCGGCAGTGCCTCGAAGCCGGCGTGCTCGACGAGATCCTGGCCCTGCCCGTCCCGGTGCTGCTCGGCGACGGCGTGCGGATGTTCGACCACCCGGGCGGCCGGACCGTCGGGCTGGAACGCGTGCAGCCGAACTGGTACCGCGTCCTCCGCTAAGGCCGCATGCCGAAGGACGGGCGGCCGAGCAGCCGCGGAAGCACGGCGTAGGCGTCCGGCACCCAATCGCACAGCCGCGCCCGCGTCTCGCGCGGATCGATGACGTCCTCGACCGAAAACCGCTCCGCCGTCCGGAACGGCGAGCGCACCGCGTCCAGGCGCGCGCGGATCTCCTCGATCCGGGCCGCCCGGTCGTCGGCGGCGTCCAGCTCGGCTCGGTAGGCCGCCTCGATGCCGCCCTCGACCGGCAGGGAACCCCAGTCCCCCGACGGCCATGCCCAGCGCCGGACCAGCCGGTGCCGGTTCACCTGGCCCGCGCCGCCGACACCGAACACGCGCCGGACGATCACCTCGGCCATCGGCACCCGCGCCTGGTAGACCGCGGTCACCGCGCGGGCGCCGTGCCGGATCGCGCCCGCACGCTCGGCGGCCGCGCCGATCACCATGCCGGCCTGGTCGGTCAGCGACACCAGCGGCAGGTGGAACGTCTCGCAGAGGTCGACGAACCGCGTCAGCACGTCGGCGCCTTCGGGGGTCAGCGTCGCGCCGCGGTACGGGTCGGTGGCCAGGACGCCGACCGGGTGGCCGTTCAGGCGGGCCAGCCCGGCGTAGGCCGAGCCGCCCGACACGGCGTAGTCGAAAACCGAGCCCGCGTCGAAGACGCCGTCGAGCAGCGGCCGCAGCCGGTACGGGTGCCGGCGGTTGCGCGGCACCAGCGACAGCAGCGCTTCGTCGGCCCGGTCCACCGGGTCTGCACTGGACGTCACCGGCGGCAGTGAATCCACCGAGGACGGCAGGTAGGACAGGAACTGCTTGGTGACGGCGAAGGCTTCGGCCTCGGAGGCCACGATCCGGTCCACGGCACCGCTGCGCCGGTGGACGGCCGCGCCGCCCAGCTCCTCTTTGGACAGGTCTTCTCCGGTCGCGTGCCTGACCACGGGCGGGCCGGCGACGAACAGCTGCCCGGCCCCTTCGACGAGGACGTTCAGGTGCGACATGACCGCCCGCGCGGCGCCGAGCCCGGCGACCGGGCCGAGGCAGAGGGCGACCACCGGCACCGTCGAGAGGTTGTCCACCACGAGGTCCCAGCCCGGGTTGACCGGGACGTAGGTGAAGCCGTGCTGCTCCAGCATCTTCACGCTGCCACCACCGCCGGTGCCCTCGATCAGGCGCACCAGCGGCAGCCGCAGCTCGTTGGCGAGCCGCTCGGCGTAGACCTGCTTCTCCATGATCGCGGCGTCGGCGGCGCCACCGCGGACGGTGAAGTCGTCTCCGCCGAGCGCCACGCGCCGGCCGTCGAGCCGCGCGGTGCCGATGACGAAGTTGGCCGGGGTGAACTCGGTCAGCTCGCCGTCCACATAGGACGCGGTGCCGGCGAGCGCGCCGATCTCGTCGAAGCTGCCGGGATCGGCGAGGGCGGCGATCCGCTCGCGGATGGTCGAGCGGCCGGCGGCGTGCTGGCGGGCCACCTTCTCCGGTCCGCCCATGCGCTCGGCCAGCTCGCGCCGCCGGGCGAGCTCGTCGATCTCCGGCTGCCAGGTCATTCCGCCTCGAGGGCTGCTTCGACCTTGCGCTGCAGCTTGTTCATCCCGCCGAGCCACCGGTCGGTCTGGGTGGCGCGGGCCGCGTAGTAGTCCGCGACCTCGGGGTGCGGCAGCACGAGGAACTGCTTCGCCTCGATGGCCGCGAAGAGCGCGTCGGCCACCTGCTCGGGCTCGATCGCCGATGCGCCCATCAGCAGCTGACCGGCGGTGCCGGTGCTTTCCAGCATCGCGGTGCGCACGCCCTGCGGGCAGATCGCCTGCACGGTGATGCCGCGGTGGCGGTAGGTCGCCGAGAGCCATTCGGCGAACGCGAGCGCGGCGTGCTTGGTCACCGAGTACGGCGCCGAGCCGAGGCTGGTCAGCAGGCCGGCGGCCGAGACCGTCGCGATGAAGTGGCCCTTCCCGCGCTCCAGCCAGGCCGGCAGCAGGAGGTTGGCCGCGCGGACGTGCGCCATGACGTTCACGTCCCAGGTACGCGCCCAGACGTCTTCGGGGCTTTCCGCGCCACCGAAGGGCGCGATACCCGCGTTGGCACAGAAGACGTCTATCTCGCCGAGGGTGCTTCGCGCGCTCTCGATCAGCTTCGCGACGCCTTCGGGGCTGGCGACGTCACCCGCGAACGCCGTGCCACCCACTTCCTTCGCGACTTCGGCGGCCTTGTCGCGGTCGAGGTCGGCGACGAGGACCTGGGCGCCCTCGGCGGCGAAGCGGCGGGCGAGCGCGGCGCCGATCCCGCCGCCACCGCCGGTGACGACAACGCCGGTCACAGGCCACCGCCGAGGGTGACGCCGCCGTCGAGGACCACGGTCTGGCCGGTGATCCAGCCGGCGTCGTCGGAAAGCAGGAAGGCGACGGCGCCGGCGATGTCGGACGGCAGGCCCAGGCGTTTCATCGGGTAGGCGGAAGCGACCTCCTCCTCGCGGCCCTCGTAGAGCGCGGTGGCGAACTTCGTCTTCACGACGGCCGGGGCGACGGCGTTCACCCGGATCTTCGGGCCCAGCTCGGCCCCGAGTTCGACGGTCAGCCGGATGAGCGCGGCCTTGCTGACGCCGTACATGCCGATGCCGGGCGACGCGCCGAGGCCGGCGACGGAAGCGACGTTGACGACGGCACCACCGTGCTCCCCCATCCACGCGTCGCGGGCGCGCTTGGTCCAGCCGAGCGGCGCGAGCACGTTCACGCCGAGGATCTTGGCCGCGGCGGCGGGGTCGATGTCGAGGGTGGGGCCGTAGACGGGGTTGATGCCGGTGTTGTTGACGAGGTAGTCGAGCCGCCCGAAGGTCTCGATCGTCTTGGCGACGGCCTCGTCCTGGTGGTCGGTGTCGTCGGCCTTGCCGGGGACGAACAGGGCGACGTCGGGCCCGCCGAGCTCGTTGACGGCCGCCTCGAGGGCCTCGGGCTTGCGTGCGGTGATGCAGACCTTGGCCCCGCGCTCGACGAGCGTCTTGGCGATGCCGAGGCCGATGCCCCGGCTGGCCCCGGTGACGATCGCGACGCGATCCTTGAACGAGTTCACGGCAGTGTGTCTCCTTCGCGATGCGGTACCGGGCACATGCTAAGCGGTCGGTCAGGTGCTCATTATGCGCGATGAGCCGATCCTCTCAAGCCGACCCACGTCACACCGGTTCACGGAGACGGCAGAGCCGGGTGCTGCCCCGGCCCGGTGCAGGCAGCTCGGCCGCCACCATGAGCCTGGGCGTGGCCGCGTCGAGCACAAAGCCGCGGGGCCGCCCGTCTGGACGACGCCCGGGCTCGGCGCCCATGCCCACCACCACCAGCGGCGCACGCTAAACCGGGGCCCGCCCGCTCGGGCGGCGCCCCGCCCACGCCCACCACCAGCCGCAACGCGCGCAAAACCGGGGCCCGCCCGCTCGGGCGGCGCCCCGGCTCAGTCCGCGTGATCTACCGCGACTTGTTCTCGGCCTTGTCCTTGTTCGCGACGTGCCCGTTGGTGCCGTTGACCGGTTTGGGCGCCGCAGGCTGCTCGGCCGTTCCCGCCACCGGCTCGGCCGGGGCCACCGGCGGTTCCGGTGCCGGGACCGGGCCCGGCTTGTCGGCCGGCTTCTCCTCCGCCAGGGGGTTCGACCGCTTGACCTGCACCACGGCCGCGATCGCCGCGGCCGCTGCCGCGAACGCCAGCAGCCATGGCCAGCGGGACCGGCGCGTGCGCTCCCCGCGGGCCACGTTCTTCGCTTCCTCCAGCGCCACCGCCAGGTCGCGCTTCGCCGCCGCGACCGCCTTGCGGCGCTTGCGGTTCGACTCGCCCGCCGAACCCGCCACCGTCGCGATCGCCTGTGCCGCCTTGCGGCCCGGGTCGCGCATCTTCACCGCACGGGCCAGCACCTCGTCGCGGGCGGCCACCGAGTGCTTCAGCACGTCCCGGCGGGAGGACCGGGTGCTCTTGTCGAAGTCCTTGGTCGCCGAACGGCCGACCTTCGCGAGTTCCTCCGCGCCTTCCGACAGCTTCCGATCGGTGATCTCGACCGCCCGCGCGGCCGCGGCCGCTCCCACCCGCGCCGCCTCCGCGGCGAGGTCCCGGACCCCGGCCGCCGCCGTCTTCACCGATCGTCCGACCGGAGCATCGCCCTGGCTCATCTGATCACCTCTCACTAGTCCGCAGGCAGGGCCTGCTCAGCCTCACACCGGTGGGCTACCCACTCCGGGCCCGCCCGGAACCTCCGACCACCCGTTGGAGTCGGTCAGGCCCCGCACGCCGGGCGGTCTTGCCGCGCTGGTCGCGCCGTGCTTCGCCGTGATCGGTGGCCCGGCTCGCTGATCGGCGGCACCGTCATCGACGCCCAGCTCTGCGCCGGTACTTCGAGTCATGCGAAGAACTGTTCCTGGAGCTCGCGGAGCAGGGCTGGGCCGACTGGCGCGAGCGGCCGACGGCGATCGCCCTCGGTGGGCAGCGAAATCCGGCCTCGGTGCGAGAAGCGGACACTCCCTGACCGGTACCGCTGCGAAAGTCGGCCCCGGCGCCGGAAGTCCCCGGCGCGGACCAATCGTGAAGGAACCGCCACACATGTCGCTCAACGCAGTCGCCCACCTGAACTTCCACGGCCAGGCCCGCGCGGCACTGGACTTCTACCGCTCGGTGTTCGGCGGGCAGGCCACCGTCGTCACCTACGGTGACTTCGGGATGCCCGCCGAAGCGCCCGACGCCGCCAAGGTCGTCTTCGGCCAGGTCGCCGCCGACAACGGCTTCCGGGTCATGGCCTACGACGTGCCGGGCGAAGAACGTCCCGTCGCCCAGGACACGCCCACCACCCGCCGCGAGAACGGCACCACCATCACCCGGGAGCCGTTCTTCCTTTCCGTGCGCGGGGAAACCGTCGACGAGGTCGCCGCGGTGTGGGACCGCCTCGCCGACGGCGCGACCGTCATCGAGGCGTTCGGCCCGGCCCAGTGGGCACCGGCGTTCGGGATGCTCACCGACCGCTTCGGCGTCACCTGGATCCTCGACGTCGCGGCCGAGTACGCGCAGGCCTGAACCCGTCCGCCGTGGGGGCGCGGCCCGGCCGCGCCCCCGTCCCACCCCGCTGGAGCCATCCCGTGCACACCCGCCCCCTCGGCCGCACCGGCATCCGGGTCAGCGCCTACGCGCTGGGCACCATGATGTTCGGGCCGCACGGCAACCCCGACCACGACGAGTGCGTACGCATCGTCCACCAGGCGCTCGACGGCGGCATCAACTTCGTCGACACCGCCGACGTCTACGGCGGCGACGGCGAATCCGAGCGGATCGTCGGCAAGGCCCTGCGCGGCCGCCGCGACGACGTCGTGCTGGCCACCAAGGGCAACGGCCCGATGGGCGCCGACCCCAACCGGTGCGGCAACTCCCGCCGCTGGCTCGTGCGGGCCGTCGAAGACTCGCTGCGCCGCCTCGGCGTCGACCACATCGACCTCTACCAGGTCCACCACCCCGAACCGGGCACGGACATCGAGGAAACCCTCGGCGCGCTGACCGACCTGCTGCGCTCGGGCAAGGTCCGGGCCATCGGCCACTCCAACTTGCCGCCGTCGGAGATCGCCGAGGCCCAATGGGTGGCGGAACGCCGTGGGCTGGCCCGGTTCCGGACCGAGCAGCCGCACTACTCGATCCTCAACCGGGGCGTGGAACGGGAGGTCCTGCCGGTCTGTGAACGCTACGGGCTGGGCGTGCTGGTGTGGAGCCCGCTGGCGATGGGGCTGCTTGCGGGCCGTCTGCGCAAGGGCGGCGGTGAACAGGCGTCGGCCGGGCGCCTGCACTGGGCCCGGCGGCACATGACCGACGAACGCAAGCTCGACGTCGTGGAGGCGCTCGTCCCGCTGGCCGCGGAGGCGGGGGTGCCGCTGGCCCACCTCGCGCTGGCGTTCGTCACCGCGCATCCGGCGGTGACGTCGGCGATCATCGGCCCGCGCACCGAGCGGCAGCTGGCCGACCTGCTCACCGGCGCGGGCACGGTTCTCGACGACGACCTGCTCGACCGCGTCGACGAGATCGTTCCGCCGGGTACCGACGTCGGACCCGTCGACGTGGCCTATGTCCCGCCCGGGCTGCGGGTTCCGGCTCTCCGCCGCCGCCCGCCGGGCGACCGGGCCGCCGATCTTCCGCGACGCCCCGGTCCGTGACGCGAAGGTGGGACCGGCACTCGCGTGACCGGTCCCACCCGTGCCGGCATCCCACGGCGTCGCGGCGTGCCCGGGACAGGGAACCGGAGTGTGCAGCTCGCTCCCTGTTCCGGGCACGCATTACGACGTCACGCGTCGCGCCGGATTTCCGCGCCGGTGCCGGCATCCGCACACACAACGGGCGGCCGCGGCGCGGAGATTCAGTTGCCCTGGCTCGTTCCGCCGTCGGCGATGCCACCCGAAGCGCAGTTGTACGGGTTCTCACCGCTGGCCTCGTGCCCGCCCGGCGACAGGATCGGCACGCCGATACCGTTGAGCGAGTCGTGGATCGGCACCTGGACGCCGAGCACGTTGACGTCGTTGCCGCACACGCCGAGCGTGCCGTTGACGTTGTGCAGCACGTCGGTGTTGTTCAGGTTGAGCAGACCGAACTGGCTCGTCGAGTGGTGACCACCGTGGTGGTGCTCGTAACCGCCGGGGGTGCCGGCGGAGGCGACGCCGCCCGCCAGGAACGCGCCCGCGGCGGTGGCCGCCACGACGAATCCGACTTTCTTCAGCATAAAAACTCCTTGAATCGACATCGCGATGTAAAACGGCGGCGAGGTGTGTTCTCCCGTGTGCGGCAAACGTACCGACAAAACGGGCTTTGTTCACCTCGTGTGCCACCATCGGGTGCGCACCGAATGCCGCTGACCACGCCGCCGGTGGCCCGATCGAGTCAATCCGAACTACCGGCAGGCAGACAAAAAAACGCCGCCACGCGAGCAATTCGCGTGGCGGCGTGAAAGCGGAAATCAGTTGTCCTGGGTCGTTCCGCCGTCGGAGACGCCACCCGAAGCGCAGTTGTACGGGTTCTCGCCGCTGGCCTCGTGCTCGCCCGGCGACAGGATCGGCACGCCGATACCGTTGGCCGAGTCGTGGATCGGCACCTGGACGCCGAGCACGTTGACGTCGTTGCCGCACACGCCGAGCGTGCCGTTGACGTTGTGCAGCACGTCGGTGTTGTTCAGGTTGACCAGGCCGACCTGACCGGTGAAGTCGTAGCCGTGGTAGCCGTGGTGGTGGTGGCCGTGCTCGTCACCCGGCGTCCCGGCGGCGGCAACCCCGCCGGTGACGAACGCGCCGGCCGCCATGGCGGCGGCGACGAGGCCGATCCTCTTCAGCATGCAAGTCTCCTTCGATCGTTTACCGCGGCAGCGGAGAAAGGTGTGTTCCGCCGCGATGCGCAAAAACTACTGATATCAGCGAAACCGCTCCACCCGAATCACCGATCGTGTGGCATCCACGACGCTCTGACCGGGGATCCCCTAACCCGACCGGGTGGATTCCGGGGCCTCGTTCCGCCTCCCGGCGAGGGCGCGGCGGCATTCGGCGCCGTTTTCGCCGGCCCGGCGGCCCCTCGTGATCACGGATCGTTGCCACCACGGAGCCCGACTGCGACACATCACGCTTTCGAGTTGTTCTTCGAGCCGTGATCCGTTCCGATGCGTGACAAAACCGTGGATTCCATCCTTCGAAAGTGACACGGATTCCTTGTTCCTACGCTGCGTCCTGGGCCACTGACCGGTACGCGGGGCACGGCAAGAGGAGTCGTTCGTGGTGGATTACGGGGCGCTCGTCGCGTCCGCGGTGCTGTACGCGGTGGGAATCGTCGCGCAGAGCGTCGCCGCCCGGCGCGCCCGGACCCGGCCGGGTGCCGGGCTGGGCCTGCTGGCGCGGCTGGCCGGCGACCCCCTCTACCTCGCCGGTTTCGCCGGCCAGGCGGGCGGGTTCGCGTTCGCGTTCTTCGCGCGCGCGTCGCTGCCGCTGTACCTGGTCCAGACGGCGTCGTCCTCGGCGATCGGCCTGGCGACGGTGTTCGGGGTGCTGGTTCTCGGCTGGCGCGTCCGGGCCGCCGAGGCGGTGACGCTCGTGCTGCTGGCCGCCGGGCTCGTCGTGCTGGCCGGGTCGTCGGCGACCTCGGTCGCCACCGCGCTGCCCCCGGCCGGCGTCGCGGCACTGGCGGTCGTGGTGCTCGGGACCGGGCTGGCGATGATCCCCGCCGGCCGGGCCGGCTCGTACCTGCCCGCCGCGATCCTGTCCGGGGTGGCGTTCGCCGTCGTGGCGGTCGCCGGCCGGACGCTGGCGCACCTGGACCTGCTCACCCTGCCGGGACAGCCGCTGACGTGGCTGATGCTCGCCGCCGCCGTCCTCGGGCAGGCGGCGATGGCGGTGGCCCTGCAGCGCGGCCCGGCGGCGGCGGTCGTCGCCTCGGCCGACGCCACGACCATCGTGCTGGCCTCGGTCACCGGCATCACGCTGCTCGGCGACCGGGTCCTCGGCGGCCACGTCGAGTGGGTCGCGCTCGGCCTGGCGATCGTCGTGTCCGGCGTCCTGGTGCTGGGCGCGCAGTCCCGCGCGACGGCGGCGGCATGACGCCACGGCCGCTCGCGAGCGTCTCGGTCGACCTCGACAACCTGTGGGCCTACCTGAAAACCCATGGCGACCCGGCCTGGCGCGACTTCCCCAGCTTCCTCCCGTCCGCCGTGCCGCGGCTGCTGGAGATCCTCGGCGAGCACGGGCTCACGACCACGGTGTTCGTCGTGGGCGCCGACGTCGTGCGCGAAGACGGCGCCGCGGCGGTCGCCGGGATCACCGCGGCGGGGCACGAGGTCGCCAACCACTCGTTCGGCCACGAACCCTGGCTGCACCGGTACTGCCGCGACCGGCTGGCGGACGAGCTGCGCCGGACCGAAGAGGCGATCACCGCCGCCGGAGCGCCGCGGCCGTCCGGGTTCCGCGGGCCCGGCTACAGCGTCACGCGTGATCTCGTCGAGCTGCTCGCCGAACGCGGGTACGCCTACGACGCCAGCACGCTGCCGACGTGGGTCGGCCCGCTCGCCCGCGCCTACCACAACCGGACGGCCCCGGCGACGGACGGCGAAGGCCGCGACGAGCTGTTCGGCGGCTTTTCGCGAGTGCTGGCGCCGGTGCACGCCTACCGCTGGCAGACGTACGAAGGCGACGGGCTCGTCGAGCTGCCGGTGACGACGATGCCGTTGCTGCGCACGCCGATCCACGGTTCGTACCTGCTGCAGCTGCACGCGGTGTCGCCGCGGCTGGCCCGCGCGTACTTCCGGACGGCGCTGCGGCTGTGCCTGGTCCGCGGCGTCTCGCCGTCCCTGCTGCTGCACCCCACGGATGTCCTCGGCGGCGCGGAGGCGCCCGGGATGGAGTTCTTCCCCGGCATGGCGGCACCGGGCGCCCGGAAGGTGGCGTGGCTGGGCTGGGTGCTCGCGGCGCTGCGCGAGCACTTCGACGTCGTGGGCACGGGCGAGTTCGTCCGCCGGTCGAGCGTTCGGCGGACCCGCGCGGTGACGCGGCTGGAATCCGGGCGATGAGCGCGGTGCTGCGGATCTCCGCGTGCGCGACGGTGGCGCTCGCGCCGGTGGAGGGCTACCTGACGGCGGTGCACGGCCAGCTCGGCAAGGTGGCGCCGGCGCTGCTGACGCTGACGTGGCTGGTGACGCGGCTCCGGCAGCGCCGTCTCCCCCGGCCGGTCCCGCTGCACGCGGTGCTGGCGGGACTGGCGGTGGTGCTGACGGCGACGGCGGCGGCGCACTCGAGCGGCCCGTTCACGACGGAGTACACGGCTCGCTGGCTGCCGTTCCTGGTGGTGACGGCGGTGCTCGCGGACGTGGCGAGCCGCGAGGTCCCGATCCGCCGGCTGATGCTGGCGGCGGCAGCCGGAGCGACGACGGCAGCGGGCGGCGCGCTGTACAGCTTGATAGCCGAGGGGGCGGCGCGGGCCAGCGGGCCCCAGAGCGATCCGAACGACCTGGCGTACTTCCTGGTGGCGGCGGTGCCGTTGCTCGCCGCGCTCCGGCCGCGGCGGAATGCGGACTCGCCTCGGAAATCCACGGTTCTCGTCGCAGCGGGACCACTGCGCGCCGCGGAACATCACCGGCCAAGCCCGAACCCCACCGCCCTGGCCGCGGCGGCGCCGCTGCGCGGCGCGACACCTCCGCAGCCGAACGCGAGCCCCGCACCGGCACCGCTGCGCAGCGCCAACGATTCCCAGCCGAGCCCAAATCCCGCAACCCTCACCGCCCCGGCACCACTGCGCGGCGCGACACCTCCGCAGCCGAACGCGAGCCCCGCACCGGCACCGCTGCGCAGCGCCAACGATTCCCAGCCGAGCCCAAATCCCGCAACCCTCACCGCCCCGGCACCACTGCGCGACGCGACACCTCCGCAGCCGAACGCCAGCCCCGCAACCCGCACCGCACCGGCACCCCCACTCACCGCAATTCACCCCTTCCCCAGCCGGAAAGCCGCCGGCATCGCCGCCGTCGCCGCCGGGATCGTCCTGGTCGCCGGGGCCGCCGCGACCTTCTCCCGTGGTGGTGCCCTCGGCCTGGCCGCCGCGGGTGGCTGGCTGCTTCTCCGCCGGGTGCTGTCGTGGCGGGTTCTCGCCGCCGCCGGGCTCGCCGTCGTCGCGCTCGGGGCACTGGCCTTTCTCGTGGCCCGCCCGCAGTTCGAACGCGCTCTCGGGGAAAAGAGCTACATCGCCGCTTCCAATGTGGACACCCGGGAGCTGCGCTGGCAGGCCGCCGCGCGGATGCTCGCCGCCCATCCCGTGCTCGGTGTCGGCCCCGGTGGGTTCCGGGAGCACTACGCCGCCGAGTCGCACAACGCCGAGGTCGACGAGCAGACCCCGGTCGCGCACGACATGTACCTCGAGGTCGCCGCCGAGCTGGGCCTGCCCGGCTTCGCGCTCTTCGCCGGCGTGATCGCCGTCGCCGCGGTCGCCAGTGAACGGACCGTCCGGCTCGGGCGGGGCTCCCAGCGCACCGAGGCCGTCGCGATCCAGGCGTCGCTGCTGTCGGTGCTCGTGACCTCCACTTTCCTGTCCGAGCAGTACTACCTGCCGCTGTGGTCGCTGGCCGCACTCGCCGTCGCGGGCGAGATCCGAGTTCGCCGAGAAGGTCCGGGAGAGGGGAGCGCCCATGCGGGTGCTGCACGTCATCAGTGAAATGGGGGCGGGCGGGGCCGAAACGCTCGTCGCCGGCATGGCCGGTCGCGGCGAGGAGTACGGCTGGGTGTCCGCGGTCGCCAGCGCCGGCGGGTTCCGCGCCGACGCGCTGGCCGCCGCGGGCACGCCCGTGTTCCCCGTCCCGCTCGCCCGCCGCAGCAAGACGGGCGTGCTCAAAGCGGCATGGGCGGTGCGTCACGCGATCAAGCGGTTCCGGCCCGACGTCGTCCTCGCCCACAACGTCGGCGCGAGCCTGGTCGCCCGGCTCGCCCTCGCCGGCAGGCGGCGGCCGCTGCTGACCGTCTTCCACGGCGTCGCGGCGGCCGACGTCCCGGCCGCCGCCCGGATCCTCCGCCGCGTCTCCGACCGGGTCGTCGCCGTCTCCCCGGCCACCGCCGACCGGCTGGCCGCGGCGGGCCTGGACCGGCTGGTCGTCGTCCGCAACGCCGTGTTCGCGCGGCCGCCGGTGTTCGGCCGGGCCGAGGTGCGGGCCTCCCTCGGCGTGCCGGAGCGGACGCCGGTCGCGCTCTGCCTCGCCCGGCTGGAACCGCAGAAGCGCCACGACGTGCTGCTGGACGCCTGGGCCGCCGTCGGCGGGGACGCCGTGCTGTGGCTGGCCGGCGACGGCAGCCTGCGCGCGGACCTCGAGCGCCGCGCGGCGGAGCTGGGACGGCGGATCGAGTTCCTCGGCACCCGCACGGACGTGCCCGACCTGCTCGCGGCCGCCGACGTCACGGTCCTCACCAGCGACTGGGAGGGCCTGCCGCTGGCGGTGCTGGAGTCGATGGCGGCGGGACGGCCGGTGGTCGCCACCGACGTCGGCGGGGTCGGTGAAGTCCTGGCCGGCGGCGGCGGGCTCGTGGTGCCGCCGGGTGATCCGGCGGCGACGGCCGGCGCGCTGAACACGCTGCTGTTCGACCCGGCCGCGCGGGCGGCCGCGGCCGCCGACGCCCTCCGCACCGTCGAGCGCGAGTACGACCCGCACACGGTGATGAAGTCCTACGACGAGCTGCTGCGGACCGCGCTCGGAGGTGCCCGGTGAACGACCTGGTCGCGAAGATCCCGCGCACGGCCGCGCTGAGCGTCGTGGTGGCGCTGCTGGCCGGCGCGCTCGTGCTCGTCATCGGCCTCAGCCGCGGCACCGAGTACCAGGGCCGGGTCAGCCTTCTCGCCGGTCCCGTCCCCGGGGACAGCGCCGGGCCGCAGTACGGCGAAGTCGTTTCGCTGACGCTGCCCGCGCTGGTCGAGCTGGCCCGCAGCCCGTCGGTGCTGCGGGCGGCGGCCCCGGCGTCCGGCTACACCCCCGACGAGCTCGCCGCGCACGTGGCCGTCGACCTGGTCCCGGCGTCCGGCCTGGCCCGGCTGTCGGTGCGAGCTCCGTCGGCGGAGCGGGCCGGCGCGGCGGCGACGGCGCTGGGCAAGGCGATGATCAGCACCGATCTGCTCGCCCCGGCCGCCAAGCTGCGCCTGCTCGACCCCCGGCCCGACGTCGTCGCGGTGGCTCCGGACGCCGCGCTGGTCACCGGGCTCGCGGTGGTCGGCGCGGTCGCGGCCGGGCTGGCGACGGCGACGCTGCGGCGGCTGAACCCGCGTGGCGGGACGGGACCGGTGCGCCGGGCACTGGCCGCGGCGGGCATCCGCCGTCCGGTGGCGCTCCTGCGCGAGGACGACCCCGCGGCCGCCGACCGGCTGGCCGTGCTGTGCCGGGCGGCCGGGCGGCCCGTCCGGGTGGTCCCGGTGCGCCCCGACCTCGCCGAGACCGCGGCGAAGCTGGCCGCGGGCCTTCCCGACGAGCGCGGCGACGGCGCCTCGGTCGTGGCCGTCGCGGCCGCCGGACGGCACCACGGCGAGCTGACGGCCGCCGTCGCGGTGCTGCCGTCCGACGCCGTGCTCGTGGCGGTGGTGCTGGCGTGACCCCGAGACAGCGCGCCGTTTTCGCCGTCGCGGCCCTCGCGGGCGGCGTGAGCGCCTGGCACGCGCTCAAGCCGTCGTGGCAGGTGCCGTTGCCGACCGCGGCCGACGCGGCCGAGGAACGGATGCAGGACTTCCGCGACGCCCTGTACTTCCCGGTCCGCGAATTCCTCGGCGGCGGCAACCCGTACGACCCCGCCGCGATGTTCGCGCACTGGCCGGTCCGCCAGGACTTCAACCTCTACCAGCCCTACCACCTGCTGCTGCACGCGCCGTTCGCGCTGCCGGGCTACCGGGCGGGCGCGGTGGCGTTCGCCGTGGTTTCGCTGTTGCTGCTGGTGTTTCTCGCGGCGCTGACCGCCCACGCGGTCCGCCGGTACGTCCCGGCGCCGCCCGCGGTCACCACGGCGGTGGTCGCGGCGCTGCTGGTCACCAGCCAGGTCGGCAAGGCGCAGCTCTACGTCGGCCAGGTGAACCCGCTGGTCGCGGTCGGCGCGGCCGGCGCCCTGCTGGCCCGGCGTGACCGGCCGGGCTGGGCGGCGGTGGCGCTCGCGCTGGCGTGGCTCAAGCCGCAGTACGGCTTTCCGCTGGCGGTGCTGCTCTTCGCCCGCGGTTCGCGCCGGGTGGCGCTGGTGGGCACCGCCATCGCGGCCTGCGCGAGCCTGCCGGTGGTGGCGGTCCTGGCGGCGCGTTCCGGCGGGATCGGGCCGTTCCTCGACGTCGTCGCCGCCAACGTCACGCACGCGCGTGCCACCGACTACGGCGCGGTGGATTCGGTGACGGCGCAACGGATCGACGTCGCCGCGGTGCTCTTCCGCGCCACCGGGTGGGTGCCCGGCGGCATCGAACTGGTGGTGCTCGCCGGGGTGCTGGCGACGAGCGTACTGCTGGTCCGGCGGCTCGACCGGGCCGCCGTGGCGCCGGTCGCCGACCTGCTCACGTGCCTGGCCGTCGTCGCGTGCGTGGTGCACCAGCCCGGGGACGTGCTGATCGCCGTGCCGGCGATGGCGGCGGTCGCGGCGCTGTGGTGGCGGCACCTGGCCGAACCGGGGTGGGGCCCGGCCGGGACGGCGGTCCTCGCCTTGGCCGTCCCCTTCGCACACCTGTACACAGTGGACAAAGCGCTGGTTTCGGCGTTCGGGTCGCGGGCGGCGGTCACTGTGGACGGTGCCGCGGTGGTCGTCGCGTGGTGCCTGGCGGTGTGCGCCGCGGTCCGGCTGACGCGCGCGCGGACCGCCGAACCCGTGGTGGCCGGATGACGGCCGCGCTGGGGACCCGCGCGGTCCGGGGGTCGCTGTGGCTGGGCGTGGTCAACCTGGTCAGCAAGAGCAGCCAGATGCTCGTCACGCTGGTGCTGGCGGCGCTGCTGACCGAGGCGCAGCTGGGGGCCGTGGCGCTGGCGGTGGCGCTGGTCAACCTCGGCCAGGTGGTGCAGTCGATCGGGGTCTACGACGTGATCGGGCGCACCGAGCGGGACCCGCGCCGGATGGCGGGGACCGTGCTGACGTTGAGCGTCGGTGCCGGCGTGGTGCTGGCCGTCGTGCTGGTGGCCGCCGCCGGGCCGCTCACGGCGCTGCTCGGCACGCCAGGCGCGGCGGGGCTGCTGCGGCTGGCCGCGCTGGGCCTGCCGTTCTCGGCGGCGGGCGGCGTGCAGATGGGGCTGATGCACCGGGAGCTGGACTTCCGGCGCCGTCTGCTGCCCGACGGCGGCAGCGCGGTGCTGGGCGCGGCGCTGACGGTCGCGCTGGCCGCGTGCGGCGCCGGCCCGGCGTCGCTGGTGGTGGGCCTGCTGGTCACGGCGGTGGCGCAGCCGCTGCTGGGCATGCTGGTGCGCGGCGGGGTGCGGCCGTGCTGGGACACCGCGGCGGCCCGGGAAGCGGTGCGCTGGGTGGCGGTGGTGGGCCCGGCGGCGGTCGTCGGCGCGCTGCTGGTGAACCTCGACTACTTCGCGGTGGGACACGGGCTGGGCGCGGACGCGGTCGGCGTGTACTCGCTGGCGTACCGGCTGGCGTGGGTGCCGTACATCATGGTGGCGGTCGTGCTCGGCGCGGTGGCGTTCCCGGTGTTCACGCGGCTGCGCCGCGAAGGACGCCCGTCGGCCGGGGCGGTGGTCCGGTTCACCCGCGCGGTGCTCGTGGTGACCGGCGGGCTGTACCTGGCGCTGGCGGTGCTGGCCGACCGGGTGGTGCTGCTGGGCGACCGGTGGGCGGACGCGGCGGGCCCGCTGGTGCTGCTGTCGGGCTACGGCGTGGGGATCTGCCTGCTGCAGGTCTGGTACCAGGCGGTGAAGGCGGCGGGGCACGTCCGGCGGTACCTGGCGCTGGAGGTCACGCACCTGGCGCTGCTGGCGGCCGGCCTGGCGACGCTGACGCGCGCGGGAATCACGGCGGTGGCGGCGGCCCAGCTGGGCGCGGCGTGGCTGGTGGTCCCCCTCGCGGCGGCGGCAGTGGCCCGCGCCGGTGCCGCACCGCCGGTCGCGGAGCTGGCCGGGGTGTTCGCCCGGGTGCTGCTCGCGTGCGCCGCCGCGGGGGTGCCGGTGGTGGTGCTGGCGCGCGCCGGGTGGTTCGGGGCCGCGGAATCGTTGCCGGGCGCGGTCGCCGAGGCAGCGGTTCTGCTCGCGGGATATGCCGGCGCGACGTTGCTGCTGCAGCGAGCCGCGATCGCCGAACTGCGGCGGGGTGGGCTCAGGTGAGCGCCATCCTCGCCGCCCGTTGCCGAGGCGGGCTCGAGTGAAAATCGTCCATGTCTCCCAGCCCGTGACCGCCGGGGTTGCCGTCGTCGTGCTCGAGCTGGCTCTCGCCCAGCGGGACTGGGGCTGGGACGTCACCGTCGCCTGCCCGCCCTCCGGCTGGCTCGCCGACCGGCTCCGCGAGGCCCGCATCGACGTCCGTGCCTGGGCCGCGCGCCGCTCGCCCGGCCTCCGCTCGGCCGGTGAGACGCTCCGGCTGCGCCGCCTTCTGTCCGATGTGGACCCCGATGTCGTGCACCTGCACAGCTCGAAAGCCGGGCTGGCCGGGCGGCTGGCCGTCCGCCGCGGCCTGCCCACCGTCTTCCAGCCGCACCTGTGGTCCTTCGCCACCGCCCGCGGCCCGCTGCGCCACGCCTCCGCCCGCTGGGAACGCTTCGCCTCCCGCTGGACCGACCTGCTCGTCTGCGTGAGCGACGACGAACTCGCCGCGGGCCGCGCCGCCGGGGTGACCGCCGAGGCGCACGTCGTCTGCAACGGCGTCGACACCTCCCGGTTCACCCCCGGCGACCGGGCCGCGGCGCGACGGCGGCTCGGGCTGCCCGCCGGCGCCCCGCTCGCCGTCTGCGTCGGCCGGCTCGCCGAGCTCAAGGGCCAGGACCAGCTGCTGTCGGCGTGGCCGGACGTCCTGCGCCGCGTGCCGGACGCGCGGCTCGCCTTCGCCGGCGACGGGCCGATGGGGCCTGTCTGGCGGCGCCACCCGGTGGCGGGCCACGCGTCCGTCGTGTGGGCGGGGCACACCGCCGACCCGGCCGCCTGGTACACCGCCGCGGACGTCGTCGTCCTGCCCTCCCGCGCCGAGGGCATGGCCCTCGTTCCGCTGGAGGCGATGGCGTGCGCCCGTCCCGTCGTCGCGTTCGACGTCGGCGGCATGCGCCAGAGCATCGCCGACGCCGGCGCGGTGCTGCCGCCGGGTGACCTCACGCGCCTCGCCGCCGCCGTCGCCACCCGGCTCGCCGACCCCGCACTCGCCGCGCGGGAAGGCGAACGCGGCCGCCGCCGCGCCGAACTCTCCTTCGACCGCGGCCGCATGACCGACCAGATCGCCGCGCTCGTCGACAAGCTCACCCCCGCGGAGGCCACCTCGTGATCCGGATCGCGTACCTGCTCACCCAGGACCGGGGCGGCCCGGTCGACGTCACCGTCCGGCTGGCCGCCACCCTGGCGGGCGAAGGCGCCGAGGTGCGGGTCTTCGGTCCCCCGCCGGCCCGCGGCGCCGAGCTGCTCGACGGCAGGCACACCGAGCTGCGGGTGGACGGCAAGGACGACGTCGCGGCGGCGAAGCGGGCCAGGGCCGCGATCCGCGCGTGGCGGCCGGACGTGGTGCACGCGCAGGACCGGCGGGCCGGGCTGGTCGTCGCGGGGCTGCGGGCCGGCCGCGGGCCCCGTCCCGCACTGGTTCAGACCTACCACGGCGTGCCGGACGACGTCGCCGAGCCGTGGTTCCGCGGGGCGCGGGGCGCCGGGGGGCCGTCCGCCTACACGCGGACGGTGCTCGCCGCGGACGCCGTCGTCGCCCGGGTCCTCGACCGCACGATCGTGCCCGCCGAGGCGATGGAGCGCTTCCTGCGCCGGCGCCTCAAGGTGCCGCCGGCCCGGCTGGCGCACATCGACAACTGCGTCGGACCGGCCGTGCCCGTCCCGCCGCGGGGCCCGGTGCGCCACCTGCTCTTCGCGGGACTCCTGGTGGAACGCAAGGGAATCCTCGACCTGCTGGCCGCGCTCGCGATGCCCGGTGTCCTGCCGCCGGACGCGCGGCTGACCGTGGCAGGCGACGGGCCGCAGCGCGCCGCGGCGGAGCGGGCCGCGCAGGCGCCCCCGCTGGCCGGCCGCGTCACGTTCCTCGGCTTCCGGCCGGACGTACCCGCCCTGGTCGCGGCGGCGGACGCGCTCGTCCTGCCGTCCACTATGGAGCAACAGCCGCTGGTGGTCGCCGAAGCCATGACGGCGGGCAAGCCCGTCGTCGCGACCGCCACCGGCGGCGTGCCCGACATGGTGGAACTGCCCGGAGGCCCGTCGCTGCTCGCGCCGCCCGGAGACGTCCCGGCGCTCGCCGGGCGGCTGCGGGCGTTGTTCGCCGAACCCGACCCCGGCCGGATCGGGCGGCGGCTCGCCGAGCGCGCCCACGCCCGGTACCGCCCGGAGCCCTGCGCCCGGCGGCACCTGGCGTTGTACGCGCGGGTGGCCGGCCTCGCTACGACGGTTTCACCAGCACCAGGCCATCCGCGGCCTCGAGGCTGACCGGCTCCGGTGACGCCGGCGCCGGAGACGTCTGCGTGGCAGGCGGCCGGGACCCGGGTGCGACGAGCCCCGCCGGCGGTGTCACCGTCTGGGTGGCGGATGTCGTGTTCACCGCCACCCAGCCGTGAGTGAACGTGCGGGTCCAGACGCCGTTCGGCAGCCGGCCCGCCGCGTCCACCGCCTCGCCCAGCCCGCTGTCCTGCAGCGCCGACCACTCCGGGCCGCGGTAGTCGTCGGTGGTCGCCCGCGTCCAGCACGTGCGGGGGCCGGCCAGCAGCGCCGCGCTCGCGTAGCCCGCCCGCTCCTGCTGCGCGTTCCTCGTCCGCGTGACCAGCAGCAGCAGCGACTCGCCGAGCGCGGCCTGGGCACGCAGCTCCTGGAACTCGTTGCCGCGGAAGGTCAGCAGGCCGCCGGTGCCGCCGTCTTCACGGAACCCGAAGTTCTCCTCCATCGCGCCGCCGAAGCGCGAGTGCGCGGTCCACCGGCCCGGCACCAGGTGCGTCTCGGACACGTTGGGCACCAGCAGCTTCCCGGCCGCCGTGAATGCGTCGCCGGCGCGGGACAGGAACGCGTCGAGCCCGTCGCGCAGCTTGCGGTCGGTCTCCTCGACGTTCGCCGTGCCCGCCAGCACCGCGGACGAGTAGTGGCTCAGCGAGTTGAAGTCGTTGTCGGCGAGGACGCCGTCCCAGCCTTCCCGGTTCACCTCCGCGACGACCGCGTCCGTCCACGCCTGCTGGTAGGCCGGGTCCCAGACCGTCATCTGCCAGTGTTTCGGGTACCCCTGCCACTCGATGCGCCGCCCGCGGTCGTCGAGGGCGAACCACTCCGGGTGATCCCGCTGCGCGGCGACGTACCCGATCCCGCTCGGCAGGTAGGCGGCGTCCTGGCCGCCGTCGACCGCGCCCGGGTAGTTGCGGGTGCTCGACAGGTCCTTGTACACCAGGACCTTGACCTGCGGGTTGAGCTGGTGCAGGCGGCGCATGGCCGCGCCCTGGTCGGCGTTGAGCACGACGACCCGGTACCGCCGGGCCGCCTGCTCGATCTCCGCCGGCGTCGGCGCCCGGCCGATCCCGTACCACCACGCGCACGGCGCCAGCGGCTTCGGCGGCGGCGCCGCCACCTCCTGCGCCGAGCTCGTCACGCAGCCCGAAAGGCAGCCGGCCACGACGACGAGCACGGCCGCCGCGGCCCGGAGGCGGGCGGCCACCGGGTGTTCGCGCATCAGCGTTGCCTTCGGCACAGCAGTTCTCCCACCGTGAGGATGATGATCTTCGCGTCCAGCCACAGCGACCAGTTCGCGATGTAGTAGTTGTCGTAGCGCGCCCGGTCCGCGATGGACGTGTCGCCGCGCAGGCCGTGCACCTGCGCCAGGCCGGTCAGCCCGGTCGGCACCCGGTGCCGCGCCCAGTACAGGTCGTGGACGGCGGAGAACTCCTCGACGAACACCGGCCGTTCCGGGCGGGGACCGACCAGGCACATGTCGCCGCGCACGACGTTCCACAGCTGCGGCAGCTCGTCCAAAGAAGACCGCCGCAGGAACCGGCCGACCGGGCCGACCCGGCTGTCGCCGGCCACCGACCAGCGGGTCTGCGAATCGTCGACGGCCGACGGGCGGACGCTGCGCAGCTTGTAGAGCAGGAACGTGCGCCCGTCCATCCCGACCCGCACCTGCCGGAACACCACCGGGAAGCCGCTCTCCAGCGCCACCGCCACCGCGCAGCAGGCGATCAGCGGGGCCAGGAGCAGGAGCGCGGCCGCGGCGAGCGTGGTTTCGACCGCGCGCTTGACCCACCAGGCGGGACGGCGGGTCGGCGCGCCGCCCAGCCACACCAGCGGGTAGCTGCGGAGCCGGTCGACCCCGGGCCCGTCCGGGCAGAGCTCGAACAGGTGCGGCAGCACCAGCGTGACGCAGCCCAGGCGATGGGCGCCGATGGCGGCGTCGACGATCGCGGCGTCGCGGTCGCCGGCGGGGGCGAGGACCACGGTGCCCGCGCCCAGCCGGGCGATGGCCTCGGTGAGGTCGCCGTCGATCCGCTCGACCGGCAGGCCGGCGGGCGCGGCGGCGTCGCCGGACGGCGCGAACCCGACCGGCAGCAGGCCGAACTCGGGGTGTTCCAGCATCGTGCGGACGAGGTCGCCGCCGAGCAGGCCGGACCCGACCACGACGGCGCGGTCGCAGCGCCGCAGGCGCCGCCGTGCCCACCGGCCGAAGGCGAAGACCAGCGGCCGGACGCCTTCGCTCAGCACCGCGGCCAGCAGGATCACCTCCTGCATCGCGGCCGTGCTCGCGCTGTCCATTCCGGACACCAGACCGGCGCCGGTGACGAGCGCGAAGGCCAGCGCCGCGGTGGTGACCGACCGCGGGAGGTCCTGCAGCCAGGACAGCCACAGCCGGCGGCGGTGCACGCGGCCGCCCACCCGGACCCCCGCCAGCGCCACGGCGGTCACCGCCGCGCACACCGGCCCGGGACCGGTCCGCAGCACCGCGGTCAGCCACGCGCCGCCGTCGACGGCGGCGAGCAGCACGGCCACGGCGTTCACCCTGGCCAGCAGCGGCCGGGGACGGGCCGGGTTCCGGCGCCGGGCGGCGGGACGGCCGCGACGCGGCAGCGGCAGCGTCGCGCCGACGATCGCGTCTCTCAGTTCGGTCACCGGTCTCGGCCTCTCCGGGAACGCGCTGACATGAGAAATTTTCTCTCCATTTTCTTCAGGACTCAGCCATTCGGGGCAAAATCGGTTCTCCCGGGTGAATCTCGGCCTCGAAGCCGCGGAATCCACCCGTTCGGGCAGCGACGGATACCCATTCAGGTGATCGCCGGAAACACCTTGTAGTTCTGATGACGTCCATCCTTTCGGGGGACTTCCACGGGCACTAAAGAAAATCCACAACATAGCCGAATATGAGCTGTCGATCGCACGAATCCCGACGCCGTTCGGGTGACAGCACAACCGAGACAAGGGGTACCGTGGCGCACGAAGAATCCACCCTGGCCACCCTGACGGAACCGGATCCCGCCGCGAGCCGGACCGCCGGACGGGCGCACGTCGTGTTGCCCGCGTTCAACGAGGAAGCGTCGCTGCCGCCGCTGCTGCGGCGCCTCGCCGACGTCGCGCGCACCGAACGGCTCACCGTCTGGGTCGTCGACGACGGCTCCACCGACGGCACCGTCGCGGTGGCCGGCGCCGGATCCGGCGACCTGGACGTGCGGGTGGTCCGGCACGCGGTGAACCTCGGACTGGGCCGGGCGGTGCTGTCCGGGCTGCGAGCGGCACTGGAGGAGGCGGGACCCGACGACACCGTCGTGGTCATGGACGCCGACGACACGCACGATCCCGCGCTGCTGCGGGCGCTGCAGGCGGAGATCGACGCGGGGGCGGACGTCGCCATCTGCTCCCGGTTCGTGCCCGGCGGCGACGACCGGACCGCGCCGCTGGGGCGGCGGCTGCTCTCGCGCGGCGCGGCGAAGCTGTTCCACCACGCCCTCGACGTCGACGGCGTCCGCGACTTCACCAGCGGCTACCGCGCCTACCGGGCTTCCCTGCTCGCCCGCGCGTCCGCGCACTGGGGTGAACGGCTCATCGAGGAACAGGGTTTCGCCTGCATGGTGGAGCTGCTGCTCAAGCTGCGCCACTGCGGCCCGGTGATCACCGAGGTCCCGCTGGCCCTGCGCTACGACCGCAAGCGCGGGCCGAGCAAGCTGAAGCTGCGGCGGACCGTCGCGCAGTACCTGAAACTGCTCGTCCGCGACCGGCTCAGCCCGGCGCCGTTCCGGAAGCTGTGACGCCGTGCCCGGTTCGACCACTCCCCCGCACGTCGTGGTGATCGGCGGCGGCATCTGCGGCCTCAGCGCCGCGCACCGGCTCGCCCGCCGCGGCACCCGGGTCACCCTCCTCGAGGCGAGCGACCGGCTCGGCGGCCTCGGCACGTTCTTCCCGCACGGCGATCGGTGGGTCGAGCGGTTCTACCACTGCATCATGCCCACCGACGCGAGCCTGCTGGCCCTGCTCGGCGAGCTCGGCCTGCGGGATTCGGTCCGCTGGCGGGACACCACGATGGGCATGATCGTGGACGGCCGCCGGTACCCGTTCAACTCCGCGGCCGACCTGCTGCGGTTCTCGCCGCTGCGGCTGCCCGACCGGGTGCGCTTCGGCGTCGTTTCCCTGCTGCTGCGGCGGCTGGGCCGCGGCCGGGACCTCGACACGCTCCGCACCGAGGACTGGCTGCGCGGGCTCTACGGCGACGTCGTCTGGCACCGGCTGTTCGCGCCGATGTTCGGGTCGAAGTTCGGCCCCGCCTTCGGGGACGTCCCCGCGCTGTACCTGTGGCAGCGGCTGGGCCGGGAGCGCAACGTCGCCACCCGCGGCTACCCGGAGGGTGGGTACAAGACGATCGTCGACGCGCTGCGGGCGTCCATCGAAGAGGCGGGCGGGACCGTGCGCACCTCGGCGCCGGTCCGCCGGCTGCACAGCGCGGACGGCAGCGCGATCCTGACCCTCACCGGCGGCGAGGTCGTCGGCGCGGACCACGTGATCTCCACGCTTCCGCTGCCGTTGCTGCGCCGCATCGCCGACGACGCGCTCGCCCACCACCTCCCCCGCACCGACCTGCCCTACCAGGGCGTCGTCACGGCCGCGTTCTTCCTGCGCCGTCCGCTGACCGGGCACTACTGGACGCCGGTGCTGCACTCGGGCACCGAGTTCGACGGCGTCGTCGAGATGTCGGCGCTGGCCGGCACCGAGGCCTACGGCGGCCACGACCTCGTCTACGTCATGCGCTACACCGACCGCGACTCACAGCTGTACCTCGACGACGACGCCGCGATCGCCGCGCGCTGGACGGCTCAGCTCCGGGGCCTGTTCCCGGAGCTGAGCCCCGCCGACGTCGCCGAGGTGCGGGTGTTCAAGGCGCCGTTCGTCGAGCCGGTGTACCCGCTGGGGTACCTGGCGCGCCGGCCCGCCGTCACGGTGGACGGCACGAACCTGATGCTCGCCACGACCGCGCACGTCTACCCGGAGGTCACGAGCTGGAATTCGAGTGTCGCGCTGGCGGAGGAAGTGACGAGCCGGATCGCGACCGGGCCGGCTCACCCGGTCGCCGCGGAGCCCGCGAGGTGACCGGCCACGGAACCGAGCGCGGCGACGATCCGGGCGGAGGCGGACCCGTCGCCGTACGGCGAGGGCAGGTGCCGGAGGCGCTCGCGGTGCCCGGTGACGTCGTCGAGCCAGCGCGCGGTTTCCTCGCCGATCCGCGGCCCCGGCGGCACCCGCACGCCGAACGTCCCCGCGATCTCGGGCCGTTCGGTGCTGCGCCGCACCACGACCACCGGTCGCTTGAGGACACTCGCTTCCTCTTGGATGCCACCGGAGTCCGACACGAGCACCGCGGCTTCGGCGGCCAGCGCGAGGAATTCCGGGTAGGCGAGCGGTTCCAGCACGACGAGCGGGGCGAGCAGCCGGCTCAGGCCGAAGGCTTCGACGCGCTGGGCGGTGCGCGGGTGCAGCGGGAACACGACCGGCACCGGCAGCGCGCCCAGCTCGCGGAGGGCGAGCGCCAGCCGGCCCGGGTCGTCGGCGTTCTCCGGGCGGTGGAGGGTGGCCAGGACGTAGCCGTCCCGCGTCAGGCCCCGCGTGGTGAGGAGGGCCTGCCGTTCGTCTGCGGGCGGCAACGCGCTTTCCAGTGCTTCCACGACGGTGTTGCCGGTGACGGCGATGCGTCCGGACGGCACGTTTTCGGCCAGCAGGTTCCGGCGGTTCAGCTCGGTGGGCGCGCAGCAGAGGTCGGCGAGGTGGTCGATCAGCACCCGGTTGTGCTCTTCCGGCATCGCCCGGTCGTGGCTGCGGAGCCCGGCTTCCACGTGCACCAGCGGCAGGCCGTGGGCGTTGGCGGCGAGCGCGCCGGCGAGCGCGGACGTCGTGTCGCCCTGCACGAGCACCACCCGGCCGGGGTGGCAGGCGAGGACTTCGTCGACGGCGCTGATCGCCCGGCCGAGCTGGCCGCCGCGCCGTCCGCCGCCCACGCCGAGCTCGTGGAACCGGCCGCCGGGCACCAGGTCCGCGCGGATGCGGGTGTAGAGGGAATCGTCGTAGTGCTGTCCTGTGTAGACGACGGTGCAGCGTTCGCCCAGCAGCCGCATCAGCGGGGCCAGCTTGATGAGCTCCGGGCGGGTCCCGCACACCAGCGTCGCCCCCGGGGCCACCGCGACCTCGGGAGAACTGACGACGGCGGGCCGGAAATCGGCGGTGATCGGCATGGGATCCTTTTCGACGGTGACGGTTGGCCCCGCACGGTACTCACCGCGCGCCCGGTTCCCGGCGCGACTCAGTCGATTGTGTGAATGGCTCACTCGGAACATCGGACAGGACGGTGGCTCTTGCTCAGGAAATACGTGGCACTCTTGGCGGCGGCGGTTTTCGCGACCGGGTCGGCACCGGCCCTGCGCTCCGACGCGGCACCCGGGCTGCTGCTCCCGGATCTGCGCCAGGTCCCGCCGGGGTGCACGGACGGGGCTTCGGACGACGTGACCGCCTGCCACGACTGGGACGTGTGCCCGGTGGTGGACCCGGGCGCCCCCAACGGCCGCTGCGTGCCGGCCGCGACGGCGAAAGCCGTCCGGCTGCGGTTCACCAGTTCGGAGGAAAACGTCGGCGACGGGCCCCTGCTGCTGTACGGCCGCCGGGACAGCACCCGGCAGAACACGATGACGGTCCGCCAGGCGCTGAGCGACGGCGCAAACGGCTCGATCCCGCAGGACTACGCGTCGGCGCAGCGGGCCACGCGGGCGTTCACGTACTACGAGCCGGCGATGGCGCACCAGCATTGGCACCTGATGAACTTCGAGCACTTCAGCCTGGTTTCGGCACAGGGCAAGACGGTGGTGACCGACCGCAAGAACGGCTTCTGCCTCGGCGACCGCTACCCGGTGTCGGACGTCGACCGGCTGTCCCACGTGCCCGGAGAGTCGGGCGCGGACGCGGAACTCGCGGAACGCCTGGCGGCCAACCGGTGCCGCCACCACGAACCGGACGCGCTGGACGTGCTGGAGGGCATTTCGGTGGGCTCGGGCGACGACTACAAGTACGACGTCGACTTCCAGTGGCTCGACATCACGGGAGTGCCATCGGGCACGTACACGCTGGTGAACACGGTGAACGACGACCGGACGCTGGTGGAGAAGGACTACCGCAACAATTCCTCGTCGGTGTCGGTGTCGATCCAGTGGCCGGGCGGAAGGGGCGAAACGCTGACGGCGGCGCCGGTGGTGCGGTTCATGCGCGCGTGTCCTGGGCAGGCCCGCTGCCCGTGACGGGCTGCCGCGGCTTCGCGACGGCCTGGCTTCCGCGCGGACTCCTGGCTCGGCGCCTCACCCCGCGGCCAAGCGCGGCACCCGAGCCCACCCGCGGCTCGGACAGCGGGCCGCCGCGAGTGGACCCGTGGCTCGGCGGCCTCACCCCCACGGCAATGCCCGGCGCCAGAAGCCACCCGCGGCTCGAGGCAGGCGCGCCGGTATGGGTCCCGGCTCGCGGCCTCATCGCCGGGGCGGTTCCCGGCGCACCGGGCCCACCCGCACATCCGGCGGCCGCGGGGAAGTGTGGAACCGCACCGGAACCCGGTGGCTCTCGCCGGCGTCCGCCGGTGGAGGCGGCGCGCTCTCGCGGAGCCTGCGGTACGCGGCGATGACCGCGGCCAGGCGGTCGCGGTCCGGGTGGGCCGTGTCCGGGTGGCAGGCCCGGACCGCTCGGCGGTAGGCCGCCGTGATCTCGGCGGGCGTCGCGTCGCGGTCGATGCCCAGCACCGCGTGGGGGTCGGGCGTCATGGCGTCGGTCCGGCCGGGGCCAGGTGGCTGGTTGCCGTGTAGAAGTCGCGGGCGGCCGCGTTGGCCGCGTCCAGTGCCTGGCGCAGCCTGGCCAGCTCCCGGACGGCACGTGCCAGCTGCGGGCCCGCCGGCCCGGCTTCGACCTGCCGCAGCCGCCCGGGGTGTTCGGCGTGGCGGGACGTGTGCTCGGCGACCAGCGCCGTCAGGTCGCTCAGCCCGCCGGTCAGCTGGATCAGCTGCCAGCCGGTCTCCCGCAGCCGCGCCAGGCCGGGCGGGTCGTCGGGACCGGCGCGGCGGACGGCGGCGTGGATGTCACGGGCCGCGGCGGCCAGCGTCGCGTCGATCGCCGCGGGCGCACGGTGTCGGGAAGTACTCATCGGCTCACCGGGATGCGTGATGGCCGGACCCCGGGCGACCGGGGTCCGGAAGGTCAGCCCTTGATCTGCTGGGCGCCGCCACCACCGGCGATGGCGATCTTGCGGGGCTTCGCGTGCTCGACGATCGGCACCCGGAGCGTCAGCACGCCGGCGTCGTAGTGGGCCTTGATGTTCTCCGCGTCCAGCGTGTCGCCCAGGAACAGCTGCCGGGAGAACACGCCGCGGGGACGTTCGGACACCTGCACTTCGGCGCCTTCGGCGTAGTCCGCGCCGCGTTCGGCCCGGACGGTGAGCACGTTGCGCTCCACGTCGAGGTCGATCGAGTCCGGGCTCACCCCGGGCAGGTCGAACTGCACGACGTACTCGTCACCGGACCGGTAGGCGTCCATCGGCATCACCGCCGGGCGGGTGGCGGTGCCGTCGGCGCCGAACAGCTGACCGGCGAGCCGGTCCAGTTCACGGAACGGGTCGGTCCGCATCAACATGGCCTCGCGCCTCCAATCTCCTTTCACGCTGATCCGCGCCCGGCCGGCGAACCGGGCGCGGCCCGATCACCTCGTCATTCCTATAGCGCGCACTGCAGATTATGTCAAGCAGTCGGCTCGGGTCACGCGGTGAGCGCCGGCCGTTCGGATGTCCCGGCGGTGATGGCGATCTTGCGCGGCTTGGCCTGCTCGGCGACCGGGATGCGGAGGGTCAGCACACCGGCGTCGTAGCTCGCCTCGACGTGGTCGGTGTCGAGGTTGTCACCGAGGTGCAGCCGCCGGGTGAACGTGCCCGCGGGCCGCTCGTGGACGACGACCTGCGCTCCGTCGCCGGGGACCGTCGTCCGCTGCGCCCGCACGCTCAGGACGTTGTGCTCCACGTCGACCTCGATGGACTCCGGGCGCACGCCGGGGAGGTCGAGGTGCACCAGGAACTGGTCCCCCGCGCGGTAGGCGTCGAGCGGCATCGCCGCGGACGCGGTGAGGCCACCGAAGAACTGCTGGGCCAGCCGGTCGAACGCCTGGAACGGATCCGTGCGAACGAGCATCGGGTCTTCTCCTTCCCTTCGTGACTTGTGTTGACATCCGGGAAACCGGCTTTGCCGCGTCACGGTTCCCGACGCCTGCTCAAGTCACACGAATGGAGTATTGGAAGACGAAAGCGCAGTTCACGGATTGAGTGGACAGGACTCAAGTCATGGGAACACACGTGCGCCTTGGTTCGTCTTGACGGATGAGAGCACCGTGTGCATCGGATTTCGGGAGGTGGAAGTGATGACCCTGCCCGTGGTGCGGGAAACCGATGAGGCCTATGTGGTGGAGATCGAGACGCCCGGGGTGAAGCGGCGAGAGGTCACGGCCGAGCTGGCCGGGCGGGAGCTGACGGTCAGGGGCGGCTGCACGCGGCGGCGTGGGTTGTTCCGGCGCCGCACCGGGGAGTTCACGTACCGGGTCACGCTGCCGGACGAGGTGGACGCCGACCGCGTGACGGCCTCGCTGGTCAAGGGGATGCTGACGGTCCGGGTGCCGAAGAGCGTGTGGGCGAGGAAGCGGCGCATCGCGATCAGCGCGGCCTGACCCGCGCGGCAGTCGAGCAGCGACCGGCACCGCGCGGCGGCATCCGAGTGGCGCCGGCCATCCCCGGCGGGCCGCAAGCCATCGGGGATGGCCGGTTGACCCCTCCCGGCATCCTCGGGAGGACATCGGCATTCCCGGAGGCAGCGCCGGGAACCCGAACACGCCACCACCGTCAGCCGACTCCCGCGCCCTCCTGGACCGAATCCGGGCTCGTCGCCGCGTCCGTGCTCGTTGTCGCCGCGCTCGTGTCGTCCGTGAAGCTCGCGAATGCGAAGCGGACCGTGCTCGTCACCGGCGTCGCGTGCGGTGGGTCCGCCACCAGCGGGGTGATGATGCCCGCCGTGTCCGGGCGGTCCAGGCGGGCCAGCAAGCGCGCCAGTGCCTCCGGTGCCCCGGCCGGCTCCGCGCGGGTCTGGATCAGCGTGCGGTGCAGGATTCCGATGTCCCAGCCGTTGCCGCCCGTCCCGCTGCCCGCCGGCACCGCGACCGTCGCGTCCAGCAGCCACCTCGGCGACTTGCCCGGCAGGGACGGGGTGGCGTGCGCGGTCAGCCCCACGATCTGGTCCGCGCGCAGCAGTCCGTCGCTCAACGTCTTGATCCAGACCTTCTCCAGTCCCATGGTCGTCCTCCGTTCGCAGCGGCGTCGTGCTCCACTGTGGACTGTCTCCGGCGGCGATGTCCCCGCCCCGGCGATTGGCACTCGAAGGCGGAGAGTGCCAATTCCGATTTAGCACCCATCCGGGCCCCGCCGCAAGTGCCGGGGGCCAAACCGGCGTCAGCGACGCGTGTAGAGGACACCCAGCTTGTCGACCTCGTCGCCGGAACGGCCGTGGAACCCCGCGATCTGCCAGCCGGGCGGCGCGGTGTAGGTCGTGCAGTCGTCGGTCGCGGTCCCCGCCGCGACCGTCGCCCCGCGGCTCGTCGTGAACCGGACGAAAAAGATCCTCGTGTGCCCCGCGCGTGGCTGCCGCGGCAGAGGAACACCCACTCCGGGTACTCCCCCGCCGCGAGCGGCAGCCGGGTCTCGGTGCCACCACCGCCACCGTGGGCCAGGGTGGTGCCGTCGGCCAGGGTCAGGCCGATCCGGTCGACGCGCGCGCCGCCGCGGACGGTGATCGCGGCCGGGACCGCGCCCGCCGGGACGCGGTCGAGGTCGGTGAAGTAGTCCCGGTGCGGACCGCCGGACCGGTCGCTCGCCCGGAAGTCCGCGGCGCGGGTCCAGGCGAGGCCGACCGCGATCGGGTCGTGGTCGGACAGCGTCCGGCCCTGCTCGTCGAGGAAGGCCGCGTGCTCGTCGTGGTACGACGTCGCGGCCAGCCCGACGAGCTTGCTGCCGCGGTAGAGGACCTTGTCCACGACTTCGCAGGTGTCGGTGATCGCGTTTTCGTCGCACGGCAGGACGGGGCTGCCCGGTGCCGGCGCCACGCCGCCGCGTTCGAGCCGCACCCACGCGTCGGTCAGGCCGTTCGCCGCGGCGAATGGCCCGATCGTGTCGCCGGCGCGCGTGTAGCGGGTGTTGGTGTCGCCCATGACGAGCACGGCGTTGCCCGCCGAATGGCTCCCGATGAACGCCGACAGCCGGTCGAGGTCGGCCGCGCGCGAGGCGAGGTCGCCCGGGTTCGTTCCCGCGTTCGTGTGAAGGTTGTAGACGTCCAGGAAGACGCCTCCGGCGAGCCGCAGCCGCATGGACGTGAAGCCCTTCGGGGTCAGGCAGTCCTCCGAGTCGAGCTGGCACGACGTCCAGCTGACGCGTTCGAAGTCGTCGGCGTCGTACGGCAGCGAGGCCATCGCGTTGAGGCCGCTGCCGATCCCCGCGCCGCCGCTGGTGGGCGTGCGGTACGGATGCCGGTCGGCCGCGTAGAGGTTCGCGTGGTAATCGAAGTCTTCCTGCACGTGGACCAGGGCGCAGGCGCCGGCCCGCGCGCCGATCGCCGTCGTGCTCGGGGCACGCGGCGAAGGCGCGCCCGAGATGCCGTCCGGCAGCCCGGCGACGTTGTAGGTCAGCACGGACAACGTTCCGGAATCCGGCTCGGCCCCCGCGGCCGGGGCCGGAAATCCGGCGACGGCGACGGCCACGAACCCGGTCAGCCCCTTGCGCATCGGGCCCTTTTCGCACGCTCGCGCAACATGAACAATTCTCAGGTTATGGCGTTGTTCGCGGTCACGGGCCGTACGGCAGCACCCGCCACGCCCGGCGGGCGTGGCGGGTGCGCTTCGTTCCGGGATCAGCCCCACGGCGAGCTGACGAGCCAGCTCACGTCGTCGTTGTAGGCGTTGGTGCTGTCGAAGGTGTTCGGACCGCCGTCGGCGGCGATGTAGACGATGTTGTTGTAGTGGCGCACGTACCGGTCGGAGTAGTTGAGCGATCTCAGCGAGGCGCCCTGCCCGTTTCGCCCGGCCTCCGGGCAGAACGTCGCGTCCTGGGCGAACAACGCGGACCCGTCGTCGGCCTGCAGGTGCAGCTGGTAGTTCTGGTGCCGGAGGTACTGCCCGGCGGTGTTGCGGGACTCGAACGACACGCAGGAGCTGTTGCCCAGCCCGGTCCGGACGGTCCAGGACGCGTTGCCCTTTTCGGTGGCGGAGCTGCTGCTGGTGATCACCGCCGTGTCCACAGTGGACCCGCTGTGGTGGATGTAGCGGTCGGTGCAGCACGCCGTGGTGGCCCGCAGCGAGACGGCCGAGCCGGGCGTCAAGCCGGTGCCGGCGGAACTGGTGGCGTACCCGGCCGCCGTGATGTTCGCCTGCACCGCGTTCTCGGTGGCGTCCGACGGGTAGCCGGAGGTCATCACGCCTTCGTAGAAGGTACCGCGGGCGCCGACGCTGTTGTCCCCGCCGATGCCCAGGATGATCGCGCCCTCCTTCTTCATCGGGTTGTAGCCCGACGCGTTGGGGCGCACACCGTCGTAGAAGGTCGACACGCCACCGGACTGCGCGTTGCCACCACGGATGGCCCAGTGGTTGGGACCACCCTTGACGATGGCGGTCAGGAACCGGTGGCTGATGCTCGGGTCGTTGGCGTTGTAGCCCGGGTTGACGCCGGAGAACAGGCCGTTCTCCAGGTCGGCCATGATCCACGGGCCGTTGCCGGTGCCGTAGCCCCAGACCTTGATGTTGCCGAAGTAGATGGCTTCCATCGTGCCGTTGCCGTTGTCGTGGCTGTTGCGCTCGGCGTTGCCGTAGTCGAAGCAGCAGCCGCCGTTGTAGTGCGTGCCGTCGAAGATCGCGTACATGCCCTCCGGCTGGTCACCGGTGGCGATGCCGTTGGTGTTGTTGTTGCGGTAACCGGTTCCGGGAGCGACGTAGACGCCGTAGGCCTTGTGGCCGCCGACCGTGATCGGCGCCGCGGTGGCGTTGGCGAGGTTGTCGTAGCCGCCGGCCGCCGGACCGTTGAAGCCGCCGGGCGGGGCCTGCGTGAGGCGGTTGTTCCGGCCGGACTGATCGTAGATGACCGTGATCACGCAGGTTGTCCCGGCGCAGAACGAGTCCTGCGCCGCCGCGTTCGCCACCCCGCCCGCGCTCAGCGGCGCGATATCACGGGTCGTGTTGTCCGACGCCCGCCTGACCTGGTACAGCGGGCCGGTGTAGGAGCCGTACAACGCCCGCGTGGTGCTGTGCGCGGCCACGCACGGCGTGCCGCCGGCGGCGTAGATGTCGCACGGTCCCTGCGTGGCCGCTTCCGACGTGCCGCCGGTGGCCAGCAGCCCGGCGACGAGGGCGCCGGCCGCCGCGAACTTCAGGACGGGGGTGCGTAACCGTGGATATCTCGACTGTCGTGCCATGGTGATCTCCCGTTGCGTTGGGGCCACTGCCGAACTTTCGCCTGGCAGGCCTCACCGACGCGCCGTCCGGCCCCGGCGCCCGCGGGCGGCCGGTGCGAGCACCACGGCGTGTCTCGCGAAGCCTTCGATCAAGGGGTGCGACGGACGGCGATGCCACCTCCTCCTTCGGCCACCGCGCACCGGACGACGAACCGGGAAAATGTGAGCGCTAACATAGCTCGCCGTTCCGGCGAGCGCAATGGTCGCGGACCGATTTGCCGGGACGCACTCCCGCGCCAACGGAAACCAGGCGTGGCACGCAAAACTGCTCTGCCGGAATGTTCCTCGTTGAACACTCGCACATTCCCGGCGGCGGTTCTTTCCCGGGCCGCCCGTCCGTACTGCCCAAAGAGCGCGGACCGTCGAATGTTAGCGCTAACTTTCCGTGGCGTCCTCGGACTGTCCACGGTGGACTCAGCGGTGGTCCGCCCGGCCCTCTCGCCCGGCGAGGTGGTGCAGGAGGTCGTACGCCGCGGCGAGCGTGTCCGGCAGCCGGTGCACCCGGACCCGCGGCCGGGCCGCCGCGGTCAGCTGCGGATCCGCGGCGAGCCGGTCGGCGATCCGGCGGCGGGCGTGCCGGATGCGGTGCCCCACGCCCGGGTCGCGGTCGGCGAGGATCACCGCGGTCGACCGGCTGAGCGCCGCGGCGGTCTCGCCGCCGTCGAAGACCCGGCGCAGGACGTCGGCGACCAGGACCATCGCCATCGGCCGGTACCAGCACGTCACCCCGGACAGGTCGACCCCGATCGCGAGCAGCACCGGTGCCGGCGCCCCGGCGCGCTCGCCGCGTGCCGCGCGCCGGTACACCTCACCGAGCCGGGTCCGCAGGTACGCCTCCGTGGCCAGGCCGGTGAGCGCCTCGGTCGTAGCGACGTCCGAAACCGCGGTCGCGACGTCCGCCCAGCCCACCGCGGTGGCGCGGAGCATCGCGGACGGGGTCGCCTGGGGATCGGCCGACACGAGCCCGTCGGCGTCCGAGCCACTTTCCAGGACCGCGTGCAGCGCGGCGACGTCGTACAGGGTCTCGTCCAGCCCGGCGCCGGTCCGGGCCCGCGAACGGCCGAGGATGGTCAGCGCGCCGGTCAGGTCGCCGTCGAAGAGCGCGCAGCCGCACACGGTGTCCACTTCGGGCACCGCCCAGTCACTCGGGAACCGCCAGCCGCTGGTGATGCTCGCGATCCGCCAACGGCTGCGAAGCCGCTTCACGGCGCGGTCGACGTGGTTCCGATCGCCCACTGCGCCTCCCCGGCTCCTCGTCGCGGTCCTCGTCTCGGGGGTGCGACCTCGCTCGTCGCCGGCCGTGACGCCGGAAGACGGGCAGACCGCCGGATGAGGTAACCCGCACGGGCTAACCACCGCGGACCGTGACCTCAGTCGCCGAACGCCGCCCGGTGGGCCGCCGCGCAGGGACGCGGCAGGTCGTCCGGGACGGCCACGCTGCCGGTGACCGTCGTCCGCGGGTCCAGCGGGATCGCGCGCACCCGGGTGGACCGGATCTCGGCCACCTGGTCGGCGGCCAGCACCGTCCAGCTGCGCGGGTCGGAGCCGACCTCGACGATCGTGTCCTGGACCGTCGCGGCCCCGCGTGCCGGCACCACCGCGACGCCGGCCTCCTGCAGCGCCGTGACCACCGCGGGGTCCGGAGCGGCCCGCAGGGGCCCGCCGGCCAGCTCGGCGACCCCGACCGCGGCCCGCCCGGCGGCGGCGTGCCGCGCGGACACGACGGCGAACAGCGGCTCGGTCCAGCTCGGCAGCACCCGCACCCCCGGTGCCGCCCGCACGCCCCGCACCAGCGCCAGATCGAGTTCGCCCTGCCGCAGGGCGTTCAGGCGCGCGGCCGGCGGCAGGTCGACGAGCACGACGTCGAACGCCGGTGCCTGCTCGCGCAACGCGTCGATCCCGCGTTCCAGGCGGGCGGTGAACTGCCCGGTTCCCGTGCCGATGCGCAGCACGCCCGCCTGTTCGCGCGCCACGACCCGGACCCGGTCGGCGGCCGCGAGCGCCTCCCGCGCGGCGTCGAGCACCCGGTGCCCGGCCGCGGTCAGCCCGACCCGTCGGGGCGTGCGGTCGAACAGCCGGACCCCCAGCTCGCGCTCGAGCCGCGCGATCTGCCTGCTCACCGCGGGCTGTGCGATGTGCAGCCGCTCGGCGGCGCGGCCGAAGTGCAGCTCGTCGGCGACCATGACGAAGTACCGCAACGTCCGTAGTTCCACCGGCCCTCCCCTGTGACGATGCCGTCAGGGTATCGCTGCGCGTCGGCGTTGACGCTGGTTCGCGGGCGGGCGCGGTGCTGGAGTCGGGGCATGACGATCGATCTCGGCCTGCTCGGCGCCCACCTGCGCGAGCACGAAGTCACCCCCGGCCGCGCGGCGGAACTGGAACGGGCCGGCTACGGCACCCTCTGGCTGGACGCCTCGCCGCCGGCCGACCTCGGCCTCGCGGAGCGGGTGCTCGACGCCACCACCCGGCCGGCCGTCGGGACGAGCGTGGTGAACGTGTGGACCGCCGCCGCGGACACCGTCGCCGCGTCCTACCACCGCATCGAGGCCCGGCATCCCGGCCGGTTCCTGCTGGGCGTCGGCATCGGGCACCGCGAGGTCCACGCCGAATACGCCTCGCCCCACGACACGCTGCTGTCCTATGTGGACCAGTTGACCCGCGCGGGCGTGCCGGCCGAGCGGGTGGTGGTGGCCGCGCTCGGGCCGCGGATGCTGCGGCTGGCCCGCGACCGGACCGCCGGCACCGTCCCGTGCCTGGTGACCCCGGAGCACACCCGCCGGGCGCGCGCGATCCTCGGCGCGGGCAAGCTCGTGCTGCCCGGCCACTTCGCGCTCGTCGAGCCGGACGCCGGGCGGGCCCGCGCGGTGGCCCGGTCCGCCCCGCCCGGGACGGCGCTGGGCGTGGCCAACTACGCGGGCAATCTCCGCCGGCTCGGCTTCACCGAAGCCGACCTCGCCGGCACGGGCAGCGACCGGCTCATCGACGCACTGGTGGCCCACGGCGACCCGGAAACCGTCGCGGCGCGGCTGCTGGCCCACCGGGACGCCGGCGCGGACCACGTCGGCGTCTACCCGCTCGGCGACGACCCGATGGCCACGCTCCGCGTGGTCGCGGCAGCGGTGCACGCCGTCACGACCCGGACGTGACCTCCGCCAGCCGCTCCTGCACGCTGGCGTGGCGGAACTGGTACACGCCACCGGCCTGCCGCAGGACGCCGCGGCGGTGGGCGTCGTCCAGGAAGTGCATCAGACGCCACGGCAGGCGGCCCGTCACGGCGAGCCACGCGTGGTGGACGAAGTAGCTGCCCCGGGCGCGCGTCACCAGCACCGCCAGCCCGATGCCGCCGCCGAAGCACACGCCCACCACGAACGGCAGCACCGGGTCCGTCGCCGGCGGGAACACCTGGCCGCCGGCGATCGCGCCCGCCAGCCCGTAGCACACCGCGGCGACGCCGCGGGCCATGAAGAACCCGAACAGCGCGCCCGCCGGCCCGGCCGCGACGGCCAGCGCCAGGTCGTAGCGGCCGCCCAGCACCGGCAGGAACCGCGTCTGGGCGGTGAACGCGAACGCCATCCCGTCGAACAGGCCCAGCAACACCATGAACGACACGGCCAGCGCGACCGCGCCGGTCCGCTCGTTGCGCAGGATCGTCCCCGGGCTGGACACGCGGCTGGCGGCGACCGGCTTCGCCAGCCACACGTGCACCGCGAACACCAGCCCGAACACCAGCGCCAGCAGGACGACCAGGCCCGCGGCCAGCGACCAGCCCAGCCCGAGCAGGACGCCGGCGGCGGCGCCGGCGGCGAACCGGCCGGCGAACTTCCGCGCGGCCCCGGCGAAGCGGACTTCCGTGCGCAGCGGCTCGGGCGGGCGCCCGAAGCGGTGCGTCAGGAAGGCGGCGCCGCCGAACGACAAGCCGTAGATCGCGGCCGGCGCCGGCCCGTCGTCGACCCAGCCGGTGGCGACGAAGAACGCCGCGACCAGCAGGGCCCACCAGCCCGGCCCGGGTACGGACGGGCACCGCGCGGTACAGCTGCCACCAGGCCGGGTCGCGGCTGCGCGCCCGCTCCAGGTGCCGGGCCAGGAAACCCAGCCAGCGGACGGCCTGCGCCGCGGTGTACCGCCCCGACGGGCTGGTTGGTCTTCGGGTTCCGCCCCGGCGGCTCCGGGACACGCGCGCAGGCGTGGGGCACGAACGAGTCGAGCAGCCGCCCTTCGATCGCGCCCGCGTCTTCGGACCCCAGCAGCTCCGCGGGGTCCGTACCCGGACGGCGGTAAGCGCTTCGCGCGAGGTCGACCATCAGCGGCGTCCGCAGCACCCGGGCCAGCGGCGCGTCCGGCTCCCGGCGCAGCCGCTCGGCCACCGGTAGCCAGCGGTTGCGTCCGGCGCCCTCGCGCGCGGACAGGTAGGTGAGCGCTTCCTGCCGCGTGACGGGCTCGAGCCGCACCACCGTGGCGGCGCCGAGCACCGGCCCGGATTCGCGCGTCACCTGCTCGTACTCGGCGGACCGGCAGGTCAGCACCAGCGACCGGCCCACCGCCATCGTCTGGTCCAGTGCGTCGAGCGCCGCGGCGCGCAGGTCGGCGGGCATCTCGTCGAGACCGTCGAGGACCGGGAGGACGTGGCCGCCGAGGACGAGCCGGGTGGGGGCGTCGCGGCCGTACTCGCGGGCGTTGCGCAGGGCCGGGTGGTCGTCGGCGAGCCGGCCGGCCGGCCACCGGTCGAGGTGTTCCCGCCGCGGGTCCCAGGAGGCCAGGGACAGCAGGACCGGCACCGGGCCGTCCGGGGCGCGGGTGCGCAGCAGCTGCAGCGTCAGCATCAGGGCGAGCACGGACTTGCCGGACCCGGGATCACCGAGCACGACCAGCTGCGGCACGGGCAAGGCGGCGAACGTCCCGGCGACGTCGCCGAGGTCGCCCCGCAGCGGCGGCTGTCCCGGGCGCGGGACGGCGGACCAGCGCAGCGCGATCGGCCGCGGCCGGTGCTGCGAGCGCAGCTCCGCTTCGGCCCGCCATTGCCAGGTGACGGCTTCGGCCAGTTCGGTGACCGCGCGCCCGAAGTGGCGCTCCGGCTCGGTTCCGGCCGTCGTATCGCCACCGTCGGCCGTCGCTTCGGGCGGGGCCTCGGCGAGGATCTCTTCGTGGCGGCGCCGCAGGTCGGGGTTCGGGTCGACGCCCAGCTCGTCGGCCAGCCGGCGGCGCAGGCCGTGGAAGAGCGTCGAGGCCTCGGCGTAGCGGCCTTCCTTCGCGAGGGCGCGCATCAGGAGCAGGTGGGCCAGCTCGCGCGTCGGGTGCTCGGCGCAGAACGCGGTCAGCTCGCGCACGACCTCACCGGTTTCGCCGAGCCGCAGCTGCCATCCGGCGCCCAGCTCGACGGCGTCGGCGCGCTGCTCGTCGAGCAGGGCGGCCCGGCCGGCCAGCGTCGTCGCCCGCAACCCGTCCAGCGCCGGGCCACGCCACAGGGCGAGCCCGGCCCGGATCTCTTCGACGGCGTCGACGAGCTTCCCCTGCCCGGCGAGCGCACGCGCGGCCGTGACGTGGCGGCGGAAGACGAGGGAGTCGAGATCGCCGTCGCCGACGCGCAGGCGGTACCCGGGCCCGTCGGTGACGATCGCCGCCCCGGCGTCGCCGAGCCGTGCCCGCAGCGCGGAGACGCAGTTGCGCACCTGCTTGACGGCGGTGGCCGGCGGCTCGTCCGCCCAGAGCGCGTCGATCATCCGCTCGACGGGGACGACCGAGCCGGGATTGAGCAGGAGCGCGGCGAGCGCGCGCTGCTGACGCGGGCTCGCCAGGGTGACCCGGCCCCCGGGCGCTTCCACTTCCAGCGTCCCGAGAATCCGGAACCTCATCGCTGCCCCTCGTCCACCCGGCCGCGCCCCCACCCGTCCCGCTCGGAAACGCGCAGGTGAAGCGCGGATGCCGGCGCGAGGACGAAACGAGGACGGCGTCCGGAACCCTAGGGGCACGGCGAAAGCGGGGGAAGGCGGGGGGCTCCCGGTGGCGGGCGCGCCGTTGGGGGGTCGCGCCCGCCACCGGGGATCGGCCCGGGGCGCCGATGCAACCGGACGGCCGGGTGGTTCCGTCCGGAAGGCATGCGAATCCCGGCCGTCGCCTGCGTGCTGCTCCTGCTCGGTGCCGTCGGCTGCGGACGCGACCGGCAGGTGCCCGAAAGCGGGGAGGCGCTCTGCTCGCCCTCCTACGAGCCGCGGGAGCTTGTCGTCCTGGGTCCCTGCTACTCGCCGCCGCCCATCGCGTCCGGGCGCGCGCCGGGGGAAGCCCGGAGCACCGACCCCGGCGCGATCCGCAAGGTCGCCGCCGCCGCTTGCTCGCTGCCCGCTCCGCCGCCGGACGTCGCCTGCACCGCCGAAATGGGGCCCGCCTACCAACTCCGGTTCGTCGACACCCGGGGCCGGGCCACCACCCTCGACGCCGCCGGGTTCGGCTGCCGGTTCGTCGACGGGCTCGGCGTCCGGCGGTTCGACGCGCGGCCGCTCTGGGCAGCGCTGACCGCGGCCGGCCTGCCCGCGCCCGGCCGGCGCTGAAATTCGTTCCCGTGGCCGGTAACCCTTGCCGTGCAACGACTTCCCGGCCACCGGCGCGGCTCCGCCGATGGGGTGAACCTGGCCCCGCGGTGCCGGGATCGTGACCGGATGGCCCGATTCTGCGCTATGTTTCCCGGCGGGGAGGGTTTTCCGGCGACGGATTCGGCGGACACGCGTTGGGGAATTCGCGCGGAAATGCCACGAAATCCGTAGCACGCACCCGGGTTCGCCGAAACTTCCGCGATTTCCCGGAGCACTCCTCCCCCGGTTCAGGCGTCGAGCCGCGAACCTGAGGGGGTGATGGACGCTCGACGGCGCGATGGAAGTCGACGGGCGGCGAGCACCGGCACGGATCCACCGCCGCGCCCGCCGCGTAACGATTGCTATTCGAGATGGGGATATCGAAACCATGCGCAAAACCATTGTCACGGTGGGCGCGGCGGCGGCCGCGTTCCTCATGATCGGCACCGGCGTCGCCTCGGCCGGCTGGCACGGCGACTACCTGGGCAGCGGCATCCGCATCCGCTCGGCCCCGGTGTCCGGCTCCGTCAACGGCCTCGGCTACCCCGGGCAGGGCGAATGCACCACCGTCGCCCAGCTGGCCAGCGACGGCTACTACTGGGGCTACCACCGCAACGACAGCACGCACGTCATCGGCTGGAGCCGCGGTGACTACCTCAGCGTCGACGGCGGCGGCTGCAGCTTCTGACGATTCACCCGGCGATTCCCGGCGGGAATCGCGCTGAACGCAGAACGGTTTCCGGGACGGGCCCGCGCCCGCCCCGGAGCCCGTCGACGTATTCCGTTCCCGGCCCTTTCCCCGAGTGGTAGCGTGAAGCCGCATGAAGCGATTTTCGGTTCTCTTTCCGGTCCTGGGGGCGCTTCTGGTCCTGGGCACCGCGTGCTCGGCGCCGCCCGCGGGCGACCCGGGCGCCGCCGCGGCGCTGCCCGAACCCGCCATCCCGGCGAACCCCCCACCGGCACCCGCGTCCGCCGCCGAGGTGCACCTGCCGCTCGACCCGTACCTCGGGCTGGCCAAGGGCCACCGGGAGACGCTCGAAAAGGCGAACGCGATCCTCATCACGAAGTGCATGCGCGACAAGGGATTCCCCTACCAGCCGGCGGACGGCGGCGGAGGCGGCGCCGCGCAGCAGAACGCGCCGCTGCCCGACTACGGGCTCAACGACCTCAAGGCCGCGCGCGAATCCGGGTATTCGCCGCCCGGCGGCGGCAGCATCCAGGTGGCCGCCGAACAGGGCCGCATCCCGACGCTGGACAAGCTCGTGCAGGACCACGGCGCGGCGTGGGTCAAGGCGCTCTACGGCTTCCTGCCGCCCGACACCTCGGGCTCGGACGGCTGCCTGAGCACGGCGGTGGTCAGCGCCCCGGAGTACGACAAGCTCGACAAGGAGCTGCCCGGGCGGCTGGCCGGCCAGGCGAGCGAGCGGACCCAGGGCGACAGCCGGGTGGTCGCCGCGCTGAGCGCGTGGAGCGCCTGCATGGCGGATTCCGGGTTCTCGTACCGCTCGCCGGCCGAGCCGCGGCGGCAGAAGTGGCCGTCGCCGCCGTCGGCTGCGGAGATCGCGACCGCGGTCGCCGACGTGAACTGCAAGGCGCGGACCAACCTCGCCGGCATCTGGCTCGCCGTGCAGACCGGGTACCAGCAGACGCTGGTCGAGCAGAACGCGCCCGCGTTGAAGCAGCTGCAGGACGCCTGGCAGGGCGTGCTGAAGAACGCCGAGCAGATCGTCGCGGCCGGTGGCTGACGATCCGGTCCCGGGCGGCAGCGTGCTGCGCCGCCGTCGCCGGGTCCTGCTCCTGGCGGCAGGCGGGCTGGCGCTGCTGACCGTCGGCGGCGTGCTGGGCGCCGCGTTCGTGAGGTCGCCCGCCCAGGTCGCCGCTGAGCAGGCCCCGGTGGCGCCGTCGGTGCTCACCGCGCCGGTGACGCGGCAGGTCGTCGGGGCCACCGTGGTCCTGCGCGGCACGGTGGCCGGCGCCCAGGACGTCGAGGTGACGCCCGCGCCCACCGGCGGCGGCGAGCCCGCGGCGGGCGCCAAGCCGCTGGTCACCGCCGTGCGCACGCAGGCGGGCGACCTGGTCGGCGCCGGCACCGTCATCGCCGAGGTCGCCGGACGTCCGCTCACCGCCCTGCACGGCAGCGAGCCGGCCTACCGCGACCTGCGCCCCGGCGACAGCGGCAAGGACGTCGCCCAGCTGCGCCAGGCGTTGCGGGAGCTGGGTTTCCCGTCGGCGGGCGACGCGGACGGCGTCTTCGGCGCGGCGACGAAACGCGCCGTCACCGACTATTACCGCCGGCTCGGCTTCAGCGCCCCCAGCACCGGTGGGGCCACCGGCCAGGACGAGACGGCGCTGCAGGCGGCCGAGGACGCCGTCACCCAGGCCGAGCGCCGGCTGCGCGACGCGAAGGCGGGCGGGCCGCCGAACGCCGCCGCCGACGCGCAGGCCGACCTCACCACGGCCCGGAACCGGCTGGCCGACCTGCGGGCCCGCACCGGGCCGATGGTGCCACTGGCCGAAGTCGTGTTCCTGCCGTCGTTCCCGGCGCGGGTCACGAAGTTCGGCGGGAAGGTCGGCGCGCCGGTCGAAGCCCCGCTGGTCACGCTGTCGTCGGGGCAGCTGGTGGTGGCGGGCCGGCTCGACCCGGCGGACCGGACGCTGGTGCGGCCCGGCGCGACGGCCGACATCGACGCCGAGGTCACCGGGTTCCACGGCACCGGGAAGGTCACCGAGGTCGGCCAGGCGCAGGAAGACGCGAAGCAGGGCGCGCAGCAGAACCAGACGCAGGGGCAGGCGTCCGGCCAGTCCTTTGTGCCCGTGACGATCGTCCCGGACCAGCCGCTCGACGCCGGCCTGATCGGCCAGGACGTCCGGCTGACGCTGAAGTTCGCCCAGACCGCGGGCCCGGTGCTCGCCGTGCCGTCGGCCGCGATCACGTCGTCGGCGGACGGGCGCACCCACGTCGTCGTCGCGGCGCCCGGCGGCACCCAGCGCACCGTCGAGGTCCGCGCGGGCAAGTCCGGTGCCGGGCTGGTCGAGGTCGAGCCGGTCGGGGGCGGGCTGGCGGAAGGCGACCGGGTGGTGGTCGGCCGGTGACGGCTCCGGTGATCGCGCTGCGCGGCGTGCGGCGGACCTACCCCGGCACGCCGCCGGTGCACGCGCTGCACCCGGCGGACCTCGTCGTGCACGGCGGCGAGTACGTCGCGGTGGTCGGCCCGTCGGGGTCGGGCAAGTCGACGCTGCTGCACCTGCTCGGGCTGCTCGACGCGCCGACCGAGGGCGTCTACGAGCTGGACGGCCGGGACGTGGCGGCGCTTCCGGACGCCGACCGGACCACCCTGCGCGGCACCGCGATCGGGTTCGTCTTCCAGGCCTTCCACCTGCTGGCCCACCGGACCGCGACGGAGAACGTCGAACTCGCCATGCTCTACAACCGCACCCCGCGGGCGCGGCGGGCCGGGCTCGCCCGCGAAGCACTCGAACGCGTCGGGCTCGCGCACCGCCTGGACGCGCTGCCGACCACGATGTCCGGTGGCGAGCGGCAGCGGGTGGCGGTGGCCAGGGCGCTGGTGAACCGGCCCCGGCTGCTGCTGTGCGACGAGCCGACCGGCAACCTCGACACGGCGACGACGCGGACGGTGCTGGACCTGTTCGGCGGGCTGCACGCCGACGGGCTGACCATCGTGCTGATCACGCACGACCCGGTGGTGGCCGCCCGCGCCGGGCGGGTCGTCGAAATCTCCGACGGCAGGCTCCGGGAGCGCGGGCGGTGAAGCGTTCGGCGTTCGCCGGCAAGGACCTCGCCGCGGAGGCGCTGGCCGGGCTGCTCCAGCGGCCGGCCCGCTCGCTGCTGACGATGCTCGGCACGGTCGTGGGCACGGCGTCGCTGGTGGCGATCCTCGGTTTCACCGCGACTTCGGCGGGGCAGATCAGCGCCCGGTTCACGGTGCTGTCGGCCACCGAGGTCACCGTCACCGACGCCGGCGCGAAGACCCGCACGGTGGAGCCCGTGCTGGACTTCCCGGCCGACGCCGACCAGCGGGCGCGGGCGCTGAACGGCGTCGTCGACGCGGGCCGGTACTGGAAGGTGCCCGTGCCGCCGGGCACGCAGGTGAGCGCCCGGGCCCTGCCCGCCGCGCGGGACGCCCGCGGGCTCGACGTCTACGCGGTCTCCCCCGGCGCGTTGCGGGCGGCGCACACGCCGGTGACCGCGGGCGCGCTGTTCGACGAGTTCCACGAGCGGCGCGCCGAACGCGTGGCGCTGCTCGGCGCGGCCGCCGCGGCCCAGCTCGGGATCAGCAGGCTGGATTCGCAGCCCGCGGTGTTCGTCGGGAACGACGCGTACACGGTGATCGGAATCGTCGGCACCCCGCAGCGCCTGCCGCAGGCCGGGCTCGGCGTGCTGATCCCGGCGGGCACGGCGGTGGCGCGCTACGGCGTGCCGTCGCCGGACGACCCGGCGAAGATGCTGGTCGAGACCCGGCTGGGCAGTGCGCAGCTGGTGGCGGGCCAGCTGCCGCTCGCGCTGCGCCCGGACGCCCCGCAGCTGCTTTCGGCGGCGGCCCCGCCCGACCCGCGGACGCTGCGCGACAGCGTCACGGCCGACGTCGACAGCCTGTTCCTGCTGCTGGCCGGGCTGGCGCTGGTGATCGGCGCCGTCGGGATCGCGAACACGACACTGGTCTCGGTGATGGAACGGGCGGCGGAGATCGGCCTGCGCCGGGCGCTCGGGGCGCGGCGGCGGCACATCGCCGTGCAGTTCGTGGCCGAGTCCGGGGTGCTGGGCCTGCTCGGCGGGCTGGCGGGCGCCAGCATCGGCGTGCTGACGGTGGTGTTCGTGGCACTGGCCCGTGACTGGACGGCGGTCCTCGACCCGCTGGCGGTGTTCCCGGCCCCGCTGGTCGGCGCGGTGGTCGGCCTGCTGGCCGGGGCCTACCCGGCGATGCGGGCGGCGTCGATCGAGCCGGTGGAGGCGCTGCGCGGCTGAGTCACGGCGAGCCGGCGCGGCCTGCGCTGTCCACAAAGGACGGCTCCGCCGGTGGTGGCAGCTCGAGCAGGGCCGCGATCACCGACAGCGTGTCGCCGTCCTGGCTCCACGCCACCGTCTCGGCGCTCGTGCGGACCGCCGATGCCTCGTGTTCGCCGTGGATCTCGATGCGGTCGCAGCACCCCGGCCAGCCGTACGTGCCGACGATGATGGTCAGCTCGCCCTGCCGGTCGGCGATGTGCTGGAACCGGAACCCGCGGGCGACCAGCGACCGCAACCCGGCCTCGACGCTCGTCACCGGCGGTCCCGCCCGGCCGTGGCCTGCCGGGCCGTTCCGGACGCCGGTGCGGCCGCGCGGGCGAGCGCGTCCGGCGTCGACGGCGTGCGGTCGCGCGGGGCCCGGCCGCCGCGGGCGTTTTCGACCCAGCGCACGGTCATGACCGGCTCCACGGGCCGGCGGTGTCGCGACGACGGGACACGGATCCTCCACGGGGCTCGGTACGGCGGACCAGCATCCCGGACCGGACCGGACCGGCGGATTCCCGCCGGACGGGAGTTTCCGCCGGATTTTCGCCCGCGCCCGCCGGAGAAAATCGCCGTGCTGCGCCGGAAAGCCGTGATGCGCTACGGTGGCCCGTCGGCGGTCACCCCATTCGGTCTCGGAGCGGCATCATGGGAACCAGCGGAGCGAAGCCCGGGAGCAAACCGGACCGTGAACGGCTGCGGCACCAGCTGCTCGCCGCCGGCTGCGACCCCGCCCGGATCGCGGCCGAGATGGCCGGCCGCTGGCAGTTCAACCCGCGTCAGGCTTGGCGCTACACCCACGGCCTGTCGCAGACGGCGGTCGCGGCCCGCTGCAACGACCTGCTCGGCGACGGCCGGGCACCGATGACCGGCAAGCGGATCAGCGAATACGAGGCGTGGCCGCAGCGGGGCATCCGCCCGACCGTGCACGTGCTCGCCCTGCTCGCCCGGGTCTACGGCACCGTGCCCCGCGCTCTGCTCGCCGACGACGAGCTGCCGCTGCTGCCCGAGTCCGAGCGGCTGGTGCTCGACCAGCTTCCGGCGGCGGAGCCCGCCGCCCCGCAACCCGAGGCCGGCGGTCTCAGCGCCGCCGCGGTCCGCGCCGCCGCCCACGCGTCCGGGGCGCACGCCGAGCTCGCCGAGGTCACCGAGGTCGGCGCGATCACGCTCGAGCAGCTGGACCACGACGTCGTCCAGCTCGCGCGCACGGCCATGCACCTGCAGCCGGCCGAGATCTTCGGCGAGCTCGTCCGCGTGCGCGACCGCGTCTTCCAGCTGCTGCGGCGGCGCGCGCACCCGGCCCAGCAGACGCACCTGTACCTGCTGGCCGGCCAGACGTGCGGGCTGCTCGCGAGCGCCAGCATGGAGCTGGGCTGTTACGGCGCGGCCGCCGAGCAGTCGCGCGCCGCGTGGGTCTACGCGGAGATCATCGGCCACAATGGACTCAAGGCGTGGCTGCGCGGCACGCAGGCGCTCATCGCGTTCTGGTCGGGCAACCCGCGGGAGGCGGCGCAGCTGGCCGAGGCCGGCCGCGAGCACCTGCGGCAGGGCACGGGTTTCGTGCGGCTGTGCAACATCGAAAGCCGGGCGTGGGCGCACCTCGGTGACGTCCGCGAGACCCAGCGGGTGATCGGCATGGGCCACCGGGCCCGGGAGCAGGCGACCGAGCCCGACGAGCTGCACGACGTCGTCGGCGGCGAGTTCGGGTTCGACGAGGCGCGGCAGTCCTTCTGCAACGCCGGTGCCTGGGTGCAGGTGGGCAAGCCGGTGCTGGCGGTCGAAGCCGCCGAGCGTGCCCTGCGCCTGTACGCGTCGGAAGCCGAGCGCACCCGCCGGTACGGCGGCGAGGCGTCGACCCGGCTGGAGATGACCGACGGGTACCTGGCCCTGCGGGAGCTGGACGCGGCCGACGTCGCGCTCGACCCGGTGATCGGGACGTCCGCCACCGCCGGCGTCGCCCACCTGGCCACGCGGCTGTCCGGCATCTGCGAGACGCTCGACAGCCCGCCCTTCCGAAGTTCCCGGGAAGCGCGCGAACTCGCCGACCGGATCCGTGCGCATCCGGTGCTGCGGTGACGGGTCGTCAGCCGGTCACGACGAAGTTGTCGAAGTTCAGGGTCACGGCACCGCACGGCGGAGCGGTCGCGGCCGAGGGGTCGATCGTGATGGAGATCCGGTCGCTGCCCGCGAGGGGCCCGATCGACGACGGCACGGCGACGCTGGTGCCGGCGCCCATTCCGACGTGCAGCGTGACGAGAGCCTTGCCGGTTCCGAGGAGGATGGTCACCGGGCCGCACAGCTTGGCTTTTTCGTCGACGCTCACGGTGCCTCGCAGATACGGGCCGGACGGCGGGGTTCCGTGCGCCCGGAGGGTCATGGCCAGCTCGGGCCGGTCGGTCGGGGAGCCGAGCGTGACGGGCACGTGCCGGTCGACGGTCGCGCCGGCGGTCTGCCCGTCCGGGGTGCCGCCGGCCGCCCAGGTCAGCTCGTAACCGTTCTCGGGGACGACGGGGCCGTCGTCGGCGGACAGGTACAGGCTGAGCCCGATCATCCCGGCGGCGCCTAGGAGTGCTGCGATCAGTAACGCGCTGCGTGCGATCAGCCGGGCTTTGCGACGGGTGCCGAGGATCGGGGGCTTGGTCGCTTTGTGGAGCTGGTCGAGTTCTCGCTGCAGGTCAGGCCGGCGGCCGGGCAGCCATCGAGGACGTTTGGCCGGCGGGGAAGGCAGGCCGACCAAGGCGGTCGCGGCTCGGCTGAGGTCGGCGGAGGTCGGCCGGCCGGCCGGCCCGCCCGGTTCGGGCACGGCCGGCTGCGGCCCGGCCGGCCCGGGCAGGGCTGGCCCCGGTTGGACCGGCCCCGGTTGGACCGGCTCAGGCGCGGCCACCGCCGACTCGGCGGGCGCCTTGTCTCGGCCAGGCCCAGCCGGCTCAGGTTCGACCGGCTCCGATCCGGCTGACTCCACCGCGACCGCCCCCGATCCAGCCGATTCCAGCGCGGCCAGCCCCGATCCGGCCGGCTCCGGCCCAGCCAGCCCCGGCCCGGCCAGCCCCGATCCGGCCGGCTCCAGCCCAGCCAGCCCCGGCCCGGCCAGCCCCGATCCGGCCGGCTCCAGCCCAGCCAGCCCCGGCCCGGCCAGCCCCGATCCGGCCGGCTCCAGCCCAGCCAGCCCCGGCCCGGCCAGCCCCGATCCGGCCGGCTCCAGCCCAGCCAGCCCCGGCCCAGCCAGCCCCGGCCCGGCCAGCCCCGATCCGGCCGGCTCCAGCGCGGGCGGCTCCGGCCCGGCAGGCTCCGGCGCCAGCAGCCGGGCGCGCTCGTCGCTCTCCAGCCTCCGCAACGTCTCGATGGCCGTGGGGTCACCGGCCGCCGCCGACCCGCGCAGGATCTTCCACGCCTCGCTCCGGAGGCTGTCCCGCTTGCTGAGCAGCGCCGCCCGCAGGTCCGGGTCCAACCCATGCGGCAACGACAGCCCCTTGCGGCTGTGCGCCAGGTACACCGGCCCGCTGCCCCGGTCGTTCCGCGTCGGGGTCTGGTGGGGCGTCCTGGAACGGACTCGTTCGTAGACGTAGTTGTACAGCTCGGCCGCCTCGATGCGGCCGTCCGCGTCCAGGTCCGCGTCGCCGCTTCGCAATCCCGAAATGATCGCTTCGGTGAAGATCGACGGAACCTCCGGGCCGATCGGGGAATGGCCGGTTCCCGTCTCGAATGCGTGCTCGAGGTGGGTCGAGGCCGTCATCACCAGGCATCCACGGCCCGATTTCGCCGACAGCTGGTCCACCACGTCGACCCGGCGTCCCGATTTGGGGACGTGCCCGGCGGGGAATGCGCCGCTGAAACAGCAGTCGAGCCACAACACCACCTGCCGCGCCGGGCTGCGGTCGACCTCGTCGCGGACGAATTCCGCCGGGACGCCGGTGGCGTTCAGCAGGTCGAGCCTGGTGTCGGTGCCCGCGAAGTGGAGCCGGCCGCGGGTGTCCTTGACGCCGTGGCCCGAAATATGCAGCACCAGCAGGTCGTGCCGGGTGGCCTCGGTGAAGAACCGGCCGATGGCCACCCGGAGCTGCTGGCTGGACCCGTCCGCGACGACCTGCACTTCGAAGCCGCCGATGTCCGGATCCGCCAGCAACCGCGCCAGTTCGCCGGCTTCCTTCACCGGTCCCCGCAACGGCTTCAGGCCCGGGTCGGCGTACTCGCCGGTGGCGACGAGCAGGGCCAGGCGCCGGCCGCCAGGCGTCACCGGAACACCCGCGCGTGGGATATCGTGCGGAGCGTGACGGACATTTCGGTGACAGTCGTCGAAGACGATCCCGCGCTCGCCGACGAGCAGCTCCGGCAACTGCGCGAGGAACTGCTCGGGCTCGACGTGGATTCGGTCGAATTCGGCCCCGGCCGGACGCCGCCCGAAGGCGCGAAAGGGGTCGACGCCTCGACGTTGTCCCTCGTCGTCACCCTCAGCTCCTCCCCAGTGCTGATCATCCTCGGCCGCACCCTGCGCGATTGGGTCGGCCGGGCGAAAGACCGTTCCTTGATCATCCGCAAGGACGGCCGATCGCTGGAAATCACCGGCGCCCGCAGTGGCCGTGATCAAAAACTGATCGAGGCATTCCTGCGGGACGAGCAACTCTAGCGCCCGGCGGCCCCCGAGCCGCGCCAGGGCGCCGCCGGTCGTCACGCGGGGAGCGACGTGCATCCGGGAGGTGCCGCACGTCGCCGACGCCGAGCACACGGCCGGCGAGCCGTGGTGGAAGCCGGCCGATCAGGCGCGCGCCCGGCGGCGAAGGCTCACGGCCGGATGTTCTCCAGGTCTTCCAGCAGGCTCGGGTGGGTGGGCCGCCAGCCGAGGACCTCGCGGGTGCGGGCACTGGAAGCAGGCTGGTCCATGGCGAAAATGGGGCCGAACGGCCCGAAGTTCTCCGGCGGCACCGGCTCGACCGGCAGGCCGAGGCGCCGCCCGATGACGGCCGCGATGGCGTGGACCTGGTCACCCTCGTCGGCCACCGCGTGCCAGGACGTTCCCGCCGGCGCCGACTCCAGTGCCAGCCGGAACAGCACCGCCGCGTCGCGGGCGTGAACCGCCGGCCAGCGCTGCGTGCCGTCGCCCGGGTAACCCGCCACGCCCGTTCGGCGCGCCTGCTCCGTCAGCAGCCCCGCGAACCCGCCCTTGCCCTCGTTGTGCACCGTGCGGGGCATGCGGACCGCCGTCGCACGGACTCCGCGGGACGCCATGTCCAGCAGCGCGTTGACCGACCGGCCGCGGCCGCCGACCGGGCCGTCGGTGGGCAGCGGGTCGGACTCCGTGGCGGCGCGGCCCGGCACCCACGGCGTGCCCGACACGGTGACGATCGGGCGGTCGCTGCCGGCGAGTTCCTCGCCCAGCGCGGCCATGGCCGCGCTTTCCTCGGCGATCGACCGCGCGAGCGCGTCCGCGGTGCTGTAGTCACTGCCGAACGCCAGGCTGATCACGCCGTCGGACTGCGCGGCCCCGGCCCGCAGGACGTCGAGATCGGCCAGCTGCCCGCGCAGCACCCGGGCGCCGGCGTCGGTGAGGGCCTGCGCGGACTTGTCCGAGCGGGCCAACGCGAGCACGGTGTGCCCGCCGTCGAGCAGCTCGGCGACGACCGCCGAGCCGATGGTGCCGGTACCGCCGGTGACGAAAACCTGCATGCGATGCTCCCGAAGTGATGCGACCTTTGTCCCATCACCTTACACATCGACGGGACCTTTGTCCCATCACCTATGATGGCGGCATGGCCCGATGGCAACCCGAGACCACCCAGCGGCTCGTCGTCGCGGCCGTCGACCTGTTCACCGAGCAGGGCTACGACGCCACCACCGTCGCGCAGATCGCCGAACGCGCGGGCGTCACGAAGAGCACGTTCTTCCGGCACTTCGCCGACAAGCGGGAGCTGCTGGTCGCCGGCCAGGAGACCCTGAGCCGGCTGCTCGCCGAGGGCATCGCCGAGGCACCGGCGGACGCGAGCCCGCTCGAAGCGGTCGCGGCCGGCCTCGAACGCGCGTCGGGCGCCATGGGGCCGGCGAACCGCGAGCTGGGCCCCCGCCTGAAAGCGGCGGTGGCGGCCAGCACCGAACTGCAGGAGCGCGACGCCCTCAAGAACGTCGGGCTCGCGGCGGCGATGACCGCGGCCCTCACCGCCCGCGGCGTCCCGGACGCGACCGCGCACCTGGCCGCGGAACTGGGCGTGCTCGCGTTCAAGCGCGGCTACACCCAGTGGTCGGAAGCCGACCGCGACGACCGACGAGGGCTGGCTCCGTACGCGCTGGCCGCCCTGCAGGATCTGCGCGCGGCGACGGCGTCGCTGGGCTGACGTGCTCAGGCGCCGACCCAGCGGTCCACTTTGAACCGGCTCCCGTCCCGCTTGACCTCCAGCGCGCCCGCGCCCGCGAAATGCGCGGGCACCACGATCTCCCGCTCGTCCGCCGCCTGCTCCAGCAGCCGGCGGCGGGTCGCCGCCGCCTGGGGACGGTCCTCGCAGAAGCAGCTGTTCCACGACGGCTCCAGGATCTGCACCGGGCTGTGCAGGATGTCGCCCACGAAAACCGCCTTGTCGCCGCCCGAACGCACGCGCAGCACCGACGACCCCGGCGTGTGCCCGGGCGCCGGTTCGAGCGTCAGGTCGGCGTCCAGCCGGTACGAGTCCTCCCACAGCGTCGCCCGGCCGAGCACCGGCGCGATGCTGTCGGCGTAGACGAGCAGGCTTCCCTTGCGCCGCAAGCGTTCGTGGTCGTTGCGGGGCACCGGGCGGCGGCCGGCGTTTTCGGGCGCGAAGTAGCGCTGGTCGACCGCCGGGATGAGGTAGGTCGCGTTCGGGAAGGCCGGTTCCCAGCCGTGGGCGCCGCCGAGGGTGTTCCAGCCGACGTGGTCGTAGTGGATGTGCGTGTTGACGACGACGTCCACGTCCTCCGGCCGGACCCCGGCCGCGGCGAGCCGGTCGGGGAAGTCCGTGTCGAGGTGGTCGAACAGCGGGATCTGCGGCCGGTCGCGGCCGTTGCCCACCCCGGTGTCCACGAGTACTGTCTTGCCCTCGCTGCGCAGCACCCACGTCTGCACGGCCCCGTGGTAGGCGTCCGTCGCCGGGTTCCAGTGGTCGGGCGCGAGCCAGGCTTCGTTGTCCCGCCAGATCTCGGGCGTGCTGTCGGGGACGATGAACCGCGCCGCCGCGATCTCGCCGGTCCATTCGGGCACCTTCGTCACTTCGACGGCACCGATCGTGAAATCACTCATGACTCCACGCTAAGCCGATCTGGTGGGTCGTTGAATGATCGATCGGCCCGATCACATACGCGTTCGTACCATCGCGTGGGAGTAGCATGCATGAGGTGGACTTGCTCAGCGACATCATCGGGGTCATGCGGACCGGGCGCCCCTCGGCGAACCGGATGCGCGTCGGCTCTCCGTGGTCGTACCGGTTCGCGCCGTACGACGGCGCCGGTTTCCACGTGCTGCTGCGCGGTTCGGGCTGGCTGCTCATGCCCGGCCGGGACCCGGTGCAGCTCGGCCCCGGCGACGCGGTGCTCCTGCCCGCCGGGCAGGAGCACGTGCTGTCGGAGGCGCGGCGCGCGGCCCGCCCCGTGCCGTTCGAGACGGCGGTGCCGGATCCGGCGGGCACGATCGAGATGCTGTGCGGGAAGTACCGGCTGGACCGGCGGCGGACGCATCCGCTGCTGGCCACGCTCCCGGCCGTGGTGCACCTGCCGACGCACACCGGCGGCCACGCCCGCCTGCGCGCCGCGCTCGACCTCCTGGCCGCGGAGACGACGACCCGGCGCCCGGGCCGGGACGCGGCGCTCGCCGGCCTGCTGGACCTCCTGCTCGTCTACCTGATCCGCGCCTGGTTCGACGACCACGCGGACCTGGGCTGGCCGCGCGCGCTCCGGGACCAGGCCGTCACCGCGGTGCTGGAAGCGATGCACGGCGCGCCGGACCGCCCGTGGCGCATCGAAGACCTGGCCGCGGAAGCCGGTCTCTCCCGCACCACGCTCACCCGGAAGTTCACGGAACTGGTCGGCCAGGCGCCGATGACGTACCTGACGCACTGGCGCATGACGCTCGCGGCCCGCCTGCTGCACGACACCGACCTCGGCCTGGCGGCCGTCGCCCGCCGGGTCGGGTACGCCTCGCCGTTCGCGTTCTCGCACGCGTTCAAGCGCGAATTCGGCGTCGCCCCCGGACGTTACCGCGAGGACCTCTCGCGCGGGAGTGCGAAACCCGCCGGTACGTGACGGGCACCCGGGCCTGCCCGGGGGCGAGGAATTGATTCCGGAAACCGGGTCTTCCCACCGCAGGCCCGGAACCTGGAAGAATCGCACCAGCGCGCCGCGGTGCCTGGGAGCGGCCGCCGGGGTCGACGTTCCGTCGTTTCTTCGGTGCCCCGCCAGATCTTGCCGGCCATCGTCGGCGGCGGCGCCATTCTGCTGAGCATTTGGGTGCCGGCAAGGATCCGGCGGCCGTCGCGGACGGCCCGAAGTCGACACCGGCATCTTCGCGGCTGTCACCGACAACTACACCGCGGGCGCCTTCTTCTACGACAACTGCAACGAAAGCAACGACGTCTGGCTGCTCGTGCCGAACGAGAACGCGTTCACGGCATCACCTGGACGGCGACCGGCTGGAAGAACACACGCTCGTCGTGAGCGCGCCGACGGCCGGCGGCACGACGCAGACACCGGAACGGCCCCTTTCCCCGTCTCGCTTCCCCGGCTACAGTCCCGGGGCACTGGGAGCGCTCCCAGCCGAGTCCGAAGCGCCACCCAGCTGTTAAGGAGAACGTTCCATGCGAAGCAGGACAGTGGCCGCCGGTGCGCTCGCCGCGCTGGCCGCGAGCGGCGTCGTCGTCACGACGACGTGGGCCGGCACGCAAGCCACCGGGTCGGTGTTCTACGTCGATCCGGGCACCAACGCGGCCCAGTGGGTCGCGGCGAACCCCGGCGACTCGCGCGCCGCGGTCATCCGCGACCGCATCGCCGCGGTGCCGCAGGCGCGGTGGTTCACCACCACGAACACCTCGACCGTGCGCGGCGAAGTCGACTCCTACGTCGGCGCGGCGGCCGCCGCCGGGAAGATCCCGATCATGGTCGTCTACGACATCCCGAACCGCGACTGCGGCGGGGCGAGCAGCGGCGGCGCGCCGTCCCACGACGCCTACCGCGCGTGGATCGACCAGGTCGCGGCGGGCCTGGCCGGCCGGCCAGCGGCCATCGTGCTCGAACCCGACGTGCTCGCGCTCATGACGAGCTGCCAGAGCAGCGACCAGCAAAGCCAGACGACCGCCTCGATCGCCTACGCGGGCAAGAAACTCAAGGCCGGCTCGGCCCAGGCCAAGGTGTACTTCGACATCGGGCACTCGGCGTGGCTGTCGCCGGGCGACGCCGCCGCCCGGCTGCGCGCCGCCGACGTCTCGAACAGCGCGGACGGCTTCTCCACCAACGTGTCCAACTACCGCGCGACCTCGGACGAGGTGTCCTACGACAAGGCGATCCTCGGCCAGCTCGGCGACGGGCGACTGAAGGCCGTGGTCGACACGAGCCGCAACGGCAACGGCCCGCAGGGCAGCGAGTGGTGCGACCCGGCCGGCCGCGCGATCGGCACGCCGAGCACCGACCAGACCGGCGACAGCCAGATCGCCGCGTTCCTCTGGGTCAAGCCGCCGGGCGAAGCGGACGGCTGCATCGCCGCGGCGGGCCAGTTCGTGCCCCAGCGGGCCTACGACCTCGCGATCGCGGCGGGCCCGGTCCAGACCACCACGCCCACGGCACCGACCACACCCACCACGCCGACGACAACCACGACACCCACGACGCCGATCACGACCACCCCGCAGCCGTCCGGGAGCTGCAAGGTCACGCACCGGGTGGTCAGCTCGTGGCCGACGGGCTACACGGGCGAGATCGTCATCCAGAACCTGGCGGGCCCGCTGGACCACTGGACGCTGACGTTCTCGGCCCCGGGCGTCACGGTCAGCCAGGGCTGGAACGGAACCTGGACCGACACGGGCGACACGGTCAAGGTGGACAGCGCGTCGTGGAACGGAAACCTGGCCACCGGCGCGTCGACGACGATCGGGTACAACGCGAGCTACAACGGCGGCACGCCACCGTTCGCGTCGCCGGCCCTCAACGGGACTTCCTGCTCCTGATCAACCCGGACGGTGCGGGCCGTGGCGACCACGGCCCGCACCGTCATCGGCCCGTCAGGTGCGCGCTGAGCCGGGTGAGCAGGGGTACGCAGTCACGCAGCTTTCGCTGCTCCGCCGCCGTGAGTGTCTCGTCGATCGCCTCGTGCAGGGATGTCGCGCGCCGGGTTCGTTCCCGGCCCAGGCGGGTCCGGCCCGCGTCGGTGATCGCCAGCAGCACCTTGCGGCCGTCGCCGGGATGCGGCTCGGCGCGCACCAGGCCGGCGCCGAGCAGTTCCTTGACCGACTTCGCCGCCGACTGGTGGCTCACCATCCGCCGCTGGGCCAGCTCCGCCGTGGTCTGCGGGCCGTCGCGGTCCAGGTAACCCAGGATGGCGGCCTCGCCGCCCGGCATGGTGTCGACCGCGCGCACCGCGCGGACCAGCGTCCCGATCGCTTGGCGCAGCTCTTCCGCCAGTGTGTCGTCCACCTCCCCAGCCTACCTCCTGCGCGCAGCCAAGTTGTACAGTCTAGTTGTACAATTTGGTTGTATATTTCCGGAGGTTCACCGTGCAGCTCACCAAGTTCGGGCACGCCTGCGTCCGCGTCGAATCCGCCGGGCACCGCCTGGTCATCGACCCGGGCGGGCTGACCGACCCCCGCGCGCTCGACGGCGCCGACGCCGTCCTGATCACCCACGAGCACTTCGACCACTACTCCGCGGACACCCTGCGCCAGGCTCTCCAGCAGAACCCCCGCCTGCACGTCTGGACGAACACCGCCGTCGGCGCGGACCTCGCCGACCTCGGCGCGCGCGTCACCGTCGTCGGCGAAGGAGAGGTCTTCACCGCGGCCGGTCTCGAAGTGCGCGTCCACGGCACCTGGCACGCGGTCATCCACCCCGACATCCCGCGCGTGCCCAACATCGGCTTCCTGGTCGGCGGCGCCCTGTTCCATCCCGGCGACGCCCTCACCGTCCCGGACACCGCCGTCGACACCCTGCTGCTGCCCGTCCACGGCCCCTGGTCCACCACCGGCCAGCTGATCGACTACGTGCGGGAAGTGGCCCCGCGCCAGGTCGTCGGCGTCCACGACGGGGCCCTCAACGACGTCGGCGGCGCGATGGTCGGCGGCCTGCTGGGCGGCAACGGCCCCGGCACCGGCAGTCCCTACGTGCGGCTGGCCCCCGGCGCGTCGGCGGACGTCGGCTGACCGCCGGATCAGACCAGGGCCGGCCGGCTCTCGACGACCCGCGCCACGACGTCGACGGCGTGCGCCCAGCGCGCGTCGTCGAGGCCCACGTGGGTGGTGATCCGGAGCCGGGAAATGCCGTCCGGCACCGAAGGGGGTCGGAAACAGCCGACGCGCACACCCGCCGCGAGGGCTTCCGCCTGGGCCGCCACGGCCCGCTGCGGGGACGGCATCGGCACCGACAGCACCGCGCCCGCCGAGCGCGGGACGCCGAGCCGGTCGGCCAGCGCGGCACCGCGCTCGTGGATGCGGGCCGGCAGGCCGGGCTCGGCCCGCAGCACGCGCAGCGCCGCGAGCGCTCCCGCGGTGGCCGCCGGCGCCAGGCCCGTGTCGAAGATGAACGGCCGCGCGCGGTTGACGAGGTGGTCGATCAGCGCCGGTGAGCCGAGGACCGCGCCGCCCATGGCGCCGAACGACTTGGACAGCGTCGCGGTCATCACCACGTTCGGGTGGCCGCCGAGACCGCGGCTGTGCAGCAGGCCGCGGCCGCCGTCGCCGAGCACGCCGAGCCCGTGTGCCTCGTCGACGACGAGCAGGGCGTCGTGCTCGGCGCACGCCGCGGCGAGGTCGTCCACCGGTGCGGCGTCACCGAGCACCGAGAAGACCGACTCGGTGAGCACCAGCGCGCGCCGGCCGCCCGCCGCGGACAGCGCGTCACGGACCGCGGCGACGTCGTTGTGGGCGACCACGCGGATCGTCGCCCGGGACAGCCGCGCGGCGTCGATCAGGGAGGCGTGGACATGCGCGTCCGACACGATCAGCGTCTCCCGGTCCGCCAGCGCGGACACCGCCGAGAGGTTGGCGTGGTAGCCGGTCGAGAACACCAGCGCGGCCGGGCGGCCGGTGAACCCGGCCAGTTCACGCTCCAGTTCCGCGTGCAGCGTCGTCGTGCCGGTGACCAGGCGGGACGCACCCGCGCCGGCACCCCACCGGAGGGCGGCGCCGGCCGCCGCCCGCCGGACCTCGGGGCGGCCGCTCAAGCCCAGGTAGTCGTTGTTGGCCAGGTCGATCAGGTCGTCGCCGGCCGCCCGCGGCCGCAGCGCGCGCTGGAGGCCGGCCGTCTCCCGCGCGGCCCGCTGCGCCGCGAACCACTCCGCCCAGCCGCTCATGCGACCGCCGCCGCGGCCGCGATCGCCCCGCAGACCCGGGCGACGTCGTCGTCGGTGCACACGTACGGCGGCATCGTGTAGATCAGGTCGCGGAACGGGCGCAGCCACACGCCGTGCGCCAGCGCCGCTTCCGTGGCCTTGACGACGTCGACCTCGTGGTCGAGCTGGACCACGCCCACCGCACCGAGCACGCGCACATCGGCGGCCTCGATTTCGTGCAGTGCCTGCAATCCCGTGTTGATCCGGCGCACGTCGGCCGCCCAGTCCCCTGTGGACAGCAGGTCGAGGCTCGCCGACGCGACCGCGCAGGCCAGCGGGTTTCCCATGAACGTGGGGCCGTGCATGAGAACACCGGACTCGCTCGCGGACAACCCGCGCGCGACGTCCGTCGTCGCCAGCACGGCGGCCAGCGACAGATAGCCGCCCGTGAGGGCCTTCCCGACGCACAGCACGTCCGGCACCACGTCGGCGGCTTCGGCGGCGAACAGGGTTCCGGTGCGGCCGAACCCGGTGGCGATCTCGTCGAAGATCAGCACCAGGCCGTGCTCGTCGGCGACCTCGCGGAACACCGGCAGGCAGCGCGCGGAGTAGGGGTGCATGCCGCCGGCGCCCTGCAGCAGCGGCTCCACGATCAGCCCCGCGAGCCGCCCGGCGTGCTCGGCCGCGAGCGTGCGGAACCCCGCGGCCCAGGCGTCGACGTCCTCGTCGAGCCGCGGCGGACGCTCGCCGAACACCTGCTGTGGCAGCACGCCGGACCACATCGTGTGCATGCCACCCTCGGGATCGCAGACGCTCATGCAGTCGAACGTGTCCCCGTGGTAGCCGCCCCGGACCGTGAGGAACCGGGACCGCTCGGGACGGCCGGCGCCGCGCTGGTACTGCATCGCCATCTTCATCGCCACCTCGACGCTCACCGACCCGGAGTCGGCGAGGAAGACGTGCTCGAGGCCGGCGGGGGTGAGCTCGACCAGCCGCGCGGCCAGCTCGACGGCAGGCTCGTGGGTGAGGCCGCCGAACATCACGTGCGCCATCTTGCCGAGCTGGCGGCGTGCCGCGTCGTCGAGCGCCGGGTGCCGGTAGCCGTGGATGGCCGACCACCACGACGCCATCCCGTCCACGACGGCACCGACGCCGTCGAGGGTGATCCGGCTGCCGGCGGCGCCGGTGACCAGCCGGGTCGGCGCCGGGGCGGTCATCGAGGTGTACGGGTGCCACAGGTGCTCGCGGTCGAAGGCGAGGAGCTGGTCCGGCGTCATCGGCTCAGGCGTTCGGGACGAGGCCGGTGCCGGCGCCGCGGCGGCGGATCGCCGGATCGGCGGGTTCGGTCCGCACGCGGTCCTCTTCGGACCCGAGCACGACGAAGCCGTTGTCCCGGATCATCGCGAGGTCCGCCTCGGCGGCCTGCCCTTCCGAGGTGAGGTAGTCGCCGAGGAACAGCGAGTTGGCGACGTGCAGCGCGATCGGCTGCAGCGACCGCAGGTGCAGCTCGCGGCCGCCGGCGATCCGGATCTCCTTGTCCGGGCAGACGAACCGCGCCATCGCGAGGATCTTCAGGCACCGCAACGGCGTCAGCTCCCAGGTGTCTTCGAGCGGAGTGCCGTCGAAGGGCATCAGGAAGTTGACCGGGATCGAGTCCGCGTCCAGCTCCCTGAGCGCGAACAGGGCTTCGACGAGCTGCTCGTCGGACTCGCCGAGCCCGGCGATCAGGCCGGAGCACGGGGAAAGCCCGCCGCGCTTCGCCTTCTCGACGGTGTCCACGCGGTCGGCGTAGGTGTGGGTCTGGACGATCTTGTCGTGGTTGCTCTCGGCGGTGTTGATGTTGTGGTTGTAGGCGTCGACCCCGGCGGCCTTGAGGCGCTCGGCCTGCCCGTCGGACAGCAGGCCGAGGCAGGCGCAGACCTCGACGTCCGGGTGTTCTTCCTTCAGCGCCCCGACCATCGAGGTGACCCGGTCGATGTCCCGGTTCGACGGCCCGCGGCCGGAGGAGACCAGGCAGACCCGGCCGGCGCCGCCGGCGATCCCGGCGCCGGCCTGCTTCAGCGCCTCCTCGGCGGACAGCCACGAGTATTTGAGGATCGGCGCGGCGGAACCGAGCGCCTGGGAGCAGTAGCTGCAGTTTTCGGGGCACAGCCCGGACTTCAGGTTGACCAGGTAGTTCACCTTCACGGTGTTGCCGAAGTGCGCGCGGCGCAGCCGGCCGGCCGCGGCGACGAGGGCCAGGACGTCGGCGTCGTCGGCCCGCAGGACGGCAAGGGCGTCTTCCGGCGTCGCGGGACTCCCGGCGAGGACGGCGTCGGCCAGCTGCTCGAACCTGGAGCCCATCACTTCTCCCTGACTTGGCGTGATCACGTGACTACAACCTGAACGGTGTTCTGTCGGCGGGCGCTGACGCTACACTGGCCGCCGCGGACGGGTCAACGGGAGGAGCCGGGGGTGGGCTATCACCTGCGAGACGTCGTCGGGCGAGCGATCGAGGTCCTCGACGAGTACGGCCTGGAGTCGCTCACCATGCGCCGGCTCGCCGCCGAACTCGGCCTGCAGCCGAGCGCGCTGTACCACCACGTGCCCAACAAGCAGACGCTGCTGGCGGCGATCGCGGACGAAATCCTCCGCCGTGGCCGGCGAGAACGCCGGGCCGCGGACTGGGACAGGCGCGCGGTCGAGGTCTGCGCGAACCTGCGGGACGCGATGCTGGCCTACCGGGACGGCGCCGACGTGGTGATCACGGCGTACACGTTCGGCCTCGGCGCGAGCGAACCGGCGGGCGAACTGCGGGAGGCACTGCGCGAAGGCGGGCTGAGCGGCAACGTCGCCGAGGTGGGGACGCGCGCGCTGCTGCACCTGACGTTCGGCTACACGGCGGAGGAACAGGCGGCACTCCAGGCCGCGGGAGCGGGCGCGATCGACTGGGAGCCGGCCGGCGGCGGCGATTTCGAGGCGGGCATCGAACTGCTGCTCGACGGGCTGCGGTCCAAAGTGCACCGGTGAGCCCTGCGAAGTCGCTGCCTCAGAGCCGGAGCGACTGGGTGCCCAGGACCGTAGCGAGAGCCAGGCGTTCGGCGTCCTCGGTGCCGGGCTCGGCGGTGTACACACTGATCCGCAAGTCGTCCGACGCGACGAGCAGTGTGTCGCAGTCCAGCGTGATCGGGCCGACCGCCGGGTGGTCGATCGTCTTGCGGCGGGACGGGTCGGCCAGGGACGGCGGGGCTTCCGCGTCCCAGAGCTCGGCGAACCGCGGGCTGCCCGCGGTCAGCTCGGCGATCAGGCGCCGCAACGCGCGGTCCGCCGGGTAGCGCGACGCCGTCAGGCGCAGATCGGCCACGAGCCGGGCCTCGTGGTCCGCCTGTTCCTGCGGGGTGTGCACCACCCGTGAGGGCAAGCGGGTGACGTTGCGCCAGACCGCGTTGCGTTCCAGCCCGCGCCACGTCGTCGTGTCACCCATGAGCGCGTGGTACGGCGCGTTGGCCAGCAGGAGCGTCCACGTTGCGTCGTAGACGACCACCGGCGTGTGCGAGAGCCGGTCGAGCAGCCGCTGCACGCTCGGCGTGATCCGCGACGGCACGACGTCCGGGCCGGGCGGGGCGTGCCCGGCCAGGCGGTAGAGCAGGTCGCGTTCGGCGCCGGTCAGGCGCAGCGCGCGGGCCAGCGACTCCACGACCTGCGTCGACGGCGCCGTCGCGCGGCCCTGCTCGAGGCGGGTCAGGTAGTCGGCCGAGATGCCGGCGAGCGCGGCCAGTTCTTCGCGGCGCAACCCGCTGGCCCGGCGCCGCCCGCCCGCCGGGACGCCGACGGCCTCCGGGGCCAGCCGGTCGCGCCAGCGGCGCACCGCCCGGCCGAACTCCCACGTTTCCACGCTGTCCATTCTGGACGATCAGGCACCGCGTGTCCTGGTCCTGGCAGTCCTACGAAAACCGGACGGCTGGTTGTGCCCCGGCAGGGCTCGCAGGCTGGCGCCATGACCGAACCCGGAACCGTCCTCATCACCGGCCCCACGCGCAACCTGGGGCGCCACGCCGTGCTGGCCATGGCCGGCCGCCCGGACGGGCAGCGTCCCGACCTGCTGCTCGTCGGCCGCGCCGGGCGCGACCTGACCGCGGTCGCCGGCGAAGCTCGCGCCCTCGGGGCGCGCGTCCGCGCAATCGGCTGCGACCTGGCGAGCCTGGCCGACGTCCGTGCCGCGGCGGCCACCGCCCGCGGCCTGCTCGCCGATGGCGCCGTCCGTCCGCTGCGCGCCCTGGTCGCCAACGCCGGCACCATGTCGGCCGACACGCGCCGCGCCTCGGCCGACGGCTACGAGCTGACCTTCGCCGTCAACCACCTCGCCCACGCGCAGCTCATCGGCGACCTGCTCGCGTCGTTCACCGCCCCGGCGCGGGTCGTGCTGGTCGGCTCGAGCACCTACCAGGCCAACTTCTGGCGCAAGCTGCTGCACGTGCCGGAGGCCCAGTGGGCCGACCCCGTCGAACTCGCCCGTCCGGCCGGCGGCGAACAGAACCCGGGCATGGCGGCCTCGGGCGTCGCGTACTCCAACGCCAAGCTCGCGGTCCTCTACTACGCCCACGAACTGCAGCGCCAGGCCGGCCCGGGGATCGCCGTGTCCGTGTTCGAACCGGGGTGGATGCCCGGCACCGCGCTGGGCCGCGGCGCTCCCCCGGTGTTCCAGGCGATGAGCCGCGCCTTGGGCCGGATTCCCGGTGTCTCGACACCGCGGCGCTCGGGACCGCTGCTGGCGGCGATGGCCCTCGACGACCGGTGGGCGCACCTGCGTGACGGCGCGTTCGTGGTGAAGACCAAGCTGACGGAGGTCCGGCCGGTGGCCCACGACCGCGACCGCGAGCGGCGCCTGTGGGAGGCGACCGCCGAGCTGCTGGACCGTGCCGCGGACGCGGCCGCGGGCAAGTAACGCGGGTATTCGCCGAGCGGGCCGCCTCCCCGGTTCACGGGAGACGGCCCGCGGAACGGCGCCGGAGATCAGCCGCGAGCCGCGGCGACCGCCGCCGCAGCCGGCTGGTCCGTGGCCGGCGGCATCAGCTTCGGGTATTCCCTCTGGAACTTCTCGATCATCGTGGCGGACGGGATGATCCGGTTCGGGTCGGCCTGGCTCGTCGCCTGCTTCTCGCCCCAGGCGCCGGCGGCCTTGCGCTGGTCGGGGGTGCCGTGGCTGTGATAGCAATCCCCGATCGACGCGTCGAGGTAGGTGACCTCCTGCTGGGTGCGGGCGTTCCAGGCGTACCCCTTGGCGTGCGCGACGAAGTAGCCGCCGTAGGCGTCGGGGCCCATCTCCGAGGACTCGTTGCGCGGGTGGTTGTCGTGGGCGAAGTCGACCTGGTGGCCGTACTCGTGGCCGATCACGGACTCGACCGACACGTCGTCGAAGCCGAGGAGATCGACCGTGTCGAGGAGGCCGTCGCCGAGCGCCACGCGCTTGCCGCCGAGGCTGCCGGCCGGAGCGGAGAACGCGTTCAGGGTCAGCAGCGGGTGGCGGCCGCCCTGCAGTGCCGGGATTTCGTAGAGCACCTTGGTGGCGAGCGCGGCCGCGTTCTTCACTTTCGCCGGCGCGAGGCCGAGGCTGAAAGTCTGCGCCATCTTCGCCTGGCTGCCGAGATCGGTGCCCTTCCAGGCGACGAGCTGGATGTTCCAGCTTTCGATGTCCCAGAAGCCGCGCAGCTTGTCGATCGTTTCGGTGGCGCGCGGGGTGTACTGGCCGTCGGTCCCGAAGACCTGCGGGGTCTTGTCCGAAGCGACCCCCTGGACGTAGAGCTGGCTGAGCCCCGACAGCGCGTCGAACGCCTTGTTCTCGAGCGGGGTGAGCTGGGCCGCGAGCTTGTTCGCGTACGTCAGCAGCGAACCCTCGGTGCAGCCAGGGATCGGGTCCTGCGCGGCCTGGGTCCGGGGACCGATCCGCGGGATCGGCGACTCGACGAGCCGGTCGACATCGCGCAGCGCGTCCGCGGGCAGGCCGTTGTAGAGGTCGACGACGTCCTGGTACAGCTGCGCGACGTCCTGGTCGACAGTGGGCGGTTCCGCCGCGGCGGCGGGAACGGCGGTGGCGAGCGCGAGCGCCGCCACGGTGCCCGCTGCCATGAGTGTTCTGCCGAGAAGTCGGGTGCGGTTCGGCAAGGTGGTTCCCCTCTTCTGGTCCGGTCCAAGATCACCAACCACCGCCACACTAGGACGGTGATCGGCCACCGAACCGGCACCGGGACAGGAACGCCGGAATGGCGCACGTCGTTCGGCGGGTTTTCGACGTGCGATCATCGGCCGAAAGTACTAGGCGGCTCTCATACCCTGCGCGTCAACGACGGCCGCGCACGCATCGGCCGCGGAGGATCACCGCGAGCGGAACGGTCAGCCGGCCGAGGTCGGCCCGGACCGGGTCAATGGCCGGTCCGTTCAAGCGGATGTCCATCCGGCGGTCACAAAGCGACCTCGAAAACGCACGGCCATGACAAAACGCGCCAATCCGCCCGTCACAAGGCACACAATTCACACATTCCCCGGATCCGGCTCACCCGCGTTTACGTAATTTCGCCGACGCGCAGCGGGCGACGCGATCGCTATACCTGGGCCTCCCGTGTTCAGCGGGAGGATTCCCGAGAGGACGTTCGCAATGCTGCGGAAACCACGCTGGAAGTCATCGGTCGCCCTCGGTGCTGTGCTGCTCGCCGCGTCGGGCATGACCGGTACCGCTCTCGCGTCACCCGGCCTCGGCGGTGACAGCCCCTTCGCGCGCGGACCCGCCCCGACCGAAGCTTCCGTCCGGGCCGAACGCGGCCCGTTCGCGGTCGCCACCGAAACGGTCGGTGCCGGTCAGGGTTTCGGTGGCGGGACGATCTCCTTCCCGACCGACACCAGCCAGGGCACTTTCGGCGCTGTCGCCGTCGCTCCGGGGTTTCTCGAGAGCGAGTCCGCGATTGCCTGGTACGGCCCGCGGCTCGCCTCCCAGGGCTTCGTCGTCATCACCATTTCCACCAACAGCGTGTGGGACACCCCGGACGCCCGCTCGGAAGAACTGCTCGCCGCACTGCGCTACGTCACCGATGCGAGCCAGGCCAAGGGACGCGTCGACCGGAACCGGCTGGCCGTCATGGGGCATTCGATGGGCGGTGGCGGGACACTGATCGCCGCGCGGAAGACGCCCACGCTGAAAGCCGCGATCCCGTTGACCGGCTGGAGCCCGAACACGACGTTTTCCGATGTCAGCGTGCCGACGTTCGTCGTGAGCGCCCAGAACGACCTCATCGCCCCGGACGGGACGTTCTCACGCCCGTTCTACCAGAGCTTGCCGGCTTCGCTGGACAAGGCGTACCTGCTGCTCGCCGGCGCCGGGCACCTCGCCCCGACCAGGCCGAACACGACGATCGCGGAGTACAGCATCTCCTGGCTGAAGCGTTTCGTCGACCAGGACGCCCGGTACGAGCAGTTCCTCTGCCCGCTGCCCACGGGTGACCCGGCGATCGCCACGTACCGGGGCACCTGCCCGCTGAACTGATCACGCCGGACCGGACCCGGGTTCGGCCCGCTCGTTCACCCAGATGGCGACCTGGGTCCGGTTCGCCAGATCGAGTTTGTTCAGGATGTGCTGGACGTGGGTTTCCGCGGTGCGCTGGGCGATGACCAGGCGGACGGCGATCTCGCGGTTGCTCAGCCCGGTCGCGACCAGCCGGGCGATCTCCGACTCGCGCCGGGTCAGCGGCGGCAGCACAGCGGTTCCGGCCGGCTCCGAGCACGCCGGGGCCGCCAGGATGTCGTGCGGATTCCGCCGCCGCCCTTCGGCGAACGCTTCCTCGAACCGCGCTTCGCCCAGCGCGCCGCGCGTCGCCGCCAGCAGCTCCCGGTGCGCCAGCGACACGGCGATGTCCGGCTCCGCTCCGCAGCGCTCCCACAACGTCGCCGCCGTGCCGAACAACCTCGCCGCGCTCGGCCAGTCTTCCCGCCGGGCCGACGCCCACGCCAGCCCGTCCACCCGGTACGCCGCCGACAGCACGTCAGGCCCCCGCAGGTCGATCTCCAGCGCGTCGCGCATCGCCTGCTCGCCGACGCCGAGGTCGCCGCCGAAGAAGATCTCCACCGTGCCCAGCCCGAACAGGGCCATGGACCGGTAGGACTCGTCCTTCGCGGATTCGCACAGGTGCAGCATCACGTCCAGCAGGCGCCGGGCGCCGGCGAGGTCGCCGCGGAACGCCGTGGCCACCGCCTGGATGAACATCGGGTGCAGCTGTTTCCGCACCTCGCCCCGCTCGCCGAAGATCCGCACGGCTTCGGCCGCGTTCTCCAGCGCGTGCGGCTCGATCGCGAGCAACGCCACGAAGGCCCGCGCGTGGCAGACATAGGGAACGGCGTCTTCGTCGCTGATGGCTTCGGCGAGCTCCAGCCGCTGCCTGGCGCCCTCCAGGTCCGCGTGCAGTGCGGCGCACAGCGCCGCCCTGGCCTGCGCCGTCGCCCGCCCCGGGGCGTCTTCGGCGGCGACGGCGAGCGCGCGGTCGAGCCACTCCCGGACCTCCCACGCCGCGCCGCGGGCCAACCAGTACTCGATCACGCTGCTCGCCATCCGGAGCGCGACGACGGCCTCGCCGGCCTCGCGCAGGGACCACGACAGCGCCGCGCGGATGTCCGCGTGCCGGTCCGACAGGCGGCCGAACCACTCGTCGCGCCGCGGGCCGAACCATTCCGCATCGGCCTGCGCCAGCAGGCGGGCGTGGTGGTCGCGGTGCCGCCGGGCGACGGACCCGGCGGTTCCCGCGGCGGCCAGCCGTTCCTGGCCGAACTCGCGCAGCGCCTCCAGCAACCGGAACCGGACCCCGGTCGCGCCTTCGACGCGCAGCAGAACCGACTTGTCGACCAAGCCGTCCACGGCGTCCAGCACCGCGAAGCCGTCGAGCCGGGCCGCGCAGACGTCCTCGGCGGCGGCCAGGTCGAACGCCCCCGCGAACACCGAACAGCACTCCCAGGCCGCTCGCTCGGCGTCCGTGCACAGGGAATGGCTCCACTCGATGGTGGCCCGCAAGCTGCGCTGACGCGCGGGCAGCGACCTCGCACCCGTGGTCAGCAGCGCCAGGCCGGCGCTCATCCGGTCGGCGATCTGGCCGGGCGAAAGGGCGCGGATGCGCGCCGCGGCCAGCTCGACGGCCAGCGGCAGGCCGTCCAGCTGGCGGCACAACCCCGCCACGGCGGCCGCGTTGTCCTCGGTCAGCCGGAACGACGGCAGCACCTCGGTCGCCCGGTCGACGAACAGCCGGACCGCGTCGTAGGCGATCGCGTCTCCGACGGTCCGGGCACTCTCGGGCGGCACCGCCAGGGGCGCGATCGGCATGACCCGCTCCCCGGCGACCCCCAGCGAACACCGGCTCGTCGCCAGGACCACCAGGTCCGGGCACTGCCGGAGCAGGACGCCGGCCAGCTCGGCGCACCAGCCGACGAGGTGCTCGCAGTTGTCCAGCACGAGCAGCGTCCGCCGGTCACGCAGGTGGGCCAGCACGGTGTCCAGCGCGGTCCGGGCGGCCGTGTCGTGCAGGCCGAGGCAGTCGGCGAGGGTGCGGGTGACCAGGGTGCCGTCGCGCAGCTCGGCGAGGCCGGCCACGATCACGCCGTCGGGGAACGCCCGGGTCACCGAGCTGGCGACGCGGCCGGCGAGCCGGGTCTTGCCCACTCCGCCGGGGCCGGTCAACGTGACCAGGCGGGCCTCGCCCAGCAGGCGCCGCACCTCGGTCTCGTCTCCGGCGCGGCCCACGTAGCTCGTCAGGTCGTCCGTCGTCATCCCATCACCGGCACACATCTTGATCTGTCCCGGACCCCTTGTCCACGCGGCCCGGCACCCGGCGCGGGTCTCGGCGGCGACGGTACGCACGCGGGGTTTACGTGTTTCTGCCGACGCGCCCGGCGGCCACGGCGGGCCAGACTCGGCGCTCCAGCGATGCCCGCCCGCTCCGGAGGTCGAGGATGACCGTCCCCCAGCCCGTGCCCGGCGGCGCCGCGACGCCGATCGCGCGTGGCGTCGTCGCCGGCATCCGGCACGCCCTTCCCGAGCACGCCGCGCTGTTCGACGCGGGCGCCACGGAGTTCGTGGCGGCGCTGCTGAGCGGGTCCCGGCCGGCGCCGGGCGCGGACGTCTTCCGCCGCGCCGGCGTCGCGGAGCACGCGTCAGGCGGCGACCCCGACCGGCTCGCCCGTGCGTACCAGGCGGGCGCGCGCCGGGCCCTCCCGATCCTGGCGGAGCTGGGCCGCCGGGTGGACGAGGGTGTCGTCGGTACCGGGGTGGAAGCGGTGTTCCGGTGCGTCGACGTCCTGATCCGCCTGTCCACCGAGGCGTTCCGGGCCGCGCAGACGCCGTCTGCCGCGGGCTTGCGCCAGGACCTGCTGCGCGACCTGATGACCGGCCGCCCGTGGCCCGCCCTGGCCGCCCGCGCCGGCTGGACGCCGCCGGAGCGCGTGGTGGCCGTCGTCGTGGCCGCGGGTGCGCGGATCGCGGCGTTCCACCCGGATATGCTCGCCGACCTCGCCGCCGAGCCCCCGTACCTGCTGCTCCCCGCGGACGCCGACGTCACGCGGCTGGTGGGCCACGGCCCGGCGGCGACCGGACCGGCCGTCCCGCCGGTCGAAGCGGCCACGTCGCTGCGCTGGGCCCGGCGGGCGTGGGAGCTGCGGGACCGCGGCGTCCTGCCCCGTGACGGCCTCGTCCGCTGGCCCGACCACTTGACCACGCACTGGCTGCTCACGAACGAGCTGCTGACGAGCGCGCTCGCCGCGCGCAGCCTGGCGCCGTTGGACGGGCTGTCGCCGAACCAGCGCGGCAAGCTCGCCGAAACCCTCGGCGCAACACTCGACGCCCGCGGCGGCGCCCCCGAAGTCGCGAGCCGCCTGGGCATCCACCCGCAGACGGCACGCAACCGCCTCCGCCGGCTGCGCACTCTCTTCGGGACGCGTCTGGACGATCCCGAGGAACGGCTCAGCCTGCGGATCGCGTTGCGTGCCGAGCGGGTGCTCGCCGGTGAGGCGACTCCCGCCGCGCGAACCGCTTGACCCTCGGATCGGCCGCGGGCACTTCGGCCTGGGGTGCGCCGCACGCCGGTTCCTCCGCCCGACCTGCACCGGCGCCACCGGGCGGCCGGCCGCCCGGATCACCCGGCCGGCGGGCTGCAGCTGACCCGACCTGCGCACTTAGCGGCCGCTTACAATGGTGGCGATCGGAGCCGGCTACCCGGCGGGGCGATCTGGGAGGATCACCGGATGACGATGTCGCTGTCGGCGGAACTGTGGCCGGACGTGCAGCCGGAGACCGCGCGGCGGCTCATGCTCGCCGGGGTGGAGGCCTTCGCCCAGCGGGGCTACCACGCCACGACCACGCGGGACATCGCCGGGGCCGCCGGGATGAGTCCCGCCGCGCTCTACGTCCACTTCCCCTCCAAGGCCGCGCTGCTGTTCGCGATCAGCCGGTACGGGCACGAGCAGACGCTGGCCCTCGTCGAGAACGTGGTCGCCAAGGAAGCCGACCCGGTCGAGCGGATCCGGCTCATCGTCGAGGACTTCGTGGCCTGGCACGCGCGGCGCCACACCGTCGCCCGGGTGGTGCAGTACGAGCTGCAGGCGCTGCCCGAACAGGAGTTCCAGGTGGTCGCCGAGCTGCGGCGGCGCATCGAGCGGATCGTGCGCGAGGTCATCGCGGACGGCGTCGCGTCCGGCGCGTTCACGGTGTCCGACCCGCACGTCGCGGCCCGCGCCGTGCTCTCCCTCGGCGTCGACGTCGCCCGCTGGTACACCGACCGCGCCCGCCAGACACCGGCCGCGCTCGGCAAGGAGTACGGCGGGCTGGTGCTGCGCATGCTCGGCGTCGCGGAGCCCGCGGTCACGAACTAGCCGCGGCGTAGCGGCGCGCCAGGAGCGCGAACGCGTCCTTGAGCTCCCGCGGCCCGACGACCTCGATGCCGGCGTCGAACCGGCCGAGGCCGGCCGCCAGCCCGGTCCAGGACCAGGCCCCCAGCACGAGCCGGCAGCGGCCGGCACCCAGTGCTTCCACGACGCCGTCGCCGGCGTACGGCGACACCACGTCCGCGGGCAGGCCGAGGATCACCTCGCCGCGGCACGGCCAGGCCCCGCCGGCGTCCCGGCCCGAGAACCGCGCCTCGACGAACGCCGCGACGTCGCCGCCGGGCAGGTCGCGCGCCGCGAACCGGGGGCCTGTCGGGATCCGCGGGGTGATCCGGTCGACGCGGAACGTGCGCCAGTCGCCGCGGTCGAGGTCCCAGGCCACGAGGTACCAGCGGCCGCCGCGCGTCACCAGGTGGTGCGGCTCGACGCGCCGCGGCGGGTCCGCGGCGGCGTAGCCGAACCGCAGCACCTCGCGGGCGTGGACGGCCGCGCTCAGCGCCGCCAGCACCGCGGGGTCCACCGACGGCCCCGCCGCGGCGACGGCGGTCACCTGCAGCGCGTCGACGCGGTGGCGCAGCCTGGCCGGCATCACCTGCCGGACGGTGTTCAGGGCGCGCGCCGCGGCGTCCCCGAGCCCGGCGCCGGTCGCCGTCCGCAACGCCACCGCGAGCGCGACCGCCTGCTCGTCGTCGAACAGCAGCGGCGGCAGCTGTGTGCCCGCGCCGAGCCGGTAGCCGCCCTCGGGGCCCTTGGTCGTCGTGATCGGGTAGCCGAGTTCTCGCAGGCGGTCGACGTCACGGCGGACCGTGCGCGCGCTGACCTCCAGGCGCTCGGCCAGCAGCGGCCCCGGCCAGTCGCGCCGGGCCTGGAGCAGCGAGAGCAGCGCCAGCAGGCGCGCTGAGGTTTTCGGCATGCCGCGCATTCTGCCCGCGGTAGCGGACACATCCTGTCCGCTACTTCGGCCAGAGTGGTCCCATGACCGAAGTGCTGGACGTCCGGACGCTCAACCGCGCGACGCTCGCCCGGCAGCTCCTGCTGGAGCGCGCCACCCTGCCCGTGCACGACGCCGTCGCGCACCTCTGCGGCCTGCAGGCGCAGGAGCCGCAGGAACCGTTCACCGGGCTGTGGTCGCGGCTGCGCGGGTTCGACCCGGCGGTGCTGTCGGACCTGCTCGCCGAGCGGCGCGTGGTGCGGACGCACCTCATGCGCCGGACCGTCCACCTGCTCACCGCCGGAGACGTCCTCGCCTGGCGGACCCGGTTCGGCCCGATGCTGCGCCGGCGCGTGCTCGGCACCTACCGCCGTGAGCTCGACGGTGTCGACCTCGACGAGCTGGCGGCGGCCGGCCGCGAGGTACTGGCCGACGGCGAGCCCCGCTCGATGACCGAGCTCGCCAGGGCGGTCGCGGACCGCTGGCCGGCTTCGGGAACCCGCGCGCTCGGCGAGATGCTGGTCGCGGCCCTGATCCCGATGGCGCAGCTGCCGCCGCGCGGGCTGTGGCGCGTCAAGGCCGGCGTGCGCAACCGCCCGCTCTCGGACTGGCTGGGCCGCGAACCCGCCCCGGACGGCGACAGCGACAGCGTCGGGCCGGCGCTGGTGCGGCGTTACCTGGCCGCGTTCGGCCCGGCGGCGTCGGCCGACCTGCGGGCGTGGTGCGGCCTGCCCGGCCTGCCCGCCGCGGTGCGGGCAGTGCGCGACGAGCTGGTGGTGTTCCGCGACGAGCGGGGCCGCGAGCTGCTCGACCTGCCCGGCGCGCCGCGGCCCGATCCCGCGACACCCGCGCCCGTGCGGTTCCTGCCCGCGTTCGACAACGCGATCCTCGGCTACGCCGACCGCACCCGCATCGTCGACGACGCCCACCGCGGCCTCTCCGTCGCCGGCGAGCGGGTCGTCCTGGTGGACGGCCGGGTCGCCGGGACGTGGACGGTCGACGCCGGAGCGGTCGTCGTCACGCCGGTGCGGCGCTTGGCCAAGACCGAAAGCCGGGACGTCACGGAGGAGGGCAGCGCACTGGCGCGCTTCCTCTCCGACGGCGAGCACGACCGCCTGCGCATCGCCGGCTAACCGACCGCCCGCGCGAACCGCGCGGCCACCTCCCGCAACCGCTCCACCAGACCGGGCGGCGCCTCCTCCACCACGAAGTCGAACCCCCACTGGGCGAGGTAGTACGGCACCGTGTCGAGCGTGCTCGCCCCGGTCCGCACGCGGCAGCTGTGCTCGTCCACCGCCTCGACGACACCGGACGTGGGCGGGATGCGGGCGGCCAGCACCGCCGCCGGCGCGGCGACCCGCAGCACGAACCGGTGCGGGTACGGCGCCGTCGAGATCCGGCTGGAGACGTAGGCGGCCAGGTCCTCCGCCGGCGGTTCGCGCGGGGTGAACCGGAAGCCCGCCACCGGCACGCCGGTGATCCGGTCGACGCGGAACGTGCGCCAGTCCGCGCGGTCGAGGTCGAACGCGACCAGGTACCAGCGCCGTCCCGTGTGGACCAGCCGCAGCGGCTCGACCGACCGTTCCGTCTCCGCGCCCGCGTGGTCGCCGTAGCCGAAGCGCAGCCGCTCGTGGTCGCGGCACGCGGCGGCGATCGCCGTCAGCACCGAGGCGTCGACCGTCGGGCCGCCGCCGGGCAGCGACACCGTCGCCGCGTGCAGCGCGCCCACCCGCGGGCGCAGGCGCGCCGGCAGCACCTGCTCCAGCTTCGCCAGCGCCCGCACGGACGCCTCTTCGATGCCGCTGACCGTGCCGCTCGCCGCCGTGCGCAAGCCGACGGCGACCGCGACGGCCTCGTCGTCGTCCAGCAGCAATGGCGGGAGCGCGGCGCCCGCACCCAGCCGGTAGCCGCCGGCCACCCCCGGTGTCGCGTGCACGGGGTAGCCGAGCGACCGCAGCCGTTCGACGTCGCGGCGGATCGTGCGGACGTCGACCTCGAGCCGCGCCGCCAGGTCGGCGCCCGGCCAGTCACGGCGGGCCTGCAGCAGTGAGAGCAGCCTGAGCAGCCGTTCCGAGGTCCCGTACATGGACGCAGTGTGCCAGAGATCGCGGACAGTTCCGGTCCTCGATCGGGGTGGCGCCCTTGCGGCCACCGCCCCCGGCCGGAAAGAGTGGCGCATGCCGATCGACCCGCACGCCCTGCTCGCCGTCGCCCGCGAAGAAGCCGAGCTGGGCAAGGCCGGAGGCGGCGTCCCCATCGGGGCCGCGCTGTTCGACACCGCGGGCACCCTGCTCGGCCGCGGGCACAACCGGCGCGTGCAGGACGGCGACCCGTCGATGCACGCCGAAACCGCGGCCTTCCGCAACGCCGGGCGCCGCCCGCACTACCGCGACACGATCATGGTCACCACGCTCTCGCCGTGCTGGTACTGCTCCGGGCTCGTCCGTCAGTTCGGGATCGGGCGGGTCGTCATCGGCGAAGCGGCGACGTTCCACGGCGGGCACGACTGGCTCGCCGAGCACGGCGTCGAGATCACCCTGCTCGACGACCCGGCCTGCACCGCGCTGATGACGGAGTTCATCGCCGAGCGCCCGGATCTGTGGTTCGAAGACATCGGGGCGGAGAAGCCCGGATAGGAGCCGGTATGCCGTCAACCGTTCCGCTCGTCGACCTGTCGCCGTGGTTCGCGGGCACCTCCGAGGGCCGGGCCGAGGTGGCGGCGCGGATCGACCGCGCGCTGCGCGAGTCCGGGTTCCTGCTGGTCACCGGGCACGGCGTCCCGGACGACCTGCGCCGCCGCACCCGCGAGCTGGCGCGGGAGTTCTTCGGGCTGCCCGAGGACGTCAAGCAGCGTTACGCCGTCACGGTCGGCGGCCGCGGCTGGCTGCCGCCCGGTGTCGAGGCCAACGGCTACGCCGAAGGCACCGAGACGCCGCCGGACCTGAAGGAGTCGTTCTCCGCGGGCGCGGACGCCGGGGTGGGCGTGGCCGAGATCGACGGGTTCTGGTTCCAGCCGAACGTGTGGCCGGACGAGGTGCCCGGCTTCGCGGAGACGGCCACCGAGTACATGCGCCGGATGCGCGCGCTGTCGGACCACCTGCTGGAGATCTTCGCCGCGGCGCTCGGCCTGGCCGAGAGCCACTTCACCCGGCACACCGGGCATCCGACGTACACGTTCAACATCAACTGGTACCCGCCGATGACCCGCGTCGGCACCCCGGAGCCGGAGCAGTTCCGGATCGGCCCGCACACCGACTTCGGCACGGTGACGGTCCTGGACCGCCAGGCCGGAGTGGGCGGCCTGCAGGTGTACACGGCCGACGGCGAGTGGGCGGACGCCCCGTTCGACCCGGCGGCGTTCACGGTGAACATCGGCGACCTGATGGCCCGCTGGACGGGCGACCGCTGGCGCTCGACCCGCCACCGGGTCCTCCCACCGGCGGCCTCGGCACCGGACGAGGACCTGGTCTCGCTGATCTTCTTCTACGAGACCGACCACGACGCCCGGATCACGTCGTTGGCCCCGCCACTGGGCAAGACGGTGTATCCGGAGGTCATCGCGTCGGATTACCTGCGGGAGAAACTGACCGCGATCACGGTCACCTGAGCGCTCTCACTCACGATTCCGGTTCGGCGCAGATCGTGCGGTTGCGGCCCGCCGCCTTCGCGCGCAGCAGGGCCGCTTCCGCCGCCAGCAGCGCGTCCTCGAGTAGGCCATCGGGGCAGTCCGCCACGCCGATCGACACCGTCACGCCCACGAACTGCGGCCCGTCTCCCGAGGCCTTCAGCGCCACCAGCGTCGAGGCGACCCGCAGCCGGATCCGCTCCGCGATCGCCATCGCGTCGAAACGGCCCGTGCCCGGCAGCAGCACCGCGAACTCCTCGCCGCCGGAGCGGCCGACCAAGTCGGCCGCGCGGACCTCGTCGCGCAGCGTGTCGGCCACCGCGCGCAGGACCGCGTCGCCGATGCGGACGCCGTAGCGGTCGTTGAGCCGGCGGAAGTGGTCCAGGTCGAGCAGCAGCACCGCCGGGCCGGGACCGTGGCGGCCGAGCCGGTCCAGCTCGGCTTCGGCCGCGCCGCGCCACGACGCCGCGGTCAGCACGCCGGTGCCGGGATCGAGGGTGACGTGGTCGCGGCGGCCGCGGCCCAGCCCGCCGCGGTGCAGGACCACGGTGGCGCCGGCCAGCAGCGGGACCAGCGCCGGCGCGGCTTCGGCCGCCCACGCCAGCGGCAGCGCGGACGCCGTCATCGCGGCGTCGAACGCGAGCCCGGGCAGGGCTTCGCGGGGACGGCGGGGGCCGTCGGCGGCGGTGACGAGCGCGGCGTTCACCGCGAGGAACACCGCGCCCGCGGCGGCCAGCAGGGCGACCGTGCGCGTGTCGAGGACCGTGCTCAGCGGCCCGGCGCCGGTCGCCGTGCGGAACGCACCGGCGACGAGGCAGGCCAGTGCCGTCGCCGCGGCGCCGAACACCTGGCGGTACACCGGTCTTCTGCGGACCCGGAACCACTGGTGCAGCGCGGAGACCACGATCAGGGCAGCGGCCAGGCCGGGCCGCAGCACCAGGACCCCGGCGAAGATCCACGGCGTGTCGACCCCCGGTCCCAGCAGCGTGTCCTCGCGGTGGCGCTCGACGCTCCTGGCGAGTTCCGCGGACACCAGCATCCCGCCGAGCAGCAGCGCGAACGGCGGCAGCATCGCGGCGAGCGGCGGGTACCGGACGGCGGCGAGCACGACGGCCACGACGGCGACGGCGTCGATCGCGACGAGGTAGCACACGTGGCCGCGGCGCGGCAGCCGCCACAGCGCCCAGCGCGCGAGGACGACAGCGGGCACGAACCGGCCGGCGCGGCGTCCTCCGCCGGCGGCGACCGAATCCCCCACCATTTCGGCAAAGTAGCCGGAACGGCGGGCGCTGTCACTCCGCCTTCAGGGGAATTTCACATTCCGCCGCCGTGGGTCATTTTCCGACCGGAAGAAGGGTTGACACACAACATTGGTCTAGTCCACTGTGTGGTGGCACACAGTGCTCCTCCAGGGTTGATCCCGCCGCCTCAAACCGGAGGTGCTCCACCCTGCACGTTTGGAGGACCCCCATGAAAACAGTGCGCCGACTGGTCACCCTCGCCGCCGCGGCTTCGGCCGCGCTGGCGACCGCGGTCGGCCTCGCCCCGCAGGCGATGGCCGCCGTCGACCCGGTGCTCGCCTCCCCCTACCTGTACCAGTGGGGCGGGCAGACCAGCCCGACGGCGGCGATGTCCGCCACCGGCGTGAAAGCGTTTACCCTCGCGTTCGTCCTGTCGGACGGCGGCTGCAACCCCAAGTGGGACGGCACCCGCTCGCTGACCGGCTCGGACAAGACGATGATCCAGAACATCCGCAACGCGGGCGGGGACGTGATCCCCTCCTTCGGCGGCTGGTCCGGCACGAAGCTGGGCTCGAAGTGCACGTCGGCCTCGGCGCTGGCGGGCGCGTACCAGAAGGTGATCGACGCCTACGGCCTCAAGGCGATCGACCTCGACATCGAAAACACCGACGAGTTCGAAAACGCCACCGTGCAGGACCGGATCCTCAACGCGGTCAAGCTCACCAAGCAGAAGAACCCGAACCTGCGCGTGGTGATCACGATCGGCACCGAGACCACCGGCCCGAACACCTGGGGCAAGCGCCTGATCAGCCAAGCCAAGGCGATCGGCGCGAACGTCGACGTGTGGTCGGTCATGCCGTTCGACTTCTCCAGCGGCGGCGACATGGCCGCGCACACGAAGTCCGCGGTCGACGGGCTGAAGAACCAGCTCAAGTCGACCTTCGGCTGGAGCGACGACACCGCCTACCGGCACAGCGGCCTCTCCTCGATGAACGGCAAGACCGACAACCCGGGCGAGACGGTCACGGTGGCCAACTTCAGTTCGATCCGCAGCTACGCGGCGAGCCACCACCTGGCCCGCTTCACGTTCTGGGCCACCAACCGCGACTGCGGCGGTGGCGGCGAATGCAGCGGCATCAGCCAGGACAAGTACGCGTTCACCAAGATCGTCGCCGGCTACACCGGCTGACATCGGGCCCGTAGTGGGGCTGTCGGAGGCCCTCTCACCGGCATCGGGGCCGGTGAGGGGGCCTTCGCGGGTCCGGGTTTCCCGGTGACCGGGACAAGCGTCACACGGCCGCAATGTCGGTCGCCTACCGTCTTCGCATGACGAGCGAACCCCGCTACGGCGACAAGGTCGTCGCCGTCGAGCCAGGCGGCATCGAGCCCGTGGCCGACGCCGACCGGCACGGCACGCCCCGGCAGCTGGCCTGGACCTGGGCCTCCCCCAACCTCGAGTTCGCCACCGTGTTCGTCGGCGTCCTCGCCGTCACCGCGTTCGGGCTCTCCTTCACCCAGGCCGCGCTCGCCGCCGTCATCGGGAACGGGCTCGGCGCCGTCGCGCACGGCGTCCTCTCCGCCCGCGGCCCGCGCTACGGCGTGCCGCAGATGGTGCTCGGGCGCGCCGCCTTCGGCTACCGCGGGAACCTGCTGCCGGCCGCGCTCATGTCGGTCATGGCGGGTGTCGGCTGGTTCGCCGTCAACAGCGTCAGCGGCGCGTTCGCGCTGGCCAGCCTCACGGGGTGGCCGACCGTGTCCTGTTTGGTGCTGGTCGTCGCGCTGCAGATCGTGATCGCCTTCTTCGGGCACAACCTCGTCCAGGCGTACGAGAGGTACGTCTTCGTCGTCCTCGCCGTCGTGTTCGCCGCCGCGAGCGTCGTGATCTTCGCGAAGTCCGGGCCGACGGCCAACACCGGCAGCGGCGGCGGCTTCCTCCTCGCCGTCGGCACCGCGTTCGGCTACACCGCCGGCTGGAACCCGTATGCCGCGGACTACACGCGGTACCTGCCGAAGACGGCGTCGAAGCGCGCGATCGGCCTCCACGCCGGCGGCGGCCTGTTCGTCTCGACGACCCTGCTGATGCTGGTCGGCGCGGCATCGACGACCCTCGGCGGCGCGGCGGACGCGAACCCGGCGACGGCGTTCACCGGCCACCTGCCCGGTTTCCTCGCCGCGGCGACGCTGCTGGCGATCACGCTCGGCGCGGTGGCCGCGAACGTCCTCAACGTCTATTCCGGCGCGCTCGCGTTTCTCGCGTTGGGCGTCCGCCTGCCGCTGGCGTGGCGCCGCGCCGCCGTCGCGCTGGCGTTCGGCGCGATCGGGTTCGTGCTGGCGTGGTTCGGGCTGGCCGACGCGGGCCAGGCGTACGAGAACTTCCTGCTCGTCATCGCCTACTGGATCGGCCCGTGGCTGGGCGTGCTGCTGGTCGACCACCACCTGCGCCGGGGCAGCGAGTTCGGCGAGCTGCTCGCGGATCGGGCGCACCGCAACGTCGCCGGGTTCACGGCGTTCGCCGCCGGGCTGGTGGTGTCGGTCGGGTTGTTCGCGAACCAGGCGCTGTACACGGCCCCGATCCCGAAGGCGGTCCCCGCGGTGGGCGACCTGACGTTCGCGGCGGGATTCGTGCTGGCGGCCGCCACGTACTGGGGGCTGCGCCGTCAGCGCACCGGGGTGCCGCCGCTGCGGCAGCCGTAGGGATGGCAGCCGTAGTCCCAGGTCGGCGGCGGCAGGGTGACGGTGGTGGTGGGCGACGGCGGTAGCAGCACGGTGACGGTCGGCGTGGGGGTCGGGGTCTTCCGCGCATGCATGACGACCGGCGAGGGAGTGGTGGTGCGCGTAGGCGCGGCGACGGCGGTCGAGGTCGGCAGGCCGGTGGCGGGCGGCAGCTGCGGGAACCGAGTGGACCCGGGAACGGGATCGGGCCGCGTGGCAAGGGCGAGCACGACCCCACCGAGCACGACGAAGACAGCCGACGCGAGCGCGATCCGCCCGGCGGCCCCGCGGGGTTCGAAGCCGGAATCCCGGACGGCGGCGCGGTGCGACTCGAAGCGGGAACGCCGCGCGGGGGCGCACTGCTCGCGGCTGGGATCGTCCCGGTGGGAGCTACCGAACGGCCCGAAACCGGCGGCCTGCCAGGCCGCCCCACCGCGCACCTCCCCGCCGGGATCGCGCCCGTCCGCGCCACCAAGCCGCCCGGAACCGGCGGCCTGCCCGGCCACACCACCCCGCAGCTCGCGCCGATCCACACCTCCGCGCGGCTCGAAACCCGGGTCGCGGCGCGCGGCCTCGGCCGAGCGTGAGCCGGGCCGTCGGGGCCGCGTTCCGGTCCGCCGCAGCAGCTCGTCCACCGAAATGCGGTCCCGTCTGCGCGCCCTGCGCGTCATGCACGACCCCCTTCGCCGATCCGGGTGGATCGTAGAAACCGGCGCCGGAAATGTAAACGCGCTGATCGCAGCGGTCTCGTTATCGTTCCGAGACATCCGGATCGCGTTCCCGGCCGTAGTCGTCAACGAGCCGCGAAGCGCCGCAACAATCCGCCCACCCGGCGGGTCACCGGGGTGAACTCCGGCAGCTTCAGCACCGCCAGCAACCCGAACGGCACCGCCATCCCCAGCAAGGTCTGGACCGGCAGCTTCACCCACGCGCCGGCGATCTCGCCGAGCGAGCCGGGCACCGCGTAGCCCGCCAGCACCGCCACCCCGCCGCCGAGCGCGCTCGCGCCCAACGTGATCAGCCCGACGCGCAGCGACCGCTTGCTGCGCAGGTGCCCGAGCCGGACCCACAGCCACACCTGGCCCAGCACCGCGCCGACGATGAACCCGGCGCCGTTCACCAGCATCACTCCGTAGACGACGTGCTCGCCGTCGAGCAGGCCGCGGCACAGCAGCAGCAGCGGGATCTTCACCGCGGTCATCACGAGCATGATCAACGTCGGCGTGCGGGCGTCCTTCATCGCGTAGAACACGCGCAGCTGCAACATGACCAGCGCGAACGGCAGCAGCCCGACGGCGGAGACGGCGAGCGTCTGGCCGAGCCGCTCGGCGTCTTCCAGCGTGCCGCGGCCCCAGGTGAAGATCGCGATGCCGACCGGGGTGCCGACCACGGCCAGCACCGCGGAGATCGGCACGAACAGCACGGTCGAGACACGCGACGCGAGCGACAGGTCACCGACCAGCGCGACGGTGTCGCCGTCCGCGGCCGCACGGCTCATCCGCGGCATGAGCGCCGTCAGCAGGGAGACGCCGAGAATCCCGTATGGCAGCTGGAAGAGCAGGGACGCGTAGCTGTAGGCCGTGACGCCGCCCGTGGAGCCGTGGGTCAGCACCCGGGTCGTGACGACGAACCCGACGTGGCTGACCACGACGTAGCCGAGGATCCACGCGGCGAGCCCGCCGAACTCCTTGATCCGCGGGTCGAAGCCCCAGCGCCACCGGAACCGGAACCCGGTGCGCAGCAGCGCCGGGATCAGCACGGCCGCCTGCACGACGATGCCGAGCGTCGTGCCGAGGCCCAGCACCAGCAGCTTCGGGTCGCTCATCCGGACCGGGTCGAGCGTCAGCTCGCCCGGCACCACCGCGAACACGACCAGCGTGCCGGTGACGACGATGTTGTTCAGCACCGGCGCCCACGCCGGCGGGCCGAAGACGTTCTGCGCGTTGAGGATCGCCGAGAGCAGCGCGAAGAGACCGTAGAACAGGATCTGCGGCAGCAGGAGGTACGCCAGCGCCGTCGTCAGCCCCGGATTGGCCGTGGCGGCCGATTTGTCGACGTAGACGGCGGTGAACAGCGGCGCGATCGCCACCGCGACGGCCGTGCCGGCGGTGAGCAGCACCAGCGCCATGGTGATCAGCCGCTGCGTGTAGGCACGGCCGCCGTCCGGGTCGTCCTGGGAGCGGACCAGCAGCGGCACGACGACGCTGGCCAGCACGCCGCCGAAGAGCAGTTCGAACACGATGTTGGGCAGCGTGTTCGCCACGGTGAAGGAGTCGTTGACGACCCCGGTGCCGACCACCGCGGCCAGCAGCAGCTTCGCGACGAACCCGGTGATCCGGCTGACGGTCGACGCGACGGCCATCCGCCCGCTCGAGCGCGCGAGCGACGAGCCGGCGCCTTCCCCGCGGCCGGCGGTGACCGGCGAGGCGGGCGGCCGGGCGACGATCTGGGTGGCGAACTCGTCGTAGGGCCGCCGGGAGACGTCGGGGTCGCGGGTCGGCCAGTGCGGTCCGCGCAGCTCGCTGGGGAGGAAGACCGTCGCCTCGTCGTCCACCGGTGGTGGGTGCTCCGCCATGGCTCAAGCCTGCCAGGTCGAGACCACGCGCGGGAGATCGAACACTTGTTCGATCTCCCGACAATGCGTGACGCTCAGGCGGCGGCGGTGACCTCCAGCGCGGCGCGGCCGGCCTCGGTCAGCTCGGCGGGAACGCGCCCGGTGGCGCCTTCGACGGCGGGACGCAGGTAGCCACCGTGCGCGAGGGCGTGCGCGGTGATCTGATCGCAACAGGCGAATCCGTCGATGAAGAGGTCGGGCTCGCAGCTGCGCGACATCTGCGCACGCCCTTCGGCGACGGCCTTCAGCATCGCCATGGCGCGGTGGGTGAGCTCGACTGCTGATCCGGACACCGGACTGCCTTCCTCTGCGAAACCACTACAACCAGTCATTCGCCCATTGGGCCGATTGTGTTACTTACGGCACTATGACGCTTCGGCCGCGGATGAGGTTCCGTGGGGTGACGAAGACGCGCCGAACGGCCGCTGGGCTGCGCCGGAAGGCGCATGCCGAGACGGGATGGGGCTCGCGTCCGGCCGCCCCTCCTTCCCATGAGCACCAGCCGTGGATCCTGCGGACGGGGCGCGAGTCACGAGCCGGTCGGCACTCCGCGCCACCCCGCGGCCACCGGCCCTGCCCGGGCGGCGCTCAGCCGTCCCCGAGGCGCAGCTCCAGCGTCCGCGCCCACTCGCGCACGATCTGGCGCCGCCGCCGGGTGTCGTCGGTCAACAGGTTCGCCAGGCCCAGGCCCCGGCCCAGGTCCAGCGTGGCCTGGACCAGTTCGCGGACCCCCGGCCGGGACTCGTCCACGCCCAGCAGCTCCACCGTCACCCGGTGCGCCTCCCGCCCGACCCGGGCCTCCAAGGGCACCAGCACGTCGCGCAGGGCCTCGTCCGTCGCCGCGACCGACCACAGCTGGAGGGCCGCGCGGAACAGCGGGCCCGTGTACAGGTTCAGCACCATCTCCACCACCCGCTCGATGCGGGACGCCCCGCTCGGCAGGTCCGCCGCCTGGGCGCGCAGCTCGTCGATCTGGGCCTGGCCCAGCAGGTCGACCGCCGCGACCACCAGGTCCTCCCGCGTCGGGAAGTGGTGCTGGGCCGCCCCGCGCGAGACGCCGGCGCGCTCGGCGATGCCCGCCACCGTCACGCCGTGCCAGCCGCGCTCGCCGAAGCTGCCGAGCGCGGCCTCGATCAGCCGCCGCCGCGTGGTGCGGCTGCGTTCCTGCTGGGGTTCGCGGATGCCGGTCAAGCCGGCCCCTAGTACGACTTCGGGAGGCCGAGGCTGTGCTGGCCGACGAAGTTGAGCACCATCTCGCGGCTGACCGGGGCGATCCGGCCCAGCCGGACCGCCGTCACCAGCGTGCCGAGGCCGTACTCCGTCGCGAGGCCGTTGCCGCCGTGGGTCTGCACCGCCTGGTCGGTGGCGCGGATCGCCACCTCGGCGGCGGCGTACTTGGCCATGTTGGCCGACTCGCCCGCGCCGAAGTCGTCGCCCGAGTCGTAGAGCGACGCCGCCTTCTGCGTCATCAGCTTCGCCAGTTCCAGCTCGATCTTGATCTCCGCCAGCGGATGCGCGAGACCCTGGTGGGTGCCGATCGGCGCACCCCAGACCTTTCGCTCGTTCGCGTAGCCGACCGCCTTCCCGAGGGCGTACCGCGCGATGCCGAGCGAGAACGACGCGCCCATGATGCGTTCGGGGTTGAGGCCGGCGAACAGCTGCGCGATCGCCGCGTCCTCCTCGCCGACCAGCGCCTCGGCCGGGAGCTTGACGTCGTCGAGGAACAGCGAGAACTGGTTCTCCGGCGCGACGATGTCCATCGGGATCTTCGTGTACTCGAAGCCCGGCGTGCCGGTCGGCAGGATGAACAGCGCGGGCTTGAGCCGGCCCGTCCTGGCGTCTTCGGTGCGGCCGACGACGAGCACGGCGTCGGCCTCGTCGACGCCGGAGATGAAGACCTTGCGTCCGCTGAGGACCCAGCCACCGGCGTCCCGGCGGGCGGTGGTGGTGATCTTGTGCGAGTTCGACCCCGCGTCCGGCTCGGTGATCGCGAAGACCATCCGCTTGCTGCCGTCGGCGATGCCCGGCAGCCACTGCTTCTTCTGCTCCTCGGTGCCGAAGCGGGAGATCACTGTGCCGCAGATGGCCGGCGAGACCACCATGAGCAGCAGCGGGGAACCCGCGGCCGCCAGCTCTTCGAGCACCGCGGCGAGGTCGGCGATGCCCGCACCGCCGCCACCGTACTCCTCGGGGATGTTGACGCCGAGGTAGCCGAGACGCCCGGCCTCGTCCCACAGTTCGTGCGTCTTCTCGTCCGCGCGGGCCTTGCGGGCGTAGTAGTCGTGCCCGTACTTGGCGCCCAGCTCGGCGACGGCCTTGCGAAGCGCGATCCGCTCCTCCGGCTCGATGAAGTTCATGGCGTTCATGCTTCGTCTCCCACCACCGCGAGGATCGTGCCCACTTCGACCTGCTGTCCCACCGTCACCGGCAGTTCCGCCACCACGCCGTCGGCCGGGGCGGCGATCCGGTGTTCCATCTTCATCGCTTCCAGCCACAGCAGCGGGTCGCCCGCCTTCACCGGGTCCCCGGCCCGGACGGCGAGCCGGACGACCGTGCCGGGCATCGGCGCGACCAGCGACCCGGCGGCCAGTGCCGCGTCCGGATCGGCGAACCTCGGCTGCGCCTGGAGCGCCACCGCCCCGAGCACGGAATCCACATAGGACACTGCGTCGTGCCGGGCGACGTCGAAGGCGCGGCGCACCCCGGCGACGTCCAGGACGACCCGCCCCGGTTCGGCGCTGACCAGGTCGGCCTCGAAGCCGTCCGCCGCCAGCCCGGAACGGGTGAGCGAGTAGACGATTTCGTACTCGCGATCCGCGACGGTGAAGACCTTGCGCTGCCCGGCCGAGCGGACGTTGCGCCAGCCGCTCGGCAGCCTGCCCTGCGTGGTGGCCGCCGCCCGGTTCGCCGCCGCGTCGGCCAGCGCCGCGGCCAGCGCGGAGAGCCGTTCGGTGTCCGCAGTGGCCAGCGGCGCCGCCAAGGTGTCGAGGCCGTGCCGGTCGAAGAACGCCGTGTCGGTCTCGCCGGCCAGGAAGGCCTCGTGGCGCAGGACGTTCACGAGGAGGTCGCGGTTGGTGACAACGCCGTGGATCTTCGCCGCCGCGAGCGCCTTCGCCAGCCGCCGGGCCGCTTCGGCGCGGGTCGGCGCCCACGTGATCACCTTGGCGAGCATCGGGTCGTAGTGGACGCCCACGACGGACCCGGTTTCGAAGCCCGAGTCGAGCCGCAGGCCCGGCCCGTGGGTGAACGCCCGGTCCACATCGGGCACCTCGAACGTGTGCAGCGTGCCGCTCTGCGGCTGCCAGCCCGCCGCCGGGTCTTCGGCGTAGAGCCGGACTTCGATCGAGTGACCGGTCGACGGCGGCGGGTCGGCGGGCAGCCGCTCGCCTTCGGCGATCCGCAGCTGCAGCGCGACCAGGTCGAGGCCGGTGACGTTCTCGGTGACCGGGTGCTCGACCTGCAGCCGGGTGTTCATCTCCAGGAAGTAGAAGCGGCCGTCGGGCCCGGCGAGGAACTCGACCGTGCCCGCGCCGACGTAGTCGATCGCCTTGGCGGCCTTGCGCGCGGCCTCGAACAGCTCTTCGCGCATGGCGACGTCGACGAACGGCGACGGCGCTTCTTCCACGACCTTCTGGTGGCGGCGCTGGATCGAGCATTCCCGCTCCCCCACCGCCCACACCGTGCCGTGCGTGTCGGCCAGGACCTGGACCTCGATGTGCCGGCCGGTCTCCAGGTACCGCTCGCAGAAGACGGTCGGGTCGCCGAACGCGGACCCGGCCTCGGCGCTCGCGCCTTCCACCGCCTCGGCCAGCTCGCCCAGCGAGCGGACCACGCGCATCCCGCGGCCACCACCCCCGGCCGAAGCCTTGACCAGCAACGGAAGGTCCGCTTCGGTGACCGACGCCGGGTCCAGTTCGGACAGCACGGGAACACCGGCCGCGGCCATCAGCCGCTTGGACTCCACTTTGGAGCCCATCGTCTCGATGGCCGCCGGCGGCGGCCCGACCCACGTCAGCCCGGCGTCGAGGACGGCGCGGGCGAAGGCGGCGTTCTCGGACAGGAAGCCGTAGCCGGGGTGGACGGCGTCGGCGCCGGTGTCGGCCGCGGCCTTCACCAGCAGGTCCGCACGCAGGTACGTCTCGGACGGCGCGTTTCCGGGCAGCCGGACGGCCGCGTCGGCTTCGAGGACGTGGGGGGCGGCCGCGTCGGCGTCGGAGAACACCGCGACCGTGCCGATGCCGGCGTCGCGGCAGGTGCGGAAGACGCGGCGGGCGATCTCGCCGCGGTTGGCGACCAGCAGGTTCTGGATCATCGCTCACTCACATCCGGAAGACGCCGAAGCCCTCGGCGCCTTTCACTGGTCCATTGTGGATCGCGGACAGGCTCAGGCCGAGGACGGTGCGGGTGTCGCGCGGGTCGATGATGCCGTCGTCGTAGAGCATGCCGGAGAGGAACATCGGCATGGACTCGGCTTCGATCTGGCCTTCGACCATGGCCCGCATGGCCTCGTCGTGCTCCTCGTCGTACTCCTGGCCGCGGCTCTCGGCGGCGGCGCGGGCCACGATGGACAGCACGCCGGCCAGCTGCGCCGGGCCCATCACCGCGGACTTCGCACTCGGCCACGCGAACAGGAACCGGGGGTCGTAGGCACGGCCGCACATGCCGTAGTGCCCGGCGCCGTAGGACGCTCCCATGAGGACGGACAGGTGCGGCACCTTCGAGTTCGACACCGCGTTGATCATCATCGCTCCGTGCTTGATGATGCCGCTCTGCTCGTACTCCTTGCCGACCATGTAGCCGGTCGTGTTGTGCAGGAACACCAGCGGCGTGTCGATCTGGTTGGCCAGCTGGATGAACTGCGCGGCCTTCTGCGACTCCTCGCCGAACAGCACGCCCCGGGCGTTGGCGAGGATGCCGACCGGGTAGCCGTGGATGCTCGCCCAGCCCGTCACGAGCGACGACCCGTAGAGCGGCTTGAACTCGTCGAAGTCGGAGCCGTCGACGACGCGGGCGATGACCTCGCGCGGGTCGAACGGCACCTTGAGGTCCGTCGGCACGATCCCGAGCAGGTCCTCGGCGTCGTACAACGGCTCTTCGTAGTCCGGCTTCGGCGCGGGCCCGTGCTTGGTCCAGTTGAGCCGCTTGACGATGGTGCGGCCCAGCCGGATCGCGTCGGCCTCGTCGACGGCCAGGTAGTCGGCCAGGCCCGACGTCCGCGCGTGCATCTCGGCGCCGCCGAGCGACTCGTCGTCGGACTCCTCGCCGGTCGCCATCTTGACCAGCGGCGGGCCGCCGAGGAACACCTTGGCGCGTTCCTTGACCATCACGACGTAGTCCGACATGCCCGGCAGGTAGGCGCCGCCGGCGGTGGAGTTGCCGAAGACCAGCGCGATCGTCGGGCAGCCCGCGGCCGACGCCCGTGTGATGTCGCGGAAGATCCGGCCGCCGGGGATGAAGATCTCCTTCTGCGTCGGCAGATCCGCGCCGCCGGACTCGACGAGGTTGATCGTCGGCAGCCGGTTCTGCGCGGCGATGTCCGCGGCCCGGAAGCTCTTCTTGGTCGTCCACGGGTTGCTCGCGCCACCCTTGACCGTCGGGTCGCTGGCCGAGATCAGGCACTCGACGCCTTCCACGACCCCGATGCCGGTCACCAGGCTGGCGCCGACGCGGTAGTCGGTGCCCCACGCCGCCAGCGGCGACAGCTCGAGGAACGGCGAGTCCGGGTCGAGCAGCAGCTCGATCCGTTCCCTCGCGAGGAGCTTGCCGCGCTTGCGGTGGCGCTCGACGTACTTCTCGCCGCCACCGGCCACCGCCTTGGCGTGCTCGGCGTCGATCTCGGCGAGCTTTTCCAGCATCGCCTCGCGGTTCGCGCCGAACCCGGCGGCCCGCGTGTCCACAGTGGACCTCAGAGTAGTCACGAGGTGTATCCCAATCGCTTCGCGGCCAGGCCGGTGAGGATCTCGGTGGTGCCGCCGCCGATGCCGAGGATCCGGACGTCGCGGTAGTGCCGCTCCACTTCGGACTCGCGCATGTAGCCGAGCCCGCCGTGCAGCTGGACGGCCTCGTTCACCACCCATTCGGCGGCCTCGACGGCGGTGTTCTTGGCGAAACAGGCTTCGGCGATGACCTCTTCGCCCGACACGTGCCGGATCGCGGCCTGCCGGGTGTAGGTGCGGGCGACGTCCACGCGCCGCGCCATCTCGGTGAGCTTGTGCTGCACGATCTGCCGCGAGATCAGCGGGCGGCCGAACGTCTGGCGCAGCCGGCACCAGTCCAGCGTCAGGTCGAGCGCCCGCTGCGCGTGCGCGTACGCCTGCACCGCCAGCGACAGCCGTTCGGTGACGAACTGGGTGGCCACCTGGGCGAACCCGCTGTTCTCGCGGCCGACGAGGTTCTCCACCGGCACCCGGACGTCCACGTAGGACAGTTCCGCGGTGTCGGAGCAGAGCCAGCCCATCTTCTCCAGCTTGCGCGACACCGTGAAGCCGGGTGTGCCGCGTTCCACGACGATCAGCGAGAGCCCGTGGGCGCCGTCGCCGCCGGTGCGCACGACCGTCGTCACGAAGTCCGCGCGGCAGCCGGACGTGATGAACGTCTTGGCACCGTTGACGACGTACTCGTCGCCCTCGCGGACGGCCGTCGTCCGGATCCCGGCGACGTCGGAGCCGCCGTCCGGCTCGGTCACGGCCAGCGAGCCGATCTTGTCCCCGGCCAACGTGGGCCGCACCCAGCGTTCGATCTGCACCGGGTCGTTCGCCTCGGCGATGTGCGGCACGGCGATGCCGCAGGTGAACAGCGACGCGAACAGCCCGCCGGAGCCGCCCGCGTAGTGCATCTCCTCGGCGACGACCAGCGCGTCCAGGTAGTTGCCGTCGCCGCCCCCGACCTCCTCGGGGAACGCGACACCCAGCAGGCCGAGGTCCCCGGCCTTCCGGTGCAGCTCCCGGGGCAGCTCACCGGCGCGTTCCCAGTCGTCGAGGTGCGGCAGGATCTCCTGCTCGACGAACCTGCGGACGGTCTTGCGCAGCTCGGTTCGTTCGGGCGTCCGGAAAGGATCGGTCACAGCAGGACCTCCGGGACGTCGATCTCGCGTGACCGCAGCCACTCCCCGAGCGCCTTGGCCTGCGGGTCGAACCGGGCCTGCGACGCGACACCTTCGCCGAGGATGCCCTCGACGACGAAGTTCATCGCCCACAGGTTGGGCAGCAGGTAGCGGGTCACCGGCAGGCCGGCGGTTTCGGGCAGCAGCAGCTTGAACTCGGCGACGGTCAGCCGGTGCACCAGCCAGCGCCAGGCTTCTTCCGAACGCACCCAGACGCCCAGGTTGGCGTTGCCGCCCTTGTCGCCGCTGCGGGCACCGGCGATCCGGCCGAGCGGCACGCGCCGGACCGGCCCGCGGTCAAGGGGTTCGGGCAGGGCCGGTTCGTCCACTTCGGACAGCTCGCGGGTGGACGCCGATGGCGCTATGTCGACACGCATGCCGTCCGGGAGCACGGCGACGTGCGGCACCTTCCCGGCGTCCACGTAGGCCGCGGTGTAGACGCCGTACGGCGAGGCGTCGGACGGCGGCGCGGTGACGTGGAAGCCGGGGTAGCTGGCCAGCGCCAGCTCGACGGCGGCACCGGTGAACGCCCGTCCGGCCACCTTCGGGTCGGCGTCCTTCACGGCGACGTGCAGCAGCGCGCTGGCCGTCTGCTCGGTGCCGGCGTCCGGGTGGTCGGTGCGGGCCAGCGTCCAGCGCACGTCGGCGGGCGGACGGTCCGTCAAGGAAGCTTCGAGCTGTTCGCGCACCAGCGCGGCTTTCGCCTCGATGTCGAGCCCGGTGAGGACGAACGTCGTCTCGTTGCGGAACCCGCCGAGGGTGTTCAGCGCGACCTTCAGCGTGGGCGGCGGCGCTTCGCCGCGGACGCCGGAGATGCGGACGCGGTCGGGCCCGTCCTGCGTCAGGGAAAGCGTGTCGAACCGCGTGGTGACGTCCGGCCCGGCGTACCGGGCGCCGGTGATCTCGTACAGCAGCTGGGCGGTCACCGTGCCGACGTTCACCACCCCGCCGGTGCCCGGGTGCTTGGTGATGACGCTGGAGCCGTCGGCCTCGATCTCGGCGATCGGGAAGCCGGGAACGCCCAGCGAGTGCTCGGTGAAGAAGGCGTAGTTGCCGCCGGTGGCCTGGGCGCCGCATTCGATGACGTGCCCGGCCGCGACCGCGCCGGCCAGCGCGTCGAAGTCGTCGCGGGCCCAGCCGTAGTGCGCGGCGGCCGGCCCGACGATCACCGAGGCGTCGGTCACCCGCCCGGTGACGACGACGTCGGCACCGGCGTTCAGGCACTCGACGATGCCCCACGCCCCGAGGTAGGCGTTGGCGGTCAGCGGTTTCCCGAGGTCCAGCTCCTCGGCGCGGGCGACCAGGTCGTCGCCTTCGACGTGCGCGACCTTGACGTCGAGCCCGAGCTCGGCCGCCAGTTCACGGAGGGCGTCCGCGAGGCCGGCGGGGTTGAGGCCACCCGCGTTGGCGACGATCTTGACGCCTTTTTCCCGTGCGAGCCCGAGGTTTTCCTCCATCTGCCGCAGGAAAGTCTTGGCGTAGCCGCGGTTCGGGTCCTTCATCCGGTCGCGGCCGAGGATGAGCATGGTCAGCTCGGCCAGGTAGTCGCCGGTCAGGACGTCGAGCGGACCGCCGGTGAGCATCTCGCGGACGGCGGAAAACCGGTCGCCGTAGAACCCGGACGCGTTGCCGATGCGGTAGGTCATGCGAACTGCCCCGGCTTCCGGCCGTTCCCCGGCGGGCCGGCGAAAGCCTGCGCGATGCCCAGCCACTCTTCGACGTCGGCGCCGTGGGCGACCAGGTCCGTGTCGGCCGGGTGCCGCCGCTGCGTGACGACCAGGCAGAAGTCCAGGGCGCTGCCGGTGAGCTTCTGCTCGGCGTCTTCGGGCCCGAACGTCCAGGTCGAGCCGTCGGGCGCGGTGAGCTCGACGCGGAACTGCTCGGCCGGCGGCGCGAGGGAGTGGACCTTGTAGGCGAAGTCGCGGGTCCGGGTGCCGAAGCGGGCGATGTGCCACAGCCGCGCGGTCGGCTCGCGGGTCAGGCCGAGCGCGTCGAAGACGTCCTGGCCATGGGCCCAGGTCTCCATCATCCGCGCGGTCGCCATCGAGGCGGCGCTCATCGGCGGCCCGTACCAGGGCAGCTTCTGCCCGTCCGGTACGGCGGCGAGGGCTTCGGCCAGCGCCGCTCGCCCGGACCGCCAGTCTTCGAGGATTTCCCGCGGCGGCCGCTGGGCCCCGGCCGCGGCGCCGTCGTCGACGTAGGTCGACCCCGCCTTGAGCAGCTCTTCGACTTCGGCCTGCCAGTCTTCCGGGTGGGCGGCCGCGATCAGGGCCTTCCGGTCGGTCCAGGCCAGGTGCGCGATCTGGTGCGCGATCGTCCACCCCTCGGCGGGGGTCGCGCGCGCCCAGTCCGACGCCGGCAGGTCCGCCACCACGTCGTCGATCGTCCGTGTCTCCGCGTCGAGATCCCCGAGGATCACGCCGAGATCCGCCATCCGCCGCCTCCTTGCGTCCTGCGGCCAGCGTCGCACCGGTCCGGAGAAAAATCAAGCACGCCTGATTGTTTCGCCGCGGACGCTGCGGACCCACTATTGACACCTTGCCAGTAGCGTCCGGTTGCCATAGCTTCGTCGGCATGGCCGACTACGCCGAGATCACGTACGCCGTCGCCGGCCGGATCGCCACCGTCACGCTCGACCGGCCCGAAGCGCGCAACGGCTACACGATCCGGATGGCCGACAAACTCGGCGACGCGCTCGACCGCGCCGACCGCGATGAGGACGTCCGCGTGGTCGTGCTGACCGGCGCGGGCAAGGACTTCTGCGTCGGGGCCGACCTCTCGCAGGGCGGCTTCGACTTCGACTCGTCGACCGGGCCCGGCGCCGCGTGGCAGGAGCCCGCCGGCCGGTGCTCGAAGCGGGTCTTCACCATGAACAAGCCGGTCATCGCCGCCCTGCACGGCGCGGCCGTCGGCGGCGGCATCACGATCACCCTCGCCTGCGACTACCGGCTCGCCTCGGAGGACTCGCGGTTCGGCTTCGTGTTCACCCGCCGCGGCATCTACCCCGAAGGCGCGTCCGCGTGGTTCCTCCCCCGGCTCGTCGGGATGGGCACCGCGCTCGACTGGATGATCAGCGGACGCGTCTTCCCCGCCGCCGAGGCCCTCGAAAAAGGGCTGGTGCACCAGGTCTTCCCCGCCGGAACCGTGCTCGGGGAAGCGCACGAGCTCGCACGGGAGATCGTGGCGAAGACGGCGCCGGTGTCGGTCGCGGTGACCCGCCAGCTGCTCTACCGGATGGCGAGCGCCGAGTCGCCGTTCCCGGTGCACGAGCTGGACTCGAAGCTGATCGGCGGCCTGGGCGCGAGCCCGGACGCCGTCGAAGGCGTCATGTCGTTCCTGCAGAAGCGGCCGCCGTCGTTCGGCATGCGCGTCGACAAGGACCTGCCCGACTACCTGCCCTGGCTGGAGAAATGAGCCCGTACCCGCCACAGCCCTGGAACCTGGTCGCCGACGCCCACGTGTCGGTCTGGCGCGTCCCCGCGCGGGACGTGCACCCGGCCGCCCTGTCCGTCGCCGGGCACACGACCGTGTTCACCGCCTGGATCGCCTACCGCGAGCCCGGCCAGCTCAGCTACCACGAGCTGCTCGCCGCCGTCCCGGTCCGCGGGCGCCGCACCACGTGCACGATCACGCAGATCTGGGTGGACTCCGAAGTCTCCCTGGCCGGCGGCCGCGAGCTGTGGGCCATCCCGAAGGACCTCGCCGCACTCCGGTTCACGGACCGCACGTACACCGCGGCGACCGGAGACGACTGGATCGCCACCGCGGCCTTCACCCGTCGCCCGGGTGCACCGCTCGCGCTCCCGAGCCGGTTCGACGTCCTCCAGCACCGCGACGGCACGCCCGTCCGGACGCCCGTCACCGCGAAGATCCGCCCCCGCCTCGCGGCGGCCGACTGGACGATCAACGCCGGCGGCCCGCTCGGTTACCTGGCCGGACGGCGCCCGTTCGTGAGCCTCGCCCTGCCCTCGACGAGCCTCCGCTTCGGGGTCTGAGCCGGGTTTCCGCGGTCGGCTCCTTCTCGAGCGATCGCAGTTCCCGGAGCAGTTCGACAGTTAGTGTTTCGAACACCATGTCCGGGCGGACGTGACCGAGGCCGACAACGAGTATCGCTCACTTCTCGAAGAGCTGGAAGAGCGGAACGAGACGGACGGCAGGCTCTTCCACGACCTTCAGCTCTGCTACGCCCGAACCTCCGTGAACTGGGACGCCTCGGCGACGCCAACTCAGTCTACGAACGCATCCTGAGATCCCCGGCGCCTCTCGCGGCCGACTTCGTGCTGCGCGTCCGGCATGAACGCGGCGACCTGCTCCGAAGACTCCACCGCGACGACGAAGCGCTCGAGGAGATGAGGAAGCGGAGGCCGAGCTGCGGGCGGTGAGCGAGACCTTCGGCCGTCTCCTCGACCCGGCGGCCGAGCACGCCAGGACCGCCGGCTACTGCCACGGGTGGGTCCTCGAGCAACTCGCCCGGTACGAGGACGCCGAAGCCGTCCTGGCCGCCACCATGGCCGCCGGAGCGAGCACCCTGGGGCCCAGCGATCCCGAGACCCTGGTGACCGCCGCGCACCTGGCGGTCCGGCACGCCCGGGGCAAGCTCACCACCACCGAAGCCGGGCCGAAGCTGCTGCCGCAGATCTCCCGGAAATACGCCGAGACCACCCGCTCGGTGAAGTACGTACGGCGGGCGATCGCCAGCCTCACTCCGGTCGGACCGGTCGGACCGGCCTGATCCGTGGAACCACCGGGCGCCTGAGCAGCGCCTCTCGGTGATCACGTAACCCGCCAGGGTGACCTTGCGACACGCCATCTGGGGTCCCGCGCACACACCGACCCCAACATGTAGTCTCTGGGAACCGGCAGCCCCCAGCGACGGGGAGACCGCTGCGGAGGGTCGCCGGGCAGCTTTGGAGAAACCCCTGCGCACGGCCTCGTGAGGCCGTGTGGCGATCGAACGCGCCCGAAATCAGGAGACACGCATGTCAGTCGATACCGGTCAGCGGCCGTCCGCCGCCGACACCCCCACCGCGATCCGGGTCATCCGGCGGGACGGCAGCGTGTCGCCGTTCGACGCCGGGAAGATCTCGGTCGCGCTGACGAAGGCGTTCCTCGCGGTCGAGGGCGGCGACGCCGCCGCGTCCTCCCGCGTGCACCACGTCGTCGCCGAGCTGACCCAGCAGGTCGAGGCGTCCCTGCTGCGCCACGCCGGCCCCGAGACCGCCCTGCACATCGAGCAGATCCAGGACCTGGTCGAGCTGGCACTGATGCGCGGCGAGCACCACAAGGTCGCCCGCGCCTACGTCCTTTACCGCGAGGAGCGCGCGAAGGCCCGCGAGGCCGCGAAGCCGGCTGCGACCGAGGCCGCGCTGAACGTCAAGGGCGCTGACGGCGTCCTGCGTCCGCTCGACTGGGCGCGTGTGTCCCACGTCGTGGGCGAGGCGGTCGCCGGTCTCGAAGACGTGAGCGCCGAGCCGGTGCTGGCCGAGACCAAGCGCAACCTCTACGACGGCATCAGCGCCGACGAGCTGGCCCTGGCCCAGATCATGGCCGCCCGCGTGCTGGTCGAGCAGGAGCCGAACTACTCCTACGTCTCGGCCCGGCTGCTGCTGGACAAGCTGCGCGGCGAGGCGCTGAGCTACCTGGCCGGCAAGCCGCGTCAGGCCAGCCAGGACGAGATGGCGGCCGAGTACCCCGCGTACTTCCGCGCCTACCTGCGCCGCGCGATCGAGCTGGAGCTGGTCGACGCCGAGCTGCAGCGCTTCGACCTGGACAAGATCACCGCCGCGATCCGCCCGGAGCGCGACCTCGACTTCGGCTTCCTCGGCCTGCAGACGCTGTACGACCGGTACTTCCAGCACCACGACGGCACCCGCTTCGAGCTGCCGCAGGCGTTCTTCATGCGCGTCGCCATGGGTCTCGCCATCCGGGAAGACGACCGGGAAGCGCGCGCCATCGAGTTCTACGAGCTGCTGTCGAGCTTCCACTTCATGGCGTCCACCCCGACGCTGTTCAACTCGGGCACCACGCGCCCGCAGCTGTCGTCCTGCTTCCTGACCACGGTGGACGACGACCTGGACTCCATCTTCCAGGCCTACAAGAACAACGCGCTGCTGGCCAAGTACTCCGGCGGCCTCGGCAACGACTGGACCCCGGTCCGCGGCCTCGGTGCGCACATCAAGGGCACCAACGGCCAGTCGCAGGGTGTCGTGCCGTTCCTCAAGATCGCCAACGACACCGCCGTCGCGGTCAACCAGGGCGGCAAGCGCAAGGGCGCGGCGTGCGCGTACCTCGAGACGTGGCACGTGGACATCGAGGAGTTCCTCGACCTGCGGAAGAACACCGGTGACGACCGCCGCCGCACCCACGACATGAACACCGCGAACTGGGTGCCGGACGAGTTCCTCCGCCGCGTCGAGGCCAACGCGGAGTGGACGCTGTTCTCGCCGAACGAGACCCCGGACCTGCACGACCTGTACGGCAACGAGTTCGCCCGGCGTTACCGCGAGTACGAGGCCGCCGCCGACCGCGGCGAGATCAAGGTGTTCCGGCGCGTCCGCGCGGTCGACCTGTGGCGCCGCATGCTGACCATGCTGTTCGAGACCGGCCACCCGTGGATCACGTTCAAGGACCCGTGCAACCTGCGCTCGCCGCAGCAGCACGTCGGTGTCGTGCACTCGTCCAACCTGTGCACCGAGATCACGCTGAACACCAACAGCGAAGAGGTCGCGGTCTGCAACCTCGGCTCGGTCAACCTGCTCAAGCACGTCACCCCGTCCGGTTTGGACACCGGGCGGCTCGAGAAGACCGTGCGCACCGCCGTCCGCATGCTGGACAACGTGATCGACATCAACTTCTACACGATCCCGGAGGCGCGCCGGTCCAACCTGCGCCACCGGCCGATCGGGCTGGGGTTGATGGGCTTCCAGGACGCGCTGTTCGAGCTGGGCGTGCCGCTGTCGTCGGAGGCCGCGGTGCAGTTCGCCGACGAGAGCATGGAGCACATCTCCTACTACGCGATCTCGGCGTCGACCGACCTGGCCGAGGAGCGCGGCCAGTACCAGTCGTTCGAGGGTTCGCTGTGGAGCAAGGGCATCCTGCCGATCGACTCGATGCAGCTGCTCATCGACGCGCGCCGGGGTGACAACCTCGACGTCGACCTGTCGACCACACTGGACTGGGCGCCGCTGCGCGAGCGCGTCAAGACCGTCGGCATGCGCAACTCCAACGTCATGGCGATCGCGCCGACCGCGACGATCTCCAACATCTGCGGCGTCGGCCAGTCGATCGAGCCGCTGTTCCAGAACCTGTACGTCAAGTCGAACATGTCCGGCGACTTCACCGTGGTGAACCCGCACCTGGTCCGCTCGCTCAAGGAGCGCGGGCTGTGGGACGAGGTCATGGTCAGCGACCTGAAGTACTTCGACGGCAGCCTCGGCCAGATCGACCGCGTCCCGGACGACCTCAAGGCGCTGTACGCGACGGCGTTCGAGATCGAGTCGAAGTGGCTGGTGGACGCGGGTTCGCGGCGCCAGAAGTGGATCGACCAGGCGCAGTCGCTGAACCTGTACATCGCGGCGCCGAGCGGCCGCAAGCTCGACGAGCTGTACCGCTACGCCTGGCACAAGGGCCTCAAGACGACGTACTACCTGCGCGCGCAGTCCGCGACGCACGTGGAGAAGAGCACCCTGCGCGGCACCGACGGCAAGCTGAACGCGGTCTCGGCCACCCCGGCCCCGGCTCCCGCGGCCACCCCGGCGCCCGCGCCGACGCCTGCTCCCTCGCCGAAGCCCGAGCCGGACGTCGACTTCGTCGCCACCGAAGGCGCCGCCTGCCGCATCGACGACCCCGACTGCGAAGCCTGCCAGTAAAGGAACCCCTGCACAGATGACCAACGTGGAGACGACGGACGCGACCGGCCTCGGCGAGATCGAGGTCGGCGCCGCCCGGATCAACGTCGACGACAAGCGCATGATCAACGCGCGTGCCGACGTCAACCAGCTGCTGCCGATGAAGTACAAGTGGGCGTGGGAGAAGTACCTCGCCGGCTGCAACAACCACTGGATGCCGACCGAGGTCGCCATGCAGGCCGATATCGCGCTGTGGAAGTCGCCGGACGGCCTCACCGAGGACGAGCGGACGATGCTCAAGCGCAACCTCGGCTTCTTCGCGACCGCGGAATCGCTGGTGGCCAACAACATCGTGCTCGCGGTGTACCGGCAGATCACCAACCCGGAGTGCCGCCAGTACCTGCTGCGCCAGGCGTTCGAGGAGGCCGTGCACACGCACACCTTCCAGTACATCTGCGAGAGCCTCGGCCTGGTCGAGGGCGAGCTGTTCAACATGTACCGCGAGGTCCCGTCCATTTCGGACAAGGACGCGTGGGCGCTGAAGTACACGCAGAACCTGGAGAACCCGGACTTCGAGACCGGGACGCCGGAGGCCGACCAGGCGTTCCTGCGTGACCTCGTCGCGTTCTACGTGATCTTCGAGGGCATGTGGTTCTACACCGGCTTCGCGCAGATCCTGTCGCTGGGCCGCCGGAACAAGATGGTCGGCATCGCCGAGCAGTACCAGTACATCCTGCGCGACGAGTCGATCCACCTGAACTTCGGCATCGACTGCATCAACCAGATCAAGATCGAGAACCCGCACCTGTGGACGCCGGAGTTCCAGGAGGAGGTCCGCGGGATGCTCACCGAGGCGTGCGAGCTGGAGGTCGCGTACGCGCGCGACACGATGCCGCGCGGCATGCTCGGCCTGTCGGCGCAGCTGTGCGAGCAGTACATGCACTTCATCACCGACCGGCGCGCGCAGCAGATCGGCCTGGCGCCGATCTTCGGCGAGACCGAGAACCCGTTCCCGTGGATGTCCGAGGCGATGGACCTGAAGAAGGAGAAGAACTTCTTCGAGACCCGCGTGATCGAGTACCAGTCCGGCGGCGCCCTCGACTGGGACTGACCTCCCGGCGGAACGAAGCCACGCCCCCGGTGCGCCAGGGGCGTGGCTTTTCCGGTCAGTACGCGTAGCGGCGCACGGTCTCGGGGTGGATCACCAGCCGGACCTGGTCCATGGCCAGGATTCCGGCGAGGTCGCCGGCGCGGACCGGGTCGGCCAGGTCCCAGTACCGGCCCGCCAGCCGGGCGGCCAGGTCGTGCGCGCCATCGGATTCGATCGAGACGCGCCCGGCGACCGACACCCAGCGTTCACGCTCCCCCACCGGCGCCGCGACGACGATCGACGCGCGCGGGTCGCGGCGCAGCCGGCGCACCTTCGGCGCGTCCGGCTCCGTGATCAGCTGGATCGTGCCGTCGTCGGCCGTCTCGTACCACACCGGGCGGGGCTCACCCGCGGCCACGGTCAGGAACCCGTGCAACGGGCGGCGGAGCAACTCGAGATCGTCGGTGGTCAGTACGTCCATGACGGCGATTCAACCCGGCCGGCCCGGACGATCCCATAGCCGAGACACCGGAACGCCTGCGTATTCGTCTAACCTCGGCGCGGTGGACGTCTTCGAGGACCTCTTCCGCGGTGTGCGCGCCCACGGCTCGCTGTTCGGCAGCTCGGCCCTCTCCCCGCCGTGGGCGCTGCACTTCGTCGACGGCGCGCCGCTGACCCTCTGCACCGTGCTCACCGGCGAGGGCTGGATCGTGCCCGAGCACGGCACGCCGGAGCCGCTTCGCGCCTACGACACGGTTCTCGTACGCGGTCCCGGCACCTTCACCTTCGTCGACGAGGTCGGCACCCCGGCCGAGCCGGTCGCGTGCGGCGAGCACTGCGCGGTCCCGGAAGCGGGCGGGACGGTGCACCGGCGGGGCTGGCACGACCCCGGCGACGGCCCGACCACCGTGATCGTCGGCGCCTACCCGGCGGGCGGCGAGATCAGCCGTCCGCTGCTGGACGCGCTGCCCGTCGTGCTGCGCGTCGACGGCGGCGGCACCGGCGACGCCGTGCTCGACCACCTCGCCGCCGAAGTCGCCGTCGACGCGCCGGGCCAGCAGGTCGTCCTCGACCGGCTGCTCGACTGGCTGCTGGTCTGCACGCTGCGCGCGTGGTTCGACCGGCCCGGTGGCGAACCGCCGTCGTGGTGGACCGCCCGGCGGGACCCGGTGGCCGGCCACGCGCTGCGCCTGCTGCACGCCGATCCGGCGGCGCCGTGGACCGTCGCCGCGCTGGCGGCCCGGACCGGCGTCTCGCGCTCGACGCTCGCCAAGCGCTTCGCCGACCTGGTCGGCGAGCCGCCGCTGGCCTACCTCACCCGGTGGCGCATGGCGCTCGCGGCCGACCTGCTGACCGGGCCGGACGACGTCACCGTCGCCGAAGTCGCCCGCGCCGTCGGGTACGCCGACGCCTTCGGGTTCAGCGCGGCGTTCAAGCGGGTCCGCGGGGTCACGCCGAGCGAGGCCCGGCGCGCCGGGAAGCCACCCGAAAAGAGGGCCACCCAGGTGTTGTCAGACCGTCAACAAGCGTGCATCGTGGAGGGGTAGCCGATCTCAGCGGGGAGATGGTCACTTTGCCGGGCACCGTGAGCCGAGCCGCCGAAGCACTGCGGGAACGCGTACCGCCGTTGACGGCGATCCCGCTCCCCCGCGGGGTCGACGAGCGGTGGCTGCGGTCGCGCTGGCCGGTCAAGGAGCTCGCCGCGCCGCCCGCCGGGAGCGGCCTGAAGCCCGTGCTCGGCGACGAAGGGCCGCCGCTGGTCGGGCACATGCCGGAGATGATGCGCTTCGGCATCCAGTTCGCCCTGCGCCGCCACGAGCTCTACGGCCCGGTGTCGTGGACCGGCGGCTTCGGCCGCCGGATCGTCACGCTGTCCGGCCCGGAGGCCACCCAGATCGCGCTCGTCAACAAGGACAAGGCGTTCTCGCAGGAGGGCTGGAAGTTCTTCATCGAGAAGTTCTTCGAGCGCGGCCTGATGCTGATGGACTTCGGCGAGCACCACCTGCACCGCCGGATCATGCAGGAGGCCTTCACGCGGCCGCGGCTGAGCGGCTATGTCGGCGAGATGGGCCCCGCGCTGCGCGAAGGCATCGCACGGTGGGGTGCCGGGCGGCCGCGGCTGTACTGGGCGCTCAAGCAGCTGACCCTCGACGTGGCGACCCGCGTGTTCATGGGCATGCGCAGCGGCGCCGACGCGGCCCGGATCAACCGCGCCTTCGTCAGCTCCGTGCGCGCCGGGACCGCGCTCGTGCGCGTCCCCGTGCCCGGCGGGCGCTGGTCGGCCGGGCTGCACGGCCGTCGCGTGCTCGAGCGCTACTTCGGCGAGACCCTGCCCGCCAAGCGCGTTTCCGACGGCGACGACCTCTTCACCGCCCTCTGCCACGCCACCACCGAGGACGGCGACCGGTTCACCGACACCGACGTCGTCAACCACATGATCTTCCTGATGATGGCGGCGCACGACACGACGACCATCACCAGCACTGCCATGGCCTACTACCTCGCGAAGCACCCGGAGTGGCAGGAGCGCGCCCGCGAGGAGTCCCTGGCCCTCGGCGACGACGTGCCCGGCATCGAGGCCGTCGACCGGCTCGAGACCCTCGACCTCGTCATGAAGGAGGCGCTGCGGCTGGTGGCGCCGGTGCCGTCGCTGGCCCGCAAGACCGTCAAGGACACCGAGGTGCTCGGCCACTACCTCCCGGCGGGCACGCTGGTCGGGGTCTCGCCGACGGTGAACCACTTCGCGCCGGAGTGCTGGACCGACCCGTTCCGCTTCGACCCCGAGCGGTTCGCCGAGCCGCGCCGCGAGGACAAGTCGCACCGGATGGCGTGGCTGCCCTTCGGCGGCGGCGCGCACAAGTGCATCGGCCTCCACTTCGGCGGTCTCGAGGTGAAGTTGCTGATGCACGAAATGCTGCGCGCCTACCGCTGGTCGGTTCCGGAGAGTTACACCGCGCGCTGGGACTACGTGTCCCTGCCGGTGCCCGCGGACGGCCTCCCGGTGCGCCTGACCCCTCGCTGACCCGCAGAGTGTCTGCCACCGCATACGGGCTGTGACAAAACGTCACCGCTTGTGGAGATTCGTTCACTCGTTCAGCCGGTAGACACCCCGTGACGCGCATGATGGCGTGGCATCGGTCGCGGCCGAGGGGTACCTAGTGTGGCGTCATGATCCCCGAGACCGTGCCTGAACTGGCCTGACCTGTGCGTGAAGAGGTGGAGTGTGCCTGAGCCCGGTGCCGCGCCAGGACTGCTGGACGTGGCGCGCCGGTGGGCGGCGACGTTGGCCGACACCAAAGGAGTAACACTTCCCCCCGAGGAGCTGGAGCAGCTCCTGCTGGAGGTCGCGCACGACGCCGTCGGCCACGCCGGCTCGGGGCACGACGGTGCCCTGCAGCGCTTCACCGCGCTCTACGCCGCGTCGCCGATGGGCATCGCGCTCGCCGATCCGGACGGCGAGATCGTCGAGGCCAACCTCGCGCTCGGGCAGCTGCTCGGCTGCTCGCCGGAGAAGCTGCGCGGACGGCACATCACCGAGCTCGGCTCGACCGACCACGACGTCTCCCGGCTCAAGGCCGGGCTCGAACTGGTGCGCGCCGGACGTGACCGCTACCAGGAGCGGATGCTGCTCGACCACACCGAGGACGGGCAGCTGTGGACCGACGTCACGCTGGCCCCGCTGCCCGGCGACCGGCCGGGGTCGGTCTACCCGGTGCTGATGGTGTCCGACGCGAACGAGCTGCACCTGCTCCAGGAACGGCTGCTGCACCAGAACGTGCACGACCCGCTGACCGGGCTGCCCAACGCGTCTTCGTTCAGCACCAAGCTCGAAGCCGCGCTCGGCGCCGGCGCGCGCGACGACATCGCGCTGATCTACCTCGACGTCGACGGCTTCAAGGTGATCAACGACGGCCTCGGCGCCGGCGTCGGCGACCAGGTGCTGCGCGGGGTCGCGGGCAAGCTGTCGGCGGTGTTCACCGGCCACCACGACGGGTTCGTCGCGCGGCTGTCCGGCGACGGCTTCGCGGTGCTGCTGCGGGGAGAACTCACCGCCACCAAGGTCATCCAGCTCGTCGAACGCGCGCTGGAGGACCTCAACGAGCCGATCTACCTCGGCGGGCACGGCATCGGCGTGAGCGCGAGCGCGGGCATCGTCGTGCGCGCGGCCGTCGAGGGCGGCGCGGCGGAACTGCTGCGCGCGGCGGAGATCGCGCTGCACCGGGCCAAGGAGGCCGGCAAGGCCCAGTGGATGCTGTTCGACCCGGAGCTCGACGCCCGCGACCGCGGCCGCTACCAGCTGGGCGCGGTGATCGCCGGCGCGCTGGAGAACGGCGAGTTCTCGCTGATCTACCAGCCGACGGTGAAGCTCGCCGACCCGGACCGCCTCGCGGCGGTCAACGCCGGGCTGCGGTGGAACCACCCGGAGAAGGGCGAGCTGGACTCCGACGAGTTCTACCCGCTGGCCCAGACGACGGGCATGACGGTGCCGCTCGGGCGCTGGCTGCTGGCCGAGTCACTGGCGGCGACGTCCCGCTGGCGCACCCGCTTCGGCGACGCGGCCCCGGACGTGTGCGTCCGGCTCCCGACCCGGCTGGCCATCGACCCCGACCTGGTGCTGCTGGTGAAGGAGCAGCTGGACAAGCACGAGCTGCCGGCGAACGCGCTGCGCCTGTGCACCGACCGCGACTCGCTGCTCGACCCGCGCGGCGAGGTCCTCGAGTCGTTCGCGGTCCTGGCCGACCTGGGTACGCAGCTGGTGCTGACGATCTCCGGCTCGGCGGATCTGGAGCTGATCCCGCAGCACCGCCTGCCGGTGCGGCACGTGATCCTCTCGGGCGCGGTGGTCGACGCGCTGGACACGGACTCGCCGGCCGAGCCCGACATCCGGCACCTGACGCAGCTGGTGACCCGGGCCCGCGAGCTGAAGCTGCGGGTCGGCGCGGAGGGCGTCCGCACCGCCGAACAGGCGGCCCGCCTGCGGCAGCTGGGCGTGGTGGCGGCCCGCGGCCCGTTCGTCACCGACTCGGCCACCGGCGACGAGGTCGACGAGCTCATCGCCCGCCACCCCGGCTGACGCCGGCGCGGCGGCCAGGACCAGGATGGGTGCTGCCGCCCACGAAAGGGACCTCCATGGACGCCGGAGACCTCGCCCCCGACTTCACCCTGCCCGACGACCGGGGCCGCGACCGCACGCTGTCGGACTTCCTGGCCACCGGCCCGGTCGTGCTCTTCTTCTACCCCGCCGCGATGACGACCGGCTGCACGGCCGAGAGCTGCCACTTCCGCGACCTCGCCGCCGAGTTCGCCGAGGTCGGCGCGCACCGCGTCGGGATCAGCCCGGACGAGGTCGCCAAGCAGCGGCGGTTCGCCGAGGCCAACGGCTTCGGCTACCCCCTGCTGTCCGATGTGGACGGCGAGGTCGCGAAGCGGTTCGGTGTCTGGCGGAAGCTGCTGCCGCTGCACGCCAAGCGCGTCACGTTCGTGATCGGCGAGGACCGGAGGATCCTCGGGAAGATCAAGAGCGAGCTGAACTTCACCGTGCACGCCGACCGGGCGCTGAAGGTGCTGCGGGAGCGGGACAAGGTGTCCTAAGCGGACAGCCGCCAGACGAAGTTCGTGCCCGCGCACGACGGCGCCCGCTGCTTCTCCGACGGCTCCTCGCGCACCTTCGTGAAGCCGAGCCGGGCGGGCACCGCTCCACTTCGGACGTTGCGCTCGTCGTGCTTGATCTCGACGTAGCCGGCGCCGAGCCGGAACGCCTCCGCCGTCAGCAGCCGCACCGCACGCGTGACCAGGCCGCGGCCGGTGTACTCGCGGGCGAGCCAGTACCCGATCTCGACGCCGCCTTCGCGGGCCATCAGGCCGACCGCGCCCGCGAGCGCGCCGTCCACCCGGATCGCGAAGTCGTGGGCTTCCCCGCTCTCCCAGTTCTCCCGGCTGCGCCGCAGGAACTCCGCGCAGTCGCCGGACGTGTAACCGCCGGTCGCCCAGATCAGCCACGCGCCGATGTGCTCGAGGGACCCGTTGACCACCGCGACGAGGTCCGGCTCGTCGGCGAACTGCCAGCGAGCCAGGGAGAATTCGTCAACGCGGTAGTGCTCGGCCGGGGTCTCCATGGCTTCCATGGTGCCCCGGCCGGGCCGCCCGGCGCTCCCGAATTAATTGACGATGACGCTGTCCGGGATCTCGGTGTCGTTCTTCAGCGCGTCGAACAGCTGCTTCGACTTGTTCTTGTCCCAGTTCTCGGCCGACGCGCTGGTCACCGGGACCGTCGTGGTGACCACGCCGCCCGAGGAGATGCCGCGCATCGCGATCGCGAGCCCCACCAGGTTGTGGACGTGATCGCCCGAGTCCATCGTCAGCGCGTCCGGGGCCGAACCCAGCAGCGGGAAGAAGTGGAACGGGTTGAGCAGCGTGCCCGGGCTCGCGATCTGGCTGACCAGCGCGCCGATGAACTTGCGCTGGTTCGCGACGCGGTCGAGGTCCGAGCGCGGGGTCGCGTCGCTGTGGCGCATCCGGACGAAGCCCAGTGCCGAGCGGCCGTCGAGCGACTGGCAGCCCGCCTTGATGCTGATGCCGGTCATCGTGTCGTTCATGTCCTTGTCGATGCACATGTCGACTCCGCCGATCGCGTCGACGATCTTGGCGAACCCGCCGAAGCCGATCTCGGCGTAGTGGTCGATGTGCAGGCCGGTGGCGCCTTCGACGGTCTGCGCGAGCAGCGACGGCCCGCCGAGCGAGAACGCCGCGTTGATCTTGTTGGTGCCGTGGCCCGGGATCTTCACCTGCGAGTCACGCGGCAGCGACAGCAGCGTCGGCTTGGTGGAGTTGTCCGGGATGTGCGCGACCATGATCGTGTCGGTGCGCTGCCCGCCGCCCGCCGCCGCGACGTCACCGGTGGCCAGGCGCTCCTCGTCCTCCGCCGTGAGGCCTTCCCGGCTGTCCGAGCCGACGATCAGCCAGTTGGTGCCGGACGCCGCGACCGGACGGCCCGAGTAGTCGGTGAGCGCGTCGACGCGCTTGATGGAGAACTCCAGGTAGACCCAGATGCCGGCGAGGAACACGACGAAGACCAGCACCAGCGCGCCCAGGACGCGGCCCAAGCTCCACCGGCGGCGGCGCCGGGGCGGCCGGGACGGCGGGTAGTCGTCGGCCGGGCGGGGCGGGTCACGCCGCGGCGGCGGAGGCGGCGCGTACTGCGGCTCGGGCTCGCCCATCGGGCGGGTGCGCTCGTCGTAGGGGCTGCGGCCGCGCCCGGGCAGCGGCATCATCTGCGCGCGCTGGTGCTCCCGGGGACGTGCGGGAGGCCGGGGCGGCATGCGGCGCCCGCCGTCGTCGCCACGGTAGGTCATCTCCATCACCCAATCCCGATCCGGACAAACCTGTCGTCGTCAGTACACCGCACGTCCTCGACAAGAGGACGTGCGGCACCCGGGTCGGGTTGTGCGCTACCGGACGGGCGCCTCGTATCCGAACTGGTGGACCTTGAGGTACCCCGACCGGAACCCGGCCTCGGAGTAGGCCAGGTAGAACTCCCACATCCGGCGGAACACGTCGTCGAACCCGAACCCGGCGATGTCGGCCCAGCGGTGCAGGAACCGTTCGCGCCACAACCGTAACGTGCGCGCGTAGTCTTGGCCGAACTCGCGCATCCCGGCCAGCCGGAGCCGCGTGTTCGCCCGGATGCCCTCTTCGATCGAGCGCACCGACGGGATGATGCCGCCGGGGAAGATGTACTTGTGGATCCAGGTGTAGGTGCGCGAGGCCGCCAGCATCCGGTCGTGGTCCATGGTGATGGCCTGCAGCCCGAACCGCCCGCCGGGGCGCAGCCGCTGCCCGATCGTGGCGTAGAAGGTGGGCCAGTAGGACGCGCCGACGGCCTCGATCATCTCGACGCTGACCACGGCGTCGTACTGCCCGCTCGACTCGCGGTAGTCGCACAGCTTCACGTCGACGCGGTCGGCGAACCCGGCCGCCGCGATCCGCTCGGTGGCCAGGGAACGCTGTTCCTCCGAAATGGTCAGTGACGTCACGCGGGCGCCGCGGGCCGCGGCGCGGATCGCGAGTTCACCCCATCCGGTACCGATTTCGAGGACTTCGCTGCCTTCGCCGACCCCGGCGTAGTCGAGGACGCTGTCGATCTTGCGGTGCTGGGCGGCGGTGAGGTCGTCGCCGGGGCCGAACAGCGCCGAGGAGTACATCATCGACTCGTCGAGGAAGGCGCCGAACAGGTCGTTGGACAGGTCGTAGTGCCGGTGGATGTTGGCCCGCGCGCCTTCGAGGGTGTTCTCCTCCGACGGCGGCTGCGTGCGCTCGGCGAACCGGCGGAACTTCTGCAGCACGGGCGGGACCAGGGTGGCCATCCGCTCGGCGAACGGCGTGAGGACCTCGGCCAGGTCGGACGCGGTCCAGTCACCGGCCATGTAGGACTCGCCGAAACCGATCTTGGCGTCGACGCCGAGGCGGTGGAAGAACGCGGCCGGCCGCAGGATGCGCATTTCGGGCGATTCGGGCCCGCCGGCGCCGAGCACGGCGCCGTCCGGGAACGTCACGCGGAGGTCGAGGGGACGGACCGCGCGGCGGAACAGGGCCTCCGCGATCCGGGCGCGCAGCGCGGAGTGCGGCGGGGTGGCCAGGCCCGGCCAGCGGGACTCGTCGGGGCCGGTCGGGGCCGACGCCCGGTCAACGCTCGAGGTGGTCACGGTTCTCCCTCCGGCCGGCCAGGTACGCCGGTGATCGATCCTAGTCGCCGCACCCCCGCGGCGCGCTTCGCCGAATGCCCTGTCCGGGCGCCTTTCACACGGGTATCCGCAGTCGTTCGGGCCCCGGCGCGGCCCACGCGCCGCGGAGCTCGTCCCCGGCTTCGCCGGCGAGCACGTCCAGTGTGAAAGCAATCGTCAGCCGGGTCCACACGGACGACCGGCGCAGCATCGCGTGTCCCTCGTTCGCGATCTCGAACCGGGCGACGCGGGCGGCGACGCCCTCGGCGCGTTCGGCGAAGGCGTGCGACTCGGCCGGGCTCGTCATGCGGTCGCGGGTGCCGTGCACGATGAGCACCGAACGCCCGGTGACGGCCGCGACCGGCTCACCCCGCGGCGTCCACGGCGCCAGCGCGCAGACGCCGAGCACGGCCGGGTCGTCGGCGACGCGCAGCGCCACCCGGCCCCCCATGGAGTGCCCGACCAGCACGACCGGCAGGCCGGGGTGGTCGGCGCGGATGCGCGCGAGCGCCCAGCGGGCGTCCCCGACCGGGTCCTCGGCGGGCGCGTTCCAGCCGTAGCGGCGGTTGCGCAGCAGCCGCACCTCGACGCCGGCCTTCCGGCCGGCCCGGTGCAGGGCGCGCGCGATCGGGACCATCCGCAGGTGGGCGAGCTTCCAGGGCGGCACGCCGCCCGTGCCACGTTCCGCGCCGCCGTGCAGCACGAGCACGACCGCTCCGGTCCGCCCGCGCGCCGGCCACACGGACACCGCCGGTTCCACCTCGCTCACCCAGTCCTCCTCGTCGCGCGCATCCGGGTCAACCGTGCCCGCCCACCGGGCTATTCCCCCGTCCACCACCATCTTCGCGGTAGATTCGGCGCCCGATCCCCGACGGAAGGGTGGGTGTGGTGAGCGCCACGGACATCTCGGGCAGTGTCGCCAAGCAGCTGGCGGACGTCGAGCGGGCCAACGCCGAAGCGGTGCGGGCGGCGGCGGACCTGGTGCTGGGGGTGATCCGGGCCGACGCACTGGTCTATACCGCCGGCGCCGGGCACTCGCTGGCGGCCGTCGCCGAGACGTTCTACCGGGCGGGCGGGCTCGCCTGCGTGTACCCGCTGTACCACCCGGAGCTGCTGCCGCTGCACGGCGCGGTGCACAGCACGCGGACCGAACGGCGCAGCGGCCTCGCCGCGGAGGTCCTGGCCGAGCGCGCGCCGGGCCCCGAAGACGTGCTGGTGGTGTTCTCGACGTCCGGGTCCAACCCGTACCCGGTCGAGCTGTGCATCGAGGCGCGCAAGCGCGGGGCGGCGGTCATCGCGGTGACGTCGCGGGCGTGCGTGGCGGCGGCGCCGAAGCGGTCGTCGAGCACCCTGGTCGAGCAGGGGACGGTGGTGCTGGACTCGCTGGTCGTCCCCGGCGACGCGAGCTACCCGCCGGACTCGCCGCGCACCGCGCCGCTGTCCACTGTGGTCAACGCGTTCCTCTGGGACCTGGTGCTGGCGCAGGTGTACGACCGCGGCACGGCCGAGGGCCTCGACGTCCCGCTGTGGCGCAGCTCCAATGTGGAGGGCGGCGACGAGGCGAACGCGGCCCTGCTCGAGAAGTACGGCCCGCTCGTTCCCCAGCTGCGGTAACCGGTGAAAAAGCACCGGCCGGGCACGTCTTGACGGCGTGCCCGGCCCGCTTTAGCGTCAACATACCGACTGGTCGGTGTGGATCGGTCGCTCCCCGAGGAGGTCCGGTGGACAGTGCCACGGCGACGGTGCACGGCCAGTGCGCGCCCGGCTTCGAGCCGGTGCGCGAGGCTTTCGCGGCGAACTTCCGCGACCGCGGTGAGCTGGGTGCAGCGTTCACCGCCACCCGCCACGGCGAGGTCGTCGTGGACCTGTGGGGTGGCTGGACCGGGCCGGACCGCGCCCGGCCGTGGCGGCCGGACACCCTGGTCAACGTCTGGTCGACGACCAAGGGGCTGACCGCGCTGTGCGCGCACAAGCTGGCCGACGCGGGCGAGCTGGACCTGGACGCGCCGGTCGCGAAGTACTGGCCGGAGTTCGCTGCGGGCGGCAAGGCCGGAATCCCGGTGCGCTGGCTGCTTTCGCACCGCTCCGGCGTCCCCGGGATCGGGCTGGACCGGCCGGTCCGCGTCGAGGAGCTCTACGACTGGGACCTGATGACGTCGCTGCTCGCGGCCCAGGAACCGTTGTACGAACCGGGTTCGGCGGGCGGCTACCACGCGCTGGCCTTCGGCTGGCTCGTCGGCGAGGTCGTGCGGCGGGTCGCCGGGCAGGGCGTCCGCGAGTTCTTCGCCGAGCAGATCGCCGGGCCGCTCGGCGCGGACTTCTCCATCGGCCTGGGCCCGGACGCCGACCTGGACCGCTGCGCCACGCTGGTCGACCCGGTGCTGACCGAGGAGATGGCGGAGGCGCTGGCCACGGCGTTCGCGAACGCGGGCCCGGTCGCGCTGGCCGCGATGGCGAACCCGCGCGTCGAAGGCCACGACGCGAACGAACCGGCGTGGCGGCACGCGGTCCTGCCGGCGCTGAACGGCCACGGCACGGCCCACGCGATCGCGACGATCTACGGCGCACTGGCCACCGGCGCCCTGCTGTCGGCGCCGGCTCTGGCCCGGGCGCGGGCGAGCCAGGGCAAGGAGGTCGACCTGGTGGTCGGCCTGCCGAACGAGTGGGCGCTGGGCTTCTACCTCGGCAGCGACGCCCGCGGCTTCGGCCCCAATCCGGCGGCCTTCGGCCACGACGGCCTGGGCGGCTCCTCCGGCGGCGCCGACCCGGAAAACGGCATCTCGTTCGGCTACACCCTCAACCGGCTGGGCCCCCTGATCCGCGACGACCCCCGCAAGATGGCCCTGGTCCACGCCCTCTACGAGTCCCTGCCGAACGTGTGACGCCCTCCGGGGTCACGCCACGGCGGGTTCCTCGTCCGCGAACTGCGTGGCGTGCAGCGTCGCGTAGCGGCCGTTCAAGGCCAGGAGCTGTTCGTGCGTGCCGCGTTCGACGATCTCGCCGTGCTCCAGCACCAGGATCTGGTCGGCCGCGCGGACCGTCGAGAGCCGGTGCGCGATGACCAGGGCCGTGCGGCCCGCCAGTGCGTGCGTCAGGGCTTCGCCGACCGCCGCCTCCGACTCGGAGTCCAGGTGCGCGGTCGCCTCGTCGAGGACGACGACCTTGGGCTGGGCCAGCAGGAGCCGCGCGATGGTCAGCCGCTGGCGCTCGCCGCCGGAGAGGCGGTAGCCGCGCTCGCCCACCATCGTGTCGAGGCCGTCGGGCAGCGACCGGACCAGCTCACCGAGCCGGGCGCGCTCCAGCGCCGCCCAGATCTCCTCGTCGGTGACGCCCGGCCGCGCGTAGGCCAGGTTCGCGCGGATCGTGTCGTGGAACAGGTGCCCGTCCTGCGTCACGACGCCGACGGTCTCCCGCAGCGACGCGAACGTCAGGTCGCGGACGTCCACATCGGACAGCCGCACCGAACCGGAGTCGACGTCGTACAGCCGCGGCAGCAGCGACGCGATCGTCGACTTCCCCGCGCCCGAAGACCCGACCAGCGCGACCATCTGTCCCGGCTCGGCGCGGAACGAGATGCCGTGCAGCACCTCTTCGCCGCCGCGGTGGTCGAGCGTGGCGACGTCTTCCAGCGACGCCAGCGAGTACTTGTCCGCCGCCGGATACCCGAACCGGACGTCGGAGAACTCGACCGAGACGCCGCCCTGGGCGTCCAGCGCCCGCGCGCCCGGCTTCTCCTTGATCATCGGCTCGAGGTCCAGGACCTCGAAGACCCGCTCGAAGGACACCAGCGCGGTCATGACGTCGACGCGGACATTGGCCAGCGCGGTCAGCGGCGCGTACAGCCGGGTCAGCAGCAACGCCAGCGCGACGACGGTGCCCGGCGCGAGCACGCCGGTCAGCGCGAGGTAGCCGCCGAGGCCGTAGACCAGCGCCTGGGCCAGTGCCGACACCAGGGTCAGGCTGGTCATGAACCAGCGCGTCAGCATCGCGGTCCGGACGCCGATGTCCCGCACGCGCCCGGCCCGCAGCGCGAAGTCCTCCGCCTCCTGCACCGGGCGGCCGAAGAGCTTCACGAGCGTCGCGCCCGGCGCGGAGAACCGCTCGGTCATCTGCGTGGTCATCCCGGCGTTGAGGTTCGCGGCCTCGCGCTGCAGCCCGGCCATCCGGCGGCCGAGCCGGCGCGCGGGCAGCACGAAGATCGGCAGGAGCACCAGCGCGACCAGCGTCACCTGCCACGACAGCGTCAGCATGACCGCGAGCGACAACGTCAGCTGGATCACGTTGGTGACCAGGCCCGACAGCGTCGCGGTGAACGTCCGCTGCGCGCCGATGACGTCGTTGTTCAGCCGCGAGACCAGCGCGCCGGTGCGGGTGCGGGTGAAGAACGCGATCGGCATCCGCTGCACGTGCTCGAACACCGCGCGCCGCAGGTCGAAGATGATGCCCTCGCCGATGCGGGCGGACTGCCACCGCTCGACGAGCCCGAAGCCCGCGTCGGCGATCGCGAGCACGGCGATCACGACGGCGAGCCAGACGACCAGCGGCAGGTCCCGTCCGGCGACGATGGCGTCGACGACCTTGCCGGCCAGCACCGGGGTCGTCACCGCCAGCACCGCCGAGACGACGGTGAGCACGAGGAAGGCCAGCAGCCGCCGCCAGTGCGGCCGGGCGAACCGCGCGACGCGCTTGAGCGTGCCGCGGGTCAGTGCCTTGGGCGCGTCGCCGGCGCGCATCGCCGAGCTCCACAGCCCCCACATGTTGTCCATGGGAAACCCCCAGTCTCAAAACCTCGACTTTAGCTGAGGTTTTCTCCGGATATGACCTGGACAACGCGACCGTCGTCCGTTTGCTTCCCGCCGGCGTTCACCCGCCGCGAACAATCCGGCCCAGCGCGGCACGCAGCCCTTGCGCGTCCTCGGCGGACAAGGGCGCCAGCAGGAGCGTCTCGGCCTGCCGCGTGACCTCCTCGCCCGCTTCCCGGACGCGTTCGCCTTCGCCGGTCAGCCGCACCAGCCGCTTCCGGCGGTCGCCCGGCGCGACCTCGCGCCGGACGAGCCCGCGCGCCTCCAGTTCGTCGACGAGCGCCACCATCGTCGTCCGGTCGACGCCGAGCCGGGCCGCGCCGTCCTGCTGCGACAGCGCCGGTCCTTCACCGAAAAGCGTGAGCAGTGCCAGCTGCCGCCCGGTGATGCCGAGCGGCGCGTACAGCGGCTCGGCCAGCTCGGCGAGACGCAGCTGGGCGTGCTTGAGCAGGTAGCCGAGCCGCCGGGTGACGGCCGGGGGCGCTCCGAGGTCGCTGGACACGGGCAAACTCTACCCCTATCCTGATCGTCAGTCATACTGACGATCTGCACGACTGATAATCAGGAGTACCCATGACCACCGTCGGACTCAAGCCACCGCAGCAGCACGTCGGCATCGCCGCGCTGCGCCAGATCTGGGCCATCGCCGACGACGCCGGCTTCGACGGCTGCTGGGTGTTCGACCACCTCGCGCCGATGGGCGCGGACCGCACCGGCGACATCTTCGACGGCTGGACGCTGCTGGCGGCGATGGCCGAGGCGACCCGGCGGGTGCGGATCGGCTGCCTGGTGTCCGGCAACACCAACCGGCACCCGGGCACGTTCGCGAAGATCGCCGTGACCGTCGACCACCTCTCCGGCGGCCGGCTCGACGTCGGCCTCGGCGCGGGCGGCGACACGCTGACCGACGCCATGATGGGCACGCCGACGCCGCCGGCGGCCGAACGCGTCGGACGGCTGGCCGAGACGTGCGAGATCCTCGGTCTGCTGTGGACCCGCCGGGAAACCGATTACCGGGGCCGGTACTACACGCTGACCGGCGCGGTCAGCGACCCGAAGCCGGTGCAGGCGAAGCCGCCGCTGTGGCTGGGCAGCAGCGGCGAGAAGCGCGGCCTGCGCGTGGTCGCCGAGCACGCCGACGTCTGGCTCAGCGCCGCCCTGCCGGGCACCGAACTCGCCGAGCTGCAACGGCTTTCGCGGGTGCTCGACGAGCACTGCGCGGCGGCGGGCCGCGACCCGGCGACGATCCGCCGAGCGGTGCAGTTCCGGCTGCCGTCCGATGCGGACGGTGCCCTCCGGCTGGCGGAGAGCTACGTCGCCGCCGGGTTCACCGAGCTCGTCCTGATGCCGGGCGGTCACGACGACGTCGTCAAGGCGGCCGGCGCGGCCGCGGACCTGCTCCCCCGCCTGCGCGACGTCGGCTGAACCGGGCGCCGGGCGCCTCGGTAGCCTGGCGAAGTGGGAACGGAGGTGGTGGGCCAGGCGCCCGCATGGCGGCGCGCGGCCCGGCTCTTCTCGGCGCCCGCTCACGCTCCCGGATCCGCCGCCCTGCGGTGGGACCTGGGCTTTTACCTGGCGTGCCTGGCGTTCGCGCTGCCGACCGCGCTCGTCTCGGAGTTCTACGGCTACCGGGTCTGGGGCCACTTCGCGACCGCCGCGTACGGCTTCGGCGTGCTGCACAGCGGCTGGCTGCTGCTTTCGGCCCGGACCGGCCGTACGCCACGCGGAGTACTCGGCTCACGCTGGTGCGCGATCGCCGTGGTCGCGCTGGTGGCCATGGTGCTTCCGCTGGCCCTGCTGGTGATCCGCCGGCTGACCGGGGTGGACTGGCTGATCACGCCGTTCTCGTGGGCCGCGCAGCCCGAGGTCTGGGTGATCGAGCGGGCCGCGGATCTGCTGCTGCACCACGGAACGCCGTACGTCGACGTCACCGCGCTCGGCCGGCCGCCGGAGGTCAACGACTACACGCCCTACGGCCCGGTCATGGCGGTCTTCGGCCTGCCGCGCGCGGTGTTCGGCGGCACCCCGCTGGGTGACGCGCTCACCGACGCCCGCTGGGTGTTCGCGCTGGCGGCCGTCGCCTGCGTGCTCGGCACGCTGAAACTGCTGAAGTGGCCGAAGGTGCCGGTCGGGGCCGCGCAGCTCGCGCTGGCCTGCCCGCTCACCGCGCTGACCTGGGCCGTCGCCGGGCCGGACCTGGCGATCGTCGGGCTGCTGGTGCTCGCCTGCGCGCTCGCCGCCACCGGACGCGCCGCGTGGTCGGGCCTGGTGCTGGCGCTGGTCGTCAGCGCGAAGCTCATCGTCGCGCCCGCGGCCGCGGTGCTGGCGGTGTTCGTGTTCGTGCGCCGCGGTTCGGGCCGGGCGGCGCTGCGCCGGTTCCTGTCAGCGCTGGTGGCCACCACGATCGCGCTGCACCTGCCGGTGTACCTGGTGGATCCGGCGGCCTTCGTCGAACATGTCTTCCGGTTCCCCCTCGGGATGGGCGCCGTGCGCTCGCCCGCGGCCAGCCCGCTGCCGGGCCACCTGATCGCCGAGACGGGCCCGGTGGGCCAGGTGGCGGCGTTCGCGCTCGTCGGCGCGGCGGCCGTGGCCATGCTGGTCTGGCTGGTGCGCCGGCCCCCCGCGAGCGGCTCCGACGCACTCCTGCGCGTCGCCGTCGGACTCGGCGCCTTGATCCTGCTCACCCCGGCCACCCGGTACGGTTACCTGGTGTACCCGCTGGTCCTGCTCGGGGCCCACCTGGCGTTCCGCGTGGCCGAAGATCCCGCTGCGCCCCCCGCGCAGCAGTCCGCGGCTACTTCTTCTTGACCCTGGTCGCCCCGCCGCGCCCCCGCAGCTGGACCCCGGACTCCGACAGCACCCGGTGCACGAACCCGTACGAGCGCCCCGTGGACTCCGCGAGCGCCCGGATGCTCGAGCCCTTCTCGTATTTCTTCTTCAGGTCAGCGGCCAGCTTGTCGCGCGTGTTGCCGGTGATCCGCGCGCCTTTCTTGAGATCAGCCACGTCGATCGCCTTCCCGCCGAGAGTGTTCTGGGCCACATAACGGCCCCTGCCGGGGCAATGATCGAACACTGAGCGCCGGAATGCCAGACGACAGCCGGAAAACCGTCGAAACTGCGATCACATTGGGCCATTCCAGTGCCTTGGGCCCGGCGATCTTGCACCCGAATGGACGCACCGGTCACGCAAGCTGGACAAGTTCCAGATAGTCCGCCGACCAATGGTCCTCGGTGCCGTCGGGCAGCAGGATGACCCGCTCGGGCTCCAGCGCCTCGACCGCGCCGGGGTCGTGCGTGACCAGGACGACGGCGCCCGCGAAGCTGCGCAAGGCGTCCAGGACCTGGGCGCGGCTCGCCGGGTCGAGGTTGTTCGTCGGCTCGTCGAGCAGCAACACGTTGGCAGCGCTGGAGACCAGGCCCGCCAGCGCGAGCCGGGTCTTCTCACCACCGGAAAGCGTGCCGGCGGGCTGGTCGAGTTGTTCGCCGGTGAACAGGAACGAGCCGAGCAGGTTCCGCAACTCCTGGGCGCCCGTGTCCGGAGCGAGATGTCGGATGTTTTCCCACACCGACGCATCATGATCAAGAGTTTCGTGTTCCTGTGCGTAATAGCCCAAACGCAATCCGTGACCCGGAACGACGGATCCGGTGTCCGGTGTTTCCATTCCGCCGAGCAACCGGAGCAAAGTCGTCTTTCCGGCACCGTTGAGGCCGAGGACGACCACCTTCGAACCCCGGTCGACGGCGAGATCGACGCCGGTGAAGATTTCCAGTGACCCGTACGACTTCGACAGGCCCTCGGCGGTGAGCGGAGTCCGGCCGCAGGGCGCGGGCTCGGGGAACTTGATCCGGGCGACCTTGTCGGCCTGCCGCGTCTCCTCCAGCGAGCTGAGCATCTGCTCGGCGCGGCGCGCCATGTTCTTGGCCGCCACGGCCTTCGTCGCCTTCGCGCCGAGCTTCGCGGCCTGCGCCTGCAGAGCCGAAGCCTTCTTCTCGGCGTTCGCGCGCTCGCGCCGGCGGCGCTTCTCGTCGGTGGCGCGCGCGTCGAGGTAGCGCTGCCACCCCATGTTGTAGATGTCCAGCTCGCCGCGGGTCGCGTCGAGGAACCAGACCTTGTTGACCACGTCGGCCAGCAGCTCGACGTCGTGGCTGATCACGACCAGGCCGCCGTCGTGCTGCTTGAGGAACCCGCGCAGCCAGTTGATGGAGTCGGCGTCGAGGTGGTTGGTCGGCTCGTCGAGCAGCAGGATCGTCTCGGACTTGCCGCCGGCGCCCGCCTCGGCCGCGGCGAACAGGATCCGCGCCAGCTCGACGCGACGGCGCTGACCACCGGAAAGCGTCTGCAGCGTCTGGGCGAGCACCCGGTCGGCGAGGCCGAGGTTCGAGCAAATGCGCGCGGCTTCGCTCTCGGCGGCGTACCCGCCGAGGGAGGCGAAGCGTTCTTCGAGCCGGGCGTAGCGGTTGATGGCCTTGTCGCGCGCGGCTTCGTCGACCAGCTCGGCCATCGAGGCCTGCGCCTTCTCCATGTCGCGCATCAGCTTGTCCAGACCGCGCGCCGACAGCACGCGGTCCTTCGCGGTGACCGAAAGATCACCTTCGCGCGGGTCCTGCGGCAGGTAGCCGAGCTCGCCGGTGCGGCGGACCTCGCCCGCGTGCGGTTCGCCTTCGCCGGCGAGGACTTTCAGCGAGGTGGTCTTGCCCGCGCCGTTGCGGCCGACGAGGCCGATGCGATCGCCGGGCTGGATGCGGAGGGTGGCGCCGTCGAGCAGGATGCGCGAACCCGCGCGCAGCTCGAGGCCGGTGGCCGTGATCAAGGGAAACTCCCGTGGACAGGGGTGAACGGAGGACAGCGGCAAGCGGCCACTCGGGCCGCGGCGTCACTCCAGCTGGATATCCACGAAGCCCAGTGTACGGGCCGCGGTCCACCGATTTTCCGGACGTGTGCGGTCTCACCCGTCGCGCAGCGTGACCTGCACCGACAGCGCCCGCACGGCAGCGTCCTCGAGCACGGCGTAGCTCGGCTCGCCGACGTCCAGCACGCGGGGTTCCGCGCGGGCGAACAGCGGGGCCAGCCGCCGGTCCGCGCGCAGCTCGTCGAGGGCGCGGCGATCCCCGCCGAGCACGACGGCGTCCACTTCGGACAACCGCGGCACGAGCACCGCGAAGGCGTCCCGGGCGGCGGCCTGGAGCGCGTGCCGGGCCTGTCCCGCACGCCGGCGGGCGAACCGCTGCTGGGACCAGCCGCCCGCGGCCGAGCGGCCCTGCACGAGGTGCCGGTCCGTGCGGGAGACCCGGACCCGCCCGTCGCGCGCGATGCCGACGCTGTGCCCGCCGAGCCGCACGAGCAGGAGCCCGACGGTCCGCGGGCGGAGTGCGTGCGCGACGAGCGCGTCGAGCGAGGGCTCTTCGAGAGGTCCGAAGGGGACGGTCGCGGTCGCGACGGTCCCATCGCCCGCGGACACCTTCACCTGGTCCGGCGCGGCTTCGGTGCGCACAACTCCGCCGTGACTCGCGGCGAACCGCTCGAACCACCCGGCGAGCCGCTCCGGCGGGACTTCGACAGCGCGCCCGCCGCCCGCGACCTGCCGTCCCTTCGCCATGGCCCCAAGCTAGCGCCCCAATGTGGCCTTCGGTGCGTCAGACGCACCGAAGGCCGCCTTGGGTGCGTCAGACGCAACCAAGGCCACATTGGGGGCGCTTGACCCTACAGCGGGTGGACCGGGCCGTTGTTCGTGTAGCCCCGCACCGTCGCCGGCCGGTCGGACGGCGACGAAGGCTGCACGAACCCGTTGATGTGCAACGCGACCGAGCGGATCGAACCGGTGTCGCCGCCCGCCGCGTCGACCACCGCGAACGTCCACGTGCCGTCGGCCGCCGCGCCGGCCAGGTTGCCGGTCAGCGCCTGCGTCGGCCGCCACGTGCCGGTGAACGGCGCGTTCGCCGAGGTCACCGAGCTGAACGCGGCCGAGGCGGTGTCCGCGAACACGACCTGGCACAGGTTCTTGCCCGAGCTGCCGTTGCGCTGGAACACCGTCGCCTTGGCGCCCGACGGCGCGGTCAGCGTGCCGACCAGGTCACCGACGTACGAGTGGTTCAGTCCCACCGTCGCCGACGCCGGATCGGTGCTGCAGCTGGTGCCGTCCACCGAGAACGTCACCTTCGACGCGCGGCCGACCCCGCTGACCGGGATGGTCACCGACGCGCCGACCGGGCTGTTGTCCGGGATCGCCACTGGCGCGCCGGTGTAGGCGAAGTCCCGCGCGACCGGCGACGGGGTGCCGACCGGCAGCGAGAACGTCGACGTCGTCGGTGAATGGGCGCCGGCGAAGGTCACCCGGGCGTTCAGCACCACCGGCACGCCGAGCTGCTGCGTCGCCGGCACGGTGATGGTGAAGTCGTTGACGCCGGTCTGCCCCGGGCTGATCGTGCCGTACGACTTCGCCCGCGGCGCCACCGTGACCCCCGGGGTCGGGCTGGTGAGCACGACGCTGGTGGACACCGCGGTGCCGTCGCCGTCGTTGGTCACCGGCAGCGTCACCTTGGCCGTGTCGCCGGGGTCGAGCGCCGGGCCGCCGTCGGCCGGGGTGACCGTCGGCTGCTGGGCCACCGCGAGCGGCTGCGGGCTCGCGCCGGTGTAGGCCAGCACCTTGTCCGCGAGGATGACGCCGGCGCCGGTGAAGTTGTCGCGGCCCGGGGCTTCGATGTCGACCGCGGTGTTGATCAGCGCCTCCCGCACCTCGGACGGCGGCAGGCCGGGGTTGCCGGACAGCACCAGCGCGGCGATCGCGGCCGCGTGCGGCGCGGCCGCCGACGTGCCGTAGAACGGGTTGAACCCGCTCACGCTGGTCGTGACACCGTCGGCCGCGGTGATCTCCGGCTTGGTGCGGACCTCGCCGCCGGTCGAGGACACGTTGCCCGGGGTGATGGGCGTGCCGTCGGCTTCGTAGAACACGCGGCGCGGGCCGTCGGAGGTGAACCGCTCGGCCTTGGTGGCGCCGCTGAACGCGCCCGGGTACGGGCCGGCCGGGTTGGCCGGGTCACCCGGTTCGAGGGCCCGGCCGAAGGCCTTGGCCGCCGGGGCGGCCGCGACGCTGAAGGCGTTCCGCGTGGCCGAGTGGCCGACCGTCACGCCCGGGGTGTTGTAGGCCTTGAGCCCGTCCGCCGAGTCCTTGAACCGGCCGCGCAGCGCGGACAGCGAAAGGTAGCGGGCCTGGCCGGAGAACTTCACGACGGCCAGGCGCAGCCCGGTGCCGCCGAAGGCCGGCGTCTGCAGGATCTCGTACGGGTCCTGGGTGCCGTCCTGGACGTTCTGGCTGAAGCTGACCACCGCGCCCGCGGAGTTGAGCAGGTAGAGGTCGTAGTCGTTCGCCGAGTGCCCGAGCGGGTCGGACCAGTGCAGCGTCACCGGGACGCCGGCCGACGAGGCGTCGGAGATCGGCTCGTAGATCTGGGTGCCCGCGGCGCCGGCGAAGTTGTGCGCGGTGCCGGCGAACTTCCCGATCGACTTGCCCGAGTCGGCGAAGTCGCCTTCCCAGTGCGCGGCGGTGCCGTCGGCGACGTTGCCTTCGTTGCCCGCCGAGGAGAAGTAGAGCGCGCCGTCCGCGGTCACGTCGTTCACCGCCTGGGCGATGATCCAGTCCTGGAACGGGGATTCCTTGAAGTAGATGACGTCGTCGACGATGACGTCGCAGTGCGACTCGAAGCGCAGCTTCCGGATGTTGTCGGCGAAGCTCGCGTCGGAGTTGAACGCCGACGCGAAGCCGAGCGCGGCGCGGGGCGCGAGGTCGTGGATGATCTCGAGCATCGCGGTGCCCTCGTCGCCGTCGCCCTCCTGGCCGGGGACGACGTCGACGTTCGGCGGCAGCTCGCCCTTGGCCTGCGACGCCGCGAGCGAGTCGACGCCGTCGGAGAGCGCACACGCCTTGACGCCGACCCCGGTGACGCCGAACTGCTGGCGCGCGATGTCCGCGTTGTGGGCGCGGTCGCCTTCGCTGGTGAGCGTCGCGGCGGCGGCCGCGCTGCGCTGGGTCTTGGCCGCCACGGCCTGCTGCAGCTCGCCGGCGAGGCGATCGGCCTTCTGCTGCTTGGTTTCGGTGTTCTTGCCCGGTGCCGCCGGGGCGGCCAGTTCGCGGGCGGTCATGGCCTGGTCGGCCTGCTCGACGCGCTGGACGTCGCCGCGCGCGGCGATCTCGCCGACCTTGGCCACCGGCACTTCGGCCCGGACGCTGGCGTACCGGTCGGACACCGCGCGGATGCCCGCGCCGGCCTTGGTCAGCGAGCCGAGGAGGTCCGGCGAAACCTTGCTCGCGCGGATGTCGACCAGGACGGTCCCGGCCGCGGAAACGCTGGGCTGGAGGGCGTTCAGCTGCTTTCCCAGGCCTTTTTCGGCGACGAGCAGCTTGCCGTCCAGTTTGGACTCGGCGGGGGTGCGGGCCGCCTTGACCGCCTGCAGCGCGGCGATCTGCTGCTGCGCGGTCTCGGTGAAGGCGTCCGGTGTGGACGTTGCGGCCCCGGCGGCGGGCGGGGACACCAGGCCGAGCGCGGCGAGCAGTGCCGCGGCCCCGACGGTGAGCACAGTGGATCTCGATCTCGTGGAACGGGTTCGACGCACGGGCGCCCTCCGATTCTCCAGGCGCGTGCCCCGACTCACGCTGACCGACGCCGGTGATCACCGGTTGGATCAAGCTAAGTACGGTGAGTTCTTGGTAAACAGCGGCCGTTGGAGTGACAAAGGACGGATAATTTCCGGAACCGGACGGATGTCGTAGGCCGTTCAGCGCAGTCGCGGACGTCCCACCGGACAAGGGCCGGACAACCGGCCTCCGGCAGGGGCGGCCGGCCGGTGGGAAGTCCACATGCGCCGGTCAGAGCACGAACGAGTCCGACCACGGCTGCGCGGCCCGCCCGGACAGGGCGTCCAGGAGCGTCACCGCCTGCTTGTCGGTCAGCGAAGCCACGAAGTCCACGACCGCCCGGCCGCGGGCCAGCCCACGCACCGCGTCCGCCCCGGACACCGGCTCGCCGGTCGCGCCCACCAGCAGCTCCGGCGCCGACCGCGCCAGCTCCGAGTACTCCGCGCGGGCCAGCTCCACCAGGTCGTGCAGCCGGCGCGGCAGCCGGGACACCTCGTCGCGGTCGAGCAGCCACGCGTCGAGCGCGTCGACCAGGCTGGACACCACGCCGGCCTGGCCGCGCTGGTGCAGCGCGAGGTCCGGGCGCAGCAGCACGAACCGGCGGTGCACGAACTTCAGCACCTGGACCTCGTGCCACTGGGCGGGCCGCAGCGACACGTGCCCGGTGCGGGTCGACGGGGACGGCAGCACGTACACGCCGTCGACCAGCCGGGCCGTCCAGTTCGCCGAGAACGCCGCCGTGGCCTGCTCGGCCTCGATCGAGCCGTCGAACTCGCCGGCGAGGAGGCCGTCGACCAGCTCCGCGCGCACCCGCGCCACCGCCGCGGCGAAGGCGTCGTCGTCGACGATCCACGCGTCCTTCGCGTGCATGCGGCGGCGAAGGCGTTCCAGCGACCGGCCCGGGCGGCGCAGTCCCTCGTGCAGCGTTTCGTCGTCGAGCGCGGCCAGCTCGCCCGCGTGCTCGAGCCACTGCCCCAGCTCCGCCGCGACCGGCGCGTGCTGCAGGACCCCGATGCGGTGGAAGTCCTGCAGGTCGTGGATGGCGTAGGCGATGTCGTCGGCGGTGTCCATCACCGACGCTTCCACGGTCTGCTGCCACGTTTCGACGCGGCCGGCGAACACGGCGCGCGCCTGCTCGAAGTCGTCGAGTTCGGTGGCGTAGGCGGAGAACTTCGCCGCGCCGGTGCCGGGCAGGTCGCCGGGCTCGCCGGCGCCGCGCGGCGGCACGGCCATCGCGGAGGGGTGCGGCGCGGGATGGTGCAGCCGCAGCCACGGGTACTTCAGGACGGCGGCCCGGACGGCGGCGGTGAGGTCGAGCCCGATCGCCGCCGGCCCGCGCACGTCGGTGGTCGTGATGATGCGGAAGGTCTGCGCGTTGCCTTCGAAGCCGTCGGCGAGGTTGAACCGGTGCCGGGCGATGCGGTCGAGCGTCTGCTCCCCGAGGTGGCCGAAAGGCGGGTGGCCGAGATCGTGCGCGAGCGCGGCGGCCTCGGCGACGTCGGGATCGCAGCCGCCGAGCTTGTCGGCGAGAGCGGCGTCGGGCCCGGCGGTGATCCGTTCGGCGACGGCGCGGGCGACCTGCGCGACCTTCAGGCTGTGGGTGAGCCGGTTGTGCAGCAGCCCGGCCCCGCCGGCGCTGACGACCTGCGTGACCCCACCGAGCCGGGCGAAGAACGGCGACGCGGCGATCCGGTCGCGGTCGATCCGGAACGGGCTGGTCGCCAGGTCGGTGAACCCGCCGACGTTGGCGACGGGGTCCCGCCGCGCCGCCCGCGGGTCGCTGTCCTGATCCATGCGCCCGACCTTATCCGGCCGGGTTCGGTTCACCCGATCGATGGGCAACACGGCGCGTCCGCGGACCGATGGAGGGAGTGTCCCCGAGGAGGAGCCGCCATGAACCGCCCGATTCGCCTCGCCGCCGTGCTCCTGCTCGGCGCCGGGCTCGCCGCCTGCGGTCCCGGACGCACCGGCGGTCCCGCGCCGGCGCCGACCCGTGCCGGAACCACGGCCGCGCCGGCCACCACGTCCGCCGCGCTGATCAAGGTCCCGGACGTCTCGGGCATGAACCACCAGGACGCCCAGGACACGATGCACCGGGCCGGCCTCCACCACCTGCGCGAGGTCGACGGCACCGGCCAGGGCCGGATGCTGGTCGTGGACCGCAACTGGGTCCAGACGGGCCAGGACCCGGCCGCCGGCACCGAGGTCCCGCCCGACACGGTCATCACGCTGACGGCGGTCAAGTACACGGACCGCTAGGACTCCGGTGGCGCGGTGTAGGCCGCCAGGCAGCGGTCCGCCTGGGCGCGGGCCACGGACGGTTCCTCGCCGCCCGCGACGTGGGCCTCGTACCAGGCCTCGCCCGCCTGCCGGACGAACTCGGCGCCCTCCGGGGACGCCATCCAGGCCATCGCCTCGGCCGGGTCGACGACGTGGTCCCGCCCGGCCGCCAGATGGCGGACGAACGCCGTCAGGGCCATGTCCCAGCCGATGCCGACCGCGCCCGGGCCGAACTGGTCCCAGTGGTCGTCGACGTGCGCCACGTGCTCCAGCTCGAACCGCGTGCCCGCGCCCTCCGGGTCAGCCGGACCTCGATCCAGCTGACGCCGCCGTGCATCTCCCACGTCGCGGCGAAGCTCTTCGGCGGGTCGCAGCGTTCCACCGTGCCGCCCGCGTTGCCCTCCAGCTGGTACTTCCCGCCGACGCGCAGCTCGCCGGTCACCGGCAGGAACCAGCGCGGGATCCGCTCGGCGTTCGTGCACGCGTCCCACAGGTCGTCGACGTCGGTGTCGTAGACCTGGCTGATGGTCATCACGCGCGCCTCCCCGGCTTCGAGCACGCGCTTGCCGACCGTCCGGCGGACGGCGCTGATCTGGTGACGGACGTCGATCACGGGCTTTCTCCTTCGGATTTGTCCGCGGCAAGGCGCCGCTCTCGCTTGCCGCGGGCGATTTCGGTGGCCAGTGCGTCCAGCGGCGGGGTCCAGAACCGGCGGAACCGGTCGAGCCAGACGTCGACGTCCCGCAGCGGCGCGTGCCCGACCGCGTACAGCCGGCGCGTGCCCTCCTGGCGGACGACCGCGAACCCGTTGTCCCGCAGCACTTTCAGATGCTGGGACACCGCCGGCTGCGAGATGCCGAACTCGGCCCGGATCACCTCGGTCACCGCGCCGGCGGCCCGCTCGCCGTCGGCCAGCAGCTCCAGGATCCGCCGGCGGACCGGGTCGCCGAGGACGTCGAACGCGTGCACCGGGCCAAGCTACAAGCAGCGACTTATATAAGTCAAGCCTGAATAAGTGGCGGGCGTCACGCTGCGTTAGCCCGATGTGGGTAATGGCGGTGAACATCAGTCGACATCCGTTTCGTTTCCCGGGACGACCCGCGACGATCGGGGCGTGAAGTCGCCACGCGCGGTCCGCTTCGCCTTCCAGCCGCTGTACAGCCTCCACACGGGAGGCGTCGTGGCGCACGAAGCGCTGGCCAGGCCGGGCCACGGAACCGTCCCCGAGCTGCTCACGCAGGCGCGCCGCGAAGGCAGGCTCGCCGAGGTCGACCTCGGGCTCGCGATCGCCGCCGTCCGCCAGGACGAGAGCTCCCTTCCCCTGCACCTCAACCTGTCCGCGCGCACCCTCGCCGCGCCGCAGGCGATGTTCGACGACCTGCTGGCGGAGCTGGGCGACGCCGGGCGACGCACCCGTGACGTCGTCCTCGAGATCGGCCCGCCGTTCGCGCCGGTGCCGGCCGACCGCGCGCTCGCCGGGATGCGGATGCTCACCGAGCTCGGCTTCCGGCTCGCGCTCGACGGGCTCGGCCGCGGCGACCTGCCGCTCGGCCTGCTCGTCGAAGCGCCGGTCGACCTGGTCAAGCTCGACCGCACAGTGCTGCGCGGGCTGCCCGACGACCAGGCGTCGGTCGCCGTCGTCGAAGCGCTGCTGCACTACACCCACCGCACCGGCATCCGGCTCGTCGCGACCGGGGTCGAGACCGAGGCCCAGCTGGAAGCGGTCAGCGGCCTCGGTGTCCGGATCGCACAGGGCCACCTGCTCGCCCCGCCCACCGCCGCCGGTCCCGCGCCGGCGCTGCGCACGCTCGGCCGGCCCGCCGCTGGCCCGGCGGCACCGGCGAAGTGCGTCGGCGACTTCCTCCGCCCGGCCACGACCCTGCCCGAAACCGCGACCTGCGACGAGGTACGCGCGGTGCTCGCGGCGGCCGACGCGCCGTCGGGTGTGGTCGGGGTGGACGAGCTGAACCGGCCGCGCTGGTCGGTCGACCGGACGCGGTTCCTGGTCGCCGTCACCGGGCCGTACGGCCACGCGCTGCACGCGAAGCGCCCGGCGGCCCGGCTCGCCGACACCCCGCACACGATCGAGGCGCGGGCGGGCGCGATGGAGTTCCTCGAGCTGGTCACCGACGCCGACTGGGGCCGCACCGGCGACGACGTCGTCGTGGTCGACGAGGTGGGCCGCTGCCTGGGCGTGGTGCTGGTGACCGAGGTGGTGCGCGGGGTGGCCGAGGCGAAGGTCGAGGCCGCGGCGGCGCTCAACCCGCTCACGCGGCTGCCGGGCAGCGACACGGTCGCACGCGACGTCGCCCGCCGGATCACGATCGGCGAGCCGTTCGTGGCGGCGTGGCTGGACATCGACGGGTTCAAGGCGGTCAACGACACGGCGGGCTTCGCGGCGGGCGACGACCTGATCCGCGCGCTCGGCGGCGCGCTCACCGAGCTGACCGGGCAGCTGCGGCGCATGCGGGTGAGCCACGTCGGCGGCGACGACTTCCTGGTGGTCTGCGACGTCGACGAGATCGCGACGGTGGCGGCCGCCCTGCTGGACCGCCGCTGGACGGCGGACGGCATGCCGGTGACGGTCTCATTGGCGACGCTGGTCTGCGCCAGCGGCTCGATCCGTTCCTACCAGGAAGTTTCCCGGCTGCTGGCGCCCCTGAAGAAGCGCGCCAAGGCGGTGCCCGGGTCGAGCTGGGTGCTCAGCCGCCCGGGCTCGGACCGCGTGGAGGTGCTGCGTGGCATCGGCACGCGCGGCCTGCAGGCGGCCGCCGGTTAGCACCCGTCGTGGGTGAGGAACAGGGTTCTAACCCTGTTCCTCACTCACGACCGGCGCCGGCCAGTCCAGGGTGAGCTGGGCCTGGATCGCCGCGGCGGCCCAGGCCACGTACTCCTCGTGCGGCCAGCCGCACACGCCGGTCAGGTGGTCGTAGGCGTCGTGCGAAGTGAGCAGGCCGATCGCGTCGGCCAGCCGTTCGCTGCCGCGCGCCGGGGCCAGGCCGGCCGCCGCCAAGCGGGCGACGATCTCTTCCCGGCGGGCCGCCGCCAGCTGCGCGCGGACCGCCGCCACCGCCGGGTCGGCCGCCGCCGCCGTCGTGAACGCGCGCCAGATCGGCAGCGACCGGCGCAGCCCCTCGGCCACGCGCGCGACGACCGCGGGCAGGTCCGCGGGTCCGGCCGTGCCCACCAGCGCGTCCAGGTTCACCGCGTCCGGATTGCCGGCGAAGCCGTCGCGGAACGCGGCGAGCAGCAGGTCCGCCTTGCGGCCGGTCTGCGTCACGGTCTCCAGGCTCACCTCGGCCGCGGCGGCGATCTGCCGCATGCTCGTGCCCGCGTAGCCCCGCTCGGCGAACAGCCGTCCCGCCGTCGCCACCACGTGGGCGCGGGTCTGCCGGGCGCGGGCTTCGCGCACCGGCGAGGAGTAGCGGCGCCGCGCGCCTTCGGCATCGGGTATCGTCACTATTGGATAGTACAACGTATCGCTCAAATACTGGAGGCGTCATGGCCGCGGTCCTCGTCTGCGTCCACCCCGCGCGCGGCCACGTCGGGCCGACCAAGCCGATCGTCGAGGCGCTGCTCGGCGCCGGGCACGAGGTCGCGGTCGTCACCGGCGCGCGGTACCGGCGGGCGTTCGAAGAGCTGGGCGCCGAGGTGCGGGTGCTGCCACCGGAGGCCGACTTCGACGAGACGGACATGGACGGCTCGGTCCCCGGCCGGGCCGGGAAGCGCGGGCTGAACCGCGCGCGGTTCGAGCTGGCCAACTTCGTCCGCGCGATGCCGCACCAGCTCAGCGTGATGGACGGCGACTTCGACGTCGTGCTGTGCGACCCGCTGTTCATGGCGGGCCTGGCCCTGGTGCGCCGCGAGCACCGGCCCCGCGTGCTGACCCTGGGATTCCTGCCGTTCATGCCCCCGACGCCGACCGGCCCGCCGCCGCGGGGGCTCGCCGACCACCTCCGCGCCGCCGTGATCCGCTTGCTTTCACCGTGGGTGCTGGGGCCGGCGCAGCAGCGGGCTCGCGAGCTGCTGGGCGGGGACCCCGGCATGCTGTTCGCCGACTGGCCGCTGCACAGCGACGGCGTGCTGCAGATGACCTGCCCGGGCTTCGAGTACCCGCGGCCGGGCGCGCCACTGCACTTCATCGGGCCGACGACGGTCAGCTCGGCCGGTGAGCACCCGCTGCCGCCGTGGTGGGCCGACCTGGACGGCACGCGCCCGGTCGTGCACGTGACGCAGGGAACGGTGGCGAACGACGACCTGAGCCGGCTCGTCGAACCCGCGATCGACGCGCTGGCCGGCGAGGACGTCCTGGTCGTCGTGACCAAGTGCGGCGGCGAACTGCGGCCCGGCCCGCTGCCCGCCAACGTCCGGGTGGCCGACTTCCTGCCCTACGACGAGCTGCTCCCCCGGTGCGCCGCGATGGTCAGCAACGGCGGCTACGGCGGGGTCAACCACGCGCTCCGCTACGGGGTCCCGCTGGTCGTCGTCGGGGCGAGCGAGGACAAGCGCGAGGTGGCGGCCCGGGTCAGGTGGTCCGGCGCGGGGATCGGCCGCGCCCGCGGCTCGGCGTCGCCGCGGGCGCTGCGGCGGGACGTCCGCGCGGTCCTGGACGACCCGCGCTACCGCGAGCGGGCGCGGGAGCTGGCCGCCGAGATGGCCGCCGGGCCGTCGATGGACGAGGTGGTGGCGCTGGTGACGGCGGGTCAGAAGTACTCGCGCAGGTAGCCGGCGAACCGCTCGTCGACCTCCTCGGGCGTCAGGCCGAAGTCCGCCAGCCGGTAGCGGTGCGCCGGTTTCCGTTCCCCGGCCCGGCTTTCCGCGTGCAACGCCGTCATCGCCGCGCGGGCATCGTCGCTGGTGGACAGTCCGAAGTGGTCGTACACAGCGGACACGGTGCCGATCGGGTCCGCCACGAAGTCCTCGTACCGCACGTCGCAGAACTGCGCCGGGTCGTACTTGGCGCGGGCCCGGCGGAACTCGTCGGCGCCGCGGGCCCACAGGTCGAGCTGGCCGCGGCCGATCACCTCGCCGCGGAACTTCGCCGACCAGCCGTCCGCCGCCTTCTCCGCCAGGCTGCACATCGACGCCATGATGGTCCGCGGTGCCCGGTGCGTCTGGACCACCAGCGCGTCCGGGTACACCGCCATGAGCGCGTCCAGGGCGAAGAGGTGGCTGGGGTTCTTGAGCACCCACCGCTTGCCTGCGTCCGGCAGCCCGATCAGCTGCAGGTTCCGCCGGTGGCGGGCGTAGGCACCGGTCCAGTCCTGCTTCGCCAGCCAGCGGGAGTAGCGCGGGACATGCGCGAGACACTCGAAGGACACCGAACGCAGGGACTGCCGCAGCAGCTGCCAGCACTCCTCGACCTGGTCGGCGGACATGTGGTGGACGCCCATGAACTCCGGGTGCTCGACGTGGTGGCGCTCGTACCCGGCCTGGATGCCCCGGAACACCGGGTTGCCCGTCCACGTCTCCCGCGGCGGCCGCGGCTGCGGGGCCTCCGCGAGCCAGACCTCGAGCCCCTGGTGCGCGGGGTCCTCGGCCAGGAGCCGGTGCAACGCGGTCGTGCCGGTGCGCGGCAGGCCGGTGACGAAGATCGGCCGCTCGATCGCGACGTCCGCGTACCGCGGGTGCTGCTTCCACGACGCTTCGCTGAGCAGCCGGGCCACCAGCGCGCCGCGCAGGAACGCCCGGTGGACCTTGTTGCCGAACGGCGTGAGCTCTTCGTCGGCCTCGTAGGCCTCCAGCAGCACGCGCAGGCCCTCGACGTGGTCGTCGTCGCCGAAGTCGTCGAGCCCGGTGAGCTTCGCCGCCGAGGCGTGCAGGTCCTCGACGGTGCCCACGTTCTCCCGGCCGGGGAGCATCTGGCCTCCTAGTGGTGGTATTCGCCGCCGTTGACGTCGAGGCACTGCCCGGTGATCGCGCGTGCCATCGGCGAGGCGAGGAACACCACCGCGTCGGCGATCTCGTCGGGCTCCGGCAGCTTGCGGAGGTCTGTCGTGGACGCCGTTTCGGCGTAGACCTCTTCGGGCGTGATGCCGCGTTCCCTGGCGAGGTAGGCGAAGTACCACTTGAGGTTGGGCGCCCAGATGTAGCCGGGCGCGACGGTGTTGACGCGCACGCCGTCCGGGCCCAGCTCGCTCGCCAGGCTCTGGGCCAGCGACAGCAGCACCGACTTCGCCATCTTGTACGCGCCGAACGTCCGCCGCGAGTGCCGCAGCACGGCCGAGTTGATCATCACCAGCGAGCCCTTGCTCTCCTTCAGCGCGGGCAGGAACAGCCGGGTCAGCCGCAGCACCGAGATCGCGGCGGTCTCGAAGCCCGCACGGACGGCGTCGAGGTCCACAGTGGCCAGGTCGGTCAGCGGCGGGACGGCGAAGGCGTTGTGCACCACCGTGTCCACCCGGCCGAACGCGTCCAGCGCCTCGCTCACCAGGTTCGCGGCGGAGTCCGCGTCGTCGATGTCGGTCCGGACGCCGACAGCCCGCCGCCCGAGATCGGTGACCTCCCCGGCGACCTCGGCGATCCGCGACTCGGTGCGCGCGGCGAGCACGACGTCCGCGCCGGCCCGCGCGCTGCGCACGGCGATCGAGCGGCCGAGACCGGGACCGATGCCCGAGACGACGACCACCTTGTCCCGCAGGAGGTTGTCCATGCTCACCCCAGCATCCGGGCGGCGACGGCGTCCTGCCGGGCCGCGATCCGCGCCGCCCACTGCCGCGGCGTCACGCGGGCCTGCTCGTGGAACGGCAGCCGGTCCGCCAGCTCCGCCACCTTGACGACTTCGACGGCCGGGCCGTCGCCGGGCCCGAGGTTCCGGGACAGCCGCTGCCAGCGGATCTGGACGTAGCCCCGGTCGTGGCCGGTCAGCTCCAGCCAGTTCACCAGGCCGGGGTCGCGCTCGCTGAGGACGAACCGGATCTTCCCGTCGGGGTCGACGCGGGCCTGGTCGGCGGTGAGGCTCGTCTGGTGGTTGATGTAGTCCAGCGAGACGTACCAGAGGCTGCCGAGCTGGATGCCCTGGTAGGGCGCGTCGGCGCAGCGCGGGACGGTGACGATCATCGCCTCTTCGTCGCTCAGCTCGTAGTGGCCGGCCGAAGAGAACTGCGTGGTCAGCCCGCCCGGCGTCGAGCGCGGCTCGGTCATGGTGTTCACCGGCAGGTCGTAGTAGAACCACTTCGGGAAGGCCAGGAACGTCTTGAGCCGGCTCAGCAGGATCTTGCCGGCGACGCCGTAGCGCTTGGCCAGTGCGGCGCGGTCCGGCACCGGTGGCGCCTGCCCCGCGGTGCCGGCGCACCGGATGCGGATCTCGCCCCGCTTTTCGGTCGCCCAGTCGCTGTACACCTCGCGGACCACGAGCATCGACGAGCCCGCGCCGAGGGTGAAGTGGTTCGGGCCCGGGTTTTCGCGGGCCGGGCCGAAGCGCAGCTCGAACCGGCCGTCTTCGCCGATTTCGATGGCGCGGTCGTCGAACGCGGCGAGGCTGTCGGGCACCTCGACCGGCGAATAGTCGCCGTTGAGGACCTGGAAGCTCAGGTCGGCGGTGGTCCCGCGGACCCCGGTCACGACGTACTCGCGGTCGTCGCGGATGTTCGCGTTGAAGTAGAGCGTGTCCGGGTTGTCCAGGCCCATCTTCGTGTACGGCCCGGTGGACGCGGTGAAGTACGGGAAGTCGCGCTGGTAGGCCCAGGCCATCTGCAGCGAGGCGCGGATGCTGCCGGCGAGGTAGTCGTAGCCTTCGAGCAGGTCCTGCCCGGTCTTCACGTGCGGGGCTTCCGCGATCAGCTTCTCGGCCTCGGCGATGGCGTCGGCGAACGGCCGGGTCAACGAGAACTCGTTCTCGATCATGCCGGGACGGCCCAGCGGTTGGCGAGCAGCCGGAAGCCGGGGTTGCCCTCCCACGACAGCATCGACTCGTACGTCCGGACGTACCCGATGTGCGACATCCGCCAGGCGCCGTCGTTCTCGCGGCGGTAGGTGTCCTCGTAGAACGCGGCGCCTTCGATGATCACCTTGTGGTCGGGGACGATGACCTTGTCGGTGAACGACCACCGCCCGGTCGCCGTGTCTCCGTCGACCTCGATCTCGGGCTGACCAGCGTGATGAACCGTGATGATGCCGTTGCCGAGGCTCTGGGTGAGGAACGCCATGATGGCGTCGCGGCCTTCGAACCGCTTGCCCGCACCGCCCGCGGCGTGCGTCCCGTAGTCGGCCGTGGCGTCGGCGGTGAACGTGCCGGCCACCTCGTCCCACAGCTTCAGGTCCACCCCGCGCAGGTACCGGTACTTCAGCCGGCGGATCTCTTCGAGTACGACCAGGTCCATGCCCACAGGGTCCCGCACCGCTTGACCGATTACAAGAACATGTTCTACTTTTTTCGCGTGTCGGTGGCCTATGAGCTGTCCAGCCCGGCCGCGCTCGAAGCGGAGGCCGTGCACGTCTTCCGCGAGGTCGCGGCGACGTTCGAGCGCCCGGTGCTGCTGTTCTCCGGCGGCAAGGACTCGGTGGTGATGCTGCACGTCGCCGCGAAGGCGTTCTGGCCGGCGCCGCTGCCGTTCCCCGTGCTGCACGTCGACACCGGGCACAACTTCGACGAGGTGCTGCGGTTCCGCGACGAGACCGTCGCCGCTTCGAACCTGCGGCTGATCGTCGCGCGGGTGCAGGACGACATCGACGCCGGACGCGTCGTCGAAGAAACCGGCCCGCGGGCCGGCCGCAACCGGCTGCAGACCGTCACGCTGCTGCGGGCGATCCGCGAAGGCGGGTTCGACGGGGTCTTCGGCGGCGCCCGCCGCGACGAGGAGAAGGCGCGAGCGAAAGAGCGCGTGTTCAGCTTCCGCGACGAGCACGGCCAGTGGGACCCGCGGGCGCAGCGGCCGGAGCTGTGGAACCTCTACAACGGGCGGCACCGGCGCGGCGAGCACATCCGCGTGTTCCCGCTGTCGAACTGGACCGAGCTGGACATCTGGCAGTACGTCCGGGACGAGCGGATCGCGCTGCCACCGCTGTACTACGCCCACAGGCGCCCGGTGGTCCAGCGCGACGGCATGCTCCTGGCAGCGACACGCTATCTGTCCCTTGTGGACGGTGAAACGCCGTACGAGGCGACCGTGCGCTTCCGGACCGTCGGCGACGCGACGTGCACCGGCTGCGTCGAATCTTCGGCGGCGACACCGTCCGAAGTGGTCGCCGAGGTCGCCGCCACGCGCGTCACCGAACGCGGCGCGACGCGAGCCGACGACCGGATTTCCGAAGCAGGCATGGAGGACCGCAAGCGGGAGGGCTACTTCTGATGCAGCTGCTGCGGATCGCCACGGCGGGGAGCGTGGACGACGGGAAGTCCACTTTGATCGGACGGCTGCTGTTCGACGCCAAGGCGATCTTCACCGACCAGCTCGCCGCCGTCGAACGCGCCAGCCGCGACCGCGGCGAGGACTACCCGGACCTCGCGCTGCTCACCGACGGGCTGCGCGCCGAGCGCGAGCAGGGCATCACCATCGACGTGGCCCACCGCTACTTCGCCACGCCCAAGCGGAAGTTCATCATCGCCGACACCCCCGGCCACCTGCAGTACACGCGGAACATGGTGACCGGCGCGTCCACGGCCGACCTGGCGCTGATCCTCGTCGACGCGCGCAAGGGCGTGCTGGAGCAGTCGCGGCGGCACGCGTTCCTCGCCTCGCTGCTGGGCATCGGCCACCTCGTGGTGTGCGTGAACAAGATGGACCTCGTCGGCTGGTCGCGGGAGTGGTTCGCCGAGATCCGCGAGGACTTCCGCCGGTTCGCGATGAAGCTGGACGTCGCGGACCTGACGTTCGTGCCGGTTTCCGCGCTGCACGGCGACAACGTCGTCCACCGCAGCGCAAGCATGCCATGGTACGAGGGGACTTCGCTGCTGCACCAGCTGGAGGAGGTGCACGTCGCCTCCGACCGCAACCTGATCGACGCGCGGTTCCCGGTGCAGTTCGTGATCCGCCGGTCCGACTTCCGGGGCTACGCCGGCACCATCGCCGGCGGCGTCTTCAAGCCGGGTGACGAGGTGGTGGCGCTGCCGTCCGGCTGCACGTCGAAGGTGCGCGCGGTGTGGGGCCCGGGCGGGACACCGCTGGCCGAAGCCTTCACCGGCCAGGCGGTGGCGGTGGAGCTGGCCGACGACCTCGACCTGGGCCGCGGCGCGATGCTGTGCCGCCCGGGCAACCGGGCGGAGTCGGCTCGCGAAGTGGACGCGCTGGTCTGCTGGTTCTCCGAACGGTCGTCGCTGAGGCCGGGCGCGTCCTACGTGATCCGGCACACGACCACCGAAACACGCGGGTCGGTGGAGCGGCTGGAGTACCGCCTCGACGTGACGACGCTGCACCGCTGCGCGGCGGATTCGCTGGCGCTGAACGACATCGGCCGGATCCGGCTGCGCACGCGGGCGCCGCTGCTGTTCGACCCGTACCGCCGCAACCGCGCCACGGGCGGGTTCCTGCTGGTCGACGAGTACACCGGCGACACGGTGGCGGCGGGCATGATCACCGGCGCGGTCGCGTCCCCGGTCGTCTGGCACACCGCGGCGGTCCGGCGCGAAGACCGCCCGACCCGCGGCGCGACGGTGTGGCTGACCGGGCTTTCGGCGTCGGGCAAGTCGTCGGTGGCGGTCGAGCTGGAACGCCGCCTGGTCGCCGCCGGGCGGCCTGCCTACCTGCTGGACGGCGACAACCTGCGCCACGGGCTCAACGCGGGGCTCGGCTTCGGCCCGCGGGACCGGGCGGAGAACGTCCGGCGGGTGGCGGAGGTGGCACGCCTGTTCGCGGACGCGGGCGTGGTGGCGATCGCGTCGCTGATCAGCCCGTACGAAGCCGATCGCGCCCGGGCGCGGCGGATCCACGACGGGCTGCCGTTCGTGGAGGTGTTCGTGGACACGCCCCTGGAGGTGTGCGAGGAGCGGGACCCGAAGGGCATGTACGCGAAGGCGCGGTCCGGCGAGATCCGCGGGTTCACGGGGATCGACGCGCCGTACGAGCGGCCGTCGTCGCCCGATCTGGTGCTCCGGCCATCCGACGGCGACCCGGCCACGATGGCGGCGGCGATCCAGGCGCTGCTCGACGGTCTCGGCTGACGAGACCGGCACGTTGCATGATCGAGAGCACGCAAAGCGGATCAACGGCCACATTACCGGCATCCGCTTTTCCGGGGGGATCCTCGCCGCCTGCCTGCTGACCGGTCTCGTCGCGTGTTCGGGCGGCTCGCCGGCCGCGGCACCGCCACCGTCGCCGTCGCAGCCGCCGTCCAGCACGGTGAGCAAGCCGAAGACGACCGCGCCGACCTGCACACCGGCCGCCTCCCCCGACACCGTGACCGCGGCCTGCCCGTTCCTCGGCGACGACGAGATCATGCAGGCGCAGACGCGGTCGGTGACCGGCGGTTCGAAGGAAAGCGACCCGGTGCAGACCGACGTCGGCAAGGCCTACGCCTGCGACTACGGCCGAGGCCGGACGGGAAGCCTGTACGTCGCCACGGATTCCACTTCGGCCGCGCAGTTCCTCGCGCGGTCGAAGCGGGATTGTGCGCACGTGGTCCCGATGCCCGGCATCGGCGAAGGCGCGATGCACTGCGAAACGAAGGACGCCGGCCTGCAGATCGTGGTCGCCAAGCACAGCCACGGCCGGCTGCGGACCGCGACTCTCTTCCTGGGCGTCACCGGCCCCGAAGGCGGCTATGGCACACTCGCGAAGCTGCTGGCCGACCGGCTCTAACCCGCGGGCGTCACGAACCCCGAGTCGTACGCGCGGATCACCGCCTGGGTGCGGTCCCGCGCGTCCAGCTTGGTCAGCACGTTGCCCACGTGCGTCTTCACCGTCTGGATGCCCAGAAACAGCTTCCCCGCGATCTCCAGGTTGGACAGCCCGGCCGCCATCAGCCGCAGCACTTCGCGTTCGCGCTCGGTCAGGTTCGCCCTCGCCAGGCCGTCGCCCGCCGGGGCGTGCCGGGCCGCCAGGCGGCGGATCGCCGCCGGGAAGAGCAGGGACTCGCCCGTCACCACCGTCCGGATCGCCGCCACGATCTCCTCCGGGCGGGCGCGCTTGAGCAGGAAGCCGCTGGCGCCCGCGAGGAGCGCGTCGTAGACGTAGTCGTCGTTCTCGAAGGTCGTCACCACGAGCACCTTCGGCGGTTCGTCCACAGTGGACATGAGGTGCGTGGTGGCGCGGATCCCGTCCACCGCAGGCATCCGGACGTCCATCAGCACGACGTCCGGGCGCAGGCGGGCCACCAGCCCGGGCACCTCCGCGCCGTCGCCCGCTTCGCCGGCCACCGTCAGGCCGTCCTCGCTTTCGACGATCGCCCGCAGCCCGGCCCGGATCAGCGGCTCGTCGTCGACCAGCAGCACGCGTACGCTCATCGCCCGCTCCCCCACGGCACCCGCACCACGACCTCCCACCGCTCGTCCACCCGCCCCGCCGACAGCTCGCCGCCGAGCACCGCCACCCGCTCGGTCATCCCGCGCAGGCCGCGGCCGCCGCCGGCGCGGCCCGTGCCGCGGCCCAGCGGGTTCGCGACCCGGGCCACCAGCGCGTGCGCCGCGACGTCGACGGCCACCGTCACCGGGACCCTACCGGCGTGGCGCACCGCGTTGGTCAGGCATTCCTGCAGGATCCGGTAGACCTCGCGGGACACGACCGCGGGCACGGCGGCCAGGTCGCCGCCGATGTCGGCGGTCACCTGGGTGCCGGCCAGCCGGGTCGTGTCGAGCAGCGCCGGCAGCTCGGTGAGCGCCGGCTGCGGTGTCCGGCCCGCCGCCTCCTCGCGCAGCAGCCCGAGCACGTGGTCGAGGTCGTCGAGCGCGGTGCGGGCGGACTCCTCGATGGCGCCGAGCGCCCGCTCGGTGAAGTCCGGGTCGGTGCGCAGCGTCCGCCGCGCCGCGCCGGCCTGCACGGTGACGACGCTCAGCGCGTGCCCGACCGAGTCGTGCAGCTCCCTGGCCAGGCGGTTGCGTTCGGCGAGCTGCTCGGTCCGCCGCTCCAGCCGGGCGATCCGGTCGGCGGCGGTCATCCCGAGCAGCCCGGCCGCGGCCCGCCGGAGCAGCCCGCCGATCGCCCACACGGCGTAGCCGAGCAGCACCGTCCCGAGCCCGAACACCACCGGCAGCCACACCGACGGCCAGCCCGCGGGCACCCGGATCTCGTCGCCCTCGCCGGTTTGGAACAGGTGCCCGGTGAACACGGCACTGATCGACACGCCGATCGCGACCGGCGCCAGCAGGCTGAAGAAGCTGACCCCGAACCCGGTGACGACGTGCAGCACGAACATCGCCGCCGCGCGCAGCCGTCCACGCCGGCTACCGGGTTTCGCGGGCGCGTCCGGCACCGGGTCGTCGAGCAGCTCGCGGACCGCGGCGGACTCCAGCACGTGCACCGCGGGCAGGAACGCCGTCGCGGCCAGCACGGCCAGCGTGAGCAGTCCCCCGACGAGGACGGCGCGCCCGACCGTGGTGACGAACGGCAGCAGCGACGGCACGGCGACCGCGGCGAACAGCAGGTACGGCACGCTGATCGCGCCGCCGAGGACCAGGTAGACCCACCGGCGGTAGGTCGCCTTGGTCGTCAGGGGCCGGAGTACGCGCACCGGTCGATCTTCGCAGGCGGCCGGTGCGCGCGCCTCCCTCTCGCGATGGAACGCCTCAGAGTGCGGCGGTGTACGTCTGTTCCGGGCGTGCTGCCGCGATGCCGTTCGCCCACAGGGACTGGACCTTCGCCGCTTCGGCCGCGGACGGCTTGGCGTTCGTGCAGGACGTGCCCGGGCCGTGGCCGGACATCAGTTCCGAGCACGGCCCGCTGTAGTGGTCGGGCAGGCCGAGGTTGTGGCCCAGCTCGTGCGCGGCGATCCGCGTCGGGTCGAAGCCCTCCGCCACCTGGCTCGTGTCGAGGTAGATCTGCCCGTGCCCGTGGCCGTCGGTGTTCGTGTACGAGCCGCCGCTGTGGACCTCGTGGAACACGATCGTCGCGCCCGTGTTCCGCTTCACCAGCCGCACGTCGGTGACCGCGGCGTTCCAGTTGGCCGCGCCCCGGTCGATCTGGGCGAGGTAGTCCGGCGCGCCCGAAGAGCTGTAGTAGAGCGTCGTGACGGTGGCCGCTTCGGCGCCGGGGGCGACGGCGAGCCCCAGGCCCAGCGGTGCCGCGACGGCCGTGGCGAGCGCCACGACCCGGCCGATCGCGCGTCCGTTCATCGTGTCTCCTTCGTCCGGTTCTTCAGAGAGCACTTCACCGTGGTTCGCGAGACGAGGTTAGAAGTCCACCGGACGGCGGGCCACGGCCGAAAGTCGTTCCCTCCGGGGAGGGAGCCGCGTCCCGCCGCCGCGTGAGCCGCCCGGCCCCGCCGCCGTGATCTGCTCGGCGGCGTGGACATCCTGCTGGGCCTGCTGACCCTTCCCCTGTACGCGCTCGTGTTGTGGCCGCTCGTGGTCGCGTCGAGGCGGGTGCTAGGCGTGCGCGTCGGCACCGTGCGCGCGCTGTGCGGCGCCGGCTTCGGCTGGCTCGTCGCCGGGGCCATCGGCCGGGCGTTCCCGGTTTCGCTGCTGCACAACGGCGGCGCGGCCCTCGGGCTGCTGATCCCGCTGGCGGGCAGCGCCTTCCTCGCGACGCTGCTCTTCCTGTTCGTCGCGGAGATGGCCGTGCCGAGCGGATCCGGCGTGTTCGGCAGGCTGCGGTCGGTGCGGGCGCGCGCGGCGCGGGCCCGGCGCTATTCGCAGATCAGCCGGATCGCGATCAAGCACGGCCTCGGCCGCTACCTCACCGGCCACCGCGAACCGGGGGTCGCGCCCGGGCGGCAGGCCCAGCTCGCCCGCTCGCTGCGTCGCGCACTGGAGGAGGGCGGCGTGACGTTCGTGAAGCTCGGCCAGCTGCTCTCGACCCGCGCGGACCTGCTGCCGCCGGTCTTCGTCGAAGAGCTCGGGAAGCTGCAGGACAGCGTGGCACCCGCGCGCGCCGACGCCGTCCGGGCCGTGCTGCGCGAAGAACTCGGTGGCTCGCCCGACGACATCTTCGCCGAGTTCGATCCCGAACCGCTGGCCGCCGCGTCGGTCGCGCAGGTGTACCGGGCGCGGCTGCGCAGCGGCGAGGACGTCGTGGTCAAGGTCCAGCGGCCGGGTGTGCGGGAGCAAGCCGAACGCGACGCCGACATCGTCCGGCGGTTCGCCGCGGCACTGGAGGACCGCGCGGACTGGGCGCGCTCGCTCGGGGCGGCGGAACTCGCCGACGGGTTCGCCGCGGCACTGGCCGAGGAGCTCGACTTCACCATCGAGGCCCGCAACATCGCCGCCGTGGCCGCGACCTCGTGCCCGGACGTCGTGCTGCCGACCGTCCACAAGGCACTGTCCACGGAACGCGTCCTGGTGATGTCGCGGCTGAGCGGCAAGCCGGTGGAGGCGGCGGCGCCGTCCGCGCGCACGCCGCTGGCGCGGTCGCTGCTGCGCTGCCTGCTCGGCCAGGTGATGATCGGCGGCGTCTTCCACGCCGACCCGCACCCGGGCAACCTGCTGCTGCTCGACGACGGCCGCCTCGGGCTGCTCGACTTCGGCTCGGTCGGCCGGCTCGACGCCGGGCTGCGCGGCGGGCTGCAGAACCTGGTGCTGGCCCTGGACCGCGGCGACCCGGCGGGCCTGCGCGACGGGCTGCTGGAGATCGTCGACCGCACGGACGACATCGACGAGCAGCGTCTCGAACGCGCGCTCGGCGCCCTGGTCGCCCGCCACTTCGGCCCCGGCCGCAGCCCCGGCCTCGACCTGTTCACCGGCCTGTTCCGGGTGGTGGCGGACTTCCGGCTGAGCGTGCCGCCACCGGTCGCGGCGGTGTTCCGGGCGCTGGCCACGGTCGAGGGCACCCTGGCCGCGCTCGACCCCGGGTTCGACGTCATGGCGGAGTCGCGCGCGTTCGCGGTCGAGCAGGTCGGCGCCCGCCTGCGCCCGGAGTCGCTGCGCCACACGGCGGTCAACGAGGTGCTGGCGCTGCTGCCGGTGCTGCGCCGCATCCCCCGCCGCGTCGACCGCATCGGCGCGGCGCTGGCGGAGGGCCGGCTCTCGGTGAACGTCCGCCTGTTCTCCGACGAGCGCGACCGCGACGTGGTGACGGGGCTGGTGCACGAGGTCCTGCTGGCGTTCGTGGGCGCGGCGACGGGCCTGATGGCGGTGTTCCTGCTGACCGGCTCGGGCGGCCCGCGCATCGTCGCGGACCTGGGCCTGCACCAGGTGTTCGGGTACAACCTGCTGGTGATCAGCGCCCTGGTGGGCCTGCGGCTGTTGTTCGTCGTCTTCCGCCGCTCCGGACGGCGGTCACGATCAGCCCGCTGAGCAGCAGCACAACGCACCCGGCGAGCGGAAGAGCGACCCGCCGCGGCGGTCAACGGAAGTCACCCCGCTGAGCGGGGCGCGTACATGATCACGGCCACCCCGGCCAGGCACAGCAGCGCGCCGAGCACGTCGTAGCGGTCCGGGCGGTAGCCGTCCGCCACCATGCCCCAGGCCAGTGAGCCCGCCACGAACACGCCGCCGTACGCGGCGAGGATGCGGCCGAAGTGGGCGTCCGGCTGGAGCGTCGCCACGAAGCCGTACACGCCCAGTGCCAGCACTCCGCCGCCGATCCAGAGCCAGCCGCGGTGTTCGCGGACACCCTGCCACACCAGCCACGCGCCGCCGATCTCGCACACCGCCGCCGCCAGGAACAGGAGGATCGACCGCACGAGCACCCCGGGATACTAGCTCCCGTGCCGTTCACCCTGAGTCATCCCGCCGCCGTGCTGCCGCTGGCGCGGCGGCCGCTGGTGCCCTCCGCGCTGGTCGCCGGGTCCGTCGCGCCGGACGTCTTCTGGTTCGTGCCCGCGCCCGAGGGATTGGGCCTCTCCCGCACGCACGAGTTCACCGCGGTCCTCTGGCTCGACCCGCTCCTCGCGCTGGCCCTGCTCGCCGTCTTCCAGCTGCTGCTGAGGCGCCCGCTGGTGGCGCTGGCGCCGGCCCCGCTGGCCGCCCGGCTGCCGCACGGCTTCAGCTGGAAGCGACCGGGCTGGATCGCCCTGTCGCTGGTCGTCGGCGCCACCACCCACGTCGGCTGGGACGCCTTCACCCACGAGAGCGGCGGCCTGCCGTTCCTGCGCGTGCCGATCGTCACCGGCGTCGACGTCGGACGGCTGATCCAGCTGGTCAGCACCGTCACCGGGGCCGCGATCCTCGCGTGGTGGCTGGTCCGCTGGTACCGCACCGCGCCCGCGGAACCGGCGCCGCCGGGTATCCGCCACCGGAAGACCGTCGCCGCGTCCCTGGCGACCGGCGCGTTCACCGGCGCGCTGCTGCAGGTGCTGCCCTTCCTGGCCCGGCACGATCCCATGACGAAAGCGGGCGTCGTCGGCAACGCGACGTACCTGCTGGTCACCGGCGCCGGCAGCGGGTTCGCCGTCGCCCTCGGCCTGTACGCGCTGGCCTGGCACGGGTGGTATAGGTCGTTATACGCGAAGAAGGCCGCTCCGGAGAGCGGCCTTCCCTGAGCGGTCTCAGACGGTGAAGCCGAGGGCGCGCAGCTGTTCGCGGCCGTCCTCGGTGATCTTCTCCGGGCCCCACGGCGGCATCCAGACCCAGTTGATGCGGAAGTCCTTGACCAGGCCGCCGGAGGTCAGCGCGGCCGACGTCTGGTCCTCGATGACGTCGGTGAGCGGGCAGGCCGCGGACGTCAGGGTCATGTCGAGGGTCGCCGTGTTGTCCGGTTCGACGCGGATGTCGTAGACCAGGCCGAGGTCGACGACGTTGATGCCCAGCTCCGGGTCGACGACGTCGCGCATGGCCTCCTCGACGTCTTCGATCTTGGCGAGCTCGAGGTCCTGCTTCGCGGTGGCCTCGGCGTCGAGGTCGGCGGCGGTGCGCCCCTCACGAGTGGCGGTGTCTTCGCTCATGCCTTCTCAGCTCCACTGGTCGTCCGGGCGACGGCGTCCTTGAAAGCCATCCAGCCGAGGAGGGCGCACTTCACGCGGGCCGGGTACTTGGCGACGCCCGCGAAGGCGACCCCGTCCTCCAGCACGTCCTCGTCCGGCTCGACCTTTCCCTTGCCCTGCATCAGTTCCACGAAGGCGTCCATGGTGGTGAACGCCTCCTCAAGCGTGTGGCCGACGACGAGATCCGTCAAGACCGACGTCGAGGCCTGGCTGATCGAGCAGCCCTGGCCCTCGTAGGAGACGTCGGCGACCTTCCCGTCGTCGAGCTTGACCCGCAGCGTCACCTCGTCGCCGCAGGTCGGGTTGACCTGGAACGACTCGGCGTCGAACGGGTCGCGCAGGCCGCGCCCGTGCGGGTTCTTGTAGTGGTCCAGGATGATCTCCTGGTACATGCTCTCCAGGTTCACTGGCCCACCCCGAAGAACTTCTGCGCCTCGCGGACGCCCGCGACGAGCGCGTCCACTTCGGACAGGTCGTTGTACAGATAGAACGACGCGCGCACGGTCGCCTGCGCGTTGCAGGCCCGGTGCAGCGGCCACGCGCAGTGGTGGCCGACGCGCACGGCGATGCCGAGGCTGTCGAGCACCTGGCCGGCGTCGTGCGGGTGGACGCCGTCGATCACGAACGACACGGTCGCGCCGCGGTCCTCGAGGTCCGCCGGGCCGATGATCCGGACGCCGGGGATGGCGCCGATGCCTTCGAGGGCCGCCGCGGCGAGTTCCTTCTCGTGCGCCGCGACGCGGTCCATGCCGATGGCCGTGAGGTAGTCGACGGCCGCGCCGAGGCCGATGGCCTGCGACGTCATCGGGACACCCGCTTCGAACCGCTGCGGCGGCGGCGCGAAGGTCGAGCCCTCCATCCGGACCATCTCGATCATCGAGCCGCCGGTCAGGAACGGCGGCATCGCTTCGAGCAGCTCGGTGCGGCCGTAGAGGACACCGATGCCGGACGGGCCGAGCATCTTGTGCCCGGAGAACACCGCGAAGTCGACGCCGAGGGCGTGGAAGTCCACCGGGAAGTGCGGCACCGACTGGCAGGCGTCCAGCACGGTGAGCGCGCCGACGGCCTTGGCCTTCTCGACCAGCAGCGAGACCGGGTTGACCGTGCCGAGCACGTTGGACTGGTGCGCGAACGCGACCACCTTCGTGCGCGGCGTGATCAGCTCGTCCACATCGGACAGATCGAGGCGGCCCCCGGAAGTGACCTTGAACCACTTCAGCGTCGCCCCGGTGCGCTGGCACAGCTGCTGCCACGGCACGAGGTTCGCGTGGTGCTCCATCTCGGTGACGACGATCTCGTCACCCGGGCCGACCACGAACCGCGAAGCCTCGGGACCGGCCGTGGCGGCGTTGCTCATCGAGTACGCGACCAGGTTGATGCCCTCGGTGGCGTTCTTGGTGAACACCAGCTCCTCGGGGTCGGCGCCGACGAACTCGGCGATCTTCGCCCGCGCGGACTCGTAGGCGTCGGTCGCCTCTTCGGACAGCTGGTGCGCGCCGCGGTGCACGGCGGCGTTCGACGTGAAGACGTACTCGCGCTCGGCCTCGAACACCGCGGTGGGACGTTGCGAAGTCGCCCCGGAGTCCAGGTACACCAAGGGTTTCCCGTCGCGAACCGTGCGCGACAGGATGGGGAAGTCGGCCCTCAGGGCCGCCACGTCCAGTGGCAAAGAGCTGGCCGAGGTGGTGGTCATCGGGCCGACTCCTCTCGTTCTCGGTGTGGTGGAACGGGTCAGACCGCGGCGGGCTCGGTCTTGCCGGTGTACTTGACGTACCCGTTTTCCTCGAGCTCGTCCGCCAGTTCCTTGCCGCCCGACTCGACGATCTTGCCGCCGGCGAAGACGTGGACGAAGTCCGGCGTGATGTGCCGGAGGATCCGGGTGTAGTGCGTGATCAGCATGACGCCGACCTCGCTGTTGGCCTTGTAGTCGTTGACACCCTGCGAGACGATCCGCAGCGCGTCGACGTCGAGGCCGGAGTCGGTCTCGTCGAGGATGGCGAACTTCGGCTTGAGCAGCGCCAGCTGCAGGATCTCGTGGCGCTTCTTCTCGCCGCCGGAGAAGCCTTCGTTGACCGAGCGCTCGGCGAACTCCTGCGAGATCTCGAGCTTGCCCATCTCCTCCTTGACCTCCTTGACCCAGTGGCGCAGCTTGGGGGCCTCGCCACGGACCGCGGTGGCCGCGGTGCGGAGGAAGTTGGACATCGACACGCCCGGCACCTCGACCGGGTACTGCATGGCCAGGAACAGGCCGGCCCGGGCGCGCTCGTCGACGCTCATCTCGAGGACGTTCTCGCCGTCGAGCAGCACCTCGCCGGAGGTCACCTGGTACTTGGGGTGACCGGCGATGGCGTAGGACAGGGTGGACTTGCCGGAGCCGTTGGGGCCCATGATCGCGTGCGTTTCACCCGACTTGATCGTCAGGTTGACGCCCTTGAGGATCTCCTTGGCGCCTTCCTCGGTGGTCACCGAGGCGTGCAGGTCCTTGATTTCCAGCGTTGCCATTCTTCGTTTTCCTAAGTCAGAGAGGGCGGTCAGGCGCCAACGGCTTCGAGTTCGGCTTCGATCGCCGCTTCGAGGCGCTCGCGCACCTCGGGGACGTCGATCTTGACCAGGATCTCGTGGAAGAACCCGCGCACGACCAGCCGGCGGGCGGCTTCTTCGGCGATCCCGCGCGACTGCAGGTAGAACAACTGCTCGTCGTCGAACCTTCCCGTCGCGCTCGCGTGGCCGGCGCCTTCGATCTCGCCGGTCTCGATCTCGAGGTTCGGCACCGAGTCGGCGCGCGCGCCCGGCGTGAGCACCAGGTTGCGGTTGAGCTCGTAGGTGTCGGTGGCCTCGGCGGCCGCGCGGATCAGGACGTCGCCGATCCACACCGTGTGCGCTTCGTCGCCCTGCAGCGCGCCCTTGTACATCACGTTCGACTTGCAGTTCGGGACCGCGTGGTCGACGAAAAGGCGGTGCTCCTGGTGCTGGCCCGCGTCGGCGAAGTACAGGCCGAGCATCTCGACGTCGCCGCCCTTGTCCGCGAACGTCGCCGTCGGCGAGACGCGGACCAGGTCACCGCCGAGGGTGATGACGATGTGCTTGAGCGTGGCGTCGCGGCCGAGCTTGAGGTGCTGCTCGGAGACGTGCACGGCGTCGTCGGCCCAGTCCTGGACGCTGACCACGGTGACCTTCGCCGAGTCGCCGATGACGAACTCGACGTTGTCGGCGTAGGTGCCGGAGCCGACGTGGTCGAGCACGACGACGGCCTCGGCGAACGCCTCGGCGCGGACCTGCAGGTGCCCGTAGGCGACCTGGCCTTCGCCCGGACCGTGGATCCGCAGCACGGACGGCTTCGACGCCTTCGTCTCCTTCGGCACCGTCACGATGGTGGCCTTGGTGAACGACGAGTACGCCTGCGCGGCGATCCGGTCGCTCGGGACGCCGGCCTGGCCCAGCCGCGGGTCGTCGCGGCCGACGGTCACGATGCCCAGCTCGGGGGCGGCGTCGACGTCGAGGGTGATCTCGCCGGTGGCCTGCGCGCTGCCGTCGTGCAGGCCGCGGAGGCGCTTCATCGGCGTGAAGCGCCAGTTCTCCTCACGGCCGCCGGGGACCTCGAAGGCCTCGACGTCGTAAGAAGTGAACCGCTCCGCGCGGGAGGCCGCCGGGACGACGGCCCCCTCGCGGAGGGCTCCGGAAACGTTGTTCTCGGTAACCGACATGACTAGCCGACGGACCCTTCCATCTGGAGCTCGATCAGGCGGTTCAGCTCGAGCGCGTACTCCATCGGCAGCTCACGGGCGATCGGCTCGACGAAGCCGCGCACGATCATCGCCATCGCCTCGGCCTCGTCGAGGCCGCGCGACATCAGGTAGAACAGCTGGTCCTCGCTGACCTTGGACACCGTGGCCTCGTGGCCCATGGACACCTCGTCGTTGCGGATGTCCACGTACGGGTACGTGTCCGAGCGCGAGATGGTGTCGACCAGCAGCGCGTCGCAGACCACGCTGGAGCGCGAGTGGTGCGCCCGCTTCGCCACGCGGACCAGGCCGCGGTAGGAGGTGCGGCCGCCGCCGCGCGCCACCGACTTCGACACGATCGTCGAGGACGTGTACGGCGCGAGGTGCTCCATCTTGGCGCCCGCGTCCTGGTGCTGGCCCTCGCCCGCGAACGCGACCGACAGGACCTCGCCCTTGGCGTGCTCGCCCATGAGGAACACCGACGGGTACTTCATCGTCACCTTGGAACCGATGTTGCCGTCGATCCATTCCATGGTCGCGCCCTCTTCGCACTTGGCGCGCTTGGTGACCAGGTTGTAGACGTTGTTCGACCAGTTCTGGATGGTCGTGTAGCGGCAGCGGGCGCCCTTCTTGACGATGATCTCCACGACCGCCGAGTGCAGCGAGTCGGACTGGTAGATCGGCGCCGTGCAGCCCTCGACGTAGTGCACGTACGCACCTTCGTCGACGATGATCAGGGTGCGCTCGAACTGGCCCATGTTCTCGGTGTTGATCCGGAAGTAGGCCTGCAGCGGGATCTCGACGTGCACGCCCTTCGGCACGTAGATGAACGAGCCGCCGGACCACACCGCCGTGTTCAGCGCGGAGAACTTGTTGTCCCCGGCCGGGATGACCGAACCGAAGTACTCCTGGAACAGCTCGGGGTGCTCGCGCAGGCCCGAGTCGGTGTCCAGGAAGATCACGCCCTGCTCCTCCAGGTCCTCGCGGATCTGGTGGTAGACGACCTCGGACTCGTACTGCGCGGCGACACCGGCGACGAGGCGCTGCTTCTCCGCCTCGGGGATGCCCAGCTTGTCGTAGGTGTTCTTGATGTCCTCGGGCAGTTCCTCCCAGGAGGTGGCCTGCTTCTCCGTGGACCGCACGAAGTACTTGATGTTGTCGAAGTCGATCCCGGAGAGGTCGGCCCCCCAGTTGGGCATGGGCTTCTTCTCGAAGAGCTTGAGCGCCTTCAGTCGCGCTTCGCGCATCCACTCCGGCTCGGACTTCTTCGCGGAGATGTCGGTGACGACGTCCTCGTTCAGCCCGCGACGGGCGCTGGCGCCCGCCTCGTCGGAGTCCGCCCAGCCGAACGCGTACTTGCCAAGGGACTCGATGGTCTCTTCCTGGCTCAGTGGCGCGGTGGTGGGAGTGCGCTGCTCGGCAGCGGCAGTCATGCGGGTTTCCCTCCATTCCTCGGGATCCGTGCTTCGCGCCGAGTCGACGCTGTGCCACCCGGCTCGGGATGGGCCGGGTCACCCGTCGTGACGGGCACGTGTGTGGTGCACGCGGAGTCCCCGCGCGCGATGGTCGCCAGCCGCTGGACGTGGGTGCCCAGCAGCTTCGCGAACGCCTCCGTCTCGGCCTCGCACAGCTGCGGGAACTCCGCGGCCACGTGCGCGACCGGACAGTGGTGCTGGCAAAGCTGCGCGCCGACGTTCCGTCCAGGGGCGGGCGCCGCGACCTGACGGGTCGACGCAGCGTAGCCCTCCCTGGTCAGCGCGGTCGCGAGGGCCTCGGCGCGTGCCGCGGGATCACTCGAACCGGTGATCGCCGGGCGGTGCGGCTCGACCAGCTTCGCGACGCGGCGCTCGGCGAAGGCGCGCACGGCGTCCTCCCCGGCGTGCTCGGCGAGGAAGCGGATGGCGGAGACGGCCAGGTCGTCGTAGGCGTGCCCGAACCGGGCGCGGCCGGCCTCGGTGAGCAGGAACAGCTTCGCCGGACGGCCCCGGCCGCGGGGCCCGCGGCGCGGCGCGTCCCGGGTCTCGGCCTCGCCGTCGGCGAGCAGCGCGTCGAGGTGCCGGCGGACGGCCGTGGGGCTGATGCCGAGCTGCTCGGCGACCACGACGGCGGTCATGGGACCCTGTTCCAGCAGCAGCCGGGCGACCTCGTGGCGGGTCTTGCCCTCGGCGCTGACCTGCGACGGGACGTGCGGGTGCGCGGCGCGGGGCATGTCGCCGCCCGCCTGGTCACCCGCCTCCGTCTTTTTCACAACACAAGTGTGTCTTATTTCCCCGCGAGCGGCAAAGGCGGGGTGTCCGGCAGTGACCCGACTCACTCCCGGGCGGACCGATACCCTGCACGCGTGGCAGTCGGCGAACATCCTGCGCGGCAGGAGCGGCAAGTGGCGGACCTGGACACCGGGAGTGCCCACCCCGTCACGCTTTCGCCCGTCCGCCCGCGGGAGCCGCTCCCGCTGGAGCCGGACGAGCGGCGCGGGCTGCACGTCGTCCGCCGCTTCGGCACGGTCGGGTCGCTCTTCCTCGCGCTCGGCAGCCTCGGCGCCGGCGCCGCCCCGGTGATCAACCCGGTCCAGGAGATCCCGGTGCTGCGGCTGTTCACCCGCATCCCGACGGTGTCGCTGGCCATCGCCATCTCCGGGATGGGCATCCTGGTGCTGAGCTGGCTGATGCTGGGCAAGTTCGCCCGCCCCGACTGCGCGCGGCTCGCCTCCCGGGGCCAGCTGGCGCGCACCATCGCGCTGTGGGTGCTGCCGCTGCTGGTGATCCCCCCGCTGTTCTCCCGCGACGTCTACAGCTACCTGGCGCAGAGCGAGATCGTGCACCGCGGGATGGACCCGTACGTCCTGGGCCCGGCACAGGCCCTCGGCGTCGCCGACCCGTTCACCGCGGGCGTGTCGAACATGTGGCGCGAGACGCCGGCGCCGTACGGCCCGCTGGTGCTGCGCCTCGGCGGCTGGCTCGCGCCGCTGGCCGGCAACAGCATCGCCGTCGGCGTGCTCCTGCAGCGCGTGCTCGCGCTCGCCGGCGTGGTGCTCATCGTCTGGGCGCTGCCGCGGCTGGCGCGCCGCTTCGGCGTCCAGCCCGCGACCGCGCTGTGGCTCGGCGCGGCCAACCCGCTGCTGATCTTCCACTTCGTCGCCGGCGCCCACAACGACGCGCTCGCGGTCGGCCTGATGCTCGCCGGCCTGGAGGTCGGCATCCGGCGGCTGCCGATCCGGGTCAAGGGCGACACGCCCCCGCCGCTGGCCCGCGGCGAGCTGCTCTACATCGGGCTCGGCGTGGCGATCATCACCCTCGGCGTCGCGGTGAAGCTGCCGGCGGTGTTCGCGTTGCCGTTCTTCGCCGTGATGGTGGCGCGACGCTGGCACGGGCGGCTGAAAGACCTGTTCGTGGCGGGGGCGCCGATGGCGCTGTGGTTCGGCGTGGTGCTGGTGGCCGTCTGCTTCGGCACCGGGCTCGGCTTCGGCTGGGTCGGGGCGACCTTCAGCACACCCGGGCTGGTCCGCTCCTGGATCTCCCCCACCGCCGAGCTCGCCAACCTCTCCGGCGTCCTCGGCATCGCGCTCGGGCTGGGCAACCACACCGACGCGCTGGTGCCGATCCTCGGCGTGCTCGGCTACCTCGTCGCGCTGGCCATCACGTTCAAGTTCCTCTGGGACAGCTTCAAGTGGCGCTACCGGCCGATCATCGGCCTCGGCGTCGCGCTCGGCGCGGTGATGATCCTGCAGATCAACCTGCAGCCGTGGTACGTGCTGTGGGCGGTGATCCCGCTCGCCGCCTCGGCCGGGACGTCCCGGTTCCGGGTGGCCGCGACGGTGCTGTCGGCCGCCCTGCCGTTCCTGCTGCCGCCCACCGGCAGCACCTTCGACGGGCGCCCGTACGTGCTGCCGTTCGCCTACGTCGCGGCGATCGTCGTGTGCGGCGGCGGGATGCTGATCGTGCGGCGGCTCGCGCCGGTGCTGCTGTCCAGGCCGTCCCCGCGGCTGCCCGCGCGGGCCGACGCCGTATCGTGACCCGATGTGAGTGCCCCCGCCGTCGAGATCACCGGGCTGGTGAAAAGCTACGGCTCCACCCGCGCGGTCGACGATCTCGACCTGCGGATGGAGCGCGGCAGCCTGCTCGCCCTGCTCGGCCCGAACGGGGCCGGCAAGACGACCACCGTCGAGGTCTGCGAAGGCTTCCTCCGCCCTGATTCGGGCACGGTGCGCGTCCTCGGCCTCGACCCCGTCCGCGAGTCGGCCGAGCTGCGTCCGCGCGTCGGCATCATGCCCCAGGGCGGCGGCGCGTACCCGGGCGTGCGGGCCGACGAGATGCTCCGGCTGGTGGCGTCGTGCGCCGCGACCCCGCTGGACCCGGCGTGGCTGCTGGACGTCCTCGGGCTGGCCGCGGTGCGCCGGACGCCGTTCAAACGGCTCTCGGGCGGTCAGCAGCAACGGCTTTCGCTGGCGTGCGCCCTGGTCGGGCGGCCGGAGCTGGTGTTCCTCGACGAGCCGACCGCGGGCATGGACCCGCAGGCCCGGCACCTGGTGTGGGACCTGCTGTCGGCGTTGCGCCGCGACGGCGTGTCGGTGCTGCTGACCACCCACCTGATGGAGGAGGCCGAGGCGCTGGCCGACACGGTGGTGATCGTCGACCACGGCAAGGTCGTCGTGTCCGGGGCACCGCAGTCGCTGACGGTGGACGAAAGCGGCACGGCCGGACTGCGCTTCAAGGCCCGCACCCGCCTCGACACGGCGCTGCTGGCCGCGGCGCTGCCCGAGGGGTACGCGGTGCGCGAGTCGGCGCCGGGCACGTACGTCGTGGTCGGCGCGGTCGACCCGCAGGTCGTGTCGACGGTCACGGCGTGGTGCGCGCAGCAGGGCGTGCTGCCGGAAGAGCTGCAGGTCGGGAAGCGGACGCTCGAAGAGGTCTTCCTCGAGCTGACCGGACGGGAGCTGCGCGCGTGAACTTCGCTCCCGGAACGTTCACCCCGGCGCCGGGGCGCGGATCGCTGGGCCGGATGCTGCGCACGCACGCGCGGGTGGAGGCGAGCCTGACGCTGCGCCACGGCGAGCAGGCGCTGCTGACGTTGCTGATCCCGCTGGCGTTGCTGATCGGCTTGTCGCTGCTGGACATCCTGCCGGCGTCGTCGCTGGGCTCGACGTCCAAAGTGGACTGGATCACCCCGCGGATCCTGGCGCTGGCGGTGATGTCGTCGGCGTTCACGGGCCAGGCGATCGCGCTGGGCTTCGACCGCCGGTACGGAGTGCTGAAGCGCCTGTCGGCGACGGCGTTGCCGCGGTGGCTGCTGGTGGCCGGCCGCGTGGTGGCGGCGCTGGTGGTCGTGGCCCTGCAGTCGGTGGTCCTCGGCGTGGTGGCGGCGTTCCTGGGCTGGTCCCCGTCGGCGGCGGGACTGGCTTCGGCGGTGTTGCTGCTGGTGCTGGGCACGCTGGCGTTCGGGGCACTGGGCGTGCTGCTGGGCGGGGCGTTGCGCGCGGAAGCCGTGCTGGCGCTGGCGAACATCGTGTGGTTCGTGCTGCTGCTGGCGGGCGGGATCCTGCTGGCCCCGTCGTCCCTGCCGCACGGGCTCGCGGTGGTCGTGGAGCTGCTGCCGTCGGGCGCACTGGCGGAGGGCATGCGCACGGCCCTGGTGGACGGCGGGTTCGCGGCCGGGCCGTGCGTGGTGTTGGCCGTCTGGGCGGTCCTGGCGGGCACGCTGGCTTCGCGCACGACGAAACTCACCTGACCGGCCCGAAGCGCCCCAATGTGGCCTTCGGTGCGTCACGCGCACCCAAGGCCGCCTTCGGTGCGTCTTGCGCACCCAAAGCGGCCTTGGGGCGCTCGTCCCGGCTCGCGAGTGACCTTGGTCCCTTGCGGCGCGGACTGCCTGCTGGGCGCCGGGACCTGCCGGAAGGCCGTTTCCCGCGCGCTCTACCATCGAACACGTGCCGTTCACCAGCCTCGTCGCCCGCCTGCCGTTTCCGTCCGCTGCCGTGCAGCGGGCCGTCGGGGTCGCCGCCGTCCTCGCGCAGGCGCTGATCGGGGTCACCGGCTCCATCGTGCGCGTCACCGGGTCCGGGCTCGGCTGCCCCACCTGGCCGCAGTGCGTGGCCGGCAGTCTCGTCCCGGTGAACCACCCCGGCATCCACGCGCTCAACCAGTGGATCGAGTTCGGCAACCGGCTGCTGACCGGCGTCGTCATCGTCGTCGCCGCCGTCGCGGTCGTCACCGCCTGGCGCGTCCAGATCGACCACCCCCGCCGCACCCGCCTGGTCAAGCTGGCCTGGACGATGCCCGGCGGTGTCGTGCTGCAGGCCGTCGTCGGCGGGATGACCGTGCTCGCCAAGCTCGAGTGGTGGACCGTCGCGATCCACTTCCTCGCCACCACCCCGCTCGTCTGGCTGGCCGTCCTGCTGCTGCGCGCGTTCCGCGAAGGCGACGAGCCCGCGCGGCCGCTGGTCCCGGCGTCCGGCCGCGCGATCCTCGTCGCGCTGGCCGTCGTCCTGTGGCTGGTGCTCGCGGCCGGCACGACGGTCACCGGCGCCGGGCCGCACAGCGGCGACATCAACACCCACCGCCTCGACGCCCCGGTCGAGGCGCTCGCCCAGGTCCACGGCGGGCTGCTCGTGCTCTACCTGCTGCTGCTCGCGATCTTCGGCCTGCAGCTGCTGCGCGTCGGCGCGCCGAAGAGCCTGTGGCAGCGCTACACGGCGGTCTGGGTGGTCGCGGTCGCGCAGGGCGTCCTCGGCTCGCTGCAGTACGCGCTCGGCGTGCCCGAGGCGATGGTGTCGTTCCACGTGCTCGGCGCGATGGCGCTGATCATCGCGACGGCGACGCTGTGGACCGGCAGCCGCGACCGCGGCCCGGCCGTCTCGCTGGAGCCGGCGCCGAAGCAACCGGAACTCGCCACCACCTGAGCAACCGGCGGTCACGCCGCCGTAACTCACCGCGGCTACCTTTCGCGCCATGACGACGCGCTCCGCGCCCAAGCCGCTGATCTCGCACCGCCGGGGCACCGGCGAGATGCTCGTGCTGAAGACGTTCCTGCTGGTGCCGTTCGCGGCGCTCCTGGCCGCGGTCCCGCTCGTCTGGGGTTGGGGCATGACGTGGGTGGACCTGATCCTCGCGGCGGTGTTCTACGTCTTCGCGACGCTCGGGGTGACTGTCGGCTACCACCGTTACTTCACGCACGGCGCGTTCAAGGCCAACCGGCCATTGCGGATCGCGCTGGCCGTCGCGGGCAGCATGGCGGTCCAGGGCTCGGTGATCTTCTGGGTGGCCAGCCACCGGCGCCACCACGCCTTCGCCGACCGCGAAGGCGACCCGCATTCACCGTGGCTGTTCGGCACGTCCCCGGCGGCACTCCTGCGCGGCTTCTGGCACGCGCACATGGGCTGGATGTTCGGCCGCGAGGTCACCAACGCCGACCGCTTCGCCCCGGACCTGGTGGCGGACGGCGACCTGCGCGTGGTCAACCGCTACTTCTGGCTGTGGATCACGGCGAGCCTGGCGCTGCCGGCGCTGCTGGGCGGCCTGCTGTCGTGGTCATGGTGGGGCGTCGTGACGGCGTTCTTCTGGGCCGGCCTGGTCCGCATCGCGTTCCTGCACCACGTGACGTGGTCGGTCAACTCGGTGTGCCACCTGATCGGCGAGCGTCCCTTCGCCGGCCGCGACCGGGCGGCGAACTTCTGGCCGCTGGCGCTGCTGTCGATGGGCGAGTCATGGCACAACTCGCACCACGCGGACCCGACGTGCGCCCGCCACGGCGTGCTGCGCGGCCAGATCGACGTGTCGGCGCGGGTGATCCGGATCTTCGAGCAGCTCGGCTGGGCGACGGACGTCCGCTGGCCGCGGGCGGACCGGCTGGCGGCGAAGCGGGCTCGATGACGGCTGTCACCCAGTGGTCACCGGCTCCGTCACCGTAACCACGATCAAGGCCGTCGTGGCGCTCGTCGCCCTGGTGGCCACGCGAGCGCTCCGGTGAGCGCTACGCCAGCTGCTGCCGCACCGCGGAGGCGAACCGCAGCGCCGCGGCCGGGTCCGCCTGGCGGAAGCCCAGTGACGGCTCCGTCAGCTCCAGCTCCAGCAGCAGCGGCTTACCGTCCGCGCCGCGGACCAGGTCCACCCGGGCGTACAGCAGCTCCGCCCGCAGGATGCCCAGCAGTGCCGACGCCGCGTCCAGGACGTCCTCCGCCAGCGCCACCGCGTCCGACGGTGGTTCCGCCTTCGCCAGCTGCTCCGTCAGGTACAGCCCCGACGCGTCCATTGTGGACCCGAGCATCGCGCCCTTGGCGAAGGCGTGCGAATAGATGCCGCCCAGGTACACCAGTGCCAGCTCGCCCTCGGTGTCCACACTGGACTGGTAGGGCTGGATCAGTGCCGTGTGGCCCTCGGCGTGCAGCCCCGCCACGTGCGACGACGCGTCCGCGCCCGCCGCGAAGCGGGCCGCTCCGCGCGAGCCCGCGCCCACCGACGGCTTGACCACGAAGTCCGACGACGGGAAGCGGGCCTGCTCGCCCGGCTCCACCAGCTCCGTCGGGACGACCGCCAGGCCCGCGTCGAGCAGCTCGGCCAGGTACGCCTTGTCGGTGTTCCAGCGCACGACGGCCGCCGGGTTGTACAGCGCCGGCACCGACTCGCACCAGTCGAGGAACTCGGCCCGCCGCGCGGCGTAGTCCCAGGTCGCGCGCAGGATCACGGCGTCGGCCGCGGCGAAGCCGGCGCCCGAGTCCCACGGTGCCCACGACACCGAGAAGCCCAGCTCACGCAGGGCGGGCAGCACGACGTCCTCGTCGCCGTCGCCTTCCGGGAGCTCCGCGCAGCCGACGAGGATCGCCGTGCGGCTCACCGGCCGGCCATCTTGCGGCGGTGCTCCGGGCCGATCTTGACCTGCTTCACCGTCTCCGCGTCCCACTCGGCCGGTTCCAGGTCCTCGACGGCTTCGACCAGCGCCTCGCCGGTCGCCACGGAAGGCACCACGACGTCCCCGAGGGCGCCGTCCGCCCCGACGAGCACGACCCGGGCGCCGGCCCGGCCGATGTTCTCCACGACCGCGCGGGACGGCTTGCCGTGCGCCTTCACGAACTTGCGGGCCGCGCCGAGCTGGGCGCCGGTCGGCGAAACTGTCTCTTCCACGTCCCGAACGATAACCAAAGTGCGGCCGGAACGCGGAACAGCGTGGCGTCGGCCATAGTTGTGCCTGGGAGAAATCGACCCGAGGAGGACGCATGCCCACCGCAGTGCAGGTGACGAAGACCGGCGGCCCGGAAGTGCTCGAAGCGGCCGAAGTGGACGTCGCGGGTCCGCGGGCCGGAGAGCTGCTGGTCGACGTCGCCGCGGCCGGCGTCAACTACATCGACACCTACCAGCGCCAGGGCATCTACCAGATGGAGCTGCCGTTCGTGCTCGGCCTCGAAGGCGCGGGCACGGTCGCCGAGGTCGGCCCGGACGTCGAAGGGTTCGCGGTCGGTGACCGCGTCGCCTGGCAGGGTTCGCCCGACAGCTACGCGACGCGCAAGGTCCTCCCCGCGGCGGTGGCGGTGAAGGTGCCCGAAGGCGTCTCGCTGGAAACGGCGGCCGCGACGATGCTGCAGGGCATGACCGCGCACTACCTGGTGGCGTCGACGTTCGAGGTCAAGCCGGGCCACGACGTGCTGGTGCACGCGGCCGCCGGCGGCGTCGGCCTGCTGCTGGTCCAGCTGGCGAAGGCCCGCGGCGCCCGCGTCATCGGCACGGTGTCGACGGAGGAGAAGGCGAAGCTCGCCCGCGAAGCCGGCGCGGACGAGGTGATCCGCTACGACCGCGAGGACTTCGCGAAGATCACCCGCGAGCTGACCGGCGGCGAGGGCGTGGACGTCGTCTACGACGGCGTGGGCAAGGACACCATCGACGGCAGCCTGGCCAGCCTGAAGATCCGCGGCCTGCTGGCGCTGTTCGGCGCGTCGAGCGGCCCGGTGCCCCCGCTGGACCCGCAACGCCTCAACTCGGGCGGCTCGCTGTACCTGACGCGCCCGACGTCGGCGCACTACACGCGCACCCGCGAAGAGATCGACTGGCGGTCGAAGGAGCTGTTCGACGCCATCCAGGCGGGCGAGCTGAACGTCCGGATCGGCGGCAAGTACCCGCTCGCCGAGGCGCGCCGCGCCCACGAGGACCTGCAGGGCCGCCGCACCACCGGCAAGCTCCTGCTCATCCCGTGAAAGCCCGTGAGGGCCGCTCCCGCGGCGGCCCTCACACCGCCAGGCCGCCGGTCACCGAAGCCCGTCGCCACCGTTCCTCGAGGTCGATGCGCAAACGCTCGGGGGTCATCTCCTGCCACTTCGCTTCGGGGTAGATCAGGACCGCCGGTCGATGGCGGAGTCCGGCGCGGTACTCGCGGACGCTCCGCTCCGGGTCGGACGGTAACTTGGTGCCTTCGCGGAACAGAAAGATAGCCGCAGACCTGATCGTCTTGTCCGGGTACCGCGATTCGAGTATCTCCGTGGCCGCCGAGAGGGCCAGCAACGAATCCTGCAGGCGATTGAGAAAGTTCTTCGGATCGGTGAGTTTGATGTCGACGAGGGAAAATACCCTTCTGTCCGGATCGTCGAGCAGCGCGTTGACAGAGCGAGGTCCGGGACGGACATCGCGGGTAAGGGCACTGGTCGGGTAGGCGCCCGCGAGACGGTCCGCGAGGGTCTCCTCCACGGCTCCGATTCGCTCGCGCAGTTCGGACCGTCGCGAAGACCAGCTCGCGCCAGCGCCGATAGCCGCATCGCCGTGACCCTCGGCAACAGATGTTGGTTCTTGGCCGGGCCGGGGGAATGCGGGCAGGTCGGGATCTCGGCGACCTGAAGACTCTCGACGGTCAGCCCGCTGGGCCAGTACCTCGAGGACCTCGTCTTGGACAAGCTCTTCGGCCTGTTCTGCAATCTCGTCCGCTTTTTCGGCGGCGCTCAGCTGCATCTCGGCCAGCTCGGCGTGCACCTTGTCCCGCTCGAGTTCGAGCTTACCCAGCTCGACACGGTCCTTGGCGTCGAGTTCCTGCTGTTTCCTCCGCCAGCCGACCAGCCCCCACACCGCGAGCCCGAACCCGAGCGCCGCGAGCGCACCGAGCGCCCAAGGGGCCCAGTGCGTCGCAACGAGCACAATCTGCTGCTTCCGCTCAATGGCGGCACGCGCGGCGGGGGTCAGCTTCGCCAGCTTGTCCTGCTCGATGAGCAGATCACTCTGGGTCTGCAGGAGGTAGCCACCGACCCCGAGGGACGCGACCACGATCGCCACACCGAGGGTGGTCAGGTACTTCCGGAAGTGTCCCTGGTCAGTCGGTGAGAGCAACTCAGCCCTTGTCGCCCGGGACCGAGACCGCGTCCGTGACGAAGACCAGCGTCTCGTTCGGCTTGATGCCGCGGCCGCCCTCGCCGTAGGCCAGGTCCGGCGGGATGATGAGCAGGCGGCGGCCGCCCTGCTTGATGCCTTCGAGGCCCTTGTCCCAGCCCGGGATGACCTCGCCCGCGCCGAGGTTGAGGTCGAACGTCTCGCCGCGGTCGAAGGAGCTGTCCAGCTTCTTCTTGTCCGACCACGTCACCAGCAGGTAGTTCATCTTCAGCTGCTGGCCGGCCTTCGCGCCGGTGCCGGTGCCCTCGGACAGGTCCTTCGTGATCAGCTTCTTCGGCGGGTCGCAGTCGTCGGGAATGGTGATCGTCGGCACCTCGCCGAACTTCCCCGTCGTCTTGACGTCGTCCGCGGTGCACTCGCGGCCCTTGCTCTGGGTCGCCTGGGCGGCGCCGGCCGACGGGACGGCGGGCCCCGCCGGGGCCGCCGTCTCGGTCTTGGCGTCCTGGCCGCACGCGGCCAGCGACAGCGCCGCCGCGGCGGCGACCACGATCATCCCGATCTTCTGCATGTCGGGCACCCTAGCCAAGCACGGAGAGTGCCGGGACGTCGTCACCGGTGGTGACCACGCCGAGCCGCCGGGTAGCCCGCGTCAACGCCACGTACAGGTCGTTGAGCCCGCGTGGCGAGGCCGCGACGACCTCGTCCGGCGCGACCAGCACCACCGAATCGAACTCCAGGCCTTTCGCGCGTTCCACGGTCAGGACGCTCAGCCGCTCGTCGGCCGCCCCGAGCAGGCCCGAGACCTCGTCGAAGCGGCCCGCGGGCACCAGCACCGCGACGGTGCCACCGTCCACTTCGGACAGCTCGCGCGCCACCAGCCCCGGCAGCTCCGCTGTCAGGGAGGCCGGCCGCGCCGACCACGGCGGGACACCGGTCTCCCGCACCGACGCCGGCGCGGACAGCTCCGGCGAGATCTCGGCCAGTACCCGCGCGGCGACCGTCATGATCTCGGCGGGCGTGCGGTAGTTCACGGTCAGCTCTTCCACCCGCCACCGGTCCTCGACGTACGGCGAGAGCATTTCGCCCCACGACCGCGCGCCGCCCGCGGCGCCGGTCTGCGCCACGTCCCCGACCAGCGTCATCGACCGGTTCGGCGAGCGCCGCATGAGCAGCCGCCAGTCCATCGCCGAGAGCTCCTGCGCCTCGTCGACGATCACGTGCCCGAACGTCCAGGTCCGGTCCTGCGCGGCGCGCTGGGCGGCGGTCAGCTCGCTGCGCGCCTGCTGGCGCTCGGCGAACAGCTCGGCGTCGAGGACGTCGGAGACGCGCAGCAGCTCCTCGTCGATGATCTCTTCGTCCTGTTCGAGGATGTCGAGCACGCCCTCGGCGTACGCGCGTTCCTCGCGCTCACGGCGTTTGCGCTCGACGCGGGCCTCGGTGTCGTCGACGCCGATCAGCTCGGCCAGCTCGTCGAGCAGCGGCACGTCCGCCGGCGTCCAGCGCGCGTCGCGGCCGCTTTCCAGCAGGTCCCGGTCCGACGCCGGCAGCAGCTCCCGGGCCGCGCTGTCGAGCCGTTCGCGGTCGGCGAACAGGTCGTCGAGGACACCCTCGGGGTCAGCACCGGCCACAGCTCGTCGAGGGCCGCGGCGACGTTTTCGTCCGCGGCCAGCTCCGCCCGGATGTCCTGCAGGTCCTGGCCGTCGAGCAGGTCCTCACCCAGCTTCCGCGCGGCCTGGCGGGTCAGCGCGTCGAGGACGTCGGAGACGAACAGGCGCCGGGCGGGGTTGTGCGGGCGACGCGACCGGCGGGCGCGGGTGCGGGCCTCGGCGCAGGTCTTGCGGTCCAGCTTGAGGACGTCGTGCTCGTACTCGATCTCCATCACGGGTTCGGGCACGCGCTGGCGGTCGCGGACCGCGTTGGCCAGCACTTCCGCCATCACCAGGCGGCCCTTGACCTCGGCGGCCTCGCGCGGCTCGGTGCCGTCGGCGTCCAGGCCGGGGTAGAGCTGCCCGATGGTGGCCAGCAGCACGCCGGTCTCGCCGAGCGAGGGCAGCACCTGGCCGATGTAGCGCAGGAACGTGCTGTTCGGGCCGACGACGAGCACGCCGCGCGTCGTGAGCTGCTGGCGGTGCGTGTAGAGCAGGTAGGCGGCGCGGTGCAGCGCGACGGCGGTCTTGCCGGTGCCCGGCCCGCCCTGCACGACCATGACGCCGCCGAGCGGCGCGCGGATGATGCGGTCCTGCTCGGCCTGGATGGTGGCGACGATGTCACTCATCTCACCGGTGCGCCGCTTCTCGAGCGCGGCCAGCAGCGCGGCCTCCCCGGCCAGCCCGAGGTCCTGGCCCTGGTCGGCGGCGGTGAGGTCGAGGATCTCGTCGTCGAATCCGGTGACCTTGCGGCTCAGCGACCGCAGGTGCCGCCGCCGGCGCACCCCGTCGGGTGACGCGGCGGTGGCGAGGTAGAACGGCCGCGCGACCGGCGCCCGCCAGTCGACGAGCAGCGGCCGGTAGTCGTCGTCTTCGTCGAACAGCCCGAGCCGGCCGATGTAGGTGGTCTCTTCGGCGCTCTCCGGGACGAAGTCGAGCCGTCCGAAGGCCAGCCCCTGCTCGACGGAGCCGAGCTGGGCGAGCCGGTCGGTGTAAAGAGTCGTGGCCACGTCGCGCTCGGTGCGCGCCTGCGGGGTGCCGCCGGCCTGGCGCAGGGTCTCGTCGAGGCGCCGCTGGGCGTCGAGGCGCTCGGCGTCGAGCTTCGCGTAGAGGGTGGTGACGTACGCCTGCTCGCGGGCGAGCTCGGCGGAAAAGTCGTCCGAAGACAAGGATCCTGCTTTCGCCTCAAGGAAAAGAGCCAACGAAGTGTAACGGCGGTGGCCGCGCGATCATTCCGTCCGCAGGTCGCAGTACGGGTAGACCTCGCCGGGCCGCCCGGCCGCGGGCAGCACCCGCTCCCCCGGCGCACACGACACGCCGGCCGGCGGCAGCTGTTCACCGCCGGTGATGCGCCCGTCCGGGGCACGGAACAGCACCGCGGCGCCCCGGCTGGTCAGCGCGCGGCAGTTCCCGGAGCGGTAGCGGACCCCGCCGGGCACGACGGTCGCGGTCACGGGCGTGAAGCCGCCGAGTGACTCGGGCGCGAGCCAGATCGCCGGGCCGGGCGCGGGCCGGTCCAGCACGACGCCGATCCGCTGGCCCGGCAGGAGCACCGGCACCTCGACGGTCCGCGCGCCGGACGTCACGGGGATCCGGTAGGCGGCGAGGGCGCTGGTGTTCTCGAGCACAGCGGCGCCCGGGCCCTGCTCGGCGACGCGGACCCCGCCGCCGTCCGGGGCCGGGCCGGGGACCGCCGTGATCCGGGCCGGGATGGCGCAGCCGGTGCCGAGCAGCCGGTTCTGGTCGAGCGGGAGCTTCCCGCGGCCGAGGAGGACCAGCAGCCCGAAAACGACGACCGCGACCAGCGCGGTCCCGATCCGTCTCAGAACGGCAGGCCGAGGGTGGGCAGGCCGATCGCCGAGTCGACGGCCAGCGCGACGAACACGATCATCAGGTACGTGTTCGAGCGGTGGAACAGCGCCATCGGCTTGGTCTCCTCGCCGCGCCGGACCGCCGCCTGAAGGCTGTGCGCGTAGAAGAGGAACCAGCCGCCGGCCAGGATGGCGAACGTGCCGTACAGCCACGACGTCACCGGGAGCAGCAGCAGCGTCCACGCCACCATCACCCACGAGTAGATGACGATCTGGCGGGCGACGTGCTGGGCCGTGGCGACCACCGGAAGCATCGGGACGCCCGCGCGCTCGTAGTCGTCGCGGTACTTCATGCCCAGCGCCCACGTGTGCGGCGGCGTCCAGAAGAAGATGACGCCGAACATCACGAACGCCGGCCACTGCACCGTGCCGGTGACGGCGGCCCAGCCGATGACCACCGGCATGCAGCCCGCCGCGCCGCCCCAGACCACGTTCTGTGACGTGCGCCGCTTGAGGCCGAGCGTGTAGACGAAGATGTAGAAGAGGATCGTCGCGATCGCGAGGATCGCCGAGAGCAGGTTCACCGTGAAATAGAGCACGGCGAACGAGGCGACGCCCAGCACGAGGCCGAAGATCAGCGCGCCGCGGCGGGGCACCGAGTCCTTCACCAGCGGGCGGCGCTTGGTGCGGTTCATCACCTTGTCGATGTCCGCGTCGATCACGCAGTTGAGCGCGTTCGCGCTGCCCGCGGCCATCGTCCCGCCGACCAGCGTGGCCAGTACCAGCCACGGGGAGGGGATCTGACGGCCGGCGAGGAACATCGCCGGGATGGTGGTCACCAGGAGCAGCTCGATGACCCGCGGCTTCGCCAAGGCGGCGTACGCGCCGACGACCCGGCGGAGGCTTCGCCGGTCACCGTGCGGTCGTTCACCGGTCGGGTGCACGGCGCTGGTGTCTTCACTGCGTCCGTGCGCAGCGTTCACCGGCGACATTTCACTCCCTGCGTCAGGTTCGGGCGGGCAAGTCCGGGTAGGCAGTGGTGGTGCCGCGCAAACCTGCCGAACTGAACCCTCGAACGATGTTAGACGTGGTGAATCCCGTGGGTGATCGCGGGTCCTCGACCGGCCCAAGCACTAGGCTGACCGCGACGGGCCGCGATTGCCCCTGCGCATGGCCGCGAGCAGGAATATCGTCCCTTCGGGATCGATTGAGATAAGTAGCCGCGCGCACGGGTAACCGGAACGAGGAAGACCAGCCGCAACCATCATGACCGGGAGTTGGAGTTCAGTGTCCGAAACCGCCACTACCAGCGAGAACAACCCACTCCTCCGGCGCAACACGCCCGCCGACTGGACCGACACCGACACCCGCGCCGTGGACACCGTCCGGGTGCTCGCGGCCGACGCGGTGGAGAACTGTGGCAGTGGCCACCCCGGCACGGCGATGAGCCTGGCGCCGCTGGCCTACACGCTGTTCCAGCGCACGCTGCGTCACGACCCGACCGACCAGCACTGGCCGGGCCGCGACCGGTTCGTGCTCTCGGCCGGGCACTCGAGCCTGACTCTCTACATCCAGCTGTTCCTCGCCGGCTACGGCCTCGAGCTCGAGGACCTCAAGCAGCTGCGCAAGTGGGGCTCCAAGACCCCCGGCCACCCCGAGTACCGTCACACCGACGGCGTCGAGACGACCACCGGCCCGCTCGGGCAGGGCCTGGCGAACGCGGTGGGCATGGCGATGGCCGCCCGCCGCGAGCGCGGCCTGCTGGACCCGGACGCCGCGCCCGGCGAGAGCATCTTCGACCACCACATCTACGTGATCGCCTCCGACGGCGACATCGAAGAGGGCGTCACCTCCGAGGCCTCGTCCATCGCGGGCCGCCAGGAGCTGGGCAACCTGATCGTCTTCTACGACGACAACAAGATCTCGATCGAGGACGACACGAACATCGCGCTGTCCGAGGACACCGTGAAGCGCTACGAGGCCTACGGGTGGCACACCCAGGTCGTCGAGGGCGGCGAGGACGTCGTCGCGATCGAGGAGGCGATCAAGGCCGCCAAGGCCGAGACGCAGCGGCCGTCGTTCATCGCGCTGCGGACGGTCATCGGTTACCCGGCGCCGAAGAAGATGGGCACCGGCAAGGCGCACGGGGCCGCGCTGGGCGCCGAAGAGGTCGCCGCGGTCAAGAAGATCCTCGGCTTCGACCCGGAGCAGTCCTTCGTGGTCGAGGACGACGTGCTCAAGCACACGCGCCAGGCGGTGGAGCGGGGCAAGGCCGCGCACGCCGAGTGGACCGAGAAGTTCGAGGCGTGGGCGAAGGCCAACCCGGAGCGCAAGAAGCTCGCGGACCGGCTCTCGACCCGCACGCTGCCGGAGGGCTTCGCCGACAACCTGCCGAAGTGGGAGCCGGACGCCAAGGGCATCGCGACCCGCAAGGCCTCCGGCGAGGTCCTCAACGCCCTCGCCGACCCGCTGCCGGAGCTGTGGGGCGGCTCGGCCGACCTGGCCGAGAGCAACAACACGACGATGAAGGGCGCCGACTCGTTCGGTCCCGAGAAGGCCGCCACCGAGATGTGGCAGGCCACCCCGTACGGCCGGACGCTGCACTTCGGCGTCCGCGAGCACGCCATGGGCTCGATCCTCAACGGGATCGCGCTGCACGGCGGCACCCGCCCGTACGGCGCGACGTTCCTCATCTTCTCCGACTACATGCGCCCGCCGGTCCGGCTGGCCGCGCTGATGAAGGCGCCGGTCATCTACGTGTGGACGCACGACTCGATCGGCCTCGGCGAGGACGGGCCGACGCACCAGCCGATCGAGCAGCTTTCCGCGCTGCGCGCGATCCCGGGCCTCAACGTCGTCCGCCCGGCGGACGCCAACGAGACCGCGTACGCCTGGAAGGCCGTCCTGGAGGACACCGAGCACCCGTCCGGGCTGGCGCTGACCCGCCAGAACGTGCCGGTGCTCGACGGCACCAGCGCCGAAGGCGTCGCGAAGGGCGGGTACGTCCTGGCCGACTCCGACGGGACGCCGGACGTGGTGCTCATCGCCACCGGGTCGGAGGTCCAGCTCGCGGTGGAGGCGAAGAAGACCCTGGACGCCGACGGCGTCAAGGCGCGTGTCGTGTCCATGCCGTGCGTCGAGTGGTTCGACGCGCAGGACGCGGCCTACCGCGAGTCCGTCATCCCGGCCGGTGTGAAGGCCCGCGTGTCCGTCGAGGCGGGCATCGCCCAGTCGTGGCACCGCTTCACCGGTGACGCCGGGGTGAACGTTTCGATCGAGCACTTCGGTGCGTCGGCCGACGCGGCCACACTGTTCCGTGAGTTCGGGTTCACCGCGGAAGCCGTCGTCGAGGCCGCCCGTCGCTCGATCCAGAACACCAAGAATTCCTGAAGGGGATGACTGCAATGAGCAACGACAAGCTCGCGGCTCTGTCCGAGGCCGGCGTATCGATCTGGCTGGACGACCTCTCGCGTGAACGCCTGAACACCGGCAACCTGGCCGGCCTGATCCGCGACAAGCACGTCGTGGGCGTGACGACCAACCCGACGATCTTCGCGAACGCGATGTCGAAGGGCGAGGCCTACGACGAGCAGACGAAGGAGCTGGCCGCGCGCGGCGCCGACGTCGAGGCGACCATCCGGGAGCTGACGACGACCGACGTGCGCAACGCCGCCGACCTGTTCCGCGACGTCTACAGCGCCACGAACGGCGTCGACGGCCGCGTCTCCATCGAGGTCGACCCGCGCCTGGCCAAGGACACCGAGAAGACGGTGGCCGAGGCGCAGGACCTGTGGAAGACCGTCGACCGGCCGAATGTGCTGATCAAGATCCCGGCCACCGAGGAGGGCCTGCCGGCGATCACCCGCACGCTCGCCGAGGGCATCAGCGTCAACGTCACGCTGATCTTCTCCGTCGAGCGCTACAAGAAGGTCATCGAGGCCTTCTTCGCGGGCCTGGAGCAGGCGAAGGCCAACGGCCACGACCTCAAGGGCATCCACTCGGTCGCGTCGTTCTTCGTGTCCCGCGTGGACACCGAGGTCGACAAGCGCCTGGACGCGATCGGCACCGACGAGGCCAAGGCCCTGCGCGGCAAGGCGGCCGTCGCCAACGCGCGCCTGGCCTACGCGGCCTTCGAGGAGCTGTTCTCGACCGACCGCTGGAAGAAGCTCGCGGAGCAGGGCGCGAACGCCCAGCGGCCGCTGTGGGCCTCCACCGGCGTGAAGAACCCGGACTACTCCCCCACCCTCTACGTCGACCAGCTCGTCGTGAAGGACACCGTCAACACGATGCCGGAGAAGACCCTCGACGCGGTCGCCGAGCACGCCGAGATCACCGGTGACCAGGTCACCGGCCGCGGCGCCGAGGCGCAGGAGGTCTTCGACAAGCTGGAGGCCGTCGGCATCGACATCCGCGACGTGTTCCTCACGCTGGAGAACGAGGGCGTCGAGAAGTTCGAGAAGTCCTGGACCGAGCTGCTCGACACCGTCAAGGGCCAGCTCGACAACGTGAAGGGCTGAAGCACGACATGACGACAGGGGAAAAGACCGGCGTCGAGATCGTGGACGCCGCACTGGCGGAGCGGGCTGCGCCCCTGGCCGAGCGGCTGGTCGCCGACCGGGCCGCGTCGAAGCTGGCGGCGCAGGACGCGACGCTCTGGGGGCCGGACGCCGAGCCCGAGGCGTCGATCCGGCTGTCGTGGACGACGCTGCACAAGTCGTCGCGGCCGCTGATCGGCGAGATCGAGGCGCTGCGGACCGAGCTGCGGAGCGAGGGCGTCGACCGCGTCGTGCTGGCCGGCATGGGCGGCTCGTCGCTCGCGCCGGAGGTGATCACCGCGACCGACGGCGTCCCGCTGACCGTGCTCGACACGACCGACCCCGGCCAGGTCGCCGACGCGCTCGCCGGCGACCTGGAGCGCACCGTGATCGTGGTGTCGTCGAAGTCCGGCGGCACGGTCGAGACCGACAGCCACCGGCGGATCTTCGCGAAGGCGTTCGCCGACGCCGGGATCGACGCGGCGCGGCGGATCGTGGTCGTCACCGACCCGGGCTCGCCGCTGCAGGAACTGTCCGAAAAGGAGGGTTACCGCAAGACCTTCCTCGCCGACCCGCACGTCGGCGGCCGCTACTCGGCGCTGACCGCGTTCGGGCTCGTCCCGGCCGGTCTCGCCGGCGCGGACGTCGCCCGGCTGCTCGACCAGGCCGCCTCGGTGGCCGACGAGCTCGCCGCGGACGACGCGGCCAACCCGGCGGTCAAGCTGGCCGCCGCGTGGGCCGCCGCGCACGAGGCCGGTGCCGAGAAGGTCGTGCTGGCCGACACCGGCTCGGGGATCAAGGGCTTCCCCGACTGGGCGGAGCAGCTGATCGCGGAGTCCACCGGCAAGCAGGGCACCGGCCTGCTGCCGGTCGCGGTCGAGGGCCCGGAGGCGGCCGGTTTCGCCGACGCGAAGGACGACGCCACGCCGACCGCGGTCGGCAGCCCGCAGGGCGCGGCGAAGATCGCCGTCACCGGCTCGCTCGGCGCGCAGTTCCTGCTCTGGGAGTTCGCCACGGCGCTGGCCGGCAGGCTGATCGGGATCAACCCGTTCGACCAGCCCGACGTCGAAGCGGCGAAGAAGGCGGCCCGCGCGCTGCTGGACGACCCGGAGAAGCTCAAGGGCGGCGAGACGGCGTCCAACGTGGACGGCGCGGTCGAGATCTTCGGCAGCGACGGCGTTGCGACCGGCGGCAGCCTGACCGACGTGCTGCGCGCGTTCTTCGCTTCGGCGCCGGACGCGGGCTACATCGCCGTGCAGGCCTACCTCGACCGGCTCGACGACGCCTCGACGGCGCTGCTGCGGGGCGAGATCGCCAAGCGCACCGGGAAGCAGACGACGTTCGGCTGGGGCCCGCGGTTCCTGCACTCCACCGGCCAGTACCACAAGGGCGGGCACCAGAACGGCGTGTTCCTGCAGCTGACCGGTGCGGTCGAGCAGGACCTCGACGTGCCGGACCGGCCGTACACGCTGGGGCAGCTGCAGCACGCGCAGGCCCTCGGCGACGGGCAGGTGCTCGCCGAGCACGGCCGCCCGGTGCTGCGCCTGCACCTGACCGACCGGGCCGCCGGCCTCGCGGCGGTCGTCCGCGCGGTACAGGAGGTCGGCGCATGACGTGGAAGAACCCGCTGCGCGATCCGCGGGACAAGCGGCTCCCGCGGATCGCCGGGCCGTCCAGCCTGGTGATCTTCGGCGTCACCGGCGACCTGGCCCGCAAGAAGCTGATGCCCGCCATCTACGACCTGGCCAACCGCGGGCTGCTGCCCGCCGGCTTCTCGCTCGTCGGGTTCGCCCGCCGCGACTGGGAGCACCAGGACTTCGGCGAGCTCGTGCACGACTCGGTCAAGGAGCACGCGCGGACGCCGTTCAAGGAGTCGGTCTGGAACCGGCTCGCCGAAGGCATCCGGTTCGTCCAGGGCACCTTCGACGACGACAACGCCTTCGACCGGCTCGCCCAGGTCGTCAAGGACCTCGACCAGGAACGCGGCACCGGCGGCAACACGGCGTTCTACCTGTCGATCCCGCCCAGCGCGTTCCCGGTGGTGACCAAGCAGCTGGCCCGCTCGGGGCTGGCGAACGCCGACGAGAACACGTGGCGGCGCGTCGTCATCGAGAAGCCCTTCGGCCACGACCTCAAGAGCGCCGAAGAGCTGAACGCGATCGTCAACGACGTCTTCCCCGAGGAGTCGGTGTTCCGCATCGACCACTACCTCGGCAAGGAGACGGTGCAGAACATCCTGGCGCTGCGCTTCGCGAACCAGCTGTTCGAGCCGATCTGGAACGCCAACTTCGTCGACCACGTGCAGATCACCATGGCCGAGGACATCGGCCTCGGCGGCCGCGCGGGCTACTACGACGGCATCGGCGCGGCCCGCGACGTCATCCAGAACCACCTGCTGCAGCTGCTGGCCTTCACCGCGATGGAGGAGCCGCTGTCGTTCGAGCCGCGGGCCCTGCGCGCGGAGAAGATCAAGGTGCTTTCGGGCACCAAGCCGCTCGGCCCGCTGAGCGCGACCACCGCCCGCGGCCAGTACGCGGGCGGCTGGCAGGGCGGCACGAAGGTGCCGGGCCTGCTGCAGGAAGAGGGCTTCGCGAAGGACTCGAAGACCGAGACCTACGCCGCGGTGACGCTGGAGGTGCAGAACCGCCGCTGGGCCGGGGTGCCGTTCTACCTGCGCACCGGCAAGCGGCTCGGCCGCCGCGTCACCGAGATCGCCGTCGTGTTCAAACGGGCGCCGCACCTGCCGTTCGACTCGACGTCGACCGAAGAGCTGGGGCAGAACGCCCTGGTCATCCGGGTGCAGCCGGACGAGGGCATCACGCTGCGGTTCGGCTCGAAGGTGCCGGGGACCACGATGGAGGTCCGCGACGTCACGATGGACTTCGGCTACGGGCACGCGTTCACCGAGTCCTCGCCGGAAGCCTACGAGCGCCTGATCCTCGACGTCCTGCTCGGCGAGCCGTCGCTGTTCCCGGTCAACGAAGAGGTCGAGCTGTCCTGGAAGATCCTCGACCCGATCCTCGAGCACTGGGCCAAGGAAGGCGCGCCGGAGCAGTACGCGCCGGGCACGTGGGGCCCGCCGTCCGCCGACGAAATGCTGGAGCGCACCGGCCGGAAATGGAGGCGCCCGTGATCATCGACCTGCCGTCCACCACGACTTCGGCGCTCAACAAGAAGCTGGTGGAGATCCGCGAACAGGGCGGCCAAGTCGCGCTCGGGCGGGTCCTGACGCTGGTGATCGTGGCCGACGACGACGCCAAGCTCGAAGACGCCATCGAGGCCGCCAACGGCGCGAGCCGCGAGCACCCGTCGCGGGTGATCGTGGTGGCCAAGGGCGCGCGCACCGCCGCGCCCCGCATCGACGGCCAGATCCGGGTCGGCGGCGACGCCGGCGCGAGCGAGGTCATCGTGCTGCGGCTCTACGGCCCGCTGGTGTCCCAGGGCCAGAGCGCGGTGGTGCCGCTGCTGCTGCCGGACGCGCCGATCGTCACCTGGTGGCCGGGTGCCGGCCCGAAGGACCCGGCGAAGGACCCGCTCGGCGAGCTCGCCCAGCGCCGGATCACCGACTCGGCCGCGGAGAAGAACCCCGTGCGGGCCCTGACGACCCGCGCGAAGGCCTACACCGCGGGCGACACGGACCTGGCGTGGACCCGGCTCACCCGCTGGCGGGCACAGCTGGTGTCGGCGCTGGACCTGCCGCCGTACGAGAAGGTCACCGGCGCGACGGTGACCGGCGAGGCCGACTCGCCGTCCACCGAGCTGCTGGCCGGCTGGCTGGCCGAGTACCTCAAGGTGCCGGTGAAGCGGGTCAAGAGCACCGGCGCGGCCGGGATCATCTCGGTGCGGCTGGACCGCCGCTCGGGCCCGGTGGAGCTGCACCGGCCGGACGGGCGCGTCGGCACGCTGACCCAGCCGGGCCAGCCGACCCGGCGGATCGCCCTGCAGCGGCGCGACAACCAGGACTGCCTGATCGAGGAGCTGCGGCGGCTGGACCCCGACGAGGTGTACGAGACGTCGCTGCACGGCCTCTCGAAGATCACGTCCGGCACCAACGGCAAGACCGGGGCGCCGCCGAAGGCCGACGTCACCTCACCCGCCGCCGCGGCGGCCGCCGCGGCACCGGCTCCGGCCGCGGGCTCGGGTTCGGGTTCGGGTTCGCGTTCGGGCAAGGGCAAGAAATGAGCAAGACGGAAGTCGTCGTCTACGCGAACCAGGACCTGCTGGCGGCCGCCGCGGCCGCCCGGCTGGTCACCCGGCTGGTCGACGTCCAGGCGGCCAAGGGCTCGGCGTCGCTGGTGCTCACCGGCGGCGGCACCGGCATCGCGGTGCTGTCGCAGCTGCGGGCGTCGGCGGCCCGGGACGCGATCGACTGGTCGCGCCTGGACGTCTACTGGGGTGACGAGCGGTTCGTCCCGGCCGATTCGGACGAGCGGAACGAGAAGCAGGCCCGCGAGGCGCTGCTCGACCACGTGCCGCTCGACCCGAAGCGGGTGCACGCGATGGCGCCGTCGGACGGCGAGTTCGGCGACGACGTCGACGCGGCGGCCGCGGCCTACGCGCGCGTGCTGGCGGACAACGCGACCCCGGAGGACCACGGCGACGTCCCGTCGTTCGACATCATGCTGCTCGGCCTGGGCGGCGAGGGGCACACGGCGTCGGTGTTCCCGGAGTCGCCGGCGGTCTACGAGACCGAGCGGACGGTGGTGGCGGTGCGCAACTGCCCGAAGCCGCCACCGACGCGGATCTCGCTGACGCTGCCGGCGATCCGCCGGGCCCGTGACGTCTGGCTGATGACGGCGGGCGAAGGCAAGGCCGACGCGGTGGCGCTGGCACTGGCCGGGGCGGGCGAAGTCCAGCTCCCGGTGGCGGGGGCCCGCGGGCACCGCCGGACGCTGTGGCTGCTCGACCGCGCGGCGGCGGGCAAGCTGACGAAGGTGTACCAGCCGCCCACGGCGTAGTTTCCCTTTTCGTGAAGGCCACCTTGCGGGCAAGGTGGCCTTCACTGTTTTCCGGGACCGAGACGCTCCTTTCGGTAGCGCGACCCTCCTCCGGTACGCCCGAACGGAGCAACTTCGTGCGGAATCCGGACGTCGGCACCCGGACGGCGGGTGAAACTTACCGTCTTCCCACCCGACCTCGTTAGCATCCGCACATTTGTCGGCGGCCGCGCGTCCCGATCGGCCCTTTGGCGCCTCTCACCTACAAGTCCACAAGACGAATGGGGTCGCCAGCGATGAGTACAGAGGGACTCTCGATTCCAGGCATCTCGATCGCCGGCTCGGGGCCGTCGGCCGCCGAGCGGGTCCGAAAGCGCGGGCTGAGCTTGTTCGGCTCGGTGCCCCGCCCGGCTGTGGTCACGTTCGCCATCGAGGCGGCGGCGGTCATCCTGGCCGTGCTCGACGTCTGGCTGGTGATTCCGGAGAAGGCCCAGCCGTACTCCATCTACCTGTCCGCCGCCGCCTGCCTCGCGGTCGTGTTCCGGCGGAAGTTCCCGTTCCTCGCCGTGCTGGTTGCGGTTCCCGGCTTCCTGGCCGGCTGGGCGCAGCTGGCGTCGATGATCACCCTGGGCATGCTCGCCACGCGGCGTCAGCTGCACTGGCAGACGTGGGTCGGCGCGGCGCTGGTGTGGACCTGCCGGTTCGTCCAGTGGCCGCTGGAGGACTTCGCCCAGCTCAGCTGGCGCGAGCACATCCTCGACGGCATCTACGGCGTCCTCGTCGCCGGCATGCCGATCGCGATCGGCCTGCTCATCGGAGCGCGGGCCGAGGTGGCGAACAAGCTCGCCGAGCTGGCCACGAGCCGCGACCGCGAGCGCCGCTTCCACGCCGACGCCGTGCGCGCGGAGGAGCGTGCCCGGCTGGCCCGCGAGATGCACGACGTCGTCTCGCACCAGATCACGCTGATCGCGATGCAGGCAGGCGCGCTGCAGGCCCAGACGGCCGACGACCGGGCGCAGGAGACGGCGCAGGTCATCCGGACGCTGTCGAAGCGGACCCTGGAGGAGCTGCGGTCGCTGTTGAGCGTGCTGCGCGCGGGCCCGGACGACGACGGTCCCCGCCCGGGCATCAACGACCTCGACCGGCTGATCCGGACGTCGGAGGTCCCGGTGCACCTGTCGGTGGAGCACCTGCCGGAGGCCCTGCCGAACCAGGTGTCGGCGGCGGCGTACCGGACGGTGCAGGAGTGCTTGACGAACGTCCACAAGCACGCCCCGGGCGCGACGGCGACGATCCGCATCCAGGGCGAGCACGGAGCGTTGAAGATCGAGGTCCGCAACGAGCGAGCCCGCCGCCCGGCGGAGTCCCTGCCGTCGGGCGGCCACGGCCTGACGGGCCTGGCCGAGCGGGCGCGTCTGCTGGGCGGAAGTTTCGAGACGTCGGGAACCGAGGACGGCGGCTTCCGGGTGCGGGCCCGGTATCCGCTGGACCGCTGACCTCCGGCCCCTGAGCCCGGCCTAGCGGCGGGGACCGACGATTCGGGCGGGGAAAGCCGTGAACGGCGGATATCGGTCCCGTGCGTCCGGAATCCGCCGTTCACGGGTTCGCCGGCACCGAAACTGTCGGTCTCAGCCGGTAATGTGAAAGACGGGGGCCCCAAACGCCCGAGCGCACGAAGGCCACCCCGAGGGGTCCCGGGGTGGCTCTCGGCGGCGAAACTCAGATGATCTCGCGGCGCTTGCGCAGCCGGTCGAGGGCTTCGGCCAGGATGGCCTCGCCGTCGGCGTCGCTGCGACGCTCCTTCACGTACGCGAGGTGCGTCTTGTACGGCTCGGTCCGCGGCGCGGCCGGCGGGTTCTTCTCGTCCTGGCCGCCCGGGAGCCCGCAGCGGGGGCAGTCCCACTCGTCCGGGATCTCCGCGTCGAGCGCGAACGACGGCCGGGCCTCGTGCCCGTTGGCACACCAGTAGGAGATGCGGCGCCGCGGCGCCGATTCCCCCCGTTCCGATTCGCCCGTAGGACCGGCACCCACCCGGGTGCCCCGAATCGCGTTACCGCCAACCATGAATCCTCACACCTAGGAATCGGCGGCGCGCCCCCCAATAGGCACGCCGAATCGCTATGCCCTGCCGCCGTGACCCGGTCGCGGCCATCGACGGCACGCCGGACGTCACACCTTGAGCAGCAGACCCAGGCCCACGATGCTGATCAGCCAGACGGCGCCGAGCCCCAGGGTGATCCGGTCGAGGTTCTTCTCGGCCACGCTCGACCCGGCCAGGCTCGACTGCATCCCGCCGCCGAACAGCGACGACAGGCCACCGCCCCGGCCGCGGTGCAGCAGCACGGCGACCACCAGCAGGACGCTGGAGACGATCAACAGGATTTGCAGGAACAGCTTCATGTCATCCTCTGGGCTCTAGGAGAATGCAGGGGTACGGCATGGTCGTTTCCGACCACCACCGTACCCCTGGACTCGTCCACTGCTGTGTGACGGACCGGATACACAGGCTACCCGGTCGTGGCCTCGATCAGGGCAGCGGCCCGCCCGCAGCGAGTGCGCAGAGTTTCGTGAACTCCTCGCCGTCGAGGCTGGCTCCGCCGACCAGGGCACCGTCGATGTTCTCGCAGGCGACCAGCTCGCTGATGTTGCCCGACTTCACCGACCCGCCGTAGAGCACCCGGACGGACGAAGCGACCTCGTCGCCGTACTTCTCCTGGAGCGTGGCCCGGATGGCCTTGCAGACCTCTTCGGCGTCGGAGGACGACGCGACCTTGCCGGTGCCGATCGCCCAGACCGGCTCGTACGCGACGACCACGCTCTTGACCTGGTCGGCCTTGAGGCCCTTCAGGCCCTCGATCAGCTGCGTCGTGGTGTGGTGGATGTGCTCGCCGGCCTCGCGGACCTCGAGCTTCTCCCCGATGCAGAGGATCGGCGTGATGCCGTGCTTGAGCGCGGCCTTGACCTTCTTGTTGACCAGCTCGTCGGTCTCGGCGTGGTACTCGCGCCGCTCCGAGTGCCCGACGGTGACGTAGCTGCAGCCCAGCTTCGCCAGCATCGCGCCCGAGATGTCCCCGGTGTAGGCACCGGAGTCGTGCGGCGAGAGGTCCTGCGCGCCGTAGGTGAGCGACAGCTTGTCGCCGTCGACCAGGGTCTGCACGCTGCGGATGTCGGTGAACGGCGGCAGCACCGCCACGTCCACCTTCGCGTAGTACTTCTCCGGCAGCGCGAAGGCGATCTTCTGGACGAGCGCGATCGCCTCGAGGTGGTTCTGGTTCATCTTCCAGTTGCCGGCGATGAACGGCTTGCGTGCCACTAGTTCGACCCCTCCAGTGCCGCCACGCCCGGCAGTTCCTTGCCCTCGAGGTACTCCAGGGAGGCGCCGCCGCCGGTGGAGATGTGCGAGAAGCCGTCCTCGGGCAGGCCCAGCTGCCGCACCGCGGCGGCCGAGTCGCCGCCGCCGACCACGGTGAACGCGTCGCTCTTCACCAGCGCCTCGGCCACGGCACGGGTGCCGCCGGAGAACGCCTCGAACTCGAACACGCCCATCGGGCCGTTCCAGAACACCGTCCGCGCGTCGGCCAGCTTGCCCGCGAACAGCTCGCGGCTGCGCGGGCCGATGTCGAGGCCCTGGCGGTCGGCCGGGATGGCGGTGGCGTCGACGACCTCGTGCTCGGCGTCGGCCGAGAACTCCGTCGCGGCCAGCACGTCGACCGGCAGCACCAGCTCGACACCGCGCTTCTCGGCCTCGGCGAGGAAGCCCTTGACCTGGTCGAGCTGGTCCTCCTGCAGCAGCGACTGGCCGACCTCGTGGCCCTGGGCCTTGAGGAACGTGTACGCCATGCCGCCGCCGATCAGCAGCCGGTCGACCTTCGTCAGCAGGTTCGCGATGACGCCGAGCTTGTCGGACACCTTCGCGCCGCCGAGCACGACCACGTAGGGCCGCTGGACGTCGTCGGTCAGCTTCTTCAGCACGTCCAGCTCGGCCAGCACCAGGCCGCCCGCGTACGCCGGGAGCACCGAGGCGACCTCGTAGACCGAGGCCTGCTTGCGGTGCACGACGCCGAAGCCGTCGGAGACGAACGCGCCGCCCGGGACGAGGGCGCCCAGCTCGGCGGCCAGCTCGGAGCGGTCCACGGCGTCCTTGCTGGTCTCGCGCGCGTCGAAGCGCACGTTCTCCAGCAGGACGACGCTGCCGTCGGCCAGGCCGGCGGTGAGCGCCTTCGCGGACTCGCCGACCAGGTCACCGGCCAGCGCGACCTCGGCGCCGAGCAGCTCGGACAGCCGCTTCGCGACCGGCGCGAGGGTGTACTTCGGGTCCGGCTCGCCCTTCGGGCGGCCGAGGTGCGCGGTGACGACGACCTTCGCGCCCGCGTCGGCGAGCTTCTTGATCGTCGGCAGCGCCGCGCGGACCCGGCCGTCGTCGGTGATGCGGTCCCCGTCGAGCGGGACGTTCAGGTCGGAACGCACCAGCACGTACCGGCCCTGAACGCCCTCGCCCAGCAGGTCGTCGAGGTTCTTGACGCTCATCGGGTTCAGGCGAGCTTCGAACCGACGAGCTTGACCAGGTCGGCGAGGCGGTTGGAGTAGCCCCACTCGTTGTCGTACCAGCCGACGACCTTGACCTGGTTGCCGATGACCTTGGTCAGCGGCGCGTCGTAGATGCAGGACGCCGGGTCGGTGACGATGTCGGCCGAGACGATCGGGTCCTCGTTGTAGCGCAGGATGCCCGCGAGGGGACCCTCGGCGGCGGCCTTGTAGGCGGCGTTGATCTCCTCGACGGTGGCGCTCTTGGACAGCGTCACGGTGAGGTCGGTGGCCGAGCCGGTCGGGACCGGGACGCGCAGCGCGTAGCCGTCCAGCTTGCCCTGCAGCTCCGGCAGGACGAGGCCGATGGCCTTGGCGGCACCGGTGGAGGTCGGGACGACGCTCAGGGCGGCGGCGCGGGCGCGGCGCAGGTCCTTGTGCGGGGCGTCCTGCAGGTTCTGGTCCTGCGTGTAGGCGTGGACCGTGGTCATCAGGCCCTGCTCGATGCCGAAGGCGTCGTTGAGGACCTTGGCCAGCGGGCCGAGGCAGTTGGTGGTGCAGGAGGCGTTGGAGATGATGACCTGCGAGCCGTCGTACTTGTCGTCGTTGACGCCGAGGACGACGGTCAGGTCCTCGCCCTTGGCGGGCGCGGAGATGATGACCTTCTTGGCCCCGCCGGCGATGTGCGCCTTGGCGGCGTCGGCGTTGGTGAAGAAGCCGGTCGACTCGAGCACGACGTCGACGCCCAGGTCGCCCCAGGGCAGGTTGGCCGGGTCGCGCTCGGCGAGGGCCTTGATGGTCTTGCCGTCGACGACGATGCCCTCGTCGCTGACGCTGACCTCACCCGGGAACCGGCCCAGGATGGAGTCGTACTTCAGCAGGTGGGCCATGGTCGCGACGTCGCCGAGGTCGTTGAACGCGACGACCTCGATGTCGTGGCCGCTGGCCTGCACGGCGCGGAAGAAGTTGCGGCCGATGCGGCCGAAGCCGTTGACACCTACGCGAACGGTCACTGCTGCCACTCCTCTGAGGATCGGCCGGGACCCCCGGCCGTGACTTGCGGGCTCGCGGCCACCCTAGCGTGCGGGCACGCGCGACCCTGACTGCCCTGACGAGACTTCCACCACTTGGCGAACGGGTCAAGAATCGATTAAGAAGCGGCGCGTGCCCGCCCGGGATTCCGGGGCACCCCACGGCGGACCGGCGCGGGCGGGCGACGGGCCTTTCGGGGCCGGTTCCGGCAGCTGGCGCCGGGGGCGGCTGCGGGGGCAACAGCGGTACGACGGGACGGCTCGATCGATTCAGCGGAGACGGCGGACGTGCCCGGGTCGCGGCAGCCGGGGCGCGGGTTCGAAGGACGGGCGTGAGGTCGATGACTCGACCGATCCAGCGGCCGAGATCAGCCAGTCGAGGCCCCCCGGCCCCGGGAACCCGTCACCCAGCCAGCTCCCGCTCCAGCGGCGTCCGGAACCGAGGCGTCACGCGCGCAGCACCGAACCACCCGGCACACCGCTGCGCCTCGGCCTCGACCATCGCCCGCGCCTCGGCACCCACGTCCTCCAGCAGCCGGAACACGATCTCTCCCGACGCGCGCTGAGCCCATCCCCCGACGACCCGCCCCGAAAGCCACACGGTCGGCCCGATGTTGCCGCTGCGGTCGAACAACGGCGCGCGATGCGGCCCGAGGAACCAGTCGCGGTCCTGCCAGCCCATCGGTGTCGGGTCCAGCGCCGGGAGGAACGCCACCCACGGCGGTGGCGGCGGTACCGGCTCGAGGTCTTCCGCCAGTGCCACGCCCGGCACGCCGTCGAGGTCCACTTCCGCCGGGGCCAGCGCGGCCAGCGCTTTCTTCGTCTGGCCCGCCGTCCAGCCCGTCCACCAGCGCAGGTCCGCGACCGGCGCCGGGCCGTACGCGCGCAGCCAGCGCCTGGCCAGCTCCACCCGCGCCTGCTCCGCGTCCCAGCCGCGCAGGCCGCCCGGGACCCACTCGTCCAGCGGGTGCCACACGTACTGGGTGCTCAGCCAGCTGCCCCGCGGCCGCCCGCGCACGATCCGGCCGTCCGCCGCCAGGAGGAACAGCACCCGGCTCGTCACGTTGCCGATCGCCTCGTACGGCTTGCCCGCCGCCATCAGCAGCTGCTGACGCAGCCGTGGCTCGTCCTCGCTCAGCTGCTGCGCCGTCGCCGAGCCGCGGGCCCGCAGTGCCGCTTCGGCGGACGCTTCCACTTCCGCCAGCCACTTCGCCGGCTCCGGCACGTTCTCCGGGTGCCCCTGGGTGCCCAGGTGCTGTTCCAGGAGCTTCCGCTGCTTGACGGCGATGTCCGCCGAGCACCCCGCCTGCACGAGTGCCGCCGTCGCCACGTCCGTGACGAACACCGTGCGGCGCATGCCGAGCAGCCGCAGCAGCGTGCGGTCTTCGTACAACGCCCGCTCCACCAGCGAAACGGCTGGGGACGCCAGCCGCGCGGACGCCGACAGGTGGACCGTCGCCGGGTCGGTCGCGTGCAGGGCGACGACCCCGGCCACGGCGCCGGTCACCGTGGCCGCCGGCGCGGCCAGGTGGTGCCGGACGGCGAGGCGGGCCCGGCGCTGCTCGGTGCTGATCTTCGGAGGCACCCGCTTTTCCTACCACCCGGCACCGACAAAAACGCCTGGCCGGCCGGCGTGACCAGGCGATAGTCTCGCCGGATGGTCTCCGGTGCCCACTTCGCGGCCTTCGCCGCGCTGACGTTCCTCATGGTCGTCGTCCCCGGGCCGAGCGTGCTGTTCACCATCAGCCGCGCGCTCACGGTCGGGCGGCGCGACGCGCTCCTCACCGTCGCCGGCAACTCCGCGGGCGTGTACACGCAGGTCGTCGCGGTGGCGTTCGGGCTCGGCGCGCTCGTGACGACCTCCGCCGCCGTGTTCACCGCCGTCAAGATCGCCGGCGCGCTCTACCTGGTGTACCTGGGTGTCCAGGCGGTCCGGCACCGCCGGAAGCTGACCGACGCCATGGCCGCGAAGGTGCCGGCGACGCCGGGCCGCGTGCTGACCGTGCTGCGGGACGGGTTCGTCGTCGGCTTCGCGAACCCCAAGTCGATCGTGTTCCTGGCGGCGCTGCTGCCGCAGTTCGCCGATCCGGCCGCCGGGCCGGTGCCGGCGCAGATGCTGCTGCTCGGCCTGTGCCTGCCGGCGATCGCACTGGCCACCGACAGCGCGTGGGCGCTCGTGGCGGGCACCGCCCGCGCGTGGTTCGCCCGCTCGCCGCGGCGCCTGGAACTGGTCGGCGGCACCGGCGGCCTCGTCATGATCGGCCTCGGCACGACGCTGGCGTTCACCGGCCGGAGTGACTGAGCACCAGGTCGAGCAACCCCGGGAAGGCCGCGTCGAATTCGGGACGGCGCAAGCGGTTCAGCCGCCGCGGGCCCTCGTCGCGCTGTTCGATGAGCCCGGCCGCGCGCAGCACGGCGAAGTGGTGGCTGCGGGTCGCCTTGCTCACCGGCAGGTCGAACGTGCCGCACGCCTTCGTCCACTCCGGGACCGCCGCCAGCTCGCGCAGGATGCTGCGGCGCACCGGGTCGGCGACCGCGGCGAGGGCGTCCTGGAGCGAAACGTCGGCGGGGAGCACGTGCGTGAGCCCGCGCGCTCGCGCGGTGTTCGATGACTGTCGTACACTCATCTGGTCGACCTCCGTCGAACACTCTACCGAGGAGCAGCCGTGCCCCGACACCTCGACGACCGCTTCGGCCCCGACGCGCGCAACCGGCTGGACCAGGCCGGACAGCCCGGCTGCGAAGGCGCCCTGGCCGCGCTCGAGTCCTTCTACTACGCCTTCAACCAGCGCGACCTCGACGCGTTCCGCCGGGTCTGGTCGGGCGATCCGCTGGCCCAGCTGAACAACCCGCTCGGCGGCATCCTCCGCGGCGGCGAGGCGATCACGGCGCTGTACGAGCGCGTCTTCCACGGCCCGGCCCGCGTCACGGTGACCTTCGGCGACATCGTCGAGTACTCCGGTGACGGTCACGCGGTGTTCGCCGGCCGCGAGACCGGCGAGTACCGCGTGACCGAGACCGTTCCGCTGGCCATCCGCACGACGCGGTTCTTCGCCTACGAAGACGGCCGCTGGGTGCAGGTCCACCACCACGGCAGCATCGACGACGCCGAAGCCCTCGCCGCGTACCAGGCGGCGATCCGCGGCTAGGCCAGCGCCTTCACCAGTTCCGGCCACCACTCGCGCGGCACGCCGTCGAGCGGCACCACCACCTGGTCGGCGCCCGCGGCCCGGTATTCGCGCAGCCGTGCGGCGACCGTGTCGAAGTCGCCCCACACCGTCAGGGCGTCGACCAGCCGGTCCGACAGGTCCGCGAGGTCCGCGTCGGTGAAGCCCATGCGCCGGAAGTTGGCCGCGTAGCCCGGCATCCCGGCCAGGAACGGCAGCGAGCCGCCCCGCACGTGCTCGCGCACGCGGGCCACGTCGGTCTCCGGCACCACGCTCAGCAGCACCGCGAGCTGCCGGTCGGCGCCGAGGATCTCGCGCGCGGACGCGACGTAGTCGGTCGTCACCAGGTACGGGTACGCGCCCGACGCGCGGTCGCGCGCCAGTTCCAGCATCCGCGGTCCCAGCGCCGACAGGATCCGCGCGGACCGCGGCACGGCCTCCTCGATCTCGTCGAGGTAGTCGCCGAGCGCCGCCAGCGGACGCGGGCCGTGCGCCCCGCCGAGCCCGACGACGAACCGGCCCGCGGGCAGGTCCGCATACGCCTCGATCACCGAAGCCGCCGGAACCCGGTCGACCGAGAGGATTCCGCTCGCCACCTGGATCCGCGAGGTCGCCCGGACGACGTCGGCGATCTGCGGCAGGTTGTTGCCCTGGCCACCGGCCAGCCACAGCGTGGCGTAGCCCAGCTCTTCCAGCTCGGCGGCCACGGCCGGATCGGTGTCCAATGCGGTGTGGGTGGCCCCGAGTGGCCCCAGTTTCGTCATGCGCCCGGCAACCGCGCAGCCCGCCGGGTTGTTCCCGTCACGCCGGTTGTTCGTCCACGGCGGAATCCGCGGAGTCGTCGGCCGGCCGCGTGAACATCCGCGTCGCCGACAGCCGCGCGACGCCGTCGGGTTCGCCCAGGTCCTCCAGCGAGTTGCGGATGGTCGAGTCGACGGACAGGTACTTGCGGCCCGCCCGCAGGTCGGCGTCGTTGCGCAGCCGGACGATCAGCGGGAACTCCGCCAGCGCGCCCGCGTCGAACAGGCCCGTCGTGTAGATCAGCTGCACGCCCAGCGCCTCGGCCACCGCCCGCTGCAGCTCCAGCAGGTAGCCCGCCGACGCGCGGCCGATCGGGTTGTCCAGGAACAGCACGCCCGAGTGCCGGTTGCGGGCCTTGCCGCGGTTGTTGGCCCGCAGCGCCGCCAGCGTGCAGTACAGGATGATCGCCGCGGTCAGCTGCTGGCCGCCCGAAAAGACGTCGCGGATCTCGGAGACGCGCTGGCGTTCGGTCCGCAGCACCGAGTCCGGCTTGAGCATGTCGACGCGGAACCCCTTGGGCGCCGCGGCCCGGACCCCGCGCAGCACCAGCGAAAGCCCGTCCCGCTTGACGTCGCGGCCGTCGGCGGTCTTGCCGGCCGCGGCCTCGTCGACGACCTCGCCCAGCTTCTCGGCGAGCGCGATGTCCTCCAGCTCGGTGAAGCGGATGCGGAGGAACTCCTGCCCGGACCAGTCGCCGAGGCCGTCCGGCAGCCGCGAGACGCGCTGGGCCGAGCGCAACGTCCGCAGCGCGCCGTCGACCATGCCCTGCAGCCGCGTGATGATGCCGCCGCGGTGCCGGTCGATCTGGGCGAGGTCGTCGGTGAGCGAGCGCAGCCGCGGCCGCAGGGCCTCCGCCCACTCGGCGGCGTGCGCGGGCAGCTGGTCGCGCTTGACCGAGATGATCTGCTGCCGCACCGGCGTGCTCAGCTTCTCGAACCGCTTCTCTGTCGCGTACTGCGCGAGCTGGTCGGCGGCCGCGCGCACCCGCCGGTCGCCCGCGTCGGCGGCTTCCTGCGCTTCGCTCAGCGTCGCGTTCAGGCGGGTGTGCTGGGCGCGCGCGGTCTCGACGTCGCCGTCGTAGGCGGCCGCTGTGTCCTTCCCGGAGTCGGTGACCAGGTGCGCCATCGACTCGGCGAGCAGCGCGAAACCCGAAGCCGACGCACGCGCCGACTCCAGCGTCGCCTCCGCCGCCGCCCGGCGTTCCTGCAGCTCTTCCCACTTGCGCGCGGCCGCGGACGCTTCCAGCCCGGCCGCGTCGATCAGCTCCAGGCCGTGCTCGATGTCGCGGGGCTTCTCGCCCGTCACGCCGTTCTGCAGCGGCAGCGCGTCCAGCTCGGCGCGCCGCGTCGAGACGAGCCCGATCGCCTCGGTGCGCTCGTCCTCCAGGCCGTCGACGACGCGGCGGGCCCGAGCCAGGGCGGCCGCCCTGGCCGAGGCGTCGGAGCCGTCGGGGGTCTCCAGGAGTTCGGCCGCCCGGACCCGGACGGCTTCGTCGAGGGCTTCGAGCGCCGACCCCGCCGACGCTTCGGCGGCTTCGGCCTGTTCCAGCTCGGCCCGCAGGTCGCTGCCGACCTCGACCTTCGCGTACGCCTCGGACGCCGAGGCGTAGGTCCGGCGCAGCGCGTCGACCGGCTCGGCGGGCGCCGGTCCGTCGCCGGCGTCGGCCGCGCCGGGCACTTCGGCCAGCTCGGCGCGCGCGGTGGTCGCGGTGCGGCGGTGGCCGTCGGCGGTGCGCTGCTCCTCCCCCGCTTGTTCGCGCAGGCGCGCGGCCTTGCCGGCCGCGTCGGCCGCCTGGAGATCGGCCCGCTCGGCGATTTCGGTGGCGCGTTCGACCTCTTCGGTCCACTCGGCGATCCGCGCGCTGCGCGCACCCAGCTCACCGAGCCGCCGGGCCTTCTCCTCGGCTTCGGCCGCCGCCGCCCGCAGCTCGGGGACGCGCTCACGCAGGGACGCGGCTTTTTCGCTCAATCGCGTGAATTCCGCCTCGGCCTGCTCCAGCGCGGTGCGCGCGGTCTCGCGCGCGGTGCGGGCCGCCTGGGCCTGTTCGGCCAGCGTCGCGATGGCGCCGGGCGGGTAGTCCTCGCGCCAGGTGGTGAGCTTCCAGGTCAGCGCGCCGTCGGCCGAAAGCTTGGCGGACAACGCTTCCAGCCGCCGCTGCCGCTCGGTGTGCCGCCGCGCCACGGCTTCTCGCTCGGCGTCGGCCGCTTCTTCGTCGTACATCGCGGGGTTCGGCGGCACGAGGAACTCGACACCCGGCGCGGCGGGCACGTCGGCCTGCAGCGCGTCGGTGGTGCCGACGGCGATGATCGCGCTCGGCAGCAGCCGCCGCTTCGTCAGCACCTCGCGGGCGCGGCCGGCGTGCGCGGCGTCGTTCAGCAGGACGCCCGACACCAGCTGCGGCAGGCTGTCCAGCACCTCGGCCCGGCGCGAAGCGTCCAGTTTGGACAGGTACCGCCAGCCGGACCACGCGGTGATCCCGGCCTCTTCGAGCGCGTCGAGGGCGGCCTGGACGTCCTCCGGCGGCGGCAGCAGCCCGCCGGACCCCAGCGCGGCCAGTGCCCGCTCGTCCGCGGACTCCTCCATCCGCAGCGCGGTCTGCTCCTTCTCGACGGCCGCGCTCGCTTCGCGCAGCCGTTCCAGCAGCACCGGGAGGTCGCTTTCGAGGTTGACGTCGTCGGCGCCGAGCAGCTCGACCAGGCGTCCCTCGGCGGCGAGCGCGTCGGTCCGGCGGTGGGCGCGGTCGAGGTCCTCGGTCGCGCGCTCGAACCGGTCCTGGGTGGTGCCCGCGAGCTGGTGGGCCTCGTTCACGGCCCGTTGCGCCGCTTGCAGATCCGCCGCGACGCGGTCGAGTTCCTGCTCGCGCCGGGCCAGCTCGGCCACGGCCTGCTCCGCCGCGGCGCGTGCGGCCCGCGACGCTTCGGCGACGTCGGCGCCCGACGGCAGCAACCCCGCGCGCACGGCGGCCTGGACCTCTTCGCGCAGTTCTGTGATCCGCGCGGTCAGGCCACGCGCTTCGGCGCGCCGGGCGGCCGCGAGGTTGGCGGCTTCGTCGCGTTCCGTCTGCGCCTTCTCGGCTTCGGCGCGCAACGCGCCCGCGTGCGCTTCGGCCTTGTCGGCCTGACGCTGGGCGTCCTGCGCCAGGGCGTGCAACCCGCGAGCGAGCGCCGAAGCAGCGTCGTTGCGGGCTGTCAGGGCGGGACGGGCTTTCTCCTCGCGGCTGCCGACGAGTTCGCGCAGGTCCTTCGCCTTGCGGGCCGCGTTCAGCTGGTTGAGGACCGTCGCCGTCTCGCGCCACGCCTCGGCCTCGGTCTTCGCCGCGGCCAGTTCGGCGTCGACACGCTTGCGGGCCTCCTGGGCTTCGTCGAGGCGCAGGACCGCGACCAGGCGGCGCAGTTCCGTGACGGCCGCGGCGAGCCGCCGGTGGTCGCCTTCCGCGAGCTTCTCCGCGGTCTTGACCTCGGCGACGTGCTCCTCGAGCCCGGACAGCCGCGCGTTCTCCAGTTCGTTGCGCGCGACGACCCGCGCCGCTAGGGCGGCCATGTCGGCCTTCGCGGCTTCGGCGATCTTCCGCGACTCCGCGGCGACGCCCTCTTCGGCGGCCAGCGGGCCCAGCAGCTCCAGGGCACCCGCGACGAAGTCGCGTTCGGAGAGGAGATCCCCGCGCTGAGCCAGGTTGTGCGCGTAGGTCGCGACGACCTCGGCGAGGTCCTTCGGCTCGTCTTCGGAGATGACCGCGCGCAGCAGGAACTCGACGAACGCGTCGTCGGTGCCGAACGCGAACGCGTCCGCCGCCTCCCCTTCGCCCGCGTTCATCGCCCGCTGGTACCGGAACAGCTCGGTGTCGAGGCCCAGCCCGTCCAGGCGGCCGGTCCACTCGTGGTGGCGGCGGGTCCAGAACAGCTCCAGCTCGGGCTCGGCCAGCTGGGCCGCGGTGAGCTTGTCGTGGAAGCCGGACATGGTGAGCAGCCGGCCGTCCTGCGTCATCGGCAGCGAGTCGAGGCCCAGCGCGGCGGTCGGGCGGAAGCAGTACCAGGAGTCGACGAGGTTCTCGGAGTCGGCGGACACGACGTGCCCGCGCCACTCGGAGACCTTGCCGGTGATGATCCGGTGCCCGCTCTCGACGTGCAGCCACTCCAGCACGACGTGCGAGACGTCCTTCGCGGCGACGAACTTCTCGAGGACCTTCGTGCTGGTGGTGCCGACGACCTGGCGCCGGCCGGGCAGCATGACCGAGAAGATCAGCTTGATGAGCACGGACTTGCCGCCGCCGTTCTCGAGGAACAGCACGCTCGCCGGCGACGGGCGGCGCAGCTCGGCCGGTCCGGTCGCGTGGATGCCCGCGCTGAACAGCGCGTCCTGCTTCGGCGCGGTGATCTTGGCGCCGACGCCGCTGAAGTCCAGCACGACGTCCTGGTAGCGGGCACCGGCCGGGCCCACCGAGTGCAGGCGGACCCGCGAAAGCTCGTACATCGGTTCCCCTCTTACAGCGTGTCGGACGCCGCCGCGCGCAGCGTGCCCCCGGCGTTCGCGACCGCGACGACGTCGAGCGCGAGCAGGTCGTCGAAGGCGGCGTCCGCGGCCAGCTCGCGGACCTGGATCTGGTAGCGCGGCGTGGTCCGGTAGGTGCCGCCCTGCTCGTCGCTCACCGGGACCAGGAAGCCCTGGTCGGCGAGGAAGCGCAGGGCGCGGGAGACCATCCCGCGGGTGGTGTCGGCGGCCAGGCGGCCGTCCTTGGTGGCCGCGGCCGCGGGACGGCGGGCGTAGGCGCGCCAGGCCTGTTCCAGCTCGGGCGCGTCGGCCAGCGGGTCGTTGTTGGCCTCGGCCTGCGCGGCGCGCTCGTCGAGCATCCGGGCGGCTTCGCGGACCATCGCGTCGACCTGCTCGACGCTGACGCGGCCGATGTAGGTGTCGTTGGCCAGGTCGTCGGGGCGCGGGTAGCCGAGCGCGGCGGTCGCGAGGTGGATGAGCCCGTGCAGGACCTTCTCGGTCTCGCGGCGCTCGCGGATCTTGGCCTGGCGCGCGTAGGAGTCCATCTTGATCTCGAACACGGACTCGTCCGTGGCCGCGAGGACCGCCCCGGCCTGCTGGTTGACCTCGAGGACCATCAGCCCGAGCCCGGCGGCGACGGCGTGGGTGAGCGCCTTGAACGCGTTGTCCTCGCCGTAGCGGCGCACGAGGTCGCCGTACACGACGTCGCGGGCCGGGAGCTGCTTCGGCCGCATGCCGAAGGCCACCAGCCGGGCCGCGGCCTCGGCGTCCACGCTGCTGTGGGACAGCGCCATTACGCGACTTCCTCTTCTTCTTCGTCGGCACGCTCTACGGCGGCGGTGGACAGGAGCAGGTCGGCGCCGCCGAACTCCGGGTCGTCCAGGAGCGTGCCGTCGTCGACGGCGAGCAGGACCTGCCGGTCACCCTGGCGGCGGGCCGCGCCGACCCCGGGACTGTAGGCGTGGACGGCGCGCAGCGCGACCAGGGCGGCGAGACCGGGCTGGCGGCTACGGCGCGCTTCCTCGAGCAACCCGGACAGCCGCCGCGGCACCTCGGGCAGGTCGAGCAGCTCGTCGGCGGCGCGCCAGACGTCGTCGCCGAAGCGGTCGGTGACCTCGGCCGGCATCAGCTCCGGCTCGGGGACCTCCCCCACCAGCTGGTCGCGTTCGGGCGCGGGCCGCAGGAGCAGCGAGACCAGCGAAGACAGCGACGGCACGACGGGCGCGGCGATGCCCGCGGCGGCGTGGAAGAAGCGCTCGGCGGGCGCGACCGCGTCGGCCAGCGGCAGCCCGAGCGTCGGCACCAGGAGCTGGCCGAAGAGGTCCAGGGTCGCGCGCTGCGGCGGGCCCGAGAACTGCTGGCGGTCCTGCTCGGCGCGGAAGATCGCACCCGCGTCGGCGAGCCGCGACTGCAGCCGGGTGTGCCGGCGGATGCAGTCGCCGACGATGTCGACCAGCTCGGCGGCGCGGCGCTTGCGGTCGAGGTCCTCGGTCTCGTCGCGGGCGGTCGTGATGTTCTTGAGGATGGCGTTCTCGGCGCGGAACCGGGCTTCGATGTGGCTGAGCGCGCTGTCCAGCAGTTCCGGGACCTCGCGTTCCCAGTCGACCGAGCGGACATCGCGGCGGGTCGCGTCGAGCTTCGCGCGCAGCGTCTCGCCGTACTGGACAGTCCGGTAGCGGGCCTGCTCGGCGGCGAGCTTGGCGTCGGCCAGCCGGCCGCGGTTGATCAGGTTCTCGAGCTTGACCTCGGCGGCGATCTGCGCGGACTCGACGTCGGTGTCGAGGGCGCCGACGAGGACGTTGATGGCCTCGTCGGTGGCCCGCAGGTAGACCTCGCCGTCCGGCGCGGCCAGCTCGACGAGCAGCTTGAAGTCGAACTGACGCCGCTGGTAGCCGCCCGGCCCGAGCGAGCCGTAGACGCGCCGGAAGCCGCGGTCGGTGGTGCCGACGTTGATCAGGTTGTCGAGCACCCACTTGGCCACGCGCACGTGTTCCTCGGGCATCCGCGACGGCGCCTGCTGGGCGATGAACGGCAGCAGCCGGTCGATGACCTCGTCGTGGCCGGCGCCGGTGTCGAAGTCCATGGCGATGGTGACCTGGTCGATCGTGTGCAGCGCGATCTCGGCCATCTGGTAGACCGTGCAGTCGGCCCAGTCGAGCTTCGCCTTGCGCGCGTCCAGGTCGTGCAGCGGCGCGGTGCAGGCCAGCGCCTTGAGGCGGCGGGTCAGCCCCTCGTCGGCCAGGCCCGTCGTCCCGGTCTCGTCGTCTCGCACAGCAGGCCAGGCTAGTCGGCCACCCTCTGCGCACGCCCGGGTGAGGGGCTAACGTCGCTCACATGCGTGAGATGAGCCGCGACGAGTGGTGGAAGTTCGCCTCGGAAGGCACCCGGACCGGCATGCTGGCCCTGGTCCGCAAGAACGGCGCCCCGGTGGTCACGCCGGTCTGGTTCCTGCTCAACGAGGGCCCGGACGGCGACGAGCTGATCTTCACCACGGTCACCGACTCGCTCAAGGGCCGCACGATCGCCCGCGACGGACGCGTCTGCCTGGCCGTCGACGACCAGCGGCCGCCGTACTCGTACGTCCAGTTCACCGCCGAAGCCCGCCTCACCCACGACGACGACCTGCTCGACTGGGCCACCCGGATCGGCGGCCGGTACATGGGCGCCGACCGCGCCGAGGAGTACGGCAAGCGCAACGCCGTGCCCGAGGAGTCCCTCGTCCGGGCGAAGATCACCAAGGTCGTCGCGCGGGCCGACATCGCCGGCTGACCCCGGTTTCGCGGTACCCTGCCCGGTGGGGGTGGGGGACATGCCTTCAGGCGAGAGACGCGACGCCGTCCGGGCGATCATGAGCTCCGGCCAGCGCGAGCTGGTCGCGGAACTGGAACGGCTCGACGGCGGGGCCCGCTTCGGCCGGTCGGAGTGGCACCGGCCCGGCGGTGGCGGCGGGCAGGCGAGGCTGCTGGAGAACGGGGACGTCTTCGAGCGCGCCGGTGTGAACCACTCGGCCGTGCACGGCGAGCGCGTCCCGGCGACGGTCGCCGCGCAGCACGGCCTGGACCCGGAGAGCGGCTTCTTCGCGACCGGGCTGTCGGTGGTGATCCACCCGCGCAACCCGTACGTGCCGGCGTTCCACGCGAACTTCCGGTACTTCGAGTCGGGCAGCACGTGGTGGTTCGGCGGCGGCGCGGACCTGACGCCGTGCTACGGCTTCGCCGAGGACGCGGTCGGCTTCCACCGGGTGCTCCGCGACTACTGCGGCACCTTCGACCCCGCGTTCCACGCGCAGGCGAAGCGGGCCTGCGACGAGTACTTCCGGCTGCCGCACCGCGGCGAAAACCGCGGGATCGGTGGCATCTTCTTCGACCACCTGTGCCCTCCGGGCCCGGACGGCTGGCGCCGCGCGGCGGGCTTCGCGGCGGCGGGCATCGCGACGATCGCCCCGGCGTACCTGCCGATCGTCCGGCGCCGCCGTGAACTGGCGTACGGCGAGCGCGAACGGCAGTGGCAGCTGTACCGGCGCGGCAGGTACGTCGAATTCAACCTCGTCCACGACCGCGGCACGCGGTTCGGGCTGCAGACCGGCGGCTACACCGAGGCGATCCTCATGGCGCTGCCGCCGCTGGCCCGGTGGGAGTTCGAGTTCACGCCGGAGCCAGGAAGCCCGGAAGCCGAACTGGCGTCGTTCCTCGTCCCCCGTGACTGGGCGGGCGAACCCGCCGCCGTGCCGGACCCGCGGGTGGCCCGCTGAGCGGGAAACCCTTCTTCACCAAGGGTGAGCGCACCTGTCCAGTATTGACACGGCCCGCTCGGAGGGTGTGAGATCTGTCCCATAGATAGGAAACTTTCCTAACTATTGCGTCCGGTGGTCCGCCGACCCGTCCGCCCCGGTCACCCCCTGTCCCCCGACCCACGCAGGAGGCTCCCAGTGGCACCCCGTCCACCGTGGCGTGTGGTACTGGCCGGTACCGCCGTCGCGGCGCTCGGCCTCACCGCGCTCACTCCGGTAAGCGCTTTCGCGGCGGATACCGACTACGAGTCCGAGAACGCCGTGATCTCCCAGGGCGCCGTCGAATCGAACCACGCCGGCTACTCCGGCACCGGGTTCGTCAACTTCGACAACGTCGCCGGCAGCTACGTCGAATACTCCGTGAACGCCGCCCAAGCGGGCACGCACACGCTGACCTTCCGCTACGCCAACGGGACCACCGCCAACCGGCCGGTGAAGCTCACCGTGGACGGCGGCGACAAGGGCACCGTCGACTTCCCCGGCACCGGCTCGTGGACGACGTGGAAGACCGTCACCGCGAAGGTGTCGCTGACCGCGGGGGTCAACAAGATCCGCACCACGGCGACCACCGCCGACGGCGGGCCGAACGCGGACAAGCTCACCGACACGTTCACCGCGCCCACCGACACCGAGCCGCCGACCCCGCCGTCGAACCTCAAGGCGAGCAACATCCTGCCGACCGCGGCCACCTTCACCTGGACCGCCGCCACCGACAACGTCGGCGTCGTGCGCTACGAGATCAACCGCGGCGGCAACATCCTCAAGACCGTCGACGGGAACACCACCACGGCGACCGTCGACAACCTGACGCCGAACACCGCCTACGACATCTCGGTCGGCGCGTTCGACGCCGCGGGCAACCCGTCGCAGCAGAGCAACGTCGTCACCTTCACCACCCCGCCGAGTGACGACACCACCCCGCCGACCGTGCCGGGCAACCTGCGCTCCACCGGCGTGACCGCCAACAGCGTCTCCCTGGCGTGGAACGCGTCCACGGACAACAGCGGCACGATCGCGGGCTACGACGTCTACCAGGGCTCGGCCAAGGTGGCGACCACGACGTCGCTCGGGACGACGGTCACCGACCTGAACCCGAGCACCTCGTACACGTTCACGGTCAAGGCCCGCGACCCCGACGGCAACAGCTCCGCGGCGAGCAACGCGGTCACCGTCAAGACGAGCGCTCCGGGCGGCGCAGGGGGCATCCCGGAGTACGACCGGGACATCGCGAAGGTCGACCTCGCCTGGGCGGTGGACTTCCTGCCGAACGGCAACGCGCTGGTGACCGAGCGGGACCGGTTCGAGATCCTGCTGGTGACGCCGTCGGGCCAGAAGACCACGCTGGGCAAGGTGCCGGGCGCGGTGACGACGAACGGCGAAGGCGGCCTGCTCGGCCTCGCGATCTCGCCGAACTGGACGTCCGACCACGCGATCTACCTGTACCACACCGCTTCCGGCGACAACCGGATCGTGAAGATGACCTACGACGGCACGACGCTGTCGTCGACGTCGACGCCGGTGCTGACGGGGATCGCGAAGAACCGCTACCACAACGGCGGCCGCATCAAGTTCGGCCCGGACGGCAAGCTGTACGCCACCGTGGGCGACGCGAAGAACAGCGACAACGCGCAGAACAAGAGCTCGCTCAACGGGAAGATCCTGCGGCTCAACCCCGACGGCTCGGCGCCGTCCGACAACCCGTTCTACGCCACCGGCGGCAACGCGCGGTACGTCTGGAGCTACGGCCACCGCAACCCGCAGGGCCTGGCCTGGGACTCCCGCGGGCAGCTGTGGGCGGCGGAGTTCGGCGAGAGCAGCCAGGACGAGCTCAACCTCATCCAGAAGGGCGGCAACTACGGCTGGCCGAGCTGCGAAGGCACGATCGGCAGCTGCAGCGGCTTCATCGCCCCGAAGAAGACCTGGCCGACGTCGCAGGCGGGCCCGTCCGGGGTCGAGATCGTCAACGACTGGATCTACATCGCCGGCGTCACCGGCGAGCAGCTGTTCGCCACGCAGATCAACGCGGCGGGGACCGGGGTCGGCACGGTGTCGACGGTGTTCTCCGGCCGCTGGGGCCGCCTGCGCTCGGTGACGAAGACCCCGGACGGCGGGCTGTGGCTGACCTCGACGAACAACGACAAGAACGGCGGCACGCCGACGGTCCTGGACAACGTGATCGTGCGGCTGAAGTTCCCGGGCGGCTCCGCGCCGGGCGGCTTCAAGCTGACCAGCTCCGCGTTCGCCGACAACGCGACGATCCCGGACAAGTACACCTGCGCCGGTGACGGCACGGCGGGCCAGGACCCGTCGCCGCCGCTCGCGTGGGGTGCCGCTGCCGGCGCGAAGGCGTACGCGATCGTGTTCGCCGACGTGGCCAACGGCGGCAACAAGCTGCACTGGGCGATCTGGGACGTCCCGGCGGCCACGAAGTCGCTGCCGGAGGGCCTCGGCGCGGGCTACACCGTGCCGGGCCAGGGTGGCGCGAAGCAGAAAGCCATGGGCAGCGGGGCGAACGCGCAGAAGTTCTTCGGCCCCTGCCCCGGCGGGTCGAGCCACCCGTACACGTTCACCCTCTACGCCCTCGGCACCTCGACGGTTCCGGGCCTGACCTCGTCTTCGACGATGGCCCAGATCGAGACGGCGATCAAGGGCGCCGCGACGGCGAACGTCGTGCTGCACGGCAAGTCCAGCGCGGCGGCCGGCTAGAAGCCGCGGCAGGGGTGACCGGAGCGGCGCCGGTCACCCCTGCCGCCCTAGCCCGGCTCGTTCGTCCGGCGCAGGTGCGCGTCGACGTCGAAGCCGTGCTCCTCCAGCCGCCGCCGGGCGAGCAGCAGCTCGTCCGGGGTGAACAGCTCGGCGTACTCCTCGCGCAGCATCGTCGCCTCGGAGCTGCGGCCGAGCTGGTTCTTCTCCCACAGCACCGTGAACCCGCCCGCGGTCCCGGCGCCCCGCAGCAGCAGGCGGGCCGCTTCGACGCCGCCGTGCTCCCGGACCATGCGCTCGAACTGGGCGGGCCGGTAGCCGTAGTCCCTGGCCAGCACCCGGCAGCCGTCGAGCAGGTCCTCCGTGAACCGCTGCGCCAGCAGGGCGGTTTCAGGTGTTTCGGGCATTCGGCACCTCTCGACGGGACGGCTTCCCTGATTAATCGCGAACGACGGCGGTTTCGCTACGCCGTTCGCGGGACCGATCGCCGGGCGGCGGCGAACTCCGGGTGGCGGCGCCGCGCGGTCCACAGTGGACCGGCCGTCACCAGCCGAACAGGCCCGCCATGATCCGCCCGCAGCGTGCCGTCATCGCGGCCGCGTCCTCGTCCGGCCGGTCGATCCACCAGCTGATCAGCGAGTCGACCACGCCCGTCCAGACCTGCGCGATCGCCTCGATGTCGACCGGGTCGGCCAGGCCGCGCGAAGTCATCAGCTGGGTCGCGCCCAGCAGGGCGAACGCGTCCAGCCGGCGCCGGTAGTCGGCCGCCGCGGCGGCGATGTCGCCCGTGGCCGGGACCGTCGGGTCGCGCAGCAGGCGCCACGCGTAGCGGTCGTGGTCGAACGTCGTGAAGATCGCCGAGAGCACCTTCAGCGGCATCTGGTCGGGTTCGCCGCCGGCCGCCATGGTCGTCGCGACGCCCTCGGTGAGCCGGTCGCCCGCGCGGTGCAGGCACGCCAGGTAGAGCCCGTCCTTCGAGCCGAAGTACTGGTACAGCAACGGTTTCGTGACCCCGACCCGGCGCGCGATCTCGACCATCGACGCGCCCGCATAGCCCGCCCGGCCGAACTCCTCGGTGCCGGCCACGATGAGCTGGGCCTCGCGCTCTTCGCGCGGCATCCCCTTGGTCCCGACCGCCCTTGACTCCGTCACGCCGCAGAGCCTACCGTGCGTAAAGTGACTCTAGGGTAAGTTACCGTCAGGTCAGATCAGAGGAGGCGGCGTGGCCGAGTTCCTGGCGCACCTGCGCGACCCCGTGCTGTTCGCGATTCCGGTGTTCCTGCTGTTCGTGGCGATCGAAATCGTGGCCGTGCATGTCCTCGGCCACGACGACAACGTCGTCGGCTACAGCGTCGCCGACACGCGGACGAGCCTGCTGATGGGCACCGTCGCGGTCGGGGTCAACGCGCTGTTCCGGCTGGTGATGCTGGTCGTGTTCGCCGCGCTCTTCGAGCTGGCGCCGGTGCGCCTCGACCCGCACGACTGGTGGACGTGGGCGCTCATGCTGCTCGGCCAGGAGCTGGTGTTCTACGCCTACCACCGCGCGAGCCACCGCGTGCGGCTGCTGTGGGCCGGTCACCAGGTGCACCACTCCAGCGAGCACTACAACTTCTCGACGGCGTTGCGCCAGAAGTGGACGCCCTACTTCCAGCTGCCGTTCTGGTCGGTGCTGGCGCTGTGCGGCATCCCGCCGTGGATGATCCTGACCGGGCTGTCGATCGGCCTCGTCTACCAGTTCTTCGTGCACACCGAGAAAGTCGGCAAGCTGCCGCGCTGGTTCGAGTACGTCTTCAACACCCCGTCCCACCACCGCGTCCACCACGGCAGCGACGCCGAATACCTGGACGCCAACTACGGCGGCATCCTGATCATCTGGGACCGCCTGTTCGGCAGCTTCGTGCCCGAAGGCAAGCGGCCGACCTACGGGCTGACGAAGAACATCGGCACGTACAACCTGCTCGCGGTGGGCTTCCACGAGTACGGCTCGATCCTGCGCGACCTGCGGCGGGCGCGCACCTGGCGCGAGCGCGCGGGATACGTGTTCGGGCCGCCCGGCTGGCAGCCCGGTCCCGGCCTACGCGATGTCCCGCAGGGCGAGGCTGTTCAGGGGCGGGCGCTGCGGTGAGGTCAGGTCGGTGAGCACGATCTCGCGGTCGACGCCCGGCGACGTCCCGCGCCGGAACTGCGCGAGCAGCGTCGACGGCGGGACCGCGGTGACCAGCCTGCCGTAGCGTTCCAGGCGGTCGAAGAGCGTCTGCATGATCTGGCCGGACATCCGGCCCAGCGCCTGCGTGCTCTGGTGGCGGTGCGCGCGGTGGCCGAGGTCGACCTGGGCGAGCGCGTCCAGGCCGCGCAGCTCCAGCAAGTCGATGAGGTGCCCGATCTCGACGCCGTAGTTGGCGACGAACGGGATGCTCTCCAGCACGTCCCGGCGGCCGGCGTACTCGCCGGCGAGCGGTTGCACGAAGCCGGCCAGCTCCGGCCAGAACATGTTGAGCAGCGGCCGCGCGACGAGTTCGGTGACCCGGCCGCCGCCGTCCGCCTCGGTGCCGAGCGGGCGGTGGTAGAAGCCCTTGACGTAGGCGACCGATGGGTCGGTCAGCAGCGGGCCGAGCAGCCCCGTGACGTAGTCGGTGGTGAAGTCGTACAGGTCGCCGTCGACGAAGACGACGAGATCACCGCTGGTCGCGGCCACGCCCTTCCACAGCGCTTCGCCCTTGCCCGGCAGGCCCTCCAGCATGGGGAAGACCGAGTCCTGGGCGACGACGGCCGCTCCCGCCGCCGCGGCGACCTCGGCGGTGGCGTCGGTCGAGTGGCTGTCGACGACGAGGATCTCGTCGACCAGCGTGCCCAGGAGATCGTCGCGGATGGCGGCGACGATCGCGCCGACGGTGGCCTCCTCGTTCCGGGCCGGGATGACGACGGACACCGTGGTGCCGCGCTTGGCCGCGACCAGCTCCCGGGTGGTCCAGTCACCGGCCTTGCCACTGCGCCGGGTGAGCCAGGTGCCGATCTCCGGCGAAACCTGCAGCATGCGCTTCCCCTTCCCTCGTTCGCTTCCGAGGTTCGGGGTCCCGCGTTTCGGCGGCCGGTCCCGGGCGCTACCGCGGTGTTACGAGATGACGGCTCCCGTTAACGGCGGGCGCGCTCAGGCGTCTTCTTCCTCGAGCATCTCCGGCGTGACCGCGGACTCCGTGTCCGGGATCCCCAGGTCCTTCGCCCGCTTGTCCGCCATCGCCAGCAGGCGGCGGATGCGGCCCGCCACCGCGTCCTTCGTCATCTGGGGGTCCGACAGCTGGCCCAGCTCCTCCAGCGACGCCTGGCGGTTCGACAGCCGCAGCTTGCCCGCCGCCAGGAGGTGGTCCGGGGCCGTGTCGCCCAGGATCTCCAGCGCGCGCTCCACGCGGGCCGCCGCCGCCACCGCGGCGCGGGCCGAGCGGCGCAGGTTCGCGTCGTCGAAGTTCGCCAGCCGGTTCGCCGTCGCGCGGACCTCGCGGCGCATCCGCCGCTCTTCCCACTGCAGGACGCTCGCGTGCGCGCCCAGCCGCGTCAGCAGCGCGCCGATCGCGTCGCCGTCGCGGACCACCACGCGGTCGGCGCCGCGGACTTCGCGGGACTTCGCCTGGATGCCCATCCGGCGGGCCGCGCCCACCAGGGCCAGCGCCGCTTCCGGGCCCGGGCAGGTCACCTCGAGCGACGACGAGCGGCCCGGCTCGGTCAGCGACCCGTGCGCGAGGAACGCGCCCCGCCACGCCGCTTCCGCGTCGGCCACTCCGCCGGACACCACGGCCGCGGGCAGCCCGCGCACCGGGCGGCCGCGCTGGTCGATCAGCCCGGTCTGCCGGGCCAGGCCCTCACCGTCCTTGACCACGCGCACGACGTACCGGGTGCCCTTGCGCAGCCCGCCGCTGGCGGTGATGACGTGGACGTCCGAATGGTGGCCGTACAGCTCGTGGATCTCCTTGCGCAGCCGTCGCGCGACCGAGCCCGTGTCCAGCTCCGCCTCCACGACCACCCGGCCGGCCACGATGTGCAGCCCGCCGGCGAAGCGAAGCAGCGACGCGACCTCCGCCCGGCGCGGCCCGATCTTCGTGATCTCCAGCCGGCTCAGCTCGTCCTTCACCGCGGCGGTCATCGCCATTACTGCCCCTCCCTGCCTTCCGCTCCTCCCCCGTGCTCCCCGTCCCTGCCGAGACCGAGAGCCTCCCGCATCGTCCGCGCGAGCGCATCAGGATCATGCCGTCCCGCCACTACCGGGTCGGCGACCGCCCCCAGGTGCGCGCGCCCGCCGAGCCGTTCCGCCGCGCGCCGGAGATTCGCCGGGTCGGGCACGGAATCGCGGTCCGCGATCACCGCGTCGACCCGCAGATCGGGCGCGTGCTCGAAGAGTACGTCCAGATGCCGCTCCGGGGAGAATCCCGCGGTTTCCCCCGGCTGGGGGACAAGGTTGAGCACGAGGACCTTCGTCGCGGTCGTGCGCACGAGCGCGTCGCGGAGGCCCGGCACGAGCAGGTGCGGCAGGACGCTGGTGAACCACGAGCCGGGCCCGAGGAACACCACGTCGGCGTTCAGCACGGCCTCGACCGCTTCGTCGCACGCCAGCGGCGGACGGCCGGGGCGGCCGCTCGAGCGCAGGCTGACGCGCCGCACCTGCCCGGGCGTCGTCGCCACCGCGACCTGGCCGCGGATCGTGCGCAGGGCCGCCGGATCCTCGCTGTCGAGGCCGCTGACCAGGCCCTCGATCTCCAGCGGCTCCGGCGACATCGGCAGCACGCGGCCCGAGACGCCCATCAGGCGGCAGGCCTCGTCGAGCGCGGCGACCGGGTCGCCGAGCACCTCGAAGAGCCCGGCCAGCAGCAGGTTCCCCACCGCGTGCCCGGCCAGCGCGCCGTCGCCGCCGAAGCGGTGCTGGAAGACTTCCGCCCACAGCGTGCCGCCGTCCTCGGCCGCGAAGGCGGCGAAGGCCTGCCGGAGGTCGCCCGGCGGCAGCAGCCCGAGCTCGCGCCGCAGCCGCCCGGACGAGCCGCCGTCGTCGGCCACGGTGACGACCGCGGTGACGTCGGGGGTCACCCGCCGCACCGCGGACAACGTGGCGTGCAGCCCGTGGCCGCCCCCGAGGGCGACCGCGCGCACGTTATTCACGACCAAGGTCGCGGTGCACCACCTTCACGGCCATACCGTCCTCATTGGACAGGCGCTGGGCGAGCTCCTCGGACAGCGCCACGCTGCGGTGCTTGCCGCCGGTGCAGCCGACGGCGAGCGTCAGGTACCGCTTGCCCTCGCGCTTGTAGCCGGCGCCGATCAGGCGCAGCAGCTGGTGGTAGCGGTCGAGGAACTCCTCGGCGCCCTCCTGCGAGAGGACGTAGTTGCGGACCTCGCCGTCGAGGCCCGTGTGTTCGCGCAGCTCCGGGATCCAGAACGGGTTGGGCAGGAACCGGACGTCCATGACCAGGTCGGCGTCCATCGGCAGGCCGTACTTGTAACCGAACGACAGCACGGTGACCCGGGTCTGGGTGCTCGCCTCCGAGCCGAAGGCGTCCTCGATCTTGGCGCGCAGGTCGTGCACCGACAGCGAAGACGTGTCGAGCACCAGGTCGGCCTCTTCGCGCAGCGGCTCCAGCAGCGCCCGCTCGGCGGTGATGCCGTCGGCGAGGCGGCCGTCGCCCTGCATCGGGTGGCCGCGGCGGACGGCCTCGAAGCGCCGGACCAGCACGGCGTCGGTCGCCTCCAGGAACAGCACGCGCGGCTTGTAGCCGCGGGCGTCGAGGTCCTTGATCACCGAGGCCAGGTCGTCGGTGAACGCGCGCGAGCGCACGTCCATCACCACCGCGACCTTCGTGATCGCGCCGCGCGCCTGCGCGCCCAGCTCGACCATGGTGGCGATCAGCTCCGGGGGCAGGTTGTCGACGACGAACCAGCCCAGGTCCTCCAGGCATTTGGCCGCCGTGCTGCGGCCCGCCCCGGACAGCCCGGACACGACCGCGACCTCCATACCGGAGCCGCGGATCTCCTCTTGCGCACTCACTGTGTTTCCCTACTCCCCTGCTTCTGTGCCGCTGCCGGCGCCGGACTCCCCGGCCAGCGCGGCGACCACGGCCTCCGCGGTGCGCCTGCCGAAGCCGGGCACCGCCTCGATCTCCTCGATCCTGGCCTGCTTGAGCTTCTTCACCGAGCCGAAGTGCTTGATCAGCGCGGTGCGGCGAGCCTGCCCCAGCCCGGGCACACTGTCCAATTCGGACGTCTGCATCCGCTTGGAGCGCTTCTCGCGGTGGTAGGTGATGGCGAAGCGGTGGGCCTCGTCACGCAGGCGCTGCAGCAGGTACAGCGCCTCCGACGTCCGGGGCAGGATCACCGGATCGGGGTCGGCGGGCAGCCACACCTCTTCCAGCCGCTTCGCCAGCCCGACGACGGCGATGTCGGTGATCCCCAGCTCGGCCAGCACGTCCGCGGCCGCGGTGGCCTGCGGGCCCGCGCCGTCGACGACCAGCAGGTTCGGCGGGTAGGCGAACTTCTTCGGCCGTCCGGTCTCCGGGTCGAGGCCGGGCTTGTCCGTGTCCTCCGCGGTTTCCTTGAGGTAGCGGTAGAACCGGCGCCGCACGACCTCGGCGATCGAGGCGACGTCGCCCTCGGTGGCCGCCTCGCGCAACGCGAACCGGCGGTACTCGGACTTGCGCGCGAGCCCGTCCTCGAACACCACGAGCGACGCCACGACGTCGCTGCCCTGGATGTGGCTGATGTCGATGCACTCGATGCGCAGCGGCGCGGTGTCGAGGGCCAGGAACTCCTGCAGCTCGGTCAGCGCCGCCGAGCGGGCCGTCAGGTCGCCGGCGCGGCGCAGCTTGTGCTGGGTGAACGCCTCCCCCGCGTTGCGCTCGACGGTCTCGGCCAGCGCCTTCTTGTCGCCGCGCTGCGGCACCCGCAGCTGGACCTTCGAGCCACGCAGCCCGGACAGCCACTCGGCGAGCGCGTCCGCGTCCGCGGGCAGCTCGGGCACCAGCACCTCACGCGGCACGACCGGACCGGAGTCGACGTCGTCACGGGCGTCCAGCTCGGCCTGCTCGCCGTAGAACTGGGTGATGAAGTGGTCGACCAGCGCCTTGACGTCCATCTCCTCGGCCTTGTCGATCACCCAGCCGCGCTGGCCGCGGACCCGGCCGCCGCGCACGTGGAAGACCTGGACGGCCGCCTCCAGTTCGTCGTGCGCGAACGCCACGACGTCGGCGTCGGTGCCGTCGCCGAACACCACGGCCTGCTTCTCCATGGCCCGCCGCAGCGCGCCGAGGTCGTCACGCAGCCGGGCGGCGCGCTCGAACTCGAGGTCCTCGGAAGCGGCCGCCATCTCCGCTTCCAGGCGCTTGATCATGACGTCGGTCTTGCCCGCGAGGAAGTCGCAGAAGTCCTCGACGATGTCCCGGTGCTCCTCGGCCGAAACGCGGCCCACGCACGGCGCCGAGCACTTGTCGATGTAGCCGAGCAGGCAGGGACGGCCGATCTGGCCGTGCCGCCGGAACACCCCGGCCGAGCAGGTGCGGGCCGGGAACACGCGCAGCAGCAGGTCGAGCGTCTCGCGGATGGCCCACGCGTGCGAGTACGGCCCGAAGTAGCGGACGCCCTTCTTGCGGGCGCCGCGGTAGACGTGCAGGCGCGGGAACTCCTCGTTCAGCGTCACCGCGAGCACCGGGTAGCTCTTGTCGTCGCGGTAGCGGACGTTGAACCGCGGGTCGAACTCCTTGATCCAGTTGTACTCGAGCTGGAGCGCCTCGACCTCGGTGGTGACGACGGTCCATTCGACGCTCGCCGCCGTCGTCACCATCTGGCGGGTGCGCGGGTGCAGGCCGGAGAGGTCGGCGAAGTAGGAGTTCAGCCTGCTGCGCAGGCTTTTCGCCTTGCCGACGTAGATGACCCGCTTCGACGCGTCGCGGAACTTGTACACGCCAGGGGCCTCCGGGATGCTTCCCGGAGCGGGTCGGTAGGTGGTCGGGTCAGCCACGCCCCCAGCTTATGGGCCACCACCGACAGTCCCCGCCGCCCCCCGGTCTGCCGCGGCCGGTCGTGACCCGCGTCCCCGCCGGAAGTAGGGCTTTGGTCCGGATCCGACTTTGGTGGGTGTCCCCCTGCGTGACGCGGTGGTTACTTTCCGACCGGCCGGTCCGGTCCCCCTCCGAAAGGATCACCACCGTGAGCTCTCTCCGTCTCCTCGGCGCCGCGTCCGCGGCCGCCGTCGCGCTGACCCTCGCGGGCGGCGCCGTCGCTTCCGCCGGCGTCCAGCCGGACATCGTCGGCGGCGGCACCGCCCCCGCCGTCTCGTGGGGCGCGCAGGTGTACGTGAACACGCCCGGGCGCGACTACCAGGGCTTCAACTGCTCGGGCACGGTCGTCGCCGCGCGCTGGGTCATGACGGCGGTGCACTGCCTCGACCAGGACGGCTCGGGCATGTACGTCCGGGTCGGCAGCAACACGCTGCTGTCGGGCACGAAGATCGCCGTCGACGGCGAGCACGAGTCCCCGAACGGCGACATCGCGCTGCTGCACCTGGCGTCCGCGACCAGCGCGGCGCCGATCGCGCTCGGCAGCTCCGACCCGGCCACCGGCAGCACCAACCAGATCTACGGCTGGGGCCGCACCACCCCGACCGGCCCGCCGGCGACGTCGCTGAAGACGGCGAACGTCCAGGTCACCGGCCGGTCGACGGACGCCTACGGCGGCCGCGCGATCCAGAGCGTCGGCATCGACGGCTCGGCGTGGAAGGGCGACTCGGGCGGGCCGCAGGTGTCCGGCGGGGTGCAGGTGGGCGTCGCGTCGACGGTCCAGAACCAGAGCGGGACGAACACGCGCGGCACGAACAACTACGCGAGCGTGGCCGCCAGCCGGTCGTGGATCCGGACGACCGCGGGCGTCTGAGGCGATCCCGGGGCGGCGCTTCGGCGCCGCCCCGGTTTTGTCGGTGCGGTGTGGGATGCTCGCGGCATGCGGATCGCCACCTGGAACGTGAACTCCATCGTCCCCCGCCTGCCCCGCGTGCTCGACTGGCTGGAGAAGACGGCGCCGGACGTGCTGTGCCTGCAGGAGCTGAAGAACACGACCGAGGCGTTCCCGGCGGCGGAGATCGAGGCGCTGGGCTACGAGGTCGCGGCGTACGGGCTGGGGCGCTGGAACGGCGTGGGCATCGTGTCGCGGGTGGGGCTGTCCGAGGTCGTGCGCGGGCTGCCGGGCGAGCCGCAGTTCGACGGCGCCGCCGAAGCCCGCGCGATCGGGGCGACCTGCGGCGGGGTCCGGGTGTGGTCGGTGTACGTGCCCAACGGACGTGAGCCGGCCAACCCGCACTACCAGTACAAGCTGGAGTGGCTGGAGGCGTTGCGGTCGCTGGTCGCTTCGGAGGTCGCGGCCGATCGGCCGTTCGCGGTGCTGGGCGACTTCAACGTGGCGCCGACGGACGCGGACGTCTGGGACATCACGCTGTTCGCGGAGTCGACGCACGTGACGAAGCCGGAGCGGGAGGCGCTGGCCCGGCTGCGCGATCTCGGGTTGTCGGACGTGTTCCCGCGGCCGCTGAAGTACGACCACCCGTTCACGTACTGGGACTACCGGGCCGGGAACTTCCCGAACAACAAGGGCATGCGGATCGATCTGGTGTACGGGAACGCGGCGTTCACCGGCGCGGTCAAGGATTCCTATGTGGACCGCGAGGCCCGGAAGGGCAAGGGACCGTCGGACCACGCGCCGATCGTGGTGGACCTGGACCTCTGACAACGCCGGTCACGGCGGCGGCGGGGCAGGGACAGCGCCCCAATGCGGCCTTGGTTGCGTGAGACGCATCCAAGGGCCCCTTGGGTGCGTCTCACGCACCCAAGGGCCCCTTGGGGCGCTTGAGAACCGGGTCAGCCGCCCGTTGCCGCGCGGTGCAGTTTTCGCAGTGCCCGCACCGCTTCCACCGCGCGGCCGCGGTCCACCGCCTGGATCGCCATCACCGCGTGGTACTCGTCGTCCGGCAGTTCCAGCCGGGCCCACGACGCGCCGTCCGGGAAGCTCACCGACAGCACCTCGTGCCACGCGAAGCGGCGGGTCACCAGCACGTTCCGGACCTCGATGCCCTCCGCGTCGGCCCGCACGCGGGCGATCGCGAACAGCATCACGCCCGCCGCCAGCAGGATCCCGATGCCGACCATCGCCGCCTGGTCGGACCGCTGGAAGTGGACGCCCGTGTTGCCGTTGCGCAGCAGCACCGCCACCACCACGAACACCGCCAGCAGCGCCACCGCCAGCACGCTGCACATGATCATCGCCCGGCGCGGGCGGATCACCACCGTCGTAGCCACGCTCACACGAAACCCCGCTCGGTCCACGGCTGGCGCAGGCTCCGCAGCACGTGGGCCGTGTCCAGTGCCGCCACCGTCGCCTCGTAGCCCTTGTCCTCCTTGGCGCCCGGGCGGCCCGACCGGTCCACCGCCTGCTCGTGCGTGTCGCACGTCAGGACGCCGTTGCCGACCGGGGTGCTCTCGTCCAGCGCCACCCTGGTCAGCCCCGCCGTCACCGCGTCGCACACGTACTCGAAGTGCGGGGTGCCGCCGCGGATGACCACGCCCAGCGCGACCACCGCGTCGTGGCTGCGGGCCAGCGCCTGCGCCACCACCGGAAGCTCGATCGCGCCCGCGACGTGCACGACGGTCGGCTCCTCTTCCAGCCCGGCTTCGCGGGCCGCGGCCAGCGCACGCTCCAGCAGGACGTCGGTGATGTCCGCGTTCCAGCGGGTCGCCACGATGCCGAGCTTGAGGGCCTTGCAGTCGGACAGGTCCAGCGAAACGTCGGGACGGCCTTCGCCGCTCACTGTGCTCCTCCATCGGCGTGCTCGGGGCCGGCGCCGACCTGGTCGTAGTGCTCCAGCTGCGCCAGGTCGTGGCCCATCCGGTCGCGCTTGGTCCGCAGGTAGCGCAGGTTCTCCGGGTTCGGCGAGATCGGCAGCGGCACGCGCCCGGTGACGCGCAGGCCGTAGCCCTCCAGCCCGATCCGCTTGGCCGGGTTGTTCGACAGCAGCCGCATGGTGCGGACGCCGAGGTCGCAGAGGATCTGCGCGCCCGTGCCGTAGTCGCGGGCGTCGGCCGGGACGCCCAGCGCGAGGTTCGCGTCCACCGTGTCGGCGCCGTCGTCCTGCAGCTGGTAGGCCTGCAGCTTGTGCAGCAGCCCGATGCCGCGGCCCTCGTGGCCGCGGATGTAGAGCACGACGCCACGGCCCTCGGCCGCGACCGCCTCCAGCGCCGCTTCCAGCTGGGGGCCGCAGTCGCAGCGCAGCGAGCCGAAGACGTCGCCGGTCAGGCACTCCGAGTGGACGCGCACCAGGATGTCCTGGCCGTCGCCGATTTCGCCGTAGACGAACGCGACGTGCTCGATGCCGTCCAGCAGCGAGTCATATCCCACCGCGCGGAACGTGCCCGCAGCCAGGGGGATCCGCGCTTCGGCGACCCGCTCGACCTGCTTCTCGGTGCGGCGGCGGTAGGCGATCAGGTCCGCGATGGTGATGATCGCGAGGTCGTGGTCGGCCGCGAAGACCTCGAGCTCGTCGCGGCGGGCCATGTCGCCTTCGTCCTTCTGCGACACGATCTCGCACAGCACGCCCGCCGGGGCGAGCCCCGCCATCCGGGCCAGGTCGACCGACGCCTCGGTGTGCCCCGGCCGCCGCAGCACGCCGCCTTCCTTGGCCCGCAACGGCACGACGTGCCCGGGACGCCGGAAGTCCTTCGCCGTCGACGACGGGTCGGCCAGCAGCCGGATCGTGTGCGCGCGGTCCGCGGCGGAGATGCCGGTGCTGATGCCCTCCGCGGCGTCGACCGTGACGCTGTAGGCGGTGCCCCGCGCGTCCTGGTTCGTGTGGTACATCGGCGGCAGGTCCAGCCGGTCCGCCTCGGCCTCGGTCAGCGCCACGCACACGTAGCCCGAGGTGTAGCGGACCATGAACGCCAGCAGCTCCGGCGTCGCCTTCTCCGCGGCGAAGATGAGGTCGCCCTCGTTCTCGCGGTCCTCGTCGTCGACCACGACGACCGGTCGCCCGGCCGCGATGTCCGCGATCGCCCGCTCGATGGCGTCGGCGTCGAACGCCGCCCCGGTGCCGCACGGGGTCCAGCCCGCCTCGGGCTCTGCCGCGCTCGTCTCACTCATGACCGCTCCTCCGTGCCGCCGTCCCGATTGTGCACCTGGTCGCGGATGTGTGCCTCGGCCAGCTTTTCCACGTACTTCGCGACCACGTCGACCTCGAGGTTGACCAGGTCGCCCGCCTCGCGGCGGCCCAGCGTCGTCGCTTCCAGGGTGGTCGGGATCAGGGCGACCGAGAACTGCTCGTCGCCGATCGCCGCGACCGTCAGCGACACGCCGTCGACCGCGATCGACCCCTTCTCGACCACGTACCGGGACAGGTGCTTCGGCAGCGCGAACGTCGTGACGCCGTTTTCGTCGCGGCCGAGGAACACGCCGGTCCCGTCGACGTGGCCCTGCATGATGTGCCCGCCGAGCCGGCCGCCCGCCGGGGTGGCGCGCTCCAGGTTGACCCGGTCGCCGACCGCGACCTTGGCCAGGCTCGAGCGCTGCAGCGTCTCGTGCACGACGTCGACGGTGAACTCGCCGCCCGCCACCTCGACGACCGTGAGGCACACCCCGCTGACCGCGATCGAGTCGCCGTGTCCCGCGTCGCTGGTGACCAGCGGGCCGCGTACGCGCAGCCGTGCCGCATTGGTCAGCTGCTCGACCGCGGTGACCTCGCCGATCTCCTCGACTATGCCGGTGAACACGTCCGCTGCCTCCTCGTGAGCCGGTCGGTGAGCCGGTCCTTCCATCCAACACCCGCCGCGGCCCGGTGGCTTCTCCGGTGCCGCCGCCGGGTTCAGCCGGCCCGGCCGCGGGCCGCCTGCTCGCGCAGCGCGGCGACCGCCTTGCCCGGGTCGCCGGCGCCGTAGACGGCGGATCCGGCGACGAAGCAGTCGACCCCCGCCTCGGCGGCCTGCTCGATGGTCTCGGCGTTGATCCCGCCGTCGATCTCGACGACCAGCTTCAGGTGGCCGGTGTCGACCAGCCGCCGGGCCGTGCGGACCTTCTCCAGGACGTCCGGGATGAACGACTGGCCGCCGAAGCCCGGCTCGACCGACATGACCAGCAGCGTGTCGTAGTGCTTGAGCGCCTCGAGCCACGGTTCGAGCGCGGTGCCGGGCTTGATCGACAGGCCGGCCTTCGCGCCCGCGGCTCGCAGGTCCTTGGCCAGCGCGACGGGGTCCTTCGCGGCCTCGGCGTGCACGGTGACGTTGTAGGCGCCGGCCTCGGCGTAGCCGACCGCCCAGCGGTCCGGGTCGTCGATCATCAGATGGCAGTCGATCGGCACGTCGGTGCTCTTGAGCAGCGCCTTGACCACGGGCAGGCCGAGGGTCAGGTTGGGCACGAAGTGCGCGTCCATGACGTCGACGTGCACCCAGTCGGCGCGGGCCTCGCCGGTGCCGGCCACGGCGGCGATCTCCTCGCCGAGCCGGGCGAAGTCCGCGGACAGGATGCTGGGGGCTATCAGGGGTCGGTCTGCCACGTCCCGAGTGTAGGAGGCGGCTGCTAACGCTCGCTAACCGGTTGTGACCAGGATCCGGCTCATCCCGCGAGCTTCGACGAGCGCGAACCGCAGCCAAGCCGTGGTCATCGCCCGCGGAGCCGACGCCCGGGGCGTCTCGCCGGTCAATCACCGACGTGGTGCCGGTCACCCGCCGGAAGGCAGGAGTTCGATCAGCCGCCACCCGCCGGTCATCCGGCGGCCGTCCCCGGCACACATGCAAGAGGACTAATGACCCGTGTCCGAAATCCGGGCCTTACCTCCCGAAATCCCCCAATGAGGAGAAACATGGCTTCGCTCTTCGCCGGCCGCCGCCGGTGGCTGGTCGCGGGCGCGCTGGGCGCCGCGCTGGTCGCCGCCGCTCCGGTCGCACTGGCCACCAACGGCTCCGGCAACGCCGACGCGCGCTCGGCAGGTACGGGTGACCGCACCGCCGACGTCCGCGCCGTGATCCAGGGCGGCCACGCCCGCAACGTCATCCTGTTCATCGGCGACGGCATGGGCCAGTCGGAGATCACCGCCGCCCGCAACTACGAGCGCGGCGCCGCGGGGCGGCTCGCCATGGACGAGCTGCCGCTGACAGGCGACTACACGACGTACGCCGTGGAGCAGAACAACCCGGCCAAGCCGGACTACGTGACCGACTCGGCCGCGTCCGGCACCGGCTGGGCCACCGGCACCAAGACCTACAACGGCGCCATCTCCGTCGACGCGTACGGCAACCCGGTGCCGACGATCCTCGAGCTGGCGAAGCGCAACGGCCTGCGCACCGGCGACGTCACGACCGCCGAGGTCCAGGACGCCACGCCGGCCGTGCTCGGCGCCCACGTCGTCAACCGCGACTGCAAGGGCCCGGACGAGACGACCGCGAAGTGCGCGAAGAACGCCAAGGAGAACGGCGGCGCCGGGTCGATCGCCGAGCAGCTGGTGCAGACCCGCCCCGACGTCCTGCTGGGCGGCGGCGCGAAGTACTTCAACCAGAAGGTGAAGGCGGGCAAGTTCGCCGGCCAGACCGTGCTGGATCAGGCGAAGGCGGCCGGCTACGCGGTCGTCGGCTCGGCGGCGGACCTGGCCGCGGCGAAGCGGGGCAAGCCGGTCCTCGGCCTGTTCGCCGACGGCAACATGCCGGTCAACTGGACCGGCCCGGCGGCCGTGCACGGCGGCACCGCGCCGGCCCGCTGCGCCCCGAACCCGAAGGTCCCGGCGACGCAGCCGAAACTGGCCGACCAGACCCGCAAGGCGCTGGAGCTGCTCGACGACCGCCACAGCGACAAGGGCTTCTTCCTGCAGGTGGAGGGCGCGAGCATCGACAAGCAGGACCACGCGGCCGACCCGTGCGGCCAGATCGGCGAGACGGTCGACTTCGACGCGGCCATCGCGGCGGGCGAGGCGTTCGCCCGCAGCCACCCCGACACGCTGGTGCTGGTGACCGCCGACCACGGGCACAGCAGCCAGATCGTCGAGCCGACGGCGACCCCGGGCCTGACCGCGACCCTGATCACCAACGAGGGCGCGAACATGACCCTGGCCTACGGCACGGCGGAACCGGGCGGCTCGCAGTCGCACACCGGTACCCAGGTCCGCATCGCGGGCATGGGCCCGCAGGCGGCCAACGTCGTCGGCCTGACCAACCAGACCGACCTGTTCGGCACCCTGAAGCGGGCGCTGAAGCTGCGCTGACCCGCAACGTCGGGTGGGGCAGGCCCCCGCAGCGATCCGGCGGCCTGCCCCATGCCCACCGGCGTCCGGGTTCCCTAGCGTGGGAGCACCGAGACACCAGGGGGTTGTTCATGCGGAAATCCTTGCCCGGCAAGCGGATCGTCGCGGCCGGCACGCTCGTCACGCTGCTCGCGGCGACCACCGCGGCACCGGCGCTCGCGGCCACGGCGAGCCCGTTGCAGCGGGCGCTCGACCGCGTCACCACCCAGGGCGGGGCGCCCGGCGCCGAGGCCGTCGTGGCCGACCACGGGCGTGTCACCGAGGCGCGCAGCGGCGTCGGCGACGTGACCACCCGGACGCCGTACCCGCGGGACGCGAAGTTCCGGGCCGGCAGCATCACCAAGACGTTCGTCGCGACGGTGGTGCTGCAGCTCGCCGCCGAGGAGAAGATCGACCTCGACGCGCCGATCGAGCGGTACCTGCCCGGGTTGCTCACCGGCAACGGCAACGACGGCCGGAAGATCACCGTGCGCCACGTCCTGCAGCACACCAGCGGGCTCTACAGCTACACCGAAGACCTGCTGGGCACGGACCCGGAGGCGGTGCGCCACCGCGGCGCCGAGCCCGGCGAGCTGGTCGCGATGGCCCTGCGGCACCCGCCGCTGTTCGCGCCCGGCAGCGGATGGTCCTACTCCAACACGAACTACATCGTCGCCGGGATGCTCGTCGAAAAGCTGACCGGGCACAGCGCCGCCACGGAGATCACGCGCCGGATCACCCGGCCGCTCGGCCTCCGCGGCACGTCACTGCCGGGCCGCGGCGACGAACGCCTGCCCGCCCCGCACGCGCGCGGATACGTGCCGGGTCCGGCCGACTTCACGGAGTTCGACCCGTCCATCGCCGGCACGGCGGGCGCGCTCGTGTCGACGGGCCGCGACCTGGACGCGTTCTACACCGCGCTGCTGGGCGGCCGCCTGCTGCCCGCGGCGCAGCTCGCGGAGATGAAGCGGACGGTCCCGGTGCCGGGCGAGCCGGGCACGGACTACGGCCTGGGCCTGTTCCACCGGACCCTGCCGGACGGCACGCGGTACTGGGGCCACGGCGGCGACATCTTCGGCTTCGCCACCCTGGCGGGCGTCCTCGACACCGGCCGCAGCGCGACGGTGTCGGTCAACGAGGACCCCGCGCCCGACGCCGTCCGCGACGACACCGAGGCGGCGTTCGCGGTCGCGCTGAGCCGCAAGCCGGCCGGAACTGTCGGGACCGGCCGGTAACGTGGAAAACGGGAGGCGCCCCCGCGGGCTGCTCGGTATTCGCCCCGGTCGCTCGCCTGACCCGGGCAGGTGCGTCACCGGGCCTCGCCGGAATGGCGCCCCGCGACCCCGGCTCAGGGCAGCAGGTCCAGGACCTCGGTCCACGGGCGGTCCGGATCGAGCCGGTGCAGCGTCACCCCGGCGTCCGCGAGGGTGCCGAGGTGGCGCTGCCACGCCGGGTGGTGCGCCCGGGTGTCCTGGATCTGGTAGGCCACCACCATCGTGATGCCGGGCGCGCCGAGCACGTCGCCCAGCACCGTCAGGGCCTGGTTGTCCGCGATGCCCAGCGCCAGCTTCGCCACCGAATTGGCCGACGCCGGGGCGAAGAGGAACACGTCCGGGTCCGGGTGCGGCCGCGGCTCGCCGGGCAGCCGCGAGACGCTGCGGACCGGCAGGTCCGTGCACGCGGCGACGTCGGCGAGCCCGCCGGTGTGCTCGAGCCAGCGGTACGCCGTCGGCGTCAGCGTGATCGCCGGCCGCCAGCCGCGGGCCGCGGCCGGTTTCGCCAGCTCGGCGGCGAACCGGACGTCCAGCCCGCCGCACGACGAGGCGACCAGCCCGAGGTCCCTCACGGCTTGCGCAGCACGGCGCAGAACATCGCGTCGGTGCCGTGGCGGTGCGGCCAGAGCTGCACGTACGGCCCGTCGCCCAGCTCAGGCACGCCCGGGAAGAACTCGCGCGCGTCCAGCACCTCGCCCTTCAGCCGCCGCGCCGTCTCGCCGAAGACGCCTTCGGTCTCGGCCAGGTGCGGCGAGCAGACGACGTAGGTGAGCGCGCCGCCCGGCCGCAGCAGGGCGTAGGCCGCGGTGAGCAGCTCGCCCTGCAGCTTGGTCAGGTCCGCGACGTCCGAAGGCTGACGGCGCCAGCGCGCCTCCGGCCGCCGCCGCAAGGCACCGAGCCCGCTGCACGGCGCGTCGACGAGGATCCGGTCGTAACCCGGCTCGAGACCGCTTTCGCGCCCGTCGCCGACGTGGACCCGCACGGGCAGGCCGCCGGTGGCCTTCTCGACGAGCTTCGCGCGGTGCGGCGCCTTCTCGACGGCGTCCACAGTGGCCCCGCTCAACGCGGCGAGCGCGCCGAGCAGCGCGGCCTTGCCGCCGGGGCCGGCGCACAGGTCGAGCCAGCGCTCGTCGGAACCCGCCAGGGGCACCTTCGTCGCGGCGATCGCGCAGAGCTGGCTGCCCTCGTCCTGGACCGCGGCCAGCCGCTCACGGACCGGTTCGGCGTCGGCCGGGTCACCGGCACCGGCGGGCAGGCGCACGCCGTAGGGCGAGTACGGCGCCGGGTCGCCGCCGGTGATCGCGGCCAGCTCGTCGGCGCTGATCTCGCCGGGACGCGCGACCAGGTGCACCTCGGGGCGCGCGTCGTCGGCCTCCAGCGCGGCCTTGAGGCCCGCGCCCTTGTCGCCCAGCGCTTCGGCGAACGACCGGGCGATCCAGCGCGGGTGCGCGGTGCGCAGCGCGTAGGCGCCGATCGGGTCGGCCGACTCGTCCGGCGCCAGCTCGTCGAGCCAGGCCGCTTCGTCCTTTTCGGACACTTTGCGCATGATGGCGTTGGCGAAACCCGTGGCCCACGAACCGGTTTCGGCGCGGACGAGGTCCACAGTGGACGTCACGGCGGCGTGCTCGGGGATGCGGGTGCGCAGCAGCTGGTAGACGCCGAGGCGCAGCGCGTCGAGCACCGCGGGGTCGGTCTGCGAGAGCGGGCGCTCGGCGCAGGCCTCGATGACCGCGTCGAGGAGGCCCTGTGCCCGCGACGCACCGTACGCGAGTTCGGTGGCCAGCGCGGCGTCCCGGCCGGTGATCCGCCGCTCGCGCAGCAGGTCCGGCAGGACGAGGTTGGCGTAGGCGTCCTTGGTCCGCACGGCGGCGAGGACGTCGAACGCGGCCTGGCGGGCCGGATCGATCTCCGGCGGGCGGCGCGGGCCCTCCTTGCGCGGCGCCGGGCGGCCCCGCTGCGGTCGTGACGGGCGTCGTTCCCTGTGGTCGTTCACCGGAGGCGCTCTCCCTGATCGATCCTCGTACCGCGCGCCCAGTCGGTGGCCGCCATCCGTTTCTTGCCGGGTGCCTGGACGTCACCGAGCCGCAGCGGCTTCGTCGCCGTGCCGACCAGCACCCGTTTGCGTTCGACCACGATCTCGCCCGGCGGCGGGCCGGGTTCGTCGAGCACCGTGACCGGGCCGAGCTTGAGCCGTTCCCCGCGGAACTCCGCCCACGCGCCCGGGTCCGGCGTGACCGAGCGGATCTGCCGGTCGACGGCGGCGGCCGGGTCGGCGAAGGACACCCGCGCGTCCTCGACCGTCACCTTCGGCGCGTAGCTGACGCCTTCGGCGGGCTGCTCGCGGGCGACGAGGGTGCCGTCGGCCAGACCGTCCATGGTGGACAGCAGGAGCTTGGCCCCGGACTCGGCGAGCCGTCCGAGCAGGGCACCGGCGGTGTCGGCGGGCCCGATGGGCTCGGTGACGACCCCGTAGACGGGCCCGGCGTCCAGCTCCTTGACGATCCGGAAGGTGGAGGCACCGGTGATTTCGTCACCGGCGCGGATGGCGGCCTGCACGGGAGCGGCGCCGCGCCAGGCGGGCAGCAGCGAGAAGTGCAGGTTCACCCACCCGAGCCGCGGAACGTCGAGGGCGGCCTGCGGCAGCAGCGCCCCGTAGGCGACGACGGGGCAGGCATCGGGCGCGAGCTCGGCGAGCCGCGCGAGAAAGGCGGGATCACCGGCGCGCGCGGGTGTGAGGACCTCGATGCCGTGCTGGTCGGCGAGGGCCCCGACGGGCGAGCGCAGGACCCGCCGCCCCCGCCCGGCCTGGGCATCGGGCCGGGTGACGACGGCGACGACCTCGTGCCGGCCGGACTCGAGCAGAGCCCGCAGCGCGGGAACGGCCGGCTCGGGAGTGCCGGCGAAGACGAGCTTCATCGGCCCACCCCCGGCGGGAGCAGGGTTTCAGGTGGCTGGAACATCGTGGCCGAGTCTAGAAGGCGCCGTCCGGCCGGGCGCGCTCAGCTCGGCACCGGCTGTCCACAGGGCGACCGCGTTGTGGACAACCCGCCCCGAGCTGCGGGTTTTCGCGGCTGTTCGTCCGGCGTTCCGATAGGCTGGACATGGGCACGCCCCGTTACCTTTGTAGTTCCTGATCAAGGAGCTGTGGTCGCGCATGACACCGTCGGGGCGCTGCCGGTCGCGGTCACCCGCGCCGCCGGACACCCTTTGGCGTATCTGCTCGGTCTAGCCATGCGCCGCATCGCCGACCTCTACCCTGGCCGCGCCAAAACCGACGCCCGCGACGCGTACGTCATCGCCGACACCACCCACTCCCTGCCGCACGCCCTGCCGTCCAGTCGACGTCGGCGACGAAGCGTTGGCCGAGCTGGAGGTCTCACCGGCATTCACCCACCCTCGAGCACGCCATCGCGGCACCGCCAAGGCCGTGCGACGCAACTGAGCGCGATCGCCCAGGTGCACGCACCGCGCCCAGGCGAAGAACTTTCCGAGCCGAACACGATCGCACCGGGCGAGCAGGCCGTCACCGTCCCGGGCACCGCCCCGCCGGCATCGCCCTCCCGAGGTCAGCCGCCAGCCGCCTTCATCCGCCTGGGCCGCCGCCGCTGCGACGTCCGGTACGCCATGCTCCGCCGGCGGCACGCCGACCACGCCGCGGCTTCACAACCCCGGGAGGGCGGGGGCCGCCCGCTACCAGCGCACCGGCCACACCACCTGCGCCGCGCCCTGGCCGCGCCGCACCGGTTCCGCTGCCGCCAGCCAGCGGCCGTCGCGCAGGTGCTCCACCCCGGTCGCCGCGCCGATCTCCGCCGGCGATGTCGAGAAGCCCTGGCCGCGCGCCCGCAGCTCCGCCGTCTCCGGCTGGTCCAGGAACGCCTGCTCCACCTGGGCCTGCGCCGAGTTGCGCTGCGATGCCCGCGGTGCCGCGATCGCGTCCTCCAGCGACAGGCCGCGGTCGAGCCGGCCCAGCAGGACCTGCAGCACCGTCGTGATGATCGACGCGCCGCCCGGGGAGCCCGTCGCGAAGAACGGGCGGCCGTGGTCCAGCACGATCGTCGGCGCCATTGACGAGCGCGGCCGCTTGCCCGGGCCGGGCAGGTTCGGGTCCGGCACGCCCGGCGTCACCGGCGTGAACGAGAAGTCGGTCAGCTCGTTGTTGAGCAGGAACCCGCGGCCCGGGACGACGATGCCGCTGCCGCCCTCCTGCTCGATCGTCAGCGTGTAGGCCACGACGTTGCCCCACTTGTCGGCGACCGTGAGGTGCGTGGTGTTCTCGCCTTCGTACGGCGTCGGCGCCGCGGTGGCACCCGCCTGGCACGGCGCCGGGTGGCGGGGGTCGGCGGGGGCGACCGGGCTGGTCGCCGCCTTGTCCTTCGAGATCAGGCACGCCCGCGAGTCGGCGAAGCGCTGGCTCAGCAGCTGCCGGGCCGGGACGTCGACGAACGCCGGGTCGCCGATCCAGCGGTTGCGGTCGGCGAAGGCGAACCGCGTCGACTCCAGGAAGTACTGCAGGTAGTCGGCCTTGCTCGCGTGCTTCAGGTCGAAGTTCTCGAGGATGTTGAGCGCCTCCCCGACCGTGAGCCCGCCCGAGGACGGCGCCGGCATGCCGTAGACGTCGAGACCTTCGTAGGTCGCGTGCGTCGGGGTGCGCTCGATGGCGCGGTAGCCGGCGATGTCGGCGGTGGTGAGCTTCCCGGGCCGCACGTTCAGCGTCGAGGCCGGGTCCTTCGGCGGCTGCTGGACGGTCTTGGCGATGTCCTCGCCGATCGGACCCTGGTACAGCGCCTCGACACCCTGGCGCTCGAGCTGCGCGTAGGTGTTCGCGAGGTCGGGGTTGCGGAAGACGCTGCCGGGCACCGGCGGCGCGCCGCCGGGCAGGTACAGCGACCGCGTCGACGGGAACGCCGCGAACCGGGCGGCGTTGTTCGCGACCTGGGTCTGGAACGTCGAGTCGACGACGAACCCGCGGCGCGCCAGCTCTTCCGCGGGCTTCAGCGACTTCGCCAGCGACCGCGTCCCCCACTTGCGCAGGGCCTCGGACCACGTCGCGGGCGTGCCGGGTACGCCGACGCTGAGCCCGCTCGTGACCGCATCGGCGAACGGCAGCGGCCGGCCGTTTTCGACGAACAGGTTCGCGTCGGCCGCCTGGGGCGCGGTTTCGCGGCCGTCCAGGGTGTGGACGCGGTGGGTCTTCGCGTCGTAGTAGACGAAGAACCCGCCGCCGCCGACACCGGCGGAGAACGGGTCGGTGACGCCGAGCGCGGCGGCGACCGCGACGGCCGCGTCGACGGCGTTCCCGCCGTCGCGCAGCACCTGCGTGCCGATCGCCGTGGCGTCAGCGTCGATGCTGGCCACGGCACCCCCGAACCCGACGGCGACCGGCGACTTCGGCGTGGGCGTGGCGGCGGAGGCGGGACCGGCCGCGACGGTGGTCGCGAGCGCGGCCGTGGCGGCGAGGACGAGGACTCGGCGGCAGCTGTGCGCGGGCATGCGGGCGAGTCTGCCCCTCGGGCCAGGCCCGTTCAAGACGCCAAAGGGCGTGGACCGCGCCGATTCACCCGGTTCGTCAACTTCTTGCGTGTTTCCCCAGACTTCGAAATTGCTTCACATGGAGCAGTGACGTTGCCGTATCCGCTGTAACAGAATCATGCGGCGCGGCCTGCACACCGCGCACCGCGAGGGCAACCGGAAGGACAACCGAAGATGACAGCACAACGACGGTGGCGCCGCCTGCTCGGCGCCGCCATCGCGGTCTCGACCTCCCTGCTGGTCGTGACCGCCGCCGGCGCCGAAGCGGCGCCGGCGGACATCGGCAACCACGAAATGGGCGCGTCGATCCGCGCCCACGACGGGGCGGCACCCGCGGGCCTGGCGCCGGCGTCGGTGGACGCGAGCGTCCCCGGCATCGACGTCAGCTCCTACCAGGGCAACGTGAACTGGGCGTCGTACTGGAGCGCGGGCAAGAAGTTCGCCTACGTCAAGGCGACCGAGGGCACCGGCTACCAGAACGCGTACTTCAGCCAGCAGTACACGGGCTCGTACAACGTCGGCATGATCCGCGGGGCCTACCACTATGGCCGCCCGGACCTCTCGGGCGGCGCGGCACAGGCGGACTACTTCGTCGCCCACGGCGGCGGCTGGTCGAAGGACGGCAAGACGCTGCCGGGCACGCTGGACATCGAGTGGGGCCCGAACAACGCCTGCTACGGCAAGACGCCGTCGCAGATGGTGGCGTGGATCAAGGCGTTCAGCGACGAGTACCACGCGAAGACGACCCGCTGGCCGGTGATCTACACGGCGACGAGCTGGTGGAGCCAGTGCACGGGCAACACGGGCGACTTCAGCTCGACGAACCCGCTGTGGGTGGCGCGCTACGCGTCGACGGTCGGCACGCTGCCGTACAACTGGGGCTTCTACACGTTCTGGCAGTACAGCTCCTCACCGATCGACCAGGACACGTTCAGCGCGGACATCACCCGGCTGAAGGTGCTCGCGACGGGCTGAGCGCATCGAGGGTGGCGCGGCCGGCGAGCGAGCCGGCCGCGTCACCCACGGCCTGGGCCCAGGCCAGATGGAGTCAGGCTGCCTCCTCACCGGCCAGCTCCCCGGGCTCGACCGGCTCGCGGGCCGCCAGGCGGTGGCCGGCCGGCAGGAGCAGCACCTGCGGGTCGACGGGCAGCCGCCGTCCGGCGCGCCCGCGTGAGCGCCGCGGAAGCGCTTTCATCGATGCCCTTGGCCTCCCGGAACAACACCTCTCCGGCCGCAGTGAGCTCGACCCCGGCCGGTCCCCGGCGCAGCAACGCCGAGTTCCGCCGCAGCAGCGAGCGGCCGACCTGTGGGCCGGCACCCCGCCGGGTGTGCCGCCGTTCACGAACCCTTCCCGAAGCGTGGCACGATCTCGGGCACGAGTGGCACGTTCCCGGGCACGCTCATTCCAACCCCGGATTCGGGGTGGGGACGACCCTGGTGACGTGGGTGCGGTCGACGAGCAGGAAGCTTTTCACCTTCGGTTGGAACTCGTTTCGCCAGCGGTCGCTTGGTAGACCTCGGCGTAGCGGGTGTCCCGTTCCTGTTCGTTTTCGAACCGGCGGATCCATACGTAGCCGTCCGGGTCTTCTTCGTCCACGAAGGACGCGATGATCGTCATTCCGCGCTCGGCCTGGAATGGGATGACGGCATCTTCCATGTAGCGGACCCATTCGTCCCGGCGGCCGGGCCGGACCTGGTAGCGGCCGATCTCGTCGAACATCGGCGCGTCTCCAGGGGGTCAGGAAGCGACGCGCAGGACGAGCTTGCCGCGGGTGCGGTTGGATTCCCCACGGCGGTGCGCCTCGGCGGCCTGCTCCAGCGGGAACACCTCTTCGACCTCGACCGTCACCTCGCCGGAGTCGATGAGGGCCCCGATGGTGGCCAGCGCGGGTCCGTCCGGCTCGACCAGGAACGGTGTCACCCGCCGGCCCTTCGCCTCGGCCGCGGCGGCCAGTTCGGGTGACACGCCGGCCGGGACGGCGACGAGGAGCCCGCCGGGGCGCAGCACGTCCAGCGAGCGTGCGCCGGTGTCGTCGTGGCGGTCGCCGACCAGGTCGAGCACGACGTCGACGTCGGAGGCCGCGTCCTCGAACCGGACGGCGGTGTAGTCGATCAGCTCGTCCGCGCCGAGCTTGGTGAGCCAGTCGTGGCGGCCGGCCCGTGCGGTGCCGAGCACGTGCGCGCCGAGGTGCTTGGCGAACTGGACCGCGAGGTGCCCGACACCGCCGGCGGCGGCGTGGATCAGCACGCGCTGCCCGGGCCGCACGTACGCGGTATCGACCAGGGCCTGCCACGCGGTGAGCGCGGCCAGCGGCACCGCCGCGGCCTGCTCGTGGCTGACACTGGAGGGCTTGCGGGCGAACTGCCGCGCCGGCGCGGTGACGTATTCCGCGTAGCCGCCTGCCGCCCGCGGGAACCAGGGCATGCCGTAGACCTCGTCGCCCTCGCGCAGGGTCGTCACGCCGAACCCGGCCTGCTCCACGACGCCGGAGACGTCCCAGCCCAGGATGAACGGCGGCTCGCCGAGCACGCCCGCCATGCCGCCGCCGGCGCGGGTCTTCCAGTCCACCGGGTTGACGCCGGCCGCGTGCACCTTCACCCGGACCTCGGTCGGCAGCGGTTCGGGGCGCGGCACTCGCTGCACCGAAAGCACGTCGGGACCGCCGAGAGCGTGCTGGACGACGGCGCGCATCGATGTGTCGGACACGGGGTTCACTCCCTGGATCAGGTGGGCTTTCCTGGACCCCGGCAACGTATCCCCAGGGATATAGTTACCCGCAAGGACCAGAACTTCCCAACGGGAAGTATCGAGGTGAGAGGCTTGCCATGACGACCGTGTGCCTGACCGGGCAGCATTCCGACCACGACGTCTACGCCGCGCAGTGCCCGTGCCGGGCGATGCTGGACCTGCTGGCGAACAAGTGGTCCGCGCTGGCCATCGGCGCGCTCGAGGACGGCCCGCGGCGGTTCGGGGAGCTGCAGCGGCACCTGCAAGGCGTCAGCCCGAAGGTGCTGACCCAGACGTTGCGGCGCCTGCAGGACTTCGGCCTCGTCGATCGCACGGTCTACCCCGCGGTGCCCCTGCACGTCGAGTACTCGCTCACCGAGCTGGGGCACAGTGCGGCTGTGCCGCTGCGGATGCTGCGCAGCTGGGTCGAGGACAACATCGACAACGCGGCGCGCGCGGGAGCGTCGGCGGCCTCGTGCGCGGAGGAGACCGCGGCCGGCCGCTGACCGGCCGCACCGGAATCGCGCCTACCTGCGCAAACAGTCTATTCTATGGTGGTATACACGGCGGGTATACACATGCCGTATAGTGATCGACATCCCCGGATTCCCGGGGCCAAGGAGGGACAGGGGTATGTCGGTATCGCATACGTTGCTCGCACTGCTCGAGTCCGGCCCGAGGCACGGCTACGACCTGAAACGGGCGTATGACGAGCAGTTCGGGCAGGACCGTCCGCTCGCGTACGGCCAGGTCTACTCGACGTTGTCCCGGCTGCTGCGCCACGGGATGGTCGAGGTGGCGGGCGTCGAAGCAGGCGAAGGACCGGAGCGCAAGCGCTACACGATCACCGACGCGGGGATCACCGACGTCGAAACCTGGCTGCGCACACCGGAAAACCCGCAGCCGTACCTGCAGAACACGCTCTACACCAAGGTGGTGCTCGCGCTGCTGTCCGGGCGCAGCGCCGCCGACGTGCTCGACGTCCAGCGCGGCGAGCACCTGAAGGTGATGCGCTCGCTCACCAAACGCAAGCACGGGGGCGACCTCGCCGATCAGCTGATCTGCGACCACGCGCTCTTCCACCTCGAGGCGGACCTGCGGTGGCTGGAGCTCACCGCCGCGCGCCTCGGTGAACTCGAGAAGGCGGTGCGCTCATGACCGGGCCGGGAACGCCGTTGCTCGCCGGCAGCGGGCTGCACAAGTCGTTCGGCCAGACGCGGGCGCTCGACGGGGCCGCGCTGTCCGTCTCGGCGGGAGAAGTGCTCGCGATCATGGGGGCGTCGGGCTCCGGCAAGTCCACTCTGCTGCACTGCCTCGCCGGCATCGTCCGGCCGGACTCGGGCACCATCACCTACCGCGGCGCCGACCTGGTCGCGATGGACGACAAGCGACGGAGTGCGTTGCGGCGCACCGAGTTCGGCTTCGTGTTCCAGTTCGGCCAGCTCGTGCCCGAGCTGTCCTGCCTCGAGAACGTCGCGCTCCCGCTGCGGCTGACCGGGGCCGGGCGGAAGGAGGCCGAGGCCAAGGCGGCCGGCTGGCTCGCCCGGCTGGAGGTCGACGCGGTGGCGAAGCGCCGTCCCGGCGACGTCTCCGGCGGGCAGGCGCAGCGGGTCGCGGTGGCGCGGGCGCTGGTGACCGGCCCGAAGGTGGTCTTCGCCGACGAGCCGACCGGCGCGCTCGACTCGCTCAACGGCGAGAAGGTCATGCGGATGCTCACCGAGGCGGCACGGGAAACGCACGCCGCGGTGGTGCTGGTGACCCACGAGCCGCGGGTCGCGGCCTACTCGGACCGGGAGATCATGGTGCGCGACGGGCGCACGGTCGACCGGGAGCTGGTCGCATGATGCGGGATCTGGCGCTGGGCCTCCGGCTGGCCGTCGGGGGCGGCCGGATGTCCGGCGCGGCGCTGCTGCGCCTGGCGATGACCACACTGGGGATCGCGCTCGCGGTCGCCGTGCTGCTGCCCGCCGCGGCGGTCCACCACCTGATGGGCGTGCAGGCGGAGCGCAGGGCGGCGATCTCGCAGGTCACCGAGCCTCGTGCGGGCGTCGCCCCGCTGCTGGCCTACAACTGGTACGCGTCGGCCGGCGACGACTTCGTGAAGATCACCGCGGTCGCGGCGACCGGGGCGAACTCGCCGGTGCCGCCGGGGCTCGGCAGGCTGCCCGCGCCGGGCGAGCTCGCCGTGTCGCCGGAGCTCGCCGCGAAGCTGGCCGCGCCGGGCGGCAGTTCGCTGAAAGCGCAGCTGCCGGGGCACGTGGCCGGCCGGATCTCGCGGGAAGGCGTCGCCGGCGCGGGCGACCTCAGCGCGTTCTACGGGGTGCCGGCCGCGCAGATCGAGGCCGAGGCCGACGGCCGCAAGGTCTACGCGTTCGGCCTGCCTTACACCGGGCTCGGGCTGTCGGCGATCGTCCTGGGCGTCATCCTGCCGATCGCGGCGGTGCTGCTGCTGCCGTTGCTGATCTTCGTGACCACCGCGTCGCGGATGGGCGCGGCGCAACGGGAACGCCGGCTCGCCGCCCTGCGGCTGATCGGCCTCGACTCGCGGCAGGTCAAGCGGGTCGCGGCGGCGGAGTCGCTGGTCGGCGCGGTGCTCGGGCTGGCGGCCGGCATCGGGTTCTTCGCCGTGCTGCGCACGTTCGTCGCCGACGTCCTGCCGTTCGGCCTGCGGATCTTCCCGGAGGACTTCGTCCCGTCGTGGCCGCTGGTCGTGGTGATCGTGCTGCTGGTACCCGGGCTCGCGGTCGGCTCGGCGCTGTTCGGGCTGCGCCGCACGATCGTGGAACCGCTCGGCGTGGTCCGCCAGGGCAAGCCGGTGCGACGGCGGATGTGGTGGCGCTGGGCGCTCACCGCGGTCGGCGCGCTGCTGCTGGCCGCCACCCTGGCGTTCGGCCGGGGCAACGGCCACGCCGCCGCCGGGCTGACGCTCGCGGCGGGCAGCGTGTTCCTGCTGGTGGGCGTCGCGGCTCTGCTTCCGTGGCTGGTCGAGCGGCTCGTGGAGCGGCTGCACGGCGGTCCGCCGTCGTGGCAGCTCGCGATCCGGCGGCTGCAGCTGGACAGCGGCACCGCCAGCCGCGTGGTGTCCGGCCTGGTCGTCGTGCTGGCCGGCACCATCCTGATCCAGGGCGTGATCACGTCGCTCGACAGCGGCACCGCCCGGCAGGCCACGCCGGACGGCGTCGCCGCCGCCCCGGTGCGGGTCGACACCACCGTCGCGCACGAGGCCGAGGTGGGCAAGCTCGTGTCGGCCGTGCCCGGGGTGACCGGCGTGCACCCGGCCAGGAACCTGACGTTCCGGTCCGGCCAGGAGCGGAGCTACGGCGTGGTCGGCGATTGCGTGGCGCTCCGGGCGCAGGCGAACATCGGCGACTGCTCCGACGGCGACGTGTTCTCCCTGGCGTCGGACAGCGGCGGCGCGGCGCCGGCAGGCAAGCTGCAGCTGCAGGGTTACTCCCGCGGCCGGGAAGTGAACGGTCCGGAGTGGACGGTCCCGGCGGGTGTCAAGGTCGTGCCGGCGGCCTACGCGGGGACCGCGATGGGCGACAGCCTGCTGGTCACCCCCGGCGCGCTCGGCGGCCTCGCCCTCCCGGACTCGTCGGTCGCGGTCTACGTGTCGGGCACCGGCGACGTGCAGGCGCTGACCGACAACGTCGCGAGGGCGGTCAGCCCGCTCGCGTGGAACGCCTCGGCCGGCAAGACCGACTACCTCGAGGACTTCCGCGCCCGCGACCGGCAGCTGGTGGAGAGTTTCCGCGCGGTGCTGATCACCGCGTCGCTGTTCGTGCTCGCGGTGGCCGCGATGAGCCTGCTGATGCTGTCGATCGAGCAGATCAGCGAACGGCGGCGGCCACTGGCGGCGTTGTCGGCGGCCGGCGTGCCGATCGGGGTGCTGGCCCGCGGAGCGCTGTGGCAGACCGGGATCCCCGTCGTGGTCGGCGTCGTGCTGGCGGTCGCGGCGGGGCTCGGCCTGACCGCGCCGATCCTGCGGCTGGCCGACCGGCCGATGATCGTCGACGTCCCGGTGCTGCTCGCGCTGGCGGGCGCCACGGTGGCGGCGGTTCTGCTGGTGACGGGGCTGACGATGCCGTTGCTGCGGCAGGTGACCCGGTTGGACACGCTGCGCTCGGAGTGACGCGGCCGGCCGGGCGTGGCGTGCGGGCGCCACGCCCAGCCGCGGCGTCACCTCGACGTGAGCCCCGTGTTGGTCCGGCCGGACAGCTGCTGGGCGACGGCCGCGCACACGGTGGCGCCGTATCGGTGCTCGTCGCGTCCCGGGAGCGGCCGTACTCCCCCGACCCACCAGCGCGAACGTCCCGGCAGCCACCGCGGCGACGCTGACCGTCCGACGCCGCCGAGCGGCCACCACCGGCACCTCGTCCACACACTCTCCCTGCCTTCGACGCACCGTCCCCCGCACACCCACAAGACGCCACGCGCGGCACGGCCTGTCGCAGTGGCGCTCAACCGATTTCCAGGACCGCCTTGCCGTGCAGCCGGCGGTCGAGCAGGGCTTGGGCCGCTTCGGCGTAGCGCGTCCACGGGCCGCGCCGGCTGATGCCCGGGTCGAGGCGGCCGGCGGCCAGTTCGGCGGCGAGCCAGGCCAGGTCTCCGGAAAAGCCGGCGGCCGGGTCGGCGAGCAGGAAGAACGTGTGGATCGATCGGTCGTGCCGTCCCGCGGTGGCCAGCAACGCCCCGGGCGGGAACACCGCGTCCGCGCCGGACGAACGGCCCACGCTCACCACCATGCCACCCGCCTGCACGGCGGCGAAGGCATCCACCAGCTGCCGGCCGCCGACGTTGTCCAGCACGCCGAACACGGGCCGCTCCACGTGCGCCGGATCCGCGACCACCTCGTGCGCGCCCAGCTTCCGCAGGCCGTCCTCCTGGGCGGGGTTTCCGCTGACCGCCACGACTTCGGCGCCCGCACGGGCGGCGAGCTGCACCGCGTAGCGGCCGACACCGCCGGAGGCACCGGTGATCATCACGCGCCGGCCGAGGAGCTGGCCCATGCGGCGCAGCACGTGCAGGGCGCTCAGGCCGGCGACCGGAACCGTGCTCACCGCACCGAGGTCGGCGCCGTCCGGCACGACGCCGAGCATCGTGACCGGGACCGCGCGCAGCTCGGCCCAGCCACCACCCGCGCCGAGGGTGACCACCGGGGTTCCCACGGCCGGGCCCGACCCGTCCGCCGCGGCCTCGACCACGACGCCCGCCGCGTCCCACCCGATGACGGTGCCCGCCGGCGTGCCCGGATCGGTGGCGCCCCGGACCTCGCCGTGGTTGAGCGAAACCGCCTCGACCCGGACGAGCGCGTCGCCCGGTCCGGGTACCGGGTCGGCGACCTCGGCCAGCGAGAGGTGTGCCGTGGCGGCGTGATCGACAACGAGTGCGCGCACAGTGAGATCCCTTCGGCGTAACTGCCACAGTGTGGCGTTTGCTTCAGTAGAGCATATGCGCCTTGAGCGCGCACCGGCTACACTGCCGGTGATGACGACTCCCGGACAGCCCGCCACGCTGCGCGAACGAAAGAAGCTGCGCACCCGGCAGGCCCTGGCCAGCACCGCGGTCACGCTGTTCAGCGAGCGCGGTTTCGACGCCACGCCACTCGACGCGTTGCTCGAAGCGGTGGAGGTGTCGAGGCGGACGTTCTTCCGCAACTACCGGTCGAAGGAAGACGTCGCGCTCACCGCCGTCAAGCAGCTCTGGCGCGCCTACCTCGACGTGCTCGACGAGACCGAGAAGACCGGCCCGCTGGCCGACGTCTTCCGCGACGCGCTCCTGGCCACCCTCGAGCGCATGGACCAGGACTGGTACCGGCGCTTCGCCGCCACGCTCCGGCTGATCGAGCAGTCGCCGTCGCTGGACGGCCATTCACTGCGGCACTGCGCGGAGGTCCAGGACGAGATCGCGCGGCGGCTCGGCGACCCGCGCCGCCTCGAACTGCGGCTGCTGATCGAGTTCTGCGTGGCGACCTGGCGGTGCGCGCTGGACGACTGGCTGCCCGCGTGCGTCCCCGGCGAACTGCCCGGGCACGTACGCCACGCCTTCGCCAGGATGACCGACAGCCTGCGGCTCGAAGCCTGAGCCGACGTCGCGCTCAGGCGGTCAAGGCCTTCAGCAGGTCCCGCAACGCTTCCTGCTGGTCCGCCCGCAGTGAACCCAGCGGCGAGGTGTCGCCCAGCAGCTTCAACGCCTGCTCCCGGCGCCGGAGCCCTTCGGCGGTGAGAACGATCTGCTTGGCCCGGCGGTCGGTCGGGTGCGGGTGGCGGTTGAGCAGGCCGCGTTCCTCGAGGCGGTCCAGCACGAACGTCGCGTTCGACGCCTCGCACGCCATCCGCGCGGCCAGCTCGCGAGCGGTGATCGGCTCCGACAGCTCGCGCAGCGCCACCACCTGACTCGGCGTGAGGCCCAGTTCGTCCGCGACCCGGCGGACGTGGCCGTCGAGCGTCCGCGCGAGCCCGTGGACCAGCTTGCACACGTCCCGGTCGATGTCCTCGCTCGCCATACCCCGACTCTAGCGGTCACGGTTCGAACTATGATAGTTCTAGTTCAAATGATACTAACTCGAACCAACTGGGGGTTCCGTGGCCGTCTTTTCCCTGATGCTCGTCGTGTTCAGCCTCACGACCGGCGAATTCGTGGTGTCGGGCATCCTCCCCGACCTGGCCGCCGGCCTGGGCGTGCCGCTGTCGGCGGCCGGGTTGCTGACGACCGCCTACGCGGCGGGGATGATCGTCGGCGGCCCGGTCGTCACGCTCCTGACCGCCCGGGTTTCCCGTAAACCGCTGATCATCGGGCTGGTCGCGACGTCCGTGCTGGCGAACGCGGCGTCGGCGATCGCGCCGGGTTACGCCGTCCTGCTCGTTTCGCGGATGCTCGCGGGGCTGGTCGTGGCGACGTTCTTCGCCGTCGCGATCGCCACCGCCGCGTCGACGGCGCGGCCGGGCAAGCAGGCCTCCACCGTCGGCAAGGTGGTGCTGGGCCTCAACCTCGGCATCGTCCTCGGCGCCCCGCTGGGCACGTTCGTCGGCCAGCACCTGGGCTGGCGAGCGACGTTCTGGTCGGTCGCGGCCGCCGCCGCACTGGCCTTGCTCACGGTCCTGCGGTTCGTCCCGGACCGGCCGTCGGCGACGACGGGCCCGGTGGCCGGGGAGCTGCGGGTCTTCGCGGACCGCCGCGTCCAGCTGGCGATCGCGCTGACCGCCGTCGGGAACACCGGCGTCCTGACGGTCTTCACCTACCTCGCCCCGCTGCTGACCGAAGTCGGCGGCTTCCCGCCCGGCGCCGTCCCGGTGCTTCTCCTCGGCTACGGCGCCGGCGCGGTGCTCGGCAACGCGGTCGGCGGGCGGCTGGCGGACCGGGCGCTGCTGCCGTCGCTGGCCGGGCTGCTCGCGACGCTCGTCGTCGTGCTCGGCCTGGCCTGGCTGGGCGGCGGCCACCCGGTCGCGACGGTGGTGTCGACGGTTCTGCTGGGCGCGCTGGCGTTCGCGATCGTGCCCGGAATGCAGACGCGGGTGATCACGGCTGCGGGTGCCGCGCCGACGCTGGCCGTGGCGGTCAACGCGTCCGGCTACCAGCTGGCCGCGGCGTTCGCCGGCTGGCTGGGCGGCCAGGTCGTCGACAGCGGCGCCGGGCTCCGCGCGATCTACCCGGTCGCCGCGGCCCTGACCGTCGCCGGGCTGGGCATCGCGCTGTACTCGCTGCGCCGCGACCGCCGGGAATCATCGGCTCAGGGATCGTTGCCCGGTGGCAGGTCCCGAACGTCCTGAAAGCCCAGCTGCGGCCCACCGGCCGCCGTCGCGGCGACCGGCCGGAGCAGGAACCCGATGTGGTCGCCGGTGTCGTGCCGGGACAGGATCTCGCCGACGAACCAGTCCGCGCACGCGTCGATGACGGGCACCCCGAGCGGACCGGGACGCGCCGGGGTGCGCGCGAACTTGTCCACGTCGGACCCGCTGTGCGAGCCGAACAAGCGCGCGAGTCCGGCGTGGTCCCGCGTCAGCCGGTGGACACCGAGCGCCGGTGCGGCCGCGGCGACCTCGGTGGTGTGGTTGGCCTTGGACAACCACACCATGAACCGCGGCGGCGAGATGCTGCACTGAGCGGCGAACCCGACGAGGCAGCCGGCCCACCGATCACCGTCGGCGCACGTCACGACGTACATCGGGTAGTCCAGCCGTCCCACCAGATCATCGAAGCGTCCGGCGAGGTCGTCACCGTTCGGCACGTCCGCTCCTTCCCGCGTTCTGCCCGGCTGCCGTCACGGAGACGATAGTGTCGCGGCCGGTCCGGTGCATCAGGCCGGTGCCCGGTGCACGAATCCGTCGCGCCCCGAGTCGGCCTGCTCGCCGAAACCACCGGCGACCTCCGCGCGCTCACCGGCCGCCCGGCACGCCGATCGCCGTCACGCCGTCTACTGTGGACCGTTCGTCAGCGAAAGATTGAACGTGTACCGCGACGCCCGGTAGACGTGCCAGCCGTACTCGACCACGCGGCCGGTGTCGTCGTACGTCGTGCGCTGCATCGTCAGCAGCGCGGCGCCCGGCTGCTCGCCCAGCAGCTCCGCGTCCTCCTCCGTCGCCAGCCGGGCGCCGATGTTCTGCTCGGCGGCGTGGAGGCGGACCCCCGCCGACCGCAGCAGCTGGTAGAGCCCTCGCTCGCGCAGCTCGTCGTCGGTCGGGTCGATGACGCCGTCGGGCAGGTAGTTGTTCATCAGCGCGAGCGGCTCGCCGCCGGCCGAGCGGACCCGCTCGAGCCGCCGCACCCGCGTCAGGTCCGGCGCCTCCAGCAGCCCGGCGACGTCGGCGTCGGCGTCCTCGACCCGGTTGACCAGCACTTTCGACTCCGGTTCGCCGCCGAGCCCGGCGAGGTCGTCGAACAGGCTGCTCAGCCGCAGCGGCCGCGCCACCTTCGTCCGGACGACCTGGGTGCCGACGCCCCGCCGCCGCACCAGCAGCCCCTGGTTGACCAGGGTCTGGATCGCCTGGCGGACCGTCGGGCGCGACAGCCGCAGGCGGGCCGCCAGGTCCACCTCGTTGCCCAGCCGGGCCCCCGCCGGCAGCCTGCCGTCCTCGATCGCGGCGTGCAGCTGCCGCGAGACCTGGAAATACAGCGGCTCGGGGCTGCCCGGATCCAGCTCGATCTCCCGGCCGGGATCCCAGGCCGGATAGGTGACGTCCGGGCCGGACGGCGGCGGAGGAGTGCTCATCGCCGGAAGCCTACCGCCCTCGGCGGTGCGGTAGGGATGACCGAATGTCCATATGTCTTGACAAAGTCTCTGTCCGCTGGCAAAGTCGATCTCGGACCAGCCGAAGCTCTCCGGGAGGAAGACCGTGACCGACATGCTGCGACACCTCGTCGCCAGGCGGGTGCGCGCCCCGGAAGCGATCGCCGAGGCGGCCGCCGGCCGGGTGCGGCCCGAGTCGCCGTTCAACGACCAGGGCCGGGTGATGGTCATCGCCGCGGACCACCCCGCCCGCGGCGCCCTCGCGGCGGGCGGTGACCCCATGGCGATGGCCGATCGCGGCGAACTGCTCGAACGGCTGTGCCTGGCACTGGAACGCCCGGGCGTCACCGGCGTGCTGGCCACCGCGGACGTCCTCGACGACCTGCTGCTGCTCGGCGTGCTCGACGGCAAGACGGTGCTCGGCTCGATGAACCGGACCGGCCTCGCCGGGTCCAGTTTCGAAATCGACGACCGGTTCGCCTGCTACGACGCGGAAACCCTCGCCCGGATGCGGTTCGACGGCGGCAAGACCCTCACCCGGATCTGCCTCGACGACCCGGCCACGCCGAGCGTCCTGGAAAACACCGCGCGGGCGGTGAACGAGCTGGCCGACCGCAAGCTGATCGCCCTCGTCGAGCCGTTCCTGTCGGTCCGGTCGGACGGCCGGGTCAAGAACAACCTCTCCCCCGACGCCGTGATCAAGTCGATCACGATCGCCGCCGGGCTCGGCCGCACGTCGGCCTACACGTGGCTCAAGCTGCCCGTGGTGGCCGACATGGAACGCGTGCTCGCGTCCTCGACCCTGCCGGTGGTCCTGCTCGGTGGTGAGGTCACCGACCCCGACGCGGCCTTCGCCGCCTGGCAGCAGGCGCTGGCCCAGCCGACCGTGCAGGGCCTGGTGGTCGGCCGATCCCTGCTGTACCCGCGCGACGGGGACGTCGCCAAGGCCGTCGACACCGCGGTGGGACTGCTGTGAACCCCGCGCCGCACAACCCGGAGGAAGCACCCGTGAAGACGATCGAACACCGGATCGGCGGCACCACCACCGCCGCGGCGTCGACTCGCACGGCGCCGGTCCACGACCCGGCAACGGGACGGCAGCAGGCTTCGGTGCTGCTCGCCGAACCGTCCGATGTGGACAGCGCAGTTGCAGCCGCGAGCAAGGCCTTCGCGGCGTGGGGCGACTCTTCGCTGTCCCAGCGGACCAAGGTGCTGTTCGCCTTCCGCGAGCTGCTGGTACGTCACGAGGACGAGCTGGCCCGGGTCATCTCGAGCGAGCACGGCAAGGTCGTCGAGGACGCCCGCGGCGAGATCGTGCGCGGCCGCGAGGTCGTCGAGTACGCCTGCGGCATCGCCGACGCGCTCAAGGGCAGCTTCTCCGACCAGGTCTCCCGGGACGTCGACGTGCACGACTTCCGGCAGCCGCTCGGCGTGGTCGCCGGGATCACCCCGTTCAACTTCCCGGTCATGGTGCCGCTGTGGATGCACCCGATCGCGATCGCCACCGGCAACACCTTCGTCCTCAAGCCGAGCGAGCGCGACCCGTCGGCGGCCAACCTGGTCGCCGAGCTGTACGCCGAAGCCGGGCTGCCCGATGGCGTGTTCAACGTCGTGCACGGCGACAAAGCCGCGGTCGACGCGATCCTGGACCACCCGGACATCGCGGCGGTGTCGTTCGTCGGCTCGACGCCGGTCGCCAAGTACGTGCACGAGCGCGCGACCGCGGCCGGCAAGCGCGTCCAGGCCCTCGGCGGGGCGAAGAACCACGCGGTGGTCCTGCCGGACGCCGACCTGGAGTACGCCGCCGACCACCTGACCGCGGCGGCCTTCGGCTCGGCCGGGCAGCGCTGCATGGCGGTCTCGGTCGCGGTCGCCGTCGGGCCGGCCGGCGACCGGCTCGTCGAGATCCTCGAGCGCAAGGCCCGCGCGGTGCGGGTCGGCCCGGGCACCGACCCGGCCAGCGACATGGGCCCGGTCGTCACCGAAGCCGCCCGCCGGCGCATCGTGGACGCCGTCGCGCGGGGCGCCGAGCAAGGCGCGTCGGTGGTCGTCGACGGCCGTGACCTGAAGGTCGAAGGCCACGACGGCGGCTTCTTCGTGGGGCCGTCCCTGCTGGACCACGTCACGACCGAAATGGACGCCTACCGGGACGAGATCTTCGGGCCGGTGCTCGCGGTCGTGCGCGCGGAGACCGTCGACGAGGCGATCGCGATCATCAACGCCAACCCGTACGGCAACGGCACCGCGATCTTCACCGGCAGCGGCGAAGCGGCCCGCAAGTTCCAGCGCGAAGTCAAGGTCGGCATGATCGGCGTCAACGTGCCGATCCCCGTGCCGATGTCGTACTACTCCTTCGGCGGCTGGAAGGACTCCCTCATCGGCGACAGCCCCATCCACGGCCCGGCGGGTGTCCGCTTCTACACCCGCGCGAAGGTCGTCACGACGCGATGGCCGCACACCCGCGCGTCGGCCGCGGCGTTCACCTTTCCGACTTCCGGCTGAGCAACGCACCGGATAACCGGAACGCTCGTCTCCGGTTTCCGGTACGGTGAACGGCAGCACCCGTGAAGGAGGCTGCCGTGGGGCCACTCCCGAAGAACGCCGTGAACCGCTTCAACAGCTGCGTCGGCTCACTCCGGACGTCGCCGCGCTGGGGCGGGCTCGTCCGCCGTCACCTGACCCAGGTCACCTACACCGGTCGCCGGTCGGGGCGCACGTTCAGCATTCCCGTCGGCTACCGGCGGGCGGGCGACGTCGTCACCATCGGCGTGCGCCTGCCCGGTGCGAAGTCGTGGTGGCGCAACTTCACCGGCGACGGCGGCCCGCTGACCCTCGAACTCGACGACGTCGAGCGCACCGGCCACGCGGTGGCCCGCCGCGACGCCCGGGGCCGGGTCACGGTCACCGTCCGGCTCGGCGAAGCCGGCTAACGGGCCATCCCGTGCCAGAGCAGGGCGGCGAGCGCGGCCGCGTCGGCGCGCCACTCGCCGTTCGGGTCGAGCATCAGCAGCCCGGCGAGCCCGCGCAGCACCACCACCGGGTCCAGGTCCGGCCGCACCGTTCCGGCCTCGGCGTTGGCTTCGAGCAGCCGCGCCATCGCGCCGACCATCGCCTCGTAGGCGTTGGCCGGCAGCTCGCCGCGGGACGCCGTCGCGCGGCGCAAGGCGTCGGCCAGCCCCTTCTTCGTCATCATGTAGTGGGCCAGGTGGTCGGTCACCCACGCCCGGAACGCCGCGTCCGGCGCGTGCTTGTCCAGCAGCACCGGCACGACGTCCACGAGATGCCGGACCTCGCGCTGGTAGACCGCCAGGATCAGCGCCTCCGGGGTCGGGAAGTGCCGGTACACCGTGCCGACACCGACCTCGGCCTGCTTCGCGATCGCATTGAACGAGACCTCGCCCGCCTTGGCCAGCGACTCCGCGGCCGCGGCGAGGATGCGCTCGTGGTTGCGGCGGGTGTCCGCGCGCCGGGGACTGACCGATCCCGTCGTCATCGCCTCTCCCGCCGCTCGTGCCGTCCCGCCGAATCTAACCCAGACCTGGAGCAACTCCAGCGTCACCACTTCATTGCGAAGCGGATTGTAATCCGCTAGCCTCGCCACCGGGTGAAGCGGATGACTATCCGCTCCCTCGTTCGCCGCCACCACCACCGTCGGACCCCGACGAGCTGCGAAAAGAGACCAGTGGACATCTCACTCGAAGTCAACGGCAGTACCGAACACCTGGACGTCGATCCCGGCGTCACGCTCCTGGACGCGCTGCGGGAGCGCCTCGCGATCACCGGGCCGAAGAAGGGCTGCGACCGCGGCCAGTGCGGCGCGTGCACCGTGCACGTCGGCGGCCGGCCCGTGCTCTCGTGCCTCACCCTCGCCGCCACCGTGCGGGAGCCGGTGACCACCGTCGAAGGACTGTCCACTGAGGACAGCCTGCACCCCGTGCAGCAGGCGTTCGTCGACCAGGACGCCCTGCAGTGCGGGTTCTGCACCGCCGGGCAGATCATGTCGGCGGTCGCCGCCGTCGAGCAGGACGTCGAAGACGTGCGGGAGTTCATGTCCGGCAACCTCTGCCGGTGCGCGGCCTACCCGAACATCGTCAAGGCGGTCGAGCAGGCGAGGCGGGCCGATGCGTCCGTTTGAGCTGACCGCACCCGCCACCGTCGAAGCGGCCCTCGCGACACCCGGCACGTTCCTCGCCGGCGGGACGACCCTGGTCGACCTCATGAAACTCGACGTCCTGACGCCGCAGCACGTCCTGGACATCAACGCCGTCCCGCTGCGCGGCATCGACACCGCCGACGGCCTGCGGATCGGCGCCCTGGAGCGGATGAGCGCCGTCGCCGCGCACCCGGACGTCTACCCGGCGATCTCGCGTGCCCTGCTGCTCAGCGCGTCCCAGCAGCTGAGGAACATGGCCAGCATCGGCGGGAACCTGCTGCAGCGCACGCGCTGCTCGTACTTCCGTGACGTCGCGACGCCGTGCAACAAGCGCGAGCCCGGCAGCGGGTGCTCCGCGATCGAAGGCGCCAACCGGATGCACGCGATCCTCGGCACCAGCGACGCGTGCGTGGCGACGCACGCCAGCGACCTCGCCGTCGCCCTGGTCGCGCTCGACGCCCGGCTGCGGCTCGCGGACGCCGCCGGCACCCGCGAGGTCGCCCTGCGCGACTTCTACCAGCTGCCCCGCGACACGCCCGCGCTCGAGAACGACCTGCGCCCCGGCGAGCTGATCACCGAGGTGGTCGTCCCGCGGCTGGACTGGGCGGCGAACTCCACCTACGTCAAGGTGCGCGACCGGCAGTCCTACGAGTTCGCGCTGTGCTCGGCCGCCGTGGCGCTCGACGTCCGGGACGGCGTCATCGCCGACGCGCGGGTCGCGGCCGGCGGCGTCGGGACCGTGCCCTGGCACCTGCCCGCCGTCGAGGACGCGTTGCGCGGCGCCGCGGCGACGCAGGCTTCGTTCGAAGCCGCCGCGGCCGTGGCCGCCGAAGGGGCCCGGCCGCTGGCGGGCAACGCTTTCAAGGTGCCGCTGCTGAAGCGGACCATCGTCCGCGCGCTGCTCGAACTGACCGAGGGGAGCCCCCGATGATCACCCGGCTCGACGCGCCGCTGAAGGTCACCGGCGGAGCCAAGTACGGCGCCGACCACACCTTCCCCGGCATGGTCTACGGCTACGTCGTGCTCAGCACGATCGCCCACGGCGAACTCGAGGCCGTCGACTTCTCCGCCGCCCGGAGCGCCCCCGGCGTGGTCGGCGTGTACTCGCCGTTCGACCCGCTGAAGCTGCGCACCGCGACCTCGCCACTGTTCGGCGAGACAGCGGTTCCCTTGCAGAGCAAGGAAGTCACCTACTACGGCCAGCCGATCGGCTTCGTCGTCGCGGAGACGTTCGAGCAGGCGCGGGACGCGGCGGCGCTCGTCGAGGTCGGCTACCGCGAGCTGCCGGCCAGGACGTCGCTGGCCGAAGGCCTCGCCGACGCCGAGGACGCGCCGCCGGCCCGCGACGGCGCGCCGCCGACCCTCGAAGTCCTCGAAGACGGGATCGAGTCCATCGAGGACGCGTTCGCGGCCAGCCCGGTCGTCGTCGAGGCCACCTACACGACCGCGACGCAGAACCACGCCGCGATGGAGCCGCATTCCGCGGTGGCCGTGTGGGACGGCGGCGAGGTGACCGTCTACAGCGGGAACCAGGCGTCGAACCTGCAGGCGATGGAGCTCGCCAGCGCGCTCGACGTGCCGCTGGAGGCCGTGCACTGCGTGAACCCGTTCGTCGGCGGCGCGTTCGGCGGCAAGGGACGGACGTCGGCGCCGGCGTTCCTCGCCGCGGCCGCGGCCCGCGACCTCGGGCGCCCGGTGAAGGCCGCCCTCACCCGCGAGCAGGTCTTCACCGCGACCGCCGGCCGGGCCGCGACGGTCCAGACCATCAAGCTCGGCGCGGAACGCGACGGCACACTCGTCGCCGTCAGCCACGACTCGTGGTGCAGCACCGACACCGCGCGGTCGTTCGTCGAACCGACCTCGCACGGCACCTCGCGCGAGTGGTACGCGACGCGGAACCTGGCCATCAGCCAGAAGATCGTGCCGCTGAACGTCCCGCCGACGACGTTCATGCGCGCGCCCGGCGAGGCACCCGGCTCGTTCGCCCTGGAAAGCGCGATCGACGAGCTCGCCGAGGCGCTCGGCATGGACCCGATCGAGCTGCGCATCCGCAACAACTCGACCGCCCCGCCCGGCAAGGACCTGCAGTGGTCGAGCAAGCACCTCGACGAGTGCTTCCGCGTCGGCGCGGCCCGCTTCGGCTGGCAGCACCGGCGGCCGGGCGGGCACACCGACGGCGACTGGCTCGTCGGCATGGGCGCCGCGACCGCGATGTTCCCCGCGCTGCGGTTCCCGGCGACGGTCGGCATCACGCTCAAGGCGGACGACACCGCCGTCGTCGCGACGAGCGGCGCGGACCCGGGCACCGGCCTGCTGACCGTGCTTTCCTTGGTGGGCGCGGAGTCGCTGGACATCCCGGCCGAGCGGATCACGCCGCGCCTCGGCGACTCGCTCCTCCCGCCGGGCGGCCTCTCCGGCGGCTCGACGGCGACGGCGAGCGCGGGTACGGCCATCATGATCGCCGCGACCAAGGCGATCGACGAGCTGGTCGCGCTCGCGGCCGATCCCGGCGCACCGTTCGAAGGCCACGAAGTCACCTACGCCGACGGCCGCGTCTTCGCCCACGGCCGGACCATGACCTTCGGCGAGCTGCTGCGCGCCGTGGGCCGCGAGTCGCTCGAGGTGACCGGCTCGTCGGCACCCGGCGAGGAGGTCACCAAGCACTCGTTCAGCTCGTGGGGCGCCCAGTTCTGCGAGGTGCGGGTGCACAAGTGGACGCGCGAGGCCCGGGTGTCGCGGATGCTCGGCGTGTTCGACGCGGGCCGGATCATCAACGACAAGGCGGCCCGCAGCCAGCTCATGGGCGGCATGATCTGGGGCGTGTCGGCCGCGTTGCACGAGGGCCTGGAGATCGAGGCCGGCGGCCGGCTCGCCAACGGCGACTTCGCGAGCTACCTGCTGCCGGTGAACGCGGACATCCCGGAGGTCGACGTCCAGCTGGTCGAGTACCCGGACACGCTGCACAACGCGGTCGGCGCGCGCGGCGTCGGCGAGATCGGCGCGGTCGGCATGGCGGCCGCGGTCGCCAACGCCGTGCACAATGCCACCGGCATCCGGGTCCGGCACATCCCGATCACCATCGAGGACCTCCTCGAAGACTGAATGAAGACCGAACGGCGTGGGCGGGGCGTGCGAGCGTGCTCCGCCCACGCCGTTATCCATCCGCGACAACTCCCGCGACGGTTCGGCCATGACGGCGGCCGGTCCCCGGTCCTAGGCTGACGGGCGCTCCCCCGCTCTTCCACGAAGGGACCTCCCGGCATGACCGACCCCGTCGTCCCCACCACGTCCGGCGCGGTCCGCGGCCAGGTCACCGCCGCCGGCTTCGCGCTGTTCCGCGGCATCCCCTACGCCGCCGCGCCGGAGGGCGACCTGCGGTTCGCCGAACCCGTCCCGGCGCAGCCGTGGGAAGGGGTCCGCGACACGAGAAGACCCGGGCCGACCGCGCCGCAACGCCGCCACGACGTGCCCGGGCTCGACCTGTCGCCGATCACCGGCACCGGGTGGCGGCCGGGCCCGGAGTACCTCACCGCCGACGTCTGGACCCCGCGGCTCGGCCCGGCCGGGCTGCCGGTGCTGGTGTTCGCCCACGGCGGCGCGTTCCTCGGCGGCACGGGATCGGCGCCGGTCCACGACGGCACGGCGTTCAACCACGCCGGCGCGGTGCTGGTGACCGTGCAGTACCGGCTCGGCGCCGACGGCTTCCTCCCCCTCGACGGCGGCGCGACCAACCTCGGCCTGCGCGACCTGCTCGCGGCCCTGCGGTGGGTCCGGGAGAACATCGCCGGGTTCGGCGGCGACCCGGCGAACGTCACGTTCGCCGGCCACGCGTCCGGCGCCGTCAGTGTCGCCTGCCTCCTCGCTTCCCCGCTCTCGCAAGGCCTCTTCCACCGGGCGATCGTCCAGAGTGGACATCCGGAGATGGTGCGCGACGGCGTGCAGGCCCGCCGGCTGGCCCGGGTGATCGCCGACGAGCTGAAGGCCGAACCGACCGCCGAGGCGTTCCGCAAGGTGTCGACCGAGCAGCTGCTCGACGCGCAGGACGCCGTCTTGCGGCCGGGTGGCGCGCCCGACCTGCGGGACGCGCTGGGCTACGACCGCGGCTACGGGCTCAGCCCGTTCCTGCCGGTGGTCGGCGACGACGTCCTGCCGCAGCACCCGGCCAAGGCGATCCGCGCCGGCGCGGGCCGCGACGTCGACCTGCTCGCCGGCAGCTGCAGCGAGGAGATGCGGCTGTACCTGGTGCCCACCGGAGCGCTGGAGGCCGTCACCGACGACCAGGCCGTGGCGTCGCTGGCGGTCTCCCATCCCGACCCGGCCGGCGTCCTGCACCGGTACGGCCTCGGCTCGGACCGCCCGGCGGGCGAGGTCCTCGTGGCCGCCCTGACCGACCTGGTCTTCCGCGACGGCGTGCGGGACCTGGCCGAGCACCACACCGGCCGGACCTTCCGGTACGAGTTCGAATGGGGCTCGCCGCTGCTCGAAGGCAGCCTGGGGGCGTGCCACGGGCTCGAACTGCCCTTCGTGTTCGACGCCCTCGGCCCGCTGTCCGGACCGCGGGGCCTGGTCGGCGACCACGCGCCGCGAGAGCTGGCCCGCGACCTGAACAGCGCCTGGTACCGCTTCGCCGCCACCGGTTCGCCCGGCTGGGCGGAGTACACCGGCGAGGACACGCTGTTCCACGCGTACTGATCCACTGCTCCACCGGGCTGGACCCGGGCGCGGGCGGTTGACTGCGGCCCCGCCGCGCTGCCAGGCTCAGGCAGCCCGGACGGCCGGATGATTGGGGACCACCGATGCCCGAGGCGGGCTCTGCCGCACCGCCGCGCGCGCTCGTTCGCACGCTGTTGCGCAGCGGCACACCCGCGGAACCCGCCGAGCCGCCGTCCGGCGACGGCGATCTCACCGCCGTCGGGGACGCGACGCTCGCCCGCGCCGCGCGCTACTGGGTCGTCGTGCCGCTGGCCTACCGGATCGCGGCGTTCGTCAAGGTCTTCATCGGGTTCACCGCGGCGAACGGCGGGCTCGGGCTCGGGCCGGTGCTCGCGGCCACCGTGTTCGCCGTCGCCGCCAACACCGCCGCGGTGGCCTGGGTGCTGCGGTCCGGCGGGCTCCGCGCCCGTGTCACCGGCCGCGCGCTCGCCCTCGACCTGGCCGTCGGGGTGGCGCTCAACTTCGCCGTCGCGGCGACGGCTCCCGCGGCGGTGCAGCCGTTCGCCGTCGACGTGTCGTGGACCTGGCTGGTGGGCGCGGTCGCCATGTGGGCGGGCACGTCCGGGCTGCCCTCGGCGCTGTGGCTGCTGGCCGGAGCCGTCCCGCTCCGCGCGGCGCTCACCCTGGCCGGCGGGCTGCCGCTGACCGACCAGCTGGCCGTGACGCGCTCGATCGGCTGCATGGTCGCGCTGGCGGTGGCGATCGTGCTGGCCGCGGGCATCCTCATCCTGCTCGGGGCGGGCACGCGGTTCGCCGTCGACATCGGGATCCGCCGCGGCCGCGAGGCCGAGCGCCGCCGGACGCGGCGCATCATGCACGACAACGTGCTGCAGACCCTGGAAGCGCTGGCCATCTCGGCACCGGGGGACGACGCCGACGCCGTCACCCGCCTGGCGGAGGTGCGTTCGGTCGCCAAGGCCGAGGCGGCGGAGCTGCGCCGCCGGATCACCGAGCCGGTGCCGACCGGGTCCACGCGCGGGTTCGCCGTCGACCTCGCCGGCGTCGCGACCGAAATGGCCCGCGACGGCCTGCGCACCCAGCTCGTCGCCGCCGACTTCGCCGACGACCACAAGCTGTCCCAGGACCGGCGTACCGCGATGTGTGACGCGGTGCGCGAGGCATTGCGCAACACGGTGAAGCACTCGGGCACGAACCAGGTCGTGCTGCGCGTGGAGGAACGCGACGGCGGGATCGCGGTCGTCGCCCGCGACCAGGGACAGGGCTTCGACGTCCGCGAGCGGCCGCCGGGCTTCGGCATCAGCCAGTCGATCGTGGCGCGCCTGGCCGAGGTCGGCGGGCACGGCACGGTCGACTCGCAGCCGGGCCGCGGCACCCGCGTGACGATGTGGGTGCCGAGCTAGCGCCGTCCGTCAACAGTCCTGCGCTGCGGCACAAGACCGCGGCCGCCCGCGGGGCGCACCATCCCCGGACCAGCCACCGCGGGAGGAGAACCCATGGCCGACGCGCTGCGCCGCGACGCACTGGGCACGCCGGGTGTCGTCTTCCTCGTCTTGGCCGCCGTCGCGCCGCTGACCGGCATCGTCGTCATCGCCGCGCTGGGCATCGCGCTCGGCAACGGCGGCGGTATGCCCGGCGCGTTCCTGCTCTCGGCGGTGATCCTCGTGCTCTTCGGCGTCGGGTACGCGCAGATGAGCAAGGTCGTCACCGGCGCGGGCGGGTTCTACGTCTACGTCACGAAAGGTCTCGGGCGGCCGCTCGGCCTGGTCGCGGCGCTGATCGCGCTGCTGGGCTACAACTGCTTCGTCGCCGGGGCGGTGGGGACGAGCGGGTTCTTCACGGCGAACGTCGTCGAGCAGGTCTTCGGGTGGCACACGCCGTGGCCGCTGTGGAGCCTGCTGTCCGCCGTGGCGGTGTTCGCGCTCGGCCGGCGCGGGGTCGACGTCAGCGCGAAGGTGCTCGGGGTCTCGCTGGTCCTGGAGGTGTCGATCCTGCTCGTCCTCGACGTCGCGGTCGCGCTCCGGACCGGCCTCGACGTGCACGCGTTCGCGCCCGGCGTGGTCTTCTCGGGCTCGGTCGGCATCGCGTTCCTGTTCGCCTTCAACGCCTTCGTCGGCTTCGAAGCCACGGGGCTGTTCAGCGAAGAGGCCCGCGACCCGCACCGGACGATCTCCCGCGCGACGTACACGGCGATCGTGCTCATCGGCGTCTTCGCGGCCTTCACGACGTGGGCGATCGTCAGCGCGACGAGCGTCGACGCGGCCGGCGCGAGCGCCCGGGACCATCTCGCCGCCGGCGATCTCGTCTTCTCGATCAGCCGGGCCCACCTGGGCTCGTTCCTCACCGACGTGATGATGCTGCTGCTGGTCGTCAGCCTGTTCGCGGCCCTGCTGGCGCTGCACAACTCGGCGACGCGGTACCTGTTCGCGCTCGGCCGGTCCCGGGTGCTGCCCGCGGTCCTCGGCCGGACGAACGCGGCGAACGGGGCGCCGTACGTCGCCAGCGGGACGCAGATCGGGTTCGCCACCCTCGTCGCGGCGGTCTACGCGCTGGCGGGGCTGGACCCGCTCGCCGACCTCACGGCCAGCATGACCGGCATCGGAACGCTCGGCGTGATCAGCCTGCAGGCCCTGGCCGGAATCGCGGTCGTGGCGTTCTTCCGCCGCCGGCGCGACCCGAGGCTCTGGCGCACCGCGGTGGCTCCCGGCCTCGGCGGGCTGGGCCTGATCACGGTGACGGCGCTGGCCGTCTTCAACTTCCCGACGCTGGCGGGGTCGGACGCCCCGGCCATCGCGCTGCTCCCCTGGCTGCTGGCCGTGGCGGTGGCGGGTGGCCTGGGGCTGGCCGCGTGGCTGCGGGCTCGCCGGCCGGAGGTCTACGCGGGCCTGGACGAACTCGGCCTCGACGCCGAACCCGCTGTCCCCTGAGCCGCGATCGGCAGCGGGACTCGCGCGGCAACCGGGCGCCTGCACCGGCCCGACCACCGCAGCCGCACGCCGGACCCGCGACCCCTAAGCCCGCCCTCGGCAACGAGACTCGCACGGCAACCGGGCGCCTGCACCGGCCCGACCACCGCAGCCGCCCGCCGGACCCGCGACCCCTAAGCCCGCCCTCGGCAACGAGACTCGCGCGGCAACCGGGCGCCTGCACCGGCCCGACCACCGCAGCCGCCCGCCGGACCCGCGATCCCCTAAGCCCGCCCTCGGCAACGAGACTCGCGCGGCAACCGGGCGCCTGCACCGGCCCGACCACCGCAGCCGCCCGCCGGACCCGCGACCCCTAAGCCCGCCCTCGGCAACGAGACTCGCGCGGCAACCGGGCGCCTGCACCGGCCCGACCACCGCAGCCGCCCGCCGGACCCGCGGTCCCCTAAGCCCGCCCTCGGCAACGAGACTCGCACGGCAACCGGGCGCCTGCACCGGCCCGACCACCGCAGCCGCACGCCGGACCCGCGACCCCTAAGCCGCGCGACGGGCCGCGCGCTCGGCGGCGAGGCTCGCCCGGCAGGCCGCCGTCAGCCGCGTGGTGGCCGGGCTGCTGCCGTGCCCGCAGCGGGGGCAAGTCATCGTCACGCGCAGGGTCAGCTCGTCGACCGCGACGGCCAGCTCGGTGCGGCAGCCGCGGCACCAGCGGTGCCGGGTGACCGGGCTGACGTGGGCCGGTGAGGCGACGCACTGGTGGATCCACCGGCCGTGGACGTGACAGGTCAGGCGGTCGTCGGGCGCCAGCAGGCCCATGTCCTCGGCGTCGTCCTCGGTGGCGAGCAGCACCGGCAGGCTGCGGACGCGGGCCGGGCCGGCGGAGCAGGTCGTGGCGGTCATCGTGGTCCCCTTTCGCTACTGGTACGTCGAAAGGGAACCGGCGGATTCGACGGCTGGCGGGAACCCGGTGGTTCGTGGCATTTCCGCCACTCCCCGGTCCGGGCCCGGCCCAGTAGGTTCGGCGCGTGTCGAAAATCCTGCTCTCGATCCACGTCCTGGCGGCGGTCCTCGCCGTCGGCCCGGTCGCCGTCGCGGCCAGCATGTTCCCCGCCGCCATCCGGAAAGGGGACGTCAAGGTCGCGACCGCGCTGCACCGGATCTGCCGCGTCTACGCCTACGCCGCCATCGCGGTGCCCGTGTTCGGCTTCGGCGTCGCGGGCACGATGCACGTCATGGGCGACCCGTGGCTGCTGACGTCGATCGGGCTGACCGCCGTCGCGGCCGCGGTGCTCGCGCTGCTGGTGCTGCCGCGGCAGAAACGCGTCCTGACCGGCGAAGGCGCTCCCGGCAGCCTGGCCATGACGACCGGGGTGTTCAACCTGCTGTGGGCGGCGGTGACGGTGCTGATGATCGTCCGGCCCGGCTCCTCGACCGGCGCCTAGCCCGGCACCCGCACCGCGACGAAGTCCGGCCGGTGGCGCAGCGCGAACCCGAGTGACAGGTAGAGCCGGATCGCGGAGGTGTTGCTCGCCGCGGCGTGCAACATCGGCGTCTCGCCGCGCTCGCGGATGCCCGCCGCGACGGCGAGCACCAGCCGCGTCGCGAGGCCCTGCCCGCGGAAGGCCGGGTCCGTGCAGACGGCGCTGATCTCCGTGTGGCCGGGCGGGTGCAGGCGCTCCCCGGCCATCGCGACCAGCGCGCCCTCACGCCGGATCCCCAGGTACGTCCCGAGTTCGACGGTCCGCTTGCGGAACGGCCCGGGCTTCGTCCGCTCGACGAGGTCCAGCATCTCCGGCACGTCCGCGAGCCCCAGCCGCACGGCTTCCGTGTCCGGCGCGGCCGCGACCCCGTCGTCGACGAGCTGGACGCCCGGGATCTCGTCGAGCACGTCCCAGCCGGACGGCGGCCGCCCGGTGGGGGCGGCGAGCACGACGGTCGCCCCCGGCCCGGCGAGCCCGGCGACGTCGAGCCAGTCCTGCTCGCCCGGGTCGTCCGGCAGGGCCAGGAACGGCGCGACGTCCTCGGGGTAGCGCAGCACGCGCCCCCGTCGTTCCGCGAAGCGGGCGTGCGGACCGGCCAGTGACGCCCAAGCCGGGTTGTCGAGCGGAGATGCCATGCCGCCAGGATGCTGGGTGCGGCCGGGGCCGCGTCGCGGCTCCCACATCCTGAGCCGCGCTCAGCCGACCGTCGTCAACTCCTCGTCGGAGAGCACCCGGTCGCCGTCGGAGACGACGAGCCTGCCGCCGGCGATGGTGTAGCGGTAGTCGCCGTTCTTCGCCACAAAACCGTCTCCCGACTCCTGGGCGGGCAGCACGATGTGGGTCGCGTCCGAGGCCGCCTGTCCGCGGGCTTGGCCGTCGTAGAAGATCCGGCCGTCCGGGACGCGGCACACCGTGACCAGCGACTTCGCCGTCTGCGCCACCAGCAGCGCGGTTCCGTCGCCGCCGGGCAGGTACCGGGCGGCGTCGCCGGGGCACGGCTTGTCGGCCGGGGTGGCCGGCGTCGTCGTGGACGTGGACGGTGTCGTCGTGGACGGCGGGGCGAAGGCGTCGGCGGTCGTGACGACGGTCTTGGTCGTCGGCAGCGACGGGGTGGTGTACGCCGGGAAGGGCCCGGACGCGGCCGGCGCGGGCTTCGGGCGGCCGGCGAAGAGCAGGACGCCGGTGACCGCGGCCCCGGCGACCAGCATCAGCGTGAGCAGCACCCCCAGCGCCCGCCGCCGGACCCGGCCGGGGGCCGGGCTCGCGCAGGTGCCGCACCGCCCGGCCGCGCCGTCGTTGACCGCGCCGCACTGCGCACACGTCCACGGGGAACCCGCCATCGGGCCTCCTTCGGCCCGGCGTCACCGCACGCCGGCCACCTCATCGTCACCGACGAGGGCGCTCCCCGCAACGGCTCGTTACGCCTGATGGACGACGTCGACCACCCACGGGATGCCGAACCTGCCGATGCAGGCGCCGAATCCCAGTAGCGGGTCGGACGCCATGAGCGAAACGCGGATTTTCAGACGACGAACCGGCGGTGCGCGTGCGGTTCCAGCGGCAGCGCCCCGTGCAGCGCGGCGCGGGCGCGCAGTTCCAGCGCGCGGTCCAAGGGGCCGCATCCCGGGGCCGCCGCGGTGTGGAACGTGCCCCGGCCGAACAGGTAGACCAGCGCGAGCTTCCGCTCCCGGCGCCCGTCCGGCTCGGCGAACTCGACGGCCGCGGACCGCAGGCAGCCGCCGTAGCCGGCCCTGGCCAGCCGGTCCGCGACGTCCACCAGGTCCGCGGTCAGCACGCGCAGGTCGCGGTCGCGCCGCCAGCACCGGACCGTCGAGCGGCCGTGGAGGTCCTGCGTGACCAGCGGGTGCACCGGGAGCCGGGCCGACGTCGCGGCGATCAGCTCGGCTTCGGTGCGGGCCAGTGCGTCCCCGTCGACCTTGAAGCCGACCGTGCCGCCGCCGGTGGGCGCGAGGCCGAGCGCGACGCGCATCCGCGGGGCGGCCGCGGCGAGGGTGTAGAGGGACTGCAGGTGCGGGCGGGACGTCCGGCACCGGACGAGCTTGCTGTCCAGCAGGGTCACGACGATGTGTCCTATCTCGGGTCGAGAAGGGCCGCCGGGCCGGGCGCGCTGGCAGTGTCCACAGTGGACGTCAGGCGCGGGGACGCGGGGGCCGGAAAGGACAGCATGCGCCTCCGGGCCCCGGTTCCGGCGCGCGACACGGCGACGGCGCGGCGAACGGCGGCACTTCGCCGCCGAACGGTCACGCCCGGTCAGGCCCGGCCGATCAGCGGCAGGCCGAACAAGGCGTTTCGGTCGCACCAGACATTTAGCGTTGCTAATAGTTCTGGGTCAGAGCTACCTTGGCGGGCATGAGTGAACTCGCCGAACGGCTGCTGGGGGCCGTGCAGGGCATCCGCCGCGTGGTGCGCCGGCGCGTGCGCGCGGACGTGCCGGGCGCCCCGCTGCCCGGCGCGCAGGTCGAGGTCCTGCGCGTGGTGGCCGACCACCCCGGCATCGGCGTCGCCGCGGCCGCGCGCGAACTGCACCTCGCGGCCAACTCGGTCAGCACGCTGGTGAACCAGCTCGTCGAGGCCGGCCTGCTGCGCCGCGAGGCCGACCCCGCCGACCGGCGCGCGACCCGGCTCGAGCTCACCGGCGCGGCACGCGACCGGATAGCGGCGTTGCGGCGCGCCCGCACCGGGCTCGTCGCCGACGCGCTGAGCGGACTGTCCGAAGAGGACACCGCGGCGATCGAGCAGGCATTGCCGGCACTGGAGAAACTCATGGGGATCCTGAAGGAGCAGCCATGACCGGACCCGCGGCGGTGCAGTGCACCGGCGTCAGCCACTCGTTCGGCCCGACCCGCGCGGTCGACGGCGTCGACCTGGAGATCCACCCCGGCGACGTGTTCGGCCTGCTCGGCCCGAACGGCGCCGGCAAGACGACCACGCTGCGGATGATCACCACGCTGCTGCCCGTCGCCGCCGGTCGGATCACGGTGTTCGGCGTCGACGTCGCGCGCCGCCGGATGGCCGTGCGGCGGCTGATCGGCTACGTCCCGCAGCAGCTGTCCGCCGACGGCGCGCTGACCGGCCGGGAGAACGTCGCGTTGTTCGCGCGGCTCTTCGACGTCCCGCGGGCCCGGCGGGCGCAGCAGGTGCGGGGCGCGCTGGAGCTGGTCGGGCTGGAACGCGACGCCGACCGCACGGCCAAGACGTACTCCGGCGGCATGATCCGCCGCCTCGAGCTGGCCCAGGCGCTGGTCAGCTCGCCGCGCCTGCTCGTCCTCGACGAGCCGACGATCGGGCTGGACCCGGTCGCCCGCTCGTCGGTGTGGGACCGCGTCACCGAGATCCGCGCGGCGACCGGGATGACCGTGCTCGTCACCACGCACTACATGGACGAAGCCGAGCAGTACTGCGACCGCGTCGCGCTGATGCACGCCGGCCGGATCCGCGCGCTCGGCACGCCGGCCGAGCTGGAAGCCGGCCTCGGTCCCGGGTCCACATTGGATGACGTGTTCCGCGCGGTCACCGGTGACCGGCTCGACAGCGACGAAGGAGGGATCCGCAGTGTCCGTGCCACTCGCCGCACCGCCCGCCGTCTCGGCTGACCCGGGACCGCTCGGCCGGCTGCGCGTGCTCGCCGCCCGCGTCGGCGCGATGTGCCTGGTGGAGCTGCAGAAGCTGCGCCGCGACCAGACCGAACTGCTCACCCGGGCGATCCAGCCCGCGCTGTGGCTGCTGATCTTCGGGGAGACGTTCACCCGGCTGCGGGCGATCCCGACCGGCTCGACGCCGTACCTCGACTACCTCGCGCCCGGCATCCTCGCGCAGTCGGCGTTGTTCATCTCGATCTTCTACGGCATCCAGATCATCTGGGAGCGCGACGCGGGCGTGCTGGCCAAGCTGCTGGTGACGCCGACCCCGCGGGCCGCGCTCGTCGCGGGGAAGGCGTTCGCCGCCGGCGTCCGGGCGCTCGTCCAGGCGCTGATCGTCCTGGTACTGGCCGCGGTCCTCGGCGTCGGGCTGACGGTGAACCCGCTGAAGCTGCTCGCCATGGCCGTGGTGCTGGTGCTCGGGTCGGCGTTCTTCTGCTGCCTGTCCATCGTGATCGCCGGGGTCGTGCTGTCGCGGGAACGGCTGATGGGCATCGGGCAGGCGATCACGATGCCGCTGTTCTTCGGCTCGAACGCGCTGTACCCGGTGGACCTGATGCCGTCGTGGCTCAAGGTGCTCAGCCACGTCAACCCGCTGAGCTACCAGGTCGACGCGCTGCGCGGCCTGCTCATCGGCGCCCCGGCCCACCTGGCGCTCGACTTCGGCGTGCTGGCGGTGGCGACGGCGGGCGCGATCGCCGTCGCTTCGGCCCTGCTCGGCAGGTTGGCCCGGTGAGGCGCATCTCTCATCGAACGGAAGCCTTATGCGGCGATGCCTAATCTCGGTTTCGTGAATGGTCGTCCACGCCTTCTCCCGCTGACCGGATTGTGCGTGCTCGCCGGAATTCTCGTCGCGGGCACCATGGCACCCGCCGCCATCGGGGCGGGCCTGTTGTCGAATCAGGTCAGCGATTCGGTGGACGCCATTTCCGCGCAGCTGGCCGCGGCCGAGCCGCCGCTCACCACGACGGTGACCGACCGCGACGGCACCCCGATCGCGACGCTGTACGCGCAGTACCGCCTCCCGGTGACCGCGGCCGGGATCGCGACGACGATGAAGGCCGCGATCATCGCGGTCGAGGACCGCCGGTTCTACACCGAAGGCGGCGTCGACCTGCAGGGAATGCTCCGCGCGGCGGTCAACGACAGCACCGGCGGCGCGCTGCAGGGCGCGTCGACGATCACCCAGCAGTACGTCAAGAACTACCTCGTGAACGTCGTCGACCGGAACGACCCGGCGGCGCAGCAGGCCGACCGCGAGGACTCGGTGGCGCGCAAGCTGCGTGAGGCGAAAATGGCCGTCCAGCTCAACGACACGATGAGCAAGGACGACATTCTCGCCGACTACCTGAACGTCGTGGAATTCAGCGGGACGGTGTACGGGGTCGGCGCGGCGGCGAAAGCCTATTTCGGGACGACAGCGGACAAACTGACCGTGCCGCAGGCGGCGTTGCTCGCCGGAATGGTGAACAACCCGAGCGTCTACAACCCGTACACGCACCCCGGCCGGGCGCTGCAGCGGCGCAACCTGGTCATCGACGACATGGTGACCAACGGCTCGCTCCCGGCGTCCTACGCCGCGACGGCCAAGGCCGCCCCGCTCGGCGTGCTGCCGGACGGCCCCGTGACGCCACCGGGCACCTGCATGGGAGCGGCGCCGGACGCGGGATTCTTCTGCGCCTACGCCGAAAGCTACCTCGTGCGCGCCGGGTTCACCGCCGACCGGCTGGCCACCGGCGGGTACACGATCAAGACCACGCTCGACCCACGCGTCTCGCAGGTGACGAAGGACGCCGTCGACGCGAACGTGCCGACCACCCAGGACGGCGTCGCCAACACCTTCGCCGTCGTGCAGCCGGGCCCGACGGGCCACCAGGTGCTCGCCATGGTGGCCAACCGGAACTACGGCACCGACCCGGCGCGGGGCGAGACGTCGACGGACATCGTCGCCGGCGCGAGCAACGAGTTCGGTGCGGGCTCGTCGTTCAAGATCTTCACCTCGGCCGCGGCGCTCGTCACCGGCAAGGCGGGGCTGGAGACGCCGCTGCCGAACCCGGACAGCCAGTGCTTCCCGGTGCCGGACGCGCACGCGTCCTGCTACACCGTCCACAACGACGGCCACTACGCGGACCCGATCACGCTCGCCGACGGGCTGGCGACGTCGCCGAACGTCGCGTTCGTCGGGCTGGAAAGCCAGGTCGGGATGCCCGCCGTCCTGGACATGGCGTACAAGCTGGGCCTGCGGAACACCCTGGCGACCAACGACGCCGGCGGCACGCCCGACCCGAAGTCGCCGAACCCGCAGTACAACCAGCCGCAGTCGCAGTACTTCCGGAACCTGCTGTCGTTCACCCTCGGCAACAGCCCGGTCAGTCCACTCGAAATGGCGAACGTTTCGGCGACGCTGATGAGTGGCGGCGTCTGGTGCCCGCCGAACCCGATCCTGTCGGTGACCGACCGCAACGGCAACGCCGTTCCCGTGCCGCAGCAGGCCTGCGAACAGGTCATCCCGGCGGGCGTGGCGAACACGCTGGAAGCGGGCCTGAGCAAGGACACGACCAGCGGCACGTCGGCCGAGGCGGCGCGCGCGGCGGGCTGGAACCGGCCCGACATCGGCAAGACGGGCACGACCCAGCAGAGCGAGTCCGTCGCGTTCGTCGGCGGCGTGAACGACTACGCGGTGTCGTCCATGGTCTTCGCCGACGGCCCGCACCCGCGCGAGATCTGCCCGGGCACGCCGGTGCACCTCGGCGACTGCGGGCACGGCGCGTTCGGCGGCACGGTCGCCGCGCCGCCGTACTTCCACGCGATGAGCGAGCTGCTGGCCGGCGTGCCGGACAAGCCGATCCCCGCGCCGGACCCGGCGTACCTGACGGCGCGCGGCTAGCGCGGCTCGAGGAAGACGAGCGGGATCTCGCGCTCGGTCTTCGTCTGGTACTGCGCGTAGTTCTTGAACTCGCCGGAGATCTTCGGCCACAGCCTCGCGCGCTCTTCGGCGTTCGCGATCCGCGCGCGCATCGGCCGCTTCGGGGCGCCCTTCAGCGAGACCTCCACCTCCGGGTTGTCGCGCAGGTTGAGAAACCAGGCGGGGTGCGTGTCGTCGCCGCCGCGCGACGCCACCACGACCAGCGTGTCGCCTTCCTGGTGCGGAGAGGTCAGCAGCACCGACCGCTTCTGCCCGCTCTTGCGGCCGGTCGTGGTCAGCTCCAGCACCGGCATCGCGGCCTGCCAGCCGACCCGCCCGCCGGTGAGCTTGATCAGGCCGCGGTGCACGGCGTTCATGGTCTTGAGGACGAAGTCGCTCGGCATGATCACAATCTAGTCCCCGAGTTCGGGGAATCCGCCACGCGGCGGCGGGCCGGTGTGCGAGGCTGCCCGGCGGACACGAGACACGGGAGAAGGAAGTACCGATGCTGATCTGGGGCTGGCGCACACGCGTCTACGTGCTGGCGATGACGACGTTCCTGTGCGGCCGGTGCGGCAACCCCGCGTCGCACGCGGTCCGCAAGGCGGTCACGAAGTTCACGCTGTTCTTCATCCCGCTGTTCCCGATCGGCGTCAAGTACTCCGCGCAGTGCACGTTCTGCGGGATCGAGAACCGGATCTCGAAGGAGGACGCCGTCCGGCTGCAGGCGCAGGAGGAGCAGGGCCAGGCGCAGCAGCAGGGCTTCCAGCAGTCGCCGCACCCGTCCCAGCCGCAGGGGTTCCCGCAGCCGCAGCACCCGTCGCAGGGGTACCAGCAGCCGGGGCAGTTCCCGCACCAGGGCCACTGAAACGACTCCCGCGAGACCGCCCATCCGGGTGACATCGGCGGCGCCGAGCGCCTTCTCCTCCGTCTTCCGCGGCGCATGGAGCGCCGGCAGCGCGCACGCGTGATCCTCGCAGGTGGCCCTGAGCGAGGGGGCCGCCGGCCGGGCGTGTCCAGCGCTTTCCGAAACGCCGCCGGCATGGCGGCGGGGAATCACCCGGACGGGTGCCGCCGGCTCGTCGCCCGGGCCGGAATTGTCGGTCCCCCGTGCTCTCCTCGTCGGTGACAGCGGTGCACCCCGCACCCGGAGCACGAGGAGGAGACCGATGGCAGGCGAAACGACGGTGACGGTGGTCGGCAACCTGACGACCGACCCGGAGCTGCGCTTCACCCCGGCCGGCGCGGCGGTCGCGAACTTCACGGTGGCGTCGACACCCCGCACGTTCGACCGCGAGTCCGGCGCCTGGCGCGACGGCGAGCCGATGTTCCTGCGCTGCAACGTGTGGCGGCAGTACGCGGAGAACGTGGCGGAGTCTCTGGGCCGCGGCGCGCGCGTGGTCGTCCACGGCCGGCTGAGACAGCGGTCGTACGACACGAAGGAGGGTGAGAAGCGCACGGTGACGGAGCTGGACGTCGACGAGGTGGGCCCGGCGCTGAGGTACGCGACGGCGAAGGTGACGAAGGTCAGCCGCGCCACGGCCGGGGAGGCGGGCAGTTCGTGGACGTCGGAACCGGTGTCGCCGGTGTCGACTCCGTTCTGAGTCGACCCAGGCTCGACCGGCGCCGGTGACGATGGACGTCCGGACCGTTTTCCGGAGGTGCTGTCGAATTCCCGTCAGCTGGTTCGACGCATGAGCAGAACCAGCCGAACCAGGAGCGGGAGGGACCGAGATGACCGAGCAGACGGCAAAGCCGGCGGTGCCGAACCACCGGATGCTGGCCATGCTGCGCGCGGTGGCGGCGGGCCGCGGCCGGGTGTCCTGCAGCAGCGAGCCGGACTTGTTCATCGACGGCCTCTCGTGCGGAGACCAGTTCGCGGCCCACGAGCTGGCGCACCAGGGCCTGCTGCGCGCCGCCCGCCCGGGCCGCCCGGGCCGCCCGGGCGAGCTGGTCCCGGCAGTCCTGACCCCGGAGGGCCAGGCAGTGGTGGCAGCAGAGGAACACCCCAACGCCGCCTGACACGCGGTTGACGTTTGACAACTCCACAAAGCAACCACGGCCGGTGTCCCCGCCCACCGAGGCGGCAAGGCACGACCCGGGCCGCCTGCGCCTCTGCGCCGACGCGGTCCAGCCCGCGCGGCAGAGCCGCCTCAGGCAAGCCCGACCGCGCGGCCCAAGCCCGCGCGCGCCAACGCGATCCAGCCCCGCGCGGCAGAGCCGCCTCACACAAGCCCCGACCGCGCGGCCCAAGCCCGCGCGCGCCAACGCGATCCAGCCCCGCGCGGCAGAGCCGCCTCACACAAGCCCCGACCGCGCGGCCCAAGCCCGCGCGCCAGTGCCGGTCAGAGCCCCCACCCCCGCGCGCCAGCCCCACCCAACGCGCCCATCGCCGAGGTGGCGCCCATCCCTCCGCCCAGGCCCCGGCGCGAAACGCGACTACCGTGGCGGACATGAGCAACACCGAGGCCGCCCCCGCCGAGCTCGCCTGTGGCGACCGGCCCACGGCCGCCGACCCCGTGCGGCCCGCCGTCGAGATCCTCACCCCGCGTGAGGTGCCCCTCGGCGGCCCGCGGGCGATGCGGGTCCGCCGGACTCTCCCCCAGCGGTCCCGGTCGCTGATCGGCGCCTGGTGCTTCGCCGACCACTACGGCCCGGACGAGGTCACCGGCCCCGGCGCGATGGACGTGGCCCCGCACCCGCACACCGGCCTCCAGACGGTCAGCTGGCTCTTCGCCGGCGAGATCGAGCACCGCGACAGCCTCGGCACGCACGCGATGGTCCGCCCCGGCGAGCTGAACCTGATGACCGGCGGCCACGGCATCTGCCACTCGGAGGTCTCGACCGCGGCCACGAAGACCCTCCACGGCGTCCAGCTCTGGGTGGCCCTGCCCGACCGGCACCGGCACACGGCCCGCGCGTTCGACCACTACGTGCCGTCGGTGAACCGGATCGAGGGCGCCGAGATCCGGGTGTTCCTCGGGTCGCTGGCCGGGCGGACGTCCCCGATCCCGACGTTCACCCCGCTGCTCGGCGCGGAGATCGTCCTGGGCCCGGACGCCCACATGTCCCTCGGCGTCGACCCGCGTTTCGAGCACGGCGTCCTGGTCGACACCGGCGACGTCGTCGTCGCGGGCACCCGCGTCCGCGCGGCGGAGCTGGGCTACGTCGGCACCGGCGTCCGATCCCTGACGCTCAGCAACCGCGGCACGGCGCCGGCCAGGTTCCTCCTGCTCGGCGGGACGCCGTTCGACGAAGAGATCCTGATGTGGTGGAACTTCGTCGGCCGCAGCCACGAAGAGATCGCGGCCTACCGAGAAGCCTGGCAAGCGGAGTCCGACCAGTTCGGCCGCGTCACCGGCTACCCGGGCACGCCGGAACGGCTCCCGGCGCCGGAGCTGCCGTCGGTCCGCATCAAGCCGCGCCGCAACCCGGCATCAGGCCAGGAAGCCCGCCACGGCTGACACGAACGCGGGCGCGTCGTCCAGCCAGGGATAGTGGGCGGCACCGGGTATGACGGCGACCCGGCCATCGGCGAACAGTGCGGCGAACTCGGCGGCGACGGCCGGGCTGATGATCCAGTCCAGTTCACCGGCCACGACCAGCACGGGCGCCTCGACGGCGCGGAGAGCGGCACGGGTGGCGCCGGGCTCGAAAGCGCCTTCGGAGTTGTAGACGCGCGCGGCGGCACCGTTGCGCTGACCGGCCTCGGCGGCCTGGTGCCGCCGGGCGGCGTCGTCCCAGCGGCCGTAGTACATCGGCGCCACGGCGGCCCAGTCGGCGCTGGTGGCGGTCTTGGCGGCGATGGCGTCGTAGGCGGCGGCCGCGGCGTCGAACCAGGGCGCACCCGCCCGCCGGGCCATGACGGCCCGCCGTTCGGCGACGGACGGCACCAAGCCGACGGCCCGGGGACTCGGCGTGACGAGCACAAGCCGGCGCAGCCGGGTGGGATACCGGGCGGCGTAATGGACGGCGAGACTGGCCCCGGCGGAGTGCCCGAGCAGGTCGAACCGTTCGAGACCGAGGTGCTTGCGCACGGCCTCGACGTCCTCTACCTGCCGGTCACACCGGTAGGTGGCGGGGTCGGCGGGAGTTCCGGAGTCCCCGGTCCCCCGCAGATCGAGCACACCGAGCCGCCGCCGCGCGCTCAGGCCACCGAGTTCCCCGAGATAGGCCCCGGCCCGCATGGGGCCGCCGGGCAGGCAGGCAACGGGCGGCTCGGCACCGGAGCCGAGAAGACGGCAGGAGAGCGCCGTCCCGTCCGGCGCGGAAAAGATCGGCATCCCCGGACCCTGACACCTCCCCGGCACGCCGGGCAACCTCGGAACGCCGGCCGGGCAGCTCTCGCCCGCACTGCCTCGGCCGTATCCCGGCGAGCCACCCACGGCCGAGCACTCACCGGACCCGCCTCCCGACCGGCAAGCCCGTGGCCGCACAGCTCCGACCGCACCCGCGCCACGCGAGCCTTCCGGACCAACGCCCCGACCGGCCGTGGGCCGGGCGAACCCATCCACCACGGCTGCCTCGCCGGACCGCACTCCCCGCTCCCGGCGCAGCAGTCAGCGGTCCCGGGCCTGGTAGGCCTCCAGCGTCGCCAGCCGGTGCGCCCGGGCGAACTGCTCCACCTCCGCCGGGTCGCTGCCGTCCTCGATCAGGGTCAGCAGCCGCTCGTGTTCCTCCACCGACTGCGGGGCCCGACCCGGTACCGAGGCGAACGTGCTGTCGCGGACCGCCGCCAGCCGCGTCCAGCAGCGCTGCACCAGGTCGACCAGGTTCGGGTTGGGGCAGGCGCTGAACAGCACCTCGTGGAACTCGGCGTTCAGCGCCGTGAACGCCAGCGGGTCGAACTCGGCGAGGCTGCGGCGCATCCGTTCGTTCAGCGCACGGGCGCGTGCCAGCGCCTCGGGCGTGAGCAGCGGCGCGGCCAGGCCGGTCGCCGCGCCTTCGACGATCGCCACCGTCTGCATCGCGTGCTCGTACGCCGTGGGGTCGATCGCCACCACGCGGGCGCCGACGTTCCGCTCGAACTGGATCAGCTCTTCGGCTTCGAGCCGGCGCAGGGCCTCGCGGACCGGCACCGCGCTGACGTCCAGCTCGCGGCCGATCTGGTCGAGCACCAGCCGGTAGCCGGGCCCGTAGCGGCCGTCGAGGATCCTGGCCTTGATCGTCTCGTAGGCCAGCTGGGACTTCGTGACCGGTCTTCCCGACGACGCGCTGATCATGTAGGAAACCATATATGGTCCTGCCGACGGACGACGCCCAGGAGGCCGTGCCGATGCCGAGTTCCGCGCCCGCCCCCACCGCGGCCGACCTGCTCGTCGACGGGCTGCGGGCCCACGGCGTGGACACCGTTTTCGGCCTGCCCGGCGTCCAGACCTACGACCTGTTCGACAGCCTCGCCCGCGCGAGCGGCGACATCCGGGTGATCGGCGCCCGGCACGAGCAGACCGTGGCCTACATGGCGTTCGGGTACGCGCAGGCGACCGGCCGCACCGGCGTCTGCACCGTGGTGCCCGGCCCCGGCGTCCTCAACGCCTCGGCCGCGCTCCTCTCGGCGCACGGTGCCGGCGCGCCCGTGCTGTGCCTGACGAGCGAGATCCCGCGCGCCTACCTCGGCCGCGGGCTGGGGCACCTGCACGAAATGCCCGACCAGCTGGCCACCCTGCGGACGCTGACCAAGTGGTCGGCGCTGGTCGAGCACCCGTCCGGGATCCCGGACGCGCTCGCGACGGCCTTCCGCGAGGCCGCGGGCGGGCGGCCGCGGCCGGTTTCGCTGGCGGTGCCGTGGGACGTGCTCGGGCTGCGGACGCCCGCGCAGGTGATCGGCCCGCTGCCGCTGCCCCGCCCGGCTGTCGATCCCGACGCCGTCGCGCGGGCGGCGGATCTCCTGGCGGCCGCGAAGAACCCGATGATCATGGTGGGCGGCGGCGCCCGGCACGCGGCCGCCGAGGTCCGGGCGCTGGCCGAGCGGCTGCAGGCACCGGTGGTGCCTTTCCGCGGCGGACGCGGCATCGTCGGCGACGACCACCCGCTGGGCTTCACCTGCGTTTCCGGTTTCGAACGGTGGGCCGAGACGGACGTCGTGATCGGCATCGGCTCCCGCATGGAACTGGCGTGGTTCCGGTGGCCGGACCGGCCCGCGGGCCCGAAGACGATCCTGCTCGACATCGACCCGCGGCAAGCGACCCGGCTGGCGGCGGACGTCGCGATCGTCGCGGACGCCGCCGACGCCACGGCGGCGCTGACCGAGGCCGTCGGTCCACAACGGACGGATCGGTCCGCCGAATTCGCCGACCTGAAGGCGAATGTGACGCAGCGGGTCACCGACGTCGGTCCGGAGCTGGAGTACCTGCGGGCGATCCGGGACGTGCTGCCGCGCGACGGCTTCTTCGTCGAGGAGATCTGCCAGGTCGGTTTCGCGTCCTACTTCGGTTTCGAGGTCTACTCGCCGCGCACGTTCATCACGTGCGGCCACCAGGGCACGCTCGGCTTCGGCTACCCGACGGCGCTCGGCGTGCAGGCGGCCTTTCCCGGCCGTCCGGTCGTGTCGGTGGCCGGCGACGGCGGGTTCATGTTCGCCGCACAGGAACTCGCCACGGCCGTCCAATATGGACTCAACGTGGTGGCGGTCGTGTTCGACAACGGCCACTACGGCAACGTCCACCTGGATCAGGAGCGGCTGTTCGAGGGCCGCACGCTGGGCGGGCGGCTGCGGAACCCGGACTTCGCCCGGCTCGCCGAAACGTTCGGCGCGCTCGGCCTGACCGCGCGCACACCCGAAGACCTGCGCGGCGCGCTGGACAAGGCCTTCGCAGCGGGACGGCCTTCGCTCGTGCACGTGCCGTGCGAGCTGGGCGTCGGCGCTTCGCCGTGGAAGTACCTGATGCCGAAGTCGGACCGCAGCTAGCCCGCCGCCACGCGCTCGAGCGCGGCGAAAACCCGTTCGACGTCGGCCGGGGTCGTCCGCCAGCTGCTGAACGCGGCTCGCAACGCCGGACGACCGTCGTACACCGTCGGGGTCAGGAACGTCGTCCCGTCTTCGGCGATGGCGCGGACGAGGGCGTCGATCCGGTCCTGGGTGACGTGCCCGGCCGGGGTGAAGCAGACGACGTTGAGCCGCACCGGCGCGAGCAGCCGCCAGCGGGGCGAGCCGTCGAGCCGCGCGCCGAGGTCGCGGGCGAGCGCGACGCAGCGCTCGACGATCTCGCGGTGGCCTTCCCGGCCGTAGGCCACGAGCGAAAACCAGGCCGGGAGGGCGCGCAGCCGTCGCGAGTTCTCCGGCGTGAGGTGCAGGAAGTCCGGGGTTTCGCCGATCTCGCCGAGGTAGGCCGCGTTGTTGCTGAACACGCGCAGCTGCAGGTCCCGGCGGCGGGTGAACTGGACGGCGGAGTCGTAGGGCACGTTGAGCCACTTGTGCAGGTCGACGACCACCGAATCGGCCTGGTCGAGCCCGGCGGTCAAGGCGGCGTGCTGTGGCGCGAGCGCGGCGAACCCGCCGAACGCGGCGTCGACGTGCAGCCAGAACTCGTACCGCCGCTTCAGCGCGGCGATGGCGCGCAGGTCGTCGAAGTCGACGGTGTTCACGGTGCCCGCGTTCGCGACGACGACGGCCGGGCCGTCGAGGCCGCCGAGCACCTCGGCCAGCTTCGCGACGTCGACGGCTTCGCGATCAGGCAGGGTCGGCACCTTCAGCAGCGCGGAACGTCCCATGCCGAGGAAGGACAGCGCCTTGAAGACGCTGGAATGCGGGGAGCCGGACAGGACGGTGACGGGCCCGAGCGCGGCGGCGCCTTCCTCGGACACCGACACGCCGGCGCGCTCGCCGAGCCACTCGCGGGCGATGGCGAGTCCGGTCACAGTCGACATGGTGGCTCCGGTGACGAAAGCGCCGGAGAACCCCGCGCCGAGCCCGAACAGCTCGGCCAGCCAGCCGACGGTCTCGCGCTCCAGGTCCTGCGCGGAGGAGTCCATGCCGCTGGCGGGATTCTGGTCGAAGGTGGCGGTGAGCCAGTCGCCGGCCAGCGCCGCCGGAGTGGCGCCACCGGTGACGAACCCGAGATAGCGAGGCCCAGCGCTGGCCGCGAAGCCGGCTTCCCAACGTTGCGAGAACGCCTCCAGCGCTGCGCGGGCTCCGACGCCGTCGAGCGGCAGCGGAGCGCGGACGACATCACCGGGCGGCACGGCGGCAGCGCGGTCCGGCATCCCGGCGAGCGCCTCACCGGCGAGTTTCCGCGCGGCGTCGAGAAGATCGGGCAGGGAGTTCAGGTCTTCGGCAAGCCTCGGATGCACCCGCCCGACGCTAAGTGCCGCGGGCAGCGCTGTCGCGGGCCAATTCCCGGAAACTGGCCCGCCGGTGGACGCCAACGCGGACCAGCCCGCTCAGCGAAGCCGGCGCCGCCGGACCCGCGCCTCCGCCGGGTCGAACGTCACCCTGCGCAGCGGTCCCGCCAGCAGCAGCACCACCGCCATGGCCGACAGCGTCGCCAGGACCATCGCCGCCACGAACTGGGCCGCTCCCGATGTCGCCGTGGCCAGGACCAGGAAGCCCGCCGACACCACCGCTGCCGGGGCCAGCAGGGCGCAGAGCACCGGCACCAGCGGCACGCGGTCACCGTCGGGGCGGCGGGCGGACACCACCGCCGCCCCGGCGCAGGTGACCGCCGCGACCAGCAAGCAGCCGCCGACGGTGTCGCTCAACCGGTGCCAGCCCAGCGCCACGGCGGCCGCCGAGACCCAGGCGACGCCGAATCCGCCCGCGACGAACGTCAGCCTACGGAACCGGCGGGGCAGGACGATCGCGAGCGCCACCAGCACGGCCATCGCCGCGCTGACGTGCCCGCTCGGGAAGCTGTTGTGGCTTGCCACGCCGAACCGGTCGCCCGTCGCCGGCCGGTCCAGGACGTACAGCTTGAGCAGCTGGGCCACCACCAGTGGCGCGGCGAGCAGGGTCAGCGCCGTCACGCCGAGGGTGAACCGGCGCCGGGCCAGGGCGATCACCACCAGCAGCACCGCGACGCCGCCCAGCACGACCACCAGGTCGGTCTCCCGCAGCGGGGCCGCCCAGTCCACTGTGGTCCCCGCCGATTGGGCGCTGCGGACCACGCCGTTCTCGACGCCGCGGCCCGCCTCCGTCCGGACGAAGAGCAGGTAGGCCGCGACGAACGCGAGCGCGAACCCGGCCGCGGCCGCCGCCAGCACGGCGGTGCGGGACGCGGCCCGCGTCACGAGCGCGTGGCGGCCGGACGGCGGGGTGGCGGTCCTTGACTCGGAGGTGATCACTGCCATGTCCCCGAGTCTGGGCGAGGCTCTTCGGGATCCCGTCAGCGCGATGTCATGGTTTTGCTACAAGATCCGCCCGGGTCGCCACGACGTGCGCTTTTCCGAATAATGGCGCCGTGGCCGAGGTACTGGTGGTGGAAGACGACGCGGCGGTGCGGGAAGGACTCGAACTGGCCCTGCGCCGGCAGGGACACGTGGTGCGCACCGCGGAGTCGGGCGAGCGCGGCATCGAGGCGCTCGTGCTGCACCGGCCCGACCTCGTCGTGCTCGACCTCATGCTGCCCGGCATGGACGGCTTCGAGACCTGCCGCCGGATGCGGGCCGCCGGGCCGATCCCGATCATCATGCTCACCGCGCGCAGCGACGACTTCGACGTCGTCGCGGGCCTCGAAGCGGGCGCCGACGACTACGTCGCCAAACCGGTCGAACCGCGGGTGCTCGACGCGCGGATCCGGGCGGTGCTGCGCCGGACCGTCGCCGAGCGGCCGGGCGGGCAGCCGGAGCCCGTCGAGCGCCACGGCGACCTCGTCATCGACCGGGCCGGGCTCGAAGTCACCAAGCGCGGCACCCCCGTCTCATTGACGCCCACCGAGCTGAAGCTGCTGCTGGAGCTGTCCCGCACGCCCGGGCAGGTGTACAGCCGCCGGCAGATCCTCGCCGCCGTGTGGGACCACGACTACCTCGGCGACTCGCGGCTGGTCGACGCCTGCGTGCAGCGGCTGCGCGCGAAGATCGAAGACGTGCCGGCGAAGCCGGAGTACGTGCAGACCGTCCGCGGGTTCGGCTACCGGTTCGGCCGGTCGTGAGCCGGCTGCGGTCGTGGCTGGCCGGGCTGCGGTTCCGGCTGGTGGCGGCCTTCGCGGTGATCATGATCCTCGGCGCCACCGCCGCGGCCGGCGCGAGTTACGTCTCCGCGCGCAACGCCATCCTCGGCGGCATCCAGGACCAGACGATGCTCAAGCTGCGCGACCAGGTCGCCGCCTACCTGCCGACCGTGTCGCTGCCGCCGACGCAGGCCACGCTCGACGCGTTCGCGGCCGCGCTCAAGTCCAGCGGCGCGCTCGTCGTCTACCACGGCCGGCACTCGACGACCGGCATGTCGGTGGACGACGTGCCCGCCGCCCTGCGCCAAGCCGTGGCCACCAGCACGAACATCATGTTCGAGCGGGTCGATGACCACGGCTTCCCGCTCTTCTTCGTCGGGATCCCGGTGCAGGCGGGCAACGAGCCGAGCGGGCTCGAGGTCTACGCGATGGTGCCGCTCAACCAGCAGCAGGAGGCGATCGACGAGCTGGCGCGCCGGGCCTGGCTTTACGCCGCGCTGACCCTGCCGGTCGCGGTGGCGGTGGCGCTGCTGGCCGCCCGGCAGGTGCTGCGGCCGGTGCGCGCGCTCAACACCGCGGCCAGCCAGCTCGGCCGGGGCCGGCTGGACGTGCGGCTGCGCGTCAAGGGTTCCGACGAGCTGGCGCAGCTGGTCACGACGTTCAACAACACCGCGGCGGAGCTCGAGCGCACGGTCGGCACGCTGCGCGCGATGGAGGCCGACGCGCGGCGGTTCGTCGCCGACGTCTCGCACGAGCTGCGCACCCCGCTCGCCGCGATGAACGCCGTCACCGACGTGCTGGACGAGGACGCCGGCCAGCTGCCCGCCGACACCGCGGTCGCCGCGCGGCTCGTGTCGGCCGAGACCAAGCGGCTGACCCGGCTGGTGCAGGACCTCATCGAGATCTCCCGGTTCGACGCCGGGCGCGCGGAGCTGCGGCGGGAGGACCTGGACGTCGGCGCGGCGGTCGCCGGCAGCCTCGCCGCGCGGGGCTGGGCGCCCGGTGCCGGCATCGTCACGGACCTGCCGCCGGACGTCACGGCGGCGCTCGACCGGCGGCGGCTCGACATCGTCGTGGCGAACCTGGTCGGCAACGCGCTGCGGCACGGCGCGCCGCCGGTCGAAGTGACGCTGCGGGCCGAGGGCGGTGACGTCGTGCTGACCGTCACCGACCACGGGCCCGGGATCCCCGACGCGGTGCTGCCCACGGTGTTCGACCGGTTCACGAAGGCCGACACCGCCCGCGCCCGGTCCGAAGGCAGCGGGCTCGGCCTGTCGATCGCCCGCGAGAACGCCCGGCTGCACGGCGGCGACATCGTCGCGGCCAATACCGGCACCGGTGCCCGCTTCGAGCTGCGACTGCCCCGGGAGGCGTGGTGAAGAGGCTCCTCGTCCTGGCCGTGCTGCTGCTGGTGAGCGCCTGCGGGATCCAGCCGACCCCGGTGGTGGCCGCCGGCCCGGCGCCGACGTTGCGGAACCCGGCGCCGGGCGGCCGCGGCGCCGACGTGATCCTCTACTTCGTCCTGGACGGCCGGCTGGCGCCCGTGACGCGGCCGACCGGCTCGTCGGCCGGCGTCAACACCGCGCTCGCGCTGCTGCTGGGCGGCCCGTCCTACGCCGAGGCGGCCGACGGCTACACGACGATGCTGCCGCCCGGCGGCGGGCAGGTAGCCCTGGCCCCCGGCTCACCCGCCGAGATCACGTTCTCGTTCCCGCTGCGGGACCTCAACGCGCTGGCGGTCAACCAGCTGGTCTGCACCGCGTTCGCGGCGCTGGCCGCCGTGGGCTCGCCCGTCGTCGACGGCGCCATCACGCTCGTCGGGACCGACACGAAGCTGCCCGGGCAGAGCTGCCAGGCCATTTGAGGCGCCCCGTCACCGCGTCAGGCGACGGGGTAGGGCCGGACCGCCTTGGCCTCCGCCAGCGACCGGGCCCACCAGCCCAGCTGGTCCAGCATCGCCTTCGCCGCGACGGCCGCGGCGTCGTCCTTCGGCAGGCCGTCGGGGCCGAAGCGCGTGTGGGCGCCGTGGAAGCTGACCGTCTCGCGGACCGTGACGGCGTGCAGCTCGGCGAAGACCGCACGCAGGTGTTCGACCGCGCGCAGGCCGCCCGACATGCCGCCGTAGGACACGAACGCGACCGGCTTGGCGATCCACTCCGTCCGGTGCCAGTCGATCGCGTTCTTCAGCGAGGCCGGGAAGCTGTGGTTGTACTCCGGGGTGACCACGACGAACGCGTCGGCGGCCGCGAGCCGCGGGGTCACCTTTCCGGCCTCGGCGAGCACCTCCGCCCGCGGGGTGGTCCCGAACGCCGGCAACGCCATCGGCAGCTCGGGCTCGGCCAGGTCGACGACGTCGACCTGGAACCCGCCGTGGTCGGCCGCGACGCTCGCCAGCCAGTCCGCCACCACCGGTCCGAACCGTCCTTCCCGGACACTTCCCACGATCACCGCGACCCGCACGGGAACTTCGGACACGCTTCCTCCTCGGCACAGCGGCGTTGTTGCCGTCCGCGTCAGGATGGGACTTCAAGTTCGCTTGAAGTCAAGCGCGGGACTGTGGTTGGCTGGGCGGCATGGTGAACGCCACGGCCCGGACGCTGCCCGACCTCACCGTCGGCGAACTTTCCCGGCGCAGCGGGGTGCCCGCGTCGGCCCTGCGGTTCTACGAGGACGAAGGCCTCATCCGCAGCCGCCGCACCGCCGGCAACCAGCGCCGCTACTGCCGCGACGCGCTGCGGCGGGTCACTTTCATCCGGATGTCCCAGCGGGTCGGCATGCCGCTGTCGACCATCCGCGAAGTGCTCGCCCTGCTGCCCGACGACCGCACGCCCACGCGCGCCGACTGGGCGCGGATCTCGAAGTGCTGGCAGGAGGATCTCAACGCGCGGATCCGGCAGCTGGAACAGCTGCGCGACCAGCTCACCGATTGCGTCGGCTGCGGCTGCATGTCACTGGCGAAGTGCCGGCTCGCCAACCCGGCCGACCGGCTCGGCGCCGACGGCCCGGGCCCGCGGCGGCTGGCCGACCACCGCGGCGAGGGCTACGAAGACTGAGTCAGCGGCGTTCCAGCACGCCGCGGACGAACATCGCCTGCCCGGCGTGCTGGATGTCGTCGTCGAGGACGCTGATCAGCCGCACGCCCAGCGACACCGGCGGGTCCCACGCCTCGTCGACGATCCGGTCGAGGTCCGGGCCGCCGAGGCCGCGGACGAACCGGACAGTCTGCTCGTGCACGGCGTCGTAGTAGCCGGTGAGCAGGTCCGGCTTGTCGACGCGGACGGCTTCGACGTCGGCCGGGCGGTGACCGTAGCCGGTGTCGGCGGCCGGGAACGGGAGGCCGAACCGCGACAGCCAGTCCTGGCCGGTCCACACCTGCTCGATCCCGGCGACGTCGGAGACGTGGTCGTCCTGGACGCGGGTCAGGTGCCAGACCAGCCAGGCGATCGAGTTGGCCTCGTCGTCCAGCCGGGCCCGGAGCTGCTCGGCGGTGAGTCCGTCCACCGCCGCGTGCACCGTTTCCCGGACCCGGCTGAATCCGTCGACGAGCAGATCGGCCACGTTCATCGGCTGCCTCCCGTTGCTGAAGCCGTTCACCGGCGTGCTACCCGATCATGCCCGCCGGCAAACGGATCCCGCTACCGCGGCAGCAGCTGGTCGAAGAACGAGCGGTAGCGGCGCAGCGCGATCCGCAGCTCCTCGGTGGCCGGTTCCCCTTGCTGCCACTGGGCTTCCAGCTCGCTCTTGTGCTCGGCGAACGTGGTGGCCAGCGCGCTGATGACGGCCGCGACCAGCTCGTCGGCCTCGCGGACCGCCTGCTTCGGGTCGTCGACGAACCCGGTCTGCACGTTCTGCCAGCGGTCGCGGAAACCGGTGATCTTCTCTTCGTCGATCAGCTGTGGCGTCTCCACGTCCCCGCCCGACCGGTCCGGGGCGGCGCCGGTGGTCTCGGCGGTGTCGCTGCCGCTTTCGGTGCGCTGCTGCGCCGAAGCGGACGCGAGATCGGCCGTGCTGAGCGTCCGGTCGTCGTCGCGGTTGTCGTCGCGGTCGTCCGCGGCGGCCGAGTCGTGGAAGCCGTCCCGGTCCTGGCCGGGGACCTCGGCGGTGCCGGGTTCGCCGGCGATCGCGCGGCCGGTGTGCTCTTCGTCCTGCTCGCTGCCGTGCCGGGTCAGGTGCTCGGTCATGTCAGCGTCCTCCGTTCCATTCGGTCCGCGGCTGCGCGGACGCCTGGTGCTCGGGCTCGGTGCCGGCGTGCCGGCCGGTGCGGTCGCGGTCGTGCCCGTCGGGCCCGGTGTTGTGGTCGTGGCCGTTGCGGCGGTCGTGGTGGGAATCGTCGTCGGCACCGTCGGTCAGCAGGTCCTCGAAGACGGTCCGGTAGCGCACCATCGCGTCCCGCAGGTCCTCTGTGGACGCTCCGTCACGCTTCTGCTGCGTGTTGTGCGCGGCGCGGTAGTGCTCCAGGGTCTTGGCGTGCCGCACGGAAAGGTCGGCCACCTGCTGTTCGTACCCCTCGGTCGGGTAACCGCGTTCGCCCATCAGCGCGACGAGGAGCCGGTCCGCCTCGGCGACCGCGGCGGACGGCTGGTCGACGAACTTTTCCTGTACCTGCGCCCATTCCCGGGTGTAGCGCTCGCGCGCCGACGCCGACAGGGGGCGGATGTCGAGCTCCTTGTGCCGGCGTTCCCGCTCGGCGAGCTCGCGTTGCGCGGCGCGCGGGTTGTCGCTCTCCTGGACCGCCCGGTCGTACTCCGGGCCGAACCGCTGCCGCAGCCGTTTTCGCTGCATTTCCTGCGTCACCAGCCAGATCACGGCGCCGAGCACCGCGACGGCCACGACGACGATCACGACGATCAGCCATGTGGGCATCGCACAACTCCTTCACGGATGTCGAGCCCCCCGATGCGTGCTTGGGTGCCCGCATCGGGCACCCGAAAACGGCGGGCACGCCGTTGACCTCGCGATTCGGCCGACCGGCGGCGTGGATGCGTCCGGATGCCGTCAAAGTGTAACGGCGATAACACTCGGTCGCTAGCATTGTTACCACCGAAGTACTATCGTTGATAACAGAACAACAGCGGCGGCGATACCGCCCGAGCGGAAAGAAGGACCGATGAGCACCACCGAGACTCGCGTCGCGATCGTCACCGGCGGCTCCCGCGGCATCGGCCGCCAGGTCGCCGAGCGCCTGGCCGCCGACGGCATGGCGGTCGTCGTGAACTACGCGGGCAACGAGAAGGAGGCGCAGGCCGCGGTCGACGCGATCACCGCGCGGGGTGGCCGGGCGATCGCCGTCCGTGCCGACGTCGCCGACCCGGTCGCGGTCGCGGAGCTGTTCGACACCGCGGAACGCACCTACGGCGGCGTGGACGTCGTCGCCCACCTGGCCGGGGTGATGAACCCGCCCATGCCGATCGCCGACACCGACTTCGAGGTCCTCGACCGCGTCCACCGGACCAACGTCCGCGGCACGTTCGCGGTGGCCCAGCAGGCCGCGCGGCGGGTGCGCGAGGGCGGCGCGATCATCACGACGTCGACGTCGGTGATCGGGCTGAACCTGCCCGGCTACGGCATCTACAACGCGACCAAGGGCGCGGTCGAGGCGATCACCATGATCCTGGCGCGCGAGCTGCGTGGCCGCGACATCACCGTGAACGCCGTCGCGCCCGGCCCGACCGCGACCGCGCTGTTCCTCGACGGCAAGGACGCGGAGACGATCGACCGGATGGCCAAGCAGCCGCCGCTCGAACGGCTCGGCAGGCCCGAGGACATCGCCGAGGTCGTCGCGTTCCTCGCCGGACCGGCCCGCTGGGTCAACGGCCAGGTGCTGCGCGCCAACGGCGGCATCGTCTAAGCACGGGTGAACCGCGTGACGATGACGTGGTCCTTCGCCGGGCCGCGCACCGCCCACTCCTGCCGCCAGCGCGCCGCACCGGTCACCCGGAACTCCCCGCGGTAGTGGTCGGCGCGGCACGGGTGGTCCGCCGTCCAGTGGCCTTCGCGCAGGTCGAGGTCGTGGAAGAAGCCGCCGTGGTCGAAGTGCACCGACGCGCGGCCCGGTCCCGCCGGGCGGTAGTGCAGGGTGCGGGTGACCGGGCCGATGTAGCCGCCGAGCCGCAGCTCACCCTCTTCGCGGTAGACGAGGACACCGCCGGCTTCGGTGAAGGTGGCGGTGCCGGTGACCTCGCCCGCCGGATCGCCGTCCGCGGTGCGGATTTCCCGCTCCAGCCGCCACCGGCCGCCGAAATAGGCGGTGAGATCGGGAACCGGCCAGTACTCCACCCGCCCAGTGTGCCATCCGCGCCGGGCCGGGCCGGGACTGTCGGACCCCCGCTCTATAGTCGGGCGGGTGGCAGAGACCGACCTCACAACCGCGTCCGAAGCGCTGGAGACCCTCCGGCGCGTGTTCGGCTACGACAGCTTCCGCGGCGACCAGGCGGCGATCGTCGAGCACGTGATCGCCGGCGGCGACGCGCTCGTGCTGATGCCCACCGGCGGCGGGAAGTCGTTGTGCTACCAGATTCCCGCGCTGGTGCGCCCGGGTGTCGGCGTGGTGGTCTCGCCGCTGATCGCGCTGATGCAGGACCAGGTCGACGCGCTGCGCAACGCCGGTGTCCGCGCCGGTTTCCTCAACTCGACGCAGGACTACGCGGCCCGGCAGGAGGTCGAATCGGCGTTCCTGTCCGGCGAGCTCGACCTGCTCTACCTGGCGCCGGAACGGCTTTCGGTCGAATCCACCGTGCGGCTGCTCGACCGCGGCAAGATCTCGCTGTTCGCGATCGACGAGGCGCACTGCGTCGCCCAGTGGGGCCACGACTTCCGGCCCGACTACCTCCAGCTCTCGGCGCTGCACGAGCGCTGGCCGGACGTGCCGCGGATCGCGCTCACCGCGACCGCGACCGAGGCCACGCACAAGGAGATCTCCGCGCGGCTGCGGCTCGACGACGCCCGCCACTTCGTCGCGAGCTTCGACCGGCCGAACATCCAGTACCGGATCGTCGCGAAGAGCTCGCCGCAGCGCCAGCTGCTGGAACTGCTGCGCACCGAGCACCAGGGCGACGCGGGGATCGTCTACTGCCTGTCCCGGAACTCGGTCGAGAAGACCGCGGAGTTCCTGGTGCAGAACGGGATTCCGGCGGTGCCGTACCACGCGGGGCTCGACGCGCGGACCCGCGCGAAGCACCAGGCGCGGTTCCTGCGCGAAGACGGCCTGATCGTGGTGGCGACGATCGCGTTCGGGATGGGCATCGACAAACCGGACGTCCGGTTCGTGGCGCACCTCGACCTGCCGAAGTCGGTCGAGGGCTACTACCAGGAGACGGGCCGCGCGGGCCGGGACGGGCTGCCGTCCACCGCCTGGCTGGCGTACGGGCTGCAGGACGTCGTGCAGCTGCGCAAGATGATCGACACGTCGGAGGGCGACGAAGCGCACCGGCGGCGGCAGACGGCGCACCTCAACGCGATGCTCGCACTGTGCGAGACGGTGGAATGCCGGCGCGTGCAGATCCTCAACTACTTCGGCCAGCAGGGCGAGCCGTGCGGCAACTGCGACACGTGCCTGAGCCCGCCGGAGAAGTGGGACGGCACGATCCCGGCGCAGAAGCTGCTGTCGACGGTCGTCCGGCTGCGCAACGAGCGGCGCCAGAAGTTCGGCGCCGGGCAGGTCATCGACATCCTGCTCGGCAAGGCCACACCGAAGGTGACGCAGTTCCAGCACGACACGCTGAAGACGTTCGGCATCGGCACCGAGCTGCGCGAGCCGGAGTGGCGGGCGGTCGTGCGGCAGCTGTTGGCCCAGGGCCTGCTGGCGGTCGAAGGCGACTACGGCTCCCTGGTGCTCACCGAAGCCAGCGCGGAGGTCCTGAGCGGCGACCGCCAGGTGATGCTGCGCCGGGAGCCCGAGCGTCCGGCGGCCGCGAAGGCCCGCAGCGCCAAGCGCGCCGCGGCCGCGGCGGACATGCCCGCGGAGGCGGCCCCGCTGTTCGAGCGCTTGCGTGCCTGGCGGGCCGGGGTGGCGAAGGAACAAGGGGTGCCCGCGTACGTCATTTTCCACGACGCCACGCTGCGCCAGATCGCGACGCAACGACCGTCGTCACTGGCCGAGCTGGGCACGGTCAGCGGCGTCGGCGAGAACAAGCTCGCCAAGTACGGCGAGGGCGTCCTCGAGGCACTGGCGGCCGGCTGAGCCGGCGCCGCGGGCCCGGGGCCAGGGCCGGGATGAGCCGGGGCGGGCCGGGACGAGCCGCGGTGGTCGGCCGAGGCGAGCCAGCAGCCGGTAGCCGGGGCGAGCTGGCCGTCAGCGCCGGGTGAGCCAACGGCCGACGGCCCGGGCCCGGATGCGCCAGCAGCCCGCAGCCGGGCAGTTAGCGGCCCGGTGGCGGGTGAGCTGGCACCCGGCGCCGGGCGAGCCAGCCGCGAATGGCCGGGGTGAGCCAGCGACCAGCAGCCGGGCCCGCCAGTAGGCGGGGTGAGCCAGCGACCAGCAGCCGGGCCCGCCAGTAGGCGGGGTGAGTAAGCGACCAGCAGCCGGGCGAGCCACCGGGCCGCCGGCCGGGCCTGCGGCCGGGCGAGCCAGCCCGGCGAGCCGGCCGGGGCCGCCAGCTCGCGACCACCAGCCGGGTGAGCCACCGGCCGTGGCCCGCACGCCGGTAGCCCGCAGCCAGGCGAGCCACCAGCCAGGCGAGCCACCAGCCAGCAACCGGGCGAATTACCGCCCGGCGGCCGGCCCCGGCTGGCCCGTCACCGAGTTGACCTTGCGTACCGCGCCCGCGATCTGCTGGTGGTACTTGCCCTTGGTCTTGTCGTCGACGAACTTGGCCGCCTTGCCGACGACCTGGTTCACCTTTTCGGGGTTCTTCCTGGCGTAGGCGCGGGCCGCGCCCGCGGCCCCGGCCAGCACGGTCAGTTTGCGCATCAACGGCACGGTGGTCCTCCCTCATCGGGTTCCGGTCATCCTGACAACGCGGACGAACCACCCGGAGGTTCCCCGTGTGACCGGACCCAAACCTGGCGGCGCCGCCAGCGACGTCCGAAAATGCCGCGCGAGCGGCCGCCGCGCCCCTTTAGGCTCGCGATCATGCGCGACCTGGCCGCCCTGCCGAAAGCCCACCTGCACGTCCACCTGGAGAGCACGATCCGGCCGGACACGCTGCGGGAACTCGGCGAAGCCAACGGCGTCGACGTGCCGGGCGAGCCCCCGGTGTTCGACGGCTTCCGCGCCTTCGCCGACTACAACGCCCTCATCCGATCGTGTCTGCGACGTCCCGAGGACTTCGAGCGCATCGCCCGCGAGTACTGCGAGGACGAACTCGCCCAAGGCACGCGCTACGCCGAAGTCACGTTCACCGCCGCCTCGCACGGGGAACGCCTCGGCGACCTCGAGATGCCGCTCGCTTCCGTCCTCGAGGGACTGTCCACGAGCGACCTCGAACGGCGCGTCGTCCTCGACCACTCCCGGCGCCGCTCGGTCGGGCGCGCCGAGCGGACCCTCGAGCTCGCGCTGAAGTACGACGAAGTCTTCGCGATCGGCATGGCCGGTGAGGAAAACCACTCTCTCCGTCCATTCGCGACGGTCTTCGACCGGGCCCGGGAGGCCGGCATCCACCTGCTGCACCACACCGGTGAGGACGCCGGCCCGGACAGCATCCGCGAAGCACTGGCGATCGGCTGCACCGAACGGCTCGGGCACGGCATCCGCGTCCTCGAGGACCCGGCGCTCGTCGCCGAGGTCCGCGAGCGCGGCCTGGCCCTCGAAGTCTGCCCGTCGTCGAACGTGACGCTCGGGCTGGTGCCGTCGCTGCCCCGGCACCCGCTCCCCCGGCTGGTCGACGCCGGGCTGACGGTCACGCTGAACACCGACGTCCCCTCGGTCACCGGTGCGAACCTGGCCGAGGAATACGCCCGCGTCCAACGGGCCTTCGGCTACGACGACGCCGCGATGGCGGACTTCGCGCGGGCCGGTGTCCGGGCGTCCTTCGCGCCCGCGGAGACCAAGCAACGGCTGCTGCGCGGCATCGACGCGTGGCTCACACCGGCAGCAGGCGGGTGACCAGCGCACTGAGCTGCTGCACCGTGCGGCACTCGTGCATCTGGACGACCTCGGCGTACTCCAGCGCCGCCGAGTCGCCGGTCGACCACAGCGACCGCCGCTCCGGGTTGAGCCAGTGGACGTGCCGGGCGCGGGCCTTGATCTCGCGGACGGCGTCGAGGTTCGGGTCGCCGCCGTTGGTGCGGGCGTCGCCGAGGATCAGCACCGACGTGCGCGGGCCGACCGCGTCGAGCCACCGCGAAGTGAACTGCGCCAGCGAGCCGCCGTAGTCGCTGTGACCGTCCCAGCGCACCAGCGCCGCCTCCGACAGCATGCGCGCGCCGAGGTGCTCGGGGTCGGCCGCGCCGGTCGTGACCAGGTGGGTGACCTCGTCGGCGCTGTCGACGAAGGCGAACACGCGGATCTTGCTGAACTGGTCGCGCAGCGCCTGGACCAGCAGCATCGTGAAGTTCGCGAACCCCGCCACGGACCCGGAAAGGTCGCACAGCAGCACGATCTCCGGCCGGCCGGGCCGCCGGTGGCGGTAGGCGGGCCGCAACGGCACCCCGCCGGTCGACAACGACCGCCGCAGGGTGCGGCGCAGGTCGATCTGCCCGCGCGTGGTGCGCTTGCGGCGCGCGGCGAGCCGGGTCGCGAGCTTGCGGGACAACGGCTGGATCGTGCGCCGCAGCTCGGCGAGCTGAGTGCGGCTGGCGATGAGGAAGTCGACGCGGTCGGGCGCGGGCGCGATGGCGTGCCGGGCGACCCGCTCGCGGCCGCGGACCTCGGCCGCCCGGCGGCGCGCCTCGGTGCGGACCTGCCCGCGGAAGCTCTCGACCCGGCGGCGGATCTCGTCGCGGTCGAGCCGGTCGGTGAACGCGCCGCGCGCGCCGCCGCCGCGGACCGCGGCCAGCACCCGGGCGATGAGGGTCTGCGGCTGCAGCCGCTCCAGGGTCTGGTGGGCCGAGAACCCGCCACCGGGACCCGACGACGAGCCGTACTGCCCCAGCATCTCGACCGCGAGCCCGGCCAGCTGGGACAGGGCCTCCCGGTCGCCGTCGGCCAACGCGGCGGCCAGCTCGTCCCGCAGTTCGTCCAGTGTGGACGGCGGGTCTTCGCGCGCCCGTTCCGGCGCGCCGATCCCGGCCGGGAAGTAGAGGTCGAAGGCGGCGTCGAACACCGCGCGCTGCCCGCCGCGGCGGACCAGCGCCGCGGCCAGCCCTTCGCGGACGAGCGAGCGGTCGTCGAGGCCGAGGACCTCCAGCGCGGCCGCGGCGTCGACCGTCTCGCTCGGGCCGGCCGGGATGCCCTGCGCCCGCAGCGCCTTGACGAACGCCGCGAGCCGCTCGGGCACGCCGCCGGTCACGACGCGTCCAGCACCTGTTCGAGCCGCAGGCCGGCGCCGGCCTTGGCGATGTCGTCCTGGTGCTTGAGGACGACGCCGAGACTGTCCCGGACGACCTGCTCGTCCAGCGTGGACGCGCCGAGCGCGAGCAGCGTGCGCGCCCAGTCGATGGTCTCGGCGACCGACGGCAGCTTGCGCAGGTCCATCGCGCGCAACGCGGCGATCACCCGGACGACGGAATCGGCCAGCGCGGCGTCGATGCCGGGCACCTTGAGCCGGACGATGTCGCGTTCCAGGTCCTCGTCCGGGAAGCCGATGTGCAGGAACAGGCAGCGGCGGCGCAGCGCTTCCGACAGCTCGCGGGTCGCGTTGGAGGTCAGCACGGCGAACGGCGGGCGCGTCGCGGTGATCGTGCCCAGCTCCGGCACGGTCACCTGGAAGTCGCCGAGCACCTCCAGCAGCAGGCCCTCGACCTCCATGTCGGCCTTGTCGGTCTCGTCGATCAGCAGCACGGTCGGCTCGGCCGAGGAGATCGCCGTGAGCAGCGGCCGGCGCAGCAGGAACTCCTCGCCGAAGATGTCGGTGCGGGCCTGCTCCCAGGTCTCGTCTCGGCCGGCGGTGATCCGCAGCAGCTGTTTCGCGTGGTTCCACTCGTACAGCGCGCGAGCCTCGTCGATGCCCTCGTAGCACTGCAGGCGCACCAGTCGCGAGCCGCTGACCTGCGCGACGGCCTTGGCCAGCTCGGTCTTGCCGACGCCGGCGGGGCCCTCGACCAGCAGCGGCTTGCCCAGCCGGTCGGCGAGGAACACGGTGGTCGCCACGGCCGTCGACGCCAGGTACCCGGCTTCGGCCAGCTTGGCCGACACGTCGTCGACGGAGGTGAAGAATCCGGTGCCCACCACGTGCCTCCTAAGCGATCGCTCACCCGGAGCGTACCCGACGGGCGGGTTAGCATCGGCCGCGTGACCTACGTTGCGGCATCCGGCCGATACGAATCGATCCCCTACCGGCGCTGCGGGCGCTCCGGGCTCAAGCTGCCCGCGATCTCGCTGGGGCTGTGGCACAACTTCGGCGACGACCGCCCCCTGGACGTCCAGCGGGCCATCACCCGCCGCGCGTTCGACCTCGGCATCACGCACTTCGACCTGGCCAACAACTACGGCCCGCCCTACGGCTCGGCCGAGGCGAACTTCGGCAGGCTGCTGGCCACCGACTTCAAGCCGTACCGCGACGAGCTGGTGATCTCCACGAAGGCCGGCTACGACATGTGGCCCGGCCCGTACGGCGAGTGGGGCTCCCGGAAGTACCTGCTGTCCTCACTGGACCAGTCGCTCGGCCGGCTCGGCCTGGACTACGTCGACATCTTCTACTCGCACCGGTTCGACCCCGAGACGCCGCGGGAAGAGACGGTCGGTGCCCTCGACAGCGCGGTCCGCGCCGGGAAAGCGCTCTACGTCGGGATTTCCTCGTACAACTCGGAGCGGACCGCCGAAGCCGCGCGGCTGCTGCGCGAGCTGGGCACGCCGCTGCTGATCCACCAGCCGTCGTACTCGATGCTCAACCGGTGGATCGAGGAGGACGGCCTCCTCGACACCCTCGCGGAGGTGGGCGCGGGCTGCATCGCGTTCTCGCCGCTGGCGCAGGGGCTGCTGACGGACCGGTACCTGAAGGGCGTCCCGGCCGATTCCCGCGCCGCACAGGGCAAGTCCCTCGACCCGCACACCCTCGACGACGACCGGCTGGGCCGGGTCCGCGCGCTCAACGAGATCGCGGCCCGCCGCGGTCAGTCGCTGGCCCAGCTGGCGCTGGCCTGGGCACTGCGCGACCACCGCGTCACGTCGGTGCTGATCGGCGCGAGCAGCGTCGGACAGCTCGAGGACAACGTCGGCGCGCTCGGCAACCTGGACTTCGGCTCCGACGAGCTGACCGAGATCGACGGCCACGCGACCGACGCCGGCATCAACCTCTGGAAGCGGTCTTCGGACGCCTGAGAACGACGGCGGGGTGCCTGCTCCGCCGTTTTCTCGGCCGTCGTTTGACCAGATTTCGAATTTGGTCATATGCTGGGATCATGCCTCCTGTCGAAAACCGCGCCGAACGGGCCGAGCGGATCCTCGACGCGGCCGCCGAGCTGCTGCTGCGCGCCGGCTACCGGCGCACGACGATCGAGGACGTCGCCGAGCGCGCCGGCGTCGGCAAGGGGACGGTCTACCTGCACTGGAAGAACCGCGAGGAGCTGTTCCTCGCCGTGCTGCTCCGCGAGTCCGTCCGGAGCCTCGAAGACCTCGTCGCGGCGATCGCGGCCGATCCGCTCGCCGCGCGGCTGTCGCGGCTGACCGAGATCCAGTACGCCGACGTGCTGGGGCGTCCCCTGCTGCACGCCGGGTACGCCGACGACGCGGATACGCTCGGCAAGCTGCTGCCGAAGCTGCACGAGAAGCTCGACCCGCGCCACGACGAGGCGTTCGTCGAGTACCTCGAGCTGCTGGCCGCGAACGACCTGCTCCGCGCCGGCCGGCCGCCCGCCGACCTGGCCGTCGCCTATCGGGCGGTGCTGCACGGCTTTCTGATCGGCACGCCCCCGCCGGAGCCGGCGCTGATCGCCGACACGGTCGCGCACGCCTTCGAACCCCTGGCCGTCTCGGCGACGCGGGTGCGCGCCGTCGCGCCGCGTGTTCTGCGGCTGTTCACCGAATCCGTGGCGCTCGACCGGAAGCGGCTCGAGCGCGCGTACTGACCACTGGGAGGCCCCATGCGCACCGGAATCCTGCTCGACGAGCTGGGCGTCGGCTTCGCCGAAATGACCGCGCAGGCGCGTGACGCCGCGAAGCTCGGCTACCGCACGCTGTGGCTGGCGCAACGCGGCGGCTGGGACGCGCTCACGGCGCTGCCCGCGCTGGGCGTCGCCGCACCGGGCGTGGAGCTGGGCACCTGCGTCGTCCCGACGTACCCGCGGCACCCGATCACGATGGCCGCGCAGGCGCTCACCGTCCAGGCCGCCACCGGGGTGAGCGTCCACCTGGGGATCGGGCTGAGCCACCGGTTCGTCATCGAAGGCGAGTTCGGGTACTCGTACGACCGTCCGCTGCGGCACCTGCGCGAGTACCTGGAGGCGCTGAACCCGTTGCTGCGCGGCGAAAAGACGGACGTCCACGGCGAAACGCTCACCGCGGCGGGCGGCCTCGACACGCCGGGCGCGACACGGCCCGCGCTCCTGGTCGGCTCGGTGAGCCCGCGCTCGACGCGTCTGGCCGGCGAGCTGGCGGACGGCGTGATCACGACGTGGGCCGGCCCGCGGGCGATCGGCGAGTTCGTGGTGCCGGCGCTCGGGGACCGCCGCCGGGTCGTCTCGGGTCAGCTGATCTGCGTGACGTCCGATGTGGACGAACGCCGCCGGTGGCTGGAGGAAAAATACGGCGCGGCCGCGCAGGTTCCCGCGTACCGTGCGGTGCTGGACCGGGACGGCTACGAGCGCGCCTCGGACAGCGCGATCATCGGCGAGGAGAAAGCGGTGCTGCGACAGGTGAAGTCGCTCGAGGACGCGGGCGCGACCGAGCTGCTGGTGATGCCGTTCGGGTCGCCGGCGGAGCAGGCTCGCACGCGCGAGCTGCTGGCCGCGTGAACCGCCTGTGGGTGGACGACCTGCGGCCGGCCCCACCGGGCTGGACGTGGGCGAAGACGAGCGCGGAGGCGATCGCGCTGCTCGGCGCGGCGGAGTTCGCGGCGATCTCGCTCGACCACGACCTGGGCGGTGACGACACGACCCGCCCGGTCGTGCTGTGGCTGTGCGAGCACGACCGCTGGCCGCCGGAGGTGCACGTCCACACCGCGAACCCGGTCGGCCGCGACTGGCTGACCGGGATGGCCCGCCGGTACGGGCCCGGGGTGCGTCAGCGCGGCGCGGGCAGGTGAGCCGCCTCCGGGAAGAGGTTCAGCGCCCGCAGGGCCGCGCCCAGCTCCGTGATGTCGGCCGGGTCGGTCAGCGACCGGCCCAGTTCTTCGGTGATCCGCTTCAGCCGGTGGCGGATCGTGTTGGGGTGGCAGAACATCCGCTCCGACGTCAGCTTCGTCGAGCCCTGGCAGTCGAACCACGCGCGCAGCGTCAGCAGCAGCACGTTCCGGTCGTCACCCGGGAGGTCCAGGATCGGCTGGAGGACGTGGTGGGCCAGCTGCACCGACGCCTCCGGGGCGCTCGCCACCAGCCCGGCCAGCGGCGACTCGGTGAACTGCACCAGCTCCGGCGTGCCCGGCGCCAGGCTGGACAGCGCAACCCGCGCCAGGTGCAGCGCGCGGGCCGTGTTGCCGAGGCCGGTGAACACCGGGCTCATCCCGACCCGGCCCACCGGGTTCTCCCGCACCAGCTCCACGATCGCCTTCGACGCGCTCGGGTCGCGCAAGGACACCACGCCGACCTGCAGGTCCGGGGTGAGCCGCCACGCCGACGCGTGGTGCAGCGCGCGCAGCCGCAGCTCGATCTGCGGCAGCGGCTCCTGGCCCAGCCGCGGGGTCTCCGCCGCGACCACGACGAACGTGCCGTCCAGGGACAGGTCGAGCACGCGCGCGATGTCCCAGAGCGTGCCCTCGGTCGCCGCGCCGCCCGCGAACAGGGCCTCCACCAGCGCCGAGCGCCGGTTCTGGTGCGCCACCATGACCTCCGCCATCGTGTCGCGGTAGGCCGTCGTCAGCGCTTCGGCCAGGTCGTCGATGAGCGCCCAGATCGCCGACGTCGCCGCGACCAGCGCCGCCGGGTCCTGCCGGTGGGCGGTCAGCTCGACGAACCGGTGCCAGACCTCGGTGAGCCCGATCCGGTAGGCCCGCAGCAGCTCCGGGAGCGGCGCGCCCTGCAGCGCCCGCGCGCGGCCGGTCGCGCGGGCCTGTGCCAGGTCCGGCACGTCCGAGCCGCGCAGCGTGCGCATCACGTACTCGAGGTTGGCGCGGACGGAGTTCCGCAGCTCGGCCGGGGAGACGAACCGCGCGTCCCGGTAGACCGGCATCTCCGCGCGGATCTGCCGCACGGTGCTCTCGATGAGCTCGGGCAGCTTCCGCTCGACCTCGGCGGCCAGCGTGGCGACCGACGGTGCGAGCCCGTCGGCCAGCAGCGCCTGGTAGTGCATGGTGCCCTCCGGTCGCGGACCTCCTCGTCGAGGTCCGAGACCGACATCTAACCCGAACGGCGTCGCCACGTTCGGGTGAACTTACTACAGGAACCGCGGATGCGGAGGTTCTTGTGTAGAACCTCCGCATCCGCGTCAGGCCATCTTGGCCGCCGCGCTCTTGATCGCCTCCCGGATCCGGAAGTACGTGCCGCACCGGCACACGTTCTGGATCGCGTCGATTTCGGCGTCCGTCGGGTTCTTCGTCTTCTTCAGCAGCGCGACCGCCGCCATGATCTGGCCGGGCTGGCAGTAGCCGCACTGGGCGACGTCCTGCTCCAGCCAGGCCTCCTGGACCGGGTGCAGCTCGTCGCCGTCCGCCAGGCCCTCGATCGTGGTGACCTCGCGCCCGGCGCACTCGGAAACCGGCGTGACGCAGGGGTTGAACGCCTCGCCGTCGAGGTGGCTGGTGCAGGCCTTGCAGACGTTGATGCCGCAGCCGTACTTAGGCCCGCGGACCTTGAGCTTGTCGCGCAGCGCCCACAGCATCGGCAGGTCGGCGGGCGCGTCGACGGTGACGGTCTTCCCGTTCACCACGAAGGTGTAGTTCGGCACGTGGGGACTCCTGTCAGCGCGGGAACGGGTCGAAGTCGACCGGGAAGGTGATGGGGAAGCTGCGGGGCTTGATCCCGGTCGCCCGGGCGTAGGCGTTGGCGATCGCGCCGACCGGCGCGGGCAGGCCCAGCTCGCCGGCGCCGCCGATGTCGGAACCGTTGGCCGGCATGACGTGCACGGTGACGTCCGTGGGCGAGTTCTTCTGCCGCGCGTAGTGGAACTGCGAGTAGCTGCCCTCCAGCGGCAGGCCCTTGTCGATGTGCAGGCCCGCGGTGAGCGTCGTCGAGATCGCGTCGGTCAGGCCGCCGAGCATCTGCGCCTGCAGGCCGCGCGGGTTCACCGGCTTGCCGACGTCGACGGCGATGGTCGCCTTCGTGACGCGCGGGTGCTTCGGGTCGCGCGCGTCCATCTCGACCAGGCACGCGGTGTAGGACTTGTACTCGCCGTGCACGGCGATGCCCTGCGCGAACCCGGCGGGCATCGTCTTGCCCCACTCGCCGAGCTCGGCGACCTTGTCGAGCACCGCCCGCTGCCGTTCCTCCTTGATGAACTCGCGCCGGAACTGGTACGGGTCCTTGCCGAGTTTCTTCGCGATCTCGTCGACCATGATCTCTTCGGCGCCCCGCGTGTTCGCCGAGTAGACCGAGCGCCACGCCGAGGTGTGGAACTTCAGCGGCACTTCGTTGAGCAGCTGCGTGGTGACGCCGAAGTTGTACGGCGACTTCACCGTCAGCAGGAACACCGTCTGCGCGAAGCTGAGGTTGCCGCCGACGGGCAGCTTCGCCGCGTACGCGGTGAGGATCTCGCCGAGGCCGTGGCTCCAGTCGGTTTCGACGCTGGCGACGCGGTGTTCGAACGTGAGCACCTGCCCGAGCGCGAAGGTGGCGCGGATCCGGTGGTAGCTCGCCGCGCGCCCGCGGCCGTGGCGCATGTCGTCGATCCGGCTCCACATCAGCCGGACCGGCTTCTTCATCGCCTTCGAGATGTGCGCGGCCTCCAGCGCGGCGTCGAAGAACAGCCGCCGCCCGAAGGACCCGCCGCCCTGCTGGACGTGCACGGTGACCTTGTTCTCCGGCAGTCCCAGCTCCTGCGCGATCGTCTGCTTCGCCACGATCGGCGACTTCAGCCCGGCCCAGATGGTCGCGCTGTCCTCGCGGACGTCGGCCACCGCGGAGTTCGTCTCCATCGGCGCGTGGCTGACGAAGGCGAAGTCGAACTCGCCGTCGACGTACTGCGTCAGCAGCGGCGGCACCGCGAACGGCAGCGCGGCCGCCCGCAGCTTCTTCTTGATGGTCTCGTTGTCCTCGCCGTCGACCGTGCCGGGGCCCCAGGTGACGTCGAGGGCGTTCTTGCCGTCGAGGGCCTGCCCGAACGTCTCGGCCATCACCGCGACACCGGTCTTGACGACGGCGATGTCGATGATGCCCGGCATGGCCCGGACCGCGGCCTCGTTGTTGACCTTCTCGACGGTGCCGTTGATCGTCGGCGGGCGCCGCACCATCACCGGGTTGGCGCCGGGGACGTCGAGGTCGAGTGTGTAGACCTGCTTGCCGGTGACCATCGCGCGGGCGTCCTTGCGCGAGGTCGGGGTGCCGACGAGCGTGTGCGCGGACTCGGCCTTCGGCTGGACCGCGCCGGTCGTCAGGTCCGTCCGGGACGCGGGCCCGGCGAGCGCGCCGTAGCCGGCGCTGCGGCCGTCGGGCGCCCACACCGCACCGTCGCGGGTGGACAGCCGGGACGCGTCGGTCCCCCACTGCGCCGCCGCCGCGGCGACCATCCGGGCCCGCGCGGTCGCCGCGGTGACGCGGACCGGGTCATACAGCGAGCGCATCGTGTTCGAGCCGCCGGTGAGCTGGTTGAACAGCAGCTCGGTGCGGGCGTCGGAGAGCACGACGTCGACCCGGTCGAGCGGCAGGTCCAGCTCCTCGGCGACGAGCATCGCGTTCGCCGTCGTGATGCCCTGGCCGACTTCGGCGCGCGGCAGCTGCAGCCGCGCCCGGCCGTCGGAGGTCATCTCGAGCACGAGCATGCCGGCGGTCGGCGCGCACGACAGCGTCAGCACGTCGCCGAGGTCGAGGATCTCGGCGGGCTGCGGCAGCGTCGGCACGACGGCCTCCGCGGTGGCCGGGGACACCGCGTCGGCGGTGAGTTTCGTGGCGACGGTGAGCGTGGGCGCGGCGACGAGGTAGGTCAGGAAGCGGCGGCGGCCGACCTGGCCGGGGCCGGCGGCTTCGGCGGGTTCGGTGGTGGGACTGGCCATCGGGAATCCCTTGCTGGGTGGTGGCGGGGTGCGCGCCACGCTAAGGAGCCCTTGGCAGGTCGTCAACGCGGGGTAGTCGAGTTCGCCCATCTCTGTGACGAGATGACAGCCGGAGCCGCCGAATGTGTGCGCCGCCACAGTGCCGGACGGCCCAGCGGACTGGTTCAGCCGGCGTCCGAGCCGCGTTCCCGGCGGGCTTCGAGCAGGTCGTCACGGGCGCGGGCGACGCGGGAGCGGACGGTGCCGACCGGGACACCGCAGACGTCGGCGGCCTCGGCGTAGGACAGGCCGAGCACCTGGGTCAGCACGAGCACCTCGCGGCGCTCCGGGTCGAGGCCGTCGAGCAGCACGCCCAGCTCGACCAGCTCCTCGAACCCCGTCGTGGCGCGTCCCTGGTCGACGGGGGCGTCCCAGTCGATCTTCGGCCGGGCGCGGGCGGCCCGGATCTGGTCGACGACCACCCGGCGCGCGATGGCCAGCAGCCAGGTCCGCGACGACGACCGTCCGGCGAAGCGGCGAAGGCTGCCGAAGGCGCGGAGGTAGGTCTCCTGGGTCAGGTCGTCGGCGGTGGCCGCGTCGGTGAGGTGGGCGAGGAGACGCCAGACGTCGGCCTGAGTCGCCCGGACCCACTCCTCCAGCGCGCGCCGGTCACCCCGGCCGGCGGCCAGGGCCAGCGCCGTGACGCGGTCGTCGTCCGCACGGTGGGTCATGATCGGCAAACATACAGCGGAACTTCCCGGATCCGCCGTCCGACTAGTGGACCATGGAGTGCGAGGAGTGCCGCGAAGCGCTGTCGGCCCGGCTGGACGGCGAGACCGAGCCGGTCTCGCCCGACGAGCACCTGGCGGCCTGCGCGGCCTGCCGGGAGTGGTTCGCAGGCGCGGAACGGCTGCGGCGGGCGATGCTGCTGCACCCGGCGCCGCCGGTCCCGGACCTCACGGCGGCGATCCTCGACCGCACGCCGGCGCCGTCCGGCGAAGGCTGGGGCCTGCGGCTCGCGCTGGCCGTGGTGGCGATCGCCCAGCTCGGGCTGGCGTTCGCGCAGCTGCTGGATCCCGGACACGCGCTGCACCTCGACCACGAGAGCGGCGCGTGGAACCTGGCGGTGGGCATCGGCCTGCTGGTGGCGGTGTTCCGGCCGCGCACGGCGGGCGGTCAGCTGCCGCTGCTGGCGGGGTTCGTCGCGGTGCTGCTGGTGCTGTCGGCGGCCGACCTGGCGGCGGGCCGGGTGGCATTGTCCCGGCTGGCGACGCACGCGCTGGTGGTGCTGGGACTGGCGCTGCTGTTCGTGGTACACCGGGCACACCGCGACCGCCACACCCCGCTCCCGGCGGCGACGGCCGACGACGGCACGACGACGTCCGGGTCCACAGTGGACGCTCCCCCGGCGGGACGCCCGCGTCCCGCCGGGCCGCGCAGGCAGGCCAACGGCCACCACGCCGCCTGACCCCGAGCGCCCCAAGGCGGCCTTGGTTGCGTCACGCGCACCGAAGGCCGCCTTGGGTGCGTCTGACGCACCGAAGGCCACATTGGGGCGCTCGGGACCGGCGGTATAGGGCGTTATACGCGGGTTACTCGATCTGCTTGACCGCCCACTCGGCCCATTCGCGCTGCATCGCCGAGAAGCGCTTGCCCCACTCCAGGACCAGGCGGCCGTAGAGCGACTGGTTGTCCTCGCCCCAGTCGATCGTGCCTTCCAGTTCTGCCAGCCGCTTCTCGCGCGCCTCCCCTTGCTCGGCCATCGTCGCTATGTAGCCGCGCGCCTGCTCCGGGGAGACCGAGCCGAGGAAGTAGACGCGCAGCAGCCCGGCACTGCGCGGCGGCCCGGACGGTTCGACCTCCACCAGCCAGTGCCGCAGCTCCGCGAGCCCGGCTTCGGTGATCTCGTACTCCTTGCGCCCGCGCGGTCCCTCGGCGTGGACGTGGATCAGGCCCGCCTTCTCCAGCTTGCCGAGTTCGCCGTAGAGCTGGCTCTGCGTCGCCGGCCAGACGTTGGCCATCGCGCGCTCGAAGCGTTTCAGCAGGTCGTAGCCGCTTCCGGGTTCGTCGGCCAGCATGCCCAGCACCGCGTGTCGGAGGCTCATGACTCCATCATGACATTCCACTATTGACATGTCCAACGCGCACGTTCTAGATTCGACATGTCAAAGTTGGAACGTGGGGGAAGGGCCCGCCGTGAACTACCTGAAGAGTCTCCTGCCGTGGATCGCGTTCGCCGTGGTCGCGACCCAGTTCGACTGGCGCTGGTCCGGGCTGACCGGCCTGGTGATCTCCGCCGCGCTGCTCCTGCTCGCCCGCCGCGACGGCCGCACCGCCGACACGCTCATCATCGAGTGGAGCGGGTTCGCCTTCTTCGCCCTGCTCACGGCCGTCGCGTTCAGCTTCCCCGCGTCGCCGCTGAAGACCTACACCGGCGCGCTCACCGACGCGTGGCTGGCGCTCACCGCCTGGGGCTCGCTCGCCATCGGGAAGCCGTTCACCCTCGGCATCGCCCGGACGTCGACGCCGGAGGCGCTCTGGGACAACCCGATCTTCAAGCGCGTCAACGTGATCATCACGCTGGTGTGGGCGCTGAGCTTCACCGCCGGCGGGATCGCGGGCATCGCCCTGCTGAACTTCGCGCCGCACGCCACCTTCGCCCTGATCGCGCTCAAGGTCCTCTGCTTCGGGGTGCCCGTCGCCTTCACCATCCGTTACCCACGCATCGTCCGCGCCCGCGCCCGGGAAGCCGCATGACCACCACCGGCTTCCACCTCACCGGCGCCTACGCGCCCGTCCACGACGAACTGACCGCCTTCGACCTCCCGGTGACCGGCGCGCTGCCGCCCGAGCTGACCGGCTGGTACCTGCGCAACGGCCCCAACCCCCGCGAGAACAGCAAGCACTGGTTCACCGGCGACGGCATGGTCCACGGCGTCCGGCTCGAAAACGGCCGGGCCGCCTGGTACCGCAACCGCTGGGTGCGGACCGACAGCTTCGAGAACCCGGACTTGCGGCTGTACAACGAAGACGGCACGCGGAACCTGCGCAGCAGCGTCGCCAACACGCACGTGGTGAACCACGCCGGCCGCACGCTCGCGCTCGTCGAATCGTCGCTGCCCTACGAGATCACGACGGACCTCGAGACCGTCGGCGCCTACGACTTCGGCGGCGAGCTGGCCGACTCGATGACCGCGCACCCGAAGATCTGCCCGGAAACCGGGGAGCTGCACTTCTTCGGCTACGGCAGCATCACCGCGCCGCACGTGAGCTACTACCGCGCCGACGCCGCCGGGAAGCTCGTCGTCAAGCAGCCGATCGACGTGCCGGGCCTGACGATGATGCACGACTTCGCGCTCACCAGGGAGCACGCCGTGTTCTACGACCTGCCGGTCGTGTTCGACCTGGCGTCGGTCGGCCAGGGCATGCCCTACCGCTGGGACGCCCGCTACGGCGCCCGGCTCGGCGTCCTGCGCCGAGACCGGCCCGAAGCCGGGGTGCGCTGGCTGCAGATCGAGCCCTGCTACGTCTTCCACACGCTGAACGCGTTCGACACGCCCGACAGCCGGATCGTCGTGCACGTCATGCGGTACGACCACCAGTGGTGGGCCGGCCACGAGGACCCGCCGGCGTCGCTGTGGCGGTGGACGATCGACCTCGTCGCCGGCACGGTGACCGAGGACCGCCTCGACGACCGGCCGGGCGAGTTCCCCCGCATCGACGACCGGCTCGCCGGCTCGGACAGCCGCTTCGGGCACGTGACCGGCCACGACGTCCTGCGCCGCTACGACCTGCACGCCGGCACGGCCACCGAACACGTCTTCGCGCCCGGCCGCGTCCCGGGCGAAGCGGTGTTCGTCCCGGCCGAGCACGGCGAAGGCTGGCTGCTCACCTACGTCTACGACGCGGCGGAGGACCGCAGCGACCTCGTCGTGCTCGACGCCGGCGACGTCGCCGCGGCACCTGTGGCGACGGTCCGCCTGCCGCAGCGGGTTCCCGCGGGCTTCCACGGGAACTGGCTGCCGGACGCGTGAGGGCTCAGGCGAACTTCGTCTTCGGCCGCTCCTGGAGCACGCCGTCGACGTAGACGTCCACCTTCTCGTCGAGGAAGGCGATCAGGCCCGCGACGCGGGTGCTCTCCGGCAACGGCGTCGGGTAGCTCCAGGCGAGGTCTTCGTGCCCGGCCACGTCGAAGTGCTCGGCGGCGCCCTTGTACGGGCAGTGCGTCACCGTGCCGATCTTCTCGAGCAGGTCCATCCGGACGTCGACGCGGGGCAGGTAGTAGCGGACCGGCAGGCCGGTTTCGAACAGCAGGTGCGGGCGGACCGAGTCGGCGACGGTGACACCGCCGACCTCGATCCGCACGTGCCGTGAGCTCGGCAGGATGTCGACGCGGACGCCGGGGTCGCGCGGGTGCGTGAAGATCTGCTCGTCCTCTTCGAACCAGTCGAACGCGCCGAACTCGAAGCGGACGTGGTCCCGCAGCTGCTCGATCGGCGAATCCGGGTACTCCAGCGCGGCGTCCACCGCCTCGGCCGCGCCACCCTTTATCGTCGACAGAACACCTTCCCCGCGGCTGGGCGAGTGCGACGTCCGGCCGGAGGGGGCGAGAACGCCGCTCACGACGTCCGCGCGCGGGATGTAGTACGTGGGGTAGTAGGGAGCTTCCCACACCAGGAGGGGGTGCACGGTGTCCGCGACGAGCTGCCCGCCGAGGAACACCCGTACCCGCTTCGCGCCTTGTGCCACGCGGACCCGGCCGCGTACCGGAGTGCTCATGTCCCGGTCAACCGGTCCCGAAGCGGGGGTATTCCGGCGAAACCGGGGCCCGGGCGGCTAGCGTGGCAGTCAGCACGAGGACGACAGGAGGCGGGCACGGGTGGCCGGCGTAGAAGCTCCAACGGTCGGGACCCCCGCCGGGATGCGCAAGATCAACCAGCGGGCGGTGCTCGACCTGCTGCGCCGCGGCGGGCCGGCGACCCGGCCGCAGGTGGCGAAGGAAACCGGGCTGTCGAAGCCGACCGTGAGCCAGGCGCTGCTCGCGCTGGAGGCCGCCGGGCTGGCGCGCCCGACCGGGCAGACGTCCACCGGCACCGGGCGCTCGGCGGTGCTCTACGAGGCCGACCCGACCGCGGGGTACGTGCTGGGCGTCGACATCGGCCGTGAGCACATCCGCGTCGCGGTGTCGGACCTCGGCCGCCGGATCGTGGCCCGCCGCGACGAGCGCAACAGCGCCCGCTCGGGCGCGGCGCTGGTCGCGGCGGTCGGGAAGATCGCGGCCGCCGCGGTGGCCGACGCCCGGCTTTCGGGCGGCGACATCGTTGTCCGCGTGGTCGGCTCCCCCGGCGTCGCCGACCCGGAGAAGCGCTGCTTCCGGCACGCGCCGAACCTGCCGGGCTGGGGCCGGGCCGGGCTGATCGACGACCTCGAAGCCGCGCTGGGCCCGGACCTGATGGTCGAGAACGACGCGAACCTGACCGCGGTCGGCGAAGGCGAAAGCGGTGCCGCGCGCGGCGCGTCGGTGTTCGGCTGCATCACGATCGGCACCGGCGTCGGCATGGGCCTGATGGTGGACGGCCGGGTCTTCCGCGGCGCGACGGGCGCGGCGGGCGAGATCGGCTACCTGCCGTACGGGCGCACGCGCTCGTCGGAGGAGGACGGCGCCCCGCCGGCCCGCGGCCACCTCGAGGAAGCGACCGCGGCCCAGTCGGTGGTCCGCGGCGCACGCGAACTCGGCCTGGGCACGGCGAAATCGGCCCGCGAGGTGTTCCGCCTGGCCCGCGAGGGCGACGAGCTGGCGCGGCAGGCGCTGGCGGCGGAAGCGGACCGGCTGGCGTACACGGTCGCCTCGGTGGCGGCGGTGATCGACCCGGAGCTGATCGTCCTCGGCGGCGGCATGGGCACGGCGGCGGACCTGCTGCTGGAACCGATCGACCGGGCCCTGCGGGCGTTCACGCCGCTGGTGCCGAAAGTGGTCCAGGGCGAGCTGGGCGAGGACGCGGTCCTGACCGGTGCGATCAGCGTCGGCCTGCGGGCGGCCGAGGGGCTGGTCTTCGAGCGGCGCGTGGGTGCCGCCTAGGCGGCGCGCCAGGCTTCGCCTCCGGCCGACAGCCGCCACGGGGTCAGCTTCAGCACCGTGATGTCCGGGTCCCGGTGGTCCGCGCCGCCCAGGATCTTCGGGTCGAAGCCCAGCGGTTCCGGCGTCGAGGCGAACAGCTCCCACAGCGTCCGGCGGCTCTGCTCGTCGTCCGCGAACTCGGCGTGGCACTCGGCCACCGCCACCTCGTGCTGCGGGTCCCAGTACGAGCACGACACGTACGGCGACCTCGCCAGATGCGCTCGCTTCAGCGGCGTCGGCCGGGTGAACAGCCGGCCGGTCAGGCCCGCCGTCCCGTGCTCCCAGATCGGGTGAACCACGCGCGACCGCGGCCGGCCGCGGCGGTCGACGGTCGCCAGCGTGCACCAGACGATCCGGTGCGCCACGCGGACGAACGCTGCGGCCAGCTCCTCGGGCACTCTGCTAGATTCCACAACCATGGTTGTGCATCCTAGCACCCTCGACCTGTCGCTGACCGCGCTCTTCGCGGGCTGGGCGATGACCGACGAGCTCCAGCGGCGCCTCGCCGCCCAGGGGTTCGCGGAGCTGCGGTTCAACGACGGCGTCGTCGTCCAGCACGTCCTCGCCGCGCCGCTGTCCATCACCGGGCTCGCCGAGCGGATGGGCGTGACGCAGCAGGCCGCGTCGAAAGCCGTCGCCGACCTCGAGCGCCGGGGACTCCTGCGCCGCGAACCGGATCCGGCCGACGCGCGCACGAAGCTGCTTCACCTCACCAAGCACGCCCGCGACGCCGTCGAAGCCACCCGGAAGCTGCGGGAGGAACTGCAAGCGGAGCTGGCGGCGGAGTTCGGCGCCGAACGCCTCGACGAGGCGCGTTCCCTGCTGGCCGCGGTCATCGGCCGCTTCGGCGGCGACGACGCGATCCGCGCCCGGCGCGTCCGGCCGCCGCGCTGATTACCCGTGACGTAATCGACCGCGGCGCCCGGGATCCCGACCATGAAGGACATGAGCGAAACCGCCACGAACCGCATGATCGTCGCCGGCTGCTTCGAGAACTTGTTCGTGCGCCACGACTTCGACGCCGCGAAGGCCGCGCTGCACCCCGATTTCGTCACCCACAGCCCCGGCCTGCCCTCCGGCCGCGACGCGTTCGCGGACGCCGTGCGGAACTCGCCGCTCGCCGGAGCGCCCGCGCGGATCCGGCACGTCGTCGCCGAAGACGACCTCGTCGTCGTGCACCTGCACGTGGCCGGGACCGCCGTCGTCGACATCGTGCGCGTCGAGGACGGCCTGATCGCCGAGCACTGGGACGTCAAGCAGCCCGTCAGCGGGTGATCACACAGGTTCCGGACGCCGTCGCCAGCAGCTTGCCGTCGACGTCGCGGATCTCCCCTTCCGCGAACGCGATCCGCGAGCCCTCTTTCACGACGCGGCCGGTCGCGCGGATCTCGCCGCGGCCGGCGTGGATGGCGCGCAGGTAGCTGACCTTCAGCTCCACCGACGCGTAGCCGACGCCGGCCGGCAGCGTCGTGTGCACCGCGCAGCCGATGACGGAGTCGAGCATCGTGGCCGCGACACCGCCGTGGACCATGCCGATCGGGTTGTACAGCGACTCGTCCGGCTCGGCGACGGCGACGACCTCGCCGGGTTCGACGCGTTCCCAGCGCATGCCGAAGTGCGCGGCGATCGGCGCGGGCGGGATGCGGCCGTCGGCGATGGCCCGCATGTACTCCAGGCCGGACATGGCGGCGCCGAGGCGGGCGGTTTCCAGCGGGTCCTCCCAGGTGATGGTCTTCGCGCGGACCTGCCCGGCGACGTCGGTCATCTCGGCTCCTCGGTTATGACAACTGTCTTAACCGCAGCCTCGCCCGCGGGCCCCGGCGGCGTCAAGCGCGGCGTGACCCAGGACACCGGTGGTCCGCCCGCGCCGCGGGTGGGATCATCCCCGGCGTGAGCATCGACCCCGGCCGCAAGCTGATCGACCCGGAACGGGTCGCCGCGGCGATCGACGGGCTGGGCGACCGCGCCGTCATCGACGAGTGGGCCCGGCGCTTCTCCGTCGTCGCCGACCCGTCCCGGCTCGCGTTGCTGGTCTCGATCCACTACGCCCGCGAGATCAGCGTCACCGACCTGGCGGCGGCCACCGGCATGACCGACACGGCGGTGTCGCAGGCTCTCCGGCTGCTGCGCGCCCACGGCCTGGTCACCCCGCACCGCACCGGACGCGTGGTGCGGTACCGCCTGGCGGACGCGACGGTCCACGAACTCATCCATCGCGTGCGCCCGCACCCCGCGAACGGCTCCGCGGACCGGTAGCGTGCGGGCATGACGGGATTGCCCGAGACCATCACCGCGTGCCTGTTCGACCTCGACGGAGTCCTGACCGGCACGGCCGTCCTCCACCGCGAGGCCTGGAAACGGACGTTCGACGAGTTTCTCCGCGCCCGCGACGGCGCCGCGTTCCGCGAGTTCACCGATCTCGACTACGCGACCTATGTGGACGGCCGCCCGCGCGCCGACGGGGTCCGCGAATTCCTGCGCTCACGCGGGATCGAGCTGCCCGAAGGCACGCCCGACGACCCGCCGGACGCCCCCACCGTCAACGGCGTCGGCAACCGCAAGAACGACCTGGTCCTGAAGATCATCGACGAACGCGGCGTCAGCCCCTACCCCGGTTCGGTCCGCTACCTCGAAGCGGTCAAGGCGGCCGGGCTGAAAATCGCCGTCGTGACGTCGTCGGCCAACGGCGCCAAGGTCCTCGACGCCGGTGACCTCAGCAAGTACGTCGAGGCCCGCGTCGACGGCATCGTCATCCGCGAGCGGCGCCTCAAGGGCAAGCCCGCGCCGGACTCGTTCCTGGCCGGTGCCGCCGCACTCGGCGTCGAACCCGCGCATGCCGCCGTCTTCGAGGACGCCCAGTCCGGCGTCCAGGCGGGCAAGGCCGGCGGCTTCGGCTACGTCGTGGGCGTCAACCGCGCGAACCAGGCCGCCGAACTGAAAGCCCACGGGGCCGACATCGTCGTCGACGACCTCGCCGACCTCCTGGAGGAGCGATGAGCGAAGAACCGCACGGCTACGAGTGCGCGCCGTGGGAGCTGCGCTGGCGCGGCATGGACGTCGACGCCCTGCAGCGCACCGAATCGGCGTTCGCCGTGTCGAACGGGCACATCGGGCTGCGCGGCACGCTGGAGGAAGCCGAACCGCGCGGGCTGCCCGGCACCTACCTGAACGGCTTCTACGAGCAGCACGAGCTCCCGTACGCCGAAGCCGGCTACGGCTACCCGGAAGAGGGCCAGACCGTCGTCAACGTGACCGACGGCAAGATCATCCGGCTGCTGGTCGAGGACGAGCCGCTCGACATGCGCTACGGCGCGGCCACCGCGCACGACCGGGTGCTGGACTTCCGCAAGGGCACGCTGAGCCGGAGCACGGAGTGGTCGTCGCCGACCGGGCGGCGGGTCCGCGTGCGCACCGAGCGGCTGGTTTCCTTCACCCAGCGCGCGATCGCCGCGATCCGGTACGAGGTCGAGCCGCTCGACGAGGACCTGCAGCTGGTGGTCCAGTCCGACCTGCTGGCCAACGAGCCGATCGAGTCCGACACGAGCGACCCGCGGGTGGCCGCCGCGCTGAACGCGCCGCTGGTCGGCGAGTTCCACCGCGCGTCCGACTACAACGCCGTCCTGGTGCACCGGACCCGCCGCTCCGGGCTGCGGATGGCCGCGGCGATGGACCACAAGATCGAGGTGGACGACGGGATCCGCGCCCGCATCCACTCCGAGGACGACCTCGCGCGGCTGACCGTGGCGGTCGACGTGCCCAAGGGCGGCCGGCTGCGCATCACCAAGTTCCTCGCCTACGGCTGGTCCGCGCAGCGCTCGGTGCCCGCGCTGCGGGCCCAGGTCGAGGCCGCGCTGGCGGGCGCGCGACAGACCGGGTGGAAGGGCCTGCTCACCGAGCAGCGCCAGTTCCTCGACGACTTCTGGGCCACGTCGGACATCGAGGTCGACGGCGATCCCGAGCTGCAGCAGGCGGTCCGCTTCGCGCTGTTCCACCTCCTGCAGGCCGGGGCCCGCGGCGAGAGCCGGGCGATCGCGGGCAAGGGCCTGACCGGCCCCGGCTACGACGGCCACGCGTTCTGGGACACCGAATCGTTCGTCCTGCCCGTGCTCACCTACACCATGCCGGACGCGGCGCGCGACGCCCTGCGCTGGCGTCACTCCACAATGGACAAAGCACGGGAGCGCGCGCACCAGCTGGGGTTGCGCGGCGCGGCCTTCCCGTGGCGGTCGATCAACGGCGCCGAGTGCTCGGCGTACTGGCCGGCGGGCACCGCGGCGTTCCACGTCAGCGCGGACATCGCCGACGCCGTGCTGCGCTACCTCAACGCGACCGGCGACGAGGAGTTCGAACGCGACTACGGCACCGAGCTGCTGCTGGAGACCGCCCGGCTGTGGGCGTCGCTCGGGCACCACGACCGGCACGGCGCGTTCCGCATCGACGGCGTCACCGGACCGGACGAGTACTCGGCCGTGGCCGACAACAACGTCTACACGAACCTGATGGCGCGCCGGAACCTGCTCGCGGCGGCGGAGTCGTGCGAGCGGCACCCGGACGTGGCGGCGCGGTTCGGCGTGGACACCGTCGAGCTGGACTCGTGGCGCGCGGCCGCGGCGGCGATGTTCGTGCCCTACGACGAAGAGCTGGGCGTGCACCCGCAGTCGGAGGGCTTCCTGGAGCACGACGAGTGGGACTACACGGGCACCGATTCCGCCCACTACCCGTTGCTGCTGCACTACCCGTACTTCGACCTGTACCGCAAGCAGGTCGTCAAGCAGGCGGACCTGGTGCTGGCGCTGCACCTGTGCGGCGACTCGTTCAGCCAGGAGGAGAAGGCCCGCGACTTCGCGTACTACGAGGCCAGGACCGTGCGCGACTCTTCGCTGTCGGCGGGGACGCAGGCGGTCATCGCGGCCGAAGTGGGCCACCTCGACCTGGCCTACGACTACCTCGCCGAAGCCGCGCTGACCGACCTGCACGACGTGCACAACAACGTCCGCAACGGCCTGCACATGGCGTCGCTGGCCGGAGCGTGGCAGGGCACCGTGGCCGGGTTCGGCGGGCTGCGCGACCACGGCGGGACGCTGGCGTTCACGCCCCGGCTGCCGCCGCAGCTGGACCGGATCACCTTCCGCCTGATGTTCCGCGGCACCCGGTTCCAGGTCGAGATCGACCGCGACCAGGCCACCTACCACGTGCTGGACGGCGACCCGCTGGAAGTGCTGCACCACGGCGACCGCATCACGCTCACCCCCGAGCCGCAGCGGTTCCCGATCCCGAAGATCGACGCGGGCGAGCCACCGAAGCAGCCCGCGGGCCGCGCTCCCATGCGGCGTGACTCGGAGAAGGTCCGGCAGTACGCGGAACCGGCCAACCCGATCACCGAGACCTATCGCGAATAGGCCCGGGACGTCCAGGCGGCCGGTCTCACTGCGGCAGGTCGCTGAGGACGTCCCGTCCGGGCGGGGCCGGGATCTCCTCGGTTCCGCCCGGGCTCACGTCGGGGTCCGGCGCGGTCGGCACGTCGTGGGTCAGCTGCCCGGGCTTCGGCAGCTTCGGGAGTTCTTCTTCGTCGTCGTCACGGGCGTGGATGCGCTGCTGCTCGCTCATGTCTTCCGGGATACCCGGTTTTCCCGGCCGCGACCAGGGGTCAGGCGGCCGCGGAGCCCTCGCCCGCGGCCTTCGCCTTGTCCTGCAGGGTGAGCAGCAGGCCGTCGCGGGTCGACCAGGGGCAGATCGTGACCTTGCCGCCGGCCACGGTCAGCAGCGCTTCCGCCACGATCGCGCCCGCCAGCGCCTGGTGGGCGCGGCTGCGGGAGATGCCCGGCAGCTCCGCTCGCTTGGCCGGCGGCAGGGCGGCGAGCCGCGGGATCCAGGCGCGCAGGTCGTCGAGCCGCAGCTCCTTGCACTTGCCCGGGCGCGCGCCGGCCAGCCGCGCGAGCTGCTGCAGCACCTTGGAGCAGCCGACGACCTGCGGATCGTCGACGTCCGCGGCGCCGAGCGTGGTCGCCACGACGTCGAGGGCGTGCGTGCGCAGGGCCTTGACCTGTTTGTTCGACACGCGCTCGCTCGGCAGCCAGTCGCGGGTCATCGACCGCGCGCCCAGCGGCAGCGAACGCGCGAACGTCGCCCGGTCGCCGGAGCCGGCGGCCAGCTCGACCGTGCCGCCGCCGATGTCGAGCACGAGCAACGGCCCCGCCGCGGCGCCGTACCAGCGGCGGGTGGCCAGGTAGGCCAGTTCGGCTTCGCACCGGCCGGAGAGGAACCGCAGCTCCACGCCGGTTTCGCCGGCGACGTGCCGGACAATGTCCGCCGCGTTGGCCGCGTCGCGGATCGAGGACGTCGCCAGCGGGTAGACGCCGGTGATGCCGTGCCGGTAGGCCGTGCTCATGCCGGCGGCCACCGCGGTCGTGACGGCGGCGACGCCCCGGTCGCTCAGCCGGCCGCGGTCGTCGAGCTCGCGGTCGAGACGCAGCCGCGTCTGGTGGTTGAGCACCGGTTCGCGCGGCGAGCCGTCGACCGGGATCACCACCAGCCGGGCGCTGAACGAGCCGACGTCCAGGACACCCACTGTGGGCACGTCGATTTTTCGCACAGCCGGGCGCACCTCTCTTCCGCACCGTGGATAACCCTGTTTCGCCTGGTCGAAACATCCGATCTTGGCGGAAATCACGGCGGTTCGCCGGACTTTGCCGGATTTCGGGCCTCCGGACGTGCTTTTCTGACACAGGTCACAACTCCGGTAAGCCGATCGAGTGAACCCGGCCACGCTCGGACACGATTCGGTAACGCTTGCCCGCGGTGTCCCGACTTACCGGTGTGCGGCAGGGGAACGCTGACGAACCACCCGAGCGGCGAGCGCAGCTCGTGCGGCCGGCCGCCGCCGTCGTCGCGGTGGTGGCGGGGCTCGGCTGCGTGCTGCTCGGCGTCACGGCGGTGCTCGCGCCGAGCGCTTCGGTCACCCCCGGCGCGTCGGCCGCGGACCGTCCCGCCACCGCGGGAGCCGGTGTCCGGCCGGCCGCGCTGCTGATCCCCGACCTCGGCCTGACCCTGAACCACGTCGTCGACCTCGGCCACGTCGGCGGCCGTCGCGAGCAGCCCGGCACGGCGCTGGGCGTCGGCTGGTTCGCCGACGGTCCCGCACCGGGCGACCCGGGTGTCGCGGTGCTCTCCGGGCACGCGGGCTTCGGCTACTCGAGCGGCGCGTTCGCCCGGCTGGGCACATTGAGACCGGGCGCCGCGGTGGTCGTGCGCGACGACGAGGGCCGCCAGGCCCGGTTCACGGTCCGCCGGACGGCGACGTTCCCGCCGGACGAGCCGGACAGCACGCTGGTCGCGCCCGACGGGCCGGGCCCGCAGCTGCGGCTGATCACCAGCGACGGGACCCACGACAGCGCCGGGATCGACGCGCCGCGGGTCGCCGTCTACGCGTCCCCGGTGTGACGCCTCAGCCGAGGAGTTCCCGCAGCTGCGCCACCGCCGCGACCCGCGCCTCGCGGCCGGGCAGCAGCGGGTTGACGACCAGGGTCGTCGCCCCGGCGTCCTTGAAGGCCGCCAGCCGTTCCTTGACGTACCCGGCGGGGCCGACCAGCGAGATCGCGCGCAGCAGCTCGAGTGGCACGGCCGCGGCGGCCTCTTCCTTCTTGCCGTCGAGGTAGAGGTCCTGGATGAGCTTCGCCTCGGCCTCGTAGCCGTAGCGGCGGGCGAGGTCGTTGTAGAAGTTCTTGCCGCGCGCACCCATCCCGCCGACGTAGAGGGCCACGACGGGCCGCAGGTGGTCGAGCAGCGGCTCGACGTCGTCGCCGATGGCGAGCGCGACGCTGACGAAGGTGTCCAGCTCGCCCAGCGCGGGGTCGCGCTTGGCCTTGCCTTCGGCCAGCGACGCGCCCCAGACGTCCGCGGCCTTCTCGGGGTGGAAGAAGATCGGCTGCCAGCCCTCGGCGATCTCGGCGGTGAGCGCGACGTTCTTGGGGCCGAGCGAGGCGAGCAGGACGGGGATGCGTTCGCGCACGGGGTGGTTGATCAGCTTGAGCGGCTTGCCGAGCCCGGTCCCCTGCTCCGGCGGCAGCGGGATCGTGTAGTGCTTGCCCTCGTGCACGACGCGTTCCCGGCGCCAGACCTGACGGCAGATCTCGACGATCTCGCGGGTACGGCCGAGCGGCGCGTCGTACTTGACGCCGTGGAAGCCCTCGATGACCTGCGGCCCGGAGGCCCCGAGCCCGAGAATGAACCGCCCATCGGAGACGAAGTCCAGCCCGGCGGCGGTCATCGCGGTCAAGGTCGGGGTGCGGGTGTAGATCTGGAAGATGCCGGAGGCGAGCTGGACCCGCTGGGTCTTGGCGGCGAGGTACCCGAGCTGGCTGACGGCGTCGAAGGAGTAGGCCTCCGGAACGAAGACGACGTCAAGGCCGGCTTTCTCGAGTTCGACGACATCGGCGACGCTCTCCCCGAAGCCTCCGGCATAGCTGATCGCGGTCCCGATCCTCATGGGTCTCCTCCTGGCTGAGCAAGCGCTTAGTCCGGCCATTATGCGGCATCGGGGCGGGAGGAGGGTGTGCGCGGCACCACTCCGGCGCGGCGCGGGGGTGGCCCCGGTCGGGCGGCGCGGATGGCTCCGGCGCTGATCTGCGCGGCCGGCGCCGGTCGGGCGCGGCGCCGGTCGGGGCAGGTCGGCGCGGCCCACGCCAGCCGGACGCAACGCGGATCAAGCCAGGCCACCGCGACCCACCCCAGCCGGACGCACCCGGGATCAGACCAGCCCAGCGCGACCCACCCCAGCCGGACGCAACGCGGATCAAGCCAGGCCACCGCGACCCACCCCAGCCGGACGCACCCGGGATCAGACCAGCCCAGCGCGACCCACGCCAGCCGGACGCAGCGCGGCGGCGGTGGGGCGCAGGTTGGCGCCGGGCAACGCGCGCCGCTCGGGCGCGACGGCACCGGGTCGGCGCGGCCGAGCGCCGTGGGGTACGGGTCAGGGCGGGTGCAGCCCACCCCGATCGGGCGCGGCGCCAGCCGGGTCGGCGCTCGTCGAGCGCGGCGAACGAGGCCCACCGCTCAGCCCGGCACCACCGTCCCCCGCACTTCGCCGAAGCCGATTCGCCTGCCCGCCGGGCCTGGGGCCGTTGCCGTGATCACCACCTCGTCGCCGTCATCCAGGAACGTGCGTTTCTCGCCTCCCGGCAGCTCCAGTGGCTCGCGGCCGCCCCACGACAGCTCCAGCAACGATCCTCGCTGGTCGCGTTCCGGGCCCGTCACCGTGCCCGAGGCGAACAGGTCGCCCGTGCGCAGGCTCGCGCCGTTGACCGTCAGGTGTGCCAGCTGCTGCGGTGCCGTCCAGTACTGCGTCGCGAATGGTGGCCTGGAGACCACGTGGCCGTTGAGGCGGATCTCGAGCGCCAGATCCAGCCCCCACTTCTCGCTGGTACGCAGGTACTCGAACGGCTCCGGGTCCTGCGGCGGGCCGTCGACGCGCGCGTGCTCCAGCGCGTCCAGCGGGACGATCCACGGCGACACCGACGTACCGAACGACTTGCCCAGGAACGGGCCCAGCGGCTGGGACTCCCACGCCTGGATGTCGCGGGCGGACCAGTCGTTGACCAGGCACACGCCGAAGACGTGACCGGCGAAGTCCGCTGTGGACACACGAGTGCCCGCAGTGGACGGTACGCCGACGACGAACCCGACCTCCGCCTCGATGTCGAGCCGCCGCGAGGGGCCGAACGCGGGAGCGTCGGCGTTGCGCGGTTTGCGCTGCCCGTGCGGCCGGACGACCGGCGTGCCCGACACCACGACCGTGCCCGCCCGGCCGTGGTAGGCGATCGGCAGGTGCTTCCAGTTCGGCGGCAGCTCGGCCGCGTCGGGGCGGAAGATCCGGCCGGCGTTGAGGGCGTGGTGCTCGCTGGAGTAGAAGTCGACGTAGTCGGCGACGTCGAACGCCAGGTGGGTGGTCACCTCCGCGACGGGCACGAGGTGCGGACGCAACCGGTCGGCGTACCGCGGTTCGGTGAGCCATTCCCGGACACTGTCCCGGACCTCACGCCAGACGCCGGGCCCGGCGGCGAGCAGCGGGTTGAGCACGCCCGCGGTGAGCAAGGGCGCGAACGCGGCCGCGGTTTCGGCGGCTGCGGCGGTCAGGTCGAGCACCAGGTCGCCGACGCGCACCCCGGCCCGTCGCTCGGGCGCGCCGCCGACGGAGAACACGCCGTAGGGCAGGTTCTCCAGGCCGAACAGCGTGTCGTCGGGCAGGTCGAGCCAGGTCATCGCACTCCTCCGCCCAACCGACGCGCGCCGCAGTCCAGATCGCGCCAGGTCGCCTTCACCGCGCCTCCCCTGCGGCCCGCGCCGCCACCCAATCGGCCACCACGTCCGCCAGTACCGGAAGCGGCAGGCTTCCGCTTTCCAGCACGACGTCGTGGAACTCGCGGATGTCGAACCGCTCGCCCAGCGTCCGCTCGGCCTCCGCGCGCAGGCGCTCGATCTCCAGGCGGCCCACCATGTACCCGAGCGCCTGGCCCGGGTGGCCCGCGTACCGGTCGATCTCCGCGTCGATCTCGATCTGGGCCATCGGCGTGTTGTCGCGCAGGTAGTCGACCGCCCGCCGGCGGCTCCAGCCGAGCGCGTGCATTCCCGTGTCGACGACCAGCCGCGCCGCCCGCATCGAGTCCTGCGTCAGCAGTCCCAGGCGGGCGACGTCGTCCGAATACAGCCCCATCTCGTCCGCGAGGCGCTCGGCGTACAGGCCCCAGCCCTCGCAGTAGGCGTTGAAGACGCAGATCCGGCGCAGCAGCGGCACGCCGGTCGGCTGCTGGGCGAGCGTGAGCTGGAAGTGGTGGCCCGGCACGGCTTCGTGGAACGCCGTCGCCTCGGCGAGCGTCCGCTGCCGCTGGTCGGCTCCGTGCGTGTTGGCGTAGTAGGTGCCCGGTCGCGAACCGTCGAGTGACGGGTCGATGTAGTACGCGATCGAGCCGCCTTCGGCCTCCGCCTCCGGCACCGGCGCGACCTCGCACCGCTGCTCCGGCACCCGCAGGAACCATTGCGGCGCCACGGCTTCCGCGCGGGCGATCGTCTGCCGGGCCGCTTCCAGCAGCTCGTCGCCGTCGCGCCAGCGCAGCTCCGGATCGGTGCGGATCCGTTCGAAGATCTCCGCGAGGTCCGTCGTACCGAAGACCTTCGCGCCCACCTCGCGGTACTCCCCCGCCAGCCGCTCGATGACCGCCAGCCCGGTTTCGTGCAGTTCCTGCGCGGTGCGCTCGGTCGTCGTCTCGGCCCGGATCAGCGCCGCGTACCGCTCCTGCCCGCCCGGCAGGTCGCCGATCCCCGGCGACGTCTCCGGGCGCGCGACCGGGACGACCTCGTCGGCCAGGAAGTCGCGGTACCGCGCGTACGCGGGCCGCACCACTTCGGCCAGCAGCCGGTCGCGCTCGGCCTCCAGGCCGCGGACCGGCACCTTCAGCGGGTCGTTCTCCGGCGCGGCCAGGTAACGCTCGACGTAGCCGACGCCGGCGCGCGCCAGGAACTCCGGTGGCGTGAGACCTTCGGCGAGCGCGGCCCGCTGCCGCTCGATCACCTGGTCCAGGTACGTGCCGACCGCGGCGAGCCTGCTGAGGTAGCCGCGGGCCTTGGCCTCGTCGTCGAGCACCGCCTGCGGCAGCATGATCAGCAGCTCGAGCGCCGGCGCGGCCAGCCCGTCGCTCACCGCGATGTCGGCGCGGCGCGAGTCGAGCACGTCGATCTCGACGCGCGCCTGCCAGATCACGACGTCACGCGTGACGCGCTCGGCCGGCGTCAGCGCCGCCGCGTCGATCGCCTCCGCCCGCGCCACGATCCCGGCGAGGCCCGCGCGGTAGCGGGCGGCCGCCTCGGCCGACTGGTCGCCGAGCTGGTCGTGCGCGCCCGGCAGCCCGTAGAGCGACGGCAGCAGCGGCCGCGCCTCGAACATCAGTTCCAGGCACTCGTCCGCGAGCCGGTCCGGCGTGTCACGCCGCAGCGCCACCCACTCGGCCACGACGCGCGACAGCACGGGCAGCGGCACGGTTCCGTTGCCCAGCACGACGTCGTGGAACTCGCGGATGTCGAACCGCTCGCCGAGCGCCTGTTCGGCTTCGGACCGCAGCCGCTGGATCTCCAGCCGGCCCACCATGTACCCGAGCGCCTGCCCGGGGTTGGCGGCGTACCGGTCGATTTCGGCCTCGATCTCCAGCTGGGCCATCGGCGTGTGCGAGACGAGGTAGTCGACCGCCTGCTGCCGGCTCCACCCGAGCGCGTGCAACCCCGTGTCGACGACCAGCCGGCCCGCGCGCATCGAGTCCTGGGTCAGCATGCCCAACCGGGCGATGTCGTCGGAGTACAGGCCCATCTCGTCGGCCAGCCGCTCGGCGTACAGCCCCCAGCCCTCGGCATAGGCGTTCACGTGCGCCATCTGCCGCAGCAGCGGCAGCCCGGTGAGGCTCTGTGCGAGACACAGCTGGAAGTGGTGCCCCGGCACGGCTTCGTGGAACGCGATCGCCTCGCTGGTGAACCGCGGCCGCTTGTCGGCCTCGTACGTGTTCGCGTAGTACACGCCCGGCCGGGTCCCGTCGAGCGACGGCCGCAGGTAGTACGCGATCGTGCCGCTCGCGGCTTCCGCCTCCGGCACCGGCGCGACCCCGCACTTCTGGTCCGGCACGCGCGAAAACCACTGCGGCGCCACGGCTTCCGCCCGCGCGATGGCCTCCCGCGCGCCGGCGAGCAGCTCCTCGCCGTCGTGCCAGCGCAACGCCGGGTCCGTCCGGATCCGCTCGAAGATCTCCGCGAGATCCGTCGTGCCGAACACCTTCGCGCCCAGCTCGCGGTATTCGTCCCCGAGCTTTTCGATCAGCGCGAGTCCCGTGTCGTGCAGCTCCTGGGCCGCGCGCTCGGTCGTCGTCTCGACGCGGATCAAGGCCGCGTACCGCTCCGGCCCGCCCGGCAGGTCGCCGATCCCGGGAGAGGTCTCGGGTCGCGCCACCGGGGCGACCTCGTCGGCCAGGAACGCGCGATACCGCGCGTACGCCGGCCGGACGACTTCGGCCAGCAGCCGGTCACGCTCGGCCTCGAAGCCCTCGAGCGCGTACGACGGTGTCACCCGCAGCGGGTCACGCTCGGGCGCCGCGAGGTAGCGGTCGACGTATCCGATGCCGGTGCGCACCAGGAAGTCCGGCGGCACCAGGCCCTCGGCCACCGCGGCGCGCTGCCGGGCGATCAGCGCGTCGAGGTAGGTGCCGACGCCGGCGAGCCGGGCGAGGTAGCCGCGGACCTTCGGCTCGTCGTCCAGCACCGTCTGCGGCAGGTAGAGCAGCAGCTGCAGCGCGGGCGCGCCGAGCCCGTCGCTGACCGCGATGTCGGCGCGGCGGGAGTCGATCTCGTCGATCTCGGTCTTCGCCTGCGAAATCACCACTTCGCGGGTGATGCGCTCGGCGTCGGACAGGCCGGCGGGCTCGACGGCCTCGGCCCGCGCGGCGATGTCCGCGTACCGCGCCCGGAACCGGGCTTCGGCCCCGGCACTCGGGTCCGGCAGCTTGCCGTGGTCGCCGGGCAGGCCGAACACCGACGGGTACAGCGGCTGCCGTTCGAAGTTGACCGCCATCAGCTCGTCGGCCAGCCGGTCCGGCGTGTCGCCCTGGGCCGCCACCCAGTCCGCGACGACCTTCGCCAGCGCGGACAGCGGCAGCATCCCGTGGCCGAGCACGACGTCGTGGAAGCCGCGGATGTCGAAGCGGTCGCCGAGCGCGCGCTCGGCTTCCGCGCGCAGCCGCTGGATCTCCAGGCGCCCGACCATGTACCCGAGCGCCTGCGCCGGCCAGGCGGCGTACCGGTCGATCTCGGCCTCGATCTCCAGGCGGGCCATCGGCGTGTGCTCGACGAGGTAGTCGATCGCCTGCTGCCGGCTCCAGCCCAGCGCGTGCATCCCGGTGTCGACCACGAGCCGGCCGGCCCGCATCGAGTCCTGCGTCAGCATGCCGAGGCGGGCGACGTCGTCCGAATACAGTCCCATCTCGTCCGCGAGCCGCTCGGCGTAGAGGCCCCAGCCCTCGGCGTAGGCGTTGAACATGCCGATCCGCCGCAGCAGCGGCAGGTCACGCAGCTCCTGGGCCAGGCTGAGCTGGAAGTGGTGGCCCGGCACGGCTTCGTGGAACGCGATCGCCTCGCTGGTGAACCGCGGCCGTTTCTCGGCTTCGTAGGTGTTGGCGTAGTAGGTTCCCGGCCGCGAACCGTCGAGCGACGGCTGCAGGTAGTACGCGATCGTGCCGCTCGCCGCGTCCGCCTCCGGCACCGGGGCGACCTCGCACTTCTCCGCCGGGATGCGCGAGAACCAGTGCGGCGCCACGGCTTCCGCCCGGGCGATGGCGTCCCGGGCCGCGGACAGCAGCTCCTCGCCGTCACGCCAGCGCAACGCCGGATCCGTGCGCAGGCGCTCGAAGATCTCGGCGAGATCGGTGGTGCCGAACACCTTCCGCCCCAGCTCGCGGTACTCCTCGCCGAGCTTTTCGATCAGCGCGAGCCCGGTTTCGTGCAGCTCCTGGGCCGTGCGCTCGGTCGTCGTCTCGGCGCGGATCAGTGCCGCGTACCGCTCGGCGCCCCCCGGAACGTGCCCGATCCCGGGCGCGGTGTCGGGGCGCCCCACCGGTTCGACCTCGGTGCGCAGGAAGTCGCGGTAGCGGGCGTAGGCCGGCCGGACGACCTCAGCGAGCAACCGGTCGCGCTCGGCCTCGAAGCCCTCGACCTCCGCCGTCGTGCCGACCTTCAGCGGGTCGCTCTCCGGTGCGGCGAGGTAGCGGTCGATGTACTCGATGCCGACGCGGGCGAGGTAGGCGGGCGGGACGAGCCCGTCGGCCAGGCTTTCGCGCTGCCGCTCGGTCAGCGTTTCGAGGTACGTCCCGATCGCGGCGAGCCGGGCGAGGTAGCCGCGGGCCTTCTGCTCGTCATCCAGCCGGTAGTACGGCAGGTACAGCAGCAGCCCCAGCGCGGGCGCGGTCAAGCCGTCGCTCACCGCGACGTCGGCGCTGCGGGCACCGAGGCGGTCCGCCTCCACCTCCGCGGCGGCGATCACGACCTCGCGCGTCACCGCCTCTTCCGGCGGCAAGCCGTCGCCGGGCAACGCCCTGGCGCGGGCGGCGAGCGCCCGGTAAGCGGCGCGGAACCGCTCCTGCGCCGCCCGGGTCTGGTCGGCCAGCCTGTCGTGCTCGCCCGGCAAGCCGTGGATCGACGGGGCGAGCGGCTCCTGCTCGAACGTCAGCTCGACCAGCTCGGCGGCCAGGCCGTTGACGGTGTCGCCGTGCCCGGCCACCCATTCGTCGACGACGGTGGCCAGCGCCGACAGCGGCAGCGCGCCCCCGGCGAGCACGACGTCGTGGAACGCCCGGATGTCGAACCGGGAGCCGAGCCGCTCCTCGGCGCGGGCGCGGAGGTGCTGGATCTCCAGCCGGCCCACCATGTACGCCAGCGCCTGGCCCGGCCACGCGATGTAGCGGTCGACCTCCGTCTCGACCTCGACGCGCGCCTCGGGCGTGTGCTCCAGCAGGAAGTCCACGGCCTGCCGGCGGCTCCAGCCCAGCGCGTGCAGGCCGGTGTCGACGACCAGCCGCGCCGCCCGCATCGAGTCGCCGGTCAGCATGCCCAGCCGCGCGACGTCGTCGGAGTAGAGGCCCATCTCGTCGGCGAGACGCTCGCTGTAGAGGCCCCAGCCCTCGGTGTAGGCGGTGAAGTTGCCGATGCGGCGCAGCAGCGGCAGCTCGGTGCGGTCCTGGGCGATGCTCAGCTGGAAGTGGTGCCCGGGCACGGCTTCGTGGAACGCGGTCGACTCCGCGGTGTGCCGGAACCGCTCGCCGGCTTCGTGGGTGTTGGCGAAGTAGATGCCGGGCCGGGACCCGTCGGCGGCCGGGCGCAGGTAGTACGCCGCGGGCGCGCCGGGGGCCACCTCCGCCGGCACGGCCTCGACCGTGCACTCCTGCCCGGGGACCCGGCCGAACCACTTCGGGGCCTCCGCGGTGGCCCGGCCGACGGCCGTGCGCGCCGTGTCCAGCAGCTCGTCGCCGCTGCTCCAGCGCAGGGCCGGGTCGGTGCGCAGGCGGTCGAAGATCTCCGGCAGGTCGTCGGTGCCGAAGACCTTCCGGCCCAGCCGGCGGTATTCGGCGGCCAGCGACTCGATGACGTCGAGGCCCGTCCGGTGCAGCTCTTCCGGGGTGCGATCGGTGGTGGTGTGCACCTTCACGAGCCGCGCGTACGCCGCTTCGCCGCCTGGCAGCCACTTCAGCCCGGGCCGGTCCGCGGACCGCCCGTGCGGCTTGACCTCGGTGGCGAGGAATTCGCGGTATTCGGCGAAGGCCGGCCGGACGACCTCGGCCAGCAGCTCGTCCCGCCGCCGCCCGAACTCCTCGTCCGGCGCCGGCTGGCGGCGCAGCGGGTCCGCGTCCGGGTCGGCCAGGTAGCGGTCGAGGTGCGCGATCGCGGCGTCGACCAGGTGCGCCACCGGCACGAGCCCGTGCGCGATGCCCTCGGCGTGCCGCCGCGCGGCCTGGCGCAGGTACTCCGGGATCGCGGCCAGCCTGCCGAGCTGGGCTTCCGCGGCTTCACCCGCCGTCACCGTCGTCATCGGCAGCGCCATGAGCAGCGACGCCGCGGGGGCGACCATGATGTCGGTGACCGTGAACTCGGCCGTGCGGGCGTCGATCACGCCGATGCGGTTCTCGGCCGTGGCGATCAGGACTTCGCGGGTGAGGCGGTCTTCGGCGGACAGCTGCGCGGCGTCCAGCGCACGGGCCCGCTCCAGCAGCTCCGCCAGCCGGGCCCGGAACGCCTGCTCGGCCTCGGCGGACAGGTCCGGCAGGCCGGGTTCGGCCGGCCGGAGGCCGAGCAGGGCGGGCGTCAGCGGATCGGCGGCGAACAGCGCTTCGACGAACTCGCCGGCGAGTTCGGTGACCGCGGTCATGGGCAGGCCCCCAAGCTTCGGTGATGTGCTCCGGGCCGACCCTAACGGAGATCACCGACAAGAACGGTGCACCGTTCGCCGGGGGCGGACGGCCTCGGCACGGGCGGATCGGCGAGGCGGTAGCGTTCTGCGGGTGGCCGTGACCGATCCCGTGGACATCCGCCTGCTCGCCGCGCTCGCCGACCTCGGCAAGGTCGCCGTGCACGAGCTGGCGGCGAAGGTCGGCATGGATCCCCGCGAGGCCGCCTACCGGCTGGTCGCCCTGTCCGGCAGCGGGCTCCCGCTGCTCGTCGGCGTCGAGAGCGACCCGCAGGGGTTGCGGGCGGCGATCGCGGGCGCCCCGCCGTCGTGGGCGAACCGGCCGCCGCAGCCGTTCCCGCCGTCACAGCCGGTGCCGCAGCAGCCCTCTCCGGGATACGCCGCGGGTCCGCAGGGCGCACCTTCGGGGCCGTACAACGTTCAAGGCGCCCCCTCAGGTCCGTACAACGTCCAAGGCGCGCCCTCGGGACCGTACAACGTCCAGGGCATGCCCTCAGGACCGTACGCCGTACAGGGAACACCGTCGGGACCGCACGCCGTACAGGGAACACCGTCGGGACCGCACGCCGTGCAGGGAACACCGTCGGGACCGCACGCCGTGCAGGGAACACCGTCGGGACCGCACGCCGTGCAGGGCACACCTTCCGGGCCGTACCCCGTGCAAGGCGCGCCCTCAGGGCCGTACCCGGGGCCGCCCCGGCCGGTCGCGCCACCGCGCCCGGTCACCCCGCCGCCGGTGCCGCTCGACCCGGCCGTCAGCACGTGGGGCCTGCCGCAGACGGCGTCGTGGGCGCGCGGCGACGAGCCCGCCCGCGCCGGAACCGCGCCCGGCAAGACGGGACGGCTCGGCGAGGTCATGGAGACCAAGGGCCTGGAAGGCGAGCAGCTGGCGGTGCAGCTGCTGGAAGTCCAGGACCCGGCGGACTACCTGTTCAGCGCGGCCGGCTACCGCCTCGAGGACGGCGAGCGCGCGGTGGTCGTGCACACCGAGATCACCAACCGCGGGCCGATCCCGTTCGCGTCACTGCCGGACAACTACCTGGAGCTGCTCACCGCCGACGGCACCGCGATCGGCAAGGCCCCCGTGTCGCTGACGTCCCGGCCCCCGCACAAGATCGGCGTCAAGCCGGGCGAAACCCTCGGCGGCCACACGGTGTACGTCCTGCCGGACGCCACGCGCGTGGTGTCGGTCCGCTGGAGCCCGCGCCCGGAACCGGACGAGCGCACGCTGACCTGGACGATCGACGGCTAGTAGCTCTCGTCGCGCAGGATCTCCAGCGCCTTGGCCAGGTCGTCCGGGTACTCCGACTCGAACTCGACCCACCGGCCGTCCGCCGGGTGCGCGAACGCCAGCGTCTTCGCGTGCAGCCACTGCCGGCTCAGCCCGAGGTGGCGGGCCAGCACCGGGTCCGCGCCGTAGGTCAGGTCGCCGACGCACGGGTGCCGCAGCGCCGAGAAGTGGACGCGGATCTGGTGCGTCCGCCCGGTTTCCAGCTTGATGTGCGCCAGCGACGCCGCGCGGAACGCCTCGACGACCTCGTAGTGCGTCACGCTCGGGCGGCCGCCCTGGACGACGGCGAACTTGTAGTCGTGGCGCGGGTGCCGGTCGATCGGCGCGTCGATCGTGCCGCGCGTCGGGTCCGGGTGGCCCTGGACGATCGCGTGATAGCCCTTGTCCACCGTGCGTTCCTTGAACGCGCGCTTGAGCACCGTGTAGGCGTGCTCGCTCTTGGCCACCACCATGACCCCGGTCGTGCCCGCGTCGAGCCGGTGCACCACGCCCTGGCGTTCGGCCGCACCCGAGGTCGAGATGCGCAGGCCGGCCGCGGCGAGGCCGCCGACGACCGTCGGGCCGGTCCAGCCCGGGCTCGGGTGCACGGCGACGCCGACCGGCTTCGAGATCACGACGATGTCGTCGTCGTCGTGGAGGATCTGCATGCCCGGCACCGGTTCCGCGACGACCTCGACCGGGTTCGCCGGCTCGGGCAGCGTGACCTCGAGGAGCCCGCCCGCGGCGAGCCGGTCGGACTTGCCCGCCGGACGGCCGTCGAGCAGCACGTCACCGGACTCGGCGAGCTCCGCGACGACCGTGCGGGACAGGCCGAGCAGCTTGGCGAGACCGGCGTCGACCCGCATCCCGTCGAGCCCGTCGGGCACCGGGAGCATCCGCGACGTCACGCCTGCTCCTTCTTCTTGTCCTTGGTCGACGTGCCGTCGTAGTCCTTGCCGAGCAGCGACAGCAGCACGATCAGCGCGCCGCCGACGCAGATCGCCGAGTCGGCGATGTTGAAGATCGCGAAGCCCTTGCCGTTCGGGGCGAAGGCCGAGATGAAGTCGACGACGTGGCCCTGCAGCGCGCCGGGCGCGCGGAAGATGCGGTCGGTGAGGTTGCCGGCCGCCCCGGCCAGCACCAGGCCGAGGCCGATCGCCCAGCCGATGGACCGCAGCCGCCGTGACAGCCAGATGATCGCGATGACGACGGCCAGCGCGATCAGCGCGAGCACCCACGTCATGCCGGTGGCCATCGAGAACGCGGCACCCGGGTTGCGGAACACCTGCAGGTAGATCAGCCCGCCGAGGATCCGGACCGGCTCCTTGCCCTCCAGGTTCGCGGTGACCAGGTTCTTCGTCACCAGGTCGATCGTCCAGAACACGACCGCGACGGCGAACACCCAGCCGATCCGCCGCTTCGGCAGCAGCGGCTTCGCCGGGACCTCCGGGTTCTCCGGCGCGTCCGCCGCGGGGTCGGGCACCACCTCGGCGGCGGCTTCGGTGTCGGGTTCGGAGTGGCTGGGCTCGGTGCTCACCGGTCCATTGTCCACGGCACCGGTCAGCGCGTGTCGGCGGCGGTGCCGTGGCCGCGGCGCAGGAGCACCGCGAACGCGGCGGCGAACAGCACGCCCGCGGCGCCCAGCGCGCCCGTCACCGGCGGCAGGAACGCCACCGAGACCAGGGCGAACACCACGGTCACGGCCAGCACGAACCAGCTGCGCTCGTAGGCCGCCAGCACCAGCAGCCCGAGCGCGGCGACCAGGGCGCCGCGGACGTCGCCGGGCAGCCGCAGCTCGATCGCGCCGACCAGGTCGAGCAGCGGGACGGCCGCCAGCGCGCCGAGGGTGCCGAGCACGAAGCGGACGGGCCGCGGCGGTGTCCCGGCGCGGCGCAGGTCGAGCCAGTACCAGCCCGCCACCAGGAGCACGACGCAGGTGAGGCCGGTGAGCCAGCCGAGCGTGGCCGGCGGCACCACGCCCACCACGGTGCTGCGGACGGCGGCCGCGTCGAAGCCGCCGTCGGCGAGGCCGGTGCCGGACACCCCGCCGGTGGCCAGGCCGTGCAGTTCCTGGGTCAACGGGTAGCCGCGCATGTTCACGAAGTGGCCCGGCTCCGGGACCCGCGGGACCAGCGCGACCACCGCCATCACGAGCTGGGCGAACCCCAGCGCGGCCAGCGGGAACCAGTGTCGTCGTGTCTCCCCCACCCCGGCAGGGTAGCGGCGAACGCGCCCGCCACGAGGACCGTCGCGGAGATCAGCGCGCCCGGCAGGTCCGCGACCACGACGGCCGCCGCGCCGGCCACCACCGCCACCGCGAGCACCAGCGGGCTGCGTTCGTACCAGGCGACCACGGCCAGGCCGAGCGTCGCGAGCAGCGGCCCGCGGGTGGCGGCGTCCCAGCCGAACTGGCTGAACGCGGTCAGATCCAGCACGGGCACACCGACGAGCACGCCGGCCGCGAGCGCCACGACGGCTTTCGCGCGCAGGCGGCGCGTCACGGCGTACCACGCGATCACGGCGAGGAACGCGGCCATCAGCACGATCTGCCAGGCCGGCCCGGAACCCGTCGTGTAGGACCGCGCCATGTCGGCGGCGCTGAGGAACCGCGACGGGCCCGGCCCCTGGATCGTGAACCCGAACAGCCCGTCGTAGTACCGGCCCGCCGGCGGCTGGTTCGCCGTCAGCTCCGCGCCCAGTTCCGCGGCGGCGGCCGACCGCTCGAACAGCTCGGCCGTGACCAGGCCCAGTTCCCCGAAACCCAGCAACGCCAACGGAACCCACTGCCTCCCCATCGGCCCAGGTTAGCGTTCAGCAGAACGGCGGCAGCTCCCGCGGGTCGCCGACCGGCGCCCAGCGGCCGTCCACCTTCGCGTACTCCCAGCGGGCGCCGCGCGCGACGATCTGGCGCAGGGCCAGGACGACGCGGTCGACGTGCTCTTCGGTGCTGCCGAGCCCGAGGCTGACGCGCACCGCCTGCTGCCCGTCACCGCCGGCGACGCCGATCAGCCGCTTGGCGGCGATGTGGGCGCAGAAGGCGCCGTCGCGCACGCCGATGCCGTACTCGGCGGACAGGACCGCGGCCAGCCAGCCCGGGTCGAAGCCGTCGACGACGAAGCTGACCGTGCCGACGCGGTCGGCCGGGGCGTCGAACAGCCGCAGCTCGGCGCAGCCCGGGATGCCCGCGAGTCCCTTGCGCAGCCGGGTGAGCAGGGCCTGCTCGTGCGCGACGACGGCGTCCCAGTTCCCGGCGAGGGTTTCGCAGGCGACGCCGAGGGCGTAGACGCCGACGGTGTTGGGCGAACCGGCTTCGTGGCGCTCGGGCCCGGTGTTCCAGACGACGGCGTCCTCGGTGACGAGCTTGGTGGCGCCGCCGCCGGCCAGGTAGGGCCGCGCGGCACGCAGCCAGTCGGCACGGCCAATGAGCGCGCCGGCGCCGAAGGGCGCGTACAGCTTGTGGCCGGACAGCGCGACGTAGTCGACGTCGAGGTCCTTGATCGAGATCGGGCGGTGCGGCGCGAGCTGGGCGGCGTCGAGGGCGATGCGGGCACCGTGCTTGCGCGCCACGGCGGCGATTTCCGCGACGGGCAGCAGCTCACCGGTCACATTGGACGCCCCGGTGACGACGACCAGCCGCGGTCCCTGCGGAGCGTCCCGGAGCGCGTCGTCCACAGCGGACACCGCGGCGAGGCGGGTGCGCGGAGTGGGCAGGCGGCGGACGTTCGGGCCGGCCCACGGCAGCAGCGCGGCGTGGTGCTCGGTGTCGAAGACGATCACCGTGGTGTGCCGGGGCAGGCTGCGGGCGAGCAGGTTGAAGGAATCGGTGGTGTTGCGGGTGAAGACGACGGTGTCGGTCCGCCGGGCACCGGCGAACCGGCGCAGGACGTCGCGGGTGCGCTCGTAGAGCTTGGTGGAGACCTGCGACGCGAAGCCGGCACCGCGGTGGACGCTGGCGTACCAGGGAAGGAACTCGTCGACGGCCTTGCGGACGGTGTCGAGGCAGGGCGCGCTGGCGGCGTGGTCGAGGTTGGCGTAGCCGATGGTTTCGCCGGTGACCAGCGGGACACGCAGCGAAGCACCGGCGACGGCCGGGATGGGCTGGGCGGCAAGGGTTTCCGCGGGGGCGGCCGGGAAGTGGCTCGCGGTCCGAGCGGATTCGGTTGTCGGCGCGGCGGTGGTGACGGCGGTGGCCGCCGGACAGTTCGGCGTGGCGGCTTCGGCTTCGGCGGCGGTGGTGCGGTTGAGGGCGAGAGTCATCGGGGTGCCTCCTCGGCGATCCGGGGGACCCCGGCGAGGGGCCCGCGCTTGCCCGTCGCACTGCGCGACCGGCCCGGTCTTCACCCGGGGCACCCCACCGCGGTAGGAGGGTTGCCGGCCAGCAAGCCGGGGCTTCGCGCTGGCACTCATGACCTGGTCCCGAAGGTAACCGAGAACGCCGCCGTCGGCCAACCCCCGCCTCACATTCTGAGACGCCGCTCACAGTGAGTCACGAGTCGGCATCACTCGCGGCTGGGGCGGCATCAGCCGCGGCTGAACGGGCATCACGCGTGCCTGGGGTGGCATCACCCGCGACTGAACCGGCATCACGAGTCGCTGGGGCGGCGTCACCCGCGACCGAACAGGCCTCACGCGTGCCTGGCGGGTCGGCGCCGCCGCGAGCCGGTCAGCGGCCTGACTCGCCTCGCCAGCGGGCCAGGCGGCCCGCGCGGTCCACCGCGCGGATGCGGCGCTCGACCGCGTCGCGGACCGCGCTCGTCGTCACCACCAGGAGCTGGTCGTTCTCCTGCAGGCGGCTCGTCTTCTGCGGGGTGAAGCCCGTGCCGGCGCGGACCACCAGGCTGACCGTCGCACCGGTCGGCAATCGCAGCTCCGACAGGTACACGCCGTGCAGCTTCGAGCCCGGCTGGATGCGGACCTGCAGCAGCTCCGCGCCCAGCTCGTCCAGCGGCGCGGCGTCGACCTCGATCTCGTGCGCCTCGGACTTCTTCGCCAGCCCGAGCCGGCGCCCGAGCGGGCCCAGCGTCGCGCCCTGCAGCAGCGTCAGCACGATGACCAGCACGAACACCGCGTCGACCAGCCGTTGTGCGCCCGGCAGCCCTTCCGACAGCGGGATCATGGCCAGCACGATCGGCACCGCGCCGCGCAGTCCCGCCCACGACAGGAACGCCTGTTCCCGCCACGGCAGCCGGAACGGCAGCACCGACACCACCACCGAGACCGGCCGTGCCAGCAGCAGGACGACCGCGCCCGCGACCAGGCCCGGCACGATCGTCTCGAACAGCCGGCTCGGCGAGGCGAACAGCCCGAGCAGCACGAACAGCCCGATCTGCGCCAGCCAGCCGAGCCCTTCGGCGAACGACAGCGTGTCCGACCGGTGCGGCAGCCGCGAGTTCCCGAGCACGAGCGCGGCGACGTACGTGGCGAGCAGCCCGGACGCGTGCAGCAGCTGCCCGGACGAGTACGCCACGACGCACACCGCGACCGTGGCGAGCGGGTACAGGCCGGTCGCCGGCAGCGCGGCCCGGCGCAGCGCCAGGCCGCCGAGCCAGCCGAACCCGAGGCCGATCGCCAGGCCCGCGCCGAGCTCGTAGACCACCAGCAGCGGCAGCGTCCAGTCCACAGTGGCGCCTTCGGCCAGCACCACGACGGCGATGTAGGCCGGCGCGTCGTTGATGCCGGACTCCAGCTCCAGCGCGCCGACGAGCCGTTTGCCGATCCCGGCCGTGCGCAGCACGGAGAACACCGCCGCCGCGTCGGTCGACGCGAGCACCGCGCCCCACAGCAGGGCGAGCCGCCAGTCGAGGCCCAGCAGCCAGTGCAGGGCCGCGCCGGTGACCGCGATGCTCACCGCGACGGCCACTGTGGACAGTACGATGCCCAGTCCCAGTGCGGGTTTCACGGCCGACCACCGCGTCGTCAGCCCGCCTTCGGCGAGGATCATGACGAGCGCGGCGAGGCCGAGCGACTGGGTCAGGCCCGGGTTGTCGAACCGGATGCCGAAGCCGGCTTCGCCCAGTACCACGCCGATCGCGAGGTAGAGCAGCAGCGAGGGCAGGCCGAGCCGGATGGACACGCGCACGGCGAGCACGGAGGCGAGCAGCACGACGCCGCCGACGCCGAGCAGCACGGGAAGCTGGTCCATGCCGCCTCCTCCCGGGTGCCGTGGGGCACTCAGAATAGTGAAGCGGCCGGGTTAACTCGTTCGTGTACCGCCGGCGCGTGTCCGGCACCCGGTGTGTTAAGGACCGAGCGCGTCGAGATCGACGCCGAGCGCCGCGAACGGCCCGGCGGCCGCGGGCAGGACCTTGACCGCGCGGTGGCCGTCGCGGCCGACCCAGCCGGCGTCGACCGCGCGGTCGAGCAGCGCCGCGGGCACCGCGCCGGCGAGGTGGTCGCGGCGCTCCGTCCAATCGAGACAGTCGCGCAGCAGCGGCCGTCGTCCGGCGGCGACCGGGACGCCGAGGTCGGCCAGCACGGCCCGGCCCCGGCGGGTCAAGGTCAGCCCGTCGGCGGCGTCGACGAGCCCGGTCGCGAGCATGCCGTCGCGGACGGCGACGCCGAGCACACCGGCGAGGTGGTCGTAGCACGTCCGCGCGAACCCGAGCCGCTTCACCCGCAGCGACGCCTTCAGCCCGGTAACCGGCCGGTGTTCGGCGTGCTGGGCGAGGTGCTCGATCAGTTCGGCGACGCGCGGGTCGGCGATCCGGACGTAGCTGGCCCGGCCCTGCTTGACCCGCGCGACGAACCCGGCATCGGCCAGCCGGGTGACGTGCTCGCTGGCGGTGGAGAGCGCGATCCCGGCGGCCTTGGCCAGCTCACCGACGGTCCAGGCCCGCCCGTCGAGCAGGGCGAGGCACATGGTAGCCCGGCTCGGATCGGCGAGCACCGCGGCCACCTCGGCCAGCGCGATCGTCTCCATGCGCCCACGGTACGGCGCGGGAGCTTCGGCCGCGGCCGAACCTTCGGTACCAGCCGGTCGGCTCGCGTTCCAGCCAGTCGGCTCACGTCCCAGCCGGTCGGCTGACCGCCAGACCCGCCGGCTACCGGAACCGACCGTCGGGACACGCGGCCGCCCCCCGGCGGCACGCGGGACCCGCCGCGAGCACACCAACCGCCCCCGAGGCGCACGGCCCCCTCCCCCGGGGCCCCTTGCTCAGAGCGCCTTGAGGAACTTGGCCGCCAAGGTCACCGCCGGGCCCGAGTCGTTCGAGTTCTCCAGCACCACCGAGAAGGCGACATTGCCGCGGTAGCCGACGAACCACCCCGTCGCGTTCGAGCCGTCGCCGAACTGGGCCGTGCCGGTCTTGCCGAAGACCGTACCGGCGCTCGCGGCACCGCGGCCGGTTCCGCTGGACACCACCGCGCGCATCAGCGTCCGCACCTGGCCCAGCACCGACGCGGGCGGCGGCGAATAACCCTTGACGACCTTCGTCTCGACGTCGTGCCACAGCCGTGGCGTGATCGCCTTGCCCGATGCGACCGTCGCCGCCATCAGCGCGCCGCCGAGGCAGCTGGCCTGGATGCGGCCCTGGCCGAACCCGTCCTCGACCTGCTCGTCCTTGCTCGCCGCCGGCTCGACCTTGCCGAGTTCGGTGTTGATGCCCGGGATCTCGTAGTCGGCGTTGAGCCCCAGTTCGTCGGCCGCCTTCTTCAGCCCGTCCGCCGGCAGCGCCAGCGCCAGCTGACCGAACGTCGTGTTGCAGGAGCGCGCGAACGCCGTCTGCAGGTTCGTCGCGCCCAGCTCGAAGCCCTCGTTCTTCACCGTGCGCGTGCCGATCGTCGCCACGCCGGGGCAGTCGACCGGCGAGCCGGCGTCGAGGCCGCTCTGCTGGACGGCGGCGACCGAGGTCGCGATCTTGAACGACGACCCCGGCTCGTACAGGCCGTTCAGCGCCTTCGGCGAGTTCCCGGCCGCGCGGTTCTGCGCGACGGCCAGGATGTCGCCCGATCCGGTGTCGAGGGCGACCAGCATCGCCGAGCCCTGGTAGCTGTCCACCGCGGCCTGCGCGGCGTTCTGCGCGGCCAGGCTGAGGCTCGACGTCAGCGCCTTGGCCTCGCCTTCGGCGGCCTGCCCGAACAGCGTCTCCACGCTCTTGCCGCTCGTGTCGACGCGTTCGACGGCGAAGCCGTTGCCGGCCGCGGCCGTGACCTGGCCGGTGAGCGCCGACCGCAGCAGCGGCGCCGGGTCACCGTCGACCGGGCGCACCCCGCCGGAGCCGCTGACGAGCAGCGGCTTGCCGTCGCGGTCGGCGACGGCCGTCGTGTCCCGCACCGCCGTGCTGATCACCAGCCGCTGACCGGCTTCCAGCTTCGGGTGCAGCAGCGACGGCGCCCAGTGCACGAGCCACTTCCCGTTCACCTGGGCGAGCTGGAACGGCACGTCGTAGGTCCAGACCTGCCCCGGCTTCAACGCCCACGACACGTTGAACGTGCCACCCGTCTGCTTCGCGCCGGCCGGGGTCGGCTGCAGCACGGTGAGCTTCGCGGTCACCGACGACGGGTTGAGCGTGTTCCGCGTGTCCCGCAGCGCCACGGCGGCCGCGGTGTCGTCGTCGGTCAGCCGGCCGGCCGCGTCCGGGTTGTTCTCCGACAGGTCCTGCAGGTACTCCGTGATCGCCGAGTGCGGGTCGAGCGCACCGGGGTTCTCGACGCTCGTCGCGCCCGCGCCGGCTTCCGCCTGTGGCGCCGATCCCCCGCTGTTCAGCAGGAAGAACGCCGCCACCACGACCACGACGACCAGCAGCGCGCCGCCGATCAGGATGCCCCGTCTCTTGGCCGGACTCATCTTTCGCGTACCCCTCCCCCGAAGCACGCCACCCGCCACGGGTGGCCAGTAGGTTTCCCACCATACTGGCCACCCCCGGCAGTTCAGGCCTTCTCGACCGAGACCGTCACCTTCGTGCCGTCCCCGACCGCGCCGGTGGACCCGTCGGTCACCGGGCCGTAGGTCACCGACGTCGCCAGCGTCTCCGAAGCCAGGAACTCCTCGTGCGTCCGGGCCGCCTCGACCACCTCGGAAGGCGCGTCGACGGTCAGCGCGATCCGGTCGGCGACGTCCAGCCCGGCGTCGCGACGCGCCTGCTGCACGACCCGGACCAGGTCGCGGACCAGCCCTTCGGCCGCCAGCTCCGGCGTGACCTCCGTGTCGAGCAGGACCAGGCCGGACCCGCCGGGCAGCTCGGCCGCCGCGCCCCCGCCCTTGGCGACCAGCCGCCGCTCGAACTCGCCGTCCCGCAGCGTGATCCCGGCGGCGACCACGACGCCGCCCTGGAACGACCAGTCGCCCGCCTTGACGGCCTTGATCACGGTCTGGACGTCCTTGCCCAGCCGCGGACCGGCGGCCCGCGCGTTGACCGCGACCTCGAACCCGCCGTGTGCGGCGACGTCGGTGGTCAGCGAGACCTCCTTGACGTTCACCTCGTCCCGCAGGATGTCGGCGAACGGCGCCAGCGACTCGGCGTCCTCGGCCGCCACGACCAGCGCCGGCAGCGGCAGCCGCACGCGCAGCTTGTTCGCCTTGCGCAGCGACAGCGCCGACGACGCCACCTGCCGCACCCGGTCCATCGCGGTGACCAGCGCCGCGTCCGCAGGCAGGTCGTTGGCGTTGGGCCAGTCGGTCAGGTGCACCGAGCGGCCGCCGGTGAGGCCGCGCCAGACCACCTCGGTGGTCAGCGGCAGCAGCGGCGCCGCGACCCGCGACGTCACCTCGAGCACGGTGTGGAGCGTGTCGATCGCGTCCTTGTCCCCGGCCCAGAAGCGGTCGCGCGAGCGGCGGACGTACCAGTTCGTCAGGACCTCCAGGAAGTCCCGCACGGTCTGGCACGCGCCCGCGACGTCGTAGTGGTCCATGGCGTACTCGACGTCGGTGACCAGCTCGTGCGTCTTCGCCAGCACGTACCGGTCGAGCACGTTCGGCGAGTCCGTGCGCCACCGGCCGTCCACGCCCTCGGCGTTCGCGTACAGCGCGAGGAAGTAGTACGAGTTCCACAGCGGCAGCACGGCCTGGCGGACGGCGTCGCGGATCCCCTTGTCGGTGACGATCAGGTTGCCGCCGCGCAGGATCGGGCTCGCCATGAGGTACCAGCGCATGGCGTCGGAGCCGTCGCGCTCGAAGACCTCGTTGACGTCCGGGTAGTTGCGCAGCGACTTGGACATCTTGGCGCCGTCCGAGCCGAGCACGATGCCGTGCGAGACGCAGGTGCGGAACGCCGGCCGGTCGAACAGCGCCGTGGCGAGCACGTGCAGCAGGTAGAACCAGCCGCGGGTCTGGCCGATGTACTCGACGATGAAGTCGCTCGGGTAGTGGTGCTCGAACCAGTCGGCGTTCTCGAACGGGTAGTGCACCTGGGCGTACGGCATCGAGCCCGAGTCGAACCAGACGTCGAGGACGTCCGGGACGCGGCGCATCGTCGACTTCCCGGTCGGGTCGTCCGGGTTCGGCCGGGTCAGCTCGTCGATGAACGGCCGGTGCAGGTTGTCCAGCCGGACGCCGAAGTCGCGCTCCAGCTCGTCGAGCGAGCCGTAGACGTCGGTGCGCGGGTAGGCCGGGTCGTCGGACTGCCACACCGGGATCGGCGTGCCGAAGTAGCGGTTGCGCGAGACCGACCAGTCGCGCGCGTTCTCCAGCCACTTGCCGAACTGGCCGTCCTTGACGTTCTCCGGGTACCAGGTGATCTGCTGGTTCAGCTCGACCATCCGGTCCTTGAACTGCGTCACCGCGACGAACCACGACGACACCGCGCGGTAGATCAGCGGGTTGCGGCAGCGCCAGCAGTGCGGGTACGGGTGGTCGTAGGTCTCGTGGCGCAGCAGCAACGCGCCCTGCCGGGCCGCGGAACCCGTGCCGTTCTTGAGGTCGCGGATGATGTTCGGGTTCGCGTCGAACACCTGCTGCCCGGTGTAGTCCGGCACGGTCGCGTCGAACTTGCCCCGCGCGTCGACCGGCGTCACCGGCGTGATGCCGGCGGCGTCGGTGACCACCTTGTCCTCTTCACCGTAGGCGGGCGCGATGTGCACGACCCCGGTGCCGTCCTCGGTGGTGACGTAGTCGGCGGCCAGCACGCGGTGCGCGTTCTCCGTGCCGAGGAAGTACGGGAACGGTGGCGCGTAACGGGTTCCGAGCAGCTCGGTGCCCGAGTAGCGCGCGACGACCGTCGGCTCTTCGCCGAGTTCACGCGCGTACGCGCCAACGCGGGCTTCGGCGAGCAGGAACCGTTTGCCGGGGAAGTTCTCGCTCTCGACGACGGCGTACTGCACCTCGGGGTGCACGGCCGTCGCGAGGTTCGAGGGCAGCGTCCACGGCGTCGTCGTCCAGATCAGCAGGTAGGTGCCGTCGAGGTCGTTGTCGTTGCCCTCCAGGCGGAAGCCGACCGTGACGGCCGGGTCCTGCCGGTTCTGGTAGACGTCGTCGTCCATCCGCAGCTCGTGGTTGGACAGCGGCGTCTCGTCCCGCCAGCAGTACGGCAGGACGCGGTAGCCCTCGTAGACGAGTCCCTTGTCCCACAGGCGTTTGAACGCCCAGAGCACCGACTCCATGTACGTCACGTCGAGGGTCTTGTAGTCGTTGTCGAAGTCGACCCAGCGGGCCTGGCGGGTGACGTACTCGCGCCACTCGTCCGTGTAGCGCAGCACGGACTCGCGCGAAGCCTCGTTGAACTTCGCGATGCCCATCTCTTCGATCTCGGACTTCTCGGTGATCCCGAGCTGGCGCATGGCCTCGAGTTCGGCGGGCAGGCCGTGGGTGTCCCAGCCGAAGCGGCGCTCGACTTTGCGGCCCTTCATCGTCTGGTACCGCGGCACGAGGTCCTTGACGTACCCGGTCAGCAGGTGGCCGTAGTGCGGCAGGCCGTTGGCGAACGGCGGGCCGTCGTAGAAGACGTACTCGTTGTCGCCGTGCTCGCCCGCGGGGCGGGCGTCGATCGTCGCCTGGAACGTCCGGTCCGTCTCCCAATAGGCGAGGACCTGCTTCTCCAGCGCGGGGAAGGACGGCTGCGACGGAACGCCCGCGCCGTCGTCCACTGAGGCCTGGGGGTACATCCGGATGCTCCTCGGTTCGTCGCTCGCGTACGGACGACCGGCTCCCGCACCGGTCACCCACACGGGGACGAGACACCTTCCGGCGTTCCGCGGTACCACCCCGCTTGCCCGTTCCCACGGGCCACTTCGTTCGACGGCTGTGACGGGCCGCACCCGTCCGGTTCTACTGCGGGCTCGCGCCCGGTTCTTCCGGAGGCTCCCCGGTGATGGCCGGATCGACGCCGTGCTGCTACCAGGTTAACGGGCCCGCGCAACCGGGTTGTCACGAGGGGCACGTACCCCGGCCAGCGTCACGCCGATCGCCACCAGCCACAGCGCGCCCGCGATCAGCCCGGCGCCGTGCAGCCCGGCGACGAACGCGCTCGCGTGGCTCGGCTCGCCCACGACCGCGCCCAGCACCGCCACCCCGAGCGCGCCCCCGGCCTGGCGGGCCGTGTTGTTGATGCCGCTGGCGACACCGGCACGCCCGGCCGGGATACCGGTGACCGCCGCCGTCACCACCGCCGTCGTCAGCAGGCCCATCCCGATGCCGAGACCGAGCAGCGTCGGCAGGAGCGCGAGATAGCCGCTGCCGCCGTCGAGCAGCAGGAGGTTCAGCATCCCGAGCGCGCCCAGCGCGAGCCCGGCCACCATCAGCGGCCGCGGCCCGAACCGCCCGGTGAGCCGTCCCGCGACCGGCGCCAGCAGCGACAGCGGCCCGAACAGCGGCAGCACCTCGAGCCCGGCCGTCAGCGGGGACGCGTGCCGCACGCCCTGCAGGTACAGCGTCAGGACGAGGATCGCGCCGATGCCGACGAAGTTCATCGCGGCCGAGACGAAGTTCGGCCCCAGCGTCCGCCGGGCGACGTCCAGGGGCAGCATCGGGTCCGGCGAACGGCGCTCCACGACCAGGAAGGCCACCAGCGCGACGACCGCGGCCACGGCCGCCACGGCGCTCCCGGCGATGACCGCGTAGACACCGGCGCCGAGGGCGGGCACGGCGGTGGCGACGCCGGCGACGTCGACCCGCCGTCCGGACACGCGCTCGCCGCGCGGCACCAGCCGCCGCGTCGCGAGGGCGGCTGCCAGCACGACCGGGACGTTGAGCCAGAACACCGGCCGCCAGCCGGCCGCCGACACGACCGCGCCGCCCAGCACCGGGCCCGCCGACAGCGCGAGCGCCGACACCCCCGCCCAGATCCCGAGGGCCCGGGCGCGCTCGGCGCGGTCCGGGTAGGCGTTCGTGATGACGGCGAGCGTGCCGGGCAGCAGGAGCGCGGCCCCCAGGCCCTGCCCGGCGCGCGAGGCGACGAGCCACGGCGCCGCTCCGGCGAGCCCGCACGCGGCCGACGCCGTGCCGAAGACCGCGAAGCCGGCGAGGACGATCCGGCGGTGGCCGAAGACGTCGCCGAGGGCACCGCCGGTGAGCAGCAGGGCGGCCAGGACGACGGAGTAGCCGTCCACCACCCACTGCTGGGCGGCAAGGCCGGCGTGCAGGCCGGCGCCGATGGCGGGCAGCGCGACGTTGACGACCGTGACGTCGAGCTGGACGAGGAACATGCCGGCGCACATGGTGAGCAAGACTGCGGATCGCATGACCCCAGTGGACCGCAGGAACGCTTCCGTCGCCGTGGAAGTGTCGCGGGGGCATCCTGGGGGCATGGAAGGCGACGCCGACATCGCCCGCACGGCCGCGTTGTTCGCGGACCCGGCGCGGGTCCGCGTGCTGCTCGCGCTCGGCGACGGCCGGGCGCTGGCGGCGTCCGTGCTGGCCGCCGAGGCCGGGTTGTCCGCGCAGGGCGTCAGCGCGCACCTGGCGAAGCTGCGGGCGGCGGGCCTGGTCGTGGCCGAGAAGTCGGGGCGGCACCGGTTCTACCGGCTGGCCGGGCCGGACACCGCGGAGCTGCTGGAGACGCTGGCCCGGTTCTCGCCGTCACAGCCGGTGACGTCCTTGCGCGAAGGGACCCGGGCGGAGGCCTTGCGCACGGCCAGGACGTGTTACGACCATCTGGCGGGCCGGCTCGGGGTGGCGGTGACGTCGGCGTTGCTCGCCAAGGGCGCGTTGGCCGGGGCGCCCGACACCCGGCGGCGTCCGGGTGACCGGATTTCGGCTCCGCTGCGCGAACACCCGTACACGCTGGGCCCGGACGCGGAAGCGGTGTTCGGCGCGCTGGGCGTGGACCTGCACGCGACCGCGGCCGGTCGTCGTCCGCTGCTGAAGTTCTGCCTGGACTGGAGCGAGCAGCGCCACCATCTGGCGGGTGCCTTGGGCGCGGCGGTCGCGACGCGGTTCGTGGAAGCGGGCTGGGTGCAGCGGCGCGCCAAGGCCCATCGCGCGCTGCGGCTGACGCCGGCCGGCGCCCGGGCGCTGGAGACCCACCTCGGCGTGGCGGATCTCGCCGCCTGACGGAACCCGGTCAGCGGTGGGCGGCCACCAGTGTCGCGTCGGGGCGGCAGCGGTCGCACGGGGTGAAGCCGAGCTGGCGGGCCTCGCCGACGCCGATCGGGATCGTGTCGCGGGTGCCCAGCCAGGCGCAGGTGCGCAGGTGGTAGCGGGGGTGCTCGTCGACGACGACGACCTCGTCCTCGAGGTCGGCCAGGACCGCCACGTCGTCGGCCGGGGTTTCTTCCTCGCCTGGTTCGCTCTCGGTCTCCGCGGCGGGTTCCGGTGTGTCGGCCGGGTCGCCCAGGTCACCGGCGGCCGGGATGAGGACGGTCTGTTCGACCTCGGGCGACGGTTTTTCCCGCGCCGGGGACTCCTCGGCAACGGACGCTTCGGGAACGGGCTCAGCGACGACCGGTTCCTCCGCTGCGGGCTCTTCCGCGGCGTCGGCAGCGGCCGCCGAGCGACGCCGGCGACGCAGCCAGTCGGCGATGAGGATCAGCCCGGCCAGCACGGAGAGGCCGATGGAAACCCACGCCCACAACGACGAAGCGGTGATGAGCGCGGTGACGAGCAACCCCAGAGCCGCCAGTACCAGTACCAGCACGATGTAGAGCACGCTGAATTACAGCACGAACGGGCAGGGATCGGCCGCCGACCCGCCCACGGGCGGTACCGGAGCGGTTCCGAACCGTGGCCCACCCGGCGGATGGGCCACGGTTCGAGCAGAACTCAGCCGGCTTCGGCCCGCGGGCCGAACGAGTAGCCCTGGCCGCCGCTGGACGAGCCGGAGGACGAACCCGAGCCGGACGACGCCGACGCCGGCGCGGCCGAGCCGCGGTCGTCGAGCTCGCGGAGCTGGGACTCGAGGAATCCGCGCAGCCGCGTGCGGTACTCCCGCTCGATCGTGCGCAGCTCCTCGATCTTCTTGCCCAGCCCGCTCTTCTCGGCGTTGAGGCTGTTCATCGTCTCGGTGTACTTCCGCTGCGACTCGCGCTCGAGCGTGGTCGCCTTGTCGCGCGCCTGGCGCTCCAGCGTCTCGGCCCGGGTCCGCGCGTCGTTCAGCATCGTGTCGACCCGGGTGCGGGCCTCGTTGACCATCGCGTCGGACTTCGCCCTGGCGTCCGAAAGCAGCTGCTCGGACTTGGTGCGGGCCTCGGCCAGCATCCCGTCGGACTCGGTCTTCGCCTCGGCGGTCAGCCGGTCGGCCATCTCCTGGGCCAGGCCGAGGACCTTGGCGGCCTGCACGTTCGGCTCCGTGCTGTCGCCGACCATCGAGTGCGCCTGGGTCTGCTCCATGGCGGACTGCGGCGGCGGCACCGGCGCGAGGCGCCGCGACGGCTCTTCCCGCATCGGGGGCGCGCCGACGTTCGCCTTGGCGTTCTCGAGCTCGCTACGGGTCGACTCGAGCTCGGCGTCGAGCTGCTCCATCTGCTGGCGCAGCTCGTTGTTGTCCTCGATCAAGCGAGCCAGCTCGGTTTCCACCAGGTCGAGGAACGCGTCCACCTCGTCCTCGTTGTAGCCCCTCTTGCCGATGGGCGGCTTGCTGAACGCGACGTTATGCACGTCAGCGGGGGTCAACGACATCAGATCACCTCACGCACTCCATGGCCTGCAGGGTCCACCCAAGTCTCCCCGATCAACTTGGAGTCGCCAGTTGCATCGCGAAGAACACAACCAACAGCAGCACCATAATCGACAAGTCCAGTCCGACGCCGCCGATTCGAACCATCGGAATGATTCGCCTGAACAGCCGAACCGGCGGGTCCGTCACTGTGTAGATGGTCTCGAGCGTCACCGCAACCCCTCCGGCCGGATGCCACTCACGGGCGAACGTCCGGACGAGTTCGATCACGATCCGCGCCGTCAGCAGCAACCAGAAGGCGAACAGCACGTACCAGACGACCAGCCACACAGCTTCCACGTACCTACTCTAACCATGCGCCCCCGGAGAAGACGCTGCCTGAGGGGGTCGACGCGGCATCGGGTCGACAAAATCACGTCTGCTTGCGCTCAGCGGTAACCGTGACTTCAGCCGCGCAGGAACAATCCGCCCTCGGCGATCCGCCGGCGGTCCTCGGCGGTCACGTCCACATCGGGCGGTGAGAGAAGGAACACCTTGTTGGTGACCTTGTCCATCGACCCGCGCAGCGCGAACGCCAGCCCGGCGGCGAAGTCGACGAGCCGCTTCGCGTCCGCGTTCTCCATCTCGGTGAGGTTCATGATCACCGGGATGCCTTCGCGGTAGTGCTCCCCGATCGCCCGCGCCTCGGCGTAGCTCGTGGGGTGCAGCGTGGTGATCCGGCTCAGCGGGTCGCGCACCGGCTGGCGCACCACCGGCTCGGTGACCGGGCGCAGGCGCGCCACGGGCTCCGGCTGCCGGTCGACGGCGAGCGCGCCGTGGACGGCGGGCTCGGCCACGGAGCGTGAGCGGCTGCGGCCGACGGGCTCGTCGTACGTGTCGTCGACGTCGCGGTACCGTGAACGCGACGACCGCGGAGCCGGCTCCTCGTAGGAGTCGTACTCGTCGTCGTAGCCACGCCGGTAGTCATCCTCGGCTTCGTAGCCGTCGTCGTCCGCGGGCACCATCCCGAAGTAGGCCTTCAGCTTCTGCAGCGCGCTCATGCCTCTCCCTAGCCCTAGCCGCTCCCGCACCGACGCTCGATCCACGCCATCAGTGCCCCGCGCGGGCGGACACGAAACGTGACGGCCGCGCGAGCTCCCTACGGCGAGGCTAAACCGCGCCCGCCGAGCAACGCGGTTCCGACACGCACACAGGTCGAGCCGTGCGCGATCGCCTGCTCGAGATCATGGCTCATCCCGGCGGAGACGGCTGCGGCATTCGAGTGATCTTCGCGCAGTCTCTCCCCCGCGCGGGCGAGCCTTTCGAACGCGGCCGCGGGGTCGGCGCCGAGGGGCGCGACGGCCATCAGCCCACGAAGCCGCAGCTCACCCGTGTGAGTGACGTGATCGGCGAGCGCGCCGAGCTGGTCGAGGGGGCAGCCGCCGCGTTCGGGGTCGTCGTCGAGGCTGGCCTGGATCAGCACGTCGAGGGGTTCGTCACGTATCTGGGCGTCCCTCGCCGCACGCACGGCCTTCGCGAGCGCGTCGGCGAGCCGGGCCGAGTCGAGCGACTGCACCTGGTGTGCCCAGCCGGCGACGGAACGTGCCTTGTTCCGCTGCAGCCGGCCGACCATGTGCCAGCGCAGGTCCGCGCCGGGCCGCAGCCCGGCGACCTCCGCCGCCTTCGGCCCGGCCTCCTGGTCGCGGTTCTCCCCCACGTCGGTGATGCCGAGGTCGGCGAGCAGCGCCACGTCCGAGGCGGGGAACGTCTTGGTGACCGCGATCAGCTTGACCTCTTCGCGAGCGCGCCCGGCGGTCCGGCAGGCGGCGGCGATCCGCTCCTCGACCGCCGCCAGGTTCTCGGCCAGCTCGGCCTTGCGGTCGGTGCTCATGCTTCGATCCAGGTGATGCCGGCGATCCGCCCGGTGGTCCCGTCGCGGCGGTAGCTGAAGAGCGTCTTGTCCTCGTTCGTGCACCGCGGGTCCACGCCGATCTTGCCGACGCCCAGGTCGGCGAGCTGCCGCCAGAGGCCGGCCCGCAGGTCGAGGCCCGGCGTGCCCTGGCGGGTCTTGCAGGCACTGCCGGGGAGGTGCTTTTCGACGTCGGCGGCCATGCCGGCCGGGACCTCGTAGCAGTCGCCGCAGATGGCCGGGCCGAGCAGGGCTTCGATCCGGCCGGCCTCCGCGCCCGCCTCGCGCATGGCCGCCACCGCCGCCGGGACCACGCCGACCCGCGCGCCCACCCGGCCCGCGTGCACCGCCGAGACCACCCCGGCCTCGGCGTCGGCCAGCAGGATCGGGACGCAGTCGGCGACCAGCACCACGAGCGCGACGCCCGGGGTCGCCGTCACGAGCGCGTCGGTCGCCTCGGCCGCGCGGGTCTCGGAACCGTCGACGATGGTCGCCGTGCGGCCGTGGACCTGCTCCATCCAGGCCAGCTTGTCCTCGGCCAGGCCCAGCTCGGCGGCCAGGCGCTTGCGGTTGGCGTAGACGTTCCCGTCGTCGTCGCCGACGTGGTCCGCCAGGTTGAAGGTGTCGTACGGCGGCCGTGACGCGCCGCCCGCCCTGGTCGTGACCACTCGCCGAACCCGCACGAATCCTCCTGACGTCACGGAAGGCCACCACCCACGACTCTAGTTCGCGGGTGGTGGCCTTCGGCGGGGGTGTCTAGCGCCGCATGAACGGCGGGACGTCGACCTCGTCGTCGGACGGGTCGTCGTGGACCGGCATCGGGCGGCCCGGCAGGCTGCCCTGGGTCGCGTTGGAGCCGATCGGCGAGTAGCCGCGCGACCCGCCGCCCGGCTGCGGGAGCCCGCCCGACGGCGGGGTGCTCGTGGCCGACGGCAGCGGCGAGTGCGACCGCGGCGGCGCCACCGGGTAGCCGGAGCTGCCGGAGGAGGGCACCGGCGTGGCGCCCGACGGCGGTGTCGGCGGGTTCGAGACCTGGCCCGCCGACGCGGACGCGGTGGTCCCCGACGACGAGCGGGACCCGAACGCCGGCGGGTCGAGCTTCTTGTGCGTCGGCGCGCCCGCGTCGAACCCGGCCGCGATCACCGTGACGCGGACCTCGTCGCCGAGGGAATCGTCGATGATCGTGCCGAAGATGATGTTCGCGTCCGGGTGCGCGGACTCCTGCACCAGCGACGCCGCCTCGTTGATCTCGAACAGGCCCAGGTCGGAGCCGCCCGCGATGGACAGCAGCGCGCCGTGGGCGCCGTCCATCGACGCTTCCAGCAGCGGCGAGTTGATCGCCTTCTCCGCCGCCTGGATCGCCCGGCCCTCGCCGCGGGCCGAGCCGATGCCCATCAGCGCGGAGCCCGCGCCGGACATGACGCTCTTGACGTCGGCGAAGTCGAGGTTGATCAGGCCCGGGGTGGTGATCAGGTCGGTGATGCCCTGGACACCGGAGAGCAGCACCTCGTCCGCCGAGCGGAACGCGTCCATCAGCGACACGCCGATGTCACCGAGCTGCAGCAGCCGGTCGTTCGGGATCACGATGAGCGTGTCGCACTCGTTGCGCAGCGCTTGGATGCCCTCTTCGGCCTGCTTGCCGCGGCGCTTGCCCTCGAAGGTGAACGGCCGCGTGACCACGCCGATGGTGAGCGCGCCCAGCTTGCGGGCGATCTGCGCCACGACCGGCGCGCCGCCGGTGCCGGTGCCGCCGCCTTCGCCGGCGGTCACGAACACCATGTCGGCGCCCTTGATGACCTCTTCGATCTCTTCGCGGTGGTCTTCGGCGGCCTTCTGGCCGACCTCGGGGGCGGCGCCCGCGCCGAGGCCGCGGGTCAGCTCGCGGCCGATGTCCAGCTTGACGTCGGCGTCGGACATGAGCAGTGCTTGCGCGTCGGTGTTCACCGCGATGAACTCGACACCCTTGAGGCCGACCTCGATCATGCGGTTCACGGCGTTCACGCCGCCACCGCCGATGCCGACCACCTTGATCACCGCAAGGTAGTTGTGCGGGGGCGTCATCGAAGTCCGCCTTCCTGATCGTTGTGCCCGTACAGCCCGCCGGCCGAAGATCAAACCCTCAACCTCAACCCTAGATCGAGAGTTATGTCAACTGCCGACGTTAGGCAGGACGGTAGGCACCAGGCAGGCTCTAATCCAGTAGGCACGCCGTGTGTCGCAAAGGTGTTTTGCCACAACGCGTTCGGGTCCGCAAGCGCGGCGGGCCGCCGGGGCCGTCCCGGCCCGCTCTGGTATGGCGCGGAATCAGGCCGGGACCGGCATGCTCATCAGGACGCCCGACGGCCTCCCGGTGGGCGAGCCGCCCGCCTGCTCGACGCTCAGCGCGACGTGGTCGGCGTCCCCCGCGCCGTCCGCCACGACCAGGGCCCCGGCCACCGTGCCGGCGATCACCCCGGCCGGGCGCGGGGCGGCCGATCCGGTGATCAGCCAGGCCTCGTACACCTTCCCGCCCGGCTGCGCGGGCAGGCCGGCGTCCAGCACCATCACCCGGCCGAGTGTCCGCGAGGAGACGACCGTGACGCCGCCGCCGATGGGCGACGTCGCGTGCGCGGCCTTCGCGTCCGGGGCCGCCAGCAGCGCCGCCACCGGCTCGTAGCGCTGTTTCACCTGGTCGAGCCGGCTCTGCGCGGCCTGCAGCTCATGCTGCTGGGTGAGCGCGATGCCGCCGAACACACCGCCGGCGGCGAGCCCGGCGACGGCGGCCGCGGCCGAGACGAGGACCGCCCACCGCGGTGCCCTGGCCGCGCGGCGGTGCCGGTCCGGCGAGCCCGGGCGGGTCCGCGGCGGCAGCTGGCGGGTGGCGTGCGTGGCGGCCATGACGCGGTCCTTGAGCTCCGGCGGCGGCTCTTCGGCCATCGCCGCGCCCAGCCGCGCCGCGGTCGCGCGCAGCTCGGCGACCTCCTGCGCGCAGGACTCGCACTGCTCGAGGTGCCGGGTGAACTCCGCGCGCTCGACGTCGGTGACGGCGTCGAGGGCGTACGCGCCGGCCAGGGTGTGCATCTCCGGCGTGCTCACGCGGTCACCCCCAGGCAGTCCCGCAGGCGGATGAGCCCGTCCCGCAGCCGCGTCTTGATGGTTCCTTGCGGCGTCGACAGCACTTCGGCCACCTCGCGATAGGTATAGCCCTGGTAGTAGGCGAGCAGCACGGACTCGCGCTGCAGGTCGGTCAGGAAGGACAGGCACCGGCGCACCTGGGAGCGTTCGAGCCGCGCGGTCACGGACTCGGCGACCTCGTCGAACGGGCGGCCGCGGGCGGCTTCGAAGGTCGCCTTCAGCTCCCGCTCGGTGCCGGCCCGCGCCGAGCGGACGCGGTCGACGGCGCGGCGGTGCGCCAGGGTCATCGCCCAGTTGAGCGCGGACCCCTTTTCCGGCGCGTACCGGGTCGCGGTGCGCCACAGCTCGACGAGCACCTCCTGGGCGACCTCTTCGGACTGGGCGGTGTCCCGCACGATCCGCCGGACGAGCCCGAAGATCGGCCCGGCGAGCTGGTCGTAGAGCAGCTCGAAGGCGCGTTCGTCCCCCTTGGCGACGCGCACCATCAGCTCCTCGGCGGTGGGCGCCGCGACGTCCGGCGGCACCGGCGCCACGTGCCGGCGGCGAGCCTGCTCATCCATGCGGCTGCCCTCCGGCGTTCTGCGGGGTGCGCGGGGCGACCGCGGCCTTCCGCAGCCACAACGCGACGCCGTGGCGGCGGATCAGCGCGGACACCCGCTGCGGGAACAGCGGCCAGGCCGGCACGGGCCGGGCCGGCCACCGCGGGTTCACCGGGCGGCGAACTCCTCGCAGCGTAGCGGCCAGCGGCGCGGCCGTCCCGCGGTGCAGCGCCACGGTGAGCGCGAGCAGCGCCTCCGGGCGCGGCAGGTGCATCCGGTACTCGCCGTCCATCCGCTGGAGCGGCGAGACGGCGAACCCCTTGGCCGCGCGGGCCGGGCCGTCTTCGCCGGTCCGCAGCAGGTAAGCGTGCCGCCCGCGGTAGGTGTTGTGCATTTCGGCGAGCATGACGACCCGGCCGCCGCGCAGGTCGACACCGCGCTCGGCGAGCCACCCGTCCAGCTGCTCCCGGATGCCGCGCGGGTCGCCGGCCGCGAAGTGGTCCCGACTGCCGAAGGGCCGTAGCCACGACGGCGGCCGCGGTGGCGCGTCGAGGTCGACCAGCCACAGGTAGACGCGGTGCGCGAAGGCGTGGGGCGGGTCGATCCACCGCACGTGCGCGACGGTCGCGTCGTACAGCGCGTTCGTCACCAGGTCACTCCCAGGCTCTCGGCGGCGCGAGCGCCGGAGGAGCACCCGTCTTCGTGGAAACCCCGGCCGCGGCAGGCACCCGCGCAGGCGAGCACGCCGTCGTTCGGCTCGGGCAGTGTTCGGTGCGCGGCAACGGATTCCGGTGTGCGGACCGCCGCGCCGCACACCGGGGCGCGGTAGTTCCACCCCGCCCGGGCGCCGGCCGGTGGAGGCAGCACGCTGGTGTCGGTGTACAGCCGGGCTTCGCCGGCCGAGTAGCGGAACGCGCCGAGCACCTCGCGTTCGGCGCGGGTCGGGTCGGCCGGCAGCGCGAGCGCCTGGTCGGCGTGCGTGGCGACGACGACGTGGTGCGGCGTGCCGGCGTCGTCGCGGATTTCGCCGCCGCCGGCGCGGTCGACGAACCAGCGCGAGTAGCCGCCGATGGCGAGGAACGCGCCGAGCGTGACGTCGCCGGTGTCCTTCGCCGCCGGCAGCCGCTTCGCCTGCCGGTGGAAGCGTTTCACCTCGGCGAGCATGCGCAGGTAGCGGCCGCGGACCAGGTTGCCGCGCTGGGCGTCGACCCCGGCCGTCCCGCCGTGCGCGCTCGGCATGTGCGCGTGCCCGCCCGGGCGGGCGTCGGTCTCGAACAGCAGCACCTCGTACTTGCGGTGCAGCAGGTCGGCGGCGGTCAGCCCGGCCACCCCGCTGCCGATGACGCCGATGCGTTCTCCCGTGGTCTCCACACCGGTGCTTCGGGGCCGCGGCCCCGCCGGATTGGTGGCGCGGGCCACCGATCCACGTCGCGGCGGCGAACGAGCACCGGGCATGCCGGACAACACCGCGCACCCGCCTCGCCTCGTTCGCCGGGCAGCTCCCGCGGCCCTGCGGGCCTGGGACGGGACCCGAGCCGGACCGGCGGACGCGCCGACGGTGGTGCTGCGCGATCGCCGGGCCCGGCGCCGCCTGCTCCGCGCGCCCGGCGAGCTGGGCCCGCCCGCGCCTACGTCACCGGCGCCCTCGGCGTCGAGGGCGACGGCTTCGGCCGGATGCGAGCCGTCACCCGGTCGCGGGGCACCACCGGGGTGCGGCTCGGGCCGCGTTCGTGGTGGGAGGCCGTTTCGCTCGCCGCTCGGCGTCGTGGGACCGCCGGCGGAGGAAGCCCGGAGTCCGGACGGCTGCACAGCCACCCTCCGGCAGGCCCACCACGACAAGCTGGAACTGATCGGCCGCAAGCTCGGCCTGCTCGACGTGGCCGGGCGCGGCGACGACTTTCGCCCTGCCCAGCGGAACGGGAAAATCATTGCTGGATAAGGCAATGGCCCGCACCGCCCCGGCCTACGCGCAGTACGTCGAGCGACTCTTTCCCGTGGCCGCCCGGGCGCGTCACTCCCCCGTGAGGCCGTCGGTCAGCTCCCGCAGCAGGTCGAGGTGGCCGACGTGCCGGGCGGTCTCCTCGATCATGTGCGTGACGACCCAGCGGACGTTGAACGTCTCGCCGTTGTGCGTGACTTCGTCGTCGAGTCCGTGTTCCGCGACGATCTCCCGGCTGCGCTCGCACTGCTTCGCGTAGTCGGCCAGCAGCCGGGACATCGGCGCGTCCGTGCGGAACTCCGCGTCCGGATCCTCCTTGAGGCGTTCCTCCCAGGTGTCCTCCTCGCCGTCGACGACGACGGCGAACCAGAACCATTCGTTGAGCGTGAGGTGGCTGAGCAGCCCCGCGATCGTGGTCAGCTCGCTCGGCACGTGGACGCGCCGCGCCTGCTCGTCGGTGAGGCCGCCGCACTTCCACGCGACGGTGGCGCGGTGGTGGTCGAGCAGGCCGGCGAGGATTTCGCGCTCGCCGCCGGTGAGCGGTGCCGTGGGGCGCTCGGGTCGTTCGGTCATGCCCCGGACTCTGCCAGAGGGGTCCGACAGTTCCGAATACCTTGCACACGATGTAATCGCGGGCTAGGTTTACGGACGTGCCGGACGAGTTCCTCTTGGAAAAGCAAGCCTGCTTCGCGCTCTACGCGGCGTCGCGCGCGGTGACGGACACCTACCGCCCCCTGCTGGGCGAGCTGGGTCTCACCTACCCGCAGTACCTGGTGCTGCTGGTGCTGTGGGAGTCCGACGACCGGCCGGTCAAGGAGATCGGCGAGGCGCTGCACCTGGACTACGGCACGCTTTCCCCGCTGCTCAAGCGCCTCGAGGCCAACGGGCTGGTGACGCGGGCCCGGCTGCCCGCGGACGAACGCACCGTGGTGGTCAGCCTGACCGAGCAGGGCCGGGCGGTGCGCACGCGCGCCGCGGGCGTCCCGTCGGCGATCGGCTGCGCACTGGGTCTCGACGACACCGAGCGGCGGCAGCTCATCGCCACCCTGCGGCGGCTGACGGCGTCGGCCGCCGCGTACGCATCCGATCATCGAGGAGGCTCTTATGCCCAGCCGTGACGCCACCACCCACTGGGTCGGCGGACTGCAGAACGGGAAGGGCGAGGTCACGCTGGACTCGTCCAACGCGGGCACGTTCAGCGTGTCGTTCCCGACCCGCGCGGGCAACCCGGACGGCCAGACGAGCCCGGAGGAGCTCATCGCGGCGGCGCACTCGTCCTGCCTGGCGATGAACCTGTCGGGCGTGCTGGAAGCCCAGAAGATCACCGCGGACTCGATCGACGTGAGCGCGGAGGTGACCCTCGGCCCGGCGTCCGGCGGCGGCTTCGAGATCAGCGGCATCGCGATCACGCTGCGGGCCTCGGTCCCGGGCGTGACGGCGGAGCAGTTCGCGGCGTACGCGGAGACGGCGGAGAAGACGTGCCCGGTGTCGAAGGCCCTGGCCGGCACGACCATCACCCTCGACGCGGCCCTCGCCTGAGTTTCTTGGGGCGCCCGCGACCAAGCCGGCCACGAGCGCCCCAAGGCGGCCTTCGGTGCGTCCCGCGCACCCAAGGCGGCCTTCGGTGCGTCCGACGCACCCAAGGCCGCCTTGGGGCGTCAGCCGCGGGTCGCTTCCTTCGCCCGGTAGGCCGACTTCTTCGCCTGGTTGCCGCAGGTCTCCATCGAACACCACCGGCGCGTCCCCGGCCTCGACGTGTCCAGGAACAGCGCCCCGCACCTCGGGCCCGCGCACCGGCGGACCCGGGCGAACTCCGGGGACGTCACCAGCTCCAGCGCGTCCCGGGCCAGCAGTGCCAGCATCGCTTCCGCGGGATCCTCCGCCTGCCAGCGAAGTTCACCCAAAGCAGTGAGCGAAGGCGCGGGCACCGGCAACGCCGCCACGCGGTTCAGCCGCTGCCGTGTCGCATTGCGCACCTCGCCCGTGAGCAGTTCGTGGATCGCCTCACGGACGACCCAAGCGTCGCGCACCTCCGCGGGACGGACCGGGACCGCGAACGGCCCCAGCTGATCGATCCACGCGCCCCACGCCACGGCGTCCGGCAGCTCCTCCTGCTCCCCGGGCGTGCCGCGGTGGCGCAGCGTCCGGATGAAGTCCAGGCAGAGCCTGCCCGCGCCCGAGCGGAATCGGTCCGTCATATGGGTCACAGTACGCCGGAACCGGTTTGACTGGTACCGTCGGGAACCGATCAAACCGGTTCCACCGATGGGGGCGCGCATGACCGAGACCGAACAGCAGGCACCGCCCCGGTGGCTCGTGCTGCTCCTGGCGGTCTCCTGTGGACTGACCGTGGCCAACCTCTACTACGCTCAGCCGCTGCTGGCCGAGCTGCGGCACACGTTCGGCGTCGGCGAGGCGGCCGCCGGCGGGGTCGTCACCGCCACCCAGATCGGCTACGCCGCCGGGATGCTGCTGCTCGTCCCGCTCGGCGACCGCCTCGAGAACCGGAGCCTGGTCGCGACGCTGCTCGCGCTCGCGTGCGCCGGGCTGGTCGTCACCGGGGCCGCGCCCGCGTTCGCCGTGCTGCTGATCGCCTCGCTGATCGTCGGCGCGACGTCGGTCGTCGTGCAGATCCTCATCCCGTTCGCCGCCGACATCTCGCCCGACGCGATCCGCGGCCGGATCGTCGGGCGCGTCGTGAGCGGGCTGCTCTTCGGCATCCTGCTCTCGCGGGTGGTCGCGAGCCTGCTGGCCGAGGTGACGAGCTGGCGCGTCGTGTTCCTGATCTCGGCCGCCGCGATGGCCGCGCTCGCCGTGGTGCTGCGTTTCATCCTGCCGCGCCGGGCACCCACAACGGACGTCCATTATGGACAGTTGCTGCGGTCGACGCTCGCCATGGCGCGCAAGCACCCGGCATTGCGCCACCGCGCGCTGTACCAGTCGGCGATGTTCGGCGCGTTCAGCGCGTTCTGGACGACGATCGCCTTCGTGCTGACGGCTCCGCCGTTCGGCTACAGCCAGCTCGGCGTCGGCCTGTTCGCGCTGGCCGGGGCGGCCGGGGCGCTGGTGGCACCGCTGGCCGGGCGGTGGTCGGACCACGGACACGGCCGCCGGCTCACCGCGGGCGCGTTCGTGCTGTGCGCGGCGGCGTTCGCGCTGGCCGGGCTCGGCGCGCACAACGTGATCCTGCTGGCGATCGCGGCAATCGCGGTCGACATGGCGGTCCAGACGACGCTGGTGGTCGGCCAGCACACGATCTACCAGCTGGACCCGTCGGCCCGCGCCCGGATCAACAGCGTCTACCTGGGCACATTCTTCATCGGCGGCGCGATCGGCTCCCAGGCGGGCTCGATCGCCTACCACCTGGGCGGCTGGACCGCGGTGGTCGTGTTCGCCGGCGTCCTCCCGCTGCTCGGCCTGGCCGGGATGACCCGCACCCGCGTCTAGGCGAACACCGCCCGGTTGGCCCCGGCCCAGTCCGCGTAGGTGGTTCCGGGACGGCCGAGCAGCTCTTCGACGACGCCGGTCGGCACCTGCGGGTGCCGCAGCGTCTCCTCGAAGCCGTCGAGCAGCCAGTCGACGGCGGCTTCCGGGATGCCGAAGCCCAGCCACTGCTCGCGCTGCTGGGTCCGGGTCAGCTCCCGGAAGCGGATTTCCTTGCCGAGCACCGATTCCAGTGTGGCAACTTGGCCACGCAGGCTGATCGACTCGGGTCCGCTGAGGACATGAGTCGCTCCGATGTGGCCATCGGTGGTGAGCACCCGGGCGGCGACCGCGGCGATGTCGCCGAGGTCGATCGGCGTCTGTGTCGCGTCGCCGCAGGCCACGGCGACCTCGCCCGCGCGGACCATGTCCGCCCAGTCGAGCGTGTTGTTCATGAAGGCACCGGGCCGCAGGAAGGTCCACGCGAAGCCGGCGTCCCGGACGGCCGCTTCGACGGCGGCGTATTCGTTGCCGCTGGAGCCTTCGTGGCCGTCACCGACGCTGCTGCCGGACAGCGCGACGACCCGCTCGATGCCCGCGGCACGGGCCAGCTCGCAGAACCGCCGGACGGTCCGGGCCATCGGAGCCAGGTACACGGCGTCGACGCCCTTCAAGGCGAGGGGCAGTGTCGAGGGCCGCGCCAGCGACCCGACGACCACTTCGGCCTCGGGCGGCAGCTTCGCCCGTGCGGGATCGACGGTCAGCGCCCGCACCGGCACCCCCGCCGCGACCAGCTCGTCGACCACCAACCGGCCGACGCTGCCGGTCGCGCCCGTCACCAGGATCGTCATGACATGCCCCCTTGCTCTCGTATGGCGTACGAGATCGTACGACATACGAGAATGACGGCGCCAGCCCTCGGCTCCGCGCTCGTTCTTCGTACTTCACTTACGTCTGCAGAAGCCAGTTCGGGTACTTCGTCACCACCTCGCGGCCGGTCCCCATCGGCCGGCGACACACAGCCACGCGTTGCTCGGGAGGAGTCGCGAACCGGCAGCGGGCCGTTACCCGGCTTCAGGAAGTGATGGTCGGCAGCTCGGGCGCCGCGACGTCGTAGACCTTGCCCTCTTGCGTGAGCAGCGCCGCCAGGACCTTCGCCTTGCGGTCCGTCTGCTCCGCCGTGCCCCAGCGGACGATCTTTCCGCTCGAAAGAGTGAACTCCACGCTCGCCGGGGTCTTCGCCGTCGCCGTCGTGACCTGCTTCAGCAGCTGTTCCGGGATCACGCCCAGCACCGCCGTCACCGCTCGCGTCACCGGGTCGTCCGCCGAGACCTTCGGCAGGCGCAGTTCCGGCAACCCCGCGGGGCGGCCCGGGACCGTCTTGAAGACCACTCCGCCGCCGTCGACCAGGTGTACTCCGTCGCCGCCCGGGCCGCTGTCGAAGAACGCTATCGCCGTTCGCTCCGTCACCTGGATCTCGACCGTGTTCGGCCACGAGCGCGACACCTCGACCGTCGCGATGCCCGGCATCCCGGCCACCCGGTCGCGGATCTCGTCGGTGCTCAGCCGCAGCATCGGCTTGTCCGCCGGCACCGCCGCCACCGCGCGGATCCGGTCGGCAGGCACCGTGCGCGCCCCGCTGACCGCGACGTCCTTCACCCCCAGCATCGAGCTGAAGAACAGCAGGTAGACGCCCGCGACGACGGTCAGCACGGTCAGCAGCGCGACCCAGCGGCGCCGGATTTCCGCCTGCCGGGTGGGCCGGGTGCGCGGGCTCGGCCGCGAGGTGCGGGCCCGGGTCCGGCGGCGCTCCTCTTCGGAGCGCCGCCCGCGCCGTTCCCGCGCCAAGGCGGCACGATCCCGTTCGTCCTCTTCGGACGGACGGCGGCGTTCCCTGGTCGGACTCATGGGCTCAGCGCTTGTCCAGCTCGGCGAGGATCTCCGGGCCCAGCTGCGTCACGTCCCCGGCGCCCATGGTGACGACCAGGTCGCCGCCGCGGACCAGCCCGGCGGCCAGGCCGGCAGCGACGTCGAACGCGGGCTCGTAGTGCACCGGCACGGTGACGCGGTCGGCGATGAGCGCGCCGGTCACGCCCGGCTCCGGCTCTTCGCGGGCACCGTACACGTCCAGGACGACGACCTCGTCGGCCTGCGACAGCGCCTCGGCGAACTCCGTCGCGAACAGCTTGGTCCGCGAGTACAGGTGCGGCTGGAACACGACGACGACCCGGCCGGACCCGGCCGCCGTCCGCGCCGCGCGCAGCTGCGCGGAGACCTCGGTCGGGTGGTGGGCGTAGTCGTCGTAGACGCGGACGTCGCCGGCCCGGCCCTTGAACTCGAACCGCCGCCGCACCCCGCCGAACGCCGCGAGGCCCGCGACCATCCCGTCGACCGGCGCGCCGAGCTCGAGCCCGGCCAGCAGTGCCGCGACCGCGTTCAGCGCCATGTGGTCGCCCGGCACCGCGACCGTGACGTCGATCAGCTTGGTCTTCAGCGAGACCCGCACGACCCCGCCGTCCGGCCGCGGCTCGTAGGACATGATCTTGGCGTCGTCGGGTCCGCTGACCCGGTAGCCGTACCGCTGCACCCGGATTCCGCGCTTCGCGGCGGCGTCGCCCAGCGCGTCGGCCCCCTCGTCGTCGGCGCAGACGATCAGCAGGCCGTCCGGGTCGAGCCGGTCGACGAAGTCGGTGAACACCTTGGTGTAGGCCTCGGCGGTCCCGTGGTGGTCCAGGTGGTCCGGCTCGACGTTCGTCACGACCGCCACCGACGGCGAGTAGGTCAGGAACGAGCCGTCGCTCTCGTCGGCCTCGGCGACGAAGATGCCGCCTTCGCCGTGGTGGGCGTTGGCCCCGGACTCGTTGAGGTCGCCGCCGATGGCGAACGACGGGTCGAGCCGGCAGTGCTGCAGCGCCACCGTGAGCATGGACGTCGTCGACGTCTTGCCGTGCGTGCCCGCGATGCAGGCGACGCGGTGGCCCGCCATCAGCCCGGCCAGCGCCTCCGCCCGGTGCAGGACCGGGATCCCGGCGGCGCGCGCGGCGGCCAGCTCCGGGTTGGTCTCCTTGATCGCCGTCGAGACGACCACGGCCGACGGCGGCTCCGGAAGCGCCGAAATGTTCGACGCGGCCTGGCCGACGAACAGCTCGGCGCCCTGGGCGCGCAGCGACAGCAGCGCGCGCGACTCCTTCGCGTCCGAGCCCGACACGAAGGCTCCGCGGGCCAGCAGGATCCGCGCGACGCCGGACATCCCGGCGCCGCCGATCCCGATCAGGTGCGCCCGGCGCAGCCCTGCGGGCAACTCAAGCTGTGCCTGCTCAACCACGGGCTGCCTCCAGGACGATGCGGGCGAGGGTCTCGTCGGCCTCGCGGTGGCCCATGCCGACCGCCGCCGCGCTCATCTTGGCGACCCGGTCGGCGTCGGTGACCAGCGGGACGACCAGGTCGGCGACCTTGGCCGGGGTGAGGTCGGCGTCGGCGACCATCAGCGCCGCCCCGGCGTCGACGGCCGGGCGGGCGTTGGTGGCCTGCTCGCCGTTGCCGTGCGGCAGCGGGACGAACACCGCGGGCAGCCCGACCGCGGTCACCTCGGCGACCGTCATCGCGCCCGAGCGGCAGACCGCGACGTCGGCGGCCGCGTAGGCCAGGTCCATCCGCTCCAGGTACGGCACCGGCACGTACGCCGGCTTGCCCGGGAACTCCTGCACGACCAGCGTGTTCTTCGGGCCGTGCGCGTGCAGCACGCCGACCCCGGCGTCGGCGAGGTCCTTCGCCGCGCCGGACACCGCCCCGTTGATCGACTGCGCGCCCTGCGACCCGCCGAACACCAGCAGCGTCGGCGCCTCCGGGTCCAGCCCGAAGTGCTCGCGGGCCTCGGCGCGCAGCGCGGCCCGGTCCAGCGACGTGATCGACTGTCGCAGCGGGATGCCGACGACCTCGGCCTTCGGCAGCGGCGTCCCCGGGACGGCGACCGCGACGCGACGCGCGAACCGCGCCCCGACCTTGTTCGCCAGGCCCGGCGACTGGTTGGCCTCGTGCACGACGATCGGGACCCGCCCGCGCGCGGCGAGGTAGGCCGGGAGGGCGACATAACCGCCGAAGCCGACGACGACGTCCGCGCCGACCCGCTCCAGCACCTCGCGGGTCCGGCGCACCGAGTCCCGGACCTTCAGGGGCAGCCGCAGCAGCTCCGGGGTCGGCTTGCGCGGCAGCGGCACCGGCGGGATCAGCTCCAGCTCGTACCCGCGGGCCGGGACCAGCTTGTTCTCCAGGCCGCGCTCGGTGCCCAGCGCCACGACCGTCGCGTCCGGGCGCAGCCGCTTGACGGCGTCGGCCAGGGCGAGGGCGGGTTCGATGTGTCCTGCGGTGCCACCTCCGGCGACCACGACCACCGGACCTCTGCCCGCGGCGGCTCGCTCGGCTCCCTTGACGGGGTTACTCACCAATGACCTCTCCGGTTCGCGGTACTCCGGGTACCACGGCTCGCTGTTGTCCGCGCGGCCCCGCGAGGCGTGGCCGCGCTCGTCCGTGCCGCGCTGCGGCGCACCGGTTCGCGGACCGACCTGCGTCGTTCCTGCGCCGGGGCGGGCCGCGCCGCACGGGGCGCCGGCCTGGCCGCCTTCGCCCCACTGCGCCCCGCCGCCTTGCGGGTGGCGGGCGGGCGGTACGGGTCGGGCGGGGGCAGCCGCAGCAGGCGTCCGAATTTACCCGGCCCCTGTGTGCGCAGCGCGGCCACCGCCTCCGGTTCGTGCCGGGCGGCGTTAGCGAGGACGCCCATGATGAGCATCGTGATCACCAGCGACGTCCCGCCGTAGGAGATCAGCGGCAGCGTGACCCCGGTGACCGGCAGCAGCCCGACGACGTAGCCGATGTTGATGCCGGCCTGCGCCACGAGGAACACCGTGAGCGTCCCGGAGACGATCCGGATCCACGGGTCGATGTTGCGCGTGGCGATCCGCAGGCCCACGATCGCGACCCCGGCGAACAGCGCGAGCACGACGACGCAGCCGATCAGCCCGAGCTCCTCGCCGATGAGGGCGAAGATGAAGTCGTTCTGCACGTTCGGCAGGTAGCCCCAGTTGGAGGCGCCCTGGCCGAGGCCCTTGCCGAAGAACCCGCCGTCGGCCAGCGCCAGTTTCGCCTGGTTGGCCTGGAAGCCTTCGGCGCTGGTGTCGGCGTCCGGGGACAGGAACGACATGACCCGGGCCAGCCGGTAGGGCGCGATCAGGGCGAGCACGAGCACGCCGGCCAGGCCCCCGGCCAGGATCACGCCGAACAGGCGTTTCGGGGCCCCGGCGAACCACAGCAGGGCCAGCAGGACGACGGCGAGGGTGACCGTGCCGCCGAGGTCGGGCTGCAGCATGACCAGGGCGAACATCAGCAGCGCGATCGGCACCACCGGCACCAGCAGGTGCCGCCACTGGTGGATCACGTTGTACTTGATCACCAGGATGTGGGCGCCCCAGAAGGCCAGCGCGACCTTCGCGGCCTCGACCGGCTGGAAGGTGAACTCGCCGATCTTGAACCAGCCCTGCGAGCCGTTGACCGTCGAGCCGAGCGGGGTGAGCACCAGCACCAGCAGGCCGAGGCAGAGCACCGTGACCGTGGCCGACATCCGCCGGATCCGTTCGAGCTTCACCCGCAGGCCCAGCCAGAACACGACCGAGCCGATGGCGACGAACACCAGGTGCTTGACGAACAGCGAGTACACGCCGCTGCCGGTCTTCGGGTTGTAGGACGCCACCGAGGAGGCCGAGAGCACCATGACGATGCCGATGACGGTGAGCACGCCGGTGAGGGCGAGCACGAGGTGGAAGGACGCCAGCGGCCGCGAGAGCCACGCGGTCAGCGCGGTCCGGAAGGCGACGAAGCCGCTCTCCTTGCGCTCGCGGCGCGGCCGCTTCGGGGGTACGCCGGGCTTGGGCTCAGCTGTGGTCGTCACTCGGCTCCCCCGCTGCGTCGTCGCGGAGGACATGCACGGCGCGGGCGAACGCGTCGCCGCGTTCGCCGTAGCTCGAGAACATGTCCAACGACGCCGCGGCGGGTGCCAGGAGCACCACGTCACCGGGCCGGGCCATCGCGCTGGCCGCACTCACCGCCGCAGTCATGGGTTCATCGTCACCCGGACGGAGGCTGTTCACCGGGACATCCGGCGCGTGTCGCGCAACAGCGGCGGCGATCACGGGTGAATCGACGCCGAGGAGGACGACGCCACGCAGGCGGCCGGCGATGCTGCGCACCAGCTCGTCGACGGAGGCGCCCTTGAGCTGGCCGCCGGCGATCCAGACGATGGACTCGTGGGCGCGCAGCGATCCGGCGGCCGCGTGCGGGTTGGTCGCCTTCGAGTCGTCGATGTAGCGGATCCCGCCGATCTCGGCCACCTCGACCGCCCGGTGCGGCGCCGGCTGGTACTCCCGCAGGCCCTTCAGCACCGCCTCCGGCGAGACGCCGTGGGCGCGGGCCAGCGCGGCCGCGGCGAGCGCGTTGGCGACGTTGTGCGGGCCCGCCGGGCGGACGTCGGCCAGCGTGGCCAGCTCCTCGGCGCTGGTCGCCGGCTCGGCGACGAAGGCCCGGTCGACCAGCAGGTCCTCGACCAGGCCCAGCTCGCCGGCGCGCGGGGTGTCGAGCTGGAAGCCGACGCGGCGGGCGTCCGGCCGTGCGTGCTCCTCGGCGATCCGCGTGGACCACTCGTCGTCGGCGTTGTGCACGGCGACCTTGGCCCGCGTGTAGACGCGGCCCTTCGCGGCCGCGTACTCCTCCATCGAGCCGTGCCAGTCGATGTGGTCTTCGGCCAGGTTGAGCACGACGGCGGCGTCCGGGGCCAGCGTCGAGGACCAGTGCAGCTGGAAGCTCGACAGCTCCACGGCCAGCACGTCGTAACCCGCGCGGACCGCGTCGAGGGCCGCGTACCCGATGTTCCCGCAGGCCACGGCGTTCGAGCCGGCCGCCTTGAGGATCGACTCGAGCATGCCGACGGTGGTCGTCTTGCCGTTGGTGCCGGTGACCACGAGCCACGCCGGGGGGTGCTCGCGCAGCTGCCCGACCCGCCAGGCCAGCTCGACGTCGCCGATCACCTCGATCCCGGCTTCGGCGGCGGCCACCAGCAGCGGCGACGTCGGCCGCCAGCCCGGGCTGGTGACGACCAGGACGACGTCCGAAGGCGGCTCGGTCAGGCCCGGCACCAGCTCGGCGCCCAGGCCGTCCAGCTCGGCGAGCCGCTCGGCGTTGCCGTCGGTGACCGTGACGCGGGCACCCAGCTCGACCAGCACCGGGACCACCGACTTCCCGGTGACCCCGGCCCCGGCGACGAGAACGTGACGACCGGAGATCTCCAAGGTCAGCCCCCGAAACCGAGCTGCTCGCTGTAGAACAGGCCGAGACCGAACATGCAGCAGATCGCCGACAGCAGCCAGAACCGGATGATCACCGTGGTTTCCGCCCACCCGGCGAGTTCGAAGTGGTGGTGGAAGGGCGCCATCCGGAACAGCCGGCGCCGGGTCGTCCGGAACACCGCGATCTGCGCCACCACCGAGATCATCTCGACCATGAACAGGCCGCCGATGACGATGGCGAGCAGCTCGGTGCGGGTGGTCATGGACAGGCCGGCGACCAGGCCGCCGAGGGCCAGCGAGCCGGTGTCGCCCATGAAGATCTTCGCCGGGGCCGCGTTCCACCAGAGGAACCCGACGCAGGCGCCGGTCGCGGCGGCGGCGACCACCGCCAGGTCGAGCGGGTCACGGACGTCGTAGCAGGCCGGTGCCGGGCCGTTGGCGCAGTTGAGCCGCTCCTGCCAGAACGCGATGACGACGTAGGTCGCCAGCACCATCGCCGCCGAGCCGCCCGCCAGGCCGTCGAGGCCGTCGGTGAAGTTCACCGCGTTCGACCAGCCGGAGATGACGATGTAGCAGAAGATCACGAAGAACACCGCGGGGAAGGTGATCAGCGCGAGGTCGCGGACGTAGGAGAGGCTCTCCGACGCCGGCGTGATCCCGCGGGAGTCCGCGAAGTTGAGCGCCAGCACGGCGAACGCGACCGTGACCACCAGCTGCCCGACCAGCTTCGCGGTCTTGTTCAGCCCCAGGTTGCGCTGCTTGCGGATCTTGATGAAGTCGTCGAGGAACCCGACGATCCCCAGGCCCACCGCGAGCATCAGCACGAGCAGCCCGGAGGCCGTCGGCGCGCCGCTGCGGGAGTTGAACATCCAGTTGATCAGGTGCGCGGCGAAGTACCCGACGACCATGGCGATGATGATCGCCACGCCGCCCATCGTCGGGGTACCGCGCTTGGACTTGTGTCCCTGCGGGCCTTCTTCGCGGATCTCCTGGCCGAAGCCCTGCCGGGAGAAGACCCGGATGAGGTACGGCGTGAGCAGGATGGAGATCAGCAGGCCCGCCGCGGCCGCGATCAGGATGCTGATCACGCGTCACCACCGTTCGAGCGTTCTTCGGAGTTGGCCGGGGAGGTGTCCCGGGGTTCCAGCAGCGCCTCGGCGACCCGCCAGAGCCCGGCGGACTTGGAGGCCTTGACCAGCACCACGTCCCCGGGGCGGAGCTGATCATGCAGCAGGGCGATCGCGGCCTCGACGTCGGGTACCAGAACCGACTCCTCGCCCCAGGAGCCCTCCTGGAACGCCCCCTGGTGCATGGCCGCCGCCTCGGGGCCGATCACCACGAGCTTGGCGATGTTGAGCCGGACGACGAGCCTGCCGATCTCGTCGTGGGCGTTGACCGCGTCCGCGCCGAGCTCGCCCATCACGCCGAGCACGGCCCAGGACCGGCGCCCGGACTCCCGCGTCATCGCCGCGAGGGCCTTCAACCCGGCCCGCATCGACTCGGGGTTGGCGTTGAAGGAGTCGTTGAGGATCGTGACGCCGTCGGGCCGGGTGACGACCTCCATGCGCCGCGCGGAGCGCCGCTCGGCCGCCGACAGGCGCGCGGCGATCTCCTCCGGCGTCGAGCCCAGCTCCAGGGCGACCGCGGCGGCGGCGAGGGCGTTGCTCACGTGGTGCTCGCCGTGCAGCGGCAGCGACACGTCGGCCTCGCCGGCCGGGGTGTGCAGCCGGAAGGACGCGCGGGCCTGGTCGTCGAGCGTGATGCCGCTGGCCCGGACCTGGGCGGACGCGCTCTCGCCGAAGTAGACCACGCGGGCCTTCGTGCGGCTCGCCATGGCGCTGACCAGCGGGTCGTCGGCGTTGAGGATGGCGACGCCGTCCGCGGGCAGGGCCTCGACCAGTTCGCCCTTGGTCTTCGCGATGCCCTCGCGCGAACCGAACTCGCCGACGTGCGCGCTGCCGACGTTGAGCACCGCGCCGATCTTCGGCGGAGCGATCTCGGCGAGGTGGGCGATGTGCCCTGGCCCGCGCGCGGACAGCTCCAGCACCAGGTGCCGGGTCTCGGCGTCGGCCCGCAACGCCGTCCACGGGTGGCCCAGCTCGTTGTTGAACGACCCGGGCGGCGCGACCGTCGGGCCCAGCGGCTCCAGCAGCTGCGCGATCAGGTCCTTCGTCGACGTCTTGCCGGACGAGCCGGTGACGCCCACGACCGTCAGGTTGCCCTCGGCCAGGCGCTGCACGACGAACCGGGCGAGCTTGGCCAGCGCCGCGAGCACCGCCGCGCCGGAGCCGTCCTTGTCGCCGGTCAGCGCGACCGACCGCGCGTGGGCCTCGCCCGGGGCGAGCGGCGGGACGACGATCGCGGGCGCGTCGACGTCGCGGGCGGCCAGCACGGCCACCGCGCCGGCTTCGACGGCCTGCGCGGCGAAGTCGTGGCCGTCGACCTTCTCGCCGGGCAGCGCGGCGAACAGGCCGCCGGGCGTGAGCTTCCGGGTGTCGAACTCCACGGTGCCGGTCACCTGCGCGCCCGGTTCGGCGCGGTGCAGCCGTCCGCCGACGACGTCGGCGATCTCGGCCAGGCTGAGCACGATCACACACTCACCTCGAGTTTGTTGCGGATGGCCGCGGCCAGCTCGTCGCGGTCGGAGAACGGGTGCACGACGCCGCCGGCCTCCTGGCCGGACTCGTGTCCCTTGCCGGCGACGAAGACGATGTCGCCCGGCTCGGCGAGCGCGACGGCGTGCTCGATGGCTTCCCGGCGGTCGCCGATCTCGATGACCTCGCCGCCCTCGGCGGGCCCGACCGCGCGGGCGCCGGCGAGCATCGCGGCGCGGATCGCCGCGGGGTCTTCGGAGCGCGGGTTGTCGTCGGTGACGATCAGGACGTCGCTGCGGCGGGCCGCCGCCTCGCCCATCATCGGGCGCTTCGCCGTGTCGCGGTCGCCGCCGCAGCCCAGGACGGTGATGATCCGGCCCTCGGCGCGGGCCCGCAGCGCGTCCAGGCCCTGGGCGACCGCGGCGGGCTTGTGGGCGTAGTCGACGACGGCGGTGAACGCCTGCCCGACGTAGACGCGCTCCATCCGGCCCGGCACCTGCACCTCGGCGAGGCCGGTGACGATGTGCTCGAGGCTCACGCCCGCGGTGCTGAGGATCGCGGCCGCGAGCACGGCGTTGGCGACGTTGAACTCGCCCGGCAGGGGGATCCGGGCGCGGGCGCTGACGCCGTCCGGGCCGTGCAGCGTGAACGTCTGCTCGCCGTTCGCGGTGGCTTCGAGGTCGGTGGCCTTCCACGCGGCCTCGGTGCCTGGGTCCGTGGACACCGTGACCGTCTGCGGCGTGAGCAGGGCCTGGCCCCACGCGCTGTCGACCACGACGACCTCGGTGGTCGCGCGGCCGTCGAACAGCAGCGACTTCGCGGCGAAGTACTCCTGCATGTCCTTGTGGAAGTCCAGGTGGTCCTGGGAGAGGTTGGTGAACGCGCCGACCGCGAACCGGGTGCCGTTGACCCGGCCCAGCGCCAGCGCGTGGCTGGAGACCTCCATCGGCACGTGCGTGACGCCGCGTTCGAGCATGACCGCCAGCAGCGCCTGCAGGTCCGGCGCCTCGGGCGTGGTGAACCCGCTGACCAGGCGTTCGCCGGCGATCCGGGTCTCGACCGTGCCGATCAGCCCGGTGGTCAGCCCGGCCGCCTGCAGCCCGGCGTCGACCAGGTACGACGTCGTGGTCTTGCCGGAGGTGCCGGTGACGCCGAGGACCGACAGCCGCAGCGACGGCTCGCCGTAGATCCAGGCGGCGATCTCGCCGAGGGCGGCACGCGGGTCGGCGTGCACGAGGATCGGGACACCGGCGTCGCGCAGCGCGGGCCGCTCGGCGCCCTCGGCGTCGGTGAGGACCGCGACGGCGCCGGCCGCGACGGCCTGGTCGCTGAAGTCCGCGCCGTGCGCGCGGGCGCCGGGCAGGGCGGCGAAGAGGTCGCCGGGCAGCACGTGCTGGGCACGCAGCGTGGTGCCGGTGACGGTGAGGCCGGCGGCGTCGGGCGAGCCGGCGATCAGCCGCGCGTCCGCCCTGGCGAGCAGCGTCGCCAGCGGGACCGGGTCGATGCGCGCCGGGCGTGGCGGCGCGGGGACCGCTTTCACCGGGCTTTCCGGCACCTGCGAACTGGACGATGACACGGACACGGCCAAGAGGCTACCGGCGGCCGGTCCGGGGGCCCGCACGCGGTACGGCGATCGCGCGCCGCTGGGCCACATGTGCTAGGCGCCGCCGCACACCTCCTTGCGCCGCAAGCCTTTCGGGGTGCGTCGGGCCGATGTGGACGCTGCGCATGTCGAAGGCCCCTCACCGGAGTGAGGGGGCCTTGACGCATCGTGCCTATTGGATGACGAGCGGAACCTGCGGCGAGGGGCCGTCCGACAGCGGAATCTGGTACCGCTGCGTCAGGTACGAAGCGATGCTGTGGAACAGCGGGCCCGCGGAGTGGCCCACCGGCAGCGTCGTGTCGGGCGCGTCGAGCCGGATCCCCACCACGAACCGCGGGTGGTCGGCGGGCAGGATGCCGGCGAAGGTGATGTTGTACAGGTGGTCGCTGTAGGCCTTCGTCCGCGGGTCGACCTGCTGGCCGGTGCCGGTCTTGCCGGAGATCTGGTAGCCCTCGACGGCCGCGGTGGGCGCCGTGCCGCTCTGCTGGCCCTTCCCCTTCTGGGCGACCGCGCGCATCATGTCGCGCACCGTCTTCGCCGTCTGCGGGCTGACCACCTGGACGCTCTTCGGCGCCGGCTCGGGGACCGTGGTGCCGTCCGGGTTCACCTTCGCCTTGACGATCCGGGGTTCGACGCGCAGGCCGTCGTTCGCGATCGCCTGGTACATCCCGGCCATCTGCAGCACGGTCATCGACAGGCCCTGGCCGATCGGCAGGTTGCCGAACGTCGTCGCCGACCACTGGCTGCGCGCGGGCACGACCCCGGCGCTCTCGCCGGGCAGCCCGACGCCGGTGCGCTGGCCGAGACCGAACTTCTTGAGCAGGTCGGCGTAGCGCTCCTCGCCGATCTTCTGCGCCAGCAGCAGCGTGCCGATGTTGGACGACTTGGCGAAGACGCCGGTCGTGGTGAACGTCTGGGTGCCGTGGGTCCAGGCGTCGTGCACGGTCTTGTCGGCGACCTGCAGCGAGCCGGGCACCTGCAGCGTCGACTCCGGCGTCGCGATGCCGAAGTCGATCGCCCCGGTCGCGGTGACGACCTTGTTCACCGAGCCGGGTTCGAACGGCGTGGTGACCGCCGGGTTGTTGAGGTCCTCGGTGGTCCAGGTGCTCTGGTCGTTGGGGTCGAACGTCTTGTCGTTGGCCAGCGCGTAGACCTCGCCGGTCTTGGCGTCCAGGACCACCGCCTGGCCGCCCTTGGCGTGGGACTGCTGTACGTAGTCCGACAGCTGGCGCTGGACCTCGTACTGCAGGTCGGAGTCGATGGTCAGCTCGAGGTCCGAGCCGGGCACGGCGGCCTGCAGGTCGCGCTCGGTGCCCGGGATGACGACGTTGTCGCTGCCGTTCTTCGTGTTGACCAGCATCCGGCCCGGCGTGCCCGCCAGGTCGTTGTCGCGCAGCAGCTCCAGCCCGACCAGGCCGTGCAGGTTGTGCTTGGAGACGTCCGGGTCGTCGGAGCGCCAGTTCGCGGCGCCGACGATGTTCGCGGCCAGGCTGCCGCCCGGGTACTCGCGCAGCGCGCGCTTCTCGACGCCGATCCACGCGAAGTGCTTGACGATGTCGGCGGCGACCGACGGTTCGACGTTGTTCACCAGGTAGGTGAAGGACGCCTGCTTGTGGAACAGGTCCAGCAGCTGCTGCTCGCTGATCACGTCCGGCAGCTTGCCGGCGATGTACTTCGCGGCGGCGGCCGTCTCGCTGTCGAACGTCTTCGCGGTGCCCGGGTTCTTCGCGGCGAAGTCGTCCATGCTCCGGTGCAGCGCCTTGAGGTTCACCGAGAGCGTGCGGACCTCGACGCTGAACGCCAGCTTCGCGCCGTTGCGGTCCACAATGGACCCGCGCTGGGCGGGGATGTCGATGGTCTGGGTGCGCTGCCGCTCGGCCGCGGCCGACAGCGCCCCGGCCTCGAACCACTGCACCTGCACCAGTTTCGCGCCCGCGACGAGCAGCACGGCGACCAGCAGCAGGCGCACGGCGGAGAACCGGGTGCGGTTGCCGCCGTTGCCGCGGCGCGCGGCCGCGCTGCGGGTCCCGGCCGCGTAGGTCCGCCGCGCGCTCCCGGCGCCGCGCGAGCGGACCTGTCCGCGGTTCGAAGCCATCACTGGCCCGTCCCCGGCTGCTGGGCGGGCGGCTGCTGCTCGTCGGCGGGCACGGCGGGCTGGTCGCCCTCGACCGGGGCGCCCTGCTGCGACTGGGTGCCCTCGGCCGGGGCGACCGGCGGCGCGGCGGCCGCCGCCGGCGGGGTGTCGGCCTTGGCCTTCTTGGGCTCGCCGACGAGCGAGGTCTTGCCGTCCGGGCCGACGACGATGCGCGCCGGGTCGCCGCCCGGCACCATGCCCAGCTGCTGGGCCGCGGGGGCCAGCGACGCGGGCGACTCGGCCTTCGCGACGTCACGCTGCAGCTGTTCCTTCTGCTCGGCCAGGCTCGCGTTGGTCGTGCGCAGCTGCTCCAGCCGGTAGGAGTCGGCGATGGCCTGCGTGGTCAGCCACAGCGTGGTCGCCACGCCGGCGGCCAGCAGCGCCATCATCATCAGCACGAAGGACGCCCGCGACTTCGGCAGCCGCAGCTTGAGCTTCGGCTTCGGCTCTCCCGGCTCCGCCTTGGGCTGCGGGCGCGGTTCACGCTCCTTCAGCAGGTCGGCGCGCTGGGCGCGGCGCGCGTAGGCCCGCTCGGCCGCGGTCGTGCGGCCACGCGAAGACCGGCGCGGCGCGGCCTTGCCCGGCTGGAGGGTCTGCGGGTCCGGCTCGGCGGGGGTCGCGGTGCGGGCGGCCTCGCTGCGGCCCCGCGTGGCCGGCGCCGTCCGGCGGCGGGACTTCGTGGGAGCGGTCATCGCGGCTCTCCGATCCTCTCTGCGGCCCGCAGCCGCACCGAAGCGGCGCGCGGGTTCCGTTCGATCTCCTCTTCGCCGGCCTTTTCGGCGCCCCGGGTCAGCAGCTTCAGCTCCGGCCCGTGGCCGGGCAGCTCGACCGGAAGCCCCTCCGGGGTGCGGGACTTGGCGAGCTCGGCCAGCGCCTGCTTGACCAGGCGGTCTTCCAGTGACTGGTAGGACTCGACGACGATCCGGCCGTGCATCGCGAGCGCGCCCAGCGCGGCGGGCATCGCCCGGCGGAGCACCTCCAGCTCGCCGTTGACCTCGATCCGCAGCGCCTGGAACGTGCGCTTGGCCGGGTGGCCGCCGGTGCGCCGGGTGGCGGCCGGCACCGCGTCGTAGAGCAGCTCGACCAGGCGCCCGCTGCGGGTGAAGGGCTCTTTCTCGCGCGCGGCCACGATCGCCTTGACGATCCGCTGCGCGAACCGTTCCTCGCCGTAGTCCCGCAGGATGCGGACCAGTTCGCCGGGCGGGTAGGTGTTGAGCACGTCGGCGGCGGTGAACCCGGTGGTGGGGTCCATCCGCATGTCCAGCGGCGAGTCCTTGGCGTAGGCGAACCCGCGCTCGGCGCGGTCCAGCTGCATCGACGAGACGCCGAGGTCGAACAGGATGCCGTCGGCCTTGGCGATGCCGAGCCCGGCGAGGGCCTCGGGCAGCCCGTCGTAGACCGTGTGCACGAAGTCGACGCGGTCGCCGTGGCGGGCGAGCCGTTCGGCCGACTTCTCGAGCGCGGCGGGGTCGCGGTCCAGCGCGACCAGACGCAGCCGCGGGAACGCCTCGAGGAGGGCGTCGGAATGCCCGCCGAGGCCGACGGTGGCGTCGACGAGGACGCCGTCGCGGTCGGCGAACACGGGAGTGAACAGCTCGACGATCCGGTCCAGCAGTACCGGGACGTGCTCGGGTGCCGTCATGCGTTCCCTCCCCCTTTCTCGCGCCGGGCGGCCCGGGGGAAAGACGGCGGATGCCGTCAGGTCCCTGTCCGCCCGCTGCGGACCTGGTACCGGGGAAGGTGCACCAGGGCTGTTGAGCGGACAGAGGCCTCACGGCATCCGGGTGGGCGTTCCCCGGGTGCGAGCGGTGGCGAACCCCCGTCCCCCGACGACGTGGGTGCACCGCGACCGCACGCCTAGAAGACGCCCGGCAGTACTTCCTCTCGAGCCTTCGCGTAGCTGTCTTCGTGTTCCTCCAGGTAGCCCTGCCACGCCTGGGCGTCCCAGATCTCCAGCCTGGTGATCGCCCCGATCACCACGCACTCCTTGCTGAGCCCCGCGTAGCGGCGGAGCTCGGGCGCGATCGTGATGCGCCCCTGCCCGTCCGGGCGTTGCTCGTCCGTGCCCGCGAACAGGTAGCGCTGGTAGGCCCGAACCGCCTCGTTGGTGAACGGGGCCTCGGCGACCTTGCGCGCCATCTGCTCGAACTCGGCGCGGGGGAAGACGAAGAGGCAGTGGTCCTGCCCCTTGGTGACCATCAGCCCACCCGCCAAGGCGTCACGGAACTTCGCGGGCAGCGCGAGCCGCCCCTTGTCGTCCAGTTTCGGGGTGTGGGTGCCGAGGAACACGGCCTCCACCTCCCTACCGCCTCCGGCGGCGAACCACCTCGGACGGCCACGGGGCTCCCTTCCGCCCCACTGGCCACCACCGTACCCCACTTTTCACCACAGTCAACGCGGGAAACCGGCGGCTCACTCCGTCGAGTGGCTCGTTTGCGCAGGTCAGCAGGGTGGGGGCCGGTGGGGGGTGCGGTGGGGCACCGTGGCCAAGATCCCCCGCACCGGGGGCCGGAGCAACCTCAGCTGTTCCCCATGCGTCCGCATCACGGCCGCGAAACCCCTGACCGGGCCCCCCGGGGTGCCCGAGTGGGGACCGGTGGGGAGACGGGTGGGGCCGGGTGGGGACGCCCGCGTGATGCCCCGGCTCAGTCCTCCGGGGCGACGAGGGAGGCGATGCGGGACGCGAGGTGGGCGCTGTCCACCGGGGTGACGGTCACCCAGTCCTGACCGCCGCGGCCCGGGGTCTTCGTCGCGCAGTACGCGCCGACGTCGGTGTCGAACCACGTCAGCCCGCCGGTCCGTGCGAGCCGTCCCGACGGTGTCCGGCGGCTGACGCTGAACTGGCCCGCCGCGTACACCGGCCGTGCCTGGATCGCGCGGACCTCCTGCAGCTGGGCCGACGCCGACGGCGAAGCCGGATCGGCCGTGAGCGCCGCGGCCGGCAGGTTGACGCCGTAGCCGGGGCCGGCCGCCAGCTCCGGCAGGACGTCCACGATCGCCATGCACAGCTCGCTCTCGCCGATCGTGTCCAGGCCGATCGTCTGCTCCGGCTGGGTCGCCAGCACGCCGCGGCGGCCGCGGACCGCCGTCACCGCGCGGAACGGCGTCGACGCCGTCATGTCGGCCAGCGCTTCGCACGCGACGTACACTTCGCCGCTCGCCAGCAGGTCCAGGCGCGAAACCAGCGCCGGCTCCACCGCCGTCCCGTCGTAGAGGCCGCGCTCGGCGAGGTTCTCGTACACCGCTTTCCGCACCTCGGCGCGTTCTTCGTCCGTTCCGCCGACACTGCGCACGGTCAGCGGCTCCGGCGGGCGGTCGTGGCCGAGGTCGGTCCACAGGATGTCGAACGCCGAAGCGGAGACGCGGATCAAGCCGACCCCAGCGACGGCGGGGCCGGGAACGACTCGGCGGGCACGTGGCCGCGCAGGGCCGCGTCCCGGGTCCGCAGCACGTCGATCGCCTTCTGCCGCGCGGCTTCCGCTTCCGCGCGGCGAGCGGCCATCTCGTCGGCGAGCCCGGCCAGGACGAGCACGTTCCCGGAGGACGCGGCGTCCCGGATCATCGACGCCGGGTCGTAGGTCACCGGCGGCGGCATGTCGGCGCGGGCCCGCGCGGCCGCGTCCGCCTGCGCGCCGACCGCCCGGCCGACCGACGCCGACACGGCCGCGGAGTGCGAAAGCCACTGCGCGGCCCGGCCCAGCGCCGCCCGCGCGGCGTCACCCGCGCCGCCACGCCAGTGCTCCTCCGAAGACGCCACCAGCGCGGCCACGTCGGCGGTCGACTCCTGCAGCCGTTTCGCCAGGCCGTCCCAGCGCGCACCCATCTCGCCCGCGGCGACCGGGTCGTTGTCCCGCTCGACCTGCGCGGCCATCGCCTCGTGGCTGTAGGCCTCGTACCGCGCGGTGGGCACTGGGGGTTCGGGCACGGCGCACCTTCCGGGTCAGGGCAGCTTGGGCTCGACCAGCCCGGCCACCGTGCCCGCGCGGCGGCACGCGAGCGGGGTGTCCGAGAAGCCGGTGTTGCTGACGTCGATCTGGACGCTGGCCGCCTCGCCCACCCCGAGCAGCACGGCGCAGGTGCCGTCGGCGGCCTTCCGGTCCGCCACCTGCAGGGCCGGGTGGGTGCCGACCGTGGTTTTGGTGGCCGTCTTCTTGGCGACCTGCAGGTCGGCCAGGCCCCGCGTCTCGTCGAGGGTCACGGTGACGCCGAAGGTGCCGGGCACGGTCCAGTCGCAGGCGCGGACGCCGGCGATGTCCTTGGGCTTGCCGAGCACGCTCACCCCGGCGGCCGAGCGGTCCTGCGGGGACAGCAGCGTGCAGGGGTCGAGCGCGGCGAGGCCGGTCCAGGCGGCGACGGGCGGGGTCGCGGCCGTGGCGGTGGCGTGCGCCGAGGCGTGCCCCGCCGGGGCCGCCGGTTGCCGCCCGCACCCGGCCGCCAGGAGCAGGACGGCGAGCGTTCCGAGGTACTTCGCCCGCACGCCGTCAGCCACCCGCGCAGTCCACGCCGTCGGCCGCCTGCTCGTCGGCGTGCTGGTACTTGGCCAGCGCCTCGCCGATCCGGTGCTTGAGCGTCTCGAGCTCCTTGCCGAACGCGGTCAGCTGCTGGACCGCCGAGCCCGGGCCGCCGATGCCGTACTCGGCCATGAACTTGCCCAGCTCGCCCGCGTACCCGCCGCCCAGCGGCACGGTGCGGCCCAGCACCTTGGCTTCGCGGACCATCTCGCCGACGACATCCTGCAGCGCGCCGAGCTTCGCGTACGCCTCCGTGGCCAGCTCGGGCGCGACCGCGAATCCGCGCACTTCGGTCATAAGCGGTAACGCCTCTCCGTAGCCGGGCGACCTCGAACCGCAGCATACGACAGCGCAGGGCGTCAGCGGGAGCACCCAGAACCGGGTGACAACCCACCCGTTCGGGGTATCGTCCCTGTTTGCGCAGTGTCATCGTCCGTCGTGCGGGGCGTGGTCGCGGGGTTCCGCCCCCAGGTTCGCCCGGGTTTGACACACTGGATGGAAGGCTGGTCGCTGCGCGCGGACAGCAGCGATGGGGGCCGATCCGGCCCGGCGGTGCGCACAGTGCGCGCGGCCATGCGCCACCAGGAGGTCGAGTGACGTCGAGAATCCAGTCTGCCGCGCCCGGATCGGGCGAGCAGGCATCCGGGCGGCCGCCTTATCCGGCGGAGCCCTCGGGCAACGGCCGGGTCCACGGCCGCCCCGGCAGAGTGTCGCTGGACGAACTGCACGAGACCGCGCGGCGGATCGCCGCGAACGTGGAGCGGGTGCTGGTCGGCAAGCCCGACGTCATCCGGATCGCGCTGGTCACGCTGCTCGCCGAAGGCCACCTGCTGGTCGAGGACGTGCCCGGCGTCGGGAAGACGTCGCTGGCCAAGGCGCTGGCCCGGTCGATCGACTGCACGGTCAGCCGCATCCAGTTCACCCCCGACCTGCTGCCCAGCGACGTCACCGGCGTCTCGATCTACAACCGCCAGTCCGGCGAGTTCGACTTCCGCCCCGGCCCGGTGTTCGCGAACATCGTGGTGGGCGACGAGATCAACCGCGCCTCGCCGAAGACGCAGTCGGCGCTGCTGGAGTGCATGGAAGAGCACCAGGTCACCGTCGACACCTCGACCTACCGCCTCGACGCGCCGTTCATGGTGATCGCCACGCAGAACCCGATCGAGATGGAAGGCACCTACGCACTGCCGGAGGCCCAGCGCGACCGGTTCACCGCGCGCGTGTCCATCGGCTACCCGGACCAGCAGGCCGAGCTGGCCATGGTCGACGAGCACGCCGGGCACAACCCGCTCGAAGAGCTGCAGCCGGTGTCCGACGGCCCGGCCGTGCACCGGCTGATCGAGACGGTCCGCCACGTGCACATCGCGCCCGAGGTCCGCCGGTACGCCGTCGACCTCGTCGCGGCCACCCGCGGTGTCCCGGAGATCCGGCTCGGCGCGTCCCCGCGCGCGACGCTGCACCTCGTCCGCGCGGCGCGGGCCCAGGCGGCGTTGTCGGGCCGCGACTACGTCGTGCCGGACGACCTGCACACGGTCGCGGTCCCGGTGCTGGCGCACCGCCTGGTGCTGACCACCGAGGCCCACGCGGCGCGCCGGTCGGCGACCGACGTCGTGCGCGCGGTGCTGCACCGGGTGCCGGTGCCGCAGGGCTCCCGGCCCTAGTCCTCACCGGCGAAGGGGAGAAGAACGGCATGCTGCGTGCCCTGTCCGGCCTGACCACCCGCGGCCGCTGCCTGCTGGCCGCGGGGCTCGCGGCCGCGGTGTGCTCGTTCGTGCTCAACGAACGCGATCTGCTGCGGGTCGCCGTCTTCGTGGTGGCGCTGCCGCTGCTGGTGGCGGTGTTCATCTCGGCGACCCGGCTGCGCATCGGCGCGGCCCGCGAGCTGCACCCGCAGCGCGTCGCGGTCGGCGGCGCCGGCGAGGTGCAGCTGGAGCTGTGGCGCAGCGGCCGGCTGCCGGCCGGCGAGATCCTGCTCGAGGACGGCGTGCCCTACGCGCTGGGCTCGCGGCCCAGGTTCGTCGTCGAACGGCTTCCGCACGACCGGCGCGTCGCCCTGCGCTACCCGCTGCAGCCGGTGCTGCGCGGGATCCAGCAGGTCGGGCCGCTGCGCGCGACCATCACCGACCCGTTCGGGCTGTGCGAGTTCGAGCGCGAGCTGATCGGGCACTCGCGGCTGGTCGTCGTGCCGCGGGTGGTGCCGCTGTGGGGCCTGCCGAGCGGCGCGGGCATCGGCGTCGGCGACGACGGCACGGTCCGGCTGCACGCCGGGCAGGGCGAGCCGGACGTCATCGTCCGCCAGTACCGCCAGGGCGACGACCTGCGGAAGGTGCACTGGCGCTCGACCGCCCGCCGCGACGAGATCATGGTGCGCGTGGAGGAACGGCCGTGGCGCGGCGGCACGACGGTGCTGCTCGACCACCGCGCGGCCGCCCACCACGGCAGCGGGCCGGCGGCCAGCCTGGAGTGGGCGGTGTCGTTCGCGGCGTCGGCCGCACTGCACCTGCGCCGGTCCGGCCACCGCGTCCGGCTGGTGACCGAACACGGCGCGACGCTCGCCGACGCCCCGGGCGAGGGCGGCGACCACTACGACAACGTGCTGCTGGACGCGCTGGCGGCGTTGCAGCCGGCCCACCAGCGCGACATCACGCTGGCCGGCGACCCCGCGGAGGGCCAGGAGCTGATCGCGGTGCTGGGCACGGTCAGCACCGAGGCGGTCCACGAGCTGGCCCAGTTCCGCCCGCGCGGCATCCGCAGCCTGGCGGTCCTGCTGGACACGCCGACCTGGTCGGCGGGCGTGAGCGCCGCGGAACAACGAGCGGCGGCGACGGAGGACTCGGCGGCACTGCTGCGCGCGGCGGGGTGGGGAGTGGTGGTCGCGGGCCCGGGTTCCCCGATGCCCCAGGTGTGGGCAGAGCTGTGCCGCAGCGGCGCCCGCCGCGGCACGTTGATCGGCGGTCCGCGATGAACACCCCGCACCGCACCTCGCCCACCGGCCGCCGGCCCGTGACAACTGCCTCCGCCCGGCACCTGCGCTCCGCCGTCACCGCGACCGACTCCCACCTTCGCCGCCACTCCGCATCGCAGTCCGCCATGCGCCCGGCCGGCACCTCGACGATCGGTGATCCACGATGAGCACCGCCGCTCCGCCCCGGCCGTCCGGGGCCTCCGCGCACCGGCCCCGGCAGCCCGCCGGCCAGCATCCGCTCTCCGCCTGGCGCGGCAGCCTGCTCGCCCCCGCCGCCGCCGGGATCGCCACTCTCTGCGCCGCGACCTCCGTCACGAGCGTCGTGTCCGGGCTCGCCTGGTTCGGCTACCTCTTGGTCGCCGTGCTGCTGATCGCCGCCACCGGGCTCGCGCTGCGCTCGCTGCAGGTGCCGACCGTGCTCGTCGGGCTCGGCCAGCTGCTCGTGCTGCTCTTCCTGGTCACCGGCGCGTTCACCACGCACGGGATCCTGCAGGTCATCCCCGGTCCGGAGGCGTTCGGCGAGATCGGGACCACGCTTTCGGCCGCCGCCGAGCAGATCCGGGTCGGCCTGCCGCCGGTCGAAGGCACCCAGCCGATCCTCTGCCTGGTGACGATCCTGATCGGCCTCGTCGCCATCCTGATCGACACGCTGACCGTCGCCGCCGCGGCGCCGGCCGCGACCGGGCTCGTGCTGCTCTGCGTCTACGCCGTGCCGGCGGCGCTGAGCGAGGAAATGCTGCCCTGGTGGACGTTCCTGCTCGGCGGGGCCGCCTTCGCGGGCCTGCTCGCCGTCGACGGCAACCACCGGCACCGCCGCTGGCAGACACGGGAGGCGCCGGGACGCAGCGGCAAGCCGGGCGTGCTGTCCGCGCCGGTCGCGGTCGTCGCCGCGGCGATCGTGCTCGGCCTGTTCGGCGGGGCGATCACGTGGGTCGGCACCGTCGGGCGGATCCCGTTCGGCAACGGCGGTGACGGCCCCGGCACCGGCGCCGGCGGATTCGGCATCCAGCCGTTCACCGAGCTGCGCGGCATGCTGGACCAGGGCGCCAACCGCGAGCTGTTCAAGGTCCGCGGCCTCGGCACCGACCGGCGGCTGCTGCGCGCGATGACACTGGACACCTACTACCCGAACAAGGGCTGGGGCCTGCACGACGAAGGCCGTTCGCAGCAGGGGATCCCGGTCGGGCCGCAGCTGCCGCCCGCGCCGGGCGACGACGGCACCGGCGCCGCCCGGCGGATCGACGTCGAGCCGACGAGCTGGCGCGACAACTGGCTGCCGGTGTACGGCGCGCCGCGGGTGATCGACGGCGCGGCCAACGGCTACCTCTACGACCAGATCAGCGGCACGGTGTTCACCACCCGCAGCGAGGCTCCGCCGGCGTACACGGAATACGCGTCACTGAAGGAGCCGACCGCGCAGGAGCTGCGCGTGACGCCGCGGGTGGACGACCTGCCGCCGCGCTACACGCAGCTCGACCGCGTCGACGACCGCGTCCGCGCGAAGACGCAGCAGCTGATCGCCGGCGAGTCCAACGACTTCGACCGCGCGTCGGCGATCTGGCGGTACTTCACGGCGCAGAACGGGTTCGTCTACGACACGAAGACCGCGCCGGCGAACGACGCGGACGCGCTCGCCGACTTCATCCTCAACGGCAAGCGCGGCTTCTGCGAGCAGTTCGCCTCGGCGATGGCCGTGATGCTGCGGGTGGCGGGCATCCCGTCGCGGGTGGCCATCGGGTTCACGCCGGGTGTGCCGGTCAACGACCACCTGTCGATCACCACCCAGGACGCGCACGCGTGGGTCGAGGCGTACTTCGGCGCCAAGGGGTGGGTGACGTTCGACCCGACGCCGCTGTCGGACGGCCGCGGCATCACCCCGTCGTACCTGCAGACCGGCCCGCAGAACGGCGACCAGCCCGACGACACGCAGGTGGCGCCGAGCACGGTCCAGTCGAGTGCCGCGCCGACGGGCGTGCCCCGCGACACCGGGCAGACCCCGCAGCCGCAGAGCCCGCAGGCGGCCGACGACGGCACGCCGGGCTGGGTGTGGGTGCTGGTGGTGCTGCTGGTCGCGCTCGCGGCGCTGGCGACGGTGCTGGTGGTCGTGGGCGGCCGCCGCCGGCGGCCGGACCGCGAACCGGCGTCGGCCGGGTTGCCGGCGCTGCTCAAGAACTGGCTGCCGTTGATCGCCGTCGCGTTGTGGGTGGCGGTGCTCGGCGTGCTGACCTGGCTGGTGGCCTGGTGGTTCAGCCTGATCGTGGTGCTGCTGCTGGCGGCATTGCTCGGCCCGGCGGCGGCACGGGACGTCGGCAGGCGACGCCGGCTGCAGGAGATCGTGGCGCAGCGGCCGGGCGCGGCGGACGCGGCGTGGTCCGAACTGCGGGCCGAGTGCGCCGACCGGGGGCTGCCGATCCCGCCGAGCGACACGATCCGGGTGGCGGCCCAGAAGCTGGCGGCGAAGCACCACTTGGACGATGAAGGCCGCGACGGCCTCCGCACGGTGATCGGCGTGGTGGAGCGGTCCTGGTACGGCCAGGACGGCGAACCGGACCCGACGCTGCCCTCGGCGTTCGAGCACCTCCGGCGGAGCCTGCACCGGAACGCACCGCTGTCGTGGAAGGGCCGGTTGTTCCCGAAGTCGCTGTTCCGTACCCGCGACTGACCGGCCGGCACGCGGGGCGCTCTTTGCGGGTTCCCCCGAGTGGGGGTCACCCACTGTCACCGACCTCGAGCCGGGGCCGCCGGGCGGGGGGTGAGCACACAAGAAGATCCGCGTCCCAGCGGGCTGCGGGACGCGGATCTCGTGGTCTTGCGGCGCTATTGCTCCTCGAAGCGCTGGCGGAAGCGCTCTTCCATCCGCTGGGTGAACGAACTCCGGCGGCCTGACTGCCTGCCTCCGCGAGATCCCGGTCCACCGCCCTTGCCGTCCCCGTCGGCGCCGTGCCGAATCGATGTGACAGCCATCATGACCCCGAAGAACATCACGAGGAACCCGAGCACGCTGATCAGCGGGATGTCGGCCACCCGGAACTGCGGCACCACCACGCCCAGCACCAGCAGGGCCACGCCCACTACGAACAGGGCGATGCCCTGGATACGCCGTCGGCGAGCGGGGCGACGCAACCGGGTGCCGCGCACCGTGGATGCGAACTTGGGGTCCTCGGCATAGAGCTCGCGCTCGATTTGATCGAGCAGCCGCTGCTCATGCTCGGAGAGTGGCATCTTTCCTCCTCCGGCACAGCTGTCGCGGGCGCCGGGCCGCGCAACGTCCTGGACCCAACAGCCAACCCCAGGCGGGGTGGCACTGTCCAGGATACGAGGCCCGCGCCCGCTCGACTACCCGATCCCGCATCCAGAAGGGATCGAATTGGGCTAAATCCGGTCCGGGCGGGGTTGCGCACGGTCACCGTCGCCGAGGGTGACCGAACTCGCGGGTGTTGTGAGCGATGGGTTCAGGGCATCGGAGGCACCGGTAGCCGCCTGCCGGCGGCTTCGCCGGGCTCGGCGGCCGCAGCAGTACCCGCCTGTCGGTGCTCCCGCCGGGCTCGGCGGCCGCAGCAGTACCCGCCTGTCGGTGCTCCCGCCGGGCTCGGCGGCCGCAGCAGTACCCGCCTGTCGGTGCTCCCGCCGGGCGCGGCGGCCGCACCAGCAGACGGAATCCTCGCCAGGCTCTGCCGCCACACCGGCACTCGCCCGGCAGGTGCCGCGTCCTCCGCCGCTGTGGCAGCCGCGCGCCGATGCCCCCGCAACCCCGGGAGCGATCACCCCTCCCGCGGACCCAGCAGCGAGGCCGGCCGCACCGCCGCCGAGCCGAACTTGGATCTCGCCACATCCGCCGCCACTTCCGCGTCGCGCCAGCGCGGCGCCGGGGATTCGAACAGCAGCTGCTCCCCCGCTTCCCCCGTGTCGAGGCCCTCCACGCGGACGCCGATCAGCCGGACCGCTCCCGCCGGCGCGTGCTCGGCCAGCAGCGCCACCGCGACCGCGTGGATCTCGCGGGCCACGTCCGTCGGCGCGAGCAGCGTGCGGGCTCGGGTGATCGTCCGGAAGTCGGCGAACCGGACCTTGATCGACACGGTCCGGCCGCGCACACCACGCGCCCGCAGTGTCGCGCCGACCCGTTCCGACAGCCGCAGCAGCTCCAGGCCCAGCGACTCGCGGTCGTGCCGGTCGACGTCGAACGTGTGCTCCGCGCCGATCGACTTCTCCGGCGAGTCCACCACCACCGCGCGCTCGTCGACGCCGTGCGCCAGCCGGTACAGGTGCTCGCCCAGCGCGACGCCCAGCGACTTCTTCAGCCGCTCCGGCGGGAACGCCGCGACGTCGGCGATCGTGTCCAGGCCCAGGCGGCGCAGGTGCTCCTCCGTCCGCGCGCCGACGCCCCACAACGCCGACACCGGCAGCGGGTGCAGGAACCGCAGGGTCTCCGCCGCCGGCACGACGACCATGCCGTCCGGCTTCGCCATGCCCGAAGCGAGTTTCGCGACGAACTTGACCTTCGCCACGCCGACCGAGCAGGTGATCCCGTGCTCGGCCGCGACCCGCGAGCGGATCCGCGCGCCCAGCTCCGCCGGTGTCGCGCCCAGGCGCCGCAGCGCGCCGCTGACGTCCAGGAAGGCTTCGTCGAGGCTCAGGGGTTCGACCAGTGGGGTCAGCTCGCGGAAGATGCCCATCACGCCGCGGGAGACCTCGCTGTAGAGGCCGGCCGTCGGCGGGATGTTGATCAGGTGCGGGCACAGCCGTTTCGCGGTCGAGAACGGCATCGCCGAGCGCACGCCGAACTTCCGCGCCGGGTAGTTCGCGGCCGCGACGACGGCCCGCGGCCCGCCCCCGGACACGACGACCGGCTTGTCCGCCAGCTCGGGCCGGGTTCGCAGCTCGACCGACACGAAGAACGCATCCATGTCGACGTGCAGCAGCCCGCACCCGGTGTCGTCCGGCAGCGGCTCCCCCGGCCGGACGCGGAACCGGCCCATCCCGCCCGGCAGCTCAGCATTTCGCCCCACACCCGGGACGCTACCGGCCACCACCGACAGTTTCGGCGCCCCGGCGGCCGCGACGGCGGAAACCCGCCGAAAAGGTCCGGCTGTCCCACGGCGGTTTCAGGGCACCGGGCCCGCGCGAAGCCGCCGGAAGCGGTCCGACCGGCGACGCCACCGCCGCGCCCACCCGCCGAAACCGACCCCTCAGGCCGGCCGCGCCACCGCGTGCAGCCGTCCGGCGATGTCGCGTAGTGCCGATCCCGCCGCCGCCAGCTCGAACTCCGCCAGCTCCTCCTCGCGGACGTCGCCGGTCACCAGGTCCGCGATCACCCGGTCGCCCTGCAGCAGCGTCACTTCCAGGCCCGCCGCCTCCAGCTGGGCGTGCAGGCCGGACGCGGAGAACCGGCGCAGCACCGTGTCGCCGGGGGCGACGCCGTCGGCGCTCTCGAGCAGCCGCTGGGCCTCGGCGACGCGGCCCGCCAGCGCGCGGTGCAGGACCGCCGCGTGGCGGTTGGCCGCCAGCACCGACACCGCGCCGCCCGGGGCGACCGCCGTGGCCAGCGCGCTGAGCACCGCGGCCGGGTCGTCGACGATCTCCAGGAGACCGTGCGCCAGCACCAGGTCGGCCGAGGCGGCCGGGACGTGCCTGCCCAGCGCGTCGGCGTCGTCCGCGACCACCGTGATCAGCTCGGAGACGCCCTCCTCCTCGGCGCGCCGCTGCAGCGTGGCCAGCGCGTTCGGGCTCGGCTCGATGACCGTCACCCGGCAGCCCGCCGCCGCGAACGGCACCGCCCAGCCGCCGCTGCCGCCGCCCACGTCCACGACGCGGGGCTGCTCGGCGCCCCGGGCGCGGGCGGCCTTCAGCTCGGCCTCGAGCACCCGGCGGACGGCGCCCGAACCACGGGCGGCCACGGTCTCCGTCTTCATGCCGCACAGGGTAGTGCCCGCCCCGGCCCGCCTCCCCGGCTCCTCCCTTCGAGTGAACAGCCCTTGCCCGGCGGCGCCCCTCCCGCGCACCCGTAGGCTGGTCTTCGTGCACACGGTCGCCGTACTCAGCCTCAAGGGAGGCGTCGGCAAGACGACGGTCGCTCTCGGTATCGCCTCCGCCGCCCTGCGTAGGGGCACGCGGACGCTCGTGGTGGACCTCGACCCGCAGGGCAACGCCACGACCTCGCTCGACCCGCCCTACACCGACGCCACTCTCGCCGACGTGCTCGAAACCCCGACCCGGGCGATGCTGGAACGCGCGATCGCCCCGAGCGTCTGGAGCGAGGACGTCGACGTCCTCGTCGGCGCGGAAGAGCTGGAGCTGCTCAACGACCCCGACGCCGATCCGGAACGGCTCGCGAACTTCTCGCGCGCGCTGGACGAGCTGCACCGCGAACCGCTGCGCGAGACGCCGTACGAGCTGGTGATCCTGGACTGCCCGCCGTCACTGGGCCGGCTGACGAAGTCGGCGCTGGTCGGCGCGGACAGCGCGCTCATCGTCACCGAGCCGACGATGTACGCCGTCGCCGGCGCGCACCGGGCGCTGGAGGCGATCGAGAAGATCCGCAAGGAGCTCAACCCGCAGCTGCGCCCGATCGGCGTCCTGGTGAACAAGCTGCGCGTGCGCTCCTACGAGCACCAGTTCCGGATCGCCGAGCTGCGCGAGAACTTCGGCTCGCTCGTGATGCCGACGGCGATCACCGACCGGCTGGCGGTGCAGCAGGCCCAGGGCGCGTGCAGCCCGATCCACGAGTGGCACTCCCCCGGCGCGCAGGAGATCGCGCTGACGTTCAACATGGTGCTGGCGAAGATCCTGCGCTCCAACCGGGCGGGCCGGCACCGCATCGCCGGCGAGGAGGCCGAGGGCCCGGACTGGCCGGAGGGCCCGGCGCCGGAAACCCCGGAGGCACCGGCCGAGGTGTCCGAATCCGCGGGGTGAGCCGTGCCCGAAGGTGACACCGTGTACCTCGTCGCAAAGCGCTTCGACCGGGCGATGGCCGGGAAGACGCTGCTGCGCGGGGAGTTCCGCGTGCCACAACTGGCCACTGTGGACCTTTCCGGCCGGACGGTGCGCGGCGTCGGGACGGTCGGCAAGCACTTGTTCACCCGCTTCTCCGGCGACCTGACACTGCATTCGCACCTGATGATGGACGGCATGTGGGACGTCTACCCGGCCGGCGCGAAGTGGCGGCGGCCCGGCCACCACGCCCGTGTCGTCCTGGCCGCGGACGACGTCCAGGTGATCGGCTTCCGCGTCCACGACCTCAAGCTCGTGGCCACGCCGAAGGAACACGACCTGGTCGCCCACCTCGGCCCGGACCTGCTCGATCCACACTGGACGGACGAGCACGCGGCCCGCGCGGCGGCGGCGCTCGCGGCCGACCCCGGGCGCGAGCTGGGCCTCGCGCTGCTCGACCAGCGCGTGCTGGCCGGGGTCGGGAACCTCTACAAGTGCGAGATCGCGTTCCTGCTCGGCGTGACGCCGTGGACCCCGGTGTCCGAAGTGGACGCCGGGCGCGCCGTCGCACTGGCCCGGAAGCTGTTGCTGGGCAACGCGACGGCCGGGCGCTTCGAGCAGAGCACCACCGGCCACCTCGACCGGAACCGCAAGAACTGGGTGTACGAGCGCACCCGCCAGGGTTGCTTCCGCTGCGGCGGCAAGGTCCTGGTCCGCACCCAGGGCCACGACGTGCAGCAGCGGCCGACGTGGTTCTGCCCGAAGGACCAGCAGGGCCCGTACCCGCCGCAGTAGGGCGTGTTCGCGCTGCGCGAACGCCGGGCGGGGCCGCGGTGTGAGATCCCGGAAATGACGTTGCCGGACACCCGGAACTTCGCCTAGCGTGGCAGTACACGAGAAAGGAGGTGGTCCTAAGTTGTATTCCAACAGGACTCGTGAGGTGGCTGTCCGCTAGCGGATGGCACGTGGAGGACTTTGAGCAGCGATACAACTGAGCCACCTTCGGCTCATCGCCTGCTTCACGTGGTGCCTGATAGCGAATACCAGGCAGTCACCGTGCCCCCGGGGCTCCCGAGCACCAGTCCGGCTCGGGCTCAGGCGTTTGACGGCGCCCGAGAGCCGCCCCGGGGGTTCCTTATTTCCGCTCGTTCGCGCAGGTCACGCCGTCCGGCGGCGCCGGACGACCGTCCGGCGATCCGACGCCGGGGTTCGGCGATCGGCCGGCACTGTTCTGTCCCCCGGACGGCTGAAGGTCGCTAGCCTGGGAGCATGCTCAGGCCCGACTACCCGATCACCACGGCCCGGCTGCTCCTGCGCCCGTTCAGGCCCGACGACCTCGACGCGCTGAACTCCTTCCAGTCCCGTGCCGACGTCGCCCGCTACCTCTACTGGGGTCCGCGCAGCCGCGCCGAATCGGCCGCCGCGCTCGCGAAGCGCGTGCACAGCTCGACCCTGACGAAGGAAGGGCAGTTTCTCGCCGTGGCGGTCGAACTGGCCGCGACCGGGCAGCTGATCGGCGACCTGAACCTGGAGTGGCTGAGCAGCGAGCACCGGCAGGGCGAGATCGGGTTCGTCTTCCACCCGGACCACCACGGCAAGGGCCTGGCCGCGGAGGCGACGACGGAGCTGCTGCGGCTGGGCTTCGAGGATCTGGGGCTGCACCGCATCATCGGCCGCTGCGACGGCCGGAACACCGCGTCCGCCGCGCTGATGGAACGCCTCGGCATGCGCCGGGAAGCGCACCTGCGGGAAAACGAGATCGTCAAGGGCGAGTGGACCGACGAGCTCATCTACGCGATGCTCGAAGACGAATGGAAGGACCGCGACTAGTGGTCCCGTTCACGCGGGAGTGACGCTCCGGTCGCGGGTTCCGGCCGGTTTGGCAGCATGGGGGCGTGTTCTTCGACAAGATCGTCCGCCCGGCGCTGTACCGGCTCTCCTACCACGACCCCGAGCTGGTGCACGAGCGCACGATCGGCGTCCTGGCCCGGCTCGGCCGCGCCGCCGCGCCGCTGGGCCGCTTCACCCGCGTCGACGACCCGGTGACCGTGCTGGGCCTGCGGTTCCCCCACCGCGTCGGCCTGGCCGCCGGCATGGACAAGAACGGGCGCGCGCTGCCCGCGTGGGCCGCGCTGGGCTTCGGGTTCGTCGAGGTCGGCACGGTGACCCGGCACCCGCAGCCGGGCAACCCGAAGCCACGGCTGTTCACCCTGCCGGTCAGCGACGCGGTGATCAACCGCATGGGCTTCAACAACGACGGCGCGGACGCGCTCGCGGCGAAGCTCGCGCGGGACGGCAAGCCGGGGATCCCGCTCGGGGTCAGCATCGGCAAGTCGAAGGTCACCCCGCTCGAAGACGCCGTCGAGGACTACCGGTTCTCCCTGCGGGCGCTGTACCCGTACGCCGACTACTTCGCCGTCAACGTCAGCTCCCCCAACACGCCGGGACTGCGGCAGCTGCAGGACCGCGCCGCGCTCGCCGAGCTGCTCGGTGAGCTGCGTGCGACGTCACTCGAGCTGGCCGGTGGCGGCACCCCGACGCCGTTGCTGGTGAAGGTGGCTCCGGATCTGACCGACGACGCGCTGGCCGAGCTGCTGGAGGTCGCGCTCGGACACGGCGTCGCCGGGATCATCGCCACGAACACCACGCTCTCCCGCGAGGGCATCGCCGCCGAGGAAAGCGGCCTGGCCGGACAGGGGGGAGGACTGTCCGGCCGGCCGCTGACCGCCCGCGCGGCGCAGGTCGTGCGGTTCGTGCACGACCACACCGGCGGGAGCCTGCCGATCATCGGCGTCGGCGGGATCATGGGCCCGGACGACGCGATCCGGCTGGTGGACGCCGGGGCGTCGCTCGTGCAGCTCTACACGGGGTTCGCGCTGCACGGGCCGGGCCTGGTGCGCCGCGTCAGCCGGGGTCTCGCGGCCCGGCGGTAGAGGCGAACCGGACGTACCCGCGCCAGGACTCGTAGCGGTCCAGGTCAGGACCGTCCGCGGTGGGCGCGCATCGCACCGCCAGTGGCCGTGAGCCGTCCTCCAGCTCGACGCGGTCGAGGACGAACGGTGGCTCGAGCGTGCCGGCGAACCGCTCGAACGCCGCAGGCGACAGCCGCCAGCACTCGCCGTCGAGACTGGTGCCCGCGGCGTCGTCCAGGACTCCGGGTTGCGGCGGTTCCGTGTTCAGCAGCACCATCCGGTAGGCCTCGGTGGTCCGGACCGGCCGGGTGAACCGGGCGCCGAGCTCGGTGAGCCGGGTGTTGAGGGGCTGGCCGCGCAGGTGCGCGCCGAACACGACGACTTCCTCGCCCGGCTCCGGGTACGGGGTCATCGGCTCGTCCGTGCAGACGGCCGCGAGGTCCAGGCCGATCTGGTCCTCGAACGCCCGGGTCAGGAACGTCACGCCGAAGGGGCGCTTGTCACCGGGCAGCATCGGGACGGTGACCGCGGCGACGTCGAGGAGGTTCGCGAACGCCGTGCCGGAGGCCAGGCGGTGGGCCACCCCGGACGGGTCGGCGAGTGCCTCCGTCAGCTCGGGGTGGTCCGGCACGGTGGGCAGGAGCAGCGCGTCGCCGAAGTCCGGATCGGCCAGGGAGACCGGTTCCAGCACCGCGCCGGCCGCCGTCAGCCGTTTCACGGCGCTCTCGAAGGCGAGGGCCGCGGCGGCGCCGAGGGGCAGGTCGTGCGGGTAGGCGACGCGGGGGTGCTCGCCCGCGCCGAGGCGGAATTCGGCGGGCCAGACGCGCGTGGCGGGGTCGGCGTCGTCCGGGCCGGTCATCAGGGCGAGCGCACGGCGGCCGGCGACCAGGCCGGTCGCGTAGACGGAGATGCCTTCGGCGGCACGGACACCGGTCGTGGGCAGGAGGCCGCGGGTGGGTTGCACGGCGACGACGGCGTTCAGCGCGGCCGGGACCGCGCCCGCGGTGCTCAGCGCGAGGTCGACGATGCCGAGCGCGACGGCGACCGCGGCCCCGGAGCCGCCGGTCTTGGTGCGGTCCCAGGCGGCCGCGACGGTGCCGGACCCGGTCTTGCCGAGCACGACGGCGCCGGCCGCGGTGAGCCGGGTGACGACGGTGGCCGAGGTTTCCGGGACCTGGCGGCCGGACGGCTGGCCTGCGACGTCGACCGAGTCCTGCACGGCGAGGACGGTGCCGGCCAGTGGCAGGTTGTCGCCGGCTTTGACACGTTCGTCGACGGCCTTGGCGTCGACGAGGACGTCTTCGACCGCGCGGAGGGTCGACCAGAGCTCGGGGCGGGCGGCTTCGGTGATGCGCTCGAAGGCCGCGATGACCCGCTGCGAAGCGGTGGGACGGATGGGTGGGACGGGTTCCGGGTCCGGCGGGAGCGTGTTCACGGGGCGTCCTTTCCTCGGCGGTCGAGAAAGTCCACTGTGTACGGAACGGCGCCGGCGAACCTCAGTCCACGGCGGGCCTTCCGGCGAGTGACACCGCTGAATGCATGACAGAAACGTTAGGTGACGGACGTTTCCGTAGCGATCAGTTTCCGATTACGCGCGGGTTTCGGCCCCGGGAGGTGAACAGGGCGCGACGCCGGGGTGCAACGCACGATCACGCACGCGCCGTGACCACCGGGCGCCCCCGCCGGACTGCAGCACTCGAACGGCGGAGCCCGAGGCCCGGATGGCGGTATGCGGGCCCCGGTTGCGGTGATCGACGGGGCGATACGCGTGAGGGGGCGGGTCGACAGGCGCGGATCGAGGCCGACGCGCGGTGCCGGGGACGCCACGCCTGGACCGCGGGCCGCCCTGCAGTGCCGGGCCGACACGCCTGGGCCGGGAGCCGACACGCGACGCCCAGGCCGCCACACCTACACCGAGAGCCGACACGCGACGCCCAGGCCGCCACACCTACCCCGAGAGCCGACACGCGACGCCCAGGCCGTCACACCTGCACCGCGGTCGACACGCGGTGCCGGGCCGCCCCACCTGACCCGAGCGGCGGCGCGCGGCGCCGGGGCCGGATCACCGTGCGGCCCCTCCTGCCCCGTGAATCACGCGTGCTGCCCCTCGGGGCGCCTGGGAGCGGGTCAGGAGAGTTCGCGGAGGGCCATGGCGAGGCCGGCCAGGCGGTCGGTGGCGTCGGTGAGGGCCTGCTTGGAGGTCACCAGGCCGTCGCTCGAGGCGGCGACCGTGTGGCCCGCCGCGGCGACCAGGCCGCGGTAGCCCTCGAGACCGTCTTCGAGCTGTTCGCGGAGCTTGGCGACCGCCGCGTCGAGGGCGGCTTGCTCGCGGGCCGGGGCGGAGTTGCGGCCGCGCTCGATCGCCTGGATCCGGGCGGCCAGGCCACGCAACGCGGCCGCGGCGTCGGTGGCCGTCTGCCGGGCGTCGGCGACGGACACTTCGGACACCGGCGTCGTGCCCAGCGAGGACGGCACCGACAACTGGCGCAGCAGCTCGCTCAGGGAGGCTTCGCATTCCGCGAGCCGTTCCATCGGTTCACGGGCGGCGGAGCCCGCGGGCGGCAGCGGCGGCGGGCCGGCGGGGGCGGCCGGGATCGGGGTCCGCTTCAGTTCCCGCAGCTTGAGCCCGGACCGGACGCCGAACGTGCCGAACACGACGGCTCCGGCGAACGCCATGATCGCCTGCGGCATCATCGGCGCGCCGGTCGCGCTGATCCAGCCCATGCCGGCCGCCACGGTGAGGACGCCGCACAGGATCGTCAGCAGGATCCACATCGTCAGCGCGCGCGATGTCCGGCGCTTGCGGCGTTCCAGCTTCGCGGCGGGGTGGTTCCAGCGGTCCCACTTGGCGCGGGCCTCGGCGAACGCGGGGACCTGGCTGGCCATCGACGAGAACGTCATGGCCATGTCGGGCCGCCGGACGGGCGGCCGCTGCAGCGGGTTGGGCCGGGGACGCGGGGGTGCGGCCTTCCCGCCGGCCTGGTCGGCCGGCGGGAAGTACTTCTGCACCTTCTGGAGTTTCTCCTGGGCGCGCACGGCGTAGTCGGGCAGCTTCTCGATGTGCTTCTCCAGCTTCGCGCTGAACTCGCTGAAGTCGCGTCGCCTGTCCTGCTGCCCCATGCCGGCCCCCTTCGAACTCCGTCGGCCCGGGTCAGGCCGGGTTCTTGCCCTGCTCGGCCTGCACGCGCGCCTGGATCTCGCGCTGGATGTCGGACTGGCTCGCCGGCTGCGCCGCCTTGGCGCCGCCGTCGGTCACCTGCGCGACGGAGTCGCCGCGCATGGAGGCGCGGATCTGCTGGAGCCGCGACTGCCCGGCCAGCTGCGTGGTGGAGGCCTGGACCTCCATCATGCGCCCCTGGACGGAGTTCTGGGCGAGCTCGGCCTGGCCCAGCGCCGTGGTGTAGCGCTTCTCGATCTTGTCGCGGACCTCTTCCAGCGACGGCGTGTTGCCCGGAGCGGCCAGCTGGCTCATCTGGTTCAGCGAGGCGGAGACCTGCTCCTGCATCTTCGCCTGCTCCAGCTGCGAGAGCAGCTTGGTGCGCTCGGCGAGCTTCTGCTGCAGCATCTGCGAGTTGCGCTCGACGGCCTGCTTGGCCTGGGCCGCGGCCTGCAGCGACTGGTCGTGCAGGGTCTTGAGGTCCTCGATGCTCTGCTCGGCCGTGACGAGCTGCGTCGCGAAGCTCTCGGCGGCGTTTTCGAACTCGGTGGCCTTCTGCTCGTCACCCTTCGCGCGCGCCTCGTCCGCGAGGACGAGTGCCTGGCGGGTGGACGCCTGCAGCTTCTCGACCTCGCCGAGCTGCCGGTTGAGCTTCATTTCCAGCTGCCGCTGGTTGCCGATCACGGAGGCGGCCTGCTGCGTCAGCGCCTGGTGGTTGCGCTGCGCCTCCTCGATGGCCTGCTGGATCTGTACCTTCGGGTCGGCGTGCTCGTCGATCTTCGACGAGAACGCCGCCATCATGTACTTCCAGAACTTCACGAACGGGTTGGCCATCTCCTCCGCCTGCCTTCTTGCGTCCCACGGGCCTTGAGTGATCCTCGGGGTGGGGCGTCGCTCCCCTGCTCATGCAACGCTCCGACCCCGGCGTCGGGTTCCATCGTGTCAGGTCGGCCACATCGGTTCCAGGCGACCCCGGGGGATTTCAGGGTTCGCCCCTGATCACCCCTGGAGGTAACGCGAACGGCCCCGGGCGCGTTGCCCCGCGCGGCGGGCGGAAATGTGAGGTGGAACGGGAGCAGGTTGGCGACCTCGGTGCCGGGCCGGGCTCGGTTCGGCCGGAATGTGCGGAAACCGCCTCGGGCAGGTCCTGGGCTCGGCACTGGACAGGTCCGGGAGTCGTTTCGGGCGAGGTCCGGGGCTCGGCCACCGGGGGTCGCTTCCGGCGGGGATGTGCCGAAAGCTGCGCTGGGCAGGTCCGGGCCGCTTCGGGCGGCGGGGTCAGGAGGCTCGGTTCCAGCGGAATGTCCGGAAATCCGCCTCGGGCGGTCCGTGAGCTCGCCCCGGGCGCGCTTCCGGCGGGGACATGCCGGAACCTGCACCGCCCGGGGTTCAGGGTCACCCCTCGGGCAGCCGCACCCAGGCGGCTCGCCTTCCCGGCGGCGGCGCTGCGGCACACCTCCTCGGCGGCGGCCCGGCGCCCCAACCCTCCGGGCAGCTCACCCTCCCGGCAGCCTCACCCCGGCGGCGGCCCGGCGCCCCAACCCTCCGGGCGGCCCACCCTCCCGGCAGCCTCACCCCGGCGGCGGCCCGGCGCCCCAACCCTCCCGGCGGCTCACCCTCCCGGAGGCGGCCCGGCACCCCGGAAACGCAGCTCGGGAGCCGGGCGAGCGCTCTGCGCGAGCGAGCACACCCAGCTCCCGAACTCCGGAACTACGCCGCGATGGTCGAGGCCAGCTTGGGCTGGCCGATGGTCGTCCGCAGTGTGGTGTTCATCCGCGGTGCCGGGGACACCCGCAGGTCCGCGAGGTCGTTGCCGATCAGCTCGGACATCAGGCGGCCGCCTTCGATGCCGGCCGCCGAGGCCTCTGCGGTGCGCTCCGGCACCTTCTCCCGGGGTGCGCCGTCGCCGATCCGCTCGTCGACCGGGGGGACCTCGACGTTGTCGAGGGCCGACACGTCCGCGGCCACGTTGTGCAGCAGCTCGCCGAGCGGAAGGTCCAGGGCCTGGCAGATGGACGCGAGCAGCTCGCTCGACGCCTCCTTCTGGCCCCGCTCCACCTCCGAAAGGTAGCCGAGGCTGACCCTGGCGGCGCGGGAGATGTCGCGCAGCGTACGACGCTGGTTGGTGCGGGCATGACGGAGCCGATCACCGATCGCCTCACGCAACAGCACGGTCATCACGCGCCTCCCTTCCGTACAAGTACCCCCTACGTTACCCAGAGCGGCGCCCCGGGCGCATGAGTTGGGGTGTCCGTACGCCAAGGGCGAACGCGTGTTTCACGCCAGATGTTCCCCGAGCAGGGCAAACGCCGCCCGGACCGAGGACGTCCTGATCAAGTCGCGATCGCCGCTCAAGGTCAGGGTCCGGACTGTGCGTGTTCCCGGGCCGGCCAGCCCGACGTGCACCGTGCCCGGGGCGACCCCGTCCTGCGGCGACGGCCCGGCCACGCCGGTGAGCCCGAGCCCCCAGGTAGCGCCGCACTTTTCGCGCGCGCCCGCGGCCAGCTGAACCGCGACTTCGGGGTGGACGGCGCCGTGCTCGGCCAGCAGCTGCGGGTCGACGCCGGCCAGGACCGCCTTCAGCTCGGTGGCGTACACCACGAGGCCGCCACGCAGGGCCGCGCTCGCGCCGGGCACGCGGGCCAGCGTCGCGCAGACCAGACCGGCGGTCAGCGACTCGGCCGCGGCGACGGTCTCTCCGCGCCCGGTGAGGGCCGCGACGAGCGCGGCGGCCTGCTCGTCGCCGGTCGCACCCGGCCCGTTCCCGGCCAGGTCGGTGTCGGCGCGGCCCGCGGGCGAATCGGCCACTTCAGCTCCCCGTCACGCGTCGCCCGGCCGCGCGCAGCCGGATCGCGCGGACCAGGTAGTCGACGCCCGTCACCACCGTCAGCACCAGGGCCAGGCCCATCAGCGCCCAGCGGACCGGGCCCGCGCCGGACGGCAGCGGCAGCAGGTACGCCACGATCGCGGCGATCTGCGCCATCGTCTTGGCCTTGCCGCCGCGGCTGGCCGGGATCACGCCGTGCCGGATCACCCAGAACCGCAGCAGCGTGACGCCGACCTCGCGGACCGCGATGACGATCGTGACCCACCAGCCCAGCTCGCCGAGGACGCTCAGCCCGACCAGCGCCGCGCCGGTGAGCGCCTTGTCCGCGATCGGGTCGGCGATCTTGCCGAAGTCGGTGATCAGGCCGTACTTGCGGGCCACCCAGCCGTCCAGCTGGTCGGTGGCCGACGCGACGGCGAACAGGCCCGTCGCCAGCGCCCGCCACGTCGTGTCGTGGCCGCCGTCGACGAACAGCGCGACGACGAACAGCGGCACCAGGACCAGCCGCGACAGCGTCAGGAGGTTCGCGACGTTGAGCGTCGGCACCGGCGTGGCGACCGGGACCTGAGCGGGGCCTTCGTGGCTCGTGCCCTCGCCGGGGAGCGCACTCACCGGTCGGCGTCCGGGACTGCGCGGACGATCAGGTCCACGCCCGCCGAGTCCACGACCTCGCACCGCAGGAAGTCGCCGACCTGCACCTTTTCCGGCGCGTCGAGGATGACGCACTCGCCGTCGACCTCCGGGGCCTGGTGCGCGGCGCGGCCGGTCAGCTCGCCGTCGTCGTCCTGCTCGACCAGCACGTCGACGAACGTGCCGATCCGGTCCTCGGCGCGCTGCGCGGTCAGCTCCTCGACCAGCGCCGAGATCCGCGTGACGCGCTCGGCGACCACCTCGGGGTCGAGCTTGCCGTCGAAGGTTTCGGCCTCGGTGCCGTCCTCGTCCGAGTAGCCGAAGACGCCGACCGCGTCGAGGCGCGCGCCGGTCAGGAACCGCTCCAGCTCCGCCAGGTCGTGCTCGGTCTCGCCCGGGAAGCCGACGATGACGTTGGTCCGGATGCCCGCCTCGGGCGCGTACTCGCGGATCTGCTCGCACAGCGCCAGGAACGAGTCGGTCGAGCCGAACCGGCGCATCCGGCGCAGCACCTGCTCGCTGGAGTGCTGGAACGACAGGTCGAAGTACTCGGCGACCCCCGGCGTGGTCGCGATGGCCTTGACCAGCTGCGGGCGCGTCTCGGCCGGCTGCAGGTAGGAGACGCGGACGCGCTCGATGCCGTCGATCCCCGCCAGCCGCGGCAGCAGCCGCTCCAGCGCGGTGGCGCCGTCGCGGCCGAAGTCCTTGCCGTAGGACGTCGAGTTCTCGCTGACCAGGAACAGCTCCTTGACGCCGTGCTCGGCCAGCCACATCGCCTCGGCGACGATCTCGTCGGGCTGCCGCGAGACGAACGAGCCGCGGAACGACGGGATCGCGCAGAACGAGCAGCGCCGGTCGCAGCCGGAGGCGATCTTCAGCGCGGCCACCGGCGAGTCGTCCAGGCGGGTGCGCAGCACCCGCGGCCCCCAGCCGTGCCCGGGGACCTCGACCGTCTCCGCGGCCGCGGGCCGCTCGACCGGGCTGATCGGCAGCAGCTTGCGCCGGTCGCCGGGCGTGTGCGAGGCGATCTTGCGGCCGGCGACGACGTCGTCGAGCCGCGCGGAGAGGTCGGCGTAGTGGTCGAAGCCCAGCACGGCGTCGGCCTCGGGGAGGCTGTCGGCGAGCTCGTGGCCGTAGCGCTCGGCCATGCAGCCGACGGCGACGACCTTCTTGCCCGTGTCGGACGCCGCCAGCAGCGTGTCGACGGAGTCCTTTTTGGCCGACTCGACGAAGCCGCAGGTGTTCACCACCACGACGTCGGAGTCCTCGGGGTCGGCCGCCAGCTCCCAGCCGCCGGCCGCCAGGCGGCCCGCCAGCTCCTCCGAGTCGACCTCGTTGCGGGCGCAGCCGAGGGTCAGCAGGGAGACGCGGCGGGGGGCGGCGGAGTCCGTGGCAGGGGAAGGCACGACGTTCAGGGTAGCCGCCGGGCCCGGGCGGCCCGACGACGGCGTAGCCCGGTCGTGTCGGCGACGGCGCCGGGCGATGTGGCAGTGTTGACGATCGTGCCGTCCGCCTCGCCCGTCGTCCGCCGCGCGCGGATCGCCGACGTCCGCAAGATCAAGGCCCTCGTCGACTCGGACGCCGGCCGCGTCCTGCTGGAAAAGGACCTGGTCACGCTGTACGAAGCCGTCCAGGAGTTCTGGGTCGCCGAGGTGGGTGACGAGGTCGTCGGCGCGGCGGCGCTGCACGTGCTCTGGGAGGACATCGCCGAGCTGCGGACCGTGGTCGTCGACAAGGCCGTCCGCGGCCAGGGCGTCGGCCGGGTGCTGGTCGCGCGGCTGATCGACGAGGCCCGCGAGCTCGGCCTGCGCCGGCTGTTCGTGCTGACCTTCGAGACCAGCTTCTTCGCCGGCCACGGTTTCGTGGAGATCCAGGGCACGCCGGTGTCGCACGAGGTCTACGAGGAGATGCGGCGCTCCCACGACACCGGCGTCGCGGAGTTCCTCGACCTGCCCTACGTGAAGCCGAACACGCTCGGCAACTCCCGGATGCTGCTCGAACTGTGAGCCCCTGCCGCCCGGATTCTGAGGTTTACCCCTGACCTGGCGTCCGGGCGGTGACCGGCGCCACCCCGATGCCTCAGGATGATCAGGTCATTTCTCCACCTGAGCAGCAAGGAACGCACAAGATGCGCACGACACTGCGGAACCTGGGGGCCACCGTCGCGGTGGCCGCGACTGTCGGCGGAGGCGCCCTCCTGGGCGCCGGCACCGCGGCGGCCGTCGACATCCCGACGGTCACCGACCAGTACCTCTTCCACACCTCGCTCTCGAACTTCGAGACGATCCGGAACCAGGCGCCCTACAACGGCCAGCTCGACTGGTCGTCCGACGGCTGCTCGTGGGCGCCGGACAACCCGTTCGGCTGGAAGTTCCTCCCCGGCTGCCACCGGCACGACTTCGGGTACCGCAACTACAAGAAGCAGGGCCGGTTCACCGAGGCGAACCGCCTGAAGATCGACGACAACCTGTACTCGGACCTCAAGAGCGTCTGCGGGTCCAACGTGGCCTGCAAGGGTGCGGCCTGGACGTACTACCAGGCCGTCCGCAAGTTCGGCGGCTGAGCCCGGCTCCCCCTGGCCCGGGCGGGCACCGGTCCGGGCCAGGATGGCGGAATGGAGATCGACCACCTGCTCAGCACGACCCGCGCGGTGCGCCGCAAGCTGGACCTCGACCGCCCGGTCGAGCCCGAAGTCCTCGAAGAGTGCCTGAACCTGGCGCTGCAGGCCCCGACACCGGGCAACGTCCAGGCGTGGCGCTGGCTGGTCGTGCGCGACCAAGGCGTCAAGGACCGGCTCGGCGTGCTCTTCCGCGAAGTCGGTGAGGCCTACCTCGCGGAACGGGCGAAAGACGCCGGCTCGCGGGCGCTGGCGTCCGGACTGCACCTGATCGACGTGATCGAGCGGGTCCCGGTGTTGGTCATCCCCGTCCTGGCGGGGCGTCCGACCGGCGGCAACGCGGCCGACGCGGCCTTCTACGGCGGCATCTTCCCGGCGGTGTGGAACTTCCAGCTGGCGCTGCGCTCGCGCGGGCTGGGCTCGACGCTGACGACGTACCACCTGGCCCGTGAGGCCGAAGCGGCGGCGATCCTCGGCATTCCCGAAGGGCACACGCAGGCCGGGCTGCTGCCGGTGGCGTACACGACGGTGCCGGACTTCAAGCCCGCCGCGCGGACGCCGCTGTCCGAAGTGGCCTTCCTGGACCACTGGGGCACGCCGCTCAGCTGATCCGGACCGTGGCCTCCCGGCCGTCTTCGCTCACCGACACCAGCTCGACGCGGCCGGCGGCGAACGAGGTCGCCTGCGGGCCGGTCCGGGGACCACTGTGCAGCTCGGCCGTGGTGCTTTCCCCGCGGCCGGGCTCGCTCAGCAGGAAGGCCAGCGTCGCCTCGCCCTGCCAGACGCACGTCATGCCCGGGCGGCACCGCGAGTCTTCGACGAGCCGCAGGTAGCGGACCGTGAGGTCCTTGCCCTGGATCGCGGCTTCCTGGCCGAGGCGCAGGACGACGTCGCCCCGCGGCGCGGCGCTGACGGTCGAGGGCGCCACCGGCCGGGCCGGGACCGGCTGCCCGGCGGCGACCGAGCTCCCGGCGCCCAGCGCGACGACGGCCGAGGCGCACACTCCGGCTGCGATGCGTTGGAAGTCCACGCGCTCAGGACGGAGCGACCGCGGCCGCGGGTTGCACCGGGCTACTCGTCTTCGTCCTGGGGGGCCGGGCCCGGATCGCCGCCGCGGATCATGAACAGCACCGACTCCAGCTCCTCCGGCTTGATCAGCACGTCACGGGCCTTCGAGCCCTCCGACGGGCCGACCACGCCGCGGCTTTCCAGCAGGTCCATCAGCCGGCCGGCCTTGGCGAAGCCGACCCGGAGCTTGCGCTGCAGCATCGACGTCGAGCCGAACTGGGACGTCACGATCAGCTCGGCCGCCTGGAGCAGCACGTCGAGGTCATCGCCGATGTCCGGGTCGATCTCCTTCTTCTCGCCCGCCTTCGCCGCGGTGACGCCGTCCTGGTAGTCCGGCTGCGCCTGCTCCTTGGCGTAGTTGACGACCGCGGCGATCTCTTCGTCGCCGACGAAGGCACCCTGGATGCGGACCGGCTTCCCGGCGCCCATCGGCAGGTAGAGCGCGTCGCCCATGCCGATCAGCTTCTCCGCGCCCGGCTGGTCGAGGATGACCCGCGAGTCGGTCAGCGACGACGTCGCGAAGGCCAGCCGCGAAGGCACGTTGGTCTTGATCAGGCCGGTGACGACGTCGACCGACGGCCGCTGCGTGGCCAGGACCAGGTGGATGCCGGCCGCGCGGGCCTTCTGGGTGATCCGGACGATGGCGTCCTCGACGTCGCGCGGCGCGGTCATCATCAGGTCGGCCAGCTCGTCGACGATCGCCATGATGTAGGGGTAGGGCCGGTACTCGCGCTCGGACCCCGGCGGCGCGGTGATCTCGCCGGAGCGGACCTTCTTGTTGTAGTCGTCGATGTGCCGGACCTTGTTGACCTGCATGTCCTGGTAGCGCTGCTCCATCTCCTCCACCAGCCAGGCCAGCGCGGCGGCGGCCTTCTTCGGCTGGGTGATGATGGGCGTGATCAGGTGCGGGATGCCCTCGTACGGCGTCAGCTCGACCATCTTCGGGTCGATCAGGATCATCCGGCACTCGTCCGGCGTCGAGCGCGCGAGCAGCGACACGAGCATCGAGTTGACGAAGCTCGACTTACCGGAACCGGTGGAGCCCGCGACCAGCAGGTGCGGCATCTTCGTCAGGTTCGCGGTGACGAAGTGGCCCTCGATGTCCTTCCCGAGGCCGATCACCATCGGGTGGTTGTCCTTGACGGTCGCGGGCGCGCGCAGGACGTCGCCGAGGCGGACCATCTCGCGGTCGGAGTTCGGCACCTCGATGCCGACCGCGGACTTGCCCGGGATCGGCGCCAGCAGGCGGACGTTGTCCGTGGCCACCGCGTAGGCGATGTTCTTGGTCAGCGCGGTGATCTTCTCGACCTTCACGCCCGGGCCGAGCTCGACCTCGTAGCGGGTGACCGTCGGGCCGCGGGTGAAGCCGGTGACCTGCGCGTCGACGTTGAACTGCTCCAGCACGCCGGTGATCGCCTCGATCATGGCGTCGTTGGCCTTGCTGCGGGACTTCGGGGCGTCGCCGAGCTTGAGCAGGTCGGGCGGCGGGAGCTGGTAGTCGCCCTCGACGGTCCGGGTGACGGCGAGCGGCGGTTCGGCGGGCTTCTTCGGCTTCTTCTCGGGCACCTCGGCCGGTGGCTTGGGCAGCGCCTTGGGCGGCTTGATCGGCGTCGGCACCTCGGCCAGCGCGGCGTCGAGGTCCAGCTGCTCCGGGGTCTCGCCGGCCTGACGGCGGCGGGACGGCTTGCGCAGCCGAGCGGACTTCGGGTCGGCCTCGGTGACCTTCTCCTCGTCGGTGGCGAAGCCCGATCGCTGCTCCGCCTCGGCGATCTCGTCCTCGTCGAGGCCCCAGTTGCGCAGCCGGTGCGGGATCTCGCGGACCGGGGTGCCGGTGAACACGAGCACGCCGAAGACCAGCGCGAGGATGAGCAGCGGCACGGCGACCCAGGTGGTGACGCCCATGGTCAGCAGGCCGCCGGAGAAGGCGCCGATGATGCCGCCGGCGTACATGCGGCCGTCGTTGGTGGCCGGGAGCGCGGTGAAGATGTGCAGCATACCGAGCACGGACAGGACGACCATGATCGTGCCGATCACCATCCGCGGCCGCGTCTCGGGATGCGGCTCGGACCGCATCAGCGCGACGGCGACGACGACGAGGACCAGCGGCAGCGTGACGGCCCCGGCGCCGAGCACGGTCCGGGTGGCGATCTCGACCCCGGCCCCGATCGGCCCGGCGGCCCGCCACCAGACCCCGACGGCCGCGACGATGGCCAGTGCGATGAGGCCGAGCGCGAGGCCGTCGCGGCGGTGCTCCGGCTCCAGCTCCCGGGTGCGGCCGACGGTGCGCGCCAGCGTCCCGATGCCTTTCGCCAGGAGGTTCCACGTGCCCCGGACGCCCTTGCCGAAGATCCCCGGTGTCTTGCGGCGGGGCGTGGGCTTGCGAGCCGGCGGACGTGACTTCGCGGGTGTACGCGGCTTACGCGCCGCTGCTCCCTTCGCGCCGCTTCCCGTGCTTCGCTTCCTCGTCGCCGACCCAGCCATGGTTCAACGGTAACCGGCCGTGGCCGTTCGTCCCATGTGCCACTCTCGGCCCAGGGTGAACTTCTGTCTCACAGTGGCGCTCGAGCGGCCATCCGGGTGAACGCCCCAAGGCGGCCTTGGTTGCGTCAGACGCACCGAAGGCCGCCTTGGGTGCGCCACCCATGTCCCCACCGCCGTCCTCAGCGGAGGCCACATCGGGGTGCTCGGGGCGGAGTGCGCATTCGGGTGACATCGGCGTCTGCCATGCTCTGCCCCATGGTCGCGCTGCACTCCGACAACACCGCCCGCCGGGCGCCCGCCATCTGGCGGACCATGCTCACCATCGACCGGGGGCTGGTCAACCTGGTCGGACGGCTGACCGTCACCGGCCGGATCCCGGCCCGGCTGCGCGGGAGGCCGCTGCTGATGGCCGCGAACCACATCGGTGTGTTCGACGCCTTCGTGCTCATGGCGGCGTGCAAGCGGATCGGCATCAACCCGCGGTTCATGCTGGCGGGCGGCATCCTCGACGCCCCGGTCATCGGGCCCGCCCTCAAGCTGAGCGGCCACCTGCGCGTCGACCGGAAGCACGCGACCACCGCCGTCGGGCAGTTCGCCGAGGCCGTCGAGGCGCTCAAGACCACGCGGGAGCCGATCATCGTCTACCCGGAGGGCCGGATCAGCCACGACCCGGGCCTGTGGCCCGAGCGCGGCAAGACCGGCGCCGCGCGGCTGGCGCTCGCGGCGGGCGTGCCCGTCATCCCGATCAGCCAGTGGGGCGCGCACGAGGCCGTCTACTGGGGCACCGAGACCGTCAACGGCCCGGCCGACCTCGTCCCGCTCGCCCGCTCCGGGCTGAGCGCCCCGCTGCGGCGTCCGCGGTTCAAGGTGCACTTCGGCGACCCCGTCGACCTGTCGGACGTCGAGCCGGAGCGGCCCGGCGCGGGCGTCCGCGCGCACGCGAAGATCATGCAGGCGATCACCGACGGGCTCGTCCCGCTGCGCCGCGACGAGCTCGACCGGCCCCGCTTCCACGACCCGACGCGGCCCACCGACACCGTCAGCCCGTGGCGGCCGCCGACGCCTTAGCCCGGCAGGTGTCCCGGACCTGGTGGAAGTTCGCCAGGTACTCGGTGTGCGGGCCGCGGCCCATGATCCGCAGCAGGTTCTCGTCCTCCTGCCGCAGCGACGACCACGCGTAGTTGTGGCTGCCGGTGTAGACGCGCGGCACGATGTCGTCGTCGAATCCCCCGTCGACGAGCAGGTACTTCGAGTGCACGCGGACGTCGATGCCCGGCCCGGCGGCGTAGTCGCACTTGGTCACCTGGATGCCGTTCAGCGCGTCCAGGACCGCCTGGCTCGCGTTGCTGTAGACGACGTCGACCCAGCAGCCGGCCTGCTTGAGCGCGGCCAGCTTCTGCGCGATGGCGGGCCGGGTGAAGGCCCACATCGCGATCCGGACGTCGGTCTGGTGCCGGGAGCCGTCGGTCTCGGTGTAGCTGCAGTGCACGGAGTTCAGCGTGCTGACGATCGTGTCGGTGCCCGGGTCTTCGAACGGCTTTCCGGCGCCTTCGTGCCGCGGGAAGAAGAACGCGCGGTAGTCCGTGCCCGAACCGGAGTCGCGGTAGTAGTCGTTGTTGCCGTCCTTGCTGTAGCGGTAGCGGCGCAGGTCCTCGAAGTACGCCCGGTAGGCGCCGAACGTGCCGGGGTCGCTGTAGGTGAACGCGTTGTTGTACGACTCGTTCGCATCCCAGACCCCGATGTTGGCCGAGGCGACGTACACGACGCCGGACCGGACGCTGCCGTCGTCGAGGCGGACCTTGGAGAACAACGCGAACTTGTTGTGGTTGTCGGCGTAGGCGGTGCTGTCGGACCACTGCTTGACGCGGGTGCCGATGCAGCCGCGCTTCGGACCCGACGGGAACTGGTCGCCGCAGGTCACCACCCAGCTCGGCTGGGTGTCGTCGGTGCCGAGGGCCGCCTTCAGCCGCGTGTGCGGTCCGTTGCCGGCCTGCCCCTGGTCGAGGATGATCTTGACGCGCACGCCGCGGTCGTGGGCGGCGACGAAGTGGTCGACGAGGTCGGGCGCGTCCGGGCTGTCGGCGGTGTCCGGGGTGTCGAACCCGAACACGGTCAGCCGGATCTCCTCCCCGGCCGGGACCCGGTCGATCAGGCCGGCCAGCTGGATGGCGATCGCGTTCTGCCGGGCGGGTGTCCCGGTCGGGTCGTTGAACACGGCGTGGCCGATCACCGGGTCCGGCGTGGCCGCGGCGGCGGCCGCCGGCACCGGGCCGGCCAGCGGCAGGGCCAGTGCGGCCAGGAGGGGCAGCAGCTTCATCGGCCCAGGACAGCGGACCGGCGTACAAGAGCCGTACATCCCGGATCATGGGACACGCCGCCGGGCACCCCTAGAGTCGGCGGACGTGAGCACACGGATCCTCGTCGTCTACTACAGCGCCACCGGGAACACCGCCGCCCTGGCCGAGTCGCTCGCCGCGGGCGCCCGGGAGTCCGGCGCCGGCGTGCGGGTGCGGACCGTGCCGGAAACCGTGCCCGCCGAGGCCGTCGCGAAGAACCCGCGCTGGCAGGCGTGGGTGGACTCGGGACCGCACCACGAGCTCGCCACCCTGGACGACCTCGAGTGGGCCGACGGGCTCGCCGTCGGCAGCCCGACCCGCTTCGGCGGCCCGGCCGCCCAGCTGAAGTCCTTTTTGGACAGTACCGGCGGGCTGTGGGCGCAGGGGAAGCTGGCGGACAAGGTCGCGACGTCGTTCACGACGGCCTCGACCAGCCACGGCGGCCTGGAGTCGACGCTGCTGGCGATCAACAACGTCTTCTACCACTGGGGCGCGATCGTCGTCCCGCTCGGCTACACCGACCCGCACCTGATGGAATCGGGCAACCCGTACGGTGGCTCGTTCGTGTCCCGCAAGTCGGCGGAGCCGGACGAGCTGGCCCTCGGCGCGCTGCGCGTCCAGGGGCGGCGGCTGGCCACGATCACGACGCACGTCGCGACCGGGTCGAAGCGGACCGAGTAACCGGAAAAAGAGCTTTGGCAGTGACGCGCCGGGCCCCTACAGTCGCGCCCGTGACCACCGAGCTGCCCGTCCTGCCCCCGCCCCGGGCCGCCCACCGCGCCCGCGGGACCACGCTCGTGCTGCTCGCCGCGCTGTTCTTCAGCACCTCGGGCACGCTCGGCAAGTCCGCGATGTCCGCCGGGTTCAGCCCGGAGCAGGTCGCCGCGATGCGGATCGGGCTCGCCGGGTTCGTGCTGCTCGCCGGGGTGGCGCTCACCGCGCCCCGGAAGCTGCGGGTGCGCCGGGCCGAGCTGCCGGTGCTCGGCGGCTACGGCCTGCTCGGGGTGGCCGGCGTGCAACTGCTCTACTTCGTCGCGGCCGGCCGGATCCCGGTCGGCATCGCGATCCTGCTCGAGTTCGTCTCGCCGGTGCTCATCGCCCTGTGGGTGCGGTTCGTGCGGCGGCACCGGCTGCCGCGGTCGGTGTGGGGCGGCATCGCGCTGGCGATGGCCGGGCTGGCGCTGGTCGCCCAGGTCTGGCAGGGCGTCACGCTGAACGGCGCCGGGCTGCTCGCCGGCTTCGGCGCGGCCCTGTGCTCGGCCGGGTACTTCCTGCTCGGCGAGCGCGCGGTGGCCGGCATCGACCCGCTGGGCCTGGTCACCTGGGGCATGGTGATCGGCGCGGTGCTGATCAGCTTCGTCGCGCCGCCGTGGACGTGGCCGGTCCGGCAGCTGGGTGCCGTCGTCGCGTTCGGCGCCTGGCACCCGCCGGTCTGGCTGCTGCTGGTCCTGCTCGTGCTGGTGGCGACGGTGCTGGCCTACGTCTGCGGGATCTCGTCGCTGCGGCACCTGCCGGCGTCGGTGGCGAGCGTGCTCGGGCTGGTCGAGCCGGTGATCACCACCGTGGCGGCGTGGGCGCTGATCGGCGAGGAGCTGACCTGGGTCCAGCTGCTCGGCTCGGCGATCCTGCTGGCCGGCGCCTCCCTCGTGCAGCGGAAGTCGGAGATCCTGGCGAGCTGAGTTCTGAGTCCGGCCTGCGACCCGACCTGCTGCAGCGGCACGTCCGGATGATCGCCCTCGGCGGCATCATCGGCGCGAGCCTGTTCACGATCGGCTGGCTGTACTGGTACTTCTGGGTCGGCGTGGTCGCGTTCGAAGCGGCGGCGGGCGCGAAGATCTTCCCAGGCCGGCTCCCCGGCGTGCCGCAATGGGTGTTCTCGCTGGCGCTGATGCTGCTGCTGACGGCGACGAACCCGGCGTCGGCGCGCTCGTTCGGCGAGACGGAGTTCTGGCTGGCGTCGGTCAAGGTCGCGACGATCGTGGTGTTCCTGGTGCTGGGCGTGCTGTTCGTGCCGGGGCTTTGGCCGGGCGCGCACTTCTCGGTGGGCAACATCGGCCTGGACGGGTTCGTCGCGAACGGCCCGTTTCGGTGGTGCACGGCGTGGTGATCGTCACCTTCTCGTACTTCGGCGCGGAGATCGTCACGATCGCGGCGGCGGAGTCGGACCGGCCGGAGACGGCGGTCCGCAAGGCGACGTCGACGATCGTCTGGCGCGTGATCGTGTTCTACGTCGGCTCGGTGGCACTGCTGGTGATGATCACGCCGTGGCGCGAGATCCCGAGCGAGACGAGCCCGTTCGCGGCGGCGTTCGCCCGGTTCGGCATCCCGGCGGCCTCGACGCTGGTGAGCGTGGTGGTGCTGACAGCGGCGTTGTCGGTGCTGAATTCCGGGCTGGACACGGCATCCGGATGCTGTTCGCGCTGCGGCGCCACCGATGGGCACCGGGCTGGATAGCGGACACGAATTCGCGCGGCGCGCCGTGGAAGGCGATCCTGGCGTCCGCTTCGGTCGGTTACGTGGCGGTGGTGATGAGCTACGTGTCCCCGGGCAAGATCTTCTCCTTCATCATCAATTCGGCGGGCGCGGTGGCACTGTTCGTCCCAGCTGCGGATGTGGGGGTATCCGTGGCTGAGCTGGGTGACCCTGGCGGTGGTGGCCTCGATGCTGTTCGTGGACGCCGACGCGCGGGCGCAGTTGTCCTTGAGCCTGCTCAGCTTGGCGGTGATCTTGGCCGTGTACGCGGTCATCCGCCGGCGATCCGGCTCAGCGCCCCGAAGAACACGTCCGTGATCTTCGCCGGGTCCGGGGCCAGGAACGCCTGGCCGCCCGTCGCCGCGGTCAGTGCGTCCAGCTCCGCCTTGTCCGCGTCCGGGCCGATGCCCACTCCGATCAGCGGGATCGGGCGGCGTGAGTCCCGCAGCTTCGCCAGCTCCGTCAGCAGGTCCGCCCGGGAAATTCCGTGCGGGTCCTCGTTGCGGCCGTCGGTCATCACGATCACCAGGTTGAGCCGGCCCGGCTCCCACTCGCGGCGTGCGGTCCGGTACGTGTCCAGCACGCTGTCGTACAGCGCCGTTCCGCCGTCCGGGGTGGCCTTCACCTGGGCCAGCTTGTCCAGCGCGCCGCTCGCCAGGTGCTGGGACACCGGGGCCATCGGCAGCAGCTCGCGATAATCCTTGTCGCCGTCGAGGCGCGTCGAGAACTCCAGCATCCGCAGCCGCGTCGCCGGCTTGAACAGGTGCATCGCCTTCGCCGCCGCCTGCATCGTCACCTGCATGCGGTTCAGCCCGGTGCCCGGCACCTGCGCGTTCATCGACCCCGACACGTCGACGAGCACCTGCACCCGCGCGCTCAGGTTGATGCCCGCCCACTGGTTGAGCAGTTCGTCGACCGCCGCCGCGGGTGGCACGTTCGCCGCGCGGATGCTCGGCGGTGAGACCCTCGGGTCGTCCGTGTGCTCGCGCAGCGCCTGCCCGCCCGCGGCGCGCAGCCCGGTTTTCTCGATCGCGTCGGCACCCGCGTCGCCGAGGACGGCTTCCCGCAGCGCCTCCACGATCGGGCGCTGCCGCGGCGTGATCCCGCCCAGCTCCGCGAACGGATAGTCCAAGGTGGGCACCGCGGTCGAGTAGACGGCGACCAGCGGCGACGTCGTGTCCTCGATGTTGTGGCGCAGCAAGGAGTTCTCCGACGCGGGGAAGGCCGTCACCGCGGCCGCGCCGCCGCCGTCGCTCGATCCCGGCAGCCGCGCGATCAGGTCCGTCTCCGCGCCCAGCGTGTTGGCCGAGAACCGCCGCAGCAGCGCGACGTACGCACCCGCCGGCTCGGCGGCCGCCTTGACGCTGTCCTTCAAGCCCAGCAACGCCAGCGCACCCACGGGGTCGCGGGCCGGGTCGGGCATCCCCGGGACGGCGCCGGGCGCGTTCAGGACGTCGGCCCACGTCGGCGTGTGCCCGGGCCAGCCGAGTCCCTTGGCGACGTCCTGGGCCACCGCCAGCACCACCGGCGAACTGGCCACCGACGACCCGGTTCCGGGGACGTCGGCGGCCCCGAGCTGGTGGGCGCGACGCAGCGCGAGCGTCGAGTCCGGCACCCACACCTGCGGCCGCGGGCTGCCGTCGGAGAGCGCGAGCCGCTCCGCGGCCTGCGTCGCCTCCCTGGTCTGAACCTCGACGCTGCCGCACGCGATGCCGAGCCCGCGCGCGACGAGCGACAACGCCGGTGCGATGTCCGGGGACGCGGTGACGAGAACGTGAGCGGGCTGCTCGCAGGCGGGCTTCGCGGTCACGACCGAGACGGTCACCCAGGCCGCGGCCCCCAGGACGACGACGAGACCGGTCGCCAGGGCGGGCACGAGCAGCCGGCGTCGTCTGCCGTCCGAGTGACGTCCCATCGGCGCGGCCTCTCTTGCCGAGGCGGGGTGGGACCCAGGTTAGCGCTCCGCAAACCGGACGGTCTTGGTCCGGATGGCCTAACAGCCCGCAAGGGGCCGGCTCATCCCCGGGAAGGACCCGGACCGGCCCGGAGCGGGATGTCCGCGGCCGCGCCCGGCGGAAGACTGGACCGCGTGAAGCCGACACGAGCCGAACAGCGCCGGGCCCGCCGGGCCCTGCTCCGCCAGACCGCCACCGTGGCCTTCGCGCTGCTCCTGCCGCTGGGGCGCCGGAAAGCCGTGAAGGCCACCTCGAGGGACCTTGCGTCCGTCGAGGTGGCCTTCACGGCGTTGCGAACCGGCTAGACCGGGATGACCGTCGGGACGATCATCGGGCGGCGGCGATAGGTGTCGGCCACCCAGCGGCCGACCACCCGGCGGACCGCCTGCGCGATGCGGTGCGTGTCCGTGATGCCCTCGGCTTCGGTGCGCGCCAGCTCCATCTCGACCAGCGGCACGACGGCGTCGAGTGCCTTCGGGTCGTCGGAGAAGCCGCGGCCGGCCACCGTCGGGCTGCTGACCGCGCGGCCCGTGTTCGAGTCCACCGCGACGTTGATCGCGATGAACCCGCCCTCGCCGAGGACCAGCCTGTCCGACAACGTCGACTCGCCGACGTCGCCGACCGACAGGCCGTCGACGTACACGTGCCCCACCTCGACGCGGCCGGTGCGGGACGCCTTGCCGTCGACCAGGTCGACGACCACGCCGTCCTCGGCGATGACCACGTTCTCCGGCGCGACGCCCGTGCGGATCGCCAGCTCGCCGTTGGCGCGCAGGTGCTTCCACTCGCCGTGGACCGGCATCACGTTGCTCGGGCGCACCGCGTTGTACAGGTACAGCAGCTCGCCCGCCGACGCGTGGCCGGACACGTGGACCTTCGCGTTGCCCTGGTGGACGACGTTCGCGCCCAGCCGGGTCAGGCCGTTGACGACGCCGAACACCGCGGTCTCGTTGCCCGGGATCATCGAGCTGGCCAGCACGACGGTGTCGCCCGCGCGGATCGAGATCTGCCGGTGCTCGCCGCGCGCCATCCGCGACAGCGCCGACAGCGGCTCGCCCTGCGAACCGGTCGAGACGAACAGGACCTTGCTCTCCGGCAGCGTGCTCGCCTGGTCGAGGTCGACGAGCAGGCCGTCCGGCACGTTCAGCAGGCCCAGCTCGGCCGCGATGCCCATGTTCCGGACCATCGACCGGCCCACGAACGCGATCCGGCGGCCGTGCCGCTGCGCGGCGTCGAGCACCTGCTGGACGCGGTGCACGTGGCTGGCGAAGCAGGCCACGATCACGCGCTGGTCGACCTTGCGGATGACGTCGTCGAGCACCGGGCCGATGTCGCGCTCGGGCATCACGAACCCGGGCACCTCGGCGTTGGTCGAGTCGACGCAGAACAGGTCGACACCCTCGTCGCCGAGCCGGGAGAACCCGGCCAGGTCGGTGAGGCGCCCGTCGAGCGGCAGCTGGTCGAGCTTGATGTCGCCGGTGTGCAGGACCACGCCCGCCGGGGTGCGGATCGCGACCGCGAGCGCGTCCGGGATGGAGTGGTTGACCGCGAAGAACTCCAGGTTGAACGCGCCGACGTCGCGGCGCTCGCCTTCGCGGACCTGGATGAGGTTCGGCCGCTGCCGGTGCTCCTTGGCCTTGGCCGCGAGCAGGGCGTTGGTGAACTTCGAGCCGTAGATCGGCAGGTCGGGCCGCAGGCGCAGGAGGAACGGGACGGCGCCGATGTGGTCCTCGTGCCCGTGGGTGAGCACGAGGCCGTCGATGTCGTCGAGGCGGTCCTCGATGGCGCGGAAATCGGGCAGGATCAGATCGACGCCCGGCTGGTCGTCCTCGGGGAAGAGCACCCCGCAGTCGACGATGAGCAGCCGGCCGCCGAATTCGAAGACGGTCATGTTGCGCCCGACTTCGCCGATGCCGCCCAGCGCGACGACGCGCAGGGCTCCCTCGGGCAGTTCGGGCGGGGCGTTGGTGGGGCCTGGACCTGGGGGAAGTGAGCTCACCGAGGCAGGGTCCCAACGCTGGTGTGCGAGGTCGGCGCGACGTAGGCCGCTCGCGAGTCTGCTTGTGCCACCCGCTCACCATGCCAGTCCTGGGCCGCCGTGTCGCCCAGCGGCACGCCGCCCTGGGCGAGATCGGCGGCGATCGCGGCCGTCTGCTCGGCGCTCGGCGCCACGATCGGCAGCCGCGGGTCGCCGATGTCGAAGCCGCGCAGCCGCAGCGCCGCCTTGCTGAACGCGACCCCGCCGACCCGCGACATCGCGCGCAGCACCGGCAGCATGCCGCGGTGGTTGGTGCGCGCGGTCGACGTGTCGCCGTTTTCGTAGGCGTCGATCATCGCGCGGATCCGGCCCGCGACGACGTGACCGATCACACTGACCACGCCGACGCCGCCGACGGAGATCCACGGCAGGTTGAGGCCGTCGTCGCCCGAGTAGTAGGCCAGGTGGGTGTTGGCGATGACCTCGGAACCGGCGATCAGGTCGCCCTTGGCGTCCTTGACCGCGACGATCCGCGGGTGCTCGGCCAGCCGCAGCAGCGTGTCGACCTCGATCGGCACGACCGAGCGCGGCGGGATGTCGTAGAGCAGCACCGGCAGGCCGGTGCTGTCGGCGACGGCCGTGAAGTGCGCGTACAGCCCGGCCTGGCTGGGCCGCGAGTAGTACGGGGTGACGACCAGGAGGCCGTGCGCGCCGGCCGCTTCGGCCTGCTTCGCCTGCTCGATGCTGTGCGCGGTGTTGTTGGTGCCCGCGCCGGCCACGACGGTCGCGCGGTCGCCGACGGCCTCGACCACCGCGCGGATCAGCTCCTGCTTCTCCGTGTCGCTCGTGGTCGGGCTCTCGCCGGTGGTGCCGTTGATGACGAGACCGTCGTTCCCCAGCTCCACGAGGTGCTCGGCGAGCTCCTGCGCCCGCTTCAGGTCCAGCGCGCCGTCGGCGTCGAAGGGCGTGGCCATCGCGGTGAGCACGCGCCCGAAGGGCCGCCCGGGCGCTGCGGTAGGTGGGTTGGACATGCCCAGACGGTACCCCGTCGGACCGACGAAAACCGCGCCGACCTGGTCACGCCGGGGAAGTACGGAGGATTTCCGCACGCGCGCCGCTCGTCGCGGAACTTCTACTTGACCTTGGTCACGATCGGGGCGGTGAGCGGGCCGCCGTCGGCGCGGGCCAGGACGCAGTAGAACTCGCGGGTGGGCTCCTCACTGCTCTTCGACGGCACGCGGTCCCACTCCGCCTGGGTGGGCACCAGCGCGCGGTAGGTGAGGTCCGCGCGGTTGGCCTCCGGGACGATCGAGGACCGGAACGCGGTCGCGCACGCCGCCTCGGCGCTCGCCGTCACGGCCGGCAGCCCCGGGTAGGCGGCCACCTTGGCGTCGTCGGAGTTCCAGTTCTCGACCGAGATGAGGTTCCCGATCTCGTAGACCTCGAGCGTGTGGCTCTTGCCGCACTCGATCTTGTTGTCGTCTTCGCTGATGATCGAGCCGTCCTGGACCGGGGCGTTGAAGCACCGGTAGTAGCCGCCGATGTCCGTGCGCAGCTGCCCGCCCACGCCGTAGGTCATGGTCGGCTGCTTCTGCTTGTCGGCCGCGGGCGTCTCGTAGGCCTTCCCGGCGAAGAACCCGCCGACGAGCGCGCCGATCACGAGCACCGCGGCGGCCGAAAGCCACCACGCGCGGTGATTCTTCCGCTCGGGCGCCGGGGCGCTCAGCATCGCTGTCCCCTGCGGCGGGGTGGGCCGCATGCCCTGCGCGGTGGCCAGGAGGTTCTGCGCCTGCGCGGCGGTGAGCCGGGCGTCCGGGTTGGCGACGAGCAGGCCGAGGATCGCCGCGGCGATCGGGCCCTGGGCGCGGGTCGGGTACGGGATCTCGGTCATGATCGCGTGCAGGGTCGCGGGCGTGGTCGCGCGCTCGAACGGGATCGTGCCTTCGACGGCGAAGAACAGCGTCGCCCCGAGCGACCACAGGTCGGACGCCGGCAGCGCTTCGCGGCCTTCGACGCGTTCGGGCGCCATGAACGCGGGCGAGCCGACGATCATGCCGCTGGTGGTCAGGCGCGGGTCGTCGACGGCGTGGGCGATGCCGAAGTCGGTGAGCTTCACGCGGCCGTCCGGCGCCACGAGGATGTTGGCCGGCTTGACGTCGCGGTGCACGATCCCGGCGGCGTGCGCGGCCTGCAGCGCGGCGAGCACCCGCTCCCCCACCTGCGCGGCCTGCGCGGCGGGCATCGGCCCGTGCCGGCGCACGAGCTCGGCGAGGCTGGGCGCTTCGACCAGCTCCATGACGATGAAGGTGGTGCCACCGTCGGTCACGACGTCGTAGACGGTGACGATCGCCGGATCGTTGAGCCGCCCGCCGGTGCGCACCTCCCGCAGCGCGCGTTCGGAGAAGACGGCGGCGGACTCGGCGTCGGGCAGCCGCAGCTCCTTGACGGCGACCTGCCGCCCGATGACCTGGTCCTGGGCCCGCCAGACGACGCCCATGCCCCCGCGGCCGAGCTCGCCGAGCAGCAGGTACCGGCCCGCGACCACCCGCTGGCCGGGCATGGCGGGCGCCTGCGGCGGATAGGGGCGGGTCTGTTCGTCGGTCACGGTGCTCCTTCGGGCGGGGTCGCGCAGATGCTAGTCGGACCGTCGCGGCGCGCCCCGGGTTCCGCGGAATTCGTGACTCAGCCGGTGAAGGTGAGACAGATCAGCACGACGTTCAGCGTGATGATGACGGCCGCGACCGCCCACGCCGCGACCGTCGTCAGGCGGCGGTTCGCGTCCGCGCCCATCAGGGTCCGGTCCGCGGTCAGGCGGATCAGCGGCACCAGCGCGAACGGGATGCCGAACGACAGCACCACCTGGGAGACCACCAGCGCCGTGCTCGGGTCGGCGCCCAGCGCCAGCACCACGATCGCCGGGGTCAGCGTGACCAGCCGGCGCAGGACCAGCGGGATCCGCTTGTGCAGCAGGCCCTGCATGATCATCGCGCCCGCGTACGCACCCACCGACGTCGAGGCCAGGCCCGACGCCAGGAGGCCGATGGCGAACATCAGCGCGACGCCGGGGCCGAGAGCCTGCGCGACCGCATGGTGGGCGCCCTCGATGCTGTCGACGCCGGCCTGGCCCTGCAGGTTCGTCGCGGCCAGCAGGAGCATGCCCAGGTTGACCGCGCCGGCCAGGAGCATCGCCAGGCCGACGTCCGCGCGGGTGGCGCGCAGCAGGCGACGGCGGCGGGTGCCGTCCGGGCGGCCGTGGCGGTCGCGGACCAGGCCGGAGTGCAGGTAGACCGCGTGTGGCATCACCGTCGCGCCCAGCATGGCCGCGGCGATGAGGACGCTGCCGGTGCCGTCGAACCGGGGCACGAGCCCGCCGAGCGTGTCCGGCACCGAAGGCGGCTCGACGAACAGGCTGGCCAGGAACCCGATGGCGATCACGGCCAGCAGCCCGGTGACGACCCGTTCGAACGTCCGCTGGCCCCCGCGGTCCTGGACGGCCAGCAGCGTCAGCGAGACGGCGCCGGTGATCAGGCCGCCGGCGACGAGCGGCAGGTCGAACAGCAGGTTCAGCGCGATGGCCCCGCCGACGACCTCGGCCAGGTCGGTGGCGATGGCGACGACCTCGGCCTGCAGCCAGTAGGCCAGCCGCGCGGGCCGCGACAGCCGGGCGCGCAGGGCTTCGGGCAGCGACATCCCGCTGACCAGGCCGAGCTTCGCCGAGAGGTACTGCACCAGCACGGCCATCAGGTTCGCCGCGAGGATCACCCAGACGAGCAGGTAGCCGTAGCGGGCGCCGGCGCTGACGTTGGAGGCGACGTTGCCCGGGTCGACGTACGCGATCGCCGCGACGAACGCGGGCCCGAGCAGGGCCGAGCCCGTGCGCAGGCGCGAGGCCAGCCTCGGCCGGACCGCCTCGGTGACCGCCATGCCGCCTGCCTCTCCACGGGTGTCGAGGACCCCAAATCGAAGTTTAGGCGTGCCGAACTTTCGATTTCAAGGGTGACGGTGCCCACCGTCTCGCCCGGGTTACCCGTGAATCGGGCGCCGAAAAGCTCAGGGGTGCGCGACTTCGTGACCGGACTCGCGCAGCGCCTTCACGGCGTGGTCGAGGTCGGTCGCGCGCACCAGGATGTGGTCGGTGTCGAAAGTGGACATCGAGAACAGCGCCACCCCGGCCGCGGCCAGCTCGGACGCCAGCGCGGCGATGATGCCCGTCAGCGTGAACTCCAGCGGGCCGCGGACCGACAGCAGCCGCCAGCCGTCCTCGGCCGTGCCGCCCTGCGGGGCCCGCTCGGCCGGGCAGATCACCGACAGCTCCCCGGGCGTCCGGGTCACCGAGACGAACGCGGCTTCGCCCGGGTCGAGCAGCCCGCCGGGCACCGGGGCGTCCGCGGGCAGCCGGACGACGGCGTACTCACCGGGCCGGACGTCGATCGCGAGGCGTTTCATCAGCCTTCGAACACCTTCGGGCTCGTGGCGATCTCGGTGCCGTCCGGCAGCGTCGAGATGGTGAAGTCGGCGAACACGTTCGCCGCGGCCTTCTGCAGCTGCCGCAGGCACTCCACGGCCAGCCCGCGGATCTCCACGTCGGCGTGCTCGGTGGCGCGCATCCCGACGAAGTGCCGCCAGGCCCGGTAGTTGCCGGTGACGACGACGCGGGTCTCGGTCGCGTTCGGCAGCACCGCGCGCGCGGCCTGGCGGGCCTGCTTGCGGCGCAGGGTCGCGCTCGGGACGTCGGCGAACTTCTCCTCCAGGCCGGCCAGCAGCTCGGTGTAGGCGTCGACGCTCGCCTGGGCCGCGGCGAGGAACTTCTCGTGCAGCACGGGGTCGTTCGCGATGACCTCGGGCTCGACGAACTCGGCGTCGCGCTCGGGCACGTACCGCTGGGACAGCTGCGAGTACGAGAAGTGCCGGTGCCGGATCAGCTCGTGGGTCAGCGACCGGGAGATCCCGGTGATGTAGAAGGTCACCGACCCGTGTTCGAGCACCGAAAGGTGGCCGACGTCGATGATGTGCTGGAGGTAGCCGGCGTTGGTCGCGGTGGCCGGGTTCGGCTTCTTCCACGACTGGTAGCAGGCGCGGCCGGCGAATTCGGCGAGCGCTTCGCCGCCGTCCGCGTCGGTCGACCACGGCACGTCCTCGGGCGGGAAGAACTCGGTCTTCGCGATCAGCTGCACCCTCGGTGACACGGTTCGGGCCACGTCCGCACTCCTCCCGGCTCACGACTCCCCGCGCAGCCTAACCGCGGGCGGCCGGCCACTCCCGGGGGACACGTGACGCCATCGGCTTTCTTGACTGACGTCACTGATGACGTCATAGTGGTGTCATGGATTTGACGCCGTACATCGCCACCTTGCGCGAGGACCTCGCGAACACGGCCGCGGCCGGGGACGAGCACACGCGGCGCGCGGCCGCGCTGCTGTCCTCGGCGATCGAACCCGCCGTCCGGCTGACGCTGATGAGCGCGCTCGCCGACCTCGCCGCCGAGGTCACGGCCGCCCTGCCGGGGCAGGTGGTCGACGTGCGGCTGGACGGCCGGGACGTCCGCGTGGTCGTCACCGGCACCGCCGACGAGGCGCCGCCGCGCGAGACACTACGTGACACCACACCGCCACCACCCGTCGACGGCGGTGACATCACGCGCATCACCCTGCGGCTGGTCGAGCAGATCAAGGGCCAGGCCGAACGCGCGGCGGCGGCCCAGGGCGTGTCGCTGAACACGTTCGTCTCCCAGGCCGTGCAGGGGGCGCTGGGACACGGCTCGCCGGGCGCGGGCCCGAAGCACCACGGCAAGGGCGACCGATCCGGGTCGCGCCTGCACGGCTGGGTCGAAGGCTGAGGGGGAAGACGATGAGCGAAGAACAGACGGCACCGAACGACGAGCTGGTGCGGATCGACGAGTTCGAGACGGACGTCCCGCTGGAGCTCGACGTCGGCGTGACGATCGGCCGTGTCGAGGTCGTGCTGGAAGGCGACTCCGGCGCCCGCGTCGAGCTGCGGCACGACCGGGGCGAGCAGCAGCCGTGGGTGGCGGGGGTCAACAGCCTGCTCTCCTGGGTCGGGGAGCGCTTCGGCGACCAGCTCGGCGTCGACCCGTCGGGGACCTCCCCGGCCGAGGCGGTGCGGCAGGCCCGGATCGAGAAGCTCGGCAACCGGCTCGTCGTGCAGGCACCGAAGGCGTGGCAGCTGCGCAACGTCGCCCTGGCGGTGACCGTGCGCGCCCCGGCGGGTTCGCACGTGGACGTGCGGGCCGGCGCGGCCGACGTCACCGTGACCGGCTCGGCCGGGCGCGTCGACCTGCTGACCGGCTCCGGCCAGGTCAAGCTGGACCGCGCCGACGGGCCGGCGACGATCCGCACCGGCAGCGGCGGCATCAAGCTCGGGCCCACGCTGGGCGGGCTGCAGCTGCGCAGCGGCAGCGGCAGCGTCGAGGCGTCGTCGATCGCCGGCTCGGCGACGCTGGCCACGGGCACCAGCGACGTGTGGCTGGGCGCGGTGTCGGGCGAGGTGATGGCCCGCACCGGCAGCGGCGACGTGTCGGTGGCCGACGCGGCCTCGGGCACGCTCGACCTGATCACCGGCTCGGGCGACGTCCGCATCGGCATCCGCGGCGGCACGACGGCCGAGATCGACCTGACATCCAGTGGCGGCCGGGTGTCCAGCGAGCTGGACGTCGCCGACACCGCGCCCGAGGGCGGCGTGCAGCTGAAGGTCCGTGCCCGCACCGGCTCCGGCAACGCCGTGGTGACGCGCGCGGCCGGCTGATCGCGGTCGTTCCCGGTGGGGGCCGGGAGCGACCCCGCACGGCCAGGCGACGCCCGCGGCCGCCTGGCCGAGGGGGTGGCGGGCCGTTCCCGGCGGGGATCCGCGGGAACGGCCCGTTCGTCATGCCGCCGTCCCGGCGAAAACGGCACCGGGAGCTGGCGGCTCCGGCCGCCGGCCCGCCAGGATGATCGCGTGGACGACTACCTGGGGACCCCGCACTCGGCCGGAACGCACATCGTTCCCGTGCAACTCGATGACCGCACGCTCTACGTCGAGGCCCGTCCGGTGGGCAGCGGCGACGAAGAGGTCGCCGGACGGCTGCTCAAGTTCGACGGGTTCACCGAGACCCTGAGCAAGGTCGCGAACACCGTGACCGACGCCGTCCACGCCGGGCTGACGAAGGTCAAGCCCGCCAAGGTGACCGTGGAGTTCGGGTGCGAGGTCGGGATGGAGAGCGGTCAGCTGACCGCCATCCTGGTGAAGGGCACCGCGAAGGCGAACCTGAAGGTCACGATGGAATGGAAGCCCGGCGGGGACTGACGGTCAGCGAAGCCGCTTCATCGCCTTCTCCGCTTTCATGCGGACGGCTTTGGGTGTCTTGCGGTCGTCGATCAGGGCTTGCAGGACGTTCCTGCCCTCCTCGCGATCGAGCTTCGCCGCCGCTTCGGCGGCGGCGAACCGCTCTTCGGGCTTGAGCTTGCGATCCCCGGCTCGGGCGACGCGCACCTGCAGCTGCCGCTTCTTGCCGAGGCGCAAGACGTCGTCGTCGCTCCCGCCGCCACGTTCCGGCGCCTCCGACCGGGACTTCGCCGATGGTTCCGGCGACAACCGGGCGGCCCGGTTCGTCGCGGCCAGGCGGGTCCGGTGACCCACGCCTGGCGATACGGCGACGCGCTGGTACGCAGCCCTCGCGGCCAGGCGATCGAGCTGCTCCAGCCGCTCGATGACGTCAAGCGCCTGCTCCCCCGGCGCCGCGGCCGCGACCTGCCGGAGCAACGCGATCCCTTCCGCCCGGTCGATCTGGGTGACCTTGACCGCGTAGTCGGCCCGGCGGCGGATCGGCAAGTCGCTGTCCTGGGCCAGGGTCGCGTAGGCGCTCGCCGCGAGCCCGGGTTCGAGCGACGCCAGCTCCGCGGCCGCCTTGCCACGCATCCGCACCGATTCGGCGCGGCTCTCCACGATCGCCCGGAGCAGGCCGGCGGCCCGCTCTTCGTCCCGCCCGTCGGCGAGGTCGGTGATGGCGGACATCCGGTCGTCCGAGGCACCCGGGCCGGTCGCGAGCTCGACGAGCGCGTCGATGCCGCGGACCGGGTCGAGCTCGTGGAGCGCGTGCGCGGCGAAGCGGCGGATCGCGAATTCGGCTTCCGCGTCCCCGGCCAGCTCGGTCAACCGGTCGAGCGCCCGGTCCCGTGTGCCGGGGTACTGCGCGGCGATCTTGGCCGCGTCGACCTGCCACGCGTCGAGCCGGGGATCGCGGGCGAGGGCCGAGAGCACGTCGAGTCCCGCGCCCGGATCGACCTCGGCCAGTGCGCTCGCCGCGTCGAACCGTTCCTCGGGATCGCCCTGCGCGGCCAGTGCCAGCCCGCGCAGGATCTCCACCGCTCGCAGGTCGGTGTCGCCCAGCGCCCGGGCGGCGCGGCGCCGCGCCGCCGGGGGGTGCCGGGGGTCCTCCGCGAGCTCGGCCAGCAGGTCGGCCCCCAGCGCGCGCTGGCGGTGCCGAGCCGCCACGGCCGCGCCACACCGGGTCTCGAACCCGACGGTGCGGTCCCTGCTCAGCAACGCCAACGTGGCCGGCACCTCGCCGGGGTCACGGGCGCAGATCGCCTCGGCCGCGGCCAGCCGCGCCGGGTCCGGGCAGCCGGGGTCCTCGACCAGCCGGCGGAGGGTTTCCCGGCCGCGCTCGGGGTCTTCGGCGAACACCAGCTGCGCGGCCTCCAGCCGGAGCCCACGCAACTCCGGGGCGGCGGCCAGCTGGATCAAGGTGCGCAGCCCGTGCGGCCGGTCGGCCTCGAGGACGATCTTGGCCACGCGCAGCCGCTCTTCGGCGTCCGGCCGGCCGCTGAAGACGAGGTAGTTGGCGGCCGTGATGCCCCGGCTCCGGTCCAGGTCGAGCAGAAGCCGCAGCGCCTCGAAGCGCGCCACGCTCTCGGTTTCCTCGCGGAGAAGGGCTTCCAGGTTGTCCTCGGCGGCACCGGCGTCGAGGTGGGCGAGCTCGGCGACGGCCTCCCGCCAGTCGTCCAGCGTCTGCGGGTGGGCGACCTGCTCGATCAGCCCGCGGCGGAGCCGGTCACGGACCTTGTCCGGTACCGGCAGCCCCTGGCGGATCACGTCGGCCACGAAGCCGTGGTTGTGCTTCCAGTGCCGCCGCCGGAGCATGCGGGTCAGCACCCGCGTCACGTCCTTGCCGCCCGCCGCCCACAGGCCGACCAGGAACAGCTCGACCTCCCAGTTCTTCCAGTCCTGCAGCCGGGGCGGCAGCCACCGCCGTCCCGGCCGGGGGTGGCGGCGCACCAGGTGTTCGGCGGCGAGGTACTCGAGGATGGTCTGGTGCAGGAACTCCGGACCGCCGCGCCGGCCGATGAGCAGGCTGGTGGCCAGGAACACCTCATGGACGATCTTCGTCCACTCGGCCTCCGGGACGGTGTCCGGTGGCCTCGGCACGTGCCGGGACGCGACCTCGACCAGGGTCGGCACCGGGCGTCCGGTCGGGAACGCTGCAGCCGCGTTCTCGTAGTGCGCGTACGCCCACTCACGCAAAACCGGAAGGGCGTTGTCGAACAGCTCGTCGACGGCATGCTCGGCCTTCGCACCACTCCGCCCGCCCCACTCCCGCAGGAGCTTGCGCGCGGTGGCCCGGCGCTTGTCGAGCAGCAGTTCGACGAACTGCCGGTACAGGTCGACCCGGTTGGAGGGCAGCCGCCGCCCGGGTTCCTGCGCGTACAGCACGCACATCATCGTGGCGATCAGCGGAATCGTGGCAAGGTCCCGTAGCCCGGCTTCGTCGGCGCGGACCACGAAGCGGGCCGATTCGGCATCGGCGTCCGGCACTTCGAGGGCTTCGAACCACGCCTTCGCGAATTCGCCGAGCTGATGCCGGGCGAACGGCTCGATGACGAACGTCGGATAGCGGTCGTTCTCCGAAAGCTCGGTGTGGTAGTCCGCCCCGGTCGGCCTGGTGGTGAGCAGGAAACCGAACCGGCCCCGCCGTCGAAGCCGTTGCACCAGTTTCGCGACGACGCGGCGGTCGGACGGATCGACGATCTCGTCGAGCCCGTCGGCCAGCACGAGCCAGCGCGCGCCCGGTGCCGGGTCGGCGGCGAACAGCTCTTCCAGCCGGCCGCGGTCGAGGTCCAGGTCGAAGCTGTGCACGCCACGGGCCAGCAGCTCGGTCAGGCCGCGATGGCCCCGCAGCGCGTCCGCGGGCACCGGGACGGGCACGAACTCGCCGCCTTCGCCGCGGAGCCATTGCTTCGCGATCTCCGCGGTCAGGTGCCGGACCAGGCTCGACTTGCCGGCGCCCGGACCGCCGAGGATCTGCACGCCGGGGTAGGTCGCCAGGAGACTGTCCGCGTCGACCCGCGCCGGGTCGTCGTCGGCCGAGCCGCCGTAGCGGCTGGTGTGCTGGCGCAGGTACACCTTCCACAGCGGTGGGGTCACCTCGGTGCCGGCCAGCTCGGCGTGCGGGTGCCGGTCGTCCGCCGCCTTGGCCGCCTCGAGGTACTCCCGCAGCCGCGGCCCGGGAAACCGGATCCCCGTCGTGACGATCTGTTCATCGTCGAGCAGCTCCAGCCAGCCGCGAGTGCCCGGCGACACCGCCCGGTGGAGCGGCTCGAGGTCGGGGTAGGCCGCGAAGACGGACCACACCGGAATGAGCCGCGCCGTGTCGGTGCGTTCGGTGTCCCGGTAGCGCACGACGCCGCAGACGGCCCCGGTCCGCCAGTTCAGCACCGGGCCGCCGCTGTAGCCGGGCCCGACCGGCCCGTGGACGGTCTTCAGCAGTTCGGCGCCCTCGGTCCGCTGCGACGGCCCGGCCAGCATGAGCGTCGCCGAGTCGCCGGCGCGGTAGCGGCCCGCGGGATAGCCGAACGCCCACAACGGATCCCCGGGTTCGGCCGCCGGGTGCAGCAAGACGTGAGCGGCAGGGGCCTCCTGCTCCGCCCGCAGCAGGACGAGATCCGCGGCGGCGGGGTCGTTCGCATGGTAGGTGCCGGGAACGACCCGGAACCGCATGGCGCCGACGTGTTCAGTACCGATCGAGCGGACGACCTCGGCCACCCCCGTGGCGGCGCCGGTGATGACGTGCGCGCAGGTGACGATGACGCCCGGAGCGACGAAGAAGCCCGTGCCCTCGGCACCGGAAGGCGCGATCAGCGGCACGGTGACCGCGCGCAGGACCTCCGCCAGCTTCGCCCGTTCTCCCGCCATCCCGTCCCCCGCTCGATGCCCGGCGACCCACCATCCTGTCAGGTCCGCGACCGCACCGGAACGGGCGTTCGCCCGCGCCCGGAACGGATTCCTCGACCACCGCGCTCCGGAACGTCAGCGCACCACCTTCTTCAGCGCCGGGGCCAGGTCGCCGCGGGGACCCACCGCCACGCCGGACAAGCCCAGCCATTCCGCCATGTGCTTCAGCTCCGCCGCCAGCTCCGGGAGCACGTGGGCCACGTCCACCCCTTCCTCCGCGAACGCTCCCTGCACCCGCAGCACGCCCGCCGCGCGGTCGGACTTCAGATCCACGCGTGCCACCAGCTCGCCGTCCAGGAGGAACGGGAACACGTAATACCCGTACACCCGCTTCGGCTCCGGGACGTAGATCTCGATGCGGTACCGGAAGCCGAACAGGCGCTCGGTGCGGGCTCTTTCCCAGATCAGCGGGTCGAACGGGCACAGCAGCGCCCGGCCCGGCACCGACCGCGGCGTACGCGACGCCGTGTGGCGGTACGCCGTTGGTTTCCAGCCGTGCACCTCGACCGGTTCCAGGACGCCCGCCTCCACCAGCTCCGCCACCGCCTGGCGGGCCGGCCCCGGGCCGAGGCGGTAGTAGTCGCGCAGGTCCGTCTCCGTCGCCACGCCCAGCGCCCGCGCCGACCGCTCGATCAGCTCGCGCGCGCCCTCCTCCGCGGTCACCGAGCGGGCCAGGATCTCCGGCGGCACCACCCGCTCGGTGAGGTCGTAGAGCCGCTCGAACGACCGGCGCGTGCCCGTGGTCAGCTGCCCGATGCCGAACAGGTATTCGCAGACCCGCTTGACCTCCGAGCGCTCCCACCACGAGCCGGGGCCGCGGCGCTGGGCGTCCGCCGCCACCTCGCGCTCGATGCCGCCCGCGCCGATCGGGCCCAGCTCCTTGACCACCGACAGGATCTCGTCGACCAGCCCCGGCGACTTCTCGATCAGCGGGCCGTAGTGGCGCCACCAGCCGTCACGCTTCGCGCCCGACCGGATCAGCGGCCAGTCCTCGATCGGCAGCAGGCTCGCCTCGTGCGCCCACGTCTCGACCAGCATCCGGGGCTGCCGCGCCGAGTGCGACCACGCCGCCGTGTCCAGCAGCGCCGGGTCGTACGCCCCGAGCCGCGAGAACACCGGCATGTAGTGCGCCCTGACCGCGACGTTCACCGAGTCCAGCTGCAGCAGCTGGACCCGCGAGAGCACCCGTTTCAGGTGCCGCCGCGAAGGCGCGACGGACGGACGCGGGTCGGCGAAGCCCTGTGCGGCCAGGAAGGTCTTCCGGGCCGTCTTGACGCTGATCGTTTGCATGGTGCCGTCATGGTGCCACCCACCACCGACAAAAACGCGCACCCGTCCTCGACGGCGGAGCCGCGCTCCATCCATGCCCCCGCCACCGCCCTCAACGGAGAAGCTTCGCTCCGCTGTACTCCATCCATGCCCCCGCCACCGCCCTCAACGGAGAAGCTTCGCTCCGCTGTACTAACTTCTGCGCCATGAGCGACGCCGCCGTCCGTCCCGCCGACCTCTCCGACGCCGCGGAGATCGCCCGTATCCAGCGCGACACCTGGCACGCCGCCTACGCGGACCTCCTCGGCAAGAACGCGCTGGCCGAGCTGGACGCCGCCGACCTCGTCGGCACCTGGAGCGAGACCATCGACCACCCGGCCAGCCAGGTCTACGTCGCCACCGAAGGCGAGTCCACCGTCGGCTTCTGCGTCGCGGGCCGGGCCCCCGAAGGCGAGGTCGCCGCGGCCGACGGGAGCCTGCCGGCGGACGCGGACCGCACCGGCCTGATCGCCACCCTGCTCGTCGAGCCGCGGTGGGGACGGCGCGGGCACGCCGGACGGCTACTCGCGACGGCCGCCGCGGGCCTGCGGGCCGCCGGTGCCGCCCGCGGCATCACCTGGGTCGCCCAGGGCGACCACGCCTCCCTCGCCTTCTACCGCCGCGCCGGCTGGAACCCCGACGGCACCGTCCGCACGCTCGACACCGGGGACCGCATGGTCCGCGAAGTCCGCCTCACCGGCACCCTCGACTTCACGCTCGCCTGACCCGCGGAAGATCACCCACCGCATCACCGAATACATGAACACGCCCTCGCAGGCGCCCGCGAGCACCCGCGACAGGTGGTATTCGACGCCCAGCGCCGTCAGGCCCGCGCCCACACCCAGCAAAAACGCCGCGTAATTGACAGCAATAGCGACGATGTAAAGCGCGAGCTGAATTCCGACCGCGGCGTGGGAATGGAAGTTGAACGTCCGGTTCAGCACGAAGCTCAACCCGAACGCGCAGCCGTACGCCAGCGTGATCGACAGCCACACGGGCCACCCGAGCAGCCCGTGGAACACGCTCAGCAGCCCGAGGTCGACGCCGAACGTGCAGCCGTTGATCAGGCAAAAGCCGAGAAACGTCGGCGCCACCAGCCGCGACAGACCCAGCGGCAGGACGCGCACGATCGCCCGGCAGAGGGCGCCGAACCGGTCGGCGGGCGTACGGGGTTGCTCGGCGGCCACCCCGACAGGGTTCCAGCGTGAGGTGACCGGAAGCGGTCCGGCAGGTGATCTTCCGGTGCCGGCCACCCGCCGTAGAGGGGGGTTAACCCCAGTGCGCGGAGATTTCGGACTGATAACTTGGAAGAACACGAGCGCGGTTCGGGAGGTGACACGATGAGCTGGATCCTGCTGACGCTGGGCGTGGCGTTCGGTTCGGCCATCGTGCCGCTGATCAACGCCGAAGTGTTCCTGATCGGGTTGTGCGCCAGCCAGCCCGGGCTGCACTGGCTGTGGCTCGGGGCGGCGGTGGCGGTCGGGCAGATCGCCGGGAAGACGCTGTACTTCCTCGCCGCCCGCGGGACGATCAAGCTGCCGAAACCGCTGCACGACCGCCTGCACCGCGAGCGCCCGTTGACGCCGCGGCGCGTGCGCTGGCAGCTGCGGACCAAGCGGATCCGCGCGTGGCTGGAGCGGCTGCGCGAACGCTGCCACCGGCACCCGCACTGGATGGCCGGCACCTACGGGGTCAGTTCCCTGGTGGGCCTGCCCCCGTTCATGGCGACGAGCGTGCTGGCGGGTGTCGTCCGCATGCGGCTCGCGATGTTCCTGACGACCGGGCTCGCCGGACGCTGGATCCGCTTCAGCCTGATCGCTGCTTCACCCGCGGTGTTCGCGGGCTGGCTGCACCACTGAGCACAAGCGTCCCGTTGCCTCCGCACTATCGCGCCGCGTCCCGGAGCAACGCTTTCGAAGCCTCTTCGCTCAGTGCTTTGCCGGCCAGCAGCTTCGCGAGCTTCCGGTAGGGAGCGACACCTTCGGGATCGTGGAGGAAGGCACTGGCGTGGTAATGCTCCAGGTGGACGATCGCCGCATCGCCCGGGAAGTCGTAGATGGCGAACATGCCGGTCTTGCCAGGGTGGCACACCACTTCCGCGGGCACGATGCGCAGCGAGACGGTGGCTGCCTCGGCCACGGCGAGCAGATGGTCGATCTGGTCGGACATGACGTCTTCGTCGCCGACCACCTCGCGGATCGCCAGCTCGGAAACAATGGCGTGCAGCCGGACCGGTTCGCGTCCGGAGAGGATTCGCTGCCGGTCCAAGCGAACCACCAGCCGCGCATCGACCTCCTCCACTCGGATGCCGGAGGCGGTGAGCAGCGCGCGGGCGTAGTCGGGCGTCTGCAGCAAACCCGGGACGATCAGCGGGGACCAGTTCGTGATGAGGCTCGCCGAGCGCTCGCACTGCACGACCGCCGTCAGCGCACTCGGCACGTCGGCGGGGTGGGAATCCAGCCAGTTGGGGTCCTTGGCGTGCTTGGCCAGGGAAAGGATCCGGCTGGTGACGGTCCGGTCCGCGCGCAGGTACCCGAGGATGCGCGCCACCTCCTCGAGCGGCGGCACCCGCACCCCGAGCTCCCACTGGGACAGCACCCGCGGGTCGATCTCGAGTGCGCGCGCCAGCTCGCGTAACCCGAATTTCCGCGCTTCGCGTACTTCGCGCAGCGAGGCGGACAACGCCCGCAAACTCGGGTAAGACAACGACGGTTTCATGCCGGGGATCGTACGAACACCGCACATTTCCCGAATGAACGACAACTGTCAGCAAATGGCCACACCGCCGATTCAGCGGTCGGCCGCCTCCAGTTCGACGGCTTTCTTCATCGTCTCGCGGGCACGCCGGCGGTCGCCCGCGATGTCGTAGGCGTACGCCAGTTTGTACCAGGCGCGCCAGTTGCCCCGGTCGGCCTCGACCTCCGCGCGGCGCTCCTCGAACCACGCGTCGGCCGCCGCGCGGTCCACCCGGCCCGACGGCCGTCGCGGGAGATCCGAGACGTCCGGCAGGGCGCCTTCTTCGTCCAAGCGCCGGGACAGCCGCTGGATCTGCAGCCCGTTGCGCCAGGTCACGACGATGACCCAGACGCCCAGCAGCGGCAGCAGCAGGACGCCGGCGCCCAACGCGATGCCGGTGCCCGTCCCGGATCCGAACAGCATGACCGCCCGGTCGGCCAGCAGGACCAGGTAGACGACCAGCGCCGCCGTCAGCAGCAGCGCCGTGTTGCGTGCCTTCACAGGTCGAGCACGTTTTCCAGGCCGACCGTCAGGCCGGGGCGCGTCAGGACCGTGCGGACCCCGAACAGCACGCCCGGCATGAACGACGTCCGGTCGAGGGAGTCGTGGCGGATGGTCAGGGTCTCGCCCTCGCCGCCGAACAGGATCTCCTCGTGCGCGACCAGGCCCGGCAGCCGGACCGAGTGGACGTGGACGCCCTCGACCGCCGCGCCGCGGGCACCGTCCAGCTCGGACGTCGTCGCGTCCGGGCCCGGCGTCACGCCGGCCTCGGCGCGCGCGGCGGCGATCATCCGCGCGGTGTGCGCCGCGGTGCCCGAAGGCGCGTCGGCCTTGCGGTTGTGGTGCAGTTCGATGACCTCGGCCGAGGCGTAGAACTTCGCCGCCTGGGCCGCGAAGCGCATCGCCAGGACCGCGCCGAGGGCGAAGTTCGGCGCGATCAGCACGCCCAGGGACGGCTTCGGCTCCAGCCAGCTCCGCAGGGTGGCCAGCCGCTCCTCACTGAAGGCGGTGGTGCCGACGACCGCGTGGATGTCGTGCTCGACCAGGTACTTCAGGTTGTCCATGACGGCGTCGGGGTGGGTGAAGTCGACGACGACCTGGGCGTCCGCGAGCGGCGCGAAGTCGTCGCCCGCGTCCAGCGCCGCGACGAGCTTCATGTCCGAAGCGCCTTCGACAGCGTTCACCACCGTCGCGCCCATGCGGCCGCGAGCGCCGAGCACACCGACGTTGATGGTCATGAAGCGATCACCTCGTGCAGGTCGTCAGGAAGGTCGTCGGCGTGAGCGTACGGCCCGACGACCGCCGCCGCCGAGACCCCGCCCGGCCGTGCGAACAAAGTGCGAGCCAGCGCACACACGTCTTCGGTGGTGACGGCGTCGATACGGGCGACCGTGTCGTCGACGCCCAGGTAGCGGCCGTAGTTGAGCTCGTTCTTGCCGACCCGCGACATCCGCGACGAGGTGTCTTCGAGCCCGAGCACGAGCCCGCCGCGCAGCTGGCCTTTCGCGCGGGCCACCTCGGCGTCGGTCAGGCCGTCGACGCCGACCTTGTCGAGGACCTCGCGGATGACGCCGGCGACGTCGCCGAGCTTCTCCGGCTGGCAGCCCGCGTACACGGCCATGTGCCCGGTGTCGGCGTAGCTCGCGACCGACGAGTACACCTGGTAGGCCAGCCCGCGCTGCTCCCGGATCTCCTGGAACAGCCGCGAGGACATGCCGCCGCCCAACGCGGCGTTGAGCACCGAGAGCGCGAACCGGCGGTCGTCGTGGCGCGACAGCGACCGCAGGCCGAGCATCACGTGCGCCTGCTCGGTGTCGTCGGTGTGCAGGGCCAGCTTCGGGACGGTCTTGATCCGGGCCCGGCCTTCGCGGGGCGCGAACGGCGTGGCCGAGCCGGTCAGCCGGCCGCCGAGCGCCTTGCGGACCAGCCGGAGCACCTGGTTGTGGTCGATGTTCCCGGCCACGGACAGGACCATCCGCGGCAGCGTGTAGCGGCGCTTGTAGAAGTTCCGCAGCGCCGACGGCGACATGCCGATGATCGACTTCTCGGTGCCGAGCACCGGGCGGCCGAGCGGGTGCTCGCCCAGGATGGCGCTGACGAACGTCTCGTGCAGCAGGTCCTCGGGGTCGTCGTCGCGCATCGAGATCTCTTCGAGGACGACGCTGCGTTCCATGTCCATGTCGCGGTCGGTGCAGAGCGCCTCGAACACGACGTCGGTGACCAGGTCCATGGCGAGCGGCAGGTCGGCGTCGAGGACCTGCGCGTAGTAGCAGGTGTGCTCTTTGGCCGTGAAGGCGTTGAACTCGCCGCCGACGGCGTCGATCTCCTCGGCGATCTGCGTGGCGTCGCGGTTCTTCGTGCCCTTGAACAGCAGGTGCTCGAGGTAGTGCGCGGCGCCGGCGACCGCGACCGGCTCGTCGCGCGAGCCGATGCCGACCCAGAGCCCGACCGTGGCCGACCGGGACGCCGGGACGTGCTCGGTGATCACCCGCAGGCCGCCGGGCAGGACGCTGCGCTTGACGACCGCACCGTCCGAACTGGACTCGAGCGTGCGAGTGGTGCCGACGGGCTGCTCGTGCCCGGAAACCTGCCGTGCCATGGAATCCTTACTCACGATGCCGCGAAGGCCCCCTGCCGCCGGGGTCGTGAGTGAGAAACGGTGTTCCAACCCTGTTTCTCACCCACGACCCGCACCGAGCGGATCAGGAGGCCTTCGCGTGAACGGGTCCTACTTGGCGTCGGCCTTCTCGGCGTCGGCCTTCTCGGCGTCGGCCTTCTTGTCGTCACCCTCGGCGGGCTTCGCCGCGTCCTCGTCCTTGACCACGATCAGGCTGATCTTGCCGCGGTTGTCGATGTCGGCGATCTCGACGCGGAGCTTGTCGCCCACGTTGACCACGTCCTCGACCTTGGCGATCCGCTTGCCGTTGCCCAGCTTCGAGATGTGCACCAGGCCGTCCTTGCCCGGCAGCAGCGAGACGAACGCGCCGAACGCGGCCGTCTTCACCACGGTGCCGAGGAAGCGCTCGCCGACCTTGGGCAGCTGCGGGTTGGCGATGGCGTTGATCTTGTCGATCGCCGCCTCCGCCGACGGGCCGTCGGCCGCGCCCACGTAGATCGTGCCGTCGTCCTCGATGGAGATGTCGGCGCCGGTCTCCTCGGTGATCGAGTTGATCATCTTGCCCTTCGGGCCGATGACCTCGCCGATCTTGTCGACCGGGATCTTCACGCTGGTGACGCGCGGGGCGAACGGGCTCATCTCGTCCGGGCCGTCGATCGCCTCGGCGATGACCTCCAGGATGGTGAGACGAGCGTCCTTCGCCTGCTTCAGCGCGGCGCCGAGCACCTCGGACGGGATGCCGTCGAGCTTCGTGTCCAGCTGCAGCGCGGTGATGATGTCCTTGGTGCCGGCGACCTTGAAGTCCATGTCACCGAGGGCGTCCTCGGCGCCGAGGATGTCGGTCAGCGCGACGTAGCGGGTCTCGCCGTCGACCTCGTCCGAGACCAGGCCCATCGCGATGCCCGCGACCGGCGCCTTCAGCGGCACGCCGGCGTTGTACAGGCTCATCGTGGACGCGCAGACCGAGCCCATCGACGTCGAGCCGTTGGAGCCCAGCGCCTCGGAGACCTGGCGGATCGCGTACGGGAACTCGTCCCGCTTCGGCAGCACCGGCACCAGCGCGCGCTCGGCGAGCATGCCGTGGCCGATCTCGCGCCGCTTCGGCGAGCCGACGCGGCCGGTCTCGCCGGTGGAGAACGGCGGGAAGTTGTAGTGGTGCAGATAGCGCTTCGTCGTCTCCGGCGACAGCGAGTCGATCTGCTGCTCCATGCGCAGCATGTTCAGCGTGGTGACGCCCAGGATCTGGGTCTCGCCGCGCTCGAACAGCGCCGAGCCGTGCGCCCGCGGGATCACGGCGACCTCGGCCGCGAGGGACCGGATGTCGGTGAGGCCACGGCCGTCCATGCGGATCTTCTCGGTGAGGACCCGCTGGCGCATGATCTTCTTCGTCAGGGCCTTGAACGCCCCGCCGATCTCCTTGTCGCGGCCCTCGAAGGCCTCGCCCTCGCCCAGGCCGATCTTCTCGATGACGGCGGCCTTGACCTCGTCGGTCGCGGCGTCGCGGTCCTGCTTGCCCGGGATCTGCAGGGCACGGGCCAGGTCGTCGGTCGCGATCGCCGCAACGGCGTCGTAGACGTCCTGCTCGTAGGCCGGGAACAGCGGGAACTCGCCGGTCGGCTTGGCGGCGACGTCGGCCAGCTTCTGCTGGGCCTCGCAGAGGACCTTGATGAACGGCTTCGCGGCCTCGATGCCCTCGGCGACGGCGGCCTCGTCCGGCGCCTTCGCGCCGGAGGCGATGAGGTCGAGCGTGTGCTCGGTGCCCTCAGCCTCGACCATCATGATCGCGACGTCGTCCCCGACGATGCGGCCCGCGACGACCATGTTGAACGTCGCCTTCTCCAGCTGCGACCAGGTCGGGAACGCGACCCACTGGTCCTCGATCAGCGCGACGCGCACGCCGCCGACCGGGCCGGAGAACGGCAGGCCGGCGATCTGGGTGGAGGCCGACGCGGCGTTGATCGCCAGCACGTCGTACGGGTCGTCCGGGTTGAGGCTCTGGACGGTGATGACGACCTGGATCTCGTTGCGGAGGCCGTCGGTGAACGACGGGCGCAGCGGGCGGTCGATCAGGCGGGCGGTGAGGATCGCGTCGGTCGACGGGCGGCCCTCGCGGCGGAAGAACGCGCCGGGGATGCGGCCCGCGGCGTACATGCGCTCCTCGACGTCCACGGTCAGCGGGAAGAAGTCGAAGTGCTCCTTCGGGTGCTTCGACGCGGTCGTCGCCGAGAGCAGCATGGTCTCTTCGTCGAGGTACGCGACCACGGCGCCGGCGGCCTGCTTGGCCAGGCGGCCCGTCTCGAAGCGGACGGTGCGGGTGCCGAACTTGCCGTTGTCGATGACGGCTTCAGTCTCGTGCACGGTGACTCCGGTGGAGTCGGTCATAGGGTGTTTCTCCTCTTTAGTTCCTTCGTACGACGCGAGTCTCCCATCCTGGGACCCGTTTCGCCTGAGGACGCTCGAGGAATGAGGCCGGTCTTCGATCGAAGCCCCCGGGCCGCTGCCCGGGAACCACTACCGAGGACCGACGGAGACCCTCGTGCGCGCTCGCGCCGCGTGTGTTCGGTTTTTGCAGCGAGGGGGAGCGACCGGCGGTCACTCCCCCTCGGGTGCAGCTATCGGCGCAGGCCGAGGCGCTGGATCAGCGCACGGTAACGCTCGATGTCCACCTTCATCACGTAGTTCAGCAGCCGGCGGCGGCGGCCGACCAGCAGCAGGAGCCCGCGACGCGAGTGGTGGTCGTGCTTGTGAGCCTTGAGGTGCTCGGTGAGGCCGACGATGCGCTTGGTCAGCAGCGCGACCTGGGCCTCGGGGGATCCGGTGTCCGAGTCGTGCACGCCGTACTCGGCCAGGATCGACTTCTTCTCTTCGGTGGACAGCGCCACGTGTGTTGCTCCTCGATGTGTTGGGTGCCGTGCGGCCCCGGACGCGGGTGCGCGCCGGGAAGACGGTCACGGCCGCCACGGACTGCAGCCGGACCCGATCGTTGAGGTTACCAGCCCGCTGAACTGCGCCTTCAAGCGCGGTTCAGCTCGAACGCGCGGACGACCCGGTAGCGGGTCCCGCCCGGTTCGCGCTCGCTGGTCATCAGCACCACCTCGGTGGCCGTCCAGCCGGGGCTGACGAAGCCCGAGAGCTTGTCTGTCCAACGCTCGGCGAGCGCCGGTTGTTCCCGGGGGAACCGCGCCAGCGTCAGGTGGGGCACGTACGGCCTCGCCTCGGCGCCGGCACCCGCGGCGTGCGCGAGCGGCGTCAGCTCCCCGCCGGCGGCAGTCAACCACAGCACCCCGGGGAACGTCGCGGCCTTTTCCAGCCGGACGTCGACGCTCGCACGCCCGGCCAGGCGGTCGGCGAGCCAGGCTCCGCGCGTGCCGACGTCGTCGCGGCCGTAGTAGGCGAGGGTGATGTGCCAGCGCTCCGGCGGCTCCCAGCGCAGGCCGGGGGCCGGGTCGCCGATCGCCTCGGCGACCGCCCCGGCCACGTCGTCCGGCGGCAGCAGCGCGCTGAACAGGACCGGCATCAGGAGCCGTGGCCCGCCCGGCGGAGCAGGTCGGCGATGGCCGGGAACTCGTCGTCGAGCCGCTTGGCCGCCTCGACCAGGTCCTCGTCCTCGGCCACGTCGCGGATGTAGGCGAGGACCTTCCGGTCTTCGGAGACGACCGGGATGTTGTCGCGGCCGACGGTGGGCCGCGAGTCACGCACGTCTTCGAGGGCGGCCAGCATCGCGTCGCGGTTGCCTGCGGCGACCTCGGGGACCAGGATCTTGCGCTCGAGCATGATCATCCTGGCCAGCACGACCGGGTTGCCGATCTTCGCCCGCCGCCCGCTCATCACCTGGCTGAGCATGGGGGCGCTGATTCCGAGGACCTCGGCCAGGAACGCCTGCGAAACGTCGAACGCGACGACGAGCCGGCGTACGCGGTCGCCCAGCGGCTCCCCGTACCACTCGCGCTGCAACGCGATGTTGCGCTGGACGATCTTGTGGTCCTCCACCAGTTCCGCTCCCCTAAACCCGCTTCGCCCGTTTTGCCTGCGCGCACCGTCCGTGAGCATCTTGCCATCGCGGTGACGTGCGTGAACGCGAAATCCCCTATTCGCCCCCGGCCGAGGCGCCGGGGGGCACCTCCAGTGCCTTTCTCGTCGCGGCCACGTCCTCGTCGATCTGCGCCACCAGCCCGGCCGAGTCGGCGAACCGCACCTGGTCGCGCAGCCGCGTCACGAAGTCGATGGCCACGTGCTGGCCGTAGAAGTCCTCGTCGACGTCCAGGACGAACGCCTCGACGGTCCGCTCGCGCCCGGAGAACGTCGGGTTCGTGCCCACCGAGACCGCGGCGCGCAACCGGCGTGCCGGGTCCGCCGAGCGGGTGAACCACGCGCTGTACACGCCGTCGGCCGGGACGGCGGCGAAGCGTGGCGTCGAGAGGTTCGCCGTCGGGTAGCCGAGCTCGTGGCCGCGGCCGTCACCGCGGACGACGATGCCCTCCAGGCGGTGCGGGCGGCCGAGCGCTTCGGCGGCGGCGACGACGTCACCGGCGTCGATGCACGACCGGACGTACGTGCTCGAGAAGGTGATGGCCGACTGGTCCTCTTCGGACAGTTCCTTGCCCTGCAGCTCGGCGCCGTAGGCGGCGAAGCCGAACCGGCGGCCGAGGGTGCGCAGCATCGCGACGTCACCGGCGGCCTTGGCGCCGAAGGTGAAGTTGTCGCCGACGATCACCGCGGCCGCGTGCAGCCGGTCGACCAGCACCTCGTGCACGAACTCCTCCGGCTGCAGCCGGGACAGCTCCAGGGTGAACGGCAGCACGCAGAAGACGTCGATGCCGAGGCTTTCGACGATCTCCGCCTTGCGCCGCAACGTGGTCAGCTGGGCCGGGTGGCTGCCCGGGCGCAGCACCTCCGACGGGTGCGGGTCGAAGGTCAGCATCACGCTCGGCAGCCCGCGTTCGGCCGCCGCCGCCACGGTCCGGCTGATCAGCTCCTGGTGCCCGCGGTGCACCCCGTCGAACACGCCGATGGTGACCACGCACCGGCCCCAGCCGCCGGGAAGGTCCCCCAGCCCACGCCACCGCAGCACGTCACACTCCCGTCTCTCGAGCCCACCCTAGGCGGGCAGCAACACGACCACCGCGCGGGACACGCCTTGTTCGTCGGCGGCCAGCGCGAGCACCCGGCCGTCGGGCCCGAAGAGCCCGTAGGTGCCTTCGACGCCGGCCGCGGGGATGCGCTGGCCGTGGCGGACGGCCTTCGCCGTCGCCGCGTCGAGATCGCGGCGCGGGAAGGCCGCGGCGACGGCGGCGTCGAGGTCCAGGCTCAGTTCGGGGCGCTCTTCGAGCTGGTCGAGGGTCTTGGCCCTGGCCAGGGTGAACGGGCCGACGGTGGTGCGCCGGAGGGCCTTCAGGTGGCCGCCGACGCCGAGGTCCGCGCCGAGGTCGCGGGCCAGCGCGCGGACGTAGGTGCCGGACGAGCATTCGACGACGGCGTCGACCTCGACGTGGTCCTCCTCGTGGCGGACGGCGAGGACGTCGAAGCGGTAGACGGTGACCGGGCGGGCCGGGATGACGACGTCCTCGCCGGCGCGGACCCGGGCGTAGGCGCGCTTGCCGTCGATCTTGACGGCGCTGACCGCGCTGGGCACCTGCCGGATGCCGCCGGTCAGCTTGCGCACGCCGTTCGCGATGTCTTCGTCTGTCACGTTCGCGGTGTCCGCGGTGGTGAGGACTTCGCCCTCGGCGTCGTCGGTGGTGGTGCTGCTGCCGAGGCTCAGGGTGGCCAGGTAGGTCTTGCGGTCCAGCGCCAGGTGGCCGAGCAGCTTGGTGGCGCGTTCGATGCCGAGGACCAGGACGCCGGTCGCCATCGGGTCGAGCGTGCCGGCGTGCCCGACCTTGCGGGTGCCCATGATGCGCCGGGCGCGGGCGACGACGTCGTGCGACGTCATGCCGGCGGGCTTGTCGACGATGAGCAGGCCGGGCGGCGGGGCGGGGCGGCGGGGCGGTTTGGGGCTCGACACGCGGCAACCCTAGCGGCCGCCGGTCGTGGGTCGATCAGGCCGCTCGCCGCCGCCAGGATGGGGGTGTGACGGAGATCGAAGTCCGGGCCGCCCGGCCGGGCGAGCTGGCCGCGGTCGCCGAGCTGCGGTGGCGCTGGGTGACCGAGCAGGACGGCCCGCCCGGCGACGACCGGGCGGAGTTCGTCCGCGAGTTCACCCGATGGGCGCGTGCCCACGCCGAGAGCCACCGCTGCCTGGTCCTGGTCCGCGACGACCGGGTGATCGGGATGGCGTTCCTGGCGATCACCCCGCGCGTGCCGACGCCGGCGGCGTTCACCCGCGCCGCGGGCGACGTGCAGAGCGTGTACGTGGTGCCGGAGGCCCGCGACAGCGGGCTCGGCGGCCGGCTCATCGACGGGTCCTTCGCCTGGCGGCCGAGCTGGGGCTGGAGCGCGTCACGGTGCATTCGTCGACCCGGGCGGTGCGGGCGTACGAGCGACGGGGGTTCGCGGCGGCGCGGCAGCTGCTGCAGGCGCAGGTCAGGCGGCCACGATCGGCGTCTCGGGCAGGGCGGCGTCCCAGCGGCGGCGCGTGATGCGGACCGGCAGTTCCTCGCCGCGGGCCGCCGCCAGGAACAGGTGGGCCCGGGTGCGGCGCCACCACACCAGCATGCGGAACGTGCCCAGCGCCAGGATCGCCACGATCGCCAGCAGTGAGATGCGGAAGTTGCCGCCCGTCCACTGCAGGAGGACGCCGACGCCGAGCGCCGCGATGGTCGTCGCCACGAAGCCGCCGACGTTCACCACCCCCGTCGCCGTGCCGACGCGGCTCAACGGGTTGTAATCGCGGGCCAGTGCGAAGCCGATCATCGATGCCGGGCCGCCCAGGGCGAGGAACGCGAACGCCGGCACCAGCAGCGGGAGCGGGACCCGGCCCGGCCAGCTCAGCAGCACCGCCCAGACCAGCGCCGCCCCGCCGATGTAGCCGCCGACCAGCGGCATCCGCGTCGACGGGTGGCGGCCGATCACGCTGCCGAGCAGCGGGCCGCCCGCCATCGACCCGAACACGAACACCGTCAGCAGCGCGCTCGCCGTCGCCTTCGACTGCCCCTGGCCCTGGACCAGCCACGGGACGCCCCACAGCAGCGTCAGGGCGTTCGGGGCGAACATCGTGCTGAAGTGGACCCAGAAGCCCAGGCGCGTCCCGGGCGTCCGCCAGGCCTCGGCGACCTGGTGGGCGAGCTCGCGCGGGCGGACCGCTTCGCGGACCGGCAGCGGCTCGCCGGCCGGGACGTCGTGGACCCGCAACGCCACAACCAGCGTGTACAGGACCGTGACGGCGCCGACGGCGAGGAACGTCGGCGTCCAGCCGGAGGCGTCGAGCAGCAGCGCCAGCGGGACGGTGGCCGCGAGGTTGCCGATGTAGCCGACGGCCGCGGTGAACGACGTCAGCAGCGCGTACTGGCGGCCCGGGAAGTGGGCCGCGACCAGGCGCAGCACGCTGACGAACGTCAGTGCGTCGCCGAGGCCGAGCACGCCGCGGGCGAGCAGGCCGAGGCCGTAGGAGTGGGCGACGCCGAGGAGGAGCTGCCCGGCGCCGAGGACCAGCACGGCCACCGTGAGGACGCGGCGCGGGCCGTAGCGGTCGACCAGGACACCGGTCGGGATCTGCATCGCGGCGTAGACGCCGACCTGCAGGACGGTGAAGGTGCCGAGCGCGGCCGCGCCGACGCCGAAGCGTTCGGCCGCCTGCAGCCCGGCGACGCCGAAGGAGGTGCGGTGGAACACCGCGAGGAGGTAGACGGTGACGGCGGCGAGCCAGATGAGCCAGGACCGGGCGGTGGCGCGGCCGGTGGCGGGCGGCACAAGTTCCTCCAGGGTTTCGGCGTGCGGGGTCGGGCGGACGCCTGCGCTGCCGTCCCGACCAGTTGTAGCGCCTAAGCAACGACGAAACATAGCCGTGACCCGGGTGGTTTTCACCACAGGTAACCGGCATCACGCGTGCCCGCGGGGTCAGGCGGGGCGGATCGCGCCGGTCACCGCCCAGTTGCCCGAGCGCCAGCGGGCCAGCACCGCCGCCAGGCGCAAGACCATGAACAGGGACAGGCCGGTCCAGATGCCCGTCAGGCCCCAACCGAAGCCCAGCGACGCCCAGATCAGCGGCAGGAAGCCCAGCGCCGCGCTGCCGAGGGTCGCGTTGCGGAGGAACGCCGCGTCGCCCGCGCCCAGCAGCACGCCGTCCAGGGCGAAGACCACTCCCGCGATCGGCTGCAGGGCCACGAAGAACCACCACGCGTGCGGGATCTGCCCCAGTACACCCGGGTCGGACGTGAACGCGTGCGGCAGCACCCACGACAACGCCGCGAACAGCACGCACAGGAAGCAGCCCAGCAGCAGCCCGTACGCGGTGATCTGCGCGGCCACCCCGCGCGCCTGCCGGGCCGAGCCCGCCCCGAGCGCGGCCCCCACCAGCGACTGCGCGGCGATCGCCACCGAGTCGAGCACCAGCGCCAGGAACGTCCACAGCTGCAGCACCACCTGGTGGGCGCCGACCGCCTCGGTCGACGTCCGGGCCGCCACGGCCGCCGCCGAGACGAAGCACGCCTGGAACGCCAGGCTGCGCAGGACCAGGTCGCGGCCGAGCCCCAGCTGCGCGCGCATCACCGTGAAGTCCGGCCGCAGGCCGGTCTTCTCGCGCACCAGCGCGGCGAAGAACAGCGACGCCGAGATCACCTGCGCGACGACGTTCGCGATCGCCGAGCCCTCCAGCCCGAGCCCGGCCGAGTAGACCAGCACCGGGCACAGCACGGCCGAAATCCCGTTGCCCGCCAGCACGTACCGCAACGGCTTCGCGGCGTCCTGCACGCCGCGCATCCAGCCGTTGCCCGCCATGGTCACGAGGATCAGCGGTGCGCCGAACAGCGCGATCCGCAGCCAGGACACCGCCGCGGCCGCGATCTCGTCGCTGCCCGACAGCGCCCGCGCGATCGGCCAGGCCAGCAGCTGCCCCGCGACCAGCACGAAGAGCCCGACGAGCAGCGCCAGCCACGTCGCCTGCACGCCCTCGCGGACCGCGTCGGCCCGGCGGCCGGCGCCGTGCAGCCGGGCCGTGCGGGACGTCGTGCCGTACGACAGGAACGTCAGCTGGCTCGACACCTGGGCCAGCACGACGCCGCCGAGCGCGAGCCCGGCCAGCGGCAGCGCGCCCAGGTGGCCGACCACCGCCGTGTCGACCAGCACGTACAGCGGCTCGGCGGCCAGCACCCCGAGCGCGGGCACGGCCAGGCCCAGCACGCGCTTCGCCGGGACCCGCTCGATCTCCTCCACATTCGCCACGAACCGGACTCTAACCGCCGCCACCGACAGTTCCGGCCCGCGGGAACCCGGGCCTGGTCACAGCAGCGGCGCGCGCTCCAGCGCGGCGCGCAGGCCGGCCAGCACCTCCGAAGCGGTGCCGGCGATCGTGCAGCCCGCGGCCTGCCGGTGCCCGCCGCCGCCGAACCCGGCCGCCACCACCGAGACGTCGACGCCCTTGCTGCGCAAGGAGATCTGCCACTGCCCCGGGTTCGCCAGGTCCTGCTTCAGCACCGCCGCGACCGCGGCCTCGCGCACCGACCGGACGACGTCGATCACCGACTCGACCTCTTCGGCGCGCACCGTCCGCGCCGCGTCGGCCCGGACCACCGCGTGCACGAACCCCTTGCCCCGCGCGGCTTCCGGCTCCAGCTCGGCTTCGCGCAGCACCGACGACAGCATCGGCAGCCACGCGAACGGCCGCTCGTCGACGATCCGCCGCACCACGGCTTCGGCGTCGACGCCCGCCTCCAGCAGCCGCGCCGCCATCCGGTGCGTCTCCGGGCTCGCCCGGCGGAAGCCGCTCGTGTCGGTGACGATCCCGGCGTAGATGCCACGCGCGATCGGCTCGTCCAGTTCGGCGCCCATCGCCTCGAGGATCCGGAACACGAGGACCGCGCTGGCCTCGGCGCTCTCGTCGACCACGTTGCAGGTGCCGTAGCGGGTGTTGGTCGCGTGGTGGTCGATCACCAGCACCGCGCCGGCCGGCTCGACGCGCCCGGCGAGCCGGCCGAGCCGCTTCGGCACCGGCGTGTCGACGCAGACCAGCAGCGCATCGGTGTCCGGCAGGTCGTCCGGGTGGGTGAGCAGGCCGTCCTCGTCGAGCCAGCGCAACGTCTCGGGTGCCTCGTCGGGCTCGCCGAAGGAGACGCGCACGCGGGCACCGCGTTGCCGCAGTGCCCGGCCGAGGGCGAGCGCGCTGCCGAGGGCGTCCGCGTCCGGGCGGACGTGGCCGAGGATCGTCACGTCGGTGGCCGGCGCGAGCAGCGCGGCCGCGTCCCGGATGTCCTGCGCCGAAGTAGGGGTCACGGTGCGTCACGCTACGCTCTGCGAGATGCCTGAGTACGCGATGCTGGTCTACCCGTCGGCCAACCGGGTCTACGCCGCCTCCTCCCCCGCGCTGCTGCGCGCCGAGCTGGCGGTGTTCGGCACGGGCCTGGCGGCCGAGCTGTCCGCGATCGAGGAGGCCGAGCTGGGCGGCGTCGGCTACGTGCGGTTCACCAGTTCGGTGCCGCTGGCCGAGCGCGACCTCGCCGTCCTGTCGAACCTGTCGTCGCTGTATGCGCTGTTCGAGCTGGGTGACGGCGTCCTCCGTCCGGTGCCGGTGACACCGCTGGCCAAGGCCGACTCGGACCTGCTGACCATCCAGAAGTACCCGGGCAAGACGAACGAGCTGTTCACCAAGCTGCTGGTGAACGTCACGCTGATGGCGACGGCGGACCCGTTCTCGGGCGGGCCGAAGTACCTGCTGGACCCGCTGTGCGGCCGCGGCACCACGCTCAACCAGGCGATGATGTACGGCCTGCACGCGACCGGCCTGGACGTCGACGCGAAGGACTTCGAGGCCTACGAGGCGTTCATCAAGACGTGGCTGCGGACCAAGCGCGTCAAGCACACGGCCGAGTCGGGGCAGCTGCGCCGCAACAAGGTGCGCCTCGGCCGCCGGCTCGACATCGAGTACGCGCTGACGAAGGAGCAGTACAAGGCGGGCGACACGCGCAAGCTCACGTACTTCAACGCCGACACGCTGACGACCGACGAAGTGCTGCGGGCCAACTCGTTCGACGTGATCGTGACCGACGCGCCCTACGGCGTGCAGCACGGCAGCCACCGCGAAGCGGGGTTGCAGCGCAGCCCGCGCGACCTGCTGGCGGCGGCCGTTCCGGTGTGGACCCGCGTGCTGCGTCCCGGCGGGGCGATCGGCATCTCGTGGAACACGACGGTGCTGCCGCGGGAGGAGCTGGTCGAGGTGCTGCGGAAGGCCGGGCTCGACGTCCGGGAAGGCGGGCCGTGGGCGGAGTTCGCCCACCGGGTGGACCAGGCCATCCTGCGTGACCTGGTCGTCGCCGTGAAACCGGCCTCCTGAGCCGGCACCGCGCCTCAGGACGCGGTCAGCTCGCCCTTGGGCGCCTGGCCGTTCTCTTCCGGCATGCCCGCCGGCGCCGGCGGTGTGCTCAGGCCGCGCTTCACCGAGTCCAGAATGGACAATCCCTGGCCGACCAGGCCCGCGGCCATCTCGCCGAGGCCGTCGGCGCCGTTGAGGATGTTGACGTTCGCGCCGGACAGGCCGCGCCCGGCTTCCTTGACGATCTGCGGCAGCTGGTCGATGAGCATCCGGTCGAGCGCGACCCGGTTGTGCGACGCGGCCGCCTCCGCCTGGATGCGCATCTTCTCCGCCTCCGCGACCGCCAGGATGCGGATCCGCTCGGCCTCGGCGTCGGCGGGCTTGATCACCTCCGCCACCAGCTGCTGCTGGCGCAGCTCGGCCTCGCGCTGGGCCAGCTCGGTACGCGCGTCGATGACCTCCTGCTGCGCCTTCGCCTGGGCGAGCGGGCCGGCCTGGGCCGCCTGCGCCTGGGCCGCTTCGACCTCGGCGCGGTACTGCGCCTGCACGATCGACGTCTGCCGGGCGTACTCCGCCTGCGTCCGCTGCGACTCCTGCTCGGCTTCCGCCGCGGTCTTGTTCGCCACGGCCTGCGCGATCTGGGCGTCCCGCTGGATGGCGGCGTTGTGCGGCGCGGCCATCGCGGCGATGTAGCCGAGCTTCATGTCGTCGATCGACTGGATCTGCAGCGCGTCGACGGTCAGCCCGATCTTGGCCATCTCCACCGCCGAGCCGTCGAGCACCTCGGTCGCGAGCTTCTGCCGTTCGGTGATGATCTCCTCGACGGTCATCGAGCCGATGATCGAGCGCAGGTGCCCGGCGAAGATCCGGCCGGTCAGCACGGACATCTGGTCCTGGTCGGAGAGGAACCGCTGGCCGGCGTTGACGATGCTCTCGGTGTCGTTGCCGACCTTGAACGCGATCACCGCCCGCACCGTGAGGGCGATGGCCTGCTTCGTCACGCAGACCTCGGTCACCTCGGCCTCGCACATGGCGAGCGTGAGGAACCGGACCTTCCGGAAAACCGGCATGACGAACGCGCCGTGGCCGGTGACGACCCGGAACGGCGATGCGCCCTTGCTGTTCTTCCCGCCCGAGATCAGCATCGCCTCGTTGGGTGCCGGAACGCGATAACCGAACATCGCCTGTCCTTCTGCGAACACTAGGAAGTGGGTTCCGAGGCGTCCCACGCCACGACGTCGACCGTGCGCCGGCCCCGGGTGTCCACGACCAGCACGGTCGTCCCCTTCGGCAGCTCCGTGTCGGACCAGGCCAGGAAGGTTTCCAAGCCACCCCGGATCCTGATCAGCACCTCCCCGGGGCCCCGCTGCCCGCGGGTGCCGACCAGGAGGACTCCGGTGCGGCCGGACGGGGAGAGATCGGAGTGCACCTGCCGACCTCCCTCGGTGGCCGCCTCGACGCGGGTTCACCCCCGCTCACCCCATTGTGCTCCCGGCGCGGGCGGCCGGGAGGCATTGTGAGGTTCCGATCAGGAGGCAACCGGACGTGACGTCCGGGCGTACGGGCGACGGCTATACTCCGGAGCGTGACCGTCGAGGACCGCCCGCTGCGCGCCGATGCCCGGCGCAACCGGGAGGCGCTGGTCGCCGCCGCGCGGGAAGTGTTCGGCGTCAAGGGGATCGATGCCCCGCTCGACGAGATCGCGCGGCGGGCCGAGGTCGCCATCGGCACCCTCTACAACCGGTTCCCGACGCGGGCGGACCTCGTCGAAGCCGCCTTCCTGCCGGTGCTGGAGAAAGCCCGGGTGGTCGCTGACGAAGCTCTCGCGTGCGCGGACCCCTGGGAAGGCTTCGTGTTGTTCCTCGAGCGCTTGGTGCGCATGCAGGTCACCGACCGCGGCTTCATGCAGGTGTGCTCGCGGGCGTTCGATCCCGGCTCCGGAGTGGGAAAAGTCAAGCAGGACAACGCGTCCCGGATCGAGCGGCTCATCGCCCGCGCCCGCGAGACCGGGGCGTTGCGCGCGGACTTCCGCGGCGAGGACCTGGCGATCGTGTTCGCCGCGGCGACCGCCACGCCGGACTGGCGGCGCGGGCTCGCCGTCGTGCTCGAGGGCCTACGCTCGCGGGCATGACCTGGCTCGCGGACACCCGCACGTCCTACGACACGGTGGCGGAAAGCTACGCCGAGTTCGTCTCGGACGCCCTCGAGAAGCAGCCGTACCTGCGGGCGGCGCTCACGCTGTTCGCCTCGCAGGTCGACGGGCCGGTGGCGGACGTCGGCTGCGGGCCGGGCCATTTCACGGCGTACCTCGCTTCGCTGGGCGTCGACGCGTCCGGCATCGACCTCTCCCCGGCGATGATCGGCCTGGCCCGGCGGGCCCACCCGGACCTGCGGTTCGAAGTGGGCTCGATGACGGACCTGCCGCGGCCGGACGCGTCAGTGGCCGGCGTGCTGGCGTCCTGGTCGCTGATCCACATCCCCGACGACGACGTCCCCGGCGTGCTCGGGCACTTCCGGCGCGTGCTGCGGCCCGGCGGCCTGCTGATGATCGGCTACCACGTCGGCGCCGGCACGCGGCTGAAGACCGAAGGCTACGGCGGGCACCCGATGCGGGTCCACATCCACCTGCGGCAGCCGTGGTGGCTGGCGCGGCACGTCCGGAAGGCCGGGTTCACGATCGACGCCGAATGGCTGCTCGACCCGGAAAACAAGACGCCGCAAGCGATCCTGTTCGCGTCGGCCTGAGGCGGCGTCACGAGCCGCGATCTCGCGCAGCCGGCCGGCCGTCGAGGCGCGTCACGCCAGGCGCGGGCCGACGAACTTCAGGACTTCCGGCAGGATCCCGCGCCAGTACCCGTCTTCGTGCTTGCCCGGCGTGAACCGGGCCACCGCCGGGTTCACCGCCTGCACGAGCTTGCGATCGGCGCCGAGGAACGGATCCGCGTCGCCGCACCAGACTCCCACGGCTGCCGGGAGCAGGGTTTCGGTGTGCAGCAACGGTTCCTCCGCGCGCCAGTTCGCCTCGTCCGCGAACACCTTGCGGGAGCGGGCGTCCGGCCAGCTGACGAACAGCGCCGCGCTCGCCGTGGCCACCGCCTTCAGGTCCGGGTGCGCGCGGGCGTACCGCAGTGCGCCGAAGCCGCCCATCGAGATGCCGAACACGCCCGCTGCCGGGCGCAGGTCGCGGGCCGTCAGCCAGCCCGGGACCTCGTCGGTGAGCATGCGCTGCGGATCGTCGCCGTCGCCCGTCTCGACCCAGTAGTGGTCGCCGTCCACGGCCGCCACCGCGAACGGAGGCGTGCCCGCCCGGACGGCCGCGGTCAGCAGGTCAGGGACGCCCAGTTCGAGGAACGTGCGGGCCCGGGCGCCTCGGCCGTGCAGGGCCAGGCACACCGGCAACCCCCCGGCCGGGACGCCGGCCGGGGTGATCAGCACCAAGTCGACGTCCGTGCCGCGGGCGGCCGACCGCATGCGCTGGACCGTCACCGGGTCACGCAACGCCGACGGCCGGGTCGGCGCCGGTACCGCGGGCGGCCCCGGCGGCGGACCGGAGGGCGCGGACGAGCAGCCCGCCAGCAGCGCCAGAACGCCGCCGGCGAGGACACCGCGCCGGGAGAGCACGGGCTTCAGCCCCGGCTCTCCTCCTCGGCGAACTCGTCGTCCTCTGCCGTTTCGCGCGGCGGCTTGTACGGGTCGGCGTCACCCGCGTGCTGGGCCCCGGTCGCGCGGCGCGCGACCTCCGCGTCGGCCTCACGGGCCTTGGCGAGGAGGTCTTCGATCCGCTTCGACTCTTCGGGGATCGTGTCGGCGACGAACGTCAGCGTCGGCGTGTAGCGGACGCCGGTGCCCTGCCCGACCTTGGTGCGCAGCACGCCGCGCGCCGATTCGAGCGCGGCGGCGGCGCCGGCGAAGTCCGGGACGGAGTCCAGCTTCTCGCCCAGCACCGTGTAGTACACCGTGGCGTCGTGCAGGTCGCCCGTGACCTTCGTGTCCGTGATGGTCACGTAGTCCAGGCGCGGGTCCTTGACCTCGTGCTCGATCGCCGACGCGACGATCTGCGAGATCCGCTTGGCGAGCTTGCGAGCCCGAGCAGGATCGGCCATGTCTTCTCCTAGATCAGTCTTCGGGACCGAGCAGCCGGCGGCGCGCGGAGAGCAGCTCGAACTCCGGCCTGCTCGCCACGTACCGCTCACACGAGTCGAGCACGTCCCGGACGTGCTCGCCACCTTCGGCCACCACGGCCACCCCGATGAGGGTGCGCCGGTGCAGGTCGGTGTGGCCGGCCTCGGCCACCGACACGGCGAAGCGCTTGCGCACCTCGGCCAGCACCGGCCGGACCAGGGACCGCTTCTGCTTCAGCGAATGAACGTCGCCGAGCAGGATGTCGAGCTCGAGAGCTCCGACGTACATAGGCAGTTTTGGTGGTGTAGTAGGGATGGGCCGGGTGCGTGCGGGAATCCCGCACGCACCCGGCCCCGAGCACTACGCGCGCGGCTTCTCGCGCTGCTCGTAGGTCTCGATCACGTCGTCGACCTTGATGTCGCTGTACGAGCCCAGCGTCAGACCGCACTCGTACCCTTCGCGGACCTCGACCACGTCGTCCTTGAACCGCCGCAGCGAGCTGATCGGCAGGTTCTCCGCCACGACGGTGCCGTCGCGGAGCAGACGGGCCCGGGCGTTGCGCCGGATCTCGCCGGACATGACCAGGCAACCCGCGATCGTGCCGATCTTGGAGGACTTGAAGACCTCGCGGACCTCGGCGCGGCCCAGCTCGACCTCTTCGTACTCCGGCTTGAGCATGCCCTTGAGGGCCTGCTCGATCTCGTCGATCGCCTGGTAGATGACCGTGTAGTACCGGACGTCGACGCCCTCGCGGGTGGCCCGCTCGGTCGCCTTGCCCTGGGCACGGACGTTGAACCCGAGGACGATCGCGTCGGACGCGGTCGCCAGGTCGATGTCCGACTCGGTCACGCCACCGACACCGCGGTGCACCACGTTCAGCTCGACGTCGTCGCCGACGTCCAGCTGCAGCAGCGATGCCTCCAGGGCCTCGACCGTACCCGAGTTGTCACCCTTGATGATCAGGTTGAGGCTGTTCGTCTCCTTCAAGGCGGAGTCGAGGTCCTCGAGGCTGACCCGCTTGCGACGCGACGCGTTGAGCGCGTTGCGCGTCCGGGCCGACCGGCGCTCGGCGATCTGCCGGGCGACGCGGTCCTCGTCGACCACCAGGAAGGTGTCGCCCGCGCCCGGCACCGAGGTGAACCCGATGACCTGGACGGGCCGCGACGGCAGCGCCTCGGTGACGTCGACGTTGTGCTCGTCGACCATCCGGCGGACGCGGCCGTAGGCGTCACCCGCCACGACCGAGTCACCGACGCGCAGCGTGCCGCGCTGGACGAGGACGGTGGCCACCGGGCCGCGGCCGCGGTCGAGGTGCGCCTCGATCGCGACACCCTGGGCCTCCATGTCCGGGTTGGCCCGGAGGTCCAGCGCGGCGTCCGCGGTCAGCAGGATCGCCTCGAGCAGGCCGTCGATGTTGATGTTCTCCCGCGCGGAGATCTCCACGAACATCGTGTCGCCGCCGTACTCCTCGGCGACCAGGCCGTACTCGGTCAGCTGCTGCCGGATCTTGTCCGGGTTCGCGCCTTCCTTGTCGATCTTGTTGATCGCGACCACGATCGGGGCCTTGGCGGCCTGCGCGTGGTTGATCGCCTCGACCGTCTGCGGCATCACACCGTCGTCGGCCGCCACCACGATCACCGCGATGTCGGTCGAGTTCGCACCACGGGCACGCATGGCGGTGAACGCCTCGTGACCCGGGGTGTCGATGAAGGTGATCAGCCGCGGGGTGCCGTCGAGCTCGGTCTCGATCTGGTACGCACCGATGTGCTGCGTGATGCCGCCGGCCTCGCTCTCGCGGACCTTCGTCTTCCGGATCGTGTCGAGCAGGCGGGTCTTACCGTGGTCGACGTGACCCATGATGGTCACGACCGGCGGCCGGACCTGCAGGTCCTCCTCGCCACCCTCGTCCTCACCGTAGGTGATGTCGAAGGTCTCCAGCAGCTCGCGGTCCTCCTCCTCGGGGCTGACGACCTGAACGTTGTAGTTCATTTCGCCGCCGAGCAGCTCGAGGATGTCGTCCGACACGGACTGCGTCGCGGTGACCATCTCGCCGAGGTGGAAGAGCACCTGCACCAGCGAAGCCGGGTTGGCGTCGATCTTCTCGGCGAAGTCGGTCAGCGAGGCACCGCGCGGCAGCCGGATCGTCTCGCCCTGGCCCTTGGGCAGGCGGACGCCGCCGACGCTGGGCGCCTGCATGTTGTCCATGTACTCCTGGCGCTTCTGCCGCTTCGACTTGCGGCCCTTGCGCGAGGGACCACCCGGGCGTCCGAAGGCACCCGCGGTACCGCCACGGCCACCGGGGCCGCCACGGCCGCCGCCGCCACCGCGGAAGCCGCCGCCACCGGCCGGGGCACCCGTGCCGCCGCCCGGGCGGAAGCCGCCACCGCCGCCACCGCCACCGGGACCGCCGCGGAAGCCACCGCCACCGCCGCCGCCACCGGGACCGCCGCGGAAACCGCCGCCGCCACCGGGACGGCCGCCGCCACCGGGACCGCCACGGGCGCCGCCACCGGGACCACCGCGGGCGCCGCCACCGGGACCGGCGGGACGCTGCGTGCGGCCCGGCATCATGCCGGGGTTCGGCCGCGGGGGCATGTTGCCCGGGCTCGGCCGGTTGCCGCCGGCGCCGCCGCCGGGCCGCGGGGCCGGACGGTCACCGCCGCCCTGACCGCCACCGGGACGCGGCGGGCGGTTGTCGCCGCCCTGACCGCCACCGGGGCGCGGGGCCTGCGGACGCGGAGCCGGGGCGCCGGAACCGACGCCGAACGGGTTGTTGCCGACCCGCGGGGTGCGCGGACCGGGCTTGGGACCGCCGGGCTTGGGGCCCTGCGGCTTCGGCGGGACGACCGAGCCGGTGCCCTGCGCGGGCGCGGCCGGGGTGTCCTGCTTGGGTGCGGCAGGCGCTTCGGCCTTGGCGGCCGGTACCTGCTCCTGGGGTGCGGGCGCGGCGGGCTGCTGGCGCGGGCCGGGCCGCGGGCCGGGACGCTGCCCCGGGGTGGCCGGCTTCGCCGCCGCGGGCGCCTGCTGCTGGGGTGCGGCCGGAGCCGGAGCGGGCGCCGCCTGGGCCGCCGGTGCCTGCTGCTGGGCAGGTGCGGGGGGCTTCGGGGCGGCGGGTCCGGGCTTGGCGGCCGGCGGACCGGGGCGCGCCGACGGGCCGGGGGTGGGCTTCTTGGCGCCCTTGGGGGCATACGCGTCGCGGAGACGGCGGGCGACGGGCGCCTCGACCGTGGATGACGCGGACTTGACGAACTCGCCCTGTTCCTTCAACTTCGCGAGAACGTCCTTGCTGGTGATGCCGAGCTCCTTCGCGAGCTCGTGTACGCGGGCCTTGCCTGGCACAACTCTCCTCATCTAGGGGAGGCCAGGCGGAAAACCCGCTGACCTCGTCCTTATTGTCTGACGCTCATGGCTTCAGCTTCACGGCTGACTCATGACGGGTCGACCTGCTTCCTTCGTTCCTCGCGAACCCGGGGACGTCCCGGTTTCGTGGTGCGGGGTGGTGCGCTCGACGTGCTCGCGGACCTCGCGGGCGTCGAGCGCCCCGGGAGCCCGCAGGGCTCTCGGGAATGCTCGCCGCCGTTCGGCCTTGGCCAGGCAGTCCGGGTCGGGGTGCAGCCAAGCCCCCCGGCCCGGCAGCCGCCGACGCTCGTCGACGACCACCCGCCCGGCCACCGCGACCACGCGCAGCAGCTCACCGATCAAGGCCCGCCGCTTGCAGCCGACACAAGTCCGCACCGGGACCTTCCGGTGGGGCTGGTGCTCGGCTACCCGCCGCGGGCTTCGAACCACTCCTGAGTCTAGCGCTTCGACCTTCACTCAGCCGAACCGGTTGTCGCGGCGGGCCGCGGCGGACGGGCGTGGTCTTGATCACCCTCGTCGTCCGCCGGTGCGGCGTCGCTGCGGATGTCGATCCGCCAGCCGGTCAGGCGGGCGGCGAGGCGGGCGTTCTGGCCCTCCTTGCCGATCGCCAGCGACAGCTGGAAGTCCGGCACCACGACGCGGGCGGTCTTCGCCCGCTCGTCCACGACTCGTACCGAAACAACCTTCGCGGGCGACAGCGCATTCCCGACGAAGCGGGCCGGATCCTCGGAGTAGTCGATGATGTCGATCTTCTCGCCCGCCAACTCGCTCATCACGTTCCGCACGCGGGCGCCGACCGGGCCGATGCACGCGCCCTTGGCGTTGACGCCCGGCACGGTGGACTTGACCGCGATCTTCGTGCGGTGCCCGGCCTCCCGCGCGACGGCGGCGATCTCCACCGTGCCGTCGGCGATCTCGGGCACCTCGAGCGCGAACAGCTTGCGCACCAGGTTCGGGTGCGTGCGCGAGAGCGTGATCTGCGGGCCGCGGTTGCTGCGCGACACGGTGACCACGTAGGCCTTGATCCGGCTGCCGTGCTCGTAGGACTCCCCCGGCACCTGCTCGCCGGCGGGCAGCACGCCCTCGGTGTCACCCACCTGGACCACGACCATGCCGCGGGCGTTCGCGCGGGCGTCGCGCTGGATGACGCCGGCGACGATCTCGCCCTCCTTGGTGGAGAACTCGCCGAAGGTCTTCTCGTGCTCGGCGTCGCGCAGCCGCTGCAGGATGACCTGGCGCGCGGTGGTGGCGGCGATCCGGCCGAAGCCCTCTGGCGTGTCGTCCCACTCCTCGTCGACCTGGCCGTCGGGGGTCAGCGTGTGCGCGAGCACGCGCACCAGCCCGGTCTTGCGGTCGATGTCGATGCGGGCGTGCGGCTGGTGGCCTTCGGTGTGCTTGTACGCGGTGAGCAGGGCCGTCTCGATGGCCTCGATCACCGTTTCGAAGGGGATGTCCTTGTCCCGTTCGATCGCCCGCAGCGCGGCGATGTCGACGTTCACTTCGACCCCTTCTCCGTCTCGGCCTGACCGGCGCCGATCATGCCGGACGCGTCGTCTTCCAGCAGTTTCAGTTCCTCGGCGGGCGGCTGCTTGAACTCGATCTCCACGACCGCCTTCGCCACGTCGGCGTAGCGGACGTCGCGGAGCTTCCCGCCCGCGAGGACGCGGGCGGCGTCCTCGCCCGCGTGACCGACCCGGCCGACGAACGGCGCCCCTTCGGCCGGGGTGATCTTCACCAGGCGGAACCGCGCGCGCCGCCAGTGCCGGGGCTGGGTGAGCGGGCGGTCGAGGCCCGGTGAGGTGACCTCCAGCGTGTACGCGCTCGCGAGCACGTGCTCGTTTTCGTCGAGCGCCGCCGACACCTTGCGGCTGACCTCGGCGACCTCGTCCAGCCCGACCCCGTCGTCGGCGTCGACGACGACCTTGACCAGCTGACGCCGGCCGGCCTGCTGCACCTCGAACGAGTCGAGGTCGAAACCCGCGGCGGTGACGGCTTCGGCCACGATCGGCTGAAGCCGGCTGGCGAGTTCTCCTGGCACGTGGGGCTCTCCTGTCTCGGGCGGGTCGGTGGTGGACCAGCTTATCCGGTCGCCCGGTCACCCCGCGCGAGCGGCGGGGGCCGCCGGGAGCCTGGCAGGATGGGCCGACGTGACCGGAAGACCGACCGACCTGACCCGTCGTGCCGCCCTCCGCGCGGGGGCGCTGGCCGCGCTGGCCGTTCCGCTCGCCGCGTGCGGGCCCGGCTACGACGAGAGCCCCGACCCGCTGCAGCCGCTGCTGGCCGCCGCCGAGGCGGACGCCGCCGCCGCGCGGGCGCTGGCCAAGGGCGAGGACGCCGGCCCCGCCGGCCAGCTCGCCGACGCGCGCGCGGCGCACGCGGCCGCGTTGAAGTCCGAAGTGGACCGGCTGAACCGGCCGAAGCCGTCGCCGTCCGCCACGCCGCCGGCCCCCGCCGCGCTGGGCGGCATGAAAGACCGGCTGGCCGCCGCGCGCAAGCAGGCCGAGGACCTCGTCGGCGCGCTGCCGCGCTACCGCGCCGGGCTGGTCGCGGCGGTGGCGGCGGGCTGCGCGGCCCTGCAGCGCACCGACCCGGCGCTCGGGCCGGGCGACGACGCTCCGGCGGTCACCGCGCCATCGGGCGCGCCGGCCCCGGAGGTGGTGGACCCGCTGCAGACCGCGCTCGCCGCCGAGCACGCCGCCGTCTGGGTGTACGGCCTGGTCAGCGCGTTCCTGCCGGCCGACTTCGCCGACGCCGAGAAGGCGGGCGCCGCCGAGCACGCGGTCCGCCGCGACCTGCTGCAGACGATGCTGTCGGCGGCCGGGGCGACGCCGGTCGCGCCCGAACCGGCGTACGTGCCGAAGGACCCGGTGACGGACGCCAAGTCGGCGGCCAGGGTGGTCGCGACGGCGGAGGCCGACTGCGCGTCGGCGTGGCTGGCGGTGGTCGGCCACACCGACGACGCGAGCCTGCGCACGACGGCGCTGCACGCCCTGGTGGCGGCGTCCCGGCGCGGAACGCCGTGGCGCGCGGAGGCGGGCGAGAAACCGGCGGCGATCGCGCTGCCCGGCCGGCCGGGCTGACCGGGTGGTCAGCCCTTGAGGTCGGCGGACAGGCGGAGTGCGTCGGCGGCGATCTTCTTGAGCAGGGTCTCGTCCGTGTGCTGGGCGTAGAAGTCGGCCAGCACGATCGTCGTGTTCGTGCCCTCGACCTTCGAGGCGTACGCCGCGTCGGAGCCGCTCACGCTCGGGGTTCCCTTGCCGGCGAACGTCTTGTCCTTCACCAGGTCCGTGACGTTGCCGGTGCCGTCCTTCTCGGTCAGCGCCTTGAGCGCCTTCGCCTTCGCCGAGTCCGGCATCCCGACCACGACCACCGACACGAGCGCCTTAGCGCCGCCCGACTCGGTCGTGTAGAGCGCGCGCACCAGCGACTGGCACGGGTTGTCCTGGAAGAAGTCGTGGGTCTTGCCGTACGACTTCGCGGCGCAGTCCGTGGTCTTCTCCGGCCCGGCGACCTGGGTGAACTGGAACTGCCCGGTGTTCTGGGCCGGCGGCTGCGCGACCGGCTCTTCCGGCGTCGAGTCGTGCCGGATCAGGAACCACAGCAGCCCCGAGACGACGGCGATCGCCACCAGCCCGGCGCCCTTGAGCAGCAGGGACCGGGTGTCCCGCGCCGGCGGTCCCGGCACGGGCGGGCGGGGCTGCGGGGGAACCGCGCCGAGCGGGGCCGTGTCGGACGGGCCTGGGGTGAAATGCGCACCAACCACGGGGCCATACGGTAGTGCTCTTCCCCGGGGGCGCCGCCCCCAGACCCCCGCCGCGGGCTTCGCCCGCAAGCCCCCGGGAGGTGGTTCACCGCCCCCGGCGAGTTCACCCGAACGCGTGTAAGACGCGTTCGACGTCGTCAGCGGTGTTGTAGAGGTGGAAGCCGACGCGCACGCGGCCGCCGCGGACGCTGGAGACGATCCCCGCCGCCGCGGCCCGCTCGGGGTCGCCGTCGAGCGAGACGATCGCCGTGCCACCCGGCGGGAGCCCCAGCTCCGTGCGCAGCGAGTCGGCCAAGCCGACGTCGTGCGCCGCGACGGCCGCCAGGTCGAGGCCGCCGAGGTACTCCAGCGCCGCCGCGGCGCCGACCTGGGCCAGCCAGACCGGCGAGAGGTCGAACGCGCGGGCGTCGCCGGCCAGGCGCAGCGGGAGGCCGTAGACCGTCGACCACGGGTCCTCCCCCGCGTACCAGTTCGCCGCCACCGCCCGGGTCCGCTCCCCCGCGTCCGGCCGCACCACGAGCCACGCGCTCCCGCGCGGCGACAGCAGCCACTTGTAGCCCGCCGCGACCACCCAGTCCGCCCAGGCGACCTCCAGCGGCAGCCAGCCCGCCGCCTGGCTGGCGTCCAGCAGCACCGCCGCGCCGGCCGCCTCGGCCGCGGCCCGCAGCGCCGGGAGGTCCACGATCCGGCCGTCGGCGGACTGGACGACGCTCACCGCGACGACGTCGTGCCCCTCGACCCGCGCGGGCAGCGCTTCCAGCGGCGCTTCGGTGACCGTGGCGCCGTTCGCCGCGAAGGGGAACGTCACGCTCGTGAAGTCTCCTTCCGCGGCGAGCACGCGGGTGCCGGCGGGCAGTGCGGCGGCGACGTTGGCGACCAGCTGCGAGACCGACGCGCCGATCGCGACGCGCCCCGGGTCCACGCCGAGCAGCCGGGCGAACCCGGCCCGCGACCGCGCGACGTAGGCGTCGAAGTCCCCGGGCCGGCTCGCCCCGGTGCGCCACCGCTCGACCGACTCGGCGACGGCGGCGGCGACCGGTGCGGGCGGGATGCCGACGCTGGCCGTGTTGAGGTATCCGGGCGGGCAGGCGAACTCGGTTCCGAAGGCGCGCATGAGCCGAGCCAAGCAGACCGGGGCAACCCGTTTACGGCAGCAAGGCGACGACGTCGGCGTAGCTCGGCGGGCGCAACGGCGGTTCCCGGCCGTCGCGCACGGCCAGCGCGGTCTCCGCGGCGGCCGCGAGCGCGACCCGGTACGGCAGCGAGCCCAGGCTGACCCGCGCGACGCCCAGCTCCGCCAGCCCGGCCACGGTGACCTTCCCCGGCAGGAACAGCAGGTTGACCGGGATCCCGGCGGCGACGACACGCTCGACGTCCGCCGGGGCGGCCAGGCCCGGCACGAAGACGCCGTCCGCGCCCGCCGCCGCGTACGCCCGCACCCGCCGCTCGGCTTCGGCGATCGAACGGTCACCCAGCCAGTGCGTGTCGGTCCGCGCGTTGACGAACAGGTCCGGGACCCGCGCCTTCACCGCCTCGACCAGGGTGGCGTGGACCTCGGCCGGGGCGAGGGAGCCGCCGGCGCGGCCGTCTTCGAGGTTGACGCCGGCCGCGCCGGCGTCGGCCAGCTCCGCCGCGAGGTCGGCCACCTCGGCGGGGTCCGCGCTGAAGCCGTCGGCGATGTCGACGCTGACCAGCGCGTCCAGCCGGGCCAGGCGGCGGGCCAGCGCGACGGTCGCGTCCCGCGTGGACGGCGCGCCGTCGGGCTCGCCCGCCGCCGCGGACACGCCGAGGCTGGTCGTGCCGAGGGCGCGGAAGCCCTGCGCGGCGAGGAAGGCGCCGACGCCGAACTCCCACGCGTTCGGCAGCAGCAGCGGGTTCCCGGGGACGTGCAGGGCACGGAATTCGTCCATGCCCCGAACCTAGGCCCGCGACGCTTCGGCGGGCACCGAAGCGAACGGCGCCAGCAACCCCGGCACGGCCGCCGTGGCGAACTCGAGGCCTTCGTCGGCATCGGCGTCGCGCACCGAGTAGGCGCCGGAGCCCGCCGCGGTGGTCGCGGTGAAGGTCGCGAGCCCGCGGCGGCGCTGGAACACCGACTGCGTCACCGTCCAGCCGATCACCCCGTCCCGCGCCAGCACGGCTGTGCCGCGGCGGAGGGTGCCGGCCCGCGTGAGCAGGTGGCGGCCGGTGCGGCCGTGCCCGAGGCCGCGGTAGGCGTCCAGGCCCAGCAGCACCGCGGCCGGCAGCGCGACCACGGCGAGGACGCCGCCCAGCACCAGCAGGACGTCGGTGAGCAGCGCGCCCAGCGCCAGCAGCGTCAGCACCGGCGCGAGGGCCGTCAGCAGGGCCCACCGCAGCCGCCGTCCCCGCGCGGCCGGCGGGTGCGGCACCAGCGCGACGCCGTCGACGGGCTCGCCCACGACCCGCGCGGCCACGTCGAGGGCCGTTTCGCGTGGTGCCACCGGCAGCAGCGTCTTGGCTTCGGCCCGGTCGTCGTCGTGCTCGATGCCGGTGGCGATGGCGTCCACCCGCGCGGCGCCGGCGAGCCGGGCCCCGAGGGGCTCGACGAGTTCGACGCCGCGCAGCCGCCGCTCCTCGAGCGTGGTCGAGCGGGTCGTGAACAGGCCGCGGCGCACGCGCAGGGTGCCACCGCGCTCGCGCTCCAGCCGGTGGTTCCACCACCTTTCGGTGAACAGCCCCACCGCCCCCACCACGCCGGCCACGATGGCGGCCACCAGCAGGAGCAGGATGCTCACGGCCAGGGGCAGGCCGCCGAAGCGGGCCAGCAGCCAGTGCCACAGCCCGCTGCCGGCGCCGAACCAGTCGGCGGCCTTGAACACCGTGCCGAAGGCGGCCAGCCCGAGGGCCGGCGCGACGAACGACAGCGGCGCGTACCGGATCCAGCGCGGGTCGAAGCGCGCCAGCGGGCCGCCGGTGGCCGGGGGCAGGGTGACGCGGTGCAGCAGCTCGGTCCGCAGGGCTTCGGCGTCCGCCCTGGCCAGCGGGGCGAGGGTGAGCCGGCCCCGCCCGGCGCTCTCGTGCTGCCCGGTGCCGACGGTCAGCACCGCGAGGCCGAACGCGCGGTGCAGCGGGCCCGCCGTCAGGTCGGCGGTGCGGATCCGGTCGCACGGCAGGGACTTGCGCGTGTGGGCGACGAACCGGAACTCCAGCTCCAGGCGGTCGGGCGTGCAGCGGAACCGGGTGTGCCGCCACCGGAGGAAGTCCGCCAGCACCCCGGCACCGGCGACCAGCAGGACGGCCACCGGGACGAGCCACGGCGCCCGGAGGCCGGCGGCGACCGGGACCGCGGGCGGGACGGCCGCCCCGCTCAGCACGACGGCGGTGACGCCGAGGGTGCGCCGGTCGAGCCGGCGCCAGCCGGTCACGTCGCGTCCCCGGGCGTGGCTTCGGTGCGTTCGGTCAGCTGCTCGGCGACGTCGGCGGCGACCCGCGCGTCGAGCCCGCGGAGCCTGACCGCGCCGCGCGCGGACGCCGTCGTCACCGTGACCGTCGCGAGCCCGAAGCGCTGCTGCAGCGGCCCGCGCAGCGTGTCGACGGTCTGGACGCGCGACAGCGGCGCGACCCGCCACTCCTGCCGCAGGAAGCCCGAGCGCACGTAGACGGCGGTCCCGGTGACTTCCCAGCGGTGCAGGCCGAACCACCACCGCGGCAGCACGGCGCACCAGGCCGCGCCGAGCACGGCGACGACGGCGGCCGGCCCCAGCAGCCACGGCGCGGCGGGCGGGACGAGCGCGCCGGGCAGGGCCAGGACGAGGGCCGCCGTTCCGAAGACGAGCGCGCCCTGCGCGCGCCACCAGGCGATCGCCCGCCGGTCGAGCGGATGGCGCGGCGGCCTGAGTTTCACTGGTCCGGTCGGCACCGGAATCCCCCCGGAGGTCGGTTACCATGCGATCGCATCGTAACCGCGGAGCCACGGCTTTCGCAATGCGATCGCATGACAACCGCCGGGTCAGGGAGCGACGTGCCGAAACGGGTGGACCACGACCAGCGCCGGGTGCAGATCGCCGAGGCACTGCAGCGGCTGACCACCCGCGCCGGGCTGGAGGGCGTCAGCCTGCGCCAGGTGGCCGCCGAAGCGGGCATGTCGATGGGGTCGGTGCAGCACTACTTCAAGACGAAGGACGAGATGCTGCTCTTCGCCCTGGAGCACCGGCACAAGCTGCGCACCGAACGGATCACCGCGAAGGTCCTGGCGGAGGGCCCGCCCACGCCGCGGTCGATCCTGCGCGCCTGCCTCGTCGAGATCCTGCCGCGGGACCCCGAGAGCGAAGCCGACTTCCTCATCGGCGTCGCGTACTTCATCCGCGCGGTGGCCGATCCGGCGATGGCGAAGGTCTTCGGCGAGGGCACGCCCGAGCTGCTGCAGTTCTTCGCCGGCCAGATCCGGCAGGCCCAGGCGGCCGGCGACGTCCCGGCGTCGGCCGACCCGGCGGCGGAGGCGGCGATCCTGTGGGCGCTGGCCGACTCGCAGGGCTCGGAAATCCTGATGGGCCACCGGACCCCGGCGGACGCGGTGTCCACTGTGGACTACTACCTGGACCGGCTGTTCGGCGCCTGAGCCTCAGGCCGAGGCGGGCGTGTGTTCCGCGTCGTAGGCGTCCCGGGCCCGCTGGACCGCGCTCATGTGGCGGCGGGCCCACTGGTCCAGCACGTCCAGCGGCTCGGACAGGGTGCGGCCGAGCGGGGTCAGCTCGTACTCGACCTTCGGCGGGATCGTCGGGTACGCGGTGCGCGTCAGCAGGCCGTCGCGGACCAGGCTGCGCAACGTCTGCGTCAGCACCTTCTGCGAGATCCCGTCGACCCGGCGGGCGATCTCCGTGAACCGCAGCGGACCGGCCTTCAGCGCGCCGACGATGAGCACCGTCCACTGGTCGCCGATGCGGTCGAGCAGCTGGCGGGTCGGGCAGTTGCGGTCGTACGGGTCCGGGAACACGGGCCGCCTCCTCGGTTTCCCGGGGAGAGTAACACGCCGTTCAGACGGTGGTGGTGCGTCCCGCGGCGGCCAGCCCGGCGGCGACCCGCTTGATGAACGACCCCAGGAAGCGCCGGTAGAACCAGCCGGTGCCGGGGATCTTCGGCGTGAACGTCGAGTGCCAGTGGATCTCGGTCCCGCCCTCGACCGGCGACAGGTCGACGTAGGCGACGTAGTCCCGCAGCGGCAGGCCGTGCTCCAGCGCGTAGCCGAACCGGCGGCCGGGCTCGAGCGCGACGATCTTTTCGTACGAGCGCACGCGGCCGGTCCGGAACAGCCGGACCGCGCCGAGCCCCTCCGGCTCGCCGTCGCCCTCGCGGACCAGTTCGAAGGAGCCCAGCGGCGACCAGCGCGGCCAGCTCGCGCCGTCCCGCAGCAACGCGTACACGGTGTCCGCGTCCGCGGGCGTCACCACGCGGACCGAGATTCTCTGTACCATCCGGTACATGTACCATTCGGTACATGATCGGGACAAGCCCGCGCGCGAAGCTGCTCGACGCGGCGATCGACCACATCGCCCGCCACGGCGGCGCGGGCAAGAGCCTGCGGGCGCTGGCCGCGGACCTCGGCACCAGCCACCGCATGCTGATCTACCACTTCGGCTCGAAGGAAGGCCTGCTCACGGCGGTCGCGCGGGAGGTGGAAGCCCGGCAGCGGGCGGCGCTGGCCGGCCTCGGCCCGGCCGACGCGGGCCGGGAGTTCTGGCGGCGGCTCACCGACGAGTCCCTGCGCGCCAACGAGAAGCTGTTCTTCCAGCTCTACGGCCAGGCACTCGGCGGCACGCCGGGCACCACCGGGCTGCTCGACGGCGTCGTCGACGACTGGCTCGGCCCGATCGAAGCCCTCCTGGCCGGGCTCGGCGTCCCGGAAGCCGACCGGGCCGCCCACGCCCGGCTCGGCCTCGCCGTGGCCCGCGGGCTGCTGCTGGACCTGGTCACCACCGGCGACCGCGCCGCCGTGGACGCCGCGATGGAACGGTTCCTGGCCATGTCCGGCGGGCACGCGTGATACTGGCGCGATGCGTCTGCTACTGGGGTTTCTCGGTTCCTTGCTCCTCACGGCGGGTCTCGCGCCCGCGGCGTCGGCGGCACCACCGGAAAGCCGGCCGATCTACTCCTACGCGGACGCGATCCGCGAGACGGCTTGGGTCGAGACCGGCACCGATCACGACCACGACGGCAGGATCGACCGGATCGCGGCCGACGTCATCCGGCCCGCCGCGCGCGTCCGCGTCCCGGTGATCCTCGACGTCAGCCCGTATTACGCGTGCTGCGGCCGCGGCAACGAAGCGCAGAAGAAGACGTACGCGCCCGACGGGACCCCGCAGCAGTTCCCGCTGTTCTACGACAACTACTTCGTGCCCCGCGGCTACGCGGTGGTGCTGGCCGACGTCGGCGGCACGAACCGGTCGTCCGGCTGCTTCGCCGACGTCGAGTCCGGCAACGCGGTCGTGAACTGGCTCAACGGCCGGGCGAAGGCGTTCGACGCGCCCGACGGCGGCTCCCCCGTCACGGCCGGCTGGGCCACCGGGGACGTCGGCGCGATCGGCAAGTCGCAGGACGGCGCGACCGCGATCGGCATGGCCGCTTCGGGCGTTCCCGGACTGAAGACGATCGTGCCGATCGAAGGCGTCGCCGACAACTACGCCCAGCTCGTCGCGAACGGCGCTCCCCTGGCCGCGCCGGAGAACACCGGGTCTTCGTTCACCTACAACGCGCGGGCCGCCGAGCTGTGCAAGCCGTTCGAAGCGGACGTCAAAGCCCGGGCGGGCACCAACGGCGACTACAACGCCTACTGGCAGAGCGTGCACTACGTCCCGCGCCCCGGGCAGGCGAGCGTGCTCATCGCGCAGGGCTTCGGCGACTGGGTCGTGGCGCCGAACCAGTTCGCGAGCTACTGGGACGCGCTCGGCCGGGCCGGCGTCCCGCGCAAGGCGTGGCTGAGCCAGGCCGGCCACACCGACCCCTTCGACCTGCAACGCGCGCAGTGGGTCGAAACGCTGCACCGCTGGTTCGACCGGTGGCTGCTCGGCCTGCGCAACGGCGTCGAGCACCAGCCCGCCGTGCACCTCGAAGCCACGCCGGACCACTGGACCGACCTCCGCGGCTGGCCGCCGGCGACACTGCCGGTGACGCTCCGCCCGTCGGCCGGCGGCGCGCTGGGACCGACCGGTTCCGGCACCGCCACCGTGGCCGACGACCCCGCGGTCACCCGCGAGCAGTGGGCGGCCGGCGTGTCGGCCGCGCGGTTCACCGGCGCTCCCCTGCCGGCGCCGGTGCGGATCGCCGGGTCGCCGTCGGTGACCGTCACCGCGTCGTCCGACAAACCCGTCGCCCGGCTCGGCGTCGCGCTCGTCGACTACGGCCCGGCCGACGTCCGCAACACCGCGGACTACGGCAGCGGCATCCGGAACCTGGCCACCCGGTCGTGCTGGGGTTCCAGCACGGCGGCGGACAGCGCGTGCTTCCTCGACACGGCCACCGACCTCGTGCGCGCGGACCACCGGATCGTCGCCGCCGGCTGGGCCGACCTCGGGCACCACGCGTCGTTGTGGCACGGCGAACCGCTCGTCCCGGGCCGGGCGTACACCATGACGTTCACGCTGACCGCGCTCGACCACGTCGTCCCGGCCGGGCACCGGCTCGGCCTGCTGCTCGGCGGCACCGACGGGCAGCTGTTCGACCCGGCGCTGCCGGCACTGGGCGACACGCTGACGTTCGACCTCGCGCGGACGTCGGTCGGCTTCGGCCTTACACACCCCGAACACTAGGCGCACGTCCCTCGAACACCGTCCGGCGAAAGTGGTCCTCGTACCCCCGGACGGACACGAGGAGACACGATGCGAGGAACGACCTGGACGCGGCTGGCACTGGCGGGCGGCGCGAGCGCGGCCTGCCTGCTGGCCGCGGCGCCGCTGGCCTCGGCCGAGACCACGTCGCCGGCGCCGGTCGCGCCGATCACGCTCAGCCCCGGCGAGTCGGCGCAGGTCTGCGGCGACTGGGTGCCGAAGCTGCAGAAGCGGGCCGAAAACCTGGAGAAGCGGATCAACGGCGGTCCCGAGGTGAAGGGCTCGGTCGCCAACTTGAAGGCCCGGGCCGCCGACCAGCGCGCGAAGGGGCACAACGACCGCGCCGACCAGCTCGACCAGCGCGCCACCAAGCGGCAGGGCCGCATCGGCGAGCTGGACGCGGCGAAGCAGAAGCTCGACGCCTTCGCCGCCGCGCACTGCAAGCCGGCCGCCCCGTCGACGGCGCCGAGCAAGTGAGGAGCGCGCGGATCGCGGCCGCGGCCGGGGCCGTCGCGCTCATCGCGCTGAGCTGCTCGGCCTGCCGCGACGACCTGGTGGGGTCGCCGGACAACACGCCGCCGACTTCGGAGCTGAGCGGGATCGAGTCGACACTCAACGGCATCGAGTCCGACATGAACAGCGATGGCACGCCCTGAGCGGCTAGCGTTTCCCCGGTGACGGCGGCGGAGACGGGAGCAGGCATGGGGTCACCGGGACGCGGCCTCGTCCTCGTGGTCGAGGACGAGGCCGCGATCGCCGAGCTGGCGGCGCTCTACCTCAAGCGCGACGGCTTCGGCGTGCACGTCGAGGCCGACGGCGGGCGCGCCCTCGAAGCGGTCCGGCGCCTGAAGCCGGTGGCGATCGTGCTCGACATCGGACTGTCCGGAATGGACGGGATCGAGATCTGCAAGGCGCTGCGCGCGGCCGGGGACTGGACCCCGGTGCTGTTCGTCACCGCCCGCGACGACGAGCTGGACCGCTTGCTGGGTCTGGAGATCGGGGCGGACGACTACCTGACCAAGCCGTTCAGCCCGCGCGAGCTGGCCGCGCGGGTCCGGACGGTGCTGCGGCGCGCGGCAGGCGCGTCACCGGCGGCCGAGACGTTCGCCGTCGGCGGCGCGCGGGTCGACGTGACCAGCCGCCGTGCGTGGGCCGGCGACACCGAGATCTCCCTGACCTCGACCGAGTTCGACCTGCTGACGCACCTGCTCCGGCACCCGGGGCAGGTGCTTTCGCGCGAGCAGCTGCTCAGCGCGGTCTGGGGTTACGCGGCGGCGGCGGGCACGCGGACGGTGGACGTCCACGTGGCGCAGCTGCGGGCGAAACTCGGTGCCGCCAGTCCGATCCGGACGGTGCGCGGCATCGGGTACGCGGCGGACCCGGCGTGAGGGGCACGCTCGCCGGGCGGATCACCCTGGTCTGCCTCGCGGTCGCCGGGGTGGCGGTGATCGTGGCCGGGCTCGTCGCGGCCCGGCTCGTGCGCACGACGGCCGACAACGCGCTGCAGTCGTCGCTGGCCGCGCAGGCCGACGTCGTCGCGTCGCAACTGGACGAAACCGGCATCGGGAACCGGCTGGGCGTCGGGAAGGTCGCCGACGTCGTGCGCGGGCAGGGCATCTCCGTGGTCGTCCGGCGCGCGGGCGGCCAGGCGCTCGGGGACGCGGTCGCGGTGCAGGCCGCGACGAAGCTCGGGCTCGGCGCGAACCGCTCCGGCCGCGTCACGGTCGGCGGCGCGCAGTACCTGGTCGAGACGCGGGTGGTCGGCACGCGCGGCGCGGCGTTCGCGCTGGTGCTGCCGGCCCGCAACGCCGAAACGACGCAACGGGCACTGGTGCGCAACATCCTGCTGGCGCTGGGCATCGGGCTGCTGGTGGCGGCGGCGGCCGGGTTCGTCTCGGGGCGCCTGCTGGGCCGACCCCTGCGCCGGGCCGCGGCGGCCGCGGGATCGCTGCGGGCGGGACGGCGAGACGTGCGGGTGCCGGTGGAGGGGCCGCGAGAGGTGGCGGAGGTCGCCGGGTCGCTGAATTCGCTGGCCGACGCGCTGGCGGTCAGCGAGGCGCGGCAGCGCGAGTTCCTGTTGTCGGTGTCGCACGAGCTGCGGACGCCGCTGACCGCCGTGACGGGGTTCGCGGAGGCGATCGCGGACGGCGTCGCGGCGGGGCCGGAGGCGCGCCGGGCCGGGCAGACGATCCAGCGGGAGGCGCAGCGGCTCGAGCGGCTGGTCACGGACCTGCTGGAGCTGGCCCGGCTGGGCGCGGACGAGTTCCGGCTGGACGTCGCATCGGTGGACCTGGGCGCGCTGGTCCGCGACTGCGCGGAGGTCTGGCAGCTGCGGTGCGCGCGGGAGCAGGTGCGGCTGTCGGTCACGGCGCCGTCGTCCCCGGTGCGAGTGCCGGCGGACGCCCGCCGCCTGCGTCAGGTGGTCGACGGGCTGGCGGAGAACGCCCTGCGCGTGACCCCGGCGGGCGCGCCGATGGTGTTCTCGCTCACGGTGTCGGGGACGTCGGCGGAGCTGTCGGTCCGCGACGGCGGCCCGGGCCTGGCCCCGGAGGACTACCCGGTGGCGTTCGAGCGCGGCGTGCTGAACGCGCGTTACCGCGACCGGCGGCCGGTGGGGTCCGGGATCGGGCTGGCGCTGGTCCACGGCCTGGTGACCCGCATGGGCGCAACACTGACCGCGGGCCCGGCCCCGGAAGGCGGGGCGGCGTTCACGATGACTTTCCCGCTCGCCGACGTCTCGGCGCCCTGATCACCCGTTCGTAACTCGGCATCAGGAATCCACGACAGAAACGCTGGAGTGGTGCGTCTCACCTTCACAATGGTGTCCGGTTCGGCAACATCGGACCCACCGAATTCCAGGCACCGACGGTGTGACGGGAGTGCGGAACCGATGGAGGATCAAGGAAAACACGACGGCGACGACGGCGATCCCGCTGAACGGAGCAGGCGGCTGGTCCAAGCCTACGAACAGGGTGCTTCCATCCACGAACTCGCCGAGAAGGCGGGACTGAGTTACACGTGGATGCGGAGAAAGCTTCTCAAGGCAGGTGCCGATCTTCGGCGCCGCCCGTCCCCGAAGACAAGCCCGGTGCCAGTGGACCAGCTGGCCGAGGAGTACCGCCAAGGCGCCAGCATTTTGCAACTCGCCAAGAAATACGGCCTCTACTACAAACGAGTACGCGAGCTGCTGCTCGGTCACGGAGTGCAGTTGCGCCCGTCGACGCGCGGCACACCCGACAGCTGACGCATCGTGTCCGTCGTCACCCATTTCGATTTCCTCGCGTGCATCTGCACGGGAGCAGCTCGTGCTTTCGAGTGGTCCTTCCACCATCCAGCGACGAAACCGGCCGGCCGGCCTGTAGACAAAGAAGTTCGGGACTTGCGGGGGAGATCTCGGATGGACGAGCCGGCGAACCAGCCGACCACGGCGACAGGCGGGCCGGGCGGGCATAACCGCATTCCCGGCCCCGTCCAGCTCCCCGCCGCGACCGGGGACCTCGTCGGCCGTGACGACGTTTTCGCGCAGCTCGACGACGTGTGGGCCCGCCGGGACGCCCGGCGCCCGCTCGTCGTCTTGAACGGCATCGGCGGAGTCGGCAAGACCGCGGTCGCAGTGCACTGGCTGAGCCGGCGACGCGCGGAGTTTCCCGGCGGCCTCCTCTACGCCCCGCTGACCGACGCCGACAGTAGCCCGGCGCGACCGGAGGACGTGCTGCACGGATTCCTGACCGCGCTGGGTGTGGCCGCCGGGGACATCCCATCCGGTCCTCTCGGCCGCTCTGGGGTCTTCCGCACGGTTACCGCCGGGCGCACACTGGCAGTCCTGCTGGACGACGCGGTGTCCGCCGCCCAGGTCCGGACCCTGCTGCCCGCGACGTCGTCCGTGCTGGTCGTCGTGACCAGCCGGCGACGGCTCGCCGGGCTCGGCATCGACGACGCGACGCTCGTCGACGTAGCCCCTCTCGACGAGGCCCGGTCCAGCCAGCTCCTCGGCTCGGTGGTCGGGCTTGAACGCCTGGCCGCCGAACCCGCAGCGGTCCGGAGCATCGTCAGCACGTGCGGCGGGCTGCCGCTGGCCCTCGGCGTGGTGGCCGCCCGGCTCCGGGCCCGGCCGCTCAGGCGGCTCGAACGCGAAGCCCGGACCTACGACCGGTACCTGCGAGAAGCGGGCCCGCTCCCGGAAGACGTACAAGACGTCCAAGCGGTTTTCGACGCTGCCTACGCCGAATTGCCCAGCGGCGCTGCCCGGCTGTACCGGGTCTGTGGTTTGCATCCGGGCCCGGAGGTCGGGCTCGAGACACTGATCGCCGTACTGGATGCCCCGGCCGAGCGGATCGAAGACGAGGTCGAGACCCTGGTCGACGCTAATCTCCTGGCCGACGCCGACCACGACAGAGTGAAACAACACGAGGTGCTCCGGCGGGACGCCCGCATCCGCGCCGAGCGGGAAGACACTTCCGCCGACCGGCAGACGATCGCCCGCGGGTTCGCGCGCTGGTACCTGGCCCGGGCCCAGCTCGCGGACGACCTGATCCACCCGCACCGGCCACGGTTCGCGCGGTCTCCCGCGGCGAGCCCGTCGTTCCGCGACCGGGCCGCAGCGGTCGCGTGGTGGCGGAGGGAGCTTCCGACGCTCCGCGCCACCTTCACCGAGGCAACCCGGAACGGGTGGGACGAAGAGGTCTGGCAGTTCTGCGAAGCTGCCTGGGGTTACTTCCTGCACCACCGCGACTACGACGCCTGGTTGCCGATGAGCGTGGCGGGAGTGGCAGCGGCACGGCGGTGCGGGCACCCGCTGGTCGAAGCCCGGCTGCGAGCTCAGCTGGGATTCGCCTACGCCAAGCTCCACAGGTACGAAGAAGCCGTCACGCAGAACCTCGCTGCCCTGCGCCTCGGCGAACAAGTGGGAGACGAACAGACGCGCGCGACCGCCCTGTCGCAGCTGGGGCGCGCCGCACGAGGCCGCGGCGACCTCAACGGCGCGCTCGGCTTCTACCGGCAGGCTGTCGCGCTGCAGGCCCAGCTCGGCAACGACCGCGGGGTCGCCCTTGGCCGGCGTCGCTGCGGCGAGGTCATGGCCAAGCAGGGCAGGACCGCCGAGGCGATCGTCGAACTCGAAGCCGCCGCGAATTCGATGGCCGAACTCGGCGACGCCAACCAGCACGCCCGCGCCCTCATGACGCTCGCTTCGATCCGGGTGCGCGACGGCGACTACGCCGTCGCGCGCCGGATGCTGTCTGCTGGTCTCGAAGCAGTCCGCCGCTTGGGCTCGCCGTACTACACTGCGGAACTATTGGCCGCGCTCGGGCGCCTCGAGCTGGACCGTGGCCATGACAAGGAAGCACGCCACCATTTCGCCGAAGCTCGCGAGCTCTATGCCGCCATCGGGGATCCGCGCGCTGCCGAACTCCCCACGGCCACCGGAGAGTGACCGCAACCACCGGTGCCAGGGCGCTGGTGCCGACGGTTGCCGCCACCAGCGCCGGACCTCCGTGCCGCACATTCCGGCGGCGCAACCGGCCGGAAAGGCGCATATCGCAGCCTCGGCTCCCGGGTATTCCTCCAACGCCTTGCCGATCAGCTCGTCCGCGTGGATCGGCGACACGGCGTCCAGGCAGCACAGGACGTCACCGCAGCACTCCCACTCCCGAGGGGCCTGGCCAACCGCGACGACCAGGAGATCGGCCGTTGTCCGGTTGCGCTGTTGGAGCCGGACCCAGACGACACCATGTACATCCGGCTGGGCGCGCACGGTGAGGGTCAGGACGTCCCCAGGTACCGTTCCGCGAGTCGTCATGGCCACACTCCGCAGGGCACGGGCGCGGGCAGAACGGCGGGCTCCGCCCTCCCCCGCGGTTCACCGAGTTCCATCAGCCGGTACATCGCTCTCCGCAGCGCGGCGGCCGCTCCTCCCGGCCGGGAGGAAACCGCGGCGGAAACCACCGGCGTGAGCCGATCTCGCGCGTCGAGCGCCAGGTTTTCCTGCTCGGCCAGCGGGCGGTCGTTTCTGAGTGCGGGAGCGTGCCGGCGGACGAGGTCCGCGAGGCTACCTTCCCGCAGGCCGGGCCCGGGGTGCGCGGCGAGGGTGATCGGGCAGCCGATGGCAGCCGCGTACGCGGTGGTCGACCCGTGGTCACCGATCACCCAGTCCGAGGCGATCATCGTGGCCTGCCAGCCGGACTCCGGTGGAATCAGCAGCAGCCCGTCGCGCACGCAGTCGGACAGCCAGGCTGTCACCTGACGCCGGCCGTGCACCGCCCAGACGTTGGGGTGCAGCACCGCGGCGACGGCGTAGCGAGTCGGCGGCAGGGCGTCGAGGACCGCACGAGCGAGCTTCGGCAGTTGCCCGAACGACGAATCGGTGGACCACGTCGAGCTGAGGGTGACCAGTCGCCGTCCCGGTGCGACGCCCAGACGGTCGCGGTATCGCTCGCGAAGGAACGCACTGGCCCGCATCCGGTCGAGGCAGATGTCTCCGGTGACCACCGCGAAGGGAACGACCTCGGGGCACAGGCTGCGCACGTTCTCCAGTTCGGCGTCGGTGTTGAGCGCGAGGACCGAAGGCAGGATGCGGCCGCGATAGACGAGCAGCTCGCGATCGAGGCCGGTCGCCGGGATGGTCGCCGCGCCTGCCTTCCTGCTGTAGCGGTGCGACTTGGCGGTGCCCGCCCCGTGACCGATCAGCAGGATCCGCCCACGCAGCTCTTCGAGGTGGCGATGGCTGGCGGCCAAGACGAGATCGAAGCGATGCTGCAGAACCTGGTGCCAGGGCAGCACCAGGCCGTGCTGGGCGCGGACGAACTCCTCGACACCATGCCAGCTGTCGTGGGTCTGCGGCACGGTGAACACCGTCTGCACCCGGTGATCGGTCTCCAGGAGCGGCACCACGTCGAGCAACCGCGTCCCCGCGGTCACCGTCGGCACCACCACCAACGCCGTCCGGCAGGCAGGCCGAGTGACCCGCAAGTCAGCGCCCGCGCCGATCGGCCCACGAATCCATCGGTCCATCTCCACGCACCCTCCCGTATTCGTCATGCATTGACGGAAGCCAGCGTGCAATGCGCTCCGGACAAGCCACTTCCGCGTCCTGGACAAAACACTGACAATGGATCACCACCGTTCCGGCAATTCTGTCCAGCCGTTCCGACCTGGCCTTATGACGAGATGAGTGCGAAAATCAATCGCGACGAAGCGGGGGTGAACGCTTCTGCGGAGAGGGGAAGCGGGATGGACATCACGTTCGGAATTCTCGGGCAAACAACGGTGCGCATGCACGGGAATATGACCGTGAAATGGTCTCATCGCCGCGAGCGCAACGTCCTGGCCGCCCTGCTGACCCAGCCGGGCAAGCGCATGTCGATCGACTCGCTGGTCGCCTGGGCGTGGAACCCCGACGAAGAACGGCCACAGGCGCCGAAAGGTGCGCTGTACAAGTGCGCCGCCAGGATCCGGCACGCGCTGGAAACCGCCGGCGCGCCGGCGGAGATGATAGCGAGCAACGGCGGTTACCGCCTCGAGGTTGCCCCGGACGTGATCGACTACCAGGTCTTCCGCCGGACGATGCACGACGCGCACACGCTGAGCGATGCCGGCGATCACCAGGGAGCCTGCGAAGCCGCGCACGCCTCGCTCGCCCTCTGGCGAGAAGAACCGCTGGCCGGAATCACCTCGCCGCCCGCCGAAACCTGGCGGAGCTCGGTGATGGACAACGACTGGATGCCGGCCAACACATTTCTGCTCGCCGAGTTGCTTGCCGTCGGCAAGCCGGCGGAAGCACTCAGGCAACTCGACGAGCTCGGCAACGACTATTCGGCGGAGCTGTGGTTCGCGAAGCTCCGGTTGCAGGCGCTGACCGGTCTCGGCCGCTACCGGACACGGGACGAGTACTTCCTCGAGATGTACCGGAAGTTCCGGCAGGACCACGACGGGGAGGCGGCAGACGACCTGCGGGCGCTAAACGAGCACCTCCGCGCGCCGGAGCGGCTCGTGCCCGACAGGAGCGACGACCTCGAAACCGCGCTGGCCCGCCAGCACGATGCCCCCACCCCACTGCGCGAATTGCCTCGCGACGTCGGGCACTTCACCGGCCGGACCGAGGTGCTCGCCGAACTGGACGCCGCGATCAGCCCGTCCCCGACGTCGTTCGTCCCCGCCCTGGTCACGCTGACCGGCCCGCCGGGGGTCGGGAAGACCAGCACCGCCGTCCGGTGGGCCCACCGGACGGTCGATCGCTTCCCGGGTGGAGTCGCTCTGATCGACCTCCACGGGGTGGGGCCCGCTCCGCGGGTAGAACCCGCCCAAGTCGTCGACACCCTCCTGGCGGCCCTGGGTTACCCGGTCGACCGCATCGTCGGCACGGCCGTGCGGGCCACCCGGCTGCGCGGGCTCCTGCGCGAGCACCCCATGCTGGTCGTCCTGGACAATGCCCACGACACCGCGCACATCGAACCGCTCCTGCGCGTGCTGGTGGACTGTGCGGTCATCGTCACGTCGCGGCAGCGCCTGACCCAGCTCGCTCGCCGGCACCACTGTCCCGTGATCACGCTGGCACCGTTGTCGCCCGATGCTTCCGTGGAGCTCCTCAGCCAGCGCCTCGGTACGCGGCTGGACCGCGAGCCCAGTGCGCTCCGTAACCTCGCCGGGCTGTGTGGAGGCATCCCCCTCGCCCTGACGATCGTCGCCGAGCGAGCGGCCACACGGGCGGGCAGCCGCCTCCGCACGCTGGTCGACCAGCTGCGGGACCCTGCCCTGCTGCTGTCCATCGGCGACGACGGAGACGGCGAAGCGAGCAACCTGCTCTCGGCGTTTTCGTGGTCCTACCACGGTCTCGACCCTTCGGTGCAGGAGACATTCCGCCTCTTCGGGCTGCACCCCGGCGTGGAGGTGGGAGCGGAGGTCCTCGCCGCGGCGGCGGGCGTCGACGTCGCCGCAGGGCGCCGGGCACTCGATGTCCTGGTGGCCGCACACCTCGTCCAGCAGCCGAACGACGGGGACCGGTACCGCATCCACGACCTCTTCCACCACTTCGCCCGGACGCTGGTCACTTCGGGCCTGCAAGCCGACCGCGCTCGCCTGCGGATGGCCTCCTACTACCTGCACACTGCACACAACGCCAACCGGGTCGTATACCCACACCGGCTCATGCCACCGATGCCGCCGGTCGAGCCGGGATGCACACCGACCCGGTTCACCGATCCGATCGGCGCCATCCGCTGGTGCCTACGCGAACGGGCGAACCTCAACGCCATGTGCTCGTACGCCGCCGACCACGGACTGCATTCGTATGCTTGGCGGCTGCCGCACGTCACCGGCGGCATCTTGAACCGGTTCGGGTTCTACGACGACATAATGGCGGGCCTGTCACTGGCCGCGCGCTCGGCAGCGGCACTGGGCGACCACACCGCGGAAGCCGCCACCCTGAACGATCTGGGCTACGTCAGCCTTCTCGCGGGGCACGACGCGGCGGGCGAAGCCTACCTGGCACAGGCTCTCGACCTCGTGACCGCCCACGACAACCCGGTGGGGAGGTTGACCGTCCGGCTCAACATGGCTCGGTGCAGCCGCCACGCCGGGCGACTGGCCGAGGCGGCGCAGCTCTACGAACGCTGCCTCGAAGAAGCCCGAGCCACCGGCAACGCCGAGCGCCAGGCGACGGCCAGCCACGAACTCGGCAAGACACTTGTCGAGCTCGGCCGTGGCCGGCACGCGCTGCACCACTTCCACCGGGCCCTGCACCTGCGCACACTGATCGGCGACGACGCCGGACAGCTCGCCACCCACACCGAGCTCACCGATCTCCATCGGCAGCTGGGCGAGTTCGCGGCGGCCCACACACAGTGCGGGCACGCCCTACGGCTCTCGACGTTCGTCCGTGACTTGGTCGCCACTATGAAGCTCTACTCGGTGCGCGCCCACCTCGCGTCCGACGAAGGATGCCACGACGAAGCGCTCACCTTCGCCCGGGACGCCGTCGATCTTGCCTCACGAGCACACACCGCGACTGCCGAAGCGCGCGCGCTCACGTCGCTCGGGCACGTCCTGTCCGGTTGCGGAGAAATCCGCGAGGCCAGGGTCACGTGGCAACGTGCCGCCGACCTCTACCGCGACCGCCGCCGCAAGGCGAAAGCCGAACGGATCGAGCGGCTCCTAGACGAGGCCCCGTCCGTGCCGGAGATCCCCGAAGCTCGGATTTCCGATGAGGACACCGAGTCGCTTCCCGCGCCGTTGCCGACGGCCCGACGGAACCACCGGAACGGGTGATCCCTCGGTCTCGCCAAACCCACTCTTTTCCTTCCGAGAGCCATCTTCGCAGGTAGCCCGCGCGCGCCAGCTCACCCGTTCGCGCGACGGATGATGGTTGGTGCAGTCCACTCGTCGCAGGGCTTGCGTTCGCGCGGAGCAAGGGCATAGCCTCCGCGGCAGCCGGGGCAATCCCGAGTGTCGCGCGTCAGGTTGCGCGCTCGCCGGTGATCACCCGGGCGTACTTCACCCCGAAAGAAAGGTTCAAGGCTCGAAGGTGAACGACCTGACGCATGCCGTGTGCACTCGGCCGCAAATTCCTGGCGCAGAGAACGCGTCCCTCGGCTGGTGGTGGTGCGCTTGGTGGTGGTGCTGAGCCACAGCGAGCAGATGCCCGGCGCAAGCCGGGCATCTCTCCCCTCTTCGCGGATTCCGGGGCCGAGACGGCCGGATATGGTCGCGGCATGAACTCGACGACGCCCTGGTGGGGTAGTGGGATGTTCGCCCTGGCCACCGGCCTGCTGACCGCCCTCACGGCCGCGCTGGCCACGACACTTCCCAAGCGGGCTGAGCGCAGGATCGAGCACCGGAGGCTTTCCCGCGAGCACAAGGAAAAGCTGTACCCCGAGTTCATCGGCTGCGCCTACGAGATCGTGACCGCGGCCCTCTGGGAATCGACATCAGAGGTGCGGCGCCGGCTGCTCGATCGCCTTGTCGGCCGAAGTCACCAGGTCGCCTTCTTCGCCCCGGAGGCCACCGGACAAGCGGTGTCCCAGGTGGTCCGGGCCGCCACCGAGCTCACCGAACTCGCCGCCGAGATCCAGGCGGCGAGCAAACCCGGCCACCAAGGCGCAGTCGACCAGCGTTTTGCTCCGCGGTACGAGAAAGCCAAGGAGAGCTTGCGCACGGCCGTCGCCGAATTCACCGAAACCGGCCGGAGAGACCTGGAAATCGCCGGCGCCCGGTGAGTCCGGCCCTCGGCGACCACGCACCGCGCGAGCCGCCACGGCAGGGTCGTAGGGTCGGGGCATGGAGATGCTGCACCTGCGCTACTTCGTCGCGGTCGCCGAGGAACTCAACTTCTCCGCCGCCGCCCGGAAGCTGCACATGGCCGCTTCTCCGCTCTCACAGCGGATCAAGGATCTCGAACACGAACTCGGGCAGCAGCTGTTCGACCGCAGCACCCACCACGTCACCCTCACGCCCGCCGGGGAAGCCCTGCTGCCGCTCGCGCGGGATGTTCTCGAGCGGGTCGGCGCCATTCCGTGGAAGCTCGCCGAGGCCACCGCGCCGCGGCGGAGCACCCTTTTCCTCGGCATGCCCGCCGGGGTGCACCCCGATCTGCGGGACCGCGTGAACGCCCTCGCCGAGCGGGTCGGCGCGCGGTACGAGCTCAAGCGCTGGCCCGGCACCACCGCCGATCTCGTGCAGGGCGTCCACGAGGGCAAGCTCGCGCTCACCCTCGCCCGGCTGCCGGTCACCGATCCCGCGCTCGCGCAGCTGCCGGTGATGTCCGAACGGCTCGGTGCGGTCGTGCCGGCCGAGCAGTTCGCCGGCCGGGACTCCGTCTCGCTCGCCGAGCTGGCGGAATTCCCCTACGTCGCCCCGCCGGGTGAAATCACTCCCGCCTATTTCGACCAGCTCGACCACCAATTGCACGAACTCGGTGTCCGGAAACGCATCCGGCTGAGCAACACCGGCTACGGCGGGACATCGGAAGTCATTTCCAGCGGCGAGGCGTTCTCCATTTCCATGCTCGACGAGCGGAGCCCGATGCACGGCTACCGGCTCGACAACGTCATCGTGCTGCCCTTCACCGACTTCCGCCCCCAGCTGGACACCGGCCTGCTCTGGCGGCACGACCGCGCCGACGGTGACCTGCGCGGGCTCGTCGCCGCCGCGAAAGAGATCTTCGCCGAGCCGATCACCACCTGAAACAATGGTATGACCGCGGTGGTCATACCATTGTTCGTATCATGATCATTCCCTTTCCGTGCCCGCGCGCCTAACGTCGGAGACGAAGGAACAAGGGGCGAAAGGACGAATGATGACGGACATCACCGGGCCGCTGGACGGCGTGCGCGTGATCGACCTCTCGACCGTGGTCATGGGCCCGTACGCGGCTCAGATCCTCGGCGACCTCGGCGCCGACGTGATCAAGATCGAGTCGCCCGCGGACACCGTCCGCGTGGGCAGCTACCGCACCACGCCGGGCATGACCGCGCTGAACCTCAACGTCAACCGCAACAAGCGCAGCGTGGCCCTGAACCTCAAGGACGAAGCCGAGCGCGAGCAGGCGCTCAAGCTGATCGACACCGCCGACGTGCTGATCACCAACATGCGCCCCGGCGCGCTGAGCCGCCTCGGGCTGGACTACGCCGACGTCGCCGAGCGCAACCCGCGCCTGGTCTACGCCCACGCCCAGGGCTTCCGCGGCGACTCCGACCGCGCCGGGCACGCCGCCTACGACGAGACCGTGCAGGCCTCCTCCGGCCTGGTCGACGTGGCCAACCGCGCGCTCGGCGAGCCGGTCTACCTGCCGACGATCATCGGCGACAAGGTGTCGTCGCTGACCATCGCCTACAGCGTGCTCGCCGCGCTGGTCCACCGCGACCGCACCGGGCAGGGCCAGCGGGTCGAGATCCCGATGACCGACACGCTGATCGCGTTCAACCTGGTCGAGCACCTCGCCGGGCACACCTACGAGCCGGCGGAGGGTCCCACCGGGTTCGCGCTGTCGATGACGAAGGGCCACGCCGCGGTCCGCACCAAGGACGGCCTCGCCTGCGTGATCCCGTACAACCCGCAGAACTTCCGCGACTTCTTCGCGGCGGCCGGGCGCCCGGACCTCGCCGGTGACCCGCGCGTCAACGGCGAAGCCATCGACCGTGCCGACAACGAGTGGCTGAGCGCGCAGATCGCGGCCTGCGCGCCGGCGTTGACCACCGCCGAATGGGCCGAGGTGTGCGCGAAGCACAGCATCCCGATGGCCCCGGTGCTGGAACTCGACAAAGCCCACGAGGACCCGTACGTCCGCGACGGCCACCTGCTCGACACCGTCGAGCACCCCAGCGAGGGCGCGATCCGCACGATCGGCATCCCGGTGAAGTTCTCCGCGACGCCCGGGTCGATCCGCCGCCTGGCCCCGGTGGCCGGGCAGGACACCGCCGAAGTCCTCGCCGAACTGAACTGAAAGAAGCACCGACGATGGAAGTACGCACCGAACGGATCGGCAGCACCCTGCTGATCACCATCGACCGGCCGCGGGCCCGCAACGCGGTCAACGCCGCCGTCGCGGCCGGGCTGGCCGCCGCCCTGGACGAGCTGGAAACCGATCCCGCGCTCCGGGCGGGCGTCCTCACCGGCGCCGACAACACCTTCAGCGCCGGGATGGACCTCAAGGCGGCGCTCGAGGGCGAGTCGCCGGAGATCCCGGGCCGCGGGTTCGGCGGCCTGACCGAGGCGCAGCTGGCCAAGCCCCTCATCGCCGCCGTCGAAGGGTTCGCGATGGGCGGCGGGTTCGAACTCGCGCTCGGCTGCGACCTGATCGTGGCCGGCGAAACCGCGCGGTTCGGCCTGCCCGAGGTCAAACGCGGCCTGATCGCCGCGGGCGGCGGCGTCGTCCGGCTGCCGAAGCGGATCCCGCACCACCTGGCGATGGAAATCCTGCTCACCGGCGAGCCGGTGACCGGGCGCCGCGCGGGCGAGCTGGGCCTGGTCAACCGCGTGACGCCGGACGGCGACGCCGCCGCGGTCGCGCTCCAGCTGGCCGAGAAGCTGGCGGAGAACGCGCCGCTCGCGCTGGCCGCCGTCAAGAAGGTCGTGCGCGCCGCGGATCCCGCGGCCGCGCAACGCGAAGAGATCAAGAAACTGATGCAGTCCAAGGACGTCCGCGAGGGCATGACCGCCTTCGCCGAGCGCCGCGCCCCGCGATGGACGGGTGAGTGACATGAAGATCGACGAAGTCCGCAGGCACGTGACCACTCCGCTGACCGCACCGGCGTTCGCGCCGGTGGTGCCGAGGTTCACCGACCGCGAGTACCTGAACATCGTCTACCGCACCGACGCCGACGCGCTGCGCGCGGTCGTCCCGGAGCCGCTGCGGGTCGGCGAACCCTTGGTGCGCTTCGAAGTCATGAAGATGGGCGACGTCTCCGGCTACGGTCCCTACACCGAGTCCGGCCAGGCGATCGAGGTCAGCTTCGACGGCGAGCGCGGCGAGTACCTGCACGCGATGTACCTCGACAACTTCCCGGCGACGGCTTCCGGGCGCGAAATCAGCGCGTACCCGAAGGCGGCCGGATCGCCGAGTCTGTATGTCGACAACGGCGTCCTGGTGGGCACCCTGGACTACGGCACGCTCCGGGTCGCGACCGCGACCATGGGCTACAAGCACCACGAGCTGGACGCGCGGGAAGCGGAACGGCAGATCACCGTCCCGACGTTCATGCTCAAGACGATTCCCGGCTACGACGGCACGCCGCGGGTGCAGGAGCTGGTCCGCACCGAGATCACCGACGTCGTCGTCAAGGAGGCCTACACGGGCCCCGCGCGGCTGCAGCTGTTCCAGCACGTCCTGGCCCCCTTGGCGGACCTGCCGGTGCTGGAGGTCGTCTCCGCGAGCCACATCCGCACCGACCTGACGCTCGCCCCGGTCAAGCCGGTCTTCGACTACCTGAAGGGAGCGCGGTCATGACGTTCCGCACCGCGGCGGTGATCGGCGCCGGCACGATCGGCCTGTCCTGGACGGCGCTGTTCGCCCGGCACGGCCTGACCGTGCGGGTCACCGACCCGCGCCCGGACCTCGCCGACGCCGTCGACGAAGCACTGAAGACCTTCGCCCCGCACCTCGGCACCACCGCCGGGGAGCTGGCCGGCCGCGTGCACATCGCCGCCGACGTCAGCGAAGCCGTGCGGGACGCGGATGTCGTGCAGGAGAACGGGCCCGAGAACGTCGAGTTCAAGAAGGACCTCTTCAAGCAGCTCGTCGAGCAGGCCCCGGAGCACGCCCTGCTGCTGAGCTCGTCGAGCGCCATCCCCTCGACCGCCTTCACCGGCGAGATCGACGGCAGCCGGGTCCTCATCGGACACCCGTTCAACCCGCCGCACCTGATCCCGCTGGTCGAGGTCGTCCCCGGCGAGCGCACCGCCGAAGAAAGCGTTCAGTCCGCTGTGGACTTCTACACCTCCCTCGGCCGGACGCCGGTCGTGGAACGCAAGGAGATGCCCGGGTTCGTCGGCAACCGGCTGCAGAACGCCCTGAACCGCGAAGCGATCTACCTGGTGGAGCAGGGCGTGGTGACACCGGCCGAGCTGGACACCATCCTGACGAGTTCGCTCGGCATCCGGTGGGCCACGGTCGGGCCGTTCCTCGGGTCGCATCTGGGCGGCGGCCCCGGCGGCTACCGCCACATGGCCGAGCACATCGGCAAGTCCATGAAGCGGATGTGGGCCGGGCTGGGCAATCCGAGCCAGAGCCCCGAAGAGCAGGAACGACTCATCGAAGCCGTCGAAAAGGCTTACGGCTCCGCCACGTACTCGGAACTGGCCGAGACGCGCGACCGCAAGCAACTGGCCGTCCTGGCCGCATTGGAGGAGGACTGAGATGGAACCGCTGACCGACAAGCTCACCGCCGACTTCTACGGTTTCGAGGCGCTGCTGCCCGACGACGAGCGCAAGCTGCTGGTCAAGGCGCGCGAGTTCATGACCCGCGACGTCAAGCCGCTGGTGAACGAGAACTGGGAAGCCGGGACGTTCCCGAAGGAACTGATCGGCATGTTCCGCGGTTCCGGTCTCGCCGGCCTGCCCTACGAGGGCTACGGCGAGCACAAGCCCGCCGTCAGCCACCTGCTGTCGGGCATGATGGCGATGGAGATGAGCCGCACCGACGCGTCCGTCGCGACGTTCTTCGGTGTCCACAACGGACTCGCGATGTACTCGATCTACAGCGGCGGCAGCCGGGAGCAGCGTGACCGCTGGCTTCCCGAGCTGGCCGCGATGGACAAGATCGGCGCGTTCGCGATGACCGAGCCCCTGGGTGGCTCGGACGTCGCGGGTGGCATGCGGACCACCGCGGAGCGTCACGGCGACACGTGGGTCCTCAACGGCGCCAAGAAGTGGATCGGCAACGCGACCTTCGCCGACTACGTCGTGGTGTGGGCTCGTGACCTCGGCGACAACCACGTCAAGGGGTTCGTCGTCGAGAAGGGCACGCCGGGTTTCGTGCCCGAGAAGATCCAGGGCAAGACCGCGTTCCGGATCGTCGAGAACGCCGAGATCACCCTGACCGAGGTCCGGGTGCCGGAGGCGAACCGGCTGCAGGGCATCAACTCCTTCCGGGACGTCGCCGAGATCCTGCGCGCCACCCGCGGCGGCGTCGCGTGGCAGGCGCTGGGCGTCATGATCGGCGCCTACGAAGCCGCGCTGGCCTACGCGCAGGAGCGCACGCAGTTCGGGCGGCCGATCGCGAAGTTCCAGCTGGTGCAGGACCTGCTCGTGAAGAGCCTCGGCAACATCACCGCGTCGTGGGGCATGCTGGTGCAGCTGGCCCGGCTGCAGGACGCGGGGATCTTCAAGGACGAGCACTCGTCGCTGGCCAAGGCGTTCGTCACATCGCGGATGCGCGAGGTCGTCGCCTGGAGCCGGGAGATCTTCGGTGGCAACGGGATCGTGCTCGGCTACGACGTCGCGCGGTTCTTCGCCGACGCCGAGGCGATCTACTCCTTCGAGGGCACGCGCGAGATGAACACGCTGATCGTCGGCAAGGCGATCACGGGACAGTCCGCGTTCGTGTGAATCGCTAGTTGACGCAGCCGGCGGCCGTGGTGGTCGCCGGCTGTTGCGTCGGCGAGGCCGGGGCCGAGGCGGGTGTCGGCGTCGCGGTCGCCGCGACCGGCTTCACGCCGCCGGTGGTGTCGTTGCCCGAGGCCCGCACCGCCGGCATGCTGATCGCCGTGCGGACGAACTGCTGGACCTGCGCCGGGTCGACCTTCACCGCGTCACCGTCGGACGGCGTCGGCAGCGACAGGCTCTGCACCGGGATCGTGGCGAACGCGATCGCGCCCGAGCTCATCCCCCGCAGCTGCTGCGCGAAGCTGAGCACGTCCCAGCCCCGGTCCAGCACCACCGAGCCCTGCACCGCGCTGACCAGCGCCGTCAGCTTCGACGGGTCGGCGAAGGTACCCGCGCTCAGCACCTTTTTCGCCATGCCGGACAGGAACGCCTGCTGCCGCGCGATCCGGTCGAGGTCGCCGTTGGCCAGGCCGTGGCGCTGGCGGACGAACGCGAGCGCCTGCGGCCCGGACAGCGTCTGCGGCCCGGCCGGGAAGTCGGCGCCGGAGTAGCTGTCGTGCACGGGCGCCTTGAGGCAGACCTCGACGCCGCCGACGGCCTGCGACAGCGCGTCGAAGCCCGCGAGGTTGATGGCCGCGTAGTGGTTGATCGTCAGCCCGGTGAACTTCTCCACGGTCCGGATCGCGAGCCGGGCACCCGCTTCGTTCGCCGCCACCTCCAGCTGCGCGCCGGCGAGCCCCTGGGCGCGCAACCCGGACATCGCGGCGTTCTTGCCGCGGCTGTACGCGGAGTTGATCTTGTGCTTGCCGAACCCGTCCGCGATGTCCACATAGGAATCACGCGGGATGGAGATCGCGGTGGCCGCCGCGCCGCCCGCCGGGATGTGGACCACGATCATCGTGTCCGTGGTGTCGCCGCCGTCTTCGCCGCCTCCGGCGTGCAACGCGTCGAGCACGTTCTGTGGCAACGCGTTGCCGTACGCGTCGGTCCGCGCGTCGATCCCGACGAGCAGGATGTTCTGGGCGGCCTTCAGCGGCTCGCCGGGCGCGGTGTCCTCGGCGCCGACCTGCGAGGAGGGCGGGATGACGTCGGCGGTCACCAGGCCGTCGTCCAGTTTGCTCAGCTGCGACCAGGCGTACCCGGTGGCGCCGAGCACCAGCGCCGACACGACGCCGAGCGCGACCCGCCCGCCGATGCGACGCCCCCGGGACGACAGCAGCACGACACTTCCCCTTGCTTCCCTCTGGTTCACCTCCTTCGAGGATCACCGCGTTAGCTGGGAATCAGCTGAGAAAGTTGTCGGAAAGCTGTGACGCCAGCCGATCGGCCGAGCGGATCGGCGCGTTTCGCGACGGACCGTGCCGGACTGCGCACGCGCAAGTGCTGTGGTTGCGGCCACAGCAGTTCCGGCTACCGCGTCACCGGGGCAGTTTGCGCCAGATCGCGCGCGGCAGCAGGCGCATGGCGAAGAAGACCGGACGGAGTACGCCGGGCACCCAGACGACCCCGCGACGGCGGCGCAGCGCGGCGACCGTCGCGTCGGCCACTTCGTCCGGCGTGCTCGAGAACGGCGCGGGAGTCATGCCCTCGGTCATCCGCCCGATCACGAAGCCGGGGCGGACCAGCAGGAGGTGGACACCGGTGCCGTGCAATGCGTCGGCGAGGCCGCTCGCGAAGCCGTCGAGACCGGCCTTGGCGGAGCCGTAGACGTAGTTGGCGCGGCGCACGCGGACGCCGGCGACGGAGGAGAAGACGACCAGGCTGCCGTGCCCCTGGGCGCGCAGCAGGTTCGCGGCGTGGGTCAGGACGCCGACCTGGGCGACGTAGTCGGTGTGCACGATGGCGGCGGCGTGGGCGGCGTCCCGCTCGGCCCGGCCCTGGTCGCCGAGGATGCCGAAGGCGAGGACGACGACGTCGAGCGGCCCGTGGGCGGCGGCGATCCGGTCGAGGAAAGGGCCGTGCGAGGCGAGGTCGTCGGCGTCGAAATCGGCGGTTTCGACGGTTTCGGCACCGGCTTCGCGAAGCGTGGTGACGGCGGCACCGAGGTCGGCGCCCGGCCGCGCGGCCAGCACGAACCGCCGGGTCGTGTCGCTGACGAGGCGTTTCGCCACGGCCAGCCCGATCTCACTGCGTCCGCCGAGCACCAGCACGGTTCCACTCACGGCAGCAGTCTCCCAGGCGCCGGGCCGGGGAGGCTCCCGGGCTCGCGTTCCCGCGTGCGCTAGCGTGCCCGGGTGGGGCACATACCGGACTTCGAAGCGCTGGTCGAGCGGCACCGGCGGGAAATCCAGGTGCACTGCTACCGCATGCTGGGCTCGCTCACCGAGGCCGAAGACCTCACCCAGGAAACCTTTCTCCGCGCGTGGAAGGCCCGCGACCGCTTCGAAGGCCGCGCCGGTGTGCGGACGTGGCTGTACCGGATCGCCACCAACGCCTGCCTCGACGTGCTCGCCCGGCGGCCGCGGCGGGTGCTGCCCGATCAGCTCGGGCCGTCCGGGCAGCCCGCCGGGCCGCTGGAAGCCGCCGATCTGCCGTGGCTCGAGCCGTACCCGGACCGGCTGCTCGACGTTCCCGGGCCCGACGCGGCCGTCGTCGAGCGCGAAACCATCGAACTCGCCTACCTCGCCGCCCTCCAGTACCTGCCGCCGCGGCAGCGGGCCGCGCTCGTGCTGCGGGACGTGCTGGGGTGGTCCGCCAAGGACACCGCGGGCCTGCTCGAGACGAGCGTCGCGTCGGCGAACAGTGCGCTCCAGCGGGCCCGCGCGACCCTGCGTGAACGACTGCCCGCGCACCGTACCGAGTGGACAGTGGGCGACCCGACCGCCGAGGAAGCCGCGCTGCTCAAGCGATTCGTCGCCGCCTACGAGGCGGGTGACCACCGAGCCGTCGCGCGGCTGCTCCACGAAGACGCCCAAGCCGTCATGCCGCCCTACACCTTGTGGTTCGGCAGCCGTGACGCCATCGTGGCGGCACTCGCGCTGTCCCTGGATCCCGGGTCGCCGCACTGCGTCGGGCGGTTCCGGATGCGTGCGACACGCGCCAACCGCCAGCCCGCGGTCGCGACCTACCTGCGACGCCCCGGCGAAGACGCGTACCGGTGGTTCGGGGTGAGCCTGCTCACCGTCGAAGACGGGCTGGTCACGGCGATGGCCGCGTTCGAATCCGCCTCCGCCGCGGCGTGGGATCTGCCGGAGACCTGGCCCGGCGATTGAGCACGCCGGGAATACCGGCGCACGGTGAAAAAAGCCCGGGCAGGTGATTCACGGGGAATCACCCGCCCGGGCGCACACGTCAGGCCGGATTCGAAATTCTTCCGGTTTCCGTGTTTTGGCTCGAGGCCGCCGGGGAGAGGTCACCGGGCGGCGAGTCAGGCAGCTCGGTGCCGCTGCGGGGCCGTCCGCGCCAGCCGGCGCCGTTCGTCCGCGGTGGTGCCGCCGAAAACGCCGTGGTCGAGGCCGTTGTCGAGCGCGTAGCCGAGGCATTCGGCGCGCACCGGGCAGCGCGCGCACACGGCCTTCGCCTGCGCCGTCTGGCGGGCGCCGGGGCCGACCTCGGAGATCGGGAAGAACAGTTCCGGGTCCTCGTCCTTGCAGGCCGCGAGTTCCGCCCAGCCCGTCATCGTGGCTTCCATTTCCTTCGTTCACCTCCCTCTGTCTTTTCTCATTCCCATTGTCACGGCGAGTCAACCGACTTGATCCCGGTGGACGCGCGAACGCGACCGCGGCGGTCAAGGGGTTTTGGCTTCGGTCCCCGGCTCACCCTCCGGGCAACCAAGACTGCAACACATGAGAGTACGCCTCTCTTCCCGGGATCTCGATGTCGATCACGTCACCCGATCGGCGAGACCGCGCTCCAGCGTGACCCGGACGAGCGCCGCGGCCAGGTGCGCCACGCGGTCCGGCCCGGCCAGCTTCGCGAGCCGGTCCGGCTGAGCGGGCAGACCCAGCTTTTCCGCGCCCTGCAAGGCTTTCCGGTCGAGGTGGGGCCGAAACTCCGGCCACACCAGCTGCACCTCCCTGGCGAAGATGCCGGCCCCGACCGGACCCAGCCGCGGCACTTTCCCGAGCAGCCGCGCCAGTGTCCGGAATTCGCCGTTCGCGGCCTCGCGCAGCCGTCTCAGGTCGCCGCGGTAGCCGTCCAGGACGAGCCGGGCACCTTCGCCGAGCGCTGTGGCCGTCTGCTCGTCGTAGCGCTTGTAGTGCGCGCGGCCGAGCGCGTCCACGCGCCGCCGCCACGGCGCCTCCGCCATCGCCCCGGCCGTGCCCATCCCCGCCGCCTGCAGCTCGCGGGCCGCGGCGACCGCGATGGCCGCCTTGATCCGGGTCGAGAGCAGCACCGACAGCACCAGCAGCCGGTACAGCGGCGCCGGCTTGTCGGCGAGCCTGATCCCGGCTTCCTCGGCGTAGGTCCGGCCGGCCGCTTCGAGCAGGCGCCGGACCGTGTCTCGCTGGGTCATCGAATCCGGGTACCCGGCTTGCCCGCGCCCATTCGTCACATCCCGTCACCGGTCCGGTGCAGCGCATTACTCCTCCCGGGCAGTCTTGACCGGATCGTTACACGTGGCGGTCACCCCAGCGCACTTGTTCTTCGGAGGCGAGGGGTGGTGAGGGTCCGTGTGCGGTGACGACGGCTTCGACGCGTTCTTCCGCGCCGAGTTCCCCCCGCTCGTGGCGTTCCTCTGCAAGGCCGGGTTCGAGGTCGAGACGGCCCGCGACGCCGCCGCCGAGGCGATGCTGCACGCGCTGGAGGCGTGGCCGGCGCTCGATGACCCGCGCGCCTGGGTCCGCCGGGTCGCCGGGCGGCTGCTCGACACGGCGGGTGACGCGCGCGCGGACTGGAGCCTGGCGGGTGATCCGCGCGACGACGAGAAGCTGGCCGCCCTGGTCGAGCAGCACGCCGACCTGCTCGGCCTGCTCGCCTCCCTGCCCGGCCAGCAGCGGATGGTGCTGGCGTGGTCCCTCGACGGGTTCACGCCCACCCAGATCGCGCGGGCACTGCGGATCCCGCCCGCGACCGTCCGCTCCAACCTCCGCCACGTGCGGGAACGCCTCAGGCGCCACCGGGCCGCACCGCCCGGCGACCAGCAGGACACGGAAGGGTGAGCACCATGCCGGCAACCGAGTACGGGGATCGGGCGATCACCGAGCTGCTGCGCGAGTCCAACGCCGCGCTGCACGACTCGCTGCGCGTCGGCCTCGACGTGGAAGGCACGCTGCTGCGCGTGCGCGGCCGTGCGCTCGTCCGCGAGATCGCCGCGGCGCAGCCCCGCGAGGCGTTCCCCGCGCACTGGCGGCGGCACGACGAGCCGGTCGCGGACGCGATCGCGGGCGACGTCGCGGCGACCGCCCGGCTGCTGGCGACCATCCGCCCGCTGGTGGTGCGCTACTGCCGGGCCCGCGTCGGACGGTACGAGCGGTCGTTCGCCTCGGCCGACGACGTCGCGCAGGAGGTCTGCCTGGCCGTGCTGACCGCGCTGCCGTCCTACCGCGACCAGGGCCGCCCGTTCCTCGCGTTCGTCTACGGCATCGCCCAGCACAAGGTCGCCGACGCGCACCGCGCCGCGGCCCGCAACCGCACCGACCCGGTGGCCGAGCTGCCCGACGGCGTCTCCGAGGCCGACGGGCCGGAGCAGCGGACGCTGCGGTCCGAGCTGACCGAACGGCTGTCCCGGCTGCTGGACGTGCTGCCGCCGAAACAGCGCGAGATCGTCGTGCTGCGGGTGGTCGTCGGGCTGTCCGCCGAGGAGACGGCCGCGGCGGTCGGGTCCACGCCCGGCGCCGTCCGCGTCGCCCAGCACCGCGCGCTCGGCCGCCTGCGAAGACTCCTGACCGGCGAAGCCGACTAGCGCCGGACGTACTCCAGGACGAACTCCTCCAGCGCGGCCGCCGGTCCTTCCGTCGACTCGCGGGCGAGCAGCATGAACTCGATGTCGCCCGGCTCGGGCAGGCCGTCGAGCGGGACGAGGTCGGCGGGCACCAGGCTCCGCGCGTGCAGCGTGACGCCCAGCCCGGCCGCCGCGGCGGCGCGCAGGCCGGTGAGGCTCGACGTCTGGCACGCGGCCCGCCACTCCAGACCGGCGCGTTCGAGGACCTCGACGGCGAGCTGCCGCGTGATCGACGGCATCGGGTACTGCACCAGCGGCACCGGCTGCCCCGGCTCCAGCACGGTGGCCGCCGAGCCGATCCAGACCAGCGGCTCGCGCCAGAGCAGCCGGCCGTGGTGCGCGCCCGGGCGGCGCTTCCCCAGCACCAGGTCCAGCCGGCCGGCCCGCAGCCGCTGGGTGAGGACGTCCGACAGCTCGACGGTCAGCTCGACGTCCACCAGCGGGTGGCTGCGGCGCAGCCGGCGCAGGATCTCCGGCAGCTCGCCGAGCGCGAAGTCCTCCGAGACGCCGAAGCGCACGCGGCCGCGCAGCTCGGCGCCGCGGAAATGGCGCTCCGCGCGTTCTTCGGTGTCCACAATGGTCTGGGCGAAGCCCAGCATCGCCTGCCCGCGCGCGGTGAGCTCGACGGTGTGGGTGTCACGGGCGAAGAGCAGCCCACCGGAGTCGCGCTCCAGGCGGCGGACGTGCTGGCTGACGGTCGGCTGCCCGACACCCAGCCGGCGCGCGGCCGCGGTGAAGCTGCGCGTCTCGGCGACGGCGAGGAAGGAACGGCACAGGCGGGGGTCCAGCACGCACCCAGCCTATCGCGAATGGCGATAACAGTCAGTCCGGTCATCGGGGTTCACAATGAGCGTCGCGGTGGCGAGAATTTCCGTGGAAGGAGATCCATGTCCCGTTTTCTCGACCCGTTCGTCGCCGCCATCCTCGCCACCGTCGGCGTCGCCACCCTGCTGCCCGCTTCGGGCGCCGTGGCCGGGGCGTTCGGCACCGCCACCACGGTCGCCGTCGGGCTGCTGTTCTTCCTCTACGGCGCCCGGTTGTCGACGCAGGAAGCCCTCGACGGGCTGCGGCACTGGCGGCTGCACGCGGTCGTGCTGGCCGCGACCTTCGTGCTGTTCCCGCTGCTCGGCCTGGCCGTGCTCCTGCTGCCCGCGTCGGCGCTGCCCGCGCAGCTCGCCGCCGGCGTGCTGTTCCTCGCCGTGCTGCCCTCGACCGTGCAGTCGTCCATCGCGTTCACCTCGATCGCGCGCGGCAACGTCGCGGCCGCGATCTGCAGCGCGTCGCTGTCCAACCTGGCCGGGATCGTGCTCACCCCGCTGCTGGTGGCGCTGCTGCTGGCCGGGGACGGCGCCGGTGTCGACGGTTCGGCGGTGCTCGGGATCGTGCTGCAGCTGCTGGCGCCGTTCGTCGCGGGACAGCTGGCGCGGCGCTGGATCGGGGACTGGATCACGCGGAACTCGGCGCCGCTGAAGCTGTTCGACCGCGGGTCGATCCTGCTGGTCGTCTACACGGCGTTCAGCGCGGGCATGACCGAGGGGATCTGGCACCGGCTCGACGCCGGCCACCTGCTGGTGCTGCTCGTGGTGTGCGGCGTGCTGCTGGCGGCGGTGCTGGGTGCGACCGGGTGGGCCGCGCGCCTGCTCGGCTTCGCCCGCGCCGACCGGATCACGATCGTGTTCTGCGGGTCGAAGAAGAGCCTGGCCAGCGGCCTGCCGATGGCCACGGTCCTGTTCGGGCACGCGCAGGTCGGGCTGATCGTCCTGCCGCTGATGCTGTTCCACCAGATTCAGCTGATCGTGTGCGCGGCACTGGCCCGCCGGTACGCCGCCGCGGAACTCGTCCCGGCCTGACCGATGAGTTTCCGCGCCGCCGCCGTCGGTACGAGGTGACCCGGACCGAAAGGCGGCACCCATGGCCAAGTTCCTGTACCACATCACGATGTCCCTCGACGGCTTCGTCGCGGCGCCCGGCGACGACATGACCTGGCTTTCCGGCCTGCGCCCCGGGCCGAACCCGGTCGTCGAGCGGGTGCTCGGCGAGATCGGGGCGGTGCTCATGGGACACCGCACGTACGCTCCGGCGACGACCGCGGAAGGCCGCGTCTACGGCGGCCGCTGGACCGGCCCGGTCTTCGTGGTGACCCGCGACGCGGCACCGTCGGACGGCTTCATCCTGCTCGGCGACCTCGGCGAGGCCGCCGCGGCAGCGGCCGCGGCGGCCGGCGACGGGTACGTCGCGGTGCTGGGCGCCACGACGGCCCGGCGGTGCCTGGAGGCGGGGCTGCTGGACGAAGTGCTGGTGCACGTCGCGCCGGTCCTGCTCGGCGACGGCGTCCGGCTGTTCGACCACCCGGGCGGGACGCGGATCCGGCTGGAACCACGGGAGCTGAGCACCGCCGGGCCGATCACGAACGGCTGGTACCGCGTCGCCTGAGGGACGCTCAGGCGCAGCGGCCGGCCAGCCACTTCTTGTAGTCGGCCGTCCAGCTGGTGGCGACCCGCTTCGGCGCCGTGGCGAGGTTCGCCTGCCAGCTAGCCGCGTTGCCGCTCCACGACGGCGGCGGCTCTTCCCACTTGACGGTGTCGGGCCACGACGGTCCGCCGCCGAGCACGGCCGGGAAGGCGCCGGCCGCCACGCGGGACTTCAGCGCCGCGGCGATGTCCGGGTCGTGCGAGTACACGGTGATCGCCTGGGTCCGGTAGCGCTCACGGACCGGGTCGGTGATCTCGCTCCACGCCTTCGCCTTCACCGAGGCGGAACCGTTGATCAGGAACACCTTCGTCTCCGGCTTGATCTCGAGTTCGGCGTACGCGCCTCGGGATCCGACGTGGTCGAGCCACTGCCGCAGCGAGTAGACGCCCTCGCCCCGGTACGGGCCCCGCTGCAGCGTCCGGCCCTGGAGCTTGTCGCTGCCGGAGGACCAGTAGACGTCGGTGATGTTCTTCTTGACGCCGTCGAGCCCGTTCGTCGAGGTGTTGTGCCACATGACGGCCTTGCCGCTGACGGAGCCGTCACTGCCGGCGGCGACCTTGGTCAGCTGCACGTCGGCTTCGAAGCCACCGGAGCCCTGGGCGATCAGGCTGTCGACGGCCTTGAAATTGTTGGGAGCGCGCAGCTGGTCGCGCTCCCACGGGTCGGGCCCGGTGGGATAGCCACCGTGGCTGACGATCACCGGGCAGGCGGGAAGAGCCTGCGCGGCAACCCCGGAAAACGCCGCGGCGGCCAGTGCGCCGGCCAGGAGCGTGGTTGCGAGTCTCATGGCCGGGAGGGTGCATGGGGCGCGTACAGAGGACGTACAAAGCGGCAGGCCCGCGGAGCGGCTGCGCGTGCGTTGTCGCGAAGGGAGGGATCGTCATGGGAACACACGCACGAACCGCACGGGCCGCGTCGGCCGGCGCCTTGGTGATCACCGGAGGCGCGGTGGTGTTCGCCGACGCCTCGGCGGCCGTCGGGCCGTCACCGGCGCCGGCGGCTTCTGCACGGTGACGCACGGCCTCGGCACGGTCCGGAGACTGTGGTCGTGTCGGCGAACACGCCCGCCGCGTACAACGGGTTCATGCTCAACACGGTGCTCGCTTCGTACACCGCGACCACGTTCCAGGTGCGGGCGATGTTCACAGAGACCTCGCCGAAGGCGTTCGGGCAGGTCTGGTTCACCTACGGCGCCCCGGCGGCACCGCCGACCACCTCGATCGTGGTTCCCGCACCCACCACTACGGCTCCGCCGATGTCGACGTGGACGACCCCTGCCACCACCGCCGATCCGACAACTGCTGCCTCGCCGGCCGGTGGCGGGAGCTGAGCGGCAGTCCGCGGGTTCACCGGGGCCGGGGCGAGGGTTTGCGCAGTTCCTCGGCCAGAATCGCGTCCACGCGCCGGTTTGCGTGGTGCAGGGCCCGGATTGCCGATCGGAGCACGTATCCCAGCGCCAGTGTCAGCAGCAGGCCGAGGCCGATGGGCGCGAGGTTCGCCACGAGCGCCTCCCGGTACTGGTGCGCCAGGTAGCCCAGGCCCGCCCCGGCGGTCAGTGCGTCCAACAGCGCCAGCCGGATCGCGCGGGGGGCCGGCGGGGTCGCTCGCGGGACCATCGCTTCCCCTCCCGCCGTCGCGGTCAGCGGTGACGCCCTTGCAACCTAGACGAGCCTGCCCCGGCCGGCGGCCACTTCAACCTGTTTGGCCTACCGGGTCTCCCCGGATGGCCGCTGTGATAACTTGAAGCGAACTGAGTCTTCTGTGCACACGCAAATCCTCGTGCCGCCTGCGCCGAGGCCAGGGGGCGGTAGCTCAGTTGGTTAGAGCAGGGGACTCATAATCCCTTGGCCGCGGGTTCGAGCCCCGCCCGCCCCACCCCGATCCGGCGCCGCGCAACAGGGCGTCCTCGCACCGTCCGAACCGGACAGTCGGTTCCCGTCACCGGTGGACCGGCTCACCCGCGACCGTCGAGCGCAGCTGCTCGAAGACTTCCTCGACGAACGCCACCAGCGGACGCTCCGCCACCGGCTGCGCCACCCAGCGGCCGACCGCCGTCTGCAGCACCAGGTTCGACAGCTTCGCGATCATTTCGGCCGCCGGCTCGTCCGTTCCCCGCTCCCGCAGCACGGTCAGCACGGCCTCGATCGTGAGTTCCTGCTTCCGCAGCGCGCGTTCGCGCAACGCGCCGTCACTCCCGACGATCGCCCGCCACGTGCGGAGATACTCCAGCAACGGCTGGAAGATCGTCTCCGCCGCCGCTTCCAGGCCGTGGCGGATCAGCTGCACCGGGGTCAGGTCCGCGGGTGCGGTCCGGATGATCTCGATGAACCGCTCGCGCAGTTCTTCTTCGCCGGAGAACAGCACCTCGCGCTTGTCCGCGAAGTACCGGAAGAACGTCCGGGTAGTCAGCCCCGCGCGCTCGGTGATCTGGGGCACCGTCGTGTCCGCGAAGCCCTGCTCGGCGAACAACTCCAGCGCCGCCCGTTCCAGCCGGCCCCGCGCGTCCGGATCCCATCGGCCCATCTGCTCACCCTAGACGATGACACGACGTGTCATGTAGCGTGGCCCGCGATGACACGGTATGTCATCAACTACGACGGAGGGAAAGCCATGTCGGATCACCGGCCACCCGAGGTGTGGCTGCTCGGCGGGACCGGACGGACGGGACGCGCGATCGCCGCGGAACTGGCCGCCCGCGAAGCGCCGCTCACGCTCGTCGGGCGCGACGCCGGCAGGCTCGAGACCGCCGCGCGCGCCGTGCGGGCCCGGTCCGTCGTCGCGGGGTCGCCCGCCGAGATGGCCGCCGCCATCCGGCGCGAGCGGCCCGCGGTCGTGGTCAACACCGTGGGCCCGTTCCAGCAGACCGCCGCCGTGATCGCCGACGCCGTCCTCGAGTCGGGCGACTACGTCGATCTCGCCAACGACGTCGCGACGCTGCTCCAGCTGCGAGAACGCGACGAAGCCGCCCGACGCTGCGGACACACGCTGGTCGCGGGCGCGGGCTTCGGCGTGACCGCCACGGAAAGCGTCGTCACCTGGCTCGCCGGGGATCGTCCGCCGGCCGAGCGGGTGCGCGTCGACATGATCCCGTCGCTCGCCGGCACCGCCGGCGTGGTCGGCGAGGCGCTCGCCGCCACGCTCGTCGAAGGCCTGCCGGGCGTGCCGGGCGGCGGGCGGTTCCAAGGACGGCGGATCGCCCGCGGGCGCCTGGCCGCCGCGCCGGTCGCCGGCGAGCCGTTGCGGCTGACCACCCCTGACGGCGACCAGGTGACCAGCGCGCTGATGCCACTGGGCGAGCTGCTCGCCGCCGAACGCGCGGCACGAGCCCGGTTCGTCGACGCCGCCTCCGGCGAAGTGCCCTCCGGCGCGCTGCTGCGCCTGGTCCTGCCGGCCGGGCTGACGCTGCTGCACATCGGACCGCTGCGGCGGTTCCTGGCCCGGCGCCTGGCGGCGGTCAAGACGCCTGACCGCCCGAAGCCACGTGAGCACTCCTGGGCGCACGCGCGCGTGGCGTGGGCGGACGGCACACACCGGGAGGGCTGGCTACGGCTGACCGACGCGAGCGCCTTCACCGCCACGGTCGCGGCCGAAGTCGCCCACCGGCTGCTGACCGGTCAAGGCCGTCCCGGCACATTCACGCCGGCGGAGCTGTTCGGCCCGTCGCTCGCCGAGACCTGTGGTGGCGAATACGTGCTCACCGGTGAACCACGCATTCCCAGCGGGGACTGAGTTTTCCAGCGTCCATTGTGGACGTCAGCGCACCCGGTCGTACACCATCGCCAGTTCGCCTTGCTCCCCCGCTTCGTGGTGCGCCAGCCGCCACCGCGACGCGGGCAGGCCGTCCTCGAACAGCCGCGCGCCGCCGCCCGCGATCTCCGGGCAGACCATCAGGTACAGCCGGTCCAGCAGGTCCGCCGCCAGCAGCGGCTGGATGACGCTCGGGCTGCTGTTGACCAGGATTTCCCCCGATCCGGTGGTCCTCAGCTGCGTGACGACGTCCGCGGCCGGGGCGTTCACGATCCGGGTGCGCTCCCACGGCGCTTCGGTCAGCGTCGTCGAGAAGACCACCTTTTCCGTGTCCACCAGCCATTTCGCGTAGCCGCGGTCGCGGGGATCGGCGGTCTCGTCGGCGGCGACGGCCGGCCAGAAGCCGAGGAAGCCTTCGGCGTTGCGGCGGCCGAGCACCGCCGTCGTCGCGTTCTCCCAGATCCGCGTCAGGTGGCGCCGCGCGACGTCGGTCGTCGCGTACGAGACGATCGCGCCCATGTCGGCGGGGCCGCCGGGTCCGTGGTAGCGCCCGTCGAGGGTGAGGCTCAGGTTCGCGGTCACCGCGCGGCCGCTCGGCTCGGTCATGGTGGTCAGCCCTTTCGTCGGGTGAGGACGGCGGTGAGGTGGTCGAGCACCTGGCCCCAGCCGGTCTCGATGCCGGCGACGGCCGGGACGGCCTCGACGGTCGTCGCGGTGACGCGCAGGCCGAGCCGCAGCCGGGTGCCGTCCGGCACCGTCGTCAGCTCCAGGTCGTAGTGCGCGGTGAAGGACGCCTTTCCCTTCACCGCCAGGTCGAAGCCGAGACGGCCGGGCTCCTGCGCGTGCCGGACGCGCCCTTCCGAACGGTATGCGCCGCCGGCGTCGCGGTAGGCCAGCACCGCGCGGCCGCCCGCGTGCGGTTCGAGCAGGCAGGCGGTGATCGTCATCGACGGCGGAACCCACCACGACGCCAGCAGGTCCGGGTCGGTCCAGTGCCGCCAGACCACTTCCCGGGGCGCGGCCAGCACGCGCTCGAAGGCGAACGTGCGTCCGTCCGCCCGGCGGCCGCGGCCGGCGATCGCGGTCTCCGCCTCGATGGCCGCGCGGTAGCGCGCGACGACGTCCCGCTCGCCTTCGTGCGCTTCGGTCGCCTTGGCCAGCTCGCCCAGCCGGTGCGCGAACGCTGCCAGCGGCCCGGCTTCGAGGGCGTGGACGCGACGCTGCCCGAGCGGGAAGGCGGTGACGAGCCCGGCGCGGGCCAGCGTCTGGAGGTGCTTGGTGGTCTGGGGCTGGCGCAGGCCGGTCAGCTCGGCCAGCTCGCCCACCGACCGCGGACGCTCGGCGAGCAGCTCGACGAGGCGCCAGCGCGCCGCGTCGCCCAGTGCTGCCGCGATCCCGTCCACGGCCCGAAGCATTCACCGATGAGAATATTCGAGTCAAGGAATATCTTGCGGGAGCCACCGGAGGCCGTAGGCGTAACCCAGCTGCGGGGCGGCGAACTCCTGGGCGACCTCGCCGGCGCCGTCGAGCGGCAGCGGCTCGCCCGGCTGGGGCGGGTCGGCCAGCACCGACGGCGGCACCCGGTCGAGCCGCCACACCACCCGCGGCGGACGGCACGGGTCGAAGCGGACCCGCACGGCGAACGATTCGCACGTCACCAGCGGCACGAACGTGTAGGACGGCCGGATCGGCAGGCCGTCCCGGAGCCGGAACACCAGCGAGTACGTGTGGGTGCCGCCGCGCGCCAGGGGCCGCGGGAGGTCGAGCAGCCAGCGGAAGTGGCGCTGCCCTTCGCGGTTCCCGCCGATGATCCGCACGCCGTACTGCGCGTCGGCGGCCACCTCGCGCTCGCCGTCGCGGCCGTCTTCGAGGCGGGGCACGGTGAACTGGGCGCAGATCCGGCTCAGTCCGTCCCGGGTCGCCACGATCAGCCGCTCCTCGATCAGCTGCGGCTCGGCGGTGTCCAGCCGCACGAGGGCCTTGAGCCGCTTGACGAACCAGCCCTGCTCGGGGTCGGGCACGCCGTCACCGGGCCGGGTGCCTGCCTCGATTTCGGCGGCCAGCCGGGCGAACGACCGGTCGATCCGGCGCCGGGCCGTGCGTTCGGAGACGCTCAGCCGTTGCGCGAGGAGCCCGACCCGGTCGCTGAGCAGCGCGTGCTGCGAGCCCGGGGCGATGCCGAGCGCGACGTTGACCGCGAGCCGGTCGTCGGCGGGGAAGTCCGCAATGGCGGCGGAAATCGCTTCGCGCAGCACGCGGCGCGCTTCGCGGTCGTTCGCCGTGCGGTGGATTTCGCACCAGCCGGAAATGAGCGGCCCGAGCCGGCCGCGGAGCCGTTCGGTTTCCACTCCCCAGCCGCGGCGCAGAATGGTGAGCTCGCGGAGCAACCCGTCCTCGTGTGCCATGGGATTTCGATTGTGGCACGCGAACTTCCGCGCGATCGGCGGCACCGGCTGCGCCGATCAGGTGATTCGCCGGTGGCCAGTCCGTGGCCAGTTCCGCCGCGATTCGGCCCGGCCGTGGCCTTTTCCCGTTCCCCGGCTGATCGACGATTTCCCCGTCGACGGCATCGGGGAGGACGGGTTGCTCGACACCACGCACGCGCCGATCGGGCCGGCCGACGTCGCCGGGGTCCGCCGGCTGGCCCGCGACGGCAGGCTCGCCGTCGCGGCCTCGACGGCGCCGCCGGGCGAGCTGGCCCGCTTGCGCGGGGCGGTCTACGCCGTGGCGTGGCCGCTGGTGTTCGCCCGGATCACCCGGCCGCTGGAACGGCGGCGACGGCACCCGGACTGCGTCCGCGGGCTCGAGTGGCTGCGCCCGGACTGCCTCGACCGGTTCCACGACGACGTCGAGGCCGTGGTGGAGCACGCGCTGCACCGCGCGAGCGGCCCGATCGGCAACTTCGACGGCTGGCTGGCGAGCCGGCTGGGCCCGGCAACGGTCGACGCGCACCGGCGGCGGCGCGGCGAAACCGGGGCGCTGCAACGTCCCCGGCTCCCGGCGTGGCTCGCCGGCGAGCTGGGCGGCGACCCGTGGCTGTGCGACCTGGCGGTCCAGGTGCTGGTGTGGGCGGGGGTGCCGTCGACGGCGGGCGCCCGGCTGTGGCCACTGGACGCCTGGGCGGCCCGCCGCGCCGAGGTAACGGGCGAGCCGCCGCCGGGCCGCGACACGCTCGACCGCGAGGTGCGGACGGTGCTGACGGCCATGCGGACGCGCCCGAAGTGGCACGCGGAGCACGTGGAACGCCCGCTCGGGCACAAGCGGCCGCCGGTGGCGCCGATGCCGGCGGACAGCTCGGCCGAGCCGGCCCCGCTGCCGCTGGTGGACCCGGCCGAGGCGGACGACATCCGCTTGGCGGAGCTGGCGGACCGGGCGCTGCGGGCGATCGAGGCACGGCTGGAGCGGGGAGAAGCCCCGCCGGCGGCGGTGGCGGCGGTGGTCCGGCGGGTGTTCGGCGCGGGTGGTGGCGTGCTGGACCGGTTGCCGCATGAAGGAGCGACGCGGGAGGACTGGCTGGCCGCGGCCCTGGCCGACGAGGCACGCGTGGACCGGATCGTGGCGGCGGTGCTGGCCATTCTCGGCCGTTGACGGCGGAGGGTCGCCGGGAGTGCTGCTCGGCCGGGCCTGACCCGGCCGAGCAGGCTGGGCTCGACCGGCTGCCGCGGCGGCGGAATGGCCGAGTAGACCTGCCGCCGTTTGAGCGGCCGCCGGGCCGCGCTCGACCGGCTGCCGCGCGCGGCGGGATGGCCGTGCACCGGATTGCCTCGACCGGCGAGCGCGCACCAGCGGCCACCGGATCGCGAGCCCCGTCCCGGCCTGGCCGCTATCCGCTCTGCCCGTCCTCGCCGTCGCCGGTTGCCGTGCACACTCGGGTGCTCAACACCTCCAGCACCACCTCGCGTGGGCAGCCCGCCGCGCGCGCACGGCCTCCCGCTGACCTCAGCTCGGCCAGCAGCAGCTCGTGTACCGCCGCGCGGGTCGCGTGCGGGAATCTCGACGGCGGGACAGCCGATGGCGCCATCCCCGCCTCCTTTCGCCCGGGGCCGGTCGCTCCGGCCCCGCGATTCCCCTGACGGACCGGCCTCAGCGCCACCACGGCGGCGGGGGCACCGGCAGCCGCAACGGGTCTCCCGTGTGCCTGCCCGCCCAGCAGTCCGCCAGCCAGCGCGTCAACGCCACCGGGCCCAGGAGGCTGTCCTCCCACACCGGCGTCAGCTCGCCCGCCCGGCGCAGCATCGTTTCCGCCGTTCCGCAGAACGCGATGATCGCGGCCACCGCGGCGTCCGCCCGCTCGACGGGCCAGGCGACCGCGGCCCCGCTCAGCCGGGCCGGGATGGCCAGGCCGGTACCGACGGTGCAGTTGCGGGCCAGCTGGACGGCCAGATCGAACTCGACCGCTTCGGCGTGCCGCTGCCGGGCGCGCCAGCGCGGCGAAGCCGCCGCCGCGTGCAGCCCGGCCAGCCGGGCGGCCACCAGCCCGTCCCACACCGTCAGGAGCACCCCGCGCGTGTCGGCGGGCGGCGCGCCGGCGAGCTCGCCGGTCACCGCGCGCAACCACGCACACGGGTCCTTGACATGACGATCAACGATGACGGTCACGGCAGTCAGTTTCGCACCTGAACACAGCTCCGGCAGCAAGATGATCATGGTTCGCCGCAGGACCACCCGGTCGGAGGCGAACCGTTGAGCGGCCTTGTCATCCCTTCGGGCACTGGACGTGACCGAATCGTCACAGCTGTGTCATCATGTCGGCGCTCAGTGCCGAGCACGTCCCCTCCGCCACTCCCCCCGAAAGGCCGTCGCCGCGTGATCAAGACCAGCAAGAGCCGGGCCGGCACCCAGCGCGTCACCTTCAGCCTCCCCGTCGGGGCACCGCCCGGGCGGGTGAGCGTCGTCGGGTCGTTCAACGACTGGACCCCCGGCCGCCACCACCTGACCCCGCGCTCCAACGGCCGCCGCTCGGCGTCGGTGGAAGTGCCTCCCGGCACCGTCATCCAGTTCCGCTACCTCGGCGAGAACGGCCTGTGGTTCGACGACCCCGACCTGCCGGACCGCGTGGACGGCAACTGCGTCTACTCGACGTCCTGACCGGCCGGGCTCAGGACCGCCGCCGCGGCTTGCCCCGCTTCGGCGCCCCGCCCCCGCGCCGGACCGGCTTCTTCGCCGCCGCCGGCTTGCGCTCCGGGCGCTTGCGCTCGGCGGGCGCCTGCGGCGGGCGTCCGCGCGTGCTGTTGACCGTGCGGCCGCGGACGATCCCGATGAACGTCTCCATCAGGTCCGTCGTCTCGTCCTCCAGCCACGACAGCGCCACGCTCGACTGCGGCGCGTCGGTGACCGGGCGGTAGGTCAGGTCACGGCGGTGGTGCAGCCGGGCCAGCGACTGCGGCACCACCAGCACACCGACGCCCGCCGCCACCAGCTCGACGGCGTCCGCCGTCGTCCCGGGGCGCGAAACCGCCGGGCGGCCCGGGAGCGAAGTCCACTCGATCGTGTCGTCCAGCGGGTGCAGCACGACGTCGTCCGCCAAATCCGCAGTGGACACTTCGTCGGCCGCCGCGATCAGGTGGTCCTTGGGGACGACCACCACCGTCGTCTCGGTGTAGAGCGGGATCGCGTGCAGGCCGTCGCGGTCGATCGGGGACCGCAGCAACGCCGCGTCCGCCTCGCGCGCGCGGATCAGCCCCGTCGCGCCGGCCGCCTCGACCGGCACCAGGGTCAGCGGCACCTCCGGCATCCGCTCCGCCCAGGTCCGGACCCACTTGGCGGGCGTCGCTCCCGGAACGTACGCGAGGCGGAACGAGGTCACCGGGTCAGGTTACCGGGCGGGGCGCTGGCTACCCTGGACGGCATGACGTCGCACAAGACCACCCAGACGATGAAGCCCGCGACAGCGGCGAAGAAGCTGGGTGTGTACCTCGAAGCCACGCCCCCGGAGTTCCGGGAGGGCGTCGTCTCGCGCGACGAGCTGAACGCGCTGCAGGCCGACCCGCCCGAGTGGCTGCGGGAGCTGCGCCGGACCGGCCCGCACCCGCGGCAGGTCGTCGCGGCGAAGCTCGGCATCTCGATCGGCGGCCTCACCCGCGGCGGGATCACCGAGGCGCTCACCACCGAGCAGATCGAAGCGCTGAAGGAAGAGAACCCCGACTGGCTGGTCCGGGAACGCGCCACGCAGGCCGAGGTGCGCAAGGAAGCCGTGCGGCTGAAGGAGAAGAACCGCTGACCACGCTGCAGGAGGCGGAACGCCTCGACGCCGGAGACGAGCTCGCCGGGTTCCGCGACCGCTTCGTCCCGATCACCGATCCCGGCGTCGTCGCCTACCTCGACGGCAACTCGCTGGGCCGACCGCTGCGCGCCACCGCCGAGCGGCTGCGGGAGGTCGTCGCCGAGCAGTGGGGCGCCCGGCTCATCCGGTCCTGGGACGAGCGCTGGCTCGCCCTGCCCGAGCGGATCGGCGACGAGCTGGGCCGCGTCGCGCTCGGTGCCGCACCCGGGCAGACCATCGTCGCCGACTCGACGTCCGTGTGCCTGTACAAGGTGCTCCGCGCGGCCGTCGCGCTGCGGCCGGGACGCGACGAGATCGTCACCGACACCGCCAACTTCCCCACCGACCGGTTCCTCGTCGAGAGCGTCGCCGCCGAACTCGGCAAGACGGTCCGCTGGCTCGACACCGTGGCGGACGTCGGGGCGGTCACCGGCGACCGGACCGCCGCGGTCGTGCTGTCCCATGTGGACTACCGGTCGGCGGAGATCGCCGACCTGCCCGGGATCACGCGGCTGGTGCAGGAGCGCGGCGGGCTGGCCATCTGGGACCTCTGCCACAGCGTCGGCGCGCTGCCCGTGGAGCTGGACGCGGCGGGCGCCGACTTCGCCGTGGGGTGCACGTACAAGTTCCTCAACGCCGGGCCCGGCGCGCCCGCGTTCCTGTACGTCAACGCGCGCCACCACGCCGAGTTCGGCCAGCCCATCACCGGCTGGATGGGCGCGGCCGACACGTTCGCCATGGCCGAGCACTACGTGCCCGCGCCGGGCATCCGCCGCGCGCTGTCCGGGACGCCGCCGGTGCTCGGCATGGTGGGCGTCCAGGAAGGCGTCGCGCTGCTGGCCGAGGCCGGGATCGAGCGGGTGCGGGCGAAGGCCGTCGCGCTGGGCCGCTGGGTCATCGACCTCGCCGACGCGTGGCTCGTCCCGCTCGGTTTCACGGTGGCTTCGCCGCGCGAAGACGACCGCCGCGGCGGGCACGTCACCCTGCGGCACCCGGACGCCGAGCGGCTCTCCCGGCTGCTCATCGAAAACGGCGTGCTGATCGACTTCCGCCGTCCCGACGGCATCCGCGTCGGCCTCAGCCCGCTGACCACCGGCTTCGCCGAGGTGCGGGCCGCCATGGCGCGCATCCGCGAACTCGCCGCCTGACTCCGCCGCACCGCTTCCGGCCGGATAGTGGCCATGTACATAGTAGCCATGTACAGTTTCTGGCATGAGCACTCCCGGCCATCTCGTCTGGCGGCTTTCCCTGAAGTGGCGCGTGGCGGTGGACCGCGCGCTGGCGCCGATGGGCCTGACGCACGCGCAGTACGTCTTCCTGTCCTCGCTCGCCGGCCTGGAACGCGCCGGAGCGGCGCCCAGCCAGCGGGAACTCGCCGACGAGACCGGCCTCGAACCGCTCTACGTCTCCAAGCTCGCTCGCTCGCTCGACGCCGGCGGGCTCGTCGAGCGCACCCGCGACCCCGCCGACACCCGCACCGTCCGGCTCGCGCTCACCGCCCGCGGCCGCGAGGTCGTCGAGCCCGCGATCGCGACCGTGGCCGAGCTGCTCGACCGGCTCCTCGCCCCGCTGGGCGGCCGCCGCGGCGAGCGCACGAAGGCGCTGACTCGCGAACTCACCGTCCTGCTCGACACGCCCCTGAACCCCTGAACGGACAAGACATGCTGCACCACGAAGAATCCGGCACCGGCACCCCGATCGTCTTCCTGCACGGCAACCCCGGCTCCTCCTACGGCTGGCGGAACGTCCTCCCGCACGTCGGCGGCGGACGGCTGCTGGCGCCCGATCTCATCGGCATGGGCCGGTCGCCCAAGCCGGACATCGCGTACTCCTTCGCCGACCACGCCCGGCACCTCGACGCCTGGTTCGACGCGCTCGGCCTCGACGACGTGGTCCTCGTCGGACACGACTGGGGTGGCGCGCTCGCCTTCGACCACGCCGCCCGCCACCCCGGCCGCGTCCGCGGCGTGGCCTTCTACGAGACCATCGTCAAGCCCATCGCCTGGGACGACGTGTCGCCGCAGGCGGCCGAACGGACGCGGAAGATCCGGACGCCGGGCGTCGGCGAGGAGATGGTGCTGGAGCAGGACCTGTTCGTCCGGCAGGCGTTCACCGGGGGCGTCCGCACGCCGGTGGCGGATCTCGAGCCGTACCTGGCGCCGTTCCCGACGCCGGAAAGCCGCCGCCCGGTGCTCGCCTGGGCGCGGCAGCTGCCGCTCGGCGGCGAGCCGCCCGAGGTCGTCGCCCGCATCGAGGCCTACGACGAGTGGCTGGCCGCCAGCACCGGCACGCCCAAGCTGCTGCTGACCTTCGAAGGCTCCCCGACGCTGCTCATCGGGGACGAAGTGACGCGGTGGTGCCGGGAGAACATCGCCGCGCTCGACGTCGTCGCCTGCGGGGAGGCCGGGCACCACGCCCACGAGGACCGGCCGAAGGAGATCGCCGCCGAGATCGGCGCGTGGCTGGACCGGCACGGCCTGCGCTGAGCCGTCACGTGTGCCGCAGCGCCGGGGCCGCGTCCACGCCGAGGACGCGCGCCGCGAGCCAGGCCAGCGCGTCGGCGGTCCGGGCCGGGGTGTCCGACGGCTGCATGACGTGGCTGAGCACCGTGCGGACGACCAGGTCGATCACCACGGCGACCTGCTCGGCGGTCAGCGGCGGCCGGTAGGCGGCCACGCGGGCGGTCAGCATCGTCTTCGCCTGCGTCAGCAGCGTCCCGGCGCCGGTGGTCAGCAGCGGGAGCAGTTCCGGGGCCGTGCCGTGCGTCGCGGAGGCGATCGCGCGCAGCAGGATGTTGTCGTCGGCCAGCTCCAGGACCGCGCGGACGGCGTCGTAGATCGCCTCGACGAGGTCGTTCTCGTGCCGGTCGAACGCGGCGCCGACGACGGAGAGGAACCGGTCGAGCTCGTGCGCGACCATCGCCTCGGCCAGCGCGGCCTTGGAGCCGATCTCGTTGTAGACGGTCTGGCGGCTGACGCCGACGACCTCGGCCAGCCGGGCCATCGTGACCGCCGACCAGCCGGACCGCGCGGTCAGCTCGATCGCCGCGGTGATGATCGGCCGCCGGTGCTGACCACCCTCGGGCGGTGCCGGAAGTGCCCCGCTCATGATCGCCATTCTAGGCGGCGCCCGCGAATGCGAGCGCCTCAGCCCACGGGGCCCGCGCGGCGATCCGCCGCCGGTACTTCATGATCTCGCGCGGGCGGTCGACGGTGAGCGCGCCGGCGACCCGGTCGCCGCGGCGGTACAGCGTCACCCCGTCCGCGGCCACCACCTCGTCGGCGCGCGGGGTGCCGACGAACTGGATGCGGTGGCCGTACCAGTCGGACCAGAAGTACGGCACCGACTCCGCCGGTCGCGCCGCCGCCGGGTCGAGCGCGTGCCGGGCCGCGGCCGCACCCTGCTCGGCCGCGTTCGTCCAGTGCTCCAGGCGCATCGGCTCGCCGTCGAAGAGCGGATGGGGCACGTGCGCGACGTCGCCGGCGGCGTAGACACCCGGCGGTCCGGCCGCGAGAGTCGCGTCGCACACCACGCCACGGTCGCGCTCGTGGAGCGGCAAACCGCTGCCCTCGAGCCAGCCGGTCGCGGGCACCGCGCCGATGCCGGCGACCACGAGGTCCGCCGGCAGGATTTCGCCGCCGGCCAAGCGCACGCCGTCGCCGCCGACGCCGGTGACCTCGGTGGCGAGCCGCAGCTCGGTGCCCGCCGCGCGGTGCAGCCCGGCCAGCGCCGCCCCGGCGACCTCGCCGACCGCGCGGGCGAGCGGGACGGGAGCGGCCTCGACGATCGTCACCGGCAGGCCGCGCTTGCGAGCCGCCGAAGCGACCTCCGAGCCGATGAACCCGGCGCCGATCACGACGGTGCGAGCGCCCGCGTCCAGCGCGGCACGCACCGCGACGGCGTCTTCGGCGGTACGCAGGGTGCGGGCGCCGGGCAGGCGGCGCGCGGTCGCCCCGGTCGCGATCACCAACGCCCGGTAGGGCACGGCCTTCCCGGCGACGACGACCTCGCGCGCGGCGGTGTCGAGGTTTTCGGCCGGAGCGCCCAGCATGAGTTCGACGCCGAGCTCGTCCCGCAGCACGCCCTCGGCGTGGAACGGCTCGGCCGCGCGCGGGCCGTCCGGGTCGAGCAACGCCTTCGACAGCGGCGGCCGGTCGTAGGGCAGGTGCTCCTCGGCGCCGACGAGCACGATCCGGCCGCGGTAGCCGGTGCGGCGCGCCGACTCCACCGCGCGCAACCCGGCCAGCGAGGCGCCGGCGACGACGAGCGTCATGTCAGCTTCAGGGCGAGCACCGGGCAGGCGTCGACCGCGGCGGCGACGTCCCGGCGGTGCTCCTCGCCGGGCCGCTCGTCGAGCACCACGACCGTGCCGTCCTCGCCGACCTCGAAGAAGTCCGGCGCCATCGCCTCGCACATGCCGAGGCCGTCGCATTTCCCGCGGTCCGCTTCGATCCGCATCACGCACCCACCCGTCCCGGCGCGACGAAGTCGACCTTCTCGCGCACGCCGCAGTCCGGGCAGCACCAGGAGTCCGGGATCGCCGACCACGGCGTGCCAGCCGGGAAGCCCTCGCGGGGGTCGCCGAGCTTCTCGTCGTAGACGTACCCGCAGCCCGGGCACATGCCGCCTTCGGTCGCGTCGCCGTGGGTGTCGGCGCGCGCGGACGCCGACGCGGTGACGCGCGTTCCGTACCGGGCAAGGATTTTCGCGCGCTTGGCCGGCTGGATGTTGGCACGCGAGATGTCGCCGTCGAAGTGCGCGAGCACCCGCGGGTCCATCACGCGGCGCCACAGCGGCGGGACGAGCGCCAGGACGATCATGCCCGCGTACCCGGTCGGCAGGACCGGTGATTCGGCGAAGTCGCGCAGCGTCTGGTAGCGCCGCGTCGGATTGGCGTGGTGGTCGCTGTGCCGCTGCAGGTGGTACAGCAGGACGTTGGTGGCGATGTTGTTGGAGTTCCAGCTGTGGCTGGGATCGACCCGCTCGTACCGCCGCTTCCCCGGCGCGCCCACGCGCTGCCGCAGCATGCCGTAGTGCTCCATGTAGTTGACGACCTCCAGCAGCGAGAAGCCGATGACGGCCTGGATCACCAGGTAGGGCAGGATGCCGGGGCCGAGCCAGGCGACCATCGCCGCCCACAGCACCGCGGACATCAGCCACGCGTTGAGGACGTCGTTGCCCAGGCGGAACGGATGCTTGCCGCGGCGGGCGTAGCGCTTGCGCTCCAGCCGCCACGCCGACTTCAGCGAGCCGAAGACCGTGCGCGGCCAGAAGCGGTAGAAGCTTTCGCCGACGCGGCTGCTCGCCGGGTCCTCCGGCGTCGCCACGCGGACGTGGTGGCCGCGGTTGTGCTCGATGTAGAAGTGGCCGTAGCAGCTTTGCGCCAGCGCGATCTTCGACAGCCAGCGCTCGTGGCTTTCCTTCTTGTGGCCCAGCTCGTGCGCGGTGTTGATGCCGATGCCGCCGATGCAGCCGATCGACACCGCGAGCCCGGCCTTGTCGGCGACGCTCAGGTCGCCGTGCGCGATCAGCCAGAACGCGGCCGCGAACCCGAGGTACTGCACCGGCAGGAACGCGAACGTGATCCACCGGTAGTAGCGGTCGTTCTCGAGCCGTTCGATGACGTCGTCGGGCGGGTTGCCGCGGTCCAGCCCGGCGAGCAGGTCGATGACGGGCACGATCACGAGGATCACGACCGGCCCGATCCAGAACCACCCGCCCCACCCGGTGGCCGCGCGCAGCCCGATGGCGAGGAACGCCAGCGACGGCACCACCAGGCCGATCAGCCACAGGTAACGCTTGCGGTCGCGCCACAGCTCGGTCGAACCGGCGGGCACTGTTCCTGCGCTCATGACACCCTCCTCCGTTGGCCGAGTGTACAAGACGATAGATGATGTACAGCTTGCTTGACAAGTAGATAGGTAATGTAAAGCCACAGCGAGCCGGCGCAGATGCCGCGCGGGACCGCCCGAGACCCCGAAGACATCGGATCGGGCTGGGACAGCTGCGGCCGCCGTTCCCGCCCCGCGGACGCCCGCCACGCCGGGGCGGCCGAATTAACTTTCACCCGTTCGGCTCAGCGTGCAGCACGCCGAAACCGGGCGCGGGCCCGTTACCAGAGGAAACACGGGTAACCGCCCCGGAGCACTCGGTGAACGCCGTTCGCCGCCTGCCGGGACGCCGTCCGGGACACGGGTCACGCCCACCGCCGCACCCGGGTTCGTGGTAAAAAACGGACCCTGATCGATTCCGCGGCAACACGGAGGGTGAGGCGAAGACGGGTGACGGCGGCCGCTGTGTCCCCTCGTCGTGTCCGCTTCCTCGTCCGGGTCCGGAGTTTTCGCCGACCGTCACTCAGGAGTACGTGAACCGCCGTGCAGACCAAAGACGTCCAGGACGAGTCGGACAAGCCCTACGACAAGTCGATCCGCAAACGGCTGACCAGGACCGTCCTCATTCCCAGCGTGACGCTGCTGGTGCTGTGGATCGCGGTGTCCTCCTACTTCCTCTTCAACGGCGTCTACGTCCGGCTGGTCGCGGCGTCCGTGCGCGAGGTGTCCATCCCCGCCGCCACCGCGCTGGCCGAGTTCCAGAAGGAACGCCAGTCCGCCCTGCAGTACCTGGACGACCCGGCGCTCGGCCCGGGACGCCTGCAGCAACAGCAGAAGGCCACCGACGAAAAGCTGTCCGCGCTCAAGGACGCGTTCGCCGCGACGATCTCCAACGCCCCGGACGAGATCGCGGCCAAGGTGAACGCGCTCAAGTCCCAGTTCGACCAGCTGCCGGTGCTGCGCTCGCAGATCAGCTTCCGCAGCATCGACCGCGCGCAGGTCAACGCCTACTACAACGGCGTGATGGACACCGCGTCCAACCTGTTCGACACCCAGGCCCGGATCGTCCCCGACGCCGAAGCGGCGACCGGCGGCATCACCGCGACCTCGGTGTTCCGCGCCGGTGACATGATGTCGCGCGAGACGTCGCTGGTGTCGACCGCGTTCTCCGCCGGGACGTTCGCGCCCGACGACTTCGCGCAGTTCGCGCAGCTGTCCGGCTTCTACCGGACGCAGCTGGCGCAGATCGCGCCGTTCCTCGACCCCGGCGTGCGCGCCAAGTACGAAGCCCTGACCGGCAGCGCCGCGTGGAAGCAGCTGGCCGCCGCGGAAGCCGGGCTCGTCAAGCACGGCCCGTGGACCCCCGGCGAGCAGAACAGCGTGCCGGTGTCCGAAGCGGACTGGCAGAACGCGACGACCCAGGTCGCCGAGCGCCTCAACGACATGGCGATCGCCCAGGCGGACAAGGTCTCCGCCGCCGCGATCGACTCCGGCGACGCGCAGCTGCGCAACGTGATCATCGGCAGCATCCTGGCCCTGCTCGCGTCGCTGGCGGCGATCATCGTCGCGGTGCGGGTGTCCCGCTCGCTCGTCGACCGCGCGCTGATGACCCGCCTGGCCCGGCTGCGCAACGACTCGCTCGACCTCGCCCGCAACCGGCTGCCCGACATCGTCGAGCGGCTGAAGAACGGCGAACCGGTCGACCTGGCCGCGGAGCTGCCGCAGCTCGACCACGGCCGCGACGAGATCGGCCAGGTGGCCGAGGCGTTCAACACCGCGCAGCTGACCGCCGTCAACGCCGCGGCCAGCGAGGCCAAGGCCCGCAGCGGCGTGCACAACGTGTTCCTCGGCATCGCGCACCGCAACCAGGTCCTGGTCCACCAGCAGCTGCAGATCCTCGACGAGATGGAAGCCCGCGAAGAGAACTCGACGCAGCTGGCCTCGCTGTTCCAGCTCGACCACCTCGCCGCCCGCGCCCGCCGCACCACCGAGAACCTGATCATCCTCGGCGGCAAGCAGCCCGGCCGCCGCTGGCGCAAGCCGGTGCCGCTGATGGAGGTGCTGCGCGCGGCCGTGTCGGAAACCGAGCAGTACGCGCGGGTCCAGGTCGAGCAGGTGCCGGACGTCTCGATCGTCGGCGCCGCGGTGGCCGACACGATCCACCTCGTCGCCGAGCTGGTCGACAACGCGACGTCGTTCTCGCCGCCCGGCTCGCCGGTCGAGGTGACCAGCCGGCTGGTCGCGCGCGGGGTCGTCGTCGACGTCTCGGACCAGGGGCTCGGCATGAAGGACGCCGTGCGCGAGTGGGCCAACGCGATGATGGCCGAGGCGCCCGAGTTCGACGCGATGGCGCTGCGGGCCGACTCGAGCCTCGGCCTGTTCGTGGTCGCGCGCCTGGCGGCCAAGCTCGGCATGACCGTCACCTTCGACCCCTCGCGCTACGGCGGCCTGCGCGCCACCGTGCTCATCCCCACCCAGCACCTGGCCGGCCGGCACGGCGAACCGGCCGAAGAGCCCGGGTCGTCCCCGGCGGAGACCACCGCGGTCCTCGCCCCGGTGGGCGCGTCCGCGGCGCAGGCGGCGGAAAGCCCGCTCGATTCCCTGGACACGCCCAGCTCGTTCAGCGGCCAGATCCCGATGAAGCGGGACGTCAAGCCCCGGCCGTACCCGGCTCGCGCGCTCGCTTCGCCCGACTCGCTGCCCGCCGTGCCCGCGGCCGCGCCGGCAATCACGGAGGCGCTCGACGGAACGCCGGCCGAGGCGCCGACCGACGACCGGCCCCGGCTGCCCCGGCGCGAGCCGCAGCAGAACCTCGTCGCCCAGCTCGAAAACGAACCCGACGACAGCGACGACGTCGTCGCGCCAGGGGAAGGGACCGCGCGCACGCTCGCGGCGTTCCACAAGGGCACCCGCCGGGGACGGGACGGGTCGGGCGATGCGTAGTCCGCGACAGCACACAGGAAAGTCCACAGAGGAAAGTCAAGGTCTCTGACGCATGAACGAGTACGGGAACGCCAAACCCGATCTCAACTGGCTGCTCGACGACGTGGTGAACCGCGTGGTCGGCGCCCAGAACGCCATCGTGCTGTCCGCCGACGGGCTGCTGATCGGCAAGTCGGCAGGCATGAGCAAGGACGACTCCGACCAGCTGTCGGCCATCGCCTCCAGCCTGCAGAGCCTGGCCAAGGGGGTGAGCAAGCAGTTCAACCGCGGCCCGGTGCTGCAGAACATGATCGAGATGGAACGCGGCTACCTGTTCGTCTCCGCGGCGGGCCAGGGAGCGTGCCTCGCCGTGCTGGCCGCCGACAACGTCGACGTCGAGATGATCGCCTACGAGATGAGCCGCCTGGTCAAGCGGGTCGGGGACTACATGGCGTCCGCGCCGCGCGAGGCGGCGGGCGTCCTGCGGGAGGCCACATGAGCTCGGAGGAAGGCTGGTACGACGAGGCCGCCGGGCCGCTGGTCCGGCCGTACACGATCACCAGCGGCCGGACGCCGTCGGACACGGCCCGGCTCGACCTGTCCACGCAGGTGATGACCCTGCGCACGGAGCAGGAGCCGGCCGGGCTGGGGCCGGAGCACCAGGCGATCGTGCAGCTGTGCCGCCGCCCGGTGTCGATCGCGGAGATCGCGGTCTACGTGAAGATCCCGCTGGGCGTCGTGCGCGTGCTCGTCGGCGACCTCATCGAACGCGGCCTCGTCATCACGCGCTCCCCTGCCCACCACCCGGCGGCCTCGCCGGACCTCGAAACACTCCAGGCGGTTCTCGATGGCCTCATCAAGTACTGACGAAATGGTCCCCACGCCGGTCAAGATCATCGTGGCCGGCGGCTTCGGGGCCGGGAAGACCACGATGGTCGGCTCGGTCAGCGAGATCCCGCCGCTGACCACCGAAGAGGTGCTGACCGAGGCGAGCGCCGGCATCGACGACCTGTCCGGCGTGGAGCGGAAGACCACCACCACGGTGGCGCTCGACTTCGGCCGGATCACGATCTCGCCGCGGCACGTGCTGTACCTGTTCGGGACGCCGGGCCAGGCGCGGTTCTGGTTCATGTGGGACGACCTGGCGCGTGGCGCGATCGGGACGATCGTGCTCGTCGACACCCGGCGGCTGGAGACGAGCTTCGCCGCGATCGACTTCTTCGAGCGCCGCAAGATCCCGTTCGTCGTCGCGGTGAACTGCTTCGACAACGCGCCGCGCTACACCGCGGACGAGATCCGCGAGGCCCTGGTCGTCCCGGACCGGGTGCCGATCGTCATGTGTGACGCACGTGACAGGGACTCCAGCAAGCTCGCGCTGATCCGGTTGGTCAAGCACGCGATGACGGTGGTGCCGGCACCGGTGTGAGCCTGCGGTTTGTCCGGTCACTGTCCACTTCGTGTCCGGACCGGACAACGGCGGTGTCCGATGTGTCCCTGCGTGTCCGCACCGGACACCGCCGAACCCACATGGCGCAATCGGCTCGACCACTCGGGTGCAGCTTTTTAGTTGAGCAAGCATCCAACTGATAGCATCCGCACGTGACGATGCGCGTGCCGAAGTTTCCTGAATATACAAGGGAAAACTATCCGGCCCACGGTCGTCTCTTCGGTGACTTCCTGTGCGGGCTCTGGGCTACGGCCAGTGAAGTGCTCGAGGTCCCGGTGGAGCAGTCCGTCCGGACGGCACAGCTGCTGCGGGCCCTGCTGCCGCCGTGGGCGCACGAGCCGATCGGGACCGCGCCCGCCGAGCCGTCCTATGTGGCGGACGACGGGTTCCCGGCCGAGATGTCGGTGAACTGGTCCGGGCGGCATCCCGAGCTGCGGGTGCTGTTCGACAGCCTCGGCCACGACGTGCACCTGCCCGCGGAAAGCGGTTCCCGCAGGCTGGACCGGGTGCACGAGACGTTCACGCCGCGCGGGGGCCGTCCGTCGCCCGCGCCGCTGTGGCACTCGATCGCCTGGCGGCCGCCGTCGCGGATCGTCCACAAGACCTACTTCGGGCTGTACCCGTGGCCGCACGCGCAGCGCGAAGCCGCCGTGGCCGAAGCCATGGCACGGCTCGGCATGGCCGCCGCGTGGGACGACACCCGCCGCCGCGTCGAATCCGTCGACGGCGACCGGGAAATCGAGTTCTTCGCGGTCGATCTCGCCGACGAGGCGCAGGCGCGGGTCAAGATCTACTACCGCAACCACGGCGCCGACCTCGACCAGGTCAACCGGGTCGCGGCGGTGGCGTTGCGGCACGACGCCGAAGACGCGCGCGCCGCCTACGCGATCCTGGCCGGTGACCGGGAAGACGCCGGTGAAGCGGCGTTGAGCTGCCTGGCGTTCCGGTCCGGGCTGGACCGCGCCGCCGAGTCCACGACGTACCTGCGGCTGCCCGATCTGGCCGCCAACGACGAACAAGCCGTGGAACGCACCGCGGCGCTGCTGCACCGCGAAGGCGTCGACCCCGGGCGGTTCCGGCTCCTGACCGCCGCGCTGGCCCCGCGTCCGCTGGCCGAAACCCGTGTCCTGGAGCTGGTGAGCTACCGCACAGCCGGCCGGCGCGGCGACGTCACCACGTACTTCCGGTTCCCCGTCTACGACCGGCCCCTCGCGCCTGTTGATCTTGCCTAGCTTCCCCGGAAAGATGATCTCCCGCAGCACCACGGTAAGGAGCCGATCGTGACCCAGCAGGACGTCGAGCGCGTCGCCCGCCACAACGAGCAGCGGCAACGGGAATACGAGTCGTCGGAGCTGATCCGGCTGCTGACCGACGAGGGCACGTCGGCGGAGACGAAGAAGGCGGTGCTCACGTACCTGCAGCCGTGGTCGAACGCCTTCCAGCGGATGATCAGCGCCCGGGTCACCTTCGAAAGCGACCCGGAACTGCGGGCGCTCGCGTTGGAGCACCAGGAGGAAGAGGTCGGCCACGACAAGATCCTCGCGCGCAGCCGCGCGGAGGACCGCCAGGTCGTCTGGGACCCGGTGATCGAGGCGGGCGCGTCGTGGTTCGTCGACCAGTTCGCGATCCTGCCCGGCGTGCAGCGCGCGGTGCTGGCGCACCTGGCCCTCGAAGCCGGGAGCCTGGTGTTCAGCCAGGCCGGCACGCGCGCGTTCCCCGGCGACGAGTACTTCGGCCTGCACGACGAAGCCGACGTCGAGCACCTCGAGATGGGCTACGAGGTGCTGCGGCGGCGCGGCGACTGGACGGTGGACGAGGTGATCACCGTGCTCGACCGCGCGTGGCAGGTGATCGGCGTGGTCTCCGACCGCATCGCCGAGTGTGCCCGCCGCGACACCGTGGCGGCATGACCACGACGGACGCAGCGGCCGCCGCACGGGCCATCGCCGCCGAAGCCGCCTACGCGTACCGGGAAGCGCTGGGCGGCGACCTGATCGGCGCGTACCTGCTGGGCAGCCTGGCCTACGGCGGCTACGCCCCGGCGGCCAGCGACATCGACGTGGCGCTGGTGCTGCGCGAAGGGGCCGACGGCGCCCCGGTCGCGGCGACGACCGAGCAGCTGCAGGGCCGGAGCCCGGTGCACCGAAAGCTTTCGGTGTTCTGGGCGACGCTGCCCGCGTTGCGCGAAGGCCGCGACGACGGCCGGTTCCCGGCGCTGGACCGCCTCCAGCTGGCCGACCACGGCGTGCTGCTGCTGGGTGCGGACGTCCTCGCCGAGGTGGCCCGGCCGCCGGCCGCGGAGCTGCTGCTGGAAAGCGCGCGGTTCGCGATCGCGGTGCTGGCCACCCCGGAGGTTACGGCGGAGTTCCACGAACCGCGGCGCCTCCTGGCGGACCCGGTGTGGTTCACCAAGGCGGTGCTGTTCCCGGTGCGGTTCCTGTACTCGGGAACGACACCGACCGGCCGCGCGGCGAACAACGACGAAGCGATCGAGTGGTACCTGGCCCGGCCGGACGCACCGGCGAAGTCACTGGTGCGGCTGGCCTCGCGGGTCCGCGCGGGACACCCGCTGGCCGCGGACGAGGTCCGGCCGGAGCTGCGGGCGGGGCTGGTTCCGTTGTACCGGTACTACCTCGCGGACCAGCAGCGCCGGTTGACGGAGATCGGCGCGCGCGCCGATCTCGTGGCGGCGTTCACGGACTGGGACGAGCGGCTCGGTTAGCGCCGGGCGCCGCGGGGCCCCGGGGCCGCTCGCGCGCCCCAAGGCGGCCTTCGGTGCGTCACACGCAACCAAGGCCGCCTTCGGGCGCGTGACTGCCGAGTCGCCGCAACGCACGGCCTCACAGCCGCGACACGCGGGCCGCCCAGGCGGCGACCTGGGTTCGTGAGTCGAACTCCAGCTTGCGCAGGATGCGGTTCACGTGGCCTTCCGCCGTGCGGCGGGAGATCACGAGCTTGTCCGCGATCTCCTGGTTGGACCGGCCGTCCGCGATCAGCGATGCCACTTCGCGTTCCCGGTCCGTCAGCGGTGTCGCCCGCGCCGGGCCCGGGGCCGGTGACGGTGCCGTGTCGCCCAGCGCGTACGCGATCGCTTCCGCCAAGCCGAACTCGCGGCCGCGCCGGAGGGCCGCCTCGAACGGGCCGTCGCCCAGCGCTTCGCGCGTGCGCGTCTCGCATTCTCCGTGCGGGGCACCGAAAAACCGGGAGCCGAACATCGGGAACCCGACCGCCTGCCAGATCGGCTGGGCCGACCCGAGCATCGTCGCCGCCGGTTCCCAGCGGCCGCGGGCCGCCTCCGTCCAGGCCAGCACCTCGATCGCCAGCACGATGCCCAGCAGGTCGTGGAACTCCCGCTTGACGCGCAGGCAGTGCCGCCCGTGCTCGGCCGCGCGGGCGAAGTCGCCGCGGCCCAACGCCACCAGTGCCTGGACGAAGATCGCGTACGCGTGCGCCCACCGCTCGCCGTGCGCGACGCCCGTCGCGCACGCCTCCTCGCACAGCTCCGCCGCGCGGTCGAGGTCGCCGAGGAACACCGACGCCACCGCCAGCTCGATGCCGGCCAGCATCACGTTGCTGTTCAGCTCGCCCAGCTGCCGGTAGCGTGCCCGGGCCTCCTCGAACAGCGTCTTCGCGTCCCTGACGTCGTCGCCCACCAGCAGGTTGCAGCCCAGCCGGTGCGTCGCGTACGCCAGCGCGATCTCGTCACCGGCCCGCCGCGCGTAGTCCCGGCACTCCGCCAGCATCGCGACAGCGCCCGCGGTGTCGCCCTGCAACGTGGCGACGTACCCGTTGACCCACAACGCCTTGGCGCGTGCCGCGCCCGGTTCGGTGGCCAGGGTCAGCGCGCGGTCGAGCCAGTGGCGGCCTTCGCCGAAGACCCCGCACCCCGCCCAGTAGAACCACAGCGTCGACGCGAGCCGCAGGCCCGTCTCCAGCTCCCCCGGCTCGGTTAGGCTGTAGTCCAGCGCCGCCCGCAGGTTCGCGTGCTCGACGCGGGTCCGCCGGAAGACCTCCGCCTGCGCCGGGCCGAACCAGGCCCGTTCGCTGCGGACGGCCAGCTCGAGGTAGTGGTCGCGCATCGCCCGCGACACGGCCGCCGCGTCCCCGGACGCCGCCAGCTTGTCCCGGCCGAACTGCCGCAGCGGCTCCAGCAGCCGGAACCGCTCGCCTTCCCGGATCAGCACCGACTTCTCCACCAGCCCGGCCAGGACGTCCCGGACGTCGCCGCCCGCGCAGACGCGCTCGGCCGCGGGCAGGTCGAAGCCGCCGGCGAACACCGACACGCGCGCCCACACCCGCCGTTCGGGCGGGCTGCACAACGCGAAACTCCAGTCGACGGCGGCCAGCAGCGTCTGGTGCCGCGGCTCGCCGCCGCGCTTGACCGTGCCCGGCAGCCGGAAGCAGTCACCCAGCCCGGACTCCAGCTCGGCCAGCGTCAGCACGCGCAGCCGGACGGCGGCGAGCTCGATCGCCAGCGGGATGCCGGCCAGCAGGCGGCACACCTGCGCCACGCGCTCCTGGTTCGCGTCGGTGACGGCGAAGCCCGGGTCGACGGCGGCCGCGCGCTCGGCGAACAACGTCAGCGCCGGGTACTGCAGCCACGCGCCGCCGGGCAGCGGGCGGCCCGGTTCCGGCAGCGGCAGCGGCGACACCGGCCAGAGGTGCTCGGCGGCCAGCGCGAGCCGCTCCCGGCTGGTCGCCAGCAGCCGCAGGCCCGGCGCGGCGCGCAGCAGGTCGTGCGCCAGCGCGGCGCAGGCGTCCAGGACGTGCTCGCAGTTGTCCAGGATGATCAGCAGCCGCCGGTCCCGCAGGTGCTCGGCGAGCACCGCCGCCGGCGTCCGGCCGGTTTCGTCGTGCACCCCGAGCGCCTCGAGCACGGTGTGCGCGACGAGCGCCGGATCGTCCAGGCCGGCCAGCTCCACCAGCCAGACGCCGTCCGGGAACGCGCGGGCCAGGCCCGCGGCGGTCTGCACGGCCAGCCGCGTCTTGCCGACGCCGCCCACGCCAGTCAGGGTGACCAGCCGCGCCCGCGTCAGCAGGTGCTTGACCTCGGCCACCTCGGCCTTGCGTCCCACGAAGCTCGTGGTGTCCGCGGGCAGGTTGCCCTTTCCCCCCGTCGTGCCGGCCTTCCCCACCCGTGAACCGTAAGGACGTCCGGGCGCGCCGGTCAATGCGAGCCCCTCGGAGGAAGCAACCCGCGCGGGTCAGGCGTCCGGGATGCGGTACAGCGTCGGCGTGTCACCGCCGTGCATCGCGGCCAGGCTCGTCCGGCAGGCCTGCCGAACCTCGCGGTTCGCCGCCGAACCCGCCTGGCCGCAGCGCGGGCAGAACAGGTGCACCGCGCCGGGCGGCGTCTCGTCGACGGCGACGTCGACCGGGCATTCGCAGCGACGGCACCACCGGTGGCCGGTGACGACGAGGACGTGCAGCGGGTCGCCGACGCACTGGTGCGCCCAGCACCGGTGGACGTAGCAGGTGCTGCGCGTGTGCGGGCTGAGGCCGTGCTCCTCCGCGGTGTCCTCGGCGGCCAGGATGGCGGCCAGCCGCCGGTCGGCGAGGTCGGCGTAGCGGTCACGCGGCCCGGAGGGGGCCGGTCGCGGCTCCGGGGAGTCCGCGGGGGCGACGACCCGGAGGAGGGGACGCGACCGGCCTTGCACCATGGGTTTTCCGACCTCCTGCGGTCATCGGGGGCCGGTCAAGCTTGCGCCGGGGCCCGCGTCGCCGCACCCGTACAAGTACCTGACTCCATACCTGTTCCGCGGTCACCAGCCGCGCCCGCCGCACTACTGTCCGGCGTCGGCACCCGCGGCTCAGCCCAGCGTCAGTGCGGTTTCCGTGCCGACGCGGGTCAGCTTCTCCGGATTGCGCACGTAGTAGAGGCCGGTGATGCGGCCGCCCTCGAAGCGGACCGCCATGACGCCGTCCAGCTCGCCGTCGAGGCGCAGGACGAGCCCGGGGTTGCCGTTGACGAGCGTCGGGGCGCTGGTGAGGTTCGCTTCGGTCCGGCCGATGCCGCCGAGCATGAACCGGACGATCTTGTCCGCGCCGGTGATCGGCCGCAGGGCCGCCTGCTTGACGCCGCCGCCGTCGCTCATCAGGACGACGTCCGGGGCGAGCACGTCGAACAGCGCCTGGAAGTCCCGGGTTTCGAGGGCGCGCTGGAAGGAGTCGAGCGCGGCCCGGGTCTCGCGGGCGGAGACCGTCTCGCGCGGGCGGCGGGCGTCGACGTGCCGCCGGGCCCGGTGCGCGATCTGCCGGACGGCCGCGGGCGTCTTGCCGACGGCGGCGGCGATCTCGTCGTAGCCGAAGTCGAAGACCTCCCGCAGCACGAAGACGGCGCGCTCGGTCGGCGCCAGCGTCTCGAGGACGAGCATGAGCGCCATCGAGACGCTTTCGGCGAGTTCGACGTCCTCGGCGACGTCCGGCGCGGTGAGCAGCGGCTCGGGCAGCCACGGCCCGACGTAGGCCTCCTTGCGGCGCTGCAGGGTGCGCAGGCGGTTGAGCGCCAGCCGCGTCGTGATGCGGACGAGGTAGGCGCGCTCTTCGCGCACCTCGGCCAGGTCGACGTCGGCCCAGCGCAGCCAGGTTTCCTGCAGCACGTCCTCGGCGTCGGCGGCCGAGCCGAGCATCTCGTAGGCGACGGTGAAGAGCAGGTTGCGGTGGGCGACGAACGTTTCGGTCGCGTGGTCGGTCACGGCCGGATCCCCTTTCGTGGTCACGCGGTGAAGGACGCGGGACCGAAGCGGCCCCAGGCGAGGAAAACGGCGACGGCCAGGTAGGTCAGGTTCAGGGCGGCGAACTTCGCCTCGCCGTGGCGGAGATGGGTGCGCATGGCTCCGATCATGAGCAGGACCCAGCAGGCGGCCGTCACCGGGACCAGCACCGGGACGATCCCGAGGGCGGCGGGCAGCACCAGGCCGGCGGCGGCCAGCAGCTCGAGGACGCCGAGCGTCCGGACGAAGCCGTCGCCGCGTTCGCCGGTCCAGGCCCCGCCGGGGGTGGCGGCGAGCTTCTGCCGCGGGACGAACGTCTTGCTGACACCCCCGGTCAGTGCGACGGCGGCGAGCAGCCCGGCGGCGATCCAGAGTGCGGTGTTCACGAGGTCCTCCTTGGTCGGTCGGCATCAAGACACCGGCCGGCCGGTGTCTGTGACACGGCATGATCGGGATCACTGCGCGCGGCGGGTTCCCCGGCAGTGCGATACTGCGGGGTGTGGCCCCCGAAGCGAACGCCGACAAGACGATCCGCCTGGTGATCGTCGACGACGAGCCGATGGTGCTCGCGCACCTGCGAACCGTGCTGACCTCCGCGGCGGACATCGACATCGTCGGGCAGGCGCAGGACGGCGCCGAGGCGGTCGAGGCCGCGGGACGCTTCCGGCCCGACGTCATGCTGATGGACCTGCGGATGCCCGGGGTGGACGGGCTGACCGCGATCGAGCGGATCGTCAAGCTGCCCGACCCGCCCGCCCTCGTGGCGCTCACGACGTTCGACTCGGACAGCTACGTCCTCAAGGCCCTGCGCGCGGGGGCGTCGGGCTTCCTGCTCAAGTCGACACCGCCCGAGGACCTGATCGGCCTGGTGCGCGTCGCGGCCGACGGGCACACGGTGCTGTCGAAGGAAGCGGCCCGCCGGATGGTCTCCGCCTCGGCGGGCGAGCACGAGCGCTCACAGGAGGCGCGCGAGCGCACGTCCGACCTCACCGACCGCGAGCTGGACATGCTGATCTGCCTGGGCGAGGGCATGTCGAACGCGGCGATCGCGGCCAAGCTGCACCTGTCCGAAGCGACGGTGAAGAGCTACGTGTCCCGGATGCTGACCAAGCTGGGCTGCGCCAACCGCACCCAGGCCGGGCTCCTGGCCCACGAGGCCGGTCTCTCCGGCTGACCCGGACGGCGCTGCGCTTGGGATGCCCGGCACCTCTTCGGCCGCCCAGGCGCGTTCGGCCGCCCAGGCGCGCGGCCCCGAAACCGCACTGCGCGAGCCGGCTCAGCCTGCGATGCCCGGCTCCGGCACCGGGCACCGCCCCGCACCCGCCGCGTGACCTGCCCCATGCGCGAGCCTGCGCCGCCCGCGAAGCCCGTCCGGCCCGGGCACTTCCCGGCACCTACACCCCGCTGCGCGACCCGAAGCCCCACGCGCCGAACACCGCGGCCAGTTCCGCGCGGCCCGAAATGCCCAGTTTCCGGTAGCAGCTCGTCAGGTGCTTCTCCACCGCGCGGCGGCTCACGTTGATCTCCGCCGCGATCTCGCCGTTGGTCAGGCCGTTGAGGACGTACCCGACCACCCGGCCCTCCGCCTCGCTGAGCGCCGGGGCCGTGGCCCGGCCCGGGCCGGTGCCGGGGCCGCTCGTGTTCTCCGCCGTCCGGCCGGTGAGCCACGGTGCGCCGCAGCCCTCCGCCAGCCGGCGGGCCTCGCGGAACCGGTCGGCCGCCTCCGCGCCGCTCAGCGACGCGCCCTCCGCCAGCAGCGCGCGCACCTGCTCCAGCCGGTCCTCCGAGGCCCGGGAGACCGCGATCGACTCCGTCACCATGCGGTCGGCCTCGGCGCCCGAATGCAGGGACGCCTGGATCCGCAGCGCGCGCCCGAGCGCCACCGGTGCGCCCCACTGCCGGGCGCAGCGGACCTCCTCGTCGATCAGCTCCGCGGCCGAGACGTGGTCGCCGAGCCGCCGCTGGAGCCAGGCGCTCCACGTGCGCCACGGGAACACCGCCGGGTTGCGCCAGCCCGCGCGGTGCAGGACCGCCCCGCAGTCGAGGAACCGCGCCAGCGCGCCGCGGGGGTCCTCGACCGCCGTCACCGCGCCGCGCAGCATCAGCACCGCCGCCCGGATCGCCAGGCCGGCCCGCTCCAGCGCCGGCTCGTCGTAGTGGCCGAGCACCGTCGCCGCCAGGCGCTCGTCGCGCGTGATCACCGCGACCGACACCAGGCACAGCACCAGCGGCGCGGACGCCTCGGCCAGGTCGCCGCCGATGAACTCGAGCGCCTCCGCGGCCGTGGCCCTGGCGCGGGTGAGCTGCCCGGAGTGGGCCAGCACCGCGGCGCGGCCCCCGGTCAGCGAGGCCAGCCGAACCGGTCCGCGGCCGCTCGCTTCGCCGATCGCGCTGTCCAGCCACGACGACGTCGGGCCGATCGCGCCCGCGGTGAGCGCGGCCAGGATGAGCAGCGGCGCGGTACCCGCCAGTTCCGCGGACGACGCGGGCGCGCAGCGCAGCAGCTCGCCGGCCAGCTCCGCCACGGTGTCCGCGGACGTCCCGGCGGTCAGCGTGGCCGCGTAGAGCAGCACCGCCAGCAGCTCGCGCTCGGCGAGCGTCCGGATCGGCGGCTCCGGGCCCAGCTCGCGGAGCCGCACGAGCGCGCTCATGAGCGACGCGGGATCGTCGCACCGGGTCAGCCGGATCCGCGCCTCCAGCCAGAGCCCGGTCTGCGCGCCGGTGTCGGCCTGGCTGACGCGGCCGGTCAGGACGGCCGCCTCCGGGCGCAGGAACGCCGACAGCGGCAGCAGGGTCACCGCCTCGGCCCGCTCGCGCGGGGTCGGCAGCAGCCCGATCGCCTGCGTCAGGTGCCGGATCGCCGCGGGCAGGTCGAAGACGGCTTCGGTGAGCGCCAGGTCCACCAGCCGCCAGCCGCGTTCGGGACAGTCGGGCGGCAGGTCGAGCAGGGCGCGGCGCAGGTACCGCGCGGCCGTCTCGGGCTCGCCGCGCCGGGTGGCCGCGTCGGCGGCGGTGCGCAGCTCCTCCGCCATCCAGAGCGACGGCGACGGCGCGGGCAGTTCGAGCAGCTGGGCCGCGACCGTCTCCGCGGCGAACCCGGCGTCGTGGAACGCGGTCGCCGCGCGCACCCGCAGCCGCCGGTCCTCGTGCGCGCTCATCGACGCCTCGATCGCCGTCCGGACGACGGGCGCGGCGAACCGCGGCGGCGACGCCGGGCCGAGGATCCCCAGCCGCCGGAGGATCCGCACAGCCTCCGCGACGGCCACCGAGTCACCGCCGGTGAGGTGCTCGATCAGCCAGGGCTGCGCGTGTTCGCCGAGCACCGCGATCGCCTCGGCGCAGGCGCCCACGTGCGGCGGCAGCGCGGCGAGCTGCGCGGAAAGCCGTTCCTGCAGCAAGGAGGGCCCGGCGTCGCGCGAGTGGCCGTCCCGCAGGACTTCGGTGAGGTACAAGGGATTCCCGGCGCTGGCCGCGTGGCAGGCGGCGGCCCGCGCGTCGCCGCCGAGCAGTTCGCGGACACCCGCTTCGGACAGGTTCGCCGGCCGGATCCGGGTCTTCGCCAGCTGCCACAGCTCGCGGATCGCGGGCCGGTCGGCGCCCGGGTCGCCCTCGCGGACGGTGCCGACGAGCGCGCAGGGCAGCTCGTCGATCCGCCGCGCGCACTGCCGCAGCCAGGTCAGCGACTGGCGGTCGGCGTCCTGCAGGTCGTCGACGAGCACGGCGAGCGGCCGGTCGGCGGCGATCCGGGCGAGCAGGCTCAGCAGGCCGTGCGTGGTCAGCACCTCGGCCTGCTCACCGCGCCAGCCGGGCCAGCCGGCGACGCCGGGGAACAGCCACCGGGCGGCGGCCGCGTCGCCGGCGAACCACCGGTCCGCATCGGCCGGACCCGCCTCGGCGACCAGCGGTTCGAGCAGCTGGCAGGCGACGCCGAAGTCGAAGTCCTGTTCGGACCGGCTCGCCGAGGCGGTGAGCAGCCGTGTCCCGGAGCCGGCAGTGTCGCGGATTTCCTTGAGCAGTGCGGTTTTCCCGGCGCCGAGCTGCCCGGTGACGACGGTGACGGAACCCTGCCCCGCCCCGGCGGCCGCGATGGCGTCCCGCAGGCGGCGCAGGTCTTCCTCGCGTTCCGGCAGGGTCACGGCCGGACCTCCTCGCCGGAGAGGGACCCCTCCCGGGCGGCCAGTGCCCCGGCGAGCTGCCGCCTGCCGTCGATGCCCAGCTTGCGGTACACGTTGGTCAGGTGCAGTTCCACCGTGCGCCGCGTCACCTCCAGCGCCGCCGCTATGTCCGCGTTGGACACTCCGGCCGCCGCCAGGTTCGCCACCCGGCGCTGGGCCTCGGACAGCCCGTGCCGCGGATCTTCCGCCGGACGGCCGGTCAGCTCGTCCAGTCGCGTTCGGACTCTCCGCCAGCCGTGGCGGGCCGCCAGTGCCGCCGCTTCCGCGAGGTGGTCCCCGACCCCCGCCGACTCCGCCAGCGCCGTCGCGTAGCGCAGGTCGCTTCCGGTGCCGCGCAGCAACTCGACCGCCTGCTTCAGGTGTTCCGCGTGGCCGGGGTCGCCGGGGCCGAGGGCCAGCGCCGCCGCCAGGTGCGCGCCACCCACCGCGGAGCGGGTGCCCCACTCCTTCGCCGCGGCCAGCTCCTCCGCCAGCAACCGGCGGGCGTCGTCCCGCTCCCCCGCCGCCACCAGGCACTTCGCCGCGGCCGAGCGCCACGGCAGCAGCTCCGGGTTGGCCCAGCCGCGCGCGGAAAGCCGCCGTCCGCACTCGCGCAGCCGGGCGAGTGCCGCTTCCCGGCGGCCTTCTTCCAGCAGCACCAGTCCCTGGGCGTACAGCAGGAACGCGCCGCCGAGCCCGCGTCCCGGCTCGGTGGCGTCCCGGTCGAGCGCGCGGCGGGCGAGGTCGGCGCGGCCGGCTGCCACGTGCACCATCGCCTCGGTCCCGATCACCCTCGCGCGCAGCATCGGGTGCCAGTGCCGGGGCGGCACGAGCTCGTGCGCGTCGGCCAGGTCGGCTGCGGCGGCGGTGAGCCGTCCCGCCGCGAGGTGCCGTTCGGCCCGCTCGGCGAGGGCGCGGGCGATCAGCATGCGGAAGCCCTGGCGGCGCGCCCGCGCGAGGACGTCTTCGCCGTGCGCGTCCGCCTCGGCGAGGTCCCCGGTGAGGGTCAGTGCCCGGACCGCCGCGGCCCGCATGGTCAGCGAGCACGCCTCGGCCACCGGCTGGGCCAGTGCGGCTCGCGCGAGCCCGCGCACCCGGGCGGGCCGCAGGCCACGGCGGGCGAGCAGGACCGCGGCGACGGCGGCCTGCGCCGGGTCCGCCGGCCGCTCGGGCAGCGGCGGCATGCCGTAGCCACCGACCTCCGACCGGTCGTGCGGGTCGCCGTCGGCCAGCCAGTACAGCCCGAGCAGGGCGCCGCGCTCGGCCGCCGAGACGTCCGGGCGGCGGAAGGCGGCCACGAGCGTGCGCCCGGGCAGCCCGCCCCGCGCGACGAGCAGGTCCGCGGCCGCCAGCCGGTGTTCGCCGAGGCCCCCACCGTCCACTTCGGACAGCACCTGGGCGAGGTGCCGGTCACCGGCGTCGGGGTCGACGAGCAGCTCCGCGGCCCCGAGGTCGAGCAGCACGGCCGCGCGCCGCGCCGGATCGAGCGGCTCCTGCAGCGCCCGCTTGAGCAACGCGGTCACTTCCTCGCCCCGGCCGATCCGGGCGGCCGCGACGAGCACCTCCACCGCCCACGGCTCGCCGACCACCCGGGTGCGCCGCAGGATCGCCGCGACGGCCGCGTTCGCGACCCCGTGGTCGTAGCCCAGCTTGGCCGCGCGGGCGAAGAACGCGTCACGGTCCACTTCGGACATCCCGCCGAGCACCCGCTGGCCGACGTCCGGCTCGGTCAGCCCGCCGAACCCGTCGGCCAGCCCCAGCGCCCGCAGCCGGGCGAGCGCATCGCCCAGCCGCTCCGGCGGGCAGCCGGCCAGTTCAGCCAGCAACGCCGGCCCGAACCCCGCCGGGCACACCGCGAGCGCGCGGAGCACGGCGGTGAGCTCGGCAGGCAGGCCGTCGAGCAGACGCAGCAAGCGCTCACTCGCGATCCGGGGAAACAGCTCCGGGCCGCCGGGTTCCAGGCGCAGCCGCTGCAGTGCTTCGGCGAGCACCGCCGGGTTGCCGCCGCTGCCGCGCACGGCGTGCCCGACCAGCCGCTCGCCGGCCTCCGCGCCCAGCTGCTCGCGGACCAGGCCGGCCACGGCGGCGTCGCCGAGCGGGCGCAGCCGGATCGCGTGCGCGGCCGCCGTCGCCGGGGGACGCCAGGTGTCCAGCCCGCTGACCTGGCTGACGACCAGCAGCACCGGTGCCCCGGCCTGCCGCCCGGCGAGCTCGTGCAGCCAGGCGCGGGACGGGGTGTCGGCCCAGTGCAGGTCGTCGACGACCAGCACGAGCGGCCGCGTGTCCAGCGCGGTGTGCAGGTCGCGGCACAGCGCGCCGAGGACGCGCTCGTCCGGCGGCACCGGCCCGGTCGCCTCCGGCGGGAGTGCGACGCCGAGCCCGGTGAAAACCTGCTGCAGCACGGTGAAGGGCTCGGCGGGGTCGGACGGGCAGCACGGCACGTGTGCGACGCGCAGCCGCGCCGCCCGGGCCGCCGCCGCGACGGCCGCCAGCAGCGCGCTGCGGCCGCAGCCGGGCGCGCCGGTGACCGTCACGACCGCCGAGTGTCCCTCGGGCAGGTCGTGGAGCATTCCGGTCAGCAGCGCGCACTCCTCGTCGCGCTCGGCGAGCGCGGGCAGGGGGACGCCGCGCTGGTGCGGCAGCCCGGCGGCACCCGGCGCCGTCCGCGTGGCGATCACCTGGCCGTCTTCCCTATCCGGCGAGCCCATCGGTCCTCTTCGGCGTCCCCGCCGGACGGCTGCCCCGCAGCGCCGCGGCCAGTTCGGCGCGGCTGTCCACGGTCAGCTTCCGGTAGACGTTGGTCAGGTGCAGCTCGACGGTCCGCGGCGAGACGAAGAGCGCGCCCGCGACGTCGCGGTTGCTCGCCCCGCCCGCGACCAGCTCGGCCACCTCGCGTTCGCGGAGGGTCAGCACGTCGGCGCGGGGCCGGCGCAGCCGGCCGCCCGACTCCTCCAGCAGCTCCCGCGCGAGCGCGCCGATCGAGCGCCAGCCCGAGCAGGCCGACAGCAACGCGGCCTGGCGCAGGTGCTGGCGCGCGGTCTTGCGGTCGCCGACACCGGTCAACGCCTTGCCCAGCAGGTATTCGGCGCGCGCGTACTCGACGCGGCACGGCGAAGCGGCCAGTACCCGGCCCGCGTCCGCGAGCAGTTCCACCGCCCGCGTCCCCGAGGCGGCCACGCCCCGCCCGAGCAGCACGAGGCCGCGGGCCGTCCCGGTCGGCCAGCCCGTGGCGAGATCGTGCCCGCGTTCGGCGTACGCGGCGGCTTCCCGGTGCCGTCCGGTGCCGGCGAGCAGGAGCGTGGCGGTGAACCACCACGGCGCGAAGACGGGGTTGCCGACGCCGCCGGTCTCCTGGTACCGGCCGGCTTCGCGGAGCAGTTCGAGTGCGCCGTCGACGTCGGAGCGCAGGGCCCTGATCCGCGCGAGGCCGAGCAGCCAGAGGGGCCGTTCCTCGGGTGCGTCGTCGAGTTCGTGCGGGCGCACGGCGCGCAGCATGTGCTCGGCGGCGGTGAGCTGGTCGTCGTCGCGCAGAGCGATCGCGAGCGCGCCGCGGACGGTGACGCCGGGCCGTTCCCCGGCGCCGGCGAGCGCGGCGACACGGACGTCGGCGAGCGCGCCGTCACGGTCACCGCTCTCCCGCAGGGCGCAGTAGCGGGCGGCGAGCGCCCGCCCGAGCGCGGCCCGGTCACCGCTCACGACGGCCTCGGCGACGGCTTGGTCGAGCGCCCGCACGGCGTTCGGCAGATCGTCGACGAGCCGCAGGGTCCGCCCGGCGGCGAGCAGATCGGCACTGGAGGCGGCGGCAACGGGCAGCCGGACAACGGCCCGCGCACAAGCGGCGGCGACCTCGACGCTGCGCCCGGCGAGCGCGAGCCCGAGAGCCCGCTGCGCGAGGTCGCGCGCATCGGCACGCCGGACGGAGCCGCGCGGGGCGGCCACGGCACGGTCGCGGAGCAGGCTACGGGCGGCATCCCGGGTCGCGGCGGCCGCGGCGAGGGCGGCCACCGGCACGGCGGGTGATCCGGCGGCGAGCCGGTCGACGAGGTCGCCGAGAGAGGCGGGTAGCGGAGAAGGATCGCTGAGCGGGATGGCTGCGCCATTCGCCGGGGCGGACCGGCCACCCGGCGTCGCGGCCGCGCCACCGCCCTGCGCAGAAGCCGCGCCGCCGGCCGCGGCCGCCGCCCGGCCCTCTGCCGCAGCCGCGCCACCCGCCTCCGAAGTGCCCGCAGCCGTGGCCGCCAGTGCGTACAGCGCCGCCAGTGCGCAGTGGTCGCGCTCGTCCTCCGCGTGTGCCGCCGCCCTGGTCAGTTCCGCCATCGCCGCCTGGGGGTTCGTGCTCAGGTGGGCCGCCGCCAGGGCCAGGCGCACGTCCAAGCGGGATGGCTCGGTGGCCGCCGCTCGGGTCAGGTGCGTCACCGCCGCCTCGGGGTTTCCGCCCGTTTTCGCCGCCGCTGCCGCCTCCAGGGCCAGGTCGAGCATCCAGCTCTCCTCCAGCCGCGGCAGCGCGCCCAGGTGCGGGGCCACTTCCGCGGCCGGGCGGGCGTCGTCGTTGAGCACCCTCGCCGCGCGTAAATGCAGGCAGGCCAGTTCGTCGGCCGGGGTTTCCGCGAGCAGCCGGGATCGGACCGACCGGTCGAGCACGCTTCCGGTGAACAGATTTTCCCGCCGCATTCTGATGATCGCGATCCGCACCGGGCCCGCGGGCAATCCACACAAAGCGGCCACCCGCGCCACGTCCTGATCATCGAGCACGGCGACCGCGGTGGCCACCGTCCGTGCCTGCGCGGGCAACGCGGCCAGCGCGTCGACCGGGCTCGCGGCCGTCACTTCCCAGCGGTGACACCGGTCCTGCGCGCCGATCTGCCCCAGCGCCCACGAGCCGGTGCCGGGCTCTTCGGGACGGCGGCACAGCACCAGGAGAAAGCGTTCCCCGCGGCCGCAGCGCAGCAGGAAGTCGAAGAACCGCAACGACGACTCGTCACACCACTGTGCTTCTTCGACCACAATGACGAGGTTCTTTTCCCGCAACAATCCCGACAACAGCAAAAACCGCAAAGTGCGAAATTTCCGGTGCAACGCCGAACCGTTTCCGGCGGGCAATTCCAGGGCTCGGCGGATATCCCCGGACGGATCGGCGGCACCGGCGAACAGTTCCGCGAGCGCGTGGAACTCGGGGTACGCGGCCCCATTCCTCCCGGAAAGGCGAACAATATTCGCGGTTTGGCCAGTTCCGGAGCTTTCGAACGCGCTCAGCAGGGCCCGGACGCCGCCACCGGGCGTCCCGTCGACCAGCACGGCCTGCGCGGACTCCGTCCACGCCTGCGCCGCCCACCGGGACAGCGCGTCCGAATCCCCGGTGCGGACCGGCTGCGGAGCAGGATCCGACATGCCGCATCGACCTTTCCTGCGAGCCCGGCAAAACCGGGCCTTTCGCGCAGCCCCCAGAGCCGCCGAAGGATCTGACTGTCCGAACAGTATTGACACCGCCGGCCCGCGGAAAGGGGCCGCCGGCGCCCGATATGCGCCACTTCCTCCACTAACAGGTGACCGTACCAGGAGCGACGCTCGCTGTCAGCGAAGGCCACCACCCGGACGGGTGACACACTTGTAGCATTCCCCGGCCGTTGAAACTGGACATTTAACCAAGACTTGAGGTGGTCCTTGTTGCAGGTGGGCCGAGGGGGTGAATGCCGACCAACGAAAGTTGTCGCCGCGGCCGCGGGCGGGCAACTTTCGTCGCTTGTCCGGCGCGGGAAGCGCCGACCGGCCGCCGGGCGGTGGGGCCGGAAGCTAACGTGGTGCCCGTGTCGCACGTCACCCCAGGTCCGCGGGCCACGCTGAGTGAGCGGCTCGGCGGCCGCTTCGGGGCCAAGCACGAACTGGCCACCCTGCTGAGCCTCGTGGTGATCTTCGGCCTGCTCGACGTCGCGATCTGCCTCAACAGCCAGCCCACCACCGGCTGGGCGGGCCCCCGCGCCGACCTGGTCCTGCAACTGGTGGTCGACGTCTCGGTGCTCGGGGTGCGGCGCTTCCCGAAGACGGTCGCCGGCATCGCGATGGCCGTGGCCTTCGCGACCGTGCTGGCCGACGGGCTCGCCCCCGGGCTGCTGTCCCCCGTGGACCCGGCCAGCCCGCTCATCCTGCCCCGCGTCACGTCGGTCATCGTGATCTACCTGGTCCGCCTGGAGAGCCCGCGCACGGCGTTCGCCATCATCGCCGCGCTGGCGATCATCGGGAGCGAGCCGTGGGCGCCGAGCTGGACGATCACCCCGGTCGGCCTGCTCAGCACGATCGGCCCGCCGGTCGTCGTGCTGTACCTGGACGCGCGCAAGCAGCTGCTGCAGGAGCTGCGCGACCGCGCCGAGCGGGCCGAGCGCGAGCAGCACCTGATGGCCGAGCAGGCACGGGCCGAGGAACGCCGCCGCCTCGCCGCGGAGATGCACGACGTGCTCACCCACGGGCTGAGCCTGATGGTCCTGCACGCCGGCGCGCTGGGCGTCAGCTCCGCCGACCCGGAGGTCCGCAAGGCGGCCGAGGAGATCCGCGCCCGTGGCGCGATGGCCCTCGACGAGCTGCGCGACCTGGTCGGGGTGCTGAACACGACCTCGGCCGACCTCTCCGAGCGGATGGCGGGCCCGAGCCCGCGGCGCGGCTCGGCCGGTCCGGCGGGCGCGGCCGGCTCGGCGACCAGCGTGCCCGACCCGGCCACGCTGGTCGCGGAGTCGGCCGCGGCCGGGATCCCGGTGGAGCTGGACGTCGAGGGCGAGCGCGCGCACATGTCCCCGACCATCGCGCGCACGGTCCACCGGATCGTGCAGGAGGCGCTGACCAACGCCCGCAAGCACGCCGCGGGCGCCGAAATCCGGGTGGAGCTGCGGTACCGGCGCGACGGGGTCGCCGTCCGGGTCGTCAACACGCCGCCGCGGCGGGCGCCGGACGCGGTGCTGGCCGGCAGCGGCTCCGGGCTCGGCCTGTCCAGCCTGCGCCACCGCGTCGAACTGGTCGGCGGCAGCCTGGAAGCCGGTCCCACGCCCGACGGCGGCTTCCGGATCGCCGCGGACCTGCCCGCCTATGTGCCGACAACCGAGACGCGGCAGAAGCCCGCCCGCCGCTGAGGCGCCAGGACTGGAGATTCTCCTACTCGTCGCGCCCCTAGGGTCGAGCCGGTCACGAACCTTCCCGACCGAGAACGTGGGGCCCCCATGAAAGGCATCATCCTCGCCGGCGGCAGTGGCTCTCGGCTGCATCCGGTCACCCTCGGCGTCTCCAAGCAGCTCGTCCCGGTCTACAACAAGCCGATGATCTACTACCCGCTGTCGGTCCTGATGCTCGCCGGCATCACCGAGATCCTGCTCATCTCGACCCCGCACGACCTGCCGGCGTTCCGGCGGCTGCTCGGCGACGGGTCCCACCTCGGCCTGCGGCTCGGCTACGCCGAGCAGGCCCATCCGAACGGCCTCGCGGAGGCGTTCCTCATCGGCGAGGAGCACGTCGGCGACGACACGTCGGCGCTCATCCTCGGCGACAACATCTTCCACGGGCAGGGTTTCTCCGACGTGCTGCGCGCGGCGACCCGCGACCTCAAGGGCTGCGTCCTGTTCGGCTACGAGGTCTCCGACCCGCACCGGCACGGCATCGGCGAGGTCGACGCCGACGGCAACCTGGTCTCCATCGAGGAGAAGCCGGCGCACCCGAAGTCGAACCGGGCGCTCACCGGCCTGTACTTCTACGACAACGACGTGGTCGAGATCGCCAAGGGCCTGCGGCCGTCGGCCCGCGGCGAGCTGGAGATCAGCGACCTCAACAACGTCTACCTCGACCGGGGCCGCGCGACCTGCGTCGACCTCGGCCGCGGCTTCGCCTGGCTGGACACCGGCACGCACGAGTCGCTGCTCGACGCCGGCCAGTACGTCCAGACGCTGGAGGCGCGCCAAGGCGTGCAGATCGCCTGCCTCGAGGAGATCGCGCTGCGGATGGGCTTCATCGACGCCGACGCCTGCTACGCGCTGGGCGAGCGGATCGGCAGCTCCGGCTACGGCAAGTACGTCATGGACTTCGCGCGCCGCGCGCGGCCGCTCACCACGGTCTGAACCCCGGAGGATCCTTCCCATGCGCATGCTGGTCACCGGCGGCGCCGGCTTCATCGGCTCGGCCTACGTCCGCGCCGTGCTGTCCGGCCGCTACCCCGGCTTCGAGCCCGACGAGCTGGTGGTGCTCGACAAGTTCACCTACGCCGGCAACCGCGCGAACCTGGCGCCGGTCGCCGAAGACGAGCGCCTGCGGGTGGTCGCCGGCGACATCTGCGACGCCGACCTCGTCGCGCGGGAGCTGAAGGGCCTCGACCTGGTGGTCCACTTCGCGGCGGAGTCGCATGTGGACCGTTCGATCGCGGGGTCGGCGGAGTTCGTCCGCACCAACGTGCTCGGCACCCAGACCCTGCTGCAGGCCGCGCTCGACGGCGAGGCCGGCCGGTTCGTGCACGTGTCCACCGACGAGGTGTACGGCTCGATCGACGAAGGCTCGTGGCCCGAGGACCACCCGGTCGCGCCCAACTCGCCGTACTCGGCGTCCAAGGCGGCTTCGGACCTGCTGGTGCGCGCGTTCTTCACCACCCACGGGCTCAACGCGTCGATCACGCGGTGCTCCAACAACTACGGGCCCTACCAGTACCCGGAGAAGGTCATCCCGTTGTTCGTCACCAACCTCGTCGACGGGTTGCAGGTGCCGCTGTACGGCGACGGGCTCAACGTCCGCGACTGGCTGCACGTGGACGACCACTGCCGCGGCATCCAGCTGGTCGCCGAGCGCGGGCGGCCCGGCGAGGTCTACAACATCGGCGGCGGCGCCGAGCTGACCAACCGGGAGCTGACCGAGCGGCTGCTGGCCGTCACCGGCCGCGACCACACCGCGATCCGGCCGGTCGAGGACCGCAAGGGCCACGACCGCCGCTACTCCGTCGACATCACGAAGATCTCCACCGAACTCGGCTACGCCCCGCGGGTCGACATCGGCACCGGCCTGCGCGACACCGTCGACTGGTACCGGAACAACCGCGCGTGGTGGGAGCCGCTCAAGAACTGATCACTGCGTGCGCAGCCGGGGCCACAACGCGTCCCAGGAGGTCTTCCGGCCACTGAAGACGGTCATCAGCTGCGGCACGACGTCCTGGCGGTGGGCGAACGCCCCGGCCACCGCCGGGCTCGGGTCGCCGACGAACAGGACGCTGTCGCAGCGCTCGTCGGGATGCCCGAAGAAGTAGTACCCGCGATGCGGGCTGTACACGGCGGGCAGTCCCCGCTCGGCGCCGAAGAGCTGGAGGTCGGCGGCGAACGCGTAGCTGTCGGTCACGATCGCGGTCCGGGCGCGCTGCTGCGGCGGCAGCGACCGGTAGACCTGCCCGACGGCGTCCGACAGCTGCCCGAGCTGGCCGTCGGACTGGACGAAGACCTTGGCGGTCAACGGAACCAGCGGCACGTCGGGCAGGCGCTCGGCCCACGACCGCGGGTAGATCGGCAGCGCGAACAGCGCCTGGACGACCGACGCCGCCGCCAGCAGCCAGCCGGCCGCCTTGGCGGCGGCGGGCCACTTGACGTCCTGCAGGCCCACCGCGCCGGCCGCGAACAGCGGCGCGTAGAGGCTGTAGGCGTAGTACGACCGCCCGGACGTCACCAGGTAGGCGACGAGCAGCAGCAGGAACGCGACGCCGAGGAAGCGGTAGGGCCGCAGGTCGCGGGCGAGGAGCAGCCGCGCGAAGCCGAACAGCGCCAGCGGCACGCCGATCACCAGGCCCGGCCCGGACAGCAGTTCGAGCAGGAACACGCCCGTGCCGGGGAACTCGGCCGCGACGACCTCGGACATCCGCAGGTACGGCCAGCCGTGGCCGGCCTGCCAGACCAGCGTCGGCACGGTGGTCAGCGTCGCGACCAGCGCGCCCGCCCACAGCAGCGGGCGGCGCACGAGGTCCCGCGGCCCGAACACGAGCGAGGAGGCGGCGATCGCCAGCCACAGTGCCGGGACGAGGAACTTCGTCTGCAGCGAAACGGCGGTGACGAGCCCGGCGGCGAACAGCAGCCGGTCGTCGGCTTCGCCGTCGCGTCGCTGCCGGGCCCACCGCACGACCAGCCACCCGATGAGCGACCAGAAGAACGGGTCGATCGAGTACGTCGCCAGGTAGTGGCAGATCAGCGTGGCGCCGGACATCGCGTAGGCCGCGGCGGCGACGGACTGCGCGACGCGGCGGCCGCCCAGCTCGCGGGCGATCAGCGCGCTCAGCACGATCCCGCCCGCGGCGGCCAGCGTGGCGGGCAGCCGCAACGCCGTCAGGGAGCCGGGGAACAGGTGGTCCAGCCCGGCCGCGAGGAACGGCAGCAGCGGCGGCTGGTCGAAGTAGCCCCACGCGGGGTGGTCACGGCCGGCGACCACGAAGTAGGCCTCGTCGAAGGAGAACCCGTAGTTGCGGCTGGCGGCGAAGAGCAGGACGCCGGTGACTCCCGCGATCAGGAGAACCGGGGTCCGCGCGAACGCCGGGCGCGTGCGGCCCGGCCGGCTGTCGGTGGTCTCACTGGTAAGGGTCATACCTCCAGTAGACCCGGGCGGGGGCCGCGGTTTCGACGGCCGCAAGTCCCCATCCGGAGCAACCAAAGTCGACCGCGGCGCACGGATCCGCAACCTTCGTAGTCACTCGGAAGTGATGTTTCACCACGGACAGTGCGGGTAGCGGTTTCCCTAGACTTGCCCCGGAAACCGGCTCCGGGCTGGGTTTCCCGCCATACTCCGGCTCATGACCCAGGGTCGGCACATCGCCTTCTTCAGCTTTCCCGGCGTCGGGCACATCAACCCGATGCTGGGCCCGGTCGAAGCGCTCGCCGAGCGCGGCCACCGGGTCACCTTCGCCGTCGCCGAGCAGTTCGCGCACCTGCTGCGCGACAGCTCCGCGGAGGTCCTGACCTACCCGTCGGCGTTCCCCGCGGCGGTGACCAAAGTGGACAGTGCCGACGACGCGGTCACGATGATCATCGACCTCATGCGCGAGGGCTTCGCACCGCTGGAGCGGGCGCTGGAGCGTTTCTCCGGCGACCGGCCCGGCCTGATCGTGCACGACACGATCAGCGCGAACGCCGCCCGCGTGCTGGGCCGAGCCTGGGCCGTCCCGCTGGTGGAGAGCTGTCCCGTCTTCATCGAAAACGACGAGGACGAGATCCCCGGCTCGCCGCAGCCACCGGACGACCACCCGGCCGCCACCGGTTTCGACACGCAGGACCCGCGCCTGGCCCGCTTCGGCGAGGAGTTCGGCGGACGCGTCGCGGCGCTGCTGACGCGGTACGGGCTGGACCCGCGGCTGGCGACGGACAGCCTGGCCGCCGCCGGCGACGAGCCGCGCCTGGTGTACATCCCGCAGGCGTTCCACTACGGGAGCGAGACGTTCGGGCCGCGGTACGTCTTCGTCGGGCCCACGGCGGACTGCGCGGCACTGGAAGGCCACTGGACCCGACCGGGCGACGGACGGCCGGTGGTGCTGATCTCGCTGGGCACGTCGATGAGCAAGGACGTCGGCTTCTTCACCGGCTGCGTCGAGGCGTTCCGCGGCACGCGGTGGCACGTGGTGCTGACGCTGGGCCGCGGCGCCGACCTGGCCGCGCTGGGCGAGCTGCCGCCGAACGTGGAGGCGCACGAGTGGATGCCGCACCCGTCGGTGCTGCGCCACGCCGCGGTGCTGGTCTGCCAGGCGGGGATGGGCAGCGTGCTGGAGGCGCTGCGGTACGAGGTCCCGGTGGTGGCGGTCTCCCACAGCGGCGAGACACTGGCCAACGCCCACCGCGTGGCGGAACTGGGGCTCGGGCGGCACGTCCCGGTGACAGAGGCCACGGGTGCGGTGATCCGGGAGACGGTCGAGTCGCTGACGGCGGACGAGGAGCTGGCGCCCCGGCTGGCGGCGATGGCGAAGGCGATCGAGGAGGCAGGCGGCGCTCCCGCGGCGGCTGACGCGCTGGAGGCCGTTCTCGCCCGCGGGTGAGGCCGGCGCCCGCCGGGGATCATGCGGCCCTCTTCGGACGGGACGTCGCGACCCGCGGGTGCGCATCGGTCGCCGCGTTCTTCGCGACTCTGTTCGCGGGGCGGGAAGGCCGGGCTACTCCTGCCCGGTGACGTCGGCGATGATGCGGCGAGCGAGCGCGGCCGAAGAGCCGGGGTTCTGCCCGGTGTAGAGGTTGCGGTCGACGACCACTTTGGACTTCAGGGGCAGCCCGGCCGTGTAGTTCGCGCCCGCCTCCTTGAGCCGGTCCTCCAGCAGCCACTCGGCTTTCCACGCGAACGGGTTGAGCCTTTCCTCCACATTGGACAGACCGGTCATCGTGTACCCGGCGAACGGCCAGCTGCCGTCCGGGTTCGCCGCGGCCAGCGCTGCCGCCGGGGCGTGGCACAGCAGCGCCACGGGGCGGCCGGAAGCCAGCCGCTCGGTCAGCAGCGCCCCCGAGGTCGCGTCCACGGCGAGGTCCTCCATCGGGCCGTGGCCGCCGGAGTAGAACACGACGTCGAAGTCGCCGGGATCCATTGCGGACAGGTTCGCCGGCTTCCGGAGAACGGGGGCGAGCCGGTCGAGTTCGGCTCTGAGCTTCTTGGCGGTGTGGGGCAGCACGCCGCCTTTGAGGCCGAGGCTGAGCTGGTCGACGACCGGCTCACGGCCACCGGGAGTGGCGAGCGTGACCTCCCAGCCGGCGTCGGTGAACAACGTGTACGGGACGACGAACTCCTCGGCCCAGAACCCGGTCGGGTGCTCGGTGCCGTCCTTGAGCGTCCAGACGCGCGCGGCCGAGAGAACCTGCAGAACCCTGATCATCGTGCCTCCTCGCAGTTGTGGTCCGACGTCGTCAGGACGCGCCGGCGACCGAGTACGGGACCGGCATGTGCAGCGCCAGCTGCCCCTCGGTGATCACGTCCAGGTGGACGGGCCGGGTCGGATCGAGCGACCGCAGGTCCTCGCTCATGCGCCCCCGGCCGAGCGTCAGGTCGACGTGGCGGGGAAAGGACACGCTGCCGGCGGCGAGGACGTTCGTCTGGCTCAGCGTCGAGTGCCAGGCGCCGTTGATCCTCGTGTAGGAGGTGAGGGTCGAGACCCGCTCGCCGGAAGGCCGGCGGGTCTGGCGCGGGGTGGCCACCGACAGGGCCAAGTCGGTCTCGCCGGCGGCGCCGGTGACGCGCGCGGCGGTCCGGTCGGCGGTGACGTCGACGTCGACGCCGGTGACCCACTTGGGGAAGCCGTAGCCGTCGTGGCCGCGGACCTGCGCGATGTCGGTACTGACCGGCAGCGACAGCACGTAGGAGCCGAGGTGGTCGTTCTTCAACGCCGCGAGCAGGTCCACGACCCCGAGCCCTCGGTGCCGGGCGGGCCTGACCGCGACGCCGACGGCGGCCTCGGTGTAGAAGTCGATGTCGCACACGTCGTACCGGAAGAACATCACCGAAACCAGGCCGAGCCCCGGCGCGACCTCCAGCGGTGCCAGCTCCCCGGGCAGGCGGCCGCGGATCGCCCGCGACCGGGCGAGCATGGTCAGCCGCGCCGAGGACATGCGGTAGTAGAAGTTCGGCGTCAGGGTCGGGCCGATCAGCAAGTCGACCTTCGTCTTGGGCAGACGGCGGAAGAAGTCCACGCCGGGCACGCGTGGATCGCGGGCGACCTCGTCGAGGTCGGTGGCCATCCGGAAGCGGTCGTACAAACCGCCCTTCGGCACCGCCACGAGACGATCGCCCAGGTCGACCCGGACCGTGTCGGCGGACCGGTCACCTCGTCCGGTTCCCACTGGGATCTGCTGGCCGGTCGGTGACATCGGCACTCCCTCGCGATGCATGTTTACGGTGCTCACATCACGGTAGGCGCTGATGTAAGCACTGTCAACACGACGGTGGGCGAGGCCGGGCCGTGAAGATCGCGACGAAGGATTCACGCACCCGATCCGCGACGTCCCCGGTCGACGCGCCGGTCAGCTTGCCGTCGAGGTACAGGCAGGCCAGACCGTGCACCAGACCCCATCCCGCGGTGGCCAGCGCGGCCGGGTCGGCGTCGGGGAACACGCCGGAGACCGCAGCGGCCAGCAGCTCGTGCACCTCGGCCGCGGCGCGGACACGGGCATCACTCGTGTCGTCACAGGGATTGCCGAACATCAGCCGGAACAGTGCCGGCCGGCGCAGCGCGAAGTCGACGTAGGCGACACCCAGCTCGGCCAGATCGGCCACCGTGACCGGCCGGCCGCCACTCCGCAGCAGGTCGGCCTTCAGGTCGCGCAGCCCCTCGGCGGCCAAGGCCGACTCGAGCGCGTCCCGGTCGGCGAAGTGCCGGTAAGGAGCCGTCGGCGAGACGCCCGCCTCCCGGGCGATGGCCCGCAGCGAGAACGGCTCGCCCTGCTCGAGCAGCCGCATCGCGATCCTCATCAGCGTCGCCCGCAGGTCGCCGTGATGGTAAGCACCCTTACCGGATGTTGACACCGCTTACATCCCCTCCTACCGTCATGTGAGCACTGTAAACATACCGCATCGACCGAAGGAACCCCGCGATGACTTCGCCGCTGTTCACCCCGCTGCCCTTGGCCGGCGGATCAGTCCTCCCGAACCGGCTCGTCAAGGCAGCCATGGAGGAGAACATGGCCGATGCCGGGCAGCTGCCCGGCGAGCGCATCCGGCGGCTCTATGCCCGCTGGAGCGCGGGCGGACCGGGCTGATCATCACCGGAAACGTGATGGTGCACGCCGAAGCGCTCACCGGTCCCGCGGGCATCGTCCTGGACGAACACTCGCCCCTCGAGCCGTTCCGCGCATGGGCCGGCGCGGCCAAGAGCGGTGGTTCGCGGGTGTGGATGCAGATCAACCACCCGGGCCGGCAGATCATGGCGGACATGCCCGGCGTCGCCTGGGGCCCGTCGGCGATCAAGGTCGATCTCGGCAGGCAGAGCAAACGGCTCGCCCGGCCGACGGCCATGACCGCCGAGCAGATCGCGCAGACCGTGCCGCGGTTCGCCGAAACCTCCCGTCGCGCCGAGGAAGCCGGGTTCGACGGTGTCGAGATCCACGCCGCGCACGGCTACCTGCTCTCCCAGTTCCTCTCCCCGCTGGTCAACACCCGCACCGACCGGTGGGGCGGCAGCCTGGACAACCGGGCACGGCTGCTGCTGGAGGTCGTGCGTGCCGTGCGCGACGGCGTGTCCCCCGCGTTCGCCGTCGCGGTGAAGCTGAACTCGGCCGACTTCCAGCGCGGCGGCTTCGACGCCGCCGACGCCGGCCGGGTCATCGAGATGCTGGCCCCGCTCGGCGTCGACGTCGTCGAGCTCTCCGGCGGCAGCTACGAAAGCCCGGCCATGTCCGGTCGCGCCGCCGACGCGCGCACCCAAGCCCGCGAAGCCTATTTCCTCACCCTGGCCGAGGAACTCGCGCGGACCAGCCCGCTGCCGCTGATGCTGACCGGCGGCATCGTCCGCCGGCCGGTCGCTGAACGGGTCCTGGCCGGCGGCATCGACCTGGTCGGGATGGGCACCGCCCTGGCGGTCGATCCCGACCTGCCGGCCAAGTGGCGCCGCGGCCAGGACGCCGCGGTCGACCTCGCCCCGATCCCCCTCGAAGACAAGGCCGTGGCCTCGGCCGCGGGGATGGCGCGCGTCCGACGGCAGCTGCGACGCCTGGGCGCGGGCCGCCCGACGCGACCGCGCACCGACCCGAAGCTCGCCCTGGTCAAGGAAAGTCTGCTGCAGCGCCGTGCCCTGCGCCGCTACCGGCGGTGGCTGCGCAACCGGACCCGGACCACCTCGCCTGCCGGTCGGCGCTCCCGGGGCGTCGGCCAGGTCCGGTGAGCGCGCCGGGAATCCGCGGCAAGGCGGCCACGCCCAGCAGTCAGGCGGACCGGCGGAAACCCCGCGTCGCGGCGATCGCGCCGGTCAAGCCGATCAGGGCCGCCGCGCCCAGTGCGGCCAGGCCGCCCGTGCCCACCGGGTGGCCCAGCGCCAGGTTGCGGGACGCGTCGACCGAGTACGTCAGCGGGTTCACCGTCGCCACCGCGCGCAGCCACGCCGGCAGCGACGAGAGCGGGACGTACGCCGAGGACGCGAACATCAGCGGGAACATCACCATCGACGTCACCCCCTGCATCACCTCGACGTTGGTGATCCAGACGCCGATCGCCATGAACATCCAGCTCAGCGACCAGCCGACCGCGATGCACATCAGCCACGCCCACAGCACACCGGTGAAGCCGCCGCCCGGTGAGAAGCCGAACAGCGTCGCCGCCAGCACCAGCATGATCGCCAGCTGCAGCGCGTGCCGGACGACGTCGGCGAGGCTGCGCGCCACCAGCACCGACGCCGACGCGATCGGCAGCGTGCGGAACCGGGCCACCACGCCGTTGCGCATGTCGTCGAGCAGGCCGACGCCCGACTGCAGCGCCACCGAAAGCGAGCCCATCACCAGCACCGCGGGCATCAGGTAGTCGATGTAGGACACCCCCGCCGGGAAGGAGGCGGTGCCGGCCAGGCTCGCGAACACCTGGCTGAACAGGATCAGCACGATCAGCGGCTGCAGCAGCCCCAGCAGCACGAGCGCCCGGGAGGCCACGACCGCCCGCAGCGAGCGGCCGGTGAGGATGAGGATCTGCATCGGCACGCTGGTGCCGCGCCACGGGCCGCCTGCCGGCCGGGGCGCGGTGGCGGAGTCCGAAGCGGACAGTGCGGTCGGTGCGCTCATGGCGTCAGTGCCTCTCGGTGGCCGGCTGCGGGGACGTCCGGCCGGGACCCGGCGGACAGCGCGAGGTAGACGTCGTCGAGGCGCGGGTCGACCAGGGCCAGCTCGACCGGCTCGATCGCGGCTTCGTCGAGCACCCGGACCACGCGCGCGAGATCGGTGGACTTCTCGACCGGGACGGTCAGCACCAGCCCGGCCTGTTCGTCCACTCCGGACATGCGCGGGACCATTCCGGCGCGACGCACCGCTTCTTCGGCCCGCCCGGAGTCGGCCGCGCCGGCCAGCGTCACGGTGACCGTGCGCTTGCCGACCTGTGCCTTGAGCGAGGCCGCGGTGCCGGCGGCGATCACCTTGCCCTGCGCGAGCACGACGATCTTGTCGGCGAGCCGGTCGGCTTCGTCGAGCATCTGCGTGGTGAGCAGCACGGTCGAGCCGTCGCGCACGAGCTGCTCCACGATCTCCCACATCGCGATCCGGGCGGCCGGGTCCAGCCCGGTCGTCGGCTCGTCGAGGAAGATGACGTCGGGGTAGCCGACCAGGCTGGCGGCCAGGTCGAGCCGCCGCCGCATGCCGCCGGAGTACGTCTTCGCCGGCCGGGCGGCCGCCTCGCGCAGGCCGAACGCGGTCAGCAGCTCGTCGGCGCGCGCCTTGGCCGCCTTGGTGGAGGCGCCGAGCAGGCGGGCGATCAGGATCAGGTTGCGGAAACCGGAAAGCTGCTCGTCCACCGACGCGAACTGGCCGGTGAGCCCGATGCGGCTGCGCAGCGCCACGGCGTCGCGCTGCACGTCGAGCCCGGCGACCCTGGCCCGGCCGGAGGTCGGCGCCACCAGGGTGGTCAGGACGTTGACCAAAGTGGTCTTCCCGGCGCCGTTGTGGCCCAGCAGCCCGCACACGGTGCCGCGCGGGACCTGCAGGCTGACGTCGTCGAGCGCGCGGACCTTGCCGAAGCTCTTGGTGACTGCCTCGACCTCGACGAAGTGGGTCACGACCGCTTCCTTCCGCTGCGCCGGATCGGACATCCCTACAGGTAGCACAGGGTGAATCCGGCTTCCCCGGCTCGCGCCGGGACCCGAGGGGATCGCCTAGACATGGTTGACTGGCCGCCGGGCCCGACTAGCTTTCGAAGCATGTCTCCCCAGGCGGGCAGCCACATCGCCGTCCTCAGCTATCCGGCACACGGGCACGTCAACCCGACGCTGCCGGTGGCGGCCGAGCTCGTCCGGCGCGGCCACCGGGTCAGCTACGTCGTCGCCGGGCAGTTCGCCGCCGCCGTGCGCGAAACCGGCGCCACCGTGCTGCCCTACGAGTCGCACGTGCCGAAGTCGTGGGACACCGTGGCGATTCCCGAGAAGATCACCGGTGACGTCGTCGCCGAGGCCGGGCTCGCGCAGGCGCTGGAAGGGTTCGCGCCGCTGCCGGCCGCGCTCGGCGCGTTCGGCGACGACCGTCCCGACGTGTTCCTCTACGACGCCTTCGGGTATCCCACCGGGCGCCTGCTGGCGCGGAAGTGGGAAATCCCGGCCGTGCTGCTGTGCTCGACGTTCGTGGCGAACGAGCGGTTCTCGCCGTACGCCGCGATGGCGGGCAAGGTGCCCGCGCCCGACCCGGACCACCCCGCGCTGGCGAAGGCCGCGGCGGTGGTCGGGGACGCGCTCGCCGAGCACCTGCCGGGCACGTCGGCGGCCGAGTTCGCGGAAGCCCGCGAGGACACCAAGCTCGTGTTCCTGCCGCGCGAGTTCCAGCCCGGCGGCGACACCTTCGACGACGGGTTCGCGTTCGTGGGGCCCTGCCTTGGCGACCGCGCGGGCGGCTGGAGCCCGCCCGACGGCCGGCCGGTGCTGCTGATCGCCATGGGCAGCTTCGGCTACCACCGCCAGCGCGAGTTCTTCACCGCCTGCCTCGAGGCGTTCGCCGGGTCGCCGTGGCACGTCGTCATGACGATCGGCCGCCTCGTCCGGGCCGGCGAGCTGGGCCCGGTGCCGCGGAACTTCGAGCTGCACCCGTGGGTGCCGCAGCCGGCCGTGCTGCGGCGGGCGAGCGCGTTCGTTTCGCACGCGGGGATGGGCAGCACCATGGAGTCGCTCGCGCTCGGCGTCCCGCCGGTGGTCGTGCCGCGCACGCTGGAGCAGGAGATCGTCGCCGACCGGGTCACCGAGCTCGGCCTCGGCGTCCGCGTCGACCCGGCCGGTGTGACCGCCGAGGCGCTGCGGGCGGCCGTCACCGGCCTGGCCGCGGACGCGACCGCCCGCGCGAACGTGGCCCGGATGCGCGAGCACATCACCGGCGCCGGGGGCGCGGCGGCGGCCGCGGACCGCGTCGAGGCCCGCCTGACCGCCTGAGAACCGTGGGAGTGAATGCGACGTGGACACCACCGCGCCGGGCACCGACGTGCCCACCGACCTGACCACCGCGCCGGAGATCGCCCCGGACGGCGGGGCCGCCCTGCTCGCCTGGCTCGGGAAGATGCGGGCGGACACGCCGGTGTGGCAGGACGGAACCGGCGCCTGGCACGTGTTCCGGTCCGCCGACGTGCGCCGCGTCAGCACCGACGCGCAGCTGTTCTCTTCGGACACGACCCGCCTGACCTCACCGGGCGACCAGGCACCGCCCGGCACCCTGCTCGTCATCGACCCGCCCGAGCACCGCAAGCTGCGCCGCCTGGTCAGCCAGGCGTTCACGCCCAAGGTGGTCGCGGACCTGGCGCCCCGGATCACCGAGGTCACCCGGGAGCTGCTGGCCGCCGTCGAGCCGGACGCGACGGAGTTCGACCTGGTCGACGTCCTGGCCTACCCGCTGCCGGTGATCGTCATCGCGGAGCTGCTCGGCGTGCCGTCGGCGGACCGCGCGCTGTTCCGGCGCTGGGCCGAGGCCCTGATGGCGCTGCAGGTCGACGACCCGAGCACCGGCGAGCAGCTCGCCGTCGCCATCGAAGAGATGGAGGCGTACCTCAACGCGCAGATCCGCGACCGGCGTGCCCGGCCCCGCGAGGACCTGCTGACCCGGCTGGTCGAGTCGTCGATCGACGGGGAACGGCTCACCGACGAAGAAGTCGGCAACTTCACCGCGCTGCTGCTGCTCGCCGGGCACGTCACCACCACCATGCTGCTGGGCAACGTGCTGCTCTGCCTCGAGGACGCGCCCGGCGGCTACGAGCGGGTCCGGGCCGACCCGTCGGCGGTGGAGCCGCTGCTGGAGGAGGTCCTGCGGCTGCGGCCGCCGTTCCCCCGGGTGGTCCGGGTGACCACCGCCGACGCCGAGGTGGCCGGCACGGTGATCCCGGCCGATTCGCTGGTCTGGGCGTGGGTGGTGTCGGCGAACCACGACGAGCGCGAGTTCCCGGACCCGGAACGGTTCGACGTGCGCCGCAAGCCGAACACGCACGCCGCCTTCGGGCACGGCATCCACTTCTGCCTGGGCGCGCCGCTGGCGCGGCTGGAAGGCCGGATCGCGCTGGACCTGCTGTTCGAGCGGTTCGAGCACCTGCGGGTCGCGCCGGGCGCCCAGGTCCCGTTCCACGCCGGCGGCGTGTACGGCGTCCAGCGGCTCCCGGTGACCACCCGCCCCCGCTGACCTCGCGGGCGGCCCGCTACCGAAGGGTGGCCCGGGGGTGCCGTACCTGCGGTCGGGCGGACCACAGTGTTAGCCCCCAACCCCCGCACCGGCATTGACGGGTCATACCCGGTTGGCTAGCGTACGAGACGTCGTTTGGTTTGTTTCCAACGAAACGAACCGGAGCGGCACTGTGCGGGTGGACTCGAGGACCGTCTGGGGAGGGCTCGAGGTTTCCGCTGGGGTGGTGTGAAGCTCCATCCGGACAGTCGCCGCGGGGCCCTTTGGATGGGGAAGCTTCAGGGTCGTCGCTGTTCGTCGTTGGACAATGCCGAAAAATGCAGAACGATCCTGGGGGTTCGATCTCATGAACACGCGTGTCGATTCCATCGCGGAGCGGCCTGCCGCCGCGCCGCCCGCTTCGCCCGCCGCCGAAAGAAATCCCGGCGTCCCCTTCGACCTGTCCGACGTCTGCATCGCCAATCTGGGGCCAGATCTGCGGGTGACCGAAGCCAATGGCGACTTTCTCCGGCAGCTGGGCCGTACTTCGTCCGACGTTTTCGGACAGAGCTTTGTGGACTTCGTGCACCCGAGCGCCAAGCAGTTCACGCTGCAGCAGCTGGCGCGGCTGAACGAAGGGCGGCGCGACCGCTTCAGCGCGCGCCTGGTCGGCGTGCGGCCGGCGCAGCCGGTGCTCTCGGGCGGGCTGACCGGCATCGCGGTCCGCAGCCAGTCCGGGCAGGTGACCACGATCGTCGTGCTGATCAAGCCGGACCGCGCCGCGGAGGCCCCGCGGCCGGCGATCGAGAAGAACAAGCTCCTCAGCGAGCTGGACGCGAAGGTGCTCGAAGGCGTCGCCGCGGGCATCTCGACCGTGCAGCTGGCTTCCAAGCTCTATCTGAGCAGGCAGGGCATCGAGTACCACGTCGGCGCGATGCTGCGGCAGTTCAAGTCGCCGAACCGCTCGGCGCTGGTCTCGAAGGCGTACTCGCAGGGCATCCTCTGCATCGGCCAGTGGCCGCCGAAGGTGACCCCGCAGTACATCCGCTGACCGCTTCCCGGCGACGGCGAAAACCAGTCCGAACGTGGGTAGCGCAGGGTGCGCCGAACCGCACCCTGCGCTATCCTGCGAAGACCGGCGTCGATTTCCGCGGCGCCGGAACCGGTTCCTTTCGAACCACCGGCCTAAAGTGGCCACGGGGAGCCTGTTGAACAGTGTTCGGTGCCAAGAAAGGATGACGAAGTGGGCGTGTTCGGGAAAAAGGAAGACGATTCCAAGAAGAAGCCGGCGGACTCCAAGGCGGACAACGCCAAGGCCGACGACGAAAAGAACCGCAAGCGCCGCAGCCGCCTTTTGGGCGGCGCGTACGGCGGCGGCAGCGGCGGCTGAGCCGGCACTGCGCTGAACCCGCGAGTCGGGTGGGACGAGGGTTGCCTCGGACCACCCGATTCGTCTTTTTCACCTCGGTTCGGGCGGTACGGGTGAGCGGCGGCGCGCTTCGGGCGAGATACTGTTGGTGAGTTTCAACCCGCTTGGACGGGATTCGCTCCCAGTCAGTGGGAACGCGGCCGGGCGACCGGACCGAGCCAAGTGGCCCGAGGCCCACGCAGCCGGGCGGCCGGACCAGCCAGAGATGGCCCGGGGCCCACACAGCCAGGCGACCGGACCGAGCCAAGTGGCCCGAGGCCCACGCAGCCGGGCGGCCGGACCAGCCAAAGGCGCCAAAGGCGCCACAGGCCCCACACAGCCAGGCGGCCGGACCCGACCAAAGGTGCCTCGGAGCCCGCCCGGCCCGCCACCGGACCTCAGCGGCTGCTCGGCCGCACCGGCTCCGCCCAGGGCGGGATCTCCAGGACCTCCACCACCGCGCCCGCCACGCTCACCCCCGGCGCGATCCCCACCATCAGCACGTGGTCGCCCGGCTCCAGCTGCCCGGTGCCCAGCATGTGCGCCAGCGAGGCCACCTGGTCGCTCGCCCCCAGATGGCCCAGGCCGCGGCCGAAGTCCCAGTTGGACTTCTCCAGCGGGATGCCCAGCATCGTCAGCAGGCCGTCCTCCACGTACTGGCGGGAGCCGTGGTTGTAGGCGATGCGGCTCACCCCGTCCAGCCCGATGCCCGCCTCCGCCAGCACCCGGTCGATCAGCTCCGACCGGGTCTTGAGCAGGTTCAGCCCGCTGTGCAGCATCGTGTCGCGGTGCTCGAAGCCGAAGAAGTCGATGCGCTCGGCGAAGTCCATGAACCGGCCCACCGTCGCTCCCGGCGGGAACATCGGCTCGTCGCCGCGGTGCATCCCCTCCAGCTCCGGGACCGTGATCGAGCTCGCCGACTTCAACCTCGCGAAGCCGGGCTTCGTGGTCAGCACCACCGCCGTCGCGGCGTCGCCGATGATGAAGTCCGGGCGCAGGCAGCGCCAGCGGTTCACCAGCGGGGACGTCGAATTGTCCGACGCCACCGTCATCGCCGTGCCGCCGCCGCGGGCGATCAGGTACGTCGCCGCCAGCTCCAGCGCCCCGAACATGCCGTTGCAGCCCTGCCGCAGCTGGGCCGCCAGCAGGTCGCCGCCCACCAGGTGCCGCTGCAGCCAGAACTGCGGGAACCAGCCGTCCGGGCCGGAGTGGTAGTTGTCGGCGTAGAGCAGCACGTCCAGCGACTCGGGGTCGACGTCCGCGCGGGCCACGGCCTGCTGCCCCGCCCACAGCGCCATGTCCGGCGCCGGCGTCTCGCCGGCGCACGCCGCGCCGGTCAGCCCGGTCCTCTCGGCGTCCTCGGCCGTCAGCCACCCCTGCTCGATCGCGTACCCGACGCCGGTCGTCTCCGGCACGTACGTGCCGATCCCGCTCAGGTAGACCTCCGGCAGCTTCACCGCACCGCCCCTTCCAGCCACGACTCGACGGCGTCGGCCGCGCGCGTCTCCCCGCCCGCCTGCCGGACCTGCTCGCTCATCCACCGGACCCGGCGGCCGACCACGGGATCCGCGGCGGTCTCGGTGACGGCGTCGAGCAGCTCCCGCTCGGTGACGCCGGTCCGGGACACCACGCGGCCCAGGTCCAGCTCGGCGATCCGGGCGGCGGTCACCACCTGGTCGCTCTGCGACGGCGTCACCACCATCGGCACGCCGTAGTGCAGGCTCTCCATGGTGCTGCCGAGCCCGCCGTGGGTGACGAAGACCTTCGTGTGCGGCAGCAGCGCCGCGTGCGCGACGAACGGGTGCGCCTCGACGTTGGGCGGCAACGGCCCCAGCTCGGCCGGGTCGACCCAGCGGCCGAGCGTCAGCACGACGTGCCACGGCTGCCCGGTGAACGCGCGCACGCACTTGCGGAAGAACCCGGTCTGCTCCCGGCTGCGCGAGGTGCCCAGCGAGATCAGCACGACCGGCAGCCCGTCCGCCGGCGGCGCCCACTCCCCCGCCGGCCCGGACCGGTCGAAGCACGGCCCGACGAACGCGAACCGGTCGTCGAACGTCTCGCCGCGGATCTGGAACGCCTTCGGCAGGTAGACGAGGTGGTAGCCGGCGTCCCCGCTGGTGTCCACATCGGACAGCCCGTGCTCGGCCAGCAGCCGCTCCGCCTCCTCGACGAACGCGGCGAGCCCGGGATCGTCCAGGTCCGGCGGCGGGCCGGCGTCTTCGGCGGCCTGCGCCGCGTTCATCGCGAAGTGCTCGTTGGAGGCGAACTCCGGGCACGACTGCACGGTGGGCACCGACCACTTGCGCGCCAGCAGCCGCGCCGTCTCGGACGCCGCGAGGTCGTGCACGACCAAGTCCGGCGGGTCGCCGGCGAACCGCCGCACGGCGGACGGCAGCGGCGCGAGCCCCTCGGCCATGAACGCCAGCATGGCCCGCAGCGCGTAGCCGTCCGAACCGGAGTCACCCAGCCCGGTCGCCCACGGGAACGTCGAGGTGTAGGGCAGCACTTCGGCCCCGGTCGCGGCGACCTCGGCGGCGAACTCGTCGACCACGGCGAACGTGACCCGGTGGCCGCGGCGCACCAGCTCGGCCACGACCGGCAGGACCGGCGCGACGTGGGCGTACGCGGGAAAGCTGAAGACGGCGATGTGCCTGCTCACCACCGCATCGTCCGGCACCGGGACCGCCACGCGAACCGGTACGCGGTGACGACTAGGGGCTTTCACAGTGTTCGCTGACAAAACCGGTCACCGGCGGGCGCCGTCCCTATCCTGCAGACGACGCATCGAGGGGGAACTCAACAACCGTTGGAAAGCAACGAAAAGCACGTCGCCGCGGGTAAGGGCAGTCCGCGACCCCTGGGGAAGGACCTTCATGAAGAAGAGCGTTGACGACCTGGCCCTGTTCGGCGGCCCGATGGCCTTCGAGAAGACCTTGGTGGTGGGGAAGCCGAGCACCGGCGACCGGGCGAAGTTCTACGAGCGGCTCGAACTGGCCCTCGACAGCGGACGGCTCACCAGCGGCGGCCCGCTGGTCAAGGAGTTCGAGGCCAGGATCGCCGACCACGCCGGCACCAGGCACTGCGTCGCCACCTGCAACGGGACGATCGCGCTCGAGGTGATGGCCCGCGCGGCCGGGCTCACCGGCGAGGTCATCATGCCGTCGATGACCTACGTCGCCACCGCCCACGCGATGCGCTACCTGGGCCTGACGCCGGTCTTCTGCGACCTGGACCCGACGACCGGCTGCATCGACCCCGAGCAGGTCGAGAACCTCATCACCGACCGCACGAGCGCGCTGGTCGGCGTGCACCTGTGGGGGCAGCCCGCCGCGATCCAGGAACTGGAGAAGATCGCCGAGGTGCACAGCCTCACGCTCTTCTTCGACGCCGCGCACGGTATCGGCTGCAGCTTCGGCCCGAAGCCGCTCGGCGGGTTCGGGCAGGCGGAGATGTTCAGCTTCCACGCGGCGAAGGTCGTCACGACGTTCGAGGGCGGCGCGATCGTGACCGACGACGACGAGTTCGCCCAGCGCGCCCGCTACACGCACAACTTCGGCTGGGGCGAAGAGCACGTCACGGAGTTCGCCGGCACCAACGCCAAGATGAGCGAGGCGTCAGCGGCGATGGGGCTCACCTCGCTCGACGCGCTGCCGGCCACCATCGCGGCCAACCGCGCCCACTACGAGCTGTACGCCGGCGCGCTGGACGGGCTCCCCGGCCTGGAGATGCACCGCTACGACGAGGAGCACCGCAACAGCTACCAGTACAACGTCGTCAAGGTCGACGAGGCGGAGTGCGGCCTGTCCCGCGACGCGATCCTCGGCCTGCTGCGGGCGGACAACGTGCTGGCCCAGCGCTACTTCTCGCCGTGCGTGCACGAGTGCGAGCCGTACCGGACCGAGCGGCCGGTCTCGCTGCCGGCCACCGACGCGTTCTCGCGGCGCGTGCTGACGCTGCCGACCGGGCCGTCGGTCACGAGCGAGCAGGCGGCCGAAGTCGCGGCCCTGGTGGCTTTCGCCGTCGAGCACGCGCCCGAGATCCGCCGCCGCCTCGCCACGCGCTGAGGACGTCGCGAGCGGGAAACAGCGTGCTAACCCTGTTTCCCGCTCACGACCAGCCGCTCCAGGTCCGCCACCAGCTCGTGCGGGGTCGGCTGGGCGAGGGCGAGGTCGCGCAGCCGGGCCGCGTTGGCCCGGAACTCCGGTTCCCCGACCAGTCTCGCCACCGCCGTGCGGAGGCCGGCGGCGGTGAAGCCGTTGTGGGTGAACAGCAGTCCGGCGCCCTGGTCGGCCAGCCGCTGGGCGCGCAGCAGGTGGTCGGCGATCGGCGTGGTGACCGTCAGCTGGGGCACGCCCGCCACCAGGGCCGCGCCGTAGCTGCCGAACCCGCCGTGGTGCACGATCGCCGCGCAGGTCGGCAGTACCGTGTGCAAGGCGACCGACTCGACGACGCGGACGTTGGCCGGCACCTCGCCGAGGGCCGTCCGCTGCGCGGGCACCAGCGCCGCGACCACTTCGACGTCCAAAGAGGACAGTGCGGCGAGGATCTCCGGGATCGAGACGTAGTCGCCGCCGAACGCGTCGGTGTTGGACGCGCCCAGTGTCAGGCACACCCGGGGCCGCGCGGGCGGGGTGCGCAGCCAGTCCCAGACCACCGCCCGGCCGTTGTACGGCACGTGCCGCACCGGCAGCCGCCGGACGCCGGAGCCGGCGCCCAGCGGCTCCGGCAGCGGGTCGATCGTCGCCTGGCCGGTGACCAGCTCCTCGGCGAAGTCCACGCCGTACGGGCGGCCGGTCAGCTCCAGCCAGTCGTACAGCGGGTCTTCCCGCCGCTCCGGCGGCTGCGCGGCCATCAGCTGCAGGAACGTCCGGCGCATGGCGCACCAGACGTCGGCCCAGCACAGCTGCCGGACGTGCGCGGCGCCGCAGGCCTTCGCCGCGATCGCGCCGGCGTAGGTGAGCGCGTCCCAGACGACCAGGTCGGGGCGCCAGTCGCGCGCGTGCGCGACCAGGTCCGCGACCATCTCGTCGTTGTAGATGGAGAACCCGGCCCACACCGTGAACGTGTAGCGCGCGTGGATCGCTTCCCAGGTGTGCGACGCCGGATCGGTGTCGTTCCAGTTCGCGATGTCGGCTTCCTGGGCGTCGCGGTTCTGCTTCATGCCCTCGTGCATCGTGTTGTCCGCGCCCACCGGCACCGCGGTCAGCCCGGTGCCGGTGATGACGTCGGTGAACCCCGGCGAGCTCGCCACCCGCACCTCGTGCCCGGCCGCGACGAGCGCCCACGCCGTGGGCACCATGCAGTACAGGTGGGACTTCTCGTCGAGCGTCACGAACAACACGCGCACGGGGGTGCCTTTCAGTGGTGGCCGGTGAAGGTGCCCGCCAGCCGCGCGGAGATCAGGCGCAGCACTTCGGCCTGGTGGTCGGCGAGGAAGAAGTGCCCGCCGCGGAACACCTTGAGCTCGAACTCGCCGTCGGTGTGGTCCTGCCAGGCCCGTGCCTCGGCCAGGGTCGTCTTCGGGTCGGCGTCCCCGGTCAGCACGGTGACCGGCGTGCGCAGCTTCGGGCCGGGCGCGTGGACGTAGGTCTCCGCGGCCGTGTAGTCGTTGCGGATGGCGGGCAACGCCATGCGCAGGATCTCCTCGTCGCCCAGCACGGCCGCGTCGGTGCCGCCGAGCCGGCGCAGCTCGGCGAGCATCCCGTCGTCGTCGAGCAGGTGGACGGACTCGTCGCGGCGGCACGCGGGAGCCCGCCGACCGGACGCGAACAGGTGGCGCGGGCCGGTCCCGGCCCGCTCCAGCCGGGTGGCGACTTCGAACGCCAGCGTCGCGCCCATGCTGTGGCCGAACAGCGCGTACGGCCGCCCGGCCCGCCCGGCCAGCACCTCGGCGAGCCGGTCCGCGAGCACCGGCAGGCTGTCGATGCCCGGCTCGGCGCGCCGGTCCTGGCGGCCCGGGTACTGCACGGCGACGACGTCCACCGCCCGGCCCAGGCCGGCCGACATCGGGTGGTAGAAGCTCGCCGAGCCGCCCGCGTGGGGCAGGCAGAACAGCTGGACCGCGCCCTCGTCGGCGTCGTGGTAACGGCGCAGCCACCGGTCCGGGTCGTCAGTCATGCGTGAACTCCGTCCTCAAAGTCGTGTCGAGCCAGCCGCGCACCGTCCGGGCGGTGGTCACGGCGTGGTCCTCGACCATGGTGAAGTGGTTGCCCGGCACGTCGACGACGGTGTCGGCGGTGTCCCAGTGGGTCTGCCATTCCCCAGGGGCCAGCGGCCCGCCCGGGCCTTCGGCGACCGGGGGCTCGGACGAGCGGACGAGCAGCACCGGCGACGGCAGCTTCGCGGGCGACCAGCCGGCCATCAGCCGGAAGTACCAGCTCATCGCCGACAGCCGGGCGACGTCCATCGGTGCGAACACCGCTTCGCGGTCGAACATGCCGCCCAGCAGCTCGTCGCGGAACCGCTCCAGCGGCGAGTCCGCGCGCGGCAGGTAGCTGTCCAGGAGCACGACCGCCAGCGGCGCCGTCCCCCGCGCGACGAGGTGCTCGGCGGCGGCGTGCGCGAGCATCCCGCCGGAGGACGAGCCGAGCAGCACGAACGGTTCGCCGCCGGCGGCCTGCAGCACCGAGCCCGCCAGTGCCTCGGCGACCGCGGCGACGGTCTCGGGCAGCGCCTCGCCCTTGACGAAGCCCGGCGCCGGAAGCGCGTACACGTCGCGGTCGCCGCGGAACGGCGAGGCGAACCGGGCGTACTGGTGCACCCCGGCCAGCGCCACGTACGAGCTGAAGCAGATCAGCCGGGGCCCGCCCTCCCCGGCAGCCAGCTTCACCGGTTTCGGCGGCTCGGCCAGGTCCGCGGCCGAGGCGAAGGTGGGCCGCAGCAGCGCGGCGTTCTGCAGCAGCTCGAAGCCTTCCGTCAGCTTGCCCAGCTCGCACGCCGTGCGGAACAACGCACCGAGCGTCTCGCCGGAGTCCACAGTGGACGGCGTCGGTGCGGCTTCGGTGACGGCCAGCTCCGCCCGCAGGTGCGCGGCGAGGTCGGCCGGGGCCGGGAAGTCGAAGACGAGCGTCGGCGGCAGCCGCAGTCCCGTGCTCGCGCCCAGTGCGTTGCGCAGCTCGACGGCGGTGAGCGAGTCGAACCCGGCGACGAGGAACCCGGCGTCCGGGCGCACCGCCTCCGGACCGGCATGCCCGAGGACCGCGGCCGCGGCGCCCCGGACCAGCTCCAGCAGCACGCTTTCCTGCTCGGCCGCGGGCTTTCCGGCCAGCACGCGGCGCAAGCCGCCCGCCCCGGACACCGGCGCGGCCCGCCGGGCCGGCGTCCGGACCAGCCCGGTCAGGACGGCGGCGACCTGGCCCGCGGCGCCCAGGGCCGCGAGATCCAGCTTCGCCGGGACCAGCGCGGGTTCGGCCAGCGCGGTCGCGGTGTCGAACAACGCCAGCCCCTGCTCGACCGGCAGCGCCCGGACCCCGCCGCGCGCCATCCGCCGGCGGTCGGCGGAGTCCAGCCCGGCGCTCATCCCGGTGTCCCACAGGCCCCAGGCCAGCGACTGGGCCGGCAGGCCGCGGGCCGCTCGGTGGGCGGCGAGCGCGTCGAGGAAGGTGTTCGCCGCGGCGTAGTTGCCCTGCCCCGGCGCGCCGAAGGTGCCCGACACCGAGGAGAAGAGCACGAACGCCGAGAGGTGCCGGTCCGCGGTCAGCTCGTGCAGGTGCCACGCGGCATCGGCCTTGGGCCGCAGCACGGCGTCCAGCCGCTCGGGGGTGAGCGAGGAGACGACGCCGTCGTCCAGCACGCCCGCCGCGTGCACGACCGCCGCGAGGTCCGGGATATCCGCCAGCAGGCCGGCGAGCGCGGCCCGGTCCGCGGCGTCGCAGGCGGCGAGCCGGACGTCGGCGCCCAGCGCGGACAGCTCGGCCCGGAGCTCGGCCGCGCCGGGCGCGTCCGGCCCAGTGCGCCCGGCCAGGACGAGCCGCCGGACGTCGTGGCCGGTGACGAGGTGCCGGGCCAGCGCCCGGCCGAGGCTGCCGGTGCCGCCGGTGACCAGCACGGTGCCGTCCGGGCCGAACGGGGGCTTGCCGGTGGCGGAGTCGGTGGCCGCCCGGGTCATCCGGGCGGCGAGCAGCACGCCTTCCCGGACGGCGAGCTGCGGTTCGCCGGTGCGGACCGCGGAAGCGAGCGCGGCGCGCGAGTCCGCGTGGTCGTCGAGGTCGACCAGCAGCAGCCGGCCGGGGTTCTCCGCCTGCGCCGAGCGGACCAGGCCCCACACCGGCGCGCAGGCCAGTCCGGCGACGTCGTCACCGGCCCCGGCGGCCACCGCGTCCCGCGTCACCACGACCAGGCGGGCCGCGGCGAACCGCTCGTCGGCCAGCCACGCCCGCAGCAGGGCCAGCACCCCGTGCGCCGTCGTCCGCGCGACGTCGTGCGGCTCGCCAGGCGGCGGCGTGCACACGGCCAGCACCGCTTCGGGCACCGCCATGCCGAGGCCGACCGCGGCGCCGAGCGCGTCCAGGTCCACATAGGACTCCAGGGTGACGCCGCTCGCGTCGAGGACCGGCCCCACGCCGAGGTCGTCCGGGCCGACGACGGCCCAGCGCCGGGTGGCGGCCTCGACCGGCGCCGGCGTGGCCGGCCGCCAGTCGAGCCGGAAGAGCGCGTCGTGGGCTTTCCGGGCCGCGGGCGCACCGGCCAGTGGACGCAGTACCAGAGCGTCGACCGTCGCCACCGCGCGGCCGGCCGGGTCGGCCAGGCTCAGCTTCACCGTGTCCTGGCCGTCCGGGGTGAGCGTGGCCCGGACCGCGGTGGCGCCGCTCGCGTGCAGCGTCACGCCGCTCCAGGAGAACGGCAGGTACTGGCGGCCGGCCCAATCGGCGACGGTGCCCAGCACGTGCAGCGACGCGTCGAGCAACGCCGGGTGCAGGCCGAACCGGGCCGCGTCGGCGTGCTCCTCCGGGCGCAGCGCCACCTCGGCGTGCACCGCGTCGCCGAGCCGCCAGGCGGCGCGCAGGCCCTGGAAGGCCGGGCCGTAGCCGAACCCGCTGTCCGGCCCGGCGTCGTACAGGCCGTCGAGGTCCAGCGGCTCGGCTCCGGCGGGCGGCCACTCCGGCACGTCTTCGGGCAGCCGCCCGGGTTCGGCGGCGAGCCGCCCGGTGGCGTGCCGCGTCCACGGCTCGTCGCCGAGTCGCGAGTGGACGGTCACCGGCCGCGTGCCCGCCTCGTCCGGCGCGCCGAGCACGACCTGCACCTGGACACCGTCGTCTCCGGGCAGGGGCAGCGGGGTCTCGATGACCAGCTCGTCGACGCCGCCCGCGCCCACCAGCTCGCCCGCGCGCAGGGCCAGCTCGACGAACCCGGTGCCCGGGAACAGCGTCCGGCCCGCGACGACGTGGTCGGCGAGCCAGGGGTGCGTGCGCGGCGAGAGCCGGCCGGTGCAGACCACGGCGCCGGTCCCGGCCACGGTCACCGAGGCACCGAGCAGCGGGTGGTCCGGCCGGTCGAGGCCCGCCATCGTGACGTCGCCCGCCGCCACCGGCGCCGGCTCGGGCCAGAACCGCTCGTGCTGGAAGGCGTACGTCGGCAGGGGAGCCGGGTCGCCGGGCCCGCCGAGGACGGCGGCCCAGTCCACGGGCACGCCGCCGACGTGCAGGTTCGCCAGCGCGGTCACGAGGCTTTCCGGCTCGTCGCGGTCCTTGCGCAGCACCGGCGTGACCAGCGTGCCGGTGCCGAGGCAGGACGCGGCCATCGCGCTGAGGACGCCGTCCGGGCCCAGCTCCGCGAACCGGGTCACGCCCAGCCCGGCGAGCGTGGCGACGGCGTCGGCGAACCGGACGGTCCCGCGGGCCTGGCGCAGCCAGTATTCCGGCGAGGTCAGGTCGGCCGCCGGCTCGCCGGTGAGCGTCGAGACGATGGGGACGGCGGGCGGGGCGAAGGTGACGCCGGCCAGGACCCGGCCGAACTCCGCGAGCATCGGGTCCATGTCCGGCGAGTGGAAGGCGTGCGAGACGCGCAGCCGCCGGGTCCGGCGGCCGGCCCACCGCCGTCCGGCTTCGAGCACGCCGTCCTCGGCGCCCGACACCACGACGGACGCCGGGCCGTTGACGGCGGCCAGCTCGACACCGGCGGGCAGCGTCGGGAGGATCTCGGCTTCGGTGGCCTCGACGGCGAGCATGGCACCGCCCGCGGGCAGGGCCTGCATCAGGCGGCCGCGGGCCGCGACGACGGCGCAGGCGTCGGGCAGCGACCACACGCCCGCGACGTGCGCGGCGGCGAGCTCGCCGATCGAGTGGCCGGCGAGCCGGTCCGGCCGGACGCCCCACGACTCCAGCAGCCGGAACAGGGCCACCTCCACGGCGAACAGCGCGGGCTGGGTGTAGGCGGTCCGGTCGAGCAGGTCCGGTCCGGTGTCGACGACGTCCCGGAGCGGCCGGTCGAGACGGCCGTCGAACTGCGCGCAGACCTCGGCGAAGGCTTCGGCGAAGACCGGGAACTCCCGGCGCAGCCCGGCGCCCATGCCGAGCCGTTGCGCGCCCTGCCCGGTGAACAGGAACGCGGTGCCGCCCTCGGCCCGCACGCCGGTGCTGACCCCGGCCGCGGGACGCCCATCGGCGACGGCGGCCAGTCCCCGCACCAGTTCGTCCCGGCCGGTACCCACGACGACCGCGCGGTGGCCGAACACCGTGCGGCCCGCCAGCGCGCTGCCGATTTCGGCGGCCGCCGTGCCCGGGTGGGCAGTGACGTGGTCGAGCAGCCGTCCGGCCTGCGCCCGCAGGGCTTCGGGTGTGTGGCCGGACACCGCCCACGCGACCACCCGCCCCGAGCGCCCCGATGTGGCCTTGGGGCGCTCCGGTGCCTGTTCGACGATGACGTGCGCGTTCGTCCCGCTCACCCCGAACGACGACACCCCGGCGCGGCGCACCCGGTCGTCCGCCGGCCACGGCACGGGCTCCGACAGCAGCCGCACCGACCCAGCGGACCAGTCCACATGGGACGACGGCACGTCGGCGTGCAGCGTCCGCGGCAGCAGGCCGTGGCGCAACGCCAGCACCATCTTCATGACTCCGGCGACCCCCGCCGCCGCCTGGGTGTGGCCCACGTTCGACTTGATCGAACCGAGCCACAGCGGCCGCTCGCGGTCCCGGCCGTACGCGGCGATCAGCGCCTGCGCCTCGATCGGGTCACCCAGCGTCGTCCCGGTCCCGTGCGCCTCGACGGCGTCCACATCGGACGGTTCCAGGCCCGCGTTCGCCAGTGCCGCCCGGATCACCCGCTGCTGGGACGGGCCGTTCGGCGCCGTCAACCCGTTCGACGCGCCGTCCTGGTTCACCGCGGAGCCCCGCACCAGCGCCAGCACCGGGTGCCCGTTGCGCCGCGCGTCGGACAGCCGCTCCAGCACCAGCATGCCCGAGCCCTCGCCCCAGCCGGTGCCGTTGGCGTCGTCGGAGAAGGCGCGGCAGCGGCCGTCCGGGGACAGGCCCCGCTGGCGGCTGAACTCGACGAACGAGCCCGGCGTCGCCAGCACGGTGACCCCGCCCGCGAGCACGAGCGAGCACTCCCCCGTGCGCAGCGCCTGGATGCCCCAGTGCAGCGCGACCAGCGACGACGAGCACGCGGTGTCCACCGTGACCGCCGGGCCCTCCAGCCCGAGCGCGTAGGAGATCCGGCCCGACAGCACGGACGCGGCGTTGCCGGTGCCGAGGTAGCCTTCGGCGCTCTGCGGGGCCAACGCGAGCAGTGCGGGGTAGTCCTGGCCGTTGGTGCCGGCGAACACGCCGACCGGGCGGCCCCGCAGCGACTCCGGGTCGATGCCCGCCCGTTCCAGTGCTTCCCACGACGTCTCGAGCAGCAGCCGCTGCTGCGGGTCCATGGCGAGGGCTTCGCGGGGCGAGATGCCGAAGAACGCGGGGTCGAACAACGCCGCGTCGTCGAGGAAACCGCCCTCGCGGGCGTAGGACGTGCCCTCGCTGTCGGGATCCGGGTCGTAGAGCGCGTCGAGGTCCCAGCCGCGGTCGGCCGGGAACCCGCCGATCGCGTCGCGGCCTTCGGCGAGCAGTGTCCACAGCTCGTCCGGGGTGTGGACGCCACCGGGGAAGCGGCAGGCCATCGACACGATCGCGATCGGCTCGTCGCCGGCCCGCGCGGCGCCGGACGCCGGCCTCCCGGGCTCCGCGTCGCCGGTCAGCTCGGCCCGCAGGTGCGCGGCGAGTGCGTTCGGGGTGGCGTAGTCGTAGATCAGCGTGGCCGTCAGCCGCTGCCCGGTGGCCGCGGCGAGCCGGTTGCGCAGCTCGACCGCGGTCAGCGAGTCGAACCCGAGGTCGGCGAACGCGCGGTCCGGCTCGACGGCCGCCGCGTCCCGGTAGCCGAGGACCTGCGCCACGGCGGTGCGCACGACGTCGAGCACGGCGGCCGCGGTCAGCCCGGCCGGGCCGCCGGCGGGCTCGGCCGGCGGGGCGGGCGGGACGAGCCCGGCGAACACCGGCGGCAGTGCCGGGGCGGCGCGCAGCACGGCGGGGTCGAACCGGATCGGCAGCACCACGGGCTCGCCGGCGCGGCAGGCCGCGTCGAACAGCCGCAGGCCCTCCTCGGCCGACAGCGGGACCATGCCGGTGGCGCCGAGGCGCCTGCGGTCACGGTCGGCGAGCCCGCCGGTCATGCCGCTCGCCTGCGCCCACAGCCCCCAGCCGAGGGCGAGCGCGGGCAGGCCGCGGTCACGGCGGTGGCGGGCCAGCGCGTCGAGCCAGACGTTGGCCGCCGCGTAGTTCGCCTGCCCGACCGGCCCGAGCGTGCCGGAAACCGAGGAGAACACGACGAACGCGGTCAGCTCGGCGCCGCCGGTCAGCTCGTGCAGGTTCGTGACGGCGTCGATCTTGGGCCGCAGCACGGTGTCCAGGCGCTCGGGCGTCAGCGCGGACACGACGCCGTCGTCGAGGACACCGGCCACGTGGACGACCCCGGTCAGCGGCCGGTCCGCCGGGATACCCGCCAGCAGCCCGGCCAGCGCGGCGCGGTCGGCGGCGTCGCAGGCCGCGACGACGGGTTCCGCGCCGAGGCCGGCCAGCTCCGCGCTCAGCTCGGCCGCGCCCTCGGCGTCCGGGCCGCGCCTGCTGGCCAGCAGCAGGTGCCGCACCCCGTGCCGGGTGACGAGGTGGCGGGCGACCAGCGCGCCGAGCATCCCGGTGCCGCCGGTGACCAGGACCGTCCCGTCCGGGCCGAAGGACGCGGAGGGGCCGGACGACGACGGCAGCTTCGCCAGGCGAGCGGCCCGGATTTCGCCGTCGCGCAGGAGAAACTGGGGTTCACCGGTGGCGAGCGCGGCGGGCAGCAGCCGCGCGGCCGACGGCTCGTCGACGTCGGCGAGCACGAACCGGCCGGGGTGCTCCGCCGCGGCCGAGCGCAGCAGGCCCCACACCGGGGCCTGCGCGAGGTCGGGCACCCCGCCGTCGACGGCGGCGCCGCGGGTCAGCACGACCAGGGGCCGGCCCTCGAACCGCTCGTCGGCCAGCCAGAACCGCACGAGCCGCAGCGCGCGGCGGGCCGCCTCGCCGGGCGTGTCCGCCTCGGACCGGGACAGGAAGGGAGCGACCACGACGTCGGGCAGCGCACCCGCTTCCGCGAGGCCGTCGAGGTCCGGGTGGCAAGCCAGCGCGCCCAGCTCGGCGAGCAGGCCCGCGGCGAGTTCCCGGTGGCCGGAGCCGAGCACCGCCCACGCCGCGGGCACCGGCTCGCCGGCCGGGACCGGCACCCAGTCGAGCTTGAGCAGGGCGTCGCGGGTGCCGCCGCCGGCCGGGCCGGGCAGCTGGGGCCAGTAGGTCTCGCGCTGGAAGGCGTAGGTCGGCAGCTCCCGCGCCCGCGCGCCGGTGCCGTCGAACACCCCGGCCCAGGCGGCCCGCGCGCCGCGGACGTACCCGGCGGCGACCGCGGTCAGCGCGGTCCGGACTTCGTCGCGGTCCTGGCGCAGCAGCGCGGCGGCCGTCACGCCGGGCAGGCACTCCTCGGTCATCGCGGTGAGCACGCCGTGCGGGCCCAGCTCGAGGAACCGGGTGGTCCCGAGCCCGGCGAGCGTGTCGACGGCGGCGGCGAACCGGACGGGCTCGCGGACCTGGCGCACCCAGTAGCCCGGGGTGGACAGTGCATCGGGCGCCGGCCTCCCGGTCACCGTCGACACGACCGGGATCCGCGGCCGGGCGTAGGTGACGCGCGCGGCGACCCGGGCGAACTCGCCGAGCATCGGGTCCATCAGCGGCGAGTGGAAAGCGTGCGAAACGGTCAGGCGGCGGGTCCGGCGGCCCAGCGCGGCGAAGTGCCGCTCGATCTCCCGCGTCCCGGCTTCGGCACCGGAAACGACGACCGAGCCCGGGCCGTTGACGGCCGCGAGCGACACCGTGCCGTCGAGCAGCGGGGTCACTTCGGCTTCGGTGGCCTGGACGGCGACCATCGCGCCGCCGGCGGGCAACGCCTGCATCAGCCGTCCCCGCGCGGCGACCAGCTCGGCGGCGTCGGCGAGCGAGAACACGCCCGCGACGTGCGCCGCCGCCAGCTCGCCGATGGAGTGCCCGGCGAGATGGTCGGGGGTCACGCCCCAGGATTCGGCCAGCCGGAACAAGGCGACCTCGAGCGCGAACAGGGCGGGCTGGGTGTAGGCCGTCTCGCCGAGTTCCTCGCCCGACCACACCACTGTCTTGAGTGGACGGTCGAGGTGCCGGTCGAACTCCGCGCAGATCTCGTCGAACGCGGTGGCGTAGGCGGGGAAACGCTCGTACAGCTCACGGCCCATGCCGGCGCGCTGGGCGCCCTGGCCGGTGAAGAGGAAGGCGGTGAGTCCTTCGGCGACGGCGCCGCGCACCAGCCCGGGCGCGTCTTCGCCGCCGGCGAGCGCGCGCACGCCCGCGCGCAGCTCGGCCGCGTCGCCGACCAGCACCGCGCGGTGCTCGAAGGCCGACCGGGTCGTCGCGAGCGCCAGCCCGATGCCGGCGGGGTCGTCGACGTCGAGGGCGGCGAGCCGGGCGGCTTGGGCGTGCAGGGCGGCCGCCGACCGTCCGGAAAGGACCCACGGGACCACGTCCACCGGACGGCTTTCCCGCTGGGGCAACGTTTCTTCGGCCGGTGGCGCGGCCAGGAGCACGTGCGCGTTGGTGCCGCTGACCCCGAACGCCGAGACGCCCGCGTGGCGCACCCGGCCCTCGTCCGGCCACGGCACCGGCTCGGTCAGCAGGCGGACGTCACCGGCCGACCAGTCCACCCGCGACGTCGGCTGTCCCACGTGGAGGGTCGGCGGCAGCACGCCGTGCCGCAGCGCCAGCACCATCTTGATCACCCCGGCCACCCCGGCGGCGGCCTGCGTGTGCCCGAGGTTCGACTTGACCGAGCCGAGCCACAGCGGGCGCCCGGCCGTCCGGTGCTCGCCGTAGGTCGTGAGCAGTGCCTGTGCCTCGATCGGGTCGCCGAGCGAGGTGCCGGTCCCGTGCGCCTCGACGACGTCCACATCGGACGGTGACAGGCGCGCGTCGGCCAGCGCGGCCCGGATGACCCGCTGCTGCGACGGGCCGTTGGGCGCGGTGAGCCCGTTGGACGCGCCGTCGGAGTTGATCGCCGAGCCCGCGACGATGGCCAGCACCGGGTGCCCGTTGCGACGGGCGTCGGACAGCCGTTCCAGCAGCACCACGCCGGCGCCTTCGCCCCAGCCGGTGCCGTCGGCACCCTCGGCGAACGCCTTGCACCGGCCGTCCGCGGCCAGCCCCTGCTGCCTGCTGAAGCCGATGAACGCCCCGGGCGCGGTCATCACGGTGACGCCGCCGGCCACCGCCAGCGTGCACTCCCCTTCGCGCAGCGCGTGCGCCGCCCAGTGCAGCGCGACCAGCGAAGACGAGCACGCGGTGTCGACGGTGACCGCCGGGCCCTCCAGGCCGAGCACGTAGGCGACCCGTCCGGAAAGGACACTCGCCGCGTTGCCGGTGCTCTCGTAGCCGTCGCCGGCCCCGGGCGCGAGGCTGAGCAGCCCGGGGTAGTCCTGGCCGTTGGTCCCGGCGAACACGCCGACCGGTTGGCCGCGCAGGGAAAGCGGGTCGATCCCGGCGCGTTCCACGGCCTCCCACGACGTCTCGAGCAGCAGCCGCTGCTGCGGGTCCATCGCCAGCGCCTCGCGGGGCGAGATCCCGAAGAAGGCCGCGTCGAACGCGCCCGCGTCGCGGACGAACCCGCCCTCGCGGACGTAACTCGTGCCCGGGTGATCCGGATCGGGGTGGTAGACGGCGTCGATGTCCCAGCCCCGGTCGTCCGGGAAGCCGGTCAGCGTGTCGGTCCCGGTTTCGAGCACCCGCCACAGGTCCTCGGGGGTCGCCACGCCGCCGGGGAACCGGCAGGCCATCGCCACGATCGCGACCGGTTCGGGCGTGACGGCCTCGGCCGCCTTGAGCCGTTCCCGGGTCTCGTGCAGGTCGGCGGTGACCTTGCGCAGGTAGCCGAGCAGCTTCTCCTCGTTCACGTCGCACCCCGCCCGCCGGCGACCCCGCGCGTCACGCGAGTCCCAGCTCGTTGTCGATGAAGTCGAAGATCTCGCTCGAGCTGGCCGTCTCGAGCTTCTGCCGCGCGCTTTCCGCCGGTCCGGCGGGCGCGGCCAGCCTGCCCAGCAGCGCCTGCAGCCGGGCGGTGATCCGGGTGCCGGCCAGCTGCTCGGCCGTGAGGCCGGCGAAGGCCGCTTCGATCCGGTCCAGCTCGGCCTCGGCGGCGGCGGCCGGGCCGAGTTCCCGTCCGAGGTGCGCGGCGAGCGCGGCCGGGTTCGCGTAGTCGAACCCGAGTGTCGCGGGCAGGGCCAGGCCGGTGACGGCGGCGAGGCCGTTGCGCAGCTCGACCGCCGTGAGCGAGTCGAGACCCAGGTCCTTGAACGCGAGCGCGGGATCCACTGTGGACGGGCTCGGGTAGCCGAGCACGGCGGCGACCTCGGCCCGCACGAGGTCCAGCAGCGCGCGGTCCCGCTCGGGCCCGGTGCGCGCGGCCAGCTCGGCCCGCAGGTCCCGGACGGGCGCGGGCTCGGCCCGCCGCGCCTCGGGGAGGTCGTCGAGCAGCGGCGCGGGCCGGACGGCGGTGAAGCCGGGGGCGAAGACCGCCCAGTCGACGTCGGCCACCGCGACGACGGGCTCGCCGCCGCTCAGCGCGCGGTGCAGGGCGGCGGTGGCGAGTTCCGGGGCCATCGGCCGGATCCCGCCGCGTCCGGAGCGGACCCCGTCCCCGGCGGCCATGCCGGCACCGGCCCACGGTCCCCAGGCGATCGAGGTGGCGGGCAGGCCGAGGCCGGCCCGGTGCTCGGCGAGCGCGTCGAGGAGCGTGTTGGCGGCCACGTAGTTGCCCTGCCCGGCCGCGCCGAGGGTGGCGGCGAGCGAGGAGAACAGCACGAACGCCGACAGCTCGCGCCCCGCGGTCAGCTCGTGCAGGTGCCAGGCGGACTCCACCTTGGACCGGAGCACGGTGGCGAGTCGTTGCGGGGTGAGGGAGTCGAGGACACCATCGTCGAGAACACCGGCGGCGTGTACGACGGCGTCGAGCCCGGGCAGCGAGTCCAGCAGCCCGGCGAGGTCGGCGCGGTCGGCGACGTCACAGGCGGCGATGGTGACCTTCGTGCCGAGCCCGGCGAGTTCCGCCTCGAGTTCGGCGGCCCCGGGTGCGCCGGGCCCGCGCCGCCCGGCGAGCACGACGTGCGGCGCCCCGGTGCGCGCGAGCCACCGCGCGACCTCGGCGCCGAGGGCACCGGTGCCCCCGGTGACCAGCACCGGCCCGGACGGCGTCCAGGGTTCGGCGGGCAGATCGGCGGGTGCGTGCCCGAGCCGCCGCGCGAAGGTGCCGGACGGGCGGATCGCGAGCTGGTCCTCGCCGGGGCGGCCGAGCGCGGAGACGAGCCGGGCGAGCGCGGCACCGTCCGGTTCGGCGGGCAGGTCGACGAGCCCGCCCCACCGGTCCGGGTACTCCAGGGCGGCGGTCCGCCCGAGCCCCCAGACCCCGGCGGCGCGCGGGTGGGCGGGAGGTGCACCGCCGACGGCGACGGCCCCGGAGGTGACGGACCACAGCGGCGCGGTGAGGCCGGTGTCGCCGAGCGCTTGGAGGAGGGTGGTGGTGAGCGCGAGGCCGAGCGGCACGGACGGGTGGCCCGGGGTGGCTTGGGTGGCTTGGCCGAGGAGGGAGAGCACGCCGGCGAAGGGCGCTTCGGCGGATAGTGGCTGGGTGCCACCGGCCGCGGAGAGCGCGACCGGCCCGGCACCGAGCGACGGCTGGGTGCCACCGGCCACGGCCGACGCCACCTGTCCGACACCGAGCACCGGCTCCGCGCCACCGGCCACGGCCGACGCCACCGGCCCGGGCCCGGCGACCGGCAAGGGCCCAGCGCCACGACCCGCCTCGGGCAGCGCCACCTGCCCCGCCGCGGCGGCGAGCAGCCGCGCCGCCAGCTTCTCGCGGTCGAGATCCCGCTCGCCCACCTCGATCGCCACCGGTTCGGCTCGCGCGTCCGCCAGTGCCCCCAGCACCGCCCTGACCAGCGGATCCTCCGCCGACGGCACCACCACGGCCCAGCGCCCGGACAACGGACGCCCCGGCCGGTCGGCCACCGGCCGCCATGACACGTGATAGCGCCACGCGTCCGCGCTCGGCGGTGCCGGCACCCGGGGCTCCGGCCAGAACACCTGGCGCTCGAACGGGTACGTCGGCAGCGCGACGTGCCGGGTTCCCCTCGACAGCCGCGTCCAGTCCTGCGTGTGGCCGCTGACGTGCAGCGTCGCCAAGGCCAGCACCGCCGTCGCCGGCTCCGGGCGGTCCTTGCGCAGCGTCGGGGCCGCGCTCACTGCCGCGCCGAGCCGGCTCGTCGCCAGTGCCGTCAACGTACCGTCGGGGCCCAGCTCCGCCAGCCGGGTCACTCCGGCGTCGCGCAGCGTCTCGATCGCCCGGTCGAACCGCACCGGCTCGCGGACCTGGCGCACCCAGTACCCCGGGTCGGTCAGGTCCTCGGCCAGCCGGCCCGTCACTGTCGACACCACCGGCACGCGCGGCGCGGCGTAGCCGATCCCGCGCGCCACCTCGGCGAACTCCTCCAGCATCGCGTCCATACGAGCCGAGTGAAACGCATGCGAGACCCGCAAATCCCTAGACTTCACCCCGCGCGCGGTCAGCTCGGCGGCGATCTCGGCCAGGACGGCGGCGTCCCCGGACAGCACCGCCGACCGGGGCCCGTTCACCGCCGCCAGGTCCGCCCGGCCCGCCGCGAACCCGAGCACCTCCTGCTCGGTGGCCTGCACGGCCAGCATCGCGCCGCCGCCCGGCAGGGCCTGCATGAGACCCGCCCGCGCGGCGACGAGCCGGCCCGCGTCCGCCGGCGAGAACACCCCGGCGACGTGCGCCGCCGCCAGCTCGCCGATCGAATGCCCGGCCAGGTAGTCCGGCCGCACCCCCCACGACTCCAGCAGCCGGAACAGCGCCACCTCCACCGCGAACAACGCGGGTTGCGTGTACCCGGTCCGGTCGAGCAGCTCCCCGGAGCCGAAGACCACGTCCCGCACCGGCCGGTCCAGCTCGGGGTCGAGCACCGCGCACACCTCGTCGAAGGCGTCCGCGTACGCCGGGAACCGCTCGTACAGCTCCGCGCCCATCCCGGCGCGCTGCCCGCCCTGACCGGCGAACAGCAGCGCGGTCGCTCCGTCGCCGGCGTGGCCGGTGACCAGCCCCGGCGCCTTCGTGCCCGCGGCGAGGGCGGCCAGCCCGGCGAGCAGCTCCGACCGCCCGGCGCCCGTCACGACCGCCCGGTGGTCGAATGCCGCCCGGCCGGCCAGGGACAGGCTGACGTCGGCCGGACCGGCGTCCGAGCCCTCGGCGAACGCCAGCAGCCGCCGGGCCTGTTCGCGCAGGACCGCGTCCGACCGGCCGGACAGCGGCCACACGACCGGGGCGGCCGCGGGTTCCGGCACCGGTACCTCGCCGGCGGGCGGCTGTTCGAGGATCACGTGGGCGTTCGTCCCGCTGAAGCCGAACGACGACACGCCCGCGCGCCGCGGCCGGTCCCGCTCCGGCCACGGCGCCGGCTCGGTCAGCAGCGCCACCGCGCCGCCGCGCCAGTCGACGTGCCGCGACGGCGTGCCGGCGTGCAACGTCTTGGGCAGGACGCCGTGGCGCAGCGCGAGCACCATCTTGATCACCCCGGCCACACCCGCCGCCGCCTGGGTGTGGCCGATGTTGGACTTCAGCGAGCCCAGCCACAGCGGCTCTTCGCGGTCCTGCCCGTAGGTCGCCAGCAGGGCCTGCGCCTCGATCGGGTCGCCCAGCGCGGTGCCGGTGCCGTGCGCCTCCACGGCGTCCACATCGGACGGACTCAGCCCGGCGTCGGCCAGCGCGGCCCGGATCACCCGCTGCTGCGCGGGGCCGTTGGGCGCGGTGAGCCCGTTCGACGCGCCGTCGGAGTTGACTGCCGAGCCGCGCAGCACCGCCAGCACCGGGTGCCCGAGCCGCCGCGCCGCCGAGAGCCGCTCGACCAGCACGATCCCGGCGCCCTCGCCCCAGCCCGTGCCGTCGGCGCCGTCGGCGAAGGCCTTGCACCGGCCGTCGGCCGCGAGGCCGCCTTGGCGGGAGAACTCGACGAACGCGCCGGGCGTCGCCATCACCGTCACGCCGCCGGCCAGCGCCATCGCGCACTCCCCCGCGCGCACCGAGCGCGCGGCCAGGTGCAGGGCCACCAGCGACGCCGAGCACGCCGTGTCCACCGTGACCGCCGGGCCGCCCAGGCCAAGCACGTACGACACGCGGCCCGACACGACCGAAGCCGCGTTGCCGGTGCCGACGAACCCGCCGAAGTCCTCGCCCGACGCCGCGAGCACCGCCGGGTAGTCCTGGCCGTTGGTGCCGAGGAACACGCCGATGTCCGCGGTCCGGCCCGGGTCGACGCCGGCGCGTTCGAGGGTCTCCCACGCCGTCTCCAGGACGAGCCGCTGCTGCGGGTCCATCGCCAGGGCTTCCCGCGGCGAGATGCCGAAGAAGGCCGGGTCGAACTCCGTGACGCCGTCGACGAACGCGCCGCCGCCCGTGACGACCCCGGCCGCCGCGAGGCCCGCGACGTCCCAGTGCCGGTCGGCCGGGAAGCCGGAAACCGCGTCACCGCCGGAAAGCAGCAGCTGCCACAGGTCGTCCGGGGTCCGCACGCCGCCGGGGAACCGGCAGCCCATCGCCACGACGACGATCGGGTCCTCGGTGGACACCGCGGCTCGCTCGGGAACGGGCTCGGCGACCGGCGCGCCGCCCAGGACGGCCGCGAGGTGCGCGGCCAGGTCGGCGGCCGTCGGGTAGTCGAACACGAGGGTCGCGGGCAGCTCCGTGCCGGTCGCGACGCCGAGCCGGTTGCGCAGCTCGACGGCGGTCAGCGAGTCGAAGCCGAGGTCGGCGAACGACCGGCCGGGCGCGACGGCCGACGCGTCGGCGTGGCCGAGCACCACCGCCACCTGCTTGCGCACCAACGTCAGCAAGTCCGCTTCGGACAATCCGGCCAGGTCCGCCGGCGCGGCCGCGCCGGCGACCGCCGCTTCCGGCAGTTCGGCCAGCAGGCGGCTCGGCCGCACGGCGGTGAGACCGGGACCGAACACCGGCCAGGCGACGTCGGCCAGCACGACCGCGGCGTCGCCGGCGCCGAGGGCGCGGTCGAGCGCGGCCAGCGCGAGGCCCGGGTCCAGGGGCGCGAGCCCGCCGCGGCGCAGCCGGTCGCGGACGGCCTCGTCGGCCGCCATCCCGGCGTCGGCCCACGGTCCCCAGGCCAGCGAGGTCGCCGGAAGCCCGCGCGCCCGGCGGTACCCGGCCAGCGCGTCGAGGAACGCGTTCGCCGCCGCGTAGTTGCCCTGCCCGGCCGCCCCGACCGTGCCGGCCAGCGACGAGAACAGCACGAACGCCGAAAGGTCACGGTCCGCCGTGGCCTCGTGCAGCAGCCACGCGGACGTCGCCTTGGCGCGCAGCACGCGAGCCAGCTTGTCCGGGGTGAGCCCGTCGAGCACGCCGTCGTCCAGCACCCCGGCCGCGTGCACGACGGTGGTCAGGTCCGGCAGCGAGCCGACGAGCGCGGTGACCGCGTCGCGGTCGGCGAGGTCGCACGCCGCGACGGTGACCTCGGCTCCCCGCGCCGTCAGCTCGGCGCGCAGCTCGCTCGCCCCGGGCGCGGCCGGGCCGCGGCGGCTGGCCAGCACGACGTGCGCGGCCCCCCGCTCGACCGCCCAGCGCGCCAGGTGCCCGCCGAGCGCGCCGGTGCCGCCGGTGACCAGCACGGTGCCGGTGACCGTCCACTCCGGACGGACGTCGGCGGGCAGCGGCGCCCGGACCAGCCGCCGGGCGAACACCCCGGACGAGCGGATGGCGACCTCGTCGCCCGCCTCGCCGGCCAGCACGGCGCACAGCCGGTCGGTCTCGCGTTCGCCCGGCTCGGCGGGCAGGTCGACGAGCCCGCCCCAGCGGCGCGGGTGCTCCACGGCGGCGACCCGGCCCAGGCCCCACAGCTGCGCCTGGCCGGGGTCCGCGAGCGGGTCGGACCGGCCGGTCGACACCGCTCCCCGCGTCGCGCACCACAACGGCGCCGACCAGCCCAGCGTGCCCAGTGCCTGGAAGAGCGCCAGGTTCCGGTCGAGCGCCTCGCCGGACGGCGCCAGCAGCGAGAACACTCCGCGGGGTTCCGCACCGGAGCCCGCCAGCAGGGCGGCGAGGTCGGCGTCCGCCGGTACGCGGAGTTCGGTCACGTCACCGCGGGCCCGCAGCTGTCCGGCGATCGCCGGTGCCCCGGTGTCCGGCACGAGGACGAGCCAGCGGCCGGGCAGCCGGGTCACGGCCGTCCCGGTGAGCGGGCGCCAGGCCACCCGGTACCGCCAGTTGTCCACTGTGGACTCGTCGTGGTGACGGCGCCGCCATGCCGCCAGCGCGGGCACGACGTCGCTCAGCGGTGTCTCGGGAGGCACGTCGAGGGTCGTGGCGAGCGCGTCGACGTCCTCGCGCTCGACCGCCGACCAGAACCGGCCGGTGCCGGTATCGGTGCTGGTCACGGCGGCGGCGGGTCCGGCCGAGGTGAGCCAGAACCGCTCCCGCCGGAACGGGTACGTCGGCAGCTCGACCGGGCGGGCGCCGTCGAGCAGCGCGGTCCAGCCGGGCGTCCCGCCGCGCACGTACAGCTCCGCCAAGGCGCTCAGCGCCGATTCCCGCTCGTCGCGCCCGGCCCGCAGCAGCGGCACGACGACCGCCTCGGCGGGCAGGCTCGCCCGCGCCGGGCCGGTCAGGGTCCCGTCCGGGCCCAGCTCGGCGAACCGCGTCGCGCCCCGCGCGGCCAGTGCCGTGACGCAGGCGGCGAAGCGGACCGGCTCGCGGACGTGCCGCACCCAGTGCTCGGGATCGCGCACGTCGGCGGGTTCGCCGGTGACCACCGGCAGCCGCGGCGCCGAGAACGTCAGCCCCGACACGGCCTCCCGGAACTCCGCCAGCATCGGCTCCATGCGCGCGGAGTGGAAGGCGTGCGACACGGCCAGGCGTTTCGTCCGGCGGCCACGGGCGGCCAGCTCGGCCGCCGCCGCGAGCACCGCGTCCTCGTCACCGGAGAGCACGACCGCGTCGGCCGCGTTGACGGCGGCCAGGTTCACCCGCTCGCCCAGCAGCGGCGCGACTTCGTCCTCGCCGGCCTGCACGGCGACCATCGCGCCGCCGGCCGGGAGGGCCCGCATCAGCCGGGCCCGCGCGGCGACCAGCCGGCAGGCGTCGGCGAGCGAGAGAACCCCGGCGACGTGCGCCGCCGTGATCTCGCCGATCGAATGCCCCGCCACGTAGTCGGGGCGCAGGCCCCAGGACTCCAGCAGCCGGAACAACGCCACCTCGACGGCGAACAGCGCCGGCTGCGTGTACCCGGTGTCGTCCAGCGACTCGGCGGCACCCGAGACGACCTGGTCGAGCGCGGCGGGCAGCAGTCCCGCGAAGCCGGCGCACACGGCGTCGAACGCCTCGGCGAACACCGGGAACTCGCGGCGCAGCCCGGCGCCCATGCCGATCCGCTGGGATCCCTGCCCGGAGAAGAGGAACGCGGTCTTGCCGGGCTTGCCCGCGACCCCCTCCACCAGGGACACCGCGGGTTCGCCGGCGGCCAGCGCGTCCAGCGCCGTCATCGCCCCGGCGAGGTCACCGGCGAGCACCACGGCTCGGTGCTCGAACGCCGAACGGCCGGTGACCAGCGACAACGCGGTGTCCGCGAGCGGCCGGTCCGGGTGCGCCGCCAGGTGCTCGCGCAGCCGCACGGCCTGCTCCCGCAGGGCGTCCCCGGACCGCGCGGACAGCGCCAGGGGCAACGTGCCGGTGGGCGGCTCGGGGCGCTCGGCGGGCGGCGCGTCGTGGCTTTCCAGGATCACGTGCGCGTTGGTGCCGCTGATGCCGAACGAGGACACGCCGGCCCGCCGCGGGCGGTCCCCGGCCGGCCACTCGACGTTCCGCGTGAGCAGCTCGACCGCACCGGCCGCCCAGTCGATGTGCGGGGACGGCTCGTCGACGTGCACCGTGCGCGGCAGCAGCCCGTGCCGCAGCGCCAAGACCATCTTGATCACCCCGGCGACGCCGGCGGCGGCCTGGGTGTGCCCGATGTTGGACTTGACCGAGCCGAGCCACAGCGGGCGGTCCCGGTCCTGGCCGTAGGTCGCGAGCAGGGCATGCGCCTCGATCGGGTCGCCGAGGGTGGTGCCGGTGCCGTGCGCCTCGACGGCGTCCACATCGGACGGTGCCAGCCCGCCACCGGCCAGCGCGGCGCGGATGACCTGCTGCTGCGCCGGGCCGTTGGGCGCGGTGAGCCCGTTGGACGCGCCGTCGGAGTTGACCGCCGATCCGCGGACGACGGCCAGGACCGGGTGCCCGCCGGCCAGCGCGTCGGACAGCTTCTCGACCAGGACGAGCCCGACGCCCTCGGACCAGCCGGTGCCGTCGGCCGCGGCCGCGAACGGCTTGCACCGCCCGTCCGGGGCGAGCCCGCGCTGGCGGCTGAACTCGAGGAACATGCCGGGGGTCGACATCACCGTCACACCGCCGACCAGCGCCAGCGAGCATTCGCCGCGCCGCAGGGACTGGACGGCCCAGTGCAGCGCGACCAGCGAAGACGAGCAGGCGGTGTCCACGGTGACCGCCGGGCCCTTGAGCCCGAGCTGGTAGGCGACCCGGCCGGAGATCACCGCGGTCGAGTTGCCGGTGAGCAGGTGCCCTTCGACGCCGTCGGGCAGCGCGGTCAGGCCGGAGCCGTAGCCGGTGGACGTGCCGCCGACGAACACCCCGGCCGGGGTGCCGCGCAGCGACAGCGGATCGATGCCGGCCCGCTCGAAGGTCTCCCACGCCGTTTCCAGCAGCAGCCGCTGCTGCGGATCCATGGCCAGGGCCTCACGGGGGCTCATCCCGAAGAAGCCGGGGTCGAACTCCGCCGCGTCGTAAACGAACCCGCCTTCGCGGACGTAGCTCGTCCCGGCCTGCTCGGCGTCTCCCGAGTACAGCGCCGCGGGCCAGCCGCGGTCGGCCGGGAAGCCGGCCATCCCGTCGCCGCCTTCGACGAGCAGCTGCCACAGCTGTTCCGGGGTGCGGACCCCGCCGGGGAACCGGCAGCCCAGCCCGATCACCGCGACCGGTTCGGCGTCCCGCTCCTCGGCCTCCCGCAGCCGCTGGTTCGCCGCCCTCAGGTCGGTGGTGACCTTCTTGAGGTAGTCGAGCAGCTTCTGCTCGTTGGTGGACGTCACGCCCCGAACTCCTTGTCGATCAGGTCGAACAGCTCGTCGGCGGAGGCCGCCGCCACTTCGTCGTCCAGCCGCGGTTCGCCGGTCCACCAGTCGAGGAGGGACCGCAGCCGCTCGGTGATCTCGTCCCGGCCTTCGAAACCGGCGGGCAGCGCGGCGAGCGAGCCGCGCAGGTCGTCGACCAGCCCGGTCGCCGGTGGTGCCGCGGGCGCGATCTCGCCGAGCAGGTAGCCCGCCAGTTCCCGGACCGTCGGGTAGTCGAACACCAGCGTCGCGGGCAGCCGCTTCCCGGCGACCGCGCCGAGCCGGTTGCGCAGCTCGACCGCGGTGAGTGAGTCGAAACCCAGCTCCGAGAACGCCCGGCCCGGGTCGATGTCCACTGTGGACGCGTGTCCGAGGACGGCGGCGACCTGCCCGGACACCACGGTCACGACCAGCTCTTCCCGGTCCGCGACCGGCGTCGCGGCCAGCCGCTCGGCCAAGCCCGCCTGGCCGGCCTTCGCGACGGACGACGCCGCTGCTCGCCGGGCCGGCGCGGTGGCGAAGCCGCGGAACAGCGGCACGCCCGAGGACGCCAGCGCGGCCGGGTCGACCCGCATCGGCACCACCGCCGGTTCGCCGGCGGCGATGCCCGCGTCCAGCAGCGCGAGCCCGAGATCCGCCGGCAACGGCAGCAGCCCGGCGCGGGCCATCCGGCCCAGGTCCACCTCGGTCAGGCCGCCGGTCATGCCCGCCGCCGCCGACCACGGCCCCCACGCCAGCGCCACCGCGGGCAGGCCGAGCGCGTGCCGGTGGGTGGCGAAGGCGTCGACGAAAGCGTTTGCGGCCGCGTAGTTCGCCTGTCCCGCGCCGCCGAACAGCCCGGCGGCCCCGGAGAACAGGACGAACGCGGCGAGGTCGGCGTGCCGGGTCAGCTCGCCGAGGTGCACGGCCGCGTCGACCTTGGGCCGCAGCACCGTGTCGAGGCGGGCCGCGTCCAGGGACGCCACGACACCGTCGTCGAGCACCCCGGCCGTGTGCATGACGGCCCGCAGCGGGTGGGCCCCGGGAATCCCGGCCAGCAGGTCGGCCAGCGCGTCGCGGTCGGCGACGTCGCAGGCCGCGACGGTGACGCTCGCCCCCAGCGCGGTCAGCTCGTCGCGCAGTTCCGCCGCGCCTTCGGCCGCGAGGCCGCGGCGGCTGGTCAGCAGCAGGTGCCGGGCGCCGTGCGCGCGGACCAGGTGCCGGGCCAGCAGCCCGCCCAGGCCGCCGGTGCCGCCGGTGATCAGCACCGTGCCCTGGGTGTCGAGCGGGGCGGGCACGGTCAGCACGACCTTGCCGACGTGGCGCGCCTGCTGGAGGTGCTTGAACGCCGCGGGCGCGCTGTGCACGTCCCAGGCGGTGACCGGCACCGGCCGCAGCACGCCGGTCCCGAGCAGGCCGAGGATCTCCCGCAGCATCTCGGCGATGCGGTCCGGGCCGGCCTCGATGAGGTCGAACGCCCGGTACGCCACGCCCGGGTGGGCCGCGGCGACCGCGTCCGGGTCACGGACGTCGGTCTTGCCCATCTCCAGGAACCGGCCGCCACGCGGCAGCAGCCGCAGGGACGCGTCGACGAACTCGCCGGCCAGCGAGTCGAGGACGACGTCGACGCCGCCGCCGCCGGTGGCCGCGCGGAACCGCTCCTCGAACTCGAGGGTCCGCGAGGAGGCGATCCGGTCGTCGGTGAGGCCGTGCTCGCGCAGGGCGGCCCACTTGCCGGCGCCGGCGGTGCCGAACACCTCGGCCCCGAGGTGCTTCGCCAGCTGGACCGCGGCCATGCCGACGCCGCCGGCCGCCGCGTGGACCAGCACCTTCTCCCCCGGCCGGACACCGGCGAGGTCGACCAGCGCGTAGTAGGCGGTGAGGAACACGATCGGCACGGACGCGGCTTCGGCGAACGACCAGCCGTCCGGGACGCGCGCGACGAGCCGCTGGTCGGCCACCGCGACCGGGCCGAACGCGCCGGGGAACATGCCGAGCACCCGGTCGCCGGCGGCCAGCCCGGTGACCCCCGGCCCGGTTTCGGTGACGACGCCGGCGCCTTCCAGGCCCAGGTGCCCGGCCTCGCCGGGGTACATGCCGAGCGCGGTGAGGACGTCGCGGAAGTTGACGCCGGCCGCGCGGACCGCGATCCGCACGTGACCCGCCGGCAGCGGCCCCTCGACCTCCGGGCACGGCAGCAGGGTGAGGTTCTCGAGGGTGCCCTTGCCGGCGACGCCGAGCCGCCACGGCCCGGCCGCCGGGGCGGCGAGCACCCCGCCGGCGGTTTCCGCGCGGACCAGCCGGGCCGCGTGCGCTACACCGTCGCGAACCGACAGCTGCGGCTCGCCGGTGGCCAGCGCGGCGGGGATCGCGGCGTAGGACGCTTCCGCGCCGTCGACGTCCACCAGCAGGAACCGGCCGGGGTGCTCGGCCTGGGCCGAGCGGACCAGGCCCCAGACCGCGGCGTTGGCGAGGTCGGTCACCTCACCGCGGCAGGCCACCGCGCCGGAGGTGACGAACACCAGCTTCGCGGCTTCGAGGGTGTCCTCGGCCAGCCAGCGTTGCACGGTGGCCAGTGCGAGCCCGGTGGCCGCGCGGACCGCGCCCGGCAGGTCCGCCGCGCGGTCCGCCGCGAGCGGCGCGAAGACCACCTCCGGCGGCGTGCCGCCTTCGGCGACCAGCGCGTCGGTGTCCACATAGGACCTCAGCGGGCCGGACGTGCCGAGGTGGACGCCGAGCTTGTGCCGGTCCGGGCCGAGCACGGCCCAGGTGCCGGTGTCCGGTCCGGACCCGCCGGGCAGCGGCACCCAGTCCACTCGGAACAGCGAGTCGTGCAGCCGCTTCGGCTCGGTCAGCAGCTCGGCGGAGACCTGGCGCATGGCCAGCGATCCCACGGTGGCCACCGGGTTGCCCGCGGTGTCGGCGATGGCCAGCGCGAGCGCGTCCGGACCGGCCGGGCTCAGCCGGACGCGCAGCGCGTCGGCGCCGGAGGCGTGCAGGGTTACGTCCGACCAGGAGAACGGGAGCCGGCTCTGCCCGGCCCCGTCCAGCGGCAGGTAGAGCAGCGCCTGCAGGGCGGCGTCGAGCAGGGCGGGGTGCAGCCCGAAGCGGCGCGCGTCTTCACGGGCCGGCTCGGGCAGCGCGACCTCGGCGAACACGTCGTCGCCGGATCGCCAGGCGGCGACGAGGCCGCGGAAAGCGTCCCCGTAGGCGAACCCGCCCGCCGCGTACGTGGCGTAGAAGTCGTCCACGGCAATCGGTTCCGCCGTCGCGGGCGGCCACTCCGCCGACGGCTCGCCGGCGGCACCGGCCTCGGCGGCGAGCACACCGGTGGCGTTCAGGACCCACTCTTCACCGTCTTCGGCCCGCGAGTGCGCGGTGAACGGCCGGGTCCCGTCCTCGCCGGGCGCCCCCACCGAGCACTGCAGCTGGACGCCGCCGCGCTCGGGCAGCACCAGCGGCGCGGCCAGCGTCAGTTCCGCCACCGAGGCGCAGCCGGCCTCGTCCGCGGCGCGGACGGCCAGCTCCAGGAACGCGGTGCCCGGCAGCAGGATCTGCCCCATGACCTCGTGCCCGGCCAGCCACGGGTGCGTGGCGAGCGCGAGCCGGCTGGTGAACAGCAGCTCGGCGGAGCCGGCCACGGAGACCGCCGCGCCCAGCAACGGGTGGTCCACCGCGGTGAGGCCGGCGGCCGTGACGTCCCCGGCCGGCAGGCCGGTCAGGTGCGGCCAGAACCCCCGGCGCTGGAAGGCGTACGTCGGCAGGTCGACCCGGCGCGGGGCCGTGCCGCCGAACACCGCCGCCCAGTCGGGGCTCTGCCCGTGGACGTGCAGCTCGCCGACGGCGGCCAGCACGGTGACCCGCTCGTCGCGGCCGGCGCGCAGGGTCGGCACCGCCACGGCCGCTTCGACCATCGGCGTGAGGACGGCGTCCGGCCCGAGCTCGACGAACCGGTCGACGCCCAGCTCGCGCAGGGTCGTGACGGCGTCGGCGAACCGCACGGCCGCGCGCACCTGGCGGACCCAGTACTCCGCCGTCAGCGCGGAGGCGACCGCACCGGTCACCGTGGACACGATCGGCAGCTCCGGTCCGGCGTAGGTGATCCGCTCGGCCACCTTCGCGAACTCGGCCAGCATCGGGTCCATCAGCGGCGAGTGGAACGCGTGCGAAACGGTGAGCCGCTTGGTCTTGCGGCCCAGTGCGGTGAAGTGCTGCTCGATCCCGTCGAGGTCGTCGCCGGAGACCACGATCGACGACGGCCCGTTGATCGCGGCGATGCTCACCGTGTCCGTGAGGAGCGGCGTGACCTCGTCCTCGGTGGCCGACACGGCCAGCATGCCGCCGCCGCGCGGCAACGCCTGCATCAGCCGGCCGCGCGCGGCGACCAGGCGGCACGCGTCCGCCAGCGAGAACACCCCGGCGACGTGCGCCGCGGCCAGCTCGCCGATCGAGTGCCCGGCCAGGTACCCGGGCCGCACCCCCCACGACTCCAGCAGCCGGAACAAGGCCACCTCGACCGCGAACAGCGCGGGCTGGGTGTAGCCGGTCTCGTTCAGCAGGTCCTCGTCGCCGAAGACGACGTCCCGCAGCGGCCGGTCCAGCTCGGTGTCGAAGTGCGCGCACACCGCGTCGAACGCTTCGGCGTAAACCGGGTAGCCGGCGTACAGCTCGGCGCCCATGCCGAGCCGCTGCGCGCCCTGCCCGGTGAACAGGAACCCGATCCGGCCTTCGCTCGCCGCCGCGGGGAGCGGGCCGTCGACCAGGTCGCGCAGACCCCGCAGCAGCTCTTCGGTCCCGGTGCCGATCACCACCGCGCGGTGCTCGAAGGCCGTCCGGCCGGTGGCCAGCGACCAGCCGACGTCGGCCGGTCGCGCGCCCGCGTCGAGCCGGTCGGCGAGCCGGCCTGCCTGGGCGCGCAGCGCGGCTTCGGAGCGGCCGGACAGCACCCACGGCACCGGCCCGGACCACGTCGGCTCGGCCACGGCGGGCGCTTCGGGCGCCTGCTCGACGATGACGTGGGCGTTGGTGCCGCTGACGCCGAACGACGAGATCCCGGCCCGGCGCGGGTGGCCGTTCGGCGCCCACGCGACGGGCTCGGACAGCAGCCGCACGTCCCCGGCGCTCCAGTCCACGTGGGACGACGGGACGTCGGCGTGCAGGGTCTTCGGCAGCAGGCCGTGGCCCAGCGCCAGGACCATCTTCATGATCCCGGCCGCGCCGGCGGCGGCCTGGGTGTGCCCGATGTTGGACTTGACCGAGCCGAGCCACAGCGGCCGGTCCCGGTCCTGCCCGTAGGTGGCCAGCACGGCCTGCGCCTCGATCGGGTCGCCCAGCACCGTGCCGGTGCCGTGCGCCTCGACGGCGTCCACTTCGGACGGCCGCAGTCCGGCGTCGGCCAGCGCGGCGCGGATCACGCGTTGCTGCGACGGGCCGTTGGGCGCGGTGAGCCCGTTCGACGCGCCATCCTGGTTGACCGCGCTGCCGCGGACCAGTGCCAGCACGGGATGGCCGTTGCGGCGCGCGTCGGAGAGCCGTTCCAGCAGCACCATGCCGGCGCCCTCGCCCCAGCCGGTGCCGTCGGCGTCGTCGGAGAACGCCTTGCAGCGGCCGTCGAGCGCGAGCCCGCGCTGGCGGCTGAACTGGATGAACCCGGACGGCGTCGACATGATCGTGACCCCGCCGGCCAGCGCGAGCGAGCACTCGCCCGCCCGCAGCGCCCGCGTCGCGAGGTGCACCGCGACCAGCGAAGACGAGCACGCCGTGTCGACCGTGACGGCCGGGCCTTCCAGTCCGAGCGCGTAGGAGATCCGGCCGGACACCACGGAACCGGCGTTGCCGGTCATCGTGTAGCCCTCGACACCCTCGTCGTCGCCGAGCGCGAGCAGCGGCGTGTAGTCCTGCCCGTTGGAGCCGGCGAACACGCCGACCGGGCCGCCGCGCAGCGACGCCGCGTCGATGCCGGCGCGCTCGATGGCTTCCCAGGCCGTCTCGAGCAGCAGGCGCTGCTGCGGGTCCATGGCCAGTGCTTCCCGCGGGTTGATGCCGAAGAACGCGGCGTCGAACCGGCTCGCGTCGTCGAGGAAGCCGCCGCGGCGGGTGTAGGAGGTGCCCTGGTGGTCGGGGTCGGGGTCGTAGAGCGCGTCCAGGTCCCAGCCGCGGTCGTCCGGGAAGCCGGTGATCGCGTCCCGGCCGCCGGACAGCAGGGCCCACAGGTCCTCCGGCGAGCCGACCCCACCGGGGAACCGGCAGGCCATCGCGACGATGGCGATCGGGTCGTCCTCCACGGGCTTCGGCGTCACGTCCACTGTGGACGGCGTGCCGGCCGGTTCGCCCAGCTCGGCCTTGAGGTGCGCGACCAGCGCGGTCGTGGTCGGGTGGTCGAAGATCAGCGTCGCGGGCAGCTTCAGCCCGGTGGCCGCGCCGAGCCGGTTGCGCAGGTCGACCGCGGTCAGCGAGTCGAAGCCCAGGTCGGTGAACGCCCGGTTCGGTTCGACCTCCGCCGGCCCCGCGTAGCCGAGCACCCCGGCGACCTGGGTGCGGACGAAGTCCAGCACGTCACGCTCGCTCAGCCCGGCGCTCTGCTCCGTCGCGGTTTCCATCGCCGCCCGCGCCTCGGGGATGCCCAGCAGCAGCGGGCTCGGCCGGACGGCGGTGAACGACGGCACGTACCGTGCCCAGTCGACGCCCGCCACGGTGAGCGTGGTCTCGCCGTGGTCGAGGGCCTGCTGCAGGGCCGCGACGGCGAGATCCGGGTCGAGCGCGTGGATGCCGCCCAGCCGCTGCCGTTCGGCGACGGCGGCGGCGTCGGCCATCCCGGTGTCGGCCCACGGACCCCAGGAGATCGAGGTCGCGGCCAGCCCGAGCGAGCGCCGGTGCTCGGCGAGCGCGTCGAGGTAGGCGTTGGCGGCGGCGTAGTTGCCCTGCCCCGGGCCACCCCAGACCCCGGCCGTCGACGCGAAGGAGACGAACGCCGACAGGTCGCGGTCGCGGGTCAGCTCGTGCAGGTGGAACGCGGCCAGTGCCTTGGGCTTCAGCACCCCGAGGAGGCGGTCCGGGGTGAGCGAGTCCAGGACGCCGTCGTCGAGGACGCCGGCGGCGTGGATCACGGCGGCCGGCGGGTGCTCCGCCAGGACGGCGGCCAGGGCGGCGCGGTCGGCGACGTCGCAGGCCACGACCTCGGCCTCGGCGCCGAGCGCGGCCAGCTCCGCGCACAGCTCGGCCGCGCCCGGCGCGGCCATGCCGCGCCGGCTGGTGAGCACCAGCCGTCCGGCGCCGCGGCCGGCCAGCCAGCGGGCGACCTTCGCGCCCAGCGCGCCGGTGCCGCCGGTGACCAGCACCGTCCCGTCCGGCGTCCATTCGCGTGCCGGCGGCGTGGCGCCGAGCGGGGAGCGCAGGAGCCGCCGGCCGAAGACACCGGACGCGCGGACGGCGACCTGGTCCTCGTCCCCGGTGAGCGCGGCGACCACCCGGGTGACGGCGCGGTCGTCGAGGTCGGCGGGCAGGTCGAGCAGGCCGCCCCAGCGTCCCGGGTGTTCGAGGGCGGCGACGCGGCCGAGGCCCCAGACGGCCGCCTGGGCCGGGGTGCGCAGCGGATCGGCCTTGCCGGTCGACACCGCGCCCCGGGTGAGCGTCCACAAGGGAGCGTCCCCGAGGGTTTGGAGCAGGGTCAGCGTGTCGACGAGGCCGCGGTAGGACTCGTCGGTGCCCAGCAGGGAAACGACCCCCGCCGGTGCGAGGTCCCCGATCCGCTCGGCCAGGGCGGCCCGGCCGATCCCGGGCTCGGCCTCGATCGTGACGACTTCGGCGCCGAAGCGGTCGAGGGGCAGCGGGGTGTCGTCGTCCGGACGGCGCACGACGAGCCAGGTGCCGTCGAGCCGGGGCGATGCCTCGACCGGGACCGACTGCCAGCCGACGCGATAGCGCCAGTTGTCCACAGTGGATTCCGCACGGCGTTGCCTGCGGTAGGCGGCCAGCGCGGGCAGCAGGTTTTCGACGGCGGGCTCGTCGAGACCGAGCGTCTTCGCCAGCTCGCCGGCGTCGTCCCGTTCGACGGCCGACCAGAACCCGGCGTCGGCGGCGTCCGAGGCCGCGGCGACGTCGGCCGGGCCCGGCAGCGTGGGCCAGTAGCGCTGCCGCTGGAACGGATACGTCGGCAGATCCACAATGGACCCGGTGAGGACGGGCGTGAAGTCGACCTCGGCACCGCGCGCCCACAGCTCGCCGGCCGAGGTCAGGAAGCGGGCGAGGCCGCCCTCGCCACGGCGCAGCGAGCCGGTGACCACGGCGTCGCCGAGGGTCCCGGCGATCGCCGTGCCGAGCACGGGGTGCGCGCTGGACTCGACGAACACGTCGAAGCCCTGCTCGCCGAGCGCCACGGCCGCGGGCGCGAACAGCACGGGCTGCCGGAGGTTCCGGTACCAGTACGCGGCGGTCAGCTCGGTGGTGTCGAGCCAGTCGCCGGTGACGGTGGAGCAGAACGGGATCCGCGCCTCGCGCGGGGTGACCGGCGCCAGCACGTCCAGCAGCTCGGCTTCGATCGCCTCGACGTGCGCCGAGTGCGACGCGTAGTCCACGGCGACCTTGCGGGCCCGGACGCCGTCGGCCGCACAACGGGCCAGCAGCGCGTCGATCCGCTCCGGGTCGCCGGACACCGTGATCGCGGCGGTCCCGTTCAGCGCAGCCACGGACAGGCCGGGCGGCAGCTCGAGGTCGTCGGCGGGCAGCGCCACCGACGCCATCGCGCCCCGGCCGGCCAGCGACGCCCGGATGACCTGGCTCCGCAGCGCGACGACCCGGGCGCCGTCCTCGAGGGACAGCCCGCCGGAGACGCAGGCGGCGGCGATCTCGCCCTGGGAGTGGCCGATCACGGCGTCCGGCCGGACCCCGAAGGACTCCCACAGCGCGGCGAGCGACACCATGACCGCCCAGCAGGCGGGCTGGACGACGTCGACCCTGGCCAGGGCCTCGGCGTCGCCCAGGACGTCGGCGAGCCGCCAGTCGACGAACGGTTCGAGCGCGGCCGCGCACCCGGCGAGCCGCTCGGCGAACACCGGCGCGGCCTCGGCGAGTTCGAGGGCCATGCCGGCCCACTGCGAACCCTGGCCGGGAAAAACGAACACGGTCTTGCCGGGCGTCCCGGCGACCCCGCGCACGGCCGGATCGGCCAGCGCCGCGACCAGCTCGTCCCGGCCGGCGCCGACGACGACGGCCCGGTGCTCGAAGGCCGACCGGGTAAGGGCCAGCGATGTCGCGACGTCGGCGTCGCCGGACTCCACTGTGGACAACAGCTCGGCCTGCCGCCGCAGCGCCTCGGCGGTCCGCCCGGACAGCAGCCACGGCACCGGCCCCGAGCGCCCTAATGTGGCCTTCGGTGCGTTGAACGACGCTGCGGCGCGCAGCGCCTCCGTCGAGGGTGCTGGTGAGGGCATGGGAGCAGCGACCGAGGCCGCCTCGGGGGCCTGCTCCAGGATCAGGTGCGCGTTCGTGCCGCTCATGCCGAACGACGAGACTCCCGCGCGGCGCGGGCGCTCGGCGGGCCACGGCCGGGTCTCGGTGAGCAGGCTGACCTCGCCCGCGTCCCAGTCGACGTGCGGGGACGGGACCTCCGCGTGCAACGTCTTCGGCAGCACGCCGTGCCGGATGGCCTGGACCATCTTGATCACGCCGCCGACCCCGGACGCCGCCTGCGCGTGCCCGACGTTGGACTTGAACGAGCCCAGGTGCACCGGCCGGCCGGCGGGCCGGTCCTGGCCGTAGGTGGCGATGATGGCCTGCGCCTCGATCGGGTCGCCGAGCCTGGTGCCCGTGCCGTGGGCCTCGACGACGTCCACATCGGACGGTTCGAGCCGCGCGTTGGCCAGCGCCCGGCGGATCACCCGCTGCTGCGAGGGGCCGTTCGGGGCGGTGAGCCCGTTCGACGCGCCGTCGGAGTTGATCGCCGAGCCCTTGATCACCGCGAGCACGCGGTGGCCGTTGCGCTCGGCGTCGGACAGGCGCTCCAGCAGCAGCATCCCGGCGCCCTCGGCCCAGCTCGCGCCGTCGGCGTCGGCGGAGAACGGCTTGCTGCGCCCGTCCGCGGCCAGCGCCCGCTGGCGGCTGAACTCGACCAGCGAAACCGGGGTGGACATGACGGTCACGCCGCCGGCCAGCGCCAGCGTGCAGTCGCTGTCCCGCAGTGACTGGCACGCCCAGTGGATCGCCACCAGCGAGGACGAGCAGGCGGTGTCGATCGAGACCGCGGGCCCTTCCAGGCCGAAGGTGTAGGCGACGCGGCCGGACAGCACGCTCGGGGAGTTGCCGGTGCCGAGGAAGCCTTCGAAGTCGTCGGTCGCGGCGCCGAGGAGGCCGCCGTAGTCCTGGTAGGTGATGCCGGCGAAGACGCCGGTCCGGCTGCCGCGCAGCGTGGCCGGGTCGATCCCGGCGCGCTCCATCGACTCCCAGGACACCTCCAGCAGCAGCCGGTGCTGCGGGTCCATCGCGACGGCCTCGCGCGGGCTGATCCCGAAGAAGCCGGGGTCGAACGCGCTCGCGTCGTGCAGGAACCCGCCCTCGCGGGCGTAGCAGGTGCCCGGCGCGTCGGGGTCGGTGTCGTAGAGGGCTTCGAGATCCCAGCCGCGGTCGGCGGGGAACGGCGAAATCGCGTCGCCGCCCTCGGCGACCAGCCGCCAGAGTGCCTCGGGATCGGCGATGCCGCCGGGGTAGCGGCAGGCCATGCCGACGATCGCGATCGGCTCGTCGACCCGGGTCACGACCTCGGTGGCGACGTCGTCCTCGGCCCCGAACAGCTCGGCCTGCAGCGACTTCGCCAGTGCGGCCGGGGTCGGGTGGTCGAAGACCGACGTCGCGGGCAGGCGCAGGCCGGTCGCGGTGTTGAGCGCGTTGCGCAGCTGGACGGCGGTCAGCGAGTCGACTCCCAGCTCCTTGAACGCGCGGTCCGCGCCGACCGCCTCCGGCCCGGCGTGCCCGAGCACGAGCGCCGCCTCGGTGCGGACGAGGTCGAGCAGGGCCCGGTGCCGGTCGGCTTCGGCCAGCCCGGCGAGCCTGCGGTGCAGGGCGTTGCCCGCGTCGGCGACCTTGGCCGCCACGCGGCGGCGAGCCGGGGCCTTCGCCGCCGGGACGGGCTCGGCGACGCGCAGCACCCCGCTCGTGCCGAGCAGGTGCAGGGCCGGTGGCTCACCGGCCCGGCAGGCCAGCGCGCCGCCGCGGCCGTGGACGACGGCTTCGAGCACCGCGGTCTGCGCCGCGACCAGGCCCTCGCCGCCCGCGGCGGTCAAGACCACCAGCTCGACGTCCAGCTCGGCCAGGTTGAGCCCGACGTCCGCGCGGTCGCGCAGGTCCGCGGGCCTGCCGTCGGACAGTCCGATGTGGACCGCGGTGGTCAGTTCCGGGACGTCCCGCAGTGCCTTGGCCAGCTCGTGCCGGTCGGCGGCGTCGCAGCCGACGACCGTGACGTCCGCGGCGAGGTCCGGCAGGGTGGCCGCGCCGAGCACGACGAGCCGCCGGACACCCCGGTCCTCGACGAGGTGCCGGGCGACGGCGGCGCCGAGTTCGCCGGACGCGCCGGTGAGCAGCACGGTGCCCGCGGGCCGCCAGGCCGCCGGGGCGCAGGCGGCACTCCGCGGCTCGTACCCGATGCCGTCCCGCAGCGCGAGCCGGTCTTCGCCCGGCACGACGGGCTCGCCGTCGACCAGGGCGAACCGCCCGGGATGCGCCGCGAGCAGCGGCTCGACGGCACCCCAGACGGCGGCCTCGACGACGTCCGGTACCTCGCCGGGCGTGACGGCGACGGCGCCGCGGGTCACGAAGATCAGCCGTGACCCGGTGAACCGGGTGTCCGCGAGCCAGGCCTCGGCCAGCGCGAGCGCCCGCTGGGCCGCGGCCCAGATCGCCCAGGTGGGATCGTCGGTGTCCGACGGACGGCAGCAGGCGAAGACGACCTCGGGCACTTCGCCGCCGGCCAGCTCGGCGAGCTCCCCGTGGCTGAACCCGTCCCCGATGCCCGCGACCGGTCGTGAGTGGGAAACAGGGCCAGAACACTGTTTCCCACTCAGGACCCACTCGGTGCGGTGGTGCGTGGTGGCCGGGGCGGTGCGGGCGGCCGGGCGCAGGACGAGCGAGCCGGCGGTGGCGACCACCTGGCCGGCCGGGTCGGCCAGCGTCAGCGCGACGGCGTCGCCCGACGGCCGCAGGCGCACCCGCAGCTCGGTCGCGCCGGTCGCGTGCAGGCTCACGCCCGACCAGGAGAACGGCAGGTGCCCGGCGGGCAGGCCGGTGAACGCCAGCGCGTGCAGGGCCGCGTCGAGCAGCGCCGGGTGCAGTCCCCAGCCCTCGGCGGCGATCCCCGCGGGCAGGGCCACCTCGGCGAAGACCTCTTCGCCGGCGCGGTAGGCCGCCCGCAGGCCCTGGAAGGCCGGGCCGTAGGCGAAGCCGGCGGCCGCGCGCTGGGCGTAGAAGTCCTCGACCGGCACGGCGCCGGACGGCGGCCACCGCGTCAGGTCGTCCGATGTGGACGGTTCCGGCGCGAGCGTGCCCGTGGCGTGCCGGACCCAGCCGTCGCCGCGGGTGTGAATGCCGAACGCGCGCCGCCCGGCGTCGTCCGGGGCCTCGACGCGGACCTGCACCGGCACGCCGCCGTGCTCCGGCAGGACCAGCGGTGCCGCCAGGACCAGCTCCTCGACCTGCGCGCAGCCCACCTCGTCGGCCGCGCGCAGCGCCAGCTCCACGAAGCCCGCGCCGGGGAACAGGATCTGGCCGTCGACGCGGTGTTCGGCCAGCCACGGCTGGCTCCGGACCGAGAGCCGCCCGGTGAGCACGACGCCGTCCGCGCCCGCCAGGTCGACCGCCGCGCCGAGCAGCGGGTGCTCCGCGCCGGACAGGCCGAGCGACGCCGGGTCGCCGCCGCCGTCCGGCACCTCCAGCCAGAACCGCTCGCGCTGGAACGGGTAGGTGGGCAGGTCCACGCGCGAGCCGCCGCCGAGCACCCGGGCCCAGTCGACGCCGGCGCCGCCGGCCTGCAGCGTGGCGAGCGCGGACAGGAGCGTGCGGGCTTCGGGCCGGCCGGCGCGCAGCACCGGCACGGCGACCGGCTCGCCGTCGCAGCATTCGGCGACCATCGCGGACAGCACCCCGGCCGGGCCCAGCTCCAGGAACCGGGTCACCCCGCGCCCGGCCAGCGTGCGGACGCCGTCGGCGAACCGGACGGTGGCCCGGACCTGGCGGACCCAGTACTCCGGGTCGCCCAGCTCGGCGGCGGTGGCGAGCTCGCCGGTGACGTTCGACAGCACCGGCACGGCGGGCTCGTGGTAGGTCAGCCCGGCCGCCACGGCACGGAACCCGGCGAGCATGCCGTCCATCCGCGCCGAGTGGAACGCGTGGCTCACCCGCAGGCGGCGGGTCTTCACCCCGCGCCCGGCGAAGACCCCCGCCACCGCGAGCACGGCGTCCTCGTCGCCGGAGAGCACGACCGACGACGGTCCGTTCACCGCGGCCAGCGACACGCGCTCGCCCAGCAGCGGCGTGACCTCGTCCTCGGTGGCCGCGACGGCGACCATGGCCCCGCCCGCGGGCAGGACTTGCATCAGCCGCGCGCGGGCGGCGACGAGCGTGCACGCGTCTTCGAGCGACAGCACGCCCGCGACGTGCGCGGCGGCCAGCTCGCCGATCGAATGACCGCCGACGAAGCCGGGCCGCACGCCCCAGTGTTCGAGCAGCCGGAACAGCGCCACCTCGACGGCGAACAGCGCGGGCTGGGTGTACTCGGTCCGGTCCAGCGGCTCGCCGTCCTCGACGACGCCGCGCAGCGGACGGTCCAGCTCGGTGTCGAAGTGCGCGCACACCGCGTCGAACGCCTCGGCGTACACCGGGTATTCGCGGTACAGCTCGCGGCCCATGCCGGCCCGTTGCGCGCCCTGGCCGGTGAACAGGAACGCCGTGCGGCCCGGCGTGGCGGTCCCGCGGACCACCGCGGCGGACGGGGTGCCCTCGGCCAGCGCCGTGAGCCCGGCCCGCAGCTCGGCGCCGTCCTCCGCCAGCACGACGGCGCGGTGCTCGAATGCCGAGCGGGTGGTCGCGAGGGACCAGGCGAGGTCGGCCGGATCGGCGTCGAGGTGCTCCAGCAGGCCCGTGGCCTGGGCCCGCAGTGCCGCTTCGGACCGGCCGGACAGCGGCAGCGGGACGAGCCCGGTGTGCCGTGGCCGCGGGGCGGCTTCGATGGCGGGGGCCTCTTCGATGATGACGTGCGCGTTGGTGCCGCTGACCCCGAACGCCGACACGCCGGCCCGGCGCGGACGTTCGCCGGCCGGCCACGGCGCCGCTTCGGTGAGCAGCGAGACGCGGCCCGCCGTCCAGTCCACTTCGGACGACGGCGGCTCGGCGTGCAACGTCTTCGGCAGCAGCCCGCCGCGCAGCGCCAGCACCATCTTGATCACCCCGGCGACGCCGGCCGCGGCCTGCGTGTGCCCGAGGTTCGACTTCAGCGAGCCGAGCCACAGCGGCCGTTCGCGGTCCTGGCCGTAGGTGGCCAGCAGGGCCTGCGCCTCGATCGGGTCGCCCAGCCGGGTGCCCGTGCCGTGCCCTTCGACGGCGTCCACATCGGACGGCCCGAGGCCGGCGCCGTCGAGCGCCGCGCGGATCACCCGCTGCTGCGCGGGGCCGTTCGGCGCGGTCAGGCCGTTGGACGCGCCGTCGGAGTTGACCGCGGACCCGCGCACGAGCGCGAGCACCGGGTGCCCGAGCCGCCGCGCGTCGGAGAGCCGTTCCAGCACGAGCATCCCGGCACCCTCAGACCAGCCGGTGCCGTCGGCGCCGGCGGAGAACGCCTTGCACCGGCCGTCCGGCGCGAGGCCGCGTTGCCGGCTGAACTCGACGAACGCGCCGGGATTGGCCATCACGGCGACGCCGCCGGCCAGCGCGAGCGAGCACTCGCCCGAGCGCAGCGACCGGGCGGCGAGGTGCAGCGCGACCAGCGACGACGAGCACGCCGTGTCCAGGGTGACGGCCGGGCCCCCGAGGCCGAGGTGGTAGGCGATCCGGCCGGAAAGGACACTGCCGGCGTTGCCCGTGAGCAGGTGCCCGCCGAGGCCTTCGGGGGCTTCGCGCAGCCCGGCGGCGTAACCGGAGGCACCCGCGCCGACGAAGACACCGGAGTCGCTCCCGGCGAGGGACCGGGGGTCGATCCCGGCCCGTTCGAGGGCTTCCCACGCGCCTTCGAGCAGCAGCCGCTGCTGCGGGTCGGTGGCCAGCGCCTCGCGCGGGCTCATCTCGAAGAAGGCGGCGTCGAACTCGCCGGCGCCGGTCAGGAAACCGCCGTCGCGGGAGTAGCTCTTGCCCTCGGCGTCCGGGTCGGGGTCGTAGAGGCCCTCGACGTCCCAGCCGCGGTCCCCGGGCCAGGCGGTGATGGCGTCGCCGCCCTCGGTCAGCAGGCGCCAGAGGTCTTCCGGCGAGGTGATCCCGCCGGGCAGGCGGCAGCTCATGCCGACGATGGCGATCGGCTCGCCGGTGTCCTCGACGAGCCGGGCCGGGACGAGCGTGGCCGCACCGCCGGACAGCTCGGTCGCCAGGAAGCCCGCGAGGACGGTGGCCGACGGGTGGTCGAAGACGAGCGTCGAGGGCAGCTTCAGGCCGGTCGCCGTGCCGAGGCGGTTGCGCAGCTCGACGGCGGTCAGCGAGTCGAAACCGAGGTCGCGGAACGGCTTGTCCACGGCGACGGCCTGCGGGTCCGCGTGCCCGAGCGCGGCCGCGGCTTCGCGCTGGACGAGGTCCAGCAGCTCGTCGGCGGTGAAGGCCCGGGCGGGTGTCTCGACGGGGGCGTCGAGCGCGGCCAGGACTGCCGGCAGGTCGCCGAGCAGGGCGCTGGGCCGGACGGCGGTGAACCCGGGGGCGAACCGGGCCCAGTCGACGTCGGCCACCGTCACGGCGGTGTCGCCGTGGTCGAGGGCCTGACGCAGGGCGGTGATGGCCGCCTTCGGGTCGAGCGGCCGCAGCCCGCGTCGGCGCAGGTGGTCCTCCGCGCCTTCGGCGGCCAGCATGCCGCCGCCCGCCCAGGGGCCCCAGGCCACCGAGGTCGCGGCCAGTCCCGCCGAACGGCGCTGGTGGGCGAGACCGTCGAGGTAGGCGTTCGCGGCCGCGTAGGCGCTCTGGCCGCCGCTGCCCCAGACGCCGGCGATGGAGGAGAACAGCACGAACGCGTCGAGCTCCCGGTCACCGAGCACCGCGTGCAGGTTCGCCGCGCCCGCGAGCTTCGCGGCGGCGAACGCGGCGAACTCCGCCGGATCGAGCTCGGCGAGCGGGGCGGACTGCGCCACGCCGGCGGCGTGCACGACGGCCCGCAGCGGCGGCCCGTCCAGGCCCGCAACCAGCGCGGCGACGGCTTCGCGGTCGGTCACGTCGCAGGCCGCCACGGTCACGGTCGCTCCGAGCGCGGCCAGCTCGTCGCGCAGCTGCGGAGCGCCGTCGGCGTCGAGGCCGCGGCGGCCGGCCAGCACGAGCTGCCCGGCCCCGGCGCGGGCCAGCCAGCGGGCGACCTCGGCGCCGAGCGCCCCGGTCCCGCCGGTGACCAGCACGGTCCCGCGCGGCCGCCACGCCCGGCCGGACGGCGTCCGCGCCCCGGCGTGCGCCAGGCGCGCGGCGAACACGCCGGAGTCGCGGACGGCGACCTGGTCCTCGCCGGTGCCGGCGAGCACGGCCGCCAGCCGGGCGACCGCGCGGTCGTCGAGGACGGCGGGCAGGTCCACCAGCCCGCCCCAGCGGTCGGCGTGTTCGAGGGCGGCGGTGCGGCCGAAGCCCCACAGCGCCGCCTGGGCCGCGCTGCGGACCGCGTCGGCGCGGCCGGTCGAGACCGCACCCGAGGTGACGCACCACAGCGGCGCGGCGATCCCGGCGGCGCCGAGCGCCTGCACGAGCCGGACGGTCGCGGTGAGCCCGGCCGGGATCTCCGGCGCGGGCCGCTCGTCGAAGGCCAGCAGCGAGAGCACGCCGTCGAAGCCGGCGTCGAGCGCGGCGGGCAGGTCGGCGACGCGGACCGGGACGCAGTCGAGGCCCGCGGTCAACGCGGCGAGGAAGCCCGGCTCGACGCCGTCGTCCGGGAGGACCAGCAACCAGGTGCCCGGCGCAGCCAGCGCGACGGGCACCGGACGCCAGCCGACGCGGTACCGCCACTGGTCCGCGGTGGACATGGTGGCGCGGTCGCCGTGCCAGCGCGCCAGCAGCGGCAAGGTGGTTTCGAGGCTGGTCAGCTCGGACTCGGCGACGTCCAGGGTCGCGGCGAGCGCGGGGACGTCCCCGGCTGCCACCGCCGTCCAGAACTCGCCGTCCACGCCGCTCACCGGGGCGGCGGCCGCGCGGGTCCGCGGCCAGAACCGCTCGCGCTGGAACGGGTAGGTGGGCAGGACGACGAACCTGGACGGCGGCAGCACGGCCGGCCAATCGGGTCCCCGGCCGGCGACGTGGAGGCGGGCGAGCGCCGTGAGCAGCGTCCGCTCTTCGGGCCGGTCCTTCCGCAGGACCGCCGTCGCGGGCAGGATCTCCTGGGCCAGCGCGGCGAGCACGCCGTCCGGGCCGAGCTCGACGCAGCCGGTGACGCCCAGCGCGGGCAGGGCGGCCACGGCGTCGGCGAACCGCACCGGTTCGCGGACCTGGCGCACCCAGTAGACCGGGTTCAGGATCTCGTCGCCGGCCAGGCGGCCGGACACCGTCGACACGATCGGGATCTTCGGCGTCGTGAACACGAGTTCGTCGGCGGCCGCGGCGAAGGCGTCCAGCATCGGGTCCAGCAGCGCCGAGTGGAAGGCGTGCGACACGGCCAGCCGGCGGACCTTCCGGCCCAGCCCGGCGAAGTGCGCCTCGACCGCCGCGACCGCGTCGGTGGTCCCGGAGACGACTGTCGCTTGTGGACCGTTGACGGCGGCCAAGCCGGCGCCGTCGCCGAGCACGGCGGTGACCTCGTCCTCGGTGGCCTGCACGGCGAGCATCGCCCCGCCTTCGGGCAGGGCCTGCATCAGCCCGGCGCGCGCGGCGACGAGCGTGCACGCGTCTTCGAGGGAGAGCACGCCCGCGACGTGCGCGGCCGCCAGCTCCCCGATCGAGTGCCCGGCCACGTAATCCGGGGTGACGCCCCACGACTCCAGCAACCGGAACAACGCGACCTCGACGGCGAACAGCGCGGGCTGCGTGTACCCGGTCCGGTCCAGCAGGCCGGGTTCGCCGAAGACGACGTCCCGCAGCGGGCGCTCCAGCTCGGCGTCGATCAGCGCGCAGACGGCGTCGAACGCGTCCGCGAACACCGGGAACCGCGCGTACAGCTCGGCTCCCATCCCGGCGCGCTGGGAACCCTGCCCGGAGAACAGGAACGCCGTCTTCCCGGCGTCCCGGACGCCTTGGACCAGGTTGGCCGCGGATCCGCCGGAAGCGAGGGCGTCCAGGCCGGTCGCCAGCTCGGCGAAGTCCGCGCCGAGCACGACGGCCCGGTGCTCGAACGCGGCGCGTCCGGCGAGGCCGGCCGCCACGTCCACGATGCCGGTGTCGCCGAGCCGCAGCAGGTTGCGGGCGGCGTCACGCACCGCGGACTCGGTCCGTCCGGAAAGGACCCACGGCACCACGCCGCTCGCGGCGGCCGGGGTTTCGGCGGCGGCGGGGACGCCTTCGAGGATCACGTGGGCGTTCGTGCCGCTGACGCCGAACGACGACACCCCGGCGCGGCGGGGACGGCCGTGCTCCGGCCACGGGCGTGGCTCGGTCAGCAGCGCCACCGCGCCGCTGTCCCAGTCGATGTGCGCGGACGGCCGGCCGGCGTGCAGGGTCTTCGGCAGCAGGCCGTGCCGCAGCGCCAGCACCATCTTGATGATCCCGGCGACGCCCGCCGCGGCCTGGGTGTGCCCGATGTTGGACTTCAGGGACCCGAGCCACAGCGGCTCTTCCCGGTCCCGGCCGTACGTGGCCAGCAGCGCCTGCGCCTCGATCGGGTCGCCCAGGGTCGTCCCGGTGCCGTGCGCTTCGACGGCGTCCACATCGGACGGTGCCAGTCCCGCGTTCGCCAGTGCCGCCCGGATCACCCGCTGCTGGGACGGGCCGTTCGGGGCGGTCAGGCCGTTCGACGCACCGTCCTGGTTCACCGCGGAGCCCCGCACCAGCGCCAGCACCGGATGGCCGTTGCGCCGCGCGTCCGAAAGCCGCTCCACCAGGATGACGCCCGCGCCTTCGCCCCAGCCCGTGCCGTCGGCGCCGTCCGCGAAGGCCTTGCAGCGGCCGTCCGCGGCGAGCCCGCCCTGCTTGCTGAACTCCAGGAACGCCCCCGGCGTGGTCATCACCGTGACGCCGCCGACCAGCGCCATCTCCGCTTCCCCGGAGCGCAGCGACTGCGCGGCCCAGTGCAGCGCGACCAGCGACGAGGAGCACGCGGTGTCGACGGTCACGGCGGGACCTTCCAGGCCCAGCACGTACGAGATCCGGCCGGAGACGACCGATCCGGCGTTGCCGGTCCCGGCGTGCCCCTCCGCGCCGCCTTCGCCGGTCTCGCGCAGCAACGCCGCGTAGTCCTGGCCGTTGGTTCCGATGTAGACACCGACCTGCGCGCCGCGCAGCGAGAGCGGGTCGATGCCCGCGCGTTCGAAGGCCTCCCACGAGGTTTCCAGCAGCAGCCGCTGCTGCGGGTCCATGGCGAGGGCTTCCCGCGGTGAGATCCCGAAGAAGGCGGCGTCGAAGTCCGCCACGCCGTCGAGGAAACCGCCGTGCCGCGTGTAGCTGGTGCCTTCGTGGCCGCGGTCCGGGTGGTACAGCTCGTCGAGCGGCCAGCCGCGGTCCTCGGGGAACGGCGTGACGGCGTCACGGCCGCCGGCCAGCAGCTCCCACAGATCTTCGGGGGTCCGCACACCGCCGGGCAGGCGGCAGGCCATCGCGACGATGGCCAGCGGCTCGTCCGCGGCCGCCGCGGCCGGTCGCGTGACCACCGGCGCCTCGGTGGCCCCGGACAGCTCGTCGCGCAGGTAGGTGGCGACGGCGGCCGGAGCCGGGTAGTCGAACACGAGCGTGGCGGGCAGGGCGAGGCCGGTCGCGGCGCCGAGGCCGTTGCGCAGCTCGACGGCGGTCAGCGAGTCGACGCCGAGGTCCTTGAACGCCCGCTCGGGCTCGACCGACTCCGGCCCGGCGTGGCCGAGCACGGCGGCGGCCTGCGCACGCACGACGTCGAGCAGCAGCGCGTGCTGCTCTTCGGGCGGTAGCGTGGCCAGGCGCCCGGCCAGGGGCTGCTCGCCGGGGACGCGCCTGGCGTCGCGCGCCTCGGGCAGGTCCGCGAGCAGCGGGCTGGGCCGGGTGGTGGTGAACCCGGGCACGAACCTGGCCCAGTCGACGTCGGCGACGAGCGGGTTGGCCTCGCCGCCTGCGATCGCGCGGCGCAGCGCGGCGACGGCCAGGCGCGGCGCCATCGGCGGCACGCCGCCCCGGCGCATCCGGACGGCGACCAGGTCGTCGGCCGCCATGCCGCTGCCGCCCCACGGTCCCCAGGCCACGGAGGTGGCGGGCAGACCGGCGGCGCGGCGCCGTTCGGCGAGCGCGTCGAGCCCGGCGTTGGCGGCGGCGTAGGCGGCCTGCCCGACCGAGCCGAGGCTGCCCGCGAAGGAGGAGAACAGCACGAACGCGGACAGCTCGCGGTCGCGGGTCAGCTCGTCGAGGTGCCGGGCGGCGTCGAGCTTGGGCCTCAGCACGGTGGCCAGCTGCTCGGCGGTGACACCGTCGAGCACGGCGTCGTCGAGGACGCCGGCGGTGTGCAGCACGGCGTCGAGGTCCGGCAGCGAGTCCAGGAGCGCGGCCACGGCGTCGCGGTCGGCGACGTCGCAGCCGGTGACGGTGACGCGGGCGCCGAGCGCGGTCAGCTCGTCGCGCAGGGCCGCCGCGCCCGGCGCGTCGAGACCGCGGCGGCTGGTGAGGACGAGGTGCCCGGCCCCGGCCTCGGCGAGGGTGCGCGCGACGACCGCGCCGAGTGCGCCGGTCCCGCCGGTGATCAGCACGGTCCCGGACGGCGACCACGGTTCGGCGGCGGGACCGGTGCTCCGCCGCAGCCGGCGGGCGAAGACGCCGGAAGCCCGCAGCGCCACCTGGTCCTCGGCCGAGGTCAGCACACCCGCCAGCCGGTCGTAGGCGCGTTCGCCGGCTTCGGCCGGCAGGTCCACCAGGCCGCCCCACTGCCGCGGGTACTCCAGCGCGGCCACCCGGCCGAGGCCCCACAGCGTGGCCTGACCGGCGTCCCGCAGCGGGTCGGCCTGCCCGGTCGAGACGGCGCCCCGGGTGGCGATCCACAGCGGCGCGCCGAGGTCCGCGCGGACCAGTTCGACGGTGCGCATCAGCGTCGTGACGACCGACGCCTCTTCGTCCAGGGCCAGCAAGGAAAGCACGCCGTCCACTTCGGAATGCTCGGCCAGCTCGTCACGGGTCACCGGGGTGAATCCACGGCCGGTCAGCGCGTCGAGGATCGGCGAGGTGAAGTCCGCGGCCGGGACGACGGCCAGCCAGGTGCCCAGCGGCTTCGGCGCCGGGGACACCGGAGCCCAGCCGATCCCGTACCGCCATGCGTCCACAGTGGACTTATCCTGGCGCTGGGCGCGGTAGGCCGCCAGCGCCGGCAGGAGGGCGTCGGTCACGTCCGCCGGCAGGTCCAGCACTTCGGCGACGGTCCCGCTGTCCACGGCGGACCAGAAGGCGTCGTCCCCGGCATCCGCGGGTACCGACGGCTCCAGCCAGTACCGCTGCCGCTGGAAGCGGTACGTCGGCAGGTCGACCCGGCGGCCGCCGCCGAGCACGGCCGCCCAGGCGGGCGGGTGCCCGGCCACGTGCATCCGCGCGAGGCCGGTCAGCGCGGCGGGCACCTCCGGCCGGTCCCGGCGCAGCAGCGCGGTCACGGCCACGCCGCCGGGCAGGCACTCCTGCGCGAGCGCGGCCAGCGCGCCGTCCGGGCCCAGCTCGAGGAAGCCGGTCACGCCGGCGTCGCGCAGCCGGCCGACGCCGTCGGCGAACCGCACGGCTTCGCGGACGTGCGAGACCCAGTAGTCGGCCGAGGTCAAGGCGTCGGCGAGGGTGCCGGTGACGTTGGAGACGACCGCGATCTCCGGCGGGTGGAAGGTCAGCCCGGCCAGGACGTCCCGGAACTCGGCGAGCATCCCGTCCATGCGGGCGGAGTGGAACGCGTGCGAGACGTCCAGGCGTTTCGTCTTGCGGCCGAGCCCGGCGAAGTGGCCGGCGGCGGCCAGCACGGCGTCCTCGTCGCCGGAGAGCACGATCGAAGCGGGCCCGTTGACGGCCGCGATCGACAGCCCCTCCACGAGCGTGACTTCGTCTTCCGCGGCCTGGACGGCGACCATCGCGCCGCCGGACGGCAGGGCCTGCATGAGCCGGCCGCGGGCCGCGACCAGCGTGCACGCGTCGGCCAGCGAGAGGACGCCGGCGACGTGCGCGGCGGCCAGCTCGCCGATCGAGTGGCCCAGCAGGTAGTCCGGGGTGTAGCCCCAGGACTCGGCCAGCCGGTACAGCGCCACCTCGACCGCGAACAGCGCGGGCTGGGTGAAGGCGGTTTCGTCGAGGCCGTCGCCCGAGGCGATCACCGTCCGCAGTGGACGGTCCAGGTGCCGGTCGAACTCCGCGCACACCGCGTCGAACGCGGCGGCGTAGGCCGGGAACCGCGCGGACAGCCCGAGGCCCATGCCGGGCCGCTGGGCACCTTGGCCGGTGAACAGGAACGCCAGCTTGCCCGGCCGGGCCGTCCCGCGCAGCAGGCCGGGTGCGACGCCGCCGGTGGCCAGCGCGTCGAGGCCGCGCAGCAGCTCGTCGCGGTGGCCGGCGAGGACGACCGCGCGGTCGTCGAGCGCCGCCCGGCCGGTGGCCAGCGACCAGGCGAGGTCGGGCAGGCTCGCGGTGCCGTCCGCCACGGCGGACTTGAGGCTCGCGGCCTGCTCGCGCAGCGCGGCCGTGCCGCGCGCGGACACCGGGAACGGCCAGGGGCCTTCAGCGGCCGGGAGTTCCTCGGTCTCTTCGGCCGCGGGCGGCTCGGCGAGCAGGACGTGCGCGTTGGTGCCGCTGACCCCGAACGCGGACACCCCGGCTCGGCGGGGCGCGTCGCGCTCCGGCCACGGCATCGGCTCGCCCAGCAGCTCGACCGCCCCGGCCGACCAGTCCACGTGGGACGTCGGCGCGTCCAGGTGCAGCGTGCGCGGCAGGTGCCCGTGCCGCAGGGCGAGGACCATCTTGATCACCCCGGCCGCACCGGAGGCGGCCTGGGTGTGCCCGATGTTGGACTTCACCGCGCCGACCCGCAGCGGCCGTCCGGCCGGGCGGTGCTGCCCGTAGGTGGCCAGCAGGGCCTGCGCCTCGATCGGGTCGCCGAGCGTCGTGCCGGTGCCGTGCGCCTCGACGACGTCCACATCGGACGGTGCGAGCCCGGCGGCGGCCAGTGCCGCGCGGATCACGCGTTGCTGCGACGGGCCGTTCGGGGCGGTCAGGCCGTTCGACGCGCCGTCGGAGTTGACGGCCGAGCCCTCGACCACCGCGAGCACCGGGTGCCCGCGGCGGCGGGCGTCGGACAGGCGCTCGAGCAGCAGCAGGCCGACGCCTTCGCCCCAGCCGGTGCCGTCGGCGGCCTCGGCGAACGGCTTGCACCGGCCGTCGCCGGCCAGGCCGCCCTGGCGGGCGAACTCCGCGAAGACCGCCGGGGTCGACATGATCGTCGCGCCCCCGGCCAGCGCGAGCGTGCACTCCCGCTTGCGCAGGGCCTGGCAGGCGAGGTGCAGCGCGACCAGCGCGGACGAGCACGCGGTGTCGACGGTGACCGCGGGCCCCTCCAGGCCGTAGCTGTAGGCGAGCCGCCCGGACAGCACGCTGCCCGCGTTGCCGGTGAGCAGGTGCCCGGCGACCTCGCCCGCCTCGCTGCCGAGGTGCGCGGCGTACCCGGACGGCGTCGAGCCGACGAAGACGCCCGCCGCCGTGCCGGCCAGGGTCCCGGGGTCGATCCCGGCCCGCTCGAAGACCTCCCACGACACTTCCAGCAGCAGCCGCTGCTGCGGGTCGGTGGCCAGCGCCTCACGCGGGCTGATGCCGAAGAACGCGGGGTCGAACGTCGTCGCGGTGTCGACGAACCCGCCCGCGCGCGCGAACTCGCCGCCGGCGGCGAACGCGTCCCAGCCGCGGTCGGCCGGGAACTCCGACATCGCGTCGGTGCCGTCGGTGAGCAGGTCCCACAGCTCCTCCGGGGACGTCACGCCGCCGGGGAACCGGCAGCCCATCGCGACGACCGCGATGGGCTCGCGCTCCCCCGCCTCCAGCTCCTGGAGGCGTTGCCGGGTCTCGGCGAGGTCGGTCGTGACCCACTTCAGGTAGTCCCGGAGCTTGTCTTCGTTCACCAGCGCCCTCGCCTGTGGTCCTCGTGCGGTCCACCGGCGCGGGCTTGCTACGACCTGCCGAGCTCCCGGTGGATGAAGTCGAATATTTCGTCGTCCGTCGCGCCTTCGAGCCGCTGGGCGACGCGGGGACGGCCGTCGGACGCCCGTGCTTCCCCCAGCTTGTCCAGCATGGTCCGAAGTCGGCCGGTGATCAGGCCGAAGGCGGCATCCTCTGGGGAAACCCCTGAAACCAGCGCCTCGATGCGGTCCAGCTCGGCCAGGGCCGCCGCCGGTGCCGGGACCCGGTCGCCGGCCAGCGCCGAGCGCAGGAACCCGGCCAGTGCCGCCGGGGTCGGGTGGTCGAAGACGAGCGTGGCGGGCAGCTTGAGCCCGGTCGCCGCGCGCAGGCGGTTGCGCAGCTCGACCGCCGTCAGGGAGTCGAAGCCGATCTCCTTGAACGGCCGCTGCGCGTCGACCTCCTCGGCGCCGGCGTGCCCGAGCACCCGGGCGATGGCGGCACGGACGTGGTCGAGGACCACCCGTTCCCGTTCGGCGGGCGGCAGGCCCCCCAGCCGGTCGGCGAGGGACTCCGGCGCCGCTTCCGGTTCGGCCGCCTGCGCTTGCCGGGCCCGCCGGACCGCGGGGAGGTCGTCGAGCAGTGGTCGCGGCCGCGCGGCGGTGAAGCCCCGCACGAACCGGTCCCAGTCGACGTCGGCGACCGTGAGCACGGTCTCGTCGCGGTCGAGAGCCTGGCCCAGCGCGAGCAACGCCCGCGGCGGCGGCATCGCGCCGACGCCGCGGCGGCGCAGGTGCTCCTCGGCGTCGTTGTCGCCCGCCATGCCCGCGCCCTGCCAGGCGCCCCAGGCCACCGAAGTCGCGGTGAGCCCGCGGTCCCGGCGGCGCTGGGCGAGCGCGTCGAGGAAGGCGTTGCCCGCGGCGTAGGCGCCCTGCCCGCCGCTGCCCCAGACGCCGGCGTTGGAGGAGAACAGGACGAACGCGTCGAGGTCGCCGAGCAGCTCGTCGAGGTGCGTGGCGCCGGCCACCTTCGCCGAGACCACCTCGGCGAACTCCGGCAGGCCGGTGTCGTCCAGTGCCGTGCCCTGCACGATCCCGGCCGCGTGGAACACCGCCCGCACGGGCTCGCCCGCCGCGGCCAGCCCGTCGAGCAGCGCCGCGAGCGCGGCGCGGTCGGCGACGTCGCAGGCCGCGATCGTCGTGTCCGCGCCGAGCGCGGCCAGTTCCTCGCGGAGCCCCGCCGCGCCGGGCGCCGTCTCGCCGCGCCTGCTGGTGAGCACCAGCCGCGGTGCCCCGCGTGCGGCCAGCCAGCGGGCGACGTGCGCGCCGAGCGCGCCGGTGCCGCCGGTGACCAGCACGGTGCCGGACGGCCGCCAGTCCCGGGCCGGGGCGCCGTCGCCGAGCGGCGCGGGCACCAGCCGGCGGGTGAGCACGCCCGGCGCGCGGACGGCCACCTGGTCCTCGTCGCCCGCCGCGGCCAGCACCGACGTCAGCCGCCGCCGGTCGCGCTCGTCGGTCGTGGCGGGCAGGTCGACCAGCCCGCCCCAGCGGTCGGCGTGCTCCAGGCCGGCGACCCGGCCCAGGCCCCAGACCTGGGCCTGCGCGGCGTCCGTCACGGCGTCGGCCCGGCCGGTGGCCACCGCGCCCGCCGTGGCCAGCCACAGCGGCGCGGCGATCCCGGCGTCGCCGAGCGCCTGGCTTAGCAGCAGGGTGTTCGCGACCCCGCGCGCGAGTCCCCGGTGCGCGGGGTGCGCGGCCGGGTCGAGGGCCAGCAGCGAAAGCACGCCGTCGACCGGCGCGAGGTCCACCAGCCGCTTGCCGAGCGTCGCCCGGTCGACGGTCCCGACCGGGACGGGGACCGCGGTGGCGCCCGCCTCTTCGACGGCTCGCCGCGCCGCGTCGAGCCAGGGGTGGTCGCCGCCCTCCGGCGTCACGACCAGCCACGTCCCGGACAGGGCGCGGTCTTCGGTGGCGAGCGGCTTCCAGGTGATCCGGTAGCGCCAGCTGTCCACGGCGGCCTGGTCGAGCCGGGTGCGCCGCCAGGCGGCGAGGGCCGGCAGCACGTCGCCCAGAGGTTCCGGCGCGACGGCGAGCGTGCCGGCGATCGACGCCAGGTCCTCGCGTTCCACCGCGGCCCAGAACCGGTCGTCGACCGGGTCGGCGGCGGACGCGGTGGCCGGTGCGTCCGGTGCGGCCGCCGGCCAGAACCGCCGGTGCTGGAAGGGGTAGGTCGGCAGCCCGATCGTGCGCGTCTTCGGGACGAGCGCCGTCCAGCCGGCGTCGTGGCCCTGCGTCCACAGCTCGGCCACCGAGGTCAGGAACCGGCGCGGGCCGCCCTCGCCGCGCCGGAGTGTCCCGACGACGACGGCCGGGGTGTCGTCCAGGGTCTCCTGGATCGCGCTGAGCAGCACCGGGTGCGGGCTGACCTCGACGAAGAACCGGTGTCCCCGCTCGCGCAGGGCCTCGGTCGTCTCGCGGAACCGGACCGGCTCGCGCAGGTTCCGGTACCAGTACCCGGCGTCCAGGCCCGCGGTGCCGACCGGCTCCGCGGTCACGGCGGAATAGAACGGGATTTCGCCCGTGCGCGGCCGCAGTCCGGCCAAAACCTCGTGCAGCTCGTCGCGGATTCCCTCGACGTACACCGAGTGCGACGCGTAGTCGACCGGGATGCGCCGGGCCCGGACACCGCCGGTCTCGCAGCGGGCGATCAGTTCGTCGAGCGCGGCCGGATCGCCGCACACCACCGTCGAGGACGGGCTGTTGTAGGCGGCGATCGCGATGTCCGGCCAGTCCGCCAGCAGCTCCCCGGCACGCTCGGCGCCGAGCGCGACCGAAGCCATGCCGCCGCGCCCGGCGAGCCCCGCGGCGATCGCCTTGCTGCGCAACGCGACCACCCTGGCGCCGTCCTCCAGTGACAGGCCGCCCGCGACCACCGCGGCCGCGATCTCGCCCTGCGAGTGCCCGGCCACGGCGTCGGGTTCGACCCCCGCCGAGCGCCACAACGCGGCCAGGGACACCATGACGGCCCAGGACGCCGGCTGCACGACGTCGACCCGCCGCAGGGCGTCGGCGTCGGCCAGGACTTCGGTGAGCGACCAGTCCACGTGCGGGGCCAGCGCGGCGGCGCATTCGGCGAGCCGGGCCGCGAAGACGGGTTCGCCGAGGAGCCCGACGGCCATCCCGGCCCACTGCGCGCCCTGGCCCGGGAAGACGAACACCGTCTCCCCCGCGGCCGCGGCGGTTCCGGTGACGACGGCGGCGTCGGGCGCGCCGCCGGCCAGCCCGCGCAGCCCGGCGGTCAGCTCGTCCCGGTCTTCGCCGAGGACGACCGCGCGGTGCTCGAACGTCGAGCGCGTGCTGACCAGCGACCAGGCGATCTCGGCGGCGCTGTGCTCCGGCAGGTCCGCCAGCGCGGCCGCGCGGTCACGGACCGCGGCCGCCGAACGGGCCGAGACCACCCAGGCGGTCACGGTTTCCGGGACGTCCACAGTGGACTCGACCGGTGGTTCGGGTGCCTGCTCGACGATGACGTGCGCGTTCGTGCCGCTGACCCCGAACGACGAGATGCCGGCGCGGCGCGGGCCGTCGTGCGCGGGCCACGGCCGGGCTTCGGTGAGCAGCGACACCGCGCCGCCGCCCCAGTCGACGTGCCGCGACGGCGCACCCACGTGCAGGGTCTTCGGCAGCAGGCCGTGGCGTAGCGCCAGCACCATCTTGATCACCCCGGCGGCACCCGCCGCCGCCTGCGTGTGACCGAGGTTCGACTTGATCGAGCCGAGCCACAGGGGCTGTTCGCGGTCCTGGCCGTAGGTAGCCAGCAGGGCCTGCGCCTCGATCGGGTCGCCCAGGGTCGTCCCGGTGCCGTGCGCTTCGACGGCGTCCACATCGGACGGTTCGAGGCCGGCGTTCGCCAGCGCCGCGGTGATCACGCGCTGCTGGGCCGGGCCGTTCGGGGCGGTCAGGCCGTTCGACGCACCGTCCTGGTTCACCGCGGAGCCCCGCACGATCGCGAGCACCGGATGGCCGTTGCGCCGCGCGTCCGAAAGCCGCTCCACGAGCAGGACGCCGACACCCTCGCCCCAGCCGGTGCCGTCGGCTTCGTCGGCGAAGGCCTTGCACCGCCCGTCCGGGGCGAGCCCGCGCTGGCGGCTGAACTCGACGAACAGGCCGGGAGTCGCCATGACCGTGACGCCGCCGGCCAGCGCCAGCGAGCACTCGCCCGCCCGCAGCGACTGAGCCGCGAGGTGCAGCGCGACCAGCGACGACGAGCACGCGGTGTCCACCGTCATCGCCGGGCCCTCCAGCCCGAGCTCGTACGAGATCCGTCCGGAAAGGACACTGCCGGCGCTGCCGGTGGCGAGGTAGCCGTCGACGTTCTCCGCGCCGAAGTGCAGCGCCGCGGTGTAGTCCTGCCCGTTGGTGCCGGCGAAGACGCCGACCGGCGCGCCGCGCACCGACAGCGGGTCGATGCCCGCCGCCTCCAGCGCCTCCCAGGACGCCTCCAGCAGCAGCCGTTGCTGCGGGTCCATGGCCAGCGCCTCGCGCGGCGAAATCCCGAAGAACCCGGCGTCGAACCCGGCGGCGCCGTCGAGGAACCCGCCTTCGCGCACGTAGGTCGTCCCGGCGTGGCCGGGATCGGGGTCGTAGAGCGCGTCGGTGTCCCAGCCGCGATCGGCCGGGAACTCCGTCACCGCGTCACGGCCCTCGGCGAGCAACGCCCAGAGCTGATCGGGATTCCGCACGCCGCCGGGGAAGCGGCAGCTCATGCCGACGATGGCGATCGGCTCGCCGGCGTCCGGCGCGGCCGCCGCGGCCGGTGCCGGTCCGGCCGCGCCGAGCAGCTCCGCGCGCAGGTGGGCCGCCAGCGCCGTCGCGGTCGGGTAGTCGAACGCGAGCGTGGCGGGCAGCCGCAGGCCGGTGGCGGTGTCGAGGCGGTTGCGCAGCTCGACCGCGGTCAGCGAGTCGAAGCCCAGCTCCTTGACCGTGCGGCCGGGCGCGACGTCGTCGGCCGAACGGTGGCCGAGCGCGAACGCGATCTGTTCCCGCACCACCTTGAGCAGCAGCCGGTCGGCGTCCGCGGTGGACAGCCCGGCGAGCCGGCCGGCGAGCGAGTCCGTGGCCGCCGGGGCGTGCCGGCGCGCTTCGGGCAGGCCGGCGATCAGCGGGCGCGGGCGGTGCGTGGTGAGCGCAGGCGCGAACCGGGCCCAGTCGACGTCGGCGACGGTGACCGCCGCGCGGGCGTGCCCGATCGCGGACCCGAGCGCGGCGACCGCCCGGCCGGGCCCCAGCGGGACGAGCCCGGTGCGGCCGAGGTGCTCGCCGTGGGCCGCCGCCATCCCGCCGTCGGCCCACGGCCCCCAGGCGATCGACGTCGCGGGCAGTCCCTGGGCCCGCCGCCGTTCGGCGAGCGCGTCGAGGAAGGCGTTGGCGGCCGCGTAGTTGGCCTGGCCCGCCGCGCCGAAGGTGGCCGCGCAGGAGGAGAACAGGACGAACGCCTCCAGCGGGTGCCCGGCCGTCAGCTCGTGCAGGTGCCGGGCGGAACCGGCCTTGGCGTCGACGACTTCGGCGAGCCGCTGCGGGGTGAGGGCTTCGAGCACGCCGTCGGCCAGCACCCCGGCGGTGTGGAAGACGGCGGTGAGGTCACCGGCGGTGCCGAGGGCCGCGGCCAGCGCCTCCCGGTCGGCGACGTCGCAGGCCAGGATGTCGACGCGGGCGCCGAGCCCGGTCAGCTCGTCGCGCAGGGCCGCCGCGCCGGGCGCGTCCGGGCCGCGGCGGCTGAGCAGGACGAGGCGTCCGGCCCCGGCGCCGGCCAGCCAGCGGGCGACGTGCCGGCCGAGCGCGCCGGTGCCACCGGTGACGAGGACGGTGCCGCCGGGCCGCCAGTCCGGTCGTGAGTGTGGAACAGGGTTAGCACGCTGTTTCCCATTCACGACGCCGGGGCGGGTGAGGCGGCGGGCCAGGATTCCGGTGCCGCGCACGGCGATCTCGTCTTCGCCGGTGGTGCCGCCGAGGATCGCGGACAACCGGCGCAGTGCCGGCTCGCCGGCGTCGGCGGGCAGGTCCACCAGGCCACCCCAGCGGTGCGGCTGCTCCAGCGCGACCGTGCGCCCGAGGCCCCAGACCATCGCCTGGGCCGGGTCCGGCACATCGCCGTCGGCCGCGGCGACCGCGCCGCGGGTGAGGCACCACAGCGGCGCGTCGATCCCGGCGTCACCGAGGGCCTGGACCAGGGCCAGCTGACCAGCGACGTCCAAGGTGGACACCACGCCGGCGGGTTCCCGGCCCCGCAGGCTCGCGGTGAGGGACGCCCGGTCGTCGCCGGCGGCGACTTCGAGGACGTCGGCCGGCAACGCCGCGCGCAGGTCGGCGTCCGCGCCGGCGGGGACGACGGCGAGCCAGCGGCCCGCCGGCGCGACGGGCGGCTCGGCCACGGGCTCCCAGGTGACGTCGTAGACCGGCGGCCGCGGTCGCCGGCGTTCCCGCCACGCCGCCAGGGCGTCGAAGTCTTCGTTCTCGACAGCCGTCCAGAACGCTTCGTCGGGCTCGGGACGCGTCGAGGTCTCCAGCCAGAAGCGCGTGCGCTGGAACGGATAAGTGGGCAGCGTGACGGCCCGCGGCGCATGCCCCGGGTGGGCCGCGCGCAGGACCGCCACCCAGTCGACGGTGTGCCCCCGCGTGTGCGTGTCGGCCAGCGCGGACAGCAGGCTCGGGTATTCGGGGCGGTCCTTGCGCAGCACGGGTGCCGAGGGCACGGCCGCCAACGCGGACAGCACACCGCCCGGGCCGAGTTCGAGCGCCCGGGTGACCCCGGCCCCGGCGAGGGTCCGCGTGGCGTCGGCGAACCGCACCGGCTCGCGGACCTGCCGCACCCAGTACTCCGGGGTGCGGATCTCGTCCCCGGCGAGCTGTCCGGACACAGTGGACACCAGCGGGATCTCCGGCGCCGCGTAGGTCACTTCCCCGGCGACGCGGGCGAACTCGCCCAGCATCGGGTCCACCAGGGCCGAGTGGAAGGCGTGGGACACCACCAGCCGGCCGGTTTTCCGGCCCAGCGCGGCGAACTGCCGCTCGACCGCCGCGACCGCGCCGGCCTCGCCGGACACCACCACGGCTTCCGGCCCGTTCACCGCGGCCAGGCCGGCGCCGTCGCCCAGCAGCGGCGTGACCTCGTCCTCGGTGGCCTGCACGGCCAGCATCGCGCCGCCGCCCGGCAGCGCCTGCATCAGGCCCGCCCGGGCCGCCACCAGCTTGGCCGCGTCGGCCAGTGAGAACACCCCGGCGACGTGCGCCGCCGCCAGCTCACCGATCGAATGCCCGGCCACGTGGTCCGGCCGCACGCCCCACGACTCCAGCAACCTGAACAACGCCACCTCGACCGCGAACAGCGCGGGCTGCGTGTAGCCGGTCCGGTCCAGCAGGTCTCCGGAGCCGAAGACGACGTCCCGCAACGGCCGGTCCAGCTCCCGGTCGAGGTACACGCACACCGCGTCGAACGCCTCCGCGAACACCGGGAACCGGGCGTACAGCTCCGCCCCCATCCCGGCGCGCTGCGCGCCCTGGCCCGGGAAGAGGAACGCCGTCTTCCCCGGCTCGGCCCCCTGGGGTGCCGCCGCGGCGAGCCCGGCCAGGAGGTCGTCGCGGCCGTCGCCCACCACCACGGTCCGGTACTCGAACGGCGTGCGCGCGGCCAAGGCGAACGCGACGTCCAGCGGGTCACCGCCGACGCCGGCCAGCCCGCTCACCGCGTCGCGCACGGCCTGCCCGGTCCGGCCGGACAGCACCCAAGGCAGCACGCCCGGCTCCGGCGCGCCGGGCGCGGCCGGAACCGCGGGCGGCTCTTCGAGGACGACGTGGGCGTTGGTGCCGCTCACCCCGAACGAGGACACGCCCGCACGCCGCGGCCGCTCGCCCGCCGGCCACGGCCGGGCCTCCGTCAGCAGCCGGACCTCGCCCGCCGTCCAGTCCACCCGCTCCGACGGCCGGTCGACGTGCAGCGTCTTCGGCAGCGTCCCGCCGTGCATGGCCAGCACCATCTTGAGCACGCCCACGGCACCGGAAGCCGCCTGCGTGTGGCCGATGTTGGACTTCACCGACCCCAGCCACAGCGGCTCTTCCCGGTCCCGGCCGTAGGTCGCCAGCAGGGCCTGCGCCTCGATCGGGTCGCCGAGCGCGGTGCCCGTCCCGTGCGCCTCGACGGCGTCCACATCGGACGGTGCCAGGCCCGCGTTCGCCAGCGCCGCGGTGATCACCCGCTGCTGGGACGGGCCGTTCGGGGCGCTCAGGCCGTTCGACGCGCCGTCGGAGTTCACCGCCGAGCCACGCAGCAGCGCCAGCACCGGGTGGCCGAGCCGTCGCGCGTCCGAGAGCCGCTCGACCAGCACCAGCGCGACGCCCTCGCCCCAGCCGGTCCCGTCCGCCGCGTCGGCGAAGGCCTTGCACCGCCCGTCCGCGGCGAGCCCGCCCTGCTTGCCGAACTCCAGGAACGCGCCGGGTGTCGCCATCACCGTGACCCCGCCGGCCACCGCCATCGAGGACTCGCCGGAGCGGACCGACTGGGCGGCCAGGTGCAGCGCCACCAGCGAGGACGAGCAGGCCGTGTCGACGGTCACCGCGGGACCTTCGAGGCCGAGCACATAGGACACCCGGCCGGACACGACCGCGCCGGCGTTCCCGGTCAGCAGGTGCCCCTCAACCTCGTCGGCCGCTCCGGCGTGGCCGGTCGCGTAGCCCTGCGTGCCGCAGCCGACGAACACGCCGGCGCTGCTGCCGCGCAGGGACCGCGGGTCGATGCCGGCGCGCTCGAAGAGCTCCCAGGCGCTTTCCAGCAGCAGCCGCTGCTGCGGGTCCATCGCCGTCGCCTCGCGTGGCGAGATCCCGAAGAAGTCCGCGTCGAACTCGTCGGCGTCGTGGACGAACCCGCCGACGCCGGTCACCGCGTCGAGGTCCCAGCCGCGGTCGGCAGGGAACGCCGAGAGGCCCTCGGCGCCCGCGGAAACGAGGTCCCACAGGTCTTCCGGCGACCGGACGTCCCCGGGCAGCCGGCACGCCATGGCGACGATGGCGATCGGCTCGGCGCGGTCGGCTTCGGACCCGAGCCGATCGGCCGCCACCGGGCCGGTGTCGAGCAGCTCGCGTCCGAGCAGCGCGGCGAGCCGCCGCGGGTCCGGGTGGTCGAACAGGACGACGGCGGGCAGCGCGAGCCCGGTCGCCGCGACGAGCCGGTTGCGCACCTCCAGCGCGATCAGCGAGTCCACGCCGAGGTCGCGGAAGGCCCGGTCCGGCTCGACCGCCTCCGGCCCGGGGTAGCCCAGCACGGCGGCGGTCTCGGCGCGCACGAGGTCGAGCAGGGCCTCGGCCCGCGCGCGCTCGCTGAGGCCGGAAAGTTCCCGGGCCAAGGAAGAACCGGACGTCCCGGGCGCGGTCTCGAGGACGCGGCGGACCTCCGGCAGCTCGTCGAGCAGCGGCCGCGGGCGGGCGGCGGTGAAGGCGGGGACGAACCGCGCCCAGTCCACGTCGGCGACGGCGAGGAACGTCTCGTCGGCCGCCAGTGCCTGTCCCAGCACGGTGAGCGCGAGCGCGGGGTCCATCGCGCGGACGCCCCGGCGGCGCAGCTGTTCCCCGGAGGCGTCGCCGGTCATGCCCGCGCCGGCCCAGGCACCCCACGCCACGGACGTCGCGCGGAGACCGCGGTCGCGGCGGTGCTGGGCGAGGGCGTCGAGGTAGGCGTTGGCCGCGGCGTACGCGGCTTGGCCGCCCCCGCCCCAGACCCCGGCGTTGGAGGAGAACAGCACGAAGGCGTCGAGGTCCGCGGGAAGCAGGGCGTCCAGGTTGGCGGCGCCGGCGACTTTCGCGCGCAGCGTGTCGTCGATCTCCGCGCGGCCGGTGGTGTCGAGGGCCGCCGAGCGGCCCAGCCCGGCCGCGTGCACCACGGTCCGGGGCTCGACGCCGGCCAGCAGCGCGGCCAGGGCGTCGCGGTCGGCGACGTCGCACGCGGCGATCGTCACCTCGACGCCGAGCGCCTCGAGTTCCTCCCGCAGTTCGGCGGCGCCGGGCGCGCCGGGACCGCGGCGGCCGGTCAGGACGAGGTGTTCGGCCCCCGCCGCGGCCAGCCAGCGGGCCACGTGCGCGCCGAGCGCGCCGGTGCCGCCGGTGACCAGCGCGGTCCCGCTCGTCCGCCACTCCCCCGCCCCGCCGGGACCCAGCGGCGCCGGCACCAGGCGGCGGACCAGGATCCCGGACGCGCGGACCGCGACCTGGTCCTCGCCGCTCGTCCCGGCGAGCACCCGGCAGAGCCTGCCGATCGCGCGCTCGTCGAGGCGCTCGGGCAGGTCGGCGAGGCCGCCCCAGCGGTCCGGGTGCTCCAGGGCCGCCACCCGGCCCATGCCCCAGATCTGGGCCTGCGCCGGGCCGGTCAGCCGGTCGGCGCGGCCGGTGGCGACGGCGCCGCGGGTCAGCAGCCACAGCGGCGCGGGCACCCCGGCGTCGCCCAGTGCCTGGACCAGCTCGACGGTGGCGGCGAGGCCGTCATCCGCGAAAGCGAGCAGGGACAGCACACCGGAGACGTCCTCGGCGGCCCCGGCGAGCAGTTCGGCGAGCCGGGCCCGGCCGGCGCCGGGGTCGACGGTCAGCAGGACCGGCTCGGCGCCGTGCGCGGCCAGGCCGCCGGCCAGCTCGTCCGCCGCGTGCCCGGCCGGGACGACGACCAGCCAGCGGCCGCCGAAGCCCGCGTCGGGCAGCGTCGCGGGCTGCCAGGCGATGCGGTACCGCCATCCGTCCACAACGGACTGTTCGCGGCGGCGCCGGTGCCACTGGGTGAGCGCGGGCAGGACGTCCGTGAGCGCCGACGCGTCCAGGTTCAGCGACTCGGCGAGCGCGCCGGCGTCGCCACTGTCCACAGCGGACCAGAACTGCTCGCCGGCCGGGTCGGCAGCGGAAACCGTCCGCTCGGGGCCGGTCAGCCAGAAGCGTTCGCGCTGGAAGGGGTAGGTGGGCAGGTCGGTGAGCCGGGCGCCGGGGAACAGCCCGGCCCACTCCACTTCACCACCGCGGCTCCAGAACTCGGCCAGAGACGTCAGGAAGCGCGGCAGGCCGCCGTCGCCGCGACGCAGTGAGCCGACGACGACGGGCTCGGCGTCCCCGCACGTCTCCGGCACGGCGGCGGCGAGCACGGGGTGGGCGCTCACCTCGACGAACCGGGTGTACCCGGCCGCGGCCAGGCCGCGCACGGCGGCGTCGAACCGGACCGGCAGGCGCAGGTTCCGGTACCAGTAGGCGGCGTCCATGTCCCCGGCCCGGTCGCCGAGCACCGACGACTGGACCGGGATCACGGGTTCGCGCGGGACGATCGGGGCCAGCGCGGCGAGCAGCTCGTCCTCGATGGTCTCGACGTGCGCGGAGTGCGAGGCGTAGTCCACCGGGATGCGACGCGCGCGGATCCCTTCGGCGACCAGGGTTTCGATCAGCTCGTCGAGGGCCGCGGGCTCGCCGGACAGCACCACCGAGGCCGGGCCGTTGACCGCCGCCACCGCGATCCGGTCGTCCAGCCGCGCGGCCGCCTCCGCCGGCGGCAGCGCGACCGAGGCCATCCCGCCCCGGCCGGCGAGCCGCTCGGCGATGAGCCTGCTCCGCAGCGCGACCACCCGCGCACCGTCCTCGATGGACAGTGCGCCCGCGACCACGGCGGCGGCGATCTCACCCTGGGAGTGCCCGACGACCGCGCCGGGCTCGACCCCGTGCGCCCGCCAGAGCGCCGCCAGCGACACCATCACCGCCCACGACGCCGGCTGCACGACGTCGACCCGCTCGAGAGCCGCCGCGTCACCCAGGACGCCGGTCAGCGGCCAGTCCACGTAAGGAGCCAGCGCCGCCGCGCATTCTTCCATCCGGGCGGCGAAAACCGGCGACTCGCGCAGGAGATCCACGGCCATCCCGGCCCACTGCGCGCCCTGGCCGGGGAAGACGAACGCCGTCTTGCCCGGCGGCGCGGCGACCCCGTGGACCACCGCGGCCGACGGCTTGCCGTCCGCGACGGCGTCCAGGCCGCGGACGAGGTCTTCGACGGTGCCGCCGACCACGGCGGCGCGGTGCTCCCAGGCGGTGCGGGCGGTGGCCAGCGTCAGGCCGACGTCGCCCGGCCGGCGGTCACCGGCGTGCTCGCGCAGCCGGCCGGCCTGCGCGCGCAGCGCCTCGGCGGTCCGCGCCGACAGCAGCCACACGGCGGGGCCGGGAGGTGTCCCTGACCCCTCCGGCTCCGCCGTGGCCTCGGCCGCTTCGAGGACGACGTGGGCGTTGGTGCCGCCGACGCCGAACGAGGACACCCCGGCCCGGCGCGGCGCGCCGGTGTCCGGCCACGGCGCGTTCTCCGTCAGCAGCTCGACCGATCCGCGCGTCCAGTCCACTTGCGACGACGGCCGCGTGACGTGCAGCGTGCGCGGCAGCACGCCGTGGCGCAGCGCCAGGACCATCTTCATCACCCCGGCGACGCCGGCGGCGGCCTGGGTGTGCCCGATGTTGGACTTGATCGAGCCGAGCCGCAGCGGATGGGCGCGGTTCCGGCCGTAGGTGGCCAGCAGGGCCTGCGCTTCGATCGGGTCGCCGAGCGTGGTCCCGGTCCCGTGCGCCTCGACCGCGTCCACTTCGGACGGTTCCAGGCCGGCGTTGGCGAGGGCGGCGCGGATGACGCGTTGCTGCGAAAGGCCGTTGGGCGCGGTGAGGCCGTTGGACGCGCCGTCGGAGTTGACCGCGGAGCCACGCAGGACGGCGAGCACGGGATGGCCGTTGCGGCGCGCGTCGGCCAGCCGCTCGACCAGCAGCACGCCGGCGCCTTCGCCCCAGCCGGTGCCGTCGGCGGTGTCGGCGAACGACTGGCACCGCCCGGACGCGGAAACCCCGCCCTGGCTGGTGAACTCGACGAACACCGCGGGCGTGGCCATGACGGTGACCCCGCCGGCGAGCGCCATCGAGCACTCCCGCGCGCGCAGCGCCTGCACGGCGAGATGCAGCGCGACCAGCGACGACGAGCACGCGGTGTCGACGGTGACGGTGGGTCCTTCGAGACCGAAGGTGTAGGCCAGCCGCCCGGACGCGACGGACACGGCGTTGCCGGTGAGCAGGTGGCCGCGCAGCTCGTCGGGGACGTCCGTGGTGCCGTAGGCCTGGTTGCTGCAGCCGATGAAGACGCCGGTGTCGCCGGCGCGCAGGCCGCGCGGGTCGAGCCCGGCGCGTTCGAAGGTCTCCCAGGAGACTTCGAGCAGCAGCCGCTGCTGCGGGTCCATGGCGAGCGCCTCGCGGGGCGAGATCCCGAAGAAGGCGGGGTCGAAGTCGCCGGCGCAGTCGAGGAACCCGCCCTCGGCGGTGTTGCTGGCCAGCTCACCGGCGGGCCAGTCCCGGTCGGCCGGGAAGGCGGAGATGGCGTCGGTGCCGTCGACAAGCAGCTCCCACAGCTGTTCGGGCGTGGCGACCCCGCCGGGAAACCGGCACCCCATGGCGACGACGGCGATGGGTTCGCGCGACGCCGCGGCGAGCCGGTCGTTCTGTTCCCGCAGCCGCTTGTTGTCCCGCAAGGACGCCCGGAGCGCTTCGACGACCTTGTCCTTGTCCGAAGACACTGCCACCAGGTACCTCCAGGTTCACGGCGTGGTCGCCTCGAGTGAACCGCACGCGGCACCCGCAAATCCCTAGACTCGGCATCTCCGGCGGACCCGTCAGTCGAGGTCGAGTTCGTCGATCAACGCGAACATCTCGTCGTCCGTCGCCGACTCCAGCCTCTCCTCGACCGCCGTTGCCGCGCCGGCGCCGGTCACCCGTGCCAGCAGCTCCTGCAGCCGCGTACCCAGCCGTTCGCGTGCCTGCGTGTCCGCCAGCAGGTCCGGCAACGCGATCTCCACCCGGTCCAGCTCCGCCAGCGCCGGCAGGATCGCCGCCGGGACCGCCGGCACCAGCTCGGCACGCAGGTACTCCGCCAGCACCGTCGTCGACGGGTAGTCGAACAGCAGCGTCGCCGGCAGCCGCAGCCCCGTTGCCGCGCCGAGGAGGTTGCGCAGCTCCACCGCGCTCAGCGAGTCGAAGCCCAGCTCCAGGAACCCGCGGTCCGGCTCGATCGCGTCCGGGCCCGCATAGCCCAGCACCGCGGCCGCCTGGGTGCGGACCAGGTCCAGCAGTGCGCCCTCCCGTTCCGCTTCCGACATCGCCGCCAAGCGGTGGGTCAGGCTGTCCGCCGGGTCGGCCGGGGCGACGCCGGCGCTCACCGCGCGGCGCACCGGCGTGCGGATCAGGCTGCGCAGGATCACCGGGATCGCGTCCTCGCCGACGCGGTCGCGCATCGCCTCCACGACCAGCCGGACCGGCAGCAGCACCGCCTCGTCGAGCGTGCACGCGATGTCGAACAGGTCAAGGCCCTCGTCCGACGGCATCGGCTCGACCCCGCCGCGGGCCAGGCGGGACAGGTCGGCCTCGCCGAGCTTGCCCGTCATGCCGCTGCGCTCCGCCCACAGGCCCCACGCCAGCGACAGCGCCGGCAGGCCCGCCGCGCGCCGCACGTGGGCCAGCGCGTCGAGGAACGCGTTGGCCGCCGCGTAGTTCGCCTGTCCCGTGCCGCCGAACGTCCCGGCGAGCGAGGAGAAGACCACGAACCCCGCCAGGTCCATCCCGGCGGTCAGCTCGTGCAGGTGCCAGGCCGCGTCGACCTTGGGCCGCAGCGCCGTGTCGAGCTGCCGGGTGGTCAGCGCCGACACGACACCGTCGTCGAGCACGCCCGCGGTGTGCACCACCGCGGTCAGCGGGTGTTCCGCGGGCACGGCCGCGAGCAGCGCGGCCAGCGAGTCCCGGTCGGCGACGTCGCAGGCGGCGATGGTGACGTCCGCGCCCCACGCCGTCAGCTCCTCCACCAGCTCCTTCGCGCCTTCCGCCGCCGGGCCGCGGCGGCTGGTCAGCACCAGCCGCCGCATGCCCCGGGCCGTCACCAGGTGCCGGGCGACCAGCGTGCCGAGCGTCCCGGTGGCGCCGGTGATCAGCACCGTCCCGTCGGGGTCCCACGCGGCCGCCGGGGCCGCGGTCGTCGCCGGGACGCGGGCCAGCCGGGGCACCTGGATCGCGCCGACCCGGACCGCGACGTGCGGCTCGCCGCAGGCCACCGCGGACGGCAGCGCCGCGTAGGAGACGTCCCGGTCGTCGAGGTCCACCAGCACGAACCGGCCGGGGTTCTCCGACTGCGCCGAGCGCACCAGGCCGACGACCGCCGCCGTGGCGAGGTCCGTGATGCCTTCGCCGACCCGGGTCGCGATCGCGCGCTGGGTGACGAAGACCAGGCGGGAGCCGGCGAACCGCTCGCTGGCCAGCCACTCCTGCACCTGCTCCAGCGCGCCGTGGGTGGCGGTCCGCACCGCCAGGGGCACGTCGTCGCCGCAGCTCGAGCCGCAGGTCACCACGATCACCCCGGGCACCGGGGCACCCGCGTCCACGGCCGCGCCGAGCGCGTCGAAGTCCGGGTGGGACTCCACCGGGACCCCGGCCGTCCCGAGCGCCTTGGTCACGCGGACGCCGACGTCGACCCCGACCACGGCCCAGCGTTCGGTCGCCGGGTGGCTGACCGGGCTGATCGGGGCCAGCACCCAGCCCACCCGGAACAGCGACTCGTGGTAGGCCGACCGGGCGACGTCGAGCTGCTCGGCCGAGACCGGCCGCAGCGTCAGCGAGCCGACAGTGGCCACCGGCAGCCCGTCCTCGCCGGCCACCGCCAGGGTCACCTCGTCCTGGTCCCGCCCGCTCACGCGCACCCGCAGGGCCGCGGCGCCGCCGGCGTGCAGCGTCACCCCGGACCAGGCGAACGGCAGGACCGCGCGGCTTCCGTCGCGCAGCGCGACGGTGTGCAGGGCGGCGTCGAGCAGCGCCGGGTGGAGGCCGAAACGCCCGGCTTCAGCCCGCTCCGCCTCGGGCAGGGCGACCTCGGCGAAGATCTCGTCGCCGGCGCGCCAGGCGCGCCGCAGTCCGCGGAACGCGGGGCCGTAGCCGAACCCGTTCTCCGCGACGCGGTCGTAGAGCCCGTCGAGGTCGATCGGCTCGGCCCCGGACGGCGGCCACGTCCCGGCCGGTTCGGGCGCCGGGACCGGCGTCACGGCGAGCGTGCCGGTGGCGTGCGTCGTCCACGGCTCGTCTTCCAGTGCGTCGCCGGCGCGGGAGTGGATGCCGATCGGGCGGTTGCCGTACTCGTCCGGGCCGCCGACGGCCACCTGCAGCCGCACGCCGCCGGTCTCCGGCAGCACGAGCGGGGCGGCGAGGGTGAGCTCTTCGACGCGCTCGCAGCCGACCTGCTCCGCCGCGTGGACGGCCAGTTCCAGGAACGCCGTCCCCGGCAGCAGCACGGTGCCGAGCACGACGTGCTGGGCCAGCAGCGGGTGGCTCGCGACCGACAGCAGGCCGGTGAACAGCGCACCGTCCGAACCGGCCAGCGGCACCGACGCGCCCAGCAGCGGGTGCGTGGTTTCGCCGAGCCCGGCCGCGGTGAGGCCGCCGGTCACGGCCGGGGCGTCCAGCCAGTACCGCTCGCGCTGGAACGGGTAGGTCGGCAGCTCGACGTGCCGTCCGCCGCCGCGGACCGCGGCCCAGCCGACGTCGGCGCCGCTGACGTGCAGCCCGGCCAGCGCGGTGAGCAGCGACCGCTCCTCGTCGTGGCCCTTCCGCAGCAGGGCCCCCACGCTCAGCTCGGCCGGTCCGGCGCAGTCCGGGACGAGCGCGGCGAGCACTGCGTCCGGCCCCAGTTCGACGAACCGGTTCACGCCTTCCGCGGTCATGGTGGCGACGGCGTCGGCGAACCGGACGGCCTCACGCACGTGCCGGACCCAGTGCTCCGGCGTCGCGACGTCGCCGGCCGCCACCACCGGGATCCGCGGCCGGTGGTAGGTCAGCCCCGCCGCGACCTCGGCGAACTCGGCCAGCATCGGCTCCATCAGCGGCGAGTGGAACGCGTGCGAGACGTCCAGCCGCCGGGTTTTGCGGCCCAGCGCGGCGAAGTGGTCCTTCAGCGCCAGCACGGCTTCGGTCTCGCCCGAGACGACGACGGCTTCGGGTCCGTTGACCGCGGCCAGCGACACCCGCTCGCCGAGCAGCGGGACGACCTCGGCTTCGGGGGCGGCGATCGCGACCATGGCCCCGCCGGCCGGCAGGGCTTCCATCAGCCGGCCCCGCGCGCTGACCAGCTTCGCCGCGTCGGCCAGCGAAAGCACCCCGGCGACGTGGGCCGCGGCCAGCTCGCCGACCGAGTGGCCGGCGAGGAAGTCCGCGTGGACGTCCCAGGATTCCAGCAGCCGGAACAACGCCACTTCCAGCGCGAACAGCGCGGGCTGGGTGACCGCGGTCCGGTCGAGCGGGGCCGCGTCGTCGCCGAACACGACGTCCCGCAGCGCCGGGTCGAGGTGGGCGCACACCGCGTCGAAGGCGTCGGCGAAGACCGGGAACCGCTCGTACAGCTGCCGTCCCATGCCGGGCCGCTGCGCGCCCTGCCCGGTGAACAGGAACGCCGTCCGGCCGGCTCGCGCGGTGTGCCGGCGCAGCCCGGCGGCGGGCCGGTCGGCGGCCAGCGCGGCCAGCCCGGCCCGCAGTTCGGCCAGGTCCTCGCCGACGACCACCGCGCGGTGGTCGAACCGCGTCCGGGCCCCGAGCGAGCGCGCGACATCGACAGCGTCCACTTCGGACCGGGTGCCGGGCTCGGTGAACGCCAGCAGCCGCCGGGCCTGTGCGCGCAGCGCGGCCTCCGACCGGGCCGACACCGGCCACGCGGTGAGCCGTTGCGCGGTAGCCGCTTCGGGCGGGCCGGGAACTTCCGGGGCCTCTTCGAGGATCGCGTGCACGTTGGTGCCGCTGACGCCGAACGAGGACACGCCGGCCCGGCGCGGGTGGCCGTTCGCGGCCCACTCGACCGGCTCGGACAGCAGCCGGACGTGCCCGGCGGCCCAGTCGACGTGCGGCGACGGGGTCTCGGCGTGCAGCGTGCGCGGCAGCACGCCGTGCCGCAGGGCCTGCACCATCTTGATCACGCCCGCGATCCCGGAGGCGGCCTGGGTGTGCCCGATGTTGGACTTCACCGAGCCCAGCCACAGCGGTCGTTCGCGGTCCTGGCCGTAGGTGGCGATGAGCGCCTGCGCCTCGATCGGGTCGCCGAGCGGGGTGCCGGTGCCGTGCGCCTCGACGGCGTCCACTTCGGACGGTGGGAGCCCGGCGTCGGCCAGCGCGGCGCGGATCACCCGCTGCTGGGCGGGCCCGCTCGGGGCGGTCAGGCCGTTGGACGCGCCGTCGGAGTTCACCGCGCTGCCCCGCACGACGGCGAGCACCGGGTGCCCGAGCCGCCGCGCGTCGGACAGCCGTTCCACCAGCACCATGCCGGCACCTTCGGCCCAGCCCGCGCCGTCGGCGCCGGCCGAGAACGCGCGGCACCGGCCGTCCGGCGACAGCGCGCGCTGCCTGCTGAACTCCACGAACGTGTCGACCGAGGAGATCACCGTGACCCCGCCGGCGAGTGCGAGGTCGCACTCGCCCGACCGCAGGGCCCGGACCGCCCAGTGCAGCGCCACCAGCGACGACGAGCACGCCGTGTCCACCGTGACGGCCGGGCCCTCCAGCCCGAAGGTGTAGGCGATCCGGCCGGAGGCGACGCTGCCCGCGCTGCCGGTGGCCAGGTGCCCCTCGAACTCGCCGGGCGCGTGCCGCAGCCGCGTGCCGTAGTCGTGGTAGTTGGAGCCGACGAACACGCCGGTCCGGCTGCCGCGCAGCAGCTTCGGGTCGAGGCCCGCGCGCTCGAGCGCCTCCCACGACGTCTCGAGCAGCAGCCGCTGCTGCGGGTCGATCGCGGGCGCCTCGCGCGGCGCGATCCCGAAGAACGCCGGGTCGAACTCCGCCGCGTCGTGCAGGAAGCCGCCACCGCGCGTGTAGAACGTGCCCGCCTTGTCCGGGTCGGCGTCGTAGTGCCGGTCGAGGTCCCAGCCGCGGTCGGCCGGGAATTCGCCGACGGCGTCGACGCCCTCCGCGACGAGCCGCCACAGCTGCTCCGGGTCGGCCACCCCGCCGGGGTAACGGCAGGACATGGCGACGATCGCGATCGGGTCCTCGGTGACGGCCGTCACCGGAGCCGCGGTGTCGGGCGCGGTGTCCCCGGCCAGCTCGCGCCGGACGTGCTCGGCGAGCACCGTGGCGGTGGGGTGGTCGAACACGAGCGTGACCGGCAGCCGCAGGCCGGTGACCTCGCCGAGGCGGTTGCGCAGGTCGACCGCGGTGAGCGAGTCGAAGCCGAGGTCGCGGAAGGCCCGGTCCGGCTCGATCGACGCGGGCCCGGGGTAGCCGAGGGCGACCGCGGCCTCGGCCCGGATCAGTTCCAGCACCAGCCGGTGCTGCTCGGCCGCTTCCAGCCCGGCCAGCCGCTGCGCCCAGCCGGTCCCGCCGCCGTCCGCGGACGCGACGGCCTCGGGAATCCCGCGCAGCGCGGCGCCGGGGCGGCCCAGCGCGAGGGTCTTGCGGTAGCGGTCCCAGCGGATGTCGGCGACCGCGAGGACGGTCTCGTCCTCGTCGAGGGCCTGCTGCAGCGCGAGCAGCGCCGGCTCGGGCGCCATCGCGGGCAGGCCCTGGCCGGCCAGTCCCTCGCCCGCGCCGCCACCGCCCCAGGCGCCCCACGCGATCGACGTCGCGGGCAGGCCCGCGGCCCGGCGCTCGCGGGCGAGCGCGTCGAGGTAGGCGTTGGCCGCCGCGTAGCTCGCCTGTCCCGGGCCGCCGAGCGTGCCCGCCAGCGAGGAGAACAGGACGAACGCCGACAGGTCGCGGTCCGCGGTCAGCTCGTGCAGGTGCCGCGCGGCCTCGGCCTTGGGCCGCAGCACGGCCGCGATCCGCTCGGGGGTGAGGCCGTCGATGACGCCGTCGTCGAGCACGGCGGCGGCGTGCACCACGGCGGTCAGCCCGGGCAGCCCGTCCAGCAGCGCGGCCAGCCGGCCGCGGTCGGCGACGTCGCAGGCCGCGACGGTCAGCTCGGTGCCGAGGTCGGCCAGTTCGGCGGCCAGCCCGGCCGGGGCGTGGCCGCGCCGGCTGGTGAGCACCAGCCGTTCGGCGCCGGCCCGGGCGAGCCAGCGGGCGACGTGCGCGCCGATCCCGCCGGTGCCGCCGGTGAGCAGCACCGTGCCGGACGGCCGCCACGGCGTCGTCGTGGCGCGGGCCGGTGCCGCGCGGACGAACCGGCGGCCGAAGACGCCGGACGCGCGGACGGCGACCTGGTCCTCGTCGGACGGCGTGCCGAGCACGGCGGCGAGCCGGGCCGGCACGCGGGCGTCCAGTTCCGCCGGGAGGTCGACGAGGCCGCCGAAGCGCTGCGGGTACTCCATGGCCGCGATGCGGCCGAAGCCCCAGGTCAGCGCCTGGGCGGCGGCCCGGATCGGGTCGGCCGCCCCGGTGCTGACCGCGCCGCTCGTGGCCCACCACAGCGGCGCGTCGATCCCGGCGTCGCCGAGGGCGTGCAGCAGCGTGAGGTTCGGTTCGAGGCCGTCGAGGGCCAGCAGGGAGAGCACGCCTTCACACGGGCCCGCCTCGCTCAGCAGCTCCGCGCAGCGGGCACGGTCCACATCGGACGGCAGGACCAGCAGGCGCGCGCCGAGACCGTCGGCGAGCTCCCGTGCGTCATACCCGGCCGGGGCGACGACCAGCCAGTTCGCCACGACCGTCCCGGACGCGACGGTCAGCGGGGTCCAGTCGACCCGGTACCGCCAGCCATCCACAGTGGACTCCAGCAGGCGTTCGGCGCGCCAGGCGGCGAGCGCCCCGAGGTCGGCCCGCTCGACGGCGGCCCAGAACTCGTCGTCCAGCGCGCCGGCTCCGCGGGCCGGGGCGTCCAGCCAGTACCGCTGGTGCTGGAAGGCGTAGGTCGGCAGCGGAACCGTGGCGGCGCCGGGGAACACCGGTGCCCAGTCGACCTCGACCCCGCGGACGTGCAGTTCGGCCAGGGACCGGCGGAACCGCGCCGGGCCGCCCTCGCCGCGCCGCAGCGTGCCGGCGACGACGGCGCCGGGCACGGTCTCCGCGATCGCGGCCGAGACGACCGGGTGCGGGCTGACCTCGACGAACACGGAGTGCTCCCGCGCGGCGAGCACTTCGACGGTCTGACCGAACAGCACCGGCTGACGCAGGTTGCGGTACCAGTAGGCCGCGTCCAGTGCCGCCGTGTCGACGGGCTCGGCCGACACCGTCGAGTAGAACGGGATTTCGCCGGTTCGCGGCTCGATCGGGGCCAGCGCCGCCAGCAGCTCGGCTTCGATCGCCGCCACGTGCGCGGAGTGCGACGCGTAGTCCACCGGGATCAGCCGGGCGCGGACGCCGTCGGCTTCGCACTGGGCCAGCAGCTCGTCGAGCGCCGCCGGGTCACCGCACACGACCGTCGACGACGGGCTGTTGAACGCCGCGATGGTGATCCGGCCGTCCCATTCGGCCAGGAGCCGTTCGACCCGCTCGGCCCCGAGCGCGACCGACGCCATGCCGCCGCGGCCCGCGAGCCCGGCCGCGATCGCCTTGCTGCGCAACGCGGCCACCCGCGCACCGTCCGCAAGCGACAGTCCACCCGCGACCACGGCCGCGGCGATCTCCCCCTGCGAATGCCCGGCGACGGCATCCGGCGTCACGCCGTGGGACTGCCACAAGGCCGCCAGCGAGACCATGACCGCCCACGAGAGCGGCTGGACCACGTCGACCCGGTCCAGGGACTCGGCGCCCCGCAGCACCGCCGCCGGCGACCAGTCCACGAAGGACTCCAGCGCGGCGGCGCACTCCGCGAACCGCTCGGCGAACACCGGTGCGGAGTCCAGCAGCTCCACCGCCATGCCGGCCCACTGCGCGCCCTGGCCCGGGAACACGAACACGGTCCGGCCCGCCGGGGCGGCGACGCCGGTCACCACCGACGCGCCCGGCATGCCGGTGGCCAGGTCCCGCAGGCCGGCCAGCAGCTCCGCACGGTCGTCGCCGAGCACCACGGCCCGGTGTTCGAACGCGGTCCGCGTCGTGGCCAGCGACCAGCCGATGTCGGCGATGTCCGTGTCCCCGGCGAACGCCGCCAGCTTCTCCGCCTGCGCGGGGACCCCGGCCGCCGCGCGCGCCGAGACCAGCCACGGTGTCGGGCCCGCGACCGGCTCCCGGACGACTCCGGGCTCGGGCTCGGGCGCGTGTTCGAGGACGACGTGGGCGTTGGTGCCGCCGACGCCGAAGGACGACACGCCGGCCCGGCGCGGTCCCGGCTTGTCCGGCCACGGCGTGGCTTCGGTGAGCAGCTTCAGCGGGCCCCCGGCCCAGTCCACGTGCGGCGACGGGTGCTCCGAGTGCAGTGAGCGCGGCAGGACGCCGTGCCGCATGGCGAGCACCATCTTGATGACGCCCGCGGCGCCCGCGGCGGCCTGGCTGTGCCCGATGTTGGACTTGACCGAGCCGAGCCACAGCGGCTCTGCGCGGTCACGGCCGTACGTCGCCATCAGGGCCTGCGCCTCGATCGGGTCGCCGAGCGTGGTGCCGGTGCCGTGCGCCTCGACGGCGTCCACATCGGACGGTTCGAGGCCGGCCGCGGCGAGCGCGGAGCGGATCACGCGCTGCTGCGACGGGCCGTTCGGGGCGGTCAGGCCGTTGGACGCGCCGTCCTGGTTGGTGGCGGTGCCGCGGACGACGGCCAGCACCCGGTGGCCGTGGCGCCGCGCGTCGGACAACCGCTCGACGAGCAGCATGCCGACGCCCTCGGCCAGGCCCATGCCGTCGGCCTCGGCGGAGAACGGCTTGCTCCGGCCGTCGGCGGCCAGCGCGCGCTGGCGGCTGAACGCGACGAACGGCGCGGGGGTGGACATCACCGCGACGCCGCCGGCCAGGGCGAGGTCGCACTCGCCCGACCGCAGCGCCTGGCCGGCCAGGTGCAGGGCGACCAGCGACGACGAGCAGCCGGTGTCGATCGTGACCGCCGGGCCTTCGAGGCCGAAGGTGTAGGCGACGCGCCCCGAGGTGACACTGCCGGTGCCGCCGGTGACCAGGTGACCCTCGACGCCTTCGGGCACTTCCCGCAGCCGGGGCCCGTAGTCGTGGCCGCTGGCGCCGACGAACACGCCGGTGCGGCTGCCGCGGACGGCGGCCTGGCCGAGCCCGGCGTCTTCGAAGGCTTCCCACGAGGCTTCCATGACCACGCGCTGCTGCGGGTCCATCGCGAGGGCTTCGCGCGGGCTGATGCCGAAGAAGGCGGGGTCGAACTCGGCCGCGCCGGCGAGGAACCCGCCCGCGCGGGTGTAGCTGTGCCCGGCGCGGTCGGGGTCCGGGTCGTAGAGCGTGCCGGGGTGCCAGCCGCGGTCGCCGGGGAACTCGCCGATGACGTCGGCCTCGGCCAGCATCAGCTCCCACAGCTGCTGCGGGCTGCCGACACCGCCGGCGAACCGGCAGCTCATCCCGACGATGGCCAGCGGCTCGTCGGTCGCGGTGCCCGCCGCGGCCACGGCGGGCACCGCGACGCCGAGCAGCTCGGTGCGGACGTGGCGGGCCAGCGCGGTCGCGTTCGGGTAGTCGAACACCAGCGTGGCCGACAGTTTGAGCCCGGTGGCGGCGGTGAGCCGGTTGCGCAGGTCGATCGCGGTCAGCGAGTCGAAGCCCAGCTCCCGGAACGCCCGGCCGGCGTCGACGTCGTCCGGGCCGGCGTAGCCGAGGACGGCGGCCGCGTGCTTGCGGACCAGCCCGAGCAGCTCGCGGTCCTGGTCCGGTTCGGACAGTCCGGACAGCTTGGCGCGCAACGCACCCGCCGCGCCGGTCTGGTCCTCGATGACCTCGGGCTCGGCCGCGAGCACGGCCGCGACCTCGGGTACTTCGGACAGCAGCGGACGCGGGCGGGCGGCGGTGAAGACCGGGACGAACCGGGCCCAGTCGATGTCGGCGACGGCGAGGAACGGCTCGTCGTGGTCGAGCACCTGGCCGAGCCCGAGCAGGGCCGGTTCCGGGGCCATGAACGGGATCCCGCGCCACTTGAGCTGGTCGGCGACGACGTCGGAGACCATGCCGTCGCCGGCCCAGATGCCCCAGGCGACCGACGTCCCGGCCAGGCCCCGGGCGCGGCGGCTCTCGGCCAGCGCGTCGACGTAGGCGTTCGCCGCGGCGTAGGCGCCGTGGTCGCCACTGCCCCACACCCCGGCGACCGAGGAGTAGAGCACGAAGGCGTCGAGGCCGGCTTCGCCGAAGAGCGCGTCCAGGTGGCGGGCGCCGGCGAGCTTCGCGCGAGCGCCCTCTTCGAATTCGGGCAACGTCGTGGCGGCCAGCGGGGCCAAGAGCCCGACCCCGGCGGTGTGCACGACCGCGCGGATCTCCGTCAGCCCGCTGACCAGCGAAGCCAGCGCGTCGCGGTCGGCGACGTCGCACGCGGCGATCGTCACCCGCACGCCGAGTGCTTCGAGTTCTTCCCGCAGTTCGGCGGCCCCGGGGGCGTCGGGCCCGCGGCGGCTGGTGAGCACGAGGTGCTCGGCTCCGCGGCCGGCGAGCCAGCGGGCCACGTGCGCGCCGAGGCCGCCGGTGCCGCCGGTGATCAGGGCGGTGCCGCTCGTCCGCCACTCGGGCGCGGTGCCGGTCAGGGGTGCGCGCCGCAGGCGGCGCAGGTGGATCCCGGACTCGCGGACGGCGAGCTGGTCCTCGGCGTCGATCCCGGTGAGCACGGCGCACAGCCGGGACGCGGCCCGCTCGTCGAGCGTCTCCGGCAGGTCGACCAGCCCGCCCCAGCGGTCGGGGTGTTCGAGGGCGAGCACCCGCCCGAGGCCCCAGGTCGTGGCCTGCCCCGGGTGCGGCAGCTCGTCGCCGGGCACGACGACGGCCGCGCCCTGCGTCGCGAGCCACAGCGGCGCGGCGATGCCCGCGTCGCCGAGGGCCTGGGAGAGCAGGAGGTTCGCCGCGAGTCCGGTGGTCAGCACGGGGTGCGTGGCGTGCGGCCGCTCGTCCAGCGCGAGCAGCGAGAGCACGCCCGCGAGCTCCGTCTCGCCGCGCAGCCGCTCGGCGAGCGACGCGCGATCGTCGGTCTCGCCGACGCGCAGCGTGCGGACTCGCGCACCCGCCTTCTCCAGGGCGTCCAGGCAGACGTCCGGCGCGTTGACGACCAGCCAGGTGCCGGCCGGCGCCGGCGTCGGTTCGGCGACCGGGTGCCAGGTGATCCGGTAGCGCCACTGGTCCACTGTGGACAGCTCGGTGCGGCGGCGGCGCCAGTCCGCCAGCGCGGGCAGCACGTCCTGCCAGGGCGTTTCGGCGGTGACGCCCAGCTGTTCGGTGAGGGCGCCGTCTTCTACCGCGGTCCAGAACCCGTCGTCCGCGGCGGCGGTCCCGGCCGGGGTGTCGAGCCAGTAGCGCTGCCGCTGGAAGGGATATGTCGGCAAAGCGACCGGACGCGCGCCGGGATGGACGGCCGTCCAGTCGACGTCGCGCCCCCGCGTCCACAGCTGCGCCAGCGACGTCAGGAACCGGGTCAGGCCGCCTTCGCCGCGGCGCAGGGTGCCGACGACGGCGGCCGAGCCGGGCTCGAGCGTGTCGTCGAGGGTGTCCTGGATGCCGCCGCCGAGCACCGGGTGCGGGCTGGACTCGACGAAGAACCGGTGCCCTGCCGCCACAAGGGTCTCGGTGGCCTCCTGGAAGCGCACGCGCTGCCGCAGGTTGCGGTACCAGTAGCCGGCGTCGAGGGGCTCGGCGATCTCACCGGTGACGCTGGAGACGAACGTGATCCGCGCGGGGCGGGGTTCGAGCCCGGCCAGGGCTTCGAGCAGCTCGGTTTCCAACACCTCGACGACGGCGGAGTGCGAGGCGTAGTCGACCGGGATCCGGCGCACGCGCAGGCCTTCGGCCTCGGCGCGAGCGAGGGCTGCTTCGACGGCGGCGACCTCGCCGGAGATCACCACGGACGCGGGTCCGTTGACGGCCGCGATGGAAACACCGTCCGCGAGCAGCGCCGCAACGCGGCCTTCGGGCGCCGCGACCGACGCCATCGCCCCCAGGCCCGCCAGCCGGCCGGCGATCAGCTTGCTGCGCAGCGCGACGACCTTGGCGCCGTCGGACAGCGACAGCGCCCCCGCGACGACGGCGGCCGCGATCTCGCCTTGGGAGTGCCCGACGACGGCGTCCGGCGTGACGCCGTGGGCCGCCCAGAGCGCGGCGAGCGACACCATGACCGCCCACGACACCGGCTGCACGACGTCGACTCGTTCGAGGGCCGCCGCGTCACCGAGGACGCCGGTCAGCTTCCAGTCCACGAAGGACGCCAGCGCGGCCTCGCACTCGGCCATCCGCTCGGCGAACACCGGGGATTCGCCGAGCAGGTCCACGGCCATCCCGGCCCACTGGGCACCCTGGCCGGGGAAGACCAGCACCGTGCCGCCCACGGCCGTGGCCTCGCCGCCGACGCCCGCGGCCGTGCCGGATCCGGCGATCTCGCGGACACCCGCGAGCAACGCGGGCAGGTCCCGGCCGACCACCGCGGCGCGGTGCTCGAACGCCGAGCGCGTGTGCGCCAGTGACCAGCCGACGTCGGCGATGTTCGCGTCCGGCAGCTCCGCCAGGTCCGCGGCGCGGGCCTTGAGCGCGGCTTCGGAACGGCCCGACAGCACCCACACCGCCGTGTCCGCAGTGGATTCCTCGGCGACCGGAGGCTCCTCGGCGACGCCTTCCAGCACGACGTGCGCGTTGGTCCCGCTGCCGCCGAAGGAAGACACGCCGGCCCGGCGCGGCGCGCCCGTCTCCGGCCACTCCGCCGGCTCGGTGAGCAGCGCGACCCGGCCCGCGGTCCAGTCCACGTGCGGCGTCGGCTCGCCGGCGAACAGCGTCTTCGGCAGGAGCCCGGCGCGCAGGGCCAGCACCATCTTGATCACGCCGGCGACGCCGGAGGCCGCCTGCGTGTGGCCGATGTTCGACTTCACCGTGCCCAGCAGCAGCGGACGCTCCCGGTCGCGGCCGTAGGTGGCCTGCAGCGCCTGCGCCTCGATCGGGTCGCCCAGCTTGGTGCCCGTGCCGTGCGCCTCGACCGCGTCGACCTGCTCGGGCGCGAGCCGCGCGTCGGCCAGTGCCGCCTCGATCACCCGCTGCTGGGCGAGGCCGTTCGGCGCGGTCAGCCCGTTCGAGGCGCCGTCCTGGTTGATCGCCGTGCCGCGGACGACCGCGAGGACCGGGTGCCCGTGGCGGCGCGCGTCCGAAAGCCGCTCCAGCAGCAGGACGCCGACGCCCTCGCCCCAGCCCGTGCCGTCGGCGTCGGCGGAGAAGGCACGGCACCGCCCGTCCGCCGACAGGCCGCGCTGGCGGCTGAACTCGACGAAGTTGCGCGGGTTCGCCATCACCGTCGCGCCGCAGGCCAGCGCCATGGCGCACTCGTCGTTCCGCAGCGCGGACACCGCCAGGTGCAGCGCGACCAGCGAGGACGAGCACATCGTGTCGACCGTGACGGCCGGGCCCTCCAGCCCGAAGGTGTAGGCGAGGCGGCCGGACAGCACCGCGGCCGAACCGCCGGTGAGCAGCAGCCCCTCCAGTCCCTCGGGCGCGGTGACCAGCCCGCCCGCGTAGCCCTGGTTGCTCGCGCCGACGAACACGCCGGTCCGGCTGCCGCGCAGGGCAGCCGCGTCCAGCTTCGCCCGTTCGAACGCTTCCCAGGCCGTCTCCAGCAGGAGCCGCTGCTGCGGGTCCATCGCCACGGCTTCGCGCGGGGAGATGCCGAAGAACGCCGGGTCGAACTGCGCGGCGTCGGCGAGGAAGCAGCCGTCGCGCACGTAGCTGCGGCCGGTCCGCTCGGGATCGGGGTCGTAGAGGTCCGGGTCCCAGCCCCGGTCGGCCGGCCACGGCGAAACGGCGTCCCGGCCTTCGGCGACCAGGTCCGACAGCTGCTCGGGCGTGCTCACCCCGCCCGGGAGCCGGCAGCTCATCGCCACGATGGCGATCGGCTCGGCGCGGCGCTCGGTGACGTCGTGCAGGCGCCGGTTGGCCAGCTTCAGATCGGCCGTGACCCGCTTGAGGTAGTCACGGAGCTTGTCCTCGTTGCGCATCTGCGTCCGCTCCTGGGAAGGTTTTCCGGTCACGTCAAGAGATCCCGAGTTCCCGGTCGATCGCCGCGAACATCTCGTCGTCGGTCGCCGTGTCGAGTTCGAGGTCGTCGGGGTCGCCGCCGATCTCGCCGCCGGTGTCGTCGTGCTTCCACAGCAGCTTCCGCAGCCGGGCGGTGACCAGCTCGGCGGCCGGGTCGCCGGCGGGCAGGGCCGCCAGCGCGGCCTCGATCCGGTCCAGCTCGCCCAGCAGGCCGCCGGCCTCGGCCGGTTCGGTGCCGACCAGCCCGGAGAGCACGTACCCGGCGACGGCGGCGGGAGTCGGGTAGTCGAAGACGAGCGTGGCGGGCAGGCGCAGGCCCGTCGCCGACCCGAGCCGGTTGCGCAGGTCGAGCGCGGTGAGCGAGTCGAAACCGAGGTCCTTGAGCGTCTGCGCGGGCCGGACGGCGTCGCGGCCGGGCAGGCCGAGCACCGCGGCGACCTCGCCGCGCACCAGGTCGAGCACGATCCGGTCGCGTTCGCCGTCCGAGGCCGCCCGCAGCCGCCGCACCAGCTCGCCGCCACTGTCCACAGGGGACTCCTCGGCGACGGCTCGCTGCGCCTCGGGCAGGTCCCGCAGCAGCGGCCGCGGCCGTGCCGCCGTGTAGAGCGGGGTGAACGCCGCCCAGTCGATGTCGGCCACGACACCGGTCGGGCTGCCCGTGTCGACCGACGGCTGGATCGCGGTGACCGCCAGCTCGGGCCGCATCATCGGCACGCCGCGCCGCGCCAGCTGCGCGCCGACGTTTTCGTCGACCATGCCGCCGCCCGCCCAGGCACCCCAGGCGATCGACGTCGCGGGCAGCCCGCGGTCGTGGCGCTGCTGGGCCAGCGCGTCCAGGAAGGCGTTCGCGGCGGCGTAGCCGGCCTGGCCCGCGTTGCCCCAGACGGCGGCGCCGGAGGAGAACAGGACGAACGCGTCCACGTCGCCGCACAGCTCGTCGAGGTTGCGCGCGCCCTGCACCTTCGCTTCGGCCAGTTCCGCGACGTCGGCCAGGGTCACGGCGGTGAGCGGCCGTTCGACGTCGACCGCGCCCGCCGTGTGGACCACGGCGTGCACCGGCGGCAGCTGGGCCAGCAGGTCGCGCAGCGCGTCCCGGTCCGCGACGTCGCAGGCGGCGACGGTCACTTCGGCGCCGAGCGCGGCCAGCTCGCCGGTCAGCTCACCGGCGCCCGGCGCGTCCTCGCCCTTCCGGCTGACGAGCACGAGGTGCGGTGTCCCGTTCGCGGCCAGCCAGCGGGCGGCCTGCCCGCCGAGCGCGCCGGTCCCGCCGGTGACCAGCGCGGTGCCGCGCGGCCGCCAGCGCGTGCCGGCGGGCGGGGACGCCGCGGCGCGGACGAGCCGGCGGGCGAACACCCCGGATGGCCGCAACGCCACCTGGTCCTCGCCGTCGTGGCCGGTGAGCACCGCCGCCAGCCGGCCGGCGGTCGTGGTGTCCGCGACCGGAGGCAGGTCGACGAGACCGCCCCAGCGGTCGGGGTGGTCGAGCCCGAGGATGCCGCCGAGTCCCCAGTCCATCGCCTGCGCGGGGCTCGCGAGGGAGTCGCCGGGACCGGTCGAAACCGCGCCGCGGGTCACGAACCACAGCGGGGCGGTGATCCCGGCGTCGGCCAGCGCCTGCGTGAGCAGGACGTTCCCGGCGAGGCCCGCGGTGAGCACGGGATGCTCGGTGTGCGGCTCGCCGGCCAAGGCCAGCAAGGAGACCACGCCGGACGGCGGTGCCTCGGCGGCCAGCAGCGCGCCCAGCGCCGCACGGTCCTCGGTGGACACTTCGAGCAGGCGGACGTCCGGGCCGAGCAGGTCACGGACGTCCAGCCCGGCCGGGACCACGGCCAGCCAGCCGGCGTCGAGGGCCGCGGTCCGCGGGGTGGCCACCGGGCTCCAGCGGACTTCGTAGCGCAGCTCGTCCACGGCGGACCGGACGACGGCGGCCGCGGACCGCGGCTCGAGCCAGAACCGCTGCCGCTGGAACGGGTAGGTGGGCAGCGGCACCGTGCGCCGGACCGGGTACAGGGCGGGCCAGCCGACGTCGTGCCCGTGCGTCCACAGCTGCGCCAGCGAGGTCAGGAACCGCCGGAAGCCGCCCGCGTGGCGGCGCAGGGTGCCGACGACGGCGGCGCGCTCGCCCGTCTCGTCGAGGGTTTCCTCGATCCCGCCGCCGAGCACCGGGTGCGGGCTCACCTCGACGAAGAACCGGTGTCCCGACTCGGCGAGCGTCTTCGTGGCGTCGTGGAACCGGACCGGTTCCCGCAGGTTCCGGTACCAGTACCCGGCGTCCAGGCCCGCCGTGTCGATCGCCTCGCCGGTGATCCCGGAGACGTACGTGATCGCCGAGGTCCGGGGCCGGACCGGCGCGAGGGCTTCCCGCAGCTCGACCTCGATCGCCTCGACCGCGGCCGAGTGCGAGGCGTAGTCGACCGGGATCCGGCGGACCCGCAGGTCGCCGGCTCCGGCGAGCAGCGCGTCCACCGCCTCGGTCTCGCCGGAGACGACGACCGAGCCGGGCCCGTTCACCGCGGCGACGCAGATCCGCCCGTCGTGGGCGGCCAGCAGCGGGGTGATCTCGGCTTCCGGGGCGGCGATCCACGCCATCCCGCCGTGGCCGGCGAGCCCGGCCGCGATCGCCTTGCTGCGCAACGCGACCACCCGCGCACCGTCCTCGAGCGACAGCCCACCCGCCACCACCGCCGCGGCGATCTCCCCCTGCGAATGCCCCACGACCGCGTCCGGCGTGACGCCGTAGGACTGCCAGAGCGCCGCCAGCGACACCATCACCGCCCACGACAGCGGCTGCACGACGTCGACCCGGTCCAGTTCACCGCCGCGCAGGACGTCCACCGGACTCCAGTCCACATAGGACTCCAGCGCGGCCGCGCACTCGCCGAACCGCGCCGCGAAGACCGGCGACTCGCCGAGCAGCCCGGCGGCCATCCCGGCCCACTGCGCGCCCTGCCCGGGGAAGACGAACACGGTCTCGCCCGCGACCGTCGTGGTGACGGGACCGCCGGCGGCCAGCTCGCGCAGCCCGGCCAGCAGCTCGTCCCGGTCGCCGACGACCGCGGCCCGGTACTCGAACGCCGACCGGGTGCTCACCAGCGACCAGCCGACCTCGGCGACGCCGTGCCCGGTCTCCGCGAGCGCCGCCGCCTGCGCGCGCACGGCGGCCTCGGACCGGGCCGACAGGACCCACGTGCCCACGGTGTCCGGAAGCGGGTCCAGCACGGGCTCTTCCGGTGCCTGTTCCAGGATCACGTGCGCGTTGGTGCCGCTGATCCCGAACGCCGACACGCCCGCCCGCCGCGGGTTGCCCGTGTCGGGCCACTCGCGGTCTTCGCCGGTCAGCTCGACGACGCCGGACGACCAGTCCACCTCCGGCGTCGGCTCGTCGAGGTGCAGGGTCTTCGGCAGCAGCCCGTGCCGCATCGCTTCGACGACCTTGATCACCCCGGCGACCCCGGACGCGGTCTGGGTGTGGCCGAGGTTCGACTTCAGCGACCCGACCAGCAGCGGCCGGTCGCGGTCCGGCCCGTACGCGGCGATCAGCGCCTGCGCCTCGATCGGATCGCCCAGCGGCGTCCCGGTCCCGTGTGCCTCCACGACGTCCACTTCGGACGGCTCCAGTCCCGCGTCGGCCAGTGCCGAGCGGATGACCCGTTGCTGCGAAAGGCCGTTCGGGGCGGTCAGCCCGTTCGACGCGCCGTCGGAGTTGATCGCCGATCCGCGCAGCAGCGCCAGTACGGGATGGTTGTGGCGCCGCGCGTCGGACAGCCGTTCCACCAGCAGCACGCCGACGCCCTCGGCGAGGGAGAAGCCGTCGGCGGCCGCGGCGAAGGGCTTGCAGCGGCCGTCGGGCGCGAGGCCGCGCTGGCGGCTGAAGCCGAGGAACTGGCTCGGCGTGGACATCACCATCGACGCGCCGGCGAGCGCCATCGAGCACTCGCCGGAGCGCAGCGACCGGGCCGCGAGGTGCAGCGCCACCAGCGAAGACGAGCACGCCGTGTCGATCGTGACGGCCGGGCCCTCCAGCCCGAGCAGGTAGGCGATCCGGCCGGAGGCGACGCTGGACACCGCGCCGGTGACCAGGTAGTCCTCGCCTTCGCCGCCGCTGCCCGCGCCGTAGGCCTGGTCGGTCATCCCGACGAACACCCCGGCGGGCGTGCCGGCCAGCGTGGCGGGGTCGATGCCCGCCCGCTCGAACACCTCCCAGCAGACTTCGAGCAGCAGCCGCTGCTGCGGGTCCATCGCCACCGCCTCGCGTGGCGAGATCCCGAAGAACGCCGGGTCGAACCGCGTGGCGTCGGCGAGGAACCCGCCGTGGCGGGTGTAGGTGGTCCCCGCCCGGCCCGGGTCGGCGTCGTACAGCGAGCCGAGGTTCCAGCCGCGGTCGGCGGGCAGGCCGGAGATCGCGTCGGCGCCGTCGGTGAGCAGCGTCCAGAGCTGTTCGGGCGAGGTGACGCCGCCGGGGAAGCGGCAGCTCATCGCGACGATGGCGATCGGGTCGTCGCCGTCCGCCGCGGCCGGGGCCGGACCGGACGCCACGGCGGCCACCGGTGCCACTTCGGCCAGCAGGTACTCGGTCAGCTTCGCGGCCGTCGGGTGGTCGAACACGAGCGTGCTCGGCAGCTTCAGCCCGGTCGCGGCGGCGAGCCGGTTGCGCAGCTCGACCGCGGTCAGCGAGTCGAAGCCGAGGTCCTTGAACGCGCGCCGGACGTCGACGGTCTCCGGGCCGTCGTGCCCGAGCGCGGCCGCGACCTGCTGCCGGACCAGGGCGGACACGAGCTTCTCCCGCTCGGGACCGGTGTGCCCGGCGAGCCGCGCGGCCCAGCCGGCGGTGGCGGGCGCCGCTTCCCGGAGCCGCTTGACCGCCGGCTGCTCGGCGAGCAGCGGGCTCGGCCGGACGGCGGAGAAGACGTCGGCGAACACCGGCCAGTCGATCTCGGCCAGTGCGACGAACGTCTCGTCGTGGTCCAGCGCCTGTCCCAGGGCCGCCAGGGCCAGGTCGGGGGCGATGACCGGGACACCCCGGCGGGCGAGGACGTCGTGCAGGCTTTCGGCGATCATGCCGCCACCGGCCCACGGCCCCCAGGCCACCGACAGCGCGGTCCGGCCGAGCGCCCGGCGGCGCACCGCGAGGGCGTCGAGGTAGGCGTTCGACGCGGCGTAGGCGGCGTGGTCGGCGACGCCCCAGACACCCGAGATGGACGAGAAGAGCACGAACGCGTCCAGGTCCCGGTCGCCGAGCAGGTCGTCGAGGTGCCGCGCGCCGTGCACCTTGGCCCGCAGGACGCCGGCGACGGCGTCCGGGCCGGTGTCCGCGATCGCGGCGAGCGTGCCGGCGCCCGCCGCGTGGACGACGGTCCGCAGGTCGTCGCCGATGCCCTCGACGACCGCGCGGAGCGCATCGGCGTCGGCGACGTCGCAGGCCACGACGCTCACCCGGGTGCCCAGTTCGGCGCGCAGTTCGGCCACGCCGGGCGCGTCGGCGCCGCGGCGGCCGGTCAGCACGACGTGCTCGGCGCCGCGGGTGACGAGCCAGCGGGCGAGGTGCCTGCCCAGCGCGCCGGTGCCGCCGGTGACCAGCGCCGTGCCGCCCGTTTCCCAGGTCCGGGCCGGCGCCCGGCCCCGCAGCGGGGCGGGGATCAGGCGCCGGGCGAACACCCCGGACGGCCGGATCGCCACCTGGTCTTCGTCGTCCGCTCCGGACAGCACCGCCGCCAGCCGCGCGAACGTTCCGGCGTCCCGGGTCGCGGGCAGGTCGACGAGCCCGCCCCAGCGGCCGGAGTGCTCCAGCGCGGCCACGCGGCCGAAGCCCCAGACCGCGGCCTGCGCCGGTTCCGGCGGCGGGTCGGTGTCGAGCGCGGCGACCGCACCGCTGGTGAGGCACCACAGGGGCGCGTCGATGCCGGCGTCGCCGAGTGCCTGGACGAGAACTGTCGCGCGGGTGACCGCGCGGATCGGGTCGGCTTCGAGCGCGGGCAGGGCGAGCACACCGTCGGGGCTCAGCCCGGTCAGGCGCTCGGCGAGGGCCGCGCGGTCGCCGTCGCCGACCACCTCGACGAGATCGGCGCCGAGCCCGCCGAGGGCGTCGAGCGCGCCGGGGCCGGGCGTGACGACGAGCCACGTGCCGGTGAGCGCGGGACCGGACGGCTCGGGCCGGGCGCGCCAGGCGATGCGGTGACGCCAGCCGTCGATGTCGGCTTGCCGCCGCCACCGGGTCAGGGCGAGCCGCGCGTCGCGCCACGGCGTGTCACCGGCGAGGCCGAGCGTGTCGTCTTCGAGCGCGGTCCAGAACCCGCGGTCGCCGGTGGTTGCGGTCGCCGGCTCGAGCCAGAACCGCCGCCGCTGGAAGGGATAGGTGGGCAGGCTCACCGTGCGCCGGCGCGGGTACAGGGCCGACCAGTCGACGTCGTGGCCGTGCGCCCACAGCTGGGCGGCCGACAGCAGGAACCGGCGGAGGCCGCCCTCGTTCCGGCGCAGCGTCCCGACCACGGCGGCGTCGACGGTCTCCTGCAGTGCGCCGCCGAGCACCGGGTGCGGGCCGACCTCGACGAAGAACCGGTGCCCGCGCCCGGCGAGCACGTCGGCGGTCTCGCGGAACCGCACCGGCTGACGCAGGTTGCGGTACCAGTACCCGGCGTCCAGCGTCGCGGTGTCGACCGGCTCGGCCGTCACGGTCGAGTAGAACGGGACGTCACCGGTCCGCGGCCGGATCGGGGCCAGCACTTCCCGCAGTCCGGCTTCGATCGCCGCCACGTGCGCCGAGTGCGAGGCGTAGTCGACGGGGATCAGGCGAGCGCGGATGCCTTCGCGTTCGCAGCGGCCGGCCAGTTCCCGCAGAGCGGCGGGTTCGCCGGCGACGACGGTCGAGGACGGGCTGTTGAACGCCGCGATCGAGGTCCGGTCGTCGAGCAGGGCGGCCACGCGTCCGGCGTCCGCCGCGATCGACGCCATGCCGCCCTTACCGGCCAGCCCGGCCGCGATCGCCTTGCTGCGCAACGCGACCACCCGCGCACCGTCCTCGAGCGACAGCCCACCCGCGACCACCGCGGCAGCGATCTCACCCTGCGAATGCCCCACGACCGCGTCCGGCGTGACGCCGTAGGACTGCCAGAGCGCCGCCAGCGACACCATCACCGCCCACGACAGCGGCTGCACGACGTCGACCCGGTCCAGTTCACCGCCGCGCAGGACGTCCACCGGACTCCAGTCCACAAAGGACTCCAGCGCGGCCGCGCACTCGCCGAACCGCGCCGCGAAGACCGGCGACTCGCCGAGCAGCCCGGCGGCCATCCCGGCCCACTGCGCGCCCTGCCCGGGGAAGACGAAGACCGTGCGTCCGGCGGGACCGGCGAGCCCGGTGACCACGGCGGCGCCCGGGGTGCCCGCGGCGACCTCGCGCAGGCCCGCCAGCAGCTCGGCGCGTTGCCCGACCACCGCGGCGCGGTGCTCGAACGCGGTCCGGGTCGCCGCGAGGGACCAGCCGACCTCGGCGACGCCGTGCCCGGTCTCGCTCAGTGCCGACGCCCGGTCGGCCACCGCGCGTTCGGAGCGGCCGGACAGCACCCACACGCCCAGGGCGTCCTCGGCGACGGGAGCGGGTTCGGCGGCGGATTCCGGGGCGTCCTCGGCGACGGGCACGGGTTCGGCGGCGGATTCCGGGGCCTGCTCGACGATGACGTGCGCGTTCGTGCCGCTGATCCCGAACGACGACACCCCGGCCCGGCGGGGCGCGCCGGTCTCCGGCCACGGCTGCTGCGCCGAAGCCAGTGTCACCGCGCCCGCCGTCCAGTCGATCCGGGGGCTGGGCTCGCCGGCGTGCAGGGTCCGCGGCACGACCTCGTGCCAGAGCGCCTGCACCATCTTGATCACGCCGCCGACGCCCGCGGCGGCCTGCGTGTGCCCGAGGTTCGACTTCAGCGACCCCAGCAGCAGCGGCCGGTCGCGGTCCTGGCCGTAGGTGGCGATGAGCGCCTGCGCCTCGATCGGGTCGCCCAGCGGGGTCCCGGTGCCGTGCGCCTCCACGACGTCCACATCGGACGGTTCGAGCCCGGCGTCGGCCAGCGCGGCGCGGATGACCCGCTGCTGCGACGGGCCGTTCGGCGCGGTCAGGCCGTTGGACGCGCCGTCGGAGTTCACCGCGGTCCCGCGCACCAGCGCGAGCACCGGATGCCCGTGGCGGCGGGCGTCGGAGAGCCGTTCGAGGAGCACGAGCCCGGCGCCCTCGGCCCAGCCCGTACCGTCGGCGTCCGCCGAGAAGGCCCGGCAGCGGCCGTCACGGGAGAGGCCGCGCTGGCGGCTGAACTCGACGAGCATCCCGGGGCTCGCCATCACGGCCGCGCCACCGGCCAGCGCGAGCGTGCACTCCCCCGCGAGCAGCGCGCGCACGGCGAGGTGCAGCGCGACCAGCGAAGACGAGCACGCGGTGTCGACGGTCAGCGCCGGGCCCTCCAGCCCGAGGACGTACGCGAGCCGTCCCGAAGCGACACTGCCGGTGGTCCCGGTGAGCAGGTGCCCGTCGAAGCCTTCGCCGCCCTCGGACAGCCGCGGGCCGTACTCGGACGACGTGGCACCGACGTAGACGCCGGTGCGGCTGCCCCGCAGCGTCGCCGGGTCGATGCCGGCGTGCTCGAACGCCTCCCACGCGGTTTCCAGCAGGAGCCGCTGCTGCGGATCCATGGCGAGGGCCTCGCGCGGCGAAATGCCGAAGAAGTCCGCGTCGAAGTCGGCGACGCCGGTCAGGAAACCGCCGTGGCGCGCGTAGGACTTGCCCGCCTTGCCGGGGTTGGCGTCGTAGAGGTCGTCGAGGTCCCAGCCGCGGTCGTCCGGCAGGCCCGCGATGACGTCACGGCCTTCGGCGACCACGTCCCACAGCTCGTCCGCCGAGCGCACGCCACCCGGGTACCGGCAGCTCATCGCGACGATCGCGATCGGCTCTTCCGCCCGGCCGACGACTTCGGCCGGGGCGGTCCGGGCGCCTCCGGTCAGCTCGTCGCGCAGCATCGCGGCGAGCCGGGCGGGCGTCGGGTGGTCGAACACCGCCGTGGCCGGCAGTCTCAAGCCGGTCGCGGCGGAGAGCCGCTCGCAGAGTTCGACGCCGACGATCGAGTCGAAGCCCAGGTCCTTGAACGACGCGGCCGGGTCGATCGCCGCCGGGCCCGGGTGGCCCAGCACGACCGCGGTGTGCGCGCGGACGGTTTCCAGCAGGTCCTGCGGCGGCTGTGCCGCCGGCCCCCGGTTTCCAGCGTACCGGGCGGCACCGGCAGTTTCGGCGGTGCCGGTTCCCGCGGGGTCTTCGTCCAGCCAGAACCGCTGCCGCTGGAAGGCGTACGTCGGCAGCTCGACCGGGCGGGCGCCGGGGAACGTGGCCGTCCAGTCGACGCGGCCGCCGCGGGTCCACAGCTCCGCCACCGACGTGCGGAAGCGGGCCGGGCCGCCGTCGCCGCGGCGCAGCGTGCCGGCCGCGGCGGCTGGGCAATCGTGGTCCGCCGCCGTCGCCAGCAGGCCGCCGAGGAGCACCGGGTGCGGGCTGACCTCGACGAACAGGCCCATGCCCTCGTCCAGCGCGGCACGCACCGCCGGGTCGAACAGCACCGGCTGCCGCAGGTTCGCGAACCAGTGGGCCGCGTCGAGCCGCGCGGGGTCGAGCAGCCCGCCCGCGGTCGAGGAGTAGAACGGGATTTCCGTGGCGCGCGGGCGGATCCCGGCGATCAGCCGCAGCAGCTCGGCCTTCAACGGCTCCGCCTGCGCGGAGTGCGAGGCGTAGGCGATCGCGATCCGGCGCGACCGCACGCCGCGCGCGGTCAGCTCGGCCTGCAGCTCGCCGAGCGCGTCGAGGTCGCCGGAAACCGCGGTGGTCGCGGGGCCGTTGACCGCGCCGACCGACAAGCGGCCGCCGTAGGCGGCCAGCAGGTCCGTCACAACGGCGACCGGCAGGTCGACCGAGAGCATGCCGCCGTTGCCGGCCATCCGCTCGGCGAGCAGCCTGGCCCGCAACGCGACGATCCGGGCGGCGTCGTCGAGCGACAGCGCGCCCGCGACCGCGGCGGCCGCGAGTTCGCCCTGGCTGTGGCCGAGCACGGCGGCGGGTTCGACGCCACGCGCCCGCCACTCGGCGGCCAGCGCCACCGCGACGGACCAGAACACCGGCTGCAGCACGTCGGTGCGGTCGAGCGCAGGAGCGCCGGGCACCTCACGCAGGACGTCGACGACGTCCCAGCCGAGGTGGGGCGCGAGCGCGGCGGCGCACTCGGCCAGCCGCGCGGCGAAGACCGGCGAGGCGTCGAGCAGCTCGGCGGCCATTCCGGCCCACTGCCCGCCCTGGCCGGGGAAGACGAAGACCACACGGCCGTCCCGCGTGGCGGTGGCGCCCTGGGTGACGGCCGACGGGACGCCGTCCGCGATCGCGCGCAGCTCGGCACGGCCGACCGCCACCGCCCGGTGCTCGAACATCGCCCGGCGCGTCGCCAGCGACCAGCCGACGTCCACAGGGGACAGTTCAGGGTGCTCGTCCACATGCGCCAGCAGCCGGGCGGCCTGCGCCCGCAGCGCCGCCGGGGTGCGGGCCGAAAGCAACCACGGCACGGGCCCGGCCGGCAGGTCACGCGGCGGCACCGGCGCCGGCTCGGCGGACTCCACGACGACGTGCGCGTTCGTCCCGCCCATGCCGAACGAGCTGACACCCGCGACCCGCCGTCGGGCGGTCCAGCCGGTGGCCGCCGTCACGACCCGCAGCTTCAGCTCGGCCAGGGGAATCGCCGGATTCGGCGTCGCGAAGTTGAGGCTCGCGGGCAGCAGGCCGTGCCGGACCGCGAGGACGGCCTTGAGCAGCCCGGCGATGCCCGCCGCGCCTTCCAGGTGCCCGATGTTGGTCTTCACCGAGCCGACCGGCAGCGGCTCGTCGCGGACGGCGGCGAAGACCTCGCCCAGCGCGGCCGCTTCGACCGGGTCGCCGACCTTGGTCCCGGTGCCGTGCAGCTCGACGTAACCGACGGCGGCCGCGTCGATCCCGGCGTCGGCGTGCGCGCTCCGGACGACCGCGGCCTGCGCCCGCGCGTCCGGCACGGTCAGGCCCTCGCCGGCACCGTCGTTGTTGACCGCGGTGCCCCGGATGACGCAGAGGATCTCGTCGCCGTCCGCGTGCGCCCGCGACAGCGTCTTGAGCACGACGAGCCCGCCGCCCTCCCCGCGCACGAAACCGTTGGCGCGGGCGTCGAAGGTGAAGCACTGCCCGTCCGGCGACAGCCCGCCGAACTTCGCCGTGGTGACCGCGTTGCCCGGCGAGAAGACGAGATTGACCCCGCCGGCCAGCGCGACCGGGCACTCGCCGCGGCGCAGGCTCTGCACCGCCAGGTGCACGGCGACCAGCGAGGACGACTGTCCGGAGTCGACGGTGAAGCTCGGGCCGTGCGCGCCCAGCAGCCGGGAGACGCGGTTGGCGAGCAGGCTGCGGTGCACACCGGTGATGGTGTGGTGGCTGATGCCCGCCGGGCCGCGCGCGTGCCCGAGCGCGGCGTAGTCGTCCCACATGGCGCCCACGAACACGCCCGCGGTGGTCCCGTCGAGCGTCGAAGGCACGATCCCGGCGTGTTCGAGCGCTTCCCACGCCAGCTCCAGCACCAGCCGCTGCTGCGGGTCCATCGCGGCGGCTTCCCGCGGCGAGACACCGAAAAACGCCGCGTCGAAACGGTCGACCGCGTCGAGGAACCCGCCGTGGCGGACGCCGGTCGCCGCCGCGTCCCACCGATCCGCGGGCACCTCGGTGATCGCGCTGCGGCCCTCGGCCAGCAGCCGCCGGAACGCGGCGGGCCCGTCCGCGCCCGGCAGGCGGCAGGACAGCCCGACGACGGCGATCGGCTCACCCGGAGTGTTCGCAAAACCCGTCATCTCACGCTCCATCGGCGGGCGGCTTCCTTCCTGTGGCGGCTGCTCGACGTCCACGGCAACACAGGCGCGGCCGGGCTGTCCACGGCGGACAGGTGAGGTCTAGTGCGGTGCCTAGAGGACGCGGCGGGCCCAGGTGACCGGGAGGGCGTGGACCCCGTAGTGCAGCATGTCGTCGCGCAGCGGGACCTGCTCCGGCGGCACCGCCAGGCGCAGCTCGGGAAACCGCGCGAACAGCTCGCGGAAGCCCACCAGCATCGTGACGCGGGCCAGGTGCTGGCCGAGGCACTGGTGCACGCCGTGGCCGAACGCCACGTGCCCTTGCGTCGCCCGGTCGACGGCCAGGGTGCCGGGGTCGGGGAACCGCTCGGGGTCACGGTTCGCCGCGGGGAGCGCGACGACCACCGTCTCGCCCTTGCGGATCAGCTGCTCCCCCAGCTCGACGTCCTCCAGCGCCGCCCGGCTGGCGCCCAGGTGCGACACCGTCAGGTACCGCAGCAGCTCCTCGATCGCGTTGGGCCACAAGGCGGGCTCGGCCCGCAGCCGCGCGAGCTGAGCGGGATGCTCGAAGAGCGCGAAGGTGCCCAGCGCCAGCATGTTCGTCGTGGTGTCGAACCCGCCGCCGACCAGCGCCCAGACGAGGTTGACCAGCTCCGGCCGGTCGAGCACGCCCGTGCTCGCCAGCTCGCCGAGCATGTCGTCGCCCGGCGTCTCGAACGCCGCGTCGACCAGCCGCTCGAGGATGCCGCCGACGACGGTGATCGCGGCCATCAGCTCTTCGAGCGTGTACCGCATCCTCGCCACGACGTTCAGGTGGTGCAGCAGTTCTTCGCGATCGGCCTCGGGAACGCCGGCCAGCTCGCCCATCACGCGCGTGGCGAGCGGCTCGGCGTAGGCGGTGACCAGCTCGGCCTCGGTCCCGTCCGCGGCCATGACGTCGAGGAGCTCACGGGCGATCCGCTCGGCGACCGGGACCAGTTCCCGCGTCCGCCGCACGGTGAAGTACTTCGCGACGAGCTTGCGGTACCGGGCGTGCTCGGCGCCGTCCATCTTGGGGAACGCGCCGGGCGCGGCGGGTTCGGGCCGGTAGGTGTCCATCGGGAACGGCGGCGGGACGGCGAGGGCGACCAGGTCGTTGCGGTGGCTGAACCGGGCGTCGGCCAGCACCGCGCGGACGTCGGCGAGCCTGGTGACCAGCCAGCCGGTGGCCGGGCCGGGACTGGCGTCGAACGCGAGCGGGGTGACGCCGCCGCCTTCCTGCAGCGCCCGGTACTCGCCGGGTGGGTCGAACGGGCAGCTTCGCTTGACCGGCAACGAAGTCGGCTCCTGCGGCGTCACTTCCGGTTCCCTTCGGCCGAAGCCGCGGCGAGGCGGGCCTCGAGCTCGTCGGCGGCGCGAACCGCTCCGCCCGCCGCGTGGACTTCGCGTTGCATGGCCTGGACGCGCCGGCGGACGGCTTCGTCCGCCGCGACCGCCGTCACGGTGTCCCGGATCAGCGGCGCGGTCACGGTTTCCTTGTCCAGCACCGCGCCCAGCCCGATCCGGCGGACCTGCCGGGCGTTGATGTGCTGCTCCGGGTGGTGCGGCACGGCGATCACCGGGACCCCGAACTGCAGCGCCTCCATCAGGCTGCCCATCCCGCCCTGGCAGAGGAACACCGAGCAGTGCGGCAGGACGTCGGCGTGCGACACCCAGCGATGGGCCTCCACATTGGACGGCAACGGCCCGAGCGCGGCCGGGTCCACCCGGTTGCCCAGCGTCAGCACGACCTGCCACGGCCGGCCCGCGAACGCCTCGGCGCAGGTGCGGAAGAAGCCCGGCCGGTCGTTGACGGTCGTGCCCAGCGTGATGAGCACGACCGGCCTGCCGCCGGACGGCGGCCGCCACGACGGCGACGGCGGCGGGCCGGCCGGCGGCCCGACGAAGGTGAACCGCTCGTCGAAGGTATCCCCGGCCGGCTGGAACGCGCGGGGCAGGAACACCAGCGTGAACTCGTCACCGCCGGTGAAGAACTCCTCGAGGGTCAGCGCGCCCAGGCCGTGGTCACGCAGGTGCTCGCCGAGCCGGGTGACGAACCGCGCGATCGCCGGGTGGGCCGGATCGACCGCCTCGCCGAACGTCTGGTTCTCCGCGGTCAGCGAGAAGTGCTCGTTCGACGCCACCGTGGCCGAAAGCTGCACCGCCGGCAGCTGCTCCTTCGCGGCCAGCAGGCGTCCGGGCGCCCACAACGTCGTGTCGTAGACCAGCAGGTCCGGGGTGGACCGCGCGAAGGCGCGCTCCACCGCCGGCAGCACGGCCATGCTCTGCTCCAGCAGGTCCAGCGGCGCCCGCGCGGCTTCTTCGGCGTTCGTGATGTCCGGCTGGGCCGTGGACAGGTCACAGCCGTACGCCACGGGCCGGGCACCGGCCGCGGCGACGCGGGCGGTGAACTCGCCGGAGGTGAAGCAGGTGACCCGGTGCCCGCGCCGGACCAGCTCGGCGACCACCGGCAGCACCGGTGTCATGTGCCCGTAGGCCGGGTACGGCAGGAAGACGAGATGCCGCGCGGCGGTCATGACGCGGCGGCAGGCCGGCGGAAGCGCTCGATCACCGAGAGGGCCGGCGAGGTGGCCACGGTGGTCACCAGCGTCATGATCACCAGCATCGCGAACAGCGTCGGGCTGATCACCTTGAGGTCGAGCCCGATGTTCAGCACCGCCAGCTCGGTGAGCCCCCGGCAGTTCATCAGCGCGCCCAGCGACCACGCGTCCCGCCTGCCGATCCCGGACAGCCGCGCGGCGGCCAGGCTCCCGCCCCACTTGCCCAGCATCGCCACGACGACGATCAGCGCGGTCCACAGCCACAGCGACGGGTCGGCGCCGATCAGGTCGAACTTCGTGCGCAGTCCGGTGTAGACGAAGAACAGGGGCAGCAGCAGCGTGACGGTCAGCGCGTGCATCTGCTCGGTGGCCTGGCGGATCGGCAGCGAGCCCCGCGGCGTCACCGCGCCGAAGAGGAACGCGCCGAAGATCGGGTGGATGCCGATGCTGTCGGTGGCCAGCGCCGACAGCAGCAGCCCGGCCAGCAGCACCGACACCACCGCCGTGGTCGGCAGCGCCTTCCGGCCGTGCTCGGCCGGCGTGAACAGCCGCCGCAGCACCGGGCGGACGACGAACAGCATCAGCGCGAAGAACGCGACCGTGAGCGCCACGGTCACCGCGGTCGCGGCCATCGACGTGGCGCTCGCGATAGCGACGACGAGCGCCAGCAGGCACCACGCCGTGATGTCGTCGACCGCCGCGCAGCTGAGCGCGAGCGCGGCGATCGGCAGCTTCGTCATCTTGCGGTCGGTGATGATCCGGGCGAGCACCGGGAACGCCGTGATGCTCATCGAAATCGCGAGGAACAGCGAAAACGGCAGCCGGTCGACGCCGGCGCCGAGCGCGGGGTGCAGGGCGAAGGCGAGCAGCACCCCGGACAGGAACGGGATCGCCACGCTGACGTGGCTGACCAGCACCGCGGCCTTGCTGCGGCGGCGGACCAGCTCGACGTCGAGCTCGTAGCCGACGAGGAACATGAAGATGACCAGGCCGATCTGGGCGAGCGTGTTCATCGTCGAGGCCAGGTGGTCGGGGAAGATCCAGTGGTAGGCCGCCGGCCACGCCCAGCCGAGGAACGACGGGCCGAGCAGGATGCCGGCGAAGATCTCGCCGATCACCGCCGGCTGCGCCAGCCGCCGCGCGAGCGCCGAGAGCAGGCGGCAGGCCAGGAAGATCACCGGCAACGCGAACAGCAGCTTGGCCACCGGGTCGGCCGCGCCTCCGGCGTGCCCGGCCGGCGCGGCGCCGTCACCACCGCCGGTGCGCAGCAGGAAGAACGCGGCCACGACGGGAACCACCACCATGGCCAGGTAGGACACCCACGCGCGGCCGCGCCGGCCGGGCGCGGCGGGCGCGGGCGACGCGGTGCGCTCGTCGAGCGATGACATGACTGGCCTCTCCGATCGGCGCCGGCGGAAAGGTCGTGAGTGAGCAACAGCGTTGGAACGCTGTTTTCTCACTCACGACCTGGGGTCTTGCTAGAACAGGGCCAGCGCCGACGAAGACGCCTTGAGGTTGCCGAGGTGGCCGTGCCACAGGTGCGTGGGATCGGCCTCGACGGCGGCGACGTACTCCTTCATGGCGGTCAGTGCCGCCGGCTCTTCCGCGTCGTAGACGTCGCCCTGCAGCATCTGGATGACGTCCTTGCGGTAGCGCTCGTCGTCGATGAACGCGGTGAACAGCACGTTCAGCCGGTAGTACATCGAGATGAAGTCGTACCAGATGTTGACGCCCTTGCGCAGCGTCGTGACGTAGTTGTCGAACCGCTCGCGGCGGAAGTCACCGGCCTGGTGCGCGGCGATGACGTCCTTGGCGGCCAGCCGCGCGCTGTTCATCGCCACGCTGACGCCGCTGGAGAAGATCGGGTCGACGAACCGGGCGGCGTCGCCGATGAGCACCAGCGAGTCGCCGGCGATCTGCTTCATGCCGTAGCTGTAGTCGCCCTCGGTCTTGAACTTCCGGACCCGCTCGGCGTTCTTCAGCGCGTCGAGCATCTCCGGCCGGGTGCCGACCGAGTTCCAGAAGAAGCCCTCGAGGTCGTCCTTGTGCTCCTTGAACTTCTCCTTCTGGGTGACGACGCCGATCGAGGTGATGGTCTCGGTGATCGGGATCTGCCAGACCCAGGTGTTCTCCTGCGGCAGGAAGTGCACGTGGATGTAGTCGGCGTCCTCGGGACGGCGCGCCAGCGACGCGCGGTCGAGGCCCTCGAACCAGGTGTGCACGGCGTACTGGTTGAACACCTTGTCCGGCACCTTGACCTTGAGCTGGTTGCCGAGCAGGGTCTGCCGGCCGGTCGCGTCGATCACGCAGCGCACGGCGACCTCGAGCTGCTGCCCGCCGATCTTGGCCTGCAGCACCGGCCGGTCGCGGTCGGTGAAGTCGACCCGGTTGACCCGGACACCCTGGTAGACCTTGGCGCCGAGCTCCTCGGCGTGCTTCAGCAGCAGCGAGTCGAACTTGCCGCGGTCGACGTGCCAGGCGTAGACGCGGTCCACGCCGTTCTGGTCGCGTTCCTCGTAGGCGATCTCCGCCACGCCGAGGCCGTGCGAGCCGGCGTCGAAGTCCAGCGTGCTGGTCGGGCGGGTGTCGGACGAGGTCCACGCGGCGCCGTACTTGCGGGGGAAGCCCGCGGCCTCGATCTTGCCGATGACCCCGATGTCGTGCATCACCGGGATGACCGCGGGGACCAGTGACTCGCCGACGTGCTCGCGGGGGAAGACGTCACCCTCGAAGACGGCCACCGAAAGGCCGGCCTTGGCCAGGTAGGACGCCGCCGTGGAACCGGCCGGGCCACCACCGATGATGCCGACATCGTAGTCGTAGGACACGGGTTCTCCGTTCTGGATCGGGAAAAGAGGGGTCAGGCGACCGGGGTGCGCAGCGAAGTCACCAGGTCGGCGATGCTTTCGATGTCCTTGAAGTGCCGGGCCACCATGTCCGTGGGGGGCACCCGCACGGAGAACTCCTCGCGGATGTAGGCGACCAGCCGGGTCGTTTCGATCGAGTTGAGCAAGCCCCAGTCCAGCAACGGCGTGGTCGTGGTCAGTTCGCCCACGTCCTTGCCGTCCAGCAGGTGCTTCCCCACGAACTCAACGAGCTTGCGCGTGACGTCCACGCGCTCGTCGTCTGCCATTGCTCTTCCTCCAGTGACGGCACAGCTCCACGCACGGGATCGTGCTGGATGGTTTCCGGGTCAGTCGGTGCCCGCGTCGTGCGTGGCCTTGTTGCGGGAGCCGCGGCGCGGGCGCTGCAGCAGCTCGGTCTCGGCGTTGATGTGCTTGCGCGGCGCGAAAGCCACGTACCGGCCGCCGGACATCTTGGCCTTGAAGTTCTTCATCCAGCCGTGGTGGCCGAAGTTGCCGAACTTGTCGAAGCCGACCAGCGAAATGCCGCTGCGGTCGTAGTGGCCGCCGACGAGCAGGCACCACTGGCGGTAGTCGGGGTACTCGTTGGTCAGGTGCCGGTAGGTGAGCACGAAGGCCAGGTAGCGGCGGAAGTCCATGCCGTCGAGACCCTCTTCTTCGTAGACGCGGGAAATCGCCTGGGTGCTCTGCCCGAGCATTTCCGGGATCGGCGAGGCCGAGCAGACGAGCCAGTGCGACTCGTCGGTCATCGGGCTCTTGATCATGTTCTGCTCGACTTCCCAGCGGAAGTTCGTGGTGAGCTTCCCGGTCTCGATCATCTGCGCCTCGGAGATCTCCTGCGGCACGTAGATGAGCATTTCGTTGGTGGTCTCGAGCTCGTCGATCTCGGCCTGGGTGAACGGGCAGGGCTTCACCGCGATTTCAGTGGTCCCGTAGACTCCGTACACCATGTCTTCGAGATTCTCGGGCATGCGCATGAGCGACCGTCCTGGATTCGGAGTTTTCGCGTGGCTGATGTGTCGTCGAATTGTTTCTAACAGCACCTGACTGGGGAAACGCTCAGTAGAATTGCGACTTCTCCGTGGAGTCGATCAGCGCGACGGTGGTGCTGGACGGGTTCACGACCGTGCTCACCAGGTCGAAGTAGCTCGTGCCGACCTCGCGCTGGTGCCGTGTCGCGGTGTAGCCGGCCGCCTCGGCGGCGAACTCCCGCTCCTGCAGCTCGACGTAGGCGGTCATGCCTTCGCCGGCGTAACCGCGGGCCAGCGCGAACATCGCGTGGTTCAGCGAGTGGAACCCGGCGAGGGTGATGAACTGGAACTTGTAGCCCATGTGCCCGAGCTCGCGCTGGAACTTGGCGATCGTCGCGTCGTCGAGGTGCTTCTTCCAGTTGAACGACGGCGAGCAGTTGTAGGCCAGCAGCTGGTCGGGGTACTCGGCCTTGACGGCTTCGGCGAACCGGCGCGCGACCTCGAGGTCCGGCTTGGAGGTCTCCATCCACAGCAGGTCGGCGTAGGGCGCGTAGGCGAGGCCGCGGGCGACGCACGGCTCGAGGCCGCCGCGGACCCGGTGGTAGCCCTCCGCGGTGCGTTCTCCGGTCAGGAACGGGCGGTCGCGTTCGTCGACGTCGCTGGTGATCAGGTTCGCGGCCTGGGCGTCGGTGCGGGCGATCACGAGGCTCGGGACGTCGCAGACGTCGGCGGCCAGGCGCGCGGCCTGCAGGGTCCGGATGTGCTGGGCGGTCGGGACGAGCACCTTGCCGCCGAGGTGGCCGCACTTCTTCTCCGCGGCCAGCTGGTCCTCCCAGTGCACGCCCGCCGCGCCGCCGGCGATCATGCCTTTCATCAGCTCGAAGGCGTTGAGCACGCCGCCGAAGCCCGCCTCGGCGTCCGCCACGATCGGCGCCAGCCAGTGCGGCGCGTCCGGCTCGTTCTCGGCCCAGCTGATCTGGTCCGCGCGCAGCAGCGCGTTGTTGATCCGCCGCACGACCTGCGGCACGGAGTTGGCCGGGTAAAGGCTTTGGTCCGGGTAGGTGTGACCGGCCAGGTTGGCGTCGGCGGCGACCTGCCAGCCGGACAGGTAGATGGCCTTGAGGCCGGCGCGCACCTGCTGCACGGCCTGGTTGCCGGTCAGCGCGCCCAGCGCGTGCACGTAGTCCTCGCTGTGCAGGAGCTGCCAGAGCCGTTCCGCGCCCAGCCGGGCCAGCGTGTGCTCCTCGGTCACGCTCCCCCGCAGCCGCAGGACGTCCTCGGCGGTGTAGTCCCGGCGAACACCGCGCCATCGGGAGTCCTCGGCCCAGGACCGGGCCAGTTCGGCCGCCGCGGCTTCGCGGGGCGGCGCTGCGGTTACGGTCATGTCGTTCTCCTGACGTACGACGACGCGCGGGGTTCGTGGACGTCACCATTTAGCACCGCCGCACCGCGCCCCGGCGGTGCTCGTGGCCCAGGACGAAACATTCCCCTAGTTCTTCCCGCGTGCGCTCCGCCCGCCCGCTGAGCGGGCCCGATACTCGGGTTCGCGAGCCACCTTGCGAACGGAAGGCGTTTGATGGCGAAGGATCTGCGGACATTCCTGGCGGAGCTGCCGCCGGACCAGGTGAAGGTCGTGCGCAAGCAGGTCGACCCCGAGTTCGAGGTCACCGCCCTGGTCGACAAGCTGGAGGACGACCCGGCCTACCCCGGATTCCCGGCGGTGCTGTTCGAGAACGTCGGCGGCTCCGCGATCCCGCTGCTGATCAACCTGCACGGCACCTACGAGCGGCTCGCGCGCAGCATCGGCTCGGACGTGCACTCGATGGTCCCGGAGTACGCCCGCCGCGAGGGATCGGGGATCAAGCCGGTCACCGTCGGAACCGCGCCGGTGCAGGAGGTCGTGCTCACCGGCGACGACATCGACGTCGGCCTGCTGCCGCTGCTCAAGCACCAGGAGCTGGACGCGGGCAAGTACATCACCTCGGCGGTGACCATCTGCCGCGACCCGGACAGCGGCAAGATCAACGCGGGCATCTTCCGCCACCAGGCGCAGGGCCGCGACCAGGTCGGCATCCAGGTGAACCCGGCCCACCACACCGCGTACGTGCTGCGGAAGCTGCGCGAGCAGAAGAAGCCGATGGAGGTGGCGCTCGTCATCGGCCACCACCCGGCGCTGCTGATGGGCGCGGTGTCCAAGCTGGAGGGTATCGGCGGCGAGCTCGACGTGGTCGGCGGCCTGCTCGGCGAACCGCTGGAAATGGTGCCCTGCAAGACGGTCGGGCTCGAAGTGCCGGCCCGCGCCGAGATCGTCATCGAAGGCGTCATCGACACCGATCCGGACGCCACGGTCGTCGAAGGCCCGTTCGGCGAGTACCCGCGGTTCTACACGCGCACCGGCCCGCAGCCGTACGTGAAGATCACCGCGATCACCATGCGCCGCAAGCCCGTCTTCGTCGACGTGTTCAACGCCCACACCGAGCACAGCATGCTCGGCGGGCTGCCCCGGATGGGCAGCATCTACCGCCGGGTCAAGGACGCGGTGCCCACGGTGACCGGCGTGCACCTGCCGCTGTCGGGCATGGCCCGCTCGCACCTGTACCTGTCGATGAGCAAGCGCGTCGAGGGCGAGCCGAAGCTGGCGGCCTGCGCGGCCCTGGCGGTGGACCCGTTGCTGAAGCACGTGTTCGTGGTGGACGACGACGTCGACGTGTTCAACGAGGTCGAAACCCTGTGGTGCCTGGCGACGCGCTTCCAGGCCGACCGCGACCTGACGATCATGCCGGGCTTCCTCGGCGGCCAGCTCAACCCGGTGACCTACGGGCACAACCGGGAGGAGAAGGGCCCGATGGAGACGAAGCTGATCTTCGACTGCACGAAGCCCGTGCCGCCGGCGGTGTTCCCGCCCTCGTGCCGGGTGCCGCCGGAGGTCGTGGCCCGGGTGGACCACCGCGCGCTGCTGGAGGACGTGCCGGCGTCCTTTCCGGGCTGAAGGTCGCCCGCACCGCCGACGACGCCGGTGCGGGCGATCTTCCACCACCCGGGTGAGCCGCCGGGCTAACCCCGGGCGGGGCCGTGCCAGCGCTCCACCAGCTCGTCCGGCGGGCGGATGCCCAGCAGGTCGCAGAGCCGGCCGACCTGGTGGTCCACCAGGTCGCCCAGCGTCGCGGGCCGCCCGTAGAACGCGGGCATCAGCGGGGCCAGGATGCCGCCCATCTCGGTCACCTGCGTCATCGCCCGCAGGTGCCCCAGGTGCAACGGCGTCTCGCGCAGCGCGACGACGAGCTTCCGCCGCTCCTTCAACGTCACGTCGGCCGCCCGCACCAGCAGGCTGTCGTTCTGCGACCAGGCGATGGCACCGAGACTGCGCACCGAGCACGGCAGCACGATCATCGCGTCGATCGGGAACGACCCGCTGGAAATCGGCGCCGCGATGTCACCGGGCCGGTACGTGAAATCGGCGAGAGAAGCGACCGATGACGGCGTCCAGTCCGTCTCGAAGACGATCGTCTGCCGGGCGGCCGGCGTGACCACCAGGTGCGTCTCGACCTCGGGCATGCCCTTGAGGATCTCCAGCAGGCGGATGCCGTAGATCGCCCCGCTGGAGCCGGACATCCCGACCACCAGCCGCGTCGGCTCAGTCATCCTTCGCCCGCCTCCGCTGCGCCTGCCGCTCCTTGACGACCTCGACCGGCCCGCGCCGGGCCTCCTCCTCGACCAGCCGCCGCCATTCGGTCAGCGAGACGTCGGGTCGGTACAGCCGCTCCGGCGGGGCATCGGTCACCTCGACCATCAGCCGGTCCTCGTCGTTGAACATGCCGTGGAACACCCAGCGCGCCCAAGTCCAGTAGTAGAGCCAGAACTTCCGGTTCCGCCACTTGCCCTTGCTCATCACGGCGAGCTGGACGTAGGTGTGGTCCTCCGCGGTCGCGGCCACCCACCACTCGAAGTGCGACCACTCCTCGTACTTCACCCGCAGCGTGCCCGGCAGCCGCAGCGACACCTTCGTCTTGTTGCCCTCGCGCCGCCGGTACCACTTCTTCTTCGGGAAGTCGCCGAGACCGGGGAACGAGGCGCTGTAGTGCATCTTGTCCTTGCGGCGGGTGATCCACGGCCCGTCGCGGATCACCTTCATCTCGCTCCACACCGGCATCTTCACGCGCTTGGTCCACAACGCGTTGCGGTGCAGCCATTTCGCGTGGCCGTCGTCGAAGCCGTTCTCCGCGCCGAAGCGCCAGTTGCCGTCCCGCACGGTGATGCGGCCGACGACGATCGCGTCCGGGTCCAGCAGCTCCTCCGGGACGTCGTCGGCGAACGGCCGGGCCGGGCCGTCGCCCATCCACAGCCAGACCAGGCCGCGGGCCTCCTCGACCGGGTAGGTGCGCACGGTGACCTTGCCGCAGATCGGCGACTCCGGCCCGTCGGTGATCGCGGCGACCAGCACGCCGGTCGCCAGGTCGAACGTCCAGCCGTGGTAGCAGCAGCTCCACGTGCCCGGAAACTCCTGCGAGGACATCTTGTGGCTCAGCGGGACACCGCGGTGCGGGCACCGGTCGTGCAGCGCGCGGACCTGCCCGCCGTCGCGCACGAGCATGACCTTCTCGCCCAGCACGCGGATCGCGCGCGGCTTGCGGCCGACCTTCCGCGACCACGCCACGGGGTACCAGTACTCGCGGAAGCCGAGCGCGGCGGCTTCGTAGCGCGGCCAGGTCGACCAGTCCCGGCGGCCGGGGACACCCACGTCCGCCTGCCGCCGCGCCGGGCGGGCCTCGTCGTCGACCGGGGGCAGGATGTCGGTCATCGGCTGTCTCCTCGACTGCTCGCGGGCGGCTCCCGCAGCTCGGCACGCTGGCTGGTCGTCACGTCGACCACGACGCCGACCAGCAGGTCGACCAGCCGGCGCATGGCGGGCACGTCCGCGACACCCATGGAAAACCCGGGGAACGGGCCCGGTTCGGCGGGCGGCGGCAAGCCGATCCGCGCGGTCGGGATGCCGTGCCGGCGCAGCACCCCGCCGTCGGACAGCCCGCTGCCCGGCTTGCCCGGCACGTGCGGCCGGCCTTCGACGTCCTCCCAGGCCCGGATGAGCCGGGTGACGACCGGGCTGTCCGGCGGCGTGGCCGACCCCGCCTGTCCGGCCACCAGCTCGACCTCGATCTCCACGGCGGGCTCGGCCGCGCGCAGCTCGGCGACGACCGCCTCGAACTGCCCGGCCACGTCGTGCACCGTGGTGCGCGGGTTGACCCGCAGGTCGACCCAGAACTCGCAGGCCACCGGGTTGAACGCCGGCTTGCCGCCGTCGCCGGCGCGGATGGCGTTGACCGCGCCCTGCGGTGCCACCTGCCCGGAGGTGTTGCGCGCGGTGTACTCGCCGAACCAGCTCTCCAGCCGCCCGACCATCCGGGCGGCCGCGACGATCGCGTTGCTGTAGTGGCCCTTGTGCCTGCTGCCGGTGTAGCCGGCCGCGCCGCGCACGGCGACGCGGAAGATCGCGAACCCGACCTCCTCGTGCACCACCGAGTAGCCCGGCTTGAGCACGATCGCGAGGTCGGACGAGCACTGGCCGTGGTCCATGAGGAACTGCGTGCCGACGTGCATGCCCGAGTTGCGCCGCGACGACAGCTCCCCGGCCAGCACCGGCATGCTGCCGCCGACGAGCGCGACCACCAGCTGCCCGTCCAGCGGCACGCCACAGCGGTGCACGGCGAGGGCGGCGGCCAGCGCGCAGCTGGCGAACGCCTTCGGGTTCTCCGCGCCGAGCCCGACGATCTTGTCGCCGAACCGCTGCGCGGGCAGGGCGAAGTCGTCGCGGGGCCGTTCGCCGAGCCACGGCGCGTCCTCGGGTCCGGGCGCGAACGCCGTGTCCAGGGGCGCCAGCAGGAGCAGCTGCGCGCCGGCCCGGCCGGTGCCGATCCGGGTGACGAGGTTGGCCTGGCGCTCGTCGATCGCCTGCACCCGGCTGTCGAGCCCGGCCGAGGTCATCGCGTCGCGGAAGTACTCGGCCAGCTCCCGCTCGCAGCCGGTCGGGCTGGGGATGTCGGTGGCGGCCTGGCACAGCAGCGCCAGCTCGGCTTCGTCGACCTCGGCGCGGGCGGCCTTGACCCATTCCCGCTGCCAGCCGGACAGTTGCGTGATGTCCGGGTCGATCGGGTCGGGTGTCATGACGTCTTGATCTCGGTGCCGGTCACGTGGTGGTGCCCCCACAGGCTCGTCGGCCCGGCCAGCTGCCGCGTCGACCACCCGGCGGTGTCGACGTCCATCCCGTCCCAGCCGTACTCGATCTCCCAGCCCGACGGCGTCTCGAGGTAGAACGACACGGCCCGGTCGTTGCTGTGCCTGCCCAGCGTGCGGGTGACGATGCGGCGGTCGAAGGCGGCGTCGAACGTCGAGCCGACGTCGTCGAGCGTGGCCGTCTCCAGCATGATGTGGCGCAGCCCGGGCTCGTCGGTCTCGACCAGCGCGATCGAGTGGTGCCGCGGGTTGCAGTGCAGGAAGGCGATGAAGCCCTTGAAGGTGTCGCTGACCGCGAAGCCGAGGGTGTCCACCAGGAACGCGAGCGTCTCGGCGTAGTTCCGCACGCCGATCACGGCGTGCCCCATCCCGTGCTCGCCGGTCCGGTAGCCGGACAGCGGGCGGGTCAGCCGCAGCGGCCGGAAGTCGGCCTCCTGGCCGTAGCACAGCTCGTGGCGCAGCCCGGACGGGTCCACCAGCCACGCCATGCCCGCGACGCGCCGGTCGGCGCACTCGGCGGCGCTCGCCCGGGTGACCGTGACGCCGGCCGCGGCCAGGTCGTGCTCCAGCGCGGCCAGGTCGGCGGCGCTCGCCACCTCCCAGCCCAGCCACGAGAGCCCTTCGGCGTCGCCGTGGCGGATGTCGAAGCGGTAGGCCCGTTCGTCCATGCGCAGCAGCAGGCGCCCGTCGCCGGCCCAGTGGCCCGGCAGGCCGAGGACGTCCGCGCCGAACGTCTCCCAGGACGGCAGCTCCCGGGTGGACAGTCCGGCGTAGGCGAGGCTGCGGATGCGCATCGGGTCGGTCCTCCTGCTGTTCACTCCGCACGGCCCAGGAAGTCGAGGACCACGCGGTCGTGCTCTTCGGGTTGCTCCCACTGCGGCCAGTGCGCGGCGTCGGCGACGCAGTGGAAGGCCGCGCCCGGGACGAGCTCGGCGATCCGGCGGCCCACATCGGGCCCGCTGCCGGGGTTGTGGTCCGACCACAGCACCAGCGTCGGCACGCTCACTTCCGCCAGCCGCTCTTCGGCGATCTTCCGGTCCGGGCCGGAGCCGAACCCGAAGGAGTTCTCGAACACCGTGCGCAGGGCGGCGTTGGTGGCCGGCTCGGCGTAGATCCGGCGGCGGACCTCGACCAGCTCGCCGGTGACGCGGTCCGGGCGGGCCATCAGCCACTCCAGCCGGGCGCGGACGGTTTCGGGGACCGGGTTCTCGATCGCGGCCAGCGAACGGGCGCGCAGGGCCTCGCGCCCTTCGGCGGGCCGCTCGTGGACCGAGCCGGGCCGCCACTTGATGCCCGCGGTGGTGTTGAGCACCAGCTTCCCGACGCGGCCGGGGTGCTCCAGGGCCAGCGTCAGCGCGACCCAGCCGCCGAGCGACTCGCCTTCGACGTGCGCGCGCTCGATGCCCTCGGAGTCCAGCAGGTCGAGCACCTGGTCGACGTACGTGCCGACGGCGTCGTGGGTGAAGCCCGGCTTGCCGGAGAACCCGTGCCACAGCAGGTCGATCGCCATCGCGCGGCAGTGCTCGCCCAGCCGCGTCACGTTGCGCGCGTAGGCCTCGGCGTGCCCGCCGACGCCGTGCAGGAGCAGCAGCGGCTCGCCGTCGCCGGCTTCGATCACGCGGGTGCGGTACTTCTCGCCGAGGTAGCGGGTCTGGCTGCCCAGCAGCTCGGTCCAGATGGTCACCTCGGTACTCCCAACGGTCGGCGGGCCCGGCCGGGACCGGTGGCGCAGCTGTTCGTGGCAGGGGCGGCAGGACTCGAACCTGCAACCGTCGGTGTTGGAAACCGCTGCTCTGGCCAGTTGAGAGCTACACCCCTTCGCACCGCTTTCCCGGTGCGAGATCAGTATGCGACGGAAGTTTTGGGGAACTTTCTAGCTTGTCTCCGCCGCTTCGAAGCGGTCCGGCGTGAAGACGTCCACGAGCGCGTCCGGCTCGCCGTCGACGATCCGCGCGGCGAGGGCCTTGCCGAACAGCGGCGCCAACGTCACCCCGGCGCTCGCGACGGCCTCGTAGTACCCGGGCACCGCCGACAGCGAGCCGACGCTCGGCAGTTCGTCGCGCGCGCACCGCGCGTCCACGACGCTCGCCTTCCGGACGGTCGCCGTCCCCAGCGACGGCACCACCCTCGCCGCCCGGTCCAGCAGGTCCTTGACGAACTCCGGATCGGGCGTCCCCGAGCGCGGCGGCAGCCCGCGGTCGACGCGGTCGGAGCGCAGGACGACGCGTCCGGGCCCGTCCGGGCGGATGCTGACCTCCGGGGCACGCAGGATGCAGGACAGCGGGTCGCCGTCGACCAGCAGGTGCGCGATCAGGCTCCGCCGCGGCGGGCCGAGGAACGGGCGGGCGCCGGCCAGCGCGCCGATCTCGTCCGCGGCCGATCCGCCGGCGTTGACCACGACGTCGGCCTCGATCCGGCGGCCGTCCGCGAGCCCGACGCCGCCGGACACCGAGGTCACCTCGGCGTTCAGCGCCAGCGTGGCACCGTGGGCGACCGCCCGGTCCAGGAGGTGGCGGGTGAAGGCGACCGCGTCGATCCAGCCTTCGGACGGCAGGAAGGCGACCGGTCCGGACGCGGGGAAGACCACCGAAGTGCCGTCCGCGGCGTACCGCTCGACGGGGCAGCCCCATTCGGCGAGCTGGGCGAGGTAGCCGGCGAACGACTCGTCGTCGGTCCACGCGACCGTGCCGGTGCGGTGCCACCAGGGCGCGGAGTCCCCGGCGAGTGCCGCGTGCTCGGCGATGCCCGCCTGGTTCAGCTCGAAATACGCCTTGGGAAAGCGCCGGTAGGCCGTCGCGGTGGCGAACCCGGCCTCGGTGGTGCCCGCGGCGGGCCGGTCCGCGCGGTCGACGCAGTGCACGCGGGCGCCGCGCCGGGCGAGGTGGTAGGTCACCGCGGCGCCGATCACCCCGGCGCCGACGACGACCACGGCCGGCGCCATCAGTAGAGCCCTTCCGGCGCGGCCTGGCTGACCTGCAGCGGACGCACGTTGTACACGCCGTCGACCGGCCATTCGCCCTTGGTGTCGTAGCGGGTCGCCTCGTCGCGTTCCAGCAGGTTGGGCAGGAAGAGGTCCTCGTGCAGCACAGTCAGCTTCAGCTGTCCTTTTCCGACAGTCCGGCGGAAGTCGCCGGGGTCCACGACCGACATGGTCACCTGCGGGTACGTGGGCACGTACGGCAGGATCGCGCCGTCGTCCTCCGGGTGCAGGCTCACGGCGTTGCCGAAGGTGTTGCCGTACCCGGACCGCACCAGTCCGCCGTCGAGCGCCGCGACGAAGTCCCGGTACATCCGCGGGCTCATGTGCGTGCCGCCCAGCCGCACGCCGTCGAGCGCGGCGACCAGCTCCGGCTGCCGCGCGATCAGCTTCTGCAGCAGCGCGGGTGTCGTGTTGAGGTAGTGGACGTGCTGCGAGCGCAGGATGTCGACGATCTGGCCGAGCACGTGGTCGGTGTACTCCCCCAGCTCCTTCATCTTGCCGGCGCGGATGAGCTGCTTGATCCAGCGCGGGTCCATGTCGATGCCGTAGACCAGCCCGGCCAGCTGCTCGGACAGCTCGATCGCGCCGTTGCCGATCTGGTGCGGCCCGCTCGGCGTGGCCTGCACCCAGGTGCGGCCCGGCCGGTAGCCGTCGAACAGGTACGACCAGCGCCGCCATTCGACGCGGTGGGTCATCATGTCCTCGGTGTAGAACACCCGCACCGGGTCGCCGGTGGTGCCGCCGGACTCCCACACGCGCCCGGTCAGCGGCCGCGGCACCGTGCGCGGCACGAGGTCCGCGGGGTCCATGCCGCGCAGGTCGCCGGGCGGGAACGGGCCGAACTCGGCGAGCTGGTCGTAGCGCGTGATGTCCATCGGGTCGAACGCCAGCTCGGTCGCCCGCTTCAGCCAGTACGGGCTGCCGAGCTCCGGGTTGAAGTGCCGCCGCACCACGTGCCGCGTCCACGCGTCGAGGTCGAGGGACAACCAGTGGTCGGTCAGGCTGGCACGTTCGTGCGTGCGGGTGCTCACGGTCTCTCCTTGCTCCGGAAGGCGGTCAGGCGGGGGCGACGAGGTCGACGGCGTGGTCGTAGATCGCGGTCATGGCTTCGGTGACGTGGTGCGGCTCGGTGATCCGCACGACGGGGAACGGGAAGTCGAGCACGCCGGCCGGCAGCGTCGGGCCGAGGACGAAGGCGAGCCGGACGCCCTGCTCCGCCATCCCGGCGCAGACGTGCGGCAGGCTCATCGTCGAGGTCTTGTTGCGCTGGAACAGGTCCCGCACATCGTCGGCGGTCGTGAGCGCGCGCTGCTCGAGGAACGAGCACACCGGGATGCGCGGGTCGGCCACCGGCATGGCCGCGACCGCCGGCGCCATGAAGTCGGTCGCGTACTGGCGCAGCGGGGAGTGCACGGCGAACGGCTGGCCGTCGATGACGCTGATCATGCCGGGCGGGCTCTGCGCGACGAGCCGGTCGAGGGCCTCGGCCGTGCCGCTGAGCATGAGCAGCCGGACGGTCCCGTCGGCGAGCAGGCCGAAGTCACCGCCGAGGTGCACGCCGGGACGCCGGTCGCCGTGGTAGGCGAACGGATCCTCGCTCACCGGCAGGAAGGCGATGGCCGCGCCCTGCGCCGGCGGTGCCGGGTCCGGCAGCGGCGTCCGGGCTTCGCGCAGCAGCAGGTCGAACAGCGTCCGGCGGTCCACCGCGCCCGCCACGGAACTCGCGATGAGACCGCCGAGGCTGATCCCGCCGGTGACGCCCGGGTGGACGTCGGATCCGGCCAGGACGTCGTGGATGCCCAGTGCCAGCGCGGCCAGCCGGATGCCGGCCAGGCTGAACCGCTCGTGGTCGCCGCGCGGTTCGAACTCCCCGCGCAGCAGCGCGCGCGGTTCGAGGCCGGTCCAGTCGCGCACCTGCTCGTAGGCGCGGCGCATCGCCGGGTAGGCCTCGTAGAGCTTCGCCCCGTGCTCCGGGTCGGGATCGGAGATGTTCGCGCCGAAGAGATATCCCAGAGTCACCGAATTCCCCTAACGAACGAACCGACGCGGTGGCCGCGACGCTACGCACGCCCTCGCGGGCGGGACCGGGCTAGCATGCGGGCTCTAGGCAAAACCTCAGCTCCGCGCGGACGGGCGTCTAAGGGTTACCCCAGGGTTGGCTTGGTAGGACGGGTGTCGCGGGCAGGCCGGGTGCGAGAAAACCGGTAGCCGTCACCCTATTCGCCGGAGGTATCAGAACGTGGAGTATGGCGTCTCGCTGTTGCCCGACTGCGATCCGCGGACCACCACCGCCTCGCAGTACTTCCAGGACGTGCTGCAGGTCAGTGTGCTCGCCGACCAGCTGGGGCTGCACTACGTCAAGATGACCGAGCACTACCTGCGCTCCTACGGCGGATATTCCCCGAGCCCGCTGGCCTTCCTGTCGGCGGTGGCCGCGCGCACGCGGTCGATCCGCCTGATGACCGGCGGCATCCAGGCGTCGTTCCACCACCCGATCCAGATCGCCGCGCACGCGGCGCAGGTCGACGTGATGAGCGGCGGCCGTCTCGACGTCGGCTTCGCGCGGGCGTTCCTGCCGTACGAGTTCGAGGCGTTCGGCGTCGACATGGACACCAGCCGCGAGCGGTTCCTGGCCACCATCGAAGCCGTGGTGCGGCTGTGGCACGAGTCCGACGTCACCGAGGACACGCCGTTCTTCGCCTACGAGAACGCGAACTCGCTGCCGGCCCCGGTGCAGCAGCCCGGCCCGCCGGTGTGGGTGGCCGCGCTGGCGACGCCGGCCAGCTTCGACTGGACCGGCCGCAAGGGGTTCAACCTGCTGATCAGCTCGACCCAGCTGAACGAGATGGCCCGCAAGCGCGAGTACGTCGAGCTGTACCGCAGCGCGTTCCTCGAGTCGCAGGGCGACTCGGGTCGCAAGCCGAAGTTCGCGGTGAGCATCCCGCTGCTGATCGCCGACAGCGACGAGGAGGCGCGCGACCTGGCGGTGCCGTTCATGGTGAAGTCGTTCAACGCGTTCAAGGAAGCGATCCTGTCGTGGCACAACGTCGAGTCGCCGGCGTACGAGGGCTACACGGCGATGGCGCGCCAGATGGCGAGCTTCGACCTGGAGACCGACGGCCTCGAGGCCAAGGCCGTGGTGGGCGCCCCGGACACGGTGCTGGGCCGCATCGAGGAGGTCCGTGACGTCCTGGGCCCGGACGTCATCCTGTGGAACCTCGACTTCGGCGGCCAGTCGGCGGAGACGATGTCCCGCACACTGCAGCTGTTCGCGGACAAGGTGATGCCGGCACTCGCCTGACCCGGCGGCGCCGCGGCCGGATCTCCGGCCGCCGGCCGGAACCCGCGCACGCTCCGGCTGTGCCGTGATTCGCGCCGCGGCCGCACCGGCCTCGTGACTTCGCCCGCTCCCAGGGTGCGCAGACGGAAGGACCCGGCAGCCGATGGCCGCCGGGTCCTTCCGTCGTCAGGGGGTGCGGGTCAGCCGCTGAAGCCGAGGCCGCCCTGGGCGGCGATCATCGTCAGGCGGATGCCGCGCAGTGCCTTCTCCAGGCCCGGGGCGACCTCGCCGACGCGGTCGGTCAGCTCCTCGATGCGGTCCTTGTACTCGCCCTTGCTCTCCTTGCGGGTCACCACGCTCGGCACCGTGCCGGCGGCGGCCAGCGCGACCAGCGCGGCGTCGTCCGCGCCGATCTCGGCCGCCGGGGTCGAGCCGTGCAGCACCTCGACCGCGTGCTCCTGCAGCGCCTTGGCCACGGCCGGGTCGGTGACGGTCACGTGGGTCTTCGGCACCACGCCCAGGACCTTCTTCTCCTCCACCGCGAGCAGCTTCCGCTCCACCAGCTGCTCCTCGATCTGGTCGAGGGTCTCCTTGTAGTCGTGCCGGATCCACGACTTCCAGCTGCGCTTCTCGTTCCCGATCTGCGCCAGCAGCCGGTCGAGCACCGGGTCGCCGGTCGGGTCCGCCTTGACCAGCACGGCGTCGCCGTCTTCGTCGGCGATGTTGCCGCGCAGCGCCAGCTCGGTCAGCACGCCGGCGCGGGTCAGGAACGCCGTGCGCGTGCGGTCGTAGAGGTCTTCCTTCTCCACGTCGTAGGCGAGCAGGTAGGCACGGTAATGGACGGCGGTCGGCGTTTCGGTCATCTCGGTCACCCGTTTCTGTGTCGGTCGTCGGTACGGGCCGGGTCTCTCCGGCGCACCTGCGCCCGGCCGAGTTCTCCCCCTGGCCGGACCGGTTCGGATGCGTACGACCCGATCTTGACCGATCGGGGTGCCGTCGGGTAACGGCCAAAGGTTGACAGTCGGTGACGGAAGGTTGCGGGCGGACAACCTTAGTTGATTCCGGGGTCTGGCAGTCCGCCTAGACGTGGGCTGCGCGAGTGGACTCCCCGGCCACCGGGCCGTTAAGAGAAAGGGACCAGTCTCACCACTATCCGCAATGGACGGCTCATGACCGCTCGAACTGCCAGGCGTGGGGTGCTGTTCCTCTCCCTCCTCGGCCTGCTCGCCCCCGCGGTGCCCGCCGGCGCCGCACCGCGCCCGGTTCCGGCCGCACCGACCCTGCAGCAGGTCGTGCCCGCCCCGGTGTCGGTGACGCCGGATCCGGCCGTCCGCTACCGGCTCGGCCCGGACACGGTGGTGTTCACCGCCGGCGGCGCCGAAGCCCGCGAGGTCGGCGACTACCTCGCCGGGCTGCTGCGCCCGTCGACCCGGTTCCGGCTCCCGGTGTTCCCCGCGCCGGCGTCCGGCCCCTGGGTGCCGAAGACGCTGCCCGGGATCTCGCTGGTGCTCGGCGGCGCCGACGCCCGCGTCGGCGACGAGGGCTACCAGCTCGACAGCACGGCGACCGGCGTCACCATCCGGGCCGCGAAGCCCGCCGGGCTGTTCAACGGCGTGCAGACGCTGCGGCAGCTGCTGCCCGCGTCCCTCAGCGGGCCCCTCACGGTGGCCGGCGGCCACATCCTCGACTACCCGCGGTACGCCTACCGCGGCGCCATGCTCGACGTCGCCCGCCACTTCCTGCCGGTCGCCGACGTCGAGAAGTACATCGACGACATCGCGCTGTACAAGGTGAACAACCTGCACCTGCACCTCACCGACGACCAGGGCTGGCGGCTGCAGATCGACGGCTGGCCGAACCTGACGGCCAAGGGCGCGAGCACCGGCTCCGGCGGCGGTCCCGGCGGGTTCTACACCCAGGCCCAGTACCGCGAGATCGTCGCCTACGCCGAGAGCAGGCACGTCACGATCGTGCCGGAGATCGACATGCCGTCGCACTTCGGCGCGGCACTGGCGTCGTACGCCGAGCTCAACTGCGACGGCGTCGCCGGGCCGGTCTACACCGGCCTGACGCCCGCGCCGCGGTCGGATCTGTGCGTCGGCAAGCCGGTCACGTACCGGTTCATCCGCGACGTGCTCGGCCAGGTCGCGGCGCTGACCCCCGGCGGCTACCTCGACGTGGGCGGCGACGAGATCCAGGACCTCACCGACGAGCAGTACACCGCGTTCATGAAGAAGATCGCGCCGATGGTGGCCGCGCTCGGCAAGAAGCTGTTCGGCTGGGGCGAGATGCTCACCGCGACGCCGCCGCAGGGCGCGACCGGCGAGTTCTGGATCTACGACGGCACGCAGAACGAGGTGGGCCAGGCCAGCCAGCAGGGCGCGAAGCTGATCATGGCCCCGTGCGTCTACACCTACCTCGACATGAAGTACGCGCCCGGCGTCCCCGCTTCGCTCGGCCTCGAGTGGGCCGGTGACATCAGCGTCCAAGCGGCGTACGGCTGGGACCCGACGGCCGTGGTACCGGGCGCGTCGGCGTCCAACATCGACGGCGTCGAAGCTCCCTTGTGGACGGACACCGTGCGCAGCCTCGACGACGTGCGCTACCTCGCCTTCCCGCGGCTGCCGGCGATCGCCGAGATCGGCTGGTCGCCGCAGGCGAGCCACGACTGGACGTCGTTCTCGGCCCGGCTGGCCGCGCAGGGCCCGCGCTGGACGGCGCTGGGCGTGAAGTACTACCCGGCACCGGAAATCCCGTGGCCGGGCCACTGATCCCGCGTCAGGAGATGCCGACGATGGCGAACAAGGACGGGCAAGTCTGGGAGGCCTACTGGACGGACCTCCCGGACCGCGCGGGCGCGGCGTTCTGGGACTGCGAGCCCGCGGACGGCGCGGCGGCGCACGCGGAGCTGTTCAAGGCACATTTCGACCCGCAGCTGCCCCTGGTCGACCTCGGCTGCGGCAACGGCACGCAGACGAAGTACCTGGCCGGGCTGTACGACCGGGTCGTCGGCGTCGACATCGCCGAGGCGGCGCTGAAGCGGGCGCGGGCGGAGAACCCCGCGGCCAACGTCGCGTACGAGCTGCTCGACGTCCTGGACGACGCGGCGGTGCGGGCGTTCCACGAGCGCCACGGCGACGTGAACATCTACCTGTCGGGGGTGATCCACCAGCTGCCGGTGGACCGCCGCGTGGCGTGCACGCGCAACCTGGCGGTGCTGGCCGGGACGCGCGGGTGCGTGTTCGACCAGGAGCTGACCCCGGCGAGCTACACGTACATGCAGCGGCTGATCGCGGACCCGGCCAACGACCTGCCGAAGCTGGAGCGCGTCTCGATCTACTTCGGCATCGGCCTGCAGCCGGCGGCGGGCGAGGCGGAACTGGAGACGGTCTACGAGCAGGCGGGCTTCACGATCACCGAGGGCGGCGAACTCCGGCTGCGCACGACGGAAACCCTGGCCGACGGCGCGAACCTGGACCTGCCGACCCATTACGTCATCGCCCGCGCCTGACCCGCACGGGTCGTGAATGCCACGTCGAGGGACTTGTGGTCTCCCGGCGTGGCATTCCCGGCGTGGGGCCGGAGTCAGGGAGTGGCGGCGAGGGCGGCGCGGTCGGTCTTGCCGTTGGCCGTGCGCGGGAGCTCCGCCACCACGGTCACCTCGTCCACGATCATGTACCGCGGCAGGTGGGCCGCGCAGTGGGCCTTCATGCCCAGCAGCGTCACGCGCTCGCCGGCGCGTGGGACGATCACCGCGCGCAGCTTCGCGTCGATGCCCGTGCCCGCGACCACCACCACCGCCTGCGCGACCGCCGGGTGGCGGGACAGGGCCGCCTCGATCTCGCCCAGCTCGACGCGGTGGCCGCGCAGCTTCACCATCGCGTCGCGGCGGCCGATGTACTCCAGCTCGCCTCGCTCGCCGTACCGGCCGAGGTCACCCGTCCGGTAGCCGCCGAGCTGCGGCGGCGCGCCCCAGTACCCCAGCATGACCGTCGGACCCGAGACGACGATCTCGGCGTCCGGTGCCAGCGTGACCGTCGCTCCCGAGCAGGGCCGTCCGATCGGCAGGCCGCCGGTGCGGCCGAGGTCCGCGCCGGTCACCTCGTGGCTGGTCACGACGTTGGTCTCGGTCGGGCCGTACCAGTTGAACAGCCGGACGTCCGGCCACGCGCGGCGCAGCGCCCGCACCCCCGCGATCGGGAACGGCTCCCCGGCGAACACGCAGACGCGCAGCCGCGCCGGGACCGGCCGGTCGAGCAGGCCGCCGTGCCGCATCATCAGCAGCAGCGCCGAAGGCACCGAATACCAGATGCTGATTCCGCGTTCGCTCAGGAATTCCGTCAGCTCGGCCGGCGAGTAGGACAGCTCCGCGCCGGCCAGGTCGACCGACGCGCCCGCGAGGAACGCGCCGTAGAGGTCGAACACGGACAGGTCGAAGTTGAACGGCGCGTGGTTGGCCAGCCGGTCGCCCGCGTGCAGCCCGGTTTCCGCCGCGGCCCACGTGACGAAGGCCAGCGCGTTGCGGTGGCTGATCAGGACGCCCTTGGGCGCGCCGGTCGACCCGGAGGTGTAGAGGATGTAGGCGGGCTCGTCCGGGCCGACGGGCTCGACCGGCACCGGAGAATCGACAGTGGACAGTTCGGCGAACCCGCTCAAGGGCGGCGGGTTGTCGCCCCAGCCGGCCGCGAGCCCGGCTTCGCCGGTGACGACCAGCGCCGGGGCGCAACCGTCGGCGATGAGCCGCACCCGCGAAACCGGGTTCGACGGCGCCACCGGCACGTAGATCGCGCCCAGCCGCAACGACGCCTGCATCAGCGCCACCACCTCGGCGCTCTTCTCCGCCCAGATCAGCACCCGGTCGCCGCGGCGGACCCCGGCCGCGTGCAGGCCGGCCGCCTGCCGGGCGGCCAGCCGGTCCAGCTCGCGGTAGGTCACCGTCGTGTCGCCGGCGTGCACGGCCGGGGCGTCCGGCGTGCGCCCGGCAGCGTCGATCACCAGCTGGTGCAGCAGTTCCGGACTGTCCACAGTATTCACAACCCCAGTTCCATCGCGACCAGCTGCCGCTGCACGTCCGACGCGCCGGAGAAGATCGTCCCGCCGATCGCGTCCCGCAGCGCGGCTTCGACGCCGTGCTCGCGCAGGTAGCCGCGGCTGCCGAACAGCTGCACGGCGTCGGTCGCGCTCGCCACCGTGCCCTCGGACACCGCGAGCTTCGACAGCGCCGCGAACAGCGTCGCGTCCTCGCCCTCGTCCAGCGCCCAGCACGCCCGGTACAGCAGCAGGCGGGCGCTTTCGGCCCGCAGTTTCATCTCCACGACCCGGTTGGACACCGACTGGAACTCCGCGAGCCGCTTGCCGAACTGACGGCGGTCGCGCACGTGCGCGAGGCAGCGGTCGAGCAGCCGGTCCTGGACCCCCAGGTACAGCGCGAACAGGCACGCCCGCTCCCAGCCCATCGAATGCTGGAAGATCGCCGAGCCCTGGCCGGGTTCCCCGAGAACCGTTTCCTCAGGGACGAAACAGTCGGTGAAGGTGACTTCGCAGGCCAGGCAGCCCTCCATGCCGAGCTTGCCGAACGGCTCCCCGAGGGTGACGCCCGGCCGGTGCGCGTCGAGCGCGAACGCGGTGATCCCCCAGTGGCCGGCGGCCGGGTCGGTGACCGCGTACGTGACCAGGACGTCGGCGACCGGGCCGTTGCTGACGAAGCTCTTGACGCCGTTGAGCAGGTACCCGCCGTCCGTGGCGGTCGCCGTGGCCCGCAGCGCGCCGACGTCGGAACCCGCTTCGGGCTCGGTCATCGCGTTGCCGGCGACGAGGTCCCCGGTGGCGAGGCCGGGCAGGAGCCGGTCGCGTACCGCCGCCGGGGCGAAGTCCACGATCGGCATGGTGCAGGCGAACAGGTGCGCGGCCGCGCCGAAGACCAGCCCGGTGTCCGGGCAGCCGCGCCCGGCCGCTTCGAACACGCGCGCGGTGTCCAGCGCGGTGAGGCCGCCGCCGCCGTACGCGGCAGGCACGCTCGCACCCAGCACTCCGGACTTGCCGAGCAGCGCCCATTTTTCGCGGCTGAACACGTATTCCGGTTCGACGGGGAAGGCCGCCCGCGTGTCGGCCACCGTCCGGTCGTAGCGCTGCCGCTGGTCCGCGGTCCAGCCGAACTCCACCTGCCCACCTCCACCGCGACGGCCTCTTCGCGGCCCAGGCTAACGGCGGCACGTCTGGCGAAATCCCAGAATGCGCGGTGCGAGCATGGCCGGTGTGACCGAACACGTCGTGGTCTGCACCCTGCCCGGACACGGGCACGTGACGCCCGTGCTCGACATCCTCGGCGAGCTGGTCCGGCGCGGCCATCGGGTCACCGTGGCCACCGGCGGCGGCTTCGCGGACCGGATCGCGGCCACCGGCGCGACCCCGGTCGCCTACGCCGAGCCGGCGGGCGCGGACCCGGGTGCGCACCGGCTCGCCGCCGCGCTCACGGGCGCGGGCAGCTGCCTGGCGCCGCTGGCGCCGCTGCGGAAGCTCCTGGCGGACGACCCGCCCGGCGTGCTCGCCTTCGACTCCACCATGTGGATCGCGGGCCGGGTGCTGGCCCACGACGTCGCGTGCCCGACGGTCCAGCTGTCGGCGTGTTTCGCTTCCAATGAGCACTATTCGCTGCCCGCGCACGTCGCCCGCTTCCCCTCCGCCGAAGTGGACGATGTGGACAGCGTGGCCGGCGACCACGACTTCGCCGCCGATCTGACCGCGTTGCTGGCGGCCGAAGCACCCGGCCGGACGGCGGAGCAGTTCCTCGACGACGGCCGCGACCACAAGCTGGTCCTGATCCCCCGCGGCTTCCAGTACGCGGGCGAGACGTTCGACGCGCGGCACACGTTCACCGGCCCGTGCTTCGGCCCGCAGCGGCCCCTGACCGGCTGGGAGCCGCCCGCGAACGGCGACCCGGTGCTGCTGGTATCCCTGGGCACGTCCGCCTTCAACGACCAGCCCGGCTTCTTCCGGCAGTGCGCCCGCGCGTTCGCGGACCTGCCGTGGACGGTGGTGATGACCCTCGGCGGCGGCACCGACCCGGCATCGCTGGGTCCGCTGCCGCCGAACGTCGAGGCACGCCCGTGGGTCCCGCACCCGGCGGTGCTGCGGCACGCGTCGGCGTTCGTGACGTCGGCGGGCATGGGCAGCGTGATGGAGGCGCTCTACTGCGGGACGCCGCTGGTGCTGGTGCCGATGCACGGCGAGCAGGAGGTCAACACCGAGCGGGTGGTCCAGCTGGGCCTCGGCCACCGCCTGCCGCGTGCGGAGGTGACGCCGGAACGGATCCGCGACGCCGTGCTGGCCGTCGCGGCGGACGAAGGCATCGGCGCGAGGATGCGGGCGATGCGCGACCACACGCGCGAAAGCGGCGGTGCCGTGACCGCCGCCGACCGGATCCTCGGCCACGCCCGGTCGTGAGCCGGAAACAGGGTTCTGACCCTGTTTGCCGCTCACGACCGTGGCGGGGTGCTCAGCCGGAGTCGCGCTTGCCCATCAGGGAGAACGCCACCACCAGCGCCACCGCCACCCACGTGAGCAGGGTGCCGCCGCCGGTCAGCGGACCCAGGTAGGTCACCGAGTCCGGCTTCAGCTGCGCCGTGCTGAGCTGTTCCGCCGCCGAGGCCGGGAAGTAGGCCAGGATGTCGCGTTGGACCCACGTCGGCAGCAGCGCGCCGAGGATCGCCGGGGCGAAGATGAAGCCGATCGCCGTGGCGATGGCGCCCGCCGCGCTGCGCATCATCACGCCGAACGACAGCGCCAGCAGCGCGAACGCCGCCATCTCCGCACCCCAGCCGAGCAGGCTGCGCAGCACGCCGGGACCGCCGAGGCCCAGCGTCGGGATGGCCGGGTTGAGGCCGAGGACCAGCTGGCCGACGAAGAACGCGGCCGAGGCGAACAGGGTGCCGAGGACGAAGGCCAGCAGCCCCACCACGACGGCCTTGGCGACCAGGACCCGGCCGCGGTGCGGCGTGATGGCCAGGGTCAGGCGCATCATCCCGGTCGAGTACTCCCCCGACACGGCGAGCACGCCGAGCACCGAGATCAGGATCAGGCCGAGGTTCATGCCGACCATGCTGGTGCCGGCGGAGTCGAAGTCGATCTTCTGCCCGGCGGGCAGGTTCTGGTAGTCCTGCTCGGTCAGGAAGCTGAACAGCACGGAGAACCCGACGCTCACCACCGCCGCCGCGATGACGACGACCCAGGTCGAGCGGACGGAACGGAGCTTGGTCCACTCCGCGGCGAGCGTGTTCCCGATGCCGGGCGAAGTCTTCGCCGCCGGCAGCGACGCGGTTGCGGTCGTCACGTCATTCCTTCCCTTCCGACGCGAGCGCCCGCACCGTCTCGAGGACCTTGTGCTCCTCCGGGGGCGCCGCGCCGTGCGAGCGGTACTGCACGCTGTCCTTGGTGAGGTCCATGAACGCGGCCTCCAGGCTGGCCCGGACCGGCGTGAGCTCGTGCAGCCCGAGCCGCCGCTCCAGCGCGAGGTCGCCGATCTCCGGCGCGTCGAGGCCGGCGACGTTGAGCGAGCCGTCCGCCAGCTTCGTCACCTTGCCGCCCGCGCGCTCCAGCGCTTCGGCCAGCTCGGTGGCGTCCGGGGAGACCACGTGGACGTGACTGCGGGCGCTGCGCTGGGTGAACTCGGTGATCGGCATGTCGGCGATGAGCTCGCCGCGGCCGATCACGATCACGTGCGCGGCCGTCTCCTCCATCTCGTTCATCAGGTGGCTGGAGACGAAGACCGTCCGCCCCTCGGCGGCGAGGTCCTGCATCAGCGTCCGGATCCAGTAGATGCCCTCGGGGTCGAGGCCGTTGACCGGCTCGTCGAACAGCAGCGTCGGCGGGTCGCCCAGCAGGGCGGTCGCGATGCCGAGCCGCTGGTACATGCCGAGCGAGAAGTTGCCGACCTTCTTGCCCGCGACGTCGGTGAGGCCGACGGTGTCGAGCACCTCGTCGACGCGCTTGCGCGGGATGCCGCCGGCCTGCGCCACCCACTGCAGGTGCCGGTACGCCGTGCGGGAGCCTTGGACGGCCTTCGCGTCGAGCAGCGCGCCGACCTCCCGCATCGGCGCGGGCAGGTCGCGGTAGGCCTTGCCGTTGACCGTCACCGAGCCGCCGCTGGGGGCGTCCAGGCCGAGGATCATCCGCATGGTGGTCGACTTGCCCGCGCCGTTCGGGCCCAGGAATCCGGTCACGACGCCGGGCTTGATGTCGAAGGACAGGCCGCGCACGGCCGTCGTGTCCCCGTATCGCTTCGTCAGATCTCGTGCTGTGATCAAGCGCCTGCTCCGTTTTCGCTCCCGTGTACCTGAAGACCAGTGAACCGCTTCCCCGGCCTGGTCTGCTACGGCACAAGGTGGCTTGTCGCCGCAACCAAAGTTGCACCTCCACGGCCCGGAAGACCACTTTCTGGGACTGATCGGCACGCAGTGCGCCGTGCTTGAATCGGAACACACGACATTTCGTCGACCACCGTTTCCGAGGAGTTTTTCCGATGGCCAAAGAACAAGGCGGCCGCCCGTTCGTTTCCCTCGTCATGGGACTGATCCTCGTCGCGGGCGGCGTCGCGATCATCGTCAACGCGGGCCAGCACACGATCGGCGTGATCGGCGGGGTGGTGACCATCGTCGCGGGACTGGCGTTCTTCGTCCGCAGCGCCGCCACCCGCCGGACGACGGCCGCCGGGCGGCGCCGCTTCTTCATTTCCTGAAAGCACTTTCCGGCGGCTCGGCGGCCGCCCTGGTGTCCCGTCGGGGGGTGCACCAGGGCGGCCGCTTCGCGTTCAGCCCTCTTCGGCGCCGAGCGCCAGCCGCACGAGGTCGTCGACCTCCAGCTCGCCCAGCTCGTCGTCGCCGGACTCGGGAACCGGCTCCGGCGCCGGGGCGCGGCCGGCCAGCTTCAGCAGCGCGTCGAGCAAGCCCGCTTCGCGCACCCGCGCCAACGGAATCGACGCGAGCACCCCGCGGATGTCCTCTTCGGACCCGGACGCGGGGAACAGCTCCTCGCCGAGGAACCCGGCCAGCGCGGCCGGTGTCGGGTAGTCGAAGATCAGCGTCGCGGGCAGCCGGACACCGCTCGCCGCGCCGAGCCGGTTGCGCAGCTCCACCGCGGTCAGCGAGTCGAACCCCAGCTCCTTGAACACCCGCGCCGGGTCGACGGCGCCGCCGTGGCCCAGCACCGCGCCCGCCTGCGCGCACACCAGGTCCAGCAGCGCCTGGCGCCGGTCGTCGCCGGACATCCCCGCCAGCCGCTCCCGAAGACCGGCTTCGCCCTGGCCGGTGTCGGCCGTCCGCCGCCGGAAGCCGGGACGGACCAGTCCGCGCAGCTGCTCCGGGACGTCCGACGGGCCCCAGGCCCGCGCGTCGACGAGCATCGGCACGAGCACCGCGTCGGGCGAGCCCACCGCGGCGTCGAACAGGGCCAGCCCCTGCTCCGCGGGCAGCGGCGGGATGCCGGAGCGGGCCATGCGGCGGACGTCGGCCTCGGCCAGCCCGGCCGTCATGCCGCCGTCCGGCCGCCACGGCCCCCAGGCCAGCGCCAGCGCGGGCAGCCCGGCCGAGCGCCGCTGCCGGGCCAGCGCGTCGAGGAACGCGTTCGCGGCCGCGTAGCCGGCCTGGCCCGGCGCGCCGAGCACCCCGGCCGCCGAGGAGAACAGCACGAAGGCGGACAGGTCCAGCTCCCGCGTCAGCTCGGCCAGGTTGACCGCCGCGGTGACCTTGGGCCGCAGCACGGTGTCCAGCCGGTCCGGCGTGAGCGAGCCGACCAGCCCGTCGTCGAGCACCCCGGCCGCGTGCACCACCGCGGTCAGCGGGTGCTGCCGCGGCACGTCCGCCAGCAGCCGCGCCAGCGCGTCCCGGTCGGCCGCGTCGCAGGCCACGACCGAGGCTTGGGCGCCCAGCTCGGCCAGCTCGGCGCGCAGCCGGTCGACGCCGTCCGCGGCCGGGCCGCGCCGGCTCGCCAGCAGCAGGTGCCGCACCCCGCCGGCGGCGAGGTGGCGGGCCAGCACGCGGCCGAGGCCGCCGGTGCCGCCGGTGACCAGCACGGTGCCCCCGGGGTCGAGCGGCGCGGGAACGGTCAGCACGACCTTGCCGACGTGCTTGGCCTGGCTGACGTGCCGGAACGCCGCGGGCGCGCGCCGGACGTCCCACGCGGTGACCGGCAGCGGCGTCAGCACCCCGGCCTCGAACCACGCCAGCAGCCGGTCGAACAGCTCGCGGATCCGGTCGTACCCGGCCTCGACGAGGTCGAAGGCCTGGTACGCCACGCCCGGGTGGCCGGCCGCGACGTGCTGCGGGTCCCGGACGTCGGTCTTGCCCATCTCCAGGAAGCGGCCACCGCGGGGCAGCAGCCGCAGGGACGCGTCCACGAAGTCCCCGGCGAGCGAATCGAGGACGACGTCGACGCCGTCCCCGCCGGTGGCGGCCAGGAACTCGCGCTCGAAATCCAGCGTCCGCGACGACGCGATGTGGTCGTCGGGCAGACCCGACGCGCGCAGCGTGGCCCACTTGCCGGTGCTCGCGGTGCCGTACACCTCGGCGCCGAGCTGCCGCGCGATCTGCACCGCGGCCATGCCGACGCCGCCGGCCGCCGCGTGCACGAGAACGCGTTCGCCGGGCCGCAGCCCGGCCAGGTCGGTCAGGGCGTAGAGCGCGGTCAGGAACACCACCGGCACCGAAGCGCCCTGGGCGAACGTCATCCCGGCGGGCAGCGGGCAGAGGAGGCGCTCGTCGACCTCGGCGACCGGCCCGAACGCGCCGCCGAACATGCCCATCACCCGGTCGCCGGCCGCGAAGCGGGTGACGCCGTCGCCGACGGCGGTGACCACCCCGGCGCCCTCCAGGCCCGGCGCGGTGGGCGGGCCCGGGTACATGCCGAGCGTGTTGAGCACGTCCCGGAAGTTGACACCGGCGGCCCGCACGGCGATCCGCACCGCGCCCGGCGCCACCGGTCCGGCGAACCCGGGGCACGGCACCACGGTCAGCCCGTCGAGGGTGCCGCGGTCGGCGATGTCGACCCGCCAGTTTCCGGCCGGGACGGCGAGAGCCTCGGATTCCCTGGTCAGCCGGGCCACCCTCGGCGCGCCGCCGCGGACCGCGATCTGGTTCTCGCCCGTCGCGAGCGCCGTCGCCACGGTCTCCGCGAGGTCGCCGGCGCCGTCGGAGTCCACCAGCACGAACCGGCCGGGGTGCTCGGACTGCGCCGAGCGCACCAGGCCCCACACCGCGGCGAGCGCGGGGTCGACCGGCCCGGCACCCTCCTCGGTTTCGACCGCGCCGCAGGTGTGCAGCGCGAGTTTCGCCGCGGCGAACCGGTCGTCGGCGAGCCAGGTTCGCACGAGAGCGAGCGCGTCGTGCGCCGCCTCCCGCACCGGCCGGGTCGCGAAGGGCACGACGACCACGTCGGGCACCTCGGTGAGAGCGTCCAGCGCGGCTTCCGGGGCGAGCACCCACGACGGGACGCCGGCCGGGCCCTCGGCATGGACCGGCCAGCTCAGCCGGTAGAGCGCGTCCCGGACCGGACCGCCGGCGAGCTGCTCGGGCGAGAACTCGCGCAGCGCCAGGGAGTCCACTGTGGCCACCGCGCGCCCGGCGGAGTCGGCGACGGCCATCGCGAGCGACTCCTCGCCGGTGCGGGTCAGCCGCACCCGCAGCCCGCGCGCGCCTTCGGCGTGCAGGGACACCCCGCGCCAGGAGAACGGCAGCCTGCCGTGCGCGGCGGGTGGGAAGGGCAGGAACGCCGCCGCGTGCAGGACGGCGTCGAGCAACGCCGGGTGCAGCCCGAACGCGCCGCCGTCGGCCGCCGCGTCCTCCGGCAGCTCGACCTCGGCGTACACGTCCTCGCCGGCCCGCCAGGCCTGCCGCAGGCAGCGGAACACCGGGCCGTAACCGAACCCGCTGCCGGCGAGCTCCTCGTACAGTCCCGCGGTTTCCAGGGGTTCCGCGCCCGGCGGCGGCCACTCGGGGAAGTCCTCGCCGCGCGCCGGGACCCCGGCGGTCAGCACGCCGCTCGCGTGCAACGTCCAGGCGCTGTCGGCCGGCGCGTCCTCGGGTCGCGAGTGGATGGTCAGCGGGCACGCCCCGGACTCGTCCGGCGCGCCGGTCAGCACCTGCAGCCGGACGGCGCCGGCCGCGGGCAGCACCAGCGGCGCGCCGAGCGTCAGCTCCTCGATGCGCGTGCAGCCCGCCCGGTCCCCCGCGTCGACGGCCAGCTCGACGAACGCCGTTCCGGGGAAGAGCACCGAGCCGCCGATGCCGTGGTCGGCGAGCCACGGGTGGGTGCGCAGGGAAATCCGCCCGGTGCCGAGGACACCCGCGGCCCCGGCCAGCTCGGCCGTCGCGCCGAGGAACGGGTGCGGGCTCGCGGCCAGCCCGGCGGTGGCGACGTCGCCGGCCCGGCCCGCGGCCGTACCGGGCCAGAACCGGCGGCGCTGGAAGGGGTACGTCGGCAGCTGCGGCCGCTCCTGCCCGGCCGGGACCAGCGCGGACCAGTCCGGGGACAGCCCGTGGACGTGGGCGTCGGCCACCGCCGTGAGCACGGTTTCGACGTCCGGCCGGGTGCGCCGCTGCGTCGCGGTCACGAACACCTCGCCGTCCACGCAGTCCGGGACCATGGCCGCGAGCACGGCGTCCGGGCCCAGCTCGACGAACCGGGTGACGCCCCGGGACGCCAGCCAGCCGACCCCGTCGGCGAAGCGGACCGCGTCGCGCACGTGCCGCACCCAGTGCTCGGGCGAGCGCAGTTCGGCGGCGGTGGCCGGGCGCCCGGTGCGGTTCGAGACGACGCCCAGCACCGGGTCCCGGTAGGACAGCCCGGCGGCGACCTCGCCGAACCCGGCGAGCATCGGGTCCATCAGCGGCGAGTGGAACGCGTGGCTGGTGCGCAGCCGCTTGGTGTCGCGGCCCTGCTTTTCGAAGTGCGCCGCGATGCCGAGGACGTCCTCGGCCGCCCCGGACACCACGACCGAGGCGGGGCCGTTCACCGCGGCGATCCCGGCCGAGGCCGTGAGCAGCGGGCGGACCTCCGCCTCCGTCGCCCGCAGCGCCACCATGGCCCCCGCCGCGGGCAGGGCCTGCATGAGCCGCCCGCGCGCGGCGACCAGCGTGCAGGCGTCCTCGAGCGACAGCACGCCCGCGACGTGGGCCGCCGCCAGCTCGCCGATCGAGTGGCCCATGACGAAGTCCGGTGCCAGGCCCCACGACTCCAGCAGGCGGAACAGCGCCACCTCCACCGCGAACAGGGCCGGCTGGGTGAAGCAGGTCCGGTCCAGGTCCGCGCCGCCTTCGGCGATCACCCGGCGCAGCGGGACGTCCAGCTCCCGGTCGAACAGCGCGCAGGCCGCGTCGAAGGTCTCGGCGAACACGCCGAACTCCTCCCGCAGCGCGAGTCCCATGCCCGGCCGCTGGGCGCCCTGTCCGGTGAACAGGAACGCGGAACGGCCTTCGCCGGCCACGCGGCCGCGCACGACGCCGGGTCCTTCGCCGCCCTCGGCCAGCAGCCGCAGGTTCCGCAGCGCGGTGTCCCGGTCCGGCGCCAGCACCACGGCACGGTGGTCGAACGCCGTCCGGGCGGCCAGCGCGGCACCCACGGCGTGGCGCCCGTGGCCGGCCTCGGCCACCGGGAGCAGCGCGGCGGCCTGCGCGGCCAACGCCGCTTCGGACCGTCCCGACAGCGGCCAGAGCGCCGTGTCCGGAGTGTCCGCTCCGGACTCCGGGAGCACGTGCTCCGGAGCCTCTTCCAGCACGGCGTGCGCGTTGGTCCCGCTGAAACCGAACGCGGACACCGCGGCCCGGCGCGGCCGTCCGCCCGCGGGCCACGCGACGGCCTCGGCCAGCAGCCGGACGTTTCCGGCGGTCCAGTCGACGCGCGCCGACGGGACGCCGGCGTGCAGGGTGCGCGGCAGCGTCCCGTGCTCGAGGGCGAGGACCATCTTGATGACGCCGGCGACCCCGGCGGCGGCCTGGGTGTGGCCGAGGTTCGCCTTGATCGCGCCGAGCCACAGCGGCCGGTCCCGGTCCTGGCCGTAGGTGGCCAGCAGCGCCTGGGCCTCGATCGGGTCGCCGAGCCGGGTCCCGGTGCCGTGCGCCTCCACGGCGTCCACTTCGGACGGTGCGAGCCCGGCGTCGGCCAGCGCGGCGCGGATGACCCGCTGCTGCGCCGGGCCGTTCGGCGCGGTGAGGCCGTTGCTCGCCCCGTCTTGGTTCACCGCCGACCCGCGCAGCACCGCCAGCACCCGGCGGCCGTGGCGCCGCGCGTCGGAAAGCCGTTCCAGCAGCAGGATCCCGGCGCCCTCGGACCAGCCGGTGCCGTCGGCGGCCTCGGCGAACGCCTTGCAGCGGCCGTCCTCGGCCAGCCCGCGCTGCCTGCTGAACTCGACGAACCCGGCCGGGGTCGACATCACCGTGACCCCGCCGGCCAGCGCCAGCGAGCATTCGCCACCGCGCAGCGCCTGCGCCGCGAGGTGCAGCGCGACGAGGGACGACGAGCACGCCGTGTCGACGGTGACCGCCGGGCCCTCCAGCCCGAACGTGTAGGAGACCCGGCCGGACAGCACGCTCGCCGCGTTGCCGGTGCCGAGGTGCCCGGCGACGTCGTCCGGCGCGTCCCGCAGCACGGACGAGTAGTCCTGGCCGTTGGTCCCGGCGAAGACGCCGGTGCGGCTGCCCCGCAGCGTCACCGGGTCGATCCCGGCGCGCTCGAAGGCCTCCCACGCGGTCTCCAGCAGCAGCCGCTGCTGCGGGTCCATCGCGACGGCCTCGCGCGGCGAAACCTCGAAGAACTCCGGGTCGAAGCCGGCCACGTCGTCGAGGAAGCCGCCTTCCCGCGTGTAGCAGGTGCCCGGGTGCCCGGGGTCCGGGTGGTAGAGCGTGTCGAGGTCCCAGCCGCGGTCGGCGGGGAACGGCGAGATGACGTCGCGGCCGTCGGCCAGCAGCTGCCACAGCTGCTCCGGCGAGCTGACGCCGCCGGGGAACCGGCAGCTCATGGCGACGATCGCGATCGGGTCGCCGTCGTGCGCCGCGTTCTCGGCCGGGCCGGGGCCGGCCGCCCCGAGCAGGTGCTCGGCGAGCGCGCGCGGCGTCGGGTGGTCGAACACGAGCGTCGACGGCAGCGTCAGGCCCGTCTCGCGGCCGAGGGCGTTGCGCAGCTCGACCGCGGTCAGCGAGTCGAAGCCGAGGTCGGCGAAGGGCCGGTCCGGGCGCACGGCCGCCGTGGACGCGTGGCCGAGCACGGCGGCGACCTGGCCGCGGACGAGGTCGAGCGCGGCGGCCGGGCGGTCGGCGGGCGGCACCCCCGCGAAACCGGACCGGGGTTCACGCTTTCCGGTCAGCCCGCCGAGCAGCGGCCGGGTCGCGTCCAGCGCGTCGACGGCGAAGTCGATGGGCACGACCACCGCGTCGCTCCCGGCGATCGCGCGGTCGAACAGGCGCAGCGCGTCGCGGGCCGCCAGCGGCCGGACGCCGCCGTGGCGCATGCGGGCGACGTCGGCGCCGGTCAGCTGCCCGGTCATGCCGCCGTCCGGCGTCCACGGTCCCCAGGCCAGGGACACCCCGGGCAGGCCGTGCGCCCGCCGGTGCGCGGCGAGCGCGTCGAGGAACGTGTTGGCCGCCGCGTAGTTGCCCTGCCCGGCGCCACCGAGCACGCCGGCGGCGGAGGAGAACAGCACGAACGCGGTCAGGCCGAGGCCCGCGGTCAGCTCGTGCAGGTGCCAGGCCGCGTCGAGCTTGGGCCGCAGGACGGCGGCGAGCCGGTCGGGGGTGAGCGCGGCGACGACACCGTCGTCCAGTACCCCGGCGGCGTGGACCACCGCGGTCAGGGACTCGATCGTGCCCAGCAGCCCGGCGAGCGCCTCCCGGTCGGTGACGTCGCAGGCGGCGAGCCGCACTTCGGCGCCTTCGGCCGCCAGTTCGGCTTGCAGTTCCGGCGCACCGGGGGAATCCGGGCCGCGCCGCCCGGCGAGCACGAGGCTGCGGACGCCGTGCGCCCGGACCAGGTGCCGGGCCAGCGCCCCGCCCAGCGACCCGGCGCCGCCGGTGATCAGCACGGTGCCGTCCGGGCCGAAGCCCGGGCCGGGTTCGGCCTCGGGCGGCTCGGCGAGCCGGGGCACGGTGACCTCGCCGCCCGCGTAGGCGGCTTCCGGCTCGCCGGTGGCCAGCACCGCGGACAACGCCGTGGCGAGATCGGCGTCCGCGGCGACGTCCGCGAGGACGAACCGGCCGGGGTGCTCGGCCTGCGCCGACCGGACGAGCCCCCGCACCGCGGCGCCCGGCAGGGCGTCCCGGAGGACGAAGACGAGCTTCGCCCGCGCGTAGCGGTCGTCGGCCAGCCACGCCTGCAACGCGGCCAGTGCTTCCGCCGCCAGGCCGTGCGCGGCGGTCAGGACGTCGCCGCTTGCCTCGCAGCGGAAGTGGACGACCGGCGGGACGTCCGCGGCCGGGTCCAGCTCGTGCCAGCCGACGGCGTCCCGGGCCGGACCGGCACCGGTCACCGGAACCCGCTCCACGCGGTAGAGCGCACCGGCGGGTTCGGCGGCCCGCTGCCCGTCGAGCCAGTGGCGTTCGCGCTGGAAGGCGTACGTCGGCAGGTCGACGGCCCGCGCGCCGCGACCGGCGAAGACGGCCGTCCAGTCCGGGCTGAACCCGGCGACGTGCAGGCGGCCGACGGCTTCGGTGAACGTGCGGGCTTCGGGCCGGCCGCGCCGCAGCACCGGGACGACCAGCGCGTCCGGCACGCATTCCGCGGCCATCGCGGCGGTGTCGCCGCCGGGACCGGGTGTCACGAACCGGGTGACGCGGTGCGCCGCGAGCCACCGCAGGCCGTCGTGGAACCGGACGGCCGCCCGGATGTGCCGCGTCCAGTACTCCGCCGAGCCGACGTCGGCGGGTTCGCCGGTGACGTTGGAGACGACCGGGATCTTCGGCGGCGCATACGAAACCGTCTCCGCGACGGCACGGAACCCGGCGAGGACCGGATCCATGTGTGGGGAATGGAAGGCGTGGCTGACGCGCAGCCGCTTCGACTCGGCGAACTGCGCGGCGATCGCCTCGACGGCGCCGGCGTCCCCGGAGACGACCACGGCTTCGGGCCCGTTGACCGCCGCCACCGACACCCCGTCGCCCAGCAGCGGCCGGACGGCTTCCTCGGTGGCGCGCAGGGAAACCATCGCGCCCGCGCCGGACGCGGACTGCATGAGCCGGGCTCGCGCGGCGACCAGCCGGCACGCGTCCGGCAGGTCGAACACCCCGGCGACGTGCGCGGCGGCCAGCTCGCCGATCGAGTGGCCCACGACGAAGTCCGGCGTCAGGCCCCAGGAGACGAGCAGCCGGTGGAGCGCGACCTCCACGGCGAACAGCGCGGGCTGCGTCACCTCGGTGCGGCCGAGCGCTTCCCCGTCGTCGATCAGTTCCCGCAGGCCGGGCAGCCCGGCGGCGGCGAAGCCCGCGCAGATTTCGTCGAAGGCCGCCGCGAACACGGGGAACGCGGCGGACAGCTGTCGTCCCATGCCCGGCTGTTGCGCGCCCTGGCCGGCGAAGACGTACGCCGTCTTGCCCGGACGCGTCTCACCGGCCGGCGCCCGTCCCTCGGCCAGCTCGGTGAGCCCCGCCCGCAGCTCCTCGGCGGTCTCGGCGAGCACGACCGCGCGGTGCTCGAACGCGGCGCGGGTGGTCGCGAGGGAGAACGCGAGGTCGGCGGGCCGTTGTCCGTCCACCCGGGACAGCAGCCGGGTGGCCTGCGCGCGCAGTGCCTCCGCGCTCTTCGCCGACAACACGGCCGGTACCGGCCCGGGTCGCGCCGGCGCTTCGGCCACGGGTTCGGCCGCGGGTGCCTGCTCGAGGATCGTGTGCGCGTTGGTCCCGCTCACGCCGAAGGACGAGACCCCGGCACGGCGCGGGCGGTCGCCGGCGGGCCAGGCGACGGCCTCCTGCAGCAGCCTCACCTCGCCCGCGTCCCAGTCCACTTTGGACGTGGGGACGTCGGCGTGCAGCGTGCGGGGCAGCCGCTCGTGGCGCAGCGCCATGACCATCTTGATGACGCCGCCGACACCGGCCGCCGCCTGCGTGTGGCCGAGGTTCGACTTGGCCGAGCCCAGCCACAGCGGCGGACGGCCCGCCCGGTCCCGGCCGTAGGTCGCCAGCAGCGCCTGCACCTCGATCGGGTCGCCGAGGGTGGTGCCGGTGCCGTGCCCCTCGACGACGTCGACGTCCGAAGCCGACAGGCCCGCGTCGGCGAGCGCGGCCCGGATGACCCGCTGCTGCGAAGGCCCGTTCGGCGCGGTGAGCCCGCTGCTGGCGCCGTCGGAGTTGACGGCCGAGCCCCGCACCACCGCGAGCACCGGATGACCGTGGCGCTGCGCGTCGGAAAGCCGTTCCAGCAGCAGGAACCCGGCGCCTTCGCCCCAGCCCGTGCCGTCGGCGGAGTCGGCGTACGAGCGGCACCGGCCGTCGGGCGAGAGGCCGCGTTGCCTGCTGAAGCCGATGAACGTCACCGGTGTCGACATCACCGCGACCCCGCCGGCCAGCGCCAGCGAGCACTCGCCGCGCCGCAGCGCCTGCGTGGCCCAGTGCAGCGCCACCAGCGACGACGAGCACGCCGTGTCGACGGTGATCGCCGGGCCTTCCAGCCCGAAGGTGTAGGCCACCCGGCCGGAGGCGATGCTGGCCGCGCTCCCGTTGCCGACATAGCCTTCGAGGCTCGCGGGCAGGCCGGTCAGGCGGGTGGCGTAGTCGTTGTACATCACCCCGGCGAACACGCCGGTCCGGCTGCCGCGCAGCGACGCCGGGTCGAGCCCGCCGCGCTCGAACGCCTCCCAGGCCGTTTCGAGCAGCAGCCGCTGCTGCGGGTCGATCGTCTGCGCCTCGCGCGGGGAAATGCCGAAGAACCCGGGGTCGAACTGGTCGGCGTCGTGCAGGAACCCGCCCTGGCGGGTGTAGCACTTGCCGGCGCGGTCCGGGTCGGGGTCGTAGAGCGCGTCGAGGTCCCAGCCGCGGTTGACGGGGAAGCCCGAGATCGCGTCCCGGCCCGCGGCGACGAGGTCCCAGAGGTCCTCCGGCGAGCGGACGCCACCGGGGTAGCGGCAGCTCATCCCGACGACGGCGATCGGCTCGTGCTCGCGGTCTTCCGCGTCGCGCAGCCGCTCGCGCGTCCGGTACAGGTCCGCGGTGACCTTCTTGAGGTACTCGCGCAGCTTGTCGTCGCTCATGCCGTTTCCCCATCGGTGGACCGCACGGCGCGTTCGAGCACGTCCGCCGCCCGTTTCGCGCCGCCGGACGCGCGGATCGCCGCCCGCATCCGCGCCACCTCCTTCGCCACGGCCGCGTCGGCGGCGACGGCCAGCACGGCATCGCGCACGTCGGCGCCGGTCACGTCGTCGAGCAGCGCGCGTCCCAGGCCCAGCCGTTCGACCCGGGCGGCCGTCACCCGCGCCTCGGGCCGCTGCGGCACGGCGACCACCGGGACGCCGTGGCCGAACGCGTCCATCAGGGAGCCCGTCCCGGCCTGGCAGACGACGACGTCGGTGTGCGGGAGGACCGCGCGGTGGTCGAGCCACGAGTGCAGCTCGACGTTGTCGGGCATGGCCGCCGCGACGTCGTCGCCGACGTGCCCGGCGGTGGTCATCACCACCCGCCAGCCGGTGCCCGCGAAAGCCCGCCCGCAGGCGGTGAAGAACCCGGGATTGCTGTTGGACGAGGTACCCAGCGAAACCAGCACGACGGGGACGTCCCCGCCGGGCGGCTGCCAGCTGCCGGCGGCCGCGCCGTCGTCGCCGGTCGGGCCGACGAACACGAACTCGTCGCCGAAGCACTCGGCGCGCGGCTGGAAAGCGCGCGGCACGAACACGAGGTTCGCCACGACTTCCCCGCCCCGGGCCGGTTCCGGCGATGGCGTGTCGAGGCCGAAGCGCGCCAGCCGCGTCTTGACCCGTTCCCCGCAGGCCGCGAGCACGGGATGCCCGGGGTCGAGCGGCGGTCCGGCCAGCTCGGTTTCGCTGCCGTTCAGCGGGACTTCGTCGTTGCCGCCGAACCCGGCGAACAGGCGGACGACCCCGCAGCCGGCGCGCCGCGCGACCAGCCCGCCGACGTCGGTGCTCAGCACGTCCTCGACGACGAGGTCCACCGGGCGGCCGGCGAACCGCGGCCACGCGGTGGCCAGCGGGGCGAACGCCTCGTCGAGGTAGTGCGCCAGCACGACGGCGAGGTCGTCGGCGGTATGCACGTCCGGCATCGACCCGGGGAACGCCGACGGATAGGTGAGCACGTCGGCGCCGGTCTCCGCGACCACGCCGGCGAACCGCTCGGCGACCACGTAGGACACGTCGTGCCCGCGCGCGAGCAGCTCGCGCACCACCGGCAGGGTCGGCCGGATGTGCCCGAAACCCGGGAAGCTGAAGAAGGCGACATGGCTGCCGGAGACGTCCACGCGGCCACCCTAGGTCGCCGGGCGGCGCTTCCCCGTGGCGCGCACAGGGAATCCAATGAATCGCCTAGTGTCACCGGGCCGCGGCGGCGGGGCCACGGCGAAGACGAGCATTCCTCCTAGTTTCCGCCCGCTACGAATGGAGGCATCCCGTCCGCTGGCCACGCGAGGTGAATCGATGGACCGTCACACTGGAACCGGCTTGCTCCGCAAACCGGACGTGACGTTGCCCCACCGGCTCGCGAAGTCCGCGGCCGCCACCGGCGGCGTCGCCACGCCGGACGCGCACGTGGCCGAGTGGATCGCGCAGCGCAATCTCGCCCACCGCCACGAAGTGCGGCGGATCGAGTTCGGCGAGCTGCGCCGGTGGGGCTTCGACCCCGGCAGCGGCGACCTCCGCCACGACAGCGGCCGCTTCTTCGCCGTCGAGGGCCTGGAGGTCGACACCGACCACGGCCCGGTGACGCACTGGTCGCAGCCGATCATCAACCAGCCGGAGATCGGCATCCTGGGCATCCTCGTGCAGGAGATCGACGGCGTCCTGCACTGCCTGATGCAGGCGAAGTCCGAGCCGGGCAACGTCAACGGCGTCCAGATCTCGCCGACCGTGCAGGCGACGAAGAGCAACTACACGCGCGTGCACGGCGGGCGGCCGGTCCCCTACCTCGAGCACTTCCGCGACCCGGACCCGGAGACGGTGCTCGCCGACGTCCTGCAGTCCGAGCAGGGGTCCTGGTTCTACCGCAAGCGCAACCGGAACATGATCGTCGAGGTGCCGGAGTCCGCCGTCGGGGACGAGCTGCCCGACGACTTCCGCTGGCTCACCCTCGGCCAGCTGCACGAGCTGCTCAAGCAGGACAACGTGGTCAACATGGACGCCCGGACCGTGCTGTCCTGCATGCCCGCGGGCATCGAGGGCGTCGAAGCGGAGGCGGTGACCGACCTCGCCGCGTCGGTGGCGCGGTCCTCGGCCCAGCACACCGGCAGCCTGCACACGCGCACGGAGGTGCTGAGCTGGATCACCTCGCGCCAGGCGCAGCACGTCGTGCGCACCAGCCCGCTGCCCCTGCGCGAGGTCGCGAACTGGGTCCGCACGCCCGCCGCGATCTCGCACGAGCTGGGCCTGTTCTTCAGCATCATCGCCGTCGACATCACCACGAACGGGCGCGAAGTCGCGCAGTGGACCCAGCCGCTGGTGCGGCCGCACGGCGCGGGCGTGGTGGCGCTGCTGGTCAAGCGCGTCGACGGTGTGCTGCACGCGCTGCTCAACGCGCGCGTCGAGCCCGGTTACCTCGACGTGGTGGAGCTGGCCCCGACCGTGCAGTGCACGCCGGACAACTACGTGCACACCGCGCCACCGGACCGGCCGCCGTTCCTCGACATGGTGCTGGCCCGGCGTGCCGACCAGGTGCTGTTCGCCGCCCAGCTGTCGGAAGAAGGCGGGCGGTTCCACCACGCCTACAGCGACTACCAGATCATCGAAGTGCCCGCCGACTTCCCGGACGCGGGCCTGGCCGACTTCCGCTGGCTGACCCTGAACCAGCTCAACGAGCTGCTGCGGCACAGCCACTACGTCAACGTGCAGGCCCGCAGCCTGATCGCGTGCCTGCGGGGGCTGCGGTGAGCCGGGTGCTGCGGCTCGGCGCCCTGGGCTGCTCGTCGATCGCCGCGCGGCGCACGCTGCCGGCACTGTCCGGTGTGGACGGACTCGCGCTGGCCGCCGTCGCGGCCCGGTCGCCGGAGAAGGCCGCGGAGTTCGGCCGCCGCTTCGGTGCCACCGCGATGACCTACGACGAGCTGCTCGCGAGCCCGGCCGTCGACGCCGTGTACGTTTCCCTGCCGACCGCCCTGCACCACGAGTGGACCCGGAAAGCGTTGCTGGCCGGGAAACACGTGCTGTGCGAGAAGCCGCTCACGCTGAACCACGAGCAGGCCGTGGACCTCGCCGAGCTGGCGGCGAAGCAGGATCTCGTGCTGCGCGAGAACTTCACGTTCGTGCACCACCCCCAGCACGCGCGGGTGCGCGAGCTGCTCGACGGCGGCCGCCTCGGCGAGCTCCGGACCTTCAGCGCCGCGTTCGGCATCCCGCCCCTGCCCGCGGAAGACATCCGCCACCAGCCCGCGCTGGGTGGCGGGGCGCTGCTCGACGTCGGCGTCTACCCGTTGCGCGCCGCGCTCTTCCTGCTGGGCCCGCAGCTGCGGGTGACCGGCGCGACCCTGCGCTTCGACGGGCGCGGCGTCGACGTCGCCGGGCACGCGCTGATCACGTCGGCGAGCGGCGTCACCGCGTCGCTCGAATTCGGGTTCCAGCACAGCTACCGTTCGCGGTACGAACTGTGGGGCAGCGCGGCCGCGTTGTCGCTCGACCGGGCCTTCACACCGCCGCCGGGACGGCAACCGGTGCTGCGCATCGAAGAACAGGACCACGTGGAAGAACTGTGGCTGCCACCGGCCCACCAGTTCCAGCTCTCCCTGCGCTCGTTCACCGCCGCCGCGCTCGCCGGGCGCGACGAGTCCGAAGCGGCGTGGCTTGCGTCCTCCGTCGACACCGCGCGGCTGGCCGGCGAAGTGCTGGCCGCGGCCGGCGAGCGGGCGGTGACCCGCTGATGGAGATCATCGGGAACGGCTTCATCGCGCGGCACACCCGGCGGTTCTTCGGCGACCGCTACCCGGACGTCACCCTGATCGCGGCGGGCGTCTCGACGGTGCTCGTCAACGACGTCTCGGCGTTCCAGCGCGAGTCCGCGCTGGTCTACGACGTGATCCACCGCTGCCGGGCCGCCGGGCGCACGGTGATCTTCCTGTCCACCGCGTCGACCGGCATGTACGGCGCCGACCAGTCGGTGGGCAGCGAAGGCGGCGCGGTCTTCCCGCTCACCCCCTACGGCAGGCACAAGCTGTGCCTGGAGCACGTCTGCGCGCTGTCCGGCGCGCGGTGGCTCGTGCTGCGGCTGTCCCACATCGTCGGTCCCGGCCAGTCCCCGCACCAGCTGCTGCCGTCCCTGACCCGCCAGCTGCTCGCGGGCTCGGTCACCCTGCACTCGGGGGTGTCGCGCGACCTGCTGGACGTCGGCGACATGATGCGGATGCTCGACTCGCTGCTCGCGCAGGGCGTCCGGGACGAGGTGATCAACGTGGCGTCCGGGCGGTCGGAGGCCATCGAGGACATCGTCGACGGCCTGGAGGAGCGCCTCGGCACGCGCGCCGAGCGCAAGCTCGTCGACATGCCGGCCAAGCGCGGGCACGTGCGGATCGAGAAGCTGCGGGGCCTGGTGGCGGGCTTCGACGAGCTCGGCATCGGCCCCGGCTATCTGAAGTCGCTGCTGGACCGCAACATCGGCGAGCTGGCCGAGAGCGCCCACCACGACCTCGCGGCCGAATCCGCCGTCGGCAGGCTCTGAGCTTCTGTCCTTTCCGGACTGTCCACCTCGGACACGGGTCGGTACGACGCCCGGCCCACCGTACTGGGGGCTGGGCGGGGCCGGACGCCGTACCTCGCAGGCGGGAGAGGGGGAGTTCTCCCGCCGGGTCTTCAGCCGCGTAGGCGGCTCCGGTACCGAGCTAACCGGGAACGGCACCGCTGCGGCTAGCGGAAAAGGTCGCTGACCCCGACAACCTAAGTTGATCGCCGCCAATCACGAATGGAGTAGAAAGCATCTCGCGAATTGCGGTTTCCGCCCGTTTCCGCGCATCGGCACGCGAAAACGCGGCGGCACCGAGGCGGCGGCCGCCGGTTGTCCGGCCGCCGCCGACGATACTTGAACGCGCAACCAGATGCGCGTACAAGTGGAGGAAGGGCCGGTACGGTCCGGCCACTCTTCAGGGGAGAACGCATGAACTTGGGGTTCAGCCTTCCGGTGTTCGGCAAGGCGGCGGCCACACCGGGCGGGATCGCGCGGTATGCGCGCGAAGCCGAACGCGCCGGTGCGGCCGGTCTCTGGGTCGGCGACCGGCTGTTGTCGCCGGTCGCCCCGGTGGTGCCCTACCCGGGCTACGACACCATGCCCGAGGAGTTCCACACCGTCCACGACCCGTTCACCGCGCTGGCGGTCGCCGCCGCCGTGACCGAGACCGCCGTCCTCGGGTCCAGCACCCTCAACGCGACCCAGTACCAGCCGGCGAACTTCGCGCGGCAGCTGACGAGCATCGACGTCGCCAGCAACGGCAGGCTGCTGCCCGGCCTCGGCATCGGCTGGTCGCCCGACGAGTACGCGGCGGTCGGCATCCCGATGGCCGAGCGCGGCAAGCGGCTCGACGACCTGCTCGACCTGCTGGAAACCTGGTGGAGCGAGGAAACCGTGGCGCACGACGGGATCGGCTACGCGGTCGCGGAGTCGCACGTCGGCCTCAAGCCGGTCCGCCGGCCGCCGGTCCACCTGGCCGGGTTCGGCGAGAAGGCACTGCGCCGGGTGGCCGAGCGCGCCGACGGCTGGCTGCCGGTCTGGCCGGTGCCGGAGCAGTTCCCGGCGGACGTCCTCACCGGCACCCTGGCCAAGCTCCGGGCCGACGCCGAGCGGGCCGGCCGCGACCCGGGCGCGCTGGGCGTGGCGCTGCGGGTGAACGCCGCCCCGGGCACCGAGCCGGAGGCCATCGCCGAGTCGGTGACGAAGATCGTCTCCGTGCTCGAACCGGACCACACGTTCGTGGACATCTCGTACCTGACCAGCAGCGTCGAGGAGCACCTCGACCTCACCGGCCGGCTCCTGGACCTGACGGCCAAGGGCTGACGGGCGGCGGCGCGACGAGCCGGTAGCCCGCTTCGCCCACCGCCTCGATCACCGAGGGGTCCCCCAGCTTCCGGCGCAGGGCCGCGATGTGGGCGTCGAGCGACCGGCTCTCCGCCGCGCCGGAAGCGCCCCAAACCTCGGTCAGCAGCCGCTCGCGCGTGCGCACCTCGCCGCCTGCCTCGGCCAGCACGGCGAGCACGCGGAACTCCCGGCGGGTCAACGGCACCGGGCGGCCACCGGAGGACACCACGTGCCGGTTCAGGTCCACCTCGACGTCCCCGAACCGCACGACGTCGCCGGGCTCGCCTCTCGCGGCCACCTTCCAGCGGCGGCGCAGGCCGACCGCGGTGATCCGGTCGGCCAGCTCGTCGACGCCGTAGGGCTTGACCAGGTAGTCGTCCGCACCGGCCTGCAGTGCCTGGACGCGGTCGCGGGCGTCGCCGCCCGCGGACGTCAGGATCACCCCGGCGTCGCTGACCGCGCGGATCCGCAGGCACAGCCGCACGCTTTCGGACCGTGGCGCGGCGCCGAGGTCCAGCACCACGACCTCGACCCCGTCCAGCCGGTCGAACAGCTCGTCGGGCGAGGCCCCGCGGACGTCCGGGATGCCGTGGCGGGCGAGCGCGCGGCCGAGCTCACCCGCGGTCCGCGCGTCCGGCTCCACCAGCAGGACCCGGGCGTAAGGCCCGGCGGCCGGACGCGCTTCCGGCGGCGACGCGTACTCGTCGGTGCCGGCGGCGCGGCCGAACGCGGGAGCCGCGTCGGCGAGCGCGGCCAGCAGCCTGCGGCCCCGGCCGGAACGGCTGGCATCGGCGTGCGCGTCCGCGCGGAAGGCGGGCGTGGCGTCGGCGAGCGCGGCCAGCAGGCGCGCGAGCACGTCACGAGCCGTCATCCGGACCTCCCTCGCCCGCTCGCGCTCCGGTCTCGTCCGGGGGCAGCACCTTCAAGGCGTACCCCGACACCTTCTTGACGACGACCGGGGCGGCGGCGCCCATCCCGAACGCGAGGAACCCGTTGCTCAGCAGCTGGGTCGTGGACACCGCGGCCGTCGTCGTCGCCGCGATCGCCAGGTGCAGCACGACCGACACCGCGTACACCCCGCCGCCGGGACCGTGCGGCCGCGCCCACGGCCAGCCCTTCACCCGCTGGCTGGCCTCCAGGAACAGCAAGGCGCGGTTGACCGCGGCGCCCACGAGCCCCCAGAGGGCGTACTGCCACATGCCCCGACCGTACTGCAGAAGTTGACCCCGGGATCCATCCGGCGTGGGAGGACGGCCCGCGCGCGGATCGCTAGGGTCGTCGGCGACCGGGGGGGAGAACGCATGGTGCGCCGCAGCCGGCTGCTGTTCGCGGTGGGGGGGCGCCGTCGTCGTGGCGACGGCGGTCGTCGTGGCCGCCAGCTGGCGGGGTACGGGCGCTCCGGCCGCGTCCGGGCACCGGCCGTGGTCGGTGCCCGCCGCGCCGCCGCCCGTCCAGGCCGCCGTGCCGCGGCTCGACACCGGCGCGCTGCAGGCGGCGATCGACCGGATCAAGCGGGACTGCTCGCCGTCGGCCTCCTACGACCGGTTGTCGCTGATCACCCTGCCCGCCGGGGTCCTCGACGTGTCCCGCCAGATCAGCGTGGACGCGACTACCTCGTGATCCGCGGCGCGGGCGCCGATCCCGCCACGGGCACCCGGTTCGTCTTCCACCCCGACGGGAACACCCGCTACGACAGCCTCACGCGGGACGGCAGCACCTGGGACCAGGACGGCATGGACTCCGGCGACGGCAACGGCGGCTGGATCTGGCCGGGGCGCGCGCTGTTCCGCGTCCAGTCCCGCGACGTGGCGCCGGCCTACCGGAAGGACTACGAGTCCGCGCCGGCCAACCGCAAGGACCTGTTCGAAGGCACGGTCAACGCGCACTGGAAGTCCGGGGCGAAGCTGCGGGAGAAGCCGGGCGGGGCCGGGTTCGCCGCCCGGACCGGCGACACCGTCGTGCCGCTCGCCGCGAAGTCGAAATGGACTCTTTCCCCGTCGGCGAGGTGGTAGAGCAGCCCCAGGCAGGCGGTGGTGCCGAAGAGCAGAACGGCAAGCACCCCATCGACGACGACCGGGTGCGCACGCCCGAACGTCCGCATCCACGCAGTGCCCGCCAACACGAGCCGAGGATATCGAGCTTTCGGGCGCCGATGACCGGTTTCCGCCCGGCCGGGCCTGCGCTCGCCGGGCCGGGCGCGCCTGCCGCGAAGGTCGCGACTGCGCCGGCGACCAGGCCCGCCCGATCGGAGCCGCTGCCAGGTCAAGCCAGCCCCGGCGAGCCCGCCCGGCCAAGCCGTCGGCCGGGCCCCGGGTCAAGCCGGCCCGGCGGGCCGCCCGCCCGGGCGGGTTTCCGGCCGGGCCCCGGGTCAAGCCAACCCCGGCGAGCCCGCCCGGCCAAGCCGTCGGCCGGGCCCCGGGTCAAGCCGGCCCGGCGGGCCGCCCGCCCGGGCGGGTTTCCGGCCGGGCCCCCGGGTCAAGCCAACCCCGGCGAGCCCGCCCGGCCAAGCTGTCGGCCGGGCCTACACGGCGGGTCCAGCCGGCCCGGCGGGCCGCCCGCCCAGGCGGGTTTCCGGCCGGGCCCCCGGGTCAAGCCAACCCCGGCGAGCGCGGGGCCTGGGCGAACTTCCAGGCCCGGCCGCGTGCACCGGGTCAAGCCAGCCCGGCGAGCGCGCGGGCCCGGCCGAAAACGTCGTCGAGCATGGGCTCGGTGAGCAGCCCGGTGTGCACGTTGCGCGGGCTCGGGTGGTAGCTGCCGAGCAGCGTCAGCCCACCGTCGAGCCGGTGCGCCCCGCCGTGGGCGAACTTCGGCTGGGGCCGCACCCCGGCCCAGCGCAGCGCGGCCCGCCAGGCGAACCCGCCGAGGCAGACGATCACCCGCAAGTCCTCGAGAGCGGCCACCTCGGCCGAGAGGTACGGCAGGCAGTTGTCACGCTCGAGCGGCGTCGGCCGGTCGGCGGGCGGCGGGCAGCGCACGGCCGAAGCGAGCCAAGTCCGGTGCAGCCGCAGCCCGTCACCGGCGTGCTCGGACGACGGCCGGTCGGCGAGTCCGGCCCGGTGCAGCGCCCGCATCAGCAGCCCGGCGGAGGGGTTCCCGGTGAAGGCCCGCCCGGTCCGGTTCCCCCCGTGCGCGGCGGTCGCCAGCCCGAGCACGAAGATCCGCGCCCGCGGATCCCCGAACCCGGGAACGGGCCGAGCCCAGTAGTCCTGCCCGGCAAAACGCACCGGCGCCCGGCTCGCGGCGGCGGCCCGCCAGGCGACGAGCCGGGGACACCGGCAGCAGGAGACGATCCGAGCACCGACCCGCTCGAGTTCAGCCGAGGACACCACCCCAGTCCAGCACGCCCGTGCTTTCCCGGCGACTCAGGAAAGCCCGAAGGCCCGGCGCTGCCCGGATCGATCGGGCTCGCCGAGCGGCCGGCCGACACCCCTCACGGGCCCGTACACGAGGCCAGCACCCGAACCAACCGCTCGAGATCCGCCGCGGTCACGTCGATGTGCGGGCTGAACCGCAGCAGCGAACCCGTCAAATGATGCGGAGCACGCTCGGCACCGGCCACCGAGCACACCACGCCCCGCCGCACCAGCCGCTCCCGCACCGCCGCCGGGTCGACGTCGTCCGCCGGCCGCAGCGCCACGATCGCTCCCGGCGCCGCGACCGGGTCGCACACCGCCCAGCCCGGCACCTCCGCCAACGCCCGCCGCGTCGCCGCGCCCACCTCGGCCAGGCGGCGCATGATCCGCGACGGGCCCAGCTCCTCGAACTCCGCCAACGCCACCGCCAGCCCCGCCCGGCCCGCCACGAACGCCTCCCGGCTCTCCAACCGCCGCACCGGCCGCGACTCCCCCGGCCACGCCCCCGCCGCCAACGCCGGTGCCCGCGGTACCAGCCGTCCCTGCCACGGATCCGCCACCGCCACATACCCCACACCACGCGGCCCGCACAGAAACTTGCGTCCCGTCCCATACGCCGCCGCCGCGCCCGGCGGCAACCGGAACTGCCCCAGTGCCTGCGCCGCGTCCAGCACCACCGGCACCTCGTACTCCGCACACGCCGCCACACACTCGGCGACCGGCTGCAGCACCGCCCGATGCGACAACGCCGCCGTCACGTGCACCAACGCCGGACGCTCCCGCCGCAACCGCGCAGCCAGCGCCTCCACGTCCAGGACCCCGCGCGAATCCACGTCCAGCAACTCGACCCGCAACCCCCGGTCGGCCAACGCCGCCAGGCTCGGCCCCCAATCCGAACGCGGCGCCCACACCACATCACCGGCTTCCACCGGCCACGCCGCCAGCAACTGCGCCAACGCCGTCGACGCGCTCTCCGTGAAAGCCACGTCCTCCGCACCGAACCCCAGCAACGCCCCCAGCCGCGCACGAGCCTCGCGCAACTCACCCGCGATGGCCGCTTCTGCGACGTACCCGCCACGCCTCGCCTCAGCCGCCTGATGCCGCGCGACCCGGGCCCGGACCGCCCCGCTCGTCCGCCCGCACGCCGCGGTGTCCACGTGCAATCCCGCCGTCCGCGGCCGCCGCTCCGCCCACGCCCGCCCCAGCTGCTCGTCCGGTATCTCGATCACCGGGTCACCCTAGCCGGGCGAGTTCGGTGGCGGTCAGGGAAATCCCCGCCGCCGCCGCGGAGGCCCGAGCCGTCTCGGGACGGCGGGCGCCGGGGATCGGCACCACCGCGGGCGAGCGGCCGATCAGCCAAGCCAGGGCGACCTGCTGCGGGCTCACGCCGCGTTCGCCCGCGATCTCGTGGAACGCGGCGAACGCCGGAGCGGGATCCGCCGGTCGCGACGGGCCGTCGAGCGAGCTGCGCGCCAGTCCGCCCAGCGGGCTCCACGGCAGGAAGGCGAGCCCGAGCGAGGCACACAGCCGCAGTTCGGGCTCGGCGTCACGGACCGCGGGCGAGAACCGGTTCTGCACGGCGACCAGCCGGTCGCCCAGTATCGCGTGCGCCTCCCGGATCTGCCGGCAATCCACATTGGACACACCGGCGGCGCGGATCCGGCCGGCGTCGAGCAGTTCCGCGAGCGCGCCCACCGAGTCCGCCCACGGCACTCGCGGGTCCGGCTTGTGCAGCTGGTAGAGATCGATCGCGTCGACCCCCAGGCGACGCAACGACCCTTCGCAGGCGCGCTTGAGGTGGTCCGGTGAGGCGTCGACGGTCCACGAGCCGTCGCCGGGACGGCCGCGTCCGCCCTTGGTCGCGACCACGACGTCACCGCGGTGGCCACGCAGCGCCGTCGCGACGAGTTCTTCGTTGTGCCCCACCTCGTCGCGGTGCCAGTGGTAGGAGTCGGCCGTGTCGATCAGGGTGATCCCGGCGTCGAGCGCCGCGTGGATCGTGGCGATCGCGCGGTCGCGGTCCGGGCGGCCCTCGATCGACAGCGGCATGGCGCCGAGGCCGACGGCGCCGACGTCGAACGGCCCGATGCGGCGGGTGATCACGTTGCCTCCAGTGCTTCGCCGATGACTCCGGGGAGCCAGTCTCCGGTGCGGGAAAAGGAAAATCCGAGCGATTCGGCCCGGTCGTTGGCCATGCCGTAGTAGCGGTCGAACGCGAACGGGGACTCGCCCGTGCCGAAGACCGGTTCCCGGCCGGCGCGCGCGCCGATCCGCGCGCACAGCTCGGTCACGTCGAACTCGCCGTGCGAGCACGCGTTGACCGGGCCGGTGAACCCGGACTCCGCCGCCCAGCGCAGGAACCGGGCGATCTCCGCGTGGTGGATGAACGAGGACGGGTGGTTGCGCGGCCGGACGAGCACCGGCTGTTCGTGGCGGATCCGGTCGGTGTAGTGCCGCAGCCGGCCCGTGAAGTCGTCGCCGCCCAGCACGTGCCCCGCGCGCACCACGGCGACCTCGAACGGCGCGGTCGCCGCGAACACCGCTTCGGCCTGGCGCTTGCCTTCGGCGTAGTGGGCGTCGAGGTAGCCCGGCCGCGCCCACGGCAGGTCCGGGCGCACCGGGTGGCGCAGCGGGTCGGCCGCGGTCTCCGGCAGCGGGGCCGCCGCGTCCAGACCGGCGTAGACCTCGATCGTGGAGGTCAGCACGTACCGCCGGGTGCGGTCCCGGAAGGCCGCCACCGCCGCCGCGGCGTGGACGGGCGTGTAGCAGACCTGGTCGACCACGACGTCGAAAGACGCGTCCCGCAGCAGCCTCGCCAGGGCCGCCCGGTCGGTCACCAGGTGCCGGACACCCGGCGGCGCCGGGACCGACCCCCGGTTCACGACCGTGACGTCCGCCCCGGCGTCACGGAAGTCCAGCACCAGCCGGCGGCCGAAGTAGCGGCTGCCGCCGATCACGCAGATCTTGTGCACGCCGTTACGATCACCCGATCCGGTGATAAGCAGAAGTGCCTGCTTGCTTAACTGGCGGTGAGGAAAACTGATGATCGACATCCAGCGGCTGCGCGTGCTCCGGGAAGTCGCGCGGCACGGCAGCTTCAGCAAGGCCGCCGCCGCGCTGCGTTTCACCCCGTCCGCGGTCTCGCAGCACATCGCCGCCCTCGAGCGGTCGGCCGGCACCGACGTGGTGCACCGCAGCACCCGCGGGGTCCGGCTCACCGAGGCCGGGCGGCTGCTGGCCGACACCGCCGAGACCGTGCTGGCCGAGCTGCACACCGCCCGCGCCCGGCTGTCCGAGCTGGCCGGCGGACGCCGGACGCTGACCGTCGCCACCTTCACCACCGGTGGCAGGCGGCTGCTGCCCGCCGCCCTCGCCGCCCTGACCGCGGCCCATCCCGACGTCGAGCCGGTCGTCCTGGAACGCGAGCCCGAGGACGCCATCGCGCTGGTCCGCGCCGGCGAGGCGGACCTGGCGCTGGCCTACCGGTTCGACCGGGCGCTGCCGCTGCGCCCCGCCGACCGGGACCGGCTCGCCTGGACCCCGCTCGGCCCGGACCCGATGTCGGTCGTCGTCCACCGCGATCACCCGCTCGCGGACCGCAAGAGCGCCGACCTCACCGAGATCGCCGGGGAACGCTGGGTGCTCGGCTGCTCGAAAACCGCGGACTTCCTGCACCGCCAGGCCGCCGAAGCCGGCTTCGAGCTCCGCGTGTCGGGCAGCAGCACCGACTACTACTTCGCCCAGGCCATGGTCCGCGCGCGGGTCGGGATTTCGCTGGTCCCGGGTCTGGCGATCGACCCCGGCCCGGACCTCGCCGTCGTCCCGCTCAACGCCCCGCGCCCGACCCGCCACGTCGGCATCGTGACCGCCCGCACCACCCGGCCCGAAGTCGGCACCCTCCGCGCGGCCCTCACCGGGAGTGCTGCGCGGCGAGCGCTTCGCCGATGACGCGGGCTCCCTCGGGAAAGGACCCCGGCGCGGGGCCGGCGTAGCCGAGCCGCAGGTACGGGCCGGTCGGCTCGGCGGGGAACCACTCGTCACCGGGCGCCACGACGACCCCGGCGGCTTCGCAGTCCCGCGCCAGCCGGGCGACGTCGGTCTGCTCGGGCAGCCGCACCCACAGGTTCAGCCCGCCCGCGGGCACCTCCAGGTGCGCGGACGGCACGTGGTCGCGGAGCGCGCCGGCGAGCAGGTCACGCCGGGCGGCCAGCTGCTGGCGCAGCCCGCGCCGGTACGTGCGCCACGCCGGCTGGGTGACGACCTCGAGCGCGACCGCCTGCAGCAAGCCGCTGACGTACAGGGATTCCGCCTGCGTCGCGGCCAGGATCCGCTCGCGCGCGGGCCCCCGGGCGACGACCCCGGCCACCCGGACGGCCGGCGAAACGCTCTTGGTCAGCGAGCGCAGGTAGACGACGTGGCCGGTGTCGTCCTGGGCGGCGAGCGGCACCACGTCGGCGCTGATCCCGAAATCGTGGGCCCAGTCGTCTTCGATGAGGAACGCCCCGTACCGGCGGACGACGTCCATGACGCGTCCGGCCACGTCCGGCGGCCACCGCGCGCCGGTCGGGTTGGCGAAGTTCGGCTGGACGTAGCACGCCCGTGCCCCGGTGCGCTCGAAGGCGCGGGCCAGCTCGTCCGGGTCCGGTCCGGCCACGCCGCTGGGCACGGGCACGACCTCGACTCCCGCTTGCGCGGCGGCGAGGATCGCGCCCCAGTAGGTCGGCGACTCCAGCAGCAGCGGCCGTCCGGCGCCGACCAGGGCGCGGAACACGGAATTCAACCCGCTCTGGCTGCCGGGGAAGATGATCACGTCACCGGGTGCCGGCGGCGCGACGCGCACCGGAGCGGCTTCGCCCAGCTCGGCGGCGAACCACGCCTGCAGCTCCGGCAGGCCGGCGGCCGGCGGGCGGCCGACGGCGCTTTCCGCTCGGGCCGCGCGGGCGAACGCGGCCCGCACCAGGCGTTCGGGCAGCAGCTCACGAGCCGGGTAGCCGGAATGCAGGGCGATGACGTCGTTCGGCGTGGTGCGCAGCGACGCGGGCAGCCGCGGTGCCGGGTCCCGGCGCGAACCGAGCGCCGCGGTCTGCCAGCTGTAGTCCTGGAGCCGGGCGACACGCACCGCGCGCACGAAGGCGCCGACGCCGGGCCTGGTTTCCACCAGTCCCTGCGCGGTCAGCGTCCGCAGTGCCTTTTGGACGGTGCCGGGGCCGGCGCCGTACCGGGCGGCCAGTGCCCGCGTCGAGGGCAGCCGCGCGCCCGGCTCGGCCGTGGCGAGCCAGTCGCGGAGGCCCGCGACGATCCGGACACTGCTATCGTCGGACATGAAGCTGGATAGTAGCGCTACTCACTTTTCCCAGCCTCCGCTACTCGGCGGGCTGGGGTGGGGTCTCGCCGGTGTCGTGGCGTTCTCGCTCACCGTCCCGTTCACCCGCCTCGCCGTCGGGAGCGGCCAGATGTCCCCGCTCTTCGTCGGCTGCGGCCGGGCGGTCGTCGCGGCCTTGCTCGCCGCCGCCGCGCTGGGTTTCACGAGGCAGCCGCGTCCCCGCGGCCGCCAGTGGTGGCGGGTGGCGGTCGTCGCCGGCGGGGTGGTCGCCGGGTTCCCGCTGCTGACCTCGTTCGCGCTCACCTCGGCCCCGGCCGCCCACGGCGCGGTCGTCATCGCGCTGCTGCCCGCCGCCACGGCGGTGCTCGCGGTCCTGCGCGGCCGCGAACGGCCACCGGCGGCGTTCTGGGTCACCGCGGCCTTGGGCGCGGTGGCGGTCGTGATCTTCGCCGCGCTCCCCGGCGGGCTCGGCGGCCTGCACGTGTCCGACCTGCTCCTGGCGGGCGCGGTGCTGGCGGCGGCGATCGGGTACGCCGAAGGCGGCCTGCTCGCCCGGGAGCTGGGCGCCTGGCAGACGGTGTCCTGGGCGCTGGTGCTCGCCGGGCCGCCGATGACCGTCCTGACCGCGGTCGCGGCGGTCCGCACCCCGCCGGGCGGTGCGGCGGCCGCGTGGGCCGCGTTCGCCTACCTGGCGGTGGTGAGCATGTTCCTCGGGTTCTTCGCCTGGTACCGCGGGCTGGCGATCGGCCCGATGGCCCGGGTCAGCCAGGTCCAGCTGGTCCAGCCGGTGCTGACGATCACGTGGGCGGCCCTGCTGCTGGACGAGCGCCTCACGTGGCCGACGATCGCGGGCGGCGCCGCGGTGATCGCCTGCGCGGGCCTCGCGGTCCGCACGCGGCGGGGCGGCGGCCGGGCCGGCAAGACCCGGGCTCCCGGGAAACCGGAGTAACTTGGACGGATGCGGCGAGAACGCCTCGAGATGCGCGTCGGCTGGATCAGCCTGGCCGCGGTCAGTCTCGGGATCGCCGGGTTCGGCGTCGTGGTCGCGATCGCGCCACCGGCCGGCGACGCGCTGCGGTACCGCGCGGACGGGCTCGCGTCGGCCGGCACCGGCCTGTTCGGCGGGCTGCTCGCCCTGGTGCCGTACCGGCGCCGGGAACGGTGGGCCTGATTCGCGCTCTGGTTCCACCCGCTGTTCTGGCTCGCCCACCTGCTCGGTGACTTGCCGCCCGGGAAGGACCACGTTCACCAGGTCGTGTTCATCGCGCTCTCGCCGGCCGGCCTCGTCGTGCCCGCCCGCCTGTTCTTCCGGCCCCGCCAACGTGATCATGGACGGACGGCGGCCCGGTGATGGGGGTTCGGCCGCCGCCCGTCCGGCAGCGGCGATCCCCGGAATGGGGGTGGAGGGATCGCCGCGGGTCTGACCGTCAGTGCGTGGGACGCGTGTTCGGCGGCCCGGACGGATGGGTGGCCGGCGGCCCGGACGGGTGCGAGCCGGTCGAGTGCTCCTTGCCGTTGTCGGAACGACCCGGGACCGCGGGCGCGCCCGTGGTCCGCACCGGCGTCGGCGCTTCCGCGCCGAGCAGGGCGGCGCAGTAGCCGTCGACCCCGGCCTGGCCACCGGCGGCCGTGACCAGCGCCGTGAACGCGGGGTTCGCCGGCGCTTTGCCGCGCTCGGCCTGGTCCCCGGCTTCGTAGGCACGGCACAGGCCCGGCAGGGAGGGAGCGGGCGCGGGCCGGGTCTCGTCGCGGGTGTGCGCCGTGGTGGACGTGGCCGGTTCGCCCGCGGCCGGGTCGCTGGGCGCCGACGTCGCGGGGGCCCGCGGCGGGTCACCGGCGGGGAGCGGCAACGCGCCGGTGACCGCGGCCGTGGCGACTCCGCCGGCGGCGAAGATCGCCGCCGCGGCGGCCGCGACCTTCGCCGTGAGCAGCTTCGCCCACGTGCTCTTGCGCATCGAGGGACTCCCGGGTCGAGGGGCATGGGTGTGCCGAGCCGCCTCGAGGAACGCCGCCACGGCCGCCGGCTCCCCACCCAGCTCGCCGTCGCGCGGTGGGGCGGCCGCGGCGGCGAGCAGGCCGGCCAGCGCGCCCGGGACGTCGGCCGGCGCACCCCGAAGCAGCTGCTCCGCGGTGTGCCGGTCGAGCCGGCGCCCTTCGTGCTTGCTCATCACACACCCCTCAGCGTCGCGCCCCCCGAAAGTGTCACACCTGCCCGCCGAGCCGGTCGGCGAGCGTGCGAAGTCCCCGGTAGGCGGCGGTGCGGACGGCGCCGGGACGCTTCCCGAGCACGGCCGCGGCCGCCTTGGCGTCGAGCCCGAGCACGGCGCGCAGCACCACCGCCTCGGCCTGGTCACGCGGGAGCGTCGCGATCAGCGCCAGTGCCGCCTCGGTGGCCGCCGCCTCGATCGCGGCCCCGGCGGTGTCGTCCGGCGCGGGCCGCTCGGGAAACCACTCGGCCGGCGCCTCGGCGACCGGGCGGCGCCGCTGCCGCCGCAGGTGGTCGAGGGCCCGGTGGCGGGCGATCGTGGCGGTCCAGGCCCGGAAGCCGTCCGCGTCGCCGCGGAACGACGCGAGGTCCCGGGTGATCTGCAGCCACGCTTCGGAGGCGACGTCCTCGGCGTCCTGCCCCACCAGAACCCGCAGGTAGCGGCACAGCCCCGGCTGGATCGCCCGGTACAGGACGCGGAAGGCGTCCTCGTCGCCGCGCTGCGCCCGCCCGAGCGCCGCCGACAGCCCGTCGCCGGTCAGCACCTCCGCCGACGGCCGCCCACCACGGTAAGGGACCGACTCCAGCACCACACGAAATCCTTTGCGGTCAGCCCCACCGCGTTGTCGCCGCCATCATGGTCCATCCACCCGGGCCCGCGGAACCCCGCCCCCGGACGGGCCATCCGCGCGGAGCGTCGCCAGAGCCGCGTCGACGTCGCATCCGGTGACCCGGTGCAGCTCGGCGAAGTCTTCGACGGCGGCCTGGACGTCGTCGGCGTCGTGCTTGCCGTCCAGCGCCGTCCGGAGCTGCGCGAGCGCTTCCTCGTGGCGGCCGCGCGCGGCCAGGAAGACGGCGACGTTGAACGCTCGCCAGCTGTCGCCCGCGTTCGCTTCCGCGGCCGCGCGCTCGATCTCCAGCGCCGCGGCGAACTCCGTGCCCGCGGCGTCCCGGTCACCTCGGGCCCACCGCACGAGACCGACCTGGTATCGGATCCAGCCGTCTGCCGGATCGTTCCGCAGCAGTTCGGCGAACACCGCGAGTGCGTCGTCGTGCCGTCCCATCACCCGGTAGGTCTCGGCGCGCTCGACGACGACGTCGAGTGATTCCGGACTGAGCACGTGAGCCCGCTCGAAGTCGGCGAGGGCTTCTTCGTGCCTGCCGCAGATCCGTGACAGGCTCCCCCGCTCCAGCAATGCCCACCGGTAACCGGGGTTCAGCTCGATCGCGCGGGTCAAGTCGCCGAACGCGGCATCGTAGCGGCCGAGGTTCCGGTACACCTGGGAACGGGACGCCAGCACGAAGTCGTCGTCCGGCGCGGATTCGAGCGCGCGCTCGAAGTCGGCGAGTGCCGCGTCCCGGTGTCCCATCAGCCGGAAGGTCTCGCCACGGTGAGCGAGCACCCACGAGTTGTCCGCGTCCGTGCGCCAGGACGTCGTCGAACACGGTGAGCGCCTCGGTGAACCGGCCGGTGACGCGCAGCACGATCCCGCGGTTGACCTTCGCCCAGTCGAACTCCGGATCGAGCTCCAGTACCCGCTCGAAGTCCGCCAGCGCCTCGGCATACCGCCCCATCAGCCGGTAGGTGCTGCCGCGGGAGCCGATCGCCCACCGGTAGTCCGGTTTCGCTTCGATGACCCGGCTCAGATCGGCGACCGAATCGTCGTACCGGTTGAGGTCACGGTAGGTGTCACCGCGGAACGCGCGCGCCCAGCCGAGGTTTTCGTCGAGTTCGAGCGCCCGGGTGAAGTCGGCGACCGCCTTCTCGTACTCCTTCATGCCTTGGTGCAACGCGCCGCGCTCCCCGTACGCGAGCGCGCGGTGCGCGGAGTCGAGTGCGGTGTTCTCCGCCAAGCTCGTGCAGAACGCGAGCCGGCCCCGCTTCTCGTCGGCGTACGACGTCGTCAGCTCTTCGCCGTGCCGGGCGAGGGCCGGTGTCCCGCTGTCCTCGCCTGCCTGGCGGATCATCGCCGTCCACCGCGGGACGAACTCCGGGTTTTCGTCGAGCGTGTCGACCAGCGACTCCAGTACCGGCGGCAGGGCGGCGGACGGGTGCGCGCAGAGCCGGTGGTACGCCTCCTCGATGGCGAGCACCTGGAACCGTTCGTCCCTCCAGGCACCGGCGAGGTCGTGCGACTCCACGCTCACGCGGTAGTGCTCCGCCAGCTTCTCGTGCCGCGCGCGCCATTCCGCCGACGAGCGACGGCGCTGGACGCGCAGCATCGCGTTGCGGACCACGTCGTGGTAGCGGTAGCCCCCGGCGCGCTCGGCGACGAACGGCAGGCTCAGCAGCCACGCGAAGTCCTCGTCCGCGCCGGTCGCCGCCGCGTAGGTCTCCCGGTCGAGGCGCCGGGGCAGGGCGCCGAGCAGGGCCGACTCCCGCCGGCGCGAGTCGCTCTCCCACTTCAGGAAGCGCTCGACGGCGTTGTCGCTCGGGTCGCTGACCTCCTCGACGTTGCCCGGCCGCGCTTCGGCGAGCATCGCGACCAGGACGGGCAACCGGCCGGTGAGGCCCAGGACGACGTCGACGACACCCTTGTCCGTCACGCCGCGCGCGGCCAGGAGCTGCACCGCCTCGGGTTCGGTGAACACCTCCAGCGCGATGTCCGACCGGACGGCCAGGTAGTCGCCCCAGGCGTTGACGTCCAGCGGGTGCTGTCCCGCGAGCACGAGGACCAGGTTCGCCGGCAGGTCCCCATAGCGGCCGGACAGCAGCGTGCGCAGCCAGGCGTCGAGAAAGGCACCGGTCCGCTCGTAGGTGTCGAAGAAGAGGACGACGGGCCGCTCGGCGGCGATCTCGCCGAGGTCGGCGACGAACAGCGGCGTCAGAACCTCGACCGGCGACAGCATGAGCCGGACGTCGTGGTGGTTGCGCAGCTTGCCGTTGAGGTAGGACCGCAGCCGGTCGACCTGGCCGGCGACCGCGTCGGTGTTCAGTTCCTTCGCAAAGGGCCCGACCAGCGGAATGTCCTCGGCGGCCCGCAGCCCGATGCGCACGGCCGACCGCGTCAGCGCGGAAGAGAGGCCCTCCGGGGCGGCGGGGTCCGAATCGAGCTCGTACTGGTGCTTCCGATAGGTCTCGGCCCGCTTCGCGAACTCCTTGCAGTGCGCGTCCTGCTGGGCGAGGTCCGCGGAAACAGCCTCGAGCGCGGCGGGAATGTCGTAGACGGTTTCGTCGACGTAGGCGGTGAGGCAGCCGGCCTCGCGGGCCAGCCGGATGAACTGCCGCAGCAGGAAGGTCTTCCCGATGCCGGCGTCACCGTGGACGCTGAAGAGGAATCGCCGCCGGACGTCGTCGACGGGCAGGCGCAGGTTGTCCTGGAACTGCGCGAGCTCCTCCTGACGGCCGACGAAGCCGCCGGACTGCCGCCGCCGGATGAGTTCCTGCAGGCTGACGGATCTGCGGTGCACGGGACCCCCACCAGTTCGCCGAAACGGACACGGCTCACGGTAGCCGACGGGCCGGCCACGACCGCCCGCGTGTGCGGCTGTGGCCGGCACCGGGCGACCGGCAGCCCGCGGCACCAGCCGGCCGTCGGCGCGTCAGGCCGCCACGAAGATCCAACGGGAGGATTCGCTGCCACACGTCCTGGGGACGACACCGTCGAGGATGCCGCCATCGGAGTGCACGCAGTGTTGGTGGTGGTTGTCGCGAATCCAAGTCAGCAGCCGCACCGGCTGTGGCGAGCCGACGCCGCAGTTCCTTGGCCGCCGGGATCGGTTGTCCGCAGCCGATACGTCATCCGGACGGACGGATGGTGCGTCCCCTGTCCGGCCGGTTCACAGCGCCGGCAGCGAGGTCACCCGCGCAGCCGCGCCTCGGCGGCCTCGCCCGGCGCGCCGTTGAGGCGGTGCCGCTCGTACGTGTAGAACGCCTGGCCGACCGCGCCGAGCATCATCCCGGCCGAGCCGATGATGAACAGCCAGATCGCGACATCCTCGGTCGCGTGCCAGATGAACAGCACGCTGCCGACGAAGAAGATGACGTTGCCGATCACTCCGATGGCGAGGTGGACGGCCGGGAACTCGCGGATGAAGACCTTCACGTTCACCCGCCCGGATTACCCGCCGCCGAAGCGGTCAACCACACGCTTGGCCGACACAAAAGTTTGACAGCACAACGGATGGTTCGCGCGCCCCGGTCGGCGTATCCGCAGCGCGGGAAGGAGTACGGGATGTGTCGTCTGTTCGGTTTGTCCGCCGCGCCTGAGCGGGTGCGTGCCACCTTCTGGCTGCTCGAAGCCCCCGACAGCCTCGCCGCGCAAAGCCGCCGGGAACCCGACGGGACCGGCCTCGGCTTCTTCGGCGGTGACGGCGAGCCGCACGTGTCGAAGCAGCCGCTGGCGGCCTACCAGGACGAAAAGTTCGCCTACGAAGCCAAACAGTGCGAATCGGCCACCTTCCTCGCCCACATCCGCTACGCCTCCACCGGCGGCCTCGAAACCCGCAACACCCACCCGTTCACCCAGCACGATCGTCTCTTCGCCCACAACGGCGTCATCGGCGACCTCCCGGCGCTGGAGCACCGGCTGGGCGACTACCGCGCCCTCGTCGAGGGCGACACCGACTCCGAACGGTTCTTCGCCCTCGTCACCAAGGAGACCGACGCCCACGGTGGCGACGTCGGCGCCGGGATCGCCGCCGCCGCCCGCTGGGCCGCGCGGCACCTGCCGGTCTACGCGATCAACCTCATCCTCACCACCGCCACCGAGCTGTGGGCCTTGCGCTACCCGGACACCCACGACCTGTTCGTGCTGCAACGCTCGCCCGGCGGCCCGCACGGCGACCGCCACCTCGAGCACGCCAGCGCCGCCGGCCGCATCCGCGCCCGTTCCGGGCCGCTGGCCCACCACCGCGCCGTCGTCGTCGCCAGCGAACGCATGGACGAGGACCCCGGCTGGCAGAACCTCGAACCCGGGCAGCTGCTGCACGTCGGGCCGGACCAGGTCGCCACCCGCCGCGTCGTCGTCGACCAGCCGCCGGAGCACCCGCTCAGCCTCGACGACCTCGGCGCGCACGCCGCCGCGTCCCAGCACGGCCAGTAACCCACCCGGAGGACCCATGCCGCTCAGCCACCCGTCCCACCGCCAGGACCGGCGCCGCGCCGAGGTCGCGGTCAACCCCGTCTTCACCCGCGAACCCGTCGTCATCCCGCGCGACCGGATCCCGGACGGCGAACTGGACAACGACACCGCCTACCAGGTCGTCCACGACGAGCTGATGCTCGACGGCAACGCCCGGCTCAACCTCGCCACCTTCGTCACCACCTGGATGGAACCGAAGGCCCGCGACCTGATGGCCGAGTGCGCCGACAAGAACATGATCGACAAGGACGAGTACCCGCGCACCGCCGATCTCGAACAACGCTGCGTCCGCATGCTCGCCGACCTCTGGCACGCCGAAGACCCCGCCGAGGCCACCGGCTGCTCGACCACCGGATCGAGTGAAGCCTGCATGCTCGCCGGGCTCGCCCTCAAACGCCGCTGGCAGCACCGCCGACGCGCCGCCGGGCAGCCCGCCGACCGGCCCAACATCGTCATGGGCATCAACGTCCAGGTCTGCTGGGAGAAGTTCGCCAACTACTGGGACGTCGAAGCCCGCCTGGTCCCGATGGACGGCGACCGGTTCCACCTCACCGCCGAAGAAGCCGTCCGCTACTGCGACGAAAACACCATCGGCGTGGTCGCGATCATGGGCTCCACCTTCGACGGCAGCTACGAACCCGTCGCCGGGATCTGCGCCGCCCTCGACCGGCTCCACGAGGAGCACGGCTGGGACGTCCCCGTCCACGTCGACGGCGCGTCCGGCGCCATGATCGCCCCCTTCTGCGACGCGGACCTCGAATGGGACTTCCGGCTGCCCCGGGTCGCCTCGATCAACACCTCCGGCCACAAGTACGGCCTCGTCTACCCCGGCGTCGGCTGGGTCGTCTGGCGCGACGCCGCCGCCCTGCCCGACGACCTCGTCTTCCGCGTCAACTACCTCGGCGGCGAAATGCCCACCTTCGCCCTCAACTTCTCCCGCCCCGGCGCCCAGGTCGTGGCCCAGTACTACAACTTCCTGCGCCTCGGCCACGACGGCTACCGCCGCATCCAGCAGTACTGCCGCGACGTCGCCACCGACCTCGCCCGCCGCATCGCCGGGCTCGGCGCGTTCCGCCTCATCACCGACGGCAGCCACCTGCCGGTCTTCGCTTTCACCCTCGCCGACGACGAAACCGGCTACTCCGTCTTCGACGTCTCCGCGGCACTACGCGAACAAGGCTGGCTCGTGCCCGCCTACACGTTCCCCCGGAACCGCGAAGACCTCGCCGTCCTGCGGATCGTCGTCCGCAACGGCTTCAGCCACGACCTCGGAGACCTGCTCATCGACGCCCTCGAGCGCGCCCTCCCCCGCCTGCGCGGCCAGGACAAACCCCAGCACGGCCGGGAATCGGCCGGCTTCAGCCACGGCGCCGACAGCCCTCAAGCCCAGCACCAGCCGACGTCATGACCGGCGTGCGGCAAGACGGCCCCACGCCGACGCGGCCGGAACGGAGACCGCCGGCAACGTGACACCGCCCGCGCCGTCGACCACGTAGTGGTTCCCCGTGGCGAGCACGTCGGCCGTCATGAGCGGCGGCAACAACCACGGCAGCAGCGCCAGGCGCGGACGGGTGCTCCGGAGCTCGGACCACGCCGCATACGCGCACCGCAGCGACCAGCCCACGTGCATGCTCGGCATGGCGGTGTAGCGGGTGGGGCTCGTCCAGCTCGCCTGGTGCGGGAGGTCGTACCGGGCCACGACGTCGACGGCGCCCGGCAGCGCGAACCGCGGTGGCGACATCGGTACCGCCCAGTAGACCGGTCACGGTTCGCTCGATGTCGATGCGCATCGCGTGTTCCGCGGATTGGAGGGCCAGCGCATCGGCGTCGGCCGCCGCGAAGTCCTTGCCGACAGCGCCCTCCGGCGGCGGAGTCACGCGGTCACGATAGCCGACGACCACCTTCAGGTGCCCGGAAGCCGCCGAGCTTCGGCTCGAGCAGTTCGGCCAGCCGCAGCGGGGTGCGGTCTTCGAACATCGGGCCGACGAGCTGCACGCCGACCGGCAGGCCCTCGGGCGACCGGCCTGCCGGGACGGCGGTGGCCGGCAGGCCGGGCATGGTCGCCAGCCCGGCCCAGACGAGCTGGTCGAAGTACGGGTGACCGGCGCCGTCGATGTCGATGCGCCGTTCCATCGGATTGGGGTGGTGGTCGTGCGGGAACGCGGGCGTCGGCGTGATCGGGCACACGACGGCGTCGAATTCGGCGAACAGCTGCCGCCAGCCGTGGCGGTGCAGTTCGCGGCGGTTGTTCGCCGCCGTCCAGTCGCGGTGGCTCAACGCCATGGCGCGCAGCCGTACGGCGTCGAGACTGCCCTCGTCGGCGCGTTCGCGCAGCTCCTCCTCCGATTCGATGGGGAACCGCGCCACCGAACCGGAAATCAGCAGCTGCATGTACAGCGTCGCGGCTTCGGCCGGGTCGGGCAGCAGGCAACTGTGCCGTCCGACGCGGGCACCGCCGTCGGCGAGCGCGTCGGCCACCCGGTGCACACCCGCCCGCACGGCGGCCCCGGTCGGGATGCACGGATGCTCGTCGAGGACCAGGACCCGGAAATCGCCGAGCCGCTCGTGCCGGGCGGGCGGCAGCGTCACCCGGTGCGCCACGCCGAACGTCAGCGGGTCCGGCCCGGCCATGACGTCGAGCAGCAGCGAGAGATCGCGGGCGGACCGCGCCATCGGCCCGGCGACGGCGAGGTCGGGCTCGACGGGCAGGGCCGGCTCGGACGGCGGGACCATGCCGCGGACGGCCGCCAGCCCGAGCGTCGGCTTGTGGGCGTAGACGCCGCAGAAGTGCGCGGGGGTGCGCAGCGAGCCGGCGAGGTCGGAGCCGATGGACAACGCTCCGAACCCGCACGCCAGCGCCGCCGCCGACCCGCCGGAGGATCCGCCCGGCGTGCGCGCCGGATCCCACGGATTCGTGGTGGTGCCGTAGATGTCGTTGAAGGTCTGGATGTCCTGCAGCCCCAGGGGCACATTGGTCTTGCCGAGCACCACGGCGCCGGCGGCCTTGAGCCGCGCCACCTGCACGGCATCCTCGGCCGGAACGTGGTTCCGGTGCGGCGGCATGCCCCAGGTGGTGGGCAACCCGGCGACGTCGTACGACTCCTTGACGGTGACCGGAACCCCGAGCAGCGGCCGGTCCGCACCCCGCGCCCGCGCCTGGTCGGCCCGCCGCGCGGCGGCCAGCGCCCGGTCGAAGTCCGGCACGCAGATCGCGTTGACCACCTCGTCGTCGCGCTCGATCCGGCCAATCGCCTCTTCGGTCAGTTCCACCGACGTCACCGCACCGTCCCGCATTGCGGCGACAAGTGCTTCGGCCGTCCGAAAGCTCCATTCCATGACTGCGAAGCTAACGGCCCGTCTGGTGAGGCACGAAATTCCGGTTCGTGCAACGAGAAACCGAATTCGCCCTCGGGTTCTGCCGCCGAAGGCGACCTACCCCAGGTCACCCGCCGGACGGGGCCGACGCCACCGGCGCAGGCCACGAAATGCCGCGCCGGGCAACGGGACGGAGGTCTCAGTTGTCGGCCACCGAATCAGCTCGGGCGGAAGGTGACAGGCACGGTGTAGCCGGTTCACCTTCCGCTCCGCCGCTGTTACCGGAGCCACGCCGCCGAGTTGCCGGGGAGTTCTCCCCCGGTGTCGGCGGGCTCGCTGCGCAGCAGGATCGTTCCCCACTCGGCGGGCGGGGTGAACGGTTCGCCGCCGAAGACGACGACGCAGGTGGCCTCGCCGCGACGGAAGGCGAGCACGTCGTCACGGCCGGGGGCGGGCAGCCAGGTGACCGCGGTGTCCGCCGCCGGGAAGATCGTCCGCTTGAGCTGCAGGGCCGCGCGGTACAACGAATGGGTGGAGCCCTCGACGCCGATCTGGGTGTCCACCGCGTGCTGGGCGAACCAGCCGGGTTGCGGCAGCCAGGGCGCGGCCGCTGTTCCGGCCGGCGAGAACCCGAAGTTCGCTCCCCCGGCGGACCAGGGCAGCGGGACGCGGCAGCCGTCGCGGCCGTAGTCGACCTCGCCGGACCGGTGCCAGGTCGGGTCCTGGCGTAGTCCGGGTGGGAAGTCGAGCACCTCGGGCAGGCCGAACTCTTCGCCCTGGTAGAGGAACTGGGAGCCAGGCAGCGCGAGCAGCAGCATCGTCGACGCCCTGGCTCGGCGCTGTCCCAGTGCGACGTCGACCTCGCCGCGCGGCCGCGACCGCGCGGCCTGGGCGTCCACCTCCGCGGGCAGGGATTCGGGGCGCACGATGCCGTAGCGCGTGACGGTCCGGTGGACGTCGTGGTTGGCCAGCGTCCAGGTGATGGTCGCGCCGGTGGCGCCGATCTCGGCGAACGCCCGGTCGATCGAGGCGCGGAACAGCGTCGCCGACCATGGTTGCAGCAGCAGGTCGAAGAAGAAGGCTTGCGGCAGTTCGTCGTCTCGCAGGTAGGCCGCGAGCGAGGTGACCTCCGGGACCCAGACCTCACCGACGAGCGTGATGTCGCGTTCGGGGCCGTAGGAGTCCGCGATGGCGCGCCAGCTGCGGTAGACGTCGTGCACCTCGGGCTGGTCCCAGGCGAATTCGTTGTAGTGCGCGCCTTCCCAGTCCGGCAGGTCGGCGTGCTTGTACAGGCCGTGGGCGACGTCGATGCGGAAGCCGTCGACGCCGCGATCGAACCAGAACCGCAGGACCTTCTCGAACATCGCCGGGACTTCGGGGTTGCGCCAGTTGAAGTCCGGCTGTCCGGCGTCGAAGAAGTGCAGGTACCACTGGTCCGGTTCGCCGTCCGGGCCCGGGACGCGGGTCCAGGCGGGGCCGCCGAACTCGGAGCGCCAGTTGTTCGGCGGCAGCTCTCCGTGCTCGCCGCGGCCGTCGCGGAAGACGAACCGGTCGCGCTCCGGTGAGCCGGGGGCGGCGGCCAGCGCCGCCTGGAACCAGGGGTGCGCGCTGGAGCAGTGGTTGGGCACCAGGTCCATGAGCACCCGGATGCCGCGGGCGTGGGCGTCGTCGACGACGGTGTCGAATTCGGCCAGGCTGCCGTAGGCGGGCTCGATGCCGGTGTAGTCGGCCACGTCGTAGCCGTGGTCGGCCTGCGGGGAGGGGTAGCACGGGTTGAGCCAGATGCCGTCCACGCCCAGGTCGGCCAGGTAGTCCAGGCGGGAGCGCAGGCCGGCCAGGTCGCCGATGCCGTCGCCGTTGCCGTCGGCGAAGCTGCGCAGGTAGACCTGGTAGACGACGGCGGTGCGCCACCACGGGAGACGGCGGTGCTGTATCGACACGGTGCGTTCGCCTTTCTCGGGGTTTTCCGGGCTATTTCACGGCTCCGGCGGTGAGGCCGGAGATGATGCGGCGCTGGAAGAGCAGGACCAGCGCGACCAGCGGAACGGTCACGACCGTGCCCGCGGCCATGACCGCGGTGTAGGGCTCCTGGTGGGGCAGGCTGCCGGTGAAGTCGGCGATCGCCACGGTCACCGGCGCGACGCCGGCTTTGCCGTTGGACAGCAGGTTGGCCAGCAGGAACTCGTTCCAGCTGGAGATGAACACCAGGATCGCCGTGGTGAACAGGGCGGGTGCGGCCAGCGGCAGGATGACCAGGCGGAAGGCCTGCAGCGGGCCGCAGCCGTCGATGCGCGCCGCCTGCTCCAGTTCCCAGGGCATCTCCGCGAAGAAGCTGGTCAGGATCCAGACGGTCAGCGGCAGGGCGAACGAGATCTGGGGCACGATCAGGGCCGGGTAGGTGCCGAGCCACCGGATCTCGGTGAACAGCTGGAACAACGGCGTCACCAGCGCGACGCCGGGGAACATCGACGCCGCCAGCACCGTGCCGAGGATCAGGAACTTGCCGCGGAAGTGCAGCCGTGCGAGGGCGTAGGCGGCGACCACGCCGATGGCCATCGCCAGCGTGGTGGTGGCCACCCCGATGAAGAGGCTGTTGAGCAGCGCCTGGCCGAGGTGGTTGCCGCGGCTGGTGTCGAAGGCCGTGCGGAAGTTGTCCAGGGTGAGGTGCGTCGGCCACGGGGTGGTGTCGAAGGTGAACCCGACGTCGCGGAAGGCGGTCACCACCATCCAGTAGAACGGGCCGAGGCACCAGAGGGCGATGACCGCGATGCCCGCGTACAGCCCGAGCCGGCGCCAGGAGAACCTGGCGAGTGCGTGCGGGACGGCCATGTCAGTTCACCGCCCGTTGCTGGGACCGGACCACGTTGAGGTTGAACAGCTTCACGAGCGCGAAGGCGATCCCGAAGATGAACAGGAACGTGATCGTGGACAACGCGGACGCGCCGCCGTAACCCTGCTGGATCTGCTGGATCACCAGGATGGACAGCGTGGTGGTGGCGTGCCCGTCACCGCCGCCGCCGTGGGTCAGGATGGCCGGCAGGTCGTAGATCCGCAGCACGTCCAGCAGCCGGAACAGCGCGGCGACGAGCAGCGCCGGGCGCAGCAGGGGCAGCGTGACGCTGGTGAACCGCCGCCACGCGCCGGCCCCGTCGACCCGCGCCGCCTCGTGGACCTCGCCCGGGATGATCTGCAGGCCGGCGAGGACGAGCAGCGCGACGAACGGGGTCGTCTTCCACACGTCGCCGATGACGACCGCGAACCGCGACGCCCATTCGCCGTCGGTCCACAGGATGTGCGTCCCGAGGACGTGGTTCACGACGCCGTCGTAGGCGAACATGAAGAACCACAGCTTGGCGGTGACCGCGGTCGGGATCGCCCACGGGACCAGAACGCTGGCCCGCAGGATCGCCCGGCCGGCGAAGGACCGGTTCATCACCAGCGCCATCGCGGTGCCGAGCACGACCTCCAGCACCACCGTGGTGACCGTGAAGAACACGGTGACGCCGATCGCGCTCCAGAACTGGCTGCCGAGCGTGCCCGGCGGGCACGCCGCGTTCCCGCACCGCTGGGCCAGCCAGTGGATGTAGTTGTCCAGCCCGGCGAATCCGCCGCCGCGGGTGAAGAATCCGCTGTGCAGCGACTGGTCCCGGGTGAACGAGGTGATGACGGCGGAGACGACCGGGTAGCCGATGACGACGGCCAGCAGCACGATCGTCGGGGCGATCAGCATGGCCGCGAGGCGGCCTTCACCGGCGCCGAGACGCACCCGGCGGCGGGCCTTCGGCCGGGCCACGGCCGGCTTCGGCAAGGTGGTGGTCATGACACTCCCCCTAGCTGCCGTCGGCGGAGTTGATCGCGGCCTGCATGTCGTGCAGCGCCTGGTCGACGCTCTTGTCCCCCTTGATGGCGGCGTAGGCGTTGTCCTGGATCGCCTTGGTCACCGCGGGGTAGAACGGCGTGACGGGACGGCTGCGCGCCGAATTCAGGCTTTCCCCGAGCGTCTTGAGGTAGCCGAGTTTCGGATCCGCGAGCAGCTGCGGATCGGCGTAGAGGGAGGCCAGCACCGGCGCGTTGGACTCGTTGACCAGAACCTGACGCTGGATTTCCGGAGTCTCCATGAACCGCATGAAGTCGATCGCGGTCGCCTTGTGCGCCGAGTAGACGTTCACGCCGAGGTTGTGGCCGCCGAGCGTGCTGGTCCCGATGCCGGTGGGGCCGGGTTCGGGGGCGACGGCGAACTTGCCCTTCACCTTCGACGCGCCGTCTTCGGTGGCCAGGTTGTACACATAGGACCAGTTGCGCAGGAACAGCAGCTTGCCGTCTTCGAAGGCCTGCCGGCCCTGCTCCTCCTGGTAGGTGACGGCCTCCTTCGGGATGTCACCACGGCGGTAGGCGTCGGCGAGGAAACCCAGTCCCCGCTTGGCTTCCGGGCTGTCGACGGCGGCGGTCTTGCCGTCCGCTCCGACGATCTGGCCGCCCGCGGCGTGGATGGCTTCCGCCGCGTTGACCGTCAGGCCCTCGTACTTCGCGAACTGTCCCGCGTAGCAGGCCATCCCGTGCACCTTGGCGATGTCGCAGTCGGCCCGCAGCTCGTCCCAGGTCGCCGGCGGCTTGGGGACGAGGTCGGAGCGGTAGTACAGCATGCCGCCGTCGGAAGTGGCGGGCGCGGCGTACAGCTTGCCCTGGTACGTCGCGGCGGCCACCGCCGCCTTGAGCAGGTCGCGGGTGTCGATCGCGAAGTCGCCTTCCAGCGGCTGCAGCCAGCCCTGCGCGGCGAACTCGGCGGTCCACACCACGTCGACGGTCACCACGTCGTAGCCCGCGTCCTGGGACTTGAAGTGCTGGACCAGGTCGTCGTGCTGCTGGTCGGCGTTGTCGGTCTGCTCCTTGAGCGTCACCGGCTGGTCGGGGTGCCGGGTGTTCCACTTGGCGACGATGTTCTTCACGTCGCCGGTGTTGTCCTTGCCCTGCACGAAAGTGATCGGGCCGCGGCCGGTCCGGTTCTGCGCGGCCGGGTCGTCGCCGCCGGATCCGCAGGCGGGCACGGCGAGGACGATCAACGCGGCCGCCGCCGCGGCGGCGAGCCTTCTGGTGCTGGTGTTCACGGGGGTTCTCCTTGCTCGGAAAGGCCGGTTCAGGCGGGCAGTCGGTCGCCGGTGGCGCTGGAGAAGAAATGCCATTCGCCGGGGCGCGGGCACAGCCGGAGCCGGTCCCCGGCGGCGATGCGGCACTGCGGGCCGACCCGGGCGACGAGGTCGGCGCTACCCCGTGGCGAGTCCACGAACGAGCCGTGGACGTAGGCGTCCGCACCCAGTTCCTCGACCAGGTTCACGGTCACGTCGAAGCCCGGCTCGTCCGGTCCGCCCGGGCGCAGCGACTCGGGCCGGACGCCGAGCGTGATCGACGACCGGCCCTCCGTCGCGGCTTCGGCGATCGTCGCCCGCGTCAGCGGCACCTCGATCCCGCCGGTCCGCACCACCCCGCCCGCGACCGGGACGTCGGTCAGCAGGTTCATCGCCGGCGACCCGATGAACCCGGCGACGAAGACGTTCGCCGGCGCGTCGTAGAGCTTGCGCGGCGTGTCGCACTGCTGGAGCACGCCGTCCTTCAGCACGGCCACCCGGTCGCCCATCGTCATCGCCTCGACCTGGTCGTGCGTCACGTAGAACGTGGTGGTGCCGAGCCTGCGCTGCAGGGCCGCGATCTGGGTCCGGGTCGACACCCGCAGCTGTGCGTCCAGGTTCGACAGCGGCTCGTCCATCAGGAAGATCCGCGGCTCACGCACGATCGCGCGGCCCATGGCCACCCGCTGCCGCTGACCGCCCGACAAGGCCTTGGGCTTGCGGTCCAGGTAGTCCTCGAGATCCAGCAGCCGGGCGGCCGCCCGCACCCGCCGCACGATCTCCGCCTTCGGCGTGCGCGCGATCTTCAGCGCGAACCCCATGTTCTCGGCGACCGACATGTGCGGGTAGAGCGCGTAGTTCTGGAACACCATCGCGATGTCCCGGTCTTTCGGCGGGAGGCCGGTCACGTCCCGGTCGCCGATCCGGATGACGCCGTCGTCGACGTCCTCCAGCCCGGCCAGCATCCGCAACGAGGTCGACTTGCCGCAGCCGGACGGACCGACCAGGACGAGGAACTCCCCGTCGGCCACCTCGAGGTGCAGGCCGTCCACCGCGGGCCGGTCGGAGCCCGGGTGAACCCGGCTCACCTTCTCGAACATCACGGGCGCCATCGCCAGTCGCCGTCCTCTCGCCACGTCGCGTTTCCGGCAGGTCCCGCTCCGGTGAATCGGCTCAGTGATCCGTTTCACTGATCCGGTTCAGTGGAGCGCGTCAGCTAGAGTAGGTCCGACTACAGTCGTGGTCAAGGTCTCAGGGAGGAGCCGTCAGTGGGGACGAACCGAGGGCGGGCCACGGTCGCCGACGTCGCGCGGGAGGCGGGGGTCTCCAAGACCACCGTCAGCTACGTGCTGAACAACACCCCGCACCAGAAGATCCCGGACGCCACCCGGCAGCGGGTGCACGACGCGGTCTCGCGGCTGGGCTACACCCCGTCCGCCGCCGCACGCGCGTTGAGCCGGGGCCGTGCGGACACCGTGCTGCTGGCGATGCCCGGCCTGCCCATCGGCCCCCACGTCGCGCACCTGATCGAAGCGCTCGCCGAGGACCTGGGCAAGCAGAACCTGACCCTGGTCACCCACGTCGAGCTGCCCACCCGGCCGCTCGCCCAGCTCTGGCGCGAACTGGAGCCCGGTGCGGTGGTGACGTTCACCCCGGTCGACCCCGCCGAGCAGCGCGCGATGCGCGCCGCCGGCGTGTTCCTCGCGAACCTGCTGCGCAGCCCGGCGTCCACCGAGCGGCAAGCGCACGTCCTGCTCGTGCCCAACGAGGAGATCGGCGAAATCCAGGTGCGTCACCTGCACAGCACCGGTCACCACAACCTCGGCTACGCGATGCCCGCCGACGCCAGGCTGACACCGATCGCCGAGGTCCGCCTGGCCGGCGTGGCCGCCGCCTGCCGGGAACTCGGCCTGCCGGAACCGGACGTCCGGCTCGTCCCGCCCGACACCGAAGGCGCCGCGGAAGCGGCCGCCACCTGGCAGGCGGCGCGACCGCGGGTGACCGCCGTGTGCGCCTACAACGACGAAGTCGCGTTCGCCCTGCTCGCCGGAATGCGCAAGCTGGGTCTCACCGCCCCGGACGACCTCGCCGTGATCGGCGTGGACAACATCCCGACCGCGCCGTTCGCGGCACCACCGCTGACCACAGTGGACCAGGACATCGAGCGGATCAGCGCCCAGCTGGCGGCGATCATCGTCGCGGGAATCACCGGCAAACGCCCCCCTCGCTCCACACACGACGGAATACTGAAGCTCACTGTCCGCGAATCCGCCTGACCACCGCCCGCAGTACCCACCGGCCCGCCCGGCACGGCTGTGCACAGCGGATGGGCCGCCTTCCCCAGACGGCAGGTTCAGTGGCTACGAACATGCGGCGCGGGCACCGATGACCGCGGCGGTCGGCAAGGCCCAGGGCAGCGAGTCGGCCCAGACGAGACTGCTGCGCAAGAAGGGATGACCGCTGATGAGTTGCTCCGTGCCCCGGGTGCTGCTACTTCGGAGTCGGTATCAGGCGACGCCACGACCGTTGCTCCACTCGGCATCGACCTCGACGCACTGGGCGTGCGAGCAGCTGGTCACAGCGTTCGAACCGGCGACGTCCGGCATGCGTTCGGAAGCTATACCTGATCACATGACCGCGGATCGCCACGGAAACCGAGTCCACCAGTAGATCGCCAAGGCAAGCACGGAGGCGACCAGGCGCACAACCTGAAGTGGCGTGGACGTACCGACGACGTCGCTTGAGCCGATGTCCGAACGCGCAGGATTTCCGAACTTCTCGGCGACCTCCCCGAACTCCGTGTCGGTGATGCGGGCCAGCGCGTCGAGCGTCTTCTTGTGATCGCCGCCGTCTCGCGGCGCGGATCTTCGTCAGGCAGGCGAAGCCGCGAGCGTCGGCCTCGCGCAGGAGATCTTGGCGCTCAGCCCGGCCGGCTTGGCAGGCGGTAACGATCAAGGGTGCCCGCGAGGCCGATGCTCGCGCCGAGGAGCGTTGGGGCGGCCGCGTCCACCTCACTCCCTTGCGTCATGACGGTAAGTCCCCATGAAGCTGTGGACATTCACCCGTTCGTCGGCCCCCCGCTCACGAGTGCCGCATTCGCGGAAAGTTCGCTGCAACCATCGGTCATCACCAATCGGTTGCGACATTCGTTGCTATGCAATGGTTCCGCCACTCCTTAGTGTGGATCGACGCGTGTCGATGGAGTCGCGCGCTGTGTCCCTTCCTCTCTTCTGGGGGTGGTCCCGATGGACGATTTCACCGGTCTGTCACGCCGAGGTTTCGTGCAAGGTGCCGTGATCAGCGGCGCGTCCCTGTTCGTCGACCCGGCCGCCGCTGCCGCCGATCCCGCGCAGCCGGACGCCCACCACGGCGGCCCGATCGGCGGAGGAGCGCTCAACTTCACCACCGATTCGGCCGCCCTTCACCCGGACACCGTCGTCTCGACGGCCTGCCAGTTCTGCAACTCGAACTGCCGCCTCAAGGTCGGCATCCGGGCCGGTCGGGTCATCAGCGTCTCCGGTGATCCGGACGATCCGGTCCAGGCCGGCAACTTCTGTGTGAAGGCGTCGATGATGCCGGAGCTGGCCTACAGCCCGCTGCGGCTGACCACTCCCCTGCGCCGGGTGTCCGGCGCCAAGGGCTCGAAGGACTCCAGGTTCGAGCCGGTCTCCTGGGACGACGCCCTCGACCTCATCGCCGACCGGCTCCTGCGGCTGCGCGACAGCGGGCAGGTGAAGTCGATCGCCAACCGCACCACCGGGCGGCTTCCCCGCGGCACCGGCTCGCTGGTCGCACGCCTGTTCGCGCTGCTGGGCAGCCCGAACAACACCGACGTGGGCCCGGTCTGCAACGACGCCGGCGGCGACGCCCTCGCCACGACCTTCGGGCTCGGGAACTTCACCAACGGCTACGGCGTCGACGCCGCCACCGGCCGGGAGGATCTCGGTGCGGCGAAGTACCTGCTGTTCCTCGGCACCAACCAGGCCGAGACGCACCCGGTCACCTTCGACTACCTGCTCAGAAGCAGAGCGAAAACCAAGGCGAAGCTCGTCGTCGTCGACCCCCGCCGGACCCCGACCGGCGCGGCCGCCGACACCTGGGTCGCGCCGAAACCGCACACCGACTTGGCGCTCGTGCTCGGCATGCTCCAGCACATCATCGCCCGCGACCTCCACGACAAGGCGTTCGTGCGGCGCTGGGTGCTCGGGTTCGCCGAACTACGCGACCACGTCAAGGACTACACCCCCGACTGGGCGGCCGGCGTCACCGGCGTGCCGGCCGCGACGATCCGCCAGCTCGCCGAGGACTACGCCACGGCCAAGCCCGCCGCGATCTTCTGCAACGCCGGGATCTCCCACCAGCTCGGCGCCTTCGACACCTACCGCGTCCTGACGTTCCTGGCCGCGGTCACCGGCAACATCGGCGTCCCGGGCGGCGGGTGCAACTTCATGCACAACACCTGGCCCGGCGACCTGCGGCTGCCCGAGCTGACGGTGGCCACGCCGCCGCTGGAGCAGGCGCTGCCGGTCGGGCCGGACTACTTCGCCGAATCGATCCTCACCGGCCGCCCATATCCGCTGAAGGCCGTCATCACCGAGGGCAACCCGCTGATTTCGTCAGCGAACACCAACAAGGTCCGCGAGGCGTTCGAGAAGCTGGACTTCTACGTCTACACCGGCCTGTTCATGGAGGAGGCCGCCTACTACGCCGACGTCATCCTGCCCGTGTGCAGCGGTCTGGAGCTGGACGGCGTCTACATGCGACGCGACGACCGCGCGATCCGCTGGCAGCACGCCGCCGTGCCACGTGCCGGGCAGTGCAAGCCGGACTGGGAAATCTGGATCGACCTCGCCCACGCCTTCGGCCGCCTTGACCGGAAGAAGCCCGCGGGCTACTGGACCGACGCCTTCCCGCAAAGCTGGAAGGACTATTCGCAGCTGTGGGCGGAGTTCGTCGAGCACACCCCGGCGATGGGCGGGATGACGCAGCAGCGCATGGACGCCCGCGCCGAGCCGCTGCGCTGGCCGTGCCCGGCGCCGTCGCACCCCGGCGTCAGCACGCTCTACCTCGACCACCCCTCCTGGTACGAGGCGGCGGCCGCGCTCGGCGCGCCGGGCAAGCGATTCCTCACGCCGAGCGGGAACGTCGAGATTTTCACCCCGGAGCTGGACCGCAAGCTCGCCGCGGCCGGGCACCGGGCGCTCCCGGTGTTCTACACCCACCCCGAGGTCACCGGTGCGAACCCGACGATCGCGTACGAGCCCGGGTTCGTCACCAACCCGGTCAATCCGCAGGCGGTGACGCACAAAGTGCGCCTCGGCGTCCCGGGCTCGGACGCGGTGCACCGCGACTTCCCGCTGATGGGCATGACCGGGCGGCCGAGCGTCGTGCACTTCGCGTCGGTGACGCACTGGACGCCGACCGGCGAGCAGCTCAACGGGATCCGCCTGGTCCAGGTGCACCCGGATACCGCGCGGCGGTTCGGGATCGGCGACCGCGACACCGTCGTCGTGGAGAGCCCGCGCGGGAAGGTGACCGGCACGGCGCTGTTCTGGCCGGCGATCCGGCCGGACACGATCTTCGTGCCGAACACCTTCGGGCCAGCCCAGCAGGTCGGCGACCAGTTCGGCGACCCGCGCTACGAGGCCGTCAACGGGCTGGTCGACGACGCGTTCTACGACAACCTGTCCGGCCAGCAGGCGTACAAGTGCTTCGCCTGCCGGATCAGCAAGGCCTGAAGGTCACAGCTGGGAGGCGCGGCGCCGTTCGAGCAGGACGGTGTCGCGCCACCGGCCGTTGTGCTCGCCGATGCGCTCGCGGATGCCGACAGTGCGGAACCCGGCGCCGTGGTGCAGGGCGACGCCGTTGCGGTTCTCGGGGAAGATCGAGGTCTGCAGCGTCCACAGGCCGCCTTCGTCGGCGACGGCGACGAGCCGGTGCATGAGGGCCTTGCCGACGCCGCGGCCGCGGAACTTCTCGCCCACGTACACCGACGTTTCGGCGACGCCGGCGTAGCAGTCGCGGGTGGACACCGCGGCCGCGGCGGCCCAGCCGGCGACCTGCCCGTCGACCTCGGCGACCCAGCGGTGCCCGCGCAACCACCTCGCCTCCAGCTCGGCGCGCGGCGGGACCTCGGTTTCGAAGGTCGCGTCGCCGGTGGCGATGCCTTCGCCGTAGATGCGCCGCACCGCCGGCCAGTCCTTGGCGCGCAGGGGCCGGACGGTGAGGTCCGGGGCGAGGTCGCCGGGCTCGGCGGGCTTGGGGGCGAGCAGGCCCATGACGACGTCGGCGGCGTGCGGGAGGCTCACGGCGCAGGAGGCGTTGACCGACACGAGAGTGGCGGTGCCGACCTTGCGCAGCCGCACGAAGCCGACGTCGGCGAGCTTGCGGACGTGGTGGGAGCAGTTGGACTGGCTGATCGCCATCTGCTCGGTGATCTCGCCGATGGTGACGGCCTTGCCCGCGGCCGCGACGGCGTGCAGGATCCGCACCCGCGTCGTGTCGGCGAGGCAGGCGAACCATTCGGCGTAGGTCGCGGCGTCCTCGACGGGCAGCAGCGCGGCGGCGGGCGCGGTCGTCGTCATGTCCCGATTGTGCCTCACCCAGGTGGGCGATCGACGGCCGTCGATGGTTCAGGCGGTGTGCAGCTCGACGAGCTCCCCGGCGTGGGCCAGGTCGGCGATGACCCGGTCGTGGTCGTCGCCGGCGGTGATGACGTGCCCGTAGCGGGCGAGGTAGGCGCGCGGCGGGAGCGCGAGCTCGGTGCCGGGCCCGGCGGTGCCGAGGGCCTCGTGGACGGTGGGGCCGAACCGCTCGGGGTGCACGGTGGTGGCGGCGACCTCGCAGTCGCGGGCCGGGTAGAGGAAGCGGATCACGGCGGTCCGGCGCAGCGTGCGACGCGGGGCCGGCGGGCGGCCGACGGCGACCTGGCCGGCCGCGACGACCGGGTCGGCGCCGCCGGCGAGGATGCCGAGCCGCGGGATGAAGTCGCCGCCCAGGCGAGCGTTGATCTCGACCAGGCGCGGGCCGCGCGGGGTCAGCTTGAACTCGGTGTGGGTGGCGCCGTGGGTGAAGCCGATGCCCTTGTGGACCCGGTCGAGCTGGTCGAGCAGGGCGGCGTCGTCGAACAGCGGGTCGTCCGCGGCGACGACGTGGCCGGTCTCCTCGAAGAACGGCTCGAAGCCGGTCTGCTTGCGGGCGATGACGAGCGGGTGGCAGACGCCGTGGCCGACGACGGCGTCGACGCTGATCTCCGGCCCGGTGAGCAGCTCCTCGACCAGCACGTCGGCTTCGTAGCGCGGCACGCCGGGCCAGGACGCTCCGGCGGCGGCGGTGAACGCCTCGGCGACCTGCCCGGCGGTGCCGGCGCGCAGGACGCCGAGGCTGCCGGCCAGGCCACGGGCCTTGACCACCACCGGGTAGCCGATGTCCTCGGCCGCGGCGACGGCGTCCTCGGCGGAAGCGACGGGCCGGGACGCGGGCTGCGGCACCCCGGCGTCGGCGAGCACGGCGCGGGTCGCGGCCTTGTCCCGGCAAGCCCGGACGGCCTCCGGCGGGCTCCCCGGGAGCCCGGCGTCCCGCGCGAAGGCGGCGACCGCGGTGACCAGGGATTCGTCGTAGGTCAGCACGCCGTCCGGCTGGAAGCCGAGCTTGTCCGCGGCTTCGGCGAGGGCCGAGGGGTCGCGGGTGTCGACGACGGTGACGCCATCGACGTGGGCGGTCTGCCAGGTCGGCTCGACCGAGTCGAGCAGCCACAACCGGAAGTGCGGCCGCAGCGCGGCCAGGATGTATTCGCGGTAGCGGCGGTCCCCGCTGCCGACCAGCAACAGCGCCGGGTGCTCGGTCACGACGTCCTTTCCAGGGGAACCTGGCCGTCGCCGTCACGCGTGGCCAGCAGGCCGAGGACGACGTTGGCGGCGGTGGGCAGGCCGACTTCGCAGCTGTGGTTGATCGCGTAGAGGATGCTGGTCCCGGCTCGGCGGCGGGTGACGAACCGGACCTGGGACAGGATCTTCAGGTGGTGGGAGACCGTGGGCTGGGCGATGCCGAGATGCTCCACGATCGCGCCGACGGGAACCGGATCGCGTTGCTGGGCCAGGAAGTGCACGATCATGACCCGGTTCGCGTCCGACAGCGCGTGGAACCAGCGGGCGTAGGACTCGGCGGTCTCCCGCTCCAGCTTGTGCTCGCTCACTCCGCCAGGCTAGCGAGCCAAGATGAACACCAGGGCCGCGACGACCCCGGCGACGGGCGGGGTGACCAGCCAGGCGATCAGGAAGTTCCGGACCGTCCCGCCGGAAATCCGGCTGAGGTTCGGGCCGGCGGATCCCGCGATCGCACCGGTGGACACGTGCGTGGTCGACATCGGCAGGCCGGCACCCGCGCCGACGCCGACGAGGGCGGCGGTGGTGAGGTTGGCGAGGAAGCCTTCGCGGTGGTTCATCTTGACCACGCCTTCGCCGAGCTTCTCCGCGACCCGCATCCCGCCCAGCAGCGATCCGGCGGCCATGGCGGCGGTCACCAGTACCATGATGTGCCACGGCTTCATCCCGGCCGGGACCAGGGCGAACGCGCCGATGGCGACGATCTTCGGGGTGTCGTTGAGGCCGCGGGCGAAGCCGGTGGCGCCGCTGGTGAACCAGTGGGCCCCGGTGATGAACCGGGACGAGGTCTTCTCCGGCGCCGGCGCGGTCTTCACGGCCACGTCGCCGCCGTCGGAGGCGGGGGTGACCGGCGGGGTGCTCGCGGACCGGCGCTTGTTCGTGGCACCGGTGGCCACGGTGAGGACGAGCGTGACGGCGTAGGCGACGACGATGCTGACCAGCAGCGGCGTGACGAGCTTGCTGCCGACGGCGCTCCAGGAGACACCGCCGGTGCTCATCAGCAGGCCGGCGCCGACCATGCCGCCGATGAGGGCATGGGTCGTGGAGACGGGCAGCCGCAGCACGGTCGCCAGGCCGACCCAGAACGCGGCGCCGGCGAGCACGGCGACGGCGAACGCGTCGGTCGTGGCGCCGGTGATGATGCCCTTGGAGAACAGGGCCGTCATCTTCGACGCCAGCCCGAGCGAGCAGACGCAGCCGGCCAGCGTCGTGATCGTGCCCCAGAGGATCGCCGACCGGTACTTGGTGACCCCGGCCCCGGCCAGGGTGGCGACGCCCTTGGGGACGTCGTTGCTGCCGTTGACCGCCGCCAGCGCGGCGACCAGGACGAACACGACTATGGCGGTGAAAGACATCCAGGTACTCCCCTCAGTGGTCGGAAACCTCGGTGGTCAGCAGCAGCCGCTGCCGGGCCCGCACTCGCCGGTGCCCGGCTTGCGGGCGCGGATGATGGCGGAGTGCATGCCGTCCGCGGCGTCCTGGGTGAACACGACCTCGGCGTCGATCAGCCCGGCCTCGGCCAGCAGCGAGAGGTATTCGGCCTGGGACAGGGCGCCGGCGATGCACTGGCTGACGCCGCCGCGCTCGGCCCGGTCGGCGGGCGTGAGGTGGTCCTCGGCGACGACGTCGGTGATCCCGAGCCGGCCGCCGGGCGCGAGCACGCGCGCCATTTCGGCGAACACCGCCGGCTTGTCCACCGACAGGTTGATCACGCAGTTGGAGATGATGACGTCGACAGTGGCGGCGGGGAGCGGGATCTGCTCGATGGTGCCTTTGAGCAGGACGACGTTGTCGATCTCGGCGTCCTCGATGTTCTGCCGGGCGACGGCGAGCATCTCCTCGAGGAAGTCCAGGCCGAAGACCTGCCCGTCCGGGCCGACGCGGCGCGCGGACAGGATGAGGTCCAGCCCGGCGCCGGAGCCGAGGTCCAGGACGGTTTCGCCCTCGCGCAGCTCGGCCACGGCGGTGGGATTGCCGCAGCCGAGGCTGGCCAGCAGCGCGGCGTCGGAGGCTTCACCGGGGCCGATGTCGCTGTAGGCACCGGGCCCGAATCGCGTCGGGTCCGGAGCGCAGCAGCTCTTCGCCTCCGCGGCCTCGGCGGCTTTTCCGCGGTAGTAGTCCTGGATCTCGGTCGTGGTGTCGGTCATGGTCGTCTTTCGGGGTCAGGCGCCGGTGGCGGCGAGCCGGTGGACCGGGGTGGGGTAGCCGGGTTTGAACGACACCGGCGCGGTGGCCGCGGAACGGGCTCCGGTGGCGGCGTTCGCCGTGGCCACGGCGTCGCGGACGGCGGCGTCGAGTTCGGCGGGCTCGCAGGCGACGCGGGCGTTGACGATCACCCGAGCTGAGGTCGCCTGTTTCTCGGATGCCCGGTCGACCGTCGGTTCCGCGCCGGCGGCCGTGAGGCTGAGCTTGGCGAAGTCGCCGTCGCCGGCCTCGACGGTCAGCTTGGCGTGACCGACGACGGCACCGGCGCAGTTCGCCCAGGCGCCGAGTGCGGCGAGCATCTGCCTGCCCCATGCCGTGAGGTCGAGCGGCGCCTCCGAGGTCAGCTGCACGTCCTGGTTCATCCAGGCCAGCTGAGCTTCGGCGGCGGCGTAGCGGTCGTAGTCGACCTGCAGGTCGACCGCCTGGTTGCCGGACGGCCCGTCCCACGCCTCGACCAGCTCGTCGACGCGGTCGCCCGACTTGGCGCTGTAGCCGACGACCGCCGCGTTCGGGTAGTCGGCGGCCAGCCGTGTCATCAGCTCGGTGGCGCGGTCCGGCGCGATCGTGTCGAGCTTGTTCACGGCGATGACGTCGGCCTCGGTCAGCTGCTGCCGGAACAGGTACGACAGGTCCGACTCCGGCTCACCGCGCTGGGCGGCGCGGTCGAAAGCCAAGTACCGCAAGGGGTCGATGACTGTCGTGAGCGGACTGACGACCATGCTGTCGCCGTAGTGGGCGCGCAGCGGCCGGACGACGGTGGCCTGCAGGTCGGTGCACGAGCCGACGGCCTCGGCGATCACCGTGTCGACCGGCCTGTCGCCGGCGCCGTCGACGAGCGCGCGGATGGTGTCGACGAGGTCCTCGAAGCGGCAGCAGAAGCAGCCGCCGGTGACTTCGGCGACGGAGTCGAGCTGGCTGCGCACCAACGCGGTGTCGACGAGCTCGACGCCCTGGTCGTTGGTGATCACCGCGACGCGGCGGCCCCGCGCTTGCAGCGCCTGCGCGGTGGCGATCATCGTGGTGGTCTTGCCGGCCCCGAGGAACCCGGTCAGCGGCACGAAGGTGATCACGAGCATGTCCTCCCAGTGGTGTCAGCCGTCCGAGCAGCAGGCGCCGGACCCTCCGGAGACGATCGGCAGCGGGGTGCGGGTGGCAGCCGGGGCGTCCCCGAACGCGACGCGGCGGCTGGCACCGAAGGCGTCCATCCACTTCGCCACCTGCGGGCGCAGCTGCGGATCGGACACCACCATCGCGGTGGTGACCGGCCGCGGGGTGCAGCCGCGCAGCACCTTCGCCTGGTGCGCGCCCGCGCCGAACTCGACGGTGCGCAGGCCCTCGGCGTAGGCGTCGCGGACCGGGGCGTCGAGGACGAGGGCGAAGTAGATGCCGCTGCGCTCGCCGATGGCGGCGTAGTCGAAGCCCGCCCACTTCGGGAACAGCCGGTGGTGCTTGCGGATCACGACGCAGGTCGCGACCAGTGCGCCGTCCTTCGTGCCGAGGTAGGCCCGCACGTCCGCGCGGGCGTCCAGCAGGGCGGTCAGCACGTCGATGATGTGCGCGGGTTCTTCGCCGGCGCCGTTCTTCTCCCGGTTGAGGCAGGTCAATTCGGCGATCCGGGTGACGTAGGGGCGGATGGCTTCGCCGTCGACGCGCTCGACGCGCACCCCGGCCGCCTCGGCGCGGCGGACGTCGCTCTTGATCCGCTGGCGCTTCTTCAGCGGCAATGCGGCCAGGTGCCCGTCCCAGGAGCCGGCGTCGAGGCGCAGGTAGTCCTCGTAGCCCCAGAAGGTGCTGTGCCCACCGGCCTGTTCCAGCGCGGTGACGAGCGCGTCGTTGCCGCTGCGGCCGGAGATCCACGGCGCGACGATGCACTTGATGCCCTGCTCGAACGCCGCCGGAACCAGCTCGGACACCAGCTGCGCCATCAGGCTGGGCGTCCAGAAGTTGTAGGCCACTTCGGTGCGGTAGCCCAGCGGGGAGCCGAGCAGCAGCGCGGGGAAGAACGGCTCGGTGCCGAGGGCGTCGACTTCGCCGCTGATGCACGCGTCGGTCTGCGCACCGCAGCAGACTTCCTCGCCCGTCGGGGCCTGCCAGCCCAGGTAGGTGCGCGGCTCGTGGTCGACGACCGGCGGTGTGGTCATCACGTACCCGGGCAGCAACGCCAGCTCGCCGCGGGCACGGGTCGCGACCGTGTGCCACGGCTGCAGGTCGGTGAGCGCCTTCTCGCTTGCGCCCAGCCAGGTCGGGCCGAGATAGGGGAAGACGTCGGTGAGGTCGGCCAGTTCTCCTTCCCAGTCCAGATCCGGCAGTCCCTGCCCGGTTTTCACCACGACGCGCGGCGCTCCACCCATTGCTCGCTGTCCCTCCCGATCGGTCTTCAGCACTTCACGCAGCAGCGCACCTTGCCGACGTCCTCGGCGTCCGCGCGGCGCTCGGTCCACAGCTCCTCGACGCGGCGGTCCGGATGGGTCCACTCGACCCACAGCCCGCGGTCGACGGTGGCGATGTCCTCCATCCACGGCGAGGACAGCAGCGGCGAGCCCTTGAACAGCAGCAGCCTTGTCTGCAGGGCGGTGGGGTCGGTGACCTTCGCCAGCCCGGTGTCGACGAGGAAGTCTTCGAAGGTGAGCAGCTCGTCGTACTCCACCCACGGCGTGAACGGGATGAACGTCGGGTACAGCACGAACCCGAGGCGTTCGGCTTCGGCGATCGCGGCGCGCATGTGGTCGACGTCGATGTGCTTGTCGAAGATCCGCAGGATCCGGTTCGAGGGGAACTCCAGCGCCGAGGTCACCTTCACCAGCCCGAGCGACACGAGTTCGGTGAGTTCCTTCCGGTAGCTGAGGATGTGGTCGACGCGGGTGGTGAACTCGAAGGTGATCGGGCCGATCTCGTCGACCAGGCGGCGGACGACGCCGGCGCCGATGGTGCGGGAGTTGAAGAATTCGGCGTCGATGAAGCAGAAGTGCCGGACGCCTTCCTCGGCCAGCTGCAGGCAGTCGGCCAGGACGGTGTCGGCGTTGTAGGCGGCGACTCCGCCGTCATAGGCGCCGTACACCGAGCAGTACGTGCACTTGTGGTGGCAGCCACGGGTGACCTCGACGTTGCCCATCAACCCGTACGGTGAGTGGTGGGCCGGGTAGTGCACCAAGGACGGGAACAGGTCACGAGCCGGGGCCGGAACGGTGATGCGCCGGTGCGGCGGTTTCGGCCGCATCCCCCGCGCGGTCATCGATGCCGGCACGGCGGCGACCTCGCGCTCGCCTCGCGCCACCTCGGCCAGTTCGGCCGCGACGAGCTCCGGTTCTTCCATCACGATCGCGTCGGCCGTTTCGAGGAACCGGCGGTGGTTCATCTGGGCGTACTGCCCGAAGGCGACCAGCTTGGCTCCACCGAAGGATTCCCGCAGCCGGGCGGCGAGGTTCAGGCCACGCTCGACACCCTCGAACTGCTGCACCGACAGCAGGATCAGGTCGAACTCGCCGTCCGGTACGGCGTCCGGGTTCTTGTGGGCGTCCCAGCCCGCGACGTCGGCGCCCTGCGCCCGCATCGCGGCACCGGCGCACGCGGAGGTCAGCGGCTGCAGCTCGGCTTCGAAGGCGGATGCGACCAGTACACGCGCAGCGGGCATGCTTCCCCCACAACTGAATCGGACAAAAGGATTGGCTCCCCCAGCGGAACCGGCCCGGCGGAGGGCCTCGTCTCGTACGCGAGCATCACGATGGCATGCTTCAGCGATACATGTCAATGGATCGATAAACGCAGGTAGATTACGGTTTTCAGCTCCAGAATCATCCTTTCGGACGTTGTGATCACCCCCTCGGCGGGCTCCCTGGAGCGTGGTTCGCCGCGGCAGACGAGGTATGGACCGAGCCCCGTTCATCGACTAGCATCGATGAAGGCTGGGGGAAGCTGCGCGTCCTCGGCACCGCGAGACCGGTCCCCGATGTCAAGGATGGTGGCATGGACAAGATCCTCGAGGTCCTGCGCTTGGCCTGGGAGAACTTGGTCGACCTGAGCATCTTCTTCTTCATCGCCCTGGCCATCGCCGCGACCGTCGACCTGCTCTACCTCGACATCGTCGCCCGCCGCTCGTTCCGCAAGCACGGGTTGCTGGGCGTCCTGTTCACCACGTGCCTCGGCGCGTTCAGCCCGTTCTGCTCTTTCACCGTCATTCCGCTGATCCGCAAGCTGCTGCGCGGCGGCGTGCCGCTGTCCGCGGTGATGTCCTTCTGGATCGCCTCCCCTGCCATGGACCCGCCGATCTTCGCGTTGACCGCGAAGGAGATCGGCGTGCCGCTGGCGACCGCCCGCCTGCTGGGCGCGCTCGTGCTGGCGATCGGGGCCGGCGTCATCATCCTGCTGGTGGAGAAGCGCGGCGGGTTCAAGGACGTCCTGCGCCCGGAGAAGAAACCGGCGGTCGACGAGCGTGAACGGCAGGCGGCGCCCGCCCAGGTGGCGGTGGCCGCCGGCGGCGGCGGCTCGACCGTGCTCACCGAGGCGCCCGCGTCGACCGGCTCCTGCGCCGGCGGCGGCTGCGGCCCCGATGAGGACGACGACGGAGCACCGTGGTGGCCGCAGGCCAAGGCCAGCTTGAAGTCGAAGCGGAACTGGCGCATCACGGGCCGGAACTTCCTGCGCGACACCGTGTCCCTGGGCAAGTGGCTCGTCTTCGCGTGCGTCTTCGAGGGCGTCATCCGGGTCTATGTGCCCAACGGGATCATCACGAGCATCCTCGGCGGCGACAAGGGCTGGCTGGCCATCCCGCTCGCCGCGGTCATCAGCATCCCGCTCTACCTCAACGGCGTCGGCGCGATCCCGATCGTCGGCGGCCTGCTCGCGAAGGGCATGGCCCAGGGCGCGGCGGTGACGTTCCTGCTCGCCGGGTCCGTGACGACCATCCCGGCGATGGTCGCGGTCCGCAGCGTGGTCAACAACAAGGTGTTCGCGCTGTACCTGGCGTTCGGCATGCTCGGCAGCATCCTGCTCGGCTTCCTCGCCCAGCTGCTCCTGTGACTCGTGCCGGGCGGGCCGCCCCTCCCCCAGCGGACCGCCCGGCACATCCCCCGCTCGGAAGGGACTTCTCGTGTCCGTACCCAAAGTTCTGTTCGTTTGCGTCCACAACGCCGGCCGCTCCCAGATGGCTGCGGCGTTCCTGCGCCACCACGGCGGCGACCGGGTCATCGCCCGCTCGGCGGGCTCCGCGCCGGCCGACACCGTCAACCCCGCCGTCGTCGAAGTCATGGCCGAACGCGGCATCGACCTCTCGGGCGAGCAGCCGAAGAAGCTCACCACCGAAAGCGTCGAACGGTCCGACGTCGTCATCACGATGGGCTGCGGCGACGCGTGCCCGGTGGTACCCGGGACGCGCTACCTGGACTGGAAGCTGGACGACCCCGCCGGGCGCCCGGCCGGGGAGATCCGCCCGATCCGGGACGAGATCGAGCGCCGGGTTCAGGAGCTGCTGTCCGAGCTGACCGGGGCCGCGGCGACGGTGAGCGCGGCCGGCGCCGCACCGGCGTAGGGCGCGACCGCCGACATGGTGACCAGCGGCGTGGACAGCAGGCCGCTGAGCCGTCCGTACCCGGCGGTGCCCCACCGATCCGCGACGGCGGTCGCCTGCGGCAGCGTGAACAGGCCGCGGGCCATTCCCGCCAGGACCGAGGCGCAGACCAGAGCCACCGCCGACGTCAGCGCGCCCAGCAAGGTGGTGGTCGCCGCGAGCCGGACGATCACGACGGCGGTGCGCGTCCGTACGCCGGTGCGGTTCACCAGCGTCGCGAACCCCAGCCGCCTGGCGGCCTGACCGGCGCGAACCAGGCCACGAGCACGAGGTAGCTGGTCCACCAGCTCAGGTGCTCGGTCAGGGGGGCGAACACCGTGCCGGCGAACCCGGCGACCAGCGTCAACGTCGTCAGGGCTCGCCCGCGGCGGCACCCGTACCAGCGGGTGAGCACGGCGGACGCCGGCGGATACGCCCACGACGGATCCGAGGACGGGGTCGTCCGCACGGCGTCGACCAGCTGGCAGCCCTTCTGTATGCCCTTGTCGACCTGCGCGGTGACCGGGAGCGCACCGACCCGATCACGCTCAGCTGCGTCGGCCTTCGCGCTGGATTCCCGCCAGCTGATCCCACACCTCCCGGGTCAACCCAGCACGCTCAGGCCTCCGCAGCCAAGAGCTCGGTGAGCAGTTCCCGCACTCTGCGGTCGATCTCGTCCCGGATCGGCCGGACGTCCTCGACGCCTTTGCCCGCGGGGTCGTCGAGCTGCCAGTCCAGGTACCGCTTGCCGGGGAAGACCGGGCAGGCGTCGCCGCAGCCCATCGTGATCACGACGTCGGCGGCCTCGACCGCGTCGGTCGTCAGCTTCTTCGGGACCTCGCGGGAGAGGTCGAGCCCGATCTCGGCCATCGCCTCGCGCACGGCCGGGTTGATGCTGCCGGCGGGCGCGGAGCCGGCCGAGCGGACGTCGACCGCGCCGTCGGCGTGGTGGGCGAGCAGCGCGGCGGCCATCTGGGAGCGGCCGGCGTTGTGCACGCAGACGAAGAGGACTTCAGGCTTGCCGGTCACGGGTGTTCTCCAGGTGCGGGTCATCAAGTGTTCTCAGCGAAGCGGCGCCGCAGCGCGAGAGAGACGTACACGAGCGCGACGAGCCCGGGGGCTTCGACCAGCGGGCCGACGACCCCGGCGAGCGCCTGGCCGCTGGCGGCGCCGAAGGTGGCGATGGGCGAGTTCGAAGTTGTTGCCCACGGCGGTGAACGCCGGCGTGGCGGTCCGCTCGTAGTTCAGTTCCGGGGCTTTGCCGAGTGCGCAGGAGCCGGCCCCCATCAGTCCGAAGTAGACCGTCAGCGGGATCGCGATGCGCGCGACGTCCAGCGGGCGGCTGGTGATCTGGTCGCCCCGCAAGGCGAAGAGGACCAGCGGGATGCCGAAGAAGATCAGCACGTTCTTGGCGATCTGCCATTCGAACACGGTGAAGCCGGCCTGCGGGAGGCCGAGCCAGCCCGGCAGGACCGCGAGGTAGACCCAGCTCAGCAGCCCGAACGCGATCACCTGGAACATCGAGTTCAGCGCCACCAGCACGGCCGCTGCTTCCCGGTTGCCGCGCCCCAGCGCGATCGGCAGCGAGATGCCGTCGGCCTGGACCGCGGACAGCACGGTGTCCAGGCCGGGCGCCCGGCCAGCAGCCCGGCGACCATCGCGGCCGCGATCCAGACCGGCAGGAACTTGTCCAGCCGGACAGTCGCGGCGGCGCCACGATCGTCGTCACGCGGTGACCGCTTCGCCCGTGGTCGTGAGCACCGCCGACAGCCGCGCCAGCACCTCGGGGTGCACGCGGTAGTAGATCCAGGTGCCGCGCCGGTCGCCGGTGATCAGCCCGGACTCGCGCAGCACCTTCAGGTGGTGGGAGATGGTCGGGCCGGTCAGGTCGAAGGCGTCGGTCAGGTCGCAGACGCACGCCTCGCCGCCGGCGTGGGACGCGATCAGCGAGAGCAACCGCAGCCGGACCGGGTCGGCCATCGCCTTGAACAGGTGCGACAGCTCGGCTGCCTGGTCCTGCGTCAGCGGCTCCCTCGCCAACGGCGCGCAGCAGGCGTCCATCGCGACGAGCGGCAGTTGCTTCGACATACCTCTATATTGACAGATTCGCATATAGACGGCCATCTAGACTCGTCTACTTAGACAGACGTCTATTCAAGGAGGTAGCGGACATGTCACGGGTACAGCTGGCGCTGCGGGTCGGAGACCTGGCCGGATCGATCGACTTCTACTCGAAGCTGTTCGGCACCGAGCCGGCGAAGCTCCGGCCGGGGTACGCGAACTTCGCGATCGAAGAGCCCGCGCTGAAGCTGGTGCTGCTGGAGGGCGAGCCGGGCCAGGAGACGGTGATGGACCACCTCGGCGTCGAGGTCGAGTCGACCGACCAGGTCAACGCGGCGACGAAGCGGCTGACCGGCGAAGGGCTCGAGACGCTCACCGAGGACGACACCACGTGCTGCTACGCGGTGCAGGACAAAGTGTGGGTCCACGGTCCAGGCAAGGAGCCGTGGGAGGTCTACACAGTGAAGGCCGACTCGACGACCTTCGGAACCGAGAGCGCGGCGCCGGTCACCCCGGCGACGTGCTGCACACCCGACGCCGAAACCGGCGCGACGGCCAAGCCGGAGGGCTGCTGCGGCTGAAGGATCGAGAGCCGGTGCGCAATCGAGGGGCGCACCGGCCCCGGTCAGGTGCCGACGCGCGATCGATCGTGACGACGTCGCGCCAGACGCCGTGATGCCGGCCGAGGCGATCAGCGCGGCCAAAGCCTGCCCGCGACGCGCGGAGAGCAGGACGTCCAGCCCCCCCGCCGGAGCGAGGTCGAGCGCGGTCTCACCGGGCTTCAGCTCGGCGACGACCAGGGGATTGCCGCAGCCGAGGCTGGTCGCGGTGACCTCGTCCGGGACGTCCGCGCCGGCGTAGTGGACGGCACCGAGCCGGTCGGTGTCCCCGTCGCCGGAAAGCTTCCGGGTCCCCTCGCCGGCCAGTGCCCGCCGGGCGGCGGTGGCGTAGCGGTCGGGTTCATCGGGCCTCCTTGTCGACGGTCTCGGCGAACGACCGGACCCCACGCCCCATGACGACGTCCGTGGCGCTCGGGAAGCAGGAGACGCACTCTTCGTTCACGCGGTGAAGCCGGGCGGTCCCCCGCGGCTCCACCAGCACGAACCCGGTGTCGGCGAGGACCTTGAGGTGTGCGGAGACAGTCGGCTGCCCCACCGTGACCTGCTCGACGACCTCCCCCACCGTCGTCGGGCCACCGGCCTCGGCGAGCAGGGTGCGGATCTGCACCCGCGTCGGGTCCGCAAGCGTCCGGAACCACCCGGCGAAGGTCTTGGCAGTCTCCCGATCCGAAGGCCGCGGAACCGAGGCTCGGGCACCGCCCGGCGCAGCTGTTCATCGGATCTCCCTCCGGCACCGGATCGGCACCGTGATCGCGCCCTGTTCCGGCGGCGAAATCGGTAGCGCGCGCCGCCGAACCAGCGGAACCACCGCCGGCGCGAAACCGTGCGGGTCACCCGTTCAGCCGCCGTTCTTGGCGGACCGGCAATTCCGGATCGGTCCGCTTGGCCGCATGATCCTGCCGGACCGGGGGAATTACCGCGATTTCGGAAAAAGGTGGTGACCCGCGGTGAAGGAAGGTCATCAGTTCGTGGACTGATGGGCCACAAGGGTTCTGCGTAACGTGGCGGAGGCGTGCGAAACCGGCGGCCGTCGAATCTCGTGCGCAGCGACCACCATTGTTTCCCATTTCTGGAGTTCCCATGGCTGGCAGGCTCAACCGTCCCGCCGCGGCGGATGGCGTCGTCGCGTACCAGGACAAGGACAAGCAGGACATGTTCCACTACTTCCCGCTGCGGATCGACTCGGTCCTCGGGGAGACGCTGCAGAACTTCAAGGTCGACTACTACGGCATCAACGCGAAGCCGTACTGGGTCGACATGGGCGGCGGCAACTACCAGAGCTGCGTCGGCGGCAACCTGTCCGGCACCGCCGTGCCCGAGATCACCACCACCCAGCGGGCCAACATCAGCAAGGTCATCGGCGACGTCTACGGCGTCAAGAAGCCGAACCTGGTGCCGCTCGTGCTCACCGGCACGACGGTGCAGCCGATCTTCGCCAAGCACATCGTCGACATGGGTACCGGCGGCTCGGCCACCTTCCCCAGCGAAGTCACGCTGGGCGCGAGCACCGGCTACCAGATCGGCAGCGGCAACAGCCTGTTCGCCGAGCTGGTCGGCAACGAACAGGACCAGTCGGCGCCGAGACCGGACTTCGCGATCAACATCTCCGGCGAGACGGAGCTGTACGCGGACCCATGGGTGGCCGAGATCCACGCCGACCTGCGGCGGGTCTGGGAGTACACCCGCACGAAGGTCGACGTCGGGCTGAACATCGGCTGGTTCAACCTCGGCACCAGCATCGACAAGATCACCCAGGAGCTGATCACGAACAACGTCGTGACGATCCGGTACGTCCAGGGCGGCGGCGGCAACGAGTTCGGCTGGCAGATGCTCAACACCACCAAGACGCTGTTCGAGGCGATCAACAAGCAGGTCACGGCCGGGGAGGGGCTGTTCAAGTTCGAACCGAACCCGACCCCGCAGGAGCCGGCGAAAGACGACAAGTGGGCGTCGAAGCTGCTGCCGTTCACCACCTCGGTCAACGTCGGTTACGTCAGCAACTTCTTCAAGCAGGAAATCACCTTCGACCAGACGGTGACCTTCGAAGGCATGATGCCGGTCCGGTTGAACAGCTCGATGGCGCTGGCGGTGCCGTGCGCCGCGACGACCGAAAGCCACTTCTACGACCTGCAGCTGATGCAGCAGGGCTGCGTCACCCGCGAGAAGCACGACGGCCTGCAAAACCGGATCAACACCGAAAAGGAGGCCAAGCGGCAGCGGCTGCTCGTCTACATGGCGAAGGTCGAGTCCGGGGAATGGACGCCGCAGCAGTACTCCGCCATGGTCGCGGTGCTGAACACCATCACCCTCACCGAATACCCGTCGGTGGGCGGCATCCGCGCCGACGGCAGCCCGGAGATCGTCGCCGCGGCACCGGAAGAAGTCGAGCGGGTGCTGGCGCGCATCGAAGAAGCGGTGACCGGCGGGCTGGTGCCCACGCAGCGCGCGAGCCGCTCGGCCGCCCCGCGCCGGGTCAAGGTCTGACCACGCAACCCTCGGGAGGAAACACCATGACCACCACATTGCCCGTGTTCCACCAGCCGGTCCGCGGCCACGCCCAGGTGGGAATGCCGTTCCCGCCGGACGGCCGCGAGCGGGTGCAGCAGACGACCCAGCCGCCGTGGTCGGGCCTCGGCCTGCTGTCGGCGACGATGCCCGACGGCGAGGTGCTCGAAGCGACGGCGTTCGCCATCGCACCCCAGTACGTCGTGACGGCGGCCCACGCCGTGTATGACCACGACTACGGCGGCCGAGCCGTCGGCGTGACGTTCGCGGCGGCGCGGGACGCCGGCCGCACCCCGTTCGGCGTGGTCAAGGCGACCACGTGGACCTACCCGGGCCAGTACCCGTCGGGCGGCCGGCCGTACGACTACTGCCTGGTGCGGCTCGCGGCCCCGCTGCCGTCACAGGTCACCTCGTACCGGCTGACCGCGGCGCCGGACCGCGACCTCGAAGCCGGCACGTGGCAGGTCGCCGGCTACCCTGACGACAAGTCCCCGGAGAACTCGTTGTGGTACGACAGCGGCAAGCTGCTCAGCCCGCCGGGCACCCGGATCCTGCGCTACCGCATCTCCACCTCCGGCGGCCAGAGCGGGGCACCGGTGTCGCCGTACCTGGACGAGCGTTCGCCCGCCGCCGTGGGCGTGCACGCCGGGGTCGCGGCCGACAAGAAGTCCAACGAAGCCGTCCGGCTGACACGTGAGGTGATCGAAGAGATCGAGTCCTGGAAGTGAGTCACCGGGCCGTCCGGTCAGCCGGGCGGCCCTTTCCGGACACTCCACATGGGACGGACTCCGCGATCCCGCCGTCCCAGCACCCGTTCAGCGGAGTACCGGTGATCGGCGCGCGAAACGCAGCGCTCTCAGCCAGAATCACGGGGTGATGACCGAACGTGACCCGGCTCAGCGCTCACCGAGGCCGGCGCCCGGTTCCGGCTGGGCACACCGCCACCGCGACGTGTCCGGTGGCTGGCTGCGTCCCACCGTCTTCGGGGCCGTCGACGGGCTGGTCACCAACGCCTCCCTGATCGCCGGGGTCGGCGGCGGCGGAGTCGCGCCGCACACGATCCTGCTGACCGGCCTGGCCGGGCTGGTCGCCGGCGCGTTCTCCATGGGTGCCGGCGAGTACGTCTCGGTCACCAACCAGAACGAGCTCGTGCACGCCGAAGTCGCCCTCGAGGCCGACATGCACGCCCGGTTCCCGCAGCAGGAACACGACGAACTCGTCGACCGGTTCGTCTCCTACGGTGCCGACCGGCAGACGGCCTCGACCATGGCCGAGGCCGTCGCACGCGACCCGGAACAGGCACTGCGCCTGCACACCCGCGAAGAACTCGGCGTCGATCCCCAGGACCTGCCATCCGGCGTGCTGGCCGGCGGAGCGTCGTTCATCGCGTTCTCGATCGGCGCCCTGCTGCCGCTGCTGCCCTACCTGTTCGGCGGCCACACCCTCATCGCGCCGCTCGTCATCACCGCGATCGCCCTGCTGGCCGGCGGGATGACGGTCGGCAAGCTCACCGGCCGTCCGCTCCTGCGCTCGGGACTGCGCCAGCTGCTCCTCGGCGGGCTGGCCGTCGCCGTCACCTTCGGCATCGGCCGGCTCATCGGCACCCCACCGGCCTGACAGGACTCCTGGGCCGGCGTGCCCGCCCGGCCGGTGCCGACGACGTGCGGCATCGACCCGGCCTTCCTCAGCGGCCTGCCCGACGACCTCCAAGCCACCACCGTCGACGCCGTCGTCCACTTCTGGTCGCACTGCTGGTGCGACCACGCCGGCCGCTCGTGATCATCACCGCCGGGCTCGCGGCCGGGCTGGGACCGGCGGCCTGGAACGCCATTCTCGATACCGTCCACGCGCCCGGTTTCTTCACCGACGCGCCCATCCCGGTGTTTCCCGTGAGCTGGCAGGACACCGGCAGTGGAGTGTTCGCACTGGCAACCGCCGCGCTGCTGCTCGCCGTCGGACCTCTGGCCCGCGAACCCGGAAGGCGGGTCGCCCTCACCGCGCTACTGGCCGCACTCTCGGCCCTGATCGTGGACGTCTACCTCTATTGACGTCACCGGTTGACCACCGCGCCGGGCAGCGCTGTGACCGCGGAGCACCAGCCAGCCCCGATCCGCGGCCGGCGCCGCGAAGGTCCGGACTGGGCGCACAAGAACAACCCGAACGGCTGCGCGGCTTGCCTGAGTTCCCCGGCCTCGCCCGTCCTGCTAGGTAACGTTCACCGCATACGTCGAGGCCGGAGGACTTCAGATGCACGAGAGATTGCTGCACGAGACCGACGTCGCGCAGCGGGTCGACGAGGTCACCAGCGCCCTGGAACAGCTGACCGGCACCCTCGAGCAGGACGAAGAGCTGGCGGTGGTGTTGGAGCGGCTGTGCCGGCAAGTGGTGCGCGCGGTGCCGGACACCGGCATGGCCAGCATCACGCTGCTGCGCGACGACGTCCCGTACACCGTGACCGCCACCGGAGACGGCGCTCTCCGCATCGACCAGGCCCAGTACGACGCCGGAGAAGGCCCTTGCCTGGAAGCCTCCCGCACTGGCCACATCCAACGGGTGAAGGTGAGCGAGGCCGCCCAGCGGTGGCCGGACTTCGCCGCGGCCGCCGGCGAGGCCGCCGTTGCCAGCTACCTCTCCGCGCCGCTGTTCATCGACCGTCAGTACCAGGGCTCACTGAACCTCTACGGAACCGGCGACGAGGGATTCAGCACCCTCGACGAGGCCCTGCTGGAGCTTTACACCACCGCCGCCGAAGCCGCCCTCCGCAGCGCGCGCCGCTACCGGCGCGCTCAGGTCACCGTCGGCCAACTACAGGCCGCGCTCGTCTCCCGCGCGGTGATCGACCAGGCCAAAGGCATCCTGATGGCCCTGCACCGCATCACCGCCGACGAAGCGTTCGGCCTGCTGATCACCCAATCGCAGCAACGGAACGTGAAGTTGCACGACGTCGCAGAGCAGTTTGTCGCCGACGTCGTCAACGGCTGAACCCGGGCACCGAGCGGCTCGTGGGTGCGCCACGCCGCGCGCGGCCGGGACCCGACGTCGAGAACGCGAAAAAGGCCCAGGTCGTTGACCTGGGCCTGCGCTCCCCCGCTTGGACTCGAACCAAGAACCCTCCGGGTTACTGGTTTGAGTCATTTCGAGTCGACGTCAGTCGATCTAGCTGGGACGTTTGCAATCGCTTATGCCCTCAGTCGACGCCAGTCGACCTCGTTCGACCTGCAATTTCGCCCTTAAATCGCCAGTCAGGCGCCGCGTTGGTCACGCACCTACACCGGCAACGACGTCTACGACGTGGACTGGGTGCAAATGCCCGGCTGCTGGCTTTTCGTGCAGGGCACTTGGTATCCCCCAGGTCAGTGGGCCCGCGTCTACGGCCTGTCGCCCGTGGTCTACCTGACCAACATCGACTGCTAACGCTGTCGGCGGGATAAATCGCCGCTTCCGGAGGGCTCTGCCCGACTGCCCAAGCCGGCCACAGCCCCTCCGGAAGCTGCCCCACTCGCTAAATCGATGCGTCACACCCTCTCAATCAGGCTCGCACCACCCCTTGCAAGCCCTACAGTGTCAGGCCATGCGCCGCCATGATCGACATCAACGCTCCAGGCGCACCTCCCTGCGCGTCCAGCCTGGCAACCTTCGACTGCGCCGCAAACTGCCGCCGCGCCGCGCATCACACCCGATGATCAAGCCGTGCAGCGGCGGACTATCTCCATCAGATGGGCCACTGTGACCGCGACCCTGCTCGCGCTGACTGCCGCGATCGGATGGGCTTCCTGGTGGCTGTACGAGGAAGGGCGGCCCGGCATGCCCGTGCCATCCCCGTTCGACGACGAAGCCGCACGTGGCCTGATCTTCATCTCCGCACCCTCTGGGGCCAGGGTTTCTGCCGCCCTGACTTCTCCGGCGACCGGCTTAGCGAGGCCGAGCTGGCCCTGTGGACCGACAACCCGACGGGCGACGCCCCGGTCCCGGTCAACCTCTACAACCGGGCGCTTATCACCCAGGACAGCGCCGAGTCGACCGGCTTTGACTTTTTCGAAACCGAACACGACCCAGCTTCGCCAGTCGACCGGCAGGTCGGGGTGGTCAACCTGGCCCCGCCCGCGAGCGACACCTACACCGGCTGCAAGACCGCCAGTTTCCAGGGAACCCGGGCAGGCCGCTCGGTGTGCCTGCACTTCCGCGAGAACCTTCTGGCCAAAGACCGAGCTAGGATCGCTGGCGCGCTGCCCACTCTGTTCTGGCCTCTGACCTGCCCGCGGCCAGCAGCCGCGAACGGGGTCATCGACCGCGGTGAAATCCTGGCGTTCAACCCCACCCTCGCCTACGTGAACAACACCTGCGCGGCCGCCGAGCCCGTCCCCGACATGCCTGGGATTCGCGTCCGCATCGACGCCCACCGGGAACCGGTCCGCATCGACTTCGCCTCACCACCACCCTCAGACCCGGGAAAAATGGAGTGGGAAGCCAAACCCAGCGACGGCGAAGCCATCGACGTCAGCTACGCCCTCATCACCGAGGAAGCAGTCAGGCAGAACTACCAGTTCCTGCCCGGGGTCCTCATCGGCCTCGCCGCAGCCGTCTTCCCGTTCGCCGTGCAGACAGCCGGCCGAATACGCCGCCGGAGCACATGACTCGTCCCACGCGTACGACTTGACCGCTTGACTCGTCGACGATCGCCTCACCGCGACTCGCAGCAGTGCTAGCGTCGCGTTATGGCCACCCCGCAGACAGCGGCGCCCGGGCGGTCAGCACGCCGATGTCGGCCACCAGCGTCGGCCAGCCGCCCGGGCCGAGGTCGCCCGGCTCGCCGGTGATCGACGCGCCGTGGCCGTGGTGGTCCTGCCCGTAGACCGCGAAACCGCGCTCGGCGAGTGCCACGAGTGCCGACGCGGCGAACCCGCGTACTGCCACGAGTTCATGGCGTACAACTTCGGCGGCGCCCGCCAGGACGGCCGCAGCACCCTGCACCGCGAGGGGACGCCACTGGGCTCGGAGTTCTTCCGTCAGTCGTCCTTCGCGCACTAAGCGGCCGGTTCTAGGCTGTCTCTCGTGGCGTATGTGCGCACGGTGAAGACGGCGTCGGGGGCCAGGGCGGTGCAGATCGTGCACTCCTCGCGTCGCGGGTCGTGGGACATCGAGCACATCGGCTCGGCGCATGAGATTTTCGCCGTTCACACGACAAAACCGCAGCTCAACAGCCAGCACCCTACCCAAGATCAGCGATCTTGAGCCAAAGTCAGGTAAGGTGACGGAATGGTCATGCGGGTGGCGATTCCCGTGCTGCCGTGCCGAGATGTGCAGGCAGCGCGGTCGTACTTCACGGACGTGCTCGGATTCGACACCATCTTCACCTGGGAGACCCCACCTAGCTACGCGGCCGTGATCCGCGACACCGCCGAGTTCCACCTGTACGCCGAAAGCAGCGTCGGCCCGGCCAGGGTGACGGTTGTCGTCGACGACGTCGATTCCTGCCACGACGAGCTGCGCGCCCGCGGCGCCGACATCGTCGAGCCACTGGCTGACCGGCCCTACGGGATGCGCGACTTCAACGTACGGACACCCGATGGGCACTTGTTGATCTTTAGCCAGCCGCTTACCGAGTCCGGGTGACCATCAGCGGACCAGCCGGAAGAATGACCGGACCTCGTCGACGAACAACGCCGGCTGCTCGAACGCCGCGAAGGGACCGCCCTTGCCAGGCTCGTTCCAGTACCGGATGTTCGGGAACCGGCGTTCCGCCCACCGCCGAGACGGGCGCTGCAGCTCCTTGGGGAAGACCGAACAGCCGGTGGGTACGGTCACCGGCGCGCCGGCCGGCCCGGAGATCCATTCGTTGACCTGCCGGAGGCTTTCCCAGTACAGCCGGGCGGATGAGGCACCGGTGCCGGGCAGCCAGTAGAGCATCAGGTTGTCGAGCAGCTCATCCCGGGTAATAACCCGATGCAGGTCGCCACCGGAGTCGGTCCACGACCAGAACTTCTCGACGATCCAGGCGCAGAGGGCGGCCGGCGAGTCGACCAGCCGTAGCCGACCGTCTGCGGCCGGGTCGACTGCTGCGCCGAGTATCCGGAGCCCCATTCGTCCGCCTCCCGCAGTGTCGCGAGCGCCGCCCGCTCGGCACCGGTGAGGTCGTCCAACGTGGCCGGATCGGGCGGTGCGAGCGGCGGCATGAGATGGATGCCGGCGACCCGATCGGGTTGCCGTTGACCGATGCTCGCGGCGATGCTGGTGCCCCAGTCGCTGCCCTGGGCGCCGAACCGCCGGTAGCCGAGCCGGGCCATCAGCTCGCACCACGCGTCGGATATCCGCTCGATCCCCCACCCCGGCGCGGCCGGCTTGTCGCTGAAGCCGTAACCGGGAAGCGATGGGCAGACCCCTAGAACCGGCCGCTTAGTGCGCAGATTTTCGCCGTTCACACGACGAAACCGCAGCTCAACAGCCAGGACCTACCCAAGATCAGCGATCGTGAGCCAAGTCAGGCCAGCGGCCCCGCCATCTGCTGCAATCGGCTTCGCTGGCGAACATCGCTGGCAGTCGTGCCGTACAGTGCAACGGCGTTTGCATAGATAGAGGCGGCCGACATCCTCCCAGGTGCCGTCACTACCCCGACCACCCAGGAAAGCGCGTCGTGCGACGACAGTTATGCGGGACTCCTTGGCCGCTTTCGGGGGTTCGCGGGTGGCTCGTTGGAGGTCTACGACATCCTCAGCCCGCGGTCGGTCTACCATCCCGCAGCCATGGCTACCTTTGCTCGGCGCTCTGGCCTCTCGAGATGTCGTTTATGCATAGAGCATCATGACCTAGGCTTTGACCGACGACCAGCCCATCCAGCCTGAACTCCTATCGGAAGTAGCGCTATCGATCCACCAAGGCCGACCCCAGCCAGGAAGAGCTTCCGCTGTGCTTCCGCCTCCAACGATATACTAGTGAAGTTCGCCTGGGCCTCAATTAGGACATCCGATACCCCTGCCAGCCAGCTCAGGCCGCCATTCTGCGTGATAACCGGCGATGGACTGGCGGAATCAATACGAGGATCCAAAATAAGGTACCTCAACTCGATCTCGATCATACCCCTTTCGCCAGAATCTGCGTCACATGGGCCGATCAACTCATCCCAATCCTCTTCGGACACTGCCGCAGTTTGAAGCATTTCGGCGTCTACCTGGTCGAGCCGATTGCAACTTATGGGACTATTGATCGCCGGCAGATGGGCCGACACCCGGAACCCCGAGCGCTGAACATAAGATCCAAACGTCTCCCCACTGATACCAGCGTTACCGTACCCAGACTCGTTCAACTGCTTCGGATCAACGGTAGACACAAATATTTGTCGCCGCGTAACAAATGGTAACCCAACATCTTTCTGTGGAATATATATGGGACGAGAGCCGGCAGTGAGGCCATCTGACCTAAGTCTGGCATCACCTGTGAATTCGATTCCAACCACAAACGGCGATTGCCGCTGAGTCCGAAACCGCGGAATCACGACGACGCCCGTACCACCGACCACACCTGGAGAAAATACGACATAGAGGTCAACTGACACGTTAGTCGGCGTATACACTTCGAGACCAATCCCAAGATGGTGACCAGCAGAGGCGATCACCGCAGGTCGACCATCCAGATACAAGATCCACGATGCGTACCCGAGAACAGCGGAAACGACCACTAGACACACGCCAAGAAAAATCAGACCAACTCTCGCCTGCGGCGCAGGATCCGAAGGTTTCCGAACAACATTGCGATGTATGCGCAGACATGCATGTCGAGCCCTCGCCGGAGTGCTAAGTCTGGTCTTACTTCGGGCACGGAGCGCCACGTAGCACGCCAACCCCCACATAGCTAGGATGACGGCTTTCCGATGTCGCGGGGTCACGCCGGGAACCGTTGGACCATGATACGAGGCACACCACAAAGACGTCATACGCAGCTGGAGTGTTACGCATGAGAGGTAACTGTTCGATCAGCGGTTGCGTACCAGGTCCAGTACCCCCTCGACGTGCCGATGACAGCGACTGCGTCAGCTACGTTTGAACCGGCACAGGATCATGGCGCGCAAGACTCGCCCTAGTAGGACGCCTCACGTTGCTGGACGTACGTCGATCAGGTGGATTCGCTCCTCGTCCCTCGCTCGCAGGTGGCGTGCGAGTTGTTCTTCGTAGGTGGTCACGACGACCTGCCTGAGCTGTCCCTCGCCACTCGTCGCACGCGACAGGATGTTGGCCACGCGGCGGCGGACGTCGGGGTCTAGGTGTTCGAGGGGTTCGTCGAACCAGCAGAAGTCCGCCTTGGTTGCCATCTGGGCGGCCAGCAGCCGGATGAGGATAGTGGCCCCCATGCTCTCGCCCGTACTGAACGAGCCGAACGGCAATGAGTGCCCCTGGATCGACCTCGTCATGTCACCGCTCGCGTCGGTGGCCACGTCGCCACGGCCGGGGAACAGCGTTTTCCATCGTTGGTTCACTTCGCCGGCTAGCGGAAGAACCGTCTCCGCAAGCAGATTGTTTAGTGTCGCCGTAGTGGTGTTCACGGCGACGGTCAGCACGGCTTCCCGCCGGAACAGCCGTCCGAGGTCTCGCATCGCTTGGTCGGCGCCTTCAGCCTCTGCCAGCTTTTCCTCGGCCCGGGCGTGCGCGGTGCGCGCCTTGACCACTATCTCGAAGGCCTCCGCAACCTTTGCCGCCAGGAGAGCGGACGCGACTTGCTCATCCTCATCCTCCGGGGGTGTCGGCCGCTCGCCGGGACGCGGCAGTTTTCGCCATGCCTCGCGGACCGCCACTAGGCGGTCGCGCTGGGCTCCGAGCGTGCCCGCCTTTGCTTCGAGCTCCTGGATCGAGGAGCGTACGAGCTCGATTTCCTGTTGGTTGGCTTGGTGCGCCGCCTCGATGGCCGCTTCATCGAGGGGCCGACGGCACACCGGGCAGTCGTCGTGTGCTGCACTGAGGCGCGCGTCGTTGCCGGTCAAAGTGGACAGACTGCTCTGGCTGACGCCGATCTCCACCCGAACTGTTTCGAGCTGCTGTGTCAGGTCACCCACGTGGTGTTCCACGGTGTCTTCGACGTCCTCCACCGGTACGTCGCGGCCGATCTCTCGCGATGCCGTGCGAGCCAGTTCCGCCGCTCCCTCGGCCCAAGCATCCCGGCTTTCCTGCCATCGATGCAGCGCGCTTTCGAAGCGTTCCCGTTCTTGCGCCCGAACGAGCCGGGCTTGGAGGATTTCGTGCTTGGTCACGGCGACCGATACCTTGCCCGCGGCGTCCTCAAGCGTTTCCCGCAGCTCTTCGAGCTGCTTCGCAGTTGCCGCGTTGCCGACCTTGATCCTTCTGATGCCTGCCTGGGTTTCCTTCAGGAGTACACCGAGCCTGTCGGCCGCTCCCTTCAGCCCGTCGATCCCGTAATAGCGGCCCAGGTGCTCGGCGAGACCGAGCGTGGTCGGTGCCGCCGGATCGCGGCCTAGGCCGGGCATAGTGAGACCGGCCAGGAAAGCGGGATCCGTGCGATAGGCGTCATTCAGTCGGCGGCCGAAATCTTCGTCGGTCAAGGTATGCCCATCGGACCGCACAGTGGGTCCGGGGATGCCACGGACCTTCGGGTCGATGCTTCGCTCGACTGAGAGAACTTTGCCGTCGGGGAGCTCCAGCTCCACCTCCGCGGTGGCTACCTCAGCGCCGACACGAACCGCCGCGTGGCCATTCCCCTCAATCTTCCCGAAAAGGGCCCAACGAACAGCTTCGACCAGGGAAGTCTTCCCTATGCCGTTGGAGGCAACGACAAAGGTCGTTCCGGGCTTGAATCCGATACTGGCATCTTCGTAGCTCCGCCAGTTCTTCAGAATCAGGTTCCTGATCATCGCGGGTCACCGAGATCTATTTCAGGCAGTGCCTCGTCGACCGGTTTCCCGTTGACGATCGCGTCGATGAACCTGGCGACCTGCTCCCCGAGGCCAGTGGGAAGCGTCTGCCAGCCGGCCTTTTTCGCGGGTTGACGGGCAAGACGTCCGTCTTGCGAGATCCGCCCGATCTCCGCCTCCGCGTACCTCAGCGCGATCTGGCGCACACTGCGCTGTGGTAGGTGCTCGGCGACGGGTTCCGTCACCTCCACGGAGAAGTCACTCCTTCGAGGTATTTGACGAGGATGTCGACGAGACCGTGGCCACTCATGGTTACCTTCGGGCCGACGGACGCTCCCCCGGGTAGTTCGATCGCCGGACGCAGGTGCGCTCGCGTGAAGAGTGACGTCTCCCAGTCCTCGGCCGGCACCGCCACCGCGACCGCGTCGGCGTCGCTTTCCCGGATGACCATCCTGTTGCAGGCCTCGACGACCTCGGCGTAGTCAGGGAGAAACGCATCGGCTGTCACGACAAGGATCGCGGTGTCCAAGCAGGTGACCTTCAGCGCGGCACTAAGTCGGGTCCCGCCGCTGAGGGTGATCACCTGCTCGTCGACGCCTCGGAACTGCACTCCGTCCACGCGCTCGCCGAGCCGAGTCTTGATGTCGGCGAGATGTTCGGGAGACTTGTCCTCGAGGGCCTGCCCGGTTGCGGACCCGGCCATGGCCCACGCACTGGGTGTGAGTTCGCCCAGGAGGTCACGAAGTGCTTGCCGATACTCGATCCGCTGGTCATCGTCATCGTCGATCGGTGGTCCCACCCGGATGCCACTGGGTCGCCGCCCCTCCTTGACGGCCGTAATCACTTCTTTCACCTCTCGTTGGATGTTGAGAACGCCGATCCGGTTGATGAAGGCGCCGAAGTCGAGGTGTGTGCGGAGAGCCACCATTGCCGCGAGTTCCGAAGCGAGTGGAGTCGCATCGGCTTCGATCACGACCGTTTCTTGATCGGCGAGCTCGATGTCGAGGAGCAGCGGAACGACGTCGGCTACACCGTCATCGAAGATCTGCCTGACCCAGACCAGCAGTGCCTCGTCTCGCCCGACCCGCCAGATTTCACCAGGTCGGGGATCACCTTGCCGCGGTGCCTGGAGGAGTTCACCCAAGCCCTCGGGCAGCGGCGCCGACGCCGCCAGGATGCGCTGAACGCTGTCGTCGTCCGGCGGTTGGAGCCTCAGATCGTGGCGGATTCGTGAGAGAAGGACGCGGCAGGCCAGGCACTCGTCGACGTGCGCGAGTGTAGGCCCCGCCTGGCCAGGCTCCGTGACGGCTGTCGCGAGCTCACTGGAGGTGGGATGGATGTTCGCGGTCATCACTGTTCACCCCGTTCATTGGACGCGTCAGTCATCAGACGTCGCACCCTCCACCTCTGTCCGGCCTCGGAGCCAATGATCGCAAAATTCGCATAGCCGTGAGATCACCTGGCCGGCGTCCTGGTCGTCGGCGAACTCCCGGCGGAGCCGTTCGAAGAGCCGGTGCCGGATCGTGTCGGCCTGCGACTTGCCTAGGCCGAGCCGGCGCGCGAGGTCCCGGACCGTGGCCTCGGGGTCGGCGAGGACGATGCGCTCGCGGTCGGAAAGGGTGGCGAAGATGTCGGCGGCATGTAGCTCGACGATCGTTCTGGTCGCTGGGTTTGCCGCGGCGGGTGCTGGCTCGGACACCTGTTCCAGGATGTCGAGGGACGTCGTCAGGGCCGTCCGGCGGTGGTCGAGGCGTGATGTCAGGGCACCCCTCGATGAAGCTCTCCGCGCCACCGGATAGCAGGCACCAGGCGAGACACCGAACGAGAGCGGTCACGACATCCAGTCGAGCATGGACAATTCGCGAGCCGCCGCTCCTCCACGCGCACCTGGCTATTGCCCAGGCAGGGCATGCTCTGGCGCCGGCGCTACAGCGAGCGCGCGTGCCGCACCTCGGTCCGGAAGCCGAACAGAGCTTGCCCGCAGCCGACACCGCGGGCAAGCTCCTGTCGATTCCGAGCGACCGTCCTCTTCGGTCAACGCGACGGTGGCGATCAGGCTGCCGTCCGCGATCGCGGCCAGGTACTGCTGCTTAGCTGCCTCGTCGCCAGGAACTTCAGTGGACATCCAGTGACGTCGCCTGCTCGCTTCGCCGCGCCAGAATGTCGTCTTCCCTAGGATCAGGCGATGAGCTTTCCACACGCTGACCCGACGCGGTACGAAGGGCTGCGCTCCCACGTCGAACGCCATCTTGGGCCGGTGACTCACGCGCAGAGCCCCCAGGGCCCAGACGGGCGCAACCGGGGATTCGCCCTCGGCTTCCACACGCACCCGCAGCAGCGGATGGTCTCCGCGGTGACCACCGGGGTGCGGTTCCAACACATCGACGCCTCGTTGCCGCAAGAGTTCGTCGTATCCGCCGTGCCCGAGCACGAGGACGAAGCCGCATACCTCGCGCACGTCATCGCCACCCAAGCGATCGAACGCCAACGCGGCTACGCCTACGGCAGCGGCTACGTCAACGCCGAGCCCCTGATTCCCGGCACCGGCATCGCGTTCCTGCTCGCCGCCCCCCACCCGTTCGCCGGCGACGAGTTCGACCTATACCACGACGATCGAAACGAACCCGCGCTACGCTTCATCACCCTGCTCCCCTGCACCCTCAGCGAGTTCCGGTTTGTGCGCGAACACGGCGACGACCCCGCAGCGCTCTACGACGTCTGGGAGTCCCGCGAGACCGACATCCTCGACCTCTACCGGGCATCGGCCGTTTGACACCGGCCAGACACGCACGGCGTCACCTGCGGGGCGGCGCGCAGCCGGTCGTTGTCGGATTGCGCGAAGGGAGCCTCAGTGCGGGTCTGCCCAGAACAGTCTCGGCACCCAACAAAGCTCGCCGGCACGCTGGCGGCCGCTCCGTCGGGCTTCCCACCATCCGCCCGAGGATGCGGCGCTGGATCGACCGCTTGTCCGGTTCACTCGCCACCGAAGTCACGCTCGCCGTGATCGAGCGACGATCTCGCGCAGCTGCACACCGGACGGCCAGGCACCGGCGTGAGGTCAGGCGACGAGGTCGCAGACGGCCACGGCCGTCGACGCGTTCTGCGGATTCGTCTCCCGGTTCTTGCGTGCCGCGTCGCGGCCGTCGACGTTGATCTCGCAGCCGAACGTGTCCCGCAGCTGCCCGGTGACCCGGACCTGCAGCGCAGGCAGCGGGTCGCCGGTCGGCAGCGTCATCACGTCCTTGCCCGCGTCGGACACGACGATGGGCGCGCCGGCCGCTCGGTTCTTGATCACCTGGTACGTCGTGCCCGGCCCGCCGGTGACGGTGATCTGCACCTGGTGCAGCGACACCGCGGACGGCAGCGGGCCCGCGGAGGGGTTACCGCACCCCTCGGCGAGCACAGCGACAGCCACAGCGACTGCAGCGACGGCGGGCAGGCGCAGCATGCGGGATCTCCTTCTGCAACAGGGGCGGTGATCAAGAGGTCGTGCTAACTGGGTCGGGCGTTACCCGCCCCACTCCGGACGCGAGCGACTGAGAGAAACCTCTCTCAACTTTGCGGGCTGTGCCGTGTCAGCTTAGGCGGGTGCTCCCGATCCAAATCCCGGCGGTTAGTGCACTCGTTGTGAACACCACAGGTCGTCACTGCCCCCGGGAGCGACACCTCCCGCGCCTTCCGGTGCGAGGTCGGTGGTCCGCTTTGATGGACCTCGAGCGCGTCGTCCTCGTACTGACGAAGAAGCCTGGCTTGCCCGTCGCGGCGAACGGCTGCACCCACCGGCCTGGACGGAGATCAGCGCCGTCTGCACCGCGCCTGAGGCCCGCGGCCGACGCCACGCCGGCCGTCTCGTGCGCGCGCTCAGCGCCCTGATCACCACCGGAACGAGCGCCCGTTCCTGCACGTCGCCGAAGCCAACACCGACGCAACCGCGCTCTACACCCACCGCCTCGGTCAAGCCGTCCACCACCACCTCACCCACCTGGGACTTTCCATGCTGATGCAGCACTGAGCCCCGCCAGGCAGCGGTTTGGCGGTCAAGGAGGCTGTTCGGGTACAGACACGCCCCGACGGCTGGAACTATCTCCGACCAGACAGCAACGGCCGAGGAGTGTCACGGGCATTGAGATTGCACACGGTGACATCGCGCTGAGACAACTAAAAACCGCACATCGCAGAAGATCGACATGTCATCGGCGGCGAGAACCTACAGGCGCCCGATCCGGTACACGCAGCGAGTACGGCAACCCCCTGCCGATCCGACCCGGCACCGGCATCCCCACCCCGTGCGTGCGCCGGGAGTACTTGGAGCACTACGGCATGACCCGCCCCTACAGCCCCGCTACCAGCTCCACTGCACCCTGGCCGGCGCAGCATTCGCGTGTCCGCCATCCGTTGATCTACCCGCGGTCGTCGCCGATGGACCAGCCGATGACGCGGCGCACCACCGCCGTGGAGAAGCAGCGAATAACCGGTGGACGGCCGCCCTACCGTCGAGATCATGGTGTCCTTCCCGCCCGCAGCGACCGAAGCGGAGTTCCGCGCGCTGACCCGCGAGGACGTGCTGCCCGCGGTCGTCGACCTGCTCGGCCGCGCCGACGTCGTCCCGTTCACCGAAGGCTCGTTGCCGGTGTACGCCGTGGGCGACGACCTCGTGCTCAAGCTGTACCCACCGCTCTACCGCGACGAGGTCACCACCGAACGCACCGCACTCGAGGTGCTGCACGGCGTGCTGCCGACGCCGGAACCGGCCGGCTCCGGCGAGCGGGACGGCTGGAGCTGGCTGCTGATGCGGCGCCTTCCGGGACGGACGCTCAACGAAGCGTGGCCGTCCCTGTCCCCCGAGGACAGGCAACGGCTCATGCCCGAGCTGGGCGAGCTGCTCGCCGCGCTGCACGCGGTCGACGACCCGCGGCTGGCCGTGCTGGCGCCGCCGGACTGGGCGCAATTCGTGGCGGCACAACGGGAAAACGTCGTCGAACACCATCGCCGGACGGGCCTGGACGAGGCGTGGCTGGCGCAGATACCCGGGTTCCTCGGCACCGTCGAGCTGGGCACGCCGACCGTCGTGCCGCTGCACACCGAGTTCATGCGCGACCACGTGATGGTCGACCCGGACGGCCGCGTCACCGGCCTGTTCGACTTCGAACCGGCGATGCGCGGCGCGGCGGAGTACGACTTCGCTGCGGTGGGCCTGTTCGTGACCGGCGGCGACGGCGATCTGATGCGCCGGTTCCTGGACGGCTACGGCCAGCCGGTCGACCCTCGCCGCTGCCTGGCGTACGCGCTGCTGCACGTCTACAGCGACTTCACCTGGTACCTCGACATCCTGCCCACTCCGCCGGAGCCGACTCTCGACGCGCTGGCCGCGGCGTGGTGGGGCACCGGTTCAGGACAGTGCGCGCCGCAGTAGCTCGGCCAGGTGCAGCGGGCGGCGGCCCGATTCCTGCTCTTCGGACGTCGGCGAGGAGGACACCGTGGTCCACGCCTGCGTGAACCGCTCTCTCAGCTTGTCTCGTCCTCCTCGTCCGGCTGGTCGTCTTGATCCGGGTTCGCTGAGTCGAGGACGCGGTAGCCGGGATCCCGCATGATCATTTTGTGCTCGGACCCGGATTCGTGAACTTCGCCGGTGACGCGGAGAAGCTGTCCTGGTTCAAGGTCCGGATGAGGGCGGCAGAACTCGAGGACGACGGTCGCCGTGGCGTCGGCGAGCTGGGCGGTGAGGACTGGGCCGCCGGAGTCCACGGGTTCTTCGGAAATCGCTACTTCGCGCAGCCGTCCGTCGACCACGACGCTCGTCCCGGGACGCAGTTCGCGGATCGGTGTGGACAGCGGATCGGCAGGAATCCGGTCGGCGGCGGTCTCGGCACCGTCTTCGCCGCTTGAGCTGATCCGGTCGAGGAGGCGCTCGATGGCGGCTGTGACGCGTTCTTCGGGCAGGTCGGGCATCATGGTGCGGATCTGGCTTTGCACGTCGTAGGGCACGATGGTGGCCGCGGCGTGCGGGGCGCGGCTGACGACCCGCGCGATACGGTCGGCTGTGCGGTCGTGCAGCAGGCGGCCCAGCAGGGGCGCGTAGCTGCGGCGCGGCAGGAGCACGGTGACGCCGGTCCGGGGTGTGTTCTCGGTGGCTTCCCGCACGAATGTGTAGGCGGCTCGGGCGATCCGCCGATCGGGGACGTCGATGAGCCGCAGGGCGGTGTTCATGCCGAGTTCTTCCCAGCGCGAACGCAGCCGTTCCGCGGCTTGGGCATCGATGACGAAGTGCAGTGCGGTCAACTTGTCGGGACGAAGGCTGTGGCCGTAACGGAGCGCTTCGACGACAGCCAGATCGATCGTGCTGACCAGGACGAACACCTGGTGGTGGGCGTATCGGGTCGGGTTGGCGCCCTCGGCGGTCAAGCGCTCGAGCACGGCTGCTTCCGCGCGGTACTCGCGGTTGAGGCGGATCAAGACGAACACCAGGACGGGGAAGACCACGACGACGAGCCACGCGCCTTCGGTGAACTTGGCGATGGCGAAGATCCCCACCACCACGGTGGAAAGGAGTCCTGCGGCGAGGTTGATCGTGAGTTTGGTCCGCCAGGCGCGCTCACGGAGCCGGAGGTGGTGCCTGCTCATCCCGTAGCCGGCGACGGCGAACCCGGTGAAGACGCCGATGGCGTAGAAGGGCACCAGCGCGGTGACGGTTCCTCCGGAAAAGAGCAGGAGGACCACGGCAAGCACGGTGAGGACGATGATGCCGTTGGAGAAGACCAGCCGGTGACCGCGTTTGGTCAGCTGGCGGGGCAGGAAGCGATCGGCGGCGACGAAGCTCGCCAGGAACGGGAAGCCGTTGAAGCTGGTGTTGGCTCCGGTGTAGAGGATCAGCGCGGTCGCCGTCTGGATGAGGGCGAACATGGCCTGCCCGAACGCGCCGTGCCCGAACACCGCACGCGCTTCTTGGGACACCACCGACGGATATCCGGACTCGTAGGGAGTCGCGTGGGTGAAGTACGCCAGCAGTGAGACACCGGCGACCAGGAACCCGAGGATGGCGGCCATGATCACCAGGACTTTCCGGGCGTTCGCGCCGCGCGGGCTCCGGAACGCCGACACGGTGTTGGAGATCGCCTCCACACCGGTGAGGGACGATCCGCCGTTGGCGAACGCGCGAAGCAGGACCATGACCGTCGCTCCGGCGACCAGCCCGGACTCCTGATGGACCGGCACCGCACCGGGAAGGTGTGCCGCGTCGTAGGCGGGCAGGCCGACGGTCACGGCCTCCACCAGCCCGGTCACGATCATCGCGACCATCAGCGCCGCGAACAGGTAGGTCGGCACGGCGAAAGGGCGCCCCGCTTCGCGCAGGCCCCGCAGGTTGGCGTAACAGAGCAGCACGACGATGCCGACGGTGATGTCGAGGTGGTACGGACCGAGCGCGGGGATCGCCGAGATCACGGCGGCCGTACCCGCCGATGTCTGAACCGCGACCGTCACCACGTAATCGATCAGCAATGCCGCCGCGGCGACCTGGGCGACCCGTGGCCCGAAGTTCTCCCGGGCCACGACGTACGACCCGCCGGCTCGCGTGTACGCCATCACCACCTGGCGATACGACGCGGTCACCAGCACCAGGATCACCAGGATCACCGCGGTGACCGGCAGGACCACCGTGAACGCGGCGAGACCGGCATAGGGCAGTAGTTCCACCAGGATCTGCTCGGTGCCGTAGGCCGAGGACGAAATCGCGTCGGGGGACAGCACTCCCAAGGCCGTCGCGTTCGACAGCCGCTCATGGGTCAACTGGGCAGTGATGAGTGGTTTGCCCAAGAAAAGCCGTTTCAGGGCGTACCCGATCGCACCCGGCTCAGGCCGGCGAACTGCTTCTTCGATGTCCGTCACTGGGACAGCATGTCAAGAAATGGGCGTCGCCACATAACGGGGAAAGGATGTTCCGATCACCCCACGGGAATGACGAGTGTGACATCAGGCTGGCATCAAGAAAACGCAAATATCCGCCGGTGGGGCATCAAGATTTCGTCAGGGATCTCGGCCGGACGAGCACTAGAAGGTGCCGAGCACCGGTCGGCTGGGGTCGGGATCGGTGCTCGGCGGCTATCTTGGTCAGGGTGGACCGGGTTCAGCCCTGCGCGATGGCCCCCATAGCGTGGATCTCCATCACGTCACCGGTGTCGAAGAAGCTCCACGGCACCGTCACGAACCCGCCGTCGCCCCAGTTGGCGCCCCACGAGTTTTCGATTTTCACGCCCTGGCTGTTGTAACCGACGATGGTGACCTCGTGACCGCCGACGATCGGGTCGCTGTACTGGTCGCCGGGCAGGTAGCTGTAGTCCGAAGCGGACTGGGCGTCCAGGTCCATGAAGCTCTGGTGCACCTGGAAACCAATCGGTACCGGCTCTCCCTGCGAAATCGCGTTCTCGATCGCGGTGCGCGCGGAGCTGCCGCTGGTGGGCAGCTCGGTGAAGCCGGAAAGCCGGTAATGGGCGGCGTTCGCGCGCTCGGCGGCGTCCGGCTGGGTGGTGTAGTCGAAGTCGCCCTGCCAGTAGTCGCTCTTGGTGTCGATGCCCTGCTGCTGTTCCATCGGCAGCGCGACCGACGCGGTGGTGCCTTGGTCGTTGCCCTGCGCGATCTGCGAATAGATGTACATCGGCGCCATCGGCGCACCGGCGATGTTCTGCTCGTTGGAGAGGATGCCGTAGCCGGTGTAACCGGTCGCCCAGGTCACACAGGCACCGACTTGCCCCTGGTCACCCGGCGACAGCGCATACTGCGAGAGATCGTAGCTCGCCGGCGCACGCAACGGCTGCGGCGCGACGAGGTGAGCAGCATTGTGGTGCGCGCGGGCCGCAGCCAGGTCCAGCCCCAGTCCGTGGGCCAGGTGCCGGTGCGCGGGCTGCTCGCCGGCCGCAGATGCGGTCGCCGTCGTCGCCGACATGCCCGCCAGCGCCACGGCGACGATGCCGACCATTTTCTTGACGTCCATTGTTTCTCACTCTCATCAAGAGACTATGAAAAAGGTGGCAGCGGTCCGGATCTTCCCGGGAATCGCGCCAAGGCAGACGATAAGGCGGCCGCAGAGTTCGCCGACACCGACGAAGGTATGCTCTGGTCATCCGCGCAGTTCTTTGGTCGGGATCCGGATATAACGGGCTCTATTTCAGAAATACCGCCGCCGGGAAAGACGCATCGGATAACGCTCCAACGGATGCATGGCCCCGACAGAACAATAAGGAAACTCTAAGGGAGGCCCTGCCCGGTACGTAATGTTGCAAGGTTTCGGCGCAGGCACCACGGCGCACCTGAGAATGCCCGGGTCGATCTAGGGACTGGCGGCCGACACGTGGGCGACGAGCGGTCACAGCACTGCCGTGGACAAACGTGCAGCAACCGAGGCCGGGCCGCGGCCGGCGGGCCCCGGCGTGATCTTCTTCGCCGGGACCGCCCCTTGTTCCGTGGCGTACTGAACCGTCGGCTCGAACGGCTTGCGACGGGCGTCCAGTCCCGGAGACCCGAGTCGAGCACCCGGACCACCAGGAGCTGTAGCTGCGGTCCGGCCACGCCCTGGACCGCCGCGGGACCCGGCCGGTTTTGCCCTCATCGCAGGCTCGCCGCCGCTAATGTCCGGCCGGTGAAGGTGTGGTGGTGCAGTTTCGCGGCGGGCGCGGGCCTGCTGGTTTCGGCGTGCGCGGGAGGCGGGTCGGGCACCGGCGTGGTGATCCCACCGACGACGAAGGCCCGGCGACAATCGAGGCACCGGCCACACCGGACACACCGGTGACGACCACATCGGACTCGCCGGTGACGACGACGGCCCCGGCGACCACGCAGACGACAGCCCATCCACCGACGGCGACGACGACAAGGAAGCCGACGACCGAGCGCCGCCCCACCACTCGGCGGCGTCCCCGCTGACCTCAACTGCGAGGCGTCGCCACGCTGACTCGGCATACGTCACGGGATGTCAGTAGGTAGGCGTCACCGCTGACACATCCTCCGTGACACGGCGGTGGGAAGCCGAGCGCTGAGACGTCGCCAGGCCGGGTGTACACAGGTCGACGCACGCGCCTCCCTGGCTTGATCTTGTGCAGGCGGTTCCGGCCGGCTCACGGTGCACCCCGACCCCGGCGGTGACCAGCCCTGGCACGCTGGCCCACGACCTGCCCGCCGCGTTCGGGCATCGCGGGTTTTCGTCGAGGACCAGTTCGGACTGCGCCTCGCCGAGTACCACCTGGGCATCGTGTGGGCGCTGAGCGTGAGGGTCGCGGCAGCGAAGGTGACGGCGAGGACGATGCTGTTGGCACAGCCGGACAGCGGTCCAAGCCGGGGTTCGGTGTCCCTGACCGCTGCCCGACTGTTCATGCGGAGGCTCGGCCGACGATGACGCCGCCGGACCACAGGGCAGGGTCGAGGGTGATTTGGCCGGTGTCGGTGTCGTAGTCGAAAAGCTCGGCGTAGCGGCCCCAGTCGATGGCGGTGTCGAGCTGTTGCTGGGCGTCTGCGGGAGAAAAGCCGCGGCGAAGCAGGTCGAGGAAGAATGCGGATCGCAGGCTGCCGTCGGCGCTCGCGGCGAGGGCCTTGTAGATGGTGCGCACCAGCGGTGCCCGGTCGCGGGCTTGCTCGGCGAAGATCTTCTTGCTCTCCTGGATGTCGGCGGTGGTGAATGTCTCGCCGACCGGAGTGAGGTGCAGGTCGCCACCGGCGACGACGAGGAAGTCGAGCATCGCCGCGGCGTCGACCAGCGGCAGCAGGTCGTCGACTTCGAAGCTGAGCTCCGCGGCGATGTCGGGCAGATCGGCGCGGCCGCCTCGGGCGTAGACGATCTCGACGAGCCCGGCGAGTCCGCCGACCGAGACCGTGGGGAGCGGTCGCGCGGTGGGAGTGGCGTGAGTGGGTTCGGGCACGGTTTCCCCGGGTTCACGGCCGGTGAGCAAGTCGTAGAGCCGGTCGACCAGCGACTCGAACGCCGGAGCCTTCCGGTCTCGCGGGCGTGCCAGCTCGACCAGGACTTCGGCGCGGACGTGACCCGGATTGGCGCCGAGGACGAGGACGCGGTCGGCGAGCAGGACGGCTTCCTCGATGTTGTGGGTGACCAGGCAGATGCTTTTGGTGGGAAAGTCGTCCTGCTCCCATAGGGACATAAGCTCGGTCCGCAGGTTTTCGGCGGTGAGGACGTCGAGGGCGGAGAAAGGTTCGTCCATGAGCAGCAGGTCCGGTTCGAGGACCAGGGCGCGGGCGAAACCTACTCGTTGGCGCATGCCGCCGGAGAGCTCCTTGGGGTAGGCGGACTCGAACCCGTCCAGGCCGATCATGTCGATCGCCTTCAGGGCGCGCTCCCGGCGCTGGGCAGGTGGGACGTTGCGGGCGGCGAGGCCGAGTTCGACGTTGTCCTGCACGGTCAGCCACGGCATGAGGGCGAAGGTCTGGAAGACCATGGCGGTGCCGGGATTGGCGCCGTTGAGCTCGGTGCCGCGGTAGCGGACGGACCCGGTGGTCGGGCCGATCAGGCCGGCGATGGTGCGCAACAGGGTTGATTTGCCGGAGCCGGACCGGCCGAGCAGCGCGACGATCTCGCCGGCGCGCAGCTCGAGCGTGATGTTGTCCAGCACGCGCAGCTCATCGCCGGCGGAGCCGGCGAAACTCTTGTTGACCTTCTCGAGCGCGACGAGAACTTCGGGACGGGGCACGGGAAACCTCCAGTCAGGACAGGGAGAAGCGGCGTTCGGCCAGGGCATACAGTCGCCGCCAGAACAGCCGGTTGAGCCCGACGACATACAGGCTCATCACGGCAACGCCGATGAGGATGCGTCCCGCGTCGCCCGCGCTGGTCGCTTCCTTGATGTACGCACCGAGACCGGTGGCAGTGAGAGTGAGGCCGTTGTAGGAGACGATTTCCGCGACGATGGAGGCGTTCCAGGCGCCCCCTGCGGCGGTGATGCCGCCGGTGACGTAGCTGGGGAAGATCGCGGGCAAGATGAGCTTGCGCCACCACAGTTTCCGCGGCAGCCGCAGGTTGGTGGCGGCTTCGCGTAGGTCGTTGGGGACGGCGCTGGCGCCGGCGATGACGTTGAACAGGATGTACCACTGCGCGCCCAGGCTCATGAGCAGGATGCCGCCCCAGTCCAGGGGGATACCGGTCGCGACGAGAACAGCGGTGATGATCGGGAACAGGAAGTTCGCCGGGAAGCTCGCCAGCACTTGCACGACGGGCTGGGCGAGCCGCGACACCTTCGAGTTGAGCCCGATCCACACTCCGATCGGGACCCAGACCAGAGTCGCGACCGCGACCAGCACGAGCACCCGGGCGAAGGTGATCATCCCGAGCAGCAGTGCGTGGGCCACCTCGGCGAACCCGGCCGAGCCGGCGATGAAGGTGATCATTCTGACCAGGCCGTAGACGATCAAGACGAGGACCGTCGCGGCGAAGGCGACGTCCCCGGCACGGCGTCGCACCGGCGAGACCCGCAGCGGGTGTTCGGCGAGCCCGAACGTGGCCATCGCCCGGTCGATCGGGTACACCAGCGGTCCGAACACCCGGCCCAGCAGGGCCGGGATCCGCGAGCGGCGCAGCAGGTCCAAGGTGAGACTGCGGGGCGCCTGCGCGGCCTCGGAGTATTCGATCCGGAAGCGTTCGGACCAGGCGGTCAGCGGGCGCCAGAACAGCACGTTGACCCCGACCACCAGGACGACCATGACCGCGATCGCGAGCAGTACCTTGCCCAGATCGCCCGCGTCGGAGGCGGCGGCGACGTAAGCACCGATCCCGGGCAGGGCGTAGGAGTGGTTGTTGACGCTCAGGGCTTCGGAGGCGGTGAGGAAGAACCAGCCGCCGCCGAAGCTCATCATCCCGTTCCAGACCAGCGGGATCATCCCGCTGGGGACGTCGACGCGCCAGAATCGCTGCCAGCGCGAGAGCCGCAGCAGCCGCGACGCCTCGTCCAGATCGCGTGGCTGGGAGACCAGGGAGTGGTAGAACGCGAAGGTCATGTTCCAAGCCTGGGAGGTGAAAATCGCGAAGATAGACGCGCACTCCAGCCCCAGTTCCGAACTCGGGAACATGGCGATGAAGCCGGTGATCGTCACCGACAGGAACCCCAAGATCGGCACCGACTGCAGGATGTCCAGCACTGGCAGCAGCACCTTCTCCGCGCGCCGCAGCCGCGCCGCAGCGGTGGCGTAGACAAAGGTGAACACCACCGACAAGGCCAGCGCGGCGAACATCCGCAACAGTGAACGTCCCGCGTAATACGGAAGTTCGGCCGGATCGGTGGACACAGTGGACGGTGCCGTCTCGGCGTTCCACGGCACCACGGCACCGTGAGCGAGCCGAACGACCAGCCACAGCAGCACCGCCGCACCGAGAAACACCGCCACATCCGCGATCGTGCGCCGCGGCCGCAGCAGCGCCCCCCGGGTGGGGAAGGTACGCAGCAGGGACATCTCAGTTGTCTCCGTCCTGGTCAGGGTAGGACAGTTCGGTTTCCCAGCGCACGCTGGTCACCGAGGGCTCCATCGACAGCCTGCTGACCGCCGATTCCATCTGCTTGTCGTCGCGCTGCTCGGCCGACAGCTCCGCCCGCACCTGGACCAGGCCCGTGCTGTCGGCGTTGGTGCTGGTCACCGACCGCAGCGCGAAGTCGGTGCGGGACAGGGCCTGCACCAGCAGCGTCCGCACGTGCGCCTCGGCGTCGTCCTTGGTCACCGCGAGGAACGTGTACGACGTCGGTGTCTCCCGTCCAGTGGCCGGACGCCGATCCACCACCCGCCCCAGCGGCCGCAAGGCCACGTTCACCACCACGACCACAGCGGTGCCCGCCACCGCGACGGAGTAGAGCCCGGCCCCGGCCAGCGACCCCACTGCGGCCGAGCACCACAAAGTCGCGGCCGTGTTCAGCCACGCACGGTCAGGCCCTCACGCAAGATCACTCCGGCGCCCAAGAACCCGATCCCGGACACGATCTGCGCGGCCACCCTCGTCGGGTCCGCGCTGCCACCGGTGAACCCATGCGCCGACAGCAGGACAAACAACGTCGCCCCGGCCGCGACCAACGCGTTGGTGCGCAATCCGGCCATCCGGGCCCGGTACTGGCGCTCGAACCCGATCACCGTGCCCAGGCCGACGCCCGCGCCCAGGCGCAGCAAAATCTCCGCAGTCGTCATCTGCGTTCCGCTTTCCTTGCGTCATCAGAATGTGGCGGTTACCACCAGGTTCGGCGATCGAGCCGCTTGGCCAGCTGTGCGGTCAGCCCGTAGCCGAGGAGCAGGAGCGCCAGCCACAGAAGGTAGCTGCCGGGCAACGGGTGCATCTGCAACGGACCGGCCAGCGGCGACAGCGGCAACAGCAGCCCGGTCAGCCCGGCGACCGCGGCCGCGAGCAGCACTGGCCGCGACGGCCGATTCCTCCGGGTCGGCGCGGCCCGGCTGCGCAGGATCAGCACTACCAAAAGCTGCGAAAGCAGACTTTCGACGAACCAGCCGGTCTGCAAAAGCAGAGGGTCGGCGCCTGCACCGAACACCTGCCAGAGCACAGCGAACGTGGACAGATCGAACAGCGAGCTGACCGGCCCGAACACGAGCATGAAGCGGGTCAGCCCGTGTGCGTCCCAGCGGCGTGGCTTCCGCAGGTAGTCCGCGTCGACGCGGTCCCACGCGAGCGCGGTCTGGGCGACATCGTAGAGCAGGTTCGCCACCATCAGCTGGATCGGCAGCATCGGCGCGAACGGCAGGAACGCGCCCGCCACCAGCACGGTCAGCACGTTCCCGAAGTTCGAGCTGGCGGTGATGTTGACATACTTCAGCGTGTTGCCCAGCGTGCGCCGCCCCTCGACGACACCGCGGTTCAGCACGCCGAGATCCCGCTCCAGCAGCACCAGGTCCGCGGCGTCCTTGGCCACGTCGGTCGCGGTGTCCGGCGCGATCCCGACGTCGGCGGTCCGCAACGCCGTGACGTCGTTGACGCCGTCGCCGACGAATCCGACCGCGTGGCCGTTCGCCCGCAGCGCGGCCACGATGCGCGCCTTGCGTGCCGGGGTGAGCTTGGCGAACACCGTCGTGCGCTCGGCCAGCACGCGCAGGTCGGCGTCATCGGCCGTGTCGATCTCGTGCCCGAGCACGACCTCGCCGACCGGCACGCCAACCTCGGCGGCGACCCGAGCGGCCACGTGCCGGTTGTCGCCGGTGAGTATCTTGACCGCGATTCCTTGCTCGGCAACGGTTTTCACCGCTTCTGCGGCGCCCTCACGGACCGGGTCGACGAATCCGACGAGCCCGACCAGCACCATATCGGCCTCGTCGCCCTCGTCGTAGCCGCCGAACCGCGGTGCGGTCTGGCGGGCCGCGACGGCCAGGATCCGCATGCCGTGGTCGGCGTGCGCGCGTACCAGGTCTTCGACATCGAACCGTGTGGCATCGGTCAGCGCTACGATCTCGCCGCGCCGGCGGGCGTGGGTGCAGCGGGGCAGGATCTCGTCCGGATCCCCCTTGGTTATCACAATGTCCTGGCCGGCGCGGCGCACCACCACGGTGGCGCGGCGGCGGTCGTGGTCGAAACCGAGCTCGTCGACCTTGGTGAACAGCGCGTCGGTCACCAGGTCCTGATCCGCCTCGGCAAGCTGGGCCACGATCGCTTCGTCGACCCGGTCGTGCCGGTCGGCCTGGAAATGTACCGCCAGGTACGCGTATTCCGCCGCCTCGCTGTCCGGACGCCCGTCCAGGTCGATGCTGTGCGCGTAGGCCACCCGGTCTTCGGTCAGGGTGCCGGTCTTGTCCACGCACAGCACGTCCATCGCGGCGAGGTCCTGGATCGCGTTGAGCCGCTTGACGATCACCCTCTGCCGTGACAGCCGCACCGCGCCGCGCACCAGGTTGGTGGTGACGATCACCGGCAGCATCTCCGGAGTCAAGCCGACCGCGACCGCGGCGGCGAACATCCCGGCCTGTGCCCAGTTCCCGGTGACCGTGCCGTTGACCACCAGCACGATCGGCACCATCACCACCATGAACCGGATTAGTGTCCATCCCACGCGACGCACCCCGGCGTCGAAGGTGGACTCCCCCCGCGGCGTGGCGGTCTGGGTGGCCAGCGAGCCGACATATGTCGCAGTCCCGGTGGCGAGCACGACCGCGGTTGCGGTGCCGCCGATCACCGACGTCCCGGCGAAACACAGCGCGGGCACATCCACGATGTCGACCGGTGCCCGGTGCCGGCGCTGCCGCGTGGCCGGTACCCGCTTCGGTACGGGCAGGGCCTCACCGGACAGGGCGGACTGATCGACTACCAGGTCCGTGGCCGTCACGACGCGAACGTCGGCCGGCACAACGTCGCCGCGCCGCAGCAGCACAACGTCCCCGGGCACCAGATCCGCTGTCGGGACTTCCCGTTCGAGCCCGGCGAACCCGGAATCAGCCCGGCGCCGCACGGTCACGGTGGTGCTCACCTGCGCGCGCAGCGCCCGCACCGCCCGGTCCGAGCGGGTGTGCTGCCACCACCGCAGACCCACGCTCAGCACAATCATCACACCGACGGTGATCGCGCCCCGCAGATCACCTGCGACCGCGAACACGACGCCCAACCCGGTGAGCAGCGCCACGAACGGGCTGCGCACCGCGTCCCAGACTCGCTCCGGCACGCTGAGGCCGGTCTCGGCCCCGACCCGGTTATCGCCGTGGCGGTGCAGCCGCTCGGCCGCCTCGGACTCGGTCAGGCCCTTCGGAGAGCTCCGCAGCTGCCGGTAGACGGCGAGCACCGGAGCGTCACCGAGCTCACGCAGCGACGTGTCGTCGCCGGCCGGGACCGCGTGCAGCAGGGACATACGGGTCATGAGGAGGTCCTGTCCGTGGGGGCCGAAGCGGTGGAGAATGACTGCGGCACAGACCACGCGGACCGCATGAGGGCTACCCCAGCACGGCGGGGAAGGGCCGGACATCCGCGCGATCGTGACTACTACTTCCATCGCTGGTCATCCAGCTCACCTCCCTCCACAGAACAACATCCGCCCGGCACCCGGGCGGCCGGTCCCAGTACAGCGCACAACCCCGCAACAGTCAAACACTTGTCCAACTGACCTTCGTGCGTCACGCTACAAGGCATCACGCGAAAGGACCTCCGTGGCCGCAGATCCTCCACCGCCACCGCTGTCGCCCGACCTGCTGCAGGACGCCGCCGCCGTCTTCGGGCTGCTCTCGGCCCCCGTCCGCCTGCACATCCTCTGGCTGCTCGCTGGCAGTGAGCGCGACGTCGGCACCCTCGCCGAGGAAACCGGGCAGAGCGTCGCCACCGTCAGCCACCACCTCGGCAAGCTCAAACTCGCCGGCCTCGTCCGCGCCCGCCGCCACGGCAAGCACCAGATCCACTACGTCGACAATCCCCACGTCGCCCACATCGCCCAACTCGCGATCGACCACCACCGGGAACTGCGCGCCGAGCAGTCCCGCCGACGACGAACACAAGCTGGATGACCAGCCTTCGTCCCGCGGCCGCGGTTCGACCCTGGGCGCCGGAGTCCCACCGGTCGCGGCTCCCGACGCCTGCCGGCCGGTCCCGGCCGGCGGGCGCGGGATCATCGATGCCGCTCCTAATGGGACTTCCCGCAATTCTGGACGTCGAGCTGGATGACGTTCCCGCGTCGGTCAGGGCACTCCCCCGGTACCGGCGTGCCGGACGTGTGGCCGGTCTATCAATGCCGAAGATCCGGACGTCGTGCCGGACCGGTACCGGAGCGCGCGATCTGAGGCTGCCGGTGGCGATCTGTCGCCATGGACGCGGCTCGCGGTTGGGGCAGGCGGAGGAGGCTGCCTATCCGGCCGGGGCCGAGCGTCCTCAGGTCGGCGACGGCGTCCGGTTCGTGGCGGGCGCAGTGGGCGAGGACACCGAAGAGAAACATGGTCACCACCAGGGACGTCCCGCCGTAGGAGATCAGCGGCAGCGTGACGCCGGTGACCGGCAGGATGTTGACGACGTAGCCGATGTTGATCGCGGCCTGGGCCACCACCACGACCGTGATCGTCCCGGCCACCATCCGGATCCACGGGTCGCGGTTGCGGATGGCGATTCGCATACCCACACTCGCAACCCCGCCGAACAGGACAAGCACGACCACGCAGCCGACGAAGCCGAGTTCCTCTCCGACGAGGGCGAAGATGAAATCGTTCTGGACGTTCGGGAGATATCTCCACTTGGAGGCGCCCCGACCGAGCCCCACGCCCAGCAAACCCCCGTCGGCCAGGGCGTACTTCGCCTGCAGCGCCTGATAGTCCGCACCGGAAGCGTCCCCGCCGGACACAAACGACAGCACCCGCGCAAGCCGATATTGCGCGGCGAGAGCAAGCACCAGGAATCCGACACCGGCGCCGGCCACCAGAACCGCGAACAGCCGTTTCGGCGCACCAGCGAACCACAGCAAGGCAATCAGCACGATCCCCAGCGTGATCGTGCCGCTCAGGTTCGGCTGGGCCATGACCAACGCGAACATCAGCAGCCCAGCCGGGACCACCGGCACCAGCAGATGCCGCCAATGCCGCAACAGCCGGGACTTGATCACCAAGATGTGTGCGCCCCAGAGTGTGAGGGCAACCTTGGCGACTTCGACCGGTTGCAGAGAGAGCGGGCCGAGGGCGAACCACCGCTGCGCACCGTCCATAGAGACCCCGAGCGGAGTGATGACCAGGACCAGGAGCGCCAATGCCACGATCATCACCAGCGGCGACGCTCGCCTGAGTGCCGGCAACGGTGTCCGCAGGGCTGCCCAGAAGGCACACAGCCCAGCTCCGATGTAGGCCAAGTGACGGTAGAACGTGCCGTAGACACCGGATCCAGTGTGCGGATCGTAGGCTGAAGCAGCCGATGCCGATAGCACCATCACTGCACCGAGCAGAGTCAGCAGGCCACACAGCCCCAGAACCAGGTGAAACGACGCCAGCGGCCGGGACAGCCAGGCGACCGTGGCAGTCTGCAGCCGTGCCCTCCGGCCCTCTCCGGCCCTGTTGACCACGCTTACCCCGCCGAATTTCCTGGTTCCTTGTGGAAACGTTGCTTCAGGTCTGTCGGAGCAGAGTCCGCTACATGTCCTGATAGGACGCTGAGACCGGCCTCGGTCGGGTGAATGTCGTCAATGCGGATGAACAGCCGACCAGACGCGAACAGGTGACCTCGCCCGCGACCCGGGTTGCGATTCGTCGTGCCTTCGCTGCACCGACTGAGCGAAGCCCCGTGCACGGAGGTACCGCCGACGTTGATCACGGTTCCGGCTCGGCACACAGCCCCATGGAAGGCCTCTCGCGCTTTCCGGTTCCGACGCCACAGCCGGCTCGCGAAACAGCGCCCGCGACGCCGGGTCGGAGCCGACCGAGGATCACCCGCGACAATGCCGGCGATCACCGGCACAGCACACTGAACCGCCATTCTGGCGCACTCCGCGGCGTCATCGCTCCCCCGCTGTCCGGACAGGTAGCTACCATGGCAGGCGCCGCCCGGCTCGGCGCGGCACTGCAGCGAGGAGTCTGGCGTGTTCGGTCTCAGCTTGGATCATCTTCTGGTCCTGCTGGTCGCGGGCTTGTTCATCCTCGGCCCGGAGCGGCTGCCCGAATCCGCCCGCTGGCTGGCCCAGACCCCTGCGCAAGGCCCGAAGCTTCGCCTCGGGCGCACAGGAGCAGATCAGCAGCGAACTCGGACCGGAATTCCAGCAGCTTCGTAAGCCCCTGCAGGACCTGCAAGCCCTGCGCAGCTTCGACCGCAAGACCGCGCTCGGCCGGTACCTGCTCGAGGACACCTTCGCCGAACCACCCATGGGCGGCGCCGAAACGCCGCATGAGCGCCCTGACCCCGCGGCGGGCAGCAGGCTCCCGTCGCGGACCGGCGAGCGAGCACCCATCGACCCCGACGCGACCTGAACCCGGGCACCGTTCCGGCCTGGCAGGCAGCGCATGCCACCGACAATCGGAACAGACGTCGGCTGAAGCGTCAGTACGCTCTCACGGCTTCCGTAGCCCCCCGCGGTGTCGAAGGCGACGGCTGTACATCGCGGAGCTGACCGTCATCGGCCAAGAGCGCCAGCGGCACCCGCTGAGCCCGGGGCGGTGTCTTCGGTGCCGGCGGGGCGGACCCAGCGGGCGAGCACGACCAACAGCGCCAGTTCGAGGGCCGCCATCATGCGCTCCACCAGCCCCGTCGCCACGGTCGGCAGGTGTCCACCGAGCAGAACGTTGGCAATGAACGGGACGATGAACGGCAGAAAGAACGGGATCGTGGCCAGCGCCAGGCGTCGAGACCACGCCGCCGAGCGCCGCCAGCGCGGCTCGTGGCGGTGGCGGCGTCCCAGCAACCAGCCGGCCATCGGCAGGCTGACACACGAAACGGCGGTGGCGTACAGGTGGGCCTTGCCGGTCGGAGTGACCGCGCCGCCTTGAGGGTCCTTGCTGAACACCGCGACCGCCGACACGCTGAGACACCAGGCCGCCATGGCCGACACCGCCGGCCAGCCCATCAGCACGCGACGGCGGTACAGCACCGCCAGCACCACAGCCGACCCAGTCGCGATCAACGCCAGCGCCGCGTCCCACATCCACCAACCAGGACACCACGCGTAGTCCGACAACATCGCGGTCGCGGGGTTGATCGGCCCCCACCGACGGTCCACATGCAACACCACCAGCAGCATGCCGGCGACAGTGAACACGGCCTGTGCGGCCAACACCCCAACTCGACAGCGGCCCGCGGCACTTAGGGCGGCAGCCACCGACGACGGCATGGGCAGAGACACCGTGCAGAACTCCTCGTGAACGATCAGTTGACGCAGGGAATGCCGCTGCCGTCGACCGTGCCGCCCTGCGGCCCGGCAGCCGGGGGTGGCTCGGCTGCGGACGCGGTCCCAGCCGACGTCGCGGCTGCTGCGGGCGTGCCGGGTGCGGCGTCGGCTCCATGCGGTCCAAGCGCAGCCGGCAGGCTGAATCCGGTGCCCAGGGTAATCCGGAGGTGGCCCTTGGGCACGCGGGAGTCGGCGGCGATCGGCAGTCCGCCCAGCAGTGACGCGGCCGTAGCTGCATCGTCTTTCTCGCCCGCGCCGTACGCGATCGACGAAGCGGTAGCAGCGGTATTGGCCAGCTGACCGGTGCGGAAACCATACGGCGCCAGCGCCGTCGCGACTGTCGAGGCCAGCCCCGATTTACCGGTGGCGTTGCGCACGTCGACCGTGGCCGACGCCCTGATCTGCGGGGTCACCGGTGCCGGAGCCACGAGGCCGAACGCAACCCGGACCGCCGCGCGGACCTGGTCTGTGTCGACCTTGTTCACATCCTGACCGTTGACTTTCTCGTACCCGGCGATCGGGAGGGTGGTGAACTCGAGGTCGCCTCCGGTGAGGTTCTGCGCATGCTGCGCGAACGCCAGGATGTCCCATCCCGAGGAGATCACCACGTCCCTCTTGGCGGTGTCGATGAGGTCCTGCAGCTTGCCGAGGTCGGTGAACGTGCCGACGCTATGCAGCTTGTGCGCGGCCGAAGCGATGAACGCCTGCTGCCGGTGCGTGCGATCCAGGTCCCCGTTGTCCAAGCCGTGCCTTTGCCGCACGAAGGACAGTGCCTGCGCCCCGTTCAGCGTCTGATGCCCCGCCGGGAAGTCCGCGCCCGAGTAACTGTCCTTCACCGGGTGGTTCAGGCACACCTCCACCCCGCCCAAGGCGGTGGCGAGATCGTAGAAACCGGCCAGATTGATCTCGGCGAACCGGTCGATCGGCACATCCAGGAAGTTACGGACCGTTTCGAGGGTCTTTTTCCGGCCGGCTTCGCGCCCCTTGTGCTCCAGTTCCGCCTTGTCCGTGATTCCCTGTTTGGCAAGGTTCTGCTCGGCGCAGAACTTCGCCAGCCCGTAAGCTTCTTTGATCTTGACCTTGGTGTATCCGGGAATGCCCTGCACGGGGACGTAGTCGTCGCGCGGAATCGAGACGGCGGACACCTTGCCGCCGTTGCCGGGGATGTGCATGAGGATCAGCGTGTTGGTGTTGTAGCCTCCCTCGCTGCCGTCCCCGGCGTGCAGCTGGTCGAGGACCTCTTTGGGTAGCTGGTTGCCGTCTTGGTCCTTGCGGGAGTCCAGGCCGATCAGCAGGATGTTCTGGTCGCTGCCGAGGGATTTCGGTCCGCTCGGATCGAGCGCGTCGGAGGTGTTCAGTCCGCCGGCGAGGCTGATCAGCATCGTCGAGGCCACTCCGGCGCCGGTCAGCACGAGCAACGACATCAACCCGACCGCGACCCGGCCGGCCACCAAGGCTGGACGCCGCCGACGGCGCACCGCCGCGGTAGCGCGGACCTTGGAGCCCTCGCGACGATCAGCTGGGCCGGTACCGCCGGTCGGAGTCCGCCCCGGAGCGGGGCCGCGGCGCGGCGACGACGCCCGCTGCTGCTCGTAGTCCAACTGCCAACCCCCATCACCATGCTCGGAGCATTTCCGGTCCTGTTGAGACCTTCGATGCGCCGCGCGCGGCGTGCCTGCCCAGTCCCGTACCACACGCGGCGCGTCCTGACCGTACCCAGAGGGTGCTGAGGTTTCGGTGAGTGGCCCATCAGGTTCGGCATCGTCCGAGCGGCGAGCCTACGCGTCCGGCGCACAATACGCGGCACTCGCTTAGCGCTTGCTGAGAGCCGCGGCGCAAAAAGGATGCGGGTCACCGCCCGGCAACTTCCCTCCGCAGTTGTCGTTGCAAGCAAACCGGACTGTGCGGCACACACGTGAAAAGGCGACAGCCCAGCTGAGCCGCGTCGACGATCGGCGAACGTTGCCTCGCCACGGCGGACCAGTACTCGTCGCCGAGTGCGGAACCACCTGCGCGACCGGGCAGGGCGCCATCTCAACGTCCTCTCAACGACTCCGTCGCACACTCGGCTCAGACACGCGCCCGAAGCCGAACAGGAACCGTCTCGATGGTCGAACGCGACAGATCCGGGCCAGCCGACGGCTACGGAGACCGCTGCGACCTCACTGTCCCGGCGGAGCAGCCGAGGCACAGCTCGTCGTCGCGAGTCACTGCATCGGCCACTGGATGACAGCCGCGTCAGCGGAAGCGGCTGCGGTGAATGAGTTGCGGCAGTGCGCAGCGCTGCTGTTGGCCACCGGGATCGCGGCGAGCCTGCTCACCGGATGCGGCGCGACGCCTGGCGCGGATTCGGCCATCGTCCGCCGCAACTGCGACTCCAGCCTGCGTCCTGAATCCGTCGCGCTTCGGGCCACCCCTCCCCGACCCGATCTGTGTTTCGGCGGCGGCATCGGCGCCATGATCATCCCGGGAACCATGGTCACCGTGTTCGAATCCGGTGACTACACCGCCTGCGTCGGCCGGGAGGCCTGGAGCACCTGCCTGGACCCCCGGGCACCGCGTCACCCTCAACACGACGATCACCAACGTCGGGATCTGCCCTGCCGGGGACTGGTCAGGATGCCTGGACCGGCTGCCCTCGGCTCCGGCAAGCGCTGTGCCCTCGGAGGGCGATCCGGTCCCGTCAAGCTCCGTTGGACGGTGAGCCCGCCGCCGTAGACCAGGGCACAACCGCGCGCCGTGTGGATCGCGGTAGCGGCTGGCCCGGAAGTGAACCCGCCGGGTCGATTCCCGTGCGCATCACATGCAGCGGTTCACCTCGTGGCGTAGCTGTCCGGCATTCCCCGTATCAGCGCGGCTGGACCGGTGGGGTGGCGGGTGCCTTGACCAGCACGGTGTGCGCTTCGGCCAGCGGCGCTTGGCGTGGCGGCGCCGCGGCCGGGCCGGGTGCCGGCCGGCGAGCGGCATCGGAGATCCGCAGGAGCAGGGCCACGAGCATGTAGTTCGCGAGAAGTGACGAGCCACCCTTCGACAGGAACGGGGCGGTGATCCCCGTTTCCGGGATCAGCTTCGTGACCCCGCCGACGACCACGAAGATCTGCATGACGACAGCGAAGGACAAGCCGACACCGAGCAACTTGCCGAAGGTGTCCCGCACCGCCAGCGCGGCGCGCATCCCACGCATCGCTAGGATCAGGTAGACCATCAGGATCGCCGCGAGACCGACGAATCCGAGCTCCTCGCCGATCGCCGCGGTGATGAAATCGGTACTCGCTTCGGGCACCATGTCCGGGCGACCCGCGCCGAGGCCGGTGCCGCCCACCCCGCCGGTCGCGATCCCGAACAACCCCTGGGCCAGTTGGTAGCCCCCGCCGGGCTGGTCATAGGTGGCCAGCGGGTCGATCCAGTTCGCCACGCGCTGGCGGACGTGGTTGAACAGCAGGTACGCGAGCACGCAACCGGCCGCGAACACGACCAGACCCAGCCCGACCCAGATCCCGCGCTCGGTGGCGACGTAGATCACCACGAGCACGATGCCGAAGAACAGCAACGCCGCCCCGAGTTCCTTCTCGAACGCCAGGATGGCCATGCAGCCCAGCGCGGCGATAAGGATCGGGCCCAGGTCGCGTGCACGCGGCAGTTCGACGCCAAGCACCTTCTTGCCCGCCGACATGAACAGTTCCCGCTTCGCCACAAGGAACGACGAGAAGAACACCAGCAGCAGGATCTTGGCGAACTCACCGGGCTGGATCGACAACGGGCCGAGCTTGATCCAGACCTTCGCCCCGTTGACTTCCGACATCGAACTGGGCAGTACCGCCGGCAGCGCGATAGCGACGATACCGGCCAGCCCGGCCATGTACCCGAACCGGGCCAGCCGCCGGTGGTCTTTCACCACGATCAGCACCAGGAGGAACAGCACCAGCGCGAGGACGGTCCATAGGACCTGCTTCGGCGCCTCTGCCGCGAAGGTGTCGTTGTTCTGGGTAGCTTTCGCGGCCTGTGCCAGGTCGATCCGGTAGATCATCACCAGCCCGATCCCGTTGAGCAGGGCCGTGCACGGTAGGACCAGCGGGTCAGCATGCGGTGCCCACCGGCGGGTCGCGAGGTGGGCGATCGCGAAGATCGCGAAGTATCCCAGCCCGTACCACACCACGACCGCGGTGAGTTCGTGGTCCTGGTTGCTTTCCACCAGCACGAAGGCGAAGGCCACGATGACGGTGGCGAAGCCGAGCATCATCAGTTCGGTACCGCGACGCGTCGTGGACTGCTGAGACGGACCAGCGGGTGACGCGTCCGTCACTGTCCCCTTCACGCGTGGAATCATCGATTATGTTCCGAACCCTCATCGGCGCCGACGGATGAAGTGTCCTGTGTGGACACAGTTGCACGCTCGGCACAACGGCATTGCCGCCGGCAACCGTAGGCGGCCGGAATCCGAGCTGGTTCCCGATCGTATTCAGGGTTCCCTGGCAAATCGCTGAGAAGCGGAAGTGGCGCCGGGCGGTCAGATCAGCTTCCAGGGAATGTCGGCGTCCTCGTCGAGGTAATGAGAGTCACACGCGCGGTGGTAGCCGTCGGGGACGGGAAGGTCACCAAATGTACCAGGCCTGGGGGCGTCCCCGCGCACGAGCAGAACCGGCGAGAGCGCCGTACCCTTCCGAATCTTGGCGTAGGCAACGCGTAGCGCCGAATTACGCAACGGCACGTGACTGCCGGTCACCAACATGACGAGCGCGAAGCCAGCGGAGGCGACGAAGGACAGGACCCTTCGTCGGCGTTCACCCAGCCCGCTACCAGACGCACGGCGCCGACCGGAGATCTGCTGCCCGGACCCGTCAACCCAGCGGTGAAGGCGCGATCGAGCGGATACTCCTGGAGGCCTCCAACTCGCCGCGCGGCACCTCGAGCGCGTTCAGCCCGCCACGACGAGACGTCGCCGTTCCGGGCACGACCGGCCCGACACCGGCGGAGTCATTCCTGCCATGTTGCGACGCGCTCGACGAACGTCGGCGGAGCCACCGTGAGCGACGAAGAGCAGCAGCAATCCTAGTATGCCAAGCACGACGTGGCCCGAGGCGAGGCAGACGACGCATAGCACCGCCCACACGGCAAACCTCATGCCCAGCCGTCCACTTCGAACATAACGCGCTCCTCACGACGATCCGGAAAGCCACCATCCGCACGTGGGGGACGTTGGCCATCCCGAGGCACGTGACGCTATCCGGCAGATGCTGGCAAAACGCTGAGAGAAACCCATGCCCGCCATCCCGCGGGCGGTGCGCATCTGGCGAACTACGGGTCTCTTCAGCGGCAGCCGCCTAAAAGCCGACCTCGCATGATCGACCCCGCAGCAACTGGGCGGGCAGAACATGAACACAGCGTTGCTGCGCTGACAAGCGCGGGGGCGGGTGTCCCGGTCGGGCCGACGCACTCGGGCGGAGCCTGGCCGGCACAAGGCCGCCGATCCGCAGCCCGGCTGCGGGTGACTCGGACACCACCCGGCGCTACGGCGAAACCGGCGTACAGGGTTACCGAGAGAAAACGCTAGGTGTGCCCGGCAGATCCCGTTCACGATTCGCCTATACGTCAAGGGCAGCCCTGGCAGGGGTAAGTTGGCAGTGCGGGATTGTATGCAGAGCCGGTGCGTGGGTCCAGGCCAGCCACGCTCGAGCCGAGTCGTCCCAAGCGCCACCCCGAGCCTGCCGCCTCACATCGTGTCTGATCGGCGAGCAGTGCACATCGGTACCGCTGAGCCCTGAGAACCCCTTGCCGTGGGCCGCGTGCTCAGCCGATCAGAGGGTTGCCACCGCTGCCAGCAGTTGGTCTACTTCCGCAGGTGAGGTGACGATGCTGGGGCCTACTCGCACTGCCGTTGTGGCGTACGGCGTCGTGGTCGCGATGATGTCGAAGCCTTCGCGTAGTGCCTGTACCGTGTCGGCCGGGCTGGTGCCGTTGACGGTGAAGCACACGATGCCGGCGAAAAGTCCGGGGGCGTACGGTGTCAGAAGACGGACGTGAGGCAGGCGACGGAGACCGTCGAGGAGCTGGGCTGTTTGGCTAAGGGTGCGCTCCTGGATCGCTGTTCGTCCGATCGTTTGCTGGAACTCGAAGGCGTGCTCGAGTGCCCAGCGGTGCTCGAATGCGTGGTAGCCGCCCGGTGTCTGGATGTAGCCAGGCGGTGAGGCTGGTGGTGGTGGCTCGGTGATCCAGGTGAAGTTCGGGATGGTCGGGTCGATCTGGCGCCACGCCTCGGGCCGGCCGATGATCAGTCCGGTGCCGCGGGCGCCGAAGAGCCATTTGTGACCCGAGGTGACGAGGAAGTCACAGCCGATGTCCGCGAAGTTGATACTGAGCAGGCCGCAAGCATGGACGGCGTCGACGCAGAGCAAGATCCGGTCCTCTGGTGACCGATTGCTGTTGATCTCGGTGATATGGTCGGCGATTTCACGGATCGGGATGGTGACGCCGGTGCCGGAGTGCACCCAGGTGAGTGCCACGCAACGTGTGTTGGGTTGGATGTTCGCGGCGATGGTGTCGAGCATCTGATCAATCTGGGCTGCGGCAGGGTCGGTGTACAGCGCGATCGTACGGATTGAGATGCCTGATCTGATCGAGCGAAGCCGAAGCGACTCTTTGGTCGAGTAGAAGTCGTGGACGGTTGTGAGGACTTCTTGATCCGCTCGGATCCGCATACCGTTGTACAGCATCGCCAGCCCGGCCGTTGCGCTGCCAGTTACCGCGATGTCGCGATATGACGCGCCAAGACAGGCGGCTGCGCTCTTCCGGGTCGCCAGGTCGAAGGCCGCATCGTGGGCCCGGTGGTAGCCGATCGGATCCTGATCCAAATTGGCACGATGCTCGGCAATGGCCGAGCGGACCGGCGCCGGGTGCGGGGCTAGGACGTACGCGGAGAACTGGGCCTGATCGGTTCGGAGCTGGAACTGCTCGCGAACCCAGCTCCAGCCAACGGCTGCGCGGCAATCCGGGCCAGGAGGGCTCACAGCCGCGGGCCACGTGAGCCGTTGCGGACGATTGGCAGTGGGCGCCACGGCCGCCGCTGATGCGATCATGAACCGGCGGCGATTGATATCGCGGCCGCCGAGAGCTGCGGATGACATTCGCCTCCGATCGCTGAACAGGTCTATGCGTTGTATGCCTCGGAGCGCATGGTCTCCAGCAAAGTCTGCCGGATGGCATCGCGGTCAGCGATCTTGCCCAGCTGCTGCGCGGGGAGCGAGTGTTCGTTCTCAAGGATTGCAACGAAAAGGTGCTCGACGCCGACATGGCTGTGGCCGAGTTCGTCCGCCAGTTGGGAGGCACGCTTCACAACGTCGCTGTAGCGCGGTGTAGGCCGGGGTCCCGAAGCGGTAGTGTCGGTCATAGCTTCCTCTATGTGGACAAGCACAGCGTGCGGGGCGAGGCGATGGGCTCGCCCCCGTTGCCGCTGAGCTTAGTTCCGAGCGCCAGCCAGCGACACCGCACGCTGCAGCTCCACAGCGCAGGGCGTGGCACTGTCAGAGGCGAGACATCCCCTGCTGTTGTACCACAGCCACTGATCGCGATTGTCGTGATAGATGCACTCATACAACTCGCCGGTGTCGTCGGCCCAAATGTCGCCGTCGTTTCCGGCGCTGCAGTCCGGCGCCCACGGGCAGGGGTATGGCGTGGTGTTGCCGTCCTTGCACCAGGCGTTCGAGTCAACGCGCATGGGACTCTGGACGACGCCTTGCGTGACCGCGGTCCCGCCAGGTGTTGGTGTCGCGTGAGCGAGCGCGGCACCAGCACCAGAAACGAAAAGTGTCAGGCAGAACGCGATCGTTGCAACAAGAATGGTCGAAGCGCGTTTCATTTTTTGAACCCCCTCGGAAGGATCCCAACGAGCGGAAACTAGCAGTCTGCGACAGAAGGTAACCAACCCGGTTGGATCGTAGTTATCGTGTGACGGCTGGTCGAGTTGGGGCAATAGTCCATACGGGTGACCGACGGTGGACTATCAAAAAGTGCCCCCAAGGTCAGCATCTGTTGTGATTTTCGCTGAAAGTTCCCGACGTGGGAGCGTTTTTGGCAGATTGCTCATCTGCGTGTCTGTCGACACTGGGCTGCGCAGGCTGGAAAAGGCAAAAGCGACACGTTGCACAATTATGTAAATCTGGGATAATCGAAGACAAACACCCCTCGCCACGGTGGCGGACCGCTGACTACTGGCGCGAGGGAGTTGAGCCGTCCTGATGGCGGCGGCTTGACACCCGTGCGTGCGCCGGCCGGGAATCCACCGTGACCACGAGCGAGCGCCGCGCCACCGTTCCCTTGATCTGGTCGCGCCAGGTCAAGCTGATTCCCCGCGCGGCGACAACTGACGGCCGGCCGGGGAACCTGGCTCCGGTGCGCGTGAACACGCCAACAATCAGGACAGAAGGCCCTAATCGAGGCAAAAGCCACGGCTTGGTCGCGCTCTCGGAGGATGTTTGACCACTTCACCCGTTCAGCGGTGTGGATCTACCTTCACGTCGATAGCCTGCGATTAGGCGGTTAGGTGAACGCCAATCGTAGTGAGCAGGGGGGTCTGCTTGGGTACTCAGTCTTGAGTTGTGATTGTTACGTTTGTGCCGGCATACCTCGGATTAATTTTTATTCATCAGATAATCTGGCTGAACACTTATCTCAGGTGGGGTCATGTTACGATCGAATTTGCCCAAGAGGTGCATGGCGCTGTGTGCCGCAGTGGTCCTGACAATGTTCGGCGTCGTAGGCGTCGCAAACGCCAGTTCAACCCGGACACCTAAGCACTGCATCACGGTGGTCGAGAAGATTCCAGGCAAGCATGGAAAGTCCAGAGTGGTCTCGAACAGGTGCGCCACTTCTGCGGAGCCGCTTTTCGCGCCCGCGTCCGATGTCTTGCTGGTCACCTTCTATCAGGATGCTGCCTATGGCGGCGACCACGACGATGTATATGGCAGCTCTGGCCCGTGCGACTCAGAAGGCTATGGGTTGTCCGACCTGAGCGATGCCAGCGACAATGTGTCTGGCATCAGCTCGTACATCTACGGCAACGACTGCAACGACCAGACGTACTGGACAGACACGGACTACTCCGGCGCCTCCAACAGCAACCTCAACGACTGTCCGTATGTTGGCGACACGTGGAATGACAATCTCTACTCGATGAAGCTTCGACACAGCTAGGCAGATCATATCCCGACGTCCGGCACTCCATTGCGGAGTGCCGGACGGCGTCGCCTGGGTTTATGAAGAAGATTCGGTTGTCGTCGTGTAGTAAGCGTCAAGCCACATGGTGCAGTTGATGATCGTTGGTGCCGCATCTGCCTCGGCGCTGCTGTCTGCGTCGATGTTTTGACTCGTCAGCAACATTCCGTTTTCCTCATGAAGCAACAATCGGTGCCGGACGTGCCGATCGGTATCGATGTGGCTGATCGCGACGCCGGACCTGCCGAGCCTGTCCTCGATTGCACTCTCCACCGTCAAGTCGGGTTGCTGCGCCAAGCAGAGCAGAAGCAAACGTTGTAACTCCGGTGAGACAACCTGCGTCTGCCACACCGTTGTGAACGACTTCATCACGCTCGCCGTGGACTCACGACGGCTCTTCCCCTGCAGTCGGCCAGCGATCGTGGGCAAATCGGCAGCGGTCAGAAAATCGGCCGGCAGGCCGCCGGGCGGGTAATACCCGCTCGGGCGGACCGCCGTTTCACCTTGGATGACCAGCAGGCGACCCGAACCGTCTGGTGCTATCCACTGACGGCGATCGAGGAAATCCGTGCTCACCGAACGAACCTGGACACCCGTGCGATCGACGGTGCGGATGGTGTGTCGATACCACCCCGACGTATGCACATAGTGGTACAGCCCGGTCCCCCGCGGAACCGGTGCACGACTCACACGATCAGCCAAGGCACGCAAAAGGTCGGCTGAGCTTGACATCGGACGCCTCGATTTTTCCAAAGAGCAACGACGTAGTTCCCGATACTGGCACATCCTCAACATCTCGGCCAGTAGCCAACCAGGGCGGAATAACGGCAGGGCCTTGACTGGCCGCCTTTTAGGCTCCAAGGTTGACGGACGGCACGTTGTCCGCGGCCGCGTGGTAGTCGAGGGTTCAAGCTGGGCAAGCCAGGCGTCGCCGAGGCGCTTCCAGCCGTACGTAGCCCAACTCACACCGGACGTCAGCTCCGACCAGCCGAGATCGACGAAACTGGTCACAAGTTCCGGGACGGAGCAAGCATCCGTGAGCTGCCATGGCCTCCGGCCACGAACTCACCGAGCTGCCCGGCTACCGCTGGCTGCTGTTTTGAGCCGGTCGCCGCGTCATCCGTGTGAATCGCTGTTTCATGGTCCGGCGGCAAGGCGGGGACGGGATTCTTGCCACCGGACCGACCACGGCTCATTGTGCCGTTGAGAGTAAGATGTCTCCGACCGCTCGGATATTGCTGACCGTCGGCCAACGGTGGCCGCGACCGGCCGGGTATCCGGCGAGCCGGTCGGTCCGGTCGGCGGCGGTGTCACTGCCAACGCGGCCGTGGCGGCCGCTTCCGCGCGTCATCTCCCGATTGAGCTAGGCAGCGCAGGCATGGTCGGCGGCGCGGGGCATGATCGCTGAGTCATTGCCAAGATCTGTGGATCGGGCCAGGCTGAAGCGTTTTGGCGGACATCCTGACCTTGATGTTGTTCTCGCCGTGCTGGGTGACTTCGTGCAGGTCCAGTCGCTGGTAGAGGGCCTGGGCCCGCTGGTTGACGACGAGAACGTCCAAGTTGAGTTCCCAACCCTGCTGGCGGGCCTGGTGCAGGAGGCTGCGGATGAGCTGGCTGCCGATCCCGCGTCCCTGGCGGTCGGGGTGGATCTCGATTCTCGCAGGGTAGATGTCCGTCGGCCGGTGCTCGATGTGGAGCATGCCGGCGTCTGTGCCGTCGGCGGTGATGAAAAAGACCGGCCGCAACCGCGTCGTTCTCGCGGCACCCACCGAACTCGCCACCGCGGATGGCTCCGCCGCCGACCCAACCACGCCACCGACCGTGTAACGACCGCGCGTCCCGCTGGTCCACTGCTCTCATTGTGTTTCCGATGGTCCCGGCAGTGTGGAATCAGAACCGCGTTCGGGGGAAGCCTGCGCCCTGGGACTCGTCTGCGTTGGCCGATGGCGATACAAGGTGCCAGTCGGTGCCCGGATGCCCCGGCAGGTTCGGGGGGCCGATGCCCTGCGGGCTCCGGGCATCGGCGCGTCACCCGACTCGGTGAACTCCGGTTCCGGACGTCATTGTCGCCGCCGCGTGCCCTCTTGTCTGACGCTGAGGTGATCGGTCCGGCACGCCCCCCGACCGTCCCGATCACCGCCAGTCTGGCTCGGCGGCACAACGCCCCCCGTGTGCCGCCGAGCCTTAACTCGACACGATGACTGCAGTGCGTGCGGACCGAAGTCACCGTTCGAGTAGCGGCGTCTTGCTCTCGTCGAGCGCGCCGAGGAGGTCGCCGTGCTGCTCGACGCGGTCGAGGACGTCCTCGGCAGTGAAGGTGAGCTGGGCGACGTGGGAGCAGTCCTCGACTTCGGCCCGGGTGATCGGCGTGGAGGCGGTCGGGTGGGCGCGGCCGCGCAGGGAGTAGGGGGCCATGGTGGTCTTGGCCGGGTTGTTCTGGGACCAGTCGATGAACACCCGGCCGATGCGCTGGTTTTTCGCCATGACCGCGGTGACCGTCTCGGGGGTCTCGCGGGCTAACTGCTGGGCGAGCTTCTTGGCGTAGGCCGACGCCGCGGCCGGGGCGTCGGTGGCGATGCCGCAGTACAGCTGCATTCCCTTCGACCCGGACGTCTTCGTGTACGGTGTGAGCCCGTCCGCGACGAGCACGTTGTGGAGTCGGGCGGCCACCCGGCAGCAATCCACAATCGTGGTGCCCGCCCCGGGTCGAGGTCGAACACCAGCCGGTCCGGCCGGCGCCGCCCGCCGGCGGGGTCAATCTGCCATTGCGGGACGTGCAGCTCGAGCGCGGCCATGTTCGCCGCCCACACCAACGCCGCCAGCTCCTCCAGCAACGCGTAGGTGATGGTGCCTTCGCCGCGGCCGGAGCGGGAGCCGGTGCTCGGCAGCGCGACGGTGGGCAGCCAGTCCGGGGCGCCGTTGGGCACGTTCTTCTCGTGAGTGAGACTGCTTCGATGGTTTCCGAATACGCCCAGAGCGACCAATTCCGCGGTGCTCGTATCCACCTGTGCAACCTTGCTGGCCTCGAGATCCGCGATTGCGAGGTGAACGGTCTGAAGATCGTCGACTGCTACGGCAGCGACGTCTACATCGGTGGCTACTTCGAGCGCCTCGTCGTCAACGACGTCGACGTGACCGCCTACGTCGAGGCCGAGCTCGACCGCCGCCACCCCGCACGGGCGCTGGCGCGGAATGCGGCGTCCCCCGAGGACTACCGGGCTGCTTGGGACGTCATTGAGACCCTGTGGAGCGCGACGCTCGACCGGGCGAGACTGTTGCCCGACTCCAAACTGCACGAGCAGGTCGACGGCGAGTGGTCGTTCGTCGAGACACAACGGCATCTGTTGTTCGCCTGCGATGCCTGGCTCGGCAATGCCGTGCTCGAGGAGGAAGCGCCTTACCACCCGATGGGCTTCCCCGCCGGAGGGACGCCGCCCGAGGAGGCGGCGAAGCTCGGCCTTACCCTCGAAGCCACCCCGACGCTCGACGAGGTGCTCGCGCCGCGGCTCGCCCGCATGGCCGCGATGCGACGTGTCGTCGACGGGCTCACCGCGGCCGAGCTCGACCGGGTGTGCGGTCGCAAGCCGGCGGACATGTATCCCGACCAGGAGTACGTCGTGCGCCGCTGCCTCAAGGTAGTGCTGAAGGAAGAAGCCGAGCACCACCGTTACGCGGTGCGCGACCTCGCGGTGCTCGAGGCAGGTGTGCCTGAACCGCAGTAGTCGCCGAGCGGTTCCCCGGCCAAGTGGCGACGCGAGAGCTGCCGCCGCTCTCGCGCGATCATGCCGGCCAACGCGACGATCATCGTTATGACCGGGACCGCGCCGCGCAAAGGGGGATCCGGCGAGTTCCTGCTACCGGTGGCTTCTGCTGGATCTGCCAGCAGACCGCGGTTTCCGGCGAGCGCCTCCCCGGCCAGCGCCACCGAGTACGCCTGCTGTGCCGCCAGCACGACCAAGCCGTGTTCAGCCCGCCCGCCAGCCTCCGCCACCGAAGTCGCTCGCCCTCCTGGGCCGGCGATCTTGCCCTCGCGGCCGGGCCGCGCGACGATCACTGAGCTCGTACCCCGCCAGCGTGAGGTGAACCGATGAATGCGGACCCGACACACACCTGGTCGCGGCTGCCCTCGACCTCACGCCGAGCGTTCATCACCGTGGTGGTAGCCGCCGCCGCGACCGGGTTGATCGTTCTCGCCACGCAGGTCGGCGCCCCGAGTCCGGTAAGTACTTGCGAGCATCACTATCCGCAGCCTGCTCCCCGGAGCTCCACGCCCACCGCGGGGTCGGCGTCGGTCACTGCGCGTGCAGCCGGCAACGGCGTCTGGTGATGATCCGACTCGGCGTCCACGGCCGGTGAACGGCCAGTCAGGTCGAGAAGGCGGGCCCGGTCGTCGAGGGGGGAGGTAACGACCGGGCCCGCGCACCCAAACCTACCCAGCTCCACGGCCAAAAACGCCTCACTCACCGAAATTTCCTCCACGTGCCGCCGATGCAGGCGCCACGGTGCTGCGGGCGGGTCAAGTTCGGCGACACTCGTGGCGACAGCGTGGCTAAGGACCCCGAGGAACCCGTGGCGGGGACACAGCGGGCGCCGCAGGTCCCGCCACGTCGCGCAGAAGACCTCGATCACCCGGCGCTCGACCTCCAACGGGTCGCTGACGCGTGAATTGATCATGTAGGCCACTGCGGCGCAGTACCGCTGCACCAATTCCCCGAACGCCTTGACCTCCCCTCCCCTGGCCCGCCGTTCCAGCTCCGCGTCGGTGCGGCCGCGGCGGCGGGCAGGCGCAGGACCGTCTTGCACTGAACACGCACGCCCGTCACCTCCCCGATGCCGCAGGAGCGGGAGTTACACGGTGAAGGCGAGCCAGAGCGCCACCCACCCGCACATCCCGATCCCGCCGACGATCGCGAGCACCCGCAGCACGATCATCACCACGCGTCGACGCATCGACATCGGACCGTGCTCCTGCCCGTTCATCGCTTCTCCCTCCCGCCGAGATCACTCTCGATCGGATTCTGTTGCGATGCAATGAGTTTTCCTCGGCAGGAAGACGCGCATCCGGGGGGGGGACGCGGCATCACCTCCCTGTCGGGCGCCGCGGTCACGCGCGTGTCCCCGACGCGGATAGCAGCGCGTGCACCGCATCGGCGGTGATGGCCTCGCGAGCGTGGTAGAGGTCGAAGCCGCGACGCGGCGGCTGCCCGGCCACGGTGTCGGTGAGGGCCTGAGCACCGAATGCCCGGATCGTGGTCAGCGCGGCGACCAACGGCGTGGTGCCGGCGGGAGTGGTGGTCAGCGCGGTGACGGTGGCGGAGCTGAGGCTGATCGTGGCCCAGGGGACGGTGGTGAACGCCTGGATCGGGACGTGATCGTCGAGCACCTCGGTCAGCGCCAGCCGAATCCGGGCGGATCCGATGGGTAGTTCGCGGAGTCGGCGCAGGATCGCGGGGGTGCCGGTGAGGGTGCGGGCGGGGATGCCCAGCTGCAGCCACCCGGCCGACACGCCGCTGTCGACAGCCTGGGCGGTCAGGGTGTCGAGCAGGACCTCGTCGTGGACGGTGGCGCCGGGCAGGCTCAGCAGTACCGCCGGTGCCCGACGGCCGGCAGTAGCCCAAGTGGTGGTGTCGCGGGCGGCGGTGGCGAGCACGTGCGGCAGGGCGGCGGCGAGCAGGCCGGTGTGCTCGGCCAGTTCGGCGATGTCGGCCAAGTCGCGGCGCGCACCGGTGGCGCTGAGCCAGTACGGCCGGGGGCAGACCGCGCTCAGCCTGCCCGTCGCGGTGCGGATGGGTTGGTAGTCCACGTGCAGGGTGCTGGCGTCCAGGACGCTGGTGAGTTCGGCGAGCAGTTCCACCCGGTGGGCGTTGTCGCGGCGGTAGGCGCGGTAGCGGGGTCGGCGTGGATCCAGGGGACGCGGGCGTGGGCGGGATCGTGCAGGGCGCGTCGGGTGCGGCGCAGCAGATCGTCGAGAGTGTCGGCCGGTCGGGCTTGGGTGATGCCGATGCGCGGGTGCAGCCGGATCTGGTGGGCTTCGAGGTGCACGGGGTCGCGGAGCCAGTCCGACAGTTGCTTGACCAGGTGGATCACGGTGGACCAATCGGTGAGGTCGTAGAGCAGCACCAGGACTTCGTCGCCGCGGCGGCCGACGAGCTGGCGGTGGCGGGCGGGGTCGTGGGCGGCGCGGATGCGGGTGTGCAGCTGGCTAAGCAGCCCGGCACGCAGGTCCTGGGGCAGGACGTGGTCGAGGTGGGCCCAGCCGGACAACCGGATCGTCAGCAACGCGATCCGGTCTCGGGATTCGGCCAGGATGCGGGCCGTCTGGGCGGTGAAGGCCTGCTCGGTCAGCAGCCCGGTGGCGGGTTCGATGTCGATGCCGTGCTCGAGGCCGCGCAGGAACGTGACGTCCTCCAGCACGACCGAGTAGCCGCGCTGGGTCCCGCCGGCGCGCCCGAGGGTCGCAGTTAGCCAGCGGGTGCCGGGGTGGGTGTCGCTGGTGATGCGGAACTCCACGTGCGCCTGCGCGGTGGCGGGCAGGTCGTGGTCGGCCGCGCGCAGAGCCTCGGCGGCGCGGTTGATCTGCTCGGCGTCATCGGCGCACACGGCCAGCTCGGCCAAGGTGTGCCCGCGTAGCTCGGCCAGCGTGCGGCCGAGCAGGTTCTGCGCGGTGGTGTTGGCCTCCAGGATGCCGCCGTGCTCGTCCAGAGCCAGCACGGCGGTGACGGTGTCGGCGACCGCGGCGCGGAATCGCCGCGCTGCCGGGCCGTCGTCGCGGCCGGTGGCCGAGTTGAGGTGCAGGAACGCGGAGGTGAGCGCGGTCTGCTCGTCCCGGACGCGTTCCTGTAGTCCTTCGCCGAATCCGCTGGCGAACGCCCCGACGGCCGCCGTGCGGACCGCGCGGGACGCGCCGGGGGTGTATTCGGCGGCCAGGTCCGACAGCAGCGCCACACACGTGCCGAGCGCGGCGGCGGGCAGCTTGTGCACGTAGGCCAGTTCGTATCCGATCCGCGGCGGGTCAGGTACCTCGCCGGGCGGGCCGAGCCGGCGGTGCGGATCGAGGATGCGGGCGCCGAACGTGGCGAGCATCGCCGCAGTCCACCGGCCGAACTGCTGCTCGGCGAACCTGCGGTGGATCTGCAGATAGGTGTCGCTGGTCAGCGCCGCGTACCAGCGATGCCCGAAATCGATCGCGTCGTCGACGGTCAACACCAGCCCCGGCAGCACCGGGTTCCGCGCGTCCCGCACCGCCGCCTCGACGTCGGCCGTGGCCACCGGGTCGCTGATCCGGTCATCGACGGCGATGGTGAAGGCGCTGATCCGGGCAAGCAGCGCGACGGCCCGATCCTGCAGCGCGGCGGGGACCGCGGCGGCCGCGTCGCGGCGGCCGGGCTGGGGACTGGTGGGCATGGGCGCCGACGGAGTCATCGGTCCCTCCTTTCCGATCGGTGAGCTGGTCTGGCCTCGTCGGCGGCGGTGAGCAAGCGGTTGAGGTAGTTCTTCGCCCGGGACAGGTAGATGCCGACGGTCGAGGCGGGCAGGCCCATGTACTCGGCGATGTCCTCGACCCGCCAGCCCTTCTCCAGCAGCGTCAGCGGCAGGCCCAGCCGGCGCGGCAGCGCACCGATCGCCTCGACGAACACCAGCCGCTCCCCCGGGCCGGGCGGAGTCCACACACCGATCGGCGCAGCCTTGTCGGTTACCCCGGCCGCTTCATCGATCTCGGCGTGCCCGGCGTCCTTGTGCCGGGTCGCATCGACGGCCTTGTTGCGGGCGACCCGGTAAAGCCAGGCCAGTTTGTCGCCGTCAATGCGGTCCCACCGCTGATATAACGCCAGCAGCGCTTCGCCGACGACGTTGTCGTGATCCACTCCCGGGGCCAGCCGGCGGACGTAGGAGGTCAACATCTTCCGCCTCTCGGTGACGATCGTCGAGCACTCGAGGTAGTCCTGCTCCGTCCACGGTCTGCGGGCCGGAGGTTGAGCGGAATCGGTCACTCCGCGCCCTGGCCCAGCGGCGACCCCAGCACGACCGTCAGCACCAGCCTCGGCGCGCGCCGTCGCAGCGCCGCCGGAGGTGCCGTGGCGGCGGGGTCGCCGAGCACGCGCAGCGACCACAAGGCCAGGCACGTCGCCGCGGCACAGCGCACGGCACGAACCAAGACGGGGCGGGCGCGCCGCCAGGCCAGTGCGGCCGTCATCGCCGCCATCAGCAGCAGCGGCGGCGGCCAGCTCGAGGACATCGAGGACATCTCGGGGTAGTCCTTTCCAGATTCTGCGGGGACGGGAGTAGCGCGCCCGGGGGAAAGCAACGCTCACACCTGTTACTCGGCCACAGAGCCAGTTTTGACACGATGTCCCTCGAAAAAACATAGACTCGCCCACAAGCGTGACGGCCGTCGCGCACCGTCACAATTGCGGCGGAGTTGGTCACTCGGATCAGTTTCGCGTGCGGCCATCACAGTGACTGTGATGTAGTGGGCACCACGATGCCCAAGTGGTGGATGCTTTCTGCATCTTGCGGTTGCTAGCCTGAATTTTCGGCGAGGGGAGAATATGTGTCGAACGAGAAAAACCCGTCCGATACCGCAGCCGTCGACCCCGAGAAACCCAGCGTCGCCCGCGCCTACGACTGGTACCTGGGCGGCTCGACCAACACCCCCATCGACCGAGCCTTCGCCGAACGCATCCTGACGGTCCTGCCGCCCGCGAAAACCATGGCGGTGGACAACCGCAACTTCCTCCGCCGCGTCGTGACCTACCTCGTCGACGCTGGCGTGCGGCAGTTCATCGACATCGGCTCTGGCATCCCCACCGTCGGCAACGTCCACGAAGTCGCCCGAGACCTGGCCCCCGATGTTAACGTCGTCTACGTCGACAATGACCCCGTCGCCGTCACCCAGAGCCGGCTTCTGCTGCGCGACGATCCCGCCACCACCGTCATCGACGCCGACCTCCGCTACCCCGACGCCATCCTCAACCACCCCGACACCCGGGCGGTGCTCGACTTCGACTCACCGATCGCGCTGCTGATGATCGCGGTCCTGCACTTCATCCCCGACCGCGACGACCCCGCCGGCATCATCGCCGCCTACCGCGACGCCCTGCCCCGCGGCAGCTACCTCGCACTGTCGCACCTCACCGACGAAACCGCGTCGCCCGAGCTCCGTCGGCAAGTTCGCACCTGCATCGACCTGTACCAGAACAGCGCCAGCCCGCTGGTCGCCCGCACCCGCCACACGCTGTCGCAATGGATCGACGGACTCACACTGATTCCTCCGGGTGTCACCATCGCCAACCAGTGGAATCCTGAAAGCCTCCCGCCGTCGGGCTCGGATCATGACCTGGTCATCGCCGGCCTCGCCCAGCTCCCGACGTGAAGTGACCGGCAAACCGGTACGTCATCGGCGCCACCTCCGCTCGTCACCCGAAGAACACGATCACCGAGAACGGCTGACGAGGCTGTGAGAACCGGAACCACCGCGCGGGGCTGGTCCGCTTCTGTGGTTCCAGTTCCCACTGCCACGTATTGCGGTAGCCGCGGCCGGGCACATACCGGCCCGCTGAGAGGCGCCGACGGCGACGTCGAGCTGATCATCTTGACCAGCGGCGGCGCTCATTAACCCCTTCCCGCTACCGCGATGACGCAGGATCCCTCGGCGGCATGCGACGAAAACCCTCAGCGCCTCGCGATGGCGCTCGTACAGTTGGCGATCGCGACCGTACGCCACGCCGGCGAAAGCAAGGCCGACAACGCCGCCGCCCTCGTGCTCGCGTGCCCCCACGGCTCCAGCACGCGATCGTCGGAAGAACCGCGGGATGAACGCGGGCTCCAACGTCACAGCAGGCCGGCCTGGTGCAGCTTCAGCAGCGCGCCAGCGACGCCCGGGGTGGCGCCGATCAGCAGCATCCGCAGTACGCGCACAGCGCGGTCGGCGCGGCGGTGGTTGCGGTCGAGCACCGCAACCACGACGACGAACGAGATCAGCAGCAGGACGTATCCGGCCGCCAACGCGATGAGCCACTCCGGCATCGCACACCTTCCTCACCTGAAAATTCAGGTGAGGCCAGGTCCCTGCGGGGCTCGCTTTGCTTTATATACGCTTTTCAGACGCGCGGGGAGGCAAGTCACCGAGCTGGCCCAATCGGTCTTACGGTGTGTAGTCCACGTCGCCGGGTTGGGAGGTCGAAGGCAACGCGCTCGGCCAGGAGGCTGACCCGAAGAAGCGCGCACCCCGGCGGGCGGGAGTGGCGTGAGCCCTGCTGAGTCGGCGGACAGGTCGGCCCGGTCGGGCAAGGCGAGGTCGTTGTCGGTCAACAGCGTCGCGCATCCGACTCGCGCACGGTGTCACCGCCCGGCGCTGCGGCTGCCCAAACCACGCTGACGACGCGGCCTCCGTGAACTGCCCGCGCTTGCTTGGGCGACCGGACGACCCGAGCGCCTCAGCCGCCGGCGACCTTAGTCCAAGCGGGTCGATCGCGGAGCGTATGCGCTGGGATCAGCGATTGGCGCAGCTGCCCGTCCGTGGTTTGAAGTAGGTCGTGTCATCGGGCAGCGCGTACCAACGTCCACCGCCGAGCGACAGCCCCTCCGTAGCCTCGTACACCGTGGCTCCGGTCAAGTCCGTACTTGTGTTCGATGCACGTCGCTGACTTCCCCACAGCGAAATTGGCATGGTGTGGGAGCTTGTCGTGGCGTTCAACAACCCCAGCGTGCCCTGGTCGGAAGTCGAGCGGATCGTCTCCGGGCGCGCGCCCGTGCTCGCTGATGGCAGCGACTCGCCGGCCTGGTCTCCGCAAGCGCGAGGGCCACGCCGGCGCGCCGGCCGACCTGCGCGACCGCCGCGGCCGGGACGACGGCGGCGACCGGCTCCGCGCCCCTTATGCCGAGTTGCACGTGCACTCCAATTTCAGCTTCCTCGACGGCGCCAGCCGCCCCGAAGCTCTTGTTGAGGCGACGAAACCGGGGCACGCCCCCAGACCGAACATCACGCTCCCCGGCCGGGGAGCAGCGACCTCGGAAGGTGCGTCTGGGGCAGTCCTGCTCAGGTCGTCGGCGGACACCGGTCGCTTACCGCCATTCCTGCCGGGTAGCCGGACCGGCGACATGACCTGCGCACTCGGCGGTGGACTCGCCGTGCAGCTGCTGCTCAGCCCGCATCCACGACCGGATCATCGATCGCCTGAGCCGACGGACACCGCCACAGCGTGCGGACACGCACACGGCACGCCGACCATCCGCCCAGCGGATACGCGCCATTCGCTCTAACGCGATGCAGCAGGTAAGCCCACGGCGTCCACATCCGCCAGATCGCCGCCGACCTCGGCCACTCCTCCGTCGCAGTCACCGAGGCCCTATCTCGCCGCGGCCGACACCCTCGAGAACTCCGCCGCGCCCATGCTGGCTGGCGTAGGCGATCGCGCCGGTCAGGTCCGGCTCGGGTGGCCCTCGGCCGCTGCGCCCCCGTTCATGGTTGCCCCCGACGAGATGTTCCACAATTCTGAACGTCTGAGACGACAATCGGCCCGGCCGGGCCGCACACCACCACGGTCTCGGCCACCACCGGCGCACACAGGAGTCGCCGAGCCGAATCCAGCCGCCCCGGCAACGTCACCTACGCCGGCCAGCCCGCGGCATTCCCGCTTGTATCGCTGCCTCCGCCGACGATGCGCCCGATAGACCCGCTGAACGCGTGTTACGGCTGATCGTTCTCAGCTGGGTGGCGCGGGGGTGGGTGTGGTGGGGCGGTCCCAGGTGGCGTCGCGCGTGTTGGTGAGCCGGGCGATGGTCGAGCTGGTGAGTTCGGTGGCCAGCACGTTGTTGTCCAGGGGCAGCAGGCGGTGGGCCTTGCATTGCTGAGTGGGGAGGAAGGCGACTTCTTCGTTCACCACGCGGGTGTACTGGTCATCGAAGGTGACGCGGATGATCACATTTGGTGCAGTGGGCAGATGATCGACGAGCCCAGGAGCCAGGCACTGGGACGGATGGTCTTTTCCGGTGGGTCGAAGGCGATGTGGAGCAGTCCGGCTTGGCTGACTTCGGGTGACTCGAGATGGAACCAGGTGAGCCGGCCGTGGTTGTCGATGCGGCCGAAGGTGCCGGTGCCTTGCTGGGGTGTGCCGAGCCGAGCAGGGCGACCCACCAGGCCGGTGGGGCCGGCGATCAGGCCGACTGGGGTGCGGCCGGCTGCGGCGGGGATAGGGAGCTGGTCAGTGGCGCGGGTTCTGGGATTGATGTGCAGAATCTGGCTAGTTTCGTCCTGGCTGGCGTAGAACTCCCCCGTGCCGGGATGACGGGCGACGAAAATAGGGGTGCGCGAGGCGGTGTAGAGGTGGTAGCTGGCCGGGTTGGTGTGGTTGATGGCCAGGACCTGCGTGCTGCCTTTGAGGCCAACCCAGAGCATGTCGTCGTATTCGCCGACGTAGTGCGGGCCGCAGCCGCCGTCGGGCACGGGAATGCTGCGCATGATCCGAAGTGCGCTGTTGACGTCCGCGGTGCCAGGATCGACGAGTAGCAGCCAGTTGCGGCCTTCGTGGGTGGCCCACACGTGTCCGGGATAGCAGCGGGACAACGCGAGACCGTGCAGCATCGCGTCCGATTCCCCCAGCGGGAACGCGCGGGCGGCGGCGACTTCCTCGGTGGCGGGGTCGAGTCCGAGTTTCACCAGGTGACTGTTGGACATCTGCGAAACAAGCACAAGGGGAACGCCGGGCAGCTTGACCATTTCGTGGGTTTCCACCGCCGGGGGCAGGCCGAATTCCACCACCGCGTGGCGGGGAACCTCAGTACGGGATTCAGCCGCAGCGACACCGACGCTCGCGAGCGGTGCGGCGAGCGTCGTGAGCAGCACAGAGCGGTGGAAGGTCCGTCGATCCACGAGAATCTCCAAGTTCCCGAGCATGTCGATCCGCAGCAGGGGCCCTCCGCGCCGGGTGAGTCAGCCGTTGGATCACTCGGGGCGGTGGCGCGAATCGGCCATGACTTTCCCATTCGTTTGAGGTGTCCGACGGACCAAATGCTGAAGGCGCGCAGTCACGAGCTAGACCGAGCGTGAAGGATCGGAAAACCGGTCCAGCGGAAGGGCCCCGGCCAAGGACGCCCGAAGAGTACCATTTTGGCAGGAACCAACACCGGTGAGGCGGCATGCTGACCACAACCTACCCGTTCCGGCGCTTCTTGCGGACCTCGTTCGCCACCCTGGCCGACGGCGGCTACGCCGGCCTGGTGTTCCTCGTTTCGCGCTCTGCCGACGCCCCTCGGCTGCACCGGCGCTTCTTCCAGGAATGGAGCGACATCCACGACGTCACCGGCCCCTACCTCGCCGTTATCACCCCCTCACCCGGCAGCAGCATCCTGCTCGACGAAGAGCTGTACCGAACCCAGTACGGCGCGCTGGTGCCCGACGTGTCGTGCCCGAGCGGTGGCGGCCGGCTCAGCCGCGCGGTCAACCGGAGGTGGCCATCGTCCGTGCGGATGACCGAGGTGACGCCATCGCGGACAGCAAGTGTGCGCCGGCACCAGGACACGCACACCACGGCGGTCAACGACCTGCAAGAGTTCTTCGGAATTCCGGAATCGTTGCTCCCCTGCGCCGTCATCGTGTCCCTGCACGAGACATCAGCGCTGTGCGTCGCCCTCGACGACGAATCCAGTATGTACCGGCTGCTGAAGTCGATCAAGGCGGAGATCGAGCCTGCCACCGCACGGATCAGCCGGAAAGAACAAGAGCTGGTGGAGGCCAAAGCCGCCCGCGCCCGGATCCGCAACGAGCAGAAAATCGGCGAACTGCGCGCCACCCTGGCCACCCTGCAGGCGCAATGGACCGACCAGAAGCTTCAGCTGGCCGCCGACCTCGACGCGACCGCCGGTGATCTGGCCGACGACGACGCCACGCGCTGCCGATGGCTGGCCGGGCGGCTGCGCACCGACCAACCGCTCTCCGGCGAAGAGCGGGAACAGGCTCGCCAGGCCGCCCGCGCGCTGCGCGGCCGCGGCCGGCTGGAGAAGCGAATCCGAAGGGCTCTGCCCCGGCTGGACGCCCGTTACCCGGCCGGCACGGAGGTCGCCGCCCGGCTGGCCGCCGCAGAGGCCGCCGAGGACGCGGCTCAGGACCGCATCGGCGGGATCAAGCAAGACTTGGACGACCTCGGCCGCGACCTCGCTCTCAACGCCGCAGTGGTTTCCGCCGCGGCGAATTTCGGACTGGTCCCCGACGGCGACGTCAGGCTCAGGGAATGGCGTGAGCTGGCATGGCCGATCTCCGTCCTCGCGCGCCCCAAGCGGGCCACTCCGCGGATGCGGTTCAGGTGGTCGTGATGGGTGACGCACTGGGACGGCACCATTCGCTGCTGCTCGACCAGCTGACCGAAGAACGACGGAAGAAAGGCTCGCTCGAACAACGCGGCATCGCGATCATTTCGACGTCGGGCACGCTGGTCGCGATCGTCCTCGGCTTCGTCGCGCTCGCCACGCGGAACCCCGCCTTCGTGCCGCCCGCGACCGTGGTTGCCCTGCTGGTCGTCGCGCTGGCCGGGCTTGTCGTCGCCGCGGCCGCCGGGCTCCTGGTCAACGCCCCCGCCAGGATGCCGGTCATCGACGCGCAGGAACTCCTGGCGATTGCGGAACAGACCGACTGGGACCACGTCGACGCCGACAGCCGCCGCGCCGAGTACCGGCTCCAGGCGCAACTCCTCATGGAGATTCGCCGCGTGAATCGGTGGCGGGCACGCGTGGTGCTGGCCGGACTGCTGGTGGAGGTGTGCGCCCTCTGCCTGATGGCGGTGAGTGCCGTCCTCGTGCTGAACCCCCTCACATAGACCTCAGCGCGAGTGACGCCACCTCACCGGCACGGGGCCAGCCACTGCACGTCACCCGCCGCCGCTAGCGAGCCCGCTCACCGCCGCCGCGAGGAGCGGGGACTTGAACCGCCACGGGGTGGCTCTTTCCCGTGTTCGGGGAGAGCCCGCGATCACAGGCGAGGACGTGGACGCCACCACCGGGTCACCCGGGCCGCGCACCCAACGAGCACCGCAGCAGCCCGCCCACCCGGCACCGTCGCGACCTCGGCGCTGTCCCATCACCCCGCCACGTCCTGATGAGCATGTCGATGCCGGCCTGAGGGCGGCCACAGCTCGACGGACTGGCTGACACGACGGGAGACCGACCCTGGCCCTCGCCACTCTCGACGTCAGCCAAGATCCGCCGTGGTCGCACCAGCCCGGTCAGCCGCCCAGCACCTTCTTCGCGGCATCCTTGACCTTCTCGCCGGCCTGCTTCAAATTGCTGGCGCCTTGCTCGGCCCGCCGCGACGGCTGACCGGTCAGCATCGGGATGCCCGTCCTGCGGTCATGACGACGAGGATGCCGCCCTCCCCGGCGCTCCCGGTCCGGGAGGCTGCCGGGCCGGCGGCCGCGGTTGGTCGCCGGCCCGTGCACCGCAGACCCCGGCGCCTCACGCCTCGCTGAGCTTGACGGGGAACGTCTGGAGGGTGGCGACGGTGTCGTCCGGGCTTTCCGGAAGTACCAGGTCGATCGGGTTCTGCAGCTGGTAGATGTCGGCCTGAGGGGGGAACTGGCTGAGCTGTCCGACCAGCCGGGCCGGATCCTTGGTGGTCAGGACGAGGGGTTCGGCGCGGCCGGGCTGGTCGATCGTCATGCTGAAGCTGACCACCATGATGTTCTCGTACCGCGGCGGGGACTGCTGCGTCAGCCGCAGAACGCTCTGTGGGTCGGTATCGTCGCCGCTCTGCTCGATGGTGATCGAGCCGCCGCCCTGACGGGCCTGCCGGCCGCCCTCGGGCAGGTCGGCGTCGAACCGCATCCCGACCAGGCGCAGCCGCCGGGAGTTGTCCGGATCGTCGGGGTTGGGTTCCACTCGGACCCGCAGGCCACCGTGGAAGTCCACCGAGAGGGTCTCGTCCCGCAGCTGCAACTGGGAGTCGAGCGCCCGCGCGGTCAGCGGGAGCTGCACGCCGGGCGGAGGCAGCGGGTACTGCGCCGGTCGCGCTTGCGCGGCGGGCGCGGTGATCGTCAACGCGGCGAGCACCGCCAGCAGCGCCACCGGGTATCGATGTCGGGTCATGAGTGTCTCCTTTCGCGAAGATCGTTGCCCGGCCCGGTTTCGGCCGGTCCTGGAGTCCAGATTCGGGGCGGAGCACGCCCTGGGCAAAGCGGCTTCCCCGCGCAGATGGGGGACCGGTCCCGCGATCGGTGCGCCCGTTCGCACAGCGCGACCGGCCATGTTCGGCCACGGAAGTTGTGGCTGCGCTTCCCACCCCACGTCGCGAGGGCGACGACGATGGCCGCCAGACCACCGCCGGCGTGGTCAACCGATCTCGAGTCTTCCTCTTCGAGTTCTGGATGGACCCGGGCGAGGGTCCGCTGCTCAATCCGACGCCGGTCGACCCGCGACGCGGTCGACCGGCGGCGATCCTCGCGACCGGGTGAACGGGTCACCGGCAGCCACCTGCTCGGCGCGGATGTCCTCCGCACCACGCGTATCAGCCGATCATCCCAGTCCAAGGCACCCGTAATCGGGTTCGACTCGTCAACGAGCTGGACAGGCTAATGATGGGCCAGCAGGTAGTCTTGGCGCAGGAACCCTTTGGCCATGTTCTCGATGTCGTCGAGGTCGCTGTGAGTGATGTAGTCCTCGAACTCCTTCCGGCGGCGGGGGTTGGCGAACTTGTCGAGTTCGAGGAAGTACTCCCCGCGCACGCGGGACCCGCAGAGCCGTTTGTTCGCGTCCCGCTGATAGCTGGCCACTTCGAGCCGGATCACGGCGCGGGTGCGCGCTGGCGTACCGGTCGTCCGGTACACCCCGGTGCTGATGACGACGCTGCGCGCGTTGAACGGGCCACCGACCCGCCGGCTGATCTCAGCGATAGTGCTTTCGAAGAAGTTCCGGACCGGCGCGAGCGACTGGCCTTCGGCGATCTGGCCGAGCTGACACCGCACGACGCGCTCGGCCTCGGCCGCAGGATCCAGGTCGGAGAAGCGCTCTTGGGGGTCGAGACCTCCTTGGACGAGCGGGATCTTGTTGAACCGGTCCGCCCACTCGGTGACGTCGGACACCAGCAGGAACAGTTCCACTCCGGACGCGGACTTCCGGAAGTCCGCCGACAGCGCCCCGATCACGTCGATGAGCCGGGCGTGGTTCACGGCGGTCTCAGGCTCGATCCGTTGCGACGTCCGTCCCACCACGGAAAGGCAGGACGCCGTACCTTGCTGGTAGAGGCCGATGACGCTCCGGTCGTTCTTGCCCGGCATGTCGCTCCTCAGTTTGCCGGCGAAGAGCGGGAGTACCGGTGCTCGAAGTACACGCTCGACTTCTCGATCGGGTCCTTGGGCAGCCTGTTGATCATCTCGTGCCAGCGCTTGCGTTCTTTATCCTCTGAATGTTTTTGAAGGAAGGCGTTGATGAATCGCCTATTCATCTGCGTGTGATCGAAGGAGAACTCGTGCGCATCCCACCGCGGGGTCGTCCAGTCCGGCGCAGGCGGCTGCCGGACTGCGGCGTCGGGCTTTTCCTCCGCCGGTGGGCTGAATTTGACCGACACTATTCGCAGAACGTCGCGCGGGGCAGCGATTGTCGCGTTGAACTCGACGCGACCGACCATGATGGTTGCCGTGTACGGCGTCACGTCGACGTCGGAGAGCCACTCCCGCGCGGCGCTCTGCGCCTCCCGGAGTCGAGCGTGCAGACTGTCGGCGGCGCCGTGGAATCGCGTCGCCGTCGGCAATCCGGCGATGGTTGCCAGCAGTGCGCCGGTCGACAGCGTCCCCGTCCCAGTACCCGGCAGCCATTCCGGTTTGGGTGGGAGGACCTCCGTCTTGGCGACCTTGCTGAATATTGGCGGGAAGTGATCGAACTCGTACGGGTCGTCATCGCGGATCTGGCGCGAGACGATGCTCAACAGCTTGACCAGCTCGTCCCGATTCAAGTCCATTAAAGCGCGGTGCTCCGGGGCCACGTCCTCCACCACAACCACGGCGGCGAGGAGCCCGCCCCGGTGGAACGCGACGGGCATGACCCGCTTCTTCGGGGCTGCGGTGACCGGTTTCGCTGTCTGGCTACTTCCTGGCGATGGTGTCATCTTTGAATCCGTTCTCCATATTGTCCAGGTCGTCCTTGTCCGACTTGTCGACGACCTTGTTCCATTTTGCGCGGTTCTCCGACTTGTCCAATTTCTGGTAATTGAACTCACCGGGAAGCAACTGGTATTTGAACTTGATCTTGATGCTCTCATAAGATGCGCACGAGGTAGTGATCAACTTGCTCTCGGATGTGAAGTCGATCAGGTACCCATCGAGCCTCGCGGTGACCTGGTCCAGGTTTTTGTTGTACGTGTAGGTTTGCGCCATCAGGAAACTCTGGAACTTTCGCCTGCCGTCCTTCATCTGCGCCTTGAAGCCCTGCTGCAGCCCCCCGAGGAACTTGCGGAAGCGGTCGAGGCCAAGGCATGGCGCGACCGCGAAGTTCATCAGGATACCCAGGAAACTCGCGGCGATGTCGACCGAACGGATGGTCTCATCGTATTCCACGTTCTGGATGCCGCCATAGTTCACGAAGGCGAGGTGGCTGTAGATGTGGGTCAGGTTTTTGACGTCGTAGAGAGCTGACTCGCCCTCCTTGTCTGCCTTCTTGCGCAGCCACGCGGACCCCATGCCGATCGCGCTTTGGAGGTCGCGGTCGATGGAGCGGGCCTTTTCCAGCAGTCGCGGTGGCAGCCCGGCTTCGGTCAGGTTGGCCAGTGCGTTGCCGCCTTGCTGTCCGGTCTGGAATATGTTCTTGGCCGATCCGCTCCCGCCGGCCGTGTATCCGCCCGCGTACTGCTCGGGAACCAGGAACCCGTTGTGCATCTGCTCGATCTCGATCAGATCGACGTCGGTGCCGGAAGCTGCCTTGGTCATGATTGAACCGTCAACCTTCTTTGGGGGATGTAGATTTTATGAATCATCTTCAGAATGCCCGGTCGCGTCTTCTGGACAGCGGCCTCGGCGTCTACTCAATGCTGCGGGGTGTCCAGTGATAATCACAAGGCCGATTTCGGACGATGACTCGAATGCGTGAAGGGGCGTCGACAGTGTTGGCCGGTTGCCATCGACGCGAACGTCATTTGCGGCGCGAACCTGGGGCGGCACGCGGATAGCCGCTCACTGTGCAGGGGGTGTGCTCACCGGTTTGGCCGCATGGAAGCTCCGGAGGTGACGCTGGAGCTGTGGCTACACCGACGTTTCCGCTCACCTGACCGAGAGGTCCGGCCCCGGGGAACAGCACACACGTCGCGTTCGCGCAACGGGCGAGGGCCGGCCGCTTCACAGGCCGATTCGCGCCTACGGCAGCTCTTCGCCATCTCGCCCGTTCGGGGAACCACCTCGCCATTGCGGCGGCACAGGCTGCCCGCATCGCCGCCACCTGTGAGCGCGGGCTATGACCATCGCGGCTATCGGGGTCCGATGCGCAGGCCGAGCAGCAGGCTGCGGCGGTCGATCGGGTACAGCGACGGCTCGACCTGCCTGTATATCGCAGTGCCCCAGCGAAGCTGGATCACCCCGGTCCGCTCGTCGGAGAAGACCGAGAAGTCGACGGACTGGCGGCCCTCCATCGTCTTCGCGAGCTGGTAGACGGTGTCGAGCGCCGCGCGGCCCGCGCCCTTCCCCGCCGCTGAGAAGGTCTGGCACGGCGGGGACGCGATGAAGCCCGGAACGCGGTCGAAGTCGAGCGGATGAAAGTCGCGGACGTCGCCCTCGACCGTGAGGAGCCCGGCCGCTCGGCGCGTCATGCACGCAGCGGCATCCCGTTCGACGCCGAGCGCGGCGAGGCCGAGCTGCCGGACTGGTACGTTCCCATCCTCCGGCGCCACCGAAGACGTCGGTGGCGTGGGGTTCTTCGCTGTGAAAGTCAGGCATTCCCGGGAGGTCTGCGAGACTTTCCGTCCTGCTCAGGCCGTGACCTGCGCGAGGCTCCCGTCCCCTTTCAGGTGATCGACTGGTGCTGGTGTTACCTCGGCCGACCGGCGGCTACCCGGCCCGTTGACCAGCAACAACGAGAAAGGGGACCTAACATGCGACGCACACTCGCCACGGCCGCGGCCGCGGGGTTGACCACCGTGGCCCTGCTCGCCGGCCCCGGCATCGCCGCTGCTGCACCCGCGGAGACATCGTCCACCGCGGGATGGGCTGGGCACCCGAGTTCCCAGTTGCAGCGCGCGCAAGGCGGCCTCGTTTGTACAGCTATCCAGGACGTCGACGTCGCCGTCGATTTCCTCGCCAGCGTCACCGTGCAGGACATCCCCATCCTTTCCGAGGCGGTGCCGCAGCAGGAGTGCAGTCAGTAATCCTTCGCTGAGGCCTTCTGTCCTGGCGCTACGGACGAGCGGCCCCCGCGCTGCTGGCGGCGCGGGGGCCCTCAAGCCCGCTACGTGTTCGCCTCCGCGAGAACAGCGCGGGCCAGGACCGGCGGGATCGCGTTGCCGATCTGCTGGAACTCCGCCGGGTTCGTCGGGGCGAGGTGGTGCGAGCACGGGCGTGCCGCGGGCGCGCGGGGAGCCGACCCGGGCCAGAACGCGCCGTCCCGCTCGGCAGCGGGGTTCGCGGTCCAGGCGGAGCTGCGGCCGCGGGCGGCCGCAGCCGAGTGTCACCACCATTTCGGCCAGCGGGGTTCGATGCGCAGCCCGGCGGCCTCCTGGTGAGAGCACGGACTCGCCGGCACGCGCGGAGCGCCGATCCGGGCCCAGAACGCCTGCTCCGCCGGGTTCGCGCTCCAGCTCAACCCGACACCGCGAGCCACTGCGGCGCGAGGTAGCACGCGCCACCGCGCGAGTCGTTCCGCGGCCCGTTCGTACAGCTTGTGTCGTCGGCGAACGTGCCCTCGACCAGAGATCAAATGGTTGGCTCCTACAGCGGAAGCGACCACCGCGTGTCCGTCGCCGGATGAGCTACGACCTGCTCGCCGTCCGGGGTGACCACGATACTCAAGTCCTCCGGCCGCGGCTGGCCGAGCTGGAGCCACTGCATGTGGGCGGCCTCCAGCTCATCCCACAAGCGCCGGTCGCCGCCTTGCGTCACCTGGCGGTCAGCAGCCGGATCACCCAGAGTGGCGTCGGCACGTGCCCACGCCCCGGTGCCCGGGTCGGTCAGGCAGAAGTACATCGTGCCGCCTTCGACCTTGACGTAGCCGGATTCGGTGCCGGGCATCGCCAGTTGGGCGAAGAACGCGAACACGCGCCCGCGCTCCCGCAGCACGGTCGGCGCCAGCCGGGTGAAGCGGGATTCGCCGGCTTGGTGGACAGCCCGGCTGGACAGTTCCGGCTGTAGAAGGAACGGCTGTTCGGGGCTTCGTAGCGGCATGAAGGTGAGCCTCGTGGGCAGGAACTCGCCGTGGGCGGACTGGTCGTCGCCGACCGTCAGGCGGGCCAGGTTGCCCGCGAATGCCCCACGGAGGTCGGTGAGGATGGTCCCGCCGGGCCGGACCTGTCCGAGCCAGGCCGGAGGCACTCGCCGCAGCGAGGCGGTAGCGATGATCCGGTCATACGGCGCGCGCTGCGGATAGCCGAGGTACCCGTCCGCTACGGCCAGCGTCGGGGCCAGGCCGAGGTCGTCCAGCCGCTGCCGGGCCTGGGCGACATACGCCGGGTTGACCTCGACCGAAGTCACCGCATCAGACCCCAGCCGACGCGAGAGTAAGGCCGCAGTCCACCCGGTGCCGGTGCCGATCTCCAGCACGGAGTCGCCTTCGGTCGCCCCGCTTTGCTCCAGCATGGTGGCCACCACCGTCGGGGCGGAACAGGAGCTGACGAGGATGCCTCGCTCATCGAAGTCGGTAAGCAGGGCCTCATCCTGGTAGACCGCGCGCAGCCAGTCCTCTTGCCGCCCGCGGTCGGCAGCATCGTGAGACTCGCCGCCCAGGTTGTCCGGCAAGGTGAAGCGCGGCGCGAACAAGTGCCGCGGCAGAGCCTCGAACGCCGCTCGCCACCCAGGCGTGGTCAGCGCTCGCTTGTCGACCAACTGCTCGACCAAGGCGTGGTTAAGGTCGCCGGCCAAGCGCTCCAGGTGGCTGCCGAGACGGGTCATGGGGCTTCTCCTGTCAGGTGCGTGGCGAAGGCGGCGGCGATGGGAAGCCCGGTCGCCTCCTGAATCCAACCCCACTGCCCGCTCGGGTTCAGGTCGACAAAGTGGTGCTAGCCGTCGGCCGTGACGACGAAGTCGGCCGCCGCGAAGACCAGGCCGAGCCGGTCCAGCAGCGCGAGCAAGGCGGCTTCGACCTCGCCCGGGAGATCACCGGTTCGTAGCGAAGCGCGGCATAGTTCGTGCGCCAGTCGACCGCGCCCCCATCGGGTGACAGGATGTTGGCGGCGAACACCTGGCTGCCAACCACGGTTGCCCGGACGTCGCGGACTTTCGGCACGCGCGCTTGAAACTGGTGCGCGGTCAGCGCGACGCGCAGGTCGGCCATGTCCGAGGTCGCTACCTCGGTCGTGGGGATGAAGGCCACCCGGTCACCATCGGCGACCGTCGCCGACGCCAGGGCCTTGTACACGACCGAGGAACCAAGGTAGGCACGGTACTCGGCGGCATGCTCCGGGGCGTTGGTGATGACGGTGCGCGGCACGGACAGCCCGCACGCAGCAGCGGCCTGCAGCTGCAGCGGTTTGTACTCGGCGTCCGCCGCCCGAGATGGGTGGTTGACCCACGAGCACGGCAGGCTCAGGAGAAGCCCGCCGAGACCTCGGCGGGCTTCCCGACCCGCGAACCGCTGCTCCGCGTCAGTCATTGAGTCCGGGAACTTGAACATGGTCGGTCGGCGGACGTAGACGCTGCGGATGTCGCCGAGGTCGACGACGCGGTCCACACTGCGAATTTCGCCGTGCCAGGTGCCGTTCCGGCCTGATTGTTCAAGCCGGAGGGCTTTCGGTGTCCGGGTCGGAGCCTGGCCAGCGGGATGGCCGTGCGGGTGGCTCTTCCGGCAGCTGGCGCAGGACCTCGAGCACGCGCTGCATGAGGGCGGGGTCCGGTGCCGCGAACCGGGCCGGTGGACGCGGCCCGCGCTGAGAGCTGACGTAGCGCCGGGGACGCTTCGGCAGCACCCGGGGCAGCAGCTGGGTGGGCTGGTCGGCAGGCGTCGGCTGAATCCGGGGAAGGACTTCGGTGGAGGCGTTGGCCGCTTCAGCTTCGGCGCGCTCACGGGCTACTCGGGCCTGGATACCCGCCACGGTGCGGCTGGGCAGAGCCCGTACGCGCCGGTTGTAGCGGTAGTCCGCCAGGCTTAAGGCGACGGCCGCCACCACTGGAACGGCCAGGACGACCAGCACGCAGACCACGCCACCGCTCACGGCTCCGGCGGTGGCTCAGGGTTCGGTGGCTCCGGCAGGTCGGGCCGCTCCGCAGCGGCCGGCGGGCCGTCGAGCTTGTCGGCATACAGATCAAGCACCTCGACCAGGGCTTCGAGCAGCCGGGCCGCCTCGCGGAGCTGGTTTCCCGTGGCCGTGCCGGTGCGGAGCCGGGCACTGACCCCCACCAGCTGGCGGCCGGTGACGCCCACGCGGTCGGCCAGGCTGACGGGCGCGGCCGGGGCTTCCCGGGTGCTGGCATGGGTCACCAGGACGTCGGCCAGGTCCATCAGGAGGGCGGCGAACGTCCGCTCCCGCTCCGGCGGCAGCGTGCCAGTCAAGAGCTCGCTCGTGAACCGGGGTACGCGCCTGGTGACTCCGGCCAGTGCCCGCACCAGTTCGGCAGTCTCCTTGTCCACGGGGCTACTCCGTCCGGTGGCGCATGGCGTGGACCTGCGCTCCGGCGTCTTGCTCCAGCCGCTCTTGCATGAGGTCCTGTAGCCGGACATTGAGCGCCAGGTGCCGCAGGCTCGGCACCACCACGTGCCGGGCGCCCGTGCGCACCAGTTCGGTCACCAGCTCGTCGAAGCCCTCGCGCGCCCCGCAGTGGAACTCGAAGAAGAACGACACGAAGTCCAGGCCCAGGCTCCGCGCATACCGGACGACAGCCCGCTCCAGCCCCCGCACCTTGTGGTCAGGCACATGGGCCGGAACCCGCATGTAGCCGTAAGCCAGCTGGGTCACCGGTGCCGGCTGCGCCGTCGCGGGAGCTGGCATGAGCACCGAGGCCGTCATTAGAACCCGTCCCGCAGCCGGGCGGCCAGGCGCACCTTCGGGCACGGCCAGGGCACGCGGCACATCGCGCACCGGCCGGGGTGCAGCCGGGACGGCCTGTGTGTCACGAGATATACGTGGAGCAGGGCATACAGCTGGAGCGGTTCGAGCGAGGCCAGCACCGCAGGCGCCGCCGTCGCCGACCCGGGTGAGCCAGACTGGACCATGGGAAGTACCGCCTTGAAGATGGCCGGGCTTGTACAGGTAGGTGGCACCCCAGCGGCCAGGACTTCGCGGGGAACGGGTGGTGCGTGCGGGAGTTCGCCCGTGACCTCGGAGGCACGAATTGAGATGGTCAACCGGCCGCCGGGATGCCAGACGCGAACGTATGGCCACTACCGGCCAGTAACCCGAACTGCCAGTTCGGGTGGGTTTCCGCCCGAACTGGCTTAGACGGGCAGACCGATGTCGGCCGCCAGGCGCACCGCCCCGGCCGATTCCGTCCGCCGTCCGCGTTCGATGACCGTGCGCAGGAGGGCGTGAGCCGCCGGACGGAAGCGGACGTCTTCCGGCGCATCCTGCTCGGCCGTGCCCAGCAGCGCCAGTGTCGTAGCGAAGTCCCGCCGCTGGACGTAGCCCTTGGCCTGGTCGAGCAAGAAGGCCACGCGCCGCTCAATGGACGGCGACCGCTCATGGTCCACCTGAGCCGCCAGCCGCAGACCCTCCACCGCTTCGCCTGACTCCACTTCGACCGTCACCGCGTACATCGCCACGTTGGTCGGGCCGAAGGCCGTCCAGCAGGTGTTGCAGTCGCCCGTGCGCTCGGCCAGCGGGGCTGCCTGCCGCAGTCGGTCCCGGCCCATCCAGGCGTCGCCGTTGCGCACCGCGGCCACAGCGGCGATAAGCAGGAGTGCGCCGGACAGCGCCACTGCCTCACGGTGGTCGGCCTGCAGGAGCGGTCGCAGGTCAGCCAACGCGCTCAAGGCCACGGCTTCGGCCTCTTCCGCGCGGCCATCGGCCAGGAGTACTTGCGTCAGGTTCCAGCGGGCTCCGGCCAGGCGCACCGGGTCGTCGGCCTGCTCGGCCGCCCGTTGCGCCCGGTCGGCGGCCAGCAGTGACAGGTCGACCCGGCCGACACGCTTGGTCACCGTCCGCAGGAGCCCGTAGAGGTCAGCTGCCACCGCCTGCGCCTGGCGTTGTTGACGCCCAGCAGCCTCACGGATGGTGGCTTCGGTCGCCGCGATGAGCTCTGGCAGATCGGTCGTCAGTTCGGAGTAGCGATGCGGTGAGGTCTGCCAGGCATGCCAGGCCGCTTGCACCTGCGTCTTCAACTCAGGCACCGCAGCCGGGCTCGCGGCCTGCCGCTGCGGGGTGGTCATGGCACGGTAGATGGCGTCAGCCGTGATGCTGTTGGCGCGAGACGGCCGGGTCGCCAGCTGGCCGTCGAGCAGATCGCCGGGCTTCACACTGAGCACGTCCGCCAGCTGAGCCAGCACCGCAATCGTCGGCAGCTTTTGGCCGCGCTCGATCTGGTAGAGGTAGTCCGGGGTGATGCCGGTCAGTCCCGCCACGACCGTCTTGGTCTGGTGCGCCGCCGTGCGGTAGAACCGCACCCGGTCTCCCACCCTGCGCGCCAGATCATCGTTCATGCCGTTGTTGCACCCTCCTACCGGGCCGTGACCAGCGCAAATGGTATCGCGCCGTCTACGATCCGTCACTGGTGGCACACTCGCGTTCATGACCGCGCCGAACACGCTGCCGCGCACCTTGGTGCTGTGGGATGTCGACCACACCCTGATCGAGACGCGAGGGGTCGGCCGGGCGATCTACGACCGGGCGTTTCCAGCTGCTACCGGCCGGCCGCTGGTGAAGCTGGCACAGATTTCCGGGCGGACGGAACTCGACATCATGGCCGAGTCGCTGCGCGTCAACGGCCTGGAACCGACCGACGAAGCCGTGAAGAAGTTGGCCGACGCCCTCGTGAAGGGATACGAAGACGCCCGCGACGAGCTGGCCGCCACCGGCCGCGCACTGCCCGGCGCCCGCAAAGCACTCCAGCAACTGGCCGCTGACCCCGCCATTCACCAGGGCATCTTGACCGGCAACCTGCGCGAGGTGGCGCGCATCAAGCTGGAGGTGTTCGGGCTCGACCGGTATCTGGACTTCGAGTCCAGTGCCTTTGGTGACGACCACGCCGACCGACCCGAACTGGTGCGCATCGCACGTGAGCGGACGGAAGCCCAGTCCGGCGCGCGGTTCGAGCTACGCGACATCGTGCTCATCGGGGATACGCCCAACGACGTGAAGGCCGCGCTGACCGCAGGGGTGCGAGTCATCGGGGTGGCGACGGGGAAGAACACGGAGACGCAGCTGCGCGAGGCTGGGGCCTCGACGGTCGTGCCTGACCTCTCCGACGTCGCCCGACTCATCGAAGGCGGAAACCGCCGATGAAGCCGACCGATGTGTCACCTGGCAGGAGACGAAGATTGGCTCTCCGGCGGAGAGTTAGCCCGGCCCGATGAAGCCGTGGTGAAGGCCTTCAACGTCGTCACCACTCAGTTTGGGCGAGTGTGGGTCGAAGCCTCCCCGCTCAACAATGGGTCTGTTACACGCGAAGGCTTGCGCTGGCCAAGACCGACCACGAGCGTTCTCCGTCGATCGAACGACGGGTGGCGTTCCTGCTGGGCCAGGCAAAGCGCTATGCGCAGCGACGGGAGTTCGCTCAGACGCTGGCCTTGCTGACGACCGCGGAGGCCGACACACCGGAAGAAGTCCGGTTCCGGCCCGCGGAGCACACCCTATCCGTACCGTCATGGAACGCGGACAACGAACTGAGTCGGCCGCCGCCGCACAGTTCGCCAACCGCGTCGGCCTGCCGGTCTAGGGCAAACCGTTGCCGTCACCTACCCGAACTGACAGTTCGGGTTACCTTTGAGTAACTGAAATACGTTGCTTCGCAGCACCCCGGCGGCCGGTTGATCTTCCTCTCGCCTCCGAGGTCACGGGCGAACTCCCGCACGCACCATTTCTCGTTCACCGTGATGTTCCCGGCGTTGGGGTGCCAACCAGCCACTGACCGCGAACAACAAATGAGGCGATCCCGGTGCCCCATCCCGCTGTGCACGGCATGCGTCGCAATGCGTACCGCAGCGCTCACGGCTATCGCCGACCGTCCGAGCTTAGCTCCGGCCAGGAATCGTCGCCCTCAGCGTCGACCGGCGTGACGGCACGCTTTACAAAAGTCGGCAAGCACCTACTGACCCCGAGTCAGCAGGTCGTACGCGATGTACACCTCATCCAGCGCCCGCCGAGCGACCTCCTCGTCCTGGACTCGTGCGCTGGCCCAGGTCAGGCGTTCAAGGAGGAGCGTGCGGACCACTGGCGAGGCACGTCGGGCGCCGGTCACGGCGCTCCTGGCGAGCAGCTGGCCGTCACCCGGGTCTCCCAACTGTCCGACCGGCGCATCGTCTTCAGCCTCACGAGCCGCGGAAACACCATCCAGGTACATGCGTTCGGCTCGCAGGTACGCTCCGGCGTCACTGGCGACCCAGCCGACCAGCTGCGCGAGCTCGCCAACCACCACGCGCAGCCGCCCGCCGACCTGCTCCGTGTAAACGCCGCAGACCTCGGCTGGCTCGACAAGTACGCCGCCTTCGCCGTCTGCGGTTGCCTCTGCCTGGCGGTCGTCACAGCGGCCCGCCGTGACGTCGATCTCCTCCTGGGACATCCGGTACGCGTAACCCTTCGGCAGCGTCCAGCGGCCCAGCCGGAAGCCGTCGTGCCTGACCTGGCGGGCGGTGACGTCGATGACCGGACGGGTGCGCTGGACCTCGAGGATCGTGCCCTTGAGGACCCATTCGGTTTACGGAACGCCTCAGCAGGTCGATCGCAGCGCTCTCAGTTATCGCCCGATCAGGCTGTCGTGGATGTGGTCGTCGAGGTCGGCCAGGAAGTCCTCGTTTCGCCACGGTCGGAGTTCACGCCGAGCAAGACGGATTCGTTTTGCTGCGACTCGGCCGCCCGTCGCGGCGGTGATGTCGACGGCCTCGTGCAGCAAGTCAACGCAGGCTGCTGGGTCGCCCAGACGGAGCCGGGCGAGCGCCAAGTCGGTGCTGACGATGCCGCGTTGCACAGCGTCTCGCGAGAACCGCAATGCGGACATCGACCGGTCAAGACGGTCATGTGCGTGGCTGGCGTCTCCTGCATGAAGTGCACACAACCCGTCAAATCCGTCCAACCTGTCAGTAGTGAAGCCACTGTGCGGGTCGTCGATGCTCACCTGTTCCGCCGTCTTCCAAGCACGGTCGAGGGCAGCAGCCGCTTTATCGGCATGGCCGGCCCGAGCGCAAATTTCCGCGTGCACGGCATGAGCTCGAGCACGAATCGCGTAGCTGGAACCCCGATGAGCGTCGAACGTCGCGGCATGGGCCATTGTCCCAGCCGCCTCCAGGTCATCAGTGGCATGCAAGATCACCATGGTGTGGCTGGTCTGGATTGCGGCACGGTGGCTGCGGTCCTCGAGGTGTGCGGCGACCTCGGTCGCTTCTGTGTAGAGGGCCATGGCCGCCTCGTCGTCACGAGTTTCAAAGGCCAGCCGACCGGCCAGCGAGTATGCGGCTGCGGCGAGCAAGACGAGTTCCTGGCGCCGGCCGACCTGCTCATGCCGCACGAGCCGTCGGCAAGACTCGACGATGGGCGTGAGCTGGAGTTGGAGGCGAACGAACGGGACGGCTCCGACCTGTCCGTTGATCGCCGTTACAGCCTCGCTCAGCCGGGTGAGGTCCTCGTGGTCGAGCTGCGAAGGATCACTCAGGTTTCCGTCGTCGCCCTGCGTGCGATGGGTGACGAGAGCGACGAGCTGCTGCACTCGCTCCGGTGGCGTCCCGAAGAGACGAAGGGCATCCAGCAGGGTGGCGAAATCAGATCCGGGTCCGATCGCCTGGTCGCCGGCTGGGGTGCGCGCGTAGAGGTGCACCAGGAGGAACTGGTAGCGGTCGCTGGGACTGGTTCGGTCGGAGACGCTCTCCCAGCGAGCGACCGCGCGTTGGATGCTGGCGAGCTGCCTGTCCATCAGCGAAGTGACTGCGAGCTGGCGTGCAGTATCCCGCAGCGCCCGAGCGAGGTCAGCCCAGGACCAGCCGCGTCCTTCGCGCAGCCGCCGGAGCAGCACGGCCGCGGATTCCCGATCAGTCGTGGTCACGAGAACCAGTACACCATTCGGACGCTGTCATACGGGTGCAATCAGCCGGGGTTTGCCTTGTTCGGCTGCGTAATTCACCGTGTACCAGGTACCGCTGGTCGGGTCGGTGCCGCGGGGGAAGCCGACCACGAATTCGCTGCGATCGACCATCCAGCGGTTCCGGGCATAGTACGCGGCGGTGCCCAGTCGGTCAGCTCCCAGCTCCACGACCTCCGCGAGCCGGCCCGCGTCCCGCTGTCGGCGGATGGACGCCACCGCCGCAGCTGGCTGATCAACGACTGTGCAGGGCACCACGACGATCAACGATGCCTCGCTGTTCTCGGCCAGCCAATCCAGGGCGGCTGTGTCGATGCCGACGGCGCCGCCCAGGTAGAAGTGCGCGTCCGGGGCGGCGAACGGCCGAAGGTAGTCGTCAAACAGGCCGGCAAGCTGCGACTCGGCGGGGACCGAGCGAGTGCCGGTGATTGTTACATGTCGGGTCACGCCCGCCTGCTCCTCCTCGAATGTCATCGAATGTCATCTGTCGCTGTCGCGCTCGATGACGATCTTATGACTGGACTGGCTGCGGCGGAGACTAGCTCTCACCTTCGCAGCTGCGGAATCCCCGGGAATGCGAGGTGCGCACGATGACAGTGGATTTTGAATCGCTGGCGACGCTGCTGCTGATCACCTTCACGGCGCTGTTCGCCATCACGTTCGCGATCGGTCTGGCGCAGCAATGGGCAGCCAGTCGGAGGCGAGCACACGCGTCTGGTAGCCGCAGCGCTCATCCGCGCCGTGGGCGGCTCGACGAGTCAGGTCGTGATCTTCGATGATCTCGCCCGTCACGAACCCGTTCGCGTCCCTCTGGGACGAGCCGACCAGCGAACCGCTCACCACGTTGCTGACACGCCACCGGGTCTTCCTCCCAGAGTTCAACGCCGACAGCCGCCTAGAGCGGATCACAGGCTCCTTCACGTGGGAGTTGGACGGCTTCGTTGACGCTGTCCGTGTCAAAGGGGAGACCGACGCCGCCGCCATGCGCGTAGACCACGCCGGCGAAAAGGTCTGGGAACGCGAGGGCGACACCCTCACCAACCTGCACCAGCTCGTCGACCTTCCCCAGCCCAGCGCCGCTGCGCGCGCCCCGTCTGGTGATCAGCTCCGCTCCGCGACTGTGGACAACGTCAGATGGCCGGGGGCGCGGCGACACGGGCGACCACGGCTCACCGTTGCCGAGGCACGGCAGGCACTGGTTTCGCTGCCGCGCGTCCGCTGGCACGATCCCCAGTCCAAAGAACAGGCACGCACGCAACTGCAGCCGCCCGGCGGGGAATCAGCCAGGTCGCACTCAGCTCGGGGTGCGGCCATGACCACGGCGTTCGGCTGGCAGCCCGGCGCAGTGCCGCCGAGTGGCGTGATCTACGCAGCCGGCGTATTCCGCCCCCAGATCCTCCACCGCGTTCGATATGGCACCCCCGTGTTCCGTCTCGGATCGCAAAACGCTGCAGACCTCGGCTGGCTTAACAAGTACGCCGTCTTCGCCGTGTGTGGTTGCCTTTGCCTGGCGGTCGTCGCCGACGATGCGGTGGGCCAGCGCGAGGACTGCTCAGCCTGCTGGGAACACGACAAGGCCCAACCGGCCGCGGACCCCCGCACGGTCGACGCGACGTCGCACCGAGGCGCAATACGCGGTGACCTCTGGCCGACAGCGCCACCACTCGACCTCGCTCTGCAGCCCGTCCTCGCCGTCGCCACCTGGCGCGGTACCCAGCGCCGCTCGACCTCAGCCGAGCACACGGCTTCCCGCCTCCGGACGCGGAGCGCCGAAATCGATACCGCCTGCATCACCGCGACCGTCGAGCGCGACGCCCACCACTTGCCCACGGCGGTAGACCATGCCGCTTGACCAGTTCACAGAGGCCACCGTGAACCCGAGCCCGAACCACCAACCTGTCCGCGGCGAACACCACGCCGACCTCGCCGGGCCGGCCGCCGCGCCCACACAGCGCGACTGGAGGCTGGGCCAGAGGCGTACGGCAACACCTACAGGGGCGCCGGCGAGTCGGCCAAGCCCATCCCCGGCTACGGCCGTGGCTTCGGCCGACCTCAACGCCGTGACCGCTCCCCTGCCTCCGCCCAGGGCCTTGCACTACCCGAGCGCGATCCCTGATCATCATGCACGCCTTCCTCAGGGGCCGCAGCCGCACGGTTCAGTTCAGCCTCAGGCCCGACGTGCGGCGATCCGACACCCCGCGGACCTGCCGGTTGACCCCGCCCCGTACGAGTCGATCTTCCGGTACACGCCGAGGCCGTACCACGGCTCGGAGAAGTTGGCCGACCTGGTGCTGACAGCCAACTTCGCCCAGGACATGCACCACCCGCTGGTGCAGGACCGTGCCCGGATCGCGTGCGTCCTCGGTGCCATGCTGCTGGCCGAGCTGCGCATGGCAGGCCTGATCAAGGTAGGCCCCGACGGCTGGATCGGCCCAGCGCGCCCGGCGGACACCGACGACTGCGCGCTGGCGCCGGTCCTCGAGGACCTGCACACCTTCCGCTCGGCCGAACCGGCCCGGAAGTGGCTTCAGTACTTCACGCTGGACGACCGCGCGACCACGTTCGTCTGGAAACGCCTTGAACACGACGACGTCGCCCGGACCGAGCGGACCTGGCGCGGACGCCGGCATGTGTTGACCGAAGTCCGGGCCACCGGGTGGACGCGCCGGTACCTGGAAATCCACGGCGCCGCCAGCGACGTACCCGCCCCAGCCGTCGTCCTCTGGCATGGCCTCCAACAGCTCCGCCTCGACGCCCGCGCGCTCGACTTGCAGCCCGAGATCGCGCGCCGGCTCGACAGCGCGGAGTTCCCGGCCGCGCTGGATCCGCTGTTCGACGCGCTCGCCGACGTCCTGGCCCGCGTGGCCACCCCGCTGTAGCGGCCCGACATCCCGCTCTGGCCCCACCCAGCCCGTTGCCTGCAAGGAGTACCTGCATGCCCGATCTGCGCCGCCGCGCTCCCGAGACCACGAGAGGCCTCGACGCCGCGCTCGCCGCCGGCCAGCTGTCCACCAGCTTCATCACCGGCCGGACGGTCGCCGCCGCCACCCCGACCACCGTGGTCGCCGGGGTCGTGCCGGTCGCGATCGCCGTGACCAGCGGCAACTTCCCGCTCCTGTTCATCGTGATCGCGGCCGTGTACCTGCTGTTCTGCGTCGGCTACCTCGCCGCGAGCCGGATGGTCCCGGCCGACACCGCCAGCGGCGCCTTCTACAACCTGGTCAGCCGAGGCCTGAGCCAGACCATGGGCGTCGGCGCCGGCTGGGTCGCCGTCGCCGCCTACACCGCGCTCACCCTCGGCCTCTACGGGCTGATCGGCGCCATCCTCGGACCGCCGCTGTCGAGCCTGCTCGGCATCACCCTGCCCTGGCAGGCCGTCGCCATCCCCGCCGCCCTGCTGGTCGGGTGGCTCGGACTCCTCAAAATTGAAGTCGGCACCCGGTTCCTCATGGTCCTGGTCACCTGCGAAGTTCTCATGATCACCGTGGTGACCGCCGCCAACTGGCTCCACCCCGCGGCCGACACCAGCCCGCTGGACGCCCTGAACCCGCACCAGCTGACCACCGGTGCCCCCGTCGTCGCCGCGCAGCTCGCGCTCGCCGTCCTCGGCTACATCGGCACGGAACTCACCGTCGTGCACACCCGCGACGCCCGCGACAGCCACCGCGGCGTGGCCCGCGCGACCGTCGCCACCATCGCGGTCCTCACCGTGCTCTACGTCGCCGCCCCGGCCGGGCTGAGCGTGACCCTCGGCGTCGACGGGGTCGTCCACGCCGCCCAAGCCGACCCCGGCGGCCTGTTCGTCAGCACTGCACGGACGCACCTGGGTGAACTCGCCGCCACGATCGTGCAGATCCTGTTCGCCGGCAGCCTCCTGGCCGGGGCGATCGCCTTCCACGGCGCGACCGCCTTCTACTGCGTCCACCTCGGCCGCGACCATGCCGCCCCGAGAGCCCTCGCCCGCGTCGGGCGCAAGCACGGCAGCGCCACCGTCGCCTCGCTCAGCCAGACCGTCCTCGCGGTCGCCGCGATCATCACCGTGTCCGTCCTCGGCGCCGACCCCGTCCAGACCCTGTTCTACTACGGCGGCACCGCCGGGGCCGTCGGCATCCTGGCCCTGCTCGCCCTGACCGCGCTCGCCATCGCCGTCATCCTGCTGCGCCAGCGCACCACGCCCTCCAGCACGACCGCGCACGGCGCCGCGACGCCCGCCGAGCTCGACCACCTTGACGACTCGACCGGGCGGCTCGGCGCGGCGCACCGCCGCTGGGCCGCGGCCGCCGCGATCCCCGCGACCATCGTGCTCGCCGTCCTCTTGACCATCGTGATGCTGCACCTGGACACGCTGCTCGGTGTCACGCCGGACTCCCCGCTGCCGTTCGCGGTGCAGCTGACCTACCTGGCCGTGTTCATCGCCGGGGTCACATGGGCCCTCTGCCGCCGGTCGGCCGCAGTCCGCCACACCGCGCCGGCCGGAACGGACCGCCGATGACCGCCTCAAGCGTCGTCGAGCCGTTGCGGCCGATCGACACCCGCGACGCCGCCGCAGTCATCGCGGCCACGTTCGTCGACCTCGACATCGCCCGCTGGCTGGTCCCCCACGACGCCGCCGAGCGGGAACGGTGCCTGCGCAAGCAGTTCGCCTGGCTGATCAGCGCCGCCCTCGCCCACGACGGGCGGCTGCACGGCATTCGCGAAAACGGGCACCTGGTCGCCGCCGCGCTGTGGACCATCCACCCGGGCGGCAAACCCGCCGAGCCGCCGGGCTACGACACAGCACTGCGCTCGATCACCGGCGCGCACTACCCGCGGTTCCGTGCCCTGGACGACGTTCTCGCCGCCACCACCCCGACGATGGCGCACCACCACCTGGCGCTCCTGGCCGCCGCCGACCGTGGCCGCAGGCTCGGCAGCACCTTGCTGAGCACCTACCTCGCCTGGGCCGACCGACAGCGCCCGGTGCGGCCGATGCTGCACCTGCACGCCAGCAGCCCACGCGCGGCCCAGCTCTACATCCGACACGGCTTCGAAGCCGACGACCCCGCCGAGATCCCCCACAGCGACGGCCTCCACGCGTTCCCGATGCACCGCCACTCGGCGACCGCTCCGCTCTCGGCCCCTCTTCGCGTTGTCCAGCCATAAAGGACGGTCCACCGTGCACCCCCGCTGCCACACCGTGACGATCGCTCGTCGACCTCCGCTGTACCTGCGGCCGCTGCTGCTGGCGGTTGTGCTTGCCAGCGCGACCGGTTGCGGCGGCGACCCCACTATCACCCTGGCCGAGGCCCAGTCGGCCGCCGCTGGGCAGATCCGCGCAGCAGCAGCGGCTGTGTTCCCGCCCGGGTACACGCTGCAGCCGCTGCCGCCGTTACCGCTGAACTGCACCGACTTCCGCGACCGGGCCACCGGCCGCGTTCAGGTGGGCGTCACCTTCTGGGTCGACGGCGTCGCCACGACCGGCAACGACGCCTACTTCGACGCTATGCACCGCTGGTGGGACAACCACGGCTGGACCTCCACAGCCAACAGCCGCCCCGGCGACATGTTCACCAACGCGATCAGCGGCGACGGCTACCTCATGAGCCTCAGAGCCAACGCCGAGGCCCACCTCGCGATCGGTGCCACCACGCCCTGCCTGACCGGCGACGGCACAGCCCGGCACCTCTCACCGCCGCCGATACCGACTGCATCACGCCAGCCGACCACCGCAGCCTCGGATCCGAGGCCGATGCCGGGTGCATCACCACCCGGCATCACCGGCATGACCGACCTGCAGCGCACACCGAACGCCGCGCTGCCTGACCTGCCCGATCAACACCGATGAGGACCGCGATGACCGCTCGCCGACACGCCGCCCCCGCACCGCCCACGCCGGGCACGCGCAGCAGACCGGTGCCGACGACGCGCGGGCACATCGCGCGGCTCGTCGGCGCCGCGGCCGCATTCCTGGCGATCCTCGGCGGCGGCGTGCTCGTCGCCGTGGTCCTCGCCCAGACCTACGTCACCCACCTCATCCCGTGATCCGTGAAGGCCATCGTGAACACCGACAAGCAACCCCTACCTCGGCGCCGGCCCGGTGCCGCCTTCGATGACGAACTCGCCGCAGAGGCCGAGTTCGGCTGGTTCCCGGGCACGACCGTGACATTCGCCGACGTGGCCACCAGCCGCGACGGCCGGGTGACGACACCGCTGCCACGCGACTACGCCCCGGCCGACGGGAAACAGCTGGCGCGGATCGCGGCCGCGCTGGAAGCGCTGCCGCCGTGCCGCAGCGGCTGTCCCGGACACCACCCGCCGAGCGAGGCCTGCGCCTACCACGGCGAGCAGCCACCGGCCATCAGGACGACGCCGTGAACACGTCGCGCACTCGTGAGGCCGATGCGTGCGTCTCCCGCGAGCCGATCGGCCTGGACTCCGACCGCCCGCTGCTCGCCCGGTTCTACGACGCCGTTCTCGGCGGGACCGACAACTACGGAGTGGACCGCTCGCTGCTGACCATGCTGCGCGCCTCGGTGCCCCAGGTTGACTTCGTGTTCCGTTCGGAGGTCCAGTTCCTGGCCCACGCTGTCCGCTACATCGCCGGCGAGCGCGGCATCGAGCAGTTCGTCGTCGCCCTCCCCGGTCTTCTGCCTGACCGCGTCGATCAGCTCCACGACGTCGCCCGCAGGTGTCAGCACGACGCCCGTGTCTGGTACATCGACTACGAGCCGGTCGTCCTGGCACATCTGCGAGCCCGCCTCAACGGCGTCGGTGGATTCGTCCACGTCGTCGAGGCCGACCCGCTCGACCCCGCCACGGTCTGGCACCGGCTGGCCGAACATCCGTCGCCACCCGATGAGGAACCGATCTGCCTCGTGCTCGGCGGGGTCCTGTCCTTTCACCCCGGATCCCGCGAGGACGCAGCCGCGGTGGCGCAGCTGCACGTCGCCCAGCTGCCGCCCGGATCGTTCATCGTGCTCACGCACCTGCTCGACCCGGAGATCCCCGAGCTCGCACCTATGGTGCGGCGGCTTCACGACGGTCTGGACGGCTCGCTGTGGGCGGGCAGCGTAGCCACCCGCGCCCAGATCCGCGCGATGGTCGCGGGCACGACGATCCTCCCACCCGGCCACGGCCAGCCACCCGACGTCGTCCCCGCCACCATGTGGTGGCGCAACGGGCCGCCCGTCACCTACCGAGGCGCCGCCGCCACGCCAGACCCGGACTCCGGCCAGTTCGTCGCGGCCGTCGTCGCTGCCGTCGACCAGCACGCCGACTCCGCCCCGGCCGGCTAGCTGCTCGTCTCCCCCGATCTCCCGCGCTCACCCTCCTGAGCGACGGGACCGGTGCCCGCCCAGCCTTGCGCCTGGGTCGGGCACCGGGCGGGATGCCCGACCTCAACCCCTCTTCCCAGGTCGGGCATCCCGCGACTGCTCGGCACCCGCCGCAGCAGAAACCGTTACCGAATCCTGGAAAACAACACATGCCTCTTCGAGAAAGCCTGCAGAAACTGACACTCGCCGGTCCCCGGCTGGCGTACCAGCAGGCGTTGGCAAAACTCGACACGCCGCCCCACGCGGCGGAATGTCCGATCGACGCACCATGGGTTGCCGCCATCCACTACGACGGCGGCGACCGCAGCGACTACTTCACCGGCGTCGGCGTCCTCATCGCCCCCGAGTGGGTCCTGACCTGCGCTCACTTGTTCAGTCCCGTCTTCGACCGGCCCGAAACCGGGGAACCGCCCACCGCCGACAAAACCTTCCACGTCCGCGTCGGCGACCCTCGCCTGTTCACCGGCACCCGGCACGCGATCGTCGACCGAATCGAAAACAACTACCGCCCCATCGACCCCCGTTCCGGAGAGCGCGAAAAATCCCGCAAGAATCGTCGCAAGCTCAGCGCCGACGTCACGCTCCTGCGACTGGCCACCCCGGCCGAGGCCGACCCCGCCCGGTTGCTCGCCGGGCCGATCGCCGAAGGCACCGCGGTGAGCTGCCTCGGCTGGCCCGGCGGCCCCGAACGGTCCGGGACGCTCACCCAGGTCAATACCCACATCGTGACCCACCTCGCCGGGCTGAGCGGCGCGATCAAGCCCGACGAATTCTGCGTCGCCAACGCCGACAAACCGGCAGACATGAGCAATGGCTGCTCCGGGGCGCCCACGGTGATCCTTCCCGAGCCCGAACACCACCCATCTCCGCTAGTGGCCGGCATCATCAGCCGTGGCGCACCGCTCGGGGACGACACAACCTCAGACCCCGCGATCGTCGTCGACCTCACCCGCCACCGCGAGTTCATCGAAACGACCACCGGCATCACGTTCCTCACCGCGCCCGACCTCGAGCAGCGCGCCGTCAAGGAAGCCGGATAGCCGCGCAAACCTCGCCGTCGACCGCAACGACACCATTCACGAAGATCGGAGAACTCGCAGCGTGACTAGTACGGCCCAGCATCCGAACAAGACACCCGCAAGCGACACCGCACTCATTCCGCGTGCCGAGCTGTTCGGTAACCCCGAGCAGATCGCGCCGTCGATCTCACCCGATGGCCGCTGGCTGGCATGGGTCGCCCCCGACGAGGGTGTGCTCAACCTGTGGGTCCGGCCCGTCGGCACCGACGAGGACGCCCGGCCCGTCACCGCCGACCGGGATCGCGGCATCTGCCAGTACAGCTGGGCACCCGACAGCGACCACCTCCTCTACTTCCGGGATCAGGGTGGCGACGAGGACGAGCACCTCTTTGACGTATCGGTGCGAAGCGGCGAAGTTCGCCACCTGACACCGTTCGACGGTGTCAAGGCCGTGCTGGTGGCCCAGAACGACCACATCAGCGACCGGGTCCTGATCGGACTCAACAACACCAACCCCCATCTGCACGATGTCTATGCACTGCACGTGGCGACCGGCGAGCTGACCAAGGTCCTCGACAACCCCGGACTCCTCGGATTCGTCGCCGACAGCCAGCTGCACGTGCGGGCCGGCGTCCGGCCCAACCCGGACGGCGGCCGGACAATCATGGTGCGCGAGGTCGACGGCGCGTGGCGCCCGCTGCTGACAGTCGACCGGACCGACGCGGGCAGCACCGTGCCGCAGGCGTTCGACCGGGACGGCCGCCGCCTGCTCGTGCAAACCTCGGCAGGAGCCAACACCGCACGGGTGCTCTGGATCGACGTTGCCACCGGCGAGCAGGAGGTGGTCGCGGAAGATCCGGACTACGACGTCAGCTCCGTCAGCACCGACGCGTTGACGCACCAGCCGCTCATCGTGTCGTTCGAGCGGGACCGCCTGCACACGCAGGCCCCGGACTCGGAGATCGAACGCGACCTGAACAAGCTGGCCGCACTCGATGACGGCGACCTGGTGGTGGCCTCCTCCGACCGGGAAAACCGCAGGTGGATCGTCTCGTACGTCCACGCCAACGGGCCCACGGCCAGCTACCTGTACGACCGCGCCACCAGCCAGCACACGTTCCTGTTCTACGACCGCCCTGGTCTCGCCGGCAGGCTGCACGACGTCGAACCGTTCTCGTTCACCGCTCGTGATGGCCTGCGGATCGACGGCTACCTGACGTTCCCGGAAGGGAACGCCGAGAAGGTGCCCACCGTGCTTCTGGTGCACGGCGGTCCCCGAGCGCGGGACGTGTGGCAGCTCCGCCCGGCAGCCCAGTGGCTGGCCGACCGCGGCTACCTCTGCGTCCAGGTGAACTACCGCGGCTCGACCGGCTACGGCAAGGCGTTCACCGCCGCCGGGAATCGCGAGTGGGGCGGCAAGATGCAGGACGACCTGCTCGACGCCGTCGCGTGGGTCGTGGAGGCCGGGTACGCAGACCCTGCCAGGATCGGAATCTACGGCGGCTCGTACGGCGGATACGCCGCCCTCGCCGCCGCGGCGTTCACCCCCGAGGTGTTCCGGTGCGCCATCGACGTGTGCGGGCCCAGCAACCTCGAGACGCTCCTGCGAGCGATACCGCCCTACTGGACTCCGATGGCCGCCGAGATGTACGAGGCGGTAGGCAACCCGGACACCGAGCCGGAGTTCCTGCGGTCACGATCGCCGCTCTCGCACGTCGAGAACATGAAGATCCCGCTGATGATCGTCCAAGGGGCCAACGACCCCCGGGTCCCGCAATCGGAGAGCGACCAGATCGTCGCCGCGCTGCGGAACAACGGCGTGCCTCCCGAGTATCTGCTGTTCGACGACGAAGGCCACGGGCTGGAGAAACCCGAGAACCGGTTGACGTTCTTCGCCAGGGCCGAGCAGTTCCTGGCCGAACACCTCGGCGGCCACTGCGAATCCGAACCCGCGTAACCCCTGCTGCGGCGCAGACAGTCCCGGATCGACGCGGGGCTGTCTGCGCCCGGCGGCCAGGACCTCGAGCCCCATACCCGACCGGCGTACGAGGCCACCCAGCCGAGGGCGACGCAGCCGGAGGGCCACCTTGTCACCGACACCATCCGGGAGCTCGCGTGAACAACACCGCACCATCCACATCGACTCGCCTCTCCGCGCTGGCATCACAGAGCCCGGCGCCACCACCAATGACCCGGCTCGGTGCAGTCGCTGCTGTTCTCGTCCTCTGCGCGGCGTGTTCGTCGGGTGTCCACGGCTCCCGAACCGCCCCGATCGACCAGCCGGAAAGCACTTCGGTAACGCCGTCCGTCGACGAGCCGGACACCACCTCGGTATCGCCGTCCGTGCCCTTCGGCGGCGCACCCGCCGTCGCCAATCCGCTGCCGAGAACCGTCCTTGACGGCGACCCCTGCACCGAAGCGCTCACACCCGACCAAGTCCAAGCAGCCATCGGCATCCAGGTTCCCGGTGTCCGAGAAGACTTAGCCTCGACCGGACCGGCATGCAGCTGGAGCAACGACGACACCTTCGGCTCGGTCGGCGTCTCCTACACCCTCAACACCCACACCGGCCTCAGCAGCGTCTACGCCAACACCCGGCCCAAGTCGGCGACCTGGCGGCCGCTCCCACCCGTTCAGGGCTTCCCCGCCGTCGCCCACTCCGGCAGCGCGGGTCAGAAACCGCCGTCGGATTTCTGCCAGGCCAGCGTCGGGCTCGCCGACACCTACTCCATCGACATCAGCCTGACCCTCGGCAGCAGCAAACGAGGCATCGCCGACCCATGCGGAGAACCACTTCGGCAGATCTGCGACCTCGTGATCACGACACTGCGCGCCAAAGTGCGCCCGTAAAGCACACCCGCGCCCCCGGCAGCCATCGACTCGCCGGGCCCAGCCCGGTCCCGGCACAGCAACTCTCGCCGAACAACCCGCCGATCCAGCCTGCATCACCACCCGCAACCCCGAAGGACGCCGATGACCGACCCCGCAATCCCTGACGACGCTGCGCACGTGAACGCCGCCGAACCGGATCGGTAGAAAGATGGCCCCCATGCCGAACAAAATCTTGTTGGCCGCCACAATGGTCGCGGGCACGCTCCTGTTCGCGGCCTGCGATGACGGCGGTCAATACCTCGGAACGCCGTCATCGGAGACAACAGTGCCCAGTCAGCAGCAGTACGCCGAACTCCTGCGGCGGCCGACGATTGATGAGGCTGTCGCCCGCTACGAACAAGCCCGCAAGACACTGCAGACGAGGTTGACCGACGAGCTCGGCATCCCCGGATGGGCCGACAAGCACGATGGTCGCCAGTCAGGTTGTGCTAACGAGTTCCCGGGGGTCGACAGCCGGGACGCGGTACGCACGTTTCTCAGCTTCATTACCGCACCCAAAGGGATCTCCGGTGAGCAATGGGCGGACGCGAAGCGCATCGCGACGGAAGTCGGCGCGGGCTCCGGGTTCACCAAACCAGGAGTGCAGACGAACAAACCGCCCACGTTCGAGTTCGAATTGCGGGACCAGTACGGAGCAACCCTGACGCTGTCGTCGGGCACGACGACGGTCATCTCCATCGAAACAGGCTGCCACCTGACCACAGAGGCAAAGGGGCGGATCAGCGCGAGCGCGACCACGCAACGATAGCAAGCGTTCTCAGCCGCGTCTGCATCTTGGCCGGACCTCGCCGAAATCACGCCAATCCGACTGCGGCTGCTTGGTTACCGCGTCGGCCAAGCCGGCCGGGGTCATCACCATGGCCTCGATCGTCCTCGCCTTCGTCGTGCCATTTCCTCGCACGGGCATAGCGAGTACACCCGCGCGACCCGGAGGGTGTCGACAGCCCCAGCAAGCACAACATCGCCGCGGTCGTGGCTGGCAAGCCGCAGCTGACGGTCCCCGCCCACCAGGGAAGTTGATCACGTGTTGTCACGAGCATGGCAGCTGGCCGCGGCGCTGGCGACCGTTGTGGTGTTGACCGGGTGTAGTGATGGCCACGAGTATCTTGATCCTCAACCGACAGGACCGTCGATGTCGGAGCAACAGCAGCAAGCACAGCTGGCGACCAGGCCGACACTGAGTGAGGCGATCATCGGCTACGAAAAGCTGCGGACCGCACTGCGCAAGCGTCTCACCAGGGACTTCGGGGTCACCGGGTGGACTGAAGAACCCAACTCGGCCGAGTTCAGCGGCTGCGCGCCGCAGTTCCCCGCGTTGACCGAGCAGGAGGCGGGCAAGAAGTTCCTCCCCCGCTGGTATGCGCCGACTTCTCTGCTGTCCCGCTGGAACGAGGTGAAACCTGTCGTGCGGGAGATCGTCGGCGGGCTCGGGTTCACCACGGTGGCGCTGGACGCGAACCAGGCCGGCGACGCTGAGCTGAACCTCACCGACCAGCTAGGCGCTCAGCTGTCAGTCGGGACGAGCAGCAACACTGTCCTGTCGTTAACTACGGGCTGCCATCCGATCAAGAAATAGGCCGGGGTCGCAAGGAGACCGGCCGCAACCTGTGGACCCGCGCGAAAGCCGCTTCGCCTACCGCGGCCGTGAGCATCACCGCCTCGACCAGGTCTATCTCGCCCGTATCGATCAAACCACGCGACGCACCTCGACCCGGCATTCCGCCAATGAGCGAGCCGGTCTGATCGAACGCCGCTGGCGGCTAGCCGCGGCGGTTCCGACCTGTCGGGACAACGTCTGCCTGCTGATCCTTGTCGCAAGAAGGGGAACCGGTGCCACCGTGCCGGGCATGATCGGCTTCACGCTACCGAAGATCCGCCGCCTGCTCACCAAACTCGTCCTGCGTGTCACCGACGCCGCCGACCACATCCGGGCCCGGTCATCCTTCCGCCGCCGACGACAACACCAAGTCCGACTCAGCCACTACAAACGCCGCGGCTCCCCACTCACCTAACTGCCACTGCAGTGCTGACGGGACCGGCCCGTCACCTGTTCCGCTGGGCTGGGTCCTCCTCGGTGTGGATCCCATGCCGGTGCGCGTACACGATGGCCTGCGGGCGGTCGCGGCTGCCGGTCTTGGTGAAGATCTGATTGATGTGAGTCTTTACCGTGGAGCGACTCAGGTACAGCCTGGCGGCGATCTCCGCGTTGGACAGTCCCTGCGCGATCAAGCCGAGCACTTGGCCCTCGCGTTCGGTGAGGCCGTCGGGGAGGGTGGCGTCCTTCCTGGCGTGGCCTGGGTCGTTGCGGCGGCTTGCGTGGATCAGTCGGGCGGCGGCGAGCGGGTCCAGCATGGTGTGGCCGGAGGCGGCGGCCTTGATGGCGCGGTGGATGTCCGCGGCGGAGGCGTTCTTCGTCAGGTAACCGGTGGCGCCTGCCTCGAGTGCGGCGAGGATGGAGTCGTCGTCGGTGTAGGTGGTGAGGACCACGACGGCCGTGGCCGGCCGCTCGGTCTTCAGCCGGCGTGTGGCCTCGACGCCGTCAGTGCCGGGCATGTGAAGGTCCATCAAGACCACGTCGGCCTCGTGCTCGACGGCGAGCTCGACGGCCTGCGCGCCGTCCGCGGCCATCCCGGCGACGTGCACCCCGTCGACGGCGCTGAGAATGGTGGCCAGGCCCTCGCGCACGACCCGGTGGTCGTCAGCGATGATCACGGCGGTCGGGGTGGGGCTCATCGGTCACTCCCGTCGCTGCGGTGGCCCGGGTTGGCCTGCTGGTAGGGGATGCGTGCGGTGACCTGCCATCCGCCGTTGGGCGTAGGGCCCGCTCGGAGATCGCCACCCGCCTGCCCGACGCGTTCCCGCATGCCCTGGAGCCCGAATCCGCCGCCGCTCGCGCGCGGCGCCGGGGGTGTGTTCGGGCCCGGGGCGGGTCTCGCATTGCCGACCTGTACGGCCACGTCCCGCGGACCGAAGCCAACCCGCACGCTCACGCGCGTGCCCGGTGCGTGTTTGGCGGCATTGGTCAGTGCCTCCTGGATGAGCCGGTAGAGCGTGAGCGTGGTGTCGGCATCGAGCTCCTGCTGGCCACCATCCAGCTCGAGCGCTGCCTGATGGAGTTCGCAGAGCCGTTCGAGCTGCGCGGCCAGCGGTGCGCTCTCGCCGCGCAGCGCGCGGACGGCCTGGCTTGCCTCGTCCAGGCCCGTACTGACCAGCTCGTGACCGAGCTCGATCTGGGTGATGAGCTTCTCGCGTGGCGCGTCGTTGCGGGCGAGAGTGTCGATCGCGGTGAGCTGGATCGACAAGGCGCCGAGAGTATGGGCGAGCACGTCGTGCAGTTCGCGGCCGAGACGGTTGCGTTCAGCGGCGAGTTCCGCCTCGGCCCGAGCGAGCTCGGTACGCCGGCGTTCGGTGGCGACCAGTGTGCGGTCACGGGCTCGCTGGTCGATCTCGCGTCGGCTCGCACCGGCCACCAGCCCGCCCAGGGCCACGGCGGCGGTGGCCAGCAGGCGCCCGGGAAACAGCCCATGAGGTATCGCTGCGAGGCAGTAGGCGACGGGAGCGGCGGTGGACAGCAGGAGGGCTGCGAGCGGATCGAATGCGACGGCGGCTGTGCTCGCCGCAACGCCGGTGAAGATCAGCCCGTTGGCATCGGTGACGGCGATCACCGCCCCGGCCGCGCACATCACCGCGACGACCGCGGCCACACGCGCACCTCGCGCGCCGGCGATCAGGACGATCCAGGCAAGCACGGCGACGGCCAGGGCGACGGGCGCCACGACTCCGGGGTCGGCGGGGAACGTGGCAACGTTGATCCAGATCGACACGCCCAGCCCCACCAGCATGGCCGCGAACCGCGCCCGCGGGTCGCGGATCACGCCGCTCAGCCCGATCCCGGGATGATCCGCGCCCGGGGTGAATCTGCCGACGATATTCATCAGTACGGAGTATTCCAGAGCGGTATGCCTGAAGAACGCGCCCGCAGCGTGCGGACAGGCCCGACGATCCCGCTGAGCAGCGGTATGAGGATCACCGCCTACCGCCCGTTACACGCGCGGCACCCACGACCGATCCTTGCGCCACGACCGTGTCGGCCTGGGCCAGGCGCGCCCGGCGTCGCACCCACAGCCCCAGACTGCGGAACAGGCTCATGCTCACGGACAGGAAGATGAAGCCGTTCGTCAGAGCGACCTCGCTCAGGTGATGGCTGGTCATGAACTCGCCGAGCCCGACCGGAAAGATGTGCTGGGCGCCGTAGGCGAAGCCGAGCCGGGCTGCGGTCACGGCGACCCAGACCGCCGCGTAACCAACACCCGAGCGGCTGACCGCGGCGGGCCTGCCCGAGGAGGGCGAGGCGCGCGGCCAGCGGCGTCGCCAATCCGGGTGGTAGTCGACGGACACCAGCAGCGGGCAGACCGCGAACAGCCCGAGCGCCGCCCCGGCCAGCGCGCTGGCGCCTTGCAACAGCAGGTCGTTGCCGCCGGTGGGCAGCGAGGTGAAGAAGAACGGCACGATGAGGGCGACGCCGATGATCGGCCGTCCCACCCGGAACCAGCCGATCTTGCGGCGGCCGAGATCGGACTCGAGCACCACGGCCAGAATCGCCAGCTGCATGATCACGATGTTCGCTGTCATGCCCCCACCCTCGCCGCGATGCCCGGTCCTGCCATCGGCCTCCGGGCTGGTCACCGGGCGGGAATGCGAGAGCGGGGGGTGGAGACCGCGGTCCACCCGCCCTGCCGATGGCCGGCGCTTAGACGAAAAAAGCGTTCATGCCGTTGACGTCGGACAGGTAGGTCTCGATGGCGGCGATCTTGCCGTCGCGCAGCCGGCAGACGGTGGACAGGTACTCGTCCAGCCGGGCCTCGCCCCGGCGGGCGGTGTTGTGCAGGGACAGGGCCATGTTCTCGCGGCTGACCAGGATGTGCAGCAGTTCGAAGCGGAGGCCGTAGGAGGCGATCTTCTTCGCCCGCTCCACGACCGCCTCGGCGCCCTCCGCGGTGCCGGAGATCGTGTTGTCGCCTGGCAGGGTCCAGGTGACGTCGTCAGTGAGCAGCGACCGGATACCGGCCCAGTCCCCCGCGACGAGGAAGGCGTGGAACTGCTTGCCGAGTTGATGAGCGGCCTCGTACTGGGACATGAGTCCTCCAAGGACCTTAAAGCGGCGATCTTTGCTTTAGTCGACGTTAGCTGAAGGTCCCCTAAAGCGCAACTCATTGCTTTAAGCTGGCAGGGTGTGCACCATGAGCAAAGACAGCCGCCCCGGAGGCCGGAGCGCCCGCGTGCGCGCCGCTGTTCACCGGGCGACGGTCGAGCTGGTCCAGGAGTCCGGCGCCGACAAGGTGACGATCCCCGCGGTGGCCCGCCGCGCCGGCGTCAACCCCAGCTCGGTCTACCGCCGCTGGGGAACGACCGCCGCGCTTCTGGCGGACGTCGCGGCCCAGCAGCACGAGGAGGGTGCGCCCGAGCTGCTCGGCGACCTGCGGGGCGACCTGGAGCGGACGGCGGTATGGACGCTGGCGGACCTGACCCGGCCCGGCGGGGTGGCGTTCTTCCGCGCCGAGGTGGCACCGGACGTGGACGACCGCCGCGCCGGGTTGAGCGAGTGCCTGCGGCGGGTGAGCGGTCGGTTCCGGATCGCCCTGGAGGCCGCGGCCGAGCGCGGCGAGAAGACGCCCTCACTGGAGCAGGTGCTGGACCGCGTCGTCGCTCCGATCTACTTCCGGGTGGTGTTCTCGATTCCGGAAACCGACGAAGACTACGCCCGCGCCCTCGTCGGCGAGCTATGCGACCGCGGGTAGCCGCGATCTCCGTGCACCAGCGCGCTACCGTCGGCGTGCTGCTCGTACTCGCGCCGGTTATGCTGATGATGGCTTCGCCGGTGAACTTCCTGCACCACACCAGCTGGCAGGTCGACGACATCGACGACGTCTGCAGGGGCGCCTGCGCCATACTGGGCGGCCACCCCGAACGGCACGTGTGGGGCCTCGACCGCCACCACGCCGGCTCGGACTTCTTCTTGTGCCTCGAGGATCCCGCCGGCAATTTCTCCGAGTACTACTCCGACATGGACTGCATCCCGGAGGACGACATCTGGAAACCGTGGGCTGGGAAGGCGCGAAGGGCCCTGTTCGACTGGGGGGCCGCCGCCACCGTCTTTCTGGAACCCGAGGACCTGGCAGGGCTGATGACGGGGCAGCAGACCCGCGGCTGACCGCCTGGTTTCAGCGGACATCGTTGTTGTGCCGAAGAAGGGGTTAATCGAGATGGCCGAAGCCGTGGGAAGCGAAGTGAACGTCATGGACACCAGCGTTTCGACGGGCCGGATCGACCTGCACCAGCACCTCGTCCCCCCCGGGGTATCGCGAAGCGTTCGAGGCGGCGGGCGGGGGTCACTCGCTGCCGGAGTGGACGCCGTCGGACGCGCTCGCGATGATCGACGAACACGCCATCGCGACCGGGGTGCTGTCGCTCTCGGCGCCGGGCACCCACTTCGGTGACGATGCGGCCGCGCGACGACTCGCGTTGCGGGTCAACGAAGCCGGGGCGGAAGTGGTCAAGGACCGGCCCGACCGGTTCGGCTTGTTCGCGTCCGTGCCCCTGCCCGATGTGGACGGTGCGCTCGACGCGATCGCCCACGCCTTCGACCTTCTGCGGGCCGACGGCGTCATCCTGCTGACCAACTACCGCGGCGTGTACCTCGGCGCGCCCGAGCTCGACCCGGTGTTCGGCGAACTCGACCGCCGGGGCGCGCTCGTGCTCGTCCACCCCGCGGAGCCGCCCGCCCCGGTCGTGCCCGGGCTGGCCCCGCCCGTCGTCGACTTCCTGCTCGACACCACCCGAGCCGCGGTCAATCTGGTCCTGCACGGCGTCCCGAGCCGCTAGCCGAGAGTGCGGATGATCCTCTCGCACGCGGGCGGGTTCCTGCCCTACGCGGCGCACCGCATCGCCAACCTGATCGGCGCGAACGACCTGGTGACGTCGGACTCCCGGCTCGACCAGGAGAAAGTGCTGGCAAGCTTGGGAACCTTCGGGTTCGACACCGCGCTCTCGGGCAGCCCGACGGCTCTGCCCAGCTTGCTAGCCTTCGCCCGCCCGGGCACGTGGTGTTCGGCTCCGACTGGCCCTTCTCCCCCAGCGAAGGGGTCGGCTACTTCACCGGCGGGCTCGACGCCTTCCCCGGCATCGACGCGGCCGGACACGCGGCGATCGACCGCGGCAACGCCGAGGCTCTGCTCCCACGGCTGGCCGGCTGACCCGAAGGAGAACCGATGACCGGAAACCCGCTCGCCAGTCTGTGTTCTCCGCATCTGGCTCGCAGACCGGCACAATGCGGCCCGAACTCCGGGCACTGCATTGAAGTCAATCTTGCCCACCCTGCCCTGCGATCAATCAGCGCTACCTCAAGTCGTCCACGATCCTGACCACCAACGTCGGATCGCTGACTGGGCAACGACTTTCGGCGACGCCACCGTCGCCGCCACCATGCTCGATCGGCTGCTGCACCGGGCCACCGTCGTCGGCATCGACGGACCGTCCTACCGGCTCCGCCCCACCAAGCCACCTCCGACAAACTCCGCCAGGCGGCGAACGCACATGTCTCCTGACACCTCCACCCAGAGCATCGCCAAGATCTGCCGGCTCTGCTCCGAGCTGTTCATCGCCATCGGCTGCCAAGCCAAGACCCGGCTCAACTGCTCACCGCTCAGCAAACGCGCCGCCGCCGGGCAACGCGCTGCCACCCAGCTCACCTCCGGCGGCAGCAACGCCACCCTCAACAAGCCGGTGTCGGCGCCTGCGGCGCCGACACCGGGACCGGCTGCGCCGGTCCCGCTAACCGCCGCCCAACGCGACTGCCCGCACCGCGACCGTCCCGCGGATGCGTCCCCCTCCGGCGGACCCGGCCGCCGCCCCAGTTTCGGTCATGCCAGCGCGAACTCGCTGAAGCCGAACTCGCGGGCCAGCGGCGGCAGGATCGGGTTGAGCATCTGCTGGCCCGCCATCAGGCCGAACACGGCCAGACAGACGACGAGAACCGGACGTTTCATACCACGGCCTTCTCGTGCTCGGTGCCGGCCCGGGGCGTGATCGAGAGCAGGTCGCCGGGCTCGCCGACCGTCAGGCGGTGCCAGCAACCGGGCGGGACGAGGAACGACCGTCCGGCCGTCAAGGTGACCACGTGCCCCTCGTCCCGCAGGTGGACATGCAGCTCGCCGGACAGCACGACAAGGATTTCGTGGCCTCCGGGGTGGCGTTCCCAGACGTCCGAGTGCACGGCCCGGTCGGATTCGGCGTGGAACGCGCCGACTGTCCACAGGCCGGGTGCGTCGCGACGGTTCACCAGCTTGGCCACCCCACCGGCGTGCAACTGAATCAGGGTGCTGAACAGGTCGTAGTTTTCGAACACGTTCCGAAAATAGCACCGGTGGCCGCGGATGTCGACCAGCTTGCAGGCATGATGGTGGGGACATGCGACGACATCCTCGACCGCGGCGGCTGGGAGAATCTGAACTTCCCCCTGCCCCATATCGGCGGCGGCCCGCCGCTGCAACGACGCAGCAGAGGTGGCTGAGCGCGGCGCCCAGCTGCGCGAGCACATCGACCTATCCCCCGGCCCGGCGCTGGTACTCCGAGCGATCGGCGAGCTGCTCACCGGTTCCGCCGACACCGCAGCCGAGCTGGCGCAACGCGCGGCCACGGCGGCGCACCAAGCCCGCGACCCGGAGTGGCTGCTCTACGCCCACGGCCTCCACGGCCGAGCGGAGTACCTGCGCGGCAATCCGGTGGACGCGGCCCGCTGGCTCGCCGAGGCGAGCACGATCGGCCACGAAATAGGCTACCTCGACCCGGCGTTCTTCCTGCTCGACGCCGACCTAGCGGAAGCGCTCGTCGTCTCCGCTAATCCAGACAAAGCCACAGAAGTCGTCACCGAAGCCCGAACCCGCGCGGACCACCTGGGCCGCCCGGTGGTCCTCCTGGGCCTGACCCGAGCGGCAGCCCAGATCCGTGCAGCCCGCGGCGAACCTCGCCAAGCAGCCGACGACCTGCGAGCGGCGCTTCCGGCCGAACACCCGTACCCGCTGGAAGTGGCCCGTGCCTGGTTCACCCTGGGCCAGCTTGAGCGGAAAGCTCGCCGCCGAGCCGCAGCAGCGACGGCCCTCCGCGAAGCCCACCGCCGTTTCACCCTGGCAGGCTGCACGACGTGGCGACTCCGTACCGAGCGTGAAACAACCCAGCTCGAGCCCCACAACACACCGCTGACAGAAGTAGAATGCCGCATCGCGACCCTCGTCCGCGACGGCGCGACCAACCAGAAAATAGCGACCAGCTTGCACCTGTCGGTCAAAGCAGTCGAAGCCAACCTCACGAAGATCTACCGCAAGACCGGCACCCACAACCGGGTTGAACTGGCCCAGCACCTCGACGAGTGAACTGAGCCCGCACTGTCCCAAGCACGGCCACCGCATCCGTGGTCGCCCGCCTCGGTCCTCCAGCCCGTAGAGCTCCTCTCCGGCCATCCGCTAGCCTCCGGGCCGCCGCCGGAAATTGGGCGGCCTCGAACGGATTCGCGATCGGCAGCCCAATGGCCTGTCAGCATCGGAATTCCGGTCGCCGTCGATCCGGCACTCCGGTTGCGGGATGACCGAGGTTGTCGTGCAGCCGTGTATCAGCGAACGCGCTGTCATGAGTTCCGTGCGCTCGGCTGCTCTTTGCTGACCGTCTCTCGCTGTCGGCTCGAACCGACCGGAACCTTTGATCGGTCAGGCGCTGATCCGGTCGGTGAGCAGGTCGGCGACCGTGCGTGGTTCGCGGCCGAGGAGTTGGGCCAGTAGTGGGTCGGTTTCGGCGAAGTGGCCGCTTCGGGCAGCGTGAAAGAACCGGATCAGCATGTGAGCCAGGGGCTCGGGTGTGCCGGCCGCGATCTTGTCGGCGAGCCACCGCTCGTCGTCGACGACGACTCGCCTGATGTCGCGACCGGTGAGTTCGGTGACCGTAGTGGCGATGTCGTCGAAGGTGACGGCATGGCGCGCGGTGAGGGTGACAGGACCGTCGAAGGGACGCTGCCCGGTGAGGATGATCGCCGTGGCTTCGGCCGCGTCGGCGCGGTCGGTCCACGAGACTGGGCCGTCGGCTGGCGCGGCGATGACACCGGTCTGCTGCCACGGGCCGAGCAGCCAGTCGAGACTGTGCGCGTAGAAGCCGTTGCGAAGTGAGGTCCAAGCGACTCCCGACTGCGCGAGCAGTGCTTCGGTGCCGGCGTGCTCGTGTGCCGGGTCGAACGGGCTGTCGCTGCGCACGTTCTGGTGGCTGGTGTACAGGATGCGCTGGGCCCCTGCGGCGACCGCGGCCTTGATTGCATTGCGGTGTAGGCCGATTCCGTCGGCGTCGGGGTCGTTCTGGGACACCAGCAGTACCTGTTCGGCACCCTCGAACGAGTCACGAAGTGCGGCCGGGTCGTCGTAGGAGCCACGCCGTACGCGCACGCCGCGGTCGGCGAAAGGCTGTGCCTTGGCGACGTCGCGGACGCTCACGCCGATCCGGTCCGCGGGGATGCGCTTGAGCAGATGCTCGACGGTAGCGCCGCCCAGGGCGCCGGTCGCGCCGGTGATGACGATCACGATTGTTGCCTCCGTTGCGTTAAGGAGTCGGTACCGCTCGGTCCGTCCCGATATCGGGATTCCGTCGGCCGTCAGGCCGGACAAAGGCGCGCTTCACCACTCACTCGCGCTGGAGCAGCGGCAGCAAGATGTCGTCCACGATGTGCTCAACGAAGCCCTCGTCGCTGGGCTCCCCGACGAACACGAGCCGGTGCACGATAAGCGCCGGAACGATCTCGGCGAACAGTGCTGCTGCTCCGGGGACGAGGTGTACGCCCCGCACGCCACCGAATGACTGCTCGATCATCGCCGCTTCGTCACGTCGCCGGATCCGCCGCATTTCCGCCGCCAGGTCCGGATCGCTGCGCATGCCGGCGAACAGAGCGCCGAGCAGCCCGATCTCCTGCCCTGCGATCTGCCCGGCCAGCCATTCCACGGTCTGCAGCAGGGCCTGCCGGAGATCTCCGGTCCGAATCGCGGGAGGCACGCTCGCCGCGCGGTGCTCGACCGCCGCGGCCACCAGCGCGGCCTTGTCGGCGTGGCGCCGGTAGACCGTCGGCTTGCCGACCCCGGCCTCGGCCGCAACCGCCTCAATGGACAACTGGTCATATCCGACCTCGACCAGCAGTTTCAGCGTCGCGTTGAGGATCGCCACGTCACGGCCGGCGTCACGTGGCCTGCCCCGGACAGGCTCGGCATCACGGGTACGAGGCACACTCACCTCGATTTATGAAACGACACGGTCACGTAATCTAATGTAGGCCTGTGTGCGCCGGAGATCAACGACTGCGAACACGTCGCCACCGGCGACACCGCAGCGGCGGGCACGGCGTGCGCGGGCAACGCGGTCAAGCCGATGACCACGGCCGAGGTGGCCCCGGTGAGGCACCACGACAGACGAGACGGTTCATCGGGCCCCCTTCCCCCGAGAAAGGCCAGTCCGCTGCCACGACCCTGGCGTGTGCTGGTCACCACCATCGACGGCGTCGACGCCCTTTCGCAGCACTGACCGTGATCAGCTCCGCGAGCTTGCGCTGCTCGGCCGTTGGCCGCCGCTTACAGGCGCTCCGCTTCGCCGGCACGCGCAGGCTGGTGGTCTTTGACGCTCCCTGTCAGCTCGGCCATCACGTCCGCCTCGTGGGCGTGGGTGCGTCGTATGGGTTGCGGGCCGGTTGACCCTCGTGCTGGGTGCTCAGGCGCCGATGCGGCTGTAGATGCGGTTGGCCAGGGATGCGGTCGGCCAGGGATGCGGCCAGCTGGTTAGCGTGCTCAGCGGCTCCAGCTGCGCGAACTGCCCGAGCAGCCCCGCTGCGGGGTAGGCCTCGGCCCACGACATCAACGCCACGCACTGCTCTCGCCGCCCTCGCGCCGCCAGCCTGGATTCCTGTGGCCTCGTCGCTCATCGTCGCGTCTCCTTCCCCGCGTCTATTGTCTATGCCGCCCGGAGTAGACCGAACCGTCCGTGGTCAAGTGGTGACCCTGTGGCTGACAGCTGCTCACCAGGCTGGGCAGCCGGTGTGGATTAATGCTGGTGGGTGAACCAGTCCAGCATCATCGGGACGGCTCGGTCCCGGGTGTCGAAGTGATGGATCCCGCCCAGGTTCACCAGTGGCACGTCCGCGCCTGAGGCGCGCAGTTGCTGTTGGCAGTTCTGTGAATTGGCGAAAGCGACCTGTTCGTCGCCGCTCGCGGCGAACAGCCTCATTGGCACGCTCGGGCGCCATCCCGCACAGGTGCCGTCACTGGCTTGGAAGGCTTGCAGGAGCTGCCCCTGCGGGTTGAGCAGCCGCCGACGGTAGCTGTCGGTCAGCAGATCGTCGGGATTCGCGGGCAACGCCGGGAAGATCACCGCTTCCTCGTGAGAGCCGTCGAACAGCGACTCGACCGTCTTGTCGTACGGCGCTTTGAAGACCTCCGACGGATCACGGTAGACATGGAACAGTCGATTCATCGACACCGTGGCGTAGGCCAGGTAGAACGCCGTGCCCGGCTGGTCGAGCGTCCTGGTGACCAGCCCCGCCGGAATTTCCGCGTACTGGGCGTCGAAGGGGCCGCTGATTGTCGCGACCCCGGCCAGCCGCAGCCTCGGGTCGACGCCGGACTGCAGAGCCTTCGCCAGCGCCATCGCGGCCTGTCCACCCTGCGAGAACCCGGTCACGCGCACGTTCGCGTCCAACTTGCGACCGTGCCGTCCGGCAACAGTCCGTGCCGCGCGAAGCAGGTCGAGCGACGCCGAGGTTTCGGTCGCCGCGTTCAGGTACGGGTGGTACCCGGGTCCGTAGCCAAGTCCGAGGTAGTCCGGTGCGATCGCGGCGTATCCAGTGGAACCGATGAGCAAGGCCGTGTACCGGTCATCGTTGGTCTTCTCCCTGGTCGCGACGCCCGTGCGGGCCGACCGGGTACCGTGTTCGAACACCAGCGGACGCAGCATGCCGCCGCCGTCGCGCGGCAGCACGACGAGACCGCTGGCCGTGGTCGGGAAGCCGTTGGCGTCGACGGTGCCGTAGAGGATGGTGTATGCGTCGACACCGTAGTTGGTCTTCGGGTTCGTTAGGCTTGACTTGGCCACGACCACGCCGATGTCCTTCTGCGATACCGACTGCGTGTCGAGCGTGGCCAGAAAGGTTCCACGCCATGCGTTTCGTGTCGCCGCCGCGGTATCGGCGACTGCGGGCGACGCCGAGGCGAGCACAAGCGCGACACCGAGAGCGGCGGACGCGACGGCGATCACACGACGTCCGCCGCGACGATTCCGACGTAGCTTCAAACTCATGAGAAAAGCCTGGCTGAGAAGAACCGCAGCACCCAGCCGGTACACCACCGGCTGCACGGTAGGGAGAACCCTACTTGCCCGCGCCCACCGACATAGGCTCGCCAGCGAGAGCAGTACCCAGTAACAGCTCAAGCACGCTCGCTGGCGTCAGTTCAGGCGGCGGCGGTTGCCGACCTGCATCAACCGTTGATGCGACGACGAATTTCGATCGGTGGCTGCGACGAGAAGCATCAGTCATGACGGTTAAAGTCGCTGAAGCCAGTCAACGTGTTGCAGCGCATCCATAACAACTTCACCAAGAGCGATGTGATCAACTACTTCTCAGGTGCCGCGAACGTCCTGTTGCCGCACCTGGCGGGCCGACCGATGACGTTGTTTCGCCTCCCGGATGGTGCCGGCGGCCAGCAGTTCTTCGAGAAGAACGTCCCGAACGGCGCCCCGACTGGGCTACCCACGGTCCGGCTACCCAACCGCAAGCCGATCTCGCCGCAGCGACGGCGAGACCGAGTACGCCCTGCTCGACGAACTCGCCACCCTGGTGGGCGGCGAACATGGCCGCCCTCGAAGTCCAGGTCCCACAGTGGCGCGTCGACACAAGTCCGTCGGCTACCGCCGGATCTGCTGGTGTTCGACCTCCAGGATCCATAACGTTTACGCGACCGCGACGGCCGGGTTGAGGATCCGCGCCGGACGTGCGTCGACGAAGCGGGGCCGGAGTTGGTCAGGCAGAGGTGGGCGCCGAGGACTTCGGTGGTGGACATGCCCCGCAGGGTGACGATTTGTCCCCAGGCGGCGCAGCGCCCGATTGGCGGCAAGGAACAGGTCGGTGGCCGAGTCGACCGTCAAGGTGATCATCTGGTCACCGACAGCTAGTCGCGGAGCAGGGCGTTCCGCTGCACGTCAGTGAGGGCTGCCAGCCACACAGCCTGCGCAGTCATACAGTCGTGGAGGCCGATCGCGGGCCGGTAGCCCAGGACGCGGCTGGCCAGGGTGAGTGCGGGCTTCGGTGGCGCGCACGTCGTCGGCCTGATCGTCGAGTTCGGCGACCAAGACGGCACGACAGGTGACCTCGCGGGCCAGCTGGAGTGCCTGCCGCATGGTGATGCTGGCCCTGCCGTCGACGTTGACGACCGCAGCCTAAGTCCGAGTCCGACGCGCCGGCGAGGTCTCGGACGCGGATCTCCACCTCTCGCATGGCCACGAACACGGTGACGTCATACTCACCGAGTAGGAATTGCCGCTCGACGAGCTGGGCGATGCGCGGGTGCAGCGACATCCCCAGCCGTTCGGCAGCAGCGAGCTTGCCGACGCCGTACCGTAACGTCTCGTCGCCCAGGCGACTGACGACATATGCGTCTGCAGACGGCTGCGACGGATCACGTACGACCAGGCCGTGAGTCATCAACCAACTCCGGCCTTCTGACAGCGCGCGGCCCATTTCACGATCCCGGGCGGTTCCCCGTTGCTCGCGCTTCTCATCCAGTTCTGCCAGTTCCAGCCGTCTCCAGTCTTGTAGTCGTGCACGATCAACAAGGCGAGCGCGTCGATCGGCAGGGCCAGCGTCTCGGCTCTCGGCCGCGTCCAGGTCATCTGAGTTCGGCGTCCTGTCGTCGTCGCGACCTACCGTCGTCGACCGAGCCGACCTTGTCACGAGTGCTCGCAGCGACGCTGCAGTCTGACCTTCTATGTGACTTGCGTCGTTCAACGCTTTCCCATACCGACTTCGAGCTGCTCGCCCGGCCCCTTCAGCTCGCTCGACAGCGCGATGGCCGCACCAACAACGCGGCCGGCCAGGCCTCCGGTCACAGACATCGACTTCGGGGCTCCGGGCTGAGCAGTGCCACGGACGCCCGCTTGGCCGAGCACACCGGCGACTTCACGGCCTTCGACTCTGAACTCCAAACCCACAGAGAGGAGCGGGGCACTACGCCACATGCGGCATGGCGCATCCGGTTAGCCGCCGAACCCACAGGATCGGTCTTGATGGCGACGCGGCCAGCCAGCGGACCACGGCAGTCCCGGTCCCACAGGACAGCGGGCCGATCCTTGGACGATCGTCAAGATAGACACTAAATCGCCCCTACTCCCGGGTAGCAAAAAAGCCCAGGTCTGTGACCTGGGCTTTGCTCCCCCGCTTGGACTCGAACCAAGAACCCTCCGGTTAACAGCCGAATGCTCTGCCAGTTGAGCTACAGGGGATTGTCGCTCACTTCCGGTGCCGGTCGTCTCCGTCCGACGAGAAGAACTTTAGCTCATGCCTCCGAGCCCGTTCACACCACCCCCCTCTTCACCCGGGCCGCCCGCCGGGCGGTGTTTTCCTGGACAATGGACAGTCGGACGACCTACGGATGGAGTGTGGACTCGGATGAAGAAGTTCCTGCTGGGGGCAGGCCTGGGGTACGTGCTGGGCGCCAAGGCAGGGCGGGGGCGCTACGAGCAGCTCGTGCGCACCTACCGCCGGGTCGTCGACCATCCCATGGTGCAGGGTGCCGCCGGGGTCGCGCGGGCCAAGATCAGCGCGAAGGTCCGGCGCTAGACCTGGGCGACGAAGAACACGCGGCGGAACTCGAACCACGTCGTGCCGTCGGCGCGCGGTGGGTACGCCCGCTCCAGCCGGGGCGCCAGTTCCGCGCGGAACTGCTCCCACTCCTCGTCGGACAGGGCCGCGCGGACCGGGCGCAACGCCGTTCCCGTGATCCACTCCAGCACCGGCGACGGCCCCCGCAGGGGCTGGACGTACGTCGTTTCCCACGCGTCGACACCGCAGCCCGCGTCGGCCAGCAGGTCGGCGTAGCCCCGTGGGCTCAGCACCGCGTCGTCCTCTCGCAGCACCACGTCCGCCAGCCGGGACGACCAAGCCGGCGACGCCGCCAGTTCCCGCGTCAGCGCATGTGAGGGCGCGTTGAAGTTGCCCGGCACCTGGACGGCGACGAACGCACCGCTCGGCAGCTCCGAAACCCACCGGCGGAGCAGCGACTCGTGACCCGGCACCCACTGCAGGACGGCGTTCGAGACCACGACGTCGGTGTCCGGCGCCGGGCACCAGTCGCGGACGTCGAGCACTGCCGCGTCCAGGCCGCGAGACCGTGCCGCCGCCACCATTTCGGGTGAACTGTCGCTGCACTCGAGGGCGGCCGACGGCCAACGGTCGCGCAGCGAAACGGTCAGGTTGCCCGGACCGCAGCCCAGGTCGACGACGCGACGCGGCGAAGAAGACCCGATGCGGGCGACGAGGTCGTGGAACGGCCGGGCCCGCAGGTCGGCGTAGTCGAGGTACTTCTCGGGATCCCACACGGCCGCCTCCCAGATAACAGTACGCCTGTACTGAGTACGAGCGTACTGCTACTCGGCGGGGTTGGCCAGCTTCGCGGCGACCTGCTCGGCGATGGCCGTCACCAGCGCGACGTCGGTGCCCGGGTCGGGCCGGACCTGCAGGACCGTCCCGTCGCGGCCGGGCACCTTGCGCTGGACGAACCACGCGCCGCCGGACCCGATCTCCTGCCGGTGCCGGGACCGCACGGAACCGTCGACCCGCAGCCGGACCTGGTGCGGCACCTTGCCCGGCGAAGGCAGCCGGAAGCGGACCGGCGGCAGGTCGGCCAGCACGACGGCCGAGCCGGCCGTCCCGGTTTCGGACGACTCGGTCAGCGTGAAAACGCCGTCCGCCCAGGCCGCCTTGCCGACGAGGTGCCAGCCGACGCGCCGCGCCCCGCCCTCGGACGGGACCCACAGCCCCAGCGTCGTCACCACCAGGTGCCCGCCGCCCTCGACCGGGGCGCTGTCCACGACTTCTTCGCCCGGCGAGAGCGAACCGGGGAACCCGGCGGGCGTGCGGTCGCCCAGCAACCGGCGCAGGAAGCTCATCTCAGCCCCACGCGCCGGCGGCGGCCTGCTCGCCCAGTGACTTCTTGTACTGCTCCAGCGCGACGAGGTCGCCGAACAGCGCGCGGTAGTCGTCCGGGGACTCGACCGGCGACAGCCGCTGCAGCTTGCCCTTGATCTCCGCGATCTGCCGCCCGACGAGGTTCTCCTGCAGCCGGGCGAGGATCGACGAGATGTACCGCGAGTCGACCTCGTCCTTGGCCTGCAACGGTTCCACGGCCAGCTCGGACAGCACGCGCCGGACCGTCCCTTCCGGACAGTGCGGGGCGGCCGCGTCCAGCAGCGCCGGTCCGGTCAGCCCGGACGCCGCACCGCCGGCCTTCAGGACGGCTTCGTGCAGCGCGGCGTACACCGGGTGCGTGAACGCCTCCAGCGGCAGCGCGTCGTACTCCGGCCCGGCGATCGCGGGCTGCTGCAACGCGGCCTTCAACGCCTCGCGCTGGACGGCGAACCGCGGGTCCTTCGGCGCGGGACGGGCCACGTCCTGCGCCGGCGCGGCCGGAGCGGCCTGGGCCCGCGCGGGCTGCCGGACAGGGGCCCCGCCGCGCTTGTCCGTCGCACCCGCGGCGCCGCGGACCCGGTTGACCACCTGGGCCACGTCCTGCCAGCCGACCCACCACGCGAGCTTCGAGGCGTACCCGTCGCGGGCCGCGCGGTCCTTGATCGACGCGACCATCGGCACGGTCTTCTGCAGCGCCGCCACCTGGCCGTCGACCGAGTCGAGGTCGTAGTTCCTGAGCGTGCTGCGGATGACGAACTCGAACAGCGGGGTCCGCCGCGCGACCAGGTCCTTCACCGCGCTGTCGCCCTTGGCCAGGCGCAGCTCACAGGGGTCCATGCCGTCCGGCGCGACCGCGATGTACGTCTGGCCGGCGAAGGTCTGGTCGCCCTCGAACGCCCGCAGCGCCGCCTTCTGGCCCGCTTCGTCGCCGTCGAAGGTGAAGATCACTTCGCCGCGGAAGGCGTCGTCGTCCATCATCAGCCGGCGAAGCACCTTCATGTGGTCTTCGCCGAACGCCGTGCCCGACGACGCGACCGCGGTCGGCACGCCCGCCGCGTGCATCGCCATCACGTCGGTGTAGCCCTCGACCACGACGACCTGGTGCCGCTTCGCGATCTCGCGCTTGGCCAGGTCGAGGCCGAACATGACCTGGGACTTCTTGTAGATCGGCGACTCGGCGGTGTTGAGGTACTTCGCCGAGATCCGGTCGTCGTCGAACAGCCGCCGCGCGCCGAACCCGACGACGTCGTTCCCGACGTCGCGGATCGGCCAGACCAGGCGCCGGTGGAACCGGTCCATCGGGCCGCGCTGGCCCTCCTTCGACAGCCCGGCCGTGAGCAGCTCCTTGACCTCGAAACCGCGGTTGAGCAGGTGTTTGGTCAGCTTGTCCCAGCCGCCGGGCGCGTAGCCGCAGCCGAACTTCTTCGCCATCGCCGCGTCGAACCCGCGCTCGGAGAGGAAGTCGCGCGCCGGGCGGGCCTCGTCGGTGAGCAGCTGCTCGGCGTAGAACTCCTGCGCGACGCGGTGGGCCTCGACGAGCCGGGTGCGGCTGCCGCGGTCACGCTGGATCGTCGCGCCGCCGCCCTCGTAGGTGAGCCGGATGCCGACCCGGTCGGCCAGCCGCTCGACGGCCTCGACGAACGAGATCAGGTCGATCTTCTGGACGAACTTGATGACGTCGCCGCCTTCGCCGCAGCCGAAGCAGTGGAAGGTGCCGTGCGTCGGGCGGACGTTGAACGACGGGGTCTTCTCGTTGTGGAACGGGCAGAGGCCCTTCAGGCTGCCCCCGCCGGCGCGGCGCAGCGCCACGTACTCCCCGACGACCTCGTCGATCCGGTTCCGCTCGCGCACTTCCGCGATGTCGCTCTCCCGAATCCGTCCTGCCACGCCTACCACAATAGATCGGTCCCCATCCGGCACACTCGGGGTATGGCCACAACCGCCCTGGACGCGCTCGCCGCGGAGTTCGCCGCGCACCGCGGCCACCTGATCGGGGTCGCCTACCGGCTGACCGGCACGCGCGCCGACGCCGAGGACGCGGTCCAGGAGTCCTGGCTGCGCCTGGCCGGCCTGGACGACGCCGGCCGCGCGGCGATCCGCGACCTGCGCGGCTGGCTGACCACGGTCGTCGGCCGGATCTGCCTCGACCGGCTCAAGTCGGCCGCCGCCCAGCGGGAGATGTACGTCGGCAACTGGCTGCCCGAGCCGGTGGTGACGCCGTTCGGGCGGCCGGTGGGCGACGACCCGCTCGAAGCCGCGGTCCGCGACGACGGGCTGCGCATGGCCGCGCTCGTCGTGCTGGACAAGCTGACCCCGGAGCAGCGGGTCGCGTTCGTGCTGCACGACGCCTTCTCGGTGCCGTTCGCCGAGATCGCGGACGCGCTCGGGGTGTCGGTGGAGGCCGCGCGGCAGCACGCGTCCCGCGGCCGCAAGGCCCTCGCCGACGCCGATCCGGCCCCGCGCGTGCCACTGGAGGACCAGGCGCGGATCCTCCGGAAGTTCGTCGTCGCGCTGCAGGCCGGGGACGTCCGCGCGATGGCCGAGGTGCTGGCCCCGGACGTCGTGCTCATCGGCGACTCGGACGGCAAGGGCCGCACCGTGCGCCAGCTCGTCGTGGGCGCGGACAAGGTCGCCCGGTTCTTCGTGGGCATCACGCGCAAGTACGCGCCGGGGATGGTCGAGCGCGGCGCACCGGTGCTGGTCAACGGCGACCTCGGGATGTACCTGGCGCCGATGCCGGGCCGTGACGGCTTCCTCGCGCTCGACGAGCACGTGCAGTCCGTCAGCATCCGCGACGGGAAGATCGTGGCGATCTACGACGTCGTCAACCCGGAGAAGCTGACCCGGATCACGCGTCCCGCCGTTTCGCCCGCGTGATCCCGGCGGCCAGCACGAGCCCGGCGAAGGCGGCGAAGTAGGCCAGGGCCCAGCCCGGGTTCAGCGGCGAGTCGGACAGGACGGCGGCGTTGCCGCCGTCGCGACCGGCGTTGGCCTCCCCGGAGCCGCTGAGGAACTTCGTGACGGCGTTCAGCGGCAGCCACCGGTGGATCGCCTGCCCGGCCCGCGGGATCAGCTGCACGACGTTCTCCGCCATGAGCGGGTAGCCGACGAGCAGCGCGACCGCGCCGGCGGTGTGGCGCAGCAGCAGCCCGGTGCCGACCCCGCAGACCGCGGCCAGCGCGAACACCGGCCCGGTGCCGGCGACGATCCGCCAGTCGGGCGCGCTTGTTCAGCGCCAGGTCGGCGTCCGGGGCGAGCACGCGTGCCACCAGCCAGGCGGGGAAGGCGGCCGCTTCCCCGAGCAGGAACGCGTACCCGGCGGCCACCGCGGCCTTCGCGAGCAACGCCGGGGTCCGGCCCGGCACGGCCTGGAAGGTGCTGTGGATCGTGCCGGACCGGTACTCGCTCGTCACCGCGAGCGCCGCCGGCACCAGCACGGCGACCGGGCCGAGCTGGTAGCCGAACTGGGTGCTCGCGACCGTGGGCGGCAGCCGGGACTCGGTGGCCGTGAGCGCGGTGAGCGCCGCCGGCGCGGCCAGCGCGACGAGCGTGAACACACCGCACACCCAGGGCGTGGCGATGCTGAAGAGCTTGATCCGTTCACCGGCGAGCAGGTGCATGCCCGGAACGGTCCCGCGGCGGACCCCGGCGGCGCGTCCACCCGGGGTCCGGTTCCCCGGGTCCTACGGGAGCGGGACGCGGCAGGCGTCGCCGGAGGTGAAGCCCTGGTCGACGATGCCGAGCGCGCTGTTCATCCGGGCGCGCATGTTCTCCAGCGCGATCTGGTAGGTCAGCTCGACGACGCCGTCGCGGCCGAACTCGCGCTCGAGCTCGGCGACCTGCTCGTCGGTCACGGTGACCCGGTCGCCGGACATCGCGTCGGCGTAGGCGATCGCGAGCCGCTCCTGGCGGCTGAACGCGGGCGAGGTCGCGTAGCCGTCGATCTCCTTCAGCCGCTCGATGTCCAGGCCCTCGTGCTTCTGCAGCATCGTGCCGAAGTCGACGCACCACGAGCAGCCGATCCGGGTGGCGACCCGGTAGACGGCGAGCTCGCGGACGTTCGCGGGCACCTTCCGCGACGCCCGTTCGGCCAGCAGTTCGTGCGCCATGTACGTCCGCAGCAGGCCCGGGTGGTGGGCGGCGACGGCCATCGGCTCGGGCACCGCGCCGTAGCGCCGCCCGGCGATCCGGTAGACCAGCTTGAGGAACGGGCCGGCTTCGGACGTCTTCTTCGCGGGGATGCGAGGCATCTGCGTACTCCTTCGTGTCGCGGTCACGAGGAGGACGAGACGGCCGCGGAAGACGTGACAGCGGGCGCCGTGAGCCGGCTCACGAGCATGACCGCGGCCGCGGCGGCGAACACGACGGTGAGGCCGGGCGCGGCCAGCCCGCCGGTCGTGGCCAGCGCGAGCCAGCCGAACACCGCGGCGCCGGCCAGCCCGCCGGCCTGCCGCGCGAAGGTCAGCGACCCCATCGTGACGCCCATCAGGCCGCTTCGGGCGCGGGTCTGCCCCAGCACGGTGTACGCGGACGTGCAGGCCGCGAAGGCCGCGCCGATCGCGAACAGCCCGGGCACCAGTAGCCACGGTGTGCCGCGCAGCGCGGCGGCGACGGCGACCGCGGCCAGCCCGGCCGTGCCGAGCAGGCAGCCGAAGCGGCCCCACGCCGTCATTTCGGGTTGTTTCCGGGCGAGCGCGGCGAAGGACGCGGACAAGGCTAGCTGCCCGGCGGTCATCGCGACGAGCAGCACGCCGGTCCCGGCCGCGTCCGCCCGCAGCGCGGCGACCAGCGCGACGTAGGTGAAGGTGCCGTAGAGCGCGGCGCCCGCCAGGCCGTTGACCACCACCGCGCGCTTGAGCACCGTGTCGGCGAACACCGCCGGCGAGATCAGCGGGCTCGGCGTACGCCGCTGCCGCCGCACGAACAGGAAGCCGGCCGTCAGCGCGCTCACCACGAGCACGGGGGTCCACAATGGACTGCGCGCGAGGCCGTCGAACGTCCCGGTCGCGACGACCGCCGAACCCGCGACGACCAGCAGGACGCTGCTGCCGACGTCGAACTTCCCCGCGGCACGGGCCGGTTTGCCCGGCAGGCCACGCAGGCCGAGCACCAGGGCGGCCACGCACAGCGGCAGGTTGACCAGGAAGATCCACCGCCAGCCCGGCCCGGCCGCGAGCAGGCCGCCCAGCGGCGGCCCGCCGAGCGTGGCGGCCGCGAAGACCGCCATCTGCCGGCCCTGGCGGCGCAGCAGCTCGTCGCGGTCGAACAGCTCGCCCAGAGCGCTCATCGCCGTGACGATCAGGCCGCTGCCACCCAGGCCCTGGAGGGCGCGGGCGGCGATCAGCGAGCCGATGTCCGGCGCGGCGGCGCACCACGCCGAGGCCGCGGCGAACACGACGACCGACCCCGCGAAGCAGATCCGGCGGCCGTGCAGGTCGCCGAGCCTGCCGTGCAGCGGCGTCGCGACGGTGAGGGTGAGCAGACCGGCCCCGGTCACCGCGACGAGCCCGGTGCGGGCGTGCAGGTCCGCGCCGATGGACGGCAGGGCCGCGGTGACGATCAGGCCGTCGAGCTGGGCGATGGCCATGCCGAGCAGGAGACCGGCGAACGCGAGGCGACGAGATGCGTGCATAAAGCACACGTTATAGTGTGCCTTATGCACGCATCAAGTTCCGGGGGTCCCGCGCTGTTCCGGCTGGTCCGGCACTGGGCGCGCCAGTGGGCCCCGGACGTCGTCGACCGGTTCTCCGCCGGCGCGCCCCCGGCGTGGACGGTGCCGAACCTGTTCGTCATCCAGGCGGTCGACGGCGCGGCGAGCGCGGAGGTGACGGTCGCCGACGTGGCCCGCCAGCTGGGCATCGACCGCTCGGTGGCCAGCCGGATGGTCGCCGAAGCCGTCCGGGACGGCTTCGTGGTGCGCTCGACGTCGAGCCGGGACGCTCGTCGTGCGGCACTCACGCTCACCGACGCGGCGAAGGAGTTCCTCGCGGCCTCGCAGGCTCACCAGCGTCAGGCGTTCGACTCGCTGGTGGGCCACTGGCCGCGGGAAGATCGCGAACGGTTCGCGGGGTACCTGAGCCGGCTGGCCGACGAGGTGCTCGGCTAGCTTTCCGCGAGGATCGCGTTCAGCGCTTCCCAGGCGTGCCAGGCCCGGGTCACGCCGAACTGGGCGTTGAACCGCAGCGCGGCGCGCACGTCCTCCTTCGACGCGCCGCCCCGCAGAGCCCGGCCGACGTGCGTGCGGAACGTGTCGGCCAGCGTCTGGTAGTGGACGTCGACGCTCAGGCTGACCAGGCCGCGCTCGCGTTCGCTGAGCGTCCCGGGCCCGTGGCCGGTCCGCATCCGCGACTGCAGGTCGAAGAACCCCCGGAAGTGTGGATCCAGCTCGTCCAGCCGGGCCTTCGTCGGCTCCGGCAACGGGCTGGGCGCGGCGCCCGGCCCGGTCGACAGCAGCTCCGGCGCCAGCGGTCCGGCGTCCGGCTGCGAGAGGCCCAGTTCCGCTTCCAGCCCGGCGATCCGCTCGATGCCCGCGGTCGCGGCGTGGTAACCGCAGTCGTACGAGACGAACCGCAGCAGCTCCCGGATGTCCGAAGTGGACACTCCAGCCTGCAGCCCGGCCCGCACGTGGGCGGTGAACGCCAGGCCCAGGCTGCCCTGGCAGACGTCGGCCGTGACGCACAGGAACGTCTTCTCGCGGTCGGTCAGCTCCGGGATCGCCCGGACGTACCGCGCGGTGGCGCCGGCCATCTGCGCGAACACCGGGTCCGGCGCGGCCGGCCGGTCGAGGTTCGCCGGCGTTTCGGTGGTGGTCAAGATCATGCTCCCTCGGAATGGTGAACGTACGTAGCGCTACAGCTGTAGTGCAATAGCACGCTACACCTGTAGCGCAATGCGTGTCCAGCTACACTGGACGGCGATGAACGAGACCACCGCCCGCCGCCGCCCCAACGCCCGCGGCCAGGGCGAACTGCTGCGCGAAGAGATCGTCACGGCCGCCGTGCGGATGCTCGACGAGCTGGCCGACGACGAGGCGCTCTCGCTGCGGGCCGTCGCGCGCGCGGTGTCGATCGCGGCGACGTCGGTCTACCTGCACTTCCCGGACCGCGACGCGCTGGTGCTGGCCGCGATGCAGCGCTGCCACGAAGACCTGGTCCGGACCGGCGACGACGCCGCCGCGGCCGCCCCGGACCCGGCGCAGGCGTTGCGCGCCCGGATCCTGGCGCAGGCCGAGTGGGCGCGGGAGCATTCCGGGCTCTACAAGGTCCTGCACGAAAGCAAGGTCCACCGGCGCCACGGCATGCCGTTCAAGGAGGTCATGGTCGCCCGCACGACCGAAGCCGTCCAGGCGTGCATGGACGCGGGCCTGGCCCCGCCCGGCGACGCCGCGACCGTCGCGATCGACCTGCGGACGGCGGTCAACGGCGTGCTGGCACAGCGGATCAACGAGCCCGACCTGCCGTGGCCGCCCGCCGCCGAGCAGCTCGACCGGTTCCTGGTGAAGCTGGTCGGCCTGCGGCTGTGACCCTTGCTCCCGGCCGGAACGGACGGTGGTGAGCGACCTCGCCGCCGTGCGCACGGTCTTCGGGGCCATGGGTGACGCCGAAGGCGCCTGGGCGAGACCCGCATTGGCGACTCGCCGGTGATGGTGCCCGCCGAAGGCGAGCTGATCTCCCGCGCTGCGCGTCTACGCCGACCCGGCGGGGCACCCGTGCTGCGTCTTCGTCGCCGCGGAGTGACTACTCCCCCGTGCTGCCGTCGATCGACTCGCGGATCAAATCGGCGTGACCGTTGTGGCGCGAGTACTCCTCGACCATGTGGACCAGGATCCAGCGCAGGCTCGGCGTGGTGCCGTCGCGCAACCGGCGCCGGGACGGGTGCGCGAGGCCGCCGTTCGCCAGTGCCCGCGTGGTGAGTTCCCGCGAGCGCGCGACGGCGTCTTCCCAGAGTCCCTTCAGCTGCTCCGGGGTGTCGCCGACGGCGGAATCCCAGTCCCAGTCCGGGGTCGCCGCCCAGTCGACCGCGTCGAACGGCGCCGCGGGCGCGCGGTCGAAGAGGACGACGGAAAACCAGCGGTCCTCCACGTAGGCGAGGTGCTTCAGCAGGCCGCCGAGCGTCATCGTGGACGGCGGGTGCGTCGCGCGCAGGCCGTCCGCGCCCAGCCCGGCGCACTTCCAGGCCAGCGTCGCGCGGTGGAAGTCGAGGAAGCCCAGCAGGGTTTCGGCTTCGTCACCGTCGAGGGGCGGCTCGGGCCTGCCCTGTTCGTCCACAGAGGTCACGGCCGCCGACTGTACCGAAATGTCACGGCGTCAACGCGCGCACATCCCAGACCCACACCCCGCCGACGAACTCCGCCGGCTTGCGCAGCAGCAGCTCCACAGTGGACTTCAGGGCTTCCTGGTTCTGCCGCGGGCCGACCACGAGCACGTCGGCGTTCCAGTACCGCAGGTCCGCCAGGGCCTGCGTGCGGTCGGCCTCCGTTACCTGCGCGGCCTGGCCCGTGCGCTCGACTTCGGCGAACAGGTCCGACGTCGGCCGCGGGACGGCGCCGTAGCGGCCGCGGCGGTCGTCCGGCGACGTCGGCCCGACGAAGTAACCCTCGGGCATCGGGTAGCCGAGACCCGCGTCGACCTGCCAGTGCAGCGGTTCCGCCTCGCCGGTGCTCGGCAGCGGCACCGGCACGAGCGAGCCGCCCGGGGCGACGTACTGGCGCCAGATCCCGTCGGCGAAGAACGGTGGCGAGAGCGGGCGCTGGTGGGTCACCAGTGCCGTCGGCGCGATCGGCAGCAGCACCGCGACCACCGCGCCGATCCAGATCATGCGCAGCGGGAACCCGGAACGACCGCCGGACGGCGCGGGCAGCTCGGCCGCCGCCGTCCAGACGCGGTGCGTCGCGATCGCCAGGAGCGCGCCGGCCAGCGGGATGCAGCCCATCGCCAGGCGGGACTCCAGCAGCGAGTCCAGCAGCGGCAGCTGGCCGAGCCACTTCCACGGCCCGGCGATGCCGGTGTCCTCGTGCGCCACCGTGATTTCGACGCCCAGCGAAAGAAGGGCCATCACGTACATCGTGATCGCCAGCGCCCGCGACACGACGTCGCGCCACAGCCAGATCGTGAGCATCACCATCAGCACGATCAGCGGCCAGCCGAAGAACGCGTTCTCCTCCGTGCGGTTCATCGACACGTCCGCAGCGGCCTCCGGCGCGCCGGCGATCGACTGCGTCGCGAATCGCGTGAACGCCGCCGTGTCGTTGCCCGCCGGGCCGTGCAGCAGCGAGTGGAAGCTCTGCGGGCCGAAGAACTGCCAGTACAGCGGGAACCCGGCGATGAGCAGCGCGACGACCGCGCCGATGCCGATCCCCTTGGCCAGCGGCGCCAGCATGCCGCGGATTTCCGCGCGGCGCGGGACGAGGTAGGCGATCGCGAAGACGACGAAGGTGAGCGCGAAGATCATCAGCGGCTCTTCGCCGAGCAGGATCTGCCACGCGACGAGCAGGCCGAGCACGATCCCGTTGCGCACCGGGCGTTCGCCGTGCGCGAGCTGGATCGTCTTGAGCGCGATGAACGGCAGCACGAACAGCACGACGAAGTTCGGGTGCGCGTTGCCGTGGGAGATCATCGGCGGGGCGAACCCGCAGAAGGCGCCGCCGATCGCGGCCGCCGTGCGGTTGGGCACCAGGTGCCGGGAAAACACCCAGTACCAGCCGGTCGCGGTGCCGGCGAGGCCGGCGGTGAGGACGATCGCCCAGGTCAGCGTCGCGCCGAAGGTCAGCGTGATCGGGGCGAGCGGGATGTTCAGGCCGAACATCGCCGCGTTCGCCGCCATGTTCACGCCGAGCGGGTAGTTCTGCAGGTCCGTGGTGAACGGATTCTGGAAGTGCAGCACGGCCTTCGCGACGACCGTGGAATACCACTCCCACTGGCTTTGGTCGGAGGCGCCGTTCCAGAGGTAGCCGCGCTTGAGGTCGAACCACAGGCCGTTGTAGAGCAGGATGGTGAACAGCAGGAATCCGCCGGCGATGGCGGAGTCCTGCCACGCCCAGCGGTTCGGGGCGTCGGGGGGCTCGGGAGCCGGCGGGACGAGCTCCGGCACGGCTTCGGACTTCAAGCTCACGGTTCGACCACCCTGGCGAAGAAGTGAAGGGCCCCGGTGCCGACGTGCCGGACCAGGAGCAGGAACGGCCGGTCGACCGTGACCTGGACCGGTTCGCCGACGATCATCGCGGTGAGCCGCATGACCAGCGCGGTCGCCGCGGCCCCCTCGAAACCCTGTTCGTCCACCCGCAGCACGGCCTGGTGCAGCACCTCGGACACGGTCAGCCGCGGATCCGGCGAAAGCCCGGTCAGGTCGGCTTCGTCGGTGAACAACGTGCGGACGCCGAGGCCGCGCAGCACGCCGGTGAGCGAACTGGGGACGTCGAGGGAGATCTTCGGGAGCGCGAGCTCGACGGAGGTGAACCGGGGCTCGTCGAGCAGGCGCGTCAAGGTGGCCGGGTCGAGGGCGGCTTCGGCGTCGGCGAGGTCACCGTCGGGCAGCAGGACGACGGCCTGCAGCCCGCCCGCGGCGGCGAGCTGCACGACCTGCCAGCCGCCGGCGTGCGCGTGGCCGACGCGCTCGCTGAGCCACATGGTGGGGACGTCCCGGGTGCCCGACGGCGCGTGGAACGGCGCGTCGGCGGTGTTGGCCTCGCGGAACGGCAGCTTCCACGCGGCCTTCAGGTACAGCGCGTTGACGAGCACGGCGGCGACGTCCCGGTCGATCGAGCCGGGCGGCAGCAGCTGCGGGACGAGACCGCGCGTGGTGCGTTCGACGTCCTCGTTGACCAGGGCACGGGCGGCTTCGGGTTGTTTTCCGAAGGGGGCGCTCGCGACGGCGGCGCCGGGCCAGCCGGCCAGCTCGGCCTTGAAGGAGTCTTCGAGCGGGAGCCGGTCGTCGGCCCACAGGGTGTTGGAGACGGCCAGCTGGGGCGGTTCGGCACCGCGGCCCTCGTCGAGGAGCTGCGCGGCCTCCCGCAGCAGGACGGCCTGTTCGCCGGGGTCCCCGATCAGGCGGGTGAGCTCGTCCCGCGTCCGTCCCCGGGCGGCCCGCGCGGCCAGGGTCAGGGCGCTGGCCACCGAATACGGCGAGAAACAGGAGTTCCCGCCCCCGGCACCGAGGGCCGAGTGGACGGCGAGGGCGAACCGGAGGTGGCTGTCCGTGGCCATGCGGGCGAGAGTACCGGAACGGCCACCCCGACCGGGCCCCCACGCACAACTCCGCCCACGGGTGACAAAACCCCCGCCGGCCACCACGCGCAAGGTGCTAGCGCACCCGGCCCAACGCCGGGCGCCGAGGAGCCGCTCGCCTCCCGCACCCAAACAGCCGCCCGGCATGCGCGAACGGTCGGCTCGGGCACCAAACAACCGACTCGCGCACCAAGACGGCCGACTCGCGCCTCGAACCAATCAGCTCGCACACCCGAACGGCCGACTCCCGCCCCCGAACCAGTCAACTCGCAACCCGAACAGCCGGGCCGCGTGCATGACCAGGCATCTCGCGTGATCCGGCCCCGAGACCCCCTGTCCGGGCATGCATCAGCGTGACGCCGGCCGGTCAGCGGTGCAGGCGGGTCACGTGCCAGGAGTACCACGCGTGGGCCTGCGCGTCGGTCAGGGAGGCGACCTGGTCGATCACCACCCTCAGCAGGCCGGCGTCGTCGCGGGCCGTGGTCCACGCCGGGACGAACAGGGGGTCCAGGGACTCCGGGGCACGCCGGGCCAGCGCGTGCACCAGCTCCACCAGCAGCTCCCGCTGCCCCTCCTGCATCACCAGCCGGCGGCGGTCGCTCATCACGTACCGCAGCGCCAGCGCCTTCAGCAGCGCCACCTCCGCCGCCACCTGCTCCGGGACGCACAACCGTGCCCGGTAGCGGCTCAGCGGTCCCTCGCCGAACTCCGCGCGGGTGCCGGTGACCGCCGCGGTCGTGAACCGGCCCACCAGCTCGCTCGTCAGCCGCTTCAGCGCCACCTGGGCGCGCGGTGAGCCGTCCGGCTCCGCCGCGGCCACCTCCGCCACCGCCGGCAGCGCCAGCAGTTCCGCCGCCGCATCCTCCAATGTGGACACCGACTGGGCGGAGAAGTGCTTGGCCGCGGCCTCGGCGACCGCCGCGCGCTCGTCCGGGTGGGCGAGCACCCGCAGCTTGATCCGGCCGGCCAGCACGCCGTCTTCGACGTCGTGCACCGAGTACGCGACGTCGTCCGCCCAGTCCATGATCTGGGCCTCCAGGCACGTCCGCTCCGGCGGCGCACCCTCGCGGTACCACGAAAACACCGCGGTGTCGTCGCCGTAGACGCCGTACTTCGGCTGCCCCGGCTTGCGCGGCCACGGATATTTCGTGGTCGCGTCGAGGCAGGCCCGCGTCAGGTTCAGGCCCGCCGGGTCGCCGTCGGCGCCGAGCAGCTTCGGCTCGAGCCGGGTGAGGATGCGCAACGTCTGCGCGTTGCCCTCGAACCCGCCGCACGACGCGGCCACCTCGTCGAGCGCGCGCTCGCCGTTGTGCCCGAACGGCGGGTGCCCGATGTCGTGCGCGAGCCCCGCGGTGTCCACCAGGTCCGGGTCGGCGCCCAGCTCCTCCGCGATGCCCCGGCCGATCTGCGCGACCTCCAGCGAGTGCGTCAGCCGGGTGCGCGGGACTCCGGTGACCTCGGCACCCTCGCCCGGCCCGACCACCTGGGTCTTGCCGGCGAGCCGCCGCAGCGCGGCGGAGTGCAGCACGCGGGCCCGGTCGCGCGAGAACGCGCTGCGCCCGTCCGCACGCGAGCCGGGCAGCGCCGCGCCCTTCGCCGGCTCCGGCAGCAGGCGGGCGGTGTCGTGCTCGGTGTAGTTCACGTGACCAGCCTAAACGCGGCCACCGACAAAACCGCGGCCGGCGGAACTCAGCCCAGGAACGTGGCGAACAGGTCGTCGGCCGGGGTCTTCGTCAGCCGGTAGTACAGCAGCGCGCCGGTTTCGCGGACGATGTAGCGGACCTGCGTGACGCGCTCCTGCACGATCGGCCCGCTGTGCGTCGGCGCGGTCCAGGCGTCCAGGCCGAGGTCGCCGGCCATGGTCCGGGCGCGGAAGGAGTGCCACGGGTCGCTGACCAGCACCGCCGTGTGCCAGCCGCGCGCGTGCACCTGGTCGGCGACCGCCCGCAGGCTGCGCAGCGTGTCGCTGCCCTCCCCGACCGCGAGGGTGGCCGTCGGGGGCACGCCGTGCCGGGTCAGCCACAGCTGACCCGCGCGGGCCTCGGTGAAGTTGTCCTCGGCCTTCTTGCCGCCCGCGGTGACGATCGTCTTCGCGACACCCGCGTCGTACAGCTGCTTCGCCTTGATCAGCCGCGCCGCGTAGATGTCCGACGGCTTGCCGTTGTACTGCGCCGCGCCGAGCACCACGATGACGTCGGCCGGCCTGCGGTCGTTTTCGCGCGCGACCTGCCAGACGCGGAACGCCGTGCCGCCGACGAGCGCCAGCAGCATGAGGACCGTGCCGAAGGCGATCCGGCGCGCCCAGCTCGCCCGCGACGGTTTGGTGCGTTCAGCGGTACCCACCCGGCCCATCTTGTCAGACGGCGGCGGCCCGTTCAGAGCCAGCCGCGCTCCTCGGCGACCCGGACCGCTTCGGCCCGCGTCCGTGCCCCGGTCTTGCCGATCGCGGCCGAGAGGTGGTTGCGCACGGTGCCTTCGGAGAGGTGCAACGCGCGGGCGATATCGGCCACCGTGCTGCCGTCTTTGGCTTCCCGCAGCACGTCCCGCTCGCGCGCGGTGAGCGGGCTGGCGCCGGTGGCCAGCGACTCGGCGGCGAGCGCGGGGTCGACCACCCGGAGTCCACTGTGGACTCGCCGGACGGCTTCGACGAGCTGCTCGGGCGGGGCGTCCTTGACGACGAACCCGGCCGCGCCCGCCGCCATCGCGCGGGCCAGGTAGCCCGGCCTGCCGAACGTCGTGCAGATGATCACCCGGCACGACGGCAGCGCGGCCCGCAGCTCGGCGGCCGCTTCGAGGCCGTCCTTGCCCGGCATCTGCACGTCCAGCAGGGCGACGTCGGGCTTGGCTTCGCGAGCGGCGGCGACCACCTCGTCGCCCGAGCCGACCTGCCCGACGACCTCGATGTCCGATTCGAGGCCGAGCACGGTGGCCAGCGCGCCGCGCACCATGGCCTGGTCGTCGGCCAGCAACACCCGGATCAAGCGAGTCCTCCCGCGGGTTCTGCGCGCACGGCCGGGGCGGCCGCGCGCGGTTCCGGCAGCGGGATCTCCGCCCGCACCAGCAATCCTCCCCCGGGCCGGGCCGACGTCCGCAGGGTGCCCCCGGCCGCCGCGAGCCGCTCGGTGAGCCCGCGCAGGCCGTTGCCCGGGACGACCTCGCCCGCCGTGCCGTCGTCCTCGATCTCCAGCCAGTTGCCGCCCAGCCGCACCTTCACCTGCCTGGCCCCGGAATGCCGCAGCACGTTCGTCACGGCTTCGCGCAGCACGTACCCGAAGGTGTTCTGGAACTCGGGCCGGACGTTGTCGACCGCGTGCGGCAGCTCCGCGTCGATCTCCGCGGCCCGCAGCGCGGCACGGGCCCCGACAAGTTCCGCCGACAGCGACACCTCGCGGTACTCCGACACGGTCGCGCGGACGTCGGAAAGCGCGCTGCGCGTGAGCCCCTCGACCTCGCGGATCTCCTCGACGGCGCGCGGGATGTCACCCGCGCTCTCCAGCACCCGCCGGGCCAGCCCCGCCTTGACGGTGATCGTGGTGAGGCTGTGCCCGAGCAGGTCGTGCAGGTCGCGGGCGACGCGCTGGCGTTCGTTGGCCACGGCGAGCGTCGCGATCTCCTTGTTGGCCAGCTCGAGGCGGCGGACGGCGCGGATGAGGTTGGCCATGAAGAACATCGCCAGCGTCACCGAGGCGACCGTGACCAGGTCGCCGTAGTCGTCCCCGAGCTTGCCCGCCACCAGCAGCAGCACCGCGCCGGTCAGCAGCGTCGCGACGTCGACGATCACCGCCCACGCGGCCGGGGTCAGGAACACCATCACCGCGGTGCCGTAGAGCAGGATGAACGGGCTCGCCCCGCTCGCCGCGACCGTGGCCAGGCCCAGCACGTTCATCCCGATGCCGAACCCCAGCTTCACCCGCCGCGACCGGCGGAAGACGAACGGGAACAGCAGGTAGCACAGCGCGTAGGCGTAGACCAGCGCGCCGGTGACCACGAGCTGGACGGTCACCTCCGGCTTCGCGGCCAGCGACTTCGTGACCGGGATCAGGAACGGCAGCAGGAAGACCACGCCCATCAGCGGCCAGCGCATCCGGTCGGGACCGTTGCGCTCCGGGTCGGCCAGCGGGTCTTCCCACCAGGCTTCCCTGCTGTTCAGCCCGAACCGGTGCCTCTCGGACTCCGCCATCGCCGTTCCTCGTCCCCTCCGGCCCTCAGACGCGGGCGCTGTCCTTACGGTATCGCCTGATCACCAGCGCCCCCAGCACGACGGTCCACGCGGCGAGCACGCCGGCGGCCGTGGGCAGCGAGACCACCATGTCGCCGGTCACGGCGGGCCGCGCCACCTGCAGCACCCAGTACGTCGGCATGATCTGCGCGAGGTCGTGCATCCAGGACGGCATGCCCTCCAGCGGGATCCACAGGCCGCCGAGGAAGCCCATGCCGAGCGTGACGAGCATGCTGATCGGCTGCATCGAGTCCGGGGTGCCGAACTGCCCGATCAGCAGGCCGAGCAGCACCAGCGGGATCGTGCCGAGCCAGACGCCGGCCAGGATCCGGACCCAGCCGGCGGGGTCGAGGTGCACGCCCTCGACGGTCACGGCCAGCAGCGGCACCAGGATCAGCGCGGGCAGCCCGACGAGCATCCCGGACAGGGCCTTGCCGCCGAGATAGCCGGCCCCGGTCAGCGGGGTCAGCCGCAGCTGCCGCTGCCAGCCGAGCGCGCGCTCCAGCGCGAGCCTGCCGCCGCTGGTGTTGGCGGCGGCGAAGGTGCCGAACGTCATCATGTTGATCATGATGACCGCCGCGAACTGCGCGTGCTCCGGACTGCCGGGTTTGACGAAGACGTTGGCCTGCAACAGGTACATCAGCACCGGGAAGGCGATCACGAAGATCAGGAACCGGGGCGCGCGGAAGTTCCGGCGGATCTCGGTGAGCAGGTAGGTGGTCATCGCACGGACTCCGGGGTCTGGTCGGCGGTGAGGGACAGGAAGGCGCCTTCGAGGCCGACGGCGCTGATTTCGACGTCGTGCACGGCCGGGACCGCGGCTTTGAGCGCCCAGAGCGTCGCGTCGGAGTCGCCGCTGGAAATCGCGACGCGGTCGCCGCGCAGCTCGAACTCCTTGACCCCCGGCAGCGCCGCGATGAGCGCCTCGGTGGCGCCCGGGACGGCGGCGCGCAGCGTGCGGCCACCGGCCAGCGCGCGGACCTCGGCGACACTCCCGTCCGCGACGACCCGGCCGCGGCGCATCAGCACGACCCGGTCCGCGAACTCCTCGGCTTCCTCGAGGTAATGCGTGGCGAACAGGACCGTGCGGCCCGACTCGGTGAACGCGTACATCGACTGCCAGAACTCGCGGCGGGTGCCGACGTCCATCGCGGCGGTCGGCTCGTCGAGGATCAGCAGGTCCGGGTTGCTGACCAGGGCGACGGCGAAGCGCACACGCTGCTTCTGCCCGCCGGAGAGCTTGTTCGCGCGGCGGCCGGCCAGCTCCTCGATCCCGGCGGCGCGCAGCGCCTCGGTGACGGGCATCGGCGCCCGGTGCAGCGCCGCGACCATGCCGACGGTTTCGCCTACGGTCAGGTCGTCCATGAGGGCGCCGCCCTGCAGCATCGCGCCGATCAGCCCGGCGCGGACGGCGTCGCCGGGCCGTCGGCCGAAGACGCGGACCTCGCCGGCGTCGGGCGTGGTCAGGCCGAGGATCATGTCGACGGTGGTGGACTTGCCGGCGCCGTTGGGGCCGAGCAGGGCGACCACCTCGCCCGGGGCGATCGTCAGGTCGACGCCGTCGACCGCGGACACGTCGCCGTAGTGCTTGCGCAGGCCGGTGAGGTGGATCGCGGCCCCCGCCGCCACCGCCTGGGTGTCTGTTTCTCGCATGCCCCCAGGCTGCCGCCCGGCGGGCCCGGGTCCCCAGACCGTGCGTCACGACCTGACCGTGACAGGTGTCAGGGGTGCCCGGGCCCCGGGCGGGTCAGCAGCCGATCAAGCGCGCGGCCAGGTACGACTCCAGCTTGTCGATCGCGACGCGCTCCTGCGCCATGGTGTCGCGCTCGCGGACCGTCACGGCCTGGTCTTCGAGCGAGTCGAAGTCCACGGTGACGCAGTACGGCGTGCCGATCTCGTCCTGGCGGCGGTAGCGGCGGCCGATCGCCTGGGCGTCGTCGAAGTCGACGTTCCAGTGCTTGCGCAGCGTCGCGGCGACGTCCTTCGCCTTCGGGGTCAGGTCGGCGTTGCGCGACAGCGGCAGCACCGCGACCTTGAACGGCGACAGCCGCGGGTCGAGCTTCAGCACGACGCGGGTCTCGACACCGCCCTTCGCGGTCGGCGCCTCCTCCTCGTGGTAGGCGTCGACGAGGAAGGCCATCATCGACCGGCCGACGCCCGCGGCGGGCTCGATCACGAACGGCCGGTAGCGCTGCCCGGCCGCCTGGTCGAAGAACGACAGGTCCACACCCGAGTGGTTCGAGTGCGTGGTCAGGTCGAAGTCGGTGCGGTTGGCGATGCCCTCCAGCTCGCCCCACTCCTGGCCCGCGTTGAAGGCGAACCGGTACTCGATGTCGACGGTGCGCTTCGAGTAGTGGGAGAGCTTTTCCTTCGGGTGCTCGTAGTGGCGCAGGTTGTCGGCCTTGATGCCGAGGTCGGTGTACCACTTCGTGCGCTCGTCGATCCAGTACTGGTGCCAGCGCTCGTCTTCGCCCGGCTCGACGAAGAACTCCATCTCCATCTGCTCGAACTCGCGGGTGCGGAAGATGAAGTTGCCCGGCGTGATCTCGTTGCGGAACGACTTGCCGATCTGGCCGATGCCGAACGGCGGCTTCTTCCGCGACGTCGTCTGGACGTTGAGGAAGTTCACGAAGATGCCCTGCGCGGTCTCCGGGCGCAGGTAGGCAAGGCCCTCCTCGGACTCGACCGGGCCGAGGTAGGTCTTCAGCATCATGTTGAAGTCCCGCGGCTCGGTGTACTTGCCGCGGGTGCCGCAGTTCGGGCAGGGCACGTCGGACAGGTCGTCCTCGGACGTCTGCTTGCCGCTGCGCGCTTCGTACTCCTCGGCCAGCTGGTCGGCGCGGAACCGCTTGTGGCAGGAGAGGCATTCGATCAACGGGTCGGTGAAGACGTTGACGTGGCCGGAGGCCACCCACACCTGCCGCGGCAGGATGACCGACGAGTCGAGGCCGACGACGTCGTCGCGGCCCTGCACGACGGTCTTCCACCACTGGCGCTTGATGTTGTCCTTGAGCTCGACCCCGAGCGGTCCGTAGTCCCAGGCCGAGCGGGTACCGCCGTAGATCTCCCCGCTGGGGAAGACGAAACCACGGCGCTTGCACAGGCTGACTACGGTATCGATGGTGTTCGTGGGCACTCCACGCTCCGGGAAGCTTGCGGGGACGGTCTGTATCGGACGTCCAGGGTATCCGCCGCGGCCCGCCGCTTTTCGCGCAGGTGAGCCTACGGCCGGGAGACCAGCGACGCCGTCACGACGCGGTTGTCCTCGTAGCCCTCGCTGCCGCCGACGTACTCGCCACCGCAGGTGACGAGGAGCAGCTTGTGCGGGCCGTCGGGATCGAAGAGCTGCTCGGACCGGCCGGCGAGCTCGGACTTGTGGATGGTCTCGGCCGAGTCGATCCGGTAGACCCAGGCACCGCCGGCGGCGTCGGTGAGCTTGACCTCCTGGCCGGGCTCGACCTGCCACAGCTCGGTGAACGGGCCTTTCTGGCCCTTCCAGTTGACGTGCCCGGAGAGCAGGGCGACCCCGTGGCCGGCGCCGAGCTTCGCGCCCCACCAGGCGGCTTCGTCGAGGCCCTCGGGGATCTTGAGGGCGCCGTTCGCGTCGAGGTCTTCCTGGACGAGCTTGGCGGTGCCGCCACCGGGGAGGCTCAGCTGCACGGGCGCCTGCCCGTCGGCCTGCCCGGGTCGGGTCTCCCCGGCGGCGGAGGTGGGCGCGGACGTGCCGTTGGCGACGGCAGGTTCATCCTTTCCGGTGAAGACGAGCAGGGTGGCGACGATCGCGGCGACGACGAAGGCGCCCGCGGCCCCGACGATCCACCAGCGGCCCGGGCCCTTCGTCCGCTTCGCCGGGTTCTGCTCCTGCATGTGCTCGTGCTCCTTCGCTGTCCGTGGCATGGCGAAGAAGGACATGCGGTGACGAGTGCGGGAGGTTGCACCGGATCCGGTGGAAAGACGGCGGCGCGGGCCGCCGGGGTGGAGCCGCCCGGCTGCGATCGGCCGCCTGGCTGGGCGAACCTGCGTCGGCCACGACCCGCCGGTGACCGATCGCGGGTCCGGCCGAAGCGGCCGAACCGGCGAGCCCGCCCGGCTGCGCAAACCTGCGTCGGCCGTGCCCCACCGGTGACCGCTCGCCGGTCTGACCGAACCGCCGAGCCCGCCCGGCTGCGCGAACCTGCGTCGGCCACGCCCCACCGGTGACGCTTGCGGTCCGGCCGAAGCGGCCGAGCCCGCCCGGCCGCAGGCCCCCGATTGCCGTCCCAAGCCGCTCAGCGGCCCGGCCGTGCCGCACCCGGCGTGGCCGCGGCCTGGCTCAGCCGGTGGGGCGCGTCACCAGGGTGGCCGTGACCAGGCGGTTCTCGTCGTAGCCCTGGGTGCCGCCCACGTAGTCGCCGCCGCAGGTGACCAGGACCAAGCGATGCGGGCCGTCCTGGGCGAACCACTTCGGCGCCTGCTCCGGCAGCTGCTCCTTCGGCAGCGTCACCACGTCGTCCACCCGGTACACCCAGTGGCCGCCGCGGGCGTCGACGATGCTCACTTCGTCGCCGTCGCGCATGCGCCACAGCTCGTCGAACGGGCCGCGCCTGCCCTCCCAGTTCACGTGGCCCGACAGCAGCGCCGTTCCCTGCGCCGCGCCCAGCTTGGCGCCCCACCACGCCGCGTCGCCCAAGCCGCGCGGGATCGGCAGGACTCCGGTGTCGGTCAGCTCCGTGCGGACCAGGCGGGCCGTCGCACCGTCCGGCAGGCGGACCGTGCCCGGGCGTTGCTGCGCCGCCGACTCGCTGTCCGCGGGCAGCATCGCGGGCGCCGCGTTCTCGCCCGGTAGCGCGCCCGGCGGGGGTACGGCGAGCGACGGCGGCGCGGGCGGCAGCCAGGTCAGCAGGATGATCCCGGCCGCGAAGGCGGCCACGGCCAGCGCCGCGGAGACGGCGGCCAGCCCGGTGCGCAGCACCTAGTCCGTCCCGGACTTGCGCCGCTTGCCGAGCAGCAGCGCGACCGCCGCGAAGAACACCCCGCCGAACAGCAGGCCGATGCCCAGCGGGACGCGCGAGCCGTCGCTGCCGGTGTCCGGCGCGGCCGCGCCGAGGTAGCCGGCCGGGACCTGCGTCGGCACCGCGGCCTGCGTCGCGCTCGTGCCGCCGCCGGTGCTGCCCGCGGCCTTCGCGACGAAGCCCTTCGGCACCGAGCAGCTGACGCCGCCGAGCACGATGTTCGTCACGACGTCCTGCAGCGCCGTCCCCGCCGCGTCCTTGACGTGCGTGGTGATCTCGACGCGCCAGCCGGCGGCGGCCGTGTAGTCGCCCGAACGCCAGCCGTCCTGGCGGATCAGCTGGTCGAACGTCGAAACGCGGGTCAGCTTCAGCTCGGAGACGGTGGTCTCCTTGCTGGCGTTCGCGATGTCGCCGGGCGGGCCGAGCCGCAGGTTCTTCAGCTCGAGACCGGCGTTGCCGCCGGGCACCGCGACGACGCCCAGCCCGCCGCCCTGGCGCACCCACAGCCGGCTCAGCGACGACGTGCCGGTCAGCTTCGACGGTGCCGTGCAGTCCACCGACGTCTTCGCCCCTTCCAGCACGAGCACGGTGTCGTCGCCCGGCTTCGCACCGCCCTGCCAGGTGTCGCGCAACGCGTAGTTCGTCTCGGCGACGGCGGTGGGCACAGTGGTCGCCTGCAGTGCGGCGACGACGTTGTGGTCACGGATCGCGACGCCCGCCGGGTACGGATTGCCGTTGCTGTAGCGGCCCAGGTCGATTTGGTAGTGGCCACCGAACGTGGCGCGCTCGCCGTCGTCCTTCGGCACCGAAATGCGGTCCGTGCCGAGTTTCGACTGGCCGGGCAGCAGCGGGGAACGCTGGGTTTCGGTGATCAGGGCGCCGCCGTGCCGGTCCTCGCCGCCGATGCGCACCGACGCGACGTTCGCGAACGAAACCGGCCCGGTCTTCTCGTCCACGGCCTGGCTCTGCGCCCCGGCCACCCCGGCTCCGACCAGCGGGAACAGCACCGCCGTGAGCGCGGCTGCCTTCGTCACGAAACGGGTCATGTCTCCCCACTGCTCTGCTCGGGCGGGTCGCCAGCGTACGAGAAGCGACGAAACGCTCCGCGACAACCTTGCACCGTCGGCCACGACAAGCGAAGCCGAAGAGGCAATTCCCCACGAACTCACCCGAATGGAGCAATACGAGCGGCCGTATTGCACAGGCGTGGTGACGCAGCGGGGTCTGGAGCGGGGGAACACTAGGATGGGTGGCGCCGTTATCGGCAATGACTACGGAATTCATGGTCGCGGCGGCGGACGAGCAGCGTGGAGGCGGGAATGGCGACGGTCACCGGCAGTGGCGCCCAGCCGGAGCTCGCGGAGTGCGCCCCGGCGGCGGCAGCGGCACCGGCGCACCCGCCGGCATCGGTCCTGACCGACGCGGGTGACCTGCTGCGCGCGCTGGCCGCGCCGGTCCGGATCGCGATCGTGCTGCAGCTGCGCGCGGCCGACCGGTGCGTGCACGAGCTGGTGGATGCTCTCGACGTCGCGCAGCCGCTGATCAGCCAGCACCTGCGGGTGCTGAAGACGGCCGGCGTGGTCCAGGGCGAGCGACGCGGGCGGGAGGTCGTCTACCGGCTCGCCGACGACCACCTCGCGCACATCGTCGTGGACGCCGTCGCCCACGTGCAGGAAGGAAAGCGATGAACCCGGCAGCACCGCGCAGCCAGGCCCCGGTGCCCGGGCGCCGATCAACCCGCCAGCGAGCGGCGGTCGTCGAGCTGCTGAGCACGATCGACGACTTCCGTTCGGCCCAGGAACTGCACGACGAGCTGCGCAAACGCGGCGACGGCATCGGCCTGACGACGGTGTACCGCACGCTGCAGTCGTTGTCCGAGGCGGGCGAGATCGACGTGCTGCGCACGGATTCGGGCGAGGCGATCTACCGCCGCTGCTCGGCGCACCACCACCATCATCTGGTGTGCCGCCTGTGCGGCCGGACGGTGGAGGTCGAGGGCCCGGCGGTGGAGCGCTGGGCGGAGAAGATCGCGGCGGAGCACGGCTTTTCGGAAATCTCGCACACGGTGGAGATCACCGGTACGTGCGGGGAGCACTGACCCAGCCGGCGCGGGTTAGGCGTCTGGACGGCGGATCGGCGGCAAGCACCGGGATCGCCGGCGAGGTCCCGGGGCGGCCAGCGCGCGAAGCCGCCGGGCAGTTCCGCCGATCGAAGGGAACGCCGCGGGCTGACGGCCGATCAGCCGCGCACACCGGCGGCACTGCCTCGGCCACCCCGACCCCGCGAAACCGCCGGGCAGCCCCGCCGCCGATCGGCCAGAACTCCGCGAGTCGATCAGCCGCGAACGCTCGCGCGACAACGCTTCGACTGCCCCGGCCCCGCGAAACCGCCGGGCGACTCCACCGACGCGGCCCGAACGCCGCGGACTTCGTGGCCGATCGGCCACGAAGTCCGCCCAGCCGCGACCGCCCCGCCAGGCAAACCTGGGCGCACATCCCGCCGACAGTCGCCGACCCAGCCCGAAGGCCGCCAGCCCTACGGCCGGAAGCCCCGGCAGCGCGTGGCGTCGCCCCCGTCCGCGAAGGCATCGCGGAGACCCGGCCGGACCGGCCCGGCTCGCGCATCGTCCAGTGCCTCTCCCCCTCCTACCGGCGCCGGTCAGTACTCGTACGGGTCGTTCGGCACCGGCACCGCCGTGACCGAGACCGGCGTGAAGTCCGGCGTATAGCTGTTCGCCTGCGTCGCCGTGCCTGGGACCACCTGGCCCGTCACCTGGATCCAGGCGTCGCTCGCAAGATGGGTTGCTTCGCCGCCGCGGAGGCGGACCGTTACCGGGAACGCGTCCGCAGCGCAGCAGCTGATCACCAGGCGGGCCAGCAGCGTTGTGCCGTCTGTGTGCACCACGAAGCCCGTCAGCGAGACCGTCCGGCCCGTCAGGGTGCCCGCCTTGTCCCAGCCCGCTCGGCTGACGAACTCGTTCAGCGGCAACGGCACCACGTTCCCCGCCGGCAAGGGCGGGAACGCCGCCGCGTTGGCCGCCGCCGCGCTGGCCGGGACCCTTGCTTCCGTGCGGATCACCGAGTCGGCGCCCAGTGCCGGTGGGGCCACGAGGAACACCGCCAGCACCGGCACCAGCAGCAGCCAGGCCGGCCGGGCGGAGTGCGAGTGCTCCGCGTGCTCCGGCTCGGCGCCCGCCACGGCTTTCGCGCGCGCCGCCAGCAGGTCACGCACGATCGCCACCGCGCCGAGCAGCACCATCACCGCACCGCCCGCGATGATCCACGGCTGCTGGGCCGGCTTCACGTACCTCAGGTAGTCGCCGTTCACCGCGATCTTGACCAGCGCGCCGCCGAGCAGGATCAGCAGGATGTTCTGCGTCTCGCGCCTCATGCCAGCCCCACCGCCAGGCCGGCCGCCACCGCGCAGAGCGCCGCCACCACGAACGTCACCGGCGCGAACCGGACCGCGAACGACCGGCCGAACGTGCCCGCCTGCAACGCGAACAGCTTCACGTCCACCGCCGGCCCCACCACCAGGAACACCAGTTTCGGCAGCAGCGGCAACGCCGTCAGCGACGCCGCCACGAACGCATCCGCCTCGCTGCACAGCGCCAGCACCACCGCCAGCACCGCCATCACCACCACACCCAGCACCAGCTGGCCGCCGAGAACCCCGAACCAGCGAGCCGGCACCAGCACGTTCAGCGCCGACGACACCAGCGCCCCCAGCACCAGGAAGCCGCCGGCCTCGACCAGGTCCGTGCGAGCCGTCTCGGCGAACACGCGCCACCGCTGCCCGCCCGCCACGTCCGGCAGGCGGCGCAGCGCGCGGGCGGTGATCCACTCGAGCTTGCCCCACCGGGCCCACAGCCAGCCCATCACCATCGCCGTCGCCAGCGAGCCGGCGAACCGGGCCAGCACCATCTCCGGCTTGCCGGGGAACGCCACCGCCGTCGCCACCAGCACCACCGGGTTGACCGCCGGCGCGGCGAGCAGGAACGTCAGCGCCGCCGCGGGCGCCACGCCCTGGCCCATCAGCCGGCGCGCCACCGGCACCGACGCGCACTCGCAACCCGGCAACGCGACGCCTGCCAGCCCCGCGACGCCGACCGCCGCCCCGGCGCGGCGTGGCAGCACCTTCTCCAGTGCGCGGGCGGGCACGAACGCGGCGATGGCGCCGCTGATCAGCACGCCCAGCACGAGGAACGGCAGTGCCTGCACGCACACGGCGACGAACACGGTCGAGCCGGTGCGCAGCGCGGGCACGTCGAACGCCTGCTGCAGCCAGCCCTGGCCGAGGATCGCGACCAGCAGGATCGCGCACAGCACCTCGACCGAGCTGATCCGGAACCGGCGGGTGCGCCGGGCGGTGTCGGAAACGATGTTCACGACGGCGATGATGCCAGGGCCCACCGACAGCACCGCGCGCGAACGGAAGATCACGACCCGAAACCGTCCGCAAAACTCCGTTCGCGGCCGAAATGTCCCACTTGTGGGTTACGCGCCCGGCACGATTCCCGGCAAATCGGTCCGCAGCTGGGAAGCCGTCGACACGACCAGCATCAGCAACGTCCCGAGCGCGGCGGCGTCCAGCCCCGCCGCCGGGAACGCGTACCGCAGGGTCACGTCGACGCCGTTGTCCGAGTGCCCGACCCCCAGCGTCCCGAACAGGCCCTGGCCCGCCCGCTCGGCCACGGCGATCGACAGCTCGGGCCGGTCCGGCAGGTCCCAGCCGACCACGCAGGTCAGCGTCAGCACCGTGAGGCCCTCGCCGAGCCGGGTCGCCTGGATCACGCACGGGACGTCACCGTGGGAGAACGTCAGCGCGCCGTCGTCGTCGACGTGCACCTCGAGGTACCGCTCCAGGGCGTCCTTCGCCTGCGTCAGCAGCTCTGCGGTCTCGGCCGCTTCGGTGGCGCTCACGAAGAAGCCGCCTGGTCGACGGCGCCGCCGAAGCGGCGATCGCGCTTCGCGAACTCCAGGCAGGCGCGCCACAGGTGCGTCCGGTCGAAGTCCGGGAACAGCGTGTCCTGGTACACCATCTCGGCGTAGGCCGACTGCCACAGCAGGAAGTTCGACGTCCGCTGCTCGCCCGAGGGCCGCAGGAACAGATCCACGTCCGGCATGTCCGGTTGGTACAGGTACTTGCCGATGGTCTTCTCGCTGATCTTGCCGGGGTCCAGCTTCCCGTCGGCGACGTCCTGCCCGATCCGCCGCATCGCGTCGGCCAGCTCCGCGCGGCCGCCGTAGTTGACGCACATCGTCATGTTCAGCGCCGTGTTGTGCTTGGTCTTCTCTTCGGCCGCCTGCAGTTCCTTGATCACCGACGCCCACAGTTTCGGCCGCCGCCCCGCCCAGCGGATCCGGACGCCGATCGAGCCGAGGTAGTCGACCTGGCGGCGGATGGTGTCGCGGTTGAAGCCCATCAGGAACCGCACTTCTTCGGGGCTGCGCTTCCAGTTCTCCGTCGAGAACGCGTACACCGACAGCCACTTGATGCCGAGCTCGACGGCCCCGCTGGCGACGTCGATCATCACGGCTTCGCCGCGTTTGTGCCCCTCGATCCGCGGCAGGCCGCGCTGGTTGGCCCAGCGGCCGTTGCCGTCCATGACCAGCGCGACGTGCTTCGGGAGCAGCTCGCGCGGGATCTCCGGCGGCTTGGCGCCGGACGGGTGCGGATCCGGGGCCCGCAGCTCGAATCGCGACGCCCTGTTCTCGCGTCCCCTGCGCAGCACTGCGAGCCTCCCTGGATGGGTGAAACCGGTCGGGCCCGACCCTACTGCCCGGACACCCCCTGTCCTTCGGGGGTGCGGGTGGCGGAGCCCCCGGCCCGGGGCGAAGCCCCGGATGTCACTGCGGTCTCCCGGGCGCGTCGCTCGACCAGCGGAAGCGACCTCAGCTGCCGCTCGAGGTGCCACTGCAGATGCGCCGCGACCAGGCCGCTCGCGTCGCGGCGGGTGCCGGGCAGGGTGGCCTCGGCCACCGGCCATTCGCCGTGCAGGAGCGCGGTGAGCAGGTCGAGGACCTCGGGCGCGGGGTGCACGCAGCCGGGCACCCGGCAGTCCTGGCACATCGAGCCGCCGGCGGCGACGCTGAACGCCGTGTGCGGGCCCGGCAGGCCGCAGCGGGCGCATTCGGTGAGCGCGGGCGCCCAGCCGGCGTAGGACATCGCGCGGAGGAAGAACGCGTCGAGCACCAGGGAGGCGTCCCGCTCACCGGCGGCGAGCGCCCGCAGCGCCCCGACGACGAGGAGGTAGAGCTTGAGCACCGGCTCGCCCTCTTCGGCCGAGAGCCGGTCCGCGGTCTCCGCGATGGCGCTGGCCGCGGTGTAGGCCTGGTAGTCGGCGACCAGCGGGAGCTGGAACGCGTCGACGGTCTCGACCTGGGTGATGACGTCGAGCGTGCGCCCGGTGTAGAACTGCACGTCGACGTGGCCGAACGGCTCCAGCCGGGCCCCGAAGCGCGACGACGTGCGCCGCACGCCCTTCGCCACGGCACGGACCTTGCCGTGCCGCCGCGTGAGCAGGGTGACGATCCGGTCGGCCTCACCCAGCTTGTGCGTGCGCAGCACCACTCCGGTGTCGCGGTAGAGGTTCACCACCCCGACATCGTCCCACTCTCGGGCGATGCCGGGGTGGACCGACCCGGGTTCAGCAGTAGTAGCCCGTGCAGTGGTAGGTGGTGGCGGCGGTGACGCCGATGATGATCCAGATGATCGCGAACAAGCAGCCGAGGCCGCCGATGATCGACGCGATCAGGCAGAGCGTCTTGGTCGTGCGCGACGCCTGCTCGGCCATCATGTAGTTGCCCTGCATCTTGTACGTCTGGACCTCGTTGGACTTCATGATCGCGAAGATCGCGAGGATCCAGCAGAGGAAGATGCAGCCGATCGCCCAGCCCTTGTAGTCCTTGATGGCGTTGATGTCGCCACCGCCGGGCATGCCGTAGCCGGGGGCGCCGAAGCCGCCCGTGGCCGGCTGGCCGTACGGCGCGGGCTGGCCGTAGGGCGCCGGCATGCCGCCGGACGGCGGCCCGTAGCCCGGCTGCGGCTGCTGGCCGTAGGGCTGCTGTGGCTGCTGGCCGTAGGGATTGGTCATGAACTCGTACCCCAACTACTCGTGAACGTCCCGCCGGGTCACCCGGGCGGTGGAGGGAGAACCGGTCAGTGGTGTGGCGGCTGGTCCTGCGGCGGCTGCCCGAACTGACCCGGCTGGATCTTCTGGGTCGCGTCGCCCTCGCCCTGCTGGCCGGGGCGCAGCATCTGGGTGCGCTCGGCCTGCTCGTCGAACGCGGACCCGCCGGCGGGCGTGTCCGGGCGGAGCATCTGGGTGCGCTCGCCTTCGTCGAAGGCGGATCCGCCGCCCGGCGGCGGGGCGAGCGGCTGGCCCTGCGGCTGGCCGAAACCGCCCGGCTGCTGCTGCGGGAAGCCACCGGAAGACGGCTGGGCGAACCCACCGGAGGACGGCTGCTGCGGGAAGCCACCGGACGTGGGCTGGCCGAAGCCGCCGGAGGACGGCTGGCCGAACTGGCCGGGCTGCTGCCCCGGCGGCGGGTAGCCGCCGGCGAACGGCTGCGCGCCGGGCTGAGCGTAGGGCGCCTGCGCCGGCGAAGCCTCGCCCTGGACCACGACGGAGTTGACGATCTTGTCGGCGAAGGTCTGGCTCTTGTCGTCCCAGAGCGGCCACAGGTAGCCGACGTAGCAGGGCAGGCTGTCGACGATGTGGCAGATGTCGCGCAGGACCGCCGTGCCGACGCCGACCGGCTGCCCGGTCTGCTCGGCGACGAGCTTGATGCCGAGGACGCGCTTGCCGAGGGACTGGCCGGTGTTGCCCTGCTGGATCCACCGGTTGTAGATGTTCCAGCCGAGGCCGGCGAGGCCGCCGAGCCCGTACAGGATGATGCCGATGCTGCGGGCGCCGGTGAACATCAGCACCACGGCGAGGAGGTAGACGACGAGCACCGGGGCCTGGTCGATGATCAGCGCGCCCGCGCGCTGGCCCCAGTTCGCGTAGTTCTGCGGCGCGCCGAACGGGGTGCCCGGCTGACCGTACGGCGCCGGCTGCCCGAAGGGCGCGGGCTGGCCGTACGGCGGCGGTGCCTGGCCCGGCTGCGGTTGTCCGAACGGCTGCCGGCCACCGGGCGGCTGCCCGAAGGACTGCTGACCGTAGGGATCAGTCATGTGGGTCTCCCCCTCGATGGTCACTTCCCCGACTGCGGAATCGGCCCCGCCCGCATCGGACCGGTCCGCGGGAGCGTACTCGCTCGGGTGACGGACGCGCCTCCCAGGCATCAGCTGTCCGGGTGATGCGCCCGCGGGTCGGACGTGCTGGTCCGGCCGCCGGTTCCGCTGCGTGTCCGGTCAGACGCGCAAACCGGTGAACGGGGCGAACGGCAGGTTGCGGATGACGAACCAGACGACGAACACGACGGCGAACACCAGTGGCGTCCACCGCCAGTGCAGCCAGCTGTTCATCGCGCGGCCGCGCAGCCGTCCCAGCGTCCACGCGGCCGTGCTCCAGCCGAACAGCAGCACCACGACGAACGACACGGCGTTGTAGTGCAGGGCGGCCGGGATGTCGCCGTGCATCAGGCTGTAGGCCATCCGCATGCCGCCGCAGCCCGGGCAGTCGATGCCGAACAGGGCCTTGGTCGGGCAGACCGGCAGGAAGCCGCCGGGAGTGGTCGGGTCGCCGATCCAGACGACCGCGCAGCACACGCCGAGGCCGGCGACGACCGCCGCGGGCGGCCCGAGCGCGCGCAGCTTGGCGCGCGCGCCGCGGGCCGGGACTCCCGTGTAGACGGTCGTGGCCGTCACGGCGTGAACCGGCCGGCGTTGGCGCCGACGACCACGACCATCACCACGATGAAGATGATGTAGAGCAGCAGGAGGGCCCCGGTCGTGATGGCCGACCACATCGCCCACTTGCGGGCGTCGTCGGCGGCCTTCTGCGCCTCGGCGTGGAAGCCCTGGAACCACAGCGAGCTGACCTGGCTGGACTTCACGATGGAGACGACGCCCAGTGGCAGGCAGCACAGCACCGTGCTCAGGATCGCCCAGACCATGTTGTTGTCCGGCGGCGGTCCGTAGTTCGGCGGCGGGTAGCCGTAGCCGTAGCCGGGTGGCGGCCCGCCCGGGGGCGGGTACGGCGGCGGGTACTGGTCGGTCACCGGGATCCTCCTGCTGCTCGGCTAGGTCAGTATGACGTCCGGCCCGTGCCGAACGTGAACACACCCGCCACCATGAGGATGATCCACAGCACGAGCCACGCGACGCCGACGATCGCCGAGATGATCGCCCACTTCTTGGCCGAGTTCGCGGCTTCCTCCGCCGCGGCCGTCTGGCCCTGCGCCCACAGGCCGTTCACCTTCGCGGCCTGCACGATCGACACGACGCCGAACGGGAGGCAGCAGAAGATGGTGGTGAGGATGGCCCACACCAGGTTGTTGCTCGGGGGCGGGCCCGGCTGGTACCCGCCCGGCTGGCCGCCGGGGTAGTTCTGCTGCCCGCCCGGCTGGCCGCCGGGGTAGTTCTGCTGCCCGCCGGGCTGGTCGCCGGGGTAGTTGGGCATGCCCTGGCTGTCGGTCATTCGGTCGTTCCCCTTCGTCGTGCTCCATGGACGACCACCTGGTCCGCCGCCGCCCCGATCGGCCGCGGTGTGGTCGAGCTGCGAACTGTAGGGGTACGAGGCGGCCGGCGCGCCGGGATTCCTCCCGTCGCGACCGAATCGAGATCAGGAATTCAGAAGCCGAGCCGGCGCAGCTGGCGCGGGTCGCGCTGCCAGTCCTTGGCCACCTTGATGTGCAGGTCGAGGTAGACCTTCGAGCCGAGCAGCCGTTCGATGTGCTTGCGGGCGGTGGCACCGACCTCCCGCAGCCGTTCGCCCTTGTGCCCGAGGATGATCCCCTTCTGGCTGGGCCGCTCGACGTAGAGGAAGGCGTGCACGTCGATGAGGTCGTCGCGGCCTTCGCGGGGCAGCATCTCCTCGACGGTGACGGCGATCGAGTGCGGCAGCTCGTCGCGGACGCCTTCCAGCGCCGCTTCGCGGATCAGCTCGGCGACCAGCGTCTGCTCGGGCTCGTCGGTGAGCTCGCCGCCCGGGTAGAGCTGCGGCCCTTCGGGCAGCCGCTCGATGAGCAGCTTCGCGAGCGTGTCCACCTGGAACCCGTCCACTGCGGACACCGGGACGAGCTCGGCGAAGTCCATCACCTGCTGCAGGGCCAGCAGCTGCTCGGCGACCTGGTCCGGCTTGACGAGGTCGGTCTTGGTGACGATGCCGATGACGGGGGTGCGCTTGGCGATCTTCTGCAGCTCGGCGGCGATGAACTTGTCGCCGGGCCCGATCTTTTCGTTCGCCGGGACGCAGAACCCGACGACGTCCACTTCGGACCATGTGGTGTGCACGATGTCGTTGAGCCGCTCGCCGAGCAGGGTGCGCGGCCGGTGCAGGCCCGGCGTGTCGATGAGGACGAGCTGGGCGTCCTCGCGGTGGACGATGCCGCGGATGGCGTGGCGGGTGGTCTGGGGCTTGCTGGAGGTGATCGCGACCTTGGTGCCGACGAGGGCGTTGGTCAGCGTCGACTTGCCCGCGTTGGGCCGTCCGACGAAGCAGGCGAAGCCGGAGCGGTGTTCGGTCATCGGTCGAGCACCTTGAGGACTTCGCCGTCCGGGCCGGCGAGGATGATCGGGGCGTGCTTCGCGATGTCGCGGACCGCGTGCACGGACGCCTCCTTGAGCAGGCTTTCGCCGCTGACGACGGCGGCGGCCTCGAGGCTTTCGGCGCCGCTGGAGACCGCGGCGGCGACGGCGGCCTGCAGCGCGGTCAGCTTGAACGACGGCTGGTCGACCGTGGCCGCGGCGTAGGTGCGGCCGTCGGTGTCGCGGACCGCGGCGCCTTCGGCGGCTCGGGTGCGGGCGCGCGAGGACCGCGCGAGGACGACCAGCTTCTGGTCCTCCGCCTCGAGGTCAGGCATGTTCGACGCTCCTGTCGCGTTCGTCGGGGTGGGGCAGGCGCGTGCGGCGGCGCGCGGTGCGGTCGGCCGGGTCGGTCACCGCGTCGGCGTCGGCCGGGTGCACGACCACGGAGGTGATCCGCATGCGGCCGCGCCGGTCCTTGCCCCCTTCGGCGAACAGCCGAAGGCCGGCGACCTCGGCTTCGGCCCCCGGCAGCGGGACCCTACCCAGTCGTTCCGCGAGCAGCCCGCCCACGGTCTCCACGTCGTGGTCTTCGAGGTCGATGCCGAACAGTTCGCCCAGGTCGTCGACGCCCATCCGGGACGAGACGCGGACCGCGCCGTCTTCGAGCTCCTCGACTTCGGGGCGTTCGTCGGCGTCGGACTCGTCGGTGATTTCGCCGACGATCTCCTCGAGGACGTCTTCGATGGTGAGCAGGCCCGCGGTGCCGCCGTACTCGTCGACGGCGATCGCCATGTGGTTGTGCGAGCGCTGCATTTCCTTGAGCAGCTCGGCGAGGCGTTTCGAGTCGGGGACGAAGGACGCTTCGTTCATCAGCGTGCCGACGAGGGTGCTCGGGCCGTCCGGGTCCATGTACCCGGCCATGAGGTCCTTGATGTTGACGACGCCGACGATGTCGTCGACGGACTCGTCGATCACCGGCAGGCGGGTGAAGCCGGTGCGCAGCGCGAGGGCGAGGGCCTGGCGGACGGTCTTGGTGCGCTCGATCCAGACGATCTCGGTGCGCGGCACCATGACTTCGCGGGCGACGGTGTCGCCGAGCTCGAACACCGAGTGGATCATCTCGCGCTCGGAGTCTTCGACGACGCCTCGTTCCTGGGCGAGGTCGACCAGCTCGCGCAGCTCGACCTCGGAGGTGAACGGGCCTTCGCGGAAGCCCTGGCCGGGGGTGATGGCGTTGCCGATGAGGATGAGCAGCCGGGACAGCGGGCCGAGGACCGAGCCGAGGACGCGGACGGGCCCGGCGACGTAGCGGCCGATGCGGTAGGGGTGCTGGCGGCCGAGGGTGCGGGGGCCGACGCCGATGAGGACGTAGCTGACGACGACCATGACGACGGCGGTGACGAGCACGGCGAGGCCGAGCGGGTGGATCCAGGTGCCGACCGCGACGGTGACGAGCACGGTGGCGGTGAGCTCGCAGCCGAGGCGCAGCAGGAGCAGGAGGTTGATGTGCCGGCGGCGTTCGGCGACGATGGCGGCGAGCTGGCGGGCCCCGGGCAGCCCGAGCCGGGTGAGGCCTTCGGCGCGGGCTTGCGAGACGGTGCTGATGGCGGCGTCGGCCGCGGCGAACACGCCCGCGAGAAGCACGAGCGCGATCGCGAAGAGCAGCTGGACCATGAGGGACGCCTAGCGCCGCGCTTCGGGGCTCGGGCGCCGGCCGCGAACGGCGCCCCAATGCGGCCTTGGTTGCGTCTCACGCACCGAAGGCCGCCTTGGGTGCGTCTGACGCACCGAAGGCCGCATTGGGGCGCTTGCTCCGGGCGGCACTACGGCGTTTCTCCGGCGGGTGGTTCGGCGGGGGCGTCGAGGCCGGCGATGCCGAGGACGCGGTCGTCGGTGCTGCGCTGGGCGTTCTGCTTCTCCAGGGCCGCGACCGCGTCCTGGTACTCGCCGAGGATGCGTTTCTGGAGGGCGAACATCTCGCGTTCCTCGGCGGGTTCGGCGTGGTCGTAGCCGAGGAGGTGGAGGACGCCGTGCACGGTGAGCAGGTGCAGTTCGTCGATGAGGCTGTGGCCGGCGGTCTTGGCCTGGTCCTTGGCGAACGCCGGGCAGAGCACGATGTCGCCGAGCAGGGCCGGGGACGCGTCGGGCGCGTCGGGGCGGCGGCTGGAGTCGAGCTCGTCCATGGGGAAGGCCATGACGTCGGTGGGGCCGGGGAGGTCCATCCAGCGTTCGTGGAGGTCTTCCATGACGTCGAGGGTGACGAGCAGGATGGACAGCTCGGCGAGCGGGCTGACTTCCATCTTGTCGAGGGCGTAGCGGGCGGCGGAGACGATGGAGGTCTCGTCGACGTTGACGCCGGACTCGTTGGCGATCTCGATGCTCACCGCCGGTTGCCCTTCCAGCCGTTGCCCTGCTGTTGTTCCTGCGCGTCCTGCACGGCCTGCCACTTCTCGTAGGCGTCGACGATGTCGCCGACGAGCTTGTGCCGGACGACGTCCTGGCTGGTGAGTTCGGCGAAGTGGAGGTCGTCGACGCCGGTGAGGATGTCGCGGACGACGCGGAGGCCGCTGCGCTGGCCGCTGGGCAGGTCGACCTGGGTGATGTCGCCGGTGACGACGATCTTGGAGCCGAAGCCGAGGCGGGTGAGGAACATCTTCATCTGCTCGGGCGTGGTGTTCTGGGCCTCGTCGAGGATGATGAAGGCGTCGTTGAGGGTGCGGCCGCGCATGTAGGCCAGGGGCGCGATCTCGATGGTGCCTGCCTGCATGAGCCGCGGGATGGACTCGGGTTCGACCATGTCGTGCAGCGCGTCGTAGAGGGGCCGCAGGTAGGGGTCGATCTTCTCGTTGAGGGTGCCGGGCAGGTAGCCGAGGCGCTCGCCGGCTTCGACGGCGGGGCGGGTCAGGACGATGCGGGTGACCTGCTTGGCCTGGAGCGCCTGGACGGCCTTCGCCATGGCGAGGTAGGTCTTGCCGGTGCCGGCAGGGCCGATGCCGAAGACGACGGTGTGCTTGTCGATGGCGTCGACGTAGCGCTTCTGGTTGAGCGTCTTGGGCCGGATGGTCTTGCCGCGGCGGGAGACGATGTTGAGGCTGAGGACCTCGGCCGGGGACGCGTCGCCGGTGGAGAGCATGGAGACGGTGCGGCGGACGGTGTCGGGTCCGACCTGCTGGCCGCCGCCGGCGAGCTGGACGAGCTCGGCGAAGACGCGTTCGGCGAAGGCGACGTCGGCGGGGGTGCCGGTGAGGGTGACCTCGTTGCCGCGGACGTGGACGTCGGCGGCGAGGAGTTCCTCGGCGACGCGCAGGTTCTCGTCGCGGGAGCCGAGCAGGCTCAGTGCGGCGGCGTCGGGGATGGGGAACCGGGACTGCGCGGACTGGACGGCGGCATCCTCGGTCTTGGGGACGTCCCCGGGGACGTCGGGTCGGGCGGCTCCACCCGGTACGGTTCCGGCCACGTGGCCTCAGGCCTGCTTTCTCGGTGAGGGACTACGGACCCCACCGATGCTACTGGCACCCCCCGGCAGAACGCAGGCCGGTTTCCTCAGTCCTCGTCAGGAGCCCCGAACAACCCGAGTGGTTCGCCGCCGAGGACGTGGGCGTGCACGTGGAAAACGGTCTGCCCGGCATCACGGTCGGTGTTGAAGACGAGGCGATACCCGCTCTCGAGGATGCCCTCGAGCTCGGCGACCTTACGGGCGGTGGCGACAACATCACCGAGAAGCCGAGGATCGGCGGCGGCGAGCTCGGCAACGTTCCGGTACCGCTTCCGCGGAACGACGAGAACGTGAACCCGGGCCTGCGGCCGGATGTCCCGGAAGGCGAAGGTGGTGTCGTCCTGGTAGACGACATCGGCAGGGATCTCCCCGGCGATGATCCGCTCGAACAGGGTCTCATCCTCACTCATGCGGAGACCATATCGACGAAGAGGAGAAGAGGCACGACAGCCACCCGCACAGGCGGGCCCGAGCCAACACCCACAGGACCACACCGGAAGACGCGGCAGCCAACTAGCACCGAGCGAAAGCGGCGGGGGGTCCGGGGGCGCGCCCCCGGCTGGGGGTCTGGGGGTTTGACCCCCAGAGGACCCAACGAACGCGAAGCGGCCCCCGAAGGAGCGAAGCGACGAAGGGGGCCGCGGAGCGGTAGACCCTGGGGGTCGATCTACCGCCACCGCGGCGGCCGCCGGACCGAGGGGGGAGGTGCCCGGCGGGGTCTGTGTCTTCCCAGTGGCGCGCCGAAACGGTGGGTGGCGCGTTAGTAAACGAGAGTAACGGGTCGGAGTGTGATCGCGCCATAACTGGGCGCAAAATCGGGGGTGTTTTTTGGTTGATCTTTCAGTTCCAGCGGGTGGTGAGGGCGCCGATGGCGCCGAGGGCGACGGCGGCGGCGGTGGAGGTGCGCAGGACGGTGGGGCCGAGGCGGACGGCGTGGGCGCCGGCGTCTTGGAGGGTGCGGAGTTCGTCGTCGGTGATGCCGCCTTCGGGGCCGACGACGAGGAGGATGTCGCCGGTGTCGGGGAGGGGGAGGTCGGTGAGGCGGTCGGGGGCGTCGGATTCGAGGACGATGGCCTGGGACATGGTGGCGATGAGGCCGGCGAGTTCGCGGGTGGTGACGGGTTCGGTGACGTCGGGGATGTGGGCGCGGCGGGCTTGTTTGGCGGCGGCGCGGGCGGTGGCTCGCCAGCGGGCGAGGGCTTTGCCGCCGCGGGTGCCGTCTTCCCATTTGGCGATGCTGCGGGTGGCTCGCCAGGGGATGACGGCGTCGGCGCCGGCTTCGGTGGCGAGTTCGACGGCGAGTTCGCCGCGGTCGCCTTTGGCGAGGGCTTGGGCGACGAGGACGCGCAGGGCGGGTGGTTGTTCGGTCCAGCTTTCCTCGACGGTGAGGGTGAGGACGGCGTCGCGGCCGGGCCGGACGGTTTCGACGACGCAGCGGGCCATCGCGCCCGCGCCGTCGGAGAGCACCAGCCGTTCTCCGGCGCGCAGGCGGCGGACCGTGGCCGCGTGCCGGGCTTCCTCGCCGTCGAGGACCGCGTGCCCGGTGGCGGGGACGGTGGCGGCGAGGAAGACCGGCAGGGTGGTGTCGGGCACGGGTCAGCGGTGGTTCTTGGCGCGGAGCTTGGCGAAGAGGCCGCCGTGCTTGGCGCCGTTGGCGGCCAGCGTGGGGACTTCTTCGCCGCGTTGCTGGGCGAGTTCGACGAGGAGTTCGCGCTGGGCTTCGTCGAGCTTGGTGGGGACGACGACGTCGATGTGGACGTGGAGGTCGCCGCGGCCGTCGACGCGGCCGGAGGACCGCAGCCGGGGCATGCCCTTGCCGGTGAGGACGAGTTCGGCGTTGGGCTGGGTGCCGGGTTCGATGTCGAGTTCGTAGTCGCCGTCGACGAGGGTCGCGATGGGGACCGTGGCGCCGAGGGCGGCGGTGGTCATCGGGATGCGGAAGTTGCAGTGCAGGTCGTGGCCCTGGCGGACGAAGACCTCGTGCGGGGTCTCGTCGATCTCGACGTAGAGGTCGCCGGCGGGGCCGCCGCCGGGGCCGACCTCGCCCTGGCCGGAGAGGCGGATGCGCATGCCGTCGCCGACGCCCGGCGGGATCTTGGCGGTGACGTTGCGGCGGGCGCGGATGCGGCCGTCGCCGCCGCACTGGCGGCAGGGGTCGGGGATGACCTCGCCGAAGCCGCGGCAGACCGGGCAGGGGCGGGCGGTGACGACCTGGCCGAGGAACGACCGCTGGACGGACTGGACCTCGCCGGCGCCGCCGCAGGTGTCGCAGGTCTTGACCGAGGTGCCCTCGGCGGTGCCGGCGCCGCGGCAGAGGTCGCAGACGATGGCGGTGTCGACGGCGATCTCCTTGTCGACACCGGTGGCGCATTCTTCGAGGGTGAGGCCGAGCCGGATGAGGGCGTCGGAGCCGGGCTGGACGCGGCTGCGGGGCCCGCGGCCGCGGCCGCCACCGCCGGCGGCGCCGAAGAAGGCGTCCATGATGTCGCCGAGGCCGCCGAAGCCGGCGAACGGGTCGCCGCCCCCGCCGCCGCGGGCCCCGTTGTCCATGGGGTCGCCGCCGAGGTCGACGATCTTGCGTTTCTGCGGGTCGGACAGCACCTCGTAGGCCGTGGTGACCTCGGCGAACTTGTGCTGGGCGTCGTCCGACGGGTTGACGTCGGGGTGCAGCTCCCGGGCCAGCTTCCGGTACGCGCGCTTGATCTCCTGATCGCTCGCGTTCTTGGCCACCCCGAGGATGCCGTAGTAGTCCCTCGCCACCGTCTCTGCTTCTCCTTCTGCTCTGCCCGGCTCAGCGGCCGGCCAGGATCTGCCCCACGTAGTTGGCGACCGCGCGGACCGCGGCGATCGTGCCGGGGTAGTCCATCCGGGTCGGGCCGACCACCCCCATGCCGCCGAGCACCACGTCGTCGCGGCCGTAGCCGATGGAGACGACCGAGGTGCTGCGCATCTGCTCGTCTTCATTTTCCTCACCGATGCGCACCGTGATCGCACCGGGGTTGCGCGCGGCGGCCAGCAGCTTGAGCACGACGACCTGCTCCTCGAGGGCTTCGAGGACCTGGCGCAGCGACCCGGGGAAGTCGGCGACGTTGCGGGTGAGGTTGGCGGTGCCGCCGAGGACCAGGCGTTCCTCCGGGTGCTCGGCCAGCGACTCGACGAGCACCGTGGTCACGCGGATGAGCGCGTCCCGCAGCTCGCCGGGCGATTTCTCGGGCAGCTCGGCGACGCGGGCGGAGGCCTCGTTGAGCCGCCGCCCGGCCATGGCCGCGTTCAGCACGGTGCGCAGCCGGGTCACGTCTTCTTCGGTGATGATGTCGCCGAGGTCGACCGTGCGCTGGTCGACGCGGCCGTTGTCGGTGATGAGCACGAGCATGAGCCGCGCCGGGGTGAGCGGTACCACTTCGAGGTGGCGCACCTTGGCGTTGGTCAGCATCGGGTACTGGACGACGGCGACCTGGCGGGTCAGCTGGGCGAGCAGCCGGACCGAGCGCCGGAGGACGTCGTCGAGGTCGGTGCCGCTGTCGAGGAAGGTGGTGATGGCCCGCCGCTCGGCGGCCGACAGCGGCTTGATCTCCGAGAGCCGGTCGACGAAGAGGCGGTAGCCCTTGTCGGTCGGGACGCGGCCGGCACTGGTGTGCGGCTGGGTGATGTAGCCCTCTTCCTCGAGGGTGGCCATGTCGTTGCGCACGGTGGCGCTCGACACGCCCAGGTTGTGCCGTTCGACGATCGCCTTGGAGCCGACCGGCTCCTGGTTGGCCACGTAGTCGGCCACGATCGCGCGCAGCACTTCGAAGCGGCGCTCCTCCGCGTTGGCCACCGGTTCCTCACCTACCTCGCTCGCTGCCCACCCCGAGTTTACGGAAGCCTGAGCCGGTTGCGCTCAACGCGGGCCGCGCGCGGCGGGTAAAGGGCACGCAAATGGATCCCCATGCATTGTTTTCGCGACTTGAAAGGGGAACCGAAAACCGGTTTCCTCCCTCTGATCCGCGTCCCTTCCCCCGACTTCCGAGGTCGCCGTGAACCGAATTGATCCCGCTTCGGCGGAAATGCCCGAAATCGTCCGGCGCGCGGCCGAGGCCAAGGCGCGGCTGCAGCACCTCTCCGCGACCGCCACGAGCCCCGACGGCGCCGTCACGGTGACCGTCAACACCAGCGGTGCGCTGCAGGAACTCAGCTTCGGGCCGCGCGCGGACGAGCTGCCGCGGACCCGGCTGGCGGAGGCGGTCCTGGCCGCGGCCCGCCGCGCGCAGATCGACGCGGCCCAGCAGCTGACCAGCGTCATGGCGCCGGTGATCGGCGACGACAGCGCGGCGATGTCATTCCTGCGGGAACAGATCCCGGCGCCCGAATCGCCGGCCGGGGAACCGCGCCGGAAACCGCCGTCCGACGACGATTTCGGCGGCCCGATCCTGCGCCGGGGGCTGTGATGGCGATGAAGGTCGACTTCGACGTCCTCGGCGGGCACGAGGGCGAGATCCGGGAGATCGCGGACAAGGTGCAGCAGGCGCTCGACGCCGCGGGCACCGCGCAGGCGCTCGACTTCGACGCGTTCGGGCTGGTCGGGCAGGTGTTCGCGATCCCGATCCAGGCGTGGCTGGCCACCGCCGACAGCTTCCTCGCCGCGGCCGTCGAGGCCGGGCACGAGGTGGCCGACCGGGTACGGACCGCGCACACCGCGTTCCGCGAGCACGAGCAGGCCACGAAGTCCCTGATCGAAGGCATCGGCAAGGAGCTGCCCGCATGACCGAGACGCAGGAGAACCCGCTGGTCGCGACCGCCGAGTCGCCGGGCGGCTTCTGGAGCGGCATGGGTGACGGCTCGAAGGGCGAGCCGGACAACCTCAACGCCCAGACCGGCGGCGCCGGGATCTTCAACGACGCCGCGGCCACGCTCACCGACGCCCGCAACGGCGACTGGGGCAACTTCGCCATGGACGTCGGCACCGACGCCCTCGACCTGCTCGGCGCGGCGATGGACCCGCTCGGCACGCTGGCCAGTGCCGGGGTCGGCTGGCTGATCGAGCACATCAGCTTCCTCAAGGACGGCCTCGACAAGCTCGCCGGCAAGCCCGAGGCGATCACCGCCAAGGCCGTGACCTGGACGAACATCGCGAAGCAGCTCACCGCGACGGCCGAGCAGTACGAGCAGCGGGCGAAGCAGGTCCAGCAGTCCTTCAGCGACTGCGGGTCGGCCGAGGCGTACCAGAAGACGGCCGAGAGCTACGTCGGCGTCCTGCGCGGTGCCGCGTCGCACGCCGAGGGCGCGTCGACCGCCATGAACATCGGCGCCGCGCTGGTCGGCACCGAACGCGGGCTGATCCGCGACATGATCTCGTCGTTCGTGGGCGAGCTGATCGTCAAGGCGCTGGCCGCGCTCGCCGCGTCTTGGTGCACCTTCGGCGGGACGATCGCGGCCTTCATCGCCGACACGGTCGTCGAGGGCGGGGTGCTCGCGGAGAAGATCAGCACGCGGATCGCGAAGGTCGTCGAGAAGCTGGAGAGCCTCGCGAAGGGGGCCGGCAAGTCGAAGGCGGCCCTCGAAGGCGCGGCGAACGCGCTGAAGAAGGCCGGGAAGGCGGCTGACCGGATCGTGGACCGCAGCGTCGAGACGGCGGCGAACATCGAGCGGAAGGCCGGTGAGCTGAAGCAGGCGGGCCGGGAGGCGGACTCCGCCGCCGAGACGGCCGAGCGGTGGAGCGACGCGGCGAAGGAGCACGTGCCCGGCCGGGAGAAGGTCGAGGGCCTCGGCGACCGGCTGTCCGACGACGGCCGCAGCTTCCTCAGCCAGAAGCAGTGGCGCGAAGGCGACGGCGTGCCCGGGTTCAACCTCGCCGACGGCGTGGGTGTGGGCGCCGAGGCGCGCCGGCAGGAGAACGAGCAGTTCGACCGCTACCACGAAACCCGGGAAGCTTACGAGAAGGAACACCCGGAGGGCGAAGGCGAGTGACCACGGCGGAGCGGGCGGAGGTGGAGCTGGCCAACCGGCAGGGCCGGCTCCACCCGTCGCAGCGGGGGCAGGTGCTCGACGGCACGTTCTGGCTGGCCGCGGTCCTCGCGGCCGCCGGGCTGGTCACGGCCGTGGCCCTGCCGGTCACGAGCCTCGAGACCCGGTTCGGCGCCGGCCTGGCCGCGGCCTCCCTGGTCGCGGCGCTCGGCCCGGCGGTCCCGATCCTGGCCCTGGCCTGCTGGCTCGCGTTCGTCTGCGGGCGACGGCTCGCCGACGTGCGGGAGGGCAGGCTGGTCGCGATCACCGGCTGGACGCACGACTTCGGCAGGCAGCGCCCCGACCGCGCGTACCCGATCGTGCTGCGCACCCGGCTCAGCAAGGGCCTGAACGAGCAGTACTTCCTCGTGGCGGGCGGCAAGGAGTTCCGGCTCTACCGGCTCTCCGGGCTGCGGGAGCGGATCCAGGCCGAGCGGAACAACACCGTCTACCTCACCCCGCGGAGCAAGCTGCTGATCAACGTCCTGCCCGCCTGAGGCTAGGAGTTGCGCGGGAAGCCCAGGTTGACCCCGGCGTGCGAGCGGTCCGGCCACCGCGACGTGACCACCTTCGTCCGCGTGAAGAAGTGGAAGCCCTCGGGCCCGTACGCGTGGCTGTCGCCGAACAGCGAGTCCTTCCAGCCGCCGAAGGAGTAGTAGCCCACCGGGACCGGGATCGGGACGTTCACCCCGACCATCCCGACCTCGACGTCGCTGGAGAACCGCCGCGCGGCCGCGCCGTCGCCGGTGAAGATCGCCACGCCGTTGCCGTACGGGTTGGCGTTGACCAGCTCCAGCGCGTCGTCGTAGGACGCCGTGCGCGCCACCGACAGCACCGGGCCGAAGATCTCGTCGGTGTAGATCGACATCTCCGGGCGGACGTGGTCGAACAGCGTCGGGCCGAGCCAGAACCCGTCGCCCGGCACGTCGATGCCGCGCCCGTCGACCACCAGCGACGCGCCCTCCCGGACCCCGGCGTCCACATACGACGACACGCGCGCGTGGTGCGCCTTGGTGACCAGCGGGCCCATCTCCGACTCGGGGTCGCGGCCGTCGCCGACGCGCAGCCTGCCCATCCGCTCGGTGATCTTCGCGACCAGCTCGTCGCCGACCGGGTCGACGGCCACGACGACCGAAACCGCCATGCAGCGCTCCCCCGCCGAGCCGAACCCGGCCGACACCGCCGCGTCCGCGGCGAGGTCGAGGTCGGCGTCCGGCAGCACGACCATGTGGTTCTTCGCGCCGCCGAGCGCCTGCACGCGCTTGCCGTGCCGGGTGCCGGTTTCGTAGACGTAGCGCGCGATCGGCGTCGACCCGACGAACGAGATCGCCTTCACGTCGGCGTGCGCCAGCAGCCCGTCCACGGCTTCCTTGTCGCCGTGCAGCACGTTGAGCGCGCCGGCGGGCAGCCCGGCCTCGGCGAACAGCTCCGCGATGAACACCGCCGCCGACGGGTCCTTCTCGCTCGGCTTGAGCACGACGGTGTTGCCGCAGGCCAGCGCGTTGGGGACGAACCACAGCGGCACCATGGCCGGGAAGTTGAACGGCGAGATCACGCCGACCACGCCGAGCGGCTGCGCGATCGAGTGGACGTCGACGCCGGTGGAGGCGTTCTCGCTGAACCCGCCCTTCAGCAGCTGCGGGGCGCCGCACGCGTACTCGACGTTCTCGATCGCGCGGGCGATCTCCCCCGCCGCGTCGGACTCGACCTTGCCGTGCTCGCTGGTGATGATCTTCGCCAGCTCGTGCTTGCGCGCGGACAGCAGCTCCCGGAAGGCGAACAGCACCCGCGTCCGCCCGGCCAGCGACGTCCCGCGCCAGCCCGGCAGCGCCGCCTTGGCCGCGGCGACGGCCTGGTCGACCTCGGCCTCACCGGCGAAGTCGACGTGCGCGCGGACCTCGCCGGTGGCGGGGTCGAACACCTCGCCGGTCCGCCCGGCGGTCCCGGTGAACGGCTTGCCGTCGATCCAGTGGCTGATGCGGTCGGTCACGGCAGGCACTCCTTCACTCCGGCAACGTCCCCCCGAGTCTCCGGGCGGGCGCCACGCCAACGCCATCGGCAACGTGTACGGACTCGCTGTCCCGGCCGTACAGTCTGTCCCTGCCGAACACACCGCGAGGAGCCATGTACCCGACCGTCGCCGAGGTGCTCGCGCTGCCGGTGCTGCGCCAGGGCCGCCCGCACGTCGTCGCGGGCTCGGCCGGGCTGGACGCGCCGGTGCGCTGGGCGCACGTCGCCGAGGTCGCCGACATCGCGCACCTGCTGCGCGGCGGCGAGCTGGTGCTCACCACCGGCGTCGCGCTGCCCGACGACGGCCCGGCGCTGGCCCGCTACGTCGCCGACCTGGCCGGGGTCGGCGCGGCGGGCCTGGTGATCGAGCTGGTCCGGCACTGGAGCGACAAGCTGCCCGCCGCGCTGGTCGAGGCGGCCGAGGAGCACGGCCTGCCCCTGGTCACGCTGTCGCGGGAGACCCGGTACGTGAGCGTCACCGAGGCGGTGAACGGCCAGATCGTCGACGCGCAGGTCGCGGAGCTGCGTGCCGCCGAGCGGGTGCACGAGACGTTCACCGCGCTGACGGTCGCGGGCGCCGAACCCGGCGTGGTGCTGGGCGAGGTCGCCCGGCTCACCGAGCAGCCGGTGGTGCTGGAGACGCTCTCGCACGAGGTGCTCGCCTACGACGCGGCGGGCACCGACCCGGCCGAGCTGCTCGCCGGCTGGCCGGCCCGCTCGCGCGTGGTCCAGGTCGGCGAGCGGACCGGCTACCACCCGGGTTCGGGCTGGCTGGTGACCGTCGTCGGCGCCCGCGGCCACGACTGGGGACGGCTGGTCGTCGTCTGCGCCGACCAGCCGCCGCACCGGCACCGGGTGGTGGCCGAGCGGGCGGCGTCGGCGCTGGCCGTGCACCGGCTGGTCGCCAAGGACTCCGACGGCCTGGAGCGGCAGGCCCACCGCGCGGTGCTGACCGAGCTGCTCGCTTCGCCGGCGCCGTCGGCGGAGCTGCTGGCGCGGGCTTCGGCGCTGGCCGTGCCGCTCACCGGGCGGCAGCTGGTCGGCTTGGCGGTGCGTCCGCGGCTGACCGGCGGCCGGCCGGCGTTGTCCACGCCGCCGGTGCTGCGCGAGCTGGCCGAAGCGACGGTGCTGGCGGCGCGCCGCGCGAAGGTGTCGGCGCTGGTCGCCACGGACGAGCTCAGCGTCCGGGCGCTGCTGGCGCTGTCACCGGAGGCGAACGCCGACGCGGTGCTGCACCGCCTCGCCACCGACGTCCACGAGGCGCGGAGCAGCGCGCCCGGCGTGCTGGCGGTCGGGACGACGGTGCTGTCGCCGTCCGACGCGGGCCGGACGCTGCTGGAGGCCACCCAGGTCGCGGCGGCGGCGCTGGGCACCGGTTCCGAGCGGGTCCTGCACCGCCTGTCCGACGTCCGCCTCCGCGGTCTGCTGCACCTGCTTTCGGGCGACGAGCGCGTGACGGCGTTCGCCCGGCGCGAGCTGGGCCCGCTGCTGCAGCGCGACGCGGCGTCCGGCAGCCGCCTGGTCCAGGCGTTGCGGCACTACTGCGAGCAGGGCGGCAACAAGTCGGCGGCGGCCGCGGCGGCACACACGTCCCGGACGGCGTACTACCAGCAGCTCGCCCGCATCGAGCAGGTCCTCGGCGTCCGGCTGGAGGACCCGGAATCGATGCTCTCGCTCTACGTCGCCCTGCTCGCCTGGGACCTCACCCGGCCGAGCGACGAAGACTCACCCGGACGTGGAGCACAGTGATCGCCCCCGGGCTGCCGATGGAACCGATATGGCCATCCTTCCCTTCGCCGCCTGCCTGATGAGCTTGAGCTGCCTGGCGCCCGCGCAGCCGCCGGCGTCGACGCTGCAGCTGACGAGCCACGACACCGCCAACCACATCGGCGCGGTGGTCCTGACCTGCGACCCGCCCGGCGGCACGCACCCCCACCGGGACAAGGCGTGCGCGGTGCTCGACGGCGTCGACGGCGACTTCTCCCGGATCAACGCCCGCCACCAGGCGTGCACGCTGATCTACGCGCCGGTGGACGTGACGGCGGCCGGCACGTGGCGCGGAAAGCCGGTGTCGTACCGCACGACATACCCCAACCACTGCGCGGCGGACCGCGATTCGGACGGCGTCTTCGGCTTCTGACGCGGTTGTGCGCGGAAGCCGACGGGCCGCCCCCACGACGGTCCGGCGGCTTCCGCGTAACCCGTAATCACGGGGCTGCCGGCGGTTCGGTTCAGCCGCACTGACCGAGCGTCACCTCGCGGGCTGTCGCGCGGCTCAGGTTCCAGGCCGGCCAGCCGTCCGGGGTGTCGGTGGCCAGGACTTCGCGCAGCACGCACGTCCGCAGCGGTTCCGGCAGCCGGGCCGACACCACCGGGACGACGTCGGCCGAGAAGCCGGCGAGGTAGTGCGCGTCCAGGGGCTTGCCGCCGGCCGCGCGGTCGAGGTTGGCGTCGGCGATGAGACGTTCGGGGTCGAGGACGGCCAGCGTCAGCAGCGCCGCGGCGGCCGTGCCGATCGCCGCCCGGGGCAGCCATGCCGGGCGCAGCTTGACCAGTGACCCGAGGACCAGCACGAAGACCGCGCCGAACCACAGTTCGCAGACCTCGACGAGCAGCCGCAGGACCGTGAAGCCGTACGCCTCCTGGTATGTCCACATGCGACTCAGTGCCGAGCCGACGAGCACCAGGCTCAGCGCGCTCAGCGCCCCGAGCAGGACGCGCTGCCGGAGCCGGTCGGCCTTGGCCGCGTTCGGGGCCCAGCGCAGGGCCGCCGCGACGATCGCCAGCGTCAGGACGGTGACCGCGCACAGCTGCCAGAAGCCGCTGCGGGCGTACTCGGCGGACGTCAGGCCGCTGGTGCGCAGGACGTATCCGGTGCCGCCGAACAGCACCACCAGCCGTACGCCGACGAAGGCACTGAACAGCAGCACCAGGACGACGAGCGGAACCGTCCACTCCAGACTGTGTCGCGTCCTCTTCGGACTGTCGTTCGACGCGCGACGCGGTGGCGCGGCAAGGAAGTAGCACGACCCGGCGACGACCAACGCGACGACGGCGAACACGCAGCACCAGCGCACGAGGACGTCGACACCGAGATCGGGGATGACAGCGTTGACGACAGCGGCGAAGGCGGCGTCGGCGCTGACGAGCAGCGGTACGAAGACGGCAACGAGCGCGGCGGCGGCGAGGACGGCGAGGGCGATCCGCCGGGCGACACCGTCGCGCCGGGCGGCGAACCGTCCGACGCCGCGCCCGGCCCAGGGGATCGAGCGCAGGGCCTCGACGGGGACGGCAAGCATGTCGTAGCAGACGGAGTGGACGGTCCGTTCCCCGACGACGGCGAGCGACCCGGTGACGACGGCCCCGAGCACGCAGAGGACGAAAAGCCACCCGGAGGCTCGCACGGCACCCATGCCGAGCAGCGCGAGGGCGAGGAAGGCCCACCCGGCACTGCGCCAGGTGAACGACCCGGTCGCCCCGGAACGCCGAGCGGCCCCGAAAACGGCCCCGGCAACGGCCAGCCCGGCGAGCACCCACCCGATCCCAGGTCGATCGACGGGCACGAGCAGGGCCCCGGCGACACCGGCCAGCCCGGCGGCGGGAAGGACGGCGGGCGGCATCGGGACAAGGGCGGACTTGGGCGGCGGAAGGGGCCGCATGAGGACAGGCGCAGCGGCGACGGCGACCCCACCGGCCGCCACTCCGCCTGCCACCCCCGGCCCGGCGGCGGGCGAGGCTGCCTTCGCGGCCGCACCACCCACCGCCGCGCCTGCATACCGGGCCCGCGCCGCTCCCCGCGCGCTACCGCCCAACGCAGCTGCGCCCGAACCGGCTCGCGCAGGCCGCTCAGCCGCAGCCCCGCCCGAACCTGGCCCCGCGGCCCCGCCCGAATCTGGCCCCGCGGCCCGCCCAGCCCCAGCCCCCGCAGCCCCGCCCGAACCTGGCCCCGCGGCCCGCCCAGCCCCAGCCCCCGCAGCCCCGCCCGAACCTGGCCCCGCGGCCACTCCCGAGCCATCTCCAGCCGCGACCCCTGCACGATCCCGCGCAACTGCGCCCGCCTCCCCCTCCCGCGCTCCTCTCCGCGCACTTTCCCCGGCGGCCGCCGCACCCGTCGCATCCTCCCCGGCGACCCCGCGCGCCCGCTTACCCCGCGGCGCGCCCTTCACCGCCTCCGGCTCGCCCGGCTCACCGATCCTGTTCTTCGGCATCTCCACCACTCTCAGCTTCGCATTTGCAAACACCAGCGCCCGCGCAGTCCGATCCGCACAATGCAGCAGGGACCTAACCGGTCGGAAGGGTCACCCGGATACGGCTCCCCGCGCCGGCGGCCACGACCCCGATCGTCCCGCCGTGCAGTTCCACCGCCCACCGCGCGATCGCGAGCCCCAGACCCGTCCCGCCGCCCGACCGCTCCCCGCGCGTGAACCGCTCGAACACGCGCTCGCGGTCCGCCGGGGCGATGCCCGGGCCCTCGTCGCACACGTCGATGCGCACCTCGCCCGGCCGGACCTCCGCCAGCACCTCGACCGAGCCGCCCGCCGGGCCGTGGCGGGCCGCGTTCTCCAGCAGGTTGGCCACCACCTGGAACAGCCGGCCGCGGTCCGCGGTCACCACCGCCTCCGGCGGGCTCACCGACACCGTGAACCGCACGCCGCGTACCAGGGCCGCCTCCGAGACCGCCTCCGACAACAGCGACGACAGCGAGAACGTCGTCTTGTGCAGCGGGATCTCGCCCGCGTCGAGGCGCGACAGGTCCAGCAGCTCCTCCACCAGCGTCGCCAGGCGCTCGGTCTGCTGCAACGCCGTCTTCAGCGTCGCCGGGTCCGGGTCCTCGACCCCGTCCACCAGGTTCTCCAGCACCCCGTTCAACGCCGTGATCGGGGTCCGCAGCTCGTGGGACACGTTGGCCACCAGCTCGCGGCGCTGGCGGTCCGCGTCGCCCAGGTCGGCCGCCATCTGGTTGAACGCCCTCGCCAGCTCGCCCACCTCGTCCCGGGTCGTCGCGCGGATGCGGCGCGTGTAGTCGCCCTTCGCCATCGCGCGCGCCGCCGCCGTCATCTCGCGCAGCGGGCGGGTCATGCCGTGGGCCAGCACCTGGGACAACAGCAGCGCCAGCACCATCGCCGTGACCGTCGTCCTCGGCGGCAGCCAGCCGATCTGCCAGTTGAAGAACGCGAACGCGATCCCGCCGGACGCGACCATCAGGATCGCCAGCTTCAGCTTGATCGACCGGATCCGGTCCAGCGGCCGCGGCACGAGGTTCACGAGCCCGCCTCCAGCGCGTAGCCGACGCCGTGCACGGTCCGGATGAGGTCCGCGCCGAGTTTCCGCCGCAGCGCCTTGATGTGGCTGTCGACCGCCCGGGTGCCCGCCGACGTGCCGTGCACGTCCCAGTCCCACACCTCCGACAGCAGCCGTTCCCGCGGCTGCACCACCCGGGGCCGCCGCGCGAAGTACACCAGCAGGTCGAACTCGATCGGCGTCAGCTGCGCCGCGACGCCGGCCCGGGCGACGCGCCGCTGGTCGACGTCGATCTCGAGGTCGCCGAGCACGATCCGGGCCCCCGAAGCACCCGACGACGACCGCTGCACCCGCCGCAGCAGCGCGTGCACCCGCGCGGTGAGCACCCGCATCGAGAACGGCTTCGTGAGGTAGTCGTCGGCGCCGACCCCGAGGCCGACCAGCATGTCCGTCTCGTCGGCCCGCGCGGTCAGCATGAGCACCGGCACCGGCCGCCGTCCCTGGATCCGGCGGCAGACCTCCAGGCCGTCGAACCCCGGGAGCATGACGTCCAGCACCACCAGCTCCGGCTCCCCCGCCGCGTCGGCCTCGACCGCGGCCGGCCCGTCGTGGGCGACGTCCACGGTGAACCCCTCGGCCCGCAGCCGGGCCGCGATCGACGCGGCGATCGTGACGTCGTCCTCGACGACGAGCACCCGCCGCCCACCCAGTTCCATGGTGACGACCTTAGGCACCCCCGGTGGAGACGGTCCGCGCGAACTGTGAAGATCCTGTGGAGACGTTTCGGCCGCTTTGCCGGGATGTGACGGCCGGTCGTGTGACGCACGTCATGCATCCCGCGGCCCGTTCGCGCAATCGACAGAATGCACGCTCAGCCGCGGAAGAGTGAACACTCTGCCGTTGCCCCGGCGATGACCAGGCGCGCAGGATGCCGCAATGGCGCCGACACCCGCATCCGAGCGTGTGCACGACGACGGCCGGGTCGAGCTCGACCCCGCCGGCGTCCGGTCTCTCGAAGGCAGCCGGTTCTTCAACGAGGAGCTGGCCCCCGTCCCCGTCGCGAGACGGACCTGGACCACCTACAACTACTTCGCGCTCTGGATGGGGATGGCCCACAACATCCCCAGCTACGCCCTGGCCGCGTCGCTGATCGCGCTCGGCATGAACTGGGTCCAGGCGCTGATCACGATCACCATCGGCAACCTGATCGTGCTCGCGCCGATGCTGCTCAACAGCCACGCCGGCACGAAGTACGGCATCCCGTTCCCGGTGTTCGCCCGCGCGTTCTACGGCGTGCGCGGCGCCAACCTGGCCGCGTTGCTGCGCGCGTTCATCGCCTGCGGCTGGTTCGGCATCCAGACCTGGGTCGGCGGCGAAGCCATCTACGTCATCCTCGGCCGCCTCCTCGGCTCGGGGTGGCGCGACTCCGCCGTGGTCGCCGGGCAGCACTGGACGCTGTGGCTGTCGTTCGTCGTGTTCTGGATCGGCCAGATGCTCATCATCTGGCGCGGCATGGAGGCGGTCCGCCGGTTCGAGAACTGGACGGCGCCGCTGGTGTCGGTCGGCTTCCTGATCATGCTCGGCTACGTGCTGGTGAAGGCGGGCGGGTTCGGCCCGATCCTGGCCGATCCCGGCAAGCTGGGCTGGGGCGCCGGATTCTGGAAGGTGTTCGCGCCGTCGCTGATGGCGATGATCGCGTTCTGGTCGACGCTGTCGCTGAACATGCCGGACTTCACCCGCTTCGGCGGCAGCCAGCGCAAGCAGGTCCGCGGGCAGGTCCTCGGCCTGCCGACGACGATGACGTTCATCGCGATCGTGGCCATCCTGACCACCTCCGGCGGGCACGTCCTCTACGGCCAGGACCTCTGGGACCCGGCGCAGCTGGCCGACAAGTTCTCCAGCCCGGCCGTCGTCGTGGTCGCGCTAGTCGCGCTGGTGCTCGCCACCATCTCGGCGAACCTGGCGGCCAACGTGGTCAGCCCGTCCTACGACTTCTCCAACGCGTTCCCTAAGAAGATCACCTTCGCCGTCGGCGGTGGGATCACGGGTGTCATCGGCATCCTCATCCAGCCGTGGCGGCTGTACTCGGACCCGAACATCTACATCTTCGCCTGGCTCGGCTTCTACGGCGGCCTGCTCGGCGCGGTGGCCGGGGTGCTCGTCGCCGGCTACTGGGTCGTCAGCCGCACGAAGCTGCGCCTGAAGGACCTCTACACACCCGATGGGGTGTATTGGTTCAGCGGCGGCTGGAACTGGCGCGCGCTGGTCGCCACGCTGGTGGGAGCGCTTCTCGCGGTCGGTGGTGCCTACGGGGGGCCGTTCCCCGCCGACGGCATCATCCCGTTCCTCAAGCCCCTTTACGACTACAACTGGGTGGTCGGCCTGGTCGGCGCGTTCGTCGTCTTCGCCGCTCTCGCCCTGCCCGCACCGAAGGAGGAGTTCAGTGAGCGTGGTTCGAGCCGGATTGATCCAGCAGCGGTGGACGGGTGACAAGGAGTCCATGATCAAGGCGGCGGTCGACCACATCGCCACCGCCGCCTCGCAGGGCGCCCAGGTCGTCTGCCTCCAGGAACTGTTCTACGGGCCGTACTTCTGCCAGGTGCAGGACGCCGACTACTACTCCTACACCGAGGCCATCCCCGACGGTCCGACGACCAAGCTGATGCAGGAGGTCGCCGAGCGCCACGGCATCGTGCTCATCGTGCCGATGTACGAGGTCGAGCAGCCCGGCGTGTACTACAACACCGCCGCGGTGATCGACGCCGACGGCACGTACCTCGGCAAGTACCGCAAGAACCACATCCCGCAGGTGAAGGGGTTCTGGGAGAAGTTCTACTTCCGGCCCGGCAACCTCGGCTACCCGGTGTTCGACACGGCCGTGGGCCGCATCGGCGTCTACATCTGCTACGAGCGGCACTTCCCGGAGGGCTGGCGCGCGCTCGGCCTGGCCGGGGCGAAGATCGTGTTCAACCCCTCGGCGACCAGCCGCAGCCTGTCGCAGTACCTGTGGCGGCTGGAGCAGCCGGCGGCCGCGGTGGCGAACGAGTACTTCGTCGGCGCGATCAACCGGGTCGGCGTGGAACCGCTGGGCGACAACGACTTCTACGGCCAGACGTACTTCGTCGACCCGCGCGGCCAGCTGGTCGGCGACGCCGCGTCCGACACCGAAGACGAGGTCGTGGTGCGCGACCTCGACCTGGGCCTGCTCGACGAGGTCCGGAACACGTGGGCGTTCTACCGCGACCGCCGCCCGGACACCTACGGCCCGCTCACGGAGGCCTGATGACCACGCTCATCAGTGGTGGCCAGGTCGTTTCGCCGTCCGGCGCGCTCCGGGCGGACGTCCTCGTCGACGGCGAGACCATCGCCGCCGTCGGGGCGCCCGGGACGCTGAGCGGCGACGAGACCATCGACGCCACCGGGAAGTACGTGCTGCCCGGCGGGATCGACGCGCACACGCACATGGAGATGCCGTTCGGCGGCACGCACTCCGTCGACACCTTCTCGACCGGCACCACGGCGGCCGCGTGGGGCGGGACGACGACGATCATCGACTTCGCCGTGCAGGCCAAGGGCACGTCCCTGTTGTCCACTTTGGACAAGTGGCACGCCAAGGCCGACGGCAACTGCGCGATCGACTACGGCTTCCACATGATCGTGTCCGACGTCAACGACCAGTCGCTGAAGGAAATGGAAGCCTGCGTCGACGCCGGGGTCGGCAGCTTCAAGATGTTCATGGCCTATCCGGGGGTGTTCTACTCCACGGACGGGGAAATCCTGCTGGCGATGCAGAAAGCGCGCGAAATCGGCGCTACGATCATGATGCACGCGGAGAACGGCATCGCGATCGACCAGCTGGCGGCGCAGGCGTTCGCCGCGGGCAACATCGACCCCGTCCAACACGGCCTGACCCGGCCGCCGGAACTGGAAGGAGAAGCGACGTCGCGGGCGATCCAGCTCGCGAAGGTCACCGGCTCGCCACTGTACATCGTGCACCTGTCGGCGTCGCAGGCGCTGGCGGCAGTGGCGGAAGCGCGCAACGAAGGCCAGAACGTCTTCGCCGAGACGTGCCCGCAGTACCTCTATCTGTCCATTGAGGACCTGGCCAAGCCGGGCTTCGAGGGCGCGAAGTACGTGGCGTCGCCGCCGTTGCGGGAGAAGTCGCATCAGGCGGACCTGTGGCGCGGGCTGCGGACGAACGACCTGTCCGTCGTGTCCACCGACCACTGCCCGTTCTGCTTCAAAGACCAGAAGGAGCTCGGGCGCGGCGACTTCCGCGCCATCCCGAACGGGATGCCCGGCGTCGAGCACCGGATGGACCTGCTGCACCAGGGCGTCGTCGCCGGCCGGCTGACGCTCGGGCGGTGGGTCGAGACGTGCTCGACGACACCGGCGCGGATGTTCGGGCTGTACCCGAGGAAGGGGATCATCGCGGCAGGTTCGGACGCCGACATCGTGATCTACGACCCGGCGGCGACACAGACGCTGTCGGCCGAGACGCACCACATGAACGTGGACTACTCCGCCTACGAGGGGTTCGAGATCACCGGGCGCGTGCACACCGTCCTTTCCCGGGGACGCGTCGTGGTGTCGCCGGACGGGTTCACCGGGTCGACGTCGCACGGCAAATTCCTGTCCCGGTCGTTGAACCAGTACCTGAACTGAGGTCACGATGGATTTCGGGATCGTGCTGCAGACCGACCCGCCCGCGCGGGACGTCGTGCGGCTCATGAAGGACGCCGAAGACTGCGGGTTCCGCTACGGGTGGACGTTCGACTCCTGCGTGCTCTGGCAGGAGCCGTTCGTCATCTACTCCGCGATCCTCGCCGCCACGTCGTCCATGATCGTGGGCCCGATGGTGACCAGCCCCGGAACCCGCGACTGGTCCGTGATGGCGTCGACCTTCGCCACGCTCAACGACATGTACGGCAACCGGACCGTCTGCGGCATCGGCCGCGGCGACTCCGCGCACCGGGTGATCGGCAAGCCACCGTCCACTTTGGCCACCGTGCGCGACTGCATGCGCGTGGTCAAGGACCTCGCCGAAGGCCGCGAGGTGACCATGAACGAGACGACCGTGCGGATCCCGTGGGTCACCAACGGGCAGCTCGAGATGTGGATGGCCGGGTACGGGCCGAAGGCGCTGAAGACCGTCGGCGAGCACGCCGACGGCTTCATCCTCCAGTGCGCGGACCCGGCGATCGCGCGCTGGACCATCGGCGCGGTCCGCGACGCGGCCCGGGCGGCCGGCCGCGACCCGGGCGGCATCACGATCTGCGTCGCGGCCCCCGCGTACGTCGGCGACGACCTACCCCACCAGCGCGAACAGCTGCGCTGGTTCGGCGGGATGGTCGGCAACCACGTCGCGGACCTCGTGGCCCGCTACGGCTCGTCCGGCGCGGTGCCGCGCGAACTGACCGACTACATCCGCGAACGGGAAGGCTACGACTACAGCCACCACGGCAAAGCGGGCAACCCGTCGACGGAGTTCGTCCCGGACGAGATCGTCGACCGCTTCTGCCTGCTGGGCCCGGCATCGGCGCACGTCGAGCGGCTGCAGGAACTGGCCGAGCTGGGCGTGGACCAGTTCTCGCTGTACCTGATGCACGACGACCGCGAAGCGACGCTGGCGTCCTACGGAGCCCAGATCATCCCGAAGCTCACCACCTGACCGGACGCGTTCGCGGCAGGCGCCACGCTCGACGACATCCCGGACCGCGACCCGCGCACGCGCACGCGTCGCCGCGATCCGGTGCGGACACTTCGGCGGCAAGCGCCTGCCGTCGGCGGGCGTTCTCGAGCGCGGGCACGAACCCGATCCGCAACCCGACCGCGAGACTCTTCGACGGAGGACTCCGGCGTCGAGTCGTCGAAGATTTTCCGCCTGACCACCACTACGGGTTGATTCATTCCTGGCCTTCTTCTGTCCTGCCAGTAACAGACCGAACCGTGACACCGATCCAGTCAGGGCACCTCATTTCCCCACAGAACGGCACGGCATGGACATCGCGGAGCGCGCGCAAGCACTGGCCCTGAAGATCCGCAAGCACAAGGACGGAATCGAAACCGAAGAGGCGACCAAGAACGCCTTCGTGATGCCGTTCATCAGCACTGTCCTCGGTTACGACGTGTTCAACCCGGCCGAGGTGATCCCCGAGTTCACCGCGGACGTGGGCACGAAGCGCGGCGAGAAGATCGACTACGCGATCGTGCACGACGGTCAGGTGCAGGTGCTCGTCGAAGCCAAGAAGATCAACGACCCGCTCCGCATCGAACACGCCTCGCAGCTGTTCCGCTATTTCGCCGTCACGAACGCCCGGATCGCCATCCTGACCAACGGCCAGGTGTACGAGTTCTACACCGATCTCGACGCGCCGAACCGCATGGATGCCAAGCCGTTCCTCGTCCTGGACTTCGCGGACATCGACGACACCCTGCTCCCCGAGCTGGCCAAGCTCACGAAGGAATCCTTCGACCTCGATTCGGTCATCAGCGCCGCCGGCGAACTGAAGTACATCGGACAGCTGAAGCGCATTCTCGCCGCGCAGTTCAAGGAACCCGAAGACGATTGGGTGAAGTTCCTGACGACGCGGGTGTACGAAGGCGCGTTCACCCAGCGGGTGCGTGAGCAGTTCGGTCCGCTGGTGGCCAAGGCGAGCCGCCAGTTCCTGAACGAGCAGGTCAACGACCGGCTCAAGAACGCACTCGGCGGCCCCGACGCCTACGTCAGCGTGTCGAGCGGCTCCTCCCAACCCGAGCAGCCGCAGCCTGCGCCGTCCGACGACAACGCTGCTTCCCAAGAGAACGAACGAGTGGTCACGACCGAAGAGGAACTCGAGGGCTATCGGATCGTCCGCGCGATCGTCTGCGCGGAGGTGCCCGCCTCCCGGGTCGCCGCGCGGGACACCCAGACCTACTTCGGCGTTCTCCTGGACGACAACAACCGGAAGCCGATCGCCCGGCTGTGGTTCAACCGGTCGAAGAAGTACCTCGGCGTGTTCGACGAGAACAAGGTCGAGACCCGGCTGCCGATTTCCACGGTCGAGGACATCTACCAGCACGCGGACCACCTGCGGAACACGGTGGCGAGATACGTCGGACGGCCACAGGCCGCGGGTCCGGAGCCGGTTGCGCCGTCTCAACCCACCGGTACCTGGTAGCCCGTTCGGCGTGCGGCGGCAGGAGGTCCCGCCACCGCACGCCGGTCGTCAGTCGACCAGGGCCTGGTACACCAGCTGCCGCAGCTGGGAGCGCAGCCGGTATGTGCTCGACGGGAGCAGCTGCGTGTAGAACCCGACCGTCAGATCCTCGTCCGGGTCGACCCAGAACGCCGTCGAAGCCGCGCCGCCCCAGGCGAACTCGCCCGGTGAGGACAGGGTTCGGGCCTTCACCGGGTCCTCCAGCACCGAAAAGCCCAGTCCGAAGCCGTGGCCGTCGAACGGCATCTCCGCGAACAGCGGGCGGCCGAACTCCTCCAGGTCCACGTGGCCCGGGAGGTGGTTGCTCGTCATCAGCGCCACCGTGCGCGGGGACAGCAGCCGGATGCCATCCAGCTCGCCGCCGCGTAGCAGCATCTCCGTGAAGCGCCAGTAGTCCGCTGCCGAGGACACCAGACCGCCGCCGCCCGACAGGCATTCCGGGGCGGACGTGCCCAGGCGGCCGAACGCGTCGTTGCGGACCGCGCGGCCCGAAGCCGGGTCCGGCACGTACAACGCCGCCAGGCGCGAAACCGACGAAGCCACGAAGCCCGTGTCCGCCATGCCCAACGGCGTGAAGATCCGTGCCGCGAAGAACTCGTCCAGCGGCTGCCCCGACACGACCTCGACGACCCGGCCCAGCACGTCCGTCGCCACCGAGTAGTTCCATTCCGAGCCCGGCTGGAACACCAGCGGCAGCGACGCCCACTTCGCGCAGCACGCGGCCAGATCCAGCCCCGGCGGCGTGCCCCACTCGAAGCCCGCCGCGCGGTACATCGCGTCCACCGGGTGGCCGTGGTGGAAGCCGTACGTCAGGCCGGCCGTGTGCGTCAGCAGGTGCCAGACGCGGATGGGCTCGGTGGCCGGCTCGGTCAGCGGCTTCAGCGCCGACCCCTTCACGTACACGCGCGGCTCGGCGAACTCCGGCAGCCACCGCGAGATCGGGTCGTCCAGCTCCAGCAGGCCCTCTTCGGCGAGGATCATCGCGGCGACCGACGTGATCGGTTTCGTCATCGAGAAGATCCGCCACAGCGTGTCCGTCTCCACCGGCGCTTCCGCCTCGACGTCCCGGTACCCGCCGCGGCCGGCGTGGACGATCCGGCCCTGCCTGCTCACCACCGCGAGCCAGCCCGGCAACCGTCCGCTGCCGACATACCGGTCGAAGTGCGCGTCGATCCGCTTCAGCCGGTCCGCGTCGAAGCCGGCTTCCGCCGGGTCGACCTCCACCTTGAGTTCTGCCATGCGGCGAGATTACTTCTCGCGGGCCCGCTCGGCGGCCTTCTCCTCACGCCAGGCTTCGTCGTTCTTCCCCAGCCGCCAGTAGCCGGAAATCGACAACAGCTCACGCCGCACCCCGCGCTCGTCGAGCAGGTACCGCCGCAGGTCGCGGACGAACCCCGCCTCGCCGTGCACGAACGCCTGCACGACGCCGTCCCGCCACGGCAGCGCCCGCACCGCCGCCGCGACGTCGTCCCCGGACGCCCGGTGCAGCCACGTGATCTGCGCGTCCGCCTTCGTGACCAGCGGTTGTTCCTCGGCGGCGTTCTCCACGAGGATCACCGCGTGCGCCGGGACACCGGCCGGCAGCGCTTCGAGCGACGCCGCGATGGCCGGCAACGCGCTTTCGTCGCCCGCCAGCAGGTGCCAGTCCGCCTCGGCCCCTGGGGCGTACGCGCCGCCGGGACCGGAGAGCAGCAGCTCGTCGCCCGGCTTCGCCGAGGCCGCCCACGGGCCGGCGATGCCCTCGTCGCCGTGGTGGACGAAGTCGAGGACCAGCTCGCCGGCCTGCGGGTCGAACGCCCGGACGGTGTAGGAACGCATCCGCGGCCACTGCTCGCGCGGCAGGTTCGCGCGGCACTCCTGGACGTCGAACGGCTCCGGGTACTCGACGCCGGGCACCTTGAACAGCACCTTCACGTACGCGTCGGTGTACTCGTTCGGCGTGAAATCGGCGATGCCCTCGCCGCCCGCGACGATCCGGATCATGTGCGGGGTGAGCCGCTCGGTGCGCAGCACCCGCAGCCGCACCGCGGGACGCCCGGACCGCCGGGGTGCTTCAGCCATCGACAACTCCTCGCGCGAACTAAGGCTTACCTAAGCACCGTACGCGCCGATGCGGCCCCGGGGCCACCCGGGCGGCCCAATTCTTCGAGCAACCGGGCAAAACCGGCGGCCGTCCGCGCGCGGAAGCCCAAGAAGAACCGATTGGCGAGCGGCACACCCCAGCGTCCGCGCGACGCGGCGTTGACCACCCGGTGCTCGACGCGGGCGCCACCCGGGTCCGCCGTCACGCGGTATTCCCCGCGGTACCACCAGCCGCCCTGGACCGCGAGGAAGCCGCGTTCGCGGTCGACCTCCAGGCGCAGCGGGTAGCCACCCCCGGCCACCCGCTGCCGCAGCGCCTCGAACACCTCCCCGGGCGGCCGCGCGACGACGCCCGAGACCTCCGCAAGCGCTTTCACCCGCGCGGATCCGAGACGCGGGTGTTCTGGAACGCCGTGATCAGCCACTCCCCGTCCGCCTTGACGAGCACGAAGCTGACGGTGGACTCCCGCCCCTCGTCGGTGGTCTCGGCGCCGGTCAGCGAAGACCCCCCGCCGGCGACGGCCACGGCGACGTCCGGGCGGACGAACCGCACCTTCGCGGCCGCGCCGAGCCGCCCGGTCAGCTTGGAGCCCTTCAACGGCCCTTCGAAGAGCGCGCGGTGCGAGTTTTCGATGGCCTCGCGGCCCGGGAAGTTCGTCCCGAAGAACGTCACGTAGTCCGCGTCCTCGGTGAAGAGCCGCCCGTACGCGGTCGCGTCGCCGGCGTTCCAGGCCTGGACGAGCCGGCCCAGCACGGCGCGGACGTCGGCTTCGGCAGTGGTGGTGGTCATGAGATCCCCTCTGACGAACGTCGTTCGTTTGACGAACACCGTTCTAGTAACGAACACTGTTCGCGTCAAGTACAGTGTTCGCGTGACCGTTCCCCCACCACCGTGGCGCAGCGCGCCGCGGCGCCGTGCCGCGAAACCCGCGCTGTCGCAGGAGTCGATCGTGAAGACGGCGCTGGACGTGCTGGCCAAGGAGGGCTTGGACGCGGTCACCATGCGGCGGATCGCCCAGGAGCTGGAGACCGGGCCCGCGTCGCTCTACGCGCACGTGGCGAACAAGGACGAGCTGGCGGAACTGATGCTCGACGCCGTCCTCGCGGAAGCGCCGCTGCCGGAACCGGACCCGGCGCGCTGGGACGAGCAGGTCAAGGAACTGGTCCGGGCCCAGATCGGGGTGATGGTGGCCCACCCCGGCATCGCCCGCGTCGCGTGGGACATCGCCGTGCCGGTCACCCCCAGCTCACTGCGTCAGGGCGAAGCGATGCTGGCCCTGCTCCGCGCGGGCGGCCTGACGCTCAAGCAGGCGACCTTCGCGGGCGACGCCCTGGCGCTCTACGCCAAGGCGTACGCCTACGAAGCGAGCGGCTGGACGTGGGGCGACATCGACGAGGCCGAGACCGCCCGGCGGGGCGAGCAGATGGTGGCGTACATGCGCTCGCTGCCCGCCGAGGCGTTCCCGAACATGCTGCACATCGGCGAGTTCTTCTCCGCCGAGACCGCGGACGAGCGCCTCGAGTTCGCTCTCGACACCTATCTCGCCGGCCTGAAGGTCCTCGCGGCGGAGAACTGACCGCGGCGAAGCTACGGGCGCAGCACGATCTTGCCGCGGGTGTGCCGCCGCTCCAGCTCGCGGTAGGCCTCGCGCACCTCGTCCAGCGGGTAGACGCGGGCGATCGGCACCTCCAGCAACCCCTTGTCCACCAGCAGGCTCAGCTCGCGCAGCACCTCGGCCGACGCCGCGGCCAGGTTGCCGTCGGTCTTGACGTTGTACTTCTCCGCCGCGGCGAAGTCGATGACCGTGTCGATCCGTCCCGGGTGGATGCCCAGGTGCAGCGCCAGATCCACGTAGCCGGAGCCGAACGTGTCGACGAACGCGTGCACGCCGTCCGGCGCGGCCGCCTCGATCCGCTCGCGGACGCCGTCGCCGTAGGCCACCGGGATCACGTCCAGTTCGCGCAGCCACGCGTGGTTGGCTTCCCCGGCCAGGCCGATCACCGTGGCCCCGGCCAGTTTCGCGAGCTGGACGGCCAGCGAACCGACGCCGCCCGCGGCACCCGAGACGACGACCGTGTCGCCCTCGCGCGGGCACACCGCGCTCACGGCGGCGTAGGCGGTGGTCCCGGCGACGAACAGGGAACCGGCGACCTCCCACGGGACGCCCTCGGGCTTCGGCGTCAGGTTCTCCGCTTCCGCCACGACGTACTCCGCGTGGCTCGATCGCGTGTGGACGAACCCGATGACCTCGTCGCCGGCGGCGATCTCCTCGACGCCGTCGCCGAGCTCCGCGACCACCCCGGCGAAGTCACTACCCTGTCCCGACGGGAACGTGGCCGGCCAGCGCTCGTGCAGCAGGCCCTGCCGGATGTAGCCCTCGCCCGGGTTGATGCCGGCGGCGCGCACCTCGACGAGCACCTGCCCCGGTCCCGGCGCCGGCCGGGGCACGTCCTCGACCCGGAGGACCTCCACGTCGCCGTACTCGTCGAACCTGATCGCGCGCGCCATGGGGCCTCCTCGAAATGTCGTTGCTCGATACAAGCAACGACCCGGCCCGGCGGTTTAATTCCCGTCAGCCCGCCAGGCGCCGGACGACGCCGTCGGCCAGCAGCCGTCCGCGGTCGGTGAGCACCGCGCGGCCACGGGAGTCCAAAGCGGACGGATCGAGCAGGCCTTCGGCCGCGGCGGCCCTGGCCTCGGCCAGCCCGGGCTCGTCGAGCACGTCGAGCGGGAGCCCTTCGGCGACGCGCAGTTCCAGCATGATGCGCTCGAGGTGCTGGTCGTCCTCGCTGAGCACTTCGCGCCCGGCGGCGGGCGAGTCGCCGGCGGCGAGCAGGGCGGCGTAGCGCGCCGGGTGCTTGACGTTCCACCAGCGCACGCCACCGACGTGGCTGTGCGCGCCCGGGCCCGCACCCCACCAGTCGTCCCCGCGCCAGTAGCCGAGGTTGTGCCGGCAGCGGGCCGCGTCGGACGCCGCCCAGTTCGACACCTCGTACCAGCGGAGCCCGGCCGAAGACAGCGTCGCGTCGATCATCTCGTAGTCCGCGGCCAGCACGTCGTCGTCCGGCGCGGGCAGCTCGCCGCGACGCACGCGGCGGGCCAGCGCCGTGCCCTCCTCGACGATCAGCGCGTACGCCGACACGTGGTCGACGCCCGCGGCCAGCACGGCGTCGAGGGTGGCGAGCAGGTCGTCCGGACGTTCGCCGGGCGTGCCGTAGATCACGTCCAGGTTCACGTGCTCGAACCCGGCCGCACGCGCCTCCGCGGCGGCCTGGCCCGGCCGGCCCGGGGTGTGGACGCGGTCGAGCACCTTCAGCACGTGCGGCGCGGCCGACTGCATGCCGAGCGAGACGCGCGTGTAGCCCGCCTCGCGGATCCCGGCGAAGAACTCCGGCGACGTCGACTCCGGGTTCGACTCCGTCGTCACCTCGGCGCCCGGGGCGAGCCCGAAGACGTCCTTCACGGCGTCGAGCACCGAGCGGAGGCCGTCGGCGCCCAGCAGCGACGGCGTGCCGCCGCCGACGAACACGGTGTCGGCGGCGGGCGGCACCACGAGCACGCGCGCGGCCAGCTCCAGCTCCCGCCGCAGCCCTTCGAGCCAGGACCGCGGCGAGGAACCGGAATCGAGCTCACCCGCGGTGTAGGTGTTGAAGTCGCAGTACCCGCAGCGCGTCGCACAGAACGGCACGTGCACATAGACCCCGAACGCGCGGCTGCCGAGCCCCTTCAGCGCGCTGTCGGGCAACGCCGGGTCGAGCGGGTGGGCCGGGTCGGGACGCAGTTCGGGCACGCCCCGATTGTCCCCTACGAAGCCGGGAGGTTGGCCGCCGCCCAGTCCGGGTCGGGCGCGATCGGCTCGATGATGTCGAGCAGCACGCCGTTCGGATCGGCGACGTAGAAGTGGCGCTGCCCGTAGACCTCGTCGACGACCGGCGTGACGAGTTCCACACCGGCTTCGGCGAGCCGTTCCGCTTCCGCCGCCGCGTCCTCGACGACCAGCCCGAACGCCAGCCCGGCGGCCTGCTGCGCCCGGTACCCCTCAGGCACCGACTCGTGCCCGCGCCGCACGAAGCTGATCTCGTAGCCGGGCGCCCCGGCGTTGATGCTGGCGAACCAGTCCAGCTCGACGGTGACCGGCAGCCCGATCACGTCGGCGTAGAAGCGCGTGGTCGCGGCGACGTCGTCGACCAGGTACCCCGCCCCGAAACCCTTGACCTGCATTCCTCGGTCCCCCTCCAAAGCACTTTGTTTGTAGTACTTTACTCATAGTGGTTTACTCGGCGCAAGCCGCGGCCGTTGGGCGGTTGACAGTGCCGGAAACGGCCGCCGGAACGCCGGACGCCCAGGTCGCGGCCCTGCCGCTGGGCCGCGTTGTCGCAGGCGAGTGACCCTTCTCCCAGCATTCGGGCAGCCCTGGACCACATTGTGGACGCGTGGCACGCTGACGCCGTGACTCATGCCGGTGTTCTCCTCGTGGCCCGCCGCCACGTCGACCTCCTGCGGGTCGCCAGCGCCCTCTGCGGATCCGTTCGCTGACTCCCGATCGCCACCACCTGCCACGAACCTGGACAGCCGGCGCCGGAGGACACCCGCGAGCCGGTGGTCCTCCGCCGCCTCGAAACGCCTCTCGGAGGACGCCGCCATGGCCACGCCCACGCGTCAGACCCCCGCCCGCCCCGCGCGCGTCAAGCAGAAGCGCGGTGAGGGGCAGTGGGCGCTCGGTTACCGGGAACCGCTGAACCCCAACGAGCGGTCGAAGAAGGACGACCACCCGCTCAACGTCCGGGCGCGGATCGAGAACATCTACGCCCACCGCGGGTTCGACGCGATCGACCCCGGCGACCTGCGCGGGCGGTTCCGCTGGTTCGGCCTCTACACCCAGCGCAAGCCGGGCATCGACGGCGGCCGCACCGCCACGCTGGAGCCCGAAGAGCTGGACGACCGCTACCTGATGATGCGCGTGCGCACCGACGGCGGCGGGCTCACCACCGCGCAGCTGCGCCTGCTCGGCGAGCTGTCGAAGGACTACGCGCGCGACACCGCCGACATCACCGACCGGCAGAACATCCAGTACCACTGGATCCGCATCGAAGACGTCCCGGCGATCTGGTCCCGCCTCGAAGAGGTGGGCCTGACGACGATGGAGGCGTGCGGCGACAGCCCCCGCGGGATGCTCGGCTCGCCGGTCGCCGGCATCGCCGCGGACGAGGTGCTCGACGCGTCCGGGGCGCTGGCCGAGATCCGCCGCCGCTACATCGGCGACCCGAAGTACGCGAACCTGCCCCGCAAGTTCAAGACCGCGGTCTCCGGGCTGCCCGACGTCGTGCACGAACTCAACGACGTCTCGTTCGTCGGCGTCGAGCACCCCGAGCACGGCCCCGGCCTGGACCTGTGGGTCGGCGGCGGGCTGTCCACCAACCCGATGCTCGCGCAGCGGCTGGGCGCGTGGATCCCGCTCGACGAGGTCCCGGACGTCTGGGAAGGTGTCGTCTCGATCTTCCGCGACTACGGCTACCGCCGGCTGCGCTCGCGGGCGCGGCTGAAGTTCCTGGTCAAGGACTGGGGCCCGGAGAAGTTCCGCGACGTCCTCGAGAACGAGTACCTCAAGCGCAAGCTGATCGACGGCCCGCCGCCGGTCGACCCGCCCACGCCGATCGACCACGTCGGCGTGCACCGGCAGAAGGACGGCAACTTCTACGTCGGCGCCGCGCCGATCGCCGGCCGGGTGTCCGGCGGCACCCTCGTCGCCGTCGCGGACGCCGCCGAACGGGCCGGCTCGCGCCGGACGGCGCTCACCCCGCTGCAGAAGCTGCTCGTGCTGGACGTGCCGGGCGACAAGGTCGACGCGCTCAAGGCCGAACTGGCCGAGCTGGGCCTGCAGGTGGAGCCGTCGCCGTGGCGGCGCAGCGTGATGGCGTGCACCGGGCTGGAGTTCTGCAAGCTGGCCATCGTCGAGACGAAGGCCCGCGCGCGCCAGCTCGTGGCCGACCTGGAGAAGTCGCTGGCCGACATCAACGCGCAACTCGAAGTCCCGGTCACCGTGCACCTCAACGGCTGCCCCAACTCCTGCGCCCGCGTGCAGACCGCGGACATCGGGCTGAAGGGCCAGATCGTCACCGACGCCGACGGCCGCCAGGTCGAAGGCTTCCAGGTGCACCTCGGCGGCGGGCTCGGCCTCGACGCCGGGTTCGGCCGGAAGCTGCGCGGGCACAAGGTCACCTCGGACGAGCTGACCGGCTACGTCGAGCGCGTCGTGCGCAACTACCTCGCCGGGCGCGAACCCGGCGAGCGGTTCGCGCAGTGGGTCGTGCGGGCCGAAGAAAGCGCCCTGCAGTGACCGAACGAGCGACACCGTTGTACTGCCCGTATTGCGGTGACGAGGACTTGCGGCCGGAAGAGAACGGCGGCTGGCTGTGTTCGGCCTGTCGCCGGGTCTTCTCGGTCAAGTTCCTCGGCCTGTCCCTCCCGGAGGTTTCCCGATGACCGCCACCGCCGACCACAAGACTCTCGCCGAGCGCGCCTCGAAGGAGCTCGCCGACGCGACCGCGGAAGAAGCACTGCGCTGGACCGCCGACACTTTCGGCGACGACTTCATCGTGGCGTCCAACATGCAGGACGCCGTGCTGATCGACCTCGCCACCAAGGTCAAGCCCGATGTGGACGTGCTCTTCCTGGAGACCGGCTACCACTTCCCGGAGACGATCGGCACGCGGGACGCGGTGCAGACCGTCTACCCGGACGTGAAGATCGTCAACGCCCAGGCCGCGCAGAGCGTCGCCGAGCAGGACGCGGAGTACGGCCCGAAGCTGCACGAACGCGACCCGAACCAGTGCTGCTTCCTGCGCAAGGTCGTCCCCCTGCGCCAGACGCTCGCGAAGTACTCGGCGTGGGTCACCGGCGTCCGCCGGGTCGACGCGCCGACCCGGGCGAACACGCCCATCGTCACCTGGGACGACCGCAACGGCCTGGTGAAGGTCAACCCGATCGCGGCGTGGACCGACGAGGAGTTCAACGGCTACATCCGCGAGCACGGGATCCTCGAGAACCCGCTGGTCTCCATCGGCTACCTCTCCATCGGCTGCGCACCCTGCACGGCCCGCGTGGAGCCGGGCGCCGACCCGCGCAGCGGCCGGTGGGCGGGCAAGTCGAAGACCGAATGCGGACTGCACGGCTGAGGAAGGACGTATGACGACCTTGGAGCCCGCGACCGATGCGGCACAGGACAACCTCGCGGCTTTGGAGTCCGAAGCCATCCACATCTTCCGGGAGGTGGCGGGCGAGTTCGACCGGCCGGTGATCCTGTTCTCCGGCGGCAAGGACTCGACACTGCTGCTGCACCTGGCGATCAAGGCGTTCTGGCCGGCGCCGGTGCCGTTCCCGCTGCTGCACGTGGACACCGGGCACAACTTCGACGAGGTCATCGAGTTCCGCGACCGCGTCGTCGAACGGCACGGGCTGCGCCTGGTCGTCGCGAAGGTCCAGGACTGGATCGACGACGGGCGTCTCGAAGAGCGCGCGGACGGGATGCGCAACCCGCTGCAGACCACGCCGCTGCTCGACACGATCGCCGAGCACAAGTTCGACGCCGTCTTCGGCGGCGGCCGCCGCGACGAGGAGCGGGCCCGGGCGAAGGAGCGGATCTTCAGCCTCCGCAACGCCTTCGGCCAGTGGGAGCCGCGACGGCAGCGGCCCGAGCTGTGGAACCTCTACAACGGACGGCACCGCCCGGGCGAGCAGGTCCGCGTGTTCCCGCTGTCCAACTGGACCGAGGCCGACGTCTGGAACTACATCGCGCGCGAGAAGGTCGAGCTGCCGTCGATCTACTACGCGCACAAGCGGAAGGTGTTCCGCCGCGACGGCATGTGGCTCACCGAGGGCCCGTGGTTCGGCCCGCGGCCGGACGAGGAGATCCACGAGCTGAGCGTCCGCTACCGGACCGTCGGCGACGGCTCGTGCACCGGCGCGGTCGAATCCACCGCCACCACCGTCGAAGAGGTCATCGCCGAGGTGTCGGCGTCCCGGCTCACCGAGCGCGGCGCCACCCGCGCCGACGACCGGATGTCCGAAGCGGCCATGGAAGACCGCAAGCGTGAGGGGTACTTCTGATGAGTTCGCTGCTGCGCCTGGCCACCGCCGGGAGCGTGGACGACGGCAAGTCGACGCTCGTCGGGCGGCTGCTGTACGACACGAAGTCGGTGCTCGCCGACCAGCTCGACGCCGTCACCCGCGCGTCCGTCGACAAGGGACTGTCCACACCGGACCTTTCGCTGCTGGTCGACGGCCTGCGCTCGGAGCGCGAGCAGGGCATCACCATCGACGTCGCCTACCGCTACTTCGCCACGCCGAAGCGGTCGTTCGTGCTAGCCGACACGCCGGGGCACGTGCAGTACACGCGCAACACGGTGACCGGCGCCTCCACCGCGCAGCTGGCCGTGCTGCTGGTCGACGCGCGCAAGGGCGTCATCGAGCAGACCCGGCGGCACGCGGCCGTGCTGGCGCTGCTGGGCGTGCCGCAGCTGGTGCTGGCGGTGAACAAGATCGACCTGGTCGGCTACGACGAAGCGACGTTCACGGTGATCGCCGAGGAGTTCGCCGCGCACGCGGAATCGCTGGGCTACCAGCGCGGTTCGGTCCTCGCGATCCCGGTTTCGGCGCTGGAGGGCGACAACGTCGCCACGCGTTCGGAGCGGACGCCGTGGTACTCCGGCCCCAGCCTGCTGGAGCACCTGGAAGAGGTCCCGGTCGCGCCCGACCCGCACGACTCGGCGCTGCGGTTCCCGGTGCAGTACGTCATCCGGCCGCGCACGCCGGAGTACCCGGACTACCGCGGCTACGCGGGCCAGATCGCGGCCGGCACGGTCCGGCCCGGCGACGAGATCGTCGTGCTGCCGCAGGGCATCCGCAGCCGGGTCGAGCGCATCGACACCGCCGACGGCCCGCTGGCCGAGGCCGGGGCCGGAACGTCGGTGACGCTGCTGCTCACCGACGACATCGACATCTCCCGCGGCGACCTGATCGCCGCCGCGGACGCCCCGCCGCGGATCACCGACGAGATCACCGGCACGCTGTGCTGGCTGTCGTCGAAGCCGCTCAAGCCGGGCGCGCGCGTGCTGGTCAAGCACGGCACCCGCACGGTGCAGGCGCTGGTGGACGAGCTGCACGCGCGGTTCGACGAGCAGACACTGTCCAGTGTGGACTCGCCGGCGTCGCTGGAGCTCAACGACATCGGCCGCGTCACGCTGCGGCTGGCCGAGGAGCTGGGGGTCGACGACTACGGCGTCAGCCCGCGCACCGGCGCGTTCCTGGTGATCGACCCCAAGGACGGCGACACGCTCGCCGCGGGCCTGGTGGGTGAGCGCTTCTCGTGACCCCGCCCCTGGTGGCCGTCGCGCACGGCAGCCGTGACCCCCGCTCGGCGGCGACCGTGCGGGCGCTGGTCGACGTCGTGCGCGCGCAGGCACCGGGCGTGCCGGTCCACGAGTCCTTCCTGGACCTTTCCGAACCGCGGGTCACCGACGTGCTGCGGGAGCTGTACACGGCCGGGCACCGGACGGCGGTCGTGGTGCCGCTGCTGTTGGGCAGCGCGTTCCACGCGCGGGTCGACCTGCCCGCCCTGATCGAGGAAGTCGTCTCCGCGTGCCCGGGCTTCGTCGTGCGGACGGCGGAGGTACTGGGCGCGGACCCGGCGCTGGAAGCGGTGGCGCTGGACCGGCTGGCCGCCGCGCCCCGCCGCCGCGGCACGGGCGTGCTGGTCAGCGCGGTGGGCTCGTCGAACGCGGCCGCGAACGCGGTCGTCGCCGCGCTCGCGGCGAGGTGGGAAGCCCGGCTCGGGCTCCCGGTGAGCGAGACGTTCGCCAGCGCGGCCCAGCCGGACATCCCGGCGGCGGCCGCGCGGCTGCGGGCCCGCGGGGCGCGTCACTTGATCGTGGCGTCGTGGTTCCTCGCGCCGGGCCTGCTGCCGGACCGGATCGCCCGGCTGGCCCGCGAAGCCGACCCTCGCGCGTTCGTCGCGGCACCGCTCGCTGACGACCCGCGCGTCGCCGACGTGGTCATCAGCCGGTACGCCGCCGCGGTCAGCGCGTTGCTCCGTCAGTACGCCTGACAGCGTGATCGGCTGAGCGGCCGCGGTGGCGGGGAGTGTGCAAGGGTGTCGGCATGGCTGACGAACTGGTGCACTACGACGTGGTGGGCGGCACCGCCACGATCACCCTGGACTCCCCGCACAACCGCAACGCGCTGTCGGCGCAGCTGCGCGGCGAGCTGTCTTCGGCCCTGGCCGCGGCGGCCGCCGACGACGCGGTGCGCGTGATCGTGCTCACCCACACGGGGCCGGTGTTCTGCGCGGGCATGGACCTCAAGGAGGCCCGCGGCGCCGGCGCGGGCGACCAGGGCGTGAACGAGTTCCCGAAGATCCTCGACCAGCTGTGGACCAGCCCGAAGCCGGTGGTGGCCCGCCTGGCGGGCCCGGCCCGCGCCGGCGGCATCGGCATGGTGGCGGCGTGCGACATCGCGGTGGCGGTCCCGGAGGCGACGTTCGCGTTTTCGGAGGTCCGCATCGGCGTGGTCCCGGCGGTCATTTCGCTGACGGTCCTGCCGCGCCTGAACCCCCGCGCGGCCCACGAGCTGTTCCTGACGGGCGACACGTTCGACGCCCGCCGCGCGGTGGAGATCGGCCTGCTAAACTCGGCGGTCCCGGCCGCGGAACTGGACACCGAGGTGGCCCGGTACGTCAAGGCACTGGCGGCGGGCGGCCCGAAGGCACTGGCGGAGACGAAGGCGCTGCTGAGCCGCCCCCGCCCGGCGACACCGTCGGAGGGCTTCGAGGACATGCTGGCGCTGTCGGCGAAGTTCTTCGCCAGTGAGGAAGGCCAGGAGGGGATCCTGGCGTTCGCGCAGAAGCGCAAGCCGAACTGGGTCCCGCAGGACTGACCCGCCCGAGGGCGGCCTTGGGTGCGCTGACTGACGCTGCGGCGCGAACGCCCGCGCTGAGGGCGGCGGTGGCGACATGGCCACCTTGGGTGCGTCACACGCACCGAAGGCCGCCTTGGGGCGCTCAAGCCGGCACCGGAGTCCCCTGGCCGGAGCCGGCGAAACGCTGGCGAGCCACCCGGAGACGTCGTTCGCCGTCGCCACCACGGGCACCACGAACCTCACGGCGATGGTGAACTGCCGCGACGGCCGCGACCTCTACCGGTACCTCACCGGCCGCGTCGCCGGGCTCCCCGGCGTGCAGAGCCTCGAAAGCGCTCCGGTGATCCGCACGGTCAAGCGCGCGGGGACGCCGCTCAGGCGTCCGGCAGCACGACCGTGAGCCGCCACGAGCCGGCGCTGCGGCCGCTCGGCCCCAGCGCGCGCTGCGCGTCCGACAGCACGCTGCGGATCGCGAGGTACGTCTTCGGTTCGGCCTTGCGCAGCGCCTCCGAGCCCGGCCAGATCAGCACGTGCTCCCCCGGCGGCAGCCACGAAAGGTCGGTCAGGCAGTCGTACAGCGCGTCGAGGTTGTGCCCGAAGTAGTCCGGAAAGGACAGTGCGTCGGCGAACGCGCTGAGCGTGCTCGCCTTGTCGACGGTCGGGCGCGAGTTGACCAGGTGCGGGTACGCGCCCCTGGCGAAGGCCTGTTCCGCGGCGGCCTTCGCCTGCTCCGAGGCGCTCATCGGGCCGGGTCCACGACGACGAACGACGCGTAGTGGTCGCCGGTGTAGTACAGCTCGTGCGCCGCGCCCGTGATCAGCCGGCGCGCGCCGCGGTCCGGGCTGCCCGGCGTCTTCACGGTGTACTCGTGGTAGTAGCCGGACTTCTTGGCGGGCAGGCGTTTCTCCCGGTTTTCGAACACGACGTCGTCGTTGCGCGGATACGGGTACGGGCCGCCCTTTTCGATGAGCTTCCACGTGTCCGTGGCCTGCGGCGGCAGCGCGGAAAGCGCCTTCACCGGCAGCCCGGAGTCCGCGCCCGGCACGGCGGCGCCGCCCTTGGCGGGCGCGGTGGCACTCGCCGAGGTGCCCGGCGCGGGCGACGACGGTGAGCCGCCGCTGAGGACGTCCTTGACCAGCCAGCCCCCCAGCACCAGCACGAGGAGCCCGATCAGCGCGGCGGTGATCCGCCTTCGGTTGAACATGGTGCGCCAGCCTAGGACGAGGTGTCGGTGCGGTCGTCGTCACGCCCCGGAGCGAGGCGGCGGGCGAAGAGCCCGACGAGCTTGTCCAGCACCCACGCCGCGACCAGGCACAGTGGCACGACGACCACCATGACCAGCACGAACTGGACCGGGAACCACGCCTGGGCGAGCCACAGCTCGACCCCGTCCCACCAGTCGGCAAGCCCGTTGAACACGGTGTGAGCCTACGCGCGCCCTGCTGCCCGCGCGCCGCAGGGGAGGTACGTTGCGAGGCATGTTCGCCGTGTACGCGCAGGAACCCAACGCCGAAAGCCCGCTGGACTCGCTCGTCGTGGGCGAGCGCCCCGAACCCGACGTGCCGGACGGCTGGGTCCGCGTGCACGTCAAGGCGGCCAGCCTCAACATGCACGACCTCTGGACCCTCCGGGGCGTCGGCATCAAGCCGGAGCAGTTCCCGATGATCCTCGGCTGCGACGGCGCCGGCACCCTCGACGACGGCTCCGAGGTCGTGATCCACTCGGTGATCAACGCGCCGGGCTGGCAGGGCGACGACACCCTGGACCCGAAGCGCACGTTGCTCACCGAGAAGTACCAGGGCACCTTCGCCGACCAGGTCGTCGTGCCGGCCCGCAACGTCGTGCCGAAGCCCGCCGCGCTGAGCTTCGCCGAAGCCGCCACCATGGGCACGGCCTGGCTGACCGCCTACCGGATGCTCTTCGTGAAGTCGGGCCTGCGGCCGGGCCAGACGATGCTCGTGCAGGGCGCCTCCGGCGGCGTCTCGACGGCGCTGGTGCAGCTCGGCCGCGCGGCCGGGTTCCGGGTCTGGGTGACCGGCCGCACCGAGGAGAAGCGCGCGCTCGCCGAGCGCCTCGGCGCGCACCAGGCCTTCGAGTCCGGCGCACGGCTGCCCGAGCGCGTCGACGCCGTGTTCGAGACGGTCGGCAAGGCAACCTGGTCGCACTCGGTGAAGTCGCTCAAGCCGGGCGGCATCATCGTCGTCTCCGGCTCGACCAGCGGCCCCGACGCGGGTGCCGAGCTGCAGCGCGTCTTCTTCCTCCAGCTGCGCGTCTCCGGCTCGACCATGGGCACCCGCGACGAGCTGGCGGATCTGCTCGCCTACCTCGATCTGACCGGCGTCCGGCCCCAGATCGGCGCCGAGCTCCCCCTATCCGAGGCCCCTAACGGCTTCCGGGCGATGCTCGACGGCGACACCGCCGGGAAGATCGTCTTCACCCGCTAGACCGGTGCTGAGCTGGGCGGACGTTCCCGTTGCGCCCGGCCCGGCATTTGGTGAATCTTTGACGTACTCAGTTCGAGACCGGGTCGTTAGCACCAAAACTCGACCAAAACCCAATGCTGGCAAGCTAATCTGTAGTCATGACCGCGACGAAGCGGCCCGCCTCGGCTGGACCGGGCGGCCGGTCCAGCAGTGACCCGGATCCCGTCCGGGTCTCCTTCCGGCGCTACGCCGGCGTCCGCACCCGGGTGCTCGAGGTCGGCGGCACCGCCCCCGAACCGGAGGTGCCCCGCCGGGCCCGGCGCCGCCGGGCGGCCGCGCCGCACGTCCGGCCCACCGCGCCGCGGCTGGTGCTCCTGCACGGCTACTGCGACAGCGCCGACACCTGGCGCCCCGCCCTCGAGCAGCTCGCGGCCGCCGGGATCCCGGCGGTCGCGGTCGATCTGCCCGGGTTCGGGGACGCGCAGCCGCTGCGGCCCGGCCCGATGCTGCCGCAGCTCGACGCGTTCACCACCGCCGTCATCCGCGAGCAGGCCGTGCTCGGCTCGGTCGTGCTGGCCGGCAACTCCCTCGGCGGCACCATGAGCCTGCGCGCGGCCCAGAACGGCAGGCTGCCGATCTCCGGGGTCGTCTCGATCGCCGCGCCCGGGTTCGTCGACTCGTGGCTGATCCGGACCGTGGCGCGTTACCCGCTGCCGTTGCGGCTGTACTCGGCGCTGCCCGTTCCCGTGCCCGGGTTCCTGGTGCGCAAGGTCGCCGAGCAGGTCGTCCCGCGGCTGCTCTACGCCGACTCGAGCCTCGCCGACGCGGTGCAGGTGCAGCGCTTCACGGCGCTGTTCCCCGACTACCGCTCGACGAAGACCCGGCTCGAACAGGCCCGGCAGCTCGTCGCCGAGCTCGCCGACGCCTACCGGCTCGACTCGGTCGAGGTGCCGCTGCTGGTCGTCGCGTGCGGGAAGGACAAGCTCGTCACCGCCGCGTCCGGGCGGCAGCTGCACACGCTCGTGCCGCACAGCAGGCTGCTGGTGCGCGAGGACTGGGGGCACTGCCCGCAGCTGGACGACCCGGTCGAGATCGCCGAGCTGCTCACCTACTTCGCGGCGAGCGCGGTGCGGACCACGCAGGCCAAGCGCGCCGCCGCGGCGGCGACGGAGGCCGTGAGCGAGGACACTGCGGCAGGCTGAGCGGCTCACGCTGTCTTCACGCGCGGTTGGCGGTAGGTTCCCCGGTTGGGTCCGTGATCCGGCCCTTCCACCGACCGTTCGGGAGACGATGATGTCCGCTCCAGGAGGCTTGGGCAGCAGCTCCGGCATCTTCCGGCGCAAGCCGATCGACCAGATCCAGGACGCAGGCGAAAGCGGTGGCCTGAAACGCACCCTGGGCCTGTGGCAGCTGACGGCCATCGGCATCGGCGGCATCATCGGCGCCGGGATCTTCGCCCTCGCCGGCAGCGTTGCGCACGGCGACGCGGCGGCCGGCATCCCGGGTGTCGGGCCCGCCGTGCTGATCTCGTTCCTCATCGCCGGTGTCGCGAGCGCCGCGGCCGCGTTCTCCTACGCCGAGTTCGCCGGCCTCATCCCGAAGGCCGGCTCGGCCTACACCTACGGCTACGCGGTGCTCGGCGAGGTCGTCGGCTGGTTCATCGGCTGGGACCTGCTGCTGGAGTACACGGCGATCGTGTCGGTCGTGGCGATCGGCATCTCCGGCTACTTCAGCTTCCTGCTCGGCCAGCTCGGCCTCGACCTGCCCGCCTGGATGCTCGGCGCGCCCGGCACCGGGCCGGGCCACAAGGTCGACCTGTTCGCCGCGCTGCTGTGCCTGCTCATCGCGTTCCTGCTCAACCGCGGCATCCGCAGCGCCGCCCGGTTCGAGACGGCGATGGTCGGCATCAAGGTCCTCATCGTGCTTGTGGTCATCCTGGTCGGCTTCTTCTACGTCAAGACCGGCAACTACACGCCGTTCGCCCCGGCCGGCTTCGGCGGCGCGGTGACCGGCGCGGCGACCGTGTTCTTCGCCGTGTTCGGGTACGACGCCATGAGCACCGCCGCGGAGGAGTCGAAGGACGCGCAGCGGCACATGCCGAAGGCGATCCTCTACTCGCTGGCCATCTCGATGGTGCTGTACGTGCTGGCCTGCCTGGTGCTGACCGGCATGCAGAAGTACACCGAGATCGACCCGAAGAGCGGCTTCTCGACGGCGTTCAAGTCGGTCGGCCTCTCCGGGCTGGCCACGGTGATCGCGATCGGCGCGATCGTCGGCATCCTCACCGTGCTGTTCACGTTCCTGATGGGCGCCACCCGCGTCGGCTACTCGATGAGCCGCGACGGGCTGCTGCCGCCGTGGTTCGGCAAGACCCACCCGACCCGGCAGGTGCCGAGCCGCATGACGTGGATCCTCGGCGGGGCGTCGGCGGTCATCGCCGGGCTGCTGCCGATCGGCGAGGCGGCCGAGCTGACGAACATCGGCATCCTGCTCGCGTTCGTCGTCGTGTGCGTCGCGGTGATCGTGCTGCGCTACAAGCAGCCGGAGCTGCCGCGGACGTTCCGCACGCCCGGCATGCCGGTGGTCCCGGCGATCGGGGTCGTGTTCTCGATCTGGCTGATCACGTTCCTGCAGCCGGTGACCTGGCTGCGGTTCGCGATCTGGTTCGCGATCGGCCTGGTGATCTACTTCCTCTACAGCCGGCGGCACTCGCTGCTGAACCGCTCGGGCCGCTAGCGGATCCGGTCGAGGCGTGCGGCGCCGTCGCGCGCCTCGACCTTGAGCCGCTCGAGGATCACGGCGGCCGACGCGTCGTAGCCGAGCGGGTAGGTCTGGCCCGCCCACAGCGAGATCGCCTCCGGGTCGCCGGCCTTCGCCGACGCCTTGCGCACCGGGCCCGCGAGGTGGTTGAGCTGCGGATACGCCGCCGGCGCGCCCTCGGAGAGCGCGTCCATGAACTTGTTGACCAGGCCACGCGCCGGGCGTCCGCTGAAGGCGCGGGTGAACGCCGTCTCGCGCTCGGCCAGTGCCAGCGCCTTGCGGTGGGCCTCGGACGTGCCGGCTTCGTCAGCGCGCAGGAATACCGTGCCGAGCTGGGCGGCGACGGCCCCGGCGGCGAGCACCGCGGCGACGTCGGCGCCGTGCACCAGGCCCCCGGCGGCGATCAGCGGCAGGTCGACGCGGGCGGCGACGAGCCGCAGGAGCGCGAGGACGCCGTATTCGGGGCCGCCCCCTGGCCGGTGCGGGTCGTCGGTGAACAGGCTCCGGTGGCCGCCGGCTTCGAAGCCCTGCACGACGAGCGCGTCGGCGCCCAGGTCCGCGGCCCGCTGCGCGGCCTCCGGCGTGGTCACCGTGACGATGATCGCGGCGCCGGCGTCGTGGAGCCTGACCACGTCCGACGGCGACGGCGGCCCGAAGGTGAACGACACGACCGGGATCCGCTTCTCGAGCACGACGTCCAGCTTCGCCGGGTACGCGTCGTCGTCCCACTTCGGTTCGCCGAGCTCGACGTCGTACTCGCGGGCGAAGGCCTCGAGCCGCGCGCGGTGCGCGGAGATGTCCGCGCCGGTGTCCGGCTGCGGAACGAAGAGGTTGACCCCGAACGGCCGGCCGGTCAGCTCCGCGGCGCGGTCGATCTGCGCGGCGAGCGCGGCGGGGGTGAGCATGCCGGCGCCGAGGAAGCCGAAGCCGCCGGCCTCGGACACCGCGGCGACCAGCTCGGGGGTGGTCGGTCCGCCGGCCATCGGCGCGGCGATCACCGGGAACGTCAGCTCGTCGAACATGCCTGTGAGCGTAGCCCGCCCGGCCGGTCGCGGCGTGTGATCCGCGGGCCACCCAGATTGGTCTAGACCAGAAGCCGTGGAAGTGCGACGATCCCGGCAGGTGCGACGGCGATGTCGCGCCCTTCCCCGCCAGGAGGTCCCGGTGAAGACATCCCGAGCGCGGCGCCTCGGCCGCGCCTTCGCGGTGCTGGCGCTGCTCGGCGCCAGTACGACGGCCGCCCAGCTCACCCCGGCGGCCGCGGCCACGCCGGCACTGCAGTCGATCGTCCCCGCACCGGTCTCGGTGACCCCGGCGAGCGGCGTCACCTTCCCGCTGGTCGCGACGACGAAGATCGTCACCGAGGCCGGATCGGCCCCGGCGAAGCAGGTCGGCGACTACCTCGCCGGGGTGCTGCGCCCGTCGACCGGCTTCGCGCTGCCGGTGTCCGACGCGCCGGCGTCCGTGCCGTCCGGCAGCATCGCGCTGCTGCTGAGCGGCGCGCCGGCGGCGGTCGGCGCGCAGGGCTACCAGCTCGTGTCGACGGCGTCTTCGGTCACCGTGCGGGCCACCACGGCCGACGGGCTGTTCGCTGGCGTCCAGACGTTGCGGCAGCTGCTGCCGGGCAGCATCGAAAGCCCGGGCGTTCAACCGGGGCCGTGGACCATCCCGGGCGCGACGATCCTGGACTACCCGCGCTTCGCCTACCGGGGCGCGATGCTCGACGTCGCGCGGCACTTCCACCCGGTGTCGACGGTCAAGCGGTACGTCGACCAGCTCGCCGAGTACAAGATCAACGCGCTGCACCTGCACCTGGCGGACGACCAGGGCTGGCGCATCCAGATCGACAGCTGGCCCCGTCTGGCGACGTACGGCGGCAGCACCCAGGTCGGCGGCGGCGCGGGCGGCTACTACACGAAGGCGCAGTACACGGACATCGTGAACTACGCGGCTTCGCGGCACATCACGGTGATCCCGGAGATCGACATGCCGGGTCACGTCAACGCGGCGCTGGCGTCGTACGCGGAGCTGAACTGCAACGGGGTGGCACCGGCCCTGCGGACGGACACGGCGGTCGGCTACAGCTCGCTGTGCATCTCGAAGGACATCACATACACGTTCGTCGCGGACGTGCTGCGCGAGCTGGCGGCCTTGACCCCGGGCCCGTACCTGCACATCGGCGGCGACGAGGCATCGGCGACACCGCAGGCGGACTACGTGACGTTCGTGAACAAGGTCCTGCCCCTGGTGGCGGCGACGGGCAAGTCGGTGGTGGGCTGGCACGACATCGCGAAGGCGGCGTTGCCGGCCTCGGCGACCCCGCAGTTCTGGGGAACGACGACGTCGGACCAGGGCGTGTCGACGGCGGTGTCCGGCGGCAGCAAGGTGATCCTGTCGCCGGCGAACAAGGCGTACCTGGACATGAAGTACAACAGCTCGACCCCGATCGGCCTGTCGTGGGCGGGGTACGTCGAGGTGCAGGACGCGTACGGCTGGAACCCGGGGGCGTACCTGTCGGGGGTGGGCGAGGCCGCGGTCCGCGGGGTGGAGTCGCCGCTGTGGACGGAAACGGTGGTGACCCCGGCGGACATCGACTACCTGGCGTTCCCGCGCGTGGCGGCCCACGCGGAACTGGGCTGGTCACCGTGGTCGACCCACGACTGGACGGCGTTCCGCACCCGCCTGGGAGCCCAGGCGCCGCGCTGGGTCGCGCAGGGGATCGACTTCTACCGGTCACCCCAGGTGGCGTGGGACACGGGAGGGACGACGAACCCGGGAACGTGCACGGACCCCGAGTGGAGCGCGACGCAGGTGTACACGGGCGGGAACGTGGTGTCCCACAACGGCCACAGGTGGACGGCGAAGTGGTGGACACAGGGAGAGGAGCCGGGAACGACGGGCCAGTGGGGAGTGTGGACGGACAACGGAGCCTGCTGAACCGGCGGGCCGGGCCCGCGGTCGCGGGCCCGGCCCTCGGTGAACGTCTCGTCGCACGGCGTGAAACCGGAACACGCGGCCCGACGCGCGGGTTAGGTTGGGGCATGACCGTCGATCTGGAGCAGGTGCGCACACTGTCCTTGCAGGAGCACGGCCTGGCCACCGTCGCCACGACGCGGGCCGACGGCACCGTTCACTCCTCCGTCGTCAACGCCGGCGTCCTCGACGATCCGGTGACCGGCGCTCCGGGCGTGGCCTACGTCGCCGTCGGGAAGGCGCACAAGCTCGCGCTGCTGCGGCGGGCCGGGCATGCCACCGTCACCTTCCGGCGCGGGTGGCACTGGGCTTCCGTCACCGGCGCCACCCACCTCGTCGGGCCGGACGATCCCGACCCCGCCTTCGATCCCGCCGGGCTGCCGCAGCTGCTGCGGGACGTCTTCATCGCCGCCACCGGGACCCACGACGACTGGGCCGAGTACGACCGCGTGATGGCCGAAGAGCGCCGGGTTGCCGTGTTCGTCCGGGCGGACCGGATAATCGGCAACCCCTGACCCTCACTGGAGCCGTCCCGTTGTCCGAGTCCTCGCTGCACCTCACCACGCCGGTCAAGGTCCTGGTCGGCGTGCTCGCCGTCGCCGACGCCGGGTTCGGGGCCGTGCTCGCCCTCCGGCTGGTGCGTGGCCTGTCGCCGTGGCTGATCGGCGGTGCCTTCGCCGCCACCGTGCTCGTCGCGGTCGCCGCCTACCGCCTGTCCCGCGCCCGCGCGCTCAAGCGCGGCTACGAGGGCCTTCGCGACCTCACCGTCGGCGACGAAGGCCTGCGCGTACCGGCGGGCACGCTGAGCACGCGGCTGGTCCCGTGGTCGCAGATCGCCGACGTCAGCACTCGCCGCTCGGCCCGGTTCGGCGACGGCTACCTGCGCGACGCGCTCTGGGTCGACCTGGTCACCGGCGGCGGCATCGAGAGCTCGGTCCAGCGCTACACCCCGCGCGGCCGCCTCCGGCCGGCACCACCGCAGCGGCGGCAGTTCGAGCAGACGGCGATCCTCGATCCCGCCCTGTTCGACGCGGTGGTCGAGCGGCTCCGGAAGGAGCTGCGCCACCGGCAGCTGCACGCCCAGCTCCGGAGCCTCCCGCGCATCCGCTGACCTGGCTCTTACCGGCCGGCCAGCTCGGCAACGACCGGTGCGAGGACCCCGGCGGCGTCAGCGCCGAACACGAAGTAGGAGATACCGGCCTCCTCGCGTCGCCGTTGGATCTCCTCGGCGGCGGCGGAGGGATCACTGGGCAGGAACGCCAGCGAATCCGCGGCTCGGACGGCGGCGGGGTCGGTGTCCGGCCCGGCCATGAAGGCCGCGACCGAGTCGCCGACCACCGGCACGTGCAACGCCAGTTCCGCACCGCGACGGTTGTCGAAGCGCTGCACCCGTTGCATCGTCTCGGCCCGCGTCTCGATCTGCGGCATCACGAAGGTCACCGTGTCGGCGAGTCCGGCGGCGAGCGCTTCCGCCTTCGGGCCGCCGACGGCCATGACCACCGGGGTGTGCCGGTCCGGGCCGTCGAGGTCACGCAGGGCCGCGACGACCTCGCGGACCTGGCTCGACCGCCGGCTCACCGGGGTGACCGGCAGGCCCAGCTCGCGGAGCTGGCCGGCGATCCCGGGCCGTCCGGTGCCGATGCCCATCTCGAAACGCCCGTCGGTGAGCACGGACAGCGAGTGCGCCTCCCACGCGGTGATCCACGCGGGCCGGACCGGAGACGCGTACACCCAGGTCCCCACCCGCAGGCCGGTGAGCGTCGCCGCCACGGCGAGCGCCGGACCCGGTGCCGGCTGCCACTGCGGCACGTCGGGCATCAAGATCGTCGAGTAACCGCTGCCGGCCAGAGCGCGTATCTGGTCCCGCCAAGCCGGCATGCCGCTGCCGATCGGCGCGACGGCTCCGAACCGCAACGGCCTGATCTGGCGTGTCGAGTCACCTGTCATGGTGCTGCCTTTCCCTGCGGCCCGGCCTGGTTCCGAGCTTCGTATCCACTACGAACGAGCCGCAGGGGATCCGACAGCACACGAGGAGCAGCTACTTCTTGCCCTTGCCCGAGTCCTCGGTGGACAGCGCGGCGACGAAGGCCTCCTGCGGGACCTCGACCCGGCCGACGGTCTTCATCCGCTTCTTGCCTTCCTTCTGCTTCTCCAGCAGCTTCCGCTTCCGCGAGATGTCACCGCCGTAGCACTTCGCGAGGACGTCCTTGCGGATCGCGCGGATCGTTTCGCGGGCGATGATCCGCGAGCCGACCGCCGCCTGGATCGGGACCTCGAACTGCTGCCGCGGGATCAGCTCGCGCAGCCGCGTCGCCATCCGGTTGCCGTAGCCGTAGGCCGCGTCCTTGTGCACGATCGCCGAGAAGGCGTCCACGGTTTCGCCCTGCAGCAGGATGTCCACCTTGACCAGATCGGCGGTCTGCTCGCCCGCCTCTTCGTAGTCGAGGGACGCGTAGCCGCGCGTGCGCGACTTCAGCGTGTCGAAGAAGTCGAAGATGATTTCCGCCAGCGGGATGTTGTACCGCAGTTCGACGCGGTCCTCGGACAGGTAGTCCATGCCGAGCAGGGTGCCGCGCTTGGTCTGGCACAGCTCCATGATCGTGCCGACGAACTCCGACGGCGCCAGGATGCTCACCTTCGACACCGGCTCGTGCACCTCGGCGATCTTCAGCCCGCTCGGCCAGTCGGACGGGTTGGTCACGACCACCTCGCTGCGGTCCTCGAGGACCACGCGGTAGATGACGTTCGGCGCCGTCGAGATCAGGTCGAGGCCGAATTCGCGCTCGAGGCGGTCCCGCGTGATCTCCAGGTGCAGCAGGCCGAGGAAGCCGCAGCGGAAGCCGAAGCCCAGCGCCACCGACGTCTCCGGCTCGTAGGTCAGCGCCGCGTCGTTCAGCTGGAGCTTGTCCAGGGCCTCGCGCAGCTCGGGGTAGTCGGAACCGTCCACCGGATACAGTCCGGAATAGACCATCGGCTTCGGCTCGCGGTAGCCGGCCAGCGGTTCCTTCGCGCCGTGCCGTTCCGATGTCACGGTGTCGCCGACCTTCGACTGGCGAACGTCTTTCACGCCGGTGATCAGGTAGCCGACCTCGCCGACGCCGAGGCCCTTGCTGGGCTTGGGCTCCGGCGAGATGATCCCGACTTCCAGCAGCTCGTGCGTGGCGCCGGTGGACATCATCCGGATCCGCTCGCGCGGGGTGATCTTGCCGTCGACGACGCGGATGTAGGTGACGACGCCGCGGTAGGTGTCGTAGACCGAGTCGAAGATCATCGCGCGGGCCGGCGCGTCGGCGTCGCCCTGCGGCGCCGGGACCTGCTTGACGACGGCGTCGAGCAGCTCGGCGACGCCCATGCCGGTCTTGGCCGAGACCCGCAGGACCTCCTCGGGCTCGCAGCCGATGATGTGGGCCAGCTCACCCGCGTACTTGTCCGGGTCCGCCGACGGCAGGTCGATCTTGTTCAGCACCGGGATGATCTGGAGGTTGTTCTCCAGCGCCAGGTAGAGGTTGGCCAGGGTCTGGGCCTCGATCCCCTGCGCCGCGTCGACCAGCAGGATGGCGCCTTCGCAGGCCTCCAGCGCCCGCGACACCTCGTAGGTGAAGTCGACGTGCCCGGGCGTGTCGATCATGTGCAGGACGTGGTCCTGCCCGTCGACCTGCCAGGGCAGCCGGACGTTCTGCGCCTTGATCGTGATGCCGCGCTCGCGTTCGATGTCCATCCGGTCGAGGTACTGAGCGCGCATGGCCCGCTCTTCCACGACGCCGGTGAGCTGCAGCATGCGGTCGGCCAGGGTGGACTTGCCGTGGTCGATGTGGGCGATGATGCAGAAGTTCCGGATGAGCTCCGGCGGCGTGAAGGTGGTGTCGGCGAACTTGCTGGACGCTGTCACTCGAATGAGTCCTCGGAAAGTCGGGGATGGCCACCTCTATGTTCCCATGGCCCTCCGGGTGCGGGTGGGGGTCATCCCCGATGCGGGCTTCCGCGAGAAGTGGTGCCCTCGGAGTATGAGCACTTCGCACCAGCCGGCACCCCCTCCCCAGCCGGATCCAGGCGGCTTCGCCCGCGTCCTCGACCGCGCGTTCGGGCACCCCTCGGGCACGCTCGGCCGCCTCGGCGGATGGCTGATGGCCAGGGGCAACGCCGCCACCGAACAGCGCATCGTCGAGCTGGCCCGGATCCGGCCGGACGAGACCGTCCTGGTCGTCGGGCCCGGTCCCGGCGTCGGCCTCGACGCCGCCTCGCGGCTGGCCGGACGCGCCGTCGGCGTCGATCCCTCCCCCGAGATGCTCGCGCTGTGCCACGAGCGCTGCGGCGACCGCGCCGAGCTGCGCGAGGGGTCGGCCGCGCGGACCGGCGAGCCCGGCGGGTCGATCGACGTCGTGCTGACCGTGAACAACGTCATGCTCTGGGACGACCGGGCGGCCGCGTTCGCCGAGCTGTTCCGGGTGCTGCGCCCCGGCGGGCGGCTGCTGCTGTCGGCGCACGAGAAGTGGCTGCCCGTGAGCAGGCACGTCCTGGCCTATGAAGCCGCCGAGGCGGGTTTCACCGACCTGCAGACCTGGACGTGGGACCCGCCCGGCTTCGCCGCGCTCGCCGCGCAACTGCGCGCCGTCAAGCCCGGCTAGCGGGTGTCGGTCCGGATCGGGTGGCCCTCGGGCACCTCGACCAGCACGATGCGCGTGCCGTCGGGGTCGGCGATCCAGGCCTCGTCGAGCCCCCAGGGCTCGCGCCGGGCGTCCCGCACCGGCTCCAGGCCCTTGGCCTTCAGGTCGGCGAGCGTCGCGGCGAGGTCGCGGACCTGCAGCCAGAGCACCAGGTCGGGCGACGCACCCGTCTCGCCGCGGCCGGAGACCTCCAGGGAGCCGTGGCCGAGGAAGAACACGGTGCCGCCGGGGAACTCGCGTTCCACGGCGAGGCCGAGCGTGTCGCGGTAGAACGCCGTGCTCGCCTCGGCGTCGCGCGGGCGGATCAGCAGCCGGCTCTTCAGGACTTCCATCCGACCATCCCTACCGGACGCGCTCAGGCGGCCGCAATCGCGGCGATGCCGGTGAGCACGATCACCGACCCGGCGAGCCGCCGCACGGCGTCCCGCTCGCCCAGCACCAGCCAGGCGGCGAGGCCGCCGAGCACGATGCTCAGCTCGCGAGCGGGCGCGACCAGGCTGACCGGCGCCATCGTGAGGGCGAACAGCACGAGGATGTAGGCGACCGGAGAAAGCAGCCCGACCAGCAGCACCTCACGGCGTCGCTCGCGCCAGAGCCGCCGCACCTCGGCACGGCCGGCCAGCGCGCCGGGGACGAGCAGCACGCTCTGCAGCACCGAGCCGAGGCCGAAGTAGACGACCGGCGGCACGCCGAGGCCGGTCACCGAGTGCGCGTCCCAGAGGGTGTAGCCGGCGATGACGGCGCCGGTCAGGAGGCCGTAGAAGATGCCGGCCTTGACCGCGTGGGCGTCGCCTCCGGTCCGGCCGGTGCTGATCACGAGCACTCCGGCGACGACCAGGAACGCGCCGAGCAGCCCGAGCGCGCCGGGACGTTCCCCGAGCACCAGGACGGCGGCGAGCACCGACAGCAGCGGCCCGGTGCCCCGCGCGACCGGGTAGACGACGGAGAGGTCGCCGACCCGGTACCCGCGCTGCAGCACGATGCCGTAGGCGATGTGCAGCACCGACGTGCCCAGCGCGGCGAGCAGCCAGCTCCACTGTGGACGTTGCGGTTCGACGGCCAGCAGCACGGCCGTGACGGGCAGCAGGACGACCGCGGAAACGGTGTAGTAGAGCCAGACGAACTGGGTGCCACCGGCGGAGATCCGCTTGGCGGCCAGGTTCCAGGCGGCGTGCACGACGGCCGCGACGAGGACGAAGGAGAGAGCGGTGCCGTTCATTGGGACCCTTTCGGGTTTTCGCGCGCGCGAAAACCGGGTCCTCCAGGCTTTTGCCCCGTCAGATGAACGGCAGGCCGTCCGGGCCCGCCGACGGTGCCGCTCGGACCAGCCCCACCGGTCCTGGTTGTGTCGTGTCGTCGAGCGCGGACCGGCGGCGGAACCCTAGGCACTACCGTCGTCCAAGGTACTCCCCGGCGACCGGCTGCGGGTGCCGCCGGCCCGGCTGTTAGAGTGGTCGCTCGCTGCCCGTGCGGCATTCCGTCATGGAGGAAGCCCGTTCGTTTCCGAGCGGGGCCACTTCAGCGCGGCGGCGATCTCACCGAGTGAAACAGGAGTTGCCCTATGGCCAACATCAAGTCGCAGATCAAGCGCATCACGACGAACGAGAAGGCGCGTCAGCGCAACCAGGCGATCCGGTCCTCGGTGAAGACCGCGATCCGCAAGGTCCGCGAAGCCGCCGAGGCCGGCGACAAGGCCAAGGCGATCGAGCTGCAGCGCGACGCCGCCCAGAAGCTGGACAAGGCCGTCTCGAAGGGCGTCATCCACGCCAACCAGGCCGCCAACAAGAAGTCGGCGCTGGCCAAGCGCGTCAACGCGCTCTGAGCTGGTTGATTTCTGGGAAGGCCCCGGCTCCGGCCGGGGCCTTCTTCATGTCCGGGCGTGGCTTGGAGCGGCAGTGCGGCGCGTGGCCGCCAGGACGGAGTGGCTCTCGGCGACTCGATACCCGGCCTTCGCGCGGCCCGCTTCAGCGGCCAACCTTTCCGCCCCTCGCCCCGCACCGCTGGGCGCCCGGCCTTCGCGCGGCCCGCTTCAGCGGCCAACCTTTCCGCCCCTCGCCCCGCACCGCTGGGCGCCCGGCCTTCGCCCGGCCCGCTTCAGCGACCAGCCTTCCGCCCCTCGCCCCCGCACACTCGGCGCCCCGCATCCGCGCAGGTCGGTAGCCCCCGGGTCAGCGGTCACCCTTGGCCGCCGCCACCTCCAGGACCGCTCGCTCCAGTGCGTAGCCCGGGTCGGCCGCCACGCCCTTGACCTCGGCGTTCAGGCGGGCCACCACCCGCATCGCCGTTGCCAGGCCGTCCGGGTTCCAGCCTCGGGACTGGCCCTGCGCCTTGCGGATCTTCCACGGCGGCATGCCCAGTTCGCCCGCCATCTGGTTCGGGTTGCCGCGGCCCGCGCCGGCGACGCGGGCGATCGTGCGGACCGCGTCGGCCAGTGCGTCCGCCACCAGCACGTGCGGGACCCCCAGCTGCATCGCCCAGCGCAGCGACTCCAGCGCCGCCGAGCGATCTCCGCTCACTGCCTTCTCCGCCACCGCGAAGCCCGTCACGTCCGCGCGGCCGCGGTGGTAGCGGCGGACCGCGTCCGCGTCGACCGTTCCGCCCGTGTCGGCCACCAGCTGGCTCGCCGCCGAGGAGAGTTCCCGCAGGTCAGAGCCCACCGCGTCGATCAGCGCCGCGACACCCGCCGGGTCGATCTTGCCGCCCGCCCGGCGTACCTCATGCCGGACGAACTGCTCCCGCTCCGCCGGCTTCGTCAGCTTCGGGCACTCCGTCACCTCGGCGCCCGCCTTCTTCAGCGCCGCCGGGAGCGACTTGCCCGCCTTGCTGCGGCCGCCGCCGGTGTGCACGACGACCAGCACGACGCCGTCCGCCGGGTCCTTCAGGTACGCCGCGACGGCGTCGGCCAGCTCCTGCGAGATGTCCTGCGCCGACTCCAGGACGATCACACGGCCTTCGCTGAACAGCGACGGGCTGACCAGTTCGGCCAGCTCCGGCGCTGTGAGTTCCGACACCCGGACACGGGTCAGCTCGGCCGCCGGGTCGGTCGCGCGGGCGGCAGCGAGCGTCTCGCGGACGGCCCGCTCGATCAGCAGTTCTTCCTCGCCCAGCACCAAGTGTAGCGGCGCCGGGGCGGTGGCTTGCGCGGTCACGGGTGAATCCTCTCACTTGCGCTGTCGTGCGCCCGCTCCGGTGATGTCGGGCGGCCGGCATGGCACGGCGTGAGCGCCATGTCGTACGGTGTAGCCGAGGCAGCCGCCCCGGACGATCCGGCGTGCGCGCGCCGACAACCGAATACCGCTCATCCAGAGGGGCAGAGGGAACGGCCCGACGAAGCCCCGGCAACCGGCGTACAGCCCGTCATCCCGCGATCGCGGGGTAGCTGACGACCACGGTGCCAATTCCGGCCCGCTTCGGCGGGGCAGATGAGGAAAGGAACCTCGCGATGACCGCAACCCTCGGCACGACCTCCACCACGAAGACCCCGGATCTCGGTCCCGCCGTCGAACTGGTGTCGAAGGAAGAGGGTCACCGCCAGCCGCTCGCCCCGGAGTTCGTCTCCGCCGAGGACTTCTCGCCGCTCGAGGTCGCCTACGACTTCGGCCGCGTCCGCCGCGAAGACATCGAGGCCGGACCCAAGAACATCTGGCGCTACAAGAAACTCCTCCCGGTTCCGTCCAACGTCGAAGAGATCCCGAACACCGAGCCCGGCGCGACCCGGCTGATCCGCGCCGACCGCCTTGCGAAGGAACTCGGCCTCAAGCGCGTGTGGGTCAAGGACGACACCGGCAACCCGACGCACTCCTTCAAGGACCGCGTCGTCGCCGTCGCGCTGGCGGCGGCCCGCGAGTTCGGGTTCGAGGTACTCGCCTGTCCCTCGACCGGCAACCTGGCCAACGCGACGGCCGCCGCCGCGGCCCGCGCGGGCTGGCGGTCGGTCGTGCTGATCCCGAAGACCCTCGAGCGCGCCAAGATCCTCACCACCGCGGTGTACGACGGCGACCTGATCGCCGTCGACGGCAACTACGACGACGTCAATCGCCTCGCCACCGAACTGGCCGGTGAGCACCCGAAGTGGGCGTTCGTGAACGTGAACGTCCGGCCGTACTACTCGGAAGGCTCGAAGACGCTGGCCTTCGAGGTCGCCGAGCAGCTCGGCTGGCGCATCCCGCCACAGATCGTCGTGCCGATCGCCTCCGGTTCGCAGCTGACCAAGGTGGACAAGGGGTTCCGCGAGCTGGGTCAGCTCGGTCTCGTGGACGCCAGCCCATACAAGGTGTTCGGCGCCCAGGCCACCGGCTGCTCGCCGGTGTCGGCCGCCTTCCGCGCCGGCCACGACGTGGTCCAGCCGGTGAGGCCGGACACGATCGCCCGTTCGCTGGCGATCGGCAACCCGGCCGACGGCCCGTACGTGCTCGACATCGTCAACCGCACCGGCGGCGCGATCGAGGACGTCACCGACGAAGAGGTCGTCGAAGGCATCCGGCTGCTGGCCCGCACGGAGGGCATCTTCACCGAGACGGCGGGCGGGGTCACCGTCGCCACGGCGAAGAAGCTGGTCGAGACGGGCAAGCTGGACCCGGACGCCGAGACGGTCCTGCTGATCACCGGCGACGGCCTCAAGACCCTCGACGCGGTCGAGAACCACCTCGGCCCGAAGGCGATCGTGCCCCCGTCGGCTGCGGCCGTGAACGAGGCGCTCGGCTACTGACGTCCGCCGCAGCCGGGGCGGCCACGCGGCTCGCCCCGGCAAGGGCTCCTTTCGTCCGACGCTCCCTTCGGTCGAGGGTTACGGCCCAACGCGACGGCCGCAACGATGACCGGCTCGGCGCGCCCCGGCTCACCGGCGCGGCGGGCCACGCGGCTTGCCCAGCGAAGGCTCCTTTCGTCCAATGCTCCCTTCGGTCGAGGCTTACGGCCCAGCGCGACGCCGCAACGATGGCCAGCCCGGCTCACTTGCGCGGCGGGCCTCACGGTTTGCCCCGGCGAAGGCTGCTTTGTCCGGGGCTCCCTTCGGTCGAGGGTTACGGCCCAACGCGACGGCCGCAACGACGGCCGGCCCGGCGCGCCCCGGCTCATCGGCGCGGCGGGCCGCGAGGCTCGCCCCGGCGGACGATCGCCGTGCCGGTCACCACCGCTGTGTCCCCGTCGCGGTCGGTGCGGGTGACGAGCGCGCCCAGTGCCGCCAGGCTGTCCATTGTGGACTTGCTCGGATGTCCGTACGTGTTGCCCGCGCCCACGCTGACCAACGCCACTCGCGGCGCCACCGCCGAGAGGAACGACGGCAGCGAGTAACGCGAACCGTGATGCGGGACCTTCAGCACCTCCGCTTTCAGCTCTCCGACGTCGGCCAGCAGGTCGGCCTGCGCGGCCAGCTCGACGTCGCCGGTCAGCAGCACCCGGCCGGCCGGGGTCTCCGCCCGCAGCACCACCGAACTGTTGTTGATCGTCGTGCCGTCCTGGTGTCCCACCGTGCGGGCCGGCACATAGCGTGGCCCGAGCACGTCGAGTGAGAGGCCGGGCCACGCCAGCCGCTCCCCAGGGTTCAGCTCCACCAGCGGCACCGCCTGCCGGGCGGCCTCCGCGGCGACCTGCCGCCACGCCCATTCCGGCGCACGCCCCGGCCCGACCGCGATCCCGCCGACCGCCCGGCCCTCGAAGACCGACGCCAGGCCGCCGATGTGGTCGGCGTGCAGGTGGCTCAGCACCAGCAGCGGGATGCGGTCGACAGCCAGCCGGTGCAGGCACTCGTCGACCGGTCCCGGCTCGGGACCGGTGTCCACGACGACGGCCCGTCCTGGCTCGGCCGTCGCCAGCACGACCGCGTCGCCCTGACCGACGTCGCACTCGACCATCGCCCAGTCACGCGGCGGCCACGCCGGCGCCAGCACCCGGACCGGAACGAAGACCAGCAGCGCACCGGCGGCCAGGACCGCCATGAGCAGCCGGACGCGCCGGAGCCGGGCGGCCAGGACCAGCGCCACGAGCACGGCGGCGGCCAGGAGCCCACCGATCCAGCCGCCGGGCCAGGCGACGACCGCGCCGGGGGCCCGCGCGCCGTGCCGGGCCACCGTGATCAGCCACCGGGCCTCCGGGTCGGCCAGGTGCACGAGGACCTTCCCCGCGCCCGGCCACCAGGGGCCGGTGACCGTCGCCAGCACGCCGAGCACCGTCGCCGGAGCGACGACCGGTGCGGCGAGGACGTTCGTCAGCACCGAAACCAGGCTCACCGAGCCCGCCATGCCGGCGAGGACCGGCGCCGTCACCAGGAAGGCCGCCAACGGGATCGCCAGCCCTTCGGCGAACCCGGGTGGGACGCCACGACGGACCAGCGCGGCAGCCCAGCGCGGTGCGAGCAGGACCAGCCCGGCGGTGGCGAACACCGACAGCGCGAACCCGAAGTCCGTGGCCATCGCCGGATCCGTCACCACCAGCACGCAGACCGCGAACGCCAGCGCCGGCAGCGCCGAACCCCGCCGCCCCAGCGCCAGGGCCAGCAACGCGACCGCCGCCATCACCCCGGCCCGCAGCACGCTCGGTTCCGGGCCGACGAGGACGAGGAACCCGGCCAGGCACGCACCCGCCGCCACTGCCGACAGCCGGGGACCGAGCCGCAGCACGCGTAGCAGGAGCAGGACCGCACCGCACGCCACGGCGAGGTTGCCGCCGCTGACCGCCGTCAGGTGGGCGAGCCCGGCCGTGACGAACTCCTGCTCGACCCGCGGGGACAGCGCACTCGTGTCGCCGAGAACGAGGCCCGGCAGCAAGCCCGCTGGTTCGTCCGGCAGGACCTGGCACAGGTCGTGGAGACCGGCGCGCAGCCCGGCCGCGGCCCGCTGCCACCACGGCGCCGGGCCCGGCTCGCCCGGCGGGCCGCGCACGGACAGCACCGCAGCCGTCAGGTCCGAGCCGCGCGGCGGCATCAGCAGGCCGGTCGCCGTCACGTCCTGGCCCGGGAGCAATGCCGCCCACTGCGCGACCGGCGCCAGCAGCAGCACGCGTCCGGCGGACGAGACCGGCCTGCCAGCTACCGAGGCCGTGCGGACGTCGGCCGTCAGGACCACCGACCGGGCACCGGCCTGCTGGTCGGCGTACCCGGCGCTGCGCACGGGCTTCGGGCGTTCGGCGACGACGACCCGCAACACGGCGGGCAGACCTTGAGCCGCGGCGGCGCGGAGGTCGTCGCGCTGCGCGTCCCGGATCCGCCAGGCGACAGGTCCCGCGGCCGCGATTCCCAGCACCAGCAGGGCCACCGCCGCGCCGACCAGCCGGGGACGTCCTTGGCGAGCCCGCCAGTACAGCAGCCCGGCGAGCACCGCCGAAGCGCCGCCGACCGCGACGGCCGTCCACCAGCCCAGCAGCAGGCCGCCCAGCGCGGCGAGCCAGCACGCCAGCGCGGCCGGGACCAGCCGCATGTCCTGCCGGGTGTCGGTCGTGGGCAGTGCGCTCATCCGACCGTCACCTGCTCGCGGAGTCGTTCGAACTTGCTTTCTCCAATGCCGTCGACATCGCGGAGTTGCTCGACCTTCGTGAAACCGCCGTGGTCGGTGCGCCACTGGACGATCCGCTTGGCCGTCACCTCGCCGACGCCCGGCAGCGTGTCCAGCTGGTCCGCGCTCGCCACGTTGAGGTCGACCTTCCCGCCCGCCGGTGCGTCAGCCGGTGCGGCCGGCGCCGGGATCCCCACCGCGAGCTGCTCGCCGTCGGTCACCTTGCGGGCGAGGTTCAGCGCGCTCAGGTCCGCGCCGGGTTCCGCGCCGCCCGCCGCCCGCAGCACGTCGGCGACCCGCGCGCCTTGCGGCACGGTGACCAGCCCGGGTGAGCGGACCCGGCCGACGACGCTGACGACGAGCCCGGCCTGGGGCGCGGCCCGGGCCGACGGCTCGCCCGCCGGTTTGGCGCTGGACAGCGCGGGGGGCGACTCGGGCGCCGGACGGCCGCCGAAGAGCGCGACCGAGCCGAGGACGATCACCACGACCGCGGCGAGGACACCGGCGAGCGCCCACCGGCGGCGGCCGGCACCGGCCGATCCGCCCGGCAGCCAGCGCCGGACCAGCCGGCCGCCCGGCCCGACCGTGCTCGCGTCGGGCGCGAGCTGGTCGGCCAGCCAGGAGAGCCGGTCGTTGACGGGGAGGCCCGGATCCCGGGCGGGCTGCTCGAACACACGATCGACGTTAGGGCTCGCGGGGAGGCGTCCGACAGGGGTGCCGCCGCGTCCTGTGGACAACCGGGGTGATGTGGATGGATCCACCCGCCCCGGACCGGGAACGGCCGTTTCCGTCGTACCCGGATGGCATGCTGGCGGGTTCGGCGCACCGCCCGGCCGCGGCTAGCGGCGCAGCGGCGCCGTCCGCTGGACGACCACCCCGAGCACACCGGGTCCGGTGTGCGCGCCGATCACCGCGCCCAGCTCGGAGACCACGCAGCCCGCCGAGCGCGGCACCGCCTCCTCCAGCCGGTTCGCCAGCTCGACCGCCCGCTCCGGCGAGGCGAGGTGGTGGACGGCCAGCTCGACGTCGTCGTCCGCGGCGGCGGCCGCGGCCAGCTCGACCAGCCGCGCGAGCGCCCGGTTCATGGTGCGGACCTTCTCCAGCGGCAGGATCCGGCCGTCGGACATGTGCAGCACCGGCTTCACCGCCAGCGCCGTGCCGAGCAGGGCCGCCGCCGGGCCGATCCGCCCGCCGCGCCGCAGGTGCTCCAGCGTCTCCACGACGAACAACGTCGACGAGCAGCCGGCCGCGGCCACCGCCGCGGCCTCGACCTCGGCCGCGCCGGCCCCGGCAGCGGCGGCGGAAGCGGCGTGCAGCGCGGCGAACCCGAGTCCCATCGCGGTGGTGCGCGAGTCGACCACGCGGACCCGGTCCGGGCCGACTTCCTGGGCCGCGAGCACCGCCGCTTCCCAGGTGCCCGACAGCTCGCGCGACAGGTGCACGGAAACGATCGCGTCGGCGCCCTCGGCGAGCGCCGCCCGGTACTCCTTCACGAACTCGCTGGGCGTCGGCCGGGACGTTGTGACGATCTTGCGCTGGCTCAACGCCTCGGCGACGGCCGCCGGGCCGGTCTCGACGCCGTCCAGGGAGACCACGCCGTCGACCAGGACGTGCAGCGGCACCACCCGGACCGCGTGCCGTTCGGCGAAGCCCTCCGGCAGGTGGGCGGTGGAATCCGTGACTACGGCGACCGACACGCCGTCAGCCTACGTGGCGGGGTGCCAGCGCCGGGGCCAGCAACACGGACATCGCTTCGCCCACCGCGGCGTGGCCGGACCAGCCCCAGTGCATGCCGTCCGGGTTGCCCGCGCCGCTCAGCACGTGCTCCCCCACGACGGCTTCCAGGTCCAGCAGGGGAACGCCCACCCGCGAACTCCAGGCCGCCATCGCGGCCGCCGCGGCGGGACGCGCGGTGTGCACGCCGCCGTAGGCCGCCGCGCGGTGCACCGACGGCAGCCAGCCGAAGATCGGCAGCTCGGGCCGCAGGACGCGCAGCGCGCCCACGGCGGTGTCGAGGTACTGCACGGTGAGTTTCGCCGGCAGCACCGCGGGACGGCCGCGGAACGCCACGGACAACCGGGGTTGCGCGGCGAGGTAGGCCTTGCGGACCACGCGCCGCACCGGGTCGGGGCGCAGGTACCGCAGGCCGGTCCGCAGGTACGTCGGCAACGGCGAAGGCAGCGTGTCCATGCTGCCGATCGCCAGGACGACCGCGTCGACGTGGTGCAGGTCGGCCCAGACACGCGGGTCGCCGGTCAGCGACCACCAGACGTCGCGCGCGGTCCAGCCGATCCCGGCGACCAGGTCGGCGGTGCCGCCGAGGGCGCGGGCGGCGACGTTCGGCCACAGCCGTGGCTCGTCCGCGGCGCAGGGGCCTTCGGGACCGTGAAAGCTCAGCGAATCGCCGAACACGAGCAGGCGGGGGCCCATCGGCTAGCCGTGCATCCCCGCGTTGTAGGCGTGCAGCCGCCACTTCCCGTCGCGCAGGCCCAGCTCCACCCAGTGGCAGTTCGAGATGCCGCCCAGCGACGGCCAGGCCTCCACCGGCAGGTTCAGCAGCCGCGCGGTCAGCGCGGTGATCAGCCCGCCGTGCGCGGCCAGCAGCACGGTGTCACCCACTTCGGGCGTGGCCTGCAGGTCGGCGACCACCTCGCTCGCGCGGTCGGCGACGTCGAGGCGGTTCTCGCCGCCCGGCGGCGCCCACGTCGCGTCGGTGCGCCAGCGGGCACGCTCGCCGGGGTAGGCCTCGTCGACCTCCGCGCCGGTGAGCCCCTGCCACTCGCCCAGGTGCGTCTCGCGCAGCCGCTTGTCGATCCGCAGCGGCACGCCGATCGCCTCGGTGAGCACGGTGGCCGTGTCGGTGGCGCGGCGCAGGTCGCTGGCGATGACGAGGTCCGGGGAAAACCGGGCCAGCGCGGGGACCGCGAACCGGGCCTGGTTCCAGCCGACCGGGGTCAGCGCCGAGTCGAGGTGCCCCTGCATCCGCCCGGCGGCGTTGTAGTCCGTCTCGCCGTGGCGCCAGAGCACGAGCCGCCGCGGACTCACGGGGCGTCCGGGTCCTCGTCGGCGGGAGGCTCCGCGAGACCGTCCACCTCGATGCGCGGGCAGTCCTTCCACAGCCGCTCGAGGCCGTAGAAGGTGCGCTCTTCGACGTGCTGGACGTGGACGACGACGTCGACGTAGTCGAGCAGCACCCAGCGCCCTTCGCGCGCGCCTTCGCGGCGGACCGGCTTGTGGCCGCTTTCCCGCAGCTTCTCCTCGACGTTGTCGACGATCGCGCCGACCAGTCGCTCGTTGGACGCGGAGGCGATGACGAAGGCGTCGGTGATGACGAGCTGCTCGGACACGTCCAGCACGACGACGTCGCTGGCCTTCTTGTCCGCCGCCGCGTGTGCGGCCGCTACGGCCAGCTCTCGTGCCTCGGACGTGGCTGCCACGGTGCTCCTTCTCAGATCGGGTTCGCTGGAGAAGGGTACCCGCCGGGACCAGGGGTGCTTCAGTCGCTCTTCCGGTAGAGATCCTTCTTGGCGATGTAGCGGACGACGCCGTCGGGCACGAGGTACCAGACCGGCTCCCCGCGTTCGACGCGCTCACGGCAGCCGGTGGACGAGATCGCCATCGCCGTGACCTCGACGAGGCTCACCTTGCCGCTGGGCAGGTGATGCGAGTTGAGCCGGTAGCCGGGGCGGGTGACGCCGATGAAGTGCGCGAAGTCGAACAGCTCGTCGGCCTTGTGCCAGGTGAGGATCTGCTCGAGCGCGTCGGCGCCGGTGATGAAGAACAGCTGGTCGTCGGGGTACTCGGCGTGCAGGTCGCGCAGCGTGTCGACGGTGTAGGTCTGGCCGCCGCGGTCGATGTCGACGCGGCTGACCGAGAACACCGGGTTGGACGCGGTCGCGATCACGGTCATCAGGTAACGGTCCTCGGCCCTGGTGACCTGGCGGCCGGTCTTCTGCCACGGCTGCCCGGTCGGGACGAAGATCACCTCGTCGAGCCCGAACCGGGACTGGACCTCGCTGGCCGCGACGAGGTGGCCGTGGTGCACGGGGTCGAAAGTGCCGCCCATGACCCCGATCCGCCGTGGTGACATGACCGGAGAGCCTATACAGCCGAACGCGCGCGAGCGGGGTGCTGTGCGCCACCTCGCCCGACCGGGCAGAACTTGTGATTCAGATCACATTACCGCCGGTATTCGTCGCGAACGGTCCGTTCGCGACGCCGCCGATTCCCGATCTGTCGGTGCCATGGGGTAGACGTGGGGACGTGGACACCACCAGCACCACCTCAGCACTCCGCGACCGCGCCGAGGCCCTCCTCCGGGCACTGGCCGGCGACTCGGCGAAGCTGCGCGAAGACCAGTGGACGGCCATCGAGGCACTGGTCGCCCAGCGGCGCCGCGCGCTGGTCGTGCAACGCACCGGCTGGGGCAAGTCGGCGGTGTACTTCCTGGCCACCGCATTGCTGCGGGAACAGGGCAGCGGGCCGACGGTCATCGTCTCGCCGCTGCTGGCCCTGATGCGCAACCAGATCTCGGCGGCGGCGCGCGCCGGGATCCACGCGGCGACCATGAACTCCGCCAACCCGCAGGAGTGGGAGCAGGTCCAGGCCGCGGTCGCGGCGGGCGAGGTCGACGTGCTGCTGGTCAGCCCGGAACGGCTGAACAACCCGGACTTCCGGGACAACGTGCTGCCGCAGCTGACCGCGAGCACCGGGCTGCTGGTGGTCGACGAGGCGCACTGCATCTCCGACTGGGGGCACGACTTCCGGCCGGACTACCGGCGCCTGCGCACGCTGCTGGGCGACCTGCCCGACGGCGTGCCGGTGCTGGCGACGACGGCGACCGCGAACGACCGCGTGGTCACCGACGTCGCCGAGCAGCTGGGGCTGGGCAGCGGCGCGGACACGCTGGTGCTGCGCGGCAGCCTCGACCGGGAAAGCCTGCGGTTGTCGGTGTGCCGGCTGCCGACGTCGCAGGCGCGGCTGGCCTGGCTCGCGGAGCACCTGGCCGAGCTGCCCGGCTCGGGGATCATCTACACGCTGACCGTCGCGGCGGCGCACGACGTCGCGTCGCTGCTGAAGGACCGCGGTTACCCGGTCGCGGCCTACACCGGCAAGACCGACCCGGCCGACCGGCAGGCGGCCGAGGACGACCTGCTCGGCAACCGGGTCAAGGCGCTGGTCGCGACGTCCGCGCTGGGCATGGGGTTCGACAAGCCGGACCTCGGGTTCGTCGTGCACCTCGGCGCGCCGTCGTCGCCGATCGCGTACTACCAGCAGGTGGGCCGCGCCGGGCGTGGCGTGGACCGCGCCGAGGTCGTCCTGCTGCCCGGCGAGGAGGACCGGGCGATCTGGGCGTACTTCGGGTCGCTCGCCTTCCCCGACGAACTGCGCGTGACCCAGGTGCTGAACACGCTCGCCTACGCCGACCGTCCCCTTTCGACGGCCGCGCTCGAGCCGTCCGTGGAGCTTTCCCGCTCCCGGCTGGAGATGGTGCTCAAGGTGCTGGACGTCGACGGCGCGGTGCGGCGCGTCAAGGGCGGCTGGGTGAGCACGGGTGAGAACTGGGAGTACGACCGCGGGCGGTACAAGCGGGTCGCCGAGGCCCGGGACCGCGAGCAGGAGGCGATGCTCGGCTACCTGGCGACCGAAGGCTGCCGGATGGAATACCTGCGGCGCCAGCTCGACGACCCGGAGGCGGCGCCGTGCGGTCGGTGTGACAACTGCACCGGGCAGCACTGGGACACGACGGTGGCCGAGGAGGTCGCCGAAGCCACCCGCGAACGGCTTCAGCGTCCGGGCGTCGAGGTCGCGCCGCGCAAGCAGTGGCCGACCGGCATGTCCTCTTTGGACATTCCGGTGTCCGGCCGGATCTCCGCCGACGACCAGGCGGAGCCGGGCCAGGTGCTCGGGCGGCTCACCGACGTCGGCTGGGGCAACCGGTTGCGGGAACTCGTCGGGCCACAGGCGAAGGACGCGGAGGTGCCGGACTCGGTGTTCAAGGCGTGCGTCCAGGTGCTCGCCGGCTGGCAGTGGGCACAACGGCCGGTGGCGGTCGTCGCGGTGCCCTCGTCGACGCGGCCACAGCTCGTGTACAGCCTCGCGACGCGGCTGGCCGAAGTCGGCAGGCTGGACTTCCTCGGCGCGCTCGACGCCGAAGGGCCACCACCGCGCCAGGCGAACAGCGCGCAACGGCTGGCCGACCTGTGGCGGCGGATGAGCATGCCCGCCGACCTCGCGGCGGCGCTGCCCGCCGGGCCGGTCCTGCTCGTGGACGACGTCATCGACACCGGCTGGACCATGACGCTGGCCGCGCGCCTGCTGAGGAAGGCCGGTGCGCCCGCCGTGCTGCCGTTCGCGCTGGCCAGCACGGCCTGAGAGGCGCGGCCATCGCGTTCGCCGTCATCCTCACACTGCCGAAGCGAACGGCAGCGAGCTGCGCTAAACCCTTCGTCACCGGACGGTCACGCTCGCTACGCTGCGGGCTCCGCGACCGAGCCGAAGGAGGGACACCGTGCAGCAGACCGCCGACGTTACCGAGGAGCTGGCGCGCCGCGTGGTGGCCGCCGCCGGTGAGGCGCTGGACGTCGCACTGACGCCGGAGCAGGCGCTGGTCCAGGCGTCGCCGCGCGAGGGCGTCGACTACCAGGCCAACCTGGCGATGAGCCTGGGCAAACGGCTCGGCCGCCCGCCGCGCGAGGTCGCCGCGCTGATCGCCGGGGCGCTCGAACTCGGCGGGATCGCCGACCCACCCGAAGTCGCCGGACCCGGATTCCTGAACTTCGCGCTGCGCAGGGAATGGCTCGAAGACCGAACAGCCGCGTTGCTCGGCGATCCGCGTCTCGGCGTCCCGGAAACCCCTGCGCCGCGGCGGATCGCGCTGGACTACAGCAGTCCGAACGTCGCGAAGGAAATGCACGTCGGGCACCTGCGGACGACGGTGATCGGCGACGCCCTGGCCCGGTTGCTGCGCTTCGCCGGGCACGAAGTGCTGCCGCACAACCACCTCGGCGACTGGGGTACGCCGTTCGGCATGCTCATCGAGCACCTCCTCGACGCGCCGGCGGAGCAACGGGCCATCGCCGACCTCGACACCTTCTACCGCGAAGCACGCCGGAAGTTCGACAGCGACGAAGCGTTCGCCACGCGGTCGCGCAATCGCGTCGTGCTGCTGCAGCGTGGTGACGAAGAAACCCTGGCCGTCTGGCGGGAACTCGTCGCCGAGTCGACCCGGCACTTCGACGAGGTCTACGCGCTGCTCGAGATTTCGTTGACGGGCAAGGACATCTACGGCGAAAGCTTCTACAACCCGTATCTCGCCGCGGTGGTCGATGATCTCGAAAGGGCCGGGTTGACCGAGATCAGCGATGGCGCGGTCTGCGTGTTCCCCGAAGGGTTCCGCAACCGGGAAGGCGACCGGCTGCCGCTGATCGTCCGCAAGCGCGACGGCGGGTACGGGTACGCCGCGACCGACCTGGCCACCGTCCGGTACTGGACCGCCGAGCGCGGTGCCACGGACCTGCTCTACGTCGTCGGAACGCCGCAGGCCCAGCACTTCGCGATGGTGTTCGCCGTCTGCCGCGCGGCGGGCTGGCTGACCGGGCACGCCGAGCACATCGGCTTCGGGACGGTGCTGGGCGCCGACGGCAAGACCATGCGGACCCGTGCCGGCGACACGGTGAAGCTGGCCGATCTGCTCACCGAAGCCGTGAAGCAGGCGGCCGAGGTCGTCGCCGAACGCAGCGACCTCGACGCGGCCGGGCAGGCCGGCGTCGCACGGGCGGTCGGCATCGGCGCGGTGAAGTACGCCGACCTGTCCGGTGACCGCGAACGCGACTACGTCTTCGCCTGGGACCGGATGCTCGCCAAGGAAGGCAACACTTCCGTGTACCTGCAGTACGCCCACGCGCGGACGCAGTCGATTCTCCGGAAGGCTGACGGGGTGCCGGACGGCACGGACATCACGTTGGATATGCCGGCGGAGCGCACGCTGGCGCTCAAGCTGCTTAGCTTCGGCGAAGCGCTGAAGGCCACGACGAACGGTTACGCGCCACACAAGCTGTGCACGTACCTGTACGAGACTGCGGTGATCTTCTCGCGATTCTTCGAGGAATGCCCGGTTCTGAAAGCGTCTTCACCGGAGTTGCGCGCTTCGCGGCTGAGGTTGACTTCACTGACGTCGCAGACGCTGGCACTCGGGCTCTCGCTGCTCGGCATCGAAGCACCGGAACGGCTCTGAGAAGCACGCCAACCGCAGGTTCTCGGCGCGCTACCGGGTTTCGGCCGTCGAGATGCCGTGATCGGCCAGCAACTTCACCAGCTCGTCGGCCAGGCCGCGGTTGACCGGCTCCCGCGTCGCGAGGAGCCGGTACCACAGCGTGCCGAACACGACGTCGATCACCGTGCCGGGCCGGACGCCCGCGGGCAGTTCGCCGCGCTCGCGGGCGCGGCCGACCAGCGTGCCGAGGGCTTCGCGGCGGCGCTGCAGGAAGTCCTCGCGGAACCGCTTGCCGAACTCCGGGTCGATCTGGGCCTGGGCCATCAGCGCGCGCAGCGTGTCCGCGACCTGCGCTTTCTCGCCCAGCTCGAACGTGCTGCCCAGGAAGTGCGCGAGGTCGGCGCGGAACGACCCCTCGTCCGGGATCGGCACGTGCAGGTCGGCCTTCGTCGCGAGCGCGTCGAGCAGGACGTCGGCCTTCGAGGGCCACCAGCGGTAGATCGTCTGCTTGCCGACGCCGGAGCGGGCGGCGATGCCCTCGACGGTCAGCGCGCCGTAGCCGGCCTCCGCGACCAGGTCGAGCGTGGCGGCGAGGATCGCCAGCCGGCTCTGCTCGCTGCGCTTGCGGCCGGGACGGGACTGGTCGGTCATGGGATCCGATGGTAACGTCGGATTCGAAACGAGACGTTCCGGTTCGAAATGGGGGACAAGCATGAGCATCGCTCTCGTCGCCGGCGGCACTTCGGGCATCGGCCTGGCGACCGCGCGGCGGCTGCGGACGCAGGGTTACGACGTCCACGTGACCGGACGCGGCAAGGAACGCCTCGACGACGTCGCGGCGAGCGACCCGCAGCTGACGGGACACCAGGCCGACGGCGGCGACAGCGCGGCGATGGCGGCGCTGGCCGAGTCGCTCGGCACGATCGACGTGCTGGTGGTGAGCCTGTCGGGCTCCGAGGGCATGGGCCCGATCGCTTCACTGGACCTCGCCGTGCTGCGGCGGGCGTTCGACGCGAAGTTCTGGGCGCACCTGACGACGATCCAGGCCGTACTGCCGCACCTGGCCGCGGAGGGGTCGATCACGTTGCTGGGCGCGGTCAGCGCGCGGGCGTCGATGCCGGGGACGGCGGGCATCGGGGCGCTGAACGCGGCGGTCGAGGCGCTGGTCAAGCCGCTGGCGGTCGAGCTGGCGCCGCGGCGGGTGAACGCGGTTTCGCCGGGTGTCGTGGACACGGCCTGGTGGAGCGGGTTGCCGGCGGAGGCGCGGGAAGGGTTCTTCGCGCAGACGGCGGCGTCGGTCCCGGTCCGCCACGTGGCGACGGCGGACGAGGTCGCGGAAGTGGTGGCGTTGGCGGCGACGAACCGCAACATGACAGGCACGGTCCTGGAAGCCGACGGCGGCGCCCGCCTGGTCTCGATCGGCTGAGCCTGGCGCTGTCCGCGGGGATGGTGGCGGGGTTCGGAGCGCGAAGCGTCAGCGGCGGAGGGGGACCAGGTCGTCTGCGTGGACCACCTCGCGCCGCTGCTCCGCCGGCAGCTCGTGCGTCGAACGGCCGATCAGGTCCGGCAGCTCCGTCGCGTCGAAGGCCACCACTCCGCGGGCCACCGCCCGGTCCTTCGCGTCCACCAGATCCACCACGTCGCCCGCCTGGAAGTCGCCTTCCACGCCCGTGATTCCCGCCGCCAGCAGGGACCTGCGGCGGCGGACCACCGCCGTCACCGCGCCGTCGTCCAGGCGGAGCTTGCCCGTCGTGTCCGCCGCGTAGCCCAGCCAGAACCTGCGGGCCGACAGCCGCGTGTCGGCCGGGGCGAACGCCGTTCCCGGGGAAGCGGACGTCAGTGCCGCCGAGGCCTCCGAAGCCGCCGCCAGCAGTACCGGGATGCCCGCGCCCGCCGCTGTGCGGGCCGCCGCCAGCTTGGACACCATCCCGCCGGTTCCCAAGCCCGAACTCGACATGCCGACCGAGATTCCGTCCACATCGGACTCCGACAGGACCTCGGTCAGCTTCCGGGTCGCGCCGTCTCGCGGGTCGCCGTCGTACAGGCCGTCCACATCGGACAGCAGGATCAGCGCGTCCGCGCCGATCAGGTGGGCCACCAGCGCGGCCAGGCGGTCGTTGTCGCCGAACCGGATTTCCTCGGTGGCCACCGTGTCGTTCTCGTTCACCACCGGGACCGCGCCGAGCGCCAGCAGCCGCGAGAACGTCCGCTGCGCGTTGCGGTAGTGGGAGCGCCGGACGACGTCGTCGGACGTCAGCAGCACCTGCCCGACCGTCAGCGAATACCGCCCGAACGACTCCGCGTACGCGTGCGCCAGCGCCAGCTGGCCGACGCTCGCCGCCGCCTGCTGCGTCGCCAGATCACGCGGCCGCTTGCCCAGCGACAGCGGGGCCAGCCCGGCGCCGATCGCACCCGAGGACACCAGCACGATCTGCGTGTCCCGCGCGACGCGCTCGGCGATCGCGTCGACCAGCGCGTCCAGCCGGGCCACGTCCAGGCCGCTGCCGGCGGTGGTCAGCGCCGACGACCCGACCTTGACGACCAGGCGCCGCGCCGCGGCGATGGCCTTGCGCGTGCCGCTCACTCCTCGACGTCCAGGTCGTCGAACTCGCCCGTGCCCTCGCGGCGGATCCGGCGCGCTTCCTTGCGCTCGGCCGCGCCGACGCGGTCGCTGCGCTCCAGCCGGACGTCGGTGCCGCGGCCGGACAGGTGGACCGCCACCGAAGGCGTCGACGGCTCCCAGTCGAACTGGACGTCGCCGATCGTGACCGGGCTGCCCGGCTTCGCGCCCAGCTTCGCCAGCTGGTCTTCGACACCCAGGCGGTTGAGCCGGTCGGCCAGGTAGCCGACGGCCTCGTCGTTGCCGAAGTCCGTCTGGCGGATCCACCGCTCCGGGCGGGCGCCGCGCACGATGAACGCGCCCTCCTCCGCGGGGTCGACCTCGACGGTGAACCCGGAGTCGTCGACGGCGAGGGGACGCAGGACGATCTTCTCCGGCTCCAGCACCGGCTGCGCCTCGCGGTACTCCTCGACGATCGCGGCCAACGCGAACGTCAGCTCGCGCAAACCCTTGCGGGACGCCGTCGAGACTTCGAACACCTGCAGGCCGCGGGCCTCGAACTCGGGCCGGACGAACTCGGCGAGCTCCGCCGCCTCCGGGATGTCGATCTTGTTGAGCACGACCACGCGCGGGCGCTCCTCGAGCTTCCCGCCGAGCCCCGGGGTGTACTTGGCCAGCTCCGCCTCCAGCGCGTCCACATCGGACACGGGGTCGCGGCCCGGCTCCAGCGTGGCGCAGTCGACGACGTGCACCAGCACCGCGCACCGCTCGATGTGGCGGAGGAAGTCGAGGCCGAGGCCCTTGCCCTCGGACGCGCCCGGGATCAGGCCCGGCACGTCGGCCATCGTGAACACCGTGTCGCCGCCGGTGATGACACCGAGGTTCGGGACCAGCGTCGTGAACGGGTAGTCGGCGATCTTCGGCTTCGCCGCGGACAGCACCGAGATCAGCGACGACTTGCCGGCGGACGGGAAGCCGAGCAGCCCGACGTCGGCGACCGAGCGCAGCTCCAGCACGAGGCTGCGGGACTCCCCCGGCTCGCCGAGCAGCGCGAACCCGGGCGCCTTGCGGGCCTTCGACGCGAGCGCGGCGTTGCCGAGGCCGCCGCGGCCGCCCTGGGCGGCGACGAACGTGGTGCCCGGGCCGACCAGGTCGGCGACCAGCTCGCCGTCCTCGGTGAACACGACGGTGCCGGACGGCACCTTCATCACCAGCGACTCCCCCGCCGCGCCGGCGCGGTTGCCGCCCTGGCCCATCTTGCCGTTGCCGGCCTTGGCGTGCGGGCGGAAGTGGAAGTCGAGCAGGGTGTGCACGTTCGGATCGACGACCAGCAGGACGTCGCCGCCGTTGCCGCCGTTGCCGCCGTCCGGGCCGCCGAGCGGCTTGAACTTCTCGCGGTGCACCGAGGCACAGCCGTTGCCCCCGTCACCGGCGGTCAGGTGGATGACCGCGCGGTCCACGAACCGGGACGCCATGACTTCGCCTCACTTCACTCGCTGAAAGGTACTGACAAAACAAACGAGGGGTGGCACCGGATATTCCGGCCCCACCCCTCGTCAGAGGTCTAGATCGAAGCCGAAACTCAGGCTTCGACCGGCACGATGTTGACCGTCTTGCGGCCACGCTTCTCGCCGAACTGGACCGCGCCGGCGGCCAGGGCGAACAGCGTGTCGTCGCCGCCACGGCCGACGTTCACGCCGGGGTGGAACTTGGTGCCGCGCTGGCGGATCAGGATCTCGCCCGCGTTGACCTGCTGGCCGCCGAAGCGCTTGACACCGAGGCGCTGCGCGTTCGAGTCACGACCGTTGCGGGAGCTGGACGCACCCTTCTTGTGAGCCATAGCTCAATCCTCTTTCTGACCGAAGATCCGGAGAAGGACTACTTGGAGATGGCGGTGACCTCGACGCGGGTCAGCTTCTGCCGGTGACCCTGGCGCTTGTGGTAGCCCGTCTTGTTCTTGAACTTGTGGATCCGGATCTTCGGACCCTTGGTCTGCTCGACGACCTTGCCGGTGACCGAGACCTTCGCCAGCGCGTCGGCGTCCGTGGTGACCTCGCCACCGTCGACGTACAAAACGGCGGGGAGGATGTGCTCGGTGCCCGGCTCGCCCTCGAGCTTCTCGACCTCGACGACGTCGCCGACGGCCACCTTGTACTGCTTGCCGCCGGTCTTGACGATCGCGTACGCCGACACGGAAGTCTCCTGCATTACTCGACAATGGGTGGGGGCTCGCGCGACCGGCCCACCTGGTGGAAACGGCGGTCCTGGACTCGCGCAGGCGACCTGCTCTGGTGGCAGGCCGTACTACAGGTTACGTGGGGCGCCCCGGTGCGTTACCACCGGGGTCCCCTAGTCGTTCACTGACCTTGGTCGGAGGCGTGCACCGGCGGGCCCGCCGGGCGCGACGCGGCCCGGCGCGGACGGCGCCGGGTGGAGCGCACGGCCGGTTCCGGCACGCTGACCTCGGGTCCGGCGACCGGCCGGACCGGCTCCGGAGCTTCGTTGACGGGCTCTTCCGCCGGCTCGGGCGCCGGCGACGACTCGACCTCGGGCTCCTCGTCCAGCGGCACCGGCGCCTCGTCCGCGTCGGTGGACACCGGCACGCCGGCGACCTCGTGGGCGGGCTCGGCGGGCGGCTCCGCCGTCACCGGCGTCTCGTCCGCCTCGGTGGTCGCCGGGACGTCCGCGACCTCCTTGGCCGGCTCCGGGACGTGCCCGTTGCCGTTCAGCGTGCCGTGGTCGTGCTCCTTGGCGGCCTTCGAGGCGTTCGCCATCGCCGCCACCGCCGACGCGATCGACTCGCGCTTCTCCGGCGGCGGGACCGCGTGCACCTCGGCCTTGGCGGCAGCCTCGGCCTCGGCCTTGGCCGCGTCCTCGCCCTTGCCGCGGCCCCGCGACCGGCGGGAGCTCTTCTCGCCACCGCCGTTGCCGCCGTTGCCGCCGTTGCCGTTCCCGCCGTGGGAGTGCGAGCCGCCCGCCGTGCGCTGCAGCTCGGTCGAGACGATCACGCCCCGGCCCTTGCAGTGCTCGCACGGCGCGGAGAACGCCTCCAGCAGGCCGGTGCCGATCTTCTTGCGCGTCATCTGCACCAGGCCGAGCGAGGTGACCTCGGCGACCTGGTGGCGCGTGCGGTCGCGGCCGAGGCACTCGGTGAGGCGGCGCAGCACCAGCTCGCGGTTGGACTCGAGCACCATGTCGATGAAGTCGATCACGATGATGCCGCCGATGTCCCGCAGCCGAAGCTGGCGGACGATCTCCTCCGCCGACTCCAGGTTGTTGCGGGTCACCGTCTCCTCGAGGTTGCCACCCGATCCGGTGAACTTGCCGGTGTTGACGTCGATGACCGTCATCGCCTCGGTGCGGTCGATGACCAGGTAACCGCCGGACGGCAGCCAGACCTTGCGGTCGAGGGCCTTGGTGATCTGCTCGTCGATCCGGTGGTCGGCGAACGCGTCACCGGTGCCGGTGTAGCGCTTGAGCCGGTCGGTCAGGTCCGGCGCGACGTGCCGGACGTAGGCCTCGATCGTCTCCCACGCCTTGTCGCCCTGGACCTCGAGCTTCGCGAAGTCCTCGGTGAACAGGTCGCGCACGACCTTGACCAGCAGGTCCGGCTCTTCGTAGAGCATGGTCGGCGCGCCGCCCTTGCGGTTCGAGCCGGCCTCGGCCTTCTCCTTGATGACGTCCCACTGGGCCTTCAACCGGTCGACGTCGCGGGCCAGCTCCTCCTCGCTGATGCCCTCGGAGGCGGTGCGGATGATGACGCCCGCGTCCTCCGGCACGATCCGCTTGAGGATGTCCTTGAGCCGGCGGCGCTCGTTCTCCGGCAGCTTGCGCGAGATGCCGGTGGCACCGCCCGCGGGGACGTACACGAGGAAGCGGCCGGGCAGCGAGATCTGGGTGGTCAGCCGGGCGCCCTTGTGCCCGACCGGGTCCTTGGTGACCTGGACCAGCACGGAGTCGCCGGTGGACAGCGCCTGCTCGATCTTGCGGGCCTTGCCCTCGAGGCCGGCGGCGTCCCAGTCGACCTCGCCGGCGTAGAGCACGGCGTTGCGGCCGCGGCCGATGTCGATGAACGCGGCCTCCATGCTCGGCAGCACGTTCTGGACGCGCCCGAGGTAGACGTTGCCGACGATCGAGCCGGAGCCCGACTGCGTCACGAAGTGCTCGACCAGGACGCCGTCCTCGAGCACGGCGATCTGGGTGGAGTCGCCGTGCTCGACGACGACCATGGCGCGCTCGACCGACTCGCGGCGGGCGAGGAACTCGGCCTCGGACAGGATCGGGGCGCGGCGGCGGCCCGCCTCGCGGCCGTCGCGGCGGCGCTGGCGCTTGGCCTCCAGCCGGGTCGAGCCGCGGACGCTGCGCACCTCGTCGCGCGCCGGGCGCTCGGTCTCGGCCTTGACCTGGCGGACGTGCGTGACCGTGTTGGGCGGGTCATCGGTGCTCTCGGCCTCGTCGCCGTCCGAGCCCTTGCGGCGACGGCGGCGGCGGCGCCGGCGGCTGCCCCCTTCACCCTCGCCCTCGTCGGCGTCGCTCTCGACCTCCGGAGCCGACGCGGCTTCCTCGGCCTGTTCGGTGTCCGCTTCGGGCTTTTCGTCACCGTTGCGGGGCTTGCGGCGCGGCTCTTCGGCCTGGCCGTCCTCGCTGTCGGTCGTCTCGTCGCCGCCATCGGCGCCCTTGCCCCGGCCGCGGCCACGACGCCCGCGGCGGCGCCGGCGGCGGCTGCCGCCGTCCTCGCCGTCGTCGTCGACGCCGGTGTCGGCGCCCGTGGTGACGTCCTCGGCCTCGTCCTCGGCGACCTCGGGCTCCGGAGGCAGCTCCGGCTCGGCGAACGGGTCGGCAGGCTTGCGGGCCGGCTTGACCGCGGGCTCGGGCGGCTCCGGCGGCAGGAACACCGGCGACGGCGCGGCGAACACCGGCAGGTGCGCGCGGGTCTTCTGACGCGGGCGCGGCCGCTCGGCCGCCGCGGCGGGCACCTCGGGCACCGGCGGCAGCGCGGCCGGCTGCTCCGGCTCGGCCTGCGGAGCCGGGGCCGGCTCGGCCTCGGCTTCCGCCTGCCCGGTCTCGGCCGGGGCGAAGGCCTCGGCCACCTTGTACGCCACTTCCCTCGTCACGCTCGACTGTGCGCTGCGGACGGTTTCGCCCAGCTCGGCCAGCTTCGCGAGGACGTCCCGGCTGTGCGACTCCAGCAGCTTGGCCAGCGCGTGCACCCGGATCCGGGCGGGCAGGTCGGCCAGCGGGCCGCTCGGGGGTGTGGCGGGATTCCCGCCGGTGTGCTCGGCGGGTGTTTCCGCGTTCGACATGTGTCTCCTCCGCCCCCGGGCGCGTCTGCCGGTTCGCACCGGCAGGGACGCGGCCGCGCAGGGGCCCCTTTCTGCTCGTTCCGCCGTGGTGGTCACCAGCGACGGGAATCCTTGCCCGACGACCGGGCGCCGCACCTCCGCAGCCCGGCGGCGCGCAACCCGGTCAAAGGTCTGCTCGGCGCTGTGCGTGGCCAGGCTCGCGACCCCCGGGCCGCCCGCCACGTCGTCCAGCCGCCCGGTCCGCGGGCGGCGACGCGCGTCATGCTGTTCATGCACATCACCGGGCCACAACACCGCGGGCAGCACCTCTCACGTGCGCCCCGCGGCCCAGCGGCCACCCCGAGTATCCCACACCGGGTGACCGCTCCGGTGTACTCGGTACCTCCGCCCACGCCGCCGGGCGCGCCGGACCGTCCCCCGCCCGCCCACCGGCCGGGGGAACTTCGCCGTACCGCTTGTCCGCCGGGCACCGGGTGGCTACCGTGCGGCTCGGGGTGACCGGGATCTCGCGCGCCGGCACCCGCGGTTCCGGCATGCGGTGGGAGGTCCGGTGTCCCTGCTGGCGCGGCCGCTGCGGGCGGCCGTGTGCACCGTCCTGGTGCTTTCGGGATGCGTCACCGCCGGTCCGGCGGCGGCGGGCGAGCCGTCCTGCGGCACCGGCCGGGTGCTGCGCTACGTCGTCACGTTCGACCGCGGCACGCCCGAGGCCGCGGCCCGCGCGCAGGTCGACGGCGCGTGCGGGGCCACCACCGTCTACTACCCGCAGATCGCCGTCGCGGTCGCCACCTCCGGCGACCCGGGCTTCGCCGGGCGGATCGGGCTCGACCGGGCGTTCAGCGCGCAGGCCGAGCGGCTGGCCGCGCAGCGCGCCACCGAGGCCCGGCCGCAGCCCGCGCGGGCGGCCCTGCCCGCCACCGATCCCGCGAAGGTGCCCACCGCGGACCTGAGCGGACAGCAGTGGGACATGCGGATGATCAACGCGGACCGCGCGCAGGGCGTTTCGGCGGGCAGCCGCGACGTCGTGGTCGGCGTGCTCGACTCGGGCATCGACGCGGACCATCCGGACCTCCGCGGCGCCCTGGACAGCGACGACTCCGCCGGCTGCCTGACCGGCGCACCCGACCGGTCGCCGACGGCCTGGGCGCCGACGACGTCGGTGCACGGCACGCACGTGGCGGGGATCATCGCCGCGGCCGACGACGGGCGCGGAGTGACGGGCGTGGCGCCCGGCGTCCGGGTGGCGTCGGTGAAGGTGATCGACGACCGCGGCTACGCCGACCCGGAGGCGGCGGTGTGCGGCCTGATGTGGGCGGCGGCGCGGCACATGCGCGTGACGAACAGCAGCTTCTTCGTCAACCCCTGGACGTTGTCGTGCATCCGCGGCGACGACCGCGGCGTGGTGCACGAGGCACTGGCCCGCGCGGTGGAGTACAGCACGTCGGCGGGCACGCTGAACGTCGCGGCGGCCACCAACGAGGCGGTCGACCTGACACCGGCGGCGCGGTCGGGCTCACCGGGAGCGGGCAGCGGGTGCGAAGCACTCCCGGCGGCGCTGCGGGACGTCGTCGCGGTGTCGGCCGTCGGCGCGGACGGGGTCAAGGCGGGCTACAGCTCGTACGGGCTGGGCGTGATCGACGTCACGGCGCCGGGCGGCGAGACGGGCGAGTGCGTGCTCTCGACGGTGCCCGGCGGCTACGCGCCGCTGTGCGGAACGTCGATGGCCGCGCCGCACGTGGCCGGGGTCCTGGCGCTGCTGGCGTCCACCCACCCGGAGGCCGGGCCCCGCCGGCTGCGGCGGGCCCTCGAGGCGCAGGCGATGCCGATGCCGTGCCCGGCCGACTACGACCTGACCGGTGACGGGATCCAGGACGCGTACTGCGCGGGGTACGAGGGTTTCAACGGCTTCTACGGGCACGGGATGGTGGACGCGCTGGCGGCCGTCGCCCCCCGGGGCGGCCCCGACCCGGCTCGGTGAGCCGGTCCCGGCTTCGTCAGGTCAACAGCAGTTTCGCGATCCGCCGCGTCGACGCCCAGAGTCCCACCACCCCCAGGGCCACCAGGTACGCCAGGTTGACCAGCATGCTGCCCGACAGCAGGCCCGTCGCCAGGCCGCGCATCAGCTCGATCGCGTGGTACAGCGGGAGGCAGCGCACCACCCACTGCAGCGGCTCCGGGTAGACCGAGAGCGGGAAGAACGTCGTCGCGAACAGGAACATCGGGGTCAGCGCCAGCGCGATGTAGTCGAACTGGGACGTCGAGCGCAGGAACGTCACCAGCGCCATGCCGATCGCGGAGAACGCCAGCCCGACCAGCAGCGCCGCCGGGACCATCAGCAGCGCCCACCACGACGCCAGCAGTCCCATCGCCGCCGCGATCGCGAGGAACGCCACCGCGTACAGGCCGCCGCGGGTCATCGCCCAGCCGATCTCGCCCAGCGCGACGTCCAGCGGGCCGATCGGCGTCGCCAGCATCGCGTCGTACAGCTTCGCGTAGCGCAGCTTGAAGAACAGGTTGTACGTCGACTCGAAGACGGCGCCGTTCATCGCCGACGTCGCCAGCAGCGCCGGCGCGACGAACGCGACGTAGCTCATCGGGCGCCCGTCCGGGCCCGCGACCTCGGTGACCAGCCTGCCGAACCCGAGCTGGAACGCCAGCAGGTAGAGGAACGGCTCGGCCGCGCCGGAGAGGAACAGCAGCCAGCTGCTGCGGTAGACCAGCACGGACCGCTCGACGAGCATGCGCGCGCGACCGGCGTACAGCCCGGGCGGGAGGATCCGCAGCAGCAGCCCGGCCCGCCGCGGCGGCGCTTGGACGCTCACCATTCAGACCACCAGCCTGCGGTAGAAGGCCCGGTGCGCCGCCGCCCACCCGGCCGCGAACATGGCCGCCAGCACGGCGAAATGGCCGAGCATCGCCCAGCCGCCCACCCCGCCGATGCTGACGCCACGGGCCAGCTGCGTGCCGTGCCACAGCGGGGAAAGCCAGGCGAGCCAGCGGATCGCGCCGGGCAGCTGGGAGATCGGGAAGAACGTGCCGGAGAACAACGTCATCGGCATGACGACGAAGCGGAAGATGAGGCCGAAGCGCTGGCCCTCGTCGAAGGTCCGCGCGGCGAGCGCGGCCATCGGCGTGGTGCAGGCGAGTCCGGTGACGGTGCCGGCGAGGATGACGAGCAGGACGCCGGGGCCGGTCCAGGCGCCGAAGAACAGCGCGACGAAGGCGTAGATCGCGCCCGCGAGCGTCAGGCGCAGGGCCGACCAGATCAGGTGGCCGCCGAAGACCTGGCCGGGCGACACGGGGGTGGCCGTGACGGCGAGGTAGTCCTTCTGCCACTTGAACCCGGAGAGCACGGGATAGCTCGACTCGCCGACGGCCTGCTGCGCGGAACCGGCGGCGAGCAGGGCGGGCGCGATGTACTGGAGGTAGGACAGCCCGCCGGTGACGGCTCCGGGCCGCACCTGGGAGCCGAACCCGAGCCCCATGGCGGCGAGGAAGAGCACCGGCTGGAGGCCCGTGGAGTACAAAGTGGACAGCCAATGGCGGCGGTACCAGGTCCAGTACCCCTCGACGCGCAGCCAGGCGCCGTGCCACTTGCCGACCACGCGGCCCGTGGCCGCGACGGTCGTCATGGCCGCTCCCGGAGGAGGTTCCGCGCGAGCGATGCGGCCGGAAGGCGGCGAGGCAGGGGTGAACGGGCGCCGGCCGGATGCGAACCGCCGCGGCAGCCGGCCAGGACGGAGCCGACGGGCGAGCCGGTCAGCCGGGGGCCGGGGCCGCAGGGCGCCGGCGTGGCTTCCGGATTGCGCGCCAAGCCGTGTTCGGAGCCCGGCGTGCTCGGTGCCTTCCTCATCAGTCCACCAACGTCCGGCCGGTCAGGCGGAGAAAAACGTCCTCCAGCGAGCTCCGGCGCACCAGGCTCGACAGCGGCCGCACGCCCCGGGAATGCGCGCGCTCCAACGCCGCTTCGCCGTCTTCGGCGTACAGCAGTACCCGGTCCGGCAGGATCTCCACGCGCTCTGCCAGGCCCTCCACCTGCTGGGCCGCTCCCACCTGCTCCCCCGACACGAACCGCAGCTCGACCACCTCTCTCGTCGAGTAGCGCTTGATCAGCTCCGCCGGTGAGCCCTCCGCCGCGATGCGGCCGTGGTCCATCACCACCAGGCGATCGCACAGCTGCTCCGCTTCGTCCATGTAGTGCGTCGTGACGATCAGCGTCGTGCCCTGCGCCTTCAGCCGGAACAGCCGGTCCCACAGCAGGTGGCGGGCCTGCGGGTCGAGGCCGGTCGTCGGCTCGTCGAGCAGCAGCAGCTCCGGGTCGTTGACCAGGGACCGCGCGATCGTCAGCCGCCGCTTCATCCCGCCGGACAGCGGGTCGACCTTGTCGTCCGCGCGGTCGCCCAGCTGGGCGAACTCCAGCAGCTCGGCTGCCTTCCGCCGGGCCGCCGCGCGGGACAGGCCGAAGTACCGGCCGTAGATCAGCAGGTTCTCCCGCACCGTCAGCTCGACGTCCAGGTTGTCCTGCTGCGGCACGACGCCGAGGCGCGCGCGGATCCGCGGGCCCGCCACGTCCGGGTCCAGGCCCAGCACCCGCAGCTCGCCGTCCGTGCGCGGTGACACGCACGCGATCATCCGCATGGTCGACGACTTGCCCGCCCCGTTCGGGCCCAGGAACCCGAACGCCTCCCCACGTCGCACCTCGACGTCGATCCCGCGCACGGCCTCGAACTCGCCGAAGCGCTTCACCAGTGCCTTGGCCTGCACCAGTGCCGGTTCCCGGTCCTCCGATTCGTCCACCCCCCGACCATACGAGCGGCCACCGACAAAAACCGAACGGATTAGCCGCGGACCGTCACGACCAGCGACTGCGTGACCCCGTTGACCGTCACCGACAGGCGCGCGACCCCCGGCCGCAAGGCCGTCAGCACCCCCGAATCCGGGTCGAACGCGACGACACCCCAGGAGGCCGTCCAGTCCGCGCTCACCGGGTACGCCACCGGCACGTCCCGGGTCCCCTGCCGCAGGGTCGCGCGGACGACCGCGCGTTCGCCGCGGGCCAGCGAGGACGGCCCGGACAGCGTCAGTGCGTCCACGTTCGGCCGCGTCTCGAACCGCACCGGCTGGGCGCGGTCGGCCGGGTCGACGCGCAGCAGCGTCCAGCCGGCGAACCCGCCGTCGGCGGGCGCGGCCGCGGGTGCCTTGCCCGAGTTGCCGTTGACCAGGTACGGCACGCCGTCCACCCGGGACAGCGAGAACACGCCGGCGTGCGAAGCCACCGAAGCGGCCGGCTTGCCGGACGCCTGCTCGAAGCCGGTCAGCCACTGGGTCAGCAACGTGGCTTCCTTCCGGTCGCCGAGCTGCGAGTTCCCGGTCGGGCTCGGGTCACGCACCGGGTGGTGCATCGCGACGACGACGCCGCGCACCGACCGGTCCGCGGCCGCCGAGTCCAGCGCCGAGCGCAGCATCCGTACCTGGTCGAAGCCGCCCGCGCGCAGCGATCCACGCGAGGAGTCCAGCAGCACCAGGCGGATGCCGTGCACGTCGACGACCCGGTGCGTCACGCCGAACGCGGCCTGGAAGTTCGCGAGGCCGTTGCTGCCTTCGGCCTCGTGGTTGCCGGGCACGTAGTACCAGGGCACCTTGCCGTCGAGCTCCTCGGTGATCACCTGGCGGGCGAGCACGAAGTCGGGCGGCGTACCGCGGTCGACGAAGTCGCCGTTGATCAGCACCAGATCCGGCTTCGCCGCGACGGCCTCACGCAGCGCCCGCCGGGCCTGCGCGACCAGCGGCCCGGCCGGGTCGTCCGCGGTGAACTGGGCGTCGCTGACCACCGCGACCCGCAGCCCGCCGGCCAGGACGCCGTCGGTGACCAGGGCCGGATCGTGCGGGGCCGGATCGGCGGGCACGGACGTCGACGGCGCCACCTCGAAGGTCAGGTCGTCGAACACCAGGTGCCCCTCGTACTGCTGGTCGGGCACGTTCTCGACCGCGTAGAAGCGCGCCAGCCGCTGCCCGGCCGGCAGCCCGGCCGGGATCGCGGCGGTGACGTACCGCCAGCCCGTCCAGTCCACGCTCAGCGAAAGGTCCACAATGGACGCCACGTTCGCCGCGTCGCGCAGCTCGGCCCGCAGCCACGCGCCCTTGCCGTCGCCGTTCACCCACAGCCCGATCTTCTGCGTGCCCGCCGGCACCGCGAGCGGGACCGACGGCGTCACGTACGCGGCGCGCGTCGCGGTCGTGCCGGTGAGCCGGTAGTCCAGCGCGAGCCCGGTGCCGCCGTCCCGGCCGGGCGCCGCCGACAAGGCCGCGCCGACGACCGCCGGGTACACCGTCGCCGTCCACCCCGCCGGGCCGTCCAGCGGCGCCGCGACCTGCGCCACCGTGCCCACCGAAACACCCAGGTGGGTGGTCAGGCCCGCCGCTGTCGCGGTGATCGCGCTCGCGCCGGACGCGGTCAGCGCCGTCACCGAGAAGCCGCCGGCCGCCGGCTCGATCCGCACGACCGAGTGGTCGTAGTCGAGCTTGACGTCGCCGGGTTCCAGCCAGGTGCCGTAGCCGTCGGCGTCGTAGCCGTAGACCTGGAACGTGCTCTTCGCCCCCGCGGCCGACAACGCGACCTGCTCGGTGCTGGTGCCGAGCCGGACCGGCCGGCCCAGCACGGACAGCGCCGTCCGGCCCGACGCGCGGCCGGAGCGCGCCACGACGTCGACACCGCCCGCGCTGTGCCCGGTGACGACTCCGCGGATCACGGTGGCCCGCCTCGGGTCGGAGGTGCTCCAGCGCGGATCGGCGGCGACCGCGGCGCCGGTTTCGTCGTGGCCGTCGGCGACCAGGTGCCGGGTCAGGCCGGACAGCACGCGGGTCGCGTCACCGGTCGCCACGGCGGGTGCCGGCGCGAACCCGGTGAGCTTGCCGCTGCCCGGCACGGTCGCGAAGCCGATCCCGTTGGGCACCAGGCGTTCCCCGCCGTCCGACGGCGAGTTCCGGACGCTCGGCGCGGCCTCGCCTTCGGTGCGCGCCAGCAGCGTCGACGAGCCGCCGCCGTCGAGGTTGATGGCGTCGTCGGCGCCCAGGCTCTTCATGTGCCGCGCCAGTTCCAGCTCGGTCATGCCGCGGCTGTCGGCCTGACGGCCGTCCACAGTGGCCAGCCACATCCGGCGGCCGTCGGCGGAGAAGCCGACCGCGGTCCGCGGGTGCATCGCGACGTCGTCGACCGGCTGCACGACACCGTCCCGGAGCAGGACTTCGTTGCCGCCCACGGCGACCGCGATCTTCCCGGCGTCCGTGCGCGGCGCGTACGTCACGCCCACCGGGTCGCCGGGCTTGAGCGACGCCAGCGCGTCGGCCCCGGCTTCACGCGCCAGCAGCAGCGTCGTGCCGGCCGCGATCGGGCCGTCCGCGGGCGTGTCACGGACCTGCGTGACGACTCCGCCGCGCAGCTCCACCTCGACGACGCGCTGGGCGCCGGCCACCGACGTCCGGCGCGCCGAGGCGCCCCACAACGGCGTGTAGACGCCGATCGCGTCGGTGCCGAGGACCGGGCTGTTGAGGTTCGTGGCCCGCACCGTGCCGCCGGGCAGGGTCAGCGTGGCGTCGAGGAAGATCGACGCCAGCCGGGCCTTGCCGTCCTCGGTGATCGACGCGGTGAGGTTGTGGCCGGCGGCGGGCGCGGTCTGCAGCTGCCCGCGGTCGATGCCGACGCCGATCGGCGCCCCGGTGGCGTTGATGTCGAAGAAGTCGCCGTTCACCCCGGCGACCGCGCCCGCCCGCGCGACCTGCTGCGAAAGCGGCGTGCGCGCGGAGACCGTGCCCGGGGTCAGGTAGGCCGGGCGGAGCACCTTGCTGCCGAGGTCGACCGTCAGCGTGTCGCCGCGGATCCAGCCCGCCGGGTCGAACCGGTCGAACTGGGTGAGGTTCAGGCCGGGCGCGACTTCGGTGGTCGCGCTGCCGGTGACGAGCCCGTCGTCGGGGTTCGCGGCGGCGAAGGCGGCCGGTCCTTCGTGCGCCGAAGACGCGGCGGGCGCGGCCTCGACCGGCGGCGTGCCGAGCGGCGCCGCGAGCGGGTCGGCGTGGGCGGGGACGACGAACGTCGTCGCGAACAGGGCGGCGAGCGGCAACGCCGTGCGTGACTTCTTCACCAGGTACCCCAGTATCGAGTGAGAGCGAGCCGGACCAGCACAGCGCAGTGGCACGGCCGGGGGAAGACTTCCCGGTGAACGCCGCCTGAATGGTCTAGAACACCATCAGGGCGTGAGGGGCGCGTCGAGCAGGGCGGCCGCGGCGGCGCCTTCGGTGCGCACGTCCGGACCGGTGCGCTTCCACAGCCGCAGCAGCAGGGCGCGGGCCGGGGCTTCGACGGTCGCGCCGCCGGCGGCCGGGCCCAGCGCGGGCGGCTCGCCGGGGTGGACGGTCCAGACGTCCCCGGTGTCGGTGGCGCGCAGGGAAACCGGCCCGGGCAGCCGCGGCACGGCGTGCCAGCGCGTCACGCGCGGCAGCAGGGCGCTCAGGACCTCGTCGACGCCGTCCGCGGCCACGGCCGGGTCGAGGACGTGGCCGCTGCCCGAATCGGCGAGGTGGACGGCGGTCTCGTGCACCTGGCGGCGGAACCAGAACGCCTTCGTCTTGGCGGTGCCGCCGAAGTGCCAGCACGGGTCTCCGGGGACGGCGTTGCCGAGGGCGTCGAGGAGCAGCTCGGCGCCTTCGGAGTACCAGGACGCGAGGTCGGCGCCCGCGTCCGCGGCGAAGTTCTGCGGCTGCACCTCGCCGGTCGTGACGACGGTGGCCGCCCAGCGGTGGACGTTGCCCAGGTGCGTGCCGAGGTCGGCCAGGGTCCAGCCGGCGCAGTCGGGGACCGCGGCGGCCGGGTCGCCGGTGCGCAGGCGGGCGGCGAACGCGCCCGTCAGCTCCTGCAGCACGGGCAGGTAGTCGCGGGCCGGGAACGGCATCGTCGTCATCGTCGCTCCACAGGGAACCGGGGCCACGCGGACGTGGCCCCGGTGCCGATCACAGGTCGGGGAACCAGAGCTTCAGCTCGCGCTCGGCCGATTCCGGCGAGTCCGAGCCGTGGACCAGGTTGAACTGGGTCTCCAGCGCGAAGTCGCCGCGGATGGTGCCCGGGGTGGCCTTCTCGACCGGGTCGGTGCCGCCGGCGAGCTGGCGGAACGCGGCGATGGCGCGCGGCCCCTCGACGGCGAGCGCGACCAGCGGGCCCGACGTGATGAACTCCAGCAGGTCCCCGAAGAACGGACGCTCCTTGTGCTCGGCGTAGTGCTCCTCGGCCAGCGCCTGCGGAACGGTCCGCAGCTCGAGGGCGGCGAGCTTGAGGCCCTTGCGCTCGATCCGCGAGATGACCTCGCCGACGAGGCCGCGCGCGACGCCATCGGGCTTGACGAGGACCAGCGTGCGTTCAGTCACGACGGTGTTTCTCCTTGGTACGGGTGCGTGTCGGTGCGCGTGAGCGTAGCCGACCGTGCGCACGGCCCGGATTCGCCGGTCGGTGTCCAGCGCCCCGATGTGGCCTGCGGTGCGTTGGATCAGCGCTGCGGCGCGAAGCGCCTCCGCTGAGGGCGGCGGTGGGGGGCACGGGCGGGCACCCAAGGCGGCCTTCGGTGCGTCTCACGCAACCAAGGCGGCCTTCGGTGCGTCTGACGCACCCAAGGCCGCCTTCGGGCGCTTGGGGCTCAGCGGCCCTGCGGGTGCAGCTTCTTCGACCACAGCGACGCGCCGGTGGCGTCGCGCAGGTCCACCGTCAGGTCGCCGCTCGCGCCGTCGATGTTCAGCTCGCCGAAGTGCTGGAAGCCGTCGATCGGGGCTGTGTTCGCCGCCGGGGGCGCGTGGACGAAGACCGCCTCCGGGCCGAACGTCGGGTCGAGCTTGTTCGGCCCGAACGCGCCCGCGTTCAGCGGGCCGGACACGAACTCCCAGAAGGGGTCGAAGTCCTGGAAGGCCGCGCGGTCGGGCGAGTAGTGGTGGGCGGCCGTGTAGTGGACGTCCGCGGTCACCCACACCACGTTGCGCACGCGACGCCGCTGGAGCTGCCGGAGCACCCAGGCCAGCTCCGTCTCGCGGCCGCCGGGCGCGCCGGGCAGGTTGTTCGCGACGGCTTCGATCGCGGTGCCGTCCGGGACGACCAGCCCGAGCGGCATGTCCGCCTGGACGATCTTCCACGTCGCCGTGCTGCGCCCGAGCGCGTCGGCGAGCCAGCGGGCCTGCGCGTCGCCGAGGATGTAACCCGGCTTCGTCTGGTCGGCGGTGTTGGCGTTGCGGTAGGTACGCATGTCCAGCACGAAGATCTCGGCGTGCGAGCCGTACCGGAAGCTGCGGTAGACGCGGCCGTCGACGGCCTGGCGCGCGTCGATCGGGTGCCATTCGTGGAACGCCTGGTAGGCCCGCGGCGCGAGGACGTCGACGCGCTTCTCCGTGTAGGCCGGGTTGTCGAGGATCTTGCCGGGGTACCAGTTGTTGAGCACCTCGTGGTCGTCCCACTGGGCGTAGACCGGCACCTGCGCGGCGAAGCGCCTGAAGTTGTCGTCCAGGCGGTTGTACGCGTGCTGGCCGCGGAACTCGTCGAGCGTCTCGGCGACCTTCGCCTTCTCCGCCGTGACGACGTTGCGCCACGTCCGGCCGCCGGGCAGCGTCACGGTCTCGGTCAGCGGGCCGTCCGAGTACACCGTGTCGCCGCTGTGCAGGAACAGGTCCGGGCGGCGGGCGGCCATCGCCGAGAAGATCGTCATGCCGCCCAGGTCCGGGTTGATCCCCCAGTTCTGGCCGGCGACGTCACCCGACCACACGATCCGCGTGTCGCGGCGGCCCACCGGCGCGGTGGCGAACCGGCCGGTCAGCGGCTCGCTCGTGGCGCGCCCGTCCAGCGACTCGGCCGTGACGCGGTAGTGGTACTCGGTGCCGGGCTGCAGGCCGGCGACGCGCACCTGGCCGGTCCCGCCGGTCGACGGCCCGGCGAGCGGGCCGGGCACGCGGCGGGCGTGCCGGAACGACGGGTCGCGGGCGATCTCGACGACCAGCCGCGACGGCCGGTCCGCGCGGGACCAGACGATCGCCGAGCCGGGCGTGACGTCGCCGGACTGGACGCCGTGGGTCAGCACGGGCCGGTCCCGGCGGACCAGCGGCGTCGCGGCGAAGGCCGTCGACGGCAGCACCAGGCTTGCGGCGGCGCCGGTGAGCCCGGCCTTGAGCAGCGTGCGGCGGGAGTGGCGGGTCGGTTCGGTCATGCGCGGTTTCTATCCCGCCCCGGCCAACGCCGGTTTGCGCGCGGATGAACGGAATTCCCGGGTTTTCCCCCATGCCCGCGCGCCGTCGCCGTCGGTAGCGTGGCGGGCACGACAAGGGGGTCCGATGAGACGATTCACGAAATCCGTCGCCGTCCTCGCGGCGGCACTCACGATCACCACGCTCGGCGCCGGGGTCGCGTCGGCCGGTGAAGACAGCGGCGGGAAGGCCGTTCTCCGCTACACCGAACACGGCATCCCGCACATCGTCGCGAAGGACTTCGCCGGGCTCGGCTACGGGTACGGCTTCGCGGCGGCGACCGACAACGTCTGCGAGCTCGCGAACATCTACCTCACGGTGAGCGCGCAGCGGTCGAAGTACTTCGGCCCGGACGGCGGCGGCTACCCGTCGCTGTCGGACGCGGAGAGCAACCTGCACAGCGACCTGTTCTTCCAGCGGATCAACGACTCCGGCGTCGTCGACCGGCTGGTCGCGCAGCCCGCGCCGCAAGGGCCGCGGCCCGAGGTCCGGCAGCTCGTGTCGGGCTACGTCCAGGGCTTCAACGCCTACCTGGCCCGCACCGGCCGGGCCGGCATCTCCGACCCGGCCTGCCGCGGCGCCGGCTGGGTCCGGCCGATCACCGAGCAGGACTTCTACCGGCACTTCTACGCCATCGCGATCACCGGCGGCCAGGGCGTGGCGACCGAAAGCCTGTTCACCGCGCCGCCTTCGGGCCCGGCACCCGCGCCGGGCACGGCGGAGCAGCTGGCCGGCCAGGTGCGGAAGGCACTCGACGGCGGCGGGCTGGGCAGCAACGGCATCGCGATCGGCGCCGACGGGACCGCGGCCGGTCAGGGCAGTGTCCTGCTCGGCAACCCGCACTACCCGTGGCAGGCGGGACGGCGGTTCTGGCAGAGCCAGCTGACCATCCCCGGCCGGTTCGACGTCGCCGGCGCGAGCCTGCTCGGCATGCCGTTCGTCCAGATCGGGCACACCGCCGACGCGGCGTGGACGCACACGGTGGCCACGCCGGTCACGTTCGGCCTCTTCGAGGTGCCGCTGCAGCCCGGCGACCCGACCACGTACCTCGTCGACGGCAAGCCGGAGAAGATGACCTCCCGCGCCGTCACCGTCCAGGTGCGCCAGGCCGACGGCTCGGTGAAGCCGGTCAGCCAGACGTTCTGGGCCACGCGGTACGGGCCGGTGATGGGCGACTTCCAAGGCATTCCGCTGCCGTGGACGACGAAGTCGGCGTACGCGCTCAGGGACGCCAACGCGACGAACATGCGCGGCCTGAACACGTGGTTCGAGCTCGACCAGGCCCGCAGCACGGGCGACATCGTGCGCGCGCTGAGCCGCACCCAGGGCGTCCCGTGGGTCAACACGATCGCGACCGACCGGGCGGGCAACGCGCTCTACGCCGACATCCAGGTCGTCCCGCACGTGACGGACGAGCTCGCGAAGGTGTGCAGCACGCCCACCGGGCAGGAGACCTTCGCGCAGGTCGGACTGGCCATTTTGGACGGATCGAAGTCCTCGTGCCAGTGGGGTTCCGACCCCGGGGCGATCGAGCCGGGCATCTTCGCGCCGTCGCGGCTGCCGCAGCAGCAACGCCGGGACTACGAGCTGAACACGAACGACAGCGCGTGGCTGGCGAACGCGAAGGCGCCGATCACCGGCTACCCGCACATCGTCGGCGACATCGGCACCGAACGCTCGCCGCGCACGCGGGAAGCGCTGCTGACCGCCGAGCGGGGCGGGTTCACGACGGATTCGATGAAGAAGATGCTCTTCGCCGACCACAGCCTGTTCGCGGAGCTGACGGCCGCGGACCTGGCGAAGCTGTGCGCGTCGTTCCCGGGCGGGCAGGCGCCGTCGTCGTCCGGGCCGGTGCCGGTCGGGCCGGCGTGCGACGCACTCGCGGGCTGGGATCGCACGTACACGCTCGACACCCGCGGTTCGCTGCTGTTCCAGCGGTTCGCGATGCGGCTGGGCGAGGTGAAGCGCTTCTCGGTGCCCTTCGACCCGAAGGCGCCGCTGACGACGCCGAACACGCTCAACGTCACCGACGCCGGCGTGCAGAAGGCGTTCGGGGACGCGCTGGTGGAGCTGCGGACGGCCGGGCTGCCGCCGGATGCCCGGCTGCGTGACGGCCAGGCGGTGACGCGCAACGGCGAGCGCATCCCGATCCACGGCGCGCAGGGCTTCCTCGGCGTGCTCAACGTGATGACGCCGGTGTGGGACCCGGCGCACGGCAACGTCGAGGTGGCGCACGGGTCGAGCTACATCCAGGTGGTCGGGTTCCGCGGGCGCGCGTGCCCGGACTCCTCGACGTTGCTGACGTACTCCCAGTCGGCGAACCCGGAGTCGCCGTACTTCAGCGACCAGACGAAGCTCTACAGCGGGGGTGAATGGGTGCGGGAACGCTTCTGCGAAGCCGACATCCTGCGCGACCCCGCACTGCGGATCGTCGTTCTGCGCTGAGGCCGCCGGCGAAGGCGGGCGCTCAGCCGCCCGCCTTCGCCGCCAGGGCGCGCAAGTCGGCGAAGGCTCCGGTCAGGTGCTCGTCCAGGGTCCGCGAGGAGTCTTCGAGCCAGGCCAGGATGGCGTGGTGGAAGGCCGCCCAGCCGGTGTGGGCGGCCAGCCCGGCCAGCCGGGCGGCGACCCCGCGCCGGCGCAGCGCCTCCGCCAGGGCTTCGGTCATCGACGCGGCTTTGGCCAGCTCGCGCTCGCGCAGCGCGGGCGTCGCGGCGATGACCGCCATCCGGGGTTCGGAGAACGGCCGGTTGTCCACGAGGACGCGGCCGGCTTTCCGGAACGCGTGCAGCAGGATTTCCAGCGGCTCGGCGCCCGCGGGCACGTCGGCCACCGACTCGATCAGCTCGTCGCGTAGCGCTGCTTCGTTGCCGAAGAGCACTTCGCGCTTGTCCGGGAAGTGCCGGAAGAACGTGCGCTCGGTGACGCCGGCCCGGGCGGCGATCTCCGCCGTGGTCGTCTGGTCGAACCCGCGTTCCCGGTACAGCTCCAGGGCCGCCTGCTGGAGGCGGCGGCGCGCTTCTTCTCCGCTGCGTGGCACCCCGTCAGCCTACCGATAGCGTCAGTCACTGTCGCTACACAGGAGTTCTCCATGCACGTCTCCGGCACCGGCGGTTCCGGCCGGGAGCGTGCTGCACGGCGCGGCCGAGAACGTCCCGTTCCGCAGGATCGCCGACGGCCTGGGCCTGCCCGCGGTCTCCCTGCCCCCGGAAGAAGCCGCCGGGCACTTCGCGAGCCCGTTCACGGCCACGGTCCACGGTTTCGACGCGCCCGTCTCCAGCGTCCGGACGCGGGAGCTGCTCGGCTGGGCGCCGCGTCACCCGGCGCTGCTCGACGACGTGGCGGGCGGCGACTACCTCTGACGGGTCAGGGCTGGGGCTGCTGCTGGCTCGCCAGGGTGCCGGCCGCCATCCGGCGGGCGACGTCGCGGCGCAGCCACAGCAGCCACAGCCACACCGCCAGGAACAGCACGCCCATCACGGCGATCGCGGGCAGCCAGAACACGAGCGCGATCAGCACCACCTGCAGGGCGAGGATCAACGGCACCGCCCACGGCCGCTTGACGAACCCGCAGGTCAGCACCAGGACCACGGCGACCGCGACGACCGTCCAGCCGGTGCCCGTGCTGATCCCGCCCCCGAACTTGTCGACCACCGGCAGTGCGAGGGCGACCGTGATCGCCTCCAGGATCAGCGTCCCCGACATCACGCCGCGGAAGCCCTTCATCGGATCCTTCGGCTTCTGCGTGGTCATGCCGGTTCCTTCCCGAACAGCGTGCGCGCCTCGCCCGCGGTGACCACCGAGCCGGTGACGAGGACACCGCCGCCTGCCAGCGGCTCTTCGGGGTCTTCGGGGGTCTCCACCAGCGCGATCGCCGTCTCGATCGCCGTCTCCAGGTCGGTCTCGGCGACCACGCGGTCTTCGCCGAACACCGAGATCGCGAGCTGGTTCAGCTCTTCGAGCGGCATCGAGCGCGGCGACGAGTTGCGCGTCACGACGATGTCCGAGACCACCGGCTCCAGCGCGTCGAGGATGCCGTGGGCGTCCTTCTCGGCCATCACGCCGACCACCGCCACCAGGCGGCGGAAGGCGAACTCCTCGGCGACGGTCGTGGCGAGCGCGTGGGCGCCGTGCGGGTTGTGGGCCGCGTCGAGCAGCACCGTGGGCGCCGAGCGGACCCGCTCCAGCCGTCCCGGCGTCTCGACCTCGGCGAACGCCTCGCGGACGGCCTCGACGACCAGCTGCTTGTCCTTGCCCGCGCCGAAGAACGCCTCGACGGCGGCCAGCGCGAGCGCGGCGTTCGCGGCCTGGTGGGCGCCGTGCAGCGGCAGGAAGATCTCGTCGTACACCCCGCCCAGGCCCTGCAGTTTCAGCAGCTGCCCGCCGACGGCCACCTCGCGCTCCAGCACGCCGAACTCGCTGCCGGCGCGGGCGACCGCCGCGTCGACCTCGACGGCGCGTTCCAGCAGCACCTTGAGCACCTCGGAGTCCTGCTCGGCGATGACCGCGACCGAGCCGGGCTTGATGATCCCGGCCTTCTCGCGCGCCGCGCTCACCGCGTCGGGACCCAGGTACTCGACGTGGTCGAGGCCGATCGGAGTGATGACGGCGACGTCGGCGTCCGCGACGTTCGTGGCGTCCCAGGCGCCGCCGAGGCCCGCCTCGAGCACGGCCGCCTCGACGGGCGCGTCGGCGAACGCGGCGAACGCCATCCCGGTGAGGATCTCGAACTTGCTCATCGCGACACCGTCCGCGGCCGCACCGTCCACCATGGACACGTACGGCGCGATGTCGTGCCACAGCTCGGCGTAGCGCGCGGCGGAGATCGGCCGGCCGTCGAGCGCGATCCGCTCGGTGACCAGCTGCAGGTGCGGGCTGGTGTAGCGGCCGACGCGCAGGCCCATCCGGGTCAGCAGCGCGTCGATCATCCGGGCGGTGGAGCCCTTGCCGTTCGTGCCGGCGACGTGCAGCACGGGGTAGCCGCGGTTCGGCTCACCCAGCAGCTGCGTCAGCGCGGAGATGCGGGCCAGCGACGGCTCGATCTTCGTCTCCGGCCAGCGCTGGTTCAGCTCGGCCTCGACGGCGAGCAGCTCGCGCCGCGCCTCGGGCCCGTCCGGGTCGCCGTGGACCTCGGGTTCGCCCTGGTCGTCGAGCTCGTGCAGCTCGGCGTCCGCGGGCACGGTCAGGTCGGGGACCGGGCCGGTGGCGAGGTTGTCGCCCAGCTGCCCGACGCCGCCGATGCCGCCGCGCGCCCCGCCGCCGGCCTCGAACGCGGTGTCGCGGACGTCCAGCTCGGGGTCGTGGTCGTCGGACTCCTCGTAGCCCGACGTCCCCAGTTCGTCGACGCCCGCGAAGCTGTCGAGATCCGACAGGTCCGGCTTGCGACCTGTCTCATCCTGCGGCACTGACTCTCCTCCGGCCTGGGGTTTTCGGCTTGCCTTCCGAGTCTACGTGCGTGCGGAGTGGCACTCTCGACGCATGCCGTTCAACCACAACGACCACTACCACCCGCTGCTGCTGGACCTGCTGCCGCCCGGGCCCGGCATCGCGCTGGACGTCGGGTGCGGCACCGGCCGGTTCGCGCGGCGGCTGGCGGCGACCGGCATGGCGGTGGAGGCGGTCGACGTCTCGGCGGCGATGGTCGAGGCGGCGGCGGGCCTGGGATCGCCGGGCCCGGGCGAGATCGTCTACCGGCAGGCCGACATCACCGCCGACCCCCTGCCGGAGGGGCACTACGACTACATCTCGTGCCTGGCGTCGCTGCACCACATGCCGTTCGAAACGGTCGCCAAGCTGCGCCGCGCGCTGGTACCGGGCGGCGTGCTCGTGGTGCTCACCCCGGCCCGGCCGAGCAGCCCGGTGGACTGGGCGCGCGAGCTGGCGGCCGTGCCGTTGAACGCGGTGGCGCGGCTGGTCGTGTACGCGGGCGAGCAGCTCAACGGCGGCGTCGACGGCGGCCCGCAGGCACCGACGCTGGCCCGGTTCCCCACGGTCGCCGAGGTCCGCCGCGAGTCGGCCCGGCTGCTGCCCGGCAGCACGGTCAAGCCGTTGCTGTTCTGGCGCACGCTGATCACTTACCGTGAGCGGGGCGACGGTGACCCGGCTGGCGGCTGAAGCCCGTCCCCCAGCCCTCCGGCGCTGCAGCCTCCGCCGCCATGTCTTCGAACCTCAGGTCTGCTCCGCCACGAAGTCCAGCACCAGCCGGGCGAATTCGTCCGGCAGCTCGGCCGGCGCGCCGTGGCCCGCGTCGATCTCGGCGGCTCGCGCGTGCGGGATCGCCGCGACCAGCTCGCGCTGCTGCTGCGCCGTGATCAGCCGGTCGTGTGTGCTGGCCAGCACCAGCACCGGCGCCGTGATCCGCCCGAGCACCGGGCGCACGTCGACGGCCCGGTCGGCCTCGATCTGCCGTGCCGCGCCCGGCTGGATCATCGTTTCGAGGGTCTTGACCAGCTGTTCGTTGCTCTCGGCCGTGGCCTGCTCCCAGTACCGCGGGCCGAACGCCATCAGCGGCAGCATGCGGGCGAACGTCGCGTCGCCGTGGGCCAGCAGGTCGAGCCAGTAGCGGAACTCGGCGTCCTGGCGGACGTCGGTCACGGGCCACGCGGCGTGCAGCACCGCCGAGCGCACGCGGGCCGGCCGGGTGCCCGCCAGGTGCGCCGCCACCACGCCGCCGAGCGAGTGCCCGACGACGTGCGCCCGCTCGATCCCCGCGTGGTCCAGGACCGCTTCGGCCTGGCCCGCGAGGTCTTCGACGGTGATCGGGCCGCCGTCGTCGATGGTCCGGCCGGAGCCGGGGAAGTCGGGGGCCAGGACGGTGAACCCGCCGGCCTTCGCGGTCAGCGGGCCCCACTGCTCGCAGGACGCGGCGGTGCCGTGCAGCAGGAGCAGCGCGGGACCGTCGCCGGTGCGGTCGTAGTGGACGGCAGCGGACTTGTACGTCACTTCGGGCATGGTTCCTTCAGGCGGTGAGGGTCCGGAGGGTGGCGGTGAAGGCGCGCGGGTTCTCCTGGTGCGGCACGTGCCCGCAGCCGGCGAGGACGTGCACGCGCGCGCCGGGCGTCTCGGCGGCGCAGGCGCGCGGGACTTCGAGCGGGATCTCGGCGTCGAGCTCGCCGTGCACATACGTGATCGGGACGGTCAGGTCCTTCAGCCGGGGCCGCGGGTCGTAGGTGGTGCACTCGGTGAACAGCTCGTCGATGTAGACGCCGGAGTCGAGCAGCTGGCGGACGGTCCACGCGACGAGCCCGGGCGCGGTGCCCGGCGCGAACCAGTTCGGCACCCAGCCCTCGAGCGTGCCGGCACGGTCGTCGACCAGCCGTTTCCGCAGGTCGAGCACCTTGTCGAGCATGCCGGCACTCGGCCAGTACCCGGGACTGTCGACGGCGACGACGCGCTCGACCAGCTCGGGCCGGGCGAGGGCCAGCTCGGTGGCGAAGACGCCGCCGATGCTGGAGCCGACGACGGTGGGCTTGATGGCGAGGGTCTCGGCGACCGCGGCGAGGTCGGCGGTGATCCCGGCGATCGTGGTGCCGTCGGCGGGGTGATCGGAGCGGCCGCAGCCGCGCCAGTCGAGCGTGACGACCCGGTGGTCGCGGACGAGGTCCGGCAGGCACGACTGCCAGACGCGGCCGCTGGTCCCCCAGCCGTGCACGAACAGCAGGGCCGGTCCGGTGCCGGCGTCTTCGTAGTGCAGCCGGGTTCCGTTGACGTTCAGGTGAGGCATGCCGTGAGCCTGCCGATCCGGGGCACGTTTTCCGATGGGCGAGCCGCTCCTACACTGATCACGATCGATGATGAATGGGGGCCGGCGGTGGAGCTGCGTCAGCTGCGGTATTTCGTGACGGTGGCCGAGGAGCTGCACTTCGGCCGCGCGGCGGAGCGGCTGCACATCGTGCAGCCGGCGGTGAGCCAGCAGATCCGGCGGCTGGAACGCGAGCTGGGGGTGACGCTGTTCGGCCGGACGACACGCAGCGTCTCGCTGACGGAGGCGGGCCAGCGGTTCCTGCCGCACGCGCGAGCGGTCCTGGCGGCGGCCGGCCGGGCTTCGGACGCGGTGTCGGAGTTCCGCGAGTCGCGTTCTCCGCTGCGGCTGGGGACGAGTGAGGGGCTGGGCGACCGGCTGGACGTGCTGCTGGGCGCGTTCGCCCGGCTGGCGCCTCCGGCTCAGCTGGAGCTGGTCCACGCGCCGACGGCCGAGCGGCTGCAGCGGGTCCGCGACGGATCCCTGGACGCGACCATCGTGCGCGGCTCCTGGCCGTCCGCGGGTCTCGACTTCACTCCCCTGTGGACGGACGAGGTGGTCGTGGCGCTGCCTTCGTCGCACCCGCTGGCGGCCGGCCCGGTGGTGCCGTTCGCCGCGCTGGCCTCGCTTCCGGCGCGCTTGAGCCCGCCGTCCCGGAACCGGCCGTTGTACGACCTGGTGGTGTCCTGCTGCCGCGAGGCGGGCTTCGAACCGGTGCTGGGCAAGGAATTCACGACGGCCCAGGACACGCTCGGCACACTGGGCTTCGGCCGTCCACACTGGACGGTGTTCTACCGGGCGCACGCGAACCTGCTGCCGATCCCGGGAGTGACGTTCCGGCCGTTGACGGACCCGGCACCCCGGATGCAGACGTACCTGGCGACACCCGCGGACCGGCGCGTGACACCGGAGGTGGTGGCGTTGATCGAAGCCGCGCGGGCTACGGAGACCGGCTGAGGAAAACGGCAAGGCCCGGCACTCCGCAAGGGGAGCACCGGGCCTTGCGAAACAACCTCAGGAAGCCGGAAGGGCGGCCAGCCGCGTGGTGATGCGGTCGATGTCCGCCACTGCCGTTTCCTTGCGGACCTTGATCTTCTCGACGACGTGCTCCGGGGCCTTCGCCATGAACGCCTCGTTGCCCAGCTTCGCCTCCGTCTGGGTCAGCTCCTTGCGCGCCGCCGCGAGGTCCTTCTCCAGGCGCTTGCGCTCGGCCGCCACGTCGACCGCTCCCGACAGGTCCAGCTCCACCGTCACCACGCCCGCCGACAGGGCCACCTCCAGCGACGCGCTCGCCGCGAAGTCCGGCGCGGGCCCCGTCAGCCGGACCAGCGACCGGACCGCCTCTTCGTGGCCGCCCGTGTAGCCCGCCAGCCTGGCCGCCACCTTCTGGCCCGGCTTGAGCCCCTGGTCCGCCCGGAAACGGCGGATCTCCGTCACCAGCTTCTGGACGTCCGCGATCCGCGCGTCCGCCTCCGCGTCGGCGAACGACAGGTCCGGGGCCGGCCACGCCGCGATCACCAGCGACTCGCCGCCCGTCAGGGCCGTCCAGAGCTTCTCCGTGATGAACGGGATGAACGGGTGCAGCAACCGCAAGACCGTGTCCAGCACATGGCCCAGGACCGCGCGGGTCGCCGAGACGCGGGCGTCGTCGCCCTGGTACAGCTGGACCTTCGCCAGTTCCAGGTACCAGTCGCACAGCTCGTTCCACGTGAACTGGTAGAGCGCGCCCGCCACCTTCGCGAACTGGAAGTCCTCGAACAGGCCGTCCACTTCGGACACCAGTGCGCCGAGGCGGCCGAGGATCCAGCGATCGGCTTCGGTCAGTGAAGCAGCCGGCGGCAAGGGATCAGCGACCGAGGCGCCGTTCATCATCGCGAACTTCGTCGCGTTCCACAGCTTCGTGCAGAAGTTGCGGGACCCCGCCGCCCACTCGTCGGCCAGTGCCATGTCCGCGCCCGGGTTGGCGCCGCGGGCCAGGGTGAACCTCGTCGCGTCCGCGCCGTAGGCGTCCATCCACTCCAGCGGGTCGATCACGTTGCCGCGCGACTTCGACATCTTCTTGCCGTTCGCGTCCCGGATCAGGCCGTGCAGGTACACGTGGTCGAACGGCTGCTTGCCGTCCATCTGGTGCACGCCGAACATCATCATCCGGACGACCCAGAAGAACAGGATGTCGTAGCCGGTCGAGAGCACGCTCGTCGGGTAGAAGCGAGCCAGGTCCTCGGTGGCGGACGGCCAGCCCAGCGTCGACATCGGCCACAGACCGGACGAGAACCAGGTGTCCAGCACGTCCGGGTCCTGCGTCCAGCCCTCGCCGGACGGCGGCTGCTCGTCGGGGCCGACGCACACGACCTCGCCGCCGGGGCCGTACCAGACCGGGATCCGGTGCCCCCACCACAGCTGGCGCGAGATCGTCCAGTCGTGCATGTTGTCGACCCAGTCGAAGTAGCGCTTGGCCAGCTCCGGCGGGTGGATCTTCGTCCGGCCGTCGCGGACCGCGTCGCCGGCCAGCTTGGCCAGCTCCTCGACCTTGACCCACCACTGCAGCGACAGCCGCGGCTCGACCACCGTGTCACAACGCGAGCAGTGCCCGACCGCGTGCACGTACGGCCGCTTCTCCGCGACGATCCGGCCCGCCTCCCGCAGCGCGGCGACCACAGCCGGGCGCGCCTCGAACCGGTCGAGCCCCTCGAACGGCCCCGGCGCGGTGATCTCGGCGCGCTCGTTCATGATCGTCAGCATCGGCAGGTCGTGCCGCCGCCCGATCTCGAAGTCGTTCGGGTCGTGCGCCGGGGTGACCTTGACCGCGCCGGTGCCGAACTCGGGGTCGACGTGCTTGTCCGCCACGATCGGGATGCGGCGGCCGGTCAGCGGCAGCTCGACCTCGGTGCCGACCAGGTGCGCGTACCGCTCGTCGTCCGGGTGGACGGCGACCGCGGTGTCGCCCAGCATCGTCTCCGCGCGGGTGGTGGCCACGACGATGGCGCCGTCGCCGTCGCCGTAGCGGATCGACACGAGCTCGCCGTCGTCGTCGTTGTGGTCGACCTCGATGTCCGACAGCGCCGTCTGGCAGCGCGGGCACCAGTTGATGATCCGCTCGGCCCGGTAGATCAGGCCCTGGTCGTAGAAGTTCTTGAACACCGTCTGGACGGCCTTGGACAGGTTCTCGTCCATGGTGAACCGCTCACGCGACCAGTCGACGCCGTCGCCGAGGCGCTTCATCTGGCCGAGGATCTTGCCGCCGTACTCGGCCTTCCACTCCCAGACGCGCTCGACGAACTTCTCCCGGCCCAGGTCGTGGCGCGAAAGGCCCTCGCCCGCCAGCTGGCGCTCGACGACGTTCTGCGTCGCGATGCCCGCGTGGTCCATGCCCGGCAGCCACAGCACCTCGTAGCCCTGCATGCGACGGCGGCGGCTCATCGCGTCCATCAGCGTGTGGTTGAGGGCGTGGCCCATGTGCAGGCTGCCGGTGACGTTCGGTGGCGGCAGTACGATCGAGAACGGCGGCTTCCCCGACGAAGCGTCGGCCGTGAAGTACCCGGCCGCTACCCAGCGGTCGTACAGCGGTGCTTCCTCGGCGGCCGGGTCCCAGGCACCCGGAAGGTCGGTGGTCTGCTGCGGAGCGTTCTCGGTCACAATGGACAAGTCTACGAACCCGTCACGGCGGGTCACCCAGGGGGAAGGCACTCTCGGATGGCACAGCCTCAGCAGCCGCAGGATCCGGACGACCGGCGCCTGGAGACGCACCCCGACCTGATGAACCCGGACTGGCAGAAGTACGCGGAACGGGACGCCTGGCTGGGCGCGAAGAAAGACCTGAAGAAGCGCCGCAAGCGCGAGCGCCGCGCGGGCGGGTTCCAGCGGCCGGGGCAGAGCCGGTGGCCCGGCGTGCTCGCGCTGGCGCTCGTGATCGGCCTGGTCGTCGCGGCCATCGTCGTGCACCAGATCCAGGGCGTCGGCGTCAACGAGTTCGCGTACTTCGGGTAACGCTCGTCCCCCGCCGTCGATGATCAGTCGTCGGCCTAGGGGGAACGCACGTGGACGAGGACAACCTGCTCGAGTCGCACCCGGACCTGATGGACCCGGAGTGGCGCAAGCACGCGCGGACCGACGCGTGGCTCGGCGCGAAGAAGGAGCGCAAGCAGCGGGCCCGCGGCCCGCGCCGCCGCTGGTGGATCTTCGCCGTGCTCGTGCTGATCCTGGCCGTGACCACGACGGCGATCGTGCTGGCCGGCCGGCGCCCCCCGGCCGCGCCCGCCGCGCCGAATCCGACGCACGTGGCGCAGTACGCCCCCGTCGACCTGGCCCGGCCGTACGCGAACACCCCCGCCGGCACCTGGCCGAAGGGTATGGACGGCATCAAGTCCCCAGCCGCCGTCGCGGTCGGCCCCTTCTCGGCCGAAGCGGTCGCCGACGCCTACGCGAAGGCCCGGCAGGCCGTCGCCGCCGCCCACCTCGACACCGCCGTACTCACCGGCCACGACCCGAAGGCCTTCCTAGCGCTTTTCGCGCCCGACGAGCGTGACCAGCTGACAGCGCGGCTGGCCGCGAAGCCGGCGAAGGACAAAGCCGGCTTCGACTCCTACGTCACCGAGATCGCCGACGGCTACCACCTGCTCGACGCGGGGCCCCGCACATTCGGCACCCTCACCGCGCGCGCCGGTGACGAGCCCGGCGAGCTGGCGGTGGAGGCGAAGTACGTGGTCGCCTACGCCTTCGACAACGTCCACCCCGAGGCGCTGACCAGCCCGAACGACATCGTCAGCTTCCTGCGCGTGGACGAGACCTACGTCGTGGCCACCAGCCCCGGCCTCGCGAAAGGCAGCCGCGGGCTCTGGCTCGACGGCGGCCAGAGCGCGCTCTCGGCGGTCGGCTGCGCCGCCGCCAGGGAGGGCTTCCTCGCCCCGAACTACGCGAACCCGCCGACCGGTCCGTCGACCGGCGACCAGGACGCGCCCGGCTACTACGACCCGAAGTACCCGGTGCCGACCATCGACGGCTGCCACTGACCCAGCCGCACTCCCCGCCGGGGGTGCGGCACGCCCAGATGCACAGCCTGGACTGTACAGTTAAACTGTGTGTATGGGCGAAGTACCCGCACACGTCGCCGAGCGCGCCGGCTGGATCCGCGCCGTCGTCGGGCAGCTGCACCGGCGGCTGCGGCAGGTCGACAACGCCGGGATCCTGACGCCGTCACAGTCCGCCGTGCTCAACCGGCTGCACCGCGAAGGCCCCGCCACCCAGGGTGAGCTGGCCGCCGCCGAGCACGTCCGGCAGCAGTCGATGGCCGCCACCCTCGGGGTCCTCGACGAGCTCGGCTACCTCGCCCGCACCCCCGACCCGGCCGACCGGCGCCGCGTGGTGATCAGCCTGTCCGACGCCGGCCGCGACACCGTGCGCGGCATCCAGCAGCACCGCGAAGAGTGGCTGGCCCAGGCGCTGCTGGACGAGCTGTCCCCCGCCGAGCTCGACGCCGTCACCCGCGCGCTGCCGCTGCTGCAGCGCGTGGCCGAACACTGAATCCGGCCGGCCCGCAATGAACGGAGAGTCCTCACGAGCACCGTCACCGCTCCCGCCAAGTTCGGCGCCCGCCTGGTCACCCCGCTGGTGGCCGGCGCGGTGCTCAACCCGATCAACTCGACCCTCATCGCCGTCGCGCTCGTGCCGATCGGACGGAGCTTCGGCGCCGGCCCCGGGCAGACGGCCTGGCTGATCTCCGCGCTCTACCTGGCCACCGCGGTCGGGCAGCCGGTGGTCGGCCTGCTGGTGGACCGCTACGGCGCCCGCCGCGTCCTGCTCGGCGGCGCGACGCTGGTGATCGCCGCCGGGATCGCCGGCATGATCCCCGTCTCCGTCGGCTGGCTGACCGGCGTCCGCGTCGTCCTCGGCCTGGGTACCTGTGCCGGGTTCCCGGCCGCGATGGCCGTGCTGCGCCACCACGCCGAAGCAACCGGCCAGGGCGTGCCCGCCCGCGTGCTGTCGGTGCTGTCGATGTCCGCCCAGACCGTGATGGTCGTCGGGCCGACGCTCGGCGGCGTGCTGATCGGCCTGTTCGGCTGGCCCGCGATCTTCGCCGTGAACATCCCGCTCGCCGGCGTCTCGCTGGTGCTCGCGCTGCTGTGGGTGCCGAAGGACGACCGCGGCGCGCGCACCGCCAAGCGGATCGACGTCCTGGGCATCGCCCTGTTCTCCGCGACCCTGCTCGCGCTGCTGTTCTTCCTGATGGACCCGGGCGCCGAGGTCTGGCTGCTCGCCGTCGTGGCCGCGTTCGGCGCCGCGTTCACCGCGGTCGAGCTGCGCCGCGGCGACCCGTTCCTCGACCTGCGGATGCTCGCCGCCAACCGCGCGATCCTGCGCACGTACCTGCGTCAGGCGCTCAGCTTCATGGCGATCTACGCGATCATGTTCGGCTACGTGCAGTGGCTGGAGACGGCGCGGCAGCTGTCCGAGGAGGCGGCCGGGCTGATGCTGCTGCCGATGTCGGGCACGGCGGTGTGCGCCGCGGCCTTTTCCGGGCGGGCGTCCGGGATCAAGGCGCGGCTGGTCACGGTCGCGGTGGCGCTCGTGGGCGGCTCGGCGCTGCTCCTGCTGGTCCACGACGGCACCCGGGTGGGTGCCCTGCTCGCGCTGGCCGCGTTGTTCGGCCTGGCGCAGGGCCTGACGAGCGTGGCGAACCAGACGACGCTCTACCGCGAGGCGCCCGCCGGCCAGATGGGCACCGCGAGCGGCCTGTTCCGCACCGCCCAGTACCTCGGCGCGATCGTGGCCTCGACGCTCATCGCGCTCTGCTACGGGCCGCACGCCGACTCGGCCGGCCTGCACCGGCTCGCGCTCGCGCTGGTCGTCATCAGCGGGCTGCTGCTCGTGATCACCGTCGCCGACCGGGGCCTGCGCGCGGAAGCGGCGTGACCCCTGCTGGCGTCCCGCGATCATCGAAGCGCACCATGAGCACATGACCCGTGAAGCGCCGGCGCAGGACGTTGACGAGAGCCGCCTCGAAGTGGGCAAGCCGAAGGGCTGGGCGGCCGGGATACCCGGGGTGGCCGTGTCGCTCGCGCGTACCGTGGAGCAGCTGGGCACCGGCCGGACGGTCAAGGCGCTGCGGCTGCTCAACCAGCGCCAAGGCTTCGACTGCCCCGGTTGCGCGTGGCCGGAACCGCGGGAGATCGACGGCGAGAAGCGCAAGCCGGCCGAGTTCTGCGAGAACGGCGCCAAGGCCGTCGCCGAGGAAGCCACCAGGCGCCGGGTGGACCGCGAGTTCTTCGCGAAGCACCCGATCGACGACCTCCGCACGAAGACCGACTACTGGCTGGGCCAGCAGGGCCGGCTCACCGAGCCGTTCGTGTTGCGCGAGGGCGCGACGCACTACGAGCCGATCTCCTGGGACGACGCCTTCGCGGTCGTCGCCGGCGAGCTGAAAGCGCTGACCGACCCGAACGAGGCGATCTTCTACACCTCCGGCCGCACCAGCAACGAGGCCGCGTTCCTCTACCAGCTGCTGGTGCGCTCCTTCGGCACGAACAACCTGCCGGACTGCAGCAACATGTGCCACGAGTCCTCGGGCGCCGCGCTGTCGGCCACCACCGGGGTCGGCAAGGGCTCGGTGAGCCTCGCCGACATCCACAAGGCCGACCTGATCGTCGTCGTCGGGCAGAACCCGGGCACCAACCACCCGCGGATGCTCTCGGCGCTCGAAACGGCCAAGAGGCACGGCGCGAAGATCATCGCCGTGAACCCGCTGCCCGAGGCCGGGCTGATGCGGTTCAAGAACCCGCAGAACGTCCGGGGCATCGCCGGCAAGGGCACGCCGCTGGCCGACGAGTTCGCGCAGATCCGCCTCGGCGGTGACCTCGCGCTGTTCCAGGCCGTCGGGCACCTGCTGCTGGCCTGGGAAGAGCAGGCACCCGGCACGGTCGTCGACCGCGCGTTCGTCGAGTCGGCCACCGAAGGCTTCGACGACTACGCGAAGCACCTGCGCGAGATCGACTGGCCCGAGGTCGAGCGCGCGACCGGCCTGCCGCGCGAGCAGATCGAGCGCGTCGCGCGGATGATCGCCACCTCGGAGCGCACGATCTACTGCTGGGCGATGGGTCTCACCCAGCACAAGCACGCGGTGCCGACGATCTCCGAGATCGCGAACCTGGCCCTGATGCGCGGCATGATCGGCAAACCGGGCGCGGGCCTGTGCCCGGTCCGCGGGCACTCGAACGTCCAGGGCGACCGGACGATGGGCATCTGGGAGAAGATGCCGCAGTCGTTCCTCGACGCCCTTTCCGCCGAGTTCGGCATCGACGTCCCGCGCGAGCACGGCTTCGACACCGTCGACGCGATCCGGGCCATGCGCGACGGCCGCGGCAAGGTGTTCTTCGCCGTCGGCGGCAACTTCGCGGCGGCGACACCGGACTCCGAACTGACGGAGAAGGCGCTCAGCTCGTGCTCGCTGACCGTGCACGTCTCGACGAAGCTGAACCGCTCGCACGTCGTGCACGGCCGCACCGCGCTGATCCTGCCGACGTTGGGCCGCACCGAACGCGACGTCCAGGCGAGCGGCGAGCAGTTCGTCACGGTCGAGGACTCGATGTCGCAGGTGCACGCCTCACGCGGGCGCCTGGCGCCGGCGAGCGAGCACCTGCTTTCGGAGGTCGCCATCCTCTGCCGGCTGGGCGAAAAGCTGTTCGGCGCCGGGCACGCCGTGCCGTGGCGGACGTTCGAGACCGACTACGACCTGATCCGCGACCGGATCGCCCGGGTCGTGCCGGGCTGCGCGGACTACAACCGCCGGGTCCGCGAGCCGGACGGGTTCGTGCTGCCGCACGCGCCGCGCGACTCCCGCGAGTTCACCGGCACCGCCAACGGCAAGGGCAACTTCACGGTGTCGGAACTGGAGTATCCGACGGCGCCCGAGGGCCGGCTGCTGCTGCAGACCCTGCGCAGCCACGACCAGTACAACACCACGATCTACGGCCTGTCGGACCGTTACCGCGGCATCGAAAACGCCCGCCGGGTGGTGCTGGTGCACCCGGACGACATCGCGGCGCTCGGCCTGGCCGACGGCGCGCGGGTGGACCTGGTCTCGGAGTGGCGTGACGGCGAGCGCCGGGCGCCGTCGTTCCGCGTCGTGGCCTACCCGACGGCCCGCGGCTGCGCGGCGGCCTACTTCCCGGAGGCCAACGCGCTGGTGCCGCTCGACTCGGTCGCGGAGAAGTCGAACACGCCGGTGTCGAAGGCCGTCGTGGTGCGGCTCGAGCCTCAGCCCTGATAGTCGCGCTGCAGCGTGTTGGTCATGTCGGTGACCACGGCCTGGACGTTGTCGACCGTCGACGGCGGGATCAGCGCGGCCTCCGTGCCGCCGTCGGCGATGGCCAGGCCCAGCACCACGTTCCCGGTGCGCACGGCGGCCCACTGCTCGGAGAACCCGGCTTCGTCGCCGACCCCGGTGGCGAGCCGGACACCCGAGTGGTCGCCGAGCGCGTCGGTCATCAGCTGACGGGCCTGGGTGGCGGCGTTGTCGGCGCCGGAGTCGGTGAACCGGACGACGGCGATCGTGACGACTCGGTAGTCCTGCAGGTCGGGCTTGCCGCCGCCGAGGTCGCGGGCGAACAGGCGCTTGCAGGAGGTGAGGTCGTTGCCCTCGGTCGAGCGGTCCTGCGGCACGACCTTCGCGTCGGCCGTCTTCACCGAGCCGGCCGGGACCTCGACGGTGCCGGGCGCGAGCCGGTCGTGGAGGCTGGGCCCGGCAAGCTTGCACGCGTCGATCGAGGCGGGGTAGTGCGCCGAAGCGGACGCCGACTGACACGCGGTGCAGAGAACGGCGGAAGCGAGCACCGGAAGGAGCCACCCGCCGCGGGCAACGCTGGTGCGCATATGTTCCGGACTTTCCGTATTTCCTGAAATCGACTTTCCGGGTCGCCGCCGGTCGGGTGGCTTTCCTCCGGTCCGCCGGGCGGTGCTGCCGCCGACGGTCTCCGCACCCTGCCTCACCAGGAAGGCAGCGTCAAGACCAGTCACCCGGGTGGTCTGCCGTGGTCCGGTCGCCGGAAAACGACCTTGCGCCGTTTTGCGGAAATTATTCGCGCGAATTCAGGTGGCGACGCGAAAAAGCCCGCGCCCGCGAAGTCAATTCACGCAGACGACCCCGTCGGAGGTGATCGGCGCGTCGCCGCCGGCCGGGGCGCTGCCGCCGCCGCTCGTGCCCGGGCCCGCGTAGACCGTGCCGAGCACCACCTCGATGTGGCCCGCCGGCACCTCCGCCGACTCCTGCGTCGCCAGCCCGCCCAGCAGCTTCGCCACCTCCGCGCCGCGTGGGGCGAGGTCCGCGGGGTAGCGGACCAGGGACGTCCGGCGGGCGGCAGTGTTCCCCGTCGTGCCCTGGACGAACCCGTGCGCGGTCAGGACCCCGGCCACCCGGGCCGCCAGGCCTTCTTTCGGGCTCGCGTTGGCGACGTCGACGGTCACCGGCGCGGCGGGCGGGGCCTTCGGCGCGGCGGACCCGATCAGGCTCGCGGCGAACTGCCGCACCGCGGCCGGGTCGACCTGCACCGCGGTGGCGCGCGGGTTGGCCGGGTCGTAGCGGTAGTCGCGGTTGACGACCGGGATCGTCTCGAACTGGATCCCGCCGCCGCTGACCCCGCGCATCTGCGCGACGAAGTCGAGCAGGTTCCACGTCGCGTCGAGCACCACCGTCTGCTTGACGGCGTCGACGAGGCCGGTCAGCTTGCCCGGATCGGCCAGTGTGCCCGCGGAGAGCACCTGCCGGGCCAGCCCGGCGAGGAACACCTGCTGGCGCCGGACGCGGTCGAAGTCGCCGCCCGGCAGGTTGTCCCGCTGCCGGACGAAGGCCAGCGCGTCGGCGCCCTGGACCCGCTGCCGCCCGGCCGGGAAGTCCGCGCCGGAGTTCTCGTCCCGCGTGGCCTTGTTCAGGCAGACGTCGACGCCGCCGACCGCCTTGCTGATCTCGGCGAAGCTGAGCAGGTTGACCTCGGCGTAGTGGTCGATCTTGACGCCGGTGAGGTCCTCGACCGCCTGCCGCGTCGCGCGACGCCCGGCGGTGAGGGCGGCCTGGTCGATCTTCGGCTTGTCGGTCTCCCCCGCTTCACGCTGCCGCTTCGCCTCCGCGGCCTTCGCCCGCCCGAACGCCGCGTTGATCTTGCCCTTGCCGCCGGGCATGGACACGTAACTGTCCCGCGGGACGGAGAACGCTTTCACGTCCTTCGTCCCGTTCGGGATCCGCAGCACGATGAGCGTGTCGGTGAGGTCGTCGCCGTTCGGGCCGGCCCGCAGCTCGCGCAGGACGTCGGGCGGCAGCGGCTTCCCCTGCTGGTCGGTCCGGCTGTCCCGGCCGACGAGCAGGATGTCGAGCGACCCGTCGGCGGGCTGCTCCCCCGGCGTCGCACCGCCGTCGCCGTCGATCACGCTGTCGCGCGTGACGTCGTCGAGCGCGCGGAGGTTGGCGTAGCCGTACGCCGTGCCGCAGAAGACGACGAGGGCGAGCCCGGCGACGGCGATCTTCCCCAGAGGATGCACGCCCTGTCGACGTCGCCGGGCCGCCTTCTGCTGCACGGGTGAGTCAGGTCACAACCCACTAGCCGAAGAGCTGCACCAGCTTCAGGAACAGCTGGTAGACGCCGTAGGCGAAGGGCAACACGACCCACGCCCAGGCCAGCACGATCAGCGGCACCCGGTTCGGTTTCGACGCGGGCTCGGTCATCACGCCTCACTCCTCGCGGCCGCGCCCGCGCCCACGGGCTCGTGGTACTTCTCCCGCACCGGCCGCACCAGCTCGTTGGCCACGAAGCCCACGACCAGCAGGCCGATCATGATGTAGAAGGACAGCTGGTACAGCGCCGGCCCGGACTTGCCCGCCGCCTTCTCGCTGTCGGCGATCCGGTTGACGATCAGCGGGCCGAGCACGCCGGCCACCGACCACGCCGTGAGCAGCCTGCCGTGGATCGCGCCCACCTGGTAGGTGCCGAAGAGGTCCTTGAGGTACGCGGGGACGGTCGAGAATCCGCCGCCGTAGAAGGACAGGATCACCATCGCGCAGAGGATGAACACGAGCTTCGAGGAGTTCTGCGTCAGCGCGATCACCAGGTACAGCACCGCGCCGACCCCGAGGTAGGTGCGGTAGATGTTCTTGCGCCCCACGACGTCCGAAGTGGACGACCAGACGAACCGGCCGAGCATGTTGCACAGCGACAGCAGGGCCACGAACCCGGCCGCCGCGGCCGTGCCGACCGGCGTGGACGTGCTCTTGAAGAAGTCCACGATCATCGGCGAAGCCTTCTCCAGGATGCCGATGCCCGCGGTGACGTTGAAGCACAGGACGATCCACAGGCACCAGAACTGCGGCGTCTTGATGGCGTTCGCCGCCGAGACGTTGGCCGTGGTGATCATCGCGACGCCGTGGTCGGTCTTGGGCTCCCACCCGGCCGGCTTCCAGTCGTCGGCCGGGACCCGCACGAGCAGCCAGCCCATCGACATGAACACCGCGTAGACGATGCCGTGCACGAGGAACGCCGTCGCGATGGTGCCGGCGGCCGGGTTCGTGCCCAGCATCGACGACGACCACGGCGAGGCGATCAGCGCGCCGCCGCCGAAGCCCATGATCGCGATGCCGGTGGCCATGCCCGGCCGGTCCGGGAACCACTTGATCAGCGTCGACACCGGCGAGATGTAGCCGATGCCGAGGCCGATCCCGCCGATCCCGCCGTAGCCGACGACGACCAGCCAGAACTGGCCGGTCGCCACGCCGAGCGCGGAGATGAGAAACCCGCTGGCGAAGCAGCACATCGACACGAACATCGCCCAGCGCGGGCCGTTGCGCTCGACGAGCGTGCCGCCGAACGCCGCCGACAGCCCGAGCATGACGATGCCGAGCTGGAACGGCAGCGAGCTTTGCGTGCCGTTCAGGTGCAGCGTCTTCTCGAGCGGGGTCTTGAACACGCTCCACGCGTAGGCCTGCCCGATCGACAGGTGTACCGACAGGGCCGCCGGCGGCACCAGCCAGCGCGTCCAGCCTGGCGGTGCGACGATCCGGGAACGGGCCAGGAAGCCGAGAGCCATCGGGTTCCCTCCGTACTCTGGGGGATGATGGAGGGAATGTATTACCAAAAACCCGGTGTTGCACCACTGGAGCGTCAAACATCGGGGCGGAGAAGGGTGAACGGATGGGCAGGGTGACCGTGCGCAGGCCGGTGCGGCGGATTTCCGCGACCGGGGACCGGCGCCGCCCCGACGCGCTGGCCGCCGAAGAACCCCTGGAGATCCGCGTCGGCGGCAAGGCGCTGGCGGTCACCATGCGCACGCCCGGCCACGACGTCGAGCTGGCCCACGGCTTCCTGCTGTCCGAAGGGGTGATCGGCGGCCGCGAAGACGTGGCTGCCGCCCGCTACTGCGACGGCGTGGACGACCAGGGCCGCAACACCTACAACGTGCTGGACGTCGCGCTGGCCGACGGCGTCGCGCCGCCCGACACCGGCGTCGAGCGCAACTTCTACACCACCTCATCGTGTGGCGTCTGCGGCAAGGCCGCGCTCGACGCGGTCAAGCTGCGCACGCGCTTTTCGCCGGCCGAAGCGGCCTTCGCCGTGAAGAGCGAGACGCTGTCGGCCCTGCCGGACGCGCTCCGCGCCCGGCAGAAGGTCTTCGCGAGCACCGGCGGCCTGCACGCGGCGGCGCTGTTCACGCCGGACGGCGAGATCGACGTCGTCCGCGAAGACGTCGGGCGGCACAACGCGGTCGACAAGGTGCTCGGCTGGGCCGTGCTCGAGAACCGCGTCCCCGCGCCCGGACACGGCCTCCTCGTGTCCGGGCGGGCGTCGTTCGAGCTGGTGCAGAAGGCCGCGATGGCCGGGATCGGGCTGCTGGCCGCGGTGTCGGCACCGTCGTCGCTGGCCGTGGAGCTGGCCGAGGAGAACGGCATGACACTGGTCGGCTTCCTGCGCGGCGACTCGATGAACCTCTACACCGGGGACCACCGCATCCTGCTCTAGGACGCCACCCAGTTGCCGTGGAAGCCGTGGGGCACGCGGTCCGGCAGGTGGATCGCCGCCACGGTGTCGAGCGTGCCCGCGTCCAGGATCGTCAGGTCGCTGCGCTGCGTCGCCGGGTCGAAGACGAAGCCCAGCAGCACGCCGTCGTCCTCGGCCGCGTCTTCGCGGGACGGCACGAACACGAACTCGCCCGGCTGCCGTCCCGCGCCGAACGCGCGTTCCTGCCGCCGGCCGGTCCGGAAGTCGTGCTTGAACAGCGACCCGCCCGGGTTGGCGCCGCCGTCGGCCGACATCGCGTAGCCGTAGCGGTGGCGGCGGCCGACGAGCCGCTCGTCGACGCGCGGGAACTCCTGGCCCCGGTCGTCGAGCCGCTCCTCCAGCACCTTGCCCGCGGTGAGGTCGACGGTCCAGCGGTCCAGCGTCGGGCCGCCCTCGTCCGGGCCGTGCAGCTCGGTGTCGAACATCTTCGGGTGGCGGACGACGTCGAGGACGACGCTGTCGCCGTCGTCGTAGGCGTTGAGCGGGTGGAAGACGTAGCACGGCTCGACCTCGAACCAGCGGACGTCGCCGGAGCCGCCCTCGCGTGGCATCACGCCGATCCGCGCCGGGTACTTCGGGTTCCAGCGGTAGGGCAGGCCGCCGTTCGCGCCGATCTTGCGGGTCATCATCGCCGTCATCGGATCGGGCACGCGGACCTTGCCGACCATGGCCGAGACCACGAGCTTCGCGGGTGTCCGCAGCGCGCCGGGCACGCTCGCCGCCACCGCGCTCCCGGCATGGAAGGTCACCGGCAGGTCATAGAACACGACGTGGTCCTCGGTCAGCGAGAAGTCGTGCATCATCGGCGACCCGGTCACCTCGACGTCGACCGTGCGGCGGGCGCGGCCGTGGACGTCGATCACCGAGTACTGGACCTTGTTGCCCATGCCGAAGAAGTAGGAGACGGCGTGCAGCTCGCCGGTGCGCGGGTCGCGTTTCGGGTGGGCGGTGTAGCCGCCGGGGAGCGTGCCGTCGAAGTCGCAGCGCCCGACGGTGCCGAGCTCCTCGGTCAGCTCGTAGATCGGCGCGCCCGCCTCCACCAGGGCGAGGGTCTTGCCGGCGTGGCCGATCACGTTGGTGTTGGCGCCGAGCGCGTCGAGCCCGCAGAAGCGGCTCGGGTCCTCGCCGGCCAGCGCCGCCGCGACGGCCGGGTTGCGCACCCACCGGTTGCGGTACCACTCGGCCTTGCCGTCGCGCAGGCGCACGCCGTGGACCATGCCGTCGCCCATGAACCAGTGGTAGGCCGCCGGATCCACTTCGGACAGCGGGTTGGGCCCGTTGCGCAGGTACCGGCCGTCGAGGAAGTCCGGGATGCGCCCGGTGACGGCCAGGTCGGTGATCGTGTGCTCCCGGCTGACCGGGGCGAAGTTGCCTTCGAGGAACTTGTTGCCCATGCCGACCCCTCCGAAGCTGCTCATAACGCGGTTATGACTCCAGGTATAACAGGGTTATGGGATACTGGCAAGCATGAGCCCGAAGCCGCGCGCGAACGACGTCAAAGACCGCCTGGTCGAAGCGGCCATCCGGCTGCTCGGCGAAGGCGGCCCCGAAGCCCTGCAGGCCCGCAAGCTGGCCGCGGAGGTCGGGGTCTCGACGATGGCGGTGTACACCCACTTCGGGGGCATGGCGGCGCTGGTCGACGAGGTCGCCCGCACCGGCTTCCTGCGGCTCAGCGCGGCACTGGCCGGGGCCGGCGCGACCGATGACCCGGTCGCGGACATCTTCGGCCTGGCCCGGACCTACCGGCAGACCGTCGCCGAGCACCCGCAGCTGTTCGCGGTGACGTTCGGCCAGTCCGCGCCCGGCGGCAAGCGCGCGACGCTGTCGGACCTCACCACCGAGGAGGGCCGCGAAGCCGCCCGGGAGGGGCTGGAGGCGTTCGGCCACATCGTCCGGGCCACCGAGCGGGCCATCGACGCGGGCCGGTTCCGGCCCGCGGACAAGTACCAGGCCGCCGCCCAGCTCTGGAGCGCCCTGCACGGCTTCGTCACGCTGGAGGCGTCCGGCCACTTCGGCGCCGGCGAACAGGGCATCGACCACATTTTGGTACCCCTGGGGATCACGCTCGCGGTCGGTCTCGGGGACACTGTGGAGAGGGCGCGACGCTCCGCCGAGGCCGCCAAAACGACCTGGCGAGCGAGAACCCGAAACGCCGGGCAGCCCGAGAACGACTAACCCGGCGAACAGGGACGCGAGGGGAACGCGGAACGGGTCCGCGGCGTCTTGAAGAGGTGGCAGGCGGGGGACGGAGACAGGTGAACGACGAAAACGGGGACCGCGGCGACGCCGCGCCGCCCGGGGACGAGCCCCGGGTCACCGCCGGGGCGGCGGCGGTCCGCGACGCCCGGCGGTGGCTCAGCCGCCGGTCCGTGCTGATCGCGGGCGCGTCCGGGCTGGCCGTGACCGGGCTGGCCGTCGGCACCGCGACCGGCAAGCTGCCGTTCAGCCAGGCCCTGCAGCGCACGGTGGGCGTGACCTCGTCGAACCCGACGACCCAGCTGGGCAGCACCCGCGTCGAACGCGTCTACTCCGCCGCCCGCGGGCGGATGGTCGACCTGGTGTTCATCCTGCCGTCCAAGACCCCGCCGCGCGGCCTGCCGATGTCGCTGATGCTGCACGGCCTGCACGGCAACGCCCGCAGCGCGGCCCCGACGGGCACGCTCAAGCAGCTGGCCAGCGACGTCGCCCGCAAGGCGGTCCCGGCGTTCGGGTTCGTGGCCGTCGACGGCGGCGACAACTACTGGCACCAGGTGCACCCGGGCGACGACCCGATGGCGATGCTGCTGGAGGAGGTCCCGCAGTGGCTGCGGGCCCGCGGCTTCGCCGGCCCGAGCGGGCTGCCGTTCGCCTGCACCGGCGTCTCGATGGGCGGGTTCGGCGCGCTGGTGTACACGCGCCGCCGGGTGGAGCGGCGCCAGCCGCCGTCCGCGGTCGCGACGCTGGCCCCCGCGCTGATCACGTCGTGGCCGGAGATGGCCAAGCGGCACATCTTCACCGGCGTCCAGGACTGGACGGCCCTGGACCCGCTGCGGCACATCGACGAGACGAAAACCGTCGCCAACGGCATCTGGTGCGGCACGGAGGACTCGTTCATCACGGGGGTCCGCCGCTACATCGAGGCCGCGCACCCGGCGGTGGCCCACACGGCGCACGGCAAGCACGGCGACCCGTTCAACCGCACGGTGGTGCCGAGCGTGATCAGCTTCCTCGGCAAGCACGTCCCCCGCGCGGACTGACCCGCGCGGTCAGCAGTGGAAGTAGGCCCGGGTCGTCGTGCGGCCCGGGACCCAGTACGTCCGCACCAGGTCGGCCAGGCGGTTCACCAGCAGCAGGCCGCGGCCGCCCAGGGTCGTGGCGTCCGGGGGCACGCGGCCGGCCAGCGGGTGCGTGATCGTGCCCGTGTCGGTCACCTCGCCGACCACCTGCCCGTCCTCGGCCCACAGCCGCAGGACGCCCTCGCCGCCGCCGTAGAGGATGCTGTTCGTCGTCAGCTCGGCGACCGCCAGCGCGAAGTCGTCCCGCCGGGGGCGGCGCAGGCCGTGGCGGGCGGCCCAGATCTCCGCGAACCCGCGCAGCGACGCCAGCTGCCCGAGATCGAACCCGCGCTCGACCGCGGTGGCCGGCGGGTCGAGCGGCCGCGTGAAGTCCGCGCGGACGCCGTCCGGGTCGAACCGGGCGCTGTCGAACGACCCGGCGGGCCCCCACACCTCCGGGTGGGTGCGCTCGGCGTCGGCGAGCACGCCCGGCGGCAGCGCCGCGATGTCGTAGGGGCAGAGCACCGCCAGGTCGCGCCCGGCGAACGCGTCGTTGATCAGCGCTTCGTGCTGCACGCACGCCGGGTACTCGACGTCGCTGCGGCCGGCCCAGATGGGCTCCCCGACGATCCGCACCGGGCCCGGGTGCTCGCCGGCGAACGCCAGCAGCACCGACGGCAGGATCGCTCCGGGGTTGCGGCCCGCGCGGTGCATGTCGATCAGCCGGACCTCGGGGGCACGGTCTTCCAGGGCCTTCTCGATCAGCAGCAGGTTCGGCCCCGGGACGGCGACGGCGGCGGGTTCGCCCCGGTCGAGACCGTCCAGCAGAAACGGAATGACACCGTCGAGGTACTCAGAGTCACCACGGTAGAAGAGTGCCGGATGCCGAAAGGGTCTGAGGGCATCTACCACGGACATGGGCTACCCAGCCGCCACCCAACCGAAACGCTCCGGACGTCCCCGGTTATCCGACCCATCGGCCGACGACCGAGATCAGCCAGAACCCGACCATGGTCGCGACGCCGAACAGCAGCACCCAGTTGAACAACGCACGCCGCTCGGTCACCGCGCGGGCGCGCCACAACGCGTAGCCGCCGACGAGGAACAACGGGATCGGGATCAGCGGCAACGGCGACAGCCGCGCCACCACGGCCACGACACAGGTGCCCGTGAACACGGCCAGCATGCCCATCAGCACCCGGTTCAGCCACGGGTACCGGTCGGACGCGGACGCGATGACGCGTTCGCTCAGCTCGCGGAACCCGAGGACGGGCCCGGCGGGCGCCGGCGCCGGGTCCGGTGGCGGCGGTGCCTGCACGCCACCGGCGGGGGCGGCGCCCCCGGAACCCGGGATGGAGTCAGCAGTCATTCAGCTTTCCTGTCGGGTCCGGGCCGGGGGCCCGGAGACGCCCGGCCTCAGGCCGACTTCTCGCCGCGCTCGCTGCGCGCGCGCCGCGTCGGCTGCCGGGCGACGATCGTCGGGTTCACGTTCTCCCGGACGGTCTGCTCGGTGATCACGACCTTCGCCACGTCGTCGCGGCTCGGGATGTCGTACATGACCGGCTGCAGCACCTCTTCCATGATGGCGCGCAGCCCGCGGGCACCCGTGCCGCGCAGGACCGCCTGGTCGGCGATGGCCTCGAGCGCGGTCTTGGTGAACTCGAGCTCGACGTTGTCCATCTCGAAGAGCTTCTTGTACTGCTTCACCAGGGCGTTGCGCGGCTTGGTGAGGATGCTGACCAGCGATTCCTTGTCCAGGTGGCTGACCGTCGCCACGACCGGCAGCCGGCCGATGAACTCCGGGATCAGCCCGAACTTGATCAGGTCCTCCGGCATGGTGTCGGAGAACACGTCGCTCTCCTCGATCTCGGACTTCGTGCGGATCTCCGCGCCGAAGCCGAGGCCGCGCTTGCCGACCCGCTCGTTGATGATCTTCTCCAGCCCGGCGAACGCGCCGGCCACGATGAACAGCACGTTCGTCGTGTCGATCTGGATGAACTCCTGGTGCGGGTGCTTCCGGCCGCCCTGCGGCGGCACCGAGGCGGTGGTGCCCTCGAGGATCTTCAGCAGCGCCTGCTGGACACCCTCGCCGGACACGTCGCGGGTGATCGACGGGTTCTCGCTCTTGCGGGCGATCTTGTCGACCTCATCGATGTAGATGATCCCGGTCTCGGCCCGCTTGACGTCGTAGTCCGCCGCCTGGATGAGCTTGAGCAGGATGTTCTCGACGTCCTCGCCGACGTACCCGGCCTCGGTCAGCGCCGTGGCGTCCGCGATCGCGAACGGCACGTTCAGCAGCTTCGCCAGCGTCTGCGCGAGGTAGGTCTTGCCGCACCCGGTGGGGCCGAGCATCAGGATGTTCGACTTGGCCAGCTCGACCGACTCCTCCTTGGAGTCCTTCGGCCCGGCCTTGTCGTCCGCCTGGATCCGCTTGTAGTGGTTGTAGACCGCTACCGCGAGAGTCCGCTTGGCGTCCTCCTGCCCGATGATGTACTGCTCGAGGAACTCGTGGATGTCGGCGGGCTTGGGCAGCTCGTCGAGCTTGACGTCGCCGGCCTCGGCCAGCTCCTCCTCGATGATCTCGTTGCAGAGGTCGATGCACTCATCGCAGATGTAGACCCCGGGGCCGGCAATGAGCTTCTTCACCTGCTTCTGGCTCTTCCCGCAGAAAGAACACTTCAGCAGGTCTCCGCCGTCACCGATCCGTGCCATGGCCGTTGACCTCGTCCCCTCCGGCGCGGGTTTGGCGCGCCTGACTGTGTTGCGACGCTGCGACCCCCCGGTCACGCACGACCGGGCGGAGCCTCACGCATTGCCACTGACGGTACCCGTCCGATGCCGTGAGCGGGAACACCCACAGGCGCCGGGAGCACGTCAGAGGACGACCCTAAACCAGGATGCCGGTGTATGTCGTCTTCTCGACACACACCGGCCTGGCGGATCTGTTACAGAGCCGACGCCTTGCGGTACGGCAGCACCTCGTCGATGAGACCGTACGCCTTGGCTTCCTCGGCGGTCAGGATCTTGTCCCGCTCGATGTCGGCCTTGATCTGGTCGGGATCCTTGTTCGTGTGCTTGGCCAGGATGACCTCCATCTGGCGCCGCACCCGCTGGATCTCGTTCGCCTGGATCTCCAGGTCGGAGACCTGCCCGTAGGTGCCCTCGGTGGCCGGCTGGTGGATCAGCACGCGCGAGTTCGGCAGCGCGTAGCGCTTGCCGGGCGTGCCGGCCGACAGCAGGACCGCGGCCGCCGAGGCGGCCTGGCCCAGGCAGTAGGTCTGGATGTCCGGGCGGACGAACTGCATCGTGTCGTAGATCGCCATCAGCGAGGTGAACGAGCCACCCGGCGAGTTGATGTAGATCAGGATGTCGCGGTCCGGGTCCTCGTGCTCGAGGTGCAGCAGCTGGGCCATCACGTCGTTCGCCGACGCGTCGTCCACCTGCACGCCGAGGAAGATGACCCGCTCCTCGTACAGCTTGTTGTACGGGTTCGACTCCTTGACGCCGTAGCTGGTCCGCTCCACGTACGACGGCAGGATGTACCGCGACTGGGGGACGCTCGGGCCCTGGAAGTCACCCGGGAGCCTGAAGTTGCTCATGATCGAGTCTCCTGTGTGCTTCGGCTCAGTTCGAGCCCTGGCGGCGGACGATGTCGGCGGTGAGGACGTGGTCCACGAACCCGTAGTCCTTCGCCTCCTGCGCGGTGAACCAGCGGTCGCGGTCGCCGTCCTTGATGATCTGCTCGACCGTCTGGCCGGTCTGGTCCGCGGTGATCTGGGCCAGCTCCCGCTTCCACTTGTTGAACAGGTCGGCCTGGATCGCGATGTCCGACGCCGTGCCGCCGACACCGGCGGAGGGCTGGTGCATCAGGATGCGGGCGTGCGGCAGCGCGTAGCGCTTGCCCCGGGTGCCCGACGAGAGCAGGAACTGCCCCATCGAAGCCGCCATGCCCATCGCGTAGGTCGCGACGTCCGGGCGGATCAGCTGCATGGTGTCGTAGATCGCGAAACCGGCGGTGACCGAGCCACCCGGCGAGTTGATGTAGAAGCGGATGTCGGACTCGGCGTCGTCCGCGTCGAGCAGCAACAGCTGCGCGGTGATCCGGTTGGCGACCTCGTCGTTGACCTCCGAACCGAGGACGACGATGCGCTCCTGGAGCAACCGCTCGAACACCGAGTCGGTGAGGTTGAGCCCTGCGGTGCCGGTCCGCGCCTCGGGCGTGTGCTGCGTCACGTCTGCCTGCCTTTTCGCCGGCGGCGGCCCGGTGCTGACGGCCGCCGCTGTCGTTTCAGATGCTTGAGATCTTGTAACCGACCCTAACGAACTCGGGCGGCGCGGAATGCCCGACACCGCCCAAGTTCGCTCACAGCTTCACTCCGCGGGAGTCTTCGCCGCCTCGTCGGTGACCTGCGTCTCCTGGGTTGCCTCGTCGGCGGCCGGCTCGTCGCTGCCGAACAGCTCCGAGAGGTCGACCTCGGCGCCCGAGCCGTCGGTGACGGTCGCCTTCCGGACCACGGACGCGAGCGCCTTGCCGCGGCGGACGTCGGCGTAGATCGCGGTCAGCTGGCCGGACTGCTGGGCGCGCTGGACGTACTCGTCCGGGCTGATCCCGAAGCGCTGGGCCTGGTAGATGATCCGCTCGGTCAGCTCGCCGTCGTTGACCGACACCTCTTCCTTGTCGGCGATGGTGTCCAGCAGCAGCTGCGTGCGGACGGCCTTCTCCGACTCGGCGCGGGTCTCGGCGTCGAACTCCTCGAGCGTGCGGCCCTCGGCCTCGAGGGCCTTCGCGAACTGGGCCTCGTCGTGGTCGAACGGGTGGATCGCGTCGTGCTTGCGGTTCTCGATCTCGGCGTCGAGGACCTTCTCCGGGATCGGGACCTCGGTGCGCTCGAGCAGCTCGTCGAGCACCTTGTCGCGGGCCTGGACGCCCTGCTGCATCTTCTTGACGCGGGCGAGGCGCTCGCGCAGGTCGTTGCGGAGCTCTTCGATCGTGTCGAACTCGCTGGCCATCTGGGCGAACTCGTCGTCGGCCTCGGGCAGCTCGCGCTTCTTGACCGACTGGACGGTCACCGTGACCTCGGCGTCCTTGCCGGCGTGCTCACCGGCGACGAGCTGGGTGGTGAACGTCTTCGTGTCGCCGGCGTTCGAGCCGATGATCGCCTCGTCGATGCCGTCGACGAGCTGGCCGGAGCCGATCTCGTAGGACAGGCCGGTGGTGCTCGCCTCCTCGACGGGCTGGCCGTCGACGGTCGCGGACAGGTCGATCGAGACGAAGTCGCCGTTCTCGGCCGGGCGGTCGACGCCGGTCAGCGTGCCGAAGCGGGCGCGCAGCTCGTCGAGCTGCTCGTCGACCTCCGCGTCGGTCAGCTCGACGTCGTCGACGGTGACCGCGAAGCCGTCCAGGTCGGGCAGCGTGATCTCCGGGCGCACGTCGACCTCGGCGGTGAACTCGAGGACGTCGCGGTCCTCGAGCTTCGTGACGTCGAACTCCGGGTTGCCGAGCGTGCGGACCTCGTTCGCGCGGACCGCCTCGATGTACTTCGCCGGGATGGCCTCGTTGACGACCTCGTCGAGCACCGGGCCACGCCCGATCCGGCTTTCCAGGACGCGAGCGGGCGCCTTGCCGGGCCGGAAGCCCGGGATGCGCACCTGCTGGGCGATCTTGCGGTAGGCGCGGTCGAAGTTCGGCTTGAGCTCGTCGAACGGCACCTCGACATTGATCTTGACTCGCGTCGGGCTGAGCTGCTCGACGGTGCTCTTCAAGGTCTTCTCCTCGAGCGGTAACGATGTGGTTGGACAATCCTGCCGGAATGGCCCCTGGTCACCTGCAGACCGGGACGTCCGAGTCTAGGCCAGTGGCCGTGGCCGCCGGGCCGGGGGCCGCCTGCGGCGTCAGCGCCCCAGCATCCGGCCGATCACCCAGCGCATCCGGCCGCTCGCCTGCTCCACCGAGCCACTGGGCTGCACCAGGTAGGAAAGCAGCAGCCGGACGAACGTCTCCACCGCCACCGCCCACTCCGACGCCGTCAGCGCGACCTCCGGGTAGCCGCCCGCGAACAGCGCCGCGACCGCCTCCACGGCCCGGTCGAGCACGGCCTCGGGCCGGGAGGTGAGCAGCGGGAGGAAGTCGTCGCGGCCGCCCTGGCTGCCGCCGAGGGCGATCTCCACCATCGGGTTCTCGCGGGCGGCTTCGAGCGTGTGCCGGAACGCGGCGGTGACGCCGCCGACCGGGTCGCCGGGGTGCGCGGCGACGTCGCCGCCGACCCGCTCGACGAAGCGGTCGGTCTCGCGCAGCATCAGCGCCTCGGCGAGCTCGGCCTTGGAGCCCAGCTCGTTGTAGACCGTCTGCCTGCTCACGCCGGCCCGCGCGGCCAGCTTGCCCATCGTCAGCGCGGCCCAGCCGTCGGCCTGCAGGACGTCGGCCGCCGCGTCGAGCAGGCGCTCCCGCGTCGGCAGCGGGACGGGAGGGGTGACGGCCTTCACAAGGCGAGCTTACCCGCCGCTAACGTTCCGCTGGCCGGGACCTTTTTTCGGAGCGTGGCACGACGTTTACAAACCACGGTGAGTTGTCTACGGTGACTCCCGCCTCGCCAGGAGCTTCTCGACCGAGGAGACCGCTCGATGCCCGTCGTCGATACCCCGCCGCGTGGCTCCGGGACGTCCTCGGCGGCCGCCGCCCGCGCGGTGCCTTCGCCGCGCATCCCGCTCCCCCGCGTCTCGGTGCCGACGCTGCTGCTGTTCGCCGGCGGCGCCGCGCTGTGGGGCACCGCGACGTGGCTGCTGCTGGCCGGGATCGCGGCGCCGGTGGTGACCGTGCCGCTGCACGCGATGGTCACGTTCACGATGTTCACCGTGGTGCACGAGTCGGCGCACCACGCCGCCGGCAAGCTCACCTGGGTCAACGAGACGCTCGGGCGGCTCGCGATGCCGTTCGTCGCCGCGTACGCGTCGTTCCCGCTGCTGCGGTTCATCCACAGCGAACACCACCGCAACACCAACGCCGACTCGCACACCGACCCGGACGCCTGGACGTCGCAGGGCGTGTGGTGGTCGCTGCCGTTCCGCTGGCTGACCATCGACTGCTGGTACGCGCGGTTCTACGCGGCGCGCGTCCGGAGCCGCCCGGCGGCGGAGCGGGCCGAGACGATCGTCGCGCTGTCGGCGGCGTTCGCGGCCGCCGCAGCACTGGTCGCCGGCGGGTACGGCCCCGAGCTCCTGCTGGGCTACCTGCTGCCGCAGCGGATCGGGCTGGCCGTGCTGGCCTGGTGGTTCGACTGGCTGCCGCACCACGGGCTGCCCGCGGCGCGGCCGCGCGACAAGTTCGCCGCGACGCGGGTGCGGGTGGGGCTGGAGTGGCTGATGACGCCGATGATGCTGTACCAGAACTACCACCTGGTGCACCACCTCCACCCCGCCGTGCCGTTCTACCGCTACCTGCGGGCGTGGCAGGACAACCGGGAGGCCTACCTCGCCCGCGACGTCCCGATCATCACGGCGTGGGGCCGCGAGCTGACGCCGGCGGAGTACCGCGCGTGGCGGCGGCTGGCCGACGACCTCGGCGACGGCGAGCCCGAGCCGGAACCACCGCCACTGGGGCCGAGCCGGTTCCACCGGCTGCGGGTGCGCGAGGTCCGGCCGCTGACCGCCGAGGCCGTCGCGATCACCTTCGCCGTCCCGCGGGAGCTGGCCGCGGAGTTCCGGTTCACGCCGGGCCAGCACGTGGCGGTCCGCGCGGTCCTCGACGGGCGGCCGGTGCGCCGGACGTACTCGATCTGCGCGCCGTCCAGCTCGGGCGAGCTGCGGATCGCGGTGAAGCGGCGGCCGGGCGGCGCGTTCTCCCGCTACGCGACCACGACGCTGGCCGCGGGTGACTTCCTGGACGTCCTCCCGCCGTCCGGCGGGTTCACGCTGGTGCCGGATCCCGCGCGGACGGCGCACTACGTCGCGCTGGCGGCCGGGAGCGGCATCACGCCGGTGCTGTCCATCCTGATCAGTGCGCTGTCGGCGGAACCGCACAGCCGGGCGACGCTGCTGTACGTGAACACGTCCGGGGCGACGACGCTGTTCGCGCGCGAACTGAGCGGGCTCGCGGAAAGCTTCGGCGGACGGCTGCACGTCGTGCACTACCGGACCGACGAGCGCGACCCGGACCTGCACGCGCACCGGCCCCGCCAGTTCGACACGGTCGGCGAGGCGCTGGCGATCTCGCACGAGCGTTACCAGCGCGGCCGTCTCGACGGGACGCGGCTGCGCGCGTTGCTGCAGAACCGCCTGCACCCGGCGAAGGTCGACGAGTGGTTCCTGTGCGGCCCGCGCGGCCTGATGGACATGGCCCGCCGCACGCTGGCCGACGCGGACGTCCCGGAGGAGAACGTCCACTTCGAACTGTTCCGCGGCGCGGCACCCCCGCGCGACCCGGCGGGCACGCGAGCGGCAGTGGCGGTGACACTGGGCGGCACGACGACGGCCATCCGGGCGGAGGCGGGCGAGACGGTGCTGGACGCGGCCCTCCGGGCGGGTCTGGAAGTGCCGTACTCGTGCACGGGCGGCGCGTGCGGAACCTGCCGCGCGACGCTGCTGCACGGCCAGGTGGACATGGACGTCCGGTACGCGCTGACGGAGGACGACGTGGCGACGTCCCGAATCCTGACGTGCCGCTCGCGCGCGACGACCCCGGAGGTCGCGGTCGACTACGACCCCCGCTGACCCGAGCGCCCCAATGTGGCCTTCGGTGCGTTGGATCAGCACTGCGGCGCGAAGCGCCTCCGCTGAGGGCGGCGGTGGGGACATGGTGGAGCACCCAAGGCGGCCTTCGGTGCGTCAGACGCAACCAAGGCCGCCTTGGGGGGCTTGCCGGCCCGCGGGTCAGCCGGTCCGGGCCGGGGCGCCCGATGGCGGGGCTCCCTGACCGGCGCCCGGTGCCTGGGCCGGGCCGGCCGCGCCGTCCGTCACCGTCGTTGCCGTTGCCGTGGTGCCCGACTCCGTGGCCACCACCGTCACCGTGTCGCCCGTTGCCAGGCCCGTTGCCTGCTCCGGCGTGACCGTGTAGGTCTTCGAGAACCCGTCGTCGCTCTTCGCCGTCAACGACGTCGCGCTCAGCTCCGTCACTTCGCCCGTCTGCATGATCTTCGTGACGTAGCCGCCGTTTCCGTCCGATGTCACGTACTCGCCGTGCAGCGCCGATCCCAGCGCGCCCATGCCACCCGGCCGGGCGGCCGCGTCCGTCGTCGCGGACGCCGACGATGACGACGCAGCCACCCAGATCGCCGCTCCCCCACCGGCCGCCATCGCCGCCGCCACGGCCGCCGCCGTGATCTTGCCTCGCCGTGACCGGCTCGGGCGCGGTTCCCCGCCCCACGTCCGGTCCGGAGTGGACGGTGCCTGCGCTGTCGTCATGGTTGCTCCTCGGGCGAGATCCTGCGGTGCCGTCCACAGTGGCGGTGCCCGCTGTGCGCCGACTGTGCCCGCCGTCAGCCGCACCTGTGACCGGGAAACCGCGCACCCCACAGCCACCTCACAGGCAGCGCACAACCCGCGCACACCGCGCGGGCGGACGCTGAACCCATGGCCGCGCGCACCACTCCGTCCCGTCCCCGCCGGGGGCGGCTTTCGCTGCGCGCGAAGCTCACCGGCTCGATGGTCTTCCTGCTCACCGTGGTGTGCCTGATCGTCGGGGTGGTCAGCGAGTTCGCGCTCGACGTCTTCCTCACCCGCCAGGTCGACCAGCAGCTCTCGGCCGCCGCGACCCGCTCGCTCGTCTTCGCCGGCAACTTCCGGCCGCCGGACGACGGCCCACGGCCGGACGAGGCGGGACAGCACCCGCTCGGACAGAACGTCGGCACCGTCAGCGGCACCTTCGACGGGCCGCGGCTCGTCCGCGACGACAGCATCTCCGAGCACGGCGAACGCCTGCACCTCACCGCGGCCCAGCAGGCCGTCATGCGCTCGGTCCCCGCCGACGGCAAGCCGCACACCGTGTCCTTCGCCGACCTCGGCGAGTACCGGCTGATGGCGCTGCCGGTCACCGGGACCTCCGACGTCGTGGTCACCGGCCTGCCGATGAAGCCGGTCACCGACACGCTGCTCACCGTCGGGCTGATCCTCTTCGGCGTCGCCGCCGCGGGCGTGCTCGGCGCGGCCTTCCTCGGCGCGTTCGCGGTCCGCCGCACGCTCCGGCCGCTCGAGCGCGTCGCCGCGACCGCCGGGCGCGTCACCGAACTGCCGCTCGACCGCGGCGCGGTGGCGCTGTCCATCCGCGTCCCGGAATCCGACACCGACCCGCGGACCGAGGTCGGCCAGGTCGGCTCGGCGCTGAACCTCATGCTCGGCCACGTCGCGCAGGCGCTCGCGGCGCGGCACGACAGCGAACTGCGGGTCCGGCAGTTCGTCGCGGACGCCAGCCACGAGCTGCGGACGCCGCTGGCCGCCATCCGCGGGTACGCCGAGCTGGCCGCCCGCGGCAGCGCGCTGGTGCCACCGGACGTCGCCCACTCGATGGGGCGGATCCAGTCCGAGGCCGTCCGGATGAGCGCGCTCGTCGAGGACCTGCTGCTGCTGGCCCGGCTGGACGACGGCCGCCCGCTGGACGTGCGCGAAGCCGACCTCACCCGGCTCGTCGCCGACGCCGTCGGCGACGCCCAGGTCGCCGGGCGCGGGCACCGCTGGCTGCTGGAGCTGCCCCCGGACCCGGTCCTGGTGCTCGGCGACGTCCAGCGGCTGCACCAGGTACTGGCGAACCTGCTGGCCAACGCCCGCACGCACACCCCGCCCGGCACCACGGTGGTGACCGCGCTGACCCGCTCGGCCGACGGCGACGCCGTGCTCACGGTGACCGACGACGGCCCCGGCATCGCGCCCGAGCTGCTGCCGGAGGTCTTCGAGCGGTTCGCCCGCGGCGACTCCTCCCGCTCCCGCACGGCCGGCGGCACCGGGCTCGGGCTGGCGATCGCCTGCGCGGTCGTGGTCGCCCACCACGGCACGATCGAGGTGCGCAGCCGTCCCGGCCGGACGGAGTTCGCGGTGCGCCTGCCGGTCGCCGTGCCCGCACAGCGCGCGCACAGCCTCGGCACAACGCGGCCCCAGCTGGGTACCGGAAGCTCGAGCTCGTGACCGCTGTGACATCCGGGGCTTCGCCCCGGGACGGGGGCTCCGCCACCCGTAACCCCCGGAAAGACGCTCTGACAACCGGGGCTTCGCCCCGGGACGGGGGCTCCGCCACCCGTAACCCCCGGAAAGACGCCGTGACAACCGGAGCTGTGGTGCCGCGCAAAACCGTAGTGCCCGCGCCGGCCCGCCCCGCCTGGCACCGGCCCGCACTGGCCGCGCTGCTGCTCGCCACCGCCGTGCTCTACCTGTGGGACCTCGGCGCCTCCGGCTGGGCCAACGCCTTCTACTCGGCCGCCGCGCAGGCCGGTTCGCAGAGCTGGAAGGCGTTGTTCTTCGGATCCAGCGACGCGGCCAACGCGATCACGGTCGACAAGACGCCGGCCGCGCTGTGGGTGATGAGCCTTTCGGCACGGCTGTTCGGCGTCAACCCGTGGAGCATCCTCGTCCCGCAAGCGCTCATGGGCGTCGGCTCGGTGTGGCTGCTGTACGCGACCGTGCGCCGCACGTCCGGTCCGGCCGCCGGGCTCGTCGCCGGGCTCCTGCTGGCCCTGACCCCCGCTGCCGCGCTGATGTTCCGGTTCGACAACCCGGACGCGTTGCTCGTGCTGCTGCTGACCGCGGCCGCGTACTGCGTGGGGTGCGCGCTGGAGAGGGCGAGCGCGCGGTGGCTGGCACTGGCCGGTGCCGCGGTCGGCTTCGGTTTCCTGGCGAAGATGCTCCAGGCGTTCCTCGTGCTGCCCGCGTTCGCCGTGGCCTACCTCGTCGCCGCGCCGGTGCCGCTCGGCAAGCGGCTGCTGCACCTGCTCGGCGCGTTCGCGGCGACGGTCGCCGCGGCGGGCTGGTACCTCGTCGTCGTCGCGCTGTGGCCGGCCGCCGACCGGCCCTACATCGGCGGGTCGCAGACCAACTCCCTGTGGGAGCTGGCCTTCGGCTACAACGGCTTCGGCCGGCTCACCGGCGACGAAGTCGGCAGCGTCGGCGGCGGACGCGGCTGGGGCTCGACCGGCCCGACCCGGCTCTTCGGCGGCGAGATGGCGGGCGGCATCGCCTGGCTGCTGCCCGCGGCGCTGCTCGCGCTGGGTGCCGGCCTGTGGTTCACGCGCCGGGCGCCGCGCACGGACCGCTCGCGGGCGGCCCTGCTGCTGTGGGGCGGCTGGCTGCTGGTGACGGCGCTCGTCTTCAGCTACATGAGCGGCATCATCCACCCGTACTACACGATCGCGCTGGCCCCGGCGATCGCGGCACTGGTCGGCACGGCCGCGGTCCAGCTGTGGCGGCTGCGCTCGCGTCCCGCCGCGGCGGGCATCGCGAGCGGCGGCGTCGCCCTGACCGCGATGACGACGTACGCGCTGCTGTCCGGCTCGTCGTGGCAGTCGTGGCTGGCCCCGGCGGTGCTGATCGGCGGCCTGCTCGCGGCGGCCGCATTGTTCTTCGCGGCGCACCTGACGCGCTGGGCCGCCCACGCGGTGGCGGCGTTCGCGCTGGTCGTGCTCATGGCCGGGACGGGCGCCTACACCCTGGCGACCGCTGCCACCCCGCACAGCGGCGCGATCCCGTCGGCCGGGCCCGCCTCGGCGTTCGGCGGACGGTCCGGCGGCCGTCCGGGCGGCGGTTTCGGCGGCGGCCCGGGTGCCCTGCTCGGCACGACGACGCCGGGTGCGTCGCTCACGGCGTTGCTGCGGCAGGACGCGGCCCGCTACACGTGGACGGCGGCCACGGTCCTGTCGAACGCGGCGGCGGGCTACCAGCTGGCGAGCGGCCGCCCGGTGCTGGCCGTCGGCGGCTTCAACGGGACGGACCCGTACCCGACGCTCGACCGGTTCCGGCAGTACGTGGCCACCGGGAAGATCCACTACTTCCTCGGCGAAGGCAGGACGATGACGGGCAACAGCGGGTCGGACGCCGCCCAGCAGATCGCCGACTGGGTGGCCGCGCGCTTCCAGCCGTCCACTGTGGACGGTGTGACCGTGTACGACCTCACCGCCGGCTGAGCCGACGAAAGCAGGGTCCGGGCCGGAAGACCTGGTCAAGGGCCTGCCGCCTCCGGCACACTGGAACCACCCCGGCGAACAGGAGCTCCTGCAGATGACCGAGCCCCACGTCTGGCCGGCCCGCTCCGCAGACCTGATTCCGTTCGCGGCAGCGCTCGGCGACGGCGGATTCCTCATCGATCGGCTGATGCGTCAGCGGAAAGACCAGGGTGTGCTGTTCTTCGCCTGGCTGGGCACCCGGCCGGCCGGCGCGGTCTACCTGTGGCTCGAGGAGGCCGAAGAACCGCCGATCCGCCGTCACCTGCCCGGCGTCGCCCTGCTCACCCACCTGCAGGTCCGCGACGGGCTGCGCAACCGCGGCGTCGGCCGGGCCCTCGTCGGCGCCGTCGAGCGGCACCTGGCCGAGCACGGCCACGACCGCGTCGCGCTCGCCGTCCGCACCGACAACCCGGCCGCGGCCCGCCTCTACGACCGGCTCGGCTACCGGGACTGGGGGCACGGCGACGTCGTCTGCTACGCGCGGACGACCTTGCCGGACGGGCGGGTCATCGACGAACCCGAGCACTGCCACGTGCTGGTCAAGGACCTGGCCGGGCTCACACCGGCGCCAAGGGCGGAGTGGCCGATCGGGGCCGCGCACCGGTGACGCCCCATTCGGCGAGGTGCCCGATCCCGAGCGCCGCGAGTGCCTTCTCCTCGGACCCGCCGCGGTGGTCGCGGTCCAGCTCGTCGACGTGCTCGCGCCAGCGCGCGCAGTCCCCCTGCCAGGCGCGCAGGTAGCGCACGCAGAACTCCGGCTGGATCGTCTGGCTGCGCCGGAACCCGGCGAGCAGCGCGTCGATCATCCGGGCCTTCCGGCCCGGCTCGATCGCCGACTCGCGCACCCGGCCGAGCACGTCCCGGATGATCCGCCGCCGGTCGTGGAGGAAGGCGGCCCAGTACCGCTCGTCGGCGTCGGCCAGCGGGCGGCCGCTGTCCAGCAGCCCGAAGATCCCTTCCGCCAGGGTGTCGCCCAGCTCCTCGCCGCGGGCCCGGACCACGCTCTGATAGGGGTCGTACCGGCGCTGGAACGCCTTGCCGGTGACCGCCGCGCGCCGCCGCCGGACCCACTCCATCACGAAGAACCAGTCTTCGTTGTAGACGTCCGGGAAGAAGGACTCGAAGGCGGCCCGGCCGACCGCGAGCGCGCCGCCACCGATGAACGTGTCCTGTTCGACACCCACGTCCCGCAGCGCGTGGCACACGACCGAGTTGTCGGGCATGCCCCGGTTCGCCAGCCCGACCACCGGGAACTCGTCGAGCAGGCCGGCCGCCGCCGTGAGGTCCGGCAACGCCGGCAGCAGGATGTCGTCGTCGAGGAAGAAGATCCGCTCCCAGCCCGCGAGCCGCGCGAGCAGCAGGCCGAGGTTCCGCTTGAGGCCGGTGTCGGTGTTGCGGTTGTACCGGCTCGACCGCAGCAGCCGGTCGGTGGCCAGCTCCGGCACGGTGCCGGCCGGCAGCTGGGCGGTGTCGAGCGCGAGCACCCGAGCGCCGGCCCGTGACGCCCGGTCGGCGGCACTGTCGGCCTTGGCCAGCATGCTGCACAACACGACCAGCAGGGCGTCGTGCTGCTTGGCCGCGGCGATCGCCTGGTCGAGCGCCCGGGCGGGCCGCCCGCTCGGCACGATGATCGCGTCCAGCGGCGCGTGGCGCTCCGGACCTGCGAAGGGCGTCAGCAGGCCCCGGTGCGAGGAGTGTTGCCGCGCGTTCACGGGGCGTCGGGCCACTCGTGCAGCCGGTTCTCCGGCACGGTCCAGTCGGGGGTCAGGCCCTTGCCCGCCACCACCGGGACCCGGCTGATGATGCTGAACGACTCCGCGCCGGCGAACCGTTGCCGCAGGTACTCGCCGTTGCGGTCCCGGAACTTGGCGTCGGTCAGCGCGCGGACCGCGCCGAGGGTGCCCCTGCCGTACATACCGTTGCATACGGTCACGGTGCGCTTCCGGTTGAACGGGCTCACGCCCCGGTAGAAATGTGCCACGTCTTCCAACAGGTGACCTTCGCTGTCCAGGAGGGGCGGGAAGAGCACGCTCCCGCCGTCACGCTGCACCCGGAAGCCGCCAGGTTCGCTGGTCGGTGCGTCGTCGGCGCGGACAACCTGTTCCACCGGCAGGTCCACGCGCTCGATCACGGCGGCGGTGACGGTGTTCCAGTCGACGCCACCCAGGAGTACCAGGTGGGTCGTGTAGTCGTCGGGTGTCAGCTCCTCAGTCGTGTGGAAGCTGACGTGGTTGTCGGGGTTGCGGGCCCGGATGTGTCCGTAGAGCTCGATCAGCGCGTCCGGGTCGGCATAAGTGTAGAGAGTGACGAAGTCGGCACTCTCCGGGTCCGCGTAACTCAGGTGGTCCCGCAGCTCGCGGGGCAGCTCGGCGCAGACGATGGTGACGTCCTGCCCCGGCGGGAAGGTCCAGACGTCGGCCGCGGCCGACCCGGCGGCCACCCGCCCTTCGCGCAGCCGGAGCAGCTCTTCCAGCAGCTCCTTGCGGCGGATCCGCTCCTCGTCCGTCAGGTCCTCGAGCGGGAGGAGGCGCAGGCTCTCGCCCGTCAGGGAGCGGCGCGTCGCGAACAGCGTCGCGTACGCCTCCAGGCGCTTCACCGGCGGGCGGACGGGCTTGTCGGCGTTTTCCCACGACGAGATGAGCGAGACGCTCAGCCCGCCGAACGCCTCGGCGAGCTGGCCCTGCGTGATCCCCGCGTCGGGCCAGTGCGTCTCTCGCAGCGCCTTGAGGCGGCGTGCGAGCGCAGGCCGCTGCGCGACTGGGGACACGAGCTCCGCCACCCTTCAGGAAATTTCAGTTCACTGAATGTGAGCCCGAATAGTACTCCTCGGCGCTCGCGGCGCGATGGGCGACCCGCCCGACCGGGGGCTGAAACGTTACGACGGGCAGAACCTCCGCGCACCAAACGGATAACGCGGATTCATCCCCGTTGTTCCAGGGTACTCCAACCCCTACAGTGAACTTGACTGAACTTCAGTTCACACCTGAAGGCAGGAGCGGGCCATGGACACTTCGGCTGACGTACCCCGGCACCGGGCCATCGTGGCGGTCGACATCGAGGACTCGACCAAGCGGACGAACTCGGTGCGCACCCGGCTCCGCACCGTCCTGTTCGAGCTGCTCGACGAAGCCCTCGCGGCCGGCGGGATCGGCCGCAAGCACCGCGACCCCTTCGTCGACCGCGGCGACGGCGCCCTCTGCCTGATCCGCCCCTTCGACCAGCTGCCCAAGACGCTCCTGCTCACCACCGTCGTCCCCGCGCTGGCCGTCCTGCTCGAAAAGCACGCCGAAAGCCGCCCCGAGCTGGCGTTCCGGCTGCGCGTCGCGGTGCACGCCGGCGAGGTGCACCGCGACAGCCGCGCCTCCTACGGCGAAGACGTCGACATCGCCTGCCGGCTGGTCGACGCGCCCGAGCTCAAGCGGCGGCTGCGCGAAACCACCGCGCCACTGGCGCTCGCCGTGTCGCAGGAGATCCACCGCGCGGTCGTGCGGCACGGCTACCCGGGCATCGACCGCGCCGCGTTCACCCAGGCCGTCCACATCAAGCTCGGCGAAGAACGGCTCCGCGGCTGGCTCTACACGCCCGAAGCCGGGGAGCCGGAGGAGGGACTGACCGCGTAGCCGGAGGAGACGAGGTGGGGACGTGGAACCGACGGGATTCTGGGCCGGTCTGGCCCCGGCCGATCGCCGGGCGCTGGCCGGGTCCGCGACGCGGCGCTCCTGCCCGCGCGGCGAGCTCCTCTGCCGCGAAGGCGACCGCTCCAGCGCCGTGCTGGTGCTGCTGGCCGGGCACGTGCGGATCGTCCACGGCACGCCGGACGGGCGCGAGGTCGTCGTGGGCGTGCGCGGGCCCGGCGACGTCCTCGGCGAGCTGGCGGCGATCGACGCGCAGCCGCGCTCGGCGACCGTCGAGGCGCTCGACGACGTCGAAGTCCTGGAGGTGCCGGGGGGCCGCTTCGCCGCGCTGTGCCGGACGCGGCCCGGGATCTCGTGGGCGCTGCTGCTCGTGCTGTCCACCCGCCTGCGATCCGTCGGCAGGCAGTGGCTGGACCTCGGCGGCGGCGCCGCGGCGCGGCGGGTGGCCGCGCAGCTGATGCAGCTGGCCGTCCAGCACGGCGTGCGGCGGGGCGACGACATCGCCATCGCGGTCCCGGCCACGCAGGCCGAGCTGGCGATGACCGCGGCGATCTCCCGCGAGTCCTGGGCCCGCGCGACGCGCGAGCTGCGGCGCCGGGGCGTGATCAGCACCGGCAGAAGACAGGTGACGATCCACCGCATGGCCGAACTTCGACGACTGGCGAGCTGAATCGCGCGTTCTGTGTCAGCTGACACAGAACGCGCGGCGAGCCGGAGGTTTCCTGGATCCACCGAGGAGGAGGGCACTCATGGACCCCTACACCACCGCACCGCGCCGCAGCCGCTGGCGCCGGGGCGTCTACGCGGCCGGGCTCGTCATCCCCTTCACCGCGTCCCAGCTGTGGGCACTGCTGGTGCTGCTGCGGCTCGCGCCGCTCGACGGGCTGGTCGGCCAGGCGTTCGTCCTGGTCCTGCTGGGGTCGGCCGTCGCGATCTGGGCGGGGTGGCGCTGGACCTGGCAGCTCGGCCGGGACCGCGACCGCCTGCCCGAGCGCGACCCGAAGACCCGGATCCCGACATGACGCCCGGACCGGCGATCGTCGCGGCCCTCGTGCTCGGCGTCGCCGCCGGCCGTCTCGCACGCCACCTCGGCGGCCTGCTGCGCCGCCGGCCGACCGGAAGGACCACGGAAATGACCAGCAGGCAAGCGTCGTTCCCCGCCCGGCTCTACCACTGGCGCTGGGAGATCCTGGCGGTGACGCTGCTCCCGTACGGCCTGGTGACGTTCGCGCTGTGGGCCGGCCCGCTGCGGGCGTCGGCGGTCTTCGCCGCCGCGGCCGGCGTGGCGGTGCTGCGCCGCCGCCGGGTGTGGGCGCGGATCCGGGCGATCCGGCTGCAGCACCGGCTGCGGGCGGCGTTCCCGCTGCTGCGCCTGCCCGGCGGTCACCCGGCGATCCTGTGGTCCCGGCCCCGCGGCGGTGACGTCGTCGTGTCGCTGTTCGGCCGGGAGGCGTTCGAGCACCTGCACCGGCAGCGCGCGGTCCTCGCGGCCGCGTGCGCGGTACCGCAGGTGTACGTCGACCGGCACCCGAAGTACGCGAGCCTCGTGACGCTGACCATCAGCCCGACCGAGGCACCGCGGGAACCGGGCCGCGCCGTCCTGCCGAGCAACGTCGTGCCGCTGCGGGCGCACAGCTGAAGCCACCGGGCCCGGCGTCCCGCCGCCGGGCCCGGCGCACAGCGACCGCACAGGGCGGTCACACGATCACCAAAGCGGCGCCCGCGACCGTGGAGGCATGACAGCCACCGCCTCCGCAGCACGGCCCGGGCGCGCCCCGGTCGATCCGGCCGGCCCGCAGCCGGTTCTCGACGTCGTCATCCCGGTCCACAACGAAGAGTCCGACCTCGAGCCGTGCATCCGCCGGCTGCACGCGCACCTGGCGCGGCACTTCGCCTACCCGTACCGGATCACCATCGCCGACAACGCGAGCACCGACGCGACGCTGCGGGTGGCCGCGGGACTGGCCGCCGAGTTCCCCGAGGTGGCCGTCCACCACCTCGGCGAAAAAGGCCGCGGCCGGGCGCTGAACGCCGTCTGGCGCGCCTCCGACGCCGCCGTGCTGGCCTACATGGACGTCGACCTCTCCACCGATCTCGCCGCGCTCGGGCCGCTCGTCGCGCCGCTGCTGTCCGGGCACTCCGACCTCGCCATCGGCAGCAGGCTCGCCCGGGGGGCGCGCGTCGTGCGGGGCCCGAAACGCGAGTTCGTTTCCCGCTGCTACAACCTGATCCTGCGCTCGACGCTCGCCGCGAAGTTCAGCGACGCGCAGTGCGGCTTCAAGGCGATCCGCGCCGACGTCGCCCGCGAGCTGCTGCCGCACGTGGTGGACACCGGCTGGTTCTTCGACACCGAGCTGCTCGTGCTGGCGCAGCGGGCCGGGCTGCGGATCCACGAGGTGCCCGTCGACTGGGTCGACGATCCGGACTCGTCGGTCGACATCGTCAAGACGGCCGCCGAGGACCTCAAAGGCATCCTGCGGGTCACGAAGGCCACGCTCACCGGCGAGATCCCGGTCAGCAGGCTGCGCGAGCAGCTCGGCAGGCAGCCGATCGGCGTCGACGCGCCCGGTGTGCCGCCGCGGCTGGTGACGCAGCTGGTCCGGTTCGCCGCGATCGGCGCCGGCAGCACGCTCGCCTACCTGGTGTTGTTCCTGCTGCTGCGCACGGTCCTCGGCGCGCAGCCGGCGAACTTCGCCGCGCTGCTGGTGACCGCGGTCGGCAACACCGCGCTCAACCGCAGGCTCACCTTCGGCATCCGCGGGCGCGCCGGCGCCGGGCGCCACCAGTTCGAGGGCCTGATCGTGTTCGGCCTCGGGCTCGCGCTGACCAGCGGCGCACTGGCCCTGCTCGACGGATCCACCACGCCCGGCCTCGTGCTGGAGCTCACCGTGCTCGTGACGGCGAACCTCGCCGCGACCGTGCTGCGGTTCCTGCTCCTGCGCGGCTGGGTCTTCAACCCGCGCCGCCAGGCCGCTTCCCGGAAGGAACGCCCATGACCGCCGTCCTGACCACCGAGGTGCCGCCGGAACCCCGGCACCGCAAGGAATCCGCGGCCCACGCACCGCCGCGCTGGGTCCGCCCGGCCGTGTTCGGGCTGCTGGCCGCGACCGCGGTGCTGTACTTCCGGAACCTCACCGCGTCCGGCTACGGGAACTCGTTCTACGCCGCCGCCGTGCAGGCCGGGACGCAGAGCTGGAAGGCGTGGCTGTTCGGCTCGCTCGACTCGGGCAACGTGCTGACGGTCGACAAACCGCCCGCGGCCCTGTGGGTCGCGACCGCCTTCGCCCGGATCTTCGGGTTCTCCGGCTTCACCGTGCTGGCCCCGCAGGCCCTGATGGGCGTCGCCTCGGTCGGGATCCTGTACCTGACGGTGAGACGGACGGCGGGCCCGGTCGCCGGGCTCATGGCGGGCGCGCTGCTGGCCGTGACGCCGGTCGCCGCGCTGATGTTCCGGTTCGACAACCCCGACGCGCTGCTCGTGCTGCTGATGGTCGCCGGTGCCTACTTCGTCGTGCGCGCCACGGAAACCGCGAGCCCGCGCTGGCTCGCGCTGGCCGGTGTCGCGCTCGGCTTCGGCTTCCTGACGAAGATGATGCAGGCGTTCCTGGTGCTGCCGGCGTTCGGTCTCGCGTACCTGATCGCCGCGCCGGCCTCGCTCGGCAGGCGGCTGCTGCACCTCGGCGGCGCGGTCGTCGCGCTGGTCGCCTCGGCGGGCTGGTACGTCGCGCTGGTGGACCTGTGGCCGGCGGCGTCGCGGCCCTACATCGGCGGGTCCGAAGGGAACAGCCTGCTGGAACTGGCGTTGGGCTACAACGGGTTGTCCCGCATCTTCGGCGGCGGCGACGGCGGCGGCCCGGGCGGCGGTGGTGGCTTCGGCGGCGGGAACACCGGTTTCGGCGGAGCCGCCGGGCTGTTCCGGATGTTCGGTTCGAGCTTCGGCACGGAGATCTCGTGGCTGCTGCCCGCCGCGCTGATCGGGCTGGTGGCCGGCCTGTGGTTCACCCGCCGCGCGCCGCGCACGGATCGGACGCGCCTGGCGCTGGTGCTGTGGGGCGGCTGGCTGGTCGTGACGGCGCTGGTATTCAGCTTCATGAGCGGCATCGTCCACCCGTACTACTCGGTGGCGCTGGCCCCGGCGATCGCGGCGCTGGTCGCGATCTCGGGCCGGGCGCTGTGGCAGGGCCGGGCGAACCCCGCGCCGCGGGCGGTGCTGGCCGGAATGGTCGTGACGACGGCCGTGTGGTCGTTCATCCTGCTCGACCGGACCCCGGACTGGTTGCCGGCGCTGCGCTGGATCGTCGCGGTGCTCGGCGTGCTCACCGGGACGGTGCTGGTGATGGGCGTGCCCGCGCCCCGGAAGGCGGCCGCGGTCGTGGCGGCGGTGGCGCTGGCGCTCGGCGCCTCGACCGCGGCGTACGGCGCCGAGACGGCGTCGGTGGCGCACAGCGGCTCGATCCCGACGTCGGGACCGACATCGAGCGCGATGAGCGGCTTCGGCGGCGGCCCGGGTGAGGAGTCGTCCTCGAGCGAGGTCGCGGCGTTGCTGGCGAAGACGACGACGAAGTGGGCCGCAGCGACGACGGGCTCGCAGAGCGCGGCGGCACTGGAGCTGGCGAGCGGCAAGGCGGTGATCGGCATCGGCGGCTGGAGCGGCACCGACCCGGCGCCCACGCTCGCCGAGTTCAAGGCGTACGTCGCCGCGGGCGAGATCGAGTACTACGTCGACGGCGGCCGCGGTGGCGGCCCGGGCGGCGGGTCGAGCGAGATCACGGCGTGGGTGACGGCGAACTTCACCGCCACCACGGTCGGCGGCCGGACGGTCTACGACCTGCGCAGCTGACCCGGCGCGAAGGCCCGGGCTCCGCCGGGAGCCCGGGCCTTTCCGCGACAGCAGCGGCGAACCGAGCACCGCGGGCCACACCACCGCGGCCCACGAACTCCCCGTCCGCGAACAGTTCACCCACACCGGTGAAATCGCCCGCGTCCACCAGGAATGCGTACGACAGAATCGGGTTTCCGAGCGCGCGGTGATCGTCCATTCCGGGGATCGTGTCCGCGGCACGGCGAAATCTCAGACGCCCCACAGGTTTCGCGCGGACCATGGAAGCCGTGAGGGGATGAGGAGGCCGCGATGACCGTCACACGTCCGGGGTACCCGCGCTGGCACACCGCGAACGCGCAGGGGCCGCGCTCGCTCAACGCCGACGCCGTCGGGGCGTACGCCGCCGCCGGTGGACCCGGCATCGTCTTCGCGCTCGCCGACGGTGTCGGGGACGACGCCGCCGCGGCGCTGGCCGCCCGGACCGCCGCCGCGGCCGCCGCCCGCACTGCTGTCCACAAAGGACCGGTCGAGGCCGTGCTCACCGCCGGGCGCGCGGTGCGGGAACGGACCCTCGGGGACGCGGTCCTGGTCGTGGCCATGCCGGCCGAGCGCGGCGGTTACCGCATCGCCTGGGCCGGGGACGCCCGCGCGTATTCCTGGGACGGCACCACGCTCGCCCGCCTGACCACCGACCACACGCTGGCCGAGTACTTCCGCGCCCGCCACCAGCCGGTGACGCCGCGGATGGAGCACGTGGTCACCACGAGCGTCCGCACTGCCGGGCCGGACGAGATCGGCACCGCCGAGACGACGTCCACCGGCCTGCTGCTGACCAGCGACGGCGTCCACAAGCCCCTCGGCGGTAGCGGGATCCGGGCCGTGCTGGCCCGGCCGGGCACCGGCGCCGCCGAGCTCGTCGAAGCCGCGCTCGCCCGCGGCGGCTCGGACAACGCGACCGCCGTCTACGTCGAACCCGTGGCGGCCGACGTCACGACGGAACGATTTCCCGTCGCCGCGTGAACCGGGGCCCGGTGACATTTTCCGGCCAATCCGCGAGAATCCGTGGCCTATTCATCACGGTGTGTTTACTCTGGTGACCCGATGTGTCCGAGGTCCACCTGGGGGAGTACACACCGATGGTCGATGCGGATCATTCCGGTCCGGTCCTGCTGACCCGCCGCCTGCTGTGGAACGGCGTCGCCGGCAAGCCACCCCGCCGCCAGCCGGTGGTGCTGCTGCTGGGCCCGGTGGGCGCGGGCAAGTCGCACGCGCTCACCGAGATCGCCGACCACCTCGGCTGGGGTGTCGTGCACGCCAGGTTCGACTTCGCCGGGGACGACCCGAGCCCGGTCGACGTGCTGATCAGGCTGGCCTACAACCTCTCCCGCAAGTGGCGGCACCGGGCGCAGCCACGGTTCCTCCGCTTCACCGTCGCCCTGATCGCCGTGGGCGCCGAGCTGTCCACCACCGATCGCCGCCGGGACAAGGAAACGCTGCGCCGGCTGCTCGTGGAATTCAAGCGCAGCCGCTGGCCCGGCCGGCTCGACCCGCTGGTGCGCGTCCTGGCCGGGACGGCGGCCCGCGCGGTGCCCGCCCCCTTCGGCGACGCCTTCGCCGCCGAGGTCCCCGCCCTGATCCAGACGATCCGGCCGCGCCTGGGCCAGGTCCTGCGCTCGCTGACGGAGTTCGACCGGTTCAAGAGCGGCGACGCCCTCGACGCGCTGGTCGACCTCAACTGGCTGGCCCGCGGCCGCGAGCCGGACCCCGACGGCGTCACGGCGTGGCTGACCGAGGCTTTCCTCGCCGACGTCCGGGAAAACCACCGCCGGATGTCCGCCCCGGAACGGCACAGCCCCTGCGACTGCGACAACCCAGAGAAGCTGCCGCACGTGCACAACTGGGTGGTGCTGCTGGACGACGTCGACCACGCCGGCGGCCTGGCGTTCCTCAAGGCGCTGACGGCGGCGCGGGAGGCGTTCCGGCGCCGCAACGGCGACCGCGGGACCGGCGACCCGCTGCTGGTCGTGGCCACCAGCGGCAAGTGGGACGGCGAATGGGAGCGCGAGCTCGCCCGCGCCTGGCGCCCGCCGTGGCAGCCGGCCGGCCCGGCGGCCCGGGTCGTGCCCAGCTGCCGCGACGCCTCCTACGACGACTGGGCCGAGCACCCGGAGCACGCGCGTCCGTCCGGCTACTACCCCGTGCTGCTCGAACCCCTCGACGTCCACGAGGTGGCGGGGCTGCTCGGCGAGCACGTCCCGCGCGCGACGGCCGCATTCGTCCACCGGGCCAGTGGCGGCCTGCCGAAGGCGGTGAAGCAGCTCGCGCGGACGCTCGGCGACGCCCCGGTCCGCGACGGCGCCCGTGACGTCCTCGGCACCGCCGGGCCGGATCCGTGGCGCACCTGGCTGTCCGAGCTGAAGTTGTCCACTGTGGACACCGACGCGCTGGTCACGGCCGCGCCGTTCGCCACCGCGCCGTGGCTGGTGCCGCTGCCCGAGCACGGCCTGGTCGGCCAGCCGCACGTCGGGCCGATCCTCACCGAACTGCGGGCGTCGCTGTGGGTCAGCGCGCCGGGCACCGGCGGCGGCACCCCCGACCACGTCACGCTGCACCCGTGGCCGGCCGGCAACCTCGTGTCCGCGCTGGCGCGGCGCGGCGAAGGCGCCGGGCCGACCTACGCGGCCCAGTTCGCCGCGCTGCGCGACGCCCCGGGCTCCGACGACGTCCGGCGCGCGTACTGCCTGCTCGCCCTCGGCGAGTTCGCGGACGTGGTGGACCTGTTCGAACGGGACTTCCCGAAGCTGCCGCACCGCGAGTGGGTCGACCGGCTCACCGTCGTGGTGCACGCCCCGGACGCCCAGCCGCTCGACGAGGATTACGAGCGGCTCTACGGCAAGCTCGTCGACGCCGACGTCACGCGGAAACCGGAGGGCCGCACGGAAATCCGCAACAACCTCGCCCGCCTGCTCGCCGCGAGCTGGCTGAGCGCGAACCCGTTCGCGGTGCGCGGCCCGGACCAGAACCAGGACATCGGCACGGCGCTGACGGCGCTGTCGTCGAAGTCCCAGCGGGCGGACACCAAGGCCCTCGACGACACCGCCACCCTCGCCTTCCGCGGCCTCTGGCCCTGACGCGCCGAAACGGAATCCCGATGCCCCGCACCGCGTTGTTCGACCGCCTCGCCCCGGGCAGCCGGCCCGCCCTGCCGCCCGTCCGGCCGCGGAGCCTGCTGCACCGGCACTGGATCGCGGTCACGGTCGTCGGCGTGCTCGTGCTGGCCGCCCTGCTCGCGTGGACCCGCCCGTGGGAGCGGTGCGGCGCCGGCCTGACCGCGACCGGCGACGTCTGCGTCGGCCTGGCCCTCGAGTCGGGGCCGCTGCGCGACGACGATCCCCTCGCCGACGTCGAGGCCCTGATCGCCGACCGCAACGCCCGCGCCGGCGACACGTTCAAGACCATCGTGGTGCTGGAGAACCTGACGCCCGACCCGGACACCGACAGCACGCCGATCGAGTTCATCAGGCACGAGATCCAGGGCGCGATCGCCGCGGCCTGGCCGCGCCCGGACTCCGCGGGCGTCAAGCTGCTCCTGGCGAACTTCGGTGGCAGCGCCGAGCACTGGCGCGAAGCGGTCGACCGGATCGTCGAAAACGCTGACAGCCAGCACATCGCGGCCGTGACCGGGATCGGCATCAGCCTGCAGAACACCCGCGACGCGATCGCCGAGCTGTCCCGCCACGGGATCGTCACGATCGGCGCGACGGTGACCGCGGACGACCTGAACACCGACGCCGACGGCAAGCCGATCAAGAACTTCTTCCGCGTCGGGCCGACGAACAGCGACGAGGCCCACGCCGCGGTCAACTACATCGCGAAGCTGCCGAAGCAGCGCACGATGCTCGTGGCGGACGTCAACGAGGCCGACACCTACGCCGGAACACTGGCGAAGGCGTTCACCGGCCAGCGGCTGGTGCCGATCGCGTTCTCGAAGAAGTACGACTCGCTGGAGGGTCAGCTCACCGGCACCAGCCGCGACGGCTACCTGCAGAAACTGTTCCGCGGCATGCATTCCGACATCTGCAACGCCCAGCCGGACGTCATCTACTTCGCCGGCCGCGGCGTCGACCTGCGCTCGTTCGTCCACGCGCTGTCCGACGACGGCGCCTGCCAGGGCCTCCGCTCGGTCACGGTGATCTCCGGCGACGACACGGCGACGCTCGTGGGCTCGAAGCTGCCGCTGGACGGCGACATCGCCGTCACGCCGCTGTACACCGCGCTCGCCTACCCCGACCAGTGGAAGATGTTCACCGGCAACGAGGCCGCGCTGACCTACCAGCAGAACTACACGGACTTCATCAACGCGTTCACGGGCACGCACGAGTTCACCCGGGAGGACCTCTCCGACGGCGCGGCGATGATCGAGCACGACGCCGTGGCCACCGCGGTCGCGGCGGCCGAGCGGGATCCGTCGTCCAGCTCGCGGTCGGTGACGAACTTCGTCGCGGAGATCGACTGCAACTCCGCCGTGCCCGGGGCCACCGGCTTCATCGCGTTCCGCCAGGACGGTGGCAACCAGATCGACAAGGTGCTGCCGATCCTGCGGATCCAGGCCGACGGGACGACCGCCCCGGTCGACCTCGTCTGGTCGCAGGGGCGGCCGCTGGACACCTCACCGTCCTGCACTTCGTGACCGCTTCAGCTGCCGGTATTCGCGCAGCACGAGGACGATGATCACCACGTCGAGCGCGGCGAAGAACGGCAGCGCGATCGAGTGCGTGTGGAACGCGCGGATGATCTCGTAGACGACGAAGGCGGCGAGGACCAGCGCGGCGACCGGGTAGGCCCGCACGATCTTGCGCGCCAGCGCCCAGACCAGGGCGAGCTTGATCAGGCCGTGCGCGAGCAGGTAGGCGACGGCGAAGGTCTTCGTGTCGCCGTGGAGGAAGTTCTCCGTCGCCGACTGGAGGTGCCGCGCGAGTGTGCCTGCGGGGTCGCCGAGCAGGTCGCGCGTGACCACGGCGTGGGTGAACCCGCTGACGGTCGACGCGGGGACCAGCGCCAGGATCAGCGCCCCGGCGACCTGCAGGGCGCCGTCGAGGCCCTTGATCGCGATCGCGATCCGGAAGAACCGCTCGGTCGCCGTCGTCTTCGTGTCGGACATGCCACCACCTCAGCACGAACGGCTGGTCCGTGCACGTGGAGGCACCTTTCGCCCCATTCGTGCCGTGCTGCCGGGCCCCGCGCCAGGCTCAGCCCACGGCGGTCTCCACCCGCACCACGTCTTCCGCGAACGCGATCGCCGCCTTCGCGCCTTCGTCGCCGAAGATCGGGCCGTTCGTGTACAGGCCGTCGATGATGAACATGATGCGGTCCGCGAGCCGTTCCGGGTCGGGGGCCGGGGTCCGGGCCGCCAGCCGGCGCAGCTGCGTGCGCACGCGGACGAAGTGGTCCATCGACAGGCGGTGGGCCGGGTGCTCGCGCTCCGGGAACTCGGCGAACGTGTTGCGCAGCGGGCAGCCCCGCGACCCCGGCACGTTGATCCGCACCCCGACCTCGCGCACCAGCTCCACCAGCTGCCGCTCCGGACCGTCCGCGGCGGCTTCCGCGGACGCGACGATCGTGTCCCAGTCGCCGCTGCAGCGCGCCAGGTAGGCCACCACCAGTTCGTCCTTGCTCGCGAACTGGCTGTAGAGCAGATTCTTGCCGCAGCCGCATTCGTCGATGATCTGCTGCAGCCCCACGGCGTGCACCCCGTACTGGTTGAACAGCCGGGTGGCGGTTTCGAGGATGCGCTCACGAGCATCCGGCGTCGGCTTGCGCGGCATGTCCGCCATCGTACCGGACCGAATGGTCCACATCCTGGATTCCCGGTTGACAGCACCCTGGACGCGCGGCCATGATTCGGACCGTTCGGTCCCGGACCGATCGGTCCGACTCATCCCGGGGGTTCCCTTGACTGTTTCCGCCTCTCCGGCCGCGGTCCACGACCGCCTCACCCCGCGCGCCCGCGGGCTGCTCCTCGTGCTGTGCGGCGCGATGTTCCTCGACGCGCTCGACGTCTCGATGAAGGGTGTCGCGCTGCCCTCCATCGGCGGCGAGCTCGGCATGTCCACCGGCGCCCTGCAGTGGGTCGTCAGCGGCTACGTCCTCGGCTTCGGCGGGTTCCTGCTGCTCGGCGGCCGTGCCGCCGACCTGCTGGGCCGCCGCCGGATGCTGATCGGCGCGCTGGTCGTCTTCGCCGTCGCCACCGCGCTCGGCGGCTTCGCCACCAGCGGGCCGCTGCTCATCGCGGCGCGGTTCCTCACCGGCGTCAGCGCCGCGTTCAGCGCGCCCGCCGGCTTCTCGATCATCACGACGAGCTTCGCCGAGGGCCCGGTCCGCAACAAGGCGCTCTCGATCTACACCGCGACCGGCGCGACCGGGTTCTCGCTCGGGCTCGTCGCGGGCGGCCTGCTCACCGAGGTCAGCTGGCGCTGGGTGTTCCACGCGCCGGTCCTCGTCGCGCTGGCCACGCTGCTCGGCGCGCTGGCCGTCGTCCCGCGCTCGCCCGCGGCCGGCGGACGCGGCTTCGACATCGCCGGCTCCGCGCTGATCACCACGGCGATGCTGCTCCTGGTGTTCACGCTGGTCGAGGCCCCGAACGCGGGCTGGGCGTCGGTGCGGACCCTCGGCTCGCTCGCGGCCGTGGCGGTGCTGCTGACCGCGTTCGCCGTGCTCGAACGGCGGGTGGCGAGCCCGCTGGTGCGGCTGGGCATCCTGCGCTCCGGCGCGCTGGTGCGGGCGAACGTCGCGGCGATGTCGCTGCTCGGCGGCTGGGTCAGCGCGTTGTTCGTCATCACGCTGTACCTGCAGGACTTCCGCGGCTGGTCGGCGTGGGAGACCGGGCTGGCCGTGTGCCCGAGCGGGGTCGTCGTGGCGATCCTCGCGCCGCGGATCGCCGCGCCGCTGGTCGGCCGGTACGGCTCGGGCCGCGTCGCCCTCGCGGGCCTGGTCTCGTCGGTGGCGGCGTACGCGCTGCTGCAGTTCCTGGACGGCTCGATCGGCTACGCGACGCTGATGCTGCCCGCGATGCTGCTGGTGGGCGTCGCCTTCACGCTCACCTACGGCCCGCTGACCATGGCGGCCGCGGACAGCGTCCCGGCGGCCGACCAGGGACTGGCCGGCGGGCTCGTGAACACGGCGTTCCAGGTCGGGCCGGCGCTCACGCTGGGAGTGGTGTCGGCGGTCCTGGCCACCGGCGCCGACCTGCGCGTCGCACTGGTGGTTCCGCTGGTCGTGGCCGTGCTGGGGGTGGCCGCGATGCTCCCGTCCCTGCGCCGCGCCTGAAAGCCGTGACGGCCTCCTCGCCGCGAGGAGGCCGTCACGGCCGGTGTCACACGCCGGGCGGCGCCGCCTGCGTGCCCCAGTCGGCCGGGGTGTCGCTCAGGCGGAACTGGATCTTGCCCGCACGCAATAGATCGTCGTGCGAAATCCAGCTGCGGGCGTAGCCGCGGTGCCCGATCTGGACGTCCTTCGTGTACTGCAGCTTCGACGCGCTCGCGCCGGGCGCCTCGATCTCGATCTTGTGCCCGCCGGACGGCCGGATCTCGACCTTCTCGAACATCGGCGTGCTGAGCAGGTACGTCCCGGATCCGGGCTGGGCCTCGAAGACGCCGGTCATGCCGAAGACCAGCCACGACGAGATGGTGCCGAGGTCGTCGTTGCCCGGCATGCCGTACGGCGTGTCGGTGAACAGCGTCCGCGCCGCGCGCAGCACCGCCGACGTCTTCCACGGCGCGCCGGTCCAGCTGTACATCCAGGGCGCGTGCAGGTCTGGCTCGTTGTTCGGGTTGAAGGCGAAGTTGTTGTGGTAGTCGTACGCGCCGTGGACCCAGGAGTCCTTGGCCGCCTTCGCCGGGTCGGTGAGCAGCAGCGGCATGTCGAAGAACGTGTCGAGCCGCTGCTCCGCCTTCGCCGCGCCGCCCATCAAGCCGAACAGCTTCGCGGTGTCCTGCTGGGCGAGCCACTGGTACTGCCACGGCGTGCCCTCGTGGAAACCGGTCGACTTCGCCGGGTCGGGATCGCCGACGCCGGTGCCGTCCGCGGCCTTCGTGCGCGGGAACCCGGTGAAGCCGTGGGATTCGACGCTCGTGTCCCACAGCTTCGCGAAGTTGCCGCAGCGGTCGCGCAGCGTCTTCGCCTTGTCCCCGTAGCCGAGCCCTTGCGCCATTGTGGACAGTGCGCAGTCGGCGAGCGCGTACTCGAGGGTGGCCGAGCCCGCCTGGCGGGTGTCGCCGTAGGTGTAGCCCGGCAGGTCCCGGTAGCCGATCCAGCCGTTCTTCACGTAGGTCGGGTTGCCGTCACGGCCGCGGAAGATCGACTGGTCCACAGGGACTTCGTTGGCGTTGCGCCACAAGGCGTCGAACAGCTGACGCGCGGTGCGGTCGTCGAGCAGGCCGCGGCGGTAGTTGTCGACCACCCACGGCGTGACCGGGTCGCCGCTCATCACGTTCGTCTCGCCGCTCGCCAGCGCCCAGCGCGGGACCCAGCCGCCGTCCTGGTAGATCTTGAGGATCGACTTGGTCATGTCCGCGGCCTTGTCCGGGTGCAGCAGCGCGACGAGCTGGTTCTGCGAGCGATAGGTGTCCCAGAGCGAGAACATCTGGTAGTAGGTGTCCCGGCTGCGGTGGACGCGGTCGTCGAAGCCGCGGTATGAACCGTCCACATCGGACCCGACGGACGGGTGCAGCAGCGACCGGTAGAGCGCGCTGTAGTAGGTCCGCTGGTCGGCGGTGGTGCCACCGGCGACGCGCATGCGGTTCAGCTCGTCTTCCCAGGTGTCGTGGGCCGCTTTCCGCGCTTTGCCGAAGGACTCGGGCTGCTCGGCGCCGCGGTTGAGCCGGGCGCCGTCGATCGAGGTGTAGGAGAGGCCGACGGAGGCGCCGACCTGGTTCTTGCTCGTGTCGAAGGTCAGCCACGCACCGGTGCGCCGGCTGCCGAGCTCGGCGTCGCGCCGGTTCGCGGTCAGCTTGTCGTCGGTCCAGGTGCCGAAACCGGTGAACTTGCGGTCGAACTTGGCGCTGAAGAAGACCTTGTAGCGCTCTTTCTGGGTTTCCCAGCAGAAGTTGCCGCCCTGCAGCCAGCCCTCGACGGTGTCGTCGCCGACGACGTGGACGTCGCCGGCGTAGGTGTAGCCGTTGCTCTCACCGACCTCGATGAGGACGTTCTCGCTGGTGGCGTCGCCGGGGAAGGTGTAGCGGTGCTGCCCGGTGCGCTGGGTGGCGGTCAGCTCGGCGTCGATGCCGTTGCCGAGCTTGACGCCGTAGTACCCCGGTTGGCGGGTTTCGTCGGCGTGACTGAACTTGGCCCCGTACTGGGCGGGATCGCTGCTGGTGACGGCGCCGGTGGTGGGCATGAACCGGAAGTTGCCCATGGTCTGGCAGCCGACGCCGGAAAGGTGGGTGTGGCTGAACCCGAGGACGGCGTCCTGGGCGTAGTCGTAGGACGCGTACTTCTTGAGCTGGGTGTCGGGGCTGAGCTGCACCATCCCGAAGGGCGTGGTGGCGCCGGGGAAGGTGGTGCCGTCCCCGTTGTTCCCGATCGACGTGTCGACGAGAGCGGTGGGATCATCGGCGAACCTCGGCCCGGCGGCCTGGGCGGGATTCGCGAGGGCCACCGAGGTGGCCCCGGCGAGCAGGGTGGCAAGGACGCGCGTCCGCGCTCTCATCCGTCTCCTCCTGACAACGTTGTCACATACACGGTGGGATCTTTTCCGTTGTCCACCGGACAAATCAACCCCCAGGCCCCAAGCGCCCCAATGTGGCCTTCGGTGCGTCGGACGCACCCAAGGCGGCCTTCGGTGCGTGTGACGCAACCAAGGCCGCCTTGGGGCGCTTGCCCCGTCAGCGCCGGCAGGTGACCGGAGGACGAGGGCGGGCGCAAGCCGCGGCATAGGTGTCGCGGAGCTCGGTGATCACCACGGCGGGCTCGGTCCGCAGACGGCTCGGGAGCGTCTGCAGGCAGACGATCCCCGCTGCGGAGTATCGCGCGTTGCGGGCCAACGTCGTCGCGTAGTGGTCACCACCCTCGTGGTAGTTGCGCGAGTCGATCTCCCAGGCGAACGCGACGTCTTCACACCAGGCGTCCGGCTTCGCGATGAAGCCGCCATGCCGGTCGAAAACGCTGACGTTCCATTCGGCCGCGGGCAGGCCCGAGTGCTTCCAGACCTCCCAGGCGTCGGCCTCGGCCACCGACTCCGCACCCTGGAGAAGCGCCTGTAGGGCTCGTCGCGGGATGGCGGAACCCCGCTGGCTGCCCCGGCTCAGCTCGCGATCGAGCTGCTCGGGCGTGCAACGTCTCCGCTGCACGGCCTCCGCCAGCATTCCCTGCACGACGTCGAAGTCACGAATCCGCCGGGCACCGTCCAAGACCGCCCGATGCACGGGAGCGATCGGCAGGCCGTCCCGGATCACGGCGTTCGGCAGCCGGGTGGTTCGCTCCACGAGCGCGAAGCCCGCACTGCCGACCTCGCGTTGGTGCGGTACCAGGAGGTGAACCTGGTGCGGGTCCGGCGTCTGACAGAGGCCGTGGCGACGCAGCGCCCACAGTCCGGTGACCATGGAACGCCCGCCACCGCGGAGGAGGCCGGCTCTCAGCCGTTGCTCGTCGCTGGGTTCCGAAGGGTGCGGCAGGATGGTCCAGGTTGCTCGGTACATGCCCCGAGAATGATCACGACGTCCCGACAAAAACCGCGCGAAGCCGGCCGCGAACGGTCGAATCCGGCCCATTTCCGACCGAAATCCACCGTTCGCGCGCACCGGAGCGGGTCAGATCTGGTGGGTGACGTGGCCCGCCAGGATGGTGGCCGTCACCGGGAGGCCGCGCAGGTCCGATGGCGACAGCGCTGAGGGGTCCGCCGCCGTCACCATCAGGTCCGCCACGTCGCCCACCGCCACTCCCCGGCGGCCGCCCGACGATGCCGCCAAGGCGTCCGGCAGGGAAATCGCCTGCTCCGGGTGCCACGGTGGGCGGTCGTCGTCCGTGCGGGCGATCGCCGACGCTATTCCGTCCCACGGGTCAAGCGGCGCCACCGGGGCGTCCGAGCCGAACTCCAGGCGGGCTCCCGACTCCAGCAGCGACCGGTACGGGAACGCCCGCGCCGTGCGGCCGTGCCAGTGGCGGTCCGCGACGTCGCGGTCGTCCGGCTGGTGGGCGGGCTGGACCGACGCGATCACGCCCAGCTCGGCGAACCGCGGCACGTCGGACGGCGCCAGCAGCTGCGCGTGCTCGATCCGGCCCGGGCAGCCGACCTCCTCGAACGCGTCCAGCGCGATCGTGTTCGCCCGGTCGCCGATCGCGTGGACCGCCGGGATCAGCCCGTGGTCGAACGCGCGCCGCAGCAACGGGACCAGCGAATCCGGCGGGAGCTCCAGCGATCCCGCCGAATCGCTGCCCGGGTACGGATCGTGGCAGTACGCCGTGCGCGTGTTGAGCGAACCGTCCACGAACAGCTTGTACGGCCCGACCGTCAGCCGCCCGCCCGAGTCCGGCAGCACGTCGCCCGTGCGGTGGCCGCGCTCGATGGTCTGGTCCAGCAGGTGCTTCGCGATCACGCACGAGATCCGGGCCGCCGGTGCTCCCCGGCGCGTCCAGTCCGCCACCGTGTCCGCGTACTCGTAGTCGACGATCTGCGTGACGCCCCGCGCGGCCGCCGCGGACACCGCTTCCGCCACCCAGCGGTCCTGGACGTCGATCGCGGCCGTCGGCAGCTGGGCCGTCGCGCTCATGCAGTCGTTTTCCAGCAGCACACCCGTCGGGTGGTCGCGGCCGATCAGCTTCAGCGCCGCCGGGCTCAGCCACAGCGTGTGCAGGTCCGCGCTGAACAGCGCCACCGCGCGGCCCGGCAACGCCCGCTGCAGCAGGCCCTTGTGCGGCTTGTCCGGCCAGAGCGCGTCACGGAACCCCGCGCCCACCACCAGTTCCGACTGCGGCGCCGGCGTCGCCAGCAGGTGCGCCAGCAGCAGCTCGATCGCCTCGCCCGCCGACCGCGCCGCGTCCAGCGGGATCCGGCGGCGCGAAGTCGCCCACTGCACGAGGTGGACGTGCGCGTCCACCAACCCCGGCAGCAGCGTGCCGCCGTGCCCGTCGACGACCCGCGCGGCGAACCCGGGCGAACCCGGCTCGGTGATCGCGGTGACGCGGCCGTCGTTCACCCGGACGTCCGACAGCTTCCCGCCGAGCCCCGGCCGCACGCGGCGCAGCAGCAGATCATCCATGCGGACCACCTTGCCAGGCCGACCCGTCCGGGTGAAGCATGGCATGAGATGCGGAATTTCTGGGTACTTGCGTAGCGTTCACACCACTGGCAGCCGTCGCCCGCCGAAGGGTCAGGGCCGGTCCATGGGCGCCGCCTTCACAAGCCGCGCAGGGTTCGACTCCCTCGGTTGCCGCTCGAAGTTCAGCCGGCCGGCAGGTCACGGCGGCGCACTGCCGCCAGGCCGCCGGCGCCGGCGGCGAGGGCGATCAGCACGAGCCAGATCACCGGCGTCACCGAAAACGTGCCGCCCGGCAGCCGCGCCAGGTGCTGGAACGGCGAGATCCCCAGCACCGCCGCGTTCCACCGCAACGCCGACCCCACGAGCGACAGCAGCAAGAACGCGCCGAGCAGCCCCCAAGCCGCCGCGGCGAAGCGCGGGAGGAACCCGATCAGCGCCGCCGCCAGCCCCGCCGGCACCCACACCGCCGGCAGCTGCGCCAATGCCGCCGGGACGAGCGAAGCGCCGTTCCCGTACGCCAAGCCCGTCGCCAATCCCGTCAGCGCCAGCACGAACGCCGAGCCCAGCGGCGCGAACACGAGGTGCCCGAGCGTCCAGCCCACCCGGCCGACCGCCGTCGCCAGCACCGGTTCCGCGCGGCCCGCCGTCTCTTCGGCACGCAGCTTCAGCGTCGCCTGCACCGCGTATCCCGCCGCCGCGAGGCCGAACAACGTCATGGTCCCGGCCAGATAAGCGTCCGTCATCGTGCCTCCGCCGCCCATGCGGGAGAAGACGTCGGCGACCGTCTTGTTGTTCCGCATTATTTCCGCGACGTTCCGCGCCACCCCGCCCATCAGCAGCCCGACCAGCGCCAGGCAGACGGTCCAGACCACCAGCGTTCCCCGTTGCAGCCGCCAGGCCAGCGCCAGCGGCGAACGCAGCGAAGCCTTCGCGCTCGCCCGCCCGAGCCGGGCGGGCAGCAGTGCCGCGCCGAGGTCACGGCGCCCGGACAGCGCGACCGCCACCGCGGTCAGCAAGCCGGTGCAGGCCAGCGCCGGCACCAGAACCCACCACTGCTCGCCCGCGAACGGCCGCATCCGGTGCGCCCAGCCGATCGGCGACAGCCACGCGAGCCAGCCCGCCGGACCGCTGTCTCCGGCCGCGCGCAGCAGGAACGCCAGGACCAGCACGCCGATGCCGAGCCCGCGCGCCGCGCCCGCGCCCCAGGTGAGCTGCGCGGCGACGGCTCCCACCCCGGCGAACACCCAGCCCGCCAACGCGAATCCGGCCCCGAGCGCGAACGCTCCTGCCGCGGGCGCCCCCTGCGCGGCGACACCGACCGCGACCACCAGGCCGTACACGGTGCACGCGCCGCAGGCCGCGAGAACGGCGGCCGCCAGTCCCGCGTGCCGCCCGACGACCGTCGCGCCGGTCAGCTCCCGGCGGCCGGCCTCCTCCTCGGCCCGCGTGTGCCGGACCACGGTCAGCAGTGCGATCAGCCCGACGACGACCGGGACGAACCCGCACTGCCACGCCAGCAGGTTCCCCACGGACGACCCGTACAGCGGTCCGTTGCGGACGACGAACGTCGCACTCGTCGCGTTGAGGTCGTAGAAGCGCTGCCGGGCCGCGGCGTCCGGGTAGGCGGCCTCGATCGACGAAAGGTAGCCCAGCGGCGCGACGGCGAGGCAGGCGATCCACAGCGGCATGAGCAGCCGGTCGCGGCGCAGCACCAGCCGCAGCAGCGCCCCGGTGCCGGTCATCGCGCCGCTCCGGCCCGCTCGTCGTGCCGGTAGTGGCGCAGGAACAGCTCTTCGAGCGTCGGCGGCCGGCTGACCAGACTGCGCAGCCCGGCTTCGGCGAGGTGCCGCATCACGTCGTCGAGCGAAGACTGGTCGACGGACAGGCGGACGTGCTGCCCGTACGAGCTGAGGTCGTGAACGCCCGGCAGTGCGCCCAGGTCCGCGGGGACGTGCGCGAGCGACGCGTCGATCGTGATCCGGCCCAGGTGACGCAGCTCGTCCAGCGTCCCGGACTCGACGGTCCGCCCCGCCCGGACGATCGTGACGCGGTCGCACAGCGCCTCGACCTCGGACAGGATGTGCGAGGACAGCAGCACGGTCCGGTCGCCGCGCCGCCGCTCCTCCGCGACGACCTGCCGGAAGACCTCCTCCATCAGCGGGTCGAGGCCGGACGTCGGCTCGTCGAAGACCAGCAGCTCCACATCGGACGCGAGCGCCGCGACGAGCGCGACCTTCTGCCGGTTGCCCTTCGAGTACGTCCGGCCCTTCTTGCGCGGGTCGAAGTCGAAGCGCTCGATCAGCTCGTCCCGCCGCCGGCGGTCGAGGCCGCCGCGCAGCCTGCCGAGCAGGTCGACGACCTCGCCGCCGGTGAGGTTGGGCCAGAGCGTGACGTCGCCGGGTACGTACGCGAGCCGCTTGTGCAGCTCGGTCGCGTCGGTCCAGGGGTCGCCGCCGAGGAGGGTGGCGCGGCCGCTGTCGGCCCGCATCAGCCCGAGCAGGACGCGGATCGTGGTGGTCTTGCCGGCGCCGTTGGGCCCGAGGAAGCCGTGCACCTCGCCGGTGTGGACGGTCAGGTCGAGCCCGTCGAGGGCTGTCGTCCGGCCGAACGCCTTGGTGAGGCCGCGCGCGGTGATCGCTTCGGCCATCGTCATTCCTTCCGTTGGTGGGCGGCCAGCGCTTCGCGGGCCTTCTCGAGGACTTCGGGGGTGCCGAGCGGGTGCGTGAAGAGGTGCCCGGCGGCCAGCGACATGCGCAGCATCGCCTCGTGGGTGCCTGGCTCTTCGCCGAGTGCGCGGGCGATGTGGTCCTGCAGGATCATCAGCCCGCCGGTCATCGCGGCGAGCGCGGCGGCACAGGCCCGCGGGTCGGGCAGGTCGATGCCCTGCTCGCGGAAGTAGCGCTCGGTGCCGTCGACGATCCCGGTGAACTGCGTGGCGGCGGCTTCGGAGCCGTCGATCATCGCGCGGCCCAGGTACCGGCGGAACAGCAGCTGGCGGGCGTCGAACGTCGGGAGGAACCCGGGGTTCGCGGCGCCTTTCGCCAGTACCTCCTCCTTGAACTTCAGCAGCTCGGCGAAGACGTAGGTGTCGCAGGCCTCGCGCAGGCCGTCCTTGCTCCCGAAGTGGTGGCGGATCAGGCCGCCGGAAACCCCGGCTTCCCTGGCGATGTCCAGGATCGAGGTCTTCTCCGTGCCGCGTTCGGTGAACAGCCGGATGGCGGCGTCGCGGATCCGCGCCCGGGCGGTGAGGTCTTCGTCGTTCATGACGTTCCTATACGTCGGTGTAGTCGACTACACGTGAATATAGTTAGCTACACATACGTATAGCAAGGCGGCACTTTCACGAGGAAGTTCCATACTGTGTGACGGGCTAACGGGTTAGGCCGTTCGGCTCGCGACCAATTGCGGTCGATGGGCTAATCGTCTTATTGCTGAGGAAGATCCCACCCTGTGTACTGCTCGGATGACAGAGCACAGATCTCGCTGGAGACGGCGGGCCGGGATCACCGTCCTCGCCACCGCGCTCGGCGCCTCGGTCCTCGGCGTCGCCGTCCCCGTGGCTTCGGCCCAGCAGGCGCCGCCGACCACCGGCGCGGCCGACGGCAAGACCCTCGACGAGCACGACCGCGCGCTCGTCGCCGAAGCCGAGAAGGCCGGGAAGCCCGACGTCACCCTGCTGATCGCGGCGGAAAAGGGCCAGACCGGCGCCGCGGTGAACGAGCTCAAGGCCCTCGGCGGGGTCGTCGAGTCCACCGACACCAAGCTCGACTACGTCAAGGTCAGCGTCCCCACCGGCCAGGCCGAGAAGGCCGCGAAGCTCAAGTCGGTCAACGCCGTCGACGTCGACGGCCTCGTCGTGCGCGACGACCCGAAGCCCGACGGCGCGGCCACTCCGCTGCCGCAGCCGGCCCCGGGCAAGGACACCCCGCGCGTCAACCCGTACCTGCCCACCGGCGACACCTACGCCGCGCAGTTCGGGCAGGTCCTGCCGAACTGGGACGGCAAGGACACGACGGTCGCGGTGCTCGACTCCGGCGTCGACCTCGACTCCCCCGCGCTGGCGACCACCAGCCACGGCGAACGCAAGATCGTCGACTGGTACAACGCCAACGCCACCAACTCCGGTGACGGCACCTGGGTCAAGCAGTCCACCCAGACCTACACCGGCGAGTTCACCGCCAACGGCAAGACCTGGAAGGCCCCGGTGACCGGCGGCCCGTACACCTTCGGCGTGTTCGGCGAGACCGCGGGCGACCTGGGCGCCGCGGACAGCGAGACCGGCGGCGACATCAACCGCGACGGCGACCGCGCCGACTCGTGGGGCGTCCTGCTCGACCCGGCGACCAAGGAGGTCCGGGTCGACCTCAACGGCAACGGCGACTTCACCGACGAAAAGCCGATGACCGACTACAACAAGCGCTACGACGTCGGCTACTTCGGCACGGACAACCCGGCGACCGACATCGCCGAGCGGATGGCCTTCGTGGTCCAGACCGACAAGCCGGGCTACGTCGGGATCGGCATCGCCGGCGCCGAGCACGGCTCGCACGTCGCCGGCATCGCGACCGGCAACGACCTGTTCGGCGGCAAGATGGACGGCGCTGCTCCGGGCGCGAAGGTGCTGGCCGTCAAGGTCTGCCTCACCAGCAGCTCGTGCACGTCCAGCGGCCTGATCGACGGTGTCGTGTACGCCGCGAGCCACGGCGCCGACGTCATCAACATCTCGATCGGCGGCCTGCCGGCGCTCAACGACGGCAACAACGCCCGCGCGGAGCTCTACAACCGCACCATCGCCGAGTACAACGTCCAGATCTTCATCTCGGCCGGCAACAGCGGCGCCGGGGCGAACACCGTCGGCGACCCGTCGGTGGCGTCGGACGCGATCTCGGTCGGCTCGTACATCACCAAGGAGACCTGGCTGTCGAACTACGGCTCGGTCACGCGGAACGCCGAGTCGCTGCACCCGTTCTCCTCGCGCGGCCCGCGTGAGGACGGCGGCTTCAAGCCGGACATCATCGCGCCCGGCGCGGCGATCTCCACCACCCCGCGCTGGGAGGCGCCGGGCCCGGTGGCGGGCACGTACGCCCTGCCCGCCGGCTACGCGATGCTGCAGGGCACGTCCATGGCGGCGCCGCAGGCGACCGGCGCGGCGGCACTGCTGGTGAGCGCGTACAAGGCGACGCACAACGGGCAGCGGCCGCCGGTGGCGCAGCTGCGCGCGGCGATCAAGTCCACCGCGCGGTTCGTGCCGGGCATCGGCGCGTACGCCCAGGGTGCCGGCCTGTTCAACGTCCCCGCCGCGTTCGTCGCGCTCTCGCTCAACCCGAAGCCGGACACCGTCTCGACGTCGGTCGAGGTGCACACCGTCCAATCCGGACAGCTGGCCACCCCGAACACGGGCGTGGGCATCCACGACCGCGAGGGCGTGACCACCGGCAAGGCCTACACCCGCACGTACACGATCACCCGGACCACGGGTTCGGCGCACCCGGTGCCGTACTTCGCGCGGTGGATCGGCGACGACGGGACGTTCTCCTCGGGGTCCACGGTGGTCCTGCCGCTGAACACCCCGGTGAAGTTCGACGTCAAGGTGAACCCGAAGAACGCCGGTGTCCACTCGGCACTGCTGTACCTGGACAACCCGCTGACCGTGGGTATCGACGTGCAGACCCTCAACACGGTCTTCGCGCCGCAGGAGTTCACCGCGGACCGGGGGTACCGGATCGACGTGGCCGGCAAGATCGCCCGCAACCAGGCGACCAGCTACTTCGTGCGGGTGCCGCAGGGCGCCAGCGCGCTGAAGGTGGACCTGGACGCCGGCGGCGGCGCCCCGGGCAAGGGCCAGGTCCGGTTCCTGCGCTACGACCCGACCGGTGTCCCGGCCGAGGCGAGCACGTCGACGACGTACTGCTACCTGCCCGACGCGGGCGCGGGCTGCCCCGGCGGCACGCCGACCAGCCGCACCTTCGCCAACCCGCTGCCGGGTGTGTGGGAGATCGTCGTGGAAGCGCGCCGGACGTCCGATGTGGACGAAGCGGCGTTCAAGCTGTCGGCTTCGGTGCTGGGGACGACGATTTCGCCGAACCCGGACACGATCGCGTCGGCCACGCCGAACACGCCGATCGCGCGGTCCTACACGGTGCAGAACACGCTGAGCGGGTTCACCGGCAAGCTGACCGGCACCACGCTGGGCAGCGCGAAGACGCAGCGGCCGTCGATCGCCGAAGGCAAGCAGCAGCAGTACCAGATCGCGGTGACACCGGGTTCCACGGCGCTGACCGTGACGATCGGGAACCCCTCGGTCGGCGGCACCGACCTCGACCTGGTGCTCTACAACTGCACGACGGGTTCCTGCGTCCAGGCGGGGATCAGCGCGGACGGTGACTCGGAGGAGTCGGTGACCGTGCCGAACCCGGCCGCCGGGGTGTGGGTCGCGCTCGTCGACGGGTACGCCGTGCCCGGCGGCACCACCGACTACGACTACCTCGACGTGTTCACGAACCCGGCGTTCGGCTCGGTCGCGGTGACCGACGCGAACGCGGCACGCGCGTCGGGCAGCTCGTGGACGGTGCCGGCGACGGTGACCGCCACGGCCGCGCCCGCCGCGGGCCGGACCCTGCGCGGTCAGCTGACCGTGCGGACCGACACCGGCGTCACGGTCGGCACCTCGCTGGTGCAGATCAACGCGGTGAGCTAGCGAAAGTCCGGGAATGCCACATTGCCGGGCCGGTACCCGGCAATGTGGCATTCCCGGCGTTCAGGCTTCCTGGGCCCGGGTGACGAACGATGCCGGGTCGGCCAGCACGCGGTGCACCACCCGGCCCGCCGCGCCCAGGGTCGCCGCGTCGCCGCCGAGGCGGGACGCCGTCAGCACCGGGGGCGCACCGCGGAGCAGGCCCAGCCGCGCGTTCAGCACTTCGGCCACCGGCCCGGACAGCCACGGGTACAGCTGCGTGAACACCCCGCCCAGCACGATGCGGTCGAGGTCCAGCAGGTTCACCGCCGACGTCAGCGCGACGCCGAGGGCCTGCCCCGCCGCCTTGCACGCCGCCAGGGCCGCCGCGTCACCGCGCTCCAGCGCCGTCACCAAGTCGGGCAGCGCCGGGACTCCGCCCGCGGCCAGCAGGGCTTCCTGTCCGGCAAAGGTTTCCAGGCAGCCGTGGCCACCGCACCGGCACACCGGGCCCTGCGGCGCCACGACGACGTGGCCCAGCTCGCCGGCCAGCCCGGTCGCGCCGGAGAACAGCGTCCCGTTCACGACCAGGCCCGCGCCGATGCCGATTTCGCCGGAGACGTAGAGGAAGTCGCGCTCGCCGCCGCCGTACCAGAATTCGCCCAGCGCCGCGAGGTTCGCCTCGTTGTCCAGCTCGACCGGGACGGGCAGGCGGAGCAGTTCGGCCGGGCGGACGTCGTGCCAGCCGAGGTTGGGGGCGCTGAACAGGACGCCGTCGCCGACCGGGCCGGACACCGCGAGCACCGCGCCCGCCACCTCCAGCCCGACCCGGTGGGTCTCGGCGAGGGCCTCGGTCGCCAGCGCCTGCAGCTCGGTCAGCACCTTCTTCGGCCGTGAACCGCGGTTGTCGCGTTCGCGGCGCGCGGCGAACCGGACGCCGCCGGTGAGGTCGAGCACGCGGGCGGCGAGGTAGTCGACGTTGATCTCCAGCCCCAGCGACGCCACCCGCGCGCCGCTGAGCACGACCTCCACCCCCGGCCGCCCCCGCTCGCCGACGCGCGCCGGCCCGGTCTCGGCGAGCAGTCCCGCGTCCACCAGGTCGCCGACGAGCTTGCTCACCGTGGACTTCGTCAGCCCGGTGACTTCGGCGAGCGCGGCGCGGGTCAGCGGGCCGCCGCGGCTGACGGCACCCAGCACGACCTCGAGGTTGCGGGCGCGCATCACGTCGTGCCGCACGGCCTGCGTCATCGGTTCCTCCTCGGACGCACTCTAACCGGCCTCTTGACGCCCGGGACCGCCGCGGCGCATATTTAGTCTACAACGTGAACTAAATGAAGGGACAGTCATGAGCGACTACGCTCCCCAGCCGGCCGACAAGTTCACCTTCGGCCTCTGGACCGTGGGCTGGCCGGCCAACGACCCGTTCGGGGTCGCGACGCGGCCGCCGCTCGACCCGGTGGAGACCGTCCACCGGCTCGCGGAGCTGGGCGCCTACGGCGTGACCTTCCACGACGACGACCTGCTCGTCACCGAGCCCGACCGCGACAAGGCGATCGAGCGGTTCAAGAAGGCGCTGGCCGAGACGGGGCTGCGCGTCCCGATGGCGACCACGAACCTGTTCGCCCATCCGGTGTTCAAGGACGGCGGCCTGACCAGCAACGACCGCGACATCCGGCGGTACGCGCTGCGGAAGGTGCGCCGCAACCTGGACCTGGCGGCCGAGCTGGGCGCGGAGACGTACGTCGTCTGGGGCGGCCGCGAAGGCGCCGAGTCCGACGCCGCCAAGGACGTCCGGGCGGCACTGGCCCGCTACAAGGAGGGCCTCGACCTCCTGGCCGACTACGTCGTCGAGAAGGGCTACTCGCTGCGGTTCGCCCTGGAGCCGAAGCCGAACGAGCCGCGCGGCGACATCCTGCTGCCGACGATCGGGCACGCGCTCGGCTTCATCTCCCAGCTCGCGCGGCCGGAGATGTTCGGGCTGAACCCGGAGGTCGGGCACGAGCAGATGGCCGGGCTCAACTTCGTGCACGGCATCGCGCAGGCGCTGTGGCAGGGCAAGCTGTTCCACATCGACCTCAACGGCCAGCACGGCCCGAAGTACGACCAGGACCTGATCTTCGGCCACGGCGACGTGAAGAGCGCGTTCTTCCTGGTCGACTTGCTGGAGAACGGCGGCTACGACGGCCCGCGGCACTTCGACTACAAGCCGCTGCGCACCGAGGACCCCGAGGACGTGTGGGTCTCGGCGGCGGCGAACATGCGGACGTACCTGATCCTCAAGGAGAAGTCGGCGAAGTTCCGTTCGGACCCGGAGGTCGCGGAGGCGCTGGCGGCGTCGCGGGTCCCGGACCTCTCGACGCCGACGCTGGCCCCGGGCGAGTCGTTCGACGACCTGCTCGCGGACGAGTTCGACCTCGACGCGGCGGCCCGGCGCGGGTACCACTTCACCCGGCTCAACCAGCTGGCGCTGGAGCACCTGCTCGGCGTCCGCTGACCGGGCGTGAAGGCCACCTCGACGTCGCCGAGGTGGCCTTCACTGCCCCGGTGTCGTTGCGGCGTAACGGATTCCGCCGAGCAACAGCGCGCGGAACGCCGGATCCGCGTAGGACTCCGCCGGGTGGCCGAGCCCGGTGTAGAACGCCCGGCCGTCGCCCTGCGGGTGGCACCACGTGATCGGGTGGTCGGCGCCCATCTCGCCGCCGGCGTAGCCGGACTCGTCCACCGTCTGCAGCACCCGGACGCTGCCCCGCGGGTTGGTGCGGAAGTCGTACAGCTCGTCGGTGCGCGGCCACACTTCCGGCAGGTGCGCGGTGGCCGGGTGCGTCCGGTCTTCCGTCACGACGTTCGCCGCCTGGATCTCCGGGTGGCTCCTGAACCGGGCCCCGACCAGCTCGCCGTACCAGGGCCAGCCGTACTCCGTGGCCGCGGCCGCGTGGATGCCGGCGTAGCCACCACCACTCTCCACATAGGACTCGAACGCCGTCCGCTGCGCCGCGTCGAAGACGTCACCGCTCGTCGACAGGAACACCACCACCCGGTACGCGGCCAGCGACTCGGCCGTGAACACCGACGCGTCCTCCGTCGCCGTGACAGCGAAGCCGTTCGCCGCCCCCAGCTCCCGGATGGCCCGGATTCCGGCCGGGATCGACTCGTGCCGGTAGCCCGTGGTTTTCGAGAACACCAGGACCGCTGAGGACGTCGACATGGCGTCAGGCTAACGCCGGAGCGAGCGTCAGGCCGAGGGCACGGCTGGGAACGTCAACGTGCCGAGCGCGGCGACGAGCGGCGCGAGTTCCGGCAGCGCCTCCGCTTCCTTCAGCGCCTCCGCCAGCGCCGTGTCGTGGGTCGGCCGTGCCGCGGTGAGCAGCGCCTGGCCCGCCGGCGTCACCTCCGTGTAGATGCCGCGGCGGTCGTCCGCGCAGAGGTAGCGGGCCAGCAGCCCGCGGCCCTCCAGCCGCGTGACCAGGCGGGTGGTCGCCGACTGGCTGAGCACCACCGCGTTGGCGAGCTGGTTCATCCGCAGGTGGAAGCCGTCCTGGCGGGCCAGCGCGTCGAGCACGGTGTACTCGCTCACCGACAGCTCGTGGTCGCGTTCGAGCGCGCGCTGCAGCTTGTCCTCGATCCGCGCGTGCAACGCGGCCAGCGTGCGCCAGCCCTGAGCGCGGGCTTCGACGGCGTCGTCGTCCAGTGACACGGTTCACCTCTCCCCGGCTTGCGCGCACTCCCTTGCACGCTGCACCATCAAGCTTGTGCAATATACGGCGTCTGCAACTATCTTGGACGCTTGTAATTGCCGACGCTCTAAGTCTACCTCCGGAAGAAGGAAGCCCATGCCCGCCGCTCTGCTCGCACTGGCGATCAGCGCTTTCGGGATCGGCACCACCGAGTTCGTGATCATGGGCCTGCTGCCCGAGATCGCTGACGGCTTCGGTGTCTCGATCCCGTCCGCAGGCCTGCTCATCTCGGGCTACGCGCTCGGCGTCGTCGTCGGTGCTCCCCTGCTCACCGCGCTGGCCTCGCGGGTGCCGCGCAAGACCGTGCTGGTCGCCCTCATGGGCCTGTTCATCGCGGGCAACGTGCTCTCCGCGGTGGCCCCGGGTTACGGCCTGCTGATGACCGGCCGGGTCGTCGCGGCGCTCAGCCACGGCGCGTTCTTCGGCGTCGGCTCGGTCGTCGCCGCGGCCCTGGTCGCCCCGGCCAAGCAGGCCGGCGCGATCGCGCTCATGTTCACCGGCCTGACCGTGGCCAACGTGCTCGGCGTGCCCGCCGGCACCGCGCTCGGCCAGGCCTTCGGCTGGCGCTCGACGTTCTGGGTGGTCAGCGCGCTCGGCGTCGCGGGCGCGATCGGCATCCTCGCGCTCGTGCCGCACCAGGAGCCGGCCCCGGGCGCGGGCCTGCGCGGCGAGCTCGCCGTGTTCCGCCGCCCGCAGGTGTGGCTCGCGCTGGCCATGACGGCGCTGGGCTTCGCCGGCGTGTTCGCGTCCTTCACCTACATCGCCCCGATGATGACCGAGGTCGCGGGCTTCTCCGGCGGCGCCGTCACGTGGCTGCTCGTGCTGTTCGGCGGTGGCCTGTTCGTGGGCAACCTGCTCGGCGGGAAGGCCGCGGACCGCAAGCTCATGCCGAGCCTCTACGTCATCCTCGCCGCGCTCGCGATCGTGCTGGTGGCGTTCGTGTTCACCGCGCACGCGAAGGTGCCGGCGGCGATCACCATCGCGCTGTTCGGCGCCGCGGGTTTCGCGACCGTGCCGCCGCTGCAGGCGCGTGTCATGGCCAAGGCCGAGGGCGCGCCGGCGCTGGCGTCGGCAGCCAACATCGCCGCGTTCAACCTCGGCAACGCCGGCGGCGCGTGGCTCGGCGGCCAGGCCGTCGACGCCGGCCTCGGCTACACCGCCCCCAGCTGGATCGGCGCCGTGCTCGCCGCGGCGGGCCTCGCCGTGGCGGTCGTCTCCGGTCTGCTCGACCGCAGGACCCCGGCTAGTTTCGACGCCGGGGAACGGGTACTCGCCCGATGAACCACCCACCGAAAGGAACCCTCGTGACCAGCGTGCCCGTGATCGAACTCAACAACGGCGTGCGGATGCCGCAACTCGGCTATGGCGTGTTCCAGATCCCGGACGACGAGACCGCCACCGCCGTGAAGGCCGCCCTCGACGCGGGCTACCGCAGCATCGACACCGCCGCCCTCTACGGCAACGAAAAGGGCGTCGGCCAGGCGATCGCCGAGTCCGGGATCGCCCGCGACGAGCTGTTCGTCACCACCAAGCTGTGGAACTCGGCGCAGGGCTACGACTCGGCGCTGAAGGCTTTCGACGCCAGCATGGCGAAGCTCGGCCTGGAGCAGCTGGACCTGTACCTGATCCACTGGCCGACCCCGGAGCGCGACCGCTACCTCGACACGTGGAAGGCGTTCGAGAAGCTGTACGCCGACGGCCGGGTCCGCGCGATCGGCGTGTCCAACTTCCAGCCCGCGCACCTCACCCGCCTGATGGACGCCTCGGACGTCGTCCCGGCGGTCAACCAGATCGAGCTGCACCCGTACCTGCAGCAGCAGGAGGTCCGGGAGTTCGACGCGAAGCACGGCATCGCGACGGAGGCGTGGAGCCCGCTGGCCAAGGGCGGCAGCCTCCTGGGCGACCCGGTGGTCGCGGACCTGGCGGTGAAGCACAGCCGCACGCCGGCGCAGATCGTGCTGCGCTGGCACCTGCAGCTGGGCAACGTCGTGATCCCGAAGTCGGTGACGCCGTCGCGGATCGAAGAGAACTTCGACCTCTTCGATTTCACTCTTTCGGAGGAGGAGATGGAGTCGCTGACGCCGCTCGACCGCGGCGAGCGCACCGGCCCGGACCCGGACACCTTCAACGCCGCCTGACCCGTCGTGCCGCCATGTTCACGGACGCAGTGTCCGTGAACATGGCATTCACGGCTTGCGGCCCACTCCGCCCAGTGTCAGGAAGTTCAGCTCGCTCAGCGGGTGCAGCCGCGGGCCGTCGGGCCACCATTCGTGCAGGTAGACCAGCCCCGGCCGGAGCAGATCCGTCCCCTCGAAGAACCCCGCGATCTGCTCCCGCGTGCGGTGGACGCTGCCCAGGCCGGTGCCCTGGAAGCTGGTCTCCAGCAGCCGCGCCAGCTCCTGGCGCGGCGAGTCCTCTTCCGGGTCGAAGTGGTGCGTGAGCAGCAGGTACGACCCGGGCGCGAGCGCGGCCACGTACTCCCCGACGATCGACTTCGCGCGCTCGTAGTCGTCGATGTGGTGGATGATCGACGTCAGGATGAGCGCGACCGGCCGGGTGAAGTCCAGGTACTCCTTGACGACGTCGTCGGCCAGCGTCTCCGCCGGCCGGGTCAGGTCCGCGCCCGTCACGTGGGTCAGGTAGTTCTCTTCGAGCAGCGCCCGGCCGTGCACCTGCACCAGCGGGTCGTTGTCGACGTACACCACCTGCGCGTCCGGGTTGTACCGCTGGGCCACCTCGTGGGTGTTCTCGGCGGTCGGCATGCCGGAGCCGAGGTCGAGGAACTGGTCGATGCCGCGTTTCCCGGCGAGGAACCGGACCGCGCGGACCAGCCAGTCGCGGTGCTCCTTCGCCATCGCGCGCGCCCCGGGCGCGATGGCCAGCAGCCGCCGCATCGCTTCGCGGTCGGCTTCGTAGTTGTCGTGCCCGCCCAGCAGCGCGTCGGACAGCCGGGCCAGGCTCGCCTTGGAGAAATCGAGGGACGCGGAGCCGCCCTCGGTTCCGGACCTCAGGTCGCCAGGCGTCATCGACTGTTCTCCCTCGTCTGTGGCGCCGGCCCCTGCCCCGGGCCCGGCCACCGTGTCCGGCAACGGACAGTGCACAGACTACGACATGCCGTTCACCAAGTGAACCGGGCACAAGGGCCTTGCCTGCCTGCGATTACGCCCCGAACCGGACCTCCCGCCAGGTGCGCCCGTCATCGGTCGTGCGGTAGACGGCGGAGCCGCCGTCGGCGTCCGGCCTGCCGTCGACGACCACCCCGGTGCCGCCGCCGGGAAAGTCCAGATCGGTGAGGCTGAGCCCGCGGTCGGACAGCACGGTCGTGGTCCAGGTGCGCCCGCCGTCGGCGGTGCGGTGCAGGAACCCGGAGCCGCCCCCCTCGGCGGCGACCGTGGCCGAGGACGGCGAGGCCGCGGCGAAGCCCTGCGTGATCCCGGCGGCCGGAGCAGCGTCACCGCCGCTGAACACCCCGCCGAGCGACGGCGCGTGCCGCAGGCTCCGCGCGGTCGACCCGGGCTGCGGTGACCCGGGACTGCTGCCGCAGAGCGCGACGACCTGCCGGTCGCGGACGCCGGCGAGCGAGGCGACGGTGCCGGGCGGGCAGGGCGGATCGGCGGGGGTGAAGCGGACGCCGTCACGCGAGGTCCAGTACCGCTCGGTGCCGTAGTCGGCGCCGAGCGAGACCTGCACCCCGCCCCCGGTGGCGACGTCGCCGTAGGTGATGCCGCCGGTGACGGCGAACCCGGGCACGGGCGCGAGCACCGGCACCCCGGCGGCGGCCGAGTACAGCAGCGTCGAGCCACGGCCGTCACCGAAGGTGGTCAGGACGGCGAACACCCGGCCCCCGGCTTCGGCGACCTTCGCGAGGTAGTACGGCTCGCGGGCACCGAGCAGGCCGAGCGGGTGCCAGCTGACGCCGCTGTCGCGCGTGGCGAGGAGGTGGACGCCGTCGCTGACGTAGGCGACGCGATCGCTGATGACGGTGAGCGCGACGTGGTTGTGGTTGTCGGGCAGGGCCATCGGCGGCGCGCCGAGCCGCCGCCAGTGGCGGCCACCGTCGGCGGTGGCCAGCAGCGCGGGGCACCAGGAGTTCGCGCAGGGCACGTAGCCGAGGACGTAGCCGGCGGCGGGACCGGTCCAGCTCGTGGAGGCGGGCCGGAACCCGGGAGGGACAGCGGGGTCTGCGGCGGCGGGGGCGGCGAAGCCGGTGAGGAGGGTGAGGAGGGAGACCAGCAGCGCGGTTCTCATGGTCACGGGGACGTGCCGGGCGGGAACGGGTTGCCCGGCGGGCGGCAGGTTCCGCCACGCGGATCAGCCCGCCGCGACCAGCCCGGCGATCCCGCGCCACGCGCGGTCACGGAAGCCCCTCCGCGTAGCTCGCCAGCAGCCGCAGGAGATCGGCGCCCGCTGCCAGGTCGCCCAGCACGATGATCTTCATCGTCGACCGCTCCTTGTCGTGGACCGTCTCCACGCGCAGATGCCGGTCGCCGCGCGGGCCCTGCACCGACGCCATCACCAGCGTGGCGATCCGGTCCGCCGTCGCGCGGTCCACGCCGCCGATCTCGACCACGCCCGACAGCTCCGCCGCGGACCGGGCCGGGCGCGGGTCGGATACCGGCAACCCCGTGAACGCTTCGAGGTCCTCGGCCGTGATGCGGTACTGCTTGCCGATCCGGACCGCCTTCAGCCGCCCGTCGCGCACGTAGTTGCGGACCGTCCGGACGTGCAGGCCCAGCTTCGCGGCCACCTGCTCGACCGAGAACACCTCCTGCGCCATATTCCTCCTCTGATACCGCAAAATACCCTATCACGGCGAATCAGAGAGCATTTTCCGGAAGTTGCGGTTCGCTTGCCCGAGCGACGGGTATTCCCGGGTGTTGGTCCCGCAGCCGATACGCCCACATCGGACAGCCGAAAGGACGGCCACGACGATGCCGTATCCCCCACCCCAGGAACCGTACGAACCGCCGTACGAGCCCGCGCCCGCCGAAGAAGTCGTGGAGCGCACCCACCCGCGCATCCGGTTCGTGCGCACGCTCAACGCCATCATCCACCTCGTGTGCGCGTTGTTCGCCCTGGTCCTGGCCGTGCACATCGTGCTGGTGCTGGGCGAAGCGAACTCGGCGAACGGCTTCGCGCACCTCATCACCGAATGGTCGTCCGGCGTCTCGCTCGGCCTGCGCAACCTCTTCACGCCCGATTCCGAGAAGCTGCGGACCTTCCTCAACGACGGTCTCGCCGCGGTGATCTGGCTGTTCATCGGCGCGCTGCTGACCGACGTCATCACCCGGATCGGCGTGCCGGGCCCCAAGCGCGTCTGGTACCGCCGCAGCTACCGCTGACCACGCACGAAGGCCTCCCCGAAACCGACGTCTCGGGGAGGCCTTCTTCGTGCTCGGGTCAGCCCTGCGGCTGTTCGGCCACGGGCTGGACCGGCTCCGGTTCGGGCTCGGGCCGGGCCGGCTCGGCCGGCTGGCCGGCGCGGGGTGCCGGAACGCCCTCGGCGGCGATCGCGTCGAAGTGTTCACGGCACCAGCGGCCGTAGCGCCTTGCGTGCACAGTCATCGCGTCCACCTCCTCTCCACGGGCGATCCGGGTCATTCCCACAGAGTCCTCCGCCGGGGTACCGGATGCCAACAAATTTAAGCCGGACTTAACACACGGACGGGTGGTCGTCCACAGAGGACGGCGTCAGCCCGCGAACTCGCGCACGACCGTGCGGCAGAACGCCGGCAGGTCGTCCGGATTGCGGCTGGACACCAGGCCGTTGTCGACCACGACCTCTTCGTCGACCACCTCGGCGCCGGCGTTGCGCAGGTCGGTCCGGATGCTCGGGTACGACGTCAGCCGCCTGCCACGCACGACACCCGCTTCGACGAGCGTCCACGGACCGTGGCAGATCACCCCGACCGGCTTGCCGGCGCGCACGAAATCGCCGACGAACTTGACCGCGTCGGGATTCGTGCGCAGATTGTCCGGATTCATCGTGCCGCCGGGCAGCAGCAGCGCGTCGAAGTCGCCGACCTCGACGTCGGCCACCTTCCGGTCGACCGGGAAGCGGTCACCCTTGTCGATGTCGCCGTTCATCGCCTGGATCTCGCCGGTGTCCAGCGACACCAGCTCCACCGTCGCGCCCTCCTCGAGGACGGCCTCGCGCGGCTTCTCCAGCTCGACCTGTTCGACGCCGTCCGCGGCCAGGATCGCGACCCGGCGCCCTTGCAGTGCGTTCGCCATGGGACTCCTGTCGTCGGAAACAAATGCGTCGGGAAATTACCCGCTCCGGCGACGGTCAAACCACGTCCACAAAGGACAGACAGGTCAATTCGAGCATTCCACGGCGAGCACGGCGATGTCGTCGTGGGCCGAGTTGCCCAGCCAGTCGCGCACGGCCTGGCGCAGCTGCCGCACCACCTCGCGGGCCGGCTCGCCCGCCGCGGCCGCCAGCACCCGGCGCAGCCGGTCGTCGCCGAACAGCTCCGTCTGGTCGTGCCGGTTGCGGGCCTCGGTGATGCCGTCGGTGTAGAGGACCAGGACGTCGCCCGGCTCCAGCCGGGCCGCCGCCTCGGCGAACCGGGCCTGCGGCGAGATGCCGACCAGCGTGCCCGGCACGGTGACCTCCTCGACCACGCCCGCGCGCCGGACGATCAGCGGCGCCGGGTGACCACCGGAGGCGAGCGTCAGCTCGACACCCTCGTCGACGGGCCGGGCCGTGCCGAGCACGAGCGTGGCGAAGCGGCTGCTGCCGCCGGCGATGAGCAGCTCGTTGAGCAGCCGCAGCAGCGTCCGGCCGTCGCGCTCGACCATGGCGAGCGCGGTCAGCGCGTGGCGCACCCGCCCGGTCAGCGCCGCGGCCTCGGCGCCCTTGCCGCAGATGTCGCCGAGGACGAGGAACGCGCTGCCGTCTTCATGCGGGAGCACGTCGAAGAAGTCGCCGCCGACCGCGAGGACCCCGCCCGCCGGCTCGTACCACGTTTCGAACCGGGCGCCCGCCAGCTCCGGCGGGTCGGCCGGGCGCAGCGTGGTCTCCAGGCCGCGGGTGGCCTCCTCCTGGCGGGCGTACCGCTGGGCGTTGGCCAGCGCCGTCCCGGCCGCCTTGGCGAACTCCGCCACCGCGCGGCCCTGCTCGGCGCCGAAGTCGGGGTCGCCGCGACGGCCCAGCAGCAGGACGCCGGTGACCCCGGCGCCGCCGCCGGGGTCCAGTGAGACCACCGTCACGTCGGCGTGGCCGGCGAACCGGTCGGCGACGATCGAGGGCAGGGTGGCGACCTCGGTCTCGGGGACCGGCGCGGCGCGTGGCTTCCCGGTGGCCGCGAACGCCGCCGCGAGCACCGGCGCGACCTGCGGCGGCACCCGCCGGATCCGGCCGTGACCGTGCGCGGACGGGCGCTCGCTGCTCCACCACTCCCACCGGCCGCGCGTGGTGGGCAGCAGCACGAAGGCGGTGTCGGCCAGCGCCGACGCGGCCAGCTCGGCGATCACGCGGGCGGTGCCGTGCCGGCCGCGCGCGCCGGCCAGCCGGGGACCGGCCTCGGCCAGGAAGTCGCCGACGTGCCGCTGCGGGATTTCGCCGGCGGTGACGGTCCAGGAGTGCCAGCCGCCGGGCAGCGCGCGGAGCCGGGCCGGGTGCCGGTGCCCCGCCACCTCGACGTGCCCGGACGTCACGCTCTCGGCGGCCGGGTGCAGCCGCGGCTCGGCGCCGCCGGCCAGCGCCCGTCCCGCCGGGTTCACCCAGCGCAGCACCCCGTCGGCGTCCTGCAGGAACACCGCGTCGCGCACGTCTTCGAGGACGGCCCGCCCGAAGGCGTCGAAGCCGGGCGGCGCGCCGTCACCGGTCATCGGCGGCAGGGCCGCGGACGCCGGGGCCGGACGTGACACCATGCACCGACCTCCTGCCTCCGGACTGCTGTCGCACGGCTACCGCGTGAGCGGGCGGACTGGCTCGAAGTGTAGGGCGAATCATGGCACGCTGGGTCGACGACCATGGCTGGCGCATGCGTGGTGGAGAGGGTCGGCACACATGACAACGGAATCCCAGAGCGAAGCGGCGGCGCTGGAGCGGCTGCTCGTGGCGGTGCGGGATCTCGGGGACGGCAACTTCCGCCGACGGCTCGTGCCGCACGGCGACGGCATCTCGGCGCAGCTCGCGGTCGCGTTCAACGACATCGCCGAACGCAACCAGCGGCTGGTCAGCGAACTGCTGCGGGTGCGCGCCGCGGTCGGCCAGGAAGGCAGGCTCGGCGAGCGGCTCGAAGGCCAGGTCGGCCCGGGCGGCTGGGCCACCGCCGTCGACTGCGTGAACGGCCTGGTCGAGGACCTCACCCGGCCGGCGATCGAGCTGGACCGGGTGCTCGGCGCGGTCGCCGACGGCGATCTGTCCCAGCCGATGAGCCTCACCCTCGACGGCCGCCCGCTGCAGGGCGCGTACGCCACGCTGGCGAAGACGGTCAACGGGCTCATCGCGCAGCTGTCCCGCTTCGCCGCCGAAGTGACGAGGCTCTCCCGCGAGATCGCGGGTGAGGGACGTCTCGGTGGCCAGGCCGTCGTCCCGGGCGTGTCCGGCACCTGGCGGGACCTGACCGACTCGGTCAACTTCATGGCCGACAACCTCACCGAGCAGGTCCGCAACATCGCCCAGGTCACCACCGCCGTCGCGCGCGGCGACCTGACCCAGAAGATCAACGTCGACGCCCGCGGCGAGATCCTCGAGCTCAAGAACACCATCAACACGATGGTCGACCAGCTCTCGGCGTTCGCCGACGAGGTCACCCGGGTCTCCCGCGAGGTGGGCTCCGACGGCAAGCTCGGCGGCCAGGCCCGGGTGCCGGGCGTCGCCGGGACGTGGCGCGACCTGACCGACTCGGTGAACCTGATGGCCGACAACCTCACCGAGCAGGTCCGCGGGATCTCGCAGGTGGCGACCGCGGTGGCCAGCGGCGACCTGACGAAGAAGATCGACGTCGACGCCCGCGGCGAGATCCTGCAGCTGAAGAACACGCTGAACACGATGGTCGACCAGCTCTCGGCGTTCGCCGGCGAAGTCACGCGTGTGGCGCGCGAGGTCGGCAGCGAGGGCAAGCTGGGCGGGCAGGCCGAGGTGCCCGGCGCCGCCGGGACGTGGCGCAGCCTCACCGACTCGGTCAACCAGATGGCCGACAACCTCACCGACCAGGTCCGCAACATCTCGCACGTGACCACGGCCGTGGCGAAGGGCGACCTGACGCAGAAGATCACCGTCGATGCCCGCGGCGAGTTCTTCGAGCTCAAGACGACCATGAACACCATGGTGGACCAGCTGTCCGCGTTCGCCGACGAAGTCACCCGGGTGGCGCGCGAGGTGGGCACCGAGGGTCAGCTGGGCGGCCAGGCGCAGGTTCCCGGCGTCGCGGGCACCTGGCGCGACCTCACCGGCTCGGTGAACTTCATGGCGAACAACCTGACCACCCAGGTGCGCAACATCGCCCAGGTCGCGACCGCCGTCGCGCGGGGTGACCTGACCCAGAAGATCGCGGTCGACGCGCGCGGCGAGATCCTGGAACTCAAGAACACGCTGAACACGATGGTGGATCAGCTGTCCGCGTTCGCGGACGAAGTCACCCGGGTGGCGCGCGAGGTCGGCACCGAAGGGAAGCTCGGCGGCCAGGCCACCGTGCCCGGGGTCGCCGGGACCTGGAAGGACCTGACCGACAACGTCAACTCCATGGCGAACAACCTGACCGACCAGGTCCGGAACATCGCCCAGGTGACGTCGGCGGTCGCGAAGGGCGACCTGACCCAGAAGATCACCGTCGACGCGCGCGGCGAGATCCTGGAACTCAAGACGACGCTGAACACGATGGTCGACCAGCTGTCCGCGTTCGCCGACGAAGTCACCCGCGTCGCCCGCGAAGTCGGCACCGAAGGCATCCTCGGCGGCCAGGCGCGCGTCCGCGGCGTGGCGGGCACGTGGAAGGACCTCACCGACAACGTCAACGTCATGGCCGACAACCTGACCGACCAGGTGCGCAACATCGCCACCGTGGCGAGCGCGGTGGCCAACGGCGACCTGTCGAAGAAGATCTCCATCGACGCCCAGGGCGAGGTCGCGGCGCTGGCCGAGACGCTCAACGGCATGGTCGAGACGCTGCGCGCGTTCGCCGACGAGGTCACCCGCGTCGCCCGCGAAGTCGGCACCGAAGGCATCCTCGGCGGCCAGGCCCGCGTCCCCGGCGTGGCCGGGACCTGGAAGGACCTGACCGAGAACGTCAACTTCATGGCGCACAACCTGACCAGCCAGGTGCGCAACATCTCCCAGGTCACCACCGCGGTCGCGAAGGGCGACCTGACCAAGAAGATCGACGTCGACGCGCGCGGCGAGATCCTCGAGCTCAAGACCACGATGAACACGATGGTCGACCAGCTCTCGGCGTTCGCCTCGGAGGTCACGCGCGTGGCGCGCGAGGTCGGCACCGAAGGCAAGCTGGGCGGCCAGGCCGAGGTCGACGGCGTGTCCGGCACCTGGCAGCGGCTCACCGAGAGCGTGAACCGGCTGGCCGGGAACCTGACCACCCAGGTGCGCGCGATCGGCCAGGTCGCGACGGCGGTGACCGCGGGCGACCTGACCCGGCAGATCACCGTCGAGGCGAACGGCGAGCTGGCCGACCTCAAGGACAACATCAACCAGATGATCGCGAACCTCAAGGAGACGACGAGGACCAACCGCGAGCAGGACTGGCTGAAGACGAACCTCGCGCAGCTGTCGGGCCGGATGCAGGGCCACCGCGACCTGACGTCGGTGGCGTCGCTGATCCTGAGCGAGCTGGCGCCGCTGGTGCGCGCGCAGCAGGGCGCGTTCTTCCTGGCCCGCGACGACGACCGCGACGGCACGGTGCTGGAGTGCATCGCGGCCTACGGGCTCGCGCAGTCGCGCGCGGGGCTGCGGTTCGCGATGGGCGAGTCGCTGATCGGCCAGGCCGCCGTCGACCAGCGCACGATCCTCGTGCGGGACGCGCCGCCGGAGTACGCGCTGATCTCGTCCGGGCTCGGCTCGGCGGCGCCGGTGAACCTGATCGTGCTGCCGGTGCTGTTCCAGGGCGAGGTGCTCGGCGTGCTGGAGCTGGCCTCGGTCAACGAGTTCAGCACGGTCCACCAGGACCTGCTGGAGCAGCTGCGGCACACGATCGGCGTCAACGTGAACACGATCCTGTCGAACTCGCGGACCGAAGCGCTGCTGACGGAGTCGCAGCGCCTGGCGCAGGAGCTGCGGGCGCGGTCGGAGCAGCTGCAGGCCCAGCAGGGCGAGCTGCGGCGGTCCAACACCGAGCTGGCCGAGAAGGCCGCGCTGCTGGCCCAGCAGAACCGCGACATCGAGGTCAAGAACAGCGAGATCGAGCAGGCCCGCCAAGAGCTGGAGGAACGCGCCGGGCAGCTGACGGTGGCCTCGCAGTACAAGACCGAGTTCATGGCCAACATGTCGCACGAGCTGCGGACCCCGCTGAACAGCGCGCTGATCCTGGCGAAGCTGCTGTCGGAGAACCCCGAGGGCAACCTGACCGAGAAGCAGATCCAGTTCGCGAAGACGATCTACGCGGCCGGCTCCGACCTGCAGCAGCTGATCAACGACATCCTCGACCTGGCGAAGGTCGAAGCGGGCCGGCTCGACCTGCAGATGTCCGACGTCACGCTGCCGGAGCTGGTGGACTACGTCGAGTCCCTGTGCCGGCCGCTGACCGCGGACAAGGGCCTCGAGTTCGCGGTCCACATCGACCCGCCGGTGCCGGGCAGCGTCCACACCGACGAGCACCGGCTCCAGCAGATCCTGCGGAACCTGCTGTCCAACGCGGCCAAGTTCACCGACGAAGGCGGCGTCCGCCTGCACATCCGGGCCGCCGACCCGGCCGAGGTCGAGCAGGAGTCCCTCAAGAACGCGCCGGGCATCATCGCGTTCGCCGTCGAGGACACCGGGATCGGCATCCCGGAGGAGAAACTGGCGGTCATCTTCGAGGCGTTCCGCCAGGCGGACGGCACGACGAGCCGCAAGTACGGCGGCACCGGCCTCGGGCTGAACATCAGCCAGCAGCTGACCGAACTCCTGGGCGGCGAGCTGCGCGTGGTCAGCGAGCCGGGCGTGGGCAGCACGTTCACCCTGTACCTCCCGGTGGCGGCGGCCAACCTCGTCGACCCGGCGGTGACGGGCCAGACGGCACCCCGCCTCCCGGCGGTCCCGAGCACAGTGACGGTGGCGGCCCCCGACGTCGCCCCGAAGCGCTTCCACGGCGAAAAAGTCCTGATCGTCGACGACGACCTGCGCAACGTGTTCGCCCTGGCCGCGGTCCTGGAACAGGCCGGCCTCGAGGTGATCTACGCCGAAACGGGCGTCGACGGCATCCGCGCACTGGAACGCAACGAAGACACGGCACTGGTCCTGATGGACGTGATGATGCCCGAGCTGGACGGCAACGCCACCATCGCCGCCATCCGGGCCGAGGCCGCCAACGCCGACCTGCCCGTGATCGCCGTCACTGCCAAAGCCACCCCGGAAGACCGAGCCCGCACCCTGGCCAGCGGCGCCGACGAGTACATCACCAAACCGGTGGACACGGACAAACTGCTGGACGTGATCGCGGCCAAGCTGGAGGCGGACGCCGCATCCACCCGCGACGCCGCCGTCTCAGCCGATACCGCTGGTTGAGCGGGTGACGGGAATCGAACCCGCGTAGCTAGTTTGGAAGACTAGGGCTCTACCATTGAGCTACACCCGCGTGCCCCCGGGGTACCGGGTGCGTGTCCAGTTTAGCGGCACCCGCTAGGCTGACCACACACCCCCCTCGGGGTGTCACGGGATGTGGCGCAGCTTGGTAGCGCATCCGCTTTGGGAGCGGAGGGTCGCAGGTTCAAATCCTGTCATCCCGACCGGACGGGCTGGACCTGCGGGTCCAGCCCTTTTTCGTGCCGCCGGACGCGGCCCGGGAGCTAGCACAGCGCTCAGTGACACTTCGCTTTGAGAGTGACCACATGAGGACGCAGCCAGCCACTACACCCGCCCCAGCCTGGGCAAACGCCCTCATCGACGAGTGGTCGATGACGCTGGAATCCGAGGACAAGAGCCCCAAGACGATCCGGTGCTACACCCACGTCGCCCGGAAGTTCCACGCCTGGCCGGCCGAGCCCATCGCGCCGCTCGAGGCCGCCGACCCTCGTGCATGGCTCGACCGCCTGCCCACGCCACCGGAAGGCCCCGAAGACTACCGCGACGGGCACGTCAAGGCATCGATCGCCGACCGGCTGGCCACGACCAGCCCCGGTAACGCCAACAGCAACTAAGAAGGTACTCGCCGGATGCGCAGGCAAAGATTTCATCAACAGGCGCGACGAGGCGATCATCCGGCTGATCCGGGACACCGGCGGCCGCCTCTCCGAGATCGCGAACATCGACATGGAACGTGACCTAGACCCGCAACGGCGGGTTGTGAACGTTCTCGGCACGGGCGGAAGGTGGCGAGCCCTGCCCTTCACACCAGCTACCGGCAAGGCCATCGCCCGCTACATCCGCGTCCGGTCCCGCCATCCGCACGCCGATTCGGCAGCAAGGCTTTGGCTCGGCGAGCACCGACGGCGCACCCCGCTCTCGGACAACGGCATCAAAATCATGCTGCGGCGCCGAGGACGCGCCGCCGGCGCGCAAGGAGAAACTCGGCCGCGATCTGCACGCGCACCCTGGCCGCCACTTTCAGTCGCATCACTTCCTGAAAGCCGGCGGCAGCGAGGGCGATCTCATGCTGCGCAACGGCTGGACGACCCCGCAGATGGCGCGCCGATACGGAAAGAGCGCCGCGGCCGACCGGGCACACGAGGCCGCGGATCGTATTCGCGTCGGCGAACTTCTGCAGGAGTCCCAAGCGAACTCCCTGACCACGGAAGACCGCCACCTACCTGGTCGCTTGTGCCTATCCGATGACGGACGCGCCGACAACTTCGCATCGCGGGATGCAAGGGGCCGGCCTCGATCGCCAACTGGTTGAGACCACCTACCGGCCGGAGAAAGCAAGGCGGGATATCGGTCACCAGGCGACAACGTGGCGGCGGTGCGGATCGCTAAACGCCGAATCGGAACGAACCCGACGGCCCGCACTCTCTTCTCAGGCCAGGATTGTCCGGGCCGAGACGGCTCGAGCGTGCAGGACGACGGGGCGGTCGACCCACTGACCATCGTGGACGCCGACCGGCCCGTCACCGACCGCGGCACTACTCCTTTGGCCCACCGGAGCTCCGTCTCAGTGGGGGTGAAAGTCTCGTTCACCGGTGCGACCTGGCGAGGGTGGATGCAGAGTTTCCCGGTGAACCCGAGTTCGACGGCGTGCGCCAGGTCTGCTCGCAGCGCGCCGGTGTCGTCGAGGGTGGTGGTGACGCCGTCGAGCGGGGCTGGGCGGCCGTTGCGGCGGCGGCGATCACAACTGTGGAACGGGCGTGGTGCAGCGCCGTTCGGCAACGGTTGTCGACACCGAGCTGGGCGGCCAGCCCGCCGCACCTCGCAGCGTGCCGGTGGCGGTCTGCCGCCCAGGCCAACAGGCCGCTGCCTGGTAGCGGACCTCGGGCACCTTTTCGTCCAGGCGTCGCAGCGGCAACCGACGCTTACGCGACCGGCCGACGTCGACGCGCTGGTGGCCCTGCCAACCGACGCCGTCTTCGTGTCCATGCCGCCGATGCCACTCGAATACGAGGGCCGGGACGCCGCGGTGCCCTTCTGCGCGACCCTCCTGGACGCCGGCCGCCGATTCGACCTCGTGCCGACCCGGGCCAACGGCCAGCCGGCGTTCGTGGTCAATCCGCGTGGTCCGGACAGGATCCGCCACGGGACGGGGCTTGTTCGTGATCACCGTCGCCGGTGACCGGATCTGCGGCATGATTTGCTTCGAGAACAGTATGTTCCGGCGTTCGGGTCGCCGCGAAGCCGAGAGGGAGCGCAGTCATGACGGAGTGGTACGGGGTGCGGTGCGTCTTCCGGTGGACCGAAGCTGTGGAGCCGTCGTACGAGGAACGGGTCACGGTGTGGCACGCGGTCGACGTCGACTCGGCGCTGGCGCTGGCCGAGACGGAAGCGCGGGAGTACGCGAAGGAAATGGGGGCGACTTACGTAGGGCTCGCGCAGGCCTATGCGACGGGGAACGAGGAGCTGGTATCCGGCAGCGAGGTGTTTTCGCTGCTGCGTGACAGCGCATTGCCGCCGGAGGAGTACGTGGACCGTTTCTTCGACACCGGCGACGAACATCAGGGCACGGCCTGACCCGGCCGAGGGGCCGCCACACCGTCGGAAACCCGCGCCGTGCTCACGGACGCGCGCCGTCGAGCCGGGGAGCGAGGTGCTGCGCTACTCCCGGATTATGTGATCCGCGTGGAGAACCGTCGCCGGTGGAGCAGACGTGGGTGCGACTTGGCGTCTCACCCAGCTTCGCTGACGACGAGGCCCCGATCGCGACCTGGCACGCGTCCCTGCAATGGCGCAGGTCTGCGCGTAACCACCTCAGAGCGGCATACCACTGCTCCACCGACCTGCTTCCGTCCGGCCTCCCAGAGATGACGTCGTCCATCGCCTAACCGGCTCGGAACACTGGATGAGTCCGCGGAAATCTGCCCGCAGGCGGGAGCCGGCTGCGGACGACGGCCAGGTGGGATGGTCCTGCTGAACCCGAAGAACGTCCGGCGGAAATCGGGTCGACGACCTTGGGCCGAAACCTCAGAGATGTGATGCCCGCTGCGTCAAAGCTGAGACGTGAAGCGATGAACAGGGAAGGATCGGCACCGCCGGCGGCGAGGATGTTCTCCCGCCGCCGGCCGATCCGGCCGTCCACGAACCAGCGCCACCAGCACGTCCTCCGCCGCAGCGGCGACACACAACTTGGCAGCGTGGCCTCACCGTTCGGGACTTAAGACCTGGTCTCAAAACTCGGCGTGTCGCTAGGTGAACCAACGGTTCGCCCGTGGCTCCGTTCCGCCCGCCTGTGGGGCCCGGCCCGACGGGCCGGAGGTCTGTCAGGGAGACTGGGGGCCAGTGCCCGCCCTCTCGACCTGGAGCTTTTGATGCCGCAAGGGACCGTCCGTTGGTTCGACGCCGAACGTGGTTTCGGCTTCCTCGCGCCCGAGGACGGCTCGCCGGACGTGTTCGTGCACGCCTCCGAGATCGTCGGGGACGGCGGCGCGAAAGTGCTCCGCGAGGGTCAGGCCGTCGTGTTCGAGGTCGGCGAGAACGACCGCGGGCCCCAGGCGCTGCGCGTTCGCGTCACCGCCGATGCGGCCACCGGCAGCGCCGTGGGCCTGCTCGGCACCATCAACTGGTACGAGCCGGGCAAGGGGTACGGCTTCGCGTCGCCGGACGGCGGCGGCGCCGACATCTTCGTGCACAGCTCCGCCATCGTGACCGGCGGCGTGGTCACCGAGGGGCAGCGGGTGGCCTTCCTGATCGTCGAAGGCGAGCGCGGCCCGCAGGCCGGGCACGTGATCCCGCTGGGAGCAGGGGCCGGCTCACCCGCTGCGGCTGGTATCGCGGACGGTGCCGACGGCACGGTGGCCTGGTACGACGAGGACAAGGGCTTCGGCTTCATCAACCCCGACTCCGGCGCCGGGGACGTCTTCGTTCACGCCCGGGCCCTGGCCGAGGGGCTGACGTGGCTCGCGGAGGGCGACCGCGTCGCCTACGAGGTGGCCAGTGGAGACAAGGGCCCGCAGGCCCGCGACGTGCACCTGGTCCGGGGCGCCGAGCCCCAGACGGCGCCGCAGCGGTCGGCACCTGCCGCGGCCGCAGGGCCGGCGGCGCGGGACGTGCCCGTACGAGGCGGCGAGGGCGTCGTCGCGCGCTACGACGCCGACCGCGGCTTCGGCTTCATCACCCCGGACGCAGGCGGCGACGATCTCTTCGCCCACGCGTCCGTGATCATGGGGTCGGAGCCGCTGCAGAAGGGTGACCGGGTCCGGTACGCGGTGCGTCAGAGCGACCGGGGCCCGCAGGCCGACCGCGTCGAACGCCTCTGAAGAGGCGGCCCCACCGATGGCTGATCACTTCCCGACGAGAGTGCTCGTTCATCCCCGTCGATGGTGCCGTCAGCTACGCGGCGGCAGCCTCCTCCAGGAGATCGATCTCCCTCGTGGTGACGGGGGCCCCGTGCCGACCCGAGGACCTGCTCCGCGCTCAGAAGCTCACCCGTCACCCCCACCCGACGACACCGAGCTACCGATGTATCCCAAACGAGTGAATGGATGCGTTAGACCTGGTAGCAGAGCTCGATCTTTATGAGCCGGCGGACGTTGATCACGGTGCAGGCCAGCGTGAGTAGCGCCAGCGTGGTGCGTTCGGTCCGGTCGTAGCGCAGCCCGAGGCGTTTGAACCGCAGCAGCCAGGAGATGGTGCGTTCGACGACCCAGCGGACCCGGCCGAGGCGGGACGTGCCCTCAATCCCGCGCCGGGCGATACGGACCTTGATACCGCGGCGGGTCAGGCAGCGGCGTAGTCGTAGCCCTTGTCGGCGTGCAGCTTGTCCGGTCGGCATCGTGGCTGGCCCGCCCGGCCGTGGTGGCCGCGCACGGTCGGGTTCGTGTCCAGCAGCGGCTCGAACAGCATGCTGTCATGGGTGTTCGCCGCCGACAACATGATGTGCAGCGGTAGCCCGTTCGCGTCGTACAGAACGTGGTACTTGGAGCCGGCTTTACCCCGGTCAGTGGAGCTGCGGCCGGTCAGCTCGCCCCCCCCTTTTCGACCGCACCGATGTCGGACAGCTCGTCGAGGACGAGCTGGTGCAGCCGGTCCCAGACGCCGGCGTCCTGACACTCACGTCACCGCCGCCACGCGGTGTGCCCGGAACCGCATCCGAGCTGCCCGGGTAGGTCTCGCCAGCGGCAGCCGGTGTCGAGCACGAACAAGATCCCCTCCAGCACGGCACGGTCATCGATCCGGGCCGCCCACCCGGGCCGCGCGGCGCTGGTCGGGACGGGATCAGAGGTTCGATCAGCTCCCAGAGCCGGTCTTCGACCCGCCGCTGCTGCGTCGTCTTCGCCACGACTGCCCACGATCGACGACCAGGACCGGGCAGGTTACGCAGTGACACACCCTCAAGTTTTGAGACCAGGTCTAAGCCCACACAGAGTTGGCAGTCGGCGAGAACCGCAGCCGACTGGCTGCGAAAGCTCGGCACTCCACGAAATCCTGTACCAGCCGGAACCTGGTCAGGCCGACGACACCTTGCCAGCATTATGCCCCTGGGTGAGCAGCAACGCCTGCAGAGGATCCCGACATCGCGACACGCCTGCGCGCAGGCCTGTCAGCAGGCGAATCCAGCTTGATACAAAATAAGGTGCTTACGTGAACGGAACGCCAGGGTGGGACGCGGCTGTCGAGATCGGGATTGCCGCGTTCTGTGAGGACGTGCACTCGCCGAGTGACGACGAAGTCGTCGCTCGGCTGACCGGGGCCGGAGTCGAGGCTTGGCTGGCCGATCGGTTGCTGTACTTCCTGCCGATGGCCTACGTGCGGCGGCTGCTGCCGGACATTGCCTTCAAGGACACGCTCCTGACGCCCAGCCGGCGGGTGCGGCTCGAGACAGAACCGGTGTTCGCCGCCGCGCTCACCAGGGCGCAGCGGGCGGATGGGGACGAGCTCGAGCGCATCGCTCTCCGCAGCTCCGAAGCCTCCGCGGTCGCCAAGCTCGTCGACCGCGGCGCCAAACCGGAAACCCTCGTCTTGACCGAAACCGCGTTGACCGAGGACCTCGAGCCGGTCAGGCGAGGCGACGGCGGTGTGCCCTCACCCGCAGCCGCGTTCGAGGAGGTTCTGCGCGAACACGGCGTCCGGGCCGGCCGCCTGGCGAAAAGCGGCGCGCGGATCGATGCGCGGATCGTCGTCCACCCCTCGCGGCCCGGGGTTGTGCTGGCGCAGGTCGACTTCTCCCTCGCACACCCGGCGCTCGCCGTGCCCGCGCTGGTCGCGACGCTGCCCGGCAACGGCGCCACCTGGCGCGAGGCGATCGGCCAAGCCGTCTACAAATTCGCGACGAGCGCGCTCCACCCGCTCGTCGACGGCCTACTCAAACCGGGATCCGGCCACGGCTGCGTCGACCAAGACCGCTGCGACCACCCCACCGGCCCGTTCGACCTGGTGTCGAGCACCCAGCTGATGCTGCCCCGCGGCCGGTCGGCACCCGATCTGTGGCCATCGGTGGACGGGCTGCTCGACGCGCTGCGGGCCGAGTCCCTCACGCCGCAGGTGCACGGCCTCGGGGTCTACCTGCTCTACCAAGACGGCCAGGTGCAGACCACGGAAGTCCTGCTGGACAACGAACCCTGGCCCGCCGGCGAGGCCGCGGCGGCCGCCGGCCCCGCGCCCGTGCCGGACGGCGAGGTCACCGTCCGGATCTTCGGCCTGCTCGTCCCCGTGAACGAGAATGCCCGTGCCGGCCGGCGACAACGACCAACTCTGGTTCGCTGGGCGCGCGCTCGACGGGATGACGTCGATCCTCGCTGAGCTCGGCGGCGAACGCACCACGGCGGCCGCCGCTGCCGGGCCCGAACACGCCCCAGGTGTACTGACCCGTGAGGTTAGGGACGCGTCCGGCGGATGGACGGCCAACACGGGTCGTCTAGATTGCGCAAACTGACGACAACGTGCCACACGTCGCAGGTACTCGTCCGTCAGCCCTGGTATCGCGTTCGCCCGTCGACCGCCAGTCGCCGGCAAGCACCGCTGAAGGCTCACCAACCCGTGACGTAAACCAGCTGCGACCGGCGTCCGAGGGCGCCTGCCACCCGGTCATTCCGCCTCCCGGCCGCCATCACCCGCTCCTTGGCCCCCGGACCGAGCAAGGCGTGTCGTCCCCCTCCTGCATGAGTAGGCAAAGAGGCGGGAACGACGGCGGGTCGAACGGCCGCGCGACCGCTCCCCCGCCGGGCCGGGCAACTAGCCCAGCAGGAAATCGGAGAGCGCGGTCCAGGCGCTCGCGCTCGCCGCGGTCTCCGGCACCGCGTCCTCGACGGAGGTGAGGTTCCGGCCGAGCCGCAGCACCACCTCGGCAGCCGCAGTCCGCGCTCGAGTTGCAACACGCCCCGCCGGGCAGATGGAGGGGCTGCGCCGACGCAACGGGCCCTCGGCCAACCGAGTGAAACTGATTCGTGCTGCTAAACGGCACACCGGCGGGCGGCGTGTGGCCGAGCGACAGTCCCCGGATCTACCGGGGCCGGATGCGAGGAGCTATGACGCCATCCACGCGAAGAACCCCGCGCTCGAAGACGTTCCGAACAAGTGCGATCACCGCCGCCGTGATCGCAGCAGGGCTGGTGGTGGCGGCACCGTCGTCCGCAGTCGCCATCAGCTCAGCCGGCGCCGCAGCCCCCGCCACCGCCGGCGACCGGGGGTGCAGCGGTCGGGCACCCACTCCCACGACATCACCGGTGACGGGATCCCGGACCTGATCGCCCGACAGCCCGACTTGAACAACGGGTCATTGTGGGTGTACACCGGCTCCGGCAAACTCCAGGGCACGAGCACCTTCACCGCCAAAACACTGGTACGCACCGGCATGAACGGCTTCAACTGGGTCGGGACCGCCGAAGTCACCCCCAACAACGACAGCGACGAATACGAGACGGCAGCCGAACCACCTGCCGACCTGATCGGCCGGCGGGCGTCCGACGGCGCTCTCTTCGTCTACCCGCACAGCGGGACCTTCAACGGCGGCAGCACGTTCAAGGCGGCAGTCCAGGTGGGCACCGGCTGGAACAGCATGGTGTGGATGACCCTCGCGGACGTCACCACCGACGGGTTCGACGACATCATCAGCATCGACGCCCAAGACAACTGGTGGGTCTACCCGCACAGCGGCACCTTCAACGGCACCTCCACCTTCAAGCCGCGCATCCAAGTCCGGAAAGGACGGCCGCTGTGGGAGCTGATGCCGACGTGGAGCCGGGAAAACGCGGACATGGTCGGCGCGTCCCTGGCCACCGGTGAGATGGTGGGCTGCGCGCACACCAACAAGTTCAACGGCCTCGCCACCTTCCAAACCGACTGCAAGACACTCGCCCCGGTCGGGACGTTCGCGCAACCGACGACGTCATGGCTATCGCTCATCGACGCCGACGGGAGCGGGACCGACGACGTGCTCAAACGGCTACCCGATGGACAGCTCGCGATCTACCCGTTCCTCGGCTGGAACCACGACCCCGTGCTCGGCAGCCCGGTCGTGGTCGGCCAGGGCTGGAACAGCATGGACCTGATCTCATGAGGACGGCCATGAGGGCACGGCCCCTGAAGCTGGCCGGCGTGCTGACGCTGGCCGTGGCGCTCCTGGTGTCACCCCAGACAGTGTCCGCCAGCACCACCACGGGCACCCTGGCGCAGCCGACTGCCGTCGAGTACACCGCCGACTCCCGGCTCAACGACGCCGATCTTCCGACCGACCCCGTCACCTTCGACGAATGCGAACAGAACTACACCGCGCCCGGCCCGTACTGGTTCAAGAACAGGTTCAACATCTGCCGGACCGTCATCCTCCAGATCATCTATCGCAAGCTCGAAAACGGGGTGCCCACAGAGGTCGGCCGGGGCTACTTCCGCAGCACACTCATCGGGATCGCCCAGGACAAGGAGAGCCGGATCCGGTTTGGTCTCAGAGTGAAGTACGTGACCACTGACGGCGAAGAGATTTCCGACGGCCACCTCACGTTCGGCCTCGAGTGCTTCAACAACGATCCGCAGCGGACGAGCGTCTGCGATCATCCGGCCGAGCCGGTGGATCGGACCGTCGCCGAATGGCATGCCGGCGTAGACCCCCTGTACTGGGACGCCACAACGACGACAACCACCGTGCCGGAGGAAAAGTACAAGACCGAGTCGCGCGGCTTCTTCTCTTTCGACCTCGTCGAGTCGTCCATCTTCGTCGGACCGCCCGATGTGGTCAGGCAACCGCAGGAGTTCTTCCGCTGTGACTCCGCGTCCTACGCCACGCGCGGCAGCCGCTGCGTCTTCACCTCGGTGACGCCCACGCTGGTGTTCGACCTGAACGACCCGACCTACCACGAGTCGGCCGCGTTCATCAAGGACGCTCAGGAGGATCTGACCCAGATCAACCCCCGGCTCGTCGGCAAGAAGGTTCCCGGCCGTTCTGGCGAGCAGACCCTTACCTACCTGCACCCGAGCTACGACGTGGGGAACACCAAAACCGGTTCCCGGTCCAAGGTACGGCGCGTCTGCAAGGCGGACTCCGGCGCGCGGTACACCAAGGACGCGAACGGGAACGCCCGGCAGTGCGACGAATACCCGTTCGCCAGCACCTACCAGAACTCCGCCAGAGTCGACGAAAGCACGGTTTGGAGTTTCGCCGCCAAAGCGATCGCCGCGTCGCACAACGAGGCGGGCGGCCGCCTGTTGGCCAGCTGGTACGGCAGAGAGCACATGCTCGACGGCGACGGGTTTTACGTCGTCGTGCGCTGACTCCCGATCGGCTGCCGGGCTGCGCATGGTTCCCATCCACCGCCCGGCAGCCGCACCCGGCACACAGCGGCGATTTCCTGCACATGAGGCCTCGAAGCGCCTGGTCACCTGGCTCCATCGCCATCAGCCTGGCAGGTGCAATGTGGACCGGGGACGCCTCTGCCAAGCCCGCCACGCTTCCGGGCTCACCCGGCCAGGTAACCGGCGACGCAGAAGACGAGCTCTCTGGCTCTGCTCGCCACCGCCGCCGTAGCGGCGACCGCCCGAAATCGCCGGCCGCACTGCCGGAGGCCCTCGCAGCCGTTCGATCGCTGGCCGCGCACAGTCTCAAGCCGCCTACCTCGCGACCTTGCGACGTCAGGACGGCGCGTCGCTGCTTGATCCAGGTCATCAGTGTGGCACCGCAACCGGGTCGTCCTCCGCGCCAGCACCACGCCGCTCATCGCGGGCAGGTCCAGCCCGCCGAAAGGCGCCGTCACCTTGGTCTTCGACCGGATCGAGGCCCTGGACCTGTCCATGGCGGTCGGGCCCTCGCGTGGCTCCGGTGGCCGCAGCCAACGGCGTAGCCGGCCTGATTCGAAAATTCGCCGCTGTTCGCGTGCCGGCCGTCGGCGGTGACGTCGAGCGGCGGATCCGTCGCCGCCTCGACGCGCGGATCAGCACCTTCATCGGCTGACCGCGCAGACCCGCGATGGCCGCGGCGGTCATCCGGGCGTTGCACCCACCGTCGCTCGTGCCCGCGGCGGGCACCCTGCTGACGTACTGCTGGGCCGGCCTCGACACCGCGATCGGCCAGGGCGCGATGGCGATTCATCGGGCAGTCGGTGCTGGCGGCCCTCTCAGTGGCGCCCGTAATCGTGATCGCACGGAGGACCGCCGCGGAGTAGAACTGCATCAGGCCAGCAGGGGGAGGCGACGACGGAGGACCCGAGAAGCTACGTGCTCGCCCTCGGGTCGCAGCCGACCAGGTCGACACGATCGTGCCTTGGCACGGCGTAGATGGCGATCGGTGAGCCGGCGGCGGTGTAGTGCGGGCACACGGCGGCGGTCAGCCGCACGCACCGCAGCGAGCACACGGCACCGCCGTACATCTCCACCATCGTTCTCACCTGACCGATCCGGGCCAGCACGTAGACGGTGTCCGTCCGTGGCGTTCCGCAGGCCTGGCACAGGTCCTCAGTGCGCATGCGTCCGGCCCGGCAACTATCGAACTTCCACGGATCCCAGCCTCCGCCGCGCGTGCCCGCTCCGCTGGCGGCCAGCCACGGCTGCGAGCGCGACAGCGGACGCTGCGGCAACAAAACACCGGTGGAGTCCAAGTCGGCGACACACCGCGTCCGCGGTCGAGGCCATCGCCCCTCCGCCGCGTCGTCATCAGTGGCTTCTGCGCCGGCGAAAGCACCCGATCCCACATCCTCCATCAGGGGCTCGGAACGGAGACCAGCCGAGCAACATCGACAGTTGCGCGTAGCTGTACTGATCAGTCGCCCGACGCGGTTCCCGCACCGCGGCCGATTCGGCCCGACACACCATGCTCAACAGTGCAGCGGCGCGCTGCGAGATCGCCGTATCCTCGAAGTCAGCCAAGCAGGGGGAAGACGCCGGTCATGTCGAATCCACACCACACACCACCGCCGCAACGCCCGTATCGAGGCGCCGTCAGGCCGCCGTCCGGGCCGCCGGCTGGCTGGTCTGGCCCACCGAACCCGAGCTTCGGCTATGCACCGTATCCCGGCGGCGGCCCGGTACCACCGAGGCGGCGCCGCACCGGACTGTGGGTGAACCTGGCGCTCGTCGGAGTGCTCGTCTTCGGCCTGCTGACCGGGTTCGTGACCCCAGGGTTCCTCCTGCACCACGACCGCGCTCCGTCGGCCGGCTCCTCACCACGCTCGGCGGGCAGCGCCTCGGCCGAACCGTCGCCGGCGACATCGTCGTATTCCCGCAACAGCCCGAGCCAGCTGCAGGCCGCGAGAGCGGTGACCGAGGAGTTCTTGAAACGCCTCAACGCTGACGCCATCGACGGCCCGGACGGCGCGAAAGCCATGGCATGTCCTGGCTCCGAGTCGCTACTCGGTGGCACCCTGCTGGCCGTGGAAGCACCGACCCAGCTCGCGATTCCCACGCACGGAGAGACGCGATTCCGCGATCCGGTGATCGAAGTCGACATCGCGGGCGTCACCCACCAGCGCGCCGTGACCGGCTACGTCCGCCTCCAGCCGTGGCAGGACCATCAGCCCTGCGTCCGCATCCTGCAGATCCACTGAACCGCTCGGCACGGACCCGCGCCCGCGACGGCGCCGAGCCGTTCCGACAGGCCACGAGGACATCGGCTGGCACGACAAGGGGGGCGGCGCGAGCTGGAGCCGCTCGGTCGACACGTACGACGTCGGTCGAGCGGGGCATCAGCCTGACCCGGCTCGCCAGCTCGCCTGCACCAAGGCTTGGCCGGCCTCCCCGGCCGCCTGCCCCGCCTGCTGAAGGCGGGCACGGGCCGCCGTCGTACACCGGTGGTCCGGCGAGATCGGAGAAAGCACACGGCCAGGTCGAACTGTCGCTGTGCCCGATCGACAAGCGCGGCCTTACATCGAGCCCGACACCGGCCCCCGGCTCGGTCGTGTGCTCGCCCGGGCCGCAGCGGCATGCGGTGGCCGGTTCAGTGGACATCCAGTGACGTCGCCTGCTCGCTTCGCCGCGCCAGAATGTCGTCTTCCCTAGGATCAGGCGATGAGCTTTCCACACGCTGACCCGACGCGGTACGAAGGGCTGCGCTCCCACGTCGAACGCCATCTTGGGCCGGTGACTCACGCACAGAGCCCCCAGGGCCCAGACGGGCGCAACCGGGGATTCGCCCTCGGCTTCCACACGCACCCGCAGCAGCGGATGGTCTCCGCGGTGACCACCGGGGTGCGGTTCCAACACATCGACGCCTCGTTGCCGCAAGAGTTCGTCGTATCCGCCGTGCCCGAGCACGAGGACGAAGCCGCATACCTCGCGCACGTCATCGCCACCCAAGCGATCGAACGCCAACGCGGCTACGCCTACGGCAGCGGCTACGTCAACGCCGAGCCCCTGATTCCCGGCACCGGCATCGCGTTCCTGCTCGCCGCCCCACACCCGTTCGCCGGCGACGAGTTCGACCTATACCACGACGATCGAAACGAACCCGCGCTACGCTTCATCACCCTGCTCCCCTGCACCCTCAGCGAGTTCCGGTTTGTGCGCGAACACGGCGACGACCCCACAGCGCTCTACGACGTCTGGGAGTCCCGCGAGACCGACATCCTCGACCTCTACCGGGCATCGGCCGTTTGACACCGGCCAGACACGCACGGCGTCACCTGCGGGGCGGCGCGCAGCCGGTCGTTGTCGGAGTTGCGCGAAGGGAGCCTCAGTGCGGGTCTGCCCAGAACAGTCTCGGCACCCAACAAAGCTCGCCGGCACGCTGGCGGCCGCTCCGTCGGGCTTCCCACCATCCGCCCGAGGATGCGGCGCTGGATCGACTTGTTCGGTTCGCAACGGAATCAAGGACCGCTCCTGTCCGCTTCCGATGGCAAGGTGGGCACCGCCAACCCCGACGACCAACGGAGAATCCTCGATGAGCCGACACGTCCAGGTCACGTTCGACGCCCACGACCCGCGAGCGCTTTCCGCGTTCTGGCGTGAGGTGCTGGATTACGTCCACCCGGCACCGCCCGGTGTCGAACTGCCCGAGGGCGCCGATCCGTTCGCCGCCTGGGACGAGTTCCTCGAGCGGGCCGGCGTGCCGGAAGACCAGCGCAACAGCAGCTCCGCCGTCGAAGACCCCGATGGTCGGGGTCCCCGTCTGTTCTTCCAGCAGGTGCCCGAGGAGAAGATCGCGAAAAACCGCGTCCATCTCGACGTCAGGAGTGCACCGGGCCTGCAGGGCGACGAGCGGATGGCGGCGCTCGAAGCGGAGTGCGAACGGCTGATCGCACTCGGTGCCACCCGGGTGCGCCGCTTCGAGCCCGAGCCTCCGCTCAGCGCCGGGTTCATCGTGATGGCCGATCCCGAAGGCAACGAGTTCTGCCTGGACTGACCGCAAAGCGTGTGACGGGCCGGGCCGCCGTCGCCCGCTCACTCGAGGGGCGGCGGCCGCTCCACGCCGGACGCGAGCCGGCACTCATCGCGTGGGACCGGGAACTCTGCGGTGAGTGCGAACCGGGCGCCGCGGACCAGCGCGTGGCCCCACTCCACTCGGCTGCTGCATGCGTGGCTGAGCTCGGGCCCGCCGAGGAGATACGGATCGGGCCGCGGCGAGCCTGCCGACGAGCGCAACCTCGGCCGCGTCCCGTCCGCGGTGACCCAGGACCTCGAGCCGTGAGCACCGCGACCACCATGACGAGGGACGGCCTCGGCCGGCGCCTGAACAGAAGCGACGACGTGTCTTCGGCATCGGCCACGCGCGGCTCGCTCAGCACCGCGGCCACTGGTCGCGGTGGCGGGCATCGGGTAGCCCAGCGGTGCCGGGGTCAGCGGGATACGCACTTCCCTGCCGGACGCCGGACACCTCGGCCCGGTCACCGACCACCGAGGTCACGCTCGCCGCGATCGAGCGGCGATCTCGCGCAGCCGCACACCGGACGAGCAGGCACCGGCGCGAGGTCAGGCGGACACGACGATGGGCGCGCCGGCCGCTCGGTTCTTGATCACCTGGTACGTCGTGCCCGGCCCGCCGGTGACGGTGATCTGCGCCTGGTGCAGCGACACCGCGGACGGCTGCGGGCCCGCGGACTGGTTACCGCACCCCCGGCGAGCACAGCGACAGCGACTGCAGCGGGCGGGTGCAGCATGCCGCATGGACAGGCTACTTTCAATACGGAGGCGGTCGGCGTGCAGAGCGGGGCCGGTGGAGTTGGTGACGGTGGTTCGTTCGAGCTCGAATGCACTGCCGATGTGGGCGTCGAGGAGCCGGATCGCGGCGCGCTCGCCGATGACAGCGGCAACCCGCATGAACAGGGCGGTCCCCATGCGGAGCCGTCGGATCATGCCCAGCTGAAGACGAGCCAAGTGCACGTGGTTCCTGCGGGAACTGCGGCCGGGACCGAGCCGAGTCGACGACGAAGGCGTACGCCGGGTGATCGCGTCGTTCTCGCGGTGGGGTTTCGCACCGGCCAGTATCGGACGACCGCGGCCCACTGGTCCGGCTCCAGCCGCCGATTCTGGGCCCGCCCGCACCGTCGGGCGCGAATAGGTCGGATGTGTGTACGCCTCCACTGCCGAGCGGAGCGGCCGCCTGACTCCGGTCGAGAACCGGCCTCTCCGTCGGAGAGTTGTTTGTATTTCACCACCTCAACCCTCATTGCGAGCGTCGGGCGCTCGGGTGGGTAGCCGTCGTACTGCTGGGTCGCGGCGTTGTCGGTGGTCCATCGCCGGTACCGGCTGGGCCGGTGCTGTTGATCTCCGGGGTGAACAGACCTGCACGCCGGTACCCGAGCGACCGTCGACGATCTCCGGCCTCGAGGACGGTGTTGAACCTCCAGGTATTCGCGCAGGTGGACGGACGGCAGCCCGCGGATCGACCGGGAGCCGTGCAGGGTTCAGCAGCGTCGCGAGGTTGCCGGTCATGCCCGGCACCGAGTCCTGCAGCCCGGTCAGGCTCTGACCGACGTCGTGCCGACGAGTATCCGCGGGGAGCACACGCGTCGTCGAGCATCGAGTCTCGGAAGTGGTGAATCGTGCACCTCCACAGCTCGGTCATGCGGTCGGTGCAGCGCCGATGCCGTGCCGCCGGGCGAAGAACGCCGGGAGGTTCGCGACGGCTTCCCCGATCGCTCCGTCGAAAGCCGCGGCGGTGGACTCCGGCTCGATTTCGGTTCCGTAGACCACCAGGCACGAACCGTTGCCCAGGTCGATGACGTCCACCGTGCCGAGGTGGTGCTCGACCGCCAGGTCGCCGCCCACGACGCGGTACTGGAACCGCCTCAGATACGCATCTTTCGTCACCACCGCCTCTTCCAGCTTGGAGCCGTCGCGCAACGTGACCGTGCGGCCTTCGGCGTCGCCCGTCGACTCCGCCATTGCCGGGAACCAGTCCGCGACGTTCGCCCCGTCGCTGAGCACGCGCCACACGACGTCCGCGTCGGCGTCTATCACGGTGTGCGAACGGAGAGTCGCCATGAGTCCTCGTCCCTGCTGTCGATGGCGTGGTTGTCTGTCCGGCCGAGCACCACGCGCAGCACGTCGCAGGCGTGCAGGAGGTGGTTGCGCGACAGGTTCGCCCGCGCGGTCAGCCGCAGGCGGCTGGTGCCTTCCGGCACCGACGGCGGCCGGAAGCAACCGACCCGCAGCCCGAGCACCGCACACCGCCGGGCCGCTGCGACGGCTTCCCCCGGATCGCCGATGAGCACCGGCACGATGGCCGAGTGCGGGGCCCGCACGCCCGCCGCGGCGGCGAGCGCGCCGGCGACCCGGATCGCCGCACGCCCGAGCGCCGGCTCCTGCTCCAGGACCCGCAGCGCGGCCAGCGCGGCTCCGGCGGCCGCCGGAGCCAGGCCGGTGTCGAAGATCATCGTCCGGGCCGAGCCGATCAGGTGGCCGATCACCCGGCGCGGGCCGAGCACGGCGCCGCCCTGGCTGCCCAGCGCCTTGGAGAGCGTGACGGTGACGATCACGTCGTCCTGCCCGGCGAGGCCCGCTTCGGCCAGTGCCCCTCGCCCACCCGGGCCGACGATCCCGAACCCGTGCGCCTCGTCGACGACCAAGACGGCACCTTGACGCCGGCATATCTCGTGGAGGCGTGCCAGCGGTGCGCCGTCCCCATCGATCGAATCGACGCTCTCGGTGACGACGACGGCTCGTCGCTCGGTGCGCTGTGCCAGCGCCGTCTCGAAGGCCGCGAGGTCGTTGTGCGGCACGACCTGCACCCGGCCGCGAGCCAGGCGGCACGCGTCGATCAGCGACGCGTGGTTGGCCGAGTCGGAGACCACCAGCGAGCCTGCCGGGCACAACGCCGTGACGACCGCGAGGTTCGCCGCGTACCCGGACGAGAACACCAGGGCCGACTCCGTGCCGGCGAACGACGCCAGCGCCGCCTCCAGCTCGGCGTGCAGCTCGGTGGTGCCGGTGACCAGGCGCGACCCCGTCGCGCCCGCTCCCCAGGTCCGCAGTGCCTCGACACCGGCCGACACGACCCGCGGATCCGTGGCCAGGCCCAGGTAGTCGTTGCTCGCCAGGTCCAGCAACTCGCCGTGCGCCGATCGCGGTGTCAGGACACGACGCAGGCCGGCCGCTTCGCGCTCCTGCGCCACGGCGTCGAGCCAGTCGAGGGCGTGGGTGACCACGACGTCCTCCGTTCAGGGGGTCAGAGCGTTTCGTTGAGGGCCTTGAGCGGCATCTTGAGCTCTCCGAGCAGATCGATGTCGGTCTCGGCCGGGCGCCCCAGGGTCGTGAGGTAGTTGCCGACGATCACGGCGTTGATCCCGCCCAGCAGGCCCCGGCGGGCGCCGAGGTCGCCGAGCGTGAGCTCGCGGCCGCCGGCGAACCGCAGCACCGTGCGGGGCATGGCCAGCCGGTAGGCGGCGACGGTCCGCAGCGCGTCGGCGCCCGGCATCAGCTCCAGGTGGCCGAACGGGGTGCCCGGACGCGGGTTGAGGAAGTTCAGCGGCACCTCGTGCGGGTCGAGCAGGGCGAGCTGCGCCGCGAATTCGGCGCGCTGTTCCAGCGTCTCCCCCATCCCGACGATTCCGCCGCAGCACACCTCCATGCCCGCTTCGCGGACGTAGCCGAGGGTGTCCCAGCGTTCCTCCCAGGTGTGCGTGGTGACCACGTGGGGGAAGTACGACCGGGCGGTCTCGAGGTTGTGGTTGTACCGGTGCACGCCCATTTCGGCGAGCCGCACCGCCTGCTCCCCGGTCAGCATCCCCAGGGAGCAGGCGACGTTGATGTCCACCTCGTCCTTGATCGCCCTGATCCCCGCCGCGACCTGGGCCATGAGCCGCTCGTTGGGCCCGCGCACCGCCGCGACGATGCAGAACTCGGTCGCCCCGGTCTTCGCCGTCTGCTTGGCCGCCTCCACCAGCATCGGGATGTCCAGCCAAGCAGAGCGCACCGGCGACTCGAACAACCCGGACTGCGAACAGAAGTGACAGTCCTCGGGACAGCCGCCGGTCTTCAGCGAGATGATGCCCTCGACCTCGACTTCCGGTCCGCACCAGCGCATCCGGACTTCGTGGGCGAGTTCGAGCAGGGCGTCCAGCTCGGAATCGGGCAGGCGGAGCACGTCCAGGACCTGCTGCTCGCCGAGGCCCTCGCCGCTCTCGAGCACCTGGGCCCGCGCCGCGGCGAGCACATCTTCGCGCATAGCCGTCATCGTTTCTCCATGGGGGCGCCGGCTCAGTCGTCGGCGAAGAGCTTGCCGGCGCGAGCCCAGTTCTCGGTGTCGACGTCGGCGAAGACGATCCCGACCGATTCGGGCGCGCACTTGCCGATCCGGCAGATCTCGCGGGTCAGGACTTCGGCGAGTTCCCGCTTCTGCTGGGTGGTGCGGCCGGGGAACCAGTCGATGCGGATGTGGGGCACGGGAATTCCCTTCTAGGACAGGAGTTCGGCGACGCGGTGGCCGCGGTTGCGGTAGTCGCGCCGGGCCGCGAGTGCTTCGTCGAGGCCGACCGCGACGAACCTGGTGCGCGTGTTCGGCGCGGACTGGGCGACGACGTCCAGGTCGCCGCTGATCACCGTGGCGATCATCAGGTAACCGCCGCCGGACACCGCGTCGCGGTGCAGGATGATCGGCTCGACCCCGCCGGGGACCTGGATGGAGCCGATCGGGTACGGCGCGTCGACGATGTTCGACGGGTCCTGCCCGGCGCCGAAGGGCGGCTCGCGGTCGACGGTCGCGAGTTCCGCGCCCTTGTAGCGGAAGCCGACGCGGTCCGCGACCGGCGTCAGCGTCCAGGTGGTGGCCAGGAAATCCGCTCGGCCGCCGGACGTCAGGACGTGGTCGTACAGGCCCATGACCACGCGGACCTCGACCTCTTTGGACAGCGTCGGCCGCAGATCCTCCGGGAGCGAACGGCCCGCGGAGCCGTGGCCGGGACCGACCTGGAGCACGTCGCCCGCCGCGAGCGGACGGCCGCCGACGCCACCGAGCCCGCCCAGGGCGTAGGTCGCGCGGCTGCCCAGCACGACCGGAACGTCGAAGCCGCCGCCGACCGCGATGTAGGCCCGAGCCCCGTTCTTGCAGAAGCCGAACGTCAGCACGTCACCCGCCTCGACCTCGAACGACTCCCACAGCGGCCGCGGGTCGCCGTTGACCTTCGGCTGCATGTCGGCGCCCGCGACGGCGATCACGGCGTCCTCGGTGAACACGAGATCCGGACCCAGGTAGACGCATTCCAGCACGCCCGCGCCCGCGTCGTTGCCCACCAGGCGATTGGCGACCCGGAAGGAGAACTGGTCGAGCGCACCCGACGGCGGGATGCCGACGTCGTAGTAGCCGCTTCGGCCGGCGTCCTGGACCGTGGTCGCGAGACCCGGCTTGCGCACCTCAATCGGCACGGAGCACCTCCAGCAGACGAGCGTTGAACGCGTCGGAGTCGTCGAGGTAGGACTTCAGCCCGAAGTCGACTTCCCTGGTCCGGATGCGGAACGTGCCTGCCTCGACTTCCTTGACGTGGTCGTCGTACTGCTCCCGGGTGATCGGGGCGAACTTGACGATGTCGCCCGGGCGGCAGAAGACCATGAAGTCGCCGAAGTCCGGCAGTTCCTGCGAGGGGTCGTAGATCGGCGCGGGGGTGACGCCGAACATCTGGTAACCGCCGGCGCCGCGCACGGAGTAGATGCACCCGAAGCACCCGCCGTGCCCGACTGTCTGTTTCGGGGTGTCGGTGCGGGGGCGCAGGTACTTGGGCACGACCAGCTGCCGTTCCCGGGGCACCATCTGGAACATGAACGGCAGCCCGGCCACGAAGCCCACCATCGAGGTGAACCAGGGTGACGACGAGTGCGTCTCGATGAACTCGTCCACGCCGGACAGGCCGTTGATGCGGGCCGCGTACTCGATGTCGGTCGCGTCCGGGTCCTGGTGGCGGTCGCGGAAGCGCATCAGCGTCTCGGTGGTCCACGGGTCCTGGTAAAGGACCGGGATCTCCACGACGCGGGTGGACAGCTGGAAGTCCGAGGCGTCGCCGACCCGCTTCTCGATGTCCTGCAGCTGAGCGAGCAGCGTCCGCGGCTCGAGCACGTCCGGGTCGTAGCGAACCTGGTACGACGCGTTCGCGGGGCAGATCTCCAGTATTCCGTCCGGCCGCTCCTGCTTGAGCAGTGTCGTGATGGCCATCGCGCGGAAGTTCGCCTGCAGGCTCATCGATTCGGCGAGCTCGACGAAGATGTGCTCGTCACCGCCCCAGCTGTAACGGGCGGCGGTGTCCTGTCCGGTCATGCCTTCCCTCCCGCCGCTCGCCCGGCCAGCCACACCTCGAGGGTCCCGGTGTCGAACCGGCCTTCGGCGAACCACGGCTGGTCGAGCAGCTCGAGGAGCAACCGCGTGGTGGTGGGCACGCCGTCGATGACGAGCTCGCCCAGCGCCCGCCGGGACCGGGCCAGCGCCGTGGCCCGGTCGTCGCCCCACACCACGACCTTCGCGACGAGCGAGTCGTAGTACGGCGGGACCTGGCTGCCGGGCGTGAGCCACGTGTCCGTGCGCACCCAGGGACCACCGGGCAGCTCGACGTGCCCGATCTTGCCGGGGCCCGGCAGGAAGTTCCGGTCCGGGTCCTCGGCGCACACGCGGAACTCGATGGCGTGGCCGCGCGGCTGGACGTCCTCCTGCCGCAAGCCCAGCGGCTCGCCCGCCGCGATCCGCAGCTGCCAGGCGACGAGGTCGATCCCGCTGATCCACTCGGAGACGGGGTGCTCGACCTGGATGCGGGTGTTCATCTCGATGAAGAAGAACTCTCCGGTCTCGTCGTCCACCAGGAACTCGCACGTGCCGGCGCTGCGGTAGCCGACCTGCTTGCACAACCGGACGGCCGCGCTGGTCATCTCCGCGCGGATGCGCTCGTCGATCCCCGGCGAAGGCGCCTCCTCGACGACCTTCTGCCGGCGTCGCTGCAGCGAGCACTCGCGCTCGAAGACGTGGATGGCGTCCGCTCCGTCCCCGAGCACCTGCACCTCGACGTGCCGGGCGTGGCGGACGAACCGCTCCAGGTACATCCGGCCGTCACCGAAGGCTTTGGCCGCTTCCCCGGAAGCCTGCGGGAAGGCCTTGCGCAGCTCGGGTTCGTCGCCGACGACCCGGATACCCCGGCCCCCGCCGCCCGCGGCGGCCTTGAGCATGACGGGATACCCGATCTCGCGGGCGGCGGCGACCGCCGCGGCCACGTCGTCGACGCCATCGGTCGTGCCGGGGACGGTGGGCACGCCCGCGGCCATCGCGACCTGGCGCGCCCGGACCTTGTCGCCCATCTGCTCGATGACCCCGGCGTCCGGCCCGACGAACGTCAGCCCGGCGCCGGCGACCGCGGCGGCGAACGCGGCCCGCTCGGACAGGAAGCCGTAGCCCGGGTGGACGGCGTCCGCACCGGACTGCTTCGCCGCGTCGACGATCAGCTCCGGCACGAGGTAGCTCTTCGTCGCCGGCGCGGGCCCGATGTGCACCACGGCGTCGGCGAGGACGGCGTGCCGGGCCGTGGTGTCCGCATCGCTCGCCACGGCGACCGTCTCGATGCCGAGGTCCTTCGCCGCGCGGATGATCCGGACCGCGATCTCGCCCCGGTTGGCGATCAGCAGCCGCTTCATGACCCGACCTCGAGGATGACCACGGCCTGCCCGGCGTCGACGAGGTCGTCCGCTTCGACGGCGTACTCGACGACCGTGCCCGCCACGTCGGCTTCGACCGGATGGAAGGATTTCATGACTTCCACCAGGCCGACGGTGTCGCCGGCCGCGACCTGCTGGCCGGCGGTCACGTACTCCGGGCTGTCGGGTTCGGGCCTGCGGTAGAAGACTCCCGGGATGGGCGACACCACCTCGTGACGGGTCATCACGGCACCTCGCTGTCTCGGCTGGTTGCGGTTGCGGGAAAAGTCGGGCTAGTTCAGGTACGGCACGAGCGCCTCGTGCACGCTCTTCGCCAGGTCCACGGCACCGGGCGTGTCGGAGTGCACGCAGATGCAGTCTGCGCGCATCGGGATGTCGGTGCCGTCCACGGCCGTGGCGACGCCGTCGGTCACCGCGCGCACCGAGCGGCGGGCGGCCTCCGCGGGGTCGTACGCGGCGTGCTCGCGGGTGATGATCAGCGAGCCGTCGGACCGGTAGTCCAGATCGGTGTAGTACTCGGCGATGAACCCCTGCGAGCGCTGGCCCCACACCTGCTCGTGCACGGTGTTCGCCATGCCCATCAGCGGCACGTCGAAGACGTCCGCGGCGGCGGCGATCGCGGCGGCCACGGACTCGTCGCGCGAGGCGAGACCGTAGAGCGCGCCGTGCGGCTTGATGTGGTTGAGCGGCATGCCCTGTTCCTTCAGGAAACCGGTCAGCGCGGCGACCTGGTAGATGACCGCGGCGGTCAGCTCGGCCGGGTCCAGCTTCATTTCGCGCCGGCCGAAGCCGTCGCGGTCGGGGAACGAGGGGTGGGCGCCGACCTTGACCCCGTGCTCCTTGGCGAGCGCGACCGTCTTCCGCATCACGACCGGGTCGGCCGCGTGGAAGCCGCAGGCCACGTTCGCGATGGTGATGTAGGGCATGATGCCTTCGTCGTCACCGCACCGGTAGATGCTGTAGGCCTCGCCCATGTCGCAGTTGATCGCAACCATCGTCAGTCCTTCGTTCCAATCAGGAGTGGGCGACCTTCGGGGTGTCGCCGTCGGGGTCGATGTAGATGTCGTCGCCGTCGAGCTTGACGGGGTACCGGGCCAGCTCGGCGTGCCCCGGGTTGATTCCCTTGCAGCTGGTCAGGTCGAACGTCCACAGGTGGCTCTTGCAGGTCAGCGTCGTCTTGTCCAGCTCGCCTTCGACGAGCTCGACCTGCTGGTGCGGGCAGATGGCCTGCGTCGCGACGACCTCGCCGCCGTCGAGATGGGCGACCAGGATCTCCCTGCCGTCCACCTCGAACGACTCCATCTCGCCTTCCCAGACGTCATCCAGGCCGCACACCCGAACGAATCCCATCGCGTGTGTCCTTTCAGCAGAAGCGGTCGAAGTGCAGCCGGTCGGCCGCGAGCCCGTTGTCGATGACGAGGGCGCGAGCGAGGGCGTCGGTCATCGCGAGCGGTCCGGCGGCGTAGTAGGTGTAGTCGGTGATCTCCCCGGCCAGCCGGTCCAGGACGGCGTCGTGGGCGAACCCGCGGAACACGGCTTCGTCGACCGGCTCGTTCCCGGCCGAGGCGGCCGACACCGCGGTGTGCACATGGAGCCGGCCGAGCCGGTACTGCACGAGCCCGACCGATTCCGGGATGTGGATGTCCCGTGGCTCCCGCCCGGCGCAGAACAGGTGCACCGTCCAGCCGCCGGCGTCGGGCAGGGCGGCGACCCCCAGCAGCACGCTGATCATCGCGCCGAGCCCCGACCCCCCGCCGACGCAGACGATCTTCCGTCCCGGATCGTCGGGGCGCAGGTAGGCGTGGCCGTACGGGCCGTCGAGCGTCACCGGGTCGCCCGGCTCGAGCCGGTCGAACAGGAACGACGTCGCCTTGCCGCCGGGCGTGCGCTTCACGACGAACCGCCACTCCCGCGAGCAGTTGCTGAGGTTGCTCATGGAGTAGGCCCGCTCGACGTCGCCGTCCGGCAGGTGGATCATCGCGTACTGCCCGGCCGTGAACGCGGCGTGCTTCTCCGCGTCGAAGACGAACTCGGCCATGTCGTGCGTCAGCGGGCGCACGGCGCGCAGCACCGCGTCCTGCCGGATCGGCCGGGGCGTCGCGACCGGGCCCGGCTCGGCGACCTTCACCGTGCAGTCCGAGAGGGGTTCGCTCTGGCACGCGAGCCGCCGGCCCTTCCGGCGGTCGCGGGCGCTCAGGCCCGGCGCGTCGGGCCGGCGGTCGTGGACTTCGCCCGCCAGCAGCTCGTAGCGGCAGCTCCCGCACGAACCGCTGTTGCATTCGTAGCTCAGCCCGACACCCGCGCGGAGGGCGGAGCGCAACAGCGTGTCGCCCTCCGCGCAGGGAAAGCGGACGCCGCTGCCTTCGACGGTGATGTGGTGTCCGGTAGCGGTGGCCATGACGACGTCAGTCCCCGAACCCGAGCTGCCGGTGGAAGGCCCGCAGCGCGCCGACCGCGTTGTCCGCGGCTTCGGCGTTCTCCGGGATCTGCTCGGCGTAGGCGCGGATGGCGGCGACACCGAGCGGCTCCCACTTCCGGATCCACTCCGCCAGCGTCGGCACGTTCGCCTCGACCTCGGTCATCTGCTGCACCAGCGCCAGCGTCCAGCGGCGCGACCGCTCGCTGTCGCGGAGCGCGGCTTCGGCCAGCAACGCGTGCAGGACGTCGCCGTGGCGGCGAGCACTGACGCCGAGCTGCCGCAGGACGACCTCGTCCATGGCCGGCTTGGCGACGACGTTGAGGGCGACGAACGCCTCCGCCCAGTCGAACGTGGTCAGCTGGCGTTCCATCAGCTCGCGGAAGCCCTGCCACGCGGGCAGTTCCTCCCAGTGCCGGCGCTCGTCCTGGCCGAATCCGGTGGCCGGGTGCGCCAGCCCGAGCTCGGCCGTCCGGTAGGCCACCCGGGAGAGCCAGCGCAGCGAGTCCGCGGCCTGGAAGGCGGCGCAGTTGGCGATCGTGCTGGCCGGTGCCATGTGGACCAGATAGGCACTGGCCATCTGCACGGTGTGCAGCAGGTAGCGGCTCGGCGTGTACAGCTCGGCGAGCGTCGCGACCCACTCGGACGGGAGGCCGCGGTCGTGGCCCTCCTCGTTGTGCTGGTCCAGCAGTCCATCCACATAGGACTCCTGACCGTCCTGGAGGATGTTGTAGGTGCGGTAGACCAGCTCGTCCGGGTCGCGGAAAGCGTTCCAGTCCTCGTGCGTGATCGGGCTGCCGTTGCGGTGGCGGCGGTAGAAGTCCGCCATGAACCCGGTGTGCCCGACGTCCCACGGCTGGTCCTTGTCGCGGGTGTGCCACAGCAGGTTCGTCGAGACGATTTCGTACTCGCTGGGCTTGCGCCGGCGCTTGGCGAGGTGTCCCCAGGTCTTGAGGGGCTTGAGCGGGGCACTCATGCGCGGGCCTCCTTGTTGCCGAGGTAGAAGCGGATGACGTCGGAGCCGGTTTCGATGCGCCCCACGAACGAAGGCATGATCAGCTCCAGCTCGGAGAGCCGGAACGGGCGGCCGAGCTCGCCGGCGATGGTCTCGGCCCGGAGCACGCACTCGCCGCCGTCGACCTCGATGCGGACGTAGGAGCCGCGATCGCGGACGTCGACGCGGCGGCCGGCGTTGTCGATGACGGCCGCGTCGGCGACGGCGCGGGCGACCTCGCCGGTCTGCAGGACCGGGCCGACCGGGTCGGCGATGGGTTCAGTGTTGGTCACCGGTCCTCCTCACTCGTAGTAGATTTCGATGCATTCGGTCGGCTCCAGACCGGACTCGGCGACGGTGCTCTCGCGGGCGTAGGGCGCGTCGACGCCCTGCTTGCGCACCCGGAGGGTCCGGCCGGGCTGCCCGGGCACGTGGATGCCGACGGAGTTGGCGGCGGCCGCGGCGGCGACCTCGTCCATCGTGTTCGTGGTCTCTACCGGCAGCAGCTTGAGGACGAAGTCGCCGTGGAAGTGCGCGGCGAGCGGGACAACGGCCATGGTGGGTTCCTCCTTGCTCAGCCGACGTTCGCGAGCTTCGTGCGGTAGGCGTCCACCCACGCGAAACCGTGGGCGTCCTCCCCGCCGGGGCCGACGACACCGAGCCCCATGTACTCCAGGACACCGCCGAGGTCGGCGGGCTGGATTTCGCCGCCGAGGAAGCGGTCGACGAGGTTCTTGTGGTGCCGGTAGCGCTCCGGGTCGTCCTCGAAGATCCACTTGTCCACTTCGGACGCGAAGTGGTAGCGGCGGCCCTCGTGCACCAGCGAGATGTCCCGCAGCGTCTGCGACGGCGTGCCGACGATGGGCAGCTGCGAGACGTTGCAGATGACCGGCAGCGTGCCCGGCACGGTCTTGTCCATGCGGTCGTGGACCATGTTGTCGATCAGGACGTCCCAGACCTTGCCGAACGTGCCGTTCCAGCCGGGGTACTTCTCCTCCAGCCAGTCGCGCTCCTCGGGGCTGACGCCGGCGGCCGGGTTCCACCACAGGGTCGGCCGCCACGAGTACGTCCCGAGGTGCTGGCCGTGGTGGTGCTCGGAGATGTCGCGCAGGAAGATGTCCCAGTACCACGGCTTCGACAGCCCGAGGTCCTCCAGCGAGCGCATGAACTGCGTGACGATCCACTCCTCCATGAACTCCTTGAAGGACTCACCCCGCACCTCGAGCGGCACGTAGTAGTCCATCGGGATGCCCGAGAGGATGGTGAACAGCCGGTAGGACCGCCAGAAGGCGATGTCGATCTTCTTCTGCGCTTCGGCCTTCTGGCCGTTCTCGATCAGCATCTGCAGCAGCGGCGTGCCCAGCTGGGCGTGCCGCGCCTCGTCCGACTGGATGCTCTGGATCAGCTTGGAGAACGTGAAGTCGCCGGCGTTGGCCGCGTCACCGGAAAGACCGATGAACTGGAGGTTGGTGAAGCCGGTCTCGAAAGCGAAGTTCGCGAAGATCGACGTCGACAGCGCGTCGCGCGTCATCATGACGTCGTCGAAGAAGTGCCGGGCCCCCAAGGTGACCCAGTTGTCGGTGAACATCGCCGCGTGCGACCACTCGAACTGCCGGTCCTTCGGCGCGTACTCGTGCGGGAAGAACAGCTGGATCTGGCCGTGCCGGATCTCGTCGAGCATGCCGAACGTCGCCATGTTCCGCATCCCCGGTGCCTTGGACCAGCGGATGAACCGCGACTCCTGGAAGGAGGCGCCGTACTCGACCAGTGCGACCGCCGCGTAGTGCTCCTTGAGGATGGAGATCCAGCCCGGGTCCGCCTTGTTGTACAGGTCGGCGCGTTCCAGGGCCGCCTTCACCGAGTAGGCACCGGCGTCCTTCTGGCGCTGGATGTCGACGTACTCGCGGTAACTGATCTTGTAGGGCTCGTCGTAGGTCGACCAGATGTCGTCGGGCAGCCCCTCGCCACCGCACAGCTCGGTGGGGAAGAGTTCTTCCTGGGTCACGTATCGGGGTGTCCACTCGGTGCTGCGCGCGATGTCGTACCACTGCGCACGTTCCAGCAGGGCCATGGAAAGCTCCTCGCGTATCGGTCTCTGGGATGGCGGCGGTCAGCTGCTCAGCTGCCGTGTTCGGACCCGAGCGGGCCCTCGCCCCCGGGGTAGACGAAGGACATCGACGGCGTGTAGAAGCCGAAGGTGATCTGCAGCGGGTCGGCCGGCCGGAGCGCGTGAACCGGGTGGTTCTCGTCGAGGAACTCGAAGGAGCGGACCTCGAACCGCTCGGCGAGGTCGGCCACGTACGCGTACCGGCCGCTGATGAACTCGTCGTCCCGGCGGGTGATGTAGCGCAGCTGGCCGACGGCGCGCCGCGTGGTCCCGACGGTGACCGACGCCGTGGTCCGGATGATCGGCCGCCCCTCGACCGACGTCGTCGCCACGAGGGTGTCGCCCTCGAACTCGAGCGTGGTCTCGCCGGGATCACCGGCGGGCACGCCGTGCGCCCTGGCGTACCGGCTCATCACCTCGGAGCTGTTGTGGTAGTGGGTCCACCAGCGACCGGGGACGCCGGCCTCGGTGTCCAGCCCCGCCAGGTTGACGCCGAGGTAGGTCAGCGAGTACGCGCCGAACGATTCGCCACCGTCCGAAGAGGTCTGGTCGGGACCGTCCACGACGTACTGGTTGATGTAGCACGACCGGTCCTCGGCAGGCGTCAGTCCTTCCGGGACGAGTTTCGCCACCGCGTCGGGGTCCGCCGGCACCCACACGAGATAGAGGGTTCTCGATCCGGTCACCAGTTGCGGGGGGTGCAGTGACGTACCCATGGCGCCTCCAAGCTCACCGTTGAACTCCGTACCGGCTGTCTCGGGTAACCATCGGTGAAGCCCGGTTCGGGAGGTAGTGCGCACCTTGGACAATCGGCGGTGCCGGCTACGCCAACTTGGCGCAATGAGCAGCGAAGGCGCAGCTCAGGGGCGGTCCACCAGCTGGAGGGCGATCCAGAGCTCGGTCCTGGTCATCGGGTCGTCAAGGTCTCGATCGAGTGTTTCTGCGACCTTGCTCATCCGGTACCGGAGCGTGTGCCGGTGGATGCCGAGCGCCGACGCCGAGGCGTCCGCCTGGCCGTTGTTCGCGAGGAAGGTCCGCAGCGTGTTCAGGAAGTCGACCTTGGAGCTCTTGTTCTCCACCAGCGGTGCGAGCAGCGCCTCGGCCCAGCCCCGCGCTTCGGCGTTGTCCAAGTGGCGCAGCAGGCCGGCCGAGGCGACGTCGGTGACGTGGGTCAGCTTCCCGACCGCCCCGGACGCGCTGCTGAACACCGAGCGGACCTGCCGCCAGGCGTCGGGAAGGTCACCGGGAGGCGTCGGATCGCTCACCGCGCCGCGGGCGAGCGGGATCCGCCGCAGCAGCGCCTCGAGCGTCCTGGTGTCCCCCTCGGCCGGGGGCATCAGGACCACGACCCGGCCGGGCTCCCACTCCGCCACGAGGGCGCAGACCGCGCGCAGCCCGTAGTCGCTTTCGGCGTGCTCGAGCAGTTCCAGCTCATGACCGGCGGGCACGCCGAGGATGGCCACGCGCAGATCGCCTTCGGGCACGTCGGTGCCGAGTACCCGGCCGATCGAGGCGGCCAGGGCGAGGTTCCCTTCGATGGCCACCTTCGCGACGGCCAGCCGGTTCCGGCGTTCGCTGTCGAGGACGCTGCGCGCGCTGCGCAGCTCGGCGCACAGCAGCGAGACGGCGGTGGTCACGACCGCTTGCTCGGCCTGGTTGAGCGGGGTGGACCGGCCGACGGCGAGGAATCCCTGCACGCGCTCGCGGACCGTCAGGGGCAGCAGGACGACCGACTCGCCCGCCACGGTCATGCTGAGGCTGGCGGCGCTGCCTGAGCGCAGCCTCGGGAGCTCGATGCGCAGGCTCGGCGCGTGCAATCGGCCGGCCGGCGGCCCCGCGCGGACCCCGCCGTCACGGTCCAGCAGCAATGCCCAGCCCTGCATGGCCTTCCCGAGCCGCTCGACGATCGCTCGCGCGGCGTAGCGCGACAACGACGCGCGGATCAGGTCGCGTTGGACCACGACCGCCGAGTTGAGCTCCTTCTGCCGCTCGTCGGAGATGCACTCGGCGACGACGCGGCTGACGGCTCCCAGGCCGGTCGAGGCGGGGACGACCAGCAGCGGCAGGTCCGCGCGTGCCGCCTCGGCGACCAGCGCCGCCGGGACCTCGGGGTAGAACGCGCTGAGCCCGAACCCGAGCGCCGCCGCTCCGGCCTCGACCAGGCAGGCGACGTACTGGTCGGCCGCCGCGGGCAAGCCCGAACCGGTCGTCAGGACCAGCTCGCTCCCGCCGAGGTAGGGCCGGGGATCCGGCAGCTCGCTGATCAGCGCCCAGTTCACCGTGCGCCGCAGCGCCTCGGGCGAGCCGGAGAGGCGCCGCAGCTCGAGGTCCGTCCGCGCGAGCAGCGCTTGCACGGTCAAGGGCATGCCGCCTCCACAACCCGTCTTCCGGGAAGCCGGCGCCGTGGAATCCGGGCGGCCGCGCTCCGGCGAGGCATCGTACGTCGCCGGCAGGTCCACCGCAGCCCGCCGTGACCCACGCCGCCGTGCGGGTAACCCGATCGGACGCTGCACACTGGACAGTCCGCCGCGGAAACGTATAGACACCAACCGTGACCCCAGCGATCATCGCCACCCCCGAACCCGCAGCGGGTCACCCGCGGGTGACCTACCGGACGGCCGGCGACCGCGCGCTCATGGTCGAGTACGGGCAGCCGTTCCCGGTCGACCTCGCGGCCAACTTCTTCGCGCACGCCGCGGCCAGGCACCTGACCGCCCACCCCGTCCGCGGGGTCCTGGAGATCGCCTCGGGTCTGCGGTCGCTGACGGTGTACTACGAACCGAGCGCGATCAAGCAGGAGAACGTCGTGACGGCTCTCGAAGAGGTGCACCGGGCTCTGCCGGAGCCGCGGTCCATCGTGCTGCCGAGCCGCCGGCTGAAGCTGCCCATCGCGTTCGACGACTCGGCCTCGCGCGAAGCCGTCCACCGCTACCGGGTGAGCACGAGGCCGGACGCGCCGAACGTCGTCGACGGGACCAACGTCGACTACATCGTCCGGTACAACGGCCTGCCCGACCGCGAAGCCCTCTACTCCCGCGTGCTGGAATCGCTGTGGTGGAACGCGTTCACCGGCTTCTACCCCGGGCTCCCGTCCTTGCTGCCGCTCGACCCGCGGTCCGAGATCGTCGCCCCGAAGTACAACCCGGCGCGGGGCTGGACCCCGGAAGGAGCCGTCGCACTCGGCGGCCCCTGCATCGTGATCCATCCGATCGAGTCACCCGGGTCGTACCAGATCTTCGGCCGCACGGTGCCGATCAGCCAGCTGACGCGAAACCCGCGCACGCACCGGGTCGACCCCGCGCTCATCCACCCCGGGGACCGCATCTCGTTCTTCCGCGTCACCGAAGCCGAACTGATCGAGCTGCGCCGCCAAGCCTTCGCCGGGAGCTACGACTACGACGTGGAGCCCGGTCGCTTCGCCGCGGAGGAATACTTCTCGACCGCCGCCGCCCCGGAGGTGTCCACCGAGGCGGAACGCCGCCGGGCCGCGCGGCACGCCGCCCGGGAAATGGTCAAGATCCCATGACGAAGCCGGTTTCCGGGAAAACCGTTCCCGTGCTCGAAGTGATCGAGCCCGGTCTGCAGACGACCGTCCAGGACCACCCCGGACGGGTCGGCATGCAGTCGATGGGTTTCTTCCCGGCCGGACCGGTCGACCCGCTCGCGTTCCGCATCGCCAACCTCCTCGTCGGCAACCGCGCGGGAGCCGCCGGACTGGAAATCCCGCAGGGGCGGTTCCAGGCGAGCTTCCTCCACGACTGCGTCGTCGCCATCACCGGACCAGACGCCGGCGCCACGCTCAACGGCGACCCGATCCCCGGCTGGGAAGCCGTGCCGGTGTCCGCCGGCGACCTGCTGGCGTGCGGCATCATCGCGGGACCCGGCTACCGGCGCTATCTCGCGGTCTCCGGCGGCATCGCCGTGCCGGAGGTGTTCGGCTCGCGGTCGACGTTCCTCGTCGCCGGCCTCGGCGGGCTCGACGGCCGCGCCCTCGAACAGGCCGACGTACTGGACGCCTTCGCCACGCCCGCGTCCCGCGTGCTGCGGCGGGTCCCGGCCTCGCTCCGGCCCGCCTACACCGACCACTGGGAAATCGAGATCCTGCGCGGACCGCACGCCGACCCCGACTTCTTCTCCGAGGCGGGCTACCGCGATTTCCTCGACGCGACCTGGCGCTGTGACCTGAGTTCCGACCGCGTCGGCGTCCGGTTCAACCCGCACCGCCTCCACTGGGCCCGCGCCTCCGGCGACATCGCCGGCGGACACCCTTCGAACCTGCTCGACAGCAGCTACCCCCTCGGCGGCATCCTCGCCTACGGCGACGTGCTCACGATCCTGTGTCCCGAAGCCAACACCTCCGGTGGCTTCGCCGTCATCGCCACCGTCGCGCACGCGGCGTTCTGGAAGGTCGGCCAGCTCCGGCCCGGCCGCGATTCGGTCGACTTCCGGGAAATCGACCTGGGCCAGGCGGCGGCACTGGACAAACGTCTCGAGCACGCACTCGACCCGGCGAACTTCGACCGAGCCTGACCACGCTTGCACCCCAGCCGACCAGGAGCGGCAACGGCCGACATGCCAGGCCGCGGCACTCCGCGCCGCTTGAGCCCGAGCACCGCGACGGACGACCCGCGTCCGGCTACCAGACTCGGGACGTCCGCTAACGCACGACCATGCGCCGGAGCGAACGAGCTTCTGCGCCAGCTTGCGCCAACGGGTGATCGTCATCCCGGCCGTCGGCACGGCGTTCGATCGCCTTGCCGACGGCCTGGTGGCCGGGCTTGTCGGGCCGCAGATGGTCCGCGTCCCCGGCGGGCTGCCGGACCTCGACGGCGTCGAACCACCACTCCGAGATCGGGTTGGAATGGTGAGCCCGGCCACGCGACTTCGTGAGCGCCATCAACTCGGTCATGCCGTAGGTGTGGCCGCGGTAGGTCTGTTGGATCGGCGCGACGTCGAGCCGGGTCTTCTTCTGGATCTCCTGCCTGGCAGGTTCGCCGGGCCATTCGTCGTGTCCGGCGGCGATGAGCTTGAACGCCCGGCAATCCTCGGCGATGTCCGCCTAGATCACGTCGTAGTCGTTGACCTCGCCGAGCGTCACGGTAATCCAGCTGTCCTCGCCGAAGCCCCGAACAGCGCGGCCGAAGCGACCGTGGACCTTGTTCTACGGTCGCGTAGTATTTCTACAGTCGCGTAGAATTCACCTTGGGAAGGCGCTGTGCTGGACTACTTCGAAGCGATCGTCGTCGGTGCGTTCCAGGGCGTCACCGAGCTGTTCCCGGTGTCCAGCCTCGGCCACTCCGTGCTGATCCCCGCTGTCGTGGGCGGGCAGTGGGCCCGGGACCTGGACGTGTCGGCGCCGGAGTCGCCGTACCTGGCGTTCATCGTCGGCCTGCACGTGGCCACGGCCGCGGCGCTGCTGCTGTTCTTTTGGCGGGACTGGGTCCGAATCGTCGGCGGGTTCTTCAGCTCGATCCGTCATCGCCGGGTGCAGACGGCGGGCGAACGGCTGGCGTGGCTGATCGTCCTGGCGACCATCCCGGTCGGCGTCAGCGGCCTGTTGCTGGAGCACCTCTTCCGCACCACGCTCGGCAAGCCGATCCCGGCCGCGGCGTTCCTCATCGCCAACGGCGTCGTGCTCTACACCGGGGAACTCCTGCGCCGCCGGGCGAACGCCGGACCCGTGCCGGTCCCGGCCGACGCACCCGGAGCCGCCGTCGACGCAGCCGCGGACGCGGCCGCAGATGTGCGGCTTTCGCGCATGTCCTTCGGCCGCGGCACGCTGATCGGCAGCGCCCAGGTGCTCGCGCTGCTGCCCGGGATCAGCCGCTCCGGCGTCACGATGGTGGCCGGGCTGCTGCGCGGGCTCTCCCACGAGGACGCCGCCCGGTTCTCCTTCCTGCTGGCCACCCCGGTGATCCTGGCGGCCGGGGTGCTGAAGATCCCGGACTTGTTCGGCCCGCTCGGCGCGGGCATCCACGGCCAGGTGCTCGCCGGGAGCCTGGCGTCGTTCGCCAGCGCGTACCTGGCGGTGCGGTTCCTGACCCGCTACTTCCACACCCGGACGCTGACGCCGTTCGCGTTCTACTGCGTGCTGGCCGGGGCGGGCGCGCTGACCGTGCTCACCCTCCGCTGATCCGGCAGCCGGGTAGATTCGAACGATGCGGAAGGAACCGGCACGACGCGCCCCCGGCGCCCTCGAAGCCGAGGTGCTGGGCGTGCTGTGGCGCGCGGAGGAACCCCTGTCCCCCGCCGACGTCCAGGCCCGGCTCGAGGACGACCTCGCCTACACGACGGTCGTGACGATCCTCACCCGCCTGCACGACAAGGGCATGGCGACGCGGGAGAAGCACGGGCGCTCGTTCCGTTACCACGCCGTCGACGACGAAGCCGGGCTGGCCGCCCGCAAGATGACCAAGGTCCTCGACGGCGAACCGGACCGCGGCAGCGTCCTGGCCCGGTTCGTGACACAGCTGTCCGATGCGGACGAAGCCCTGCTGCGCGACCTCCTGCGTGGCCGGAAGTGACCACGGACCCGCTGATCCCCCTGCTGCTGCCGCTGCTGGCCTGGCCGGTGTCGCGGCTGGTCACGCCCCGGGTGCCACCCCGCGCGGCGAGCTGGCTGCTCACCGGCACCTGCCTGATCCTCGCCGGATCAAGCACCGCGGCACTCGCCCTGCTGGCGTTCTCCGGCCTGTCGCTGCTGCCGGTGGTCGCCGAGGCCGGGCACTGGTCGCCGGAGGCGTTGCGGACGCTCGGCGGCGTCGACGTCCCGGTGTCGATCGGCGCCGGCGCGGCGCTGGCCGTCCTCGCCGTGCTGCTGGTCCGTACGAACGTCCACAACGCGCGCTGGATCCACCGCGTGTCGCGCGAACTCGACGAACACAGCCCTCACGGTGGCGTCGTGCTGCTGCCCGGCCGAGAGCCGGTGGCGTTCGCCGTGCCCGGCCGAGGCGGCCGCATCGCCGTCTCCGGCGGGATGCTGGCCGCGCTGAACCCGCACGAACGAGCGGCGCTGCTGGCCCACGAACGCGCCCACCTCTCCTCGCGCCACCACGTGTTCCTGCTGGCTTTGACGTTGTCCTCGACGCTGAACCCGCTGCTGCACCCGCTCTGCTCGGCCGCCGGGTTCGCCCTCGAACGCTGGGCCGACGAAGCCGCGGCGGCCCGGGTCGGCGATCGCACGGTGGTCGCGCACGCGGTGGCCAAGGCCGCCCTCGCCGCCCGCCCGCACGGCGGCTTCGCCCTCGCCGCCACGGGCGGCCCGGTGCCCCGCCGGGTCACCGCGCTGCTCGAGCGTCCCGCCGGGCTGCGGCGGACGTCGGTGGCCGTGCTGAGCGCGGCGGTCCTGGGTGTCGCGGCGCTGTCGGCCGCGACGGTCCTCGACAGCGCGGCCGACCTGCACGACGGCATCGAACTCGCGCAGGCCGGCCGCTAGCTCACCGCCTTCAGCCGAGGAAGGGCAGCACGCGCGTCCCTTCCTGGCGTACCGCCTGCAGCGCCTGGGGCTGCAGGCCGAGCAGCCGGAGGATCGTCGGGGCGATCTGGGTCGTCGTCACCGGCGCGGCGACCGTCCGGGATTCCCGGCCCGGTCCCGTGACCACGAGCGGCACCGCGCGATCGTCCGGGGCGACGCCGCCGTGTTCGGCGATCTTCTTCGTCCCGCCGGTGTAGACGACGCCGTACTGCGTGACGCCGAACAGGTCCGGCACCCGGTCGTCGCCGGGCCGCACCCCGAAGTAGCGCGCGGCATCCACGCCCGCGTACACCGTCTGCAGGCCGGAGCGGGCGAATGCCTTGGCCGCGCCGGTGCTGTCGGTGCCGGTTCCGTTCTGGGCCAGCAGGTACTGCTTCGCGAACTCCGTGGCCGCCGGCGAGCGGTCGGTGAGCCACAGCAGCATCGCGTCGTCGTCGGCCGAGGCGGCGACGAGGTCGCCGGCGCCGGGGTGACCGGCCCGCCAGGCCGCGTTCAGCCCGTCGAGCAGCTTGCCGTCGGGCACGCGGGTCAACGCGGCCCGGTCGGTCGGCGACTGCCCGTGCTTGGCCGACAGGATGATCGTGGTGTCGCGGTCGAGATGGTGCCGCCGCAGTTCGGCCACGAACGCACCGATGCGGCCGTCCACGAAGTCCAGCGCCGAGGTCAGCACCGGGCCGGGCTCGACACCTCCGGGCAGGTACCCACCGGGTCGCCCGCCGGACTTCGGCAGTTTCTGGGCGGTCGACACGGACTGGAAGTTGAGCCCGAACACCGCTGGGGTGCCGACGCGGCGGGACCGGCTGTGGTCGTAGCCGTCGATCTCGTTGAGCACGGCTTGGGCCTTGTAGCCGTCGTACTGCTGGGTGGCGGCGTTGTCGGTGGTCCAGTCGCCGGTTACGGCCGGGCCGGTGCTGTTGATCTCCGGGGTGAACAGGTCCTGCACGCCGGTGCCCGACGGACCGTCGAGGATTTCGTATGCGGGGTGCTTGTCCGACCACGCCGTGCGCAGCCCGGCCTGGCGGGCGACCTCGAACACGGTGTTGACCTTCAGGTACTCGTGCGGCTGGACCGGACGGCAACTGCGCGGGTCGACGGGGAGCGCGGCGGGGTTCAGCAGCGTCGCGGGGTTGCCGGTCATGCCCAGCACCGAGCCCGGCAGCCCGGTCAGGCCCTGACCGGCGTCCAGCCTGCTCCGGTCGCGATCGAGGTCCTCGGTGAGGTCGACCTGCGCTCCCGGCCGTACGCCGGCACACGAGGTCGTTCCCGCGGGCAGCAGCCGGTGGTTGTAGGTGGCGTCGTAGTAGATCCCCGTGGCCGCCGGGTCGCCGCCGGTCAGCTGCCCGATCAGGCCGGGGAACGAGTCGGACGGCACCGGCGTGCGCGCACCGGTGTACTCGGTCCCCCGAGCGACCAGGCCGGCCAGCGCAGAATGCGGATGTTGCGCGGCGTAGGTAGCCAGGTCGGCCTGGTGCAGGCCATCGACGGAGATCAGCAGGACGTGGTGACTGCCGGGATGAACGGCCGACGCGGAGGCGACGGGCACGGCCGTGAGCATCCCCACTGCCGCGAGCGCGGCCGGGATGCGGATGCGGTTCGGGGACAAGGCTTCCTCCTCGCCAGGCCCGGGACGGGCCGTCCCCGGCATCCCACGTCACCAACCCGGCCACGAAACGACGCCGACGCGAACAGCCGGTGAACAGATTCTTCGACGTCGGCCCCACAGAAACCCTTGGGGCACAATGACCAACCGACATGCAGAATGTCCGATACGGACACAATGTCCAGCCGTGCGACGCGACGCCCGTTCACCGGCAAGCCTGTCACCCACGTTGATCGATGACCATGGAGAACGTCTACCTACCTGTCGCAGAACAAGTGGGCATGAAGCGCATCGTGCTCGTCTCGGCACGACTGGGTGCCGGGCACGACGGAGCAGCCCACACCCTTGCGCGCCGGACACCTGTCTGCTCAACTACTTGCCCCGCAAGTCGGCGATGACCGGACACCCTGGTCGGCGAGGACGAACTGGAATGCGGGAGCGTGCGCGGTCGAGGGCTGGCCAGCTTCCGGGGGGCTTCGCTTGACACCGACCTACAGTCCAGCGACCTTGCGGAGCCAGCCGCTGGTTTGCTTCCGAGACGCGGTCCCGAATGTTGGCGATGATGATTCCTATGTAGCCGACCTGAAGGCGAAGTTCTTGCCCTATAAGCCGATCAGGAAGAGTGCGCCCGCAGCGAGCAGCCCGATCTCGACGAGCAGCACGAACGCGCGGTCACTGATCCGGCCGCCGATCTGCTTGCCGGCCCACGCACCGAGCAAGGTCGCCGGGGTGAGCGCTGCGCCGTAGAGCCATGCTGTGCTGGTAAGGAGGTCACCGCCGCCGTAGGGGCGATCTTGGTCAGGTGCATGGTCAGCGCGCCGGCGGCCTCGGTGCCGATGTAGGCCGCGCGGGTCAGGCCGACGGCGAGGAAGAACGGTGCGGTCAACGGACCGACCGAGCCCAGTAGCGCCGGCCCGAGCCCGGACACGGTCCCGACCGCGGTGAAGGCCGGCTCGGTCGGCGGGGCGCGGTTGCCGACGCACCCGCCGCCAGATCACCACGCCGATCAGGAACACCCTGAGGGCACGCTTGAGTGGGGCGAGCGGGGCGTGAGCGAGCAGCAGCCCGCCGGCACAGCGCGGGGCATCGCACCCGGAGCGAACCAGCCGATCAGTGACCAGCGCAGCTCGCGGCGATACCGGCTTGAGCAGAGCCGACGTGTTTACCCAGGCCTTCTCGGGTACTCCTCTCGCGCAACGATCCACGAGGTCCTGATCAGTTACCTCGACACACGGCGGCCCGCGGTGGACTTCAGCTCTTTCCGCGCTGAATCTCGATCCTCGCCAGGCTGTGTTCCGGTCCGGTCTGGAACGTCACCACGCCGGGATCGACACGCTGGCGTTGTCCCCGGCGCAGGCGGCGGCGTGGTGCGACCGCATCCGCGTCGTCGTCCGGGCCGACCGAACGTCACCGTCCCCGCACCGGAGTGCTGGCCACCTTCACCCGGATCCGCACCTCCTGCTTCGACATCGAAAGCTGGGCGGCCGACGACGCGACCTCGGCCGAGTGGGCCGTTGCCAGCCCGGTCCGGCGCAACGACTCCGGCGGCATCGCCAGGCAGTAACGGGCGACCGCGTTCCCGGATGCGCCAGCGGATCCGGGAACGGCGGCCGCACGTGCCGGTGCTGGTCGACATCGCCCACCGGCTTGCCGGGTCGGCGACCGCGGTGGGTCGCCGGCCGATACACCGCGGACCCGGTGCCTCACACGCCGCCGATCCTGAGGGGAACCTCTCACCTTCGATCCGCGCCTCATGCAACAGCGAGACGCGGGCGAGCGGTGCACCAACAGGCTCAGGCAGCGCCTGGATCCTGGCCGCCCGACATGCGACGGTTCGCGTGCTGCCGGCAGAACGCACCAACGCCGCAATCCCCTCCAGCTCCGTCCTCAATCGGTCTGGCGCTACGGACGAGCGGCCCCCGCGCTGCTGGCGGCGCGGGGGGCGCTCACGCCCGCTGAATGCTCGCCCCCGCCAGAACCGCGCGGGCAAGGACCGGCGGGTTCGTCGGGACGAGGTTCGGCGGCAGCGCCGGCTTTCGCGGGGCAAGGTTCGGGGCGCCGCACCGATGGCGTACCGCGTCAACGCAATGCTCGCGGGATGTGCCGTACCGACGGAACAGCCTATCGAGGCCGACCGGCCACTTCGTCGGCGGCTGCTCGCGACACTCGGCATTCTGGCCGTGGACGCCATGGACGATGACGACTGCTCCAGCGTCCGCCCATGCCGCTGGGCGAGCGTTGCCCGCGCGACGATCGGAACCCGATACCGGCCTGGATGGAATCGAGTAGTCCTACTCATGGTGGCGCAGGCTGGGAACGGCCTACCGTGCTCGACGTGGATGATCACGACGCCGAGCCCGCGGGATGTCGGCCGAGCGGGCCGGGGCCGGCCCACCGGTGTGGGATGGCCGCGATCGTAGGCGGAGCCCTGGGCCTGTCCTGGCTGGCAGTGATGAAGACATCCTCTCTGGACGCGGCGCTGTCACGCGCCGAGCTGGGCGCCTTGGGCATCGTGGTCTTCGCGTTGCCGGTCGCGGCGTTGGCAGCCTGGCCACTGCTGTGGGCAACCGGGGTGAGACCGGCGTGGCGAGTTGCCCTGTTCGCCCCCGTTTTCGTGGTGGCGATGTGGCATCTGCTGGACGTGCTCTGGCTCGACACAGCCGTGCGCGACGGATGGCTGAACGCCTTGCCTCTGCCGGCCCTGACGGCCGGAGGGTACGCGGCCGCTGCGCTGGCCACCGCCCCCGGAGTCCGGTTCCGGCGCCGGCGGTCTTGATCACGTTGACGACATGTCGCGCTGTGCACCACGCCGAGTGAGCCCTTGCGGTCCTGGCAGGCGAACCACCGGATCGGGGCTCGACTGCACGCCTTCGACGATCGCCGCGGCCGGCCGACTTGCCGCCTGGCTGTCTCTCCACGGCCCACAGCTGGAGACGGCGGCCGCGATGCCCGCTCATGCCGACGAGCGTGCCGGCGGCACCGGACCATACGGGTCGCATAGTGAGTTTGGAGCGGTCGAGGCCGGTTAGGCCGAAGCCGGCCCGCTGGGCTCCAGCACGGCCAGCCGCGGGACCAGCAGCAAGGACAGCGCCAGGACCGCCCCACCGATGATGAGCGGGGCTCGCACGCCGAGTACGGAGCCGAGGAGGCCACCCAGGGCGGCGCCGATGGGGCCGGCGCCCCAGCCGATCAGCCGGTAGCTGCTCGTGGCCAGGCCCATCAGCTCGCGAGGGATGAGCCGTTGGCGGATCACCACGGCCTGCACGTTCCACAGCATGATGCCGAACGCGCCGGCGGCGTAGGCGACTGCGACGACTGGGATGGACCAAGCGAACCCCGCGAGCAGCAGACCAGCGGCGATCAGGCCGATCGACAACCCAAGTCCCGGAGCGGGCCGAAGGTGCTCGCGGACCCGGCCGCCGGCGAGGCTGCCGAGCAGGCCGCCGGCCGCGCCGGCCAGCAGGACAACGCCGTAGATCGCGGCCGGGCCGTGCAGGACCTTCACGATGAGCAGAACCAGCATGGTGGTGCCCATCGTGAGGGTTAGGTTGGCCACTCCGAGCTCGAGTGCCAGCAGCCGCAGGCCGTGGTGCTGCCAGAGCCAGCGCAGGCCCTCACCGGATGTCGGCCCGGATGGTCGTGGTCCGGTCGGGACGCGCAGCGGTGTGCCGGGCGCGGATGGTGAGCACGAGAACGGCGGCCGCCATGAACGAGACCGCGTCGACGACCAGTGGCGCACCGGCGGAGACGGTGAACAATGCGGCGCCCAGAGGCGGTCCGATGAACTGGAAGCTCACCACTTGGATGGCCTGCAAGCGGCTGTTGGCGGTAGCCAGCTGGGCCGGACCGGGGCCGAAGAGGTCGACGATGAAGCTGTTGGAAGCGTTGTCGAAGACGGTACCGGCACTGCCGAGCACGAAGGTGGTGACGGCTAGCGTCCACAGTGGCGGGGTGCTCACGAGCAACCAGATGGCGAACGCCGCGACGAGGGCACCGCGCAGCAGGTCGGTCCGCCACATAAGGGCCCGGCGGTCTGCCGGTCGGCGAGTGCACCGCCCAGCAGCGTGAAAAGCAGGATCGGGACGGTGCCGGCGAAGGTGACGATGCCGACCGCTGCCGGTGTCGGTGACAGGGCGACGGCGAGCAAAGGCAGAGCGACGCTACGGACGCCGTCGCCGAGCAATGATATCCCGGCAGCGCCGAAAATCCGAAGGGAGTCGGCCTTGCTCGTGGTCTGTTCCAGCGCCCCCATGACGGAAAGCCTAGGCCGGCCAACCCACGGATCCCGCAGCGATCGCTCAGAGCAGAAGAACGCCCGGCCCGAGCCTTGAATCGATCTGGAACGCACCGTGCCAGCGCAGAGCGCGGTCATTCACCGCCTCGGGGAGGCGCACGCTCATGCCGATGTGCGGGCGATCCGTCAAGTGGGCTTCATGAGCTTGGCCAGGCGACCGCCGGACTCCGACGACGACAGGTATTTCAGGCGCGACGGTGCAAAGGTCGGAGCGGATGACGCCCTGGTTGCACGTCCCCCAGCTCCTCGTCCGGCGGTGCGGCAGGCAGGCTCTCCACGGTCTCCGGCCGCTCGCGCGGCTTCGCGGCCGAGAACTCTTCGCAGATGCAGACCACCCACGCGCCGGAAGGAACCGGTCCGGAACCGTCGCGCATGCTCCGGCGACCGGGACATTTGGTTAAAATCTTCGTAAAGTTATTTCCCGACAGCGTTCCCTATGTTAGGAAGTGTTCCTAACTAAGCAGTGTCCCCACGACCGCTGGAGGCCAGCCATGTCATCCCGTCCGCGCCTCGCCGTGGCAGCCGCCGCGGCTCTGGCGCTCGCCATTCCGTTCGCCGTCAAATCCGCCGACGCCGCCACGATGGACACCCAGGCCGGCGCGCCGGACGCGGCGGCGGCCAAGACCTACACGGCCGCCGAGGTACTGGCCGGCGTCAAGAAGAACAGCACGTCCGCGAACCAGGTCAACTCCAAGCCCCACATCAACACCATGACGCGGGCCAAGAACGTCAACGTCTTCCAGGTGGCGAAGGGCGTCTACGCCTACAGTTCCAGCCTGGCCGTCGACGACGACGGCAGCGACCCCGACCCCGATCCCGACCACCAGGGGACGACGACTTTCCAGGACAGCAACGGCAAGCAGCTCGCGGCGCACCACGTGCCGTTCTACGTGCTGGGCGACGACTGCTACGACCGCAAGTCCCCCTGCCCGCACTTCTTCTACAAGGAACACAACATCAAGGGCCGGCAGTTCGCGCTGATGTTCTACAAGAGCAAGTGCATCGGCGCCATCTTCGGCGACACGCAGACCGGGAACAACCAGACCACTTCGGACAACGACTCGCGCGAGCTGGGCGAGGCGTCCGTGAAGTCGGCCTCCCTGCTCGGCATTCCCAGCAGCGGCACCACCGGTGGCGTCGACAACGGCGTGACCGTGGTGATCTTCTCCGGCTCGTCCTGGGTGGTGAACGGCACCAACGCCAACCTGAACGCCAACGCCCAGGCCCTGGTCCAGAAGGCGCTGGACAGCCTCGGCGCGAGCATGGGTATCTAGTCGCGACGCAGCCGGCCGGAGGCGGTCGCCACGACGGGTGTCCATCGTGGCGACCGCCTTCGCCGTGAGCCGTTCCGGGTTACGGCTCATCGCTGTTCCGATTGTCCACAATGGTGGCGACGCGGCCGGTCGCGACGTTGTACACGGCGAGATCCTCGCTGGCCGCGGACGGCCAGCGCTGCACCGGCTGCAGGGCCAGGAGCGGAGTGCGAACGGCTGATCGCACTCGGTGCCACCCGGGTGCGCCGCTTCGAGCCCGAGCCTCCGCTCAGCGCCGGGTTCATCGTGATGACCGACCCCGAAGGCAACGAGTTCTTCCTGGACTGACCATAAAGCGCGTGGCGGGCCGGACCACCGTCGGCCTCAGCCGAGGGGCGGCGCGTTGGATCGACCGCGCCAGCGTGGACGCATCTCCAACCAGGTCCGCACATGGCGATGTGTCCGACGTGCGGAGCGTGCCTGGCCTTCTGTGTGCTCGCGCGGCACCGGCCAAAGAGACCGAGCTGATGGCCGTGTCGGTGCACCTGTATCGCAGTTGGGAAGCCGCCCACCTTCGTGGTGCCGCGCCTTCGTCCGGCGGCCCGGCCAGGATTTCATCGAGCGCCAAATCGATCCTGGTCATCTGCGGCGGCTGCAGGTGTACTCCTGGACAGCTTCCGCGATTCCCTCCTTGAACCCGTCGACCGCCGGTCGAATAGTGGACAGTTCGCATCGCCGCCGCTGCCGTGCGGCCAGGCCACACGCCGGGGCTACCGAGACAAGCCGCCCCGGGGGCGCGGGGTTCCCCGGGGCGACCGGTTTGCTTGGCAGTCAGCTCACGGTGATTGCGGTGTCGTCGATGACGAAGGACGTCTGCCTCGTGTAGTCCTCCGCTCCGGTGAATTTCAGCGTGATCTGCTGGCCCGCGTACGGGGCCAGGTCGAAGGTTTTCTGGCTGTAACCGGTGTTGTGGTCCAGATTGGAGTACGTCGCCAGTGTCGCCAGGACGGTCCCCGCGCTGTTGAGCACCTGCACCTTGAGCGTGTCGTACTTGGTCGTCGTCGTGGTTTCGGCCGTGTCGATGTGCTGCCAGTAGCCCAGCTGGTACCTCGAGCACCCGGACGGCATTGTGACGGGCTGGGACAGCGTGTCGGTGTGCGTCGATCCGTATCCGTCGAGCCAGGCGTCCCAGCTGCCGGTGTGGGCGGGTTCCGCGGTGTTGTCGGCGACCACGCCGGAGCTCGTCGACCACGGCGCCGCGGTTCCGGTTTCGAAGCCCGGGTTGCCGAGCAGTTGCCTGGGCGCGCAGCCGCTGGGGGTCGCCGTCGCCTCGGTGCTCTGCGCGCCCTCACCGATCGAGTTCACGGCGCTGATCCGGTAGTAATAGGGCTGGCCGTTGGTGAGACCGCCGTCGGTGCAGGAAAGCACGGCGCCGAGGCTGCTGCAGCCGCCGGTGGTCAGTAGCGCTTCGCCGCCGCTTGCGGTGCCGCGGTACACGCGGTAGGACGTGATGTTGACGCCTCCGTTGCTCGCAGGTGCCGTCCAGTTCAACGTCACCTGGCCGTTCCCCGGGGTGGCGGTGAGGCCGGTGGGTGCGCCCGGCGGCGCTCCGGCGATGGGCGACGCGGTGACCTGCACGGTCGAGGTGGCGGCTTTCGCTGGCGAAGCGCTGTCGGTGACGGTCAGCGTCGCCGTGTACGTGCCGGCGTTGTTGTAGGTGTGGCTCGGGTTCTGCGCCGTGCTCGCCACGCTGCCGTCACCGAAGTTCCAGCTGTAGGAGTACGCCGGTGTCCCGCCGGTGGCGGTTCCGCTGAACGCGACGGTCAGCGGTACCTGGCCGGACGTCGGCGCGGCGGACGCGGACGCCGCGAGCGGCTGGCCGACAGCGCCGACCGTGACGGCCACGCTCGAAGTGGCCGTGTGCGCTGGCGAAGCGCTGTCGGTCACGGTGAGCGTCACCGTGTAGTTTCCGGCGGCGTTGTAGGTGTGACTGGGATTCTGGGCAGTGCTCGACGCCGACCCGTCGCCGAAGTTCCAGCTGTAGCTGTAGGGCGCCAGGCCGCCGGTCGCCGAGCCGGTGAACGACACGGTCAGCGGCGCGTTACCGGTCGTCGGCGACGCGTTGGCCGTGGCCGACAACGGGGTGGCGCCCTGGACCCACAGGTCCTCCAGCGGGTCGCCGAGCGCGGCCTGGTCCGCGGAGGTCATGGGGAAGGTGGTCGGGCCGAGGTTGTCGTTCGGGTCGATGGCGCCGGGCGACACGTTCTCCAGGGTGCGTTCCATCGCGGCCAGCACGTTGTTGGTGCTGTAGGCGACGTGCGAGACGTAGCCCTGCTTCATGTACTTCGGCGAAGCGACCACGACGGTCGGCACGCGGTAGGTGTTGCTGACGTGGTCGGGCCCGTTGCTGCCGTTCTGGGTGTCGTCCTCGGTCACCACGATGACCGTGTTGTCCTTGTACGACGAGTTGTTCATGAGCGAGTCGACGACCTGCTTGGTGACCGCGTCGTTCTTCGGGATGTCCTGGTAGGTCCCGGGGTGGTCGTTGAACAGCTCGACGTAGGAGTAGGCGGGCAAACCGTTCGCGGACACGTAGTTCAGGAAGCCGTCGCCGATGACCTGATCGTCGTCGTTCTGGGCCTTGCACGTGTAGTTGTTGTAGTTCAGCAGCTCCGGTACGGACGTGCCGGGCCGGTTGACCGGGAGCACCTCGGGCTTGCCCGTGCCCGGGTTCTTCCACTCGCCGCTACCGCTGCTGAGCATCCAGTAGAAGTCACCGTTCATGACGTACGGGTACGGGCTGGTGCCGGTTGTCGTGCCGGTCTGCGTCGCGCATGGGTCCGTGCCGAGGCCGCCCGGGCTCGAGACGCCCTTGAGGAAGCGGTCGAACTGCGTCCCGGTGGTGGCCGGATAGGGCTGCTGCTGGGAGCTGGACTGGGACTGAGCGGAGAAGAGCCACCAGTGGTTCGGGCCGCTCGGCGGCTGCGTGCCGGTGCTGTAGGCGTCCATCAGCGCGTTGTTCTTGGCGAGAGCGTGCAAGTTCGGGACCGAGCTGATGTGGTTCGTGCTCTGCACGGCGCCGTTGCAGCCGGCCTGCACGGTGGTGGCGCAGTCGCCGAGGTAGTCATCGAAGGTGTGGTTCTCCCGGACCAGCACCACGAAATGGGTGAACGGCGGGAAGTAGGGCGCCAGCGGATTCGACGCGGCCGCGGCCTGTGCCTGCACAAGGCCGGACCGATTCGCGAAATTCTTCGGTTGCGGGAACTGCGTGAATTCGACGCCGGGCGCGGCGAACGTCGCGCCGCTGCAGTCGTAGTCGTCCCCTTTGTAGGACTGTGGCCGATTTCCTTCCGGAAGGTCCTTGGCGTCGTCCGGGTCGTCGCTCGGCTGCCAGTTCTTGAGGGTGCACGAGCCGACTCCCGTGTTCGGCCGGGCTCCCGCGACGGCCGGGCCCAGGCCGAGGCCGCCCAGCAAGAGCATGACACCTGCGATGATCGCCAACCGTGACTTCCGTCTGTTCATGGGTTCTCCCCAGCAGAGTCCTCGGCGAAACGGCGGCCGACGGCCACCCGAAATCGCATGGTCCGGGCAGAACCTGCCCGCCACAACCACCCGCCGACTGGAATTCTCGTCCCGGCCAATATTTTTAGCGTCCGCTAACTTTCGGAGAGTTCTCGCCTTGATCAGGTAATGTCGTGTCGGCTGATTCACGCCCGCGCGGATTTCCGGGCACGTCACTCCGGAGGACGTTGAGCTCGCACCAGCGGCAGTACATGGGCTTGGTCGACGACCGCGTGAACACGCGCCACAGATGAGACTCGGGCCTGGTGGACTCCACTGCTTCGGGCTGTATCCACCATGCCGGTGTGAGCCGCGGCAGCGAGCCGTGCGACGTCACCGAGGGCTGTCTCGCCCGCTGACAGCGCGAGCAGCGCGTCCGCCATGCTGAACAAGCGCAGCAGGTCTCGACGGTTCATGCCGTCGACCTTCGCAGGGATGGGTGGCACAGGGGCAACGTCAAGAGCCAGCCGGGTTGGGATGATGAACGCGTCCAGCGGGCGAGGCCGCCGGGGCCCCAACGTCCGGCCGAACTGCTTCAACGACCTGGCGGCTCGTCACTGCACACCCGAGAAGTTTTCACGCCTGTGGTGAAGGCTGCGACGACGCTCGACGCACGACAGGTGGTGACTGGGTAGACGTGGATGCGCTGCCGGGAGCCGGGGTGCGGGCACGATTGCGGCGCTGCCCGGTCTGCGCTCTGTGCTGGGGCACCGGTTGCAGCGCGGTGATCAAGTTGGTGGACAGCGCGGCAAGCAGGCTCCCTCTGCTCGCGCCGTAGAAGAACTTCGCGGCGTCCGGCCGGCACAGGCCGACCGCGCGCTGGCCGAGCACCCGGGCGTGGGGGCCACCCCGGACGATGGCCACGTTCGCCGATACCTGCCCCGTGGCCCAGCGTGGTGATCAGGTGGGTTCCGCGGCGACGGCCGTCGTGGTTCCGAGGACCGAGGTCAGCCGCGTGCCGTCGGAGGCACGGGCCGATGTTGTTAACCTGAGCTTCACCTGTCGGATCACCAGGTGCGGAACCACGCGAGGCAGGCAGACGTGCACGACGAACAACCGGCAGAGGTCGTCCCCCGGTCGGTGGCCGAACTTGCCGAAGACCCGGCCTGGACGGTCACCCGCACCGGCACGACCGGGCAATGGCTCACCGCCGAGCGGGGCGTCGAGCGCGGCGGGCACCGGTGCCTCATCGCGCTGACGCCCATCCGGCCCGGCGTCGTCGCCCTCATGCTCTGGTCCGGCGGCGAGGTCGTCGAGCACCTCCGGGGCACCGAAGCCGAGGTGTGCGCGACCGCCCACCGGTGGGCCACGGCCGGGTTGCGGCCGCCGTCCTCCCCGGGCAGTGGGTGAAACCTTTTTGTTCACCTCCGGTTCACCTGGGCGCCGTCTCTTGGGGCATGTATCCCGCAACACCGCCCGACGGAAGGTAAGCGATGAGCACGCTGGACACCATGGCCTCCGAGCAGCTCGACACCCATTTCACGCAGCTCGAGGACCGCTTGGACCGCGACTACGCGGACGTCGCGCGGCCCCGGCTGCACGCGATGGTCGACCGCGAACGCGCCCGGTTCGCCGGCGCCCGGATCCACGTCTTCGTGCCGATCCTGGTCGAACGGCGGGTCCGGGCGGCGCTGGCCACCCCTTGAGATCGCCGCAGGCGCGCCACGAAAAGGTTTCCGGACGGCTTTGTCCGGCACAGCCGTTTTCGCCGGAACAATGGAAACGGCCGCGCCGGGAAATAAATTCCCGGCGCGGCCGCAGGGCCGGAAAACCCTTAGTTGTAGCCCATTTCGTCGGGCGACACGCCGTTGTACCCCATCTCGTCGGGGGCGCCGGCGAGGACCGCGGTCGGTGCCGCGCTCTCGGCAGCGACGGCGGAAGCCGCGGAAGTACCCAGGAAACCCGTCGCGAAGAGCGTCAACGCGACCATGGCGACCGCGCGGTGAACCCGCATCATTCCTCCGGTGGTCAATCGGGCGAAACCGACTTCGGGCCCTGCGGACGCTTCCAGAGCCGGCACAACCGGCGGGCAACGAGCGGTTAAGTCCGCGCCAACACCAGGCGGCGATATTCCGCCGCACGCACAGCGGCGAACGACATCGGAACCGCATGTTTCCCGAATCGGAACAGCGGATTTCCAACCAGCGGGCCGGCCACGCCGAGTACATCTCTTGTTCAGCCGGTGTTCTTCTTCTATTATCGTCCGTGTGCAACCGCTCACGGACGGTGCTGACCTCCTGATCGGCCGGGACGGCGAGCTGTCCCGGCTGGCCGGCTGGGTGCACGACGTGGCGGCGGGCCGCGGCCGGGCCGTCCTGGTCGACGGCGAGCCGGGCATCGGCAAATCCACCCTCGTCCAGGCCGCCTGCGCGGCCGCCGCCCGCGCGGGGTGCCAGGTCTTCCGGGGTGCCGGCGACGAGCTGGGGCAGGCGCTGCCGCTGCTGCCGCTGCTGGACGCGTTGCGCGTCACCGCCGCTTCCCCGCCGGATCCGCGGCGGGACGCCATCGCCGGTCTCCTGCGCGGGGAAACCGCACGGGGCAAGGGAGCGGACCTCGCCACCGCGGCCGCCGAGCAGCTGCTCGGCCTCGTGGACGAGCTCTGCCAGGCCGGCCCGGTGGTGCTGGTCGTCGACGAGCTTCAGTGGGCCGACCGCGCGACGGTGGCGGTGTGGGGCCGGCTGGCTCGCTCGGTCCGGCAGCTGCCGCTGCTCCTGATCGGCGTGCTGCGCCCGATCCCCCGCCGCGACGACCTGCGCGCGCTGCGGCGGATCGTCGGGCCCGCCGAACGGCTGCGGGTCGGCCGGCTCACCGAACCGGCGGTGCTCGAGCTGGTCGCCCGGCTCGCCGGCGGCAAGCCCGGTGACCAGCTGGCCCAGCTGGCCGACGGCGCCGCCGGGAACCCCTTGTACCTCACGGAACTGCTCGACGCGCTCACCAGGAGTTCCTGCCTCGCCGTCGACGACGCGGGAATCGCCGAGCTGACCGGCGGGCCGACCCCGGACTCCCTGCCGGAGGCGATCGCGGACCGGCTCGGCTTCCTGTCGGAGCGGACGCGGACCGTGCTGCGGGCGGCCGCGCTGCTCGGCGTCGGCTTCTCGGTCGCCGACCTGGCGATCGTGGCGGAGGCCGAGCTTCCCCGCTTGCTGCCGGCGCTCGACGAAGCCCGGGCAGCGGGTGTGCTGATGGCGGCGGGTGACGATCTGGCGTTCCGGCACCCGTTGATCCGCACGGCGTTGTACGACGAGATGCCGGCGGGCGTGCGGGCCGTCTGGCACCGGGCCGCCGCACGGGCGCTGGCCGAGGCCGGCGCCCCCGTCGAGCGGGTCGCCCGGCAGCTGCTGCCCACGGTGTCCGCCGGGAACGCCGGCGAACCCGTGCCCGGCTGGGTCGTGGACTGGCTGCCCGGCGCGTCCGCCCCGCTCATCGGTCAGGCACCCGAGGTCGCGGTCACCTTGCTGCGCCACGCGGTCCGGGACGCCCGAAATGGCCACCCCGCGATCGGAGTGCTGAGCTGCCGGCTCGCCGAGGCGCTGTACCGGGTGGGTGACTTCGCCGAGGCCGAGCGCGTCGCGGGCCGCGCCCTGCCCCGGGCCTGCGACCCGGATCTGCTCGTCGACCTGCACACGACCGTGGCCCAGTGCCGCGGGATGACCGGACGATCCGCCGAGTCGCTCGCCACGCTGGAGCAGGCCGTCGCCACACCGGGCCTGCCCGCCCGGCAGCGGGCCCGGTTGCTGGTCCTCACCGCCCGGACCCACCGCGACCTCGGCGAGGTCGACACCGCGGCCCGGGTCGCCACCGCCGCGCTGGCCGAAGCCGGCGACGACCACTGGGCAACCGGCTGGGCGCTGCACGTGCTGAGCCTGGTGGCGATGATGCGCGGCGAGTGGACCGGGGCCCTGCCGCTGTTCGAGCGGGCGATGGCCATCGCACCCGGCGACCCCGCGCTCACCGATCTCGGGCTGCTGCTGCGCATCAACCAGGCCGTCACCTTCGGCGCGCTCGATCGGTACCCCGACGCGCTCGCCGCCGCGGAACGCGCCCGCGAGCTGGCGGACCGCGCCGGCAGCGTGGTCCGACTGGCCCAGTCGCAGAGCGCGCTCGGCCAGCTGCTGCTGGGCAGTGGCCGGTGGGACGACGCCGTGGCCGAGGTCGACGTCGTCCCGGACGACCTCAAGGATCCGAGCGTGGCCTGCTGCGACCACGGCGTGGCCGCGATCATCCACTTCCACCGCGGTGAAACGGCCGCCGCGTACCGGCACCTCGACGCGGCGGCGCCGGCCGCGGAACGGATCGGCGACCGGGTGGTCGAACCCCTCGCCTTGGCACGCGGCCTCGCGTTCGAGCACGCCGGGGAACCCGACCGGGCGCTCGCCGCACTGACCGCCGCGCTGACCGGCGAAGACGGCGGCGAAGACCTGCTCGGCGACACCGTCCGGCTGGCCGTGGAGCTCGGTGAAACCGGCACCCTGGCCCGGATCGAGGCCCGCGTGCGCGCCGTCGCGACCGGATCCGGCGTGCCGCACCGGCGGGCACTGGGCAGCTACTGCCAGGGCTTGACCGGGCACGACGCGGCGACGCTGCTGCGCGCGGCCGACGACTACCGCGACGCGGGCCGTCCGCTCCCCCGCGCGAAGTCGCTGGAAGCCGCCGCCGTCGCCTTCGCCGAAGCCGGGGACCGCGGCTCGGCGCGAGCCGCGTTCACCCGCGCCCTGGACCTCTACGAGAACCTGGACGCGCAGTGGGACGTGGCCCGGTTGCGAGCCCGGTTCCGCACGTTCGGCATCCGGCGTGGCCCGACGGTGAAGCACCGCCAGGCCACGCACGGCTGGGCGAGCCTCACCCCGACCGAGGGGAAGATCGCCGCGCTCGTGGTCGAAGGCCTGTCGAACCCGCAGATCGCGGCCCGGCTGTTCCTGTCCCCGCGCACGGTCGCCACGCACGTCTCGCACATCCTGGCCAAGCTCGGCGTGCACTCCCGCATCGACATCGCCCGGGAGGCGAGCCGCCACTCTGCGTCGGGATGAGGTTCAGCACCGGGAGTTGCGGATCCGGCTCCACATCGGCACGACGAACCACCACAGCGCGAACCAGCCCAGCGCACCGACGGTGAACCACGCGGCGGGCACGGCACCGAGGGTGACGCTGAGGATCAGCAGCAGCGCGGAACCGATGGACAGCATCAGCAAGGTCAGCCCGAACAGCGCGAACCGGCTGGACGCGAGCACCAGTTCCCGCTTGAGCCGCCGCTGGAAAACCAGCCGGTGGAAGGCGGCCGGCGCGATCAGCAACGCGGTGGCCGCCGCGCCGAGAATCGGAGCGCTCACGTACACGCGCCGTTCGAACTCGGTCAGCGTCGCGAAGCGCGGCGTGAAGGCAACGGTCAGCAGGAACGCGAGCAACAGCTGCACCCCCGTCTGCGCCACCCGCACTTCCTGCAGTATCTCGGCGTAGTTCCGGTCCAGCCGCTGGGTCGGCGTCTCGCGGCGCGCCGCGAAGTTCCACTGGTCGTGGGCGTCCGGCAGCTCGGCCGGATGCGGCCGGTCCAGACAGGTCGTCTCGATCCCGTTCACGTTCATGCGGCAACGGTCCCGCGGACGGCGGATCGAGACATCGGTCGATCAACGGATGCCGGAAGGCCGCCGCCGCTGGTTACGCGACTGTCCAGGTGTCTTTGCCGTGGAGGAGGGCTTGTAGGTCGGGGGTGTGGGTGGTGCGGGCTTGTTCGACCTGGGCGCGTGCTCCGTCGTCGTAGGTGGGGCGCTCGACTTGGCGGAGGATGCCGGTGGGGACGTGGTTGAGGTTTTGGTCGCCGAGGCGTGAGAGGGCGAAGGCGTAGGTGGTGTCGGTGATGGAGGGGTCGTGCACGATCACGTTGTCTTCGCCGATGTCGGCGATTTTGGCGATGTCCAGGCCGCCCCAGTCGCTGCGTGTGATGCCGAATTCCTGGTTGGGGCCGAAGCGGATCGGTTGGCCGGGGTGTAGGGGGATGAGGCGGGTGGCGGCTTCGTCGGCGTCTTTGAGGACGTCGAAGGCGCCGTCGTTGAAGATGGGGCAGTTCTGGTAGATCTCGACCAGTGCCGAGCCGCGGTGCTGGGCGGCGGCTTGCAGGACTTCGGTGAGGCCTTTGCGGTCGGAGTCCAGGGCGCGGCCGACGAAGGAGGCTTCGGCGCCGATGGCCAGCGACAGGGGGTTGAACGGGGTGTCCACTGAGCCCATCGGGGTGGACTTGGTGACCATGCCCTGCCCGGAGGTCGGGGAGTACTGGCCCTTGGTCAGGCCGTAGATGCGGTTGTTGAACAGCAGGATCTTGATGTTGACGTTGCGGCGCAGCGCGTGGATGAGGTGGTTGCCGCCGATGGACAGTGCGTCGCCGTCGCCGGTGACCACCCACACCGACAGGTCGGGGCGCGTGGTCGCCAGGCCGGTGGCGATGGCGGGGGCGCGGCCGTGGATGGAGTGCATGCCGTAGGTGTTGAGGTAGTACGGGAAGCGTGAGGAGCAGCCGATCCCGGAGATGAACACGATGTTCTCGCGTTTGAGCCCGAGGGTGGGCAGGAACGACTGGACCGCGTTGAGCACGACGTAGTCGCCGCAGCCGGGGCACCAGCGGACTTCCTGGTCGGATTTGTAGTCCTTGGCCTTCTGCGGCTGGTCGGTGGTGGGCACGAGGTCCAGGCCACCGAGCGTGGGTGTCCCCAGGTCGATCGCGGTCACTTCGCCGCCTCCGTAACGCTGGTGATGATCTCGGAAAAGACGTTCTGCAGTTCTTCGGCCTTGAACGCCATCCCGGCGACCTTGGTGTGGGAGTGGACGTCCACCAGGTATTTCGCCCGCAGCAGCAGCGCGAGCTGGCCGAGGTTCATCTCCGGCACCACGACCTTGTCGTAGGAGCGCAGGATGTCCCCGAGGTTGCCCGGCAGCGGGTTGAGGTGCCGCAGGTGCGCCTGCGCGATCGGCATGCCGAGCTTGCGCACCCGCCGGCACGCCGCCCCGATCGGCCCGAACGAGCTGCCCCAGCCCAGCGCCAGGACGCGGGCTTTGCCGCCGGAGGGGTCGTCGACGAGCAGGTCGGGCACGTCGATGCCGTCGATCTTGGCCTGCCGCAACCGGACCATCGTGTCGTGGTTGGCCGGGTCGTAGGAGATGTGGCCGGTCTTGTCGGCCTTCTCCAGCCCGCCGATGCGATGCTGCAACCCCGGCGTCCCCGGCACCGCCCAGGCCCGGGCGAGGGTCTCGGGGTCACGCACGTAGGGCCAGAACTCGCCGGAGTCGTTGTCGGCGTTGGGTTCGGACGCGAACTGCACCCGCAGGTCCGGCAGCGTGTCCACGTCCGGGATCAGCCACGGCTCCGACCCGTTGGCGATCGCCCCGTCCGAGAGCAGCAGCACCGGGGTGCGGTAGGTCAACGCGATCCGGGTCGCCTCGATCGCCGCGTCGAAACAATCCGCCGGCGACAGCGGGGCGACGATCGGGACCGGGGACTCGCCGTTGCGGCCGAACATCGCCTGCAGCAGGTCGGCCTGCTCGGTCTTGGTCGGCAACCCCGTCGACGGGCCACCGCGCTGCACGTCGATCACCACCAGCGGCAGCTCGACCATCACCCCCAGCCCGATCGTCTCGGACTTCAACGCGACCCCCGGACCGGAGGTCGAGGTCACCCCCAGCGCGCCACCGTAGGAGGCGCCCAGCGCGGCACCGATACCGGCGATCTCGTCCTCGGCCTGGAAGGTGATGATCCCGAAGTTCTTGTGCCTGGACAGCTCGTGCAGGATGTCCGAGGCCGGAGTGATCGGATACGTGCCGAGCAGGATCTGCAGGCCCGAGCGCTGCCCCGCCGCGACGATCCCGTACGCGAGCGCGGTGTTGCCGGTGATCTGCCGATACGTCCCCGGCGCCAGCTTCGCCGGCGCGACCTCGAACGTCGTCGCGAACGACTCCGTCGTCTCCCCGTAATTCCAGCCCGCCCGGAAAGCCAGGATGTTCGCCTCGGCGATCTCCGGCTTCTTCGCGAACTTCTCCCGCAAAAACCGCTCGGTGCCCTCGGTCGGCCGGTGATACATCCACGACAACAACCCGAGCGCGAACATGTTCTTGCACCGCTCGGCGTCCTTCTTGCCCAAACCGGTCTCGGCCAACGCACCCTGCGTCAACGTCGACATCGCCACCCGATGCACCTGATACGCCGAGAGCGTGTCGTCCTCCAACGGGTCGGTCGCGTAGCCGACCTTGGTCAGGTTCCGCTTGACGAACTCATCGGTGTTGAGAATGATCGTCCCACCCTGCGGGACATCGCCCAGGTTCGCCTTCAACGCGGCCGGGTTCATCGCCACCAGCACATCGGGGCGGTCGCCCGGGGTGAGGATGTCGTAATCGGCGAAGTGCACCTGGAAGCTCGAGACGCCGGGAATGGTGCCCTGCGGCGCGCGGATCTCCGCCGGGAAATTCGGCATCGTCGACAGGTCGTTACCGAACGCGGCGGCCTCCGAGGTGAACCGGTCACCGGTCAGCTGCATGCCGTCACCCGAATCACCCGCGAACCGGATGACCATGCGGCTGACGACTACCATCAGTCCCCCTTGACTTCGATGGCCAGCGCCGGGCAGAGGAACGCCGCCTCCCGGACCGCCTCCTGCTGGTCCGCGGCGGGCCGTTCGGTCAGGACCTCGACCAGGCCGTCGTCGTTCTGGGTGAACACCTCGGGTGCGGTGAACGCGCACCGGCCCGAAGTGACGCATCGCTCCTGCTCAATGGCCACGCGCATGGCCTGCTCCCTTCAGTCGCCGACGGTGCCGTCGACGAGTTCCCGGATCACGTCGGCGTGTCCGTTGTGCCGGGCGGTTTCCTCGATCATGTGGATCAGGATCCAGCGCAGGTCGACCTTCCCGCGCCGCTCGTCCGGAACCGCGATGTCGAGCGATTCCGCGGCGGCGACGATCTCGCGGCTGCGCTCGCACATCCGCAGATACGTGCCGACGATTTCGTCCGTCGTCTCTTCCGGGCCGACGCGGAACGATTCGTCCTCGTCATCGGATTCGCCGAACACCACCGGCTCGTCGATCCCGGCGAACCCCAGCGCGAACCAGCCCTGCTCGACCTGGGCCAGGTGCCGGACGATGCCGAGCAGCGACAGCCCCGTCGGGAGGACGGCCCGGCGCAGTGGCTCGTCGGCCAGGCCGTCCAGTTTCGTCAGCAGCGTGGCGCGGTGCCAGGCGAGCCACGCCGTGAGCGCCTCGCGTTCGCCCGCGACGCCGGGCGCGCCGACGCGGCGCACCGGGTTCCGGAAGGTCATGCCCGCTCCCCCGCGGCCAGCAGCGCCAGCACTTCCTCGTCGGTCATCTCCGCGACCCGCAGCGCGGTCTCGGCGACGGCGGCCACGTCGATCCCGGCACCGAGCTCGCGCACCGCGTCGGCCTGACGCGCCACGGTCGGCGCGTCGAACACCGTGCGCAGCGGCACGTCGACCCGGAGGTTCTCGCGCAGCAGCGAGACGACCTGGGTGGCGTGCAGCGACTGGCCGCCCAGCTCGAAGAAGTGGTCGTGCACGCCGATCGTGTCGACGGCCAGCACGTCGTGCCAGACCCCGCAGATGAACTCCTCGACCGGGTCGCGCGGCGCGACGAACTCGACGCCGAGCGACGGCCGCTCGGTTCCGGCGTCGGGCAGCGCCTTCCGGTCGACTTTCCCGTTGGGCGACAACGGCAACGCCGCCAGCGGCACGAACACCGCGGGCACCATGTAGTCCGGCAGGGTCCGCTCGAGGTGTGCGCGCAGTTCCGCGACCGGCGGCTCTCCGGCGCCGGCCGGGACGTAGTAGGCGACCAGCCGCTTCTCCGGCCCGGCCGGATCCGGCGCGGCCACCACGACCGATTCCGCGATCGCCGGGTGGCGGTCCAGGACGACCCCGACCTCGCCGAGCTCGATCCGGAATCCGCGGATCTTGACCTGGTGGTCGATGCGGCCGAGCAGCTCGACCTGGCCGTCCTCGCGATACCGCGCGAGGTCACCGGAGGCGTAGAGCCGCGAACCGTCCCCGGCGTACGGGTCGGGGAGGAACCGCTCGGCGGTCAGGGCCGGCCGGCCGAGATACCCGCGGGCGATCCCGGTGCCGCCGTGGTAGAGCTGCCCGGGCACGCCGACCGGAACCAGCCGCAGCCGGTCGTCGAGGATCAGCGCCCGCGTGTTCGGCAGCGGCCTGCCGTACGGAATGGACGTCCACTGTGGATCGACGACGTCCACGGGCGCGCCGATCGAGTAGATCGTGGTCTCCGTCGGGCCGCCGTAGTTGAGCATCGTCAGCCCGGGGAACACGCCCGCGGCCCGGCCGGGCACGCCCAGCGGCAGCACGTCGCCGGCGACCACCGCGAGCCGCAGCGGGTGGGTCGCCGCCTCGCGTTCCAGCTCGCCGACCAGCGCGTCGAGCAACGCCGGCGCCGAGCCCCAGACGGTGAGCCCGAAGGCGGTCAGCAGCTCCCGCCAGTGCGCCGGGTCGGTGGCGCGCCCGGCGTCGGGCAGGACGACGGCCGCGCCGGAGGTCAGCGCGCCGAACAGCTCGAAGACCGAGAGGTCGAAGCTGATCGGCGAGACGTTCGCCATCCGGTCGCCCGGACCGATCCCGTGGGCCGCGGTCAGGTGCGCCAGCGTGTTCACCACGCCCGCGTGGTGCACCGCGACCCCCTTGGGCCGCCCGGTCGACCCGGACGTGTAGATGACGTAGGCCGGATCCCCGGGCCGGGTCACGGAGGCGACGGCGGCCGCGGAACCCGTGATCTCGCTCAGCGGCAGGACGGGCGTGCCCTCGGGCAGCGTGACGGACGTGTCGTCGGTGAGCACGACGAGCGGGCGCGCGTCGGTGATCATGTACTCCAGGCGGTCGGCGGGGTAGCCAGGGTCGAGCGGCAGGTAGGCGCCGCCCGCCTTGAGCACGCCGAGCAGCGCCGCGACCATCGCCGGGGACCGGGTGGCGCACACGCCGACCAGGACGTCGCGGCCGACGCCGAGTTCGCGCAGCCGGGCGGCCACGGCGTCGGCCCGGGCGTCGAGCTCGCGGTAGCTGAGCCTGCCGCCGGACCAGAGCACGGCGTCCGCGTCCGGAGTGCGTCCGGCCTGCCGCTCGACCAGTTCGTGCAGGCAGCCGTCCGGGCCGGGCGCCGCGGTGTCGTTCCACGCCACGACCGCGCGTTCTTCCTCGGCGGCGGTCAGCAGCGGCAGCCGGGACAGGCGGGTGTCCGGGTCGTCCAGCGCCGCGGACAGCAGGACGGTCAGGTGGTCCCACAGCCGTCCGATCGTGGCGGCCTCGAACAGGTCGGTGCTGTACTCGACGAACCCTTCGAACCGTTCGCCGTCGTGCCACAGCTGCAGATCCAGGTCCAGCTGCGAGGCACCGCGCGACACGTGCACCGGCGTCACGCTCAAGCCCGCGAGTTCCGGCGTCGGCAGCGGCGCGTTTTGCAGCACGAACATCGCCTGCACCACCGGGTTGTAGCTCAGGTCGCGCGGCACGCGCAGCTGCTCGACGAGCTTCGGGAACGGCAGGTCGCGGTGCTGCACGCCGTCGAGGGTGACCTCGCGGACCCGATCGACCAGCTCGCCGAAGCTCGGGTCGCCCGCCAGCGACGTCCGCAGCGGCACGGTGTTGACGAAGCAGCCGATCAGGTCCTCGGTGTCGGCCTCCCGCGTCGAAACCGGGGTGCCGACGACGATGTCCTCACCGCCGGTGTGCCGGGCCAGGACCGCCTGGAACGCCGCGAGCAGCACCATGAACGGGCTCGCGCCGCGCCGCTGGGCCAGCTCCGCGACCTTCGCCGACGTCGCGGCCGGCAGCGTGACCGGCAGGATGTCGCCGCGGAAGCTCAGCACGGCCGGGCGCGGCCGGTCGGCCGGGATCTCCAGCAGTCCCGGCGCGCCCGCGAGCCGCTCCCGCCAATGGGCGGCCAGGGTCTCGACCGCGGCGTCGGTGAGCTGCTCGTGCTGCCACACCGCGAAGTCGCCGTACTGCAGGGGGAGTTCGTCCGCCGCCACGGGTTCTCCGCCGGTCTCGGCCGCGTAGGCCGCGGACAGCTCGGCGATCAGCAGGCCCAGCGACCACATGTCGGCGGCCAGGTGGTGCACGGTGATCAGCAGGACCTGCTCGTCGCCGGCCAGCCGGAAGGACGTCGCCCGCAGCAGCGGCGCCGCGGCGAGGTCGAACGGCCGCGCGGCCTCGGCCTCGAGCCGCGCGTCCAGGTCTTCCGGCGTCGCGCTCAGGTCGACCTCCGCCACGGTGATCTCCACGGCGTCCGCGACGAGCTGGACGGCCTGGTTTTCGACCTCCGCGAACGACGTGCGCAGGATTTCGTGCCGCGCGGCCACCGCGGACAGCGCCCGGCCCAGCGCGGCGCGGTCGAGCGTGCCGAGCAGCCGCAGCGCGACGGGGATGTGGTAGGCCGCCGTGCCCGGGACGAGCTGTTCCAGGACCCACAGCGCTTCCTGCGCGGGGCTCACCGGGAAGATGGCGGACGGCTGTGCTGGCATCATGCTCTCCCATTCGATTCGGCGCGGGTGCGGCGCAGGCCGTCCGGCAGGCTCAGCCGGTCACCGGAAGTGCTGCCGGCGGCGTAGCGGGCCCGGTCGGCGCGGCCGATCCGCCGGGCCGGTGCCGCGGTCGCGCCGGCGGCCACCGCGTCGTCGACCAGCCGGGCGATCCTGGCGACCGTGATCTCCTCGGTGAACAGTTCCCGCAACGGGATTTCCACCGCGAACACGTCCCGGATGCGCAGGGCCAGCCGCGCCACCATCAGCGAATGCCCGCCGAGCGCGAGCAGGTCGTCGTGCGCGCCGACGCGGGGTGCCTTGAGCATGCCGCCGATCAGCTCGGCCAGGCGGCGTTCGCTCTCGGTCGACGGCTCGGCGTACTCCCCCGCGTCCCGGCCCGGGTCCGGCAGCGCGGCCCGGTCGATCTTGCCGTTGGCGGTCAGCGGGAACTCGGCGAGCGGCACGAACCGGGCCGGGATCATGTAGCCGGGCAGGCGCACGCCCAGCCGGGCACGCAGGGCCGGGACGTCCACTTCGGACAGTGTGCCGGCGAGGTAGGCGACCAGCCGGCGCTGCCCCGCAGCGTCGTCGCCGGTGACCACGACCGCCTGGCGCACGCCGGGGATCTCCTCCAGCGCCGCCTCGACCTCGCCCGCCTCGATGCGGTGGCCGCGGATCTTGATCTGGTGATCGGTGCGGCCGAGGTAGTCGAGCGAGCCGTCGGCGTTGCGCCGGGCCAGGTCGCCCGAGCGGTAGAGCCGCGCGCCGGGTCTGGACGGGTGCGGCACGAACCGTTCCGCCGTCAGCGCGGGCCGGTTGAGGTAGCCGCGCGCCACGCCCATGCCGCCGACGTACAGTTCCCCGGTGACGCCGATCCCGGCCGGCTCGCCGTGCTCGTCGAGCAGGTGCAGCTCGGTGCCCGCCATCGGCAGCCCGAGCGGCGGCGGGCCGGCGGCGTCTTCGGCGACCGGCCCGTCGCTCAGCAGCACGGTCACCTCGGTGATGCCGTAGGTGTTGGACAGCCGCACCTTGCCGTTGCCGTGCGCCCACCAGTCCGTCAGCTGCGCGGCCTCGAGCTTCTCGCCGCCGAACACGACGTGCCGCAGGTCCACTTCGGACAGCCGAGCAGGCGCGGCCCCGGTGAGCAGCGCGAACACCGCGGGAGTCTGGCTGAGGACGGTCACGCGGTGCCGCCGGACCAGCTTCCAGAACGCCTCCGGGTCACGGGCCGCGTCCGGCCCGACCACGACGACCGTGCCGCCGCGGGCCAGCGCGCCCCAGGTCTCCCAGACGGAGAAGTCGAACGCGGTCGAGTGGAACAGCGTCCACCGCTCGTGGTCACCGAACCCGAACACCGGCATCCCGGCGATCAGGTTGGCCAGCGAGCCGTGCTCGACGAGCACGCCCTTCGGCCGTCCGGTCGAGCCGGACGTGTAGATCACGTAGGCGAGCCGGCGCGGGTCGACGGGACCGGCGTCGAACCGCTCGGGCAGCTGCTCCAGGTCCTCCGTGTCGAGGTCGATCACCGCACCGTCGAACTCCGGCGCGGCGGCGCGGGTGATCAGCAGCTCGGCGCCGCTGTCGGCGAGGACGTAGGACACCCGCTCGGCCGGGTGGGCCGGGTCGAGCGGCAGGTAGGCCGCGCCCGCCTTGAACACCGCGAGCACGGACACGAGCCATTCCGCGCAACGCGGCAGGAAGATCGCGACCAGCCGCTCGGGACCGGCGCCCGCGGCGCGCAGCCGGTGGGCAAGACGGTTGGCGCGCGTTTCGAGTTCGGCGTAGGTCAGCTCGCCGCCGTCCCACGACACCGCGATGTCGTGCGGAGCCGCGGTCGCGTGCTCGGCGAACAGCTCGTGCGCGGCTTTCGACGCACCGGGCTCGGCGCCGTAGGTCAACTCGCGCGGCAGGACCACGGCCGGCTCGTCCACCGTGGACGTCCCGGTCGCGAACGCCGCCAGGGTCGCCCGGAACCGCGCGGCGAGCCGTTCCGCGGTGGACGTGTCGTAGCGATCGGCGTCGAATTCGAGGATGCCGCCGAGTCCGGCGCCCACGCGGCCGACGGTGAGCAGCAGATCGAACTGCGCCGCGTCGTGGCGCAGCGGGACCGGGGACAGTTCCAGGTCGGCGAACGGCAGGCGGCCCTCGCCACGGCCGAGCGCCAGCGCGCCGAGCGGGCCGGGCTGATAGGTGAACACAGCCTGGAAGAACGGCGTCGTGCCGGGGTCGCGCTCGGGCCGGAGGCGCTCGACGAGCGTCGCGAACGGCAGCCCGGCGTGGCGCCGGGCCTCGGTCGTGGTCCGGTGCGTCTGCCGCAGGATGTCGGCGAGCGGCTGCTCCGGGCGGAAGCGGCCGCGCAGCGGCAGCATGTTCACGAAGTAGCCGATGACGTCCGCCGCGCCCGGCTCGTCGCGGCCGTGCACCGGTGACCCGACGACGACGTCGGACACTCCGGCGTCGCGGCTCAGCGTGAGCTGGTACGCGGCGAGCAGCACGTCGTACAACGTCACCTGGTGCTCCCGCGCGAGGTTCTCGAGCCGCGCGAGCACTTCGGCGCCGACGGTCAGCTCGTGCCGGTCCCCGCGCGGACGATCGGCCCGCCGTGGCCGCGCGCCCGGCAGGTCGAGCCGCGCCGGCGCGCCGGACAGCTGGTCGCGCCAGAATCGGGCCAGCGCCTCGGTTTCCGCCTCGGACGGCGAGGCCGGTTGCCTGCCGCGGACGGGGAGTGGCCGCAGGTCGCGGTAGAGCGTTTCCAGCTCGCGCAGCAGGATTTCCGTCGACCAGAGGTCGGCGACGAGATGGTGCGCGGCGAGGACGAGCCAGTGCTCGTCCGGACCGCGGCTGACGACGCCGACCCGCAACAGCGGCCCGTCGGCGACGTCGAAGGGCCGGTAGGCGATCCGGCTCAGCTCGTCCACTTCGGACACCTGGTGGTGCTCGAATCCCGGGTCCAGTTTCGCGTGTACTCGCCGCACCGGCTCGCCCGCCACGACCGGGAACGTGGTGCGCAGCGACGCCTGGCTCTCGCTGAGCGCGCTCAGCGCCCGCTCCAGCGCGGTGACGTCGAGGTTCCCGCGGACCCGGACGGCCGCGCCGACGATGTGCGCCGGGTTGCCCGGATCGAGTTGCCCGACGAACCACAGCGACTGCTGGCCGGCGGACAGCGGATGGTCGCCCGCCGGCTCGGCGGCCGCCGCCTCGGCGGGCCGTGGCCCGGCGGGTGCCGCGGCGATCTCCTCGATGGTGGTGTCCAGGAGGTCCTCGGCGTCGATCTGCACGCCACGCGCCGTGTGCAGCCAGTGGGCCAGCCGGACGCTGTCCACCGAGTCCAGGCCGAGTTCCAGCAGCGGAGCGCCGGTCGTGAGCTCGCCCGGTGCCCGGCCGAGCAGCGAGGCGATGCCCGCGCACAGCCGCGCGGCGGCCGAAGTGGCCGCCTCCGCGCCGGCTTGCGCGGTCCCGGCGGCCAGCACCGCCAGTTCGCCGTCGAGGAAGGCGGCCCGGCAGGCCTGCCGCCGGACCTTCCCGCTGGACGTCCGCGGGAGCGTGCCGGACCGGATGAGCACCACGGCGTGCGGCTGCACTTCGTGTGCGGCCGCGACCGCGGCTCGCGCCGCCGCCGTGACCGCCGAAAGGTCGTCGTGGCGGTGTTCGCGGCCCACCTCGTGCACCACGACGAGCCGCTCGGCGCCGTCGGCGGTGACGCCGAAGGCCGCGCCGCCGCCACGGACCAGCGCGGGGTGACTCGCCTCGACGGTGCGTTCGATGTCCTGCGGGTAGTGGTTGCGGCCGCGGATGATCAGCAGGTCCTTGGCCCGGCCGGTGACGTACAGCTCGCCGCCGTCGAGGTAGCCGAGGTCACCGGTGCGCAGGAACGGTGTGCCGTCGCCGGTCAGCCGCGCGCGGAAGGTCGATTCGGTCTGCTCGGGCCGGTTCCAGTAGCCGGCGGCCACGCTCGGGCCGGTGAACCAGATCTCGCCGACCGTCCCGTCCGGACACGGCGTGGCCGTCGCCGGATCGACGATCTCGAGCCGGTGACCCGCCGCCACCGGACGCCCGGACCCGACCACTGCGGCCGCACCGCGGGTGTCGACCACCACGCCGGTGCCCGCCGGTTTCGCCGAGACCATCAGCGTGGCTTCGGCCAGGCCGTAGCACGGTGTCATGGCGCGTGCGTCGAACCCGGTGTCCGCGAAGGACTCCGCGAAGGCCCGGATCGTGTCCTCGCGCAACGGTTCCGCGCCGTTGAACGCGACCCGCCAGCCGCTCAGGTCGAGCGTCTCCCGCTGCTCGGCGGTGATCCGGTCGGTGCACAGGTCGTAGCCGAAGTTCGGCCCGCCCGACGCGGTCGCCCGGTAGTCGCTGATCGCGCGCAGCCAGCGGATCGGCTCGCGCACGAACGACGCCGGCGACAGCGTCACGCACGACCCTCCGCAGTGGACGGTGCCGAGCAGTGAACCGATGAGGCCCATGTCGTGGTACATCGGCAGCCAGGAGACCACCGTCGTGTCCCCCGACGTGCCGAAGGACTCCGCGGTCAGCGCCGCGTTCGCGAGCAGGTTGCCGTGCGTCAGCACGACACCCTTCGGCTCGCCCGTGCTTCCCGAGGTGTACTGCAGGAAAGCCACGGAACTCGCGTCGACGGTGTCGTCGCACCACTGGCCTTCGCCGGGCTCGTCGGTGCGGATCAGCTCGATGCCGATCGGGCCGAGCCGTTCGAGCAGCCTGCCGTCGGTCAGCGCCGCCCGCGCGCCGCTGTCGGCGACGATGCCCGCGATCCGCTCGGCCGACGCCGCCCGCCGGTTGGGCGGGTAGGCCGGCACGGCGACGCAGCCGGCGTACAGGCAGCCGAAGAAGGCGACGACGTAGTCGAGCCCGGACGGGTACAGCAGCAGCACCGGTTCGCCGGCGTGACCGCGCTCGGCCAGCAGCGCGGCCACGTCGCGGGCGCGGCGGTCGAGTTCGCCGTAGCCCAGCGAAAGGGGCGGGGCGGCCGGGTCGTCCGGCAGGTGCGTGAACGCGGTCTTCGCCGGCTGCCGCCGGGCGTGCCGCGCGAGGACCGCGTTCCAGCTGTCCGGGCTCATGGTTCGATTCGCTCCCTAGAGCACTGCGCGGCCGAGGGGACCGTGCAGGCGTCCGGCCGAGTTGCGGAGGTGGGCGGTGACGTTGATGCGCCGCATCCAGCGGTCGGTGCCGTCGTAGCGCGCCTTGAACGGGCGGCGGCCGTGCACGGCCCGCTTGTTGTCGACGATCATCAGGTCGCCCGGGTAGAGCACGACGTCGCGCAGCCGCGCGTCGATCGCGTCGATCGCCATGTCGAGCGCCTGCTGCGCCTCGGCGTCCTGCAGCGGCTGCATGAAGGCCGGGTCGATGCGCACGAACGGAGCGTCCGGGTCGCCGCTGAGGATCGGGATCTTCCGCGGCTCGGCGTTCATCTCGGCCACGCGGGCGAACGCCTCGGCGATGCGGTCGTCGGCGTCGAGCCCGGTGGTCGCGGCGTTGAACGACGCCGAGTGCGACTCGTCCGGCAGGATCACGTACCGCTCCTGGAAGAGCAGCTTGCGGTGCTCCGGCTCGAGCCGGATGTCCTGGATCGGCGCGAACGTCGTGGCGACGTCGTCGTGGTTGCGCATGCCGAGCAGCAGCAGCCAGTCGGCGCGGTGCTCGTGGAAGGCGTCCTCGTTGTGCCACTCCAGGTTCACCGTCGAGCTGGACCCGAGCTGCTCCTGCTCGTGCCCGCGCACCGGGAAGACGTCCAGGATCAGCTTGCCCTGCTGCTGGGTCACGAAGGAGAACGGGTCGCCCAGCGCCGATCCCAGCAGCAGCAGGATCAGGCCCGCGCGGCTGACTTCGCGGCCGTACGGGACCTCGGTGTATGAGGTCGGCGTGCGCGGCAGCGCGAGGTCGTCGACCGGCAGGCCGGAGATGAGCAGCCCGCCGAGCGGGCGGCCGGTCAGCCGGAATTCCGTGAGCACCGCACGCAGCCGTACCGGCAGGCTGTGCGCGGCCAGGACCAGCTCGTGCAGCCGCTGCTCCGGCTCGCCGGAAAAAGGATCGTCCAGCAGCACGTCGGTCAGCTCCGCGATCGCCGCGCGCTCGTCCGGTGTCAGCGACAGGCGCGGGGTGCCGCCCCGCTCGTCGAGCGAATCCCGGTAACCACCGGGAGCCGCTTTGTCCGCAGTCACACTCACTCTGCTGCCTCCTCGAGAAATCGAGCGCGGCGCGCTCGGCACGAATGCCGCCCGGGAATCGCCGAAAAGTCGAAGGCGGCGAGAACCACGGTGATTCGGCGGGAAAAGCATCTCGTCGCCCCGGGTGCGCGGACAGTCGGGACATTCCCTGACACGTTCCGGGCCGGCCGCGGGAGTACGGTCGACGAGAATTTCCGCCCCTTCGGCGAGTATCGGAGCCGGCATGCCCACCTTTGCCATCGACGGACGTTTCAACGGGCCGCCCGGGTCGGCCAACGGCGGTTACGCGTGCGGTCTCATCGCGGGCGCGCTGCCCGGACGGCACACGGTCACCCTGCACGCGCCGGTGCCGCTCGGCACCGGGCTGGACCTGCGCGAGGCCGGGAAACGCCGGCACGTGTGGCACGGCGAAACGCTGATCGCCACCGCGGCCGGCACCACCGAGGCCGTCGGCGTCGTGCCTCCGGTGAGCCCGGACGAGGCCGAGGCGAACGCCTCCGCCTACGCCGGGCGCGAAGGCCATCCGTTCCCGACGTGTTTCGCCTGCGGCGTCGACCGGCACGAACCGGACGGCCTGTGCCTCACCCCGGCGCCGGTCGCCGGCCGGCCCGCGACCGTGGCGTGCACCTGGGCACCCGGCGACGCGCTGGCCGGCCCGGACGGCCGCGTGCCCGCGGAGATCGTGTGGAGCGCGCTCGACTGTCCCGGCGGCTGGACGACCGATCCCCGCGCGGATCCGCTGCTGCTGGGCCGGATGACGGCGACGATCGACGAGCTGCCTTCGCCTGGGCGGCAATACGTCGTCGTCGCGCACCAGGACAGCCGCAATGGGCGTACCGCGCGCAACACCTCCACGCTCTATGACGCCGACGGCACCGCGCTCGCGAGTGCCTCGGCGATCTGGGTCGCCCTGGCGGGCTGAAGGACTCACGAGTCCTTCAGCCGCCCGCCACTCCGACGAGGTGGGCCACCTGCGTGCGAGCCGAGATGCCGAGTTTCTTGAAGATCCGCCCCAGGTAGGTCTCGACCGTCTTGTGGCTCAGGTCGAGCTCGCGCGCGATCTGCTGGTTCGTCCGGCCTTCGCTGACCAGCAACGCGATCTGCTCCTCGCGGTGGCTGAGCAGCTTGAGCGTGTGCGAGGCGGCGCTGGGTTCCGCCCGGGCCGTCCGGGCCTGGTGCAGCGTCCGCCGCGCGAGGTCCAGGTTCGCGTCCTCCAGCCGGCTCGCGAACTCGACCGCGCGCTGGGCGTACAGCACGCCCGTCTCGACGTCGCCGGTGGCCACGCCCAGGCCGGCGCGCAGGACCTGCGCCTCGACCAGCAGCGCCGGGCTGGCCAGGATCTCCGCGCAGCCCATGGCCTCTTCGGTGTGGTACGCGGCCGCGTCCAGCTCGCCCGCGGCCAGCGCCAGCCGGCCCAGGCCCGCGGAGAACCTGCTGCGCAGGAAATGCTGCCCGAACTCACTGGCCAGTCTCCGGCCGCGCGCGAGATGCCGGGCCGCGTCTCCCGGCCGGCCGAGCCGCCACTCGGCCTCCGCGAGCCAGCGGAGGGTTTCCAGCTCCGGCACCAGGTGCTCGTCGCCGAGCCGGTCGACCAGCGCGGTCGCCCGCTCGGTGTGGCGCGCCAGCCCGTCGCGCCGGTCGAGCCGTCCCCAGGCCGCCGCGAGCAGGCTGCACACCGCCGCCTCGCCCGCCGAAGGTTCGCGGGCGAGGTCGTCCGCCGGGGTGGCGTCCTGCCAGCCGTGACATTCCATCGCCGTGGCGAGCAGTTCCGCGCGCACGCCCGCCGACGGCCGCCGGACACGGGTTTCGTGCGCGGCCTCGCTGTAGCGCCCGAGGAACCGGTACACCTTCGCCCGCCAGCGCCCGGCCTCCGGCAGATCGACGGCCAGGAGCACCCGCTCGGCCTCGGCGAACCGGCCGCTCAGGGTCAGGGCCCGGCCGAGCGCGAGCCGGTCCTCCCCGGCCGGTTCACCGCGCAGCAGCTGCGCGGCCCGCTCGAGCCAGCGCGCGGCCCGGCCGGGCGAACGCGACAGCGTGTCGCGCGCCGCTTCGGTGAGCACGCGCGCGCTCACCGCGTCACCGGTGACGGCGATGTGTTCGAGATGCTGCGCTTGCGCCTCCGCACCGGCGCCGGCCCGTTCGAGCCAGGACACCGCCCGCGCGTGCGCGTCGCGGCGCCAGCCGCTGCCGGAGGCGTGGTACGCGCCGGCCCGCAGCACCGGGTCACGAAAACTGAGCCGGCCGTCCGGCGCGGGTTCGAGGACCCCGCACCGGCGCAGCTCGCCCAGGCTTTCCCGGAGCTGGTCCGGCTCGGCCGCGGCGACCCACCCGGCCATCGCCGGGTCGAACGGGTCGCCGCACACCGCCGCGGCGTGCGCGGTGGGCCACGCTTCGCGGGACAGCCTGCTCAGATCGCCCGCCGGGGCGTCGGTCAGCACCGGCGGCAGGCCGGTCCGCAGCTCGGCGCTGCCGAGGTACCCGGCGGGCGGCTCGGCGCCCGCCAGCGCCCGCAGCAGGCCGGGGTTGCCGTCGCCTTCGCGGTAGAGCGCGCGCCGGGCCGGGACGTCCAGCCCGGGCGGCAGCAGCCGGTCCGCCTCGGTCTCGGCGAGCCCGCCGAGTTCCAGCGCGTGCAGGACGCCGTGGCGCCGCGCCGTTTCGGCCACGGCGGTCAGCCCGGCACCGGCCTGCGCGGACCGGTAGGCGAGCACGATCAGGATCGGCACGGCGGGTGGTTCCCGGCAGAGGAACTCCAGCAGCGCCAGCGACTCCGGGTCCGCCCAGTGCATGTCGTCGCAGAACAGCACCAGCCCATCGGGACCGGCCGCCCGCAGCAGCAGGGCGCGGATCGCGGCGAACACGGCGTCGGCCCGCCCGCCGCCGGACGCGGGCCGGTGGCCCGGCAGCGCCGGGAAGATCCCGGCGAGCCGGACCATGCCGTCCTCGTCCAGCGGTGGTTCGGGCAGCTGGCGCAGCCAGCCGTCGAGCGCGTCCGAGAACACCTCGAACGGCGGGGCCGTGCGCTCGGCCCGGCCGGCGACCACGGCGGGTCCGCCCGGTGGCAGCTGTTCCCACCACTGCGCGAACAGCCGCGTCTTGCCGATGCCGGCCGGTCCCGTCAGGGTGACCAGCCGGACCCCGGCCGGGCGCGGGCCGAGCAGCCCGGTCAGTGCCTTCAGCTCCTCCTCGCGCCCGGCGAATCCGGGGTTCTTCCGGTGCCGGTCGAGTACCCGCCACAGGTCAGCCGACATGGTGATCCACCTCCCCAGGGCTGCGGCGGTCAGTCGCGGCGGACCGACAGCGGGCGCATGTCCGTCCAGTTCTCTTCGATGTAGCCCAGGCAGTCCTCGCGCGTGCCGCTCTTGCCGACCGTCCGCCAGCCGGCCGGTACCTGCCGTCCGGTGCGCCAGATGGAGTACTGCTCCTCGGTGTTGACCACCACTTCGTACTCTTCCGCTACCGCTTCGGTCATCGCACTTTCCCTTTCTCCAGTGGGCGGAACTCCTCGTTCACCGCGACCGCTCGAGCGCGGTCCGGTGCACCTCCCAGGCCAGCCGGACGTCGAGCGCGTCCGCGCCGGCCGGCTCGGCGAGCAGGACGTCGTCCGCGCGGCGCCGCAGGCCGCGCGCGGTGATCAGCTCACCGAGCCCCGCGACGACGGCGCCGCGGTATTCGTGCCGGGTGGTCCGCGCCGGGTCGTCGACGTAGATCTGGTCGACCCGGTCGGCGACCTGGGCCGCGAGCGCGTGGCCGGACGAGTTGACCAGCACCGCGCCCCTGGCGGGCAGGCCGATGCCGGCGAACCCGCCACCGCCGGGCGGCGCGACCACGAGGTTGGCGCCCAGCACCGCCTCGTGCGCGTCGTCGGTCACCGAAAACCCGATCCCGCTCAGGTCCAGCTGGTCCAGCAGCCGCGGCAGGATCCGCGTCGACGACAGGCCGGTACACGTGCACACCGTCACGTGGCTGAAGTCGGGCAGGAACCGCGCGAGCACCGCGACGTGCACCTGCGCGGCGAACCCGGCGCCGAGGACGCCGCCGAGCACCACGCCCGGCACGAGCAGCCGCCGCGCGACCAGCGTCGTCACGGCGGCGGCACGGAAGGCGCGCAACACCGGCACCGGCAGCAGCCTGCTGATCCCGGCGTGCAGGTCGTGGAGCACGACGTGGTCCTCGAGGCCGCCGGCCTCCGGCGCCAGGCGGCAACGCCCGGCGCCGTCCCACGCGGCGCCGGTCAGCTCGTCGGCCAGGACACCCAGCAGATCGATGGCCTCGAACGCCGTCCAGATCTGATCGGCGCACAGCCGCGGGATCCGCGGTCCGCCTCGCTCGCCTTCGGTGGTCACGGAAACCACGCTCCGGTGCCGCGCCTCCGGTCGCCTATCCCGCCGCTATCGGTGACCGATAGCCCAGCTGCGCCGGATCGATAGGGCCGCCGCCTGGACTGGGTGAGCCACCGAACAGCCGATCCCAGCACGGAGGTAGCCCATGAACGGCATCCGCTCGAAGATCACAGTCGCGCTCGGCGCGTTCGCCGTCGCCGGCCTGCTGACCGCGGCCCCGGGCGACCCGGGCGACACGCACTGGACCGTACCCGCCGCCACCGGCGGCACGCACTGGTCGGCCGCGGATCCCGGCGACACCCACTGGACGCCCGCGCCGGGCACCGCGCCCGCCTGAGTTTCAGTACTGCCGGCGACCGGGACTGACCGCAGTGGTCGAAGCGGGCCTGGTCGAAGCGGACGGTGCCGCTTCGCCGATCAGGCGACCGCCGGTCCCGGGAGCAGGCGCGCGGCCCGCTCCGCCTCCTCCCGCGCCCGGTCCGCGTCGCCGCCTGCGACGTGGATCTCCGAGAGCAGGACCAGCGATTTCGCCTGCCACACCGCCGATTCGAGCCGTTCGAACAGCTCGGCCGCGTCGACGAGCTGGGTCTGCGCGGCCTGGCCGTCGCCCTTCGCCTTGGCGATTTCCCCGAGGGTGAACCGGATCCGCGCCTCGACGAACAGCTCGCCGACCCCGCGGGCCGCGACCAGCGCGTGCGCCAGCGTCGCCTCGGCGTTGTCCAGCCGCCCTTCGCGGTAACGCACCAGGCCGAGGCCGTGCAAGGCGTACGCCTCGCCGACCCGGTCGCCGATCTGGCGCACGATCCGCAGCACCCGGTGCAGCGCCGGGCGGGCCAGGTCGATCTTGTCCGCCTGCAGGTGCAGCTCGGTGAACCGGTAGAGCACCTGCGCCTCGACCCGCAGGCACCCCGCGTGCCTGCTGATCGCCAGCGCCTCGTCGAGCAGGTGCACGGCACCGGACTCGGCGCCCTCGTCGATCCGGATCCGCGCCAGGTTGCACAGCACGTGCGCGGCGCCGATCCGGTCGCCCGCCGCGCGCATGAGGTCCAGCGCCTCGTCGTACTTCCGCACCGAGGCCGCCCGGTCCCGGCGCAGCCAGTCGACGAAGGCCGCGTTGCGCAGCACCAGCGCGCGCCCGTGGTCATCGCCCTGCAACGCGAAGAGCGTCAGCGCTTCGGCGAAACACTCCTCGGCTTTCTCCAGCCGGCGCTGCGCGAGGTGCAGGCTGCCGAGCGAGTAGAGCATCGCGGCCCGGCCGCGGTCGTTGCCCGCCCGCTCGGCCAGCTCCAGCGCCAGCCGCGAGGTCTCGTGCCATTCGTCGAAGTAGCCCTTGGCCTCGAACATCGTCACCGACGTCAGCGCGAGGTCCCAGCAGAGCTCGTCCAGCCCGGCGGCCGCGGCCTGCCGGATCGCGGCGGGCACCACGCGGCGCTCGTTCTCCCACCAGACCAGCGGGTCCACCGGTACGGCCCGGCCCGGCGGGCGCCAGCGGGGTGCGTCACCGTGCAGCACGGTGTAGTCGCCGCCGTACTCCTGCCGGTGCGCGTCCTCGGCCAGCTCGAGCCACGCGCCCAGCAGCCGGGTCAGCGCCTCGTGCCGGTCTTCGTCGGTTTCCCGCTCCTGCAGGCGTTCCCGCGCGTAGACGCGGATCAGGTCGTGGAAGCGGTAGCGCACCTCGTGTTCGCCGGGATAGACGACGGTGTCGAGCACCTGGGCGTCGACGAGGCTCTCCAGTACCTCCGACGCGGCGGGCACGTCGATGTCGAGCAGCGCCGCGGCCGTCCACGCCGGGAAGTCGGGCGCCTCGACGAGCGCGATCAGCCGGAACAGCCGCTGGCCCCGCGCGGCGAGGCCGTGGTAGGTCAACGCGATGTTGGACCGCAGCTCGATCCCGCGGTGGGCCAGCTCGTCGAGCCGGCCGGCCTCGTCGCCGAGCCGCCGGACCAGATCGCCGATCCGCCAGTGCGGCCGCGACGCCAGCCGTGCCCCGGCGATGCGCAGCGCCAGCGGCAGCCCGTCGCAGAAGTCGACCAGCTCGACCGCGGCCGCGCGCTCGGCCGCCACCCGGTCCGGGCCGATGATCCGGCCCAGCAGCTCGAGCGCGTGCCCGACGTCGAACACGTCGACGTCCACCCGGTGCGCGCCGGGCAGGCCGGACAGCCGCGCCCGGCTGGTCACCACCACCGCGCAGCTCGGGCTGCCCGGCAGCAGCGGCAGCACCTGCTCCTCGCCCGCCACGTCGTCGAGGACGACCAGCAGCCGCTTGCCCGCCGTCCGCGTGCGGTACATCTCCGCGCGTTCCCGGCGGTCCTCGGGCACGGCCGTGCCGGGCACGCCCAGCGCGCGCAGGAACCGGGCGTGCAGTTCCGGCGTCCGGTCTTCGCCGGGCTCGCGCAGGTCGGCGTAGAGGTGCCCGTCCGGGTAGGCGTCGCCCAGCTCGTGCGCGATGCGGACGGCCAGGCTCGACTTGCCGACCCCGCCGCGCCCGGCGATGGACACGATCGGCACCGCGAACGGATCCCGGTCGCCCGACAACAGGTCCTTGATCTCGGCGATCTGCATGTCGCGCCCGGTGAAGTCGGCGATCCCGGCGGGCAGGTGCCGCGGCACGGCCGACGGCGGGGCCGCCGGCGCCGGGCGGACCGGTTCGCGGACCGGCGCCCGCGTGGTCTCGGGCACGCCCAAGGCGGGATCGCGGTTGAGGATCGCGCGGACCAGGTCCTGCAGCTCTGCGCCGGGTTCGACGCCGACCTCGTCGACGAGCACGGTCCGCGCTCTCCGGAACACCTGCAGCGCTTCGGCCTGGCGGCCCGAGCGGTACAGCGCCAGCATCAGGAGGCTGTGCAGCTTCTCGCGCAGCGGCTGGGCCTCGACCAGGGCGCGCAGCTCGCCGCTGATCTCCTCGTGGCGGCCCAGCTCGAGGTCGATGCGCAGGCGTTCCTCCTCGGCGGCCATCCGGTGGTCTTCGAGCACGACCGCGTCGCGGCGCACGACGTCGCTGTCGATCCCGGTCAGCGCGGCGCCCCGCCACAGCGCCAGCGCGCCGCGCAGCGTGCCGGACGCCTGCGCGAGCCTGCCGCCCGCGCTCAGCTCGCGGGCCTCGGCGACCATCCGGGCGAAGCGCGCGCTGTCGAGCGCGGCGTCGTCGAGTTCGAGCAGGTAGCCGGGTGCCTTCGTCCGGATCGCCGCGGCCGCGCCGGCACCGTCGAGCACCTTGCGGAGGCCGGAGATGCAGATCTGGACCTGGCTGCGCGCGGTCGACGGCGGGGTGGCGCCCCAGACCGCGTCGACGAGCCGCGCGACCGGGGTCACGCGGTTCTTGTTCAGCGCGAGCACCGACAGCACGGTGCGCTGCCGCGGCCCGCCCAGGTCCACCGGCCCGGCGCCCGCGACGAGTTCGACGGGCCCGAGCAGCCTCAATTCCATGCCGGTACATCCCTTCCCCATCGCCGAGCGCCCCCGGGACCGGCCGGCGGCGGCCGGGCCGGGGACGATGGAGAGTTCCCACCCAGTGCGTACTCGCATTCGATGCTGGGGTTCGCGCCCACCCAAAGTCAAGCAGTCCCAGGCGCGCCGCGCACGACGGGGCGGCGGCGGGCCGCGGGCCCTAGACTTCCCGGCATGGCAAAGGATCTTGCCCGGCAGCAGCTGCGTGTCCTGCCGGAGCGTTACGAAATCCGCTTTGTTCCCAACGGATCCGCACCGCCCGGCCCGGACGCGCCGTGGACCGCGATGGTCCGCGCACCGGAGGGGATGACGATCATCCGGGAGGCGGATCCGGACGCCGCCGAACAGTGGCACGCCTTTTACGGCGACGACCCGCACGGGTTAGACCTTCCGGGTATGCTGGCGGCCGTCGTGGGCCCGCTGGGCGAGGCGGCGATCCCGGTTTTCGTGGCATCGACGTTCCACTGCGACATGGTGCTGGTGCCCGCCGGGCACCTCGACGACGCCGTCGCCACGCTGCGTGAGGCCGGGCACACGATCCGCTGAACACAGCCGGGGCCGGTCTACGCGACGGCCGCCGCGGCCAGTTCGTCCGAGAGCAGCCGCATGAGTTCCGGCGGCGCCTCCATGAACCGGTAGTGCGGGCCGTCGAGCAGGTGGAACGTGGCGGGGCCGCAGTCCGACCAGCCGCTCATCCTGCGGTGGTCGACCTCGACGTCGTGCCGCCACCCCAGCGCGCTGATCGGCACCGGCAGCAGCGTCGGTTCCGGCGGGCGGTAGCGCTTGTTGGCCTCGACGTCGGCGCGGAGGATGCGCACGCTCAGCTCGACCAGGTCGGGCAGCGCCTTGCCGCCCAGCTGCTCGATCAGCTCGTGTACCTCGACCTTGAGCTCGTCGTCCGACATCTCCAGGAACCGGCCCGCCGGGCCCTGGTGCGGGGCGACCTGGGACGAGACGAACAGCCGGGCGGGCAGCGGGTACCCGCGTTCGGCCAGCCGGACGGTCGTCTCGTAGCCCGGCAGCGCCGAGCCGCAGTGCCCGAAGAACGCGAACGGCCGGTCGAGGTAGGGCAGCAGCGCTTCCGCCAGGTCGTCGGCCATCGCCTCGTAGGTGCGGTAGGGCTGCTCGCGCAACCGGTTCTCGCGGCCCGGCAACTGGACCGCGCAGACCTCGACGTCGCCGAGGAACCGCGGCCATTGGCGGTACATGCTCGCGCCGCAACCGGAGTACGGGATGCAGAACAGCCGGACCGCGGCGGACTCCGACGGCTCGCGCAGCAGCCAGCGTGGCGTGGGGACCATGGTGCCTCCTTCAGCTGCCGAGCCCGGCCAGCGCGCCCTGGCGCACGCGGGCGACGATCGGCATGTGCTTGATGCCGGCCACGAAGTTGGAGCGCAGGTGCTGTACTTCGCCGGCGGGCTCGAAGTCCTCGAACGTGGTGAACAGCTCCTCGAACAGCGTCCGCAGGCTCAGCCGCGCCACCGAGTGCCCGACGCAGTAGTGCGGCCCGATGCCGAAGGCGATGTGCTTGTTGGGCTTGCGGCGGTAGTCGAAGGTGAACGGGTCGTCGAAGTACTCTTCGTCGCGGTTGGCCGCGCCGAGCCACACCACGACCGCGTCGCCGGCGGAGATCTGCTTGCCGCGGATTTCGACGTCGTCGATCGCGTACCGCATGAAGTGGTTGGCCGGCGAAGCCCAGCGGACGGCCTCGTCGACGCCGAGGGTCAGCGCGTCCGGGTCGTTCATCCAGTCCCGCAGCTGCGGCGTGCCGATCAGGTGGTCCAGTGCCGCGATCGGCACGAACGGAGTAGTGATGTTGGCGCCCAGCAACAGGCTGTAGCAGTTGGCGAGCACGGCGCCGACTTCGATCGGGCTGCCCTCGACGTCCATGGTCAGCAGCAGGCTGATCAGGTCGTCGCCGAGGTTGCGGCGGCGCGCGCGGACGATGTCGTGGAAGTAGGCGAACAGCTCGCGGTGCGCGGCCTCCAGGGTGGCCTGCGCGCCGCCTTCGCCGGCGAACTCGGGGTCGTCCGGCGCGATCGACATCGCGGTGAGCCGGGTCAGCCGCGGCCAGTCCTCGCGCGGCAGGTCCATGATGCGGCCCGCGGTGGCCATCGGCATCACCATCATGTTGGCGGCGAAGTCGTACGGCTCACCGGTCAGCGCGGGCGCGAGCACCCGCCGTACCTCTTCGCGGATCGCGTCGCGGTAGCGCTCGATCGCCTTGGGCGCCAGCGCGCGCTGCAGCGGCACCCGCATGCGGGTGTGCCGCGGCGGGTCGGTGGCCGCCATCTGCCGCCCGCGGGCCGGGTCGTCCTTGCCGAGCAGGAACAGCATCGTGCCGCGCTGGGAGGTGAACTTCGTGTGGTCGCGCAGCACGAGGTCCGCGTCGGCCATCTTCGTCACCGACCAGAACCCGAGCTCGTCGCCGACGGCCTGCCAGCGCAGCGGGTCGCGCTGGCGCATGGCGTGCCAGATCGCGTGCGGTTCGCCGTCGCCGTAGAGCGTCGAGTCGATGAAGTCCACCGCGTCCAGGTCGATGGCGTCGGGGTCGGTAGGCCTGTTGAGTCGCATCGGTTCTGCCTTTCCGGGAAGGGCGCGGGGTCAGGCCTGCTCGACCGTTTCCGCGAGTTCGGCGATGGTCGGCCGGAGGTAGAGGGTCTGCGCGGACAGCTCGACCGAGAGCTCGTCCTGCAGCCGGGTGATCAGCTCGCCCGCCATCAGTGAATGCCCGCCGAGCTCGAAGAAGTCGTCCTCGACGCCGATGGGCTCGATGCCGAGCACGTCGCCCCAGAGCCGGCTGAGGTAGCGCTCGGTCGACGTGGCGGGTGCGACGTACTCGCCGCCGACGTCGCGCGGCAGGCGGTCGGCCGAGGGCAGCGCGGCGCGGTCGACCTTGCCGTTGCGGTTGAGCGGCAGCTCCTCGACCGGGATCACCGCGAACGGCACGAGGTAGGCGGGCAGCCGGTCGCGCAGCCCGTCGCGCAGGCCCGCGAGCTCGTCGGCGGCGTCGGCCGGGGTGACGTAGGCGAGCAGCCGCTTGCCGCCCGCCGCGTCGGGCTGGGTCACCACGACCGCGTCGCGCACGCGCTCGTCGGCCACGATCGCCGCCTCGACCTCACCGGGCTCGACGCGGTAGCCGTTCACCTTGACCTGGTGGTCGGCGCGGCCGAGGAAGTCGAGCGTGCCGTCGGGCAGCCAGCGGACCAGGTCGCCGGTCGCGTAGATCCGCTCCCCCGGCCGGGTCGGCAGCGGGCTGGGCACGAACGCCGCCGCGGTCGCGCCCGGGCGGTTGAGGTAGCCCCGGGCGAGCCCGGCGCCACCGGCGTAGAGCTGGCCCGGCACGCCGATCGGCACCAGCTGCAGGTCCGCGTCGAGCACGAGCACGCGGGTCCCGGTGATGGGCCGTCCGATCGGCACGGACCCGCCGGCCGGGCCGTCGGTGCTGGTCCAGCAGGCGGTGAACGTCGTGTTCTCCGTCGGGCCGTAGCCGTTGGTGAACGTCAGGCCGGGGTGGGCCTTGAGCAGCTTGCGCACGGCGTCGGCCTTGATCACGTCGCCGCCGGCCAGCACGTGCCGCAGGCCGGCGAACGCGCTCGTCCGGGCCGCCACCAGCTGGTGGAACAACCCGGCGGTGAACCACGCAACCGTCACGCTCTGCTCGGCCAGGAACGTGGCCAGCTTGTCGGTGCTGACCGGCCCGGCCGGGAAGACCGCAAGGCGGCCGCCGTTGGTCAGCGGCGCCCAGATCTCCAGCGTCGAGGCGTCGAACGCGACCGGCGCGAGCTGCAGGAAGACGTCCGTGGCCCGGAATTCGGCCCATTCGCCGGGCCCGACGAGCCGGACCACGGCCCGGTGCGGCACGGCGACGCCCTTCGGCGTGCCGGTGGACCCGGAGGTGTAGCTGACGTAGGCCAGCTCGCCGGCCGTGACCTCGACCGGGCGCCATCCTTCCGGTGCCGCGTCGACGTTTTCGCCGAGGACGAAGGCACGCACGGTGCCGGGCAGCCGGTCGCGCAGGGTTTCGTCGGCCAGCGCCACCGTGACGCCGGCGTCGGCGAGCAGCGCGGCGACGCGGGGAGCCGGGGCCTCGATGTCGAGCGCGAGGTAGGCGCCACCGGCCTTGAGCACGCCCAGCAGGCCGGCGATCAGCGCGGCCGAGCGGACGCCCAGCACGCCGACCACGTCGCCGGGACGCACCCCGGCGGCCACCAGCCGGGCGGCCTCGGCGTCGGCCGCGGCCTCCAGCTCCCGGTAGGTCAGCGTGGATTCCCCGGCGGCGACGGCCACGGCGTCCGGCGCCAGCCGGGCCTGCTCGGCGACCAGCGCGTGCACCGGCCGGGCCTCGGGACGGGCGGACCCGCGGCTGCCGAAGGCGGTCACCCACGACACCGCGTCGGCGTCGGCCAGGTCCACACTGGACAGACGACGGCCGGGTCGTGCGGAGATCTCCGCGAGCGCCCGCCCGGCGAGCGCGCCGAGCCGGCCTTCCGCGCCGGTGAGGTGGACGCCGTCCGCGGTCGCCCGCAGCACCGGCGTCGCGGCTTCGTCGTCCCAGCCGCCGTCAACGTCACCGACGCGGTAGGTCAGGTCCGGCGCGGCGCCGTCGTCGGGCCGCGCGGTGGCGATCCGCGCGACCAGGTCGGCCGCCGACGGGTCGTCGGACAGGTCGAGCCGCAGCACGCCGCGCAGGCTGTCGACGCAAACGGTCTCCTGGGTGGTGAGCCGGTGCAGGACGGTGACCACGGCGGCGAGCGCCCAGTCACCGCCCGGCACCGCGCCACCTGGCAGCGCCAGCGCGCGTGAAGTGGGGTTGACGAGCGTGGTCATGCGATCTCCTCCAGCCGGGCCTGTGGGTGGTGCAGGACTTCGTGCAGCAGGTGCCGGTACCGCCGGCCCAGCGCGGCTGCTTCCGCCGGGCCGAACGCGTCCAGCCGGTGGTTGACGAACACGTACGAGCCGGCCGCCGATTCGGTGACGCGGACGGCCAGCGCGTTCAGGGCGTGGTCCCAGCGGACCGGCCACAGCTCGCCGCGCAGCCCGTCGCCCGCCACCGGCACGGCCGGGTCCTCGTCCTGCTGGAACAGCACGCGGAACAGCCCGGCCGGGTCCTGCCCGGCGAGCTCGGCGATCCGTTCGAACGGCAGCTCGTGGTGGGCCAGGTCCGCGGCGACGCGGTCGCGGACCGCGGCCAGGTGCTCGGCGAACGGCGTCCGCTCGTCGACCTCGGCGCGCAGCGGCAGGTAGTTCAGGTGCGCGCCGATCAGGCTGTCGATCTCGCGCCGGTCGCGGCGGGTCACCGCCGTGGCGGCCACGACGTCGGACTGCCCCGCCTGCCGCGCCAGCAGCAGCGTGAAGACGGCGAAGGTGAGGACGAACAACGTGGTGCCGTGCCGCTCGGCCAGCGCCCGCAGCCCGGCCACCAGGTTGTCGTCGAGCGGGATCCGGTGGGTGCGGCCCTCGCTGTCGCCCGCCTGCGGCAGGCGCGGCGGCGTGACGGCCGACATCCGCTGCCGCCAATAGGTTTCTAGTTCAGGACGTTGCTGAGCGTCGTCCCACACGGAGACGTCGGCGTTCTGGACGCGCAGCGGCGGGAGCAGGTCGGCGCCGCCCGCGTAGAGCGTGTAGAGCTCGGCGGCGAAGATCTCCATCGAGCGGACGTCGCTGACGCTGTGGTGCAGGACGAAGACGACCCGGTGGTCGTCCGCGGCGACCCGCAGCACGGCCAGCCGCACCAGCGGCCCGGCCGCCAGGTCGAACGGCTCGTCCACCACGGCTTTCCCGGCGGCTTCGACCTCGTCCTCGGTGACGTCCAGCAGCGGCACGGTCAGCTCGGCGGCGGGCCGGACGACCTGCCACAGCCGGCCGTCCGCCTGCTCGAAGACCGTGCGCAGGGCCTCGTGCCGCTCGGCGAGCGCGTTGAGCGCCCGTTCCAGCCGGGGCACGTCGAACCCGCCGCGCAGCCGCAGGCCGCCGACCGTGGTGAAGGCGGCCCGGCCCGGCAGTCCCCGCTGCAGCGACCAGAACCACCGCTGCGACGGCGACGCCGGGACCCGCAGCGGCCGATCGTCACGCGGCAGCACGGGAATGCCGTCGGTTCGGCCTTCCGCCGTGATCCGCGCGGCGAGGGCCGCGATCGTCGGCTCGCCGGCGAAGAAGAGCCGCAGCGGCAGCACCACTCCGAACGCCGCCTCGATTTCGGCGATCATCCGGACGGCCAGCAGCGAGTGGCCACCGATCTCGAACAGGTTGTCGTGCACGCCGATCCGGTCGCGCCCGAGCAGGCCGGACCAGATGGCCGCGAGTTCCCGCTCGGTGTCGTCGCGCGGGGCGACGTGCTCGCGGCGCGGTGCCTCGGCGGTGTGGTCGCCGAGGGCCTTGCGGTCGATCTTCCCGTTGGCGGACAACGGGAACGCCTTGAGCGGCACGAGCAGCGCGGGCACCATCCACTCGGGCAGCCTCCCGGCCAGGAACCGCCGCAGCTCGTCCTCGGCCAGGTCTCCCCTCGGTACGAAGTAGCCGATCAGGCGGGTGCCGCCGGCGGGGTCGGGCCGGGCGAGCACCGCGGCGCCGCCGACGTCCGGGTGGCTCGCCAGCGCCGCTTCGACCTCGGCCGGTTCCACCCGGTAGCCGCGGATCTTGACCTGGTCGTCGGTGCGGCCGACGAACCGGATCCGGCCGTCGGCGCCGAGGCGGACCGCGTCGCCGGTGCGGTACAGGCGTTCGCCGGGGCCGCCGAACGGGTCCGGCACGAACCGCTCCGCGGTCAGCGCCGGGCGCCGGTAGTAGCCGCGGCCGACCCCGTGACCGCCGAGGTACAGCTCGCCGGGCACGCCGGCGGGCACGGGCTCGAGCCAGTCGTCGAGCACGTAGGCCCGCACACCCGGAACCGGGCGCCCGATCGGCACCACCGCGGCCGGGTCGTCGCCCGCGCCGAACCCGAGTTCCTCCACTGTGGACGTGCACGCGGCCTCGGTGACGCCGTAGACCTGCACGAGCCGGACCGGCAGGTCACGCCAGGCGGCCAGGCTCTGCCAGCTCGGCGCGACCTCGCTGCCGAAGATGACAGTGCGCAGCGTCGGCGGCAGCGCGGCCAGGTCGCGCCCGGTCCAGGACAGCAGCCGGGACGGCGTGGTCGAGATCGTCGTGGTCTCCGTGGCGGCGATCAGCGCGAACAGTTCGCCGGTGCCGACCGGCGCCGCGCCGTCCGGCAGGGCGACCGAGCCGCCCGCCACCAGGTGCGGGAAGACCTCCTCGGCGACGACGTCGAACCCGATCGGCGCGAGCTGCAGCGCCCGCTCCCCCGGGCCGAGCCCCAGCCGCACCGACAGCGCGGCGGCCAGGGTGGCCAGGCCGCGGTGGCTGTTCATCACGCCTTTCGGCGCGCCGGTCGAGCCGGAGGTGTAGATGACGTACGCCAGACCGTCCAGTGTGGACGTTGACCGGAACGGCCCGGCGTGCGCGGGCACGTCCTCCAGCAGGATCCGCCGCGGACCCTCGGGCGTGTCCTGGGCCGCGGTGGTCACGACGAACTCCGGCCGGGCGTCGGCAAGGATGTGCTCGACCCGCGCGGCCGGGTACGCCGGGTCCAGTGGCAGGTAGGCCGCGCCGGACTTGAGGATGCCGAGGAAGGTCGCGATCAGGTCCGGCGAACGGTCCAGCAGCACCGCGACCAGCGTTTCCGGCCCGGCGCCCTGGGCACGGACGTGCCGCGCGACGGCGTCGGCCCGTTCGTCCAGCTCGCCGTAGGTCAGGGTCGTCGCCCCGCAGACGATCGCGGGCGCGTCCGGGCACTGCGCCGCGTGCCGCTCGAACGTCTTGTGCACCGGCTCGGCGGGCGGCGCGGACGCCGGGTTCCCGGCCCGCACCAGCAGGTCCCGCTCGTACTCGGACAGCATCGGCAGCCGCGAGAGCCGCAGCGCCGGGTTGCTCGCGATCGCGCCGAGCAGGGTGCGGAAGTGCACCGCCATGCGCGTCACGGTCGCTTCGTCGAACAGCTCGGTGCTGTACTCCAGCGCGCCGAGGAAACCGTCCGGCCCGGCCGGCGCGATGTCCAGCGAGAGGTCGAACTTCGCCGTGCGCGTGGCGACGTTGAGGACGCTGAAGGCCAGCTCACCCGCCCGCCACTCGTCCATCGGGATGTTCTGGAACGACAGCATGACCTGCGCGAGCGGACCGCCGAGCCCGGTGTAGCGCTCGGGCCGCAGCCGCTCCACGAGCTTGTCGTAGGGCAGGTCCTGGTTGGCGAACCCGCCGCGGCAGGTCTGGATCGACCGTTCGAGCAGCTCCTCGAACGTCGGGTCGCCGCCGGTGTCCAGCCGCAGCACCAGCGTGTTCACGAAGAACCCGATGAGCCCGGCGACCTCCGGCCGGGTGCGGCCCGCCACCGGCGTCGCCACGGTGAAGTCGGTGCTGCCGGAGTAGCGCGACAGCAGCACGCCGAACGCGGCCAGCAGCAGCATGAACGGGCTGGCGCCGCGCTCGCGGGCGAGCCGGTCCAGCCGGGCGATCAGCGGGCCCGGGATGTCGAAGTGGTGGGTCGCGCCCGCCGACGACGGTTCCTGCGGCCGCGGCCGGTCGGTGGGCAGCTGCAGCGGGACGAGCCCGTCCAGCCGCTCCGCCCAGTAGTCCACGAGCTTGTCGAGCGCGTCGCCGGACAGCGTGTCGCGCTGCCACACCGCGTAATCCGCGTACTGGATCGGCAGTTCCGGGAAGTCCGGCTCGGCGCCGGCCAGGTAGGACTCGTACGCGGCCGACAGCTCCTGGAACAGGATCGCCGAGGACCAGCCGTCGGTGACGATGTGGTGCATCACCAGCACGCAGACGTGCTCCTGCTCGGCCAGCCGCAGCAGCGTCATCCGCAGCAGCGGCCCGGTCGCGAGGTCGAACGGCCGCCCGATCTCCGCGGCGACGGCGTCGTCGAGCCGGTCCGGTTCGATGTCGACGACCGGGAGCGGCACCGTCAGCTCGGGCAGGATGTGCTGCACCGGGTCGTAGCCGTCGAAGTGGAACACCGTGCGCAGGGCCTCGTGCCGGGCCACGACCAGGTTCAGCGCGCGTTCCAGCGCGGCGGCGTCGAGCGGGCCGCGCATCCGCACCGCGGCGAGCACGTTGTAGGTCGGCTGGCCCGGATCGGCCTGGTCGAGCAGCCACAGGCTCTGCTGCGCGAACGAGGTGTCCATGGCCACGAGCGAGGTGGTCATCGCCGGGTCCCTCCCGCGCCCGCGGGTTCCGCGCGGCGCTTGCGGTAGCTGTCCCGGTCCACGCGCTTGATCGGGGCCGTCGCGGCCGCGGGACCGCTTTCGGCGAGCGCGCCGTCGACGTACTCGGCGACCGAGGCCACCGTCGGCGACTCGAAGAGCCGGCCCAGCGGCAGCTCGACGTCGTAGACCGCGCGCACCCGCTCGACCACCTCGGCACCCATCAGCGAGTGGCCGCCGAGTGAGAAGAAGTCGTCGAACACGCCGATGCGGTCCAGGCCCAGCGCGTCGGCCCAGATCTCGGCGATCCGCCGCTCGGTCTCGGTGCTCGGCTCGCGGGACGCCTTGGCCTCTTCGCGGGCGCTGCGGTCCGGTTCGGGCAGCCCCGCGGTGTCCACCGCGCCGTCGGCCCGCAGCGGCCACTCGCGCAGGACCACGACTTCGGCGGGCAACGCGTGGCTCGGGTGCCGTTCGCGCAGGCTCGCGGTCAGCGCGGGCACGGCCGCCTTGACGCGGATGGCGCGCCGCGGGTCGTTCGCCGGCGCGGCCGCCACCGGGGCGGGCCGGTCGAGGATCGCCGCGAGCCGGTCCAGCGGGTCGCCCTCGCGGGCCAGTACCAGGTCGACGTCGGCGCCGCGCGGCGAACCGGCGAGGGCCTCGTAGCCGAATTCGGCCGCCAGCGCCAGCAGGGCGGGCAGCTCGACCGGTGACCCCGGTTCGCCGAGCACCGGCCGGGCTGCGTCGAGCAGGTCGCCGACGGTGTCGACGAGCTCGCCCGCCAGCAGCCGGACCGCGGCGAGTTCCGCGGTCAGCCGCGCGTCCGGCACGCCGGTCAGCACGAGCCGCGGCACGCCGTCGGCCAGCCGGGCCCGCACGTCGGCCGCGGTGAGGCCGTCGGCAGACCAGTCGAGCGCCTCCGCCTCGGGCGCTGCCTCGTGGGCGCCGACCCGGAACAGGACGTCGTAGCGGTACCCGGTCAGCTCGTTGTGGTGGCGTCCGGTGCGGGGCAGCACGGTGACGCCGGTGATGCCGTCGATCGCGGCGGCCAGCTCGTCGAACAGCGCCGGGTCGAGGACCAGGTCCTCCTCCAGCTCGGTCCGGGCCTGGATCGCCTGGCGCAGCCGGGAAACCGGGGTCGCCGGAGCCAGCCGTCCGGTTTGGACGGACAGGTGGAGCGCCGGCAGCAGCGGCAGGCTGCGGACGTCACCGAGGTAGATCGTGCCGCCGGGACGGACCACCCGGACCGCCTCGGTCAGCACGCGGCGCAGGTAGTCCGGTTCCGGGAAGTACTGCGCGAGCGAGTTGACCACGACCGCGTCGAACTGGCCGTCCGCGAACCCGCTGAAGTCGTCGGCGGGCTGCTCGCGCAGCTCGACGGACTGGGCCTTGGTCGCCAGCCACTGCTCGTGCTCGCGGATGTGCCCGAGCGCGCGGGCGGACAGGTCGGTCGCGGCGTAGGAGTCGCAGCGCATCGCCAGCCGGAAGAGCAGCTGGCCGTTGCGGCAGCCGACTTCCAGCACCGTCGCCGGGCGCAGGCCCGAGATCCGGCGCAGCGTCAGGTCCGACCACTCCCGCATCTCCTCCGGCGAGACGTACTCGCCGGTCGAGCGGCTGTTCCAGCCGGCGGTGTTCACCGTCGGGTCGTCCTCGGCGCCGCGGCCGGTGTAGGTCTGCTCGAACTCCTTGCGCCAGCGCGCCCGCTTGACCACGTCCGGCACGTTCGTGCGCCGGTTCCGGGCGGTGTCCCGCAGCGAGACGTAGGCCAGCAGTTCCGGGCCGCCGGGTGCCTCGGCGTCGACCACCACGCTCGCGCGGTCGACGTCCTCGTTCTCGGTCAGGGTCGCGAGCAGCTCGTCCGCCTCGACGCGGCGGCTCGCCACGCGCAGGGCGGCGGGCACGAGGCCGATGTGGCCGTCGGCGTGCAGGCGGGCCCGCAAGCCGGTGCGCTGCAACGGAACTCCGTCGAACGGATCGGCGACCGGCTCGCCCGCCGCCGGTGCGGCCAGGAACAGCTCGCCGGCGACGCCGGGCGCGACCGGCCCGCCGTGCGCGTCGAGCACCCGCATCCGGACGTCGGAGGTCGCCCGGCCGTCGCTGACGACGACCCGGTCCAGCCCGAGCGCGCCCGGCCCGTGCAGTTCCGACAGCTTCGTGCCGGGCAGGGCCGCGCGCAGGTCCTTGGCCAGCGCGGGCCACAGCTCGCCGACCGCGACCAGTTCACGCAGGCTCCGCGGCGGTTCGGCGACGAGCTGGGGCAGCACGGCGGGCGGCAGCTCGGCGACGGTGACCCGCTCGGTGTCGATGAGCCCGGTCAGCGGCTCGCCGGCGCCGATCAGCAGCCGCGCGCCCGCCGCCAGAGCGGTCAGCCAGCGAGCGGGCGCCAGGTCGAGCTCCGCCGGGCCCGCGAAGAGCACGGTGTCCTCGGCGGTGCAGCCGAGCCGGGCCGCGCCGTGACGGAGACGGTCCAGCACCGCGACGTGCGAACGTCCGGGCAGCGCACCGGCTTCGGGTGGGACGATGTGATCCGGCCGGGCCGCGCGGCGGGTCGTCAAGCCTTCCTTGTCCACGAAGGACACGTCGATCTTGGTACCGCCGAGCAGGCCGGGGTGCCAGTGCCCGGAACCGGTCAGCACCAGCGTCGCGCCGCTGTCGCGCAAGGCGGCGCGGACGTCCTTGCGGGGGTGCGCCGGGTTCAGCGTCGTGACCCGGGCCCCGGCCTTGAACCCGGCGAGCACGGCGACGACGAGGTCGGCGGACGCGGGCAGGTGCACGGCGAGGCCGGATACGCCCAGGTCCAGCAGGTGGCGGGCGAGCCCGTTGGCCCGCTCGTCGAGTTCACGGCGGCTGAGCCGGTCCGGGCCGCACACCACCGCTTCGGCGTCCGGCCGCGCGTCGGCGTGGCGTTCGAGCACCCCGTGCACGGTGGCCGCCTCAGCGGACTCCCGCGGCGACGGAAGGCCCGCGGCCGCGACGAAGTCCCGCTGAGCCGGGCCGAGCAGCGGTAGCGCCGCGGCCGGGCTGTCCGGCTCTGCCACTGCGGCTTCGAGCACCGTGGCGAAGGCGTCGAGGACCTGCTCGACGACGTCCTGGGTGAACAGGTCGGTCGAGTAGTAGACCGGGCCGCTGATCCCCCCGTCCTCGTCGACGCCGAGGTCGATCTCCATGTCGAAGCGCACGGTGCCGGTGCTCAGCGTCTGCACCTCGAATGTGACACCGGAGAGCTCGACGCTGGAGCGCGGCTCGTTGTGCAGGCCCAGCTGGTGGCGGATGAGCGGCACGTGCGAGGTCGCGTCGCGGGCCGGGTTGACCGCCTCGACCATGGTCTCGAACGGCACTTCCTGGTTCTCGTACCCGCCGTGGCACAGCTCGCGCGCCCGGCGCAGCACTTCGCGGAAGGTCGGCGTGCCGGAGAGGTCCATGCGCAGCGGCAGCGTGTTGACGAAGCAGCCGATCAGCGATTCCAGCTCGGCGCGGGTCCGGTTGGCGATCGGGCAGCCGATGACCGCCTCGGTCTGTTCGGTCCAGCGGGTCAGCACGATCGACAACGCGGACAGCAGCACCATGTACGGCGTCGCTTGCTCGGTGTCGGCCAGCTCGCGGATCCGGCGGCACAACCCGGGCGGCAGCCGGAACTGCAGCGAGGCACCGTCCCAGGACAGGTCGAGCGGACGGCGCCTGCCGATCCACGGCAGGTCGAGCAGCCCGGCGCCGGCCAGGCTCTCCTTCCAGTAGCCGAGCTTGCGGTCGAGCACCTCCCCGCTGAGCAGGTCCCGCTGCCAGGCCGCGAAGTCGCCGTACTGCACTTCCAGTTCCGGCAGCGGCGACGGGCGGCCCTGCGCGAACGCGCCGTAGAGCTCGCCGATCTCCTTGAGCAGCAGGTTGACCGACCAGCCGTCGGTGGCGATGTGGTGCTGCACCAGCACCAGGCGGTAGTCCTCGTCGCCGGTGCGGACCAGCCGCGGCCGGAGCATCAGGTCACGGCCCAGGTCGAACGGGCGGGACGTCTCGGCGCGGCAGAACGTCTCGAGGGCCCGGTCGCGCTCGTCCTCGGGCAGCACCCCCAGGTCCTCCACCGGCAGTTCGAGCCGCGGCGCGGGCCGCACGCGCTGGACCGCGCGGCCGTCGATCTGCGCGAAGGTGGTGCGCAGGACCTCGTGCCGCCGCACGACTTCTTCCAGCGCGCGCCGCAGCACCTCGCGGTCCACCGGGCCGCGCAGCCGGGCGACGCCGGCGACGTTGTAGATCGTGGAGTTGGGCTGCAGCCGGTCGAAGAACCAGATCCGTTGCTGCATCAGCGAAAGCGGAAGCGCGTCCCGGTCGCCGGACACCACGCCGACGCGGGCGGCCGTGGGCGCCACGCCGCGGGCGTCGAGGAGCTGTTCGAGCAGCCGCCTGCGTTCAGGCGTCAGGGTTGCCGATCGCATGTCGTCCCTTCCGGTTCAGTTCGAGATGGCAGGCGTGCGGTCGCGCCCGCGCATGCGCAGCGCCTCGGCGAGGCCGCGGCGCAGCCTGCTCAGCACCGTTTCCACGTGGTCCTGGACGAAGAAGTGGCCACCGGGGAAGGTGCACATGCCGAAGTCGCCGTCGCTTTCGATGGCCCAGCCCGCAGCCTGCTCGGCGTCGACCCGGGGGTCGTCGGCGCCGAGGTAGGCCCGGACCGCGCAGCCGAGCCGCGGGCTCGCGTCGACGTCCCGGTGGGCGATGGCCTCCAGGTCGGCGCGGACGACCGGCCGGATCATGCCGAGGTACTCGTCGTTGGCGAGGATGTCCGGCGGCGTGCCGCCGACCTTCGTGAGGAAGTCGAGGATGCCTTCGTCGGTCATCCGCGTGACGTAGTCCGGCACCGACGGGCGGTCGGGCGACATGCACCCGGCGGCGACGAGCAGCAGCGGGCGCCACTCCCGCTCGACCAGCAGCGCCCGGCACAGCTCGGCGGCCACCAGCGCGCCCATGCTGTGGCCGAACACGACCAGCGGCCGGTCCAGCAGCGTCCGGACCTCCGGCAGCATGCCCTGGATGAGCGTGGGCAGGTCGTCGATCGGGGTCTCGGTCAGCCGGTCGCCGTGGCCGGGCAGTTCCACGGCCACCACGCCGACGTGGCCGGGCAGCAGGCCGGCCCAGCGCCGGTACGGCCGGGCGCTGCCGCCGGCGGGCGGCAGGCACAGGACCCGCACCGTCTCGTCACCGGCCGAGTGGTCGCGAAGCCATTCCATGACGATCACTCCGTGAATCGTGGCCGGTTCTCCCGGCCTGCTGGACACCAAAATTCCGCATTTCCCGAGGGCCCGGTAGTCGGGGAGTTCCCCGACTACCGCGCCGGTTCAGGGACGCAGTTCGAGTTTCCGCCGAGTGGTCTTGTCGACGGCGGCCGGGGAAAACGGCCAGGCCAGTGTTTCGCCGCGCAGCCATAGCGCGGTCTGGTCGGCGTAGGTGTCGGCGGTGGCGTGCCCGGACTCGCCGCTCTGGTTGATCCAGCGCGAGCCGTCGAGGTCGGCCAGGTCCACCACCATCCGCATGGACGGCGCCATCGTGACGTCGTAGCCGGTGCCCGCGTCCCAGCTGGTCGCGTCCACCGCTTCGGAACTGCCGCCGGTGGAGTACGGGCCTTCGTTGAGCAGCCACTGCACGGGCGCGGGGCCGCCGGTGCCCAGCGTCTGGTTTTTGAACGTCACCTGGTGCAGGTCACCCCAGTGCCAGGACGCGGGATCGTCGCCGAGCCTGCCGCGCAGTTCCCGGGCGGCGTCCTGCAGCGCGGCCCGCAGCACGTCGTCCCTGGTGGACAAGTGACGGGGGTCGGTGGTGTTGCGCCACAACGGGTCGTCGGGGTTGGCCAGCATGCGGCGCACGATGTCGAACCAGCGTCCGCCGCCGGACTGCGTGGCCTTGGCGGGGGTCTTCGCCAGGTCGTCGGTGAAGGTCAGTCGGAGCAGGTTGCGCCAGACGGCGTTGAAGTACGCCGCGGGCGCCGAGCCCACAGGTTGCGAGAAGTCCCAGCCGCGCAACAGGTCCTGTGCCTGCCGTGCCGTTCCCGCGTCGACGCGCAGCAGGTACGGCACGAGGTCGGGCGCGTTGGTGTTGAAGGTGTCGAGCTGGATCTTCTGCATGGCGGCGACGTCGAGCTTGCCGGGTTGCGCGACGAGGTCGGTGATCCGCTGGGCGCGGTAGCCGGGTTCCCAGTAGCGGCCGAGGAAGTGCGGGTAGCCGGGACCGGCGACGGCGTTGTTCGCCGTGACGATGTAGCCCTGCGGCGGGTTGAGCACGCGCGGCAGCTGGTCGAAGCCGAGGAACCCGGTCCAGTCGTGCGTGCCGGTCCAGCCCGGCGACGGGTAGCTGCCGTCGCCGCCGGCGCGCACCGGCATCCGGCCGGTCATCTGGTAGCCGATGTTACCGGCGCGGTCCGCGTACACGAGGTTCAGCGCGGGCGCGGTGAACTGCTCGAGCGCCGCGCGGAACTGCGTCCAGTCCGCCGCCGCGTCGAGCCGGAAGACCGCGTCCATGGTCCGGCCGGGATCCAGCGCGCTCCAGCGCAGTGCGACCTGGTACGGACCCGGGCCGGCACCGGGACTGCGACCGCGCGTACCCGCGGAAGCCGCGTCCGCGAGGGCGTCCGAGAGCAGCGGACCGTGCACAGTGGACCGGACGGTGAAGGTCACCGGTTCGCCGCCGCCGACCTTGATGACCTCCTGCCGGGTCTCGAGCGGCAGCTGCCTGCCCTGGTTGAGGTAGGTGCCGCCGGTGACCTGCTCGAGGAAGAGGTCCGAGTCGTCGGCGCCGAGGTTGGTGAAGCCCCAGGCGATGTCGCGGTTGTGGCCGGCGAGCACGCCCGGCACGCCGGAGAAGGTGAACCCGGTGACGTCGAACGGGCAGCTCGCACTGAGCTGCACGCAGTGGAGGCCGGCCTGGTACCACACGCCCGGCGCCGACTGCGGCAGGTGCGGGTCGTTGGCCAGGATCGGCAACCCGGTCGTCGTCCGGCTGCCCGCCACGACCCAGGCGTTGGACCCGATCCCCTCCCCCGACGGCCCGAGCACCGCGTTCAGCGTCGACCGCAGCTTCGCCACGCCCGGCGGCAGCCCGGGCGTCGAGCCACCACCCGCGGGCGTGGTCGACACCGGATTCGCCTGGCCCGGTACGACGGCCGGGAACCGCGCGTAGTCGTACGACGGGTAGAGCTGGTCGACTTGTGCGGGCGGCAGCACCGAGGCCAGCAGCGCGCGCTGGGTCTCGTCGTCGACGCCGTAGTTGAGGCTCCAGGCCATCGCCTTGAACCAGGACACCGAGTCCGCGGGCGTCCACGGCTGCGGCTCGTAGTCCGGCGTCGCGAGCCCGAGGATCGGGTATTCGACGCCGAGCGAGCCGACGCGGTGGGTGCCGAGGTAGGCGTTCACACCGTCCGAATAGGCCTGCAGGTAGTCGCGGGTGGATGGCGAGAGCAGGCCGATCTCCTGCTGCGCCACGCGGTACCAGCCCATGGTCCGCACGACCTTGTCGGTCTCGACCTGGCTCTTCCCGAACATCTCGGACAGCCGGCCGCCAGCGATGTGGCGCCGGACGTCCATTTCCCAGAATCGGTCCTGTGCGTGGGCGTACCCCTGGGCGAGGAACAGGTCGTGCGCGTCCGACGCGTAGATCTGCGGGATCCCGCTGCCGTCACGCAGGATCCGGGCCTGGCCGTGCAGCCCGGACAGCCGGACCTCTCCGGAGGTGTCCGGGAAAGAGTCGCGCACGAGCCACATCCCGTAGCCGCCGGCCCCGACGACCAGCGTGATCACCGTGCCGAGGGCGACGTAGGCGACGGTCCGCAGCTTGCGGCGCCGCCGCGGCGGGACCTCTTCGCCGGCCAGACGCGCGCGGATGTCGCGTTCCCGCATGGAGTTCATCGCGAGCAACCAGCCGATCAGCAGCACGACGGCACCGGCCAGGAACGGCGCGCGCAACCCGAGCCACTGGGCGAGCACGCCGCCCAGCACCGCGCCGAGCGGCCCCATGCCGACGGCGAAGAAGCGGTAAGCGGCGTTCACCCGGCCCACCAGGTACTCGGGCACCAGCAGCTGCCGCAGCGAAACCCCGAGGACGTTCGTGATGCCCACGGCGGCACCGACCGCGGTCAGCGCGATCGCGGCGACCAGCGCGTCCGACGTCGTCCCGGCGACGACGAAGGCCACCGGCGCCAAGGCGAACGAGAGCTGCAACGACCGTCCGCGGCCGACCCGCGCGGCCAGCGCGGGCGCGCCGAGTGTGCCGGCGAGGCCGCCCAACGCGACGACGCCGAGGAGCAGGCCGTACGCGAGGTGGCCGACGTGCAGGACTTCGTAGGCGTAGAGCACGGCGATCGACAGGACGGTCATCACCGCGAGGTTGGTCAGCCCGGCCAGCAGGCAGAGCGAACGCAGCAGCCGGTTGCGCCACAGCCAGCTCAGGCCGTGCCCGATGTCGGCGAGCATGTTCGCCCGCGGCGCCGGGGCGACGGCCTTGCGGGCCACCGCGGCGATCCCGAAGACGGCCACGGCCGAAACGACGAAGGACAGCGAGTCCGCGAAGAACGGCGTGCCCGCCGGCAGGGAGAACAGCACCGCGCCCAGCGGCGGGCCGATCAGCTCCATGGTGATGAGCTGGGCGGCCTGCACGCGGCTGTTGGCCGTCTCCAGTTTCTCGCGCTCGACCAGGTCGGGCACGATCGCCAGCGCCGCGTTGTCGCGCAGCGTCTGGACGGTGCCGAGCAGGAAGTTGACGATCGCCAGCATGGCGATGGACGCCGCCCCGGCCGCTACGGACACCGCGAAGACCCCGACCGCGACGGCGCTGACGACGTCGGTCAGCCACAGCACGCGGCGCCGGTCCGGCCAGCGGTCGGTCAGCGCGCCGGTGAACGGCCCCGCGACCAGCCACGGCAGCCCGCCGGCCAAGGTCACCACGGCAACGGCAACCGGTTCCCGGGTCAGCGCCGCGGCCAGCAGCGGCAGCGCACCGATCCGGACGCCGTCACCGACACCGGACACCAGCGCCGACCACCACAGCCGCCAGAACGACCGGCGCGTGACCGCCGGCGCCTCGACGATGTCCACCATTGCGGATCCCTTCCGTCCCGACCGGGCTCTCCTGGCTTCCGACGGTGACAGACCGCGCGGCGCCCGAACCTCGGCGGCGCTGGACCTCCTGTCAGGAGGTTCCCCGACACCGGCTCAGCCGGCGCGGGGTCTCACCAGCGCGTAACTAGGCTGATGGGACGGGGGGGGGAATCTCGGCGAGCTCATCGCGAAATACGACGTACCGGGCGCTCAGCTCGCGGTACTGGCCGACGGGGAGATCCACGAGCGGAGGGTTGCAGGTTCAAATCCTGTCATCCCGGCTCGGATGTGGATGAGTGTGTTCGCGCGTATGCGCTTCCCTTCTCATCCTCGTTGTTGTCTCGCGGGGGCCGAGCCCCCCTCGGACCCCCACGGTGCCTCTGGCTGCCCTCTGCGGGGCTGGGCGCGTTTCTTCGTGGTTGCTTTTTGTGATTACTGTGGGGGTCACCCGAGTGGTTGCTTCTGCGTTGCTTGTGTTCGTTGATGGCTGTTGTGGGGCAGCCCTCTCTGCGTAGGGGGCCGCTCTCGATGGGAGTTTTGCCATGCGACGGATCACTGCTCGGTTCGGTGCTTTGGTGTTGATGGCCGGTGTCCTCTTCGGGGGTGCCGGGACCGCCTCTGCTCACGTGCGCAGCGCGCCTGCGCCTGTTTGCATCGGTAGCTCGCTCGCCCTGTACAACACCACTGCCTTCTGCATCGCCAACCGCAGCCACTTCCCCGTCATCTCCATCATCGGGGGGTGACCGCCCGGCCTCGCCTTCTCAGCGGGGCTTGCGTTCGGGTGGTGGGGTCAGTGGCGGTGTTCGCAGGTGGTCTCTTGCCGTCTCCGTCACTTCGGCCAGCTGGGCCACCTGCTCTTCGCCCAGCTGGCCGATCAGTCCCCTGCGAACCGTTGCGACGTGGCCCGGCGCCGTCTTCAGCTGCGCCACCTGGTAGGACAGGCCGCTCGTTCGCCCGATGCGGGATCTCGTCCCGGACCGATCGTCAGGTTGCCCGCGCGGCGCATCGGCGAAGTCGCCACGAAGTGACCGGTGCCGACTCCGGCACGTCCACTGACCACGTCGCAGCTCAGGCGGCGGCAGCCGAGGCGGTCGTCCTCGCCGCCGGCTTCATGCCGCTCACCATCGAGCACACGACTTCGGCACGTGAGCAGGTCGCCGCGGCGATGCTCGCCGTGCCGGTGGCCGGTGACGGCCGGGCCGCTCGGATGAGCGTGCTCGACCTCGCCGCGCAGCTCGGGTTCGGCGCGGTCGACGCCGGGGCCGCTGGGTTACCTCGAGCGTGCCGTCGAACTGCTCGTACACCTCGCCCTCGGGTCACGTCTCGGTACCGACGTCGGCTGGACTCTCGCCCGCGCCTGAGTACCTCACTCACCCGACAGGCCCACCGGTGACCCAGCACGACCTTTCCGGCAGATTCGCCCTGCTCACCGGGGCCTCCGGGTATCGGCCACCGCCTGATCGCCGCCGGGGTGAAGACCAACCTCGCCTACGGCTCGCATTCCGCGGAGGCGAACGACCTGGTGGCGCGGTCTGGCGCAGGACGCTCTCATCGGCATGGCGGAACGCGGCTTCGGTCGCGTGCTGCTCATGTCGCCCGGCACTCCCTTCACCGCGGGCATCGTCGGCGCGGACTACGCCGCGTCGAAGGCCGGCCTGCGCGGCGTGACGGTCAACGCGGCTGCCCACCGGGCGGTTCGGCTGCCCCGGCGAGGTCGCCGGTCTGGCCCTCGCCATCCTGCGCAAGGGCTACCTCACCAACCAGGTACTCAGCCTGGACGGCGGCGCCCACCCGCGCTGAGCGCTGTCCTTTGTGGACACCACGGCTTCACGGGGCAGGCACGGCGGCCCTGGCCGCGATGCGCCGGCTGGTCGACGCACTGCGCACCGGCGACCGCGCGGTGCCCGACGACGAGCCCATCCACCTCGACGTCAGCCACGACCTCACGAACCTGGCGGTCGCACCCGAGGTCGTGACTACCTTGCACCGGCTGCTCACCAACGTCCGGGTGCTCGTCCGCCACGACCGTGGGCATCCGGGGACGGCGGGGTGGCCACCGCGAACGGCGGCCACCCCTTTTCCTCAGTGGCCGTACGCCACCAGCGTGTTCGTCGCCGGGACCACGACCAGGCCGCCGCCCGCGGCCAGGCCGGTCAGCGGCTGCGACACGTTGTGCTCGTCCGGGGGCTCGATCGGGGCTCCGACGTTCGTCGACCACACCGGTTCGCCCGTCGCGCCGTTCAAGGCCCACAGCTGGCCCGTCCGGGAACCCACGTACACGTAGCCGTTCACCACGATCGGGGCCGACGACAGCTGGTTGTCGCCCGCGAACGTCCAGCGGTTCTCGAACGTCCGGCTGTGCCGCTCCTTCAGCACTCCGTTGTCCACGAAGTAGCCCTGACGGCCGTCGAACGCCGGGGCCGGGGCCGATCCCGTGGCGTCATACGTGCCGCGGACCGCGCCGTCCGCCAGGTTCAGCACCGCCGCCGGGGCGCCCGCGTCGTCGCGGATCCACAGGCCGCCGTCGGCCACCACCGGGGTCCGGCCGCCGCCGCCCGAGCAGCCCGTCTGGTGGCGCCAGATCGGAGTGCCCGACTTCGGGTCGAACGCATACGTCTGCTCACACGCGTACGACACGTAAACCCCGTTGGCCGTGACGGCCGGCGAGCTGTCGTCCCCGTTCGCGACACCCTGGGTCCACAGCACCGCGCCACTCGCCGCGTCGACCGCGTACAGCGTGCCGCCCGAGCCCGCTCCGCCCGTGTACACCACGCCCGCGGCGAAGGTCGGCGGCGAGCTGAAGGCGTACTGGCCCGGCAGCTGGACGCTCCAGACCTTCGCCCCCGTCGCCGGGTTGAACGCGCTCAGCACGCCGTCGTAGTTCTGCGCGTACAGCCGGCCGCCCCCGTACGCGAGCGCCGACCACCAGTACGTGCCGCCGAGATCGACCGGTGCCCAGGCGTCCTGCCCGGTTGCCGCGTCGAAGCCGTGCAGGATGGTGCCGTACCCGCTCGGCGAGGCCGAAGTGACGAACACGCGCCCGCCCGCGACGATCGGGTACGACACCCGCCCGCCCAGGTCCCGTGCCCACTTCCGGTCGAGGGGCGGGGCGGCCACGCCGGAGTCGAGCAACGTGCCGTCGTGCCGGGCGTCGACCTGGTAGGTGACCGAGACGCCGGTCTGCGCCGCCTGCGCGACCGGCGCCGCGAACCCGGCGACCGGCAGCAGCACACCCACCAGAGCGGCAAGAGTTCTTCGGAAGTTCACTCGCGTTCCCCTCAGTCCCGCCCCGCCGCGGCGGGGCCCGCGAGGTGGACCGGCCCCCGGATCCGGTGGCCCGCAACCCATCCCCACAGGCCTCCGACCCTAGCGAGGGGGTCCGACATTTTCGGACCGTCGCGCGAGTTCATGAGCGTTCGACACGGCCCGCGCTACGCAATCCGCCGTGCTTTCCTTTCCGCCAAGGATTCCCGCCGTCGGCGCGCACGGAATCGACGGAAACTCGCCGGGCTACGCCGGAACCGCCTCTCCCGGGCGCACCCGGCTCAGCCAGCTCGCCAGCGTCGCGGCGATCAGCTCCGGCTGCTCCTCCGGGGTGTGGTGGCCCGCCACGACCGCGTGGTGGACCACCTCCAGCGAGGCGAAGGTCCCGGACAGCCACTCGATCATCGGCGGCGTGAGCATCGTCGAGTAGCCGGGTTCGAAGGTGATCAGCAGCTTCGGGACCTCCGGCGTGGCCGCCAGCCAGCCGTCGAACGCCTCGATGCGCGAGACGACCGGCGACGGCGAGCCGCCCAGCGGCATCGAGCGGGCCCAGCGCAGCAGCGGGATCCGCGACTCCGGGGTCGGGTACATCGCCGCGTACTCCGGCGGGAGCCCGGCGAGGAACTCCGTCATCATCGACTCGCCGACGCCCGGTGTCTTGAGCGCGCGGAACAGCTCCGCGCCCGCCGGCGGGAACTCCTCCCACGTCATCGGCTTCAGGACCGCCTCCGTGAACGCCAGGCCCCGGACGCGTCCCGGGTGCCGCGACGCCCAGTCCGCCGCCAGTGCGCCACCCCAGTCGTGGCCGACCAGGACCACGTCGGACAGCTCCAGCGCGTCGAACCAGGCGTCGAGGTAGCGGGCGTGGTCGGCGAACGAGTACTCGATCGGCGGACGACCCGAGCCGCCCATGCCGATCAGGTCCGGAGCCAGCCGACGGCCCGGCAGCGACGGCAGCACGTTGCGCCACAAGCGCGACGACGTCGGGTTGCCGTGCAGGAAGACGATCGGCGCACCGGATCCTGTGTCCACATAGGACATGGTCGAGCCGAGGACCTTCACCTGAACACCGCCGCGTTGCGCGCCACCCAGTCGGCGAAGGGACGCGGCGGGCGGCCCAGGACCCGCTCGACGTCCGGGCTCACCTGCTGCTCGCCGGACGTGGGCGCGCCCAGCACGTCCAGCGTCACCTCCGCGACCTCCGGGGGCATGAAGCCCAGCATCACCGAGCGGGCTTCCTCGCGCGTCTGCTCGACGAACCGCACCGGCTCGCCCAGCACGTCGCCGAGCACCGCCGCCTGCTCGCGCGGGGTGATCGCGACCGGGCCGGTCAGCACGTACTCGGCACCGGCGTGGCGGTTGTCCCGCAACGCGGCGGCGGCGACCGCGGCGATGTCGTCCGGGTCGACCACCGGCAGCCCCACGTCACCGAACGGCGCCACGACCTTCCGCGCCGACCGCACGCTTTCGGCCCACCGGAACGCGTTCGACGCGAACCCGCCCGGCCGGAGCATCGTCCACTCCAGACCGGAACCGCGCACGGAGTCCTCCAGCACCGTGGGGTGCCGCCCGGTCGCCACCCCCTGGGACGACAGCGCCACCACCCGGCCGACGCCACTGTCCTTCGCGACAGCCAATACCTCGTCCAGCGGCACGAATGCGCCGGACACCATCAGGAACAGCGCTTCCGCACCGTCCACAACAGACCCGAAACTCGACGGCGAGCCGAGGTCCGCCTGCACCGCGCGCACCCCGTCCGGCACGTCCGCCTGCGAAACCCGGCGGGACACCGCCATCACCTGCTCCCCCGCCTCCGCGAGGGCCCGCACCAGCGGTCGTCCGACGTTTCCCGTCGCTCCTGTCACTACGATCATGCCGGCGACGCTACCTTCCCCGGTATAGTAGGTACCTAGAGGAAAGTATTGGCTGGAGGCGTACGAAGTGACCGACACCACACCCGAGCTGGCCTGCCCGATCGCGCCGGTGGTCGACATCGTCTTCAGCCGCTGGACGACGCCGATCCTGTGGGCGCTCAACGAGTACGGCCGCCAGCGGTTCGTCGAGCTGCAGCGCCGCATCACCACGATCACCCCGAAGGTGCTCACGCAGCGGCTGCGGCAGCTGGAGCGCGACGGCCTCGTCGTGCGGACCTACCACGCCGAGGTCCCGCCGCGGGTGGAGTACGAGATCAGCGAGCTGGGCCGCAGCCTCGGCCCGCTGTTCGCGAGCCTCGCCCGGTGGTCACCGAACCTGGAGAAGGTCGAAGCGGCCCGGCACGCCTACGACGCCAAGGGCGTCACGTCCAGGTAGTCCAGGTTCGCCGGGCCGTCGGCCGTCGTCGCCGTGACGCGGACCGTGTGCGAACCCGCCGGCAAGCTCAGCTGACGCGTGACCGTGCTCCACGTCGTCCACGCGCCGGTCGGCGGGAACGCCACGCCCGCCGCCGTCACCGTGCCGTCGACCGCGATGTCCACCGGGCGGGCCGCCGTCGATCCGTTCGCGTAGCCGAACGTCAGCGCCGACGCCGGGCCGGTCACCCGCCACTCGACGTAGCTGCCGACAGCGTTCGCGGCATTGGCGAACCCCGTTCCGGAGAAGCCCGCGTGGTTGGCGTCCACTGTGCCGCCGGCCGAGAGCGTCGCGGACTCGGCTTCGTACCGCGTGGCGCCACCGGCTGCCGAGACCCGGTACAGCACTGTCGCGTGCGAAGGCACCGAAGCGCTGATTGCCCCCGAAGTGCTCCTGACCGCCTTGCTCCACAGGTCCTTCAGCGTGTACGACGGCGCGCTGCCGATGCCGGTCGCCGACGCCGTCGTGCTGATCGTCGCCGTCGCCGCCGTTTCGTTGGACAGCGCCACCGCACGGTCGCCGTTCGCCAGCACCTTGCTGTAGACGACCAGGCCGCCGTTCGCGCTCAGCACCGTCGCCTGCTTGCCCAGCGGGTCCTGGTCGAGCGCGATCACGTCGGTGTTCTTCAGGATGTCGAAGTTGTCGGCGGACACCTTCCGCAGGTCACTGCCGATGAGCAGCGGCGCGGCCATCATCGCCCAGAGGCCGAAGTGCGTGCGGTACTCCGCCGCCGTCATGCCGCCGTTGCCGACCTCCAGCATGTCCGGGTCGTTCCAGTGGCCCGGGCCGGCGTACTGCGCGAGACCGCGGTTGGCCTGCGCCTTCGAGATCATGCTCGACCACTTGTCGGAGATGTCGCCGGTGGTGCGCCACAGGTTCCCGACCGGCGCCGCCCACGTCCACGGCTTGCTCTGCCCCCACTCGCAGATCGAGTAGGCGATGGGGCGGCCGGACTTCGCGAGCGCGTCCCGCATCGCCTTGTACCGCTGCTGCGCGTCGACGCCCTGGTTGTTGCAGTTGTCGTACTTCAGGTAGTCGACACCCCAGGACGCGAAGAGGTTCGCGTCCTGCTGCTCGTGGCCGAGCGCGCCGGGGAAGCCCGCCTTGTTGCACGTGTGCGTGCCGGCGCTGGTGTAGATGCCGAACTTCAGGCCCTTGCCGTGGACGTAGTCGGCGAGCGCCTTGATGCCGTGCGGGAACCGCACCGGGTCGGGGACGAGGTTGCCCTTCGCGTCGCGGTCGGGCAGCGCCCAGCAGTCGTCGATGTTGACGTAGGTGTAGCCGACGTCCTTGAGGCCCTTCGCCACGAAGATGTCGGCGATCCCCTTGATCATCGTCTCGTTGAAGTCGGCCTTGCACTGCGTGGAGTTCCAGTTGTTGAACCCCATCGGCGGGGTGCGCAGCAACCCGTTCTCGAGGGCGAGCGCCTCGGACTGGGACAGGACGAGCCCGCTGGCCGCGAGCACGAGCGCGGCACCCGCGCCCGCGATTCGCCGGAGAAAGGACATGCGCACTCCCGGAGGTGGAGACGTCGGAGGTCTACACCAGTTAGTAAAGAGAGCTGCCCAACTCGGCGTCAAGAGATCATGTATCAGATATGAAATTGGGTTTCCGCTGGCCGGGACGCTACTCCGTCACCTGCCGGGCGGTCGCCATCGCACGTCCGGTCTCCCAGAACGCCCGCATCGACCGGATCAGCCCGTCCTCGCCGACGCGGTAGACGAACACCCCGTCGGTGTCGACGCGGTAGCCGCCCGGCAGGTACGTCGTGATCGTGCCGACGTTCGCCACCTCCTCGCCCGCCGCGTGCGAGTCCCGGATGGTGAACTCGAACCGCTCCACGTTGGCGATCGTCTTGTCCCAGAACGCGCTGATGCCGTCGCGGCCGTGGTGGCCCTTGCCCTCCTCGTCGAAGAACGACGGCCCGACCGGATCCTCGACCACGGCGTCCTCGGCGAACAACGCCAGCCAGGCTTCCTTGTCGCCGGCCGTCACGGCGGTCATCGAGGCGAACGCCGCGCGCCGCGCCGGCGGCTGCTCCTTGCCGGTGTCCCAGCTGACCTGCACGCCCACGGCAGTCACTCCCCGAACTTCGCGATGATCTCGGCGCCGAACTTGCGGATCGATTCGAGCTTCGGCTCGACGGGCGCGTCGAACCCGACGCCGTCGAACACCCACGGCATGGTGATGACGTCGGTGACACCGGCCTCGGCCTGCGCGCGGTAGCCGTCGAGACCGAAGGCGTCGACGCAGACGGCCTGGTACTCGAACGGGTCGTCGGCCCGGCCACGCTCGGCCAGCAGTTCCTTCAGCCGGGCGATCGTGTCGCGCAGCTCGTCGAGCTTCATCATCGCCGAGGACCAGCCGTCGGCGACGCGGGCCGCGCGCTTGAGCGCGACCTCGGTGTGGCCGCCGATGTAGAACGGCACCCGGCTCGGCGGCGCGGGGCTCATCCGGATCTTGTCGAAGTCGTAGAACTCGCCGTGGTACTCGACCATGCCGCCGCCGAGCAGCAGGCGCAGGACGTCGATGGCCTCGTCGACGCGCTTGCCGCGCCGCTCGAACGGCACCCCGCAGTACTCGAACTCCTGCGGCAGCCAGCCGACCCCGAGCCCGAGCCCGAACCGGCCACCGGTGAGCACCGCCGCCGAGCCGACCTGGCGCGCCAGCAGCACCGGGTTGCGCGAGCCGAGCTTCAGCACGGACGTGTAGAAGCGGATGCGGCTGGTCACCGCGCCCATCGACGCGGCGGCGACGAGCGGGTCGGCCCACGGCGTCTCCGCGGTCCAGAACCGGCTGCCGTCGGGGGTGTACGGGTAGTCCGTGTCCACCGTTTCGGCGTAGAAGAGTGAATCCGGCAGGGCAATCGAGGCGAAGCCGGCCTCTTCGGCGGCCCGGGCGAGCTCGCCCAGCTGATCGAGGGGGTTCATCGCGATCGACAGGGTGAACTTCATACCGTCGAACTATAACGTGTTCTAGTTTCCGGGGCCAGCCGGCGCGGTGTGCCGGATCACTGTCCGGGAACCCACCGCGTAGCGTCCGCGTTGTCCGTTTCAAAGGTGACCGCCGGTCACCGAGCCCCGAACTTCCAGGAGTGGTCCATGGGCACCGCGATCTTCCTGATCGTGCTCGTCGTCGTGATCGTCGGTGGCGGCCTCTACTTCTCGCGGCAGCGCGCCGCCGCCCGGCAGCGCGAGCTGGACGACGCCAAGGCCGACGCCCGGCGGCTCGTCGAGCGGCTCGGCGGTCAGGTCCTCAACCTCAACGGCACCGACACCGCGTCACAGCAGGCGATGGCCGACGCCAGCGAGCGCTACAACGCGGCCGGTTCGCAGCTGGAGCAGGCCCGCACGGTCGAGCAGGCCCGGCTGGTCAAGGAGACGGCCATCGAGGGCCTCTACTACGTCCGCGCGGCGCGCGTCGCGATGGGCATGGACCCCGGGCCGCAGCTGCCGGAGGAGGCCGAGCGCGAGCGCGCCGGCAAGGTCACCGAGCGCCGCGACGTCGACGTCGAGGGCCAGCACTACGCGGCGTCCCCCGAGCCGGGCCAGGACACGCCGTACTACTACCCCGGCGGCCGGGTCGCGGGCCGTCCGGTGCCGCAGGGCTGGTACAGCGAGCCGTGGTGGAAGCCGGCGCTCGTCGCCGGCGCGTGGGGCCTCGGATCGATGTTCCTGTTCAGCGCGATGTTCTCGGGCATGAGCGGTATCGCGAGCGCCTCGGCGTGGGAGTCGGGCTACGACGCGGGCCAGCAGGACGCGCTCGAGTCCGGCGACATGGGCGGCGACGACTTCGGCGGCGACGGAGGAGACGGCGGCGGCGACTGGGGCGGCGACGGCGGCCAGGACTTCGGCGGCTTCGACGGCGGGGGTTTCGACGGCGGCGGCTTCGACGGTGGCGGCTTCGACTTCTGAGGCCCCGGCTTCAAGCGCTCCAAGGCGGCCTTGGTTGCGTTGAATCAGCACTGCGGCGCGAAGCGCCTCCGTTGAGGGTGGCGGCGGGGGCATGGGCGGAGCACCGAAGGCCGCCTTGGGTGCGTCTGACGCACCCAAGGCCGCATTGGGGCGCTTCAGGCTTGGATCACGCGGGCTGGCACTTCGGGCACCAATACAGATTGCGGCCCACCAGCTCCGAGTGCTCCACCGGCGTGCCGCACACCAGGCAGGGCTCGCCGCTCCGCCGGTAGACGTACACCTCGCCGCCGTGGCGGTCGACGCGGGCCGGGCGGCCCATCGCTTCCGGGAGGTGCTCCGGCCGGACCGTGTCGATGCGGCCCGCTCGGACGCCGTCGCGCATCAACGTCACCAGGTCGGCCCACATGTCTTCCCACAACGCCCGGTCCAGTGCCCGGCCCGGGGTCAGGGGCGCGACGCCGTGGCGGAACAGCACCTCCGCGCGGTAGACGTTGCCGACCCCCGCCAGCACTGCCTGATCCATCAGCAGCGCCGCGATCGACGTCTTCGACCGCGAAATGCGTTCCCACGCGCGCTCGGGCTTCGCGTCGCGGCGCAGCGGGTCGGGTCCGAGGCGTGCCTTGATCGCGTCGGCCTGGTCCGGGGAGAGCAGCTCGCACCGGGTCGGCCCGCGCAGGTCCGTCCAGTGCGTCCGGCCGGCCAGGCGCAGCCGGACCTGCCCCACCGGTTCCGGCGCGGGCAGCGGCGCCTCGCCGAACGTGCCGTACAGGCCCAGGTGGACGTGCACGATCCCGTGTGGACCGTAGTCGTGGAACAGGTGCTTGCCGTACGCCTCCGCGCCGGCGAAGACCTGACCGTCCAAACGGGACGCTTCGGCGGCGAACCGGCCCTGCGGGCTGCTCACCGCCACCGGGGCACCGGCGTACCGGCGCTTGTGCAGCCGCGCGAGCCGGTGGAGCGTGTGCCCCTCCGGCATCAGGCCTCCGGCAACGCCGGCGGGGTCCCGGTGCGCTCGTAGTCGAGCAGCTGCTGCACGCGGCGGGCGTGCCGCTCCTCCGGGGACACCTCGGTCGCCAGGAAGGCTTCGACGATCTCGGTGGCCTCCTCGGCCGTGTGCATCCGGGCGCCGACGCCGATCAGCTGGGCGTGGTTGTGCTCCCGGCACAGCTTGGCGGTCTCGACGCTCCAGGCCAGGCCGCAGCGCGCGCCGGGAACCTTGTTCGCCGCGATCTGCTCGCCGTTGCCGGAGCCGCCGACGACGATGCCGCGGCTGCCCTCGTCGGCCACGACGCGCAGCGCCGTCTCGACGCAGTAGGCCGGGTAGTCGTCGGCCGCGTCGTAGACGTGCGGACCGATGTCGGTGACCTCGTGGCCCTGCTTCTCCAGGTGGGCGGCGAGGTGGTTCTTCAGCTCGAAACCGGCATGGTCGGATCCCAAGTAGACACGCACGGCTGGGAGTCTGCCACCACGGCCGGGTTCGGGCATGCTCTGGGGGTGGGGATCTGGGAGCAGACGGGCTACGACGTGCGGCTCGACTGGGGCGGCGAAGGCGTGGCCGCGCTCGGCCGGGAATGCGCCGTGCTGGTCGTCGTCGACGTGCTTTCCTTCGGCACGACCACGGATCTCGTGGTCGCCAGGGGCGGCCGTGTGCTGCCCGTGCGCCGGCGCGACGAGCGCGGCGTGACGCTCGCGAGGGCGGCCGGGGCCGTAGTCGCGGGTGAGGGCGAATTCACGCTGCGGCCGTCCTCTGTGACGGAGATCCCGCCGGGGACGCTGCTGGCGCTGCCTTCGCCGAACGGTGCGACGCTGTGCGACGCCGCCGCGGCGACCGGCGCGCGCGTGCTGGCCGGCTGCCTGCGCAACGCCTCCGCCGTCGCCGCGAGGGCCCGCGAACTCGGCGGCCCGATCGGCCTGATCGCCGCCGGGGAACGCTGGGGCGTGAACATCTTCGGCGACGGCGACACTTCCGGGTCGTTGCGGCCGTGCGTCGAGGACCTGGCCGGAGCGGGCGCGATCGCCGCGGCGCTGGCCGGGTACGGCCTGTCGCTGTCCCCCGAAGCCGTGCTCGCCGCCCGGTCCGTCGACGCCGCCGCGGTGGCGAGCTGCGTGTCCGGGCGCGAGCTGATCGAATCCGGCCACGGCGGCGACGTCGAACTGGCCACGCAAACCGACGTGAGCGCGACCGCTCCCGTCCTGAACGAAGGAGTATTGGCATGACCGGGCGCTGGATCGAGGCCGCCGACGGGGTGCACGCGCGCCGTTACGAGGAACTGGACCTGACCGTCGGGCTGGTCGTCGGCGCGGAGCGCTGCCTGGTCGTCGACACGCGCGGCGACCTCCAGCAGGGCGCCGAGCTGGCAGCCGCGGTCCGGGAGCTGACGCCGCTGCCGTGGGCGGTGGTCTACACGCACGCGCACTTCGACCACGCCTGGGGCACCGAGGCGTTCCTGCCCTGCGAGGTCTGGGCCCACGAGGGCTGCCGTGCCGAGCTGACCGAGCACGCGGAAGCCTCGCGCGCCAACTGGATCGCCTACTACCGCGAACAAGGCGAAGCGGACATCGCCGAGGCGATCGCCCGCACCACGATCGCGGCGCCCGACCACGTGTTCACCGACCGGACCGAGCTCGACCTGGGCGGCCGGACGGCCGTCCTGCTGCACCCCGGCCCCGCCCACACCCACCACGATGCCGTGGTGCACGTTCCGGACGCGGGGGTGCTCTTCGCCGGCGATGTGGTCGAGAACGCCGAACACGGCTTCAGCGCGTTCTCCTTCAGCTCCGAATCGGACCTGACCGCCTGGCCGGACGCCTTCTCGGCGATCCTCGACCTGGAGCCCCGCGTCGTCGTTCCCGGCCACGGCGACCCGGTCGACGCGGAGTTCGTCCGCTACCACCGCGACGGCCTGCACGAGCTGGTCTCGCTCAAGGCGGCGATGGGCCGCGGGGAGACGACCGAGGTGGCCGCCGTGGCAGCGTCCCGCTACCCCGGCGACGTCACCCTGGCCGCCCTCGCCACGCCCTAGTCGAAGTTCAGCTCGCCCGTGCGGGTGCGCTTGAGCTCGAAGAAGTCCGGGTAGCTCGCCAGCGCGACGGCGCCGTCGAACACCTTCAGGGCGTCTTCGCCACGCGGGATCGACGACAGGACCGGGCCGAAGAACGCGACGCCGTCGATGTGGATGGTCGGGGTGCCGACGTCCTGGCCGACCGGGTCCATGCCCTCGTGGTGGCTCTTGCGCAGCGCATCGTCGAACTCGGTCCTGTCGGCCGCCTCGGCCAGCTCCGCCGGCGCGCCGATCGCGGCCAGTGCTTCCTTGATCACCGCGTCGTAGTCCTTGTTGCCCTGGTTGTGGTACCGGGTGCCGAACTCGGTGTAGTAGTCCCGCAGCGCCTTCTCGCCGTTGAGCTGCGACAGCGCGACGGCCACGCGCACCGGCCCCCAGCCCTTGGCCAGCAGCTCCTTGTACCGCTCGGGCAGCTCGTCGCGTCCCTCGTTGAGCACCGACAGGCTCATGATCCGGAAGTTCAGGTCGAGGTTGCGGTGCTTCTCGACCTCGAGGATCCAGCGCGAGGTGATCCAGGCGAAGGGGCAGATCGGGTCGAAGTAGAAATCGACCTTCGTGGGCTGCTCGGCAGCGGTCATCGGGTACTCCTGTGCGAAGTCAGGTCCGGTCCGGGAGGGTGGGCACACCCCCACACAGCCGCCAACACCCGGCGACGCGGCCTTGTTCCCCGTCGCCGCGACCGGCGTCCCCATGATTGGATGCGGGGAGTTGAAAACCGATACCAACGACCAGAGGTGCCTGTGCCCGCCCCCAACCTGACCCGCGACCAAGCCAAGCTGCGCGCGGACCTGCTCGACGTCACCGGATACGACATCGAGCTGGATCTCACCGACGGCCACGGCGGCCCCGGGGAGAAGACCTTCGCGTCGACGACGACCGTCCGGTTCGCCAGCGCCCGGGCCGGCGAATCCACGTGGGTCGACATCGTCGCCGACCGCGTGCACTCGGCCACCCTGAACGGCGCGGACGTCGACGTCAGCGCCTACGTGGAGGACAAGGGCATCGCGCTGGCCGGCCTGGCCGAGCAGAACGAGCTGGTGGTCAGCGCCGACTGCCGGTACATGAACACCGGCGAAGGCCTGCACCGGTTCGTCGACCCGGTCGACGACGGCGTCTACCTGTACACCCAGTTCGAGACGGCCGACGCCAAGCGGATGTTCGCCTGCTTCGACCAGCCCGACCTCAAGTCCGTCTACCGGCTGACCGTGATCGCGCCGAAGGACTGGAAGGTCGTCTCGAACACGATGGCCGAGTCCACCGAGGAGACGCCCGAAGGCGCCGTCCGGACGGTGTTCAAGGAGTCCGAGCGGCTCTCGACGTACCTGGTCGCGCTGATCGCCGGCCCGTACGCCGAATGGCGGGACGAGTACTCCGACGCGCACAAGACCATCCCGCTGGGCGTCTACTGCCGCGCGTCGCTGGCCGAGCACATGGACGCCGACCGGCTGTTCACCGAGACCAAGCAGGGCTTCGCCTTCTACCACGAGAAGTTCGGCACGCCCTACCCGTTCTCCAAGTACGACCAGCTGTTCGTGCCGGAGTTCAACGCGGGCGCGATGGAGAACGCCGGCGCGGTGACGTTCCTCGAGGACTACGTCTTCCGCAGCCGCGTCACCCGCTACGCCTACGAGCGGCGCGCGGAGACGCTGCTGCACGAGATGGCGCACATGTGGTTCGGCGACCTGGTCACCATGCGCTGGTGGGACGACCTGTGGCTGAACGAGTCGTTCGCGACCTTCGCCAGCGTCCTGGCCCAGGCCGAGGCCACCGAGTACAAGAACGCGTGGACCAGCTTCGCGAACATCGAGAAGTCGTGGGCCTACCGGCAGGACCAGCTGCCCTCGACGCACCCGATCGCGGCCGACATCGTCGACCTGCACGCGGTCGAGGTGAACTTCGACGGCATCACCTACGCCAAGGGCGCGAGCGTGCTCAAGCAGCTCGTCGCCTACGTCGGGCTGGACCACTTCCTCGACGGCCTGAAGGTGTACTTCGGCAAGCACGCCTGGGGCAACGCGACCCTGGCGGACCTGCTGGGCGCGCTGGAGGAGGCGTCCGGGCGCGACCTGTCGTGGTGGAGCGCGCAGTGGCTGGAGACGACCGGGCTGAACTCGCTCAGCCCGCGCTACGAGGTCGGCGCGGACGGCAAGATCACGTCGTTCGCCGTCGTGCAGTCCGGGGCGAAGCCGGGCGCCGGTGAGCTGCGCACCCACCGCGTCGCCGTCGGCATCTACGACGAGGACGGCGCCGGCAAGCTCGTCCGGACCCAGCGCGTCGAGCTGGACGTCGACGGCGAGCGCACCGAGGTGCCGCAGCTGGTCGGCCAGGCCGCGGGCAAGCTGGTGCTGGTCAACGACGACGACCTGACCTACTGCACGATGCGGCTGGACCCGGCGTCGCTGACCACGCTGATCGACCGCATCGCCGACATCACCGAGCCGCTGCCGCGGACGCTGTGCTGGTCGGCGGCGTGGGAGATGACCCGCGAGGCCGAGCTGAAGGCCCGCGACTTCGTCACGCTGGTCCAGCGCGGCATCCACACCGAGAGCGAGGTCGGCGTCGTCCAGCGGCTGCTGCTGCAGGCGCAGACGGCGCTGAACTCGTACGCCGAGCAGGAGTGGGCGGCTTCGACGGGCTGGCCGTCGTTCACCGCGCGGCTGCTGGAGCTGGCCCGTGGCGCCGAGCCGGGCTCGGACCACCAGCTGGCGTTCGTGAACTCCCTGGCCGGGTCGGTGCTGGACGACGCGACGCTGGACGTGCTGGCCGGCTGGCTCGACGGGTCGGCACCGCTGGCGGGGCTGACGGTGGACACGGACCTGCGCTGGCGCCTGCTGCACGCGCTGGTGGCGCACGGCCGGGCGGGCTCGGAAGAGATCGACGCCGAGCTGGCCCGCGACAACACGGCGACGGGCCGCCGCCAGGCGGAGCGCGCGCGGGCCCTGCGCCCGACGGCGGAGGCCAAGGCGGACGCGTGGCAGCGCGCGGTGTACGACGACGAGCTGCCCAACGCGGTCAGCGACGCGCTGATCTCGGGCTTCTCGCACCCGGGCCAGAAGGCGCTGCTGGACGCGTACGTGGCGAAGTACTTCGAGGTCATCGACGAGGTCTGGCAGCGCCGGTCGAGCGAGCGGGCCCAGCCGATGGCGATCGGGCTGTACCCGTCGTGGGCGGTGGCCCCGGAGACGGTGACGGCCTCGGACGAGTGGCTGGCCGGAGACCACCCGCAGGCCCTGCGGCGGCTGGTGTCGGAGGGCCGGGCGGGCATCGTCCGGGCACTGGCGGCACGGGACTTCGACGCGCAGTCCTGACCACGGCAAGAAGGCCCCGCACCGAGCCGGTGCGGGGCCTTCTTCGTGCCTGCGATCAGCGGGGCGCGGGACCCGCCTGGTCGGACAGCATGCGCAGGGCGTTCACCAGGCCGTTCACCAGCCCGCGGACCAGGTCGCCCTCCTTGAAGGACGCCACCATGCTCGCCACCGCCAGCTTCGCGCCGCGGTCCGGGAGGCGCAGGTGCGCCGTCCGGCCCGTCACGATCTCGATCAGCCGCTCGCCCGGGGACACCGCCACCAGGACCGAGTTGGCCGGGTTCGCCGTCGTCGCGTGCAGCTTCTCCGCCGCCGCGCGGCTGTCCTCGCCCAGCTCGCCCAGGTACACGCTGAAGTCCAGGCCGGTCTCGCGGCTCGCGAACGTCAGCGCCTCGTCCAGGCGGGCCAGCTGGCGCGTCGTGAACGGGCTCGTCGGCGCCGCCGGCTCGTACATCTTGGCCGCGGACACGCGGCCGCTGTTCGTGATGGCCTCGCCGTAGCCCAGCTCGGACTCGTCGACGCGCTTCGTCAGCTCACCAGTTGCCACGAGCGCCTCCCGCCGCGGTCGGGGCGCCTTCGGGCGCGCTGTTCTCGACGCCGGCGTGCCGGTGCCCGGCACCCACCCCTTCGGGGTTGGCGCTCCACCACATGGGCGGGTACTCCCAAGCCTGGCCGGACCGGTATCGCGGGGCACCGGACCTGCGCCGGAGCGTCAGCAGCCCGGCGAGGCCGTAGATGGCCAGCGGGATCACGGCGAAGACCACGATCGTCTCGACAACGTTCACGGCGCTGAGCGTATCGGATGACCTCCGCGGCCACCGCGCGCACCGCGCGCACCGCACTCGACCGTTCGTCGTAAGCCGGGCGCCGTCCGCCGCTTGGCTCGCGGGCAATGGAACGTTGGGGCGAAGACCGTCGGGCCGAAAGGTTGCAACTCAACGTACAGGCGGCCGCACCCGCCGCTGTCGTCTTGTCGCCGCCTTGAAATCCTCGTAGCTTTTTCACCTGTACGGGCCTTGCGCCCCGCTCCCCAGCCCCAGCAGGTAACGCACCGGTCCCAGGAGGCCTTGCCATGAACAGCGTCCAGCCCCCCGCACAGGCGATCACCGAGACCTTCTCGTCACCGAGCGACATCGAATTCGTCCCCGGAACGCGTGTGACGGCGGGCACAAGGGTTACCCGGGGTACACGCGTCACGCGCGGTACACGGGTCACCGCCGGAACGCGCGTCACCATGGGCACCCGGGTGACGGCGGGGACGCGAGTCACCCGGGGCACGCGAGTCACCAGGGGCACCCGGGTCACGATGGGCACGCGAGTGACGGCCGGCACGCGTGTGACGTGCGGCACCCGCGTCACCCGGGGCACGCGAGTCACCCGCGGCACGCGCGTCACCATGGGCACCCGCGTCACCTGCCAGCACGACTACGCGCTGGCCGCCTGAACCGAAGCCCGTCCGTTCAGGGTCACGCGCGCACTCCTGGACCCCGTGCCAGCACCCGGCTCGCCCCGGCCGCCACAAGGCAGCCGGGGCGCCGGCATGTCCGGGGCCGGAACGCTCAGGCGGCCGAACCCAGATACGGCTGCCAGAGCGGGTCGGCCTCCTTGGAGTGGGCGAGCAGCCGCCAGTGCGGCCCGTGCGGGGCACGCGGGACGACGCGCAGCCGCCAGCCGATCTCCGAGAGCAGCCGGTCCGCCTTGCGGTGGTTGCACTTCGCACAGCAGGCGACGCAGTTCGTCCAGCTGTGGGGGCCGCCGCGGCTGCGCGGGACGACGTGGTCGATCGTCTCCGCCCGCCCTCCGCAGTAGGCGCAGCGGTACCGGTCGCGGTGCATCAGCCCGGCGCGCGTCAGCGGCACCTGGGCCCGGTAGGGTACCCGCACGTACGTGCTGAGGCGGATCACCGAAGGCACCGGCAGCGAAACCTTCGCCGAATGCAGTTCGGTCCCGCCGGGATCACCGTGCACCACTTCGGCCTTGCCGCACATCACGAGCACGACCGCGCGGCGCAGCGGCAGCGCGGTCAGCGGCTCGAAAGTGGCGTTGAGCAGGAGCACCCGGCGCCTGCCCCAGGCCGGGGCGGCCGGATCCCGGCCTCTACTACGCTGTCCGGGCGGGCGGGTAACTCCCCCTGGGCGGCTCCCCGGCCCGGCCGGGACGGCTCCGCCGGATGCGGAACCCCCCGGGCAAGCGCGCAGGACCACCTCTGGCGTCTCGTCGGCCGTGGCTCGGCCGGAGGCGCCGCGGGGGCTGGGTTGTCGGTCTGGCACTCGACCACCTCCAGGGGCGTAGGCATAGTCGACCACAGAACAGGCCCCCAGCGCACGTGTGTTACATGACGTGTCACATCCGCGCGACCCGACATCCACCTGGAGTTCGGGTGATCGACCTGATCGGAAGGATGATCGAACTCCCGTGCTGCCCCTGCTCACCACCGCCAAGACGCCGTGCACCGACGACACCAGCACGTTCTGCTACCAGGTGTTCCGGGTCACCGGGAACGAATGGCTGGCCGGCTCGGCGAACTGGCTGCTGACCAAGCCGCTGAAGATCCTGATGATCCTCCTGATCGCGTTCGTCGTGCGGCTGCTGCTGAGACGGCTGATCAACCGGGTCACCACGTTCCCGAAGTCGGGCGGCAAGCTGCCCGCGCTGCTGCGCCCCCTGCGCGAGCGCGCCCCCGAAGTGCTCGGCTCCGCCGTGTTCGAACGGCGCCGCCAGCGCGCGCAGACCATCGGCTCGGTGCTGAAGTCGGTGACGACGTTCCTGGTCTACGGCCTCGCGTTCATCCTCGTGCTGGGCGAGCTGGGCATCAACCTCGGGCCGATCATCGCGTCGGCGGGCATCATCGGCGTCGCGATCGGGTTCGGCGCGCAGAACCTGGTCAAGGACTTCCTGTCCGGCATCTTCATGATGGTCGAGGACCAGTACGGCGTCGGCGACATCGTCGACATCGGCGTCGCGTCCGGCACCGTCGAAGCGGTCGGCCTGCGGATCACGACACTGCGTGACCTCAAGGGCACGGTGTGGTACGTCCGCAACGGCGAGGTGCTGCGCGTCGGCAACTCGAGCCAGGGCTTCGCGGTGGCGGTCGTGGACGTCCCGCTCGGCTACACGGCCGACGTCGAGCGCGCGACGACCGTGCTCGCGGAAGCGGCGTCCGCCGCCACCGAGGGCGACGCGCTCAAGGACAACGTCCTCGAGCCGCCGGAGATGCTGGGCGTGGAAAGCGTCACACCGGAAGGCCTGGAGCTGCGGCTGACCGTGAAGGTGCGGCCGGGCAAGCAGTGGGCGGTCCAGCGGGCCCTGCGGGCCCAGCTGCTGGCCGCCCTGGAGGAAGCCGGCTTCGAGCCGCCGCTCGGCAGGCTGTTCCCCGCCACGGCGCCGACGATCGAGAAGTAGCGGACCGCCCCGGGCGGGCGGCGTCGTTACGCTGGGGAACGGGTTCGCGACCATCGGCTCCACGCGGGACCGGGCGTCGGGAACCCGCACCAAGAGAGCAAAATGAGAGGCGTGTCTGCAGTGAGCGAACCGGCGAACCTGTACGAAGCGGTGGGCGGCGAACCCACGTTCCGCCGGATCGTCGCGCGGTTCTACGAGGAGGTCGCGCGCGACGAGATCCTGCGCCCGCTCTACCCCGAAGAAGACCTCGGCCCGGCCGAGGAGCGGTTCCGGCTGTTCCTGATGCAGTACTGGGGTGGCCCGCACACCTACTCCGACCGCCGCGGGCACCCGCGGCTGCGGATGCGGCACGCGCCGTTCAAGATCGGGCCGATCGAGCGGGACGCGTGGCTGCGCTGCATCCGGATCGCCGTCGACGAGGAGAACCTCGAAGAGCCGTACCGCGGGCAGCTGTGGGCGTACCTGGAGATGGCCGCGCACAGCATGATGAACAGCTTCGTGTGATGAGAGCGGGCGCCTGGTGGCGGGATGCCGTCTTCTACCAGGTCTACGTGCGCTCGTTCGCCGATTCGGACGGCGACGGCGTCGGTGACCTGGAAGGCATCCGCTCCCGGCTCGGTTACCTGGAGCTGCTGGGTGTCGACGCGCTGTGGCTCACGCCGTTCTACCGCTCCCCCATGGCCGACCACGGCTACGACATCAGCGACCCGCGCGACGTCGACCCGATGTTCGGCACCCTCGGCGACTTCGACGTGCTGCTCACCGAAGCGCACAAGCGCGGCATCAAGGTCACCGTCGACGTGGTGCCCAACCACACCAGCAACCAGCACGCCTGGTTCAAGTCCGCGATGGCGGCCGCGCCCGGCAGCCCGGAGCGCGACCGCTACATCTTCCGCGACGGTGTCGGCCCGAAGGGCGAGGACCCGCCGAACAACTGGGTGAGCGCGTTCGGCGGTCCGGCCTGGACCCGGGTGCCGGACGGGCAGTGGTACCTGCACCTGTTCGCGCCGCAGCAGCCGGACCTGAACTGGGCCAACCCCGAGGTCGCCGCCGACCTGGAGCGGACGCTGCGGTTCTGGCTCGAACGCGGCGTCGACGGCTTCCGCATCGACGTGGCGCACGGCATGGCCAAGCCGCCCGGGCTGCCGGACATGGACCCGCGCGCCGACCCGCTGGGGCCGAGCCTCTACTACGACCCGCGCTGGGACCACGACGGCGTCCACGAGATCCACCAGATGATCCGCAAGGTGCTCGACGAGTTCCCGGACGCGATGGCGGTCGGCGAGATCTGGGTGACCGACGAGGAACGTCTCTCGCGCTACCTGCGGCCGGACGAGCTGCACCTGGCGTTCAACTTCCGGCTGGTGCTGACCCATTTCGACGCGGACGCGATGCGCACGGCCATCGAGCGGTCCCTGACGGTGCCGGCCCGGGTGGGCGCCCCGGCGACCTGGACGCTGGGCAACCACGACGTCTGGCGGCAGGTGAGCCGCTACGGGGGCGGCCAGGTGGGGGTGCGCCGCGCGCGGGCGATGGCGCTGGTGGAGCTGGCTCTGCCGGGCGCGGTGTACCTGTACAACGGCGAAGAGCTGGGGCTGGCGAACGTCGACCTGGCGCCGTCGGAGATGGCGGACCCGCGCGCGAAGACGAGCGGCGCGGAGTTCGGCCGTGACGTGTCCCGGGTGCCGCTGCCGTGGGAGGGCGACCTGCCGCCGTTCGGGTTCTCGCGCAACCCGCGGACGTGGCTGCCGATGCCGGCGGAGTGGGCGGCCCTGACGGTCGAGAAGCAGATCGAGGACGCGGACTCGACGCTCTCGCTGTACCGGGCGGCGATCGAGCTGCGGAAGACGCATCCGGCGTTCAGCGGCGAGGAGCTGGAGTGGTACGGGGCACCGGCGGGATGTTTCGCCTTCCGGCGGCGCGGAGGTGGGCTCGTGTGCGCGCTGAACACCTCGGCTTCGCCGATCGCGCTGCCGCCGGGTGAGGTGCTGTTGTCGAGCAGTCCGCTGGTGGACGGGAAGCTGCCGGCGGATTCGGCCGCCTGGCTGGTCTAGCCTGCTGCCCGCCCCGGGACGGGCAGCAGGCCGCCGTCACGCGACGGCGGTTCCCTCCAGTTCGACCAGCTGGCCGGCGATGGCCAGCCGGGTGACCCCGAGCATCGTGGTGGCCGGCGCCACCCCGGCCGCCGCCAGCCGCGCCGCCAGCACGCCGTAGTGCGGGAACAGCCCGTCGACGGCGGTGGTGTAGACGTTCAGCCGGACCAGGTTCGCCAGCGACATGCCGGCCGCGCCGAGCACGGCCTCCAGGTTGCCGAGGCTCAGTTCCAGCTGTGCGGCCAGGTCGCCCTCGTGCCGGGGCCTGCCGTCGGCGCCGGCCGCGGTCTGACCGGAGCAGTACAGGGTCCGGGTGTGTCCTTCGAGGAAGCTCACCCTGGTTGAACCCCAGCCCGGCCGACCACGAGACCGGGTTGACGGCCGTTCGGTTCATCGTCACGCAAGTTCCTTTCGGTTGTCCGGTAGCGAAGAGCCTGCCGTCGAATCACGACACCCGCTGTCGTGATTTCGCTAGGGTTCTGCGGGTGCGCGCCGACCGGTTGGTTTCGCTGGTCCTGCTGCTGCGTCAGCGGGGGCGGCTGACCGCGGACGCGCTGGCCCGCGAGCTGGAGGTGTCCCCGCGGACGGTGCTGCGCGACATCGACGCGCTGTCCGCGGCCGGCGTCCCCGTCTACGCCGAACGCGGGCGGCACGGCGGTTTCGCGTTGCTGCCCGGGTTCCGGACCGAGCTGACCGGGCTGAACCACGACGAAGCCCTGGCCCTGCTGACCGCGGGGCCAGCTCGGGTGTCCGGCCCCGGCCCGGCATTGGCTTCGGCGACGCGCAAGGTGGTCGACGCGCTCCCGGAGCACCACCGCGCGACGGCGAGCGACGCGGCCCGGCGGTTCCTCGTCGAGCCGGAGACCGATCTGCTCTCCCGGCGGCCGGTGGCCGAGGACGTTCCACGGGCGACGATGCTCGCGGTCCGGCACGCGGTGCTGACCGGGCACAGGCTGCGCATCCACTACGCGGCCGCGGGCCAGGAGCCGCGGTGGCGCACGGTGGACCCGATCGGCCTGGTGACGGTGCGCGAGCGGACCTACCTGCTGGCCACGAGATCCGGCACGGACCGCACTTACCGGCTCTCCCGGGTACTCGCCGTGGAGGGACTGCCCGAACCGGCGGCCGGCGGGGGTCGACCTCGACCGGATCTGGCGGCAGCGCTGCGCGCGGTTCCTGGCGGACGGCCGGCGCACCGCGGAAGTCCGGGTGCACCCGGCGCGGCGGGAAGAGCTGCTGAACACCGCGGTGGCCGTCCGCGCGGAGCAGCCGGACGCGAACGGGTGGCTGCGGATGGAGGTGACCTTCCAGGACGCCTGGCACGCCGAGTGGGCGCTGTGGCAGCTGGGCACGAAGGCGGAGGCACTGGCACCGGAGTCGTTGCGCACCGCGTTGCGGGATCGTGCCGCCGCGATCGTCGCCCGCTACGCGGATTCCCCTGAGCCGCCACCCTGTCTTGGGGTGTTTCCAGCCGGGCTCCGTCGTCGAAGGCACCGCCCGGCAGGTTGTGCACAGCACCGTCGTGATGTGGACAAGCACGCCGTCGGCGCCGCCGGACGGCGAATTTCGTCGTGCCTCTCCGATACGCTGGAAGCGGGGGCAGCCCCCAGGGAGGGCGGGCCGCGACTTCGGGCTGCCACCGTTCGCGGAACACGGTGGCAGCCGTCAGGAATCCGTCAGAAGAGCAGGGGCAGCAGCGCGTGGCGGCGCCGGACGATCGCGCCGTAGCGGGCGTCCAGGCGCAGCCACGAGTCCGTCGCCGTCACGCGGACCACGTCGCCTTCCACGTCCGAGTCCACGAAACCCATTCCCGACATCGCGAACAGGCAGCGCATCTGGACCTTGACCTCCTGCTCGCCGCCGGTCACCGTCAGCACCGCCTGGTCCATCAGCGACGCCGGTGGCGTGCCGTGCGGGCCCACGTTGTCGCGGGCCAGCGTCACGCCGCGGTCGGCCAGCTCGGCCACCACCCGGGCCGGCAGCTCGTCCACCAGCGGCCAGCGGCCCGGTGGCGGCAGCTCGCCGTGCCACAGCAGGTCGCGGGCCGGGCCCGGGTCCATCCGGGGGCCGCCCGCCACCGTCAGTGCCGCCAGCAGCTCGTTGCCCGACACCGTGACGTCGCCGGGGGTGACGTCGCCCGCCACCGCGCGCGTGGCCAGGCACTCGAACGGCGTCGCCGACCAGGCCTCCACCACGCCGTCGCCGCGCTGCCGCAGCCGGACGGCCGTCTGGCCGTCCAGCCGCACCGCGCGGGCGACGAACGCGCCGAGGGTCTCCCGGTCGGCCGCGTCCGGCACGAACAACTCAGGCATCCGCGAACCCCTGCTTCAGAAACTCCGACTCGGCCGGGGTGAGCCTACGCGGCCGCAGCGCGACGGTGTCGTACGGCGCCAGCACCGTCTCCGCCGTCACCGCCACCGGATCGTCCGCGGACGGCCCGGTGCGGACGCGGTAGGCCAGCGTGAAGCTCGCCGCCCGCAGCTCGGTCAGGTCGATGTCGACGCGCAGCTGCTGCCCGGACACCACGATCGGCGCCTTGTAGGCCACCTCCAGCTTGACCACGACGATGCCCTTCGGCAGCTGCTCGAGCCCGGCCTCGACGGCGCCGGCGAACAGCAGCGGGATCCGCGCCTCTTCGAGCAGCGTCACCATCTTCGCGTGGTTGATGTGGCCGTAGACGTCCATGTCCGTCCAGCGCGGGCGGACGTGCGAAACGTAGGTCACCGCACCGTGCTCCGGATCTGCCGGGCCGCCACCGAAAGCGTCGCCAGGTCGAGCCGGCCGGACTTGGTGATCTCGTCCAGCGCGACGCGCGCCCGCTGCAGCCGGGAGGCGTTCGTCTTCTCCCACTGGGCGATCTTGGCGTCCGCGGACGACCCGGGATCGCTGTGCCGCAACGCGTCCAGCGTGATCGCCCGCAGCGAGCCGTAGACGTCGTCGCGCAGCGAGAGCCGGGCGAGCGCGTGCCAGCGGTTGCCGCGTTCGAGCTTGCTGATCTCGGTGAGCATCGAGTCGATGTCCAGGTGCGCCGAGAGCGCGTAGTACAGCTCCGCCGTTTCCGCCGGGCTGTGCGTGGCGTCGATGCCGATCTGCTGCTCGGCGAGCTCGGCGACCTCGGTGACGTCGAGCAGGCCGAAGGTGTGCAGCAGCAACGCGACCCGGCGCGCCAGCTCCGGCGGCACGTTCGCGGCGACCAGCTCGTCCGCGTGCGCCTGCACCGACTCCGCCTCACGGCCGCGGAGCAGGTCGCCGATCTTCGGGACCAGCTCGTTCAGCACCCGGCCGAAGCGCTTGATCTCCGACAGCGGCGCCAGCGGCTGCGGCCGGTTGGTGAGGAACCAGCGCGCGGCCCGGTCCAGCAGCCGCCGTGTCTCCAGCACCATCGCGTCGGCGACGTCGGTGTGCACCACGTTGTCCAGCGCGTCGATCTCCCGCCACAGCGCGGGCAGGTCGAACACGCGCGTCACCACCGCGTACGCGCGCACGGCGTCGGTCGCCGTCGCGTTCATCTCCTCCATCAGCCGGTAGACGAAGGAGATGCCACCGCCGTCGACGACCTCGTTGGCGATCATCGTGGTGATGATCTGCCGGTGCAGCGGGTGCTCGTGGATCGCGTCCGGGAACCGCTCGCGCAGCGGCTTCGGGAAGTACTCGGGCAGCCGGGCCGCGAACACCTTCGAGTCGGGCAGGTCGCTGGCCAGCAGCTCGTCCTTCAGCTCCAGCTTGACGTGCGCGAGCAGCGTCGCCAGCTCCGGCGACGTGAGGCCCTTGCCCGCCTTCTCCAGCTCCCGGAACTCGGAGTTGCTCGGCAGTGCTTCGAGCTTGCGGTCGAACGCGCCCGCGGCGACCAGCGCCTGGACCTGCCGCGCGTGCACCGACACCATCGGCGCGGCGTGCGCCCGGCTGACGCCGAGGACGGCGTTCTGCCGGTAGTTGTCCTTGAGCACCAGCGCACCGACCTCGTCGGTCATCTCCTCCAGCAGCTCGTTGCGCTGCTCGCGCTCCAGCTTGCCGGTCTGGACGAGGTGGTCGAGCAGGATCTTGATGTTGACCTCGTGGTCGGAGCAGTCGACGCCGGCCGAGTTGTCGAGCGCGTCGGTGTTGATCTTTCCGCCGTTGCGGGCGAACTCGATCCGGCCCAGCTGCGTGAGGCCGAGGTTGCCGCCTTCGCCGAACACCTTGACGCGCAGCTGCTTGCCGTCGACCCGGATGGCGTCGTTGGCCTTGTCGCCCGCCGCCGCGTGGCTTTCGGACTCCGCCTTGACGTAGGTGCCGATGCCGCCGTTCCAGAGCAGCTCGACCGGCGCCAGCAGGATCGCCTGGATCAGCTCCATCGGCGCCAGCGCGGTGACCCCGTCCGCCAGGCCCAGTGCTTCGCGGACCTGCGGGCTGATCGGAATCGACTTCGCCGTGCGCGGGTAGACCCCGCCGCCTTCGCTGATCAGCGAGCGGTCGTAGTCGTCCCACGAGCTGCGCGGCAGGTCGAACAGGCGGCGGCGCTCCGCGTACGACGTCGCCGCGTCCGGGTTCGGGTCGAGGAACACGTGCATGTGGTTGAACGCGGCGACCAGCCGGATGTGCTCACTCAGCAGCATGCCGTTGCCGAAGACGTCACCCATCATGTCGCCGATGCCGACGACGGTGAAGTCCTCGGTCTGGGTGTCCTTGCCGAGCTCGCGGAAGTGGCGCTTGACGCTCTCCCACGCGCCCTTCGCCGTGATGCCCATGGCCTTGTGGTCGTAGCCGACCGAGCCGCCGGAGGCGAAGGCGTCACCGAGCCAGAAGCCGTACTGCGCCGAGACCTCGTTCGCGATGTCGGAGAACTTCGCGGTGCCCTTGTCGGCCGCGACGACCAGGTAGGAGTCGTCGCCGTCGTGCCGGACGACGTTCGGCGCGGGCACGGTCTTGCCCTCGATCCGGTTGTCGGTCAGGTCGAGCAGGCCGGAGATGAACATGCGGTAGCAGGCGATGCCCTCGTTGAGCTGGGCGTCGCGGTCGATGCTGGCGTCACCGGTCGGGGCAGGCGGCCGCTTCACGACGAAGCCGCCCTTCGCGCCGACCGGCACGATCACCGCGTTCTTCACCGCCTGGGCCTTGACCAGGCCGAGGATCTCGGTGCGGAAGTCCTCGCGCCGGTCCGACCAGCGCAGGCCGCCGCGCGCGACCTCGCCGAAGCGCAGGTGCACGCCCTCGACGCGCGGCGAGTACACGAAGATCTCGAACTTGGGCCGCGGCTCCGGCAGGTCGGGCACGCCACCGGGGTCGAGCTTGATCGCCAGGTACGGCCGCGGGTTCCCGTCGCTGTCGCGCACGTGGTAGTTCGTGCGCAGGGTGGCCCGGATGACGGCCATCAGCCGGCGCAGGATCCGGTCCTCGTCCAGGCTGGTGACCTCGTCGATCATCGCGCTCAGCTCGGCGGCCAGCGTCTCGGTGGCCGTTTCGCGGTCGGCGCCGGGCAGCTTCGGGTCGAAGCGGGCCTCGAACAGCCGCAGCAGCTTGGTGGCGATCTGGGTGTGGTTCAGCAGCGCGTTCTGGATGTAACCGTGGGAAAACGCGCTGCCGGCCTGGCGCAGGTACTGCGAGTACGCGCGCAGCACGGCGGCCTGGCGCCAGGTGAGCCCGGCCCGCAGGACCAGGCCGTTGAGGCCGTCCACCTCGGCGTCGCCGTGCCACGCGGCCTCGAAGGCGTCCTCGAACCGGCCGCGCAGCTCGTCCACGGCGTCGTCGTCGGACGCGTCGAGCATCTTGTGGTCGACGCGCAGCCCGAAGTCGTAGATCCAGCACGGGCCGCCGTCCTCGCGGTGCAGCTCGTACGGCCGCTCGTCGACGACCTCGACGCCCATCGCCTGCAGGACGGGCAGCACCTTCGAGAGCGTGACGCCCTCGCCGCGCAGGTACAGCTTGAAGCGCCGTTCGCCCGGGGCGGCGTCGGCCGGCCGGTAGAAGGAGAGCGCGAGGTCGCCTTCGTCGCTGAGCGAGTCGAGCGCGCGGAGGTCGGCCAGTGCCTCTTCGGCGGTGAAGTCCTCCTTGTAGCCCTCCGGGAACACGCCCGCGTAGCGCTGGCCCTGCTCGGTCGCCGACTCCTCGCCGACGATCCCGACCGCCACGCCGCCGTCGGCTCGCTCGCGGCGCTCGTCGAGAACGGCCTCGACCATCCGGTCGTCCCAGGTGCGGACGGCGTCGTTCAGCCGCTCCTGGATCTTGAGCGTGTCCGGCTCCAGGCGACGCGCCGGATCGGTGTGCACGACGAAGTGCACCTGCGCCAGGACGGTCTCGCCGATCCGGGCGCTGTACTCGAGCTGGGTGCCTTCGAGCTCTTCGAGCAGGACTTCCTGCATGGCCAGCCGCGAGCGCGTCGTGTAGCGGTCACGCGGGAGGTAGACGAGGCAGGAGTAGAAGCGGCCGTACGGGTCGCGGCGCAGGAACAGCCGCAGCCGGCGGCGGTCGGACAGCGTGATCGCGCCCGTCGTCGTCGCGTACAGCGAGTCGGTGTCGGCGGAGAACAGGTCGGCCCGCGGCCAGTTCTGCAGCACCTCGAGCATCCGCTGGCCGGAGAAGGACTCCATCGGGAAGCCGGCGCGGTGGATGACCTCGCGGACCCGCTTGCACACCACCGGGATGTCGAGCACGTTCTCGTGCAGCGCGGTCGTGGTGAACATGCCGAGGAACCGGTGCTCGCCGGTGACGTTGCCCTCGGCGTCGAAGGTCTTCACGCCGACGTAGTACGGGTACACCGGCCGGTGCACCGTCGAGGGCGCGCTCGCCTGGGTCAGCACCAGCAGCGACGGCGCGAGCGCGGTGGCGGCGGTGTCCGGGCCGGCGGTGAGGCCGCGGGCGGCCAGGCTGTCCTGCCGCAGCACGCCCAGGCCGGAGGCGAGGACGGCGCGCAGGGCGGGTTCGTCCGACTCCGGGTGCGGGTTGTCGATCAGCTCGTAGCGGCGGTAGCCGAGGAAGGTGAAGTGGCCGTCGGCCAGCCAGCGCAGCAGCCGGGCGCCCTCGGCCACCTCGTCCTCCGGCAGCTTCGGCGGGTCGTTCTCGAGTTCGCTCGCGAGCTGGCAGGCCGTCTGGGCCATCTTGTCGGCGTCCTCGACGACCTCGCGGACGTCGCCCAGCACGCTGGAGAGCCGGTTGTCGAGCTCGCGGGCACGATTGCGGTCGGTGACGAAGTCGATCTCGATGTACATCCACGACTCGGCGGCGGAGTTCGCGGGCGGGTCGGCCGGGTCGGCTTCGGGGTGGACTTCGAGCAGCTCACCGGTCAGGTCCCGGCTGACGACGACGATCGGGTGGACGATCCGCTGCACCTGCACCCCGTCACGGGCGAACTCGGCGGCGATCGAGTCGACGAGGTAGGGCATGTCGTCGGTGACGACCTGCACGACGGTGGCTTCGCGGGCCCAGCCGTCCTCGGCGACGGTGGGGTTGAGCAGCCGCACGGCCGGGCGGCCGGGCATGCGGTGCTTGGCGAGCTGCAGGTGCGAGCGGACGGCACCGACGAGGTTGACGGGCGCGTCGCCGACGATCTCCTCGGCGGGGATGTGCCGGTAGTAGAGCCGGATGAGCTCACCGATCTCCGGCGCCAGGCCGGCCGCGGCGTCGATCAGGTCGTCCCTGATCTGCTCCGGGCTGGCCGGGGAGCGCGGGGCACCGAATTCGGGTTCGGCGTCGGCTCCGGTTCCGGGCAGGGACGAGACTCCGGTCGAGCTCATTTGAGGCAACTCTCCAGTATGCGTGAGGTGGCACCGCGCCGGTTCGGCGGTGAACCGGACCACCCCACACTAATGCGCGGCGGTCGGGGATCACATGAAGACCCGGGGGTTCGCCAGTCCGGAAAAACGCGCTGGGAGCTGGCATTTTGCGGGATCGGTAAAGCTACCGGCGGGTTGTGTTGGCGGGGTTCGCGGCGCGCTGACCAGCCGTGGTCGGCGAGCGTTGCGCCGGGTGGGGTCAACGTGATCGGTTCAGTTCACCGGGTCGGCGGCCGCTCGGCGAAGGGTGGCGGCCGGTCGGCGAAGACAGGGGGTGCGGAGGCTCACGGCAGGAGGTTCGGGCGTGGCGGAGGGGTTGGTTCGGGCCGGGTGGTGAAGACGGCTCCGCCGCCACGTCAGTCCGGTGTGCCGTGGCGGCGGGAGTCCGGGACTTCCGCTCCGTGACCGTTCCGGCCGTGGCCGTTGCGGCGGCCCGTGTCCTGCGAGCCCAGCTGCTTCACCAGCGCCGCCGCGCTCGCTGTGCCCGCCTGGTGCTCTGCCAGCGCGCGGGCCAGCAGGTCGGCCAGGCCCGCGTCCGGTGGGGGCTCGTCCTCCGCGATGGCTCGGGCGTAGCTCTCCGGGAACGGGGCCGTCGCCGGGGTCCAGTGGCCGAAGTCCTCCATCGGCTCCAGCGACGGTGGCATCCGCAGCCGCGGCAGCCAGGGCTCGGCTTCGTCGCGGTAGTCCGGCACCGAGGGCGGCTCGTCCTCCGGCCGCGGTGGCGGGGCCAGTTCCGGCTCGGGACGGGCCGGTTCCTCGGCGCGCGCCTCGGCGTCCTCGGCCCGGCGACGGCCGCCGCCCGTGCCGCCCGACGGCGAGATCCCCAGGCGGTCCAGCACCGACCGGGCGGCCACGGAGCCGTGCTCGGCGTCGTGACGCGTCGACGGCTGCGGTTCCCGCCGCTCTTCCCACGGCTCCCGCTCGGCGGCGGGCTCGGGCGCGAGGGGCAGGGCAGGCGTGACGCGCGGGGGCGCCGACTCGCGTTCGGCGGCGGTCTCCCGCAGCCGTTGCTCGGCCAGCGCGGCCCAGGAGAACTTGGTCTTCCCGGTGTCGCTCGGCTCGGCTTCGGCCGGCGCCTCCCGGCGGCGCGACGCCGGACGCGCCTCGCTCGCCTCGACCCGACGCTCCGGCTCGGCCCGCCGCGCCCCGGCCTCCGAGCCCGCCTCAGCCGATTCGGACCGGAACTCCTGCTCCGCCCGACGCCCGGGCCGCACATCATCCGGCTCCGCCCGACGTCCGGAACGCGCCTCGAGCGGCTGCGAGCGAAACTCGGGCTCCGCCCGGCGCCCGGACCGCCCCTCAGCCGACTCCGGCCGGAACTCCGGCTCGGACCGCACCTCGACCGACTCCGGCCGGAACTCCCGCTCCGACCGGCGCTCAGAGCCCGCCTCAACCGACGCCGACCTGAATCCCGGCTCTACCCGGCGCTCCGGCCGGAACTCCGGCTCCGACCGGCGCTCGGACCGCACCTCGACCGGTTCCGGCCGAAACTCCGGCTCTACCCGGCGCGACGACCAAGATCCGACCTCAGCAGCCGCCGAGTGCCGCTCGGACCGCACCTCGACCGGTTCCGGCCGATACTCCGGCTCCGGCCGGCGCAACGACCAAGATCCGACCTCAGCAGCCGCCGAGTGCCGCTCGGACCGCACCTCAACCGACTCGGACCGAAACTCCGGCTCCGCCCTGCGCGACGACCCAGCCCCAATTTCCGCAGCGCCCGAGCGCCGCTCGGAGCGCACTTCACCCGGGGGCCCGACCTCCGCCGCCCCCAAGCGGTGCTCGGCACGGACCTCGATCGGCTCCGGCCGTGGCGTGCGGGGCTCCGGGCGTCGCTCGACCACCACCGGCTCCCGGCGCCCCCGCGGTTCCGCCGGTTCCGCCCGCACCGCCGGCATCACCGCGGTCTCGGCCACGTCGGCCGTCACCCGCGGGCGCTCGAACGACCATGCCGGCCCCGGCTTCGCCGCTTCTTCGCGGCCGAACGACCAGACCGGCGACGCCGGCGGGGAGGCCGGCTCGTCCGCCACCATCGGGACCGGCCGGGACGGCACCGCCTTCAGCACCTCGTCCAGGTCCACCGACGCCGGTTCGCCCGTGCCGAACTCGCCCGCCAGGACGCTGCACGCCTGCCGCCGGGCCCGCGCGTGCAGCTGCTCCGCCGCCCGGGAGCGGTACAGGCACGCGATGGCCTCCTCCGCCTGGCCGAACCGCTCCTGCAGCTGCGCCAGCTCCAGCCACAACCGCGCCGTGACCGCCGCCAGCCCGTGCCGCTCCGTGCTCGCCACGGCTTCGCGGACCAGCTCGGTCGCTGCCTCGCCCGCGCCCGCCGGCAAATGAATCCTCGTCGCGACCGCCAACCTGAGCCAGCCCATCGGCGCGACACCCGCCGCCCGTACCGGCTCGGCCAGCATCGGCTCCGCGATCTCGTACGCCATTTCCGTGTCGCCACGGTCCAGCAGCGTGCTCACCAGGAGCAGCACCAGCCGGATCCGGACGAGACCGCCGTCGTCGGCCGGGTTGTCGAGCTTCTCCAGGAAGCCGAGGCCGGTGCGGGCCGCGTCGGCCGCCGCCGTCAGGTCTCCGTGGCGGCGCCGGTGCGCGGCCGTGCCGACGCGCAGCAACGCCCGCACCAGCAGCTGGGTGTCGGCGCCCAAGGAGTCGTCGCCGAGGACCAGCTTGTCCGCCTCCACGAGCACCCGGTCCAGCTCCGCCTTCCGTCCGATCAGCCCGAGGCAGCCGACGAGGTGGCACAACGCGGCCGCCCGGTGCACCGGCGAGACGACGGGGTCGGTCAGGACCGGCCGCAGCGCGGCGAGCCCGGTCAGCGGCACGCCCAGGCTGCGGGCGCACACGGCGAGGTCGATGCGCAGCCGGGCGGCGATGTCGCCGTAACCGGCGTGCTCGGCCGCGCGCAGTGCCGCGACCGCTCGGCCGACCGTGCCCGGCCGCTCGCCGAGCCGGACGCGCGAGGACACGACCAGGCTCTCCGCGCGGATCCACTGCTCGTCGGCCCCGGCGGCTTCGGCCAGCGCGGCCGCTCGCTCGCCGAGGACCAGCGCGAGCTCGGGCGCCCGCAGGTGCAGCGCGTCCGCGCGTTCGATCAGCCTGCCGACTGCGGAGAGGGTTTCCCCGGCATGCGCGGGACGCCCGCCCGCCACGCGGGAGGACGGGCCCGTCCGGTGCTGTTCGCTGGCTTCCACGGGGAAACCCGCCCCCTCAGTCGCGGGTCAGCTTGCGATGGGTGACACGGTGCGGCCGGGCCGCCTCGGCGCCGAGGCGCTCGACCTTGTTCTTCTCGTACCCTTCGAAGTTGCCTTCGAACCAGAACCACTGCGCGGGGTTCTCGTCGGTGCCTTCCCAGGCGAGGATGTGCGTCGCGACCCGGTCGAGGAACCACCGGTCGTGCGAAATGACCACGGCGCAGCCGGGGAACTGCTCCAGCGCGTTCTCCAGCGAGCCCAGCGTCTCGACGTCCAGGTCGTTGGTCGGCTCGTCGAGCAGGATCAGGTTCCCGCCCTGCTTGAGCGTCAGCGCCAGGTTGAGCCGGTTGCGCTCGCCACCGGAGAGCACGCCCGCCGGCTTCTGCTGGTCCGGGCCCTTGAACCCGAACGCCGACACGTACGCGCGCGACGGCATCTCGGTCTGCCCGACGTGGATGTAGTCGAGCTTGTCCGAGACGACCTCCCAGACCGTCTTCTCCGGGTCGATGCCCGCACGCGACTGGTCCACATAGGACAGCTTGACCGTCTCGCCGATCTTGACCACGCCGTCGTCCGGCTCCTCGAGCCCGACGATGGTCTTGAACAGCGTCGTCTTGCCGACGCCGTTCGGGCCGATCACGCCGACGATGCCGTTGCGCGGCAGGTTGAACGACAGGCCGTCGATGAGCACGCGGTCGTCGAAGCCCTTGCGCAGCTTCTCGACCTCGACCACGACGTTGCCCAGCCGCGGGCCCGGCGGGATCTGGATCTCCTCGAAGTCGAGCTTGCGGTGCTTGTCCGCCTCCGCGGCCATCTCCTCGTAGCGCTCGAGACGCGAGCGGGACTTCGTCTGGCGCGCCTTGGCGTTGGACCGCACCCACTCCAGCTCGGTCTTCAGCCGCTTGGCCAGCTTCGCGTCCTTCTTGCCCTGGACCTCGAGGCGCTCGCGCTTCTTCTCCAGGTACGTCGAGTAGTTGCCCTCGTAACCGACGACGTGGCCGCGGTCGAGCTCCATGATCCACTGCGCGACGTTGTCGAGGAAGTACCGGTCGTGGGTGACCGCCAGCACGGCACCGGCGTAGCGGGCCAGGAACTGCTCCAGCCACAGGACGCTCTCGGCGTCCAGGTGGTTGGTGGGCTCGTCGAGCAGCAGCAGGTCGGGCGCCGACAGCAGCAGCTTGCACAGGGCGACGCGGCGGCGTTCACCACCGGAGAGGTGGGAGACGCCTTCGTCCGGCGGCGGGCAGCGCAGCGCGTCCATGGCCTGCTCGACGGTCGAGTCGAGCTCCCAGGCGTCGGCGTGGTCGAGCTCCTCCTGGAGCTTGCCCATCTCCTCGAGCAGCTCTTCGCTGTAGTCGGTCTCCATCAGCTTGAGGACCTCGTTGTAGCGGTCGAGCTTGACCTTGATGTCGCCGAGGCCCTCCTCGACGTTCTCGCGGACCGTCTTGTCCTCGTTGAGCTCCGGCTCCTGCATGAGGATGCCGACGGTGGCGCCGGGCTGGAGGAACGCTTCGCCGTTGCTGGCCTGCTCGATCCCCGCCATGATCTTGAGAACGGTGGACTTACCGGCACCGTTCGGCCCGACCACGCCGATCTTGGCGCCGGGGTAGAACGCGGTGCTGACGTCGTCGAGGATGACCTTGTCCCCGACGGTCTTGCGCACCTTCTTCATGGTGTAGATGAACTCGGCCATGCCCACGATCGTAGAGCGCACCTGATCGCGACTTGACGCCGGTCACCGTCGGACTACCGAAAGTCAGCCCGAGATCACGGCGGAGCACCGAAACCGCGGTTTTCCCGCCATCCGGACGCGGGCTCAACCTCAACTGGAACCCGAGGGTCGCTTGCCTTCGGCGAGGTTCTTCAACATCGCGTTGTAGGCCGTCAGCTCCTCGTCGCCGGTCGCCGCCTCGCGCCGGTCCCGCCGCTTCGCCTCCCGCTCGTCCTGGCGCGACCACTGCACCAGCAGCGCGATCAGCACGAGCAGCACCGGGATCTCGCCCGACGCCCAGGCGATGCCCCCGCCGAGCCGCTGGTCGGTGAGCAGGTCCGACACCCACGGCAGGTGCAGCTGGCTGTAGAACGCCTGCCCGATGACCGTCTGCTTGCTCATCAGGATGACGCCGAAGAACGCGTGGAACGGCATCGCGGCGAACATCATGCCGAGCCTGCCGAGGTACGGGATCCGCCGCGGCGCGGGGTCGACGCCGATCACCGGCCAGTAGAAGACGTACCCGGCGAGCAGGAAGTGTGCGTTCATCGCCAGGTGCGCCCAGTGGTAGTTCAGGGCGTTGTCGAACAGGCCGGAGAAGTACAGCGCGTAGAACGAGCCGACGAACAGCAGCAGCGCGACCACCGGGTGGGTGAGGAAGCGCGACACCGGGGAGTGCACGAAGGCGACGAGCCACTCGCGCGGGCCCGGCGGGGTGTCCTTGCCCGCGGCGGGCAGGGCGCGCAGGGCGAGCGTCACCGGGCCGCCGAGCACGAACAGCACCGGCGCCACCATCGACAGCAGCATGTGGTTGCCCATGTGGACGCTGAACATCGCCGGGGCGTACCGGCCGATGCCCGACGACGTCGCGATCAGCAGCACCACGCAGCCGGCGATCCAGGCGACCGTGCGGCCGACCGGCCAGGTGTCGCCGCGGCGCAGCAGCCGCCGGACCCCGGCGAGGTACAGGCCGCCGAGGACCAGCGCGAGCGTGCCGTAGACGAGGTCGAAGCGGGTGTCGAAGAGCAGCCGCCACACCGTCGGCGGCCCGTCGAGGTCGTAGCCGATCAGCAGCTCGGTGGTCGACGGCTGGGTGACCGCGTCGGCCGGCGGTGGCGTCCTGGCCAGCCCGGAGGCGATCCCGATCGTCACGAACATGATCAGGATCTCGACCGCGGCCAGGCGCAGCAGCTGCCGGCCGCCCTTGCCGTCGACGAGGTCCGCGACGCCCTTCTGCCGCTGCTGGTGGCCGAAGACGCCGAGCAGCAGCAGCGCGACCGTCTTGGCCACGACGAGGAGGCCGTAGTCGGTGGTGAACAGGTCGTTCAGGCCGATGCGGACCAGCGCGTTGACCACGCCGGAGATGGCCATCACGATCCAGCACACCAGCGCCAGCTTCGAGAACCGCTGCGCGGCGAGGCTCAGGTGGCTGCCGCGCCGGTAGCCCAGCGCGAGGACGGCGACCAGGCCACCGACCCAGAACGACGCGGCGACGAGGTGGAACAGCAGGCTGTTGGTGGCGACGTCGTGCGAGCCGCCGCTGGCGGAGTGCCCGGTGACCGCGACCGGCACGAGCCCGCCGACGGCCAGGAAGAACAGCACCGCCGTCCAGCCCCAGGACAGCGCGAGCCGGCAGCCGAGCGCGACGAGGACGGCGATCAGCGCGGTCCACAGCCAGGCCTTGGGCTGCTCGATGGCGCCGACGAGGTCCAGCAGCGTCTGCGGGTCCAGGATCTCGCCGAACGGCTTCCCGGCCGTGTCGGCGGCGGTGAACGCGACCGACAGCAGCGCCGCGCCGAACCAGACCCAGGCGGCGATCCCGGCCGCGCGGAGTGCGCCGTAGCCCTCGGGGGCGAGGGTGCCGGACTTCTGCGGCGGCACCAGGAACGCGGCCAGCAGCAGCGAACCGACGCAGAGCACCGATGCGGCTTCGGACAGCACGCGCACGACCGTGATGCCGTACTTGGTGACCAGGCCGGGGTCCGGCAGGCCGGCGATGACGTACCCGGCTCCGCCGGTCAGCGCGATCAGCCCGACCGCGACGACGGCGGCCAGCAGCACGCCGACCGCGACCAGGGGCAGCACGCTCGCCCGGCGCTGGGTGGGGACGTCGGATTTCGTCGCGGACACGCCACCGAGGGTATGCCCGGCCCGGTCGGGCCCGTGTGACGGGCAGGATGGAGCCGTGAAGATGATCCTCCTGCGGCACGCCGAGTCGCTCGGCAACGTCGACGAGCTCGCCTACACGCGGATCCCCGACCACGCACTGCCGCTGACGGACAAGGGCAGGCGGGAGGCGCTCGCCGTGGCACCGGAGATCGTCCGGCTGCTCGACGGCGCGCGGCCCGCCGTCTACGTCAGCCCGTACCTGCGCACACGGGAAACGTTGCGGCTGCTGGACATCCGGGCTTCGTGCGAGCGGATCGTGCCGGAGCCGCGGCTGCGGGAGCAGGACTGGGGCAACCTGCAGGACCCGGCCGAGCAGGAGATCCAGAAGGCACGCCGGCACGAGTTCGGCCACTTCTTCTACCGGCTGCCCTTCGGCGAGTCGGGCGCGGACGTCGACGACCGCGTCGCGGCGTTCCTCTCCGACCTGCGGCTGCGCGACGAAAGTCACCCGGAGACGGTGCTCATCGTGTCGCACGGGCTCACGCTGCGGCTGCTGTGCCGCCGCCTCTTCGGGTGGAGCATCGAGCTGTTCGAGTCGCTGTCCAACCCGGCCACCTGCGAATACCGGGTCCTGGAAGAACAGGACGGGAAGTGGGCGCTGGACCGCCCGTTCGCGCAGTGGCGGGACTCACCCGACGGGGAAACGCAGCTCTAGCGGCGCGCTCAGCACCACGCGCGTGCCCTGGCCGGGCGCGGAATGGATGCGCGCGGTCCCGCCGACTTCGGCCATCCGCGCGTGGATCGAGTTCTCGATGCCGAACCCCGGTGGGCGCGCGGCGACATCGAAGCCCGTCCCGTGGTCGCGCACGGACACCGTGACGAGGCCTTCGCGTTCTTCGAGGCACACGACCGCTCTCGTCGTCTTCGCGTGCTTCAGCGTGTTTCGCAGGGCTTCGCGGGCCGCGTCGTGCAGGGCGTGGACGACACTTTCGGGTACTTCCGCGGGCTTGGCGAGCGTGACCAGGTCGACGCGCAGGCCGTCCGCCGTCATCTCGACCGCCAAGGCACCGAGGCGGTGTTCGAGGCCGCCGGGCTCGGCGGGCGCGTCGCCGTCGAGGCTCAGCCGCAGGCGCAGGGCGTGCGCGCGGGCGGTGCGGCGGACCTGGTCGAGGCTGCCGACCGGGTCGACCGCGTCCCGGGGCGCCGGCAGGGCGAGCGACTCCATCACCTGCAGCACGGTGTCGTGGACGTCGCGGCGGTGCCGTTCCCGTTCGGCGGCCCGGCCGCGCTGCTCCCCCAGCCCGAGCGCGAACCGCATCGAGCCCGCGACCAGCAGCACGATTGCCAGTGCCGTCACGGCCGCGGCGAGCAGGGCGAACAGGATCCACGTCGCGGGCGCGGACGTGCCCGCCACCGCGGCCATGCCGTACCGCAGGAGCACCGCGGCGGCGATCGCCGCCGCGCCGGCCGGGGCGCCGCGCAGCAGGGTCCAGACCATGACCGTGCCCATGATGTTCGGCCAGGTCAGGGCGAGCAGGCCGGGCACGTCCGCCGCGAACGCCGCCGCGACGACGCTGCTGACGACCGTGTACGCGGTGTCGGCGGCGAGCACGGCCGGGATGCCGGTGCCGCGGCGGAAGACCCAGGCGACTTCGAGGAGGTTCGGCACGACGTAGAGCGCGACCGCGATGCCGAGCGCCGGCGCGGCGAGCCCGTCGGCGGCCCAGACCGCCTGCAGGAACAGCGCCAGCCGGAACACGACGGGCACCAGCACCAGCCGCGGCACGGCCCCCTGGACCAGCGAAAGCCCGAACCGCCCGCTCCCGCCGGCGAGCGCCCCCGCGCCGCCGAGCAGCACAACCCTCACGACATCCTCCCCGGACCAAGGCCCCTACCTTGGTCAGCCGACCTGAAATCGACGCGTCATCGCATTCATTTCAGTTTACGACGAGCTCAGCTTGCCCCGCCGACGTTTCGGCTGTCAACGCCCGGAATCCGCGCTCCGGCACGGAATCGGGCCGCCGGCGGCCAGGCAGCGTGTGGGGCCGAACCGGCGTTGCGCCCACGAACCCGCCGGCCGGGTCAGTGCCATGACCGGCTGGAACCCGCCGAACGCGAGCGCAGCCGCACCAGGACCAGACCACGTTCGGCCATCACGAGCAGCGCCTTCGGCGATCACGGAGCAGAGCGCGACGGCGGCGAGCAGCCACAGCACCGGATGGCGGTCGGCGCCCGGCTCGGCTTCGGCGCCCCGGCGTGCTCGGGACGGCTGCCACCCCGCGGCCGACGGCCCTGCTGTGCACGTCCGACCAGCTGGCTTTGGCCGTGCTCGCGGCGGCACAACTGGGCATCGACGTGCCCGGGGAGCTTTCGGTGGTCGGGTTCGACGACAGCCCGCCGGCGGCGTGGCCGTCCCCGCCGCTGACGACTGTCCGGCAGAACCTGGCGGCGAAGGGCCGGATCGCGGGGGGCTCGTGCTGCGGCTGCTGGCGGCCGGTTCGGTGCCGCCGCCGGAGGAAGTGCCGGTTTCGCTCGTGGTGCGGCGCAGCACGGGCCCCGTCTAGCACCACATCGGCAGAACCCGCAAGGGGAATCCACGGCCCTGTGGACAACCGCGTCTCGCGCGGGAACCTGTCCACAGATTCGGAATCGCGGGCTGACAAATCCCCCGCCACCCGCCAATCTGGAATCACCAGTCCACCGCGGCCCGCGAAAAGCCGCGATTCCAGAGGGGAATTCCACGATGTCCGAACGCCGTTTCCGCTCCCGCCTGCCACACCTGCTCGTCCTGGCCGCGCTTGGGTTGCTGACCAGCGTCGGAACGGCTCAGGCCGCGTCCGATCCGGGTTGCCAGAAGGGCGAATTCTGCCTGTGGTCGGCGAACGACTACGGCGGTGAGGTCCAGCGTTTCGATCTGCGTACCGCGAATCCGGGAGAATGCATCCCGCTGCCGGAAGGATTCGACGGATCGTCGTTCGTGAACCGGATGTCCCGCGACGTCACGGTGTACCAGGACGACGAATGCTCGACGGAGGGAGATTTCGTCACCTACCCGGGTGGCGGCACGTTCGTCCCGGACGCGCCGTTCCTGGTCCGCGGGATCCAGATCTGGGAGTGACGCACTGACCCGGGCCCGAACCGCCGCCCGCTCCAGGGGGAGCCGGCTCGCGGCGGCGGCCGGACCCGACCGGGGCCGCTCCCCCGACAGCGGCCCCACCCGTGGGCGCGCCTCAGCGGCGGGGCGCGCCCACGGGCTCCCCGGGGTTGGTTCTGGCCGGATTTGGCCGGCCGGAGAACCGGCGCGGTTCGACAGCCGGGCAACGCCCGGCGGGCCGCACCCGACCACAGCCAGTGGCCGAGCGGCCGCCGCCCCGCCACACCCCAGGAACCACTCCAAGCCGGCACTGACCACCCGCCAGAGGAACAGGCACCGCCGCCAGCCCACTCGCACATTCAGCAGCCGGATGCCGCCAGCGGCGCCACTCGACCACCTCAGCGGCCGGATGCCTCCGGCGAGCGACACTCGACCACCTCAGCGGCCGAGCACAATCCCGCGGGCTTCCTCGACCACTTCCAGGGGCCGAGCAAGCCCCGCTAGACCACATCCAGCGGCCGAGCACCGCCCCCCGAGCTCCCCGACCACATCCAGTGCCTGGGCGCGCTCAGCAGGCCGCCTGGCGGCTGGATGTCCCGAGAACGCCAGCCGACCGCACACCGAAGGGTGACCACCGCCCTAGAGCTCTCAGCCAACCCCACCTTCAACAGCCGGGTACCGCCTGGCAAGCCTGTTGGACCACACCCAGCGACTGGGGAAGTCCCATCGAACCCACACACCCCAGACCTGGCGCATCACGACCGACTGCAGCACAGGCCGGGCCCGCCCATCAGCGGGCCGAGCCGCAGCCAGAGCCTTCTAATCTCTCGGTCGCGGGTTCCAAACCGATCCGGGCACGGGCGCCAGCGAACCAAGCGAGCACCCGGGCTCGGCGACCAGCCCGACCAGGCCACATGAGCCGGTGGTCCGGTCCCCTGGCGGGAACGTCGGCCGCCGCGGGGGCGGGTTGCGGTGGACAGAGCAAGAGCCTTCTGATCTCTGGATAGCAGGTTCGCGCCCGTCACGGAACCCCGCCGGCCGGGCCACCTCTGCCGAAAGGAGCACTCAGCGTCACCGGCTTGTCACCTTTGCCTGGGTCTGCCGGCCTCTGCGCCGGACTTCCGAATTACGTCGAACGAGACCTGAAACGATTCGCCGGTGTCGAACGATCGAGAGGATGGCGACGACTAAGCTGCCAGTGCCGGGCGAACCGGTACGACCGGCAGCAGCCGTCGGCGCGGGCCCTCGTAGCTCAGCTGGATAGAGCAAGAGCCTTCTAATCTCTAGGTCGCAGGTTCGAGTCCTGCCGGGGGCGCCACCAGGGAAAACGCCGTGCGCGGGCTACGCACGGCGCCTCCTGATCACGTGATCGGGCCCACAGCTGCGGTCTGCGGCGTGGTCCCACTGTGGACGATGGGCCGTCCACTTCTCCGTGGCGTACACGGCCGGAAGCCGCAGCGCGTAAGCCGCCGAGTGGCGGAATCTTTCCTCTTTGATTTCTTGTCGAGACAACCTTGTTACCCGACCCCTCGCCGCGATCGGACGCTTACTCCGTGCGATGTCGCGTCAACTCGACGCGCCGACCTGAACCGGCATACCCCTGTGGAGGACACCAATCGTGGCGCACCACCGACCCACCCCTCGACAGCAGCGCCGGCGGGCGAACCGGGCCGCGCGTGCCGTTTTCGACGAAGCCCGGCGGGCCGGGCTCGTCCATCGACACCTCCTGAAGCTCCGCCACCTCGCTACCCGATCGCTCGCCGAACCGGAAGCCGGCAGCTCGGCCGGCGACATCGAGCCGGCCGGGACTGCGGATGCGACGCCGCCCGGGCGCGACGCAGCCGGCGAGACACGGCCGTCCACGCCGGAGGCGGCATGAGCCGGGCAGTCCACTGTGGATGGACACAGCAAGAAAGGTGGCTTCTGCCTGCGGTACCCGGCAGAAGCCACCTTCTCGGCGACGCGGAACTACGCGACTGCGTTCAGGCGCACGGGGAGGGCGCGATGACCGTTCATGATGAAGGTGGACAACGGCTCCAGGTCCGCCGGATCCACCGCCAGCGACAGGTCGGGGTACCGCTCGAACAACGTGGACAGGCCGATCGTCGCCACCAGGCGGGCGATGCCCGCGCCCAGGCAGAAGTGCGGGCCGTAGCCGAAGGACAAATGCTCCTTGTCCGCCCGGGTGATGTCGAACTCGCACGCCGATTCGCCGTGCAGGGACGGGTCGCGGCCGATCGCCGCGTAGTTGACCAGGATCGGCTCGCCCTGAGGGATCGTGACACCCTCGCCCAGGTCGATGTCCTCCACCGCGTACCGCAGCGGGAGCGAGGCGAGCGGGGACTCGACGCGCAGCGTCTCGTCGATGACGTCGTTCCACGTCGCTTCCCCGGAGCGGACGAGCGCCAGCTGGCCGGGGTGGGTGAGCAGCGCCGTGATCGCGTTGTCGAAGAAGTTGATCGTGGTTTCCGACCCGGCACCCAGGATCGCGAAGATCGTGTCGGCGAGCTCCTGCTCCGACAGCCGCGAGCCGTCCTCGTCGCGGGCCGCGATCAGGTCGCTGGTGATGTCCTGCGCGGGGTTGGCGCGCTTCTTCGCGATCAGCTCGGCCATCGAGCCGCGCCAGCCGGCGAGCACGGCCTGCGCCTGCTCGGGCGTGACCGTCGTGTCCACCATCATGTCGATCACCTTGGCGGTGGCCGCGCGGGCCTGCTCGTCCATCCCGATCAGCTCGGCGACCAGCATCGCCGGCAGCGGGTAGGCGAACCGCTCGCGCAGGTCGACGACCTCGTCCGGACCGGCGGCGAGCCCATCGAGCAGCATGGTCGTCAATGCTTCGATCCGCGGGCGGACCGCCTCCGTGCGCTTGGGGGTGAACGCCTTCCCGACCAGGCGGCGCAGCCGGACGTGGTCCTTGCCGAAGGCGGTGACCATGTTGTCCATCGCGACCCAGCTGATCATCTCCCAATCGGGCCGGATCTCGCCGTTGATGAACTTCGGCCAGTGGTTGCGGGCGCTCTTGGTCACCCTCGGGTCGGTGAGCAGCCTCTTGATCACGTCCGCGCGGGTGACCGACCAGGCGAGCACCCCGCCGGGCAGTTCGACGCGGGTCGCTGGGCCCAGCGCCCGCAGGCGGGCGGCCTCGCCGTGGATGTCCCGTCCCGTCGTGTCCAGGACCGGGCACCGGCCGGCCGGCGGGCTCTCGAGGGACCGGGCGAAGGCACGGATGTCGCCGACGAGCAGCTCCGGCTGCTCCAGCGCGGCGAAGTGGCCGCCGCGGGGGAACTCCGTCCAGCGTGCGAGCGTCGGCAGGTCGCGCTCGGCGAAGCTGCGGATCGGCAGGAGGATGTCGCGCGGGAAGACCGCGACCGCGACCGGCACGGCCGGAGGCGGCGGCTTCTGCCCGGTGGCCTGGGCACGCACCGCGGCGGCACCCTCGTAGTAGAAGTGCGCGGACGTGCCGGCGGTGGCGGTCAGCCAGTAGATCGAGACCGTGTCGAGGATCTTGTCGCGGCTGATCGCGTCCTCGGGCACCTTGTCGGAATCGGTCCACTCCTTGAACCGCTCGACGATCCAGGCCAGCTGGCCGACCGGCGAGTCGGTGAGCGCGTAGCTCAGCGTCTGCGGCCGGGTCTGCATGAGCTTCATGTACGGCGACAGTTCCTGGTCGAACTTGCCGAGCACGCCGAGGCGCCCCATGTCGTCCTCGCCGAGCGCGGCCAGCTCGGCCGGGTCGCCGCTCGGGAACGTCATCAGCATGTTGACGTGCACCCCCGCGCAGTTCTGCGGGTCCAGGGTGCCCAGCGCCAGGGAGATCACCGAGCCGGCGTCGCCGCCCTGTGCGAGGTAGTCGCGGTAGCCGAGACGGCGCATCAGCTCGGCCCAGGCCAGTGCGATGCGGGGGACGTCCCAGCCCGTCGCGCGCAGCGGGCTGGAGAAGCCGTAGCCCGGCAGCGCGGGGATCACCAGGTGGAACGCGTCGGCCGGGTCGCCGCCGTGGGCGCGTGGGTCGGACAGCGGGCCGACCAGGTCGAGGAACTCGGCGACGGAGCCGGGCCAGCCGTGGGTCAGCAGCAGCGGGCGGGCGCCGGGCTCCGGCGAGCGGACGTGCATGAAGTAGATCGGCGCGCCGTCGATCTCGGTGACGAACTGCGGGTGGCGGTTCAGCGCCGCTTCCGTGGCGCGCCAGTCGTAGGAGCTGCGCCAGTACTCGGCCAGCTCCTTCAGGTAGGCCAGCGGCACGCCTCGGTCCCACCCCGCGTCGGGCAGTTCCTCCGGCCAGCGGGTGTTGGCCAGCCGCTCGCGGAGATCGTCGATGGCCGCCTGCGGGATTTCGACTCGGTACGGCTGCATGCTCGCCTCAAATCCGTGCAATTTCCGGCTGATGTGAATCGGGTCCGAATGATGTGCCCGTGGTCCGACCCGCAACCATCCTCGCTCCGCGCGGAATGCGGTGCGTCTCATGCATTGCCGGTCCGGATGCGTCATCGAGACGCGGTCGCCGCTCCCGGCGTCTGCGCCTTGCCGCGGATCAGGTCGGCCGCCCGTTCGGCGATCGCGATGACCGGCGCGTTCGGGTTGCCGCGGACGATCGTCGGCATCACCGACATGTCGACAACGCGGAGCCCGTCGACGCCGATCACGCGCAGATCCGCGTCGACGACTTCGCCCATCGCGCAGGTGCCCCCGGGATGGAAGCAGGTCTGCGCATGACGCCGCGCGTAAGCACGCAGATCGGCATCGGAGTCCGACGCCGGGAGCTGGGCCGGGGTCTCGGTGTACGGCGCCAGCGCGTCCTGCTTGGCGATCTCCAGCCCGATCCGCAGGCCGGCCACCATGGCGTCCAAGTCGGCGCTGGCGGCGAAGTAGTTGTGCCGGATGATCGGCTTGGTGGTCGGGTCGGCCGACACCAGCGTCACGCTGCCCCGGCTCCGTGGCGCGAGGATGCACGGCGCCATGGAGAACGCGTGCGGGCCCGCGCCGGCGGCGCGGTTCTCGGCCAGGCTCGCGGCGACCGCGTGGAACTGCACGTCCGGGTCCGGGCTGAGGCCCGTTCGCACGAACCCGCCCGCCTCCGGGCCGTTCGAGGCCAGCGGCCCGGTGCGGTCCGCTTCGTACTGGCGGACCGATCGCGGGTCGCCGACGAGGGCCAGGCTGACCGGCAGCGAGTGGGTGAACACGAGCCAGCACTGCGGATGGTCCTGCAGGTTCTGCCCGACCATCGGCAGGTCGGCCACGACCGGGATGCCCGCCGTCCGCAGCGGATCCGCCGGGCCGACGCCGGAAAGCATCAGCAGCTGCGGCGAGTTGTAACCGCCCGCCGCCAGGACGACCTCGCGGGTGGCCCGGATCGTGACCCGCTCGCCGCCGGCGCGCGCGGACACCCCGGCTGCCCGGCCGTCCTCGAAGAACACGCGCTCGGCGAGCGTGCGGGTCCGGACCGTCAGGTTGGGACGGTCGATCGCCGGGTGCAGGTAGGCGGTCGCGGCACTGCAGCGCTCACCCGCCCGCCCGGTGATCTGGTAGAACCCGAAGCCCTCCTGGGTCGGGCCGCTGAAATCCGGGTTGGCCGCGAAGCCCGCCTCGAGCGCGGCCGCGACGAACGCGCTCGTGGCCGGGCTGCGGTACCAGCCGTCGGAAACGCCCAGCGGGCCGCCGGTGCCGTGGTAGACGCTTTCCCCGCGCTCGTTGTCCTCCGCCAGCTTGAAGTACGGCAAGAGGTCCCGGTAGGTCCAGCCGGGCTGGCCCCAGCCGTCGTAGTCGGCGGAGTTGCCGCGCGCGTAGACCATCCCGTTCAGCACGCTCGTGCCGCCGAGCACCTTGCCGCGGGGAAGGTAGATGCGGCGGCCGCCGCAGGAGGGCTCTTCGCTCGTGTCGTAGTCCCAGTCGTACTCGCTCTGCTGGAGCAGCGCGGCACCGCTGGGAATGCGGGTGAGGTCGGCGCCGTCTTCCCGGCCCGCCTCGATGAGGCAGACGCGGACGTCGGGGTCCTCGCTCAGCCGTCCGGCAAGCACGCACCCGGCGGAGCCGGCCCCGACCACCACGTAGTCGTAGGACGCGTCGGCGCTCATCGCGGCGTCAGCCGGCCGTCACTGTCCATCCTGGACAGAACCTCGATGATGGCCGTCGCGGTGCGGTCGACGTGATCGCGCTCGAACACCAGCGGCGGGCTCAGCACGAGCGTCGGGCCGTAGTCGCGGACGATGACGCCGTGCGCGTGGCGGAGCTCGACGGCCGCGGCGCCGGCCATCAGCGGGGCCTTGGTGTCCTTGTCGGTCACCAGCTCGATGCCGACCGTCGCGCCCGCGACCCGGATGTCCCCGACCACCGGCAGCTGCGCCGCCGGCGCGAGGGCCGCACGGAACCAGTCGCCGATCCGCAGCGACCGCTCGTTGAGGCCCTCTTCCTCGATGATCTCGAGGTTCTTGAGCGCCACGGCGCACGCCACCGGGTGGCCGAAGTAGGTGAAGCCGTGGAAGAACGGCTGGCTGATCAGCTGCTCGGCGATGGCGTCGGTCAGCAGCACCGCGCCGAGCGGCACGTAGCCGCTGGTGAGTCCCTTGGCGGTGACGATGATGTCCGGGGCCATGCCGCGCTCCGCCGAGTCGAACCAGGCGCCGGTGCGGCCGTAGGCGGTGACCACCTCGTCGGCGATCAGCAGGATGCCGTGGCGGCTGAGCAGCTCCCGCACGCGGGGCCAGTAGCCGGCGGGTGGGACGAGGATGCCTCCGCCACCGCCCATCACCGGCTCGCCGATCATGGCGGCGATGTTCTGCGGCCCGAGCCGGTCGATGGTCCGCGCCAGCTCGTCGATCAGGAAGTCGGTCGGGTCCTGGTCGCCGTACAGCTCGGCAGCCCGGTACAACGCGGGGGCGCTGACCTTCTCGATGTGCGGGAGCGCCGGTCCGACCTCCGCCTGCATGGGCGGCAGGCCGGTGATGCTGCCGCTGCCGTAGGTGGAGCCGTGGTAGCCGAAGTGCCGTCCGATGATCCACGTCCGGTCCGGCTCGCCGCGCCGGTGGTGGTACAGGCGCGCGGCCTTGACCGCCGTCTCGACGCTTTCCGAGCCGCCGGAGGTGAAGAACACCCGCTCGAGACCGGCCGGCGCGAGCTCCGCCAGCCGGGTGGCCAGCTGAACCGCCTTGTCGTTCGTGAAGACGTCCCAGCTGGTGAAGTAGGCGAGCTCGCTCATCTGCTCGGCGGCCGCCGCCACGAGCTCGCGGCGGCCGTGTCCCACCTGCGCCAGCCAGTTCGCCGAGCCGGTCGCGTCGAGGTACTCGTTGCCCTCGGCGTCCCAGACGGTGCATCCCCGGCCGCGCACGATGACGCAGCGCTCGGTCTTCGCGGCCTGCTGGTGCGGGTGGATGACGTGCTGGAGATCGAGCTTTCGCAATTGAACGGCCGAGAACTTCGGCAGTTCGGGCAGAATGGTCACAGTGCCGCTCCTATTACGCGAGTCGCGAATCGCGAATTTCCGCTCGGAGCAGCATCGCGCCCGATGTCCGCGGCGGGCATCTCTTGAGTTGCCGAGCCGGGCGGCGAACCTCCGCAACGGAGAAGGTTTCCGGCGCGCCCGCCCCTGCGAAGGTGGACTGGGCAGACTTCCCGGAGCCCGAACGGAAGGTGAGCGGCTGATGGCTGTTACTGCGATCCAGGACGTGCGAGACGTGCTGGCCGCGTACCCGGAACTCGCGGACGTCGCGGTCCTGACCCATGTCCAGGAACCCGCCGGCGAGGTCCTGGTGGCCTACGTCGTGCCCAGCGGTCCCGGGCTCGACCTGGCCGCACTGCACAAGTACGTCCGCAAGACGCTGCCGGGCGGCGCGGTGCCGGCCGCCATCATCACCGTCGACTCGATCCCCCTCGACGCCGGAGGAACGCCGCAGCCGCAGGCACTTCCGGCGCCCGACCTGCGTGGCCTGCTCCCCTACCGGTCGCCGGAAACCCCGCGCCAGGAAGCGCTCTGCACGATCTTCGCCGAAGTGCTGTCCCGGACCCGGTGCGGTGTCGACGACGACTTCTTCATCATGGGCGGCGAATCGATCGACGCCATGCTGATCGCGAGCCGCGTCGGGCCGGAGGTCGGCCTGGAGATCTCGATGAACGAACTGTTCGACGCGCCCACCGTCGCGGAGCTCGACGAGCTGCTGGACCGGCTGAGCACCAACGGAGGCTGACGATGGCCAAGGTCGCCACGCGGATGCGGGGCCTGCAGCAGTCCGCCCTCGGCGCCATGACGGTGCGCTGCCAGGAACTCGGCGCGCTCAACCTCGCCCAGGGACTCAGCCAGGTGCCGCCGCCCGCTTCGCTGCTGGCGGAGGGCGCGCGCGAGTTCGAAACCGTCGGGCACTCCTACAGCCAGCCCGAAGGCCTCGCCGTCTTCCGCGAAGCCGTCGCCGGCAAGCTGAAGCGGTCCAGCGGGCTCAGCGTCGAACCCACCACTCAGGTCCTGGCCACGGTCGGTGCCACCGGCGCGCTCATGGCGACGCTCACCGCCCTGCTCGACCCGGGTGACGGCGTCGTCCTGTTCGAACCTTTCTACAGCTACTACCTTTCCTCGCTGCAAGTCCTGAACCTGCGCCCGGAACCGGTCCGGCTCACCGGGCCGGGCTTCCGGATCGCCGAGGAGTCGCTGCGGGCGGCGATCACCGAGCGGACGCGGGCGATGATCGTCTGCACGCCGAACAACCCCACCGGGCGCCGGCTCACCGCGGCGGAGCTGAAGATCGTCTCGGCCGTCGCCGAAGAACACGATCTGCTCGTCATCACCGACGAGGTCTACGAAGACATCTACTTCGGCCCGGACCCGCACCTCGCCGCGGCGACCGTCGGCGGTCTCGCCGAGCGAACGGTGACCCTGGGGTCGCTGGGAAAGTCGTTCAGCGTTCCCGGCTGGCGGCTGGGCTACGCCTGCGGCCCGGAACGGCTGATCGGCGCGATCCGGATCGCCGCCGACTCGCTGGTGGTCTGCGCGCCGGCACCGCTGCAGGCGCTCGGCGCGCGGGCGCTGAACCTCGACGACGACTACTACCGCGGCTTCCGCGCGATGTACGACCGGAAGCGCCGGCTGCTGGCGGAAGGTTTCGCCGCCGCGGGACTGTCGCCCAACGAACCGGAAGGCGCCTACTACCTGTTCGTCGACTGCTCGCGGATGGGCGTGCCCAGCGGGGTGGCGGCGGCCGAGCGGCTGCTGGAGAACGGCCTCGTCGGCACGGTCCCCGGCGAGGCGTTCTACCTGAACCCACCGGATCGTCCGTACGTGCGGGCCTGCTTCTCCGTTCCGGACGACGTACTGGCCGAAGCTGTCGACCGACTGGCGAGCGGGGACTTCCTCCATGGTTGAGAACGAAACCGGACGTGCGGTCCTCGTGACCGGGGCGGCCCGGGGCATCGGGTGGGCCATCGCGAAGCGGTTCGCCGCGGCCGGTGACCGGGTGGCGATCTTGGACCGGGTGCCGGCCACCGCGGCCGCCGACCTCGTGGCCGGGCTCGAGGGCGGTGGACACGTCGTCGTCGAGGCCGACCTGCTGGACAGCGAGGCCTTGCCGGCGGCGGTGGACTCGGCCGCCGGGCAGCTGGGCGGTCTCGACGTCCTCGTCAACAACGCCGGCGTCTTCACCGCGCACCCGATCACCGAGGTCGGCTACGCGGTCTGGCAGGAGCAGTGGCGGACCACGCTGGGGGTCAACCTGATCGGCGCGGCCAACGTGACCTGGTGTGCGGTCCGGCACCTGAAGGAGCGCGGCGGCCGGATCGTCAACGTCACGTCGCGGGGCGCCTTCCGCGGCGAGCCGGACGTGCCGGCCTACGGAGCCAGCAAGGCGGGACTGAACTCGCTGACCCAGTCGCTGGCGCTCGCGCTCGCGCCGTACCGGATCTCGGTTTCGGCGGTGGCCCCCGGGTTCGTCGCGACGGACATGACCACCGAGCACCTCAAGCCGCCGTCCGGCGACGCGATCCGGGCACAGAGCCCGTTCGGCCGGGTCGCCGAGCCGGCCGAGATCGCCGCGGGCGTGTTCTACCTGGCCTCCGCGCAGGCCGAGTGGGCCAGTGGCACGATCCTCGACCTGAACGGCGCTTCCTACCTGCGGTAGTGACCGAAGCGAACGGGCCGCCCGGCGATCGCCGGGCGGCCCGTTGCCGCGTGTGCCGGACGGCCTAAGCCGACGGCGCCTTGCCCGCCTCGATCTCGATGGCGGTGACGGCGAGCAGCCGGCCGGTGGTGGCGTCGCGCAGCGCCATGTCGGCGATCTCGGTTTCCGGCCGGGTCGCGTTCCGCCAGTTCCGGACCGTGATGGTGAACACCGCGCCGGGGTCGGCGTTGCCGAAGTAGCCCACCTTCTGGTCGATGACCCGGCGGCGCAGGAACTGCTCGTCGGTGCGGCCGAACGAGCGCCACAGGCGCAGCAGCGCGGTGTCGAAGATGGAGAAGTAGGAGGCGAAGTACACCAGGCCCGCGCCGTTGATGTCCCGTGTGACGTCCAATGTGTACTCGAAGGTGTGCTCGGGACCGGCCACGGCGAAACCCGGCGGGGCGGGAGCGCAGAACCCCTCCGCCTCGCGGGCCCGGCCGACGAGCGTGCGCGGCGAGTACTGGTTCGGCAGGCGCGGCAGGTCGGCGAACGCGAAGTCGGGGGGCGAGGTCCGGGCGAGGCTGCGGTTGCTGTCCGGTCGGCTGCGCGCGATCCAGCGGTTGAAGTTCTCGGCGTACATGCAGTCCGGGTGCGGGTCGTCGTACACCTCCGCCGGATCCAGCGGCGTGTCGGCCAGCCCGAGGTCGGCCGGCGCGAGCCGGTGCAGCGTGAGCACCGACTGGCTGCCGAACTGGAACACCCGCGAGCTCACCCGGAGCTCGTCGCCGAACGTCAGGCCGTGCGGGTGGATGGTCTTCCCGCCGCGCACCCGGTAGTAGTAGAAGGACAGGTAGGCGGGCTGCCCGTCCGCCGTGCGCGCCGCGTGCACGTTGGTGCGGCAGGCCGCGGCCACCGCCTCCCACGTCCAGTCCCCGATACGGCCGAAGACGAGCGACCCGCCGCTGCACATGCCCGGGGACACCACGACCCGCCGGGACAGGGAGCTTTCGTCCGGCATGCGGACGGCGTCCGTCGTGCTGTTCTCCGGCATCAGTTCACCACCGTCGGCCGGGCCGCGGCTCCGGCGGGACCGGCGGCGGGGTGACGTTGGGCCATCAGCCGCGCGACGTCCCCGACCGTGGCCAGCTCCAGCAGCTCGTAGTCGTGGATCTCGATGCCGAGCCGGTCGCTCAGCACGCCCGAAAGCTCCGCCGCGGTCAGGGAGTCCAGCCCCACCTCGGCGCAGCCCGCCGCCGGGGTGATGTCCTCCGTCCGCAGGTAGAGGTCATCCACCAGGATGCGCTTGAGCACTTCATACACGGCTTGCCCTCCTGTCGGCGGTGCCCGTGGCGGATCCGCGCAGGGCGAGCGCCACGTCCACGATGAGGTCCTCCTGGCCGGCGACCGCCTGGCGCCGGCCGAGCTCGAAGAAGACGTCGCGCGGGTCGACGCCTTCGCGGGCGGAGATGTCGAGCACCCGGGTCTTGAAACCGGAGAACACGCCGGCCAGGCCGCTGACGATGGACAGGGAGTCGACGGTGGGCGGCGCGGGCATCAGCTCGCGCTCGGCGACGTCGGCCGCGTCCAGCAGCCGGTACAGGTCGATGCCGGTGCGGTACCCCACGCGTTCGAGCACCGGCACGAGGACCTCGAGCTGGGTGTTGCCCGCGCCGGCGCCGAAACCGCGTGCACAGGCGTCCAAAATGGACGCTCCGGCGTCGGCCGCCGCGATCGAGTTCGCCACCGCCATGCCGAGGTTGTTGTGCCCGTGGAACATCACGGGCACGTCGACCGCGGCGCACATGGCCGTGACGCGCTCGGTGACGTCGGCGGGCAGGTAGTGCCCCGCCGAGTCCATGATGCCCACCCCGGTCGCGCCGAACCCGGCCAGGCGCGCGCAGTGCTCGGCGAGCTGCTCTGCGCTCGCCATGTGGCTCATCAGGAGCACGGCGTGCGCCTCGACATCCCGCTCGCGCAGGTACCCGAGGTGCCGTTCGGCCAGGCTCGACTCCGTGCAGTGGGTGCCGATGCGCACCAGGTCGACGCCGCGGGAAATGGCGTTGTCCAGGTCGGCGATCGAACCCCAGCCGGGCAGCATGAACACGCCGAGCTTGCTGGTGGTCAGTGCTTCCCTGGTGATCGACAGCATCTCGTCGTCGCTGAGCCGGGCGCGGCCGACCTGGAGCGAAGATGCGCCCAGGCCGTTGCCGTGGCCGACCTCGACCACCGGGATGCCCGCGGCGTCGGCCGCCAGCGCGTAGGCGCGCAGCTGCTCCGCGCCGAGGCTGTGCCGGACGGCGTGGTGGCCGTCGCGCAGGCTCGGGTCGTGGATCAGGATCGGCTTGCCCGCCGCGACGTCCGGGCTCGTTGCCTCGGTCATGAGTTCACCACGCCTGCCATCGGGAGCCGGTCCGCCGCGTAGCTCTCCGCGACCAGCAGCGCGGCGGAGTTGATGATGTCGAGGTTCCCCGCGTACCGGGGAATGCGGTCGCCGTGCGAGGTGACCTCCACGGCGATGAACGCCTTGCCGTCGTCGGCGCTGCACGCCTTCACCTCGTAACCCCGGGCGAAGGAGCGGACTTCGGCCGCGGCCGCCGTCACCACCGGCCGGACCGACTCCGTCGTCAGGTCCTTGCCCAGCAAGGACATGGCGACCCGGAAGGTCGCCGGCGGCCGCGCCGGGCTGACGTTGAGGATCGCCTTGACGTCCGAGACCCCGGTGAAGGTGCGGACCGCTTCCTGGGTGGTGTCCACGTACTCGTCGAGGTTCATGCGCGTGCCGCGGCCGATGCTCAGGCTGGCGGCCGTCGTCACGACCTCGACGTAGTCGATCTCGTGGGACTGCGCGATCGCGTGCAGGATCGGCACCGCCGCCTGGCCGCCGCAGCTGACCATGCTGAGGTCGCGGTGCGCCGAGATGTCCGCCCGGTTGACGGTCGGGAAGATCATCGGCCCGCTGCGGCTGGGCGTCAGGTCGACGACGAGCGTGCCGAACGGCGCGAGCTTCGCCACGTGCTCGGCGTGGGCCGCCGCGTTGGTGGCGTCGAACACCACGTCGAACGGACGCTCGGCGTCCACGAGGGACTGGACGCCGCCCGCCGCGACCGGCACCCCGAGCCGGGCGGCCTGCCGCAGCCCGGCGGTGGCTTCGTCCCGGCCCGCGACCAGGCCCAGGTCCAGGTGCTCGGAACGGATGACCTTGGCCACCAGGTCGAGGCCGATGAGACCCGCGCCGAGCACGGCCACGGACAGCCGGCCGGACGCCGCCGGATCGTCGTTGTGCGTCATTTCGTCACTCCTGACGTCGGGGATCAGTCGCGGGCCCGCTTGTACGCCAGCGTGATGCCGTCGAAGACGGGGAGCATGCTCAGCTCGACCCGCTCGTCGTCGCGCAACGCGGCGTTCAGCGCGCGCATCGAATCCGTCTCCGGGTCGCTGATGCCCGGGCGCGCGACGTTCCCGGTCAGGAGGACGTTGTCGATGGCGATCAGGCCGCCCGGCCGCAGCAGCTCGAGGCACCGCTCGAAGTAGAGCGGATAGCCTTCCTTGTCGGCGTCGATGAAGGCGAAGTCCACCGTGCCCGCCGCGCCGCCGGCCAGCAGCGCGTCCAGCGTGCGGACCGCGGGGCCCAGCTCGAGCTGGACGCGGTCGGCGACACCGGCCCGCTCCCAGAACGGGCGCCCGATCTCGGCCCACTCCTCGTTGAAGTCGCAGGCGATGACGCGGCCGCCGGGTGGCAGGGCGCGGGCCATGGCCAGCGTGCTGTACCCGGTGAAGATCCCGACCTCGACGACGGTCTTGGCCGACATCAGCCCGACAAGGAAGGCGAGCAGCTGCCCCTGCTCCGGCGAGGCGCACATGTTGTGCTCGAACACCTGCGCGGTGGTGGCCTCCCGCAGCTCGCGCGCGATCGCGTCTTCGCGCAGCGAGACGTCCTGCACGTACTGCTGGATCTCGTCGTCCAGCACCAGATGAACGAGCACCGGTTCCTCCCGCAATGCGATGTCGGAAATCGTCGTGCGGGCCCGGGGACCCGATCGCACCATGATGGCCGGAACCCCGGCGTGCCAACGTCTCCCCGGTTGCGCGGCGGGGCCGGCGGCGGGCGAGCAACCGTGAAGATGACCGGAGCCGGAAGCCGAGCCTACTTTCGACTGAGCGCACGGACCGCGTGAACGATGCTGCGCATGGTTCTTTCATGACACCAGCCGAATGTGCCCGAGCCGACCGGAGAGAATGACATGACAGCCTTTTCGATTCCCGCCCGGTTCGCCGATCAGGTCGCGCGGACGCCGGAAGCGACAGCCGTGTCCGACGCCGCGAGCGGGACCGCGCTGACCTACCGGGAGCTGGACCAGCGGGCGAACCGGCTGGCGCACCACCTGATCGGGCTCGGGGTCGGCCACGAGGACCGGGTCGCGGTCCTGATGGAACGCTCGGCCGAGCTGGTGGTGACCCTGCTGGCGATCCTCAAGGCCGGCGGCGCGTACCTGCCGGTGCACGAGGCCGACCCGGCCGACCGGCAGCAGTCGATCGTCGACCGGTCCCGGCCCGCACTGCTGCTCGTGGACGACGCCGCGCGCGCGGCCGGCGTGCCCGCCGGCGTGCCGGTGGTCGCCGTGACCGACCCGGCCGTCGCCGGGCAGCCGGGCACCGACCCCGGGACGCGGGTCCACCCCGGCCAGCTGGCCTACGTCATCCACACGTCGGGCTCCACCGGCCAGCCCAAGGGCGTCGCGGTGACCCAGCAGGACGTCGTGCGCCTCCTGACCGATCCACAGTGGACGGCCGAGCGGCACGCGCGGGTCCTGCTGCTGGCGCCGTACGCCTTCGACGTGTCCGCGTTCGAGATCTGGATGCCGCTGCTGCACGGCGGCCAGGTGGTCGTCGCGCCCCCGGGACGGCTGGAGCCCCCGGTCCTGCGCGAGCTGATCACCCGGTACGACATCACCGGGCTGCACCTGACCGCCGGCCTGTTCCGCGTGCTCGCCGAGGAGGCGCCCTCGACGCTGACCGGGGTGAGCGAGGTCCTCACCGGCGGCGACGTGATCGCGCCCGCGGCGGTCCGCCGGGTGCTCGACGCCTGCCCGGGCCTGGTCATCCGCGCGCTGTACGGCGCGACGGAAGGCACGGTGTTCTCGGCGCACCACGTGCTCACGAGCGGCTCGGAGCTCGGCAAGGTCGTCCCGATCGGCGACGCGTTCACCGGGATCACGCTGCACATCCTCGACGAAGACCTCGCGCCCGCGGCCGCCGGCGCCGTCGGCGAGATCTACCTCGCGAGCGAAGGCGTCGCCCGCGGCTACCTCGGCGAGGCCGGCCTGACCGCCGCCCGCTTCGTGGCCGACCCGTTCGGCGAGCCGGGGACCCGCATGTACCGGACCGGCGACCTGGCCCGCCGCACCGCCGGCGGCGCCGTCGAGTTCGTCGGCCGGGAAGACAGCCAGGTGAAGATCCTCGGCTTCCTCGTCGACCTGGCCGAGGTGGAGGCGGCGCTGGCCGAGCACCCCGGCCTGGCCCAGGTCGTCGTCCTGGCGCGCGAGCGCGAAGACGGCAACAAGCAACTGGTCGGCTACGTCGTGCCGGAATCGGGCGAGCTCGACCTCGCCGCGCTGCGCGCCCACGCCAAGACGAAGCTGCCCGGCTACATGACGCCCGAAGTGTTCGTCCGGCTGGACTCGCTGCCGCTGACCGCGAACGGCAAGCTGGACCGCGACGCGATGCCGGAGCCGGACTTCGACCAGGTGCTCGCCTCCCGCGGCCCGGAAACCCCGTTGCAGCAGGAACTGTGTGCGATGTTCAGCGCCCTGCTCGAGGTGCCCGAGGTAGGCATCGACGACAGCTTCTTCGAGCTCGGCGGCCAGTCGCTGCAGGCGATGCGGCTGTGCAGCCGGATCGGCGCGGCGGTCGGCGTCGGGGTCTCGGTGAACACGCTGTTCGACACCCCGACCGTGGCCGAGCTGGCCGCGTACATCGAGACCAAGCGGGCGGCGTACCAGACCCGGGCGGCCTCCTGATGCCTGGGCCGACGCGGCCGCTGACCGGTGCCGAGTACCTCGAGAGCATCCGCGACGACCGCGAGATCTACTTCCACGGCAAGCGCGTCGACGACGTCACCCGGCATCCGGCGTTCCGCAACCCGGCCCGGATGATCGCCCGGCTCTACGACGCGCTGCACGACCCGCAACACCGGGACGTGCTCACCACCGCCACCGACGCCGGCGGCCCCGGCGGCTACACCCACCGCTTCTTCACCACGCCGCACAGCGCCGAGGACCTGGTCGCCGACCAGCGAGCCATCGCCGCGTGGTCGAGGCTGACCTACGGCTGGATGGGCCGCAGCCCGGACTACAAGGCGTCGCTGCTGGGCACGCTCGGCGCGAACGCGGAGTTCTACAACCCGTTCGCCGCCAACGCGCGGCGCTGGTACCGGGAGTCGCAGGAGAAGGTCCTGTACTGGAACCACGCGATCGTGAACCCGCCGGTGGACCGGCACCGGCCGCCGGACCAGGTCGGCGACGTGTTCGTGCACGTCGAGCGGGAGACCGACAGCGGCGTGGTCGTCAGCGGGGCGAAGGTCGTGGCGACCGGCTCCGCGCTCACGCACTACAACTTCGTCGCCCACACCGGCCTGCCGATCAAGGACCGCAAGTTCGCCATCGTGGCCACCGTGCCGATGGACGCGGCCGGGCTGAAGCTGCTCTGCCGCCAGTCGTACTCGGCCGCGGCGGAGGCGACCGGCAGCCCGTTCGACTACCCGCTGTCGTCCCGGATGGACGAAAACGACGCGATCCTGGTGCTGGACAAGGTCCTGATCCCGTGGGAGAACGTGTTCATCTACGGCGACGCCGCCAAGGTGGGCATGTTCAGCGGGCACTCCGGCTTCTTCGAGCGGGCCATGTTCCACGGCTGCACCCGGCTGGCGGTGAAGCTGGAGTTCCTGGCCGGCCTGCTGGCCAAGGCCCTCGACATCACCGGCGCCGGCGACTTCCACGGCGTGCAGGCCCGGCTCGGCGAGGTGCTCGCCTGGCGGAACCTGTTCTGGGGCCTGTCCGACGCCGCGGCACGCAACCCGGTGGCGTGGCGGGGTGACGCCGTCCTGCCCAACCCGGACTACATCATGGCGTACCGGTGGTTCTCCCAGGTCGGCTACGCCCGGGTCAAGGAGATCGTGCTCCAGGACGTCGCGAGCGGGCTGATCTACCTGCCCTCGAGCGCGGAGGACTTCCACAACGCCGACATCCGGCCGCACCTGGACACCTACCTGCGCGGCTCGCACGGCGTCGACGCGGTCGAGCGGGTGAAGGTGATGAAGCTGCTCTGGGACGCGGTCGGCACCGAATTCGGCGGCAGGCACGAGCTCTACGAGCTGAACTACTCCGGAAACCACGAGAACACGAGGATCGAGTTGCTGCGCGGCCAGATCGGCGACGGGAAACTGGACGGCTACCGCGACTTCGTCGACCGCTGCCTCGCCGAGTACGACCTGGACGGGTGGCGGGCCCCCGACCTCGCCCGGGTCCAGGATCCCGCGTTCTAGCCCGTCCCGGCGGAGATTTGGAGCCTTCACCATGAGCCCATCACAGGTCCTCGGCGAAACCGCAGGCCGGTTCCCGCTGAGCTCCCGGCAGCAGGACCCGCACCACGCGGCGCGGGTGCCCGAGCACGTCGTGGCGCTGACCTTCCGCATCACGGGCGAGCTGCACGTCGATGCGCTGCGGGGCGCGCTCGAGGACGTCGTGGCCCGGCACGAGTCGCTGCGCACGCGGGTGGTCTACGACGAGGCGGACGGCAGCCTCGGGGTCCAGGAGGTGCTGGCGCCGCTGCCGGTCCCGCTGCCCGTGCACGACCTCGTGGTCCCGCCCGGCCGGTCCCGCGACGACATCGCCGTGGACTTGCTCAACGCGCTGAACGACGAGGGCCTGCCGTTCGACGACGCGCCGTCGCTGCGGGCCGCGCTCCACCGGTTCGACGACCGGGACGCGGTGCTGACCCTCATCACCCACCACCTCTACAGCGATGGCTGGTCGGGCGGCATCCTCCGCCGCGAAATCGCCGCCTGCTACCGGGCCAGGGTGACCGGCGTCCCGCACGAGCTGCCCACGCCGGTCCCCTATCGCGAGTACGCGGCTTGGGAACAGGAGTTCCTGCAGAGCGAAAAAGGCGTCGCGGCCCGCCGCTTCTGGCAGGACAACCTGGCCGGCGCCCGGTTGCTGGCGATGCCCGCCGACCGGCCGCACGGTCCCGACACGCTGCTGCCCCGGCCCGCCGTCGCGAACTTCTCGCTCGCTCCCGCGGATTTCGACGACGTCGTCGCGAGCGCGGCCCGCGCCCGGTGCAGTGCCTGGCACGTCGTCCTGGCGGCGCTCATGGTGCTCGCCGACCGGGTGTCCGGGCAGTCCGACATCACCCTGCTGACCATCAACAGCGGCCGGTCGAACGGGCGGTTCCACAACACCGTCGGGCTCTTCGCCGACCTCGTGCCCATCCGGCTGCGGTCCGGCGGCTGCCGCAGCGTCCGTGACCTCCTCCTCGCGGCGCGCCGGGCCAGCACCGACGCGCAGCAGCACCAGATCCCGTTCGGGGAAATCGCCGGGATGTTCCCGGATCTGCTGAGCACCGTGCAGGATCCGCGGCTGGTGGTACCCGGCTTCAACTACGTCAGCTCGTCGTGGGCGCACGACGAGGCCAAGTCCGCCATCAGCTTCGACCAGGTGATCCCGCCGGAGGAACCGCCGGGCTACTTCCTGCGCGGCGCGTTCAAGTGGAACTTCCGGGTGGCTCCGCCGGGTGAGTTCCGGAGCATCGTCGAGTACGAACCGGACGCGCTCGACGCGAGCACGATCGACCGCTGGGGCACGGACTTCACCGCCCTGGTCACGGCGATCGCCGCCGAGCCGGACCGGGACTGGAAAACCCTGTAGCCGAGACCGCACACCCACGAAAGGGATTCTCGTGGCTTCTTCGAACGAACCCGCCGAGCCGGCCGTCATCGAGGCGTGGCTCGCGGTGAGCCCCGGCAACGTCCTGGAAGGCCACGGGGACCCGCTGGTGCACGCCGCCGAGTCCTTCACCCGGGCCCACCCGGGCTACGAGGTGCGGATCCGCAAGGTCGAGGCGCACCTGATGCCCGAGGTGGTCGCGGAAGCGGTCGCGCAGGGCAACCCGCCGGACGTCGCGGAGTACTACGCGATGTCGACCCAGACGGCGCTGGACACCCGCGCCGCCGATGGCTCGCCGCTGTTCGTCCCGGTCGAGCGTGCGATCGCGGGGCGGGACAAGATCCTCGGGGAGCCGGTGGTCGTCGACGACCTGGTGCCGGCCCTGCGCGCGCACTACAGCGTCGGCGGTGAGCTGGTGTCCGTGCCGAGCTTCGTCTCGACCAACGTCCTGTGCGCGAACCAGGACCTGCTCGACCGTGCCGGCGTCGAGCGGCTGCCCGCGACCTGGGACGAGCTCACGGCCGCGTGCGCCGCCGTCGCCGCACTGCCGGACGGGCCCGCCCACTGCGTCAGCTGGCCCAACTACGGCTGGCTGTTCCACATGGAGATCGCCGGGCGGGGCGGGCTGATCGGCGACAACGGCAACGGGCGGCTCGGCCGCGCCACCCGCGTCCGCCTCGACACCCCCGAGGTGCTCGACTACGTGCGCCGGTGGAAGCAGCTGCAGGACGACGGCTACTACCTCGCCACCGAGGAACTCCACTACGTCACGGCCATGCAGGCGTTCCTGGCCGGGGAGATCGCGTTCGTGGTCTCGTCGTCGGCCGTCGGCAAGGTCGTGAGCGACGCGGCGGCCGAGGCCGGCATCGAGCTGACCGTCGGCCAGCTGCCGCGGTACGACGCGCGGCACTCGCCCGGCGGGGTCCCCGGCGGCAGCTCGTTCTTCGTGACCGCCGGACTGCCGAAGGAGAAGGAGGACGGCGCGCTCGCCTTCCTCCAGCACCAGCTCAACCCCGAGCACGCGGCGGCGCGCATGTCCGCGCCGTCGACGCCGCTGACCTCGCTGCCGATCACCCGGGCCGCGTACCGGCAGGCCATGGCGGCGGACTGGGCCGAGCCGTTCTCCGGCTTCCGCCGCGCGGCGGAGCAGGTCGCCTCGGCCGAGCCGACCCCCGCGGCGGCCGGTCCGGTGCTCGGCAACTTCAACGGCATCTACACCGCCATCCACGAGGCGATCGCGGACGTGGTGCTCCGCGGTGCCGACCCGGCGGAGCGGTTCCGCGCGGCGACCGAGCAGGCCCAGGCGGCGCTGGACCGCCACAACGCGGCGGCCCTCGCCGACCCGCCGGTGACCCCGGCCGAGCTGAGGGCCGGCTGATCCGCGCAGCCGAGCGCCGTCACGCCGCCGGTGTCCCCTGGGACACCGGCGGCGTCGCCGTATCACGGATTGCGCATTTTGAAGTACGGAAAGTCACGGGAACGGCGGTAGGTTCCGGCCCTGTGCAGGCTTCTCGAGAAGGACGGCCATGAGCACGACGAAACGTGACAACGGCTGGTACCTCGCGTCCGCGCCGATCGTGCCCGCCCTCGTGCACCTCTGCGTGCCGATGGCCGCCGCCCTGATCGTCACCGCGGTCTACAACGTCGTCAACGCGGGCTTCGTCGGCTCGCTGCACCAAACGACACTGCTCGCCGCGATCACGTTCGGCGTCCCGGTGCTCACGCTGGTGATGACCGTCGGCAGCATGTTCGGCACGGGCGGCGGCGCGCTCGTCTCGAGGCTGCTCGGCGCGGCCGGGAACGACCCGGCGAAGGCCGGCGAGATCCGGTACGCCTCGGCGTTCGCCACGTGGGGCTCGGCGCTGACCGGGTTCGTCGTGGGCGGCGCCGGGCTGCTCCTGCTGCGCCCGCTCGTGGGGCTGCTGGGCGCCGACGCGCCTTCGGTGCCCGCCACGAGTGCGTACGTCGCCGTGTTGCTGGCGGTCGCGCCGGTGCTCGGCGCGTCCGTGTGCCTGCAGCAGCTCGTCCGGGCCGAAGGCGCGGCGCGGACGGCGATGACCGGGCTGATCGTGTCGACGCTCGCGAACCTCGGCTTCGACGTGCTGTTCATCCTCGTCCTGCATTGGGGCGTCGCGGGCGCCGCCGCGTCGGTCGGGATCGCGAACGCCGTCGTCATCGGCTACTACGCCGGCTGGATCCGGCGGCACAGCGAGCACATGCGCCTCGCGCCGCGCTGGTTCACCCTGCGGCGCTCGGTCACCGGGCCCGTGCTGGGTGTCGGCGTGAGCCAGCTGCTGCAGGTGGGCTTCATCATCGTCACGCTGCTCGTGCTCAACAACCTCGCCGCGGCCTACGGCGACGGCCCGCTCGCGGCCATGGGGGTCGCGGTCCGGATCGCGCAGGTGCCGGAGTTCCTGGTCATGGGCATCGCGTTCGGGGTGCTGCCGCTGCTGGCGTTCGCCTACGGCAAGGGCGACCGGACGCGGCTCACCGCGGCGCTGCGCGGCGCCGCGGTCGCGGTCGGCAGCGTCTCGGTGGTGTTCTCCGCGGTGGTGCTGCTGTTCCGCGAACAGGTGATCACCGCGTTCGTGGCGGACCCGTCGGTGCTTTCGGTGGGTGTCACGATCCTGACCGCGCAGCTGGTGGCGATGATCGCCAACGGGTTCACCGGCCTCTTCACGACGCTGTTCCAGGCGGCGGGACGCGGGCTGGCGGCCACGGTGATGTCGACGACGCAGGGCCTGCTGTTCATCCCGGTCGTGCTGCTGGCCGACACGTGGTTCGGGCTGCCCGGCATCATCTGGGCGCTGACCGCCACCGAGGTGACGCTGCTGGCCGTCGGGCTCGTGCTGTGGCTGGCGAATCGCGGCGCCATCGAGCGCGGCCTCGCCGACGCCGGCCGGGAGCCGGCGGACGAGGTGCTCGAGCAGGTCTGAACCCGCACGCGAACGGGCCACCGGGTGTCCGATGTGGATGAAGGCATCCGCACCGGAGCCCGGAGGCCCGCGTGGATCACGGTCGTGCGAGCGGCGAATCGGGGGCGTTCACCGATACGCGCAGCAGCTCCCGGTACTCGTCGATCATCGCCACGATCGTCGCCTGGTCGAAGTCGAGCCCGTTGAACTTCACCGCGCCGACCATGTCCCCCGACGGGTCCAGCGCGAAGTCCCACAGGTTGCCGTCCAGGATCTCCGATGTGTCGTCGGATGAGATCAGGCGGCGGTGCAAGCCCGCGTAGTGCACGTCGCCGATCATGCCCGCTTCCAGCTCCTGCGGGTACTGGAAGCTCTCGAACCCCGTCGCGGCGCCGTTGACGTCCGTCATCGATTCGTGCATCAGCTCCGGGTCGGCGACGGCCGCGATCTCACTGAACGGCAGCTCGTAGGAGTACGCCTCCAGCAACGCCGTCCGGGTCCGCCGCACCAGGTCGGCGAAGGTCTCGCACCCCGACAGGTCCGTGCGGATCGGCAGCAGGTTGAACAACGGGCCCACTGTCTGCTCGAACTCCGGCTCGGTGCGGCCGGAGGTGAAGATCGGCGCGACGATGTCCCGCGCGCCCGTCCGGTTGTGCAGGAACAGGTTGAAACACGCGTAGAGCACCATGAACGGCGAGCTGTGCACCGACCTGGCCAGCGCCGTCGTGGCACTGACCAGCTCCTCGTCGAACACGAACCGGTACACCGAATAGACCGGCGGCGAATCCGGCTGACGCGGCCGGTCGGTGGGCAGGGTGAGGAACTTGCCGCCCGCCAGCCTGGTGCGCCAGTATTCCCGCGCTTCGTCGGCGAGCGGGCCCTGGCAGGACTGCCGCTGCCATCCGGCGTACTCGCCGTACTGGCGCGCCCGCGGCAGCTCGGGCGCGGGCAACCCGCGGCGCTTCGCGTACGAGATGGCGAAGTCGCGCATGATCAGGTGGATCGACCAGGCGTCGCTGACCGCGTGGTGCGTGACGAGCACCAGCACCGCGTCCTCGTCGTCGAACCGCCCCAGCGTCGCCTGCAGCAAGGGAACCCGCGCCGGGTCGCACCGGCCGGCGTCGTCGATCGCGTTGAGGAACTCGTGCGCGCGGCGGTCCCGGCCTGCCTCGTCCGCGGGGGCCGGGAGGTCGACGACGTCCAGCTCCGCCGAACCCGCCGCGTGCACGCGGACGTGCGGTTCCTCGGGGTCCCGGACGATGACCGTCCGCAACGCCTCGTGCCGGGCGACGACGTCGGCCAAGGCCAGCCGCATGGTCGGCACGTCCAGCGGCCCGCGCAGGCGCCAGCCGCTCGCGACGATCTTCCGCAGGCCGAACACGCCGAGAACGTCGCCCTGGTCCAGGGCGCACCACACTTCCTCGTTGAGCGAAAGCGGACGCCTGGTCACCGCGTCACCGGCTGCCAAGGGGCGCTCTTCGATCGTCATCGGCTGCCATCCATTCCGCGTCGGCCCACAAGCTCCCTCCACCGTCTCCCAGCTGCGGTGCGCCGGCGTCTCATGGAATGCGCCACCGGCCGGCAACCCGGAAGAAGCAGCCGGGGCCGGGCAACCGGGACGCTGGAGGCCTGGCCACACCTTTTGCTACGGAGGTAATCGTCATGGGGGACATGAGCGGGCAGGTCGCGCTGGTCACCGGCGGGACCCGCGGCGTCGGCCTGGCGATCAGCAAACGGCTGATCTCCCGCGGCGTCACCGTCGCGGCCGGCTACTCGGCGAACGCCGAAGCCGCCCGCCGGTTCGGTGACGACTACGCCGACTACGGGGCCACCGTGCACCAGGGCGACATCGGCTCCGCCGACGACTGCGCCCGGGTCGCCGGCGAGGTCGTGGCGCGGCACGGGCGGCTGGACATCCTCGTCAACAACGCCGCCACCACCCTGGACCGGACCGTGCGGAAGATGGCCCCGGCCGAGTGGGAGCGGGTGATCGGGGTGAACCTGTCCGGCGCGTTCCACCTCTCGCGGGCCCTGCTGCCGCAGATGCTCGAACGGGGTTACGGGCGGATCGTCAACATCTCCTCGGTCATCGGGTCGACCGGCGGGTTCGGCCAGGCCAACTACGCCGCCGCCAAAGCCGGGCTGTTCGGGCTGACCATGAGCCTGGCGCTGGAGACCGCGCGGAAGAACATCACCGTCAACACGGTCACGCCCGGGCTCATCAGCACGGACATGAGCGCGGCCATCCCGGCCGCGGCGCTGGAGCAGATCCTCGCCCGCATCCCGGCCGGCCGGCCCGGCGCCCCCGACGAGGTCGCCCGGGTGGTGGAGTTCCTCGCCGACCCGGAGTCGTCCTACATCACCGGCCAGGTCTACGCCGTCAACGGCGGCATGTACATGTGACGCCGCGCCGCCGAACCACGAGCATCGACGAGGGGCACGCATGAAGCCATTCGTGATCAACCGGCACGGCCGGCTGGTCTTCCCGACGAACTTCCGTTACGACCTGGACTTCTCGCTCCTGGACACGCCGGCGGAGCTGACCGCGGTGATCGGCCGGGACTTCGACGCGAAGGCCCCGACGAGCACCGAGCTGCTGGCGCGGATCGGCGCGGGAGCGTATTCGCGGCGGCCGGAGCTGCTGCGCGACCTGGCCCAGCACCTGTTCTGGGTCGACCGCTACGACATCACCATGTACGAGAAGCGCCCGACGCGCTGGCGTGACCTGCCCAAGCACCGCGACGACGTGTTCCTGCCCCTGGTGACGCCGTGGCCGGAGCGCGAACGGAAGATCGCGGCGGTCGAGGCGGCGTTCCACCGGCTGCCGCGCGGCGGGGACAGCACGACCGAGGACGAGGTCTTCGCGCTGCTGTTCGACGTGTTCCGGACCAAGCGCCACAGCGGTGCCGGGCTGAGCGCGATCAAGCCGACGGTGGCCGAGTTCGTCAAGCAGCCCGACGCACTGACCCTCGTCTGCCCCGGCTACGACCCGGACTACCCGGTGTTCCCGGCCGAGGACATCGTCGACGTCCACGACGAGGTGCCCGAGCTGGAAGCGCTGACGCGGTGGGCGATGGTGCTGCACAACCAGTACCCGTGGAACCGGGCCGGCACCGAGCTGCGCCGTCCGGACCGGATCGGGGACGACGACTTCGTGATCGCGCTGCACCCGCGTGACCGGGACGTGCTGGACTTCGTCGACCGCGCCCGGCGCTCCGGCACGCCTCGCCGGCGCACGGCCGCGCCCGCCGCCGAGGTGGTCGCGCCCGTCGCGCCGTACGAGCCGATCCGGGTGCGGGAGACGTTCGCGGTCCAGCCGGTGCTCGCCGCGCTGGCGGTCGTGCGCGGCGAGCACGTCTGCGGTAACGCCGACGTCGTCCGCAACGCGAGTCCTTCCTGGTCGCCGATGAGCGCCGAGCAGATCACCGCGAAGACCGGGATCCGGGAACGCCGCTACACCAGCCGGGATCCGGAGGAACTGGCGCTGCGGGCGGCGCGGGCCGCGCTGGCGAAGGCCGGTTGCGTGCCTGCGGAGATCGGTGCGGTCCTGGTCTGCACCAGCTCCAGCAGCCGGCTGGTCCCGCCGATGGCGTGCCGGCTGTCCGGCGAGCTGGGGCTGCTGCAGACGCACGCCTCGGCGGACCTGATCGCCGCCTGCGCGGGGCTGCCCTACGGGCTGACCGAGGCCATCCGCCAGCTGCAGGAGGTCCGGCGGCCGGTCCTGCTGGTGTGCGTGGAGAAGTTCTCCGACAAGATCGGCAGCGTCCGGACCTCGCGGATGATCTTCGGTGACGCCGCCGCGGCGCTGGTGATCCGGCCCGCCGCCGGCGGGGACGGCGACATCGACGTCGTGCAGACGTACGCGAGCGGCCCGCAGCACGAGGTCAACTCGATCATCGGGCCGAACCCGCGGTTCGACGGCGACCTCACGATGTACGGCCCGGACGTCGAATCCCTCGTGCGCCGCTACCTGATCCAGATGCTGGGCGAGCTGCGTGCCCAGGCCGATCCGGGCGACCCCGGGCGGACGCTGCTGGACAGCGTCGAGCTGATCGTGCCGCACCAGGCCAACAAGACGATGTTCGACAACCTGGCCACCGAAGCGGGGCTGCCGGTCGAGAACGCGTACTTCAACATCGAGACGATGGGCAACGTGTCTTCGGCGAGCATCCCGATCGCGATCCACGACGCGGTCCGCGACGGCGTGCTCACCCGCCCCACCCGCGTCTTCACCCCGGCTTTCGGAGCCGGTGCGGTCGGCGGCTACGCGGTCCTGCGCATCGACCCGGCGATCGTCGCCGACGAGGTCGTCCTGGACGACCAGTTCTGAACCGAGAGAGGTTGTTGACAGTCTGGGTTCCTGACCAAAAGGGGCCCATGGCTGAGAAAGTGTGGAGTGAGAAGGACCTGGTCAGGCGCGCGAACCGGCGCCTGACCGTCCTGCCTCACGCCGAAGAATTGCGGCAGCACTACCACTTCGACCCGGCTGCCGTTCCAGGTCGAGAAGATCCGGACCGACAACGGCGCGGAGTTCCCACCAGCGTTCCACTGGCACCTGCTGGATCAAGGCATCGGGGATGTTTACATCCGCCCGGCGAAGACCCACTCCCCAGCCCAGGGTGTCAACGACCAGAAACAGCAGCACAACTAGGCACCGCAACGGAAATCGCCATCCGTCCCGGCTCAGGCCGGAGCGGATGGCGATTTCGTCGTTCCGGCGTCAGCCGGGCGGAGCCCATTCCGGGATCTCGACGCACTCCACGAGCGCGCTCGACCAGAAGAACCCGGAGCCGATCCCGACCAGCATCACGCGGTCACCGACGGACAGCTCACCCTGTTCGAGCAGGTGCGTCAGCCCGTTGAACGGGTCCGCCGCCCCCACGTGCCCGGTCGTGCGGCCCAGCTCCCAGCCCGTCCGGGACACGTCGATGCCCAGCGGCTTCACCAGGTCGACGAGCATGCTCAGCCCGACGTTCGGGAAGATGAACCGGCTGACGTCGTCGAGGGTCAGGCCGGCGTCGTCGAGCAGCCCGTGCACCGCGTCGGCGTGGCCGCGGTTGAGCCGGGCGATCACCTCTTCGACGTCCATCCGGTCCTTGAACCCGGCGGCGCGCTCGTGCGCGGAGATCGGGCCCTGCCACGCCGGGCTGACCGGCGTGAACTCGACCCCGGTCCGGTACATCGGCTCCAGCGCCGTGTCCGCGACGGACCGGACGCCGAGCAGCCGGGCGAACCCGCGGCCACGGGCCAGCACCACCGCGGCCGCGCCGTCGCCGAGGATGAACTCCGGGCCTTCGGCGTGCCAGCGGTCCAGGCCGGGCAGCGAGAACCGGTCCGCGGTGGTGACGACCGCCGCGCGCCGTCCCGGGTCCGCCACCAGGTGGTCCACCGCGAGCTGCAGCGCCGAAACACCGCCCGGGCACTGCTGGTTGACGTCCAGTGCCTGCGCCCGCCGGTTCTCCCCCAGCAGCTCGCGGTGGATGTAGGAGGCGGCCGTCCACAGGTCGAGCCCCTGGAACCAGGTGTGCGCGTGCAGCAGCAGCGAGACGTCGGCGGGATCGACGCCCGACCGCGTCAGCGCCGCCTCGCCGGCCCGCACCGCCATGCCGACGACCGTTTCGCCGTCGGGCGCGACGGTCGCCGACTCCCACTCGTACTCGTCCTGCACCCCGGGCTCGTACCGGCCGGTGCCGATCGGCTCCCGCGGCGGGAGCCAGCTGGCCATCCCGGCCAGGTAGATGTCGTTCAACTGCACTGGATCCTCCGTGGCTTTCGGATGTCTGCCGGCAACGGGCGTTCAGGCGGCGGACGGCCAGTCCGGCACCTCGACGCACTCCACGAGCGCGGTGGACCAGAAGAAGCCGGAGCCGATGCCCACCAGCATCACGCGGTCCCCGACGGAAAGCTCGCCCTGCTCGAGCATGTGCGTCAGCCCGGTGAACGGGTCCGCCGCGCCCACGTGCCCGGTGGTCCGCCCCAGCTCCCACGCGGTCTGGGAAACCTGGATGCCGAGCGACTTCGCCAGGTCGGTGAGCATGCTGAGGCCGAAGTTGGGGAAGATGAACCGGTCGACCTCGCCGATGGTCAGCCCCAGCTCGTCGAGCAGCTCCTGCACCGCTTCGACGTGGCCCCGGTTGAGCCGCTCGGCCACGTCGCGGACGTCACCGCGGTTGCGCAGGAACGAAAGCTTGCGCGCGTGCAGGTCGATCGGGCCGTGCGCGGCCGGGCTGAACAACGTGAACTCGCTGTCGCCGCGGTACATCGGCTCGAGCGTCGTGTCCGAGACGCACCCGACCCCCAGCACCCGCGCGAACCCGCGGCCACGGGCCAGCACCGCCGCCGCGCCGCCGTCCCCGAAGATGAACCGCGGGCCCTCGGTGTGCCAGCGGTCCAGGCCGGGCAGCGAGAACCGGTCCGCGGTGGTGACGATCGCCGCGCGGCGGTCCGGGTCGGCGACCAGGTGGTCGACGGCGAGCTGCAGCGCCGAAACGCCGCCCGCGCTCTGCTGGTTGACGTCCAGCGCCCGCGCGTGCCGGTTCTCCGCCAGCAGCTCACGATGGATGTAGGAGGACGCCGTCCACAGGTCGAGCCCCTGGAACCACGTATAGGCGTGCAGCAGCAGCGAAATCTCGGCGGGATCGACACCCGACCGCGTCAGCGCCGCCGCGCCGGCCCGCACCGCCATGCCGACGACCGTTTCGTCCTCGCCGGCCACGGTCGCCGATTCCCACGCGTATTCGTCCTGCAACCCCGGCGCGTACCGGCCCTCCCCGATCGGTTCCCGCGGCGGGAGCCAGCTCGCCACCCCGGCCAGGTAAATGTCGTTCACTCTCACTGAATCCTCCGCCGCTGTCCCCCGGTACCCATGCCGGACGTCCGGAAATGGCACGAGCATCCTTCTCGGTTTTTGACACTCCCACCGACAGTGGCACCGGGCCCGGCCGCCCCGCGCCTTGCCGATTGCGCACCACGGAATACCGCGGCGCCAGTTATTCGAGGATGCTTTTGCGAACGGTTCTCCGCAATTGCGGAGACGGTCCGGCGAGCCGCCCGGCAGTTGGTTAAGTTCTTGCCGAGCCGACTTTCCGTCGCTACTCTCGTAAGTGAGCATCCGGTCACTACCCGGATGCGCTCCACTCCGGAATCCCGTTTCCGACGTATTCGTCGAACCGCGCCCGTCACCACGTTTTGTCGGCGCACGCGGCCGGAGCCTTACTGGTAACCCATTCCGAAAGGTCGGTACAACAGTGATGTTCAGCAACCTCGGAATCGCACGCCGGGCCGCCACCGTGCTGGCGGTCAGCTCGGGTGTCATCGCCCTGTCCGCGACGGCCGCGCTGGCCGCGGGACCGAGCGCCACCGTTTCCCCGGCGTCCGGTCTCGCTTCCGGCCAGTCCGTCACGGTTTCCGGGTCGGGCTTCCCCGGCGGCGCGACCATCGGCGCCGTCGAGTGCAACACCTTCACGGACCCGGCCACGGCGAGCTGCGACGTGACCGACTCCCGCACCACCACGGCCGACGCGAGCGGCAGCTTCACCCTGCAGCTGACGGTCGTGTCGTCGTTCAGCGGCGTCAACCCGGCCAACGGCGGCCAGCCGGCCGGCGCGGTCGACTGCTCGGCCGCCGGGTGCACGGTCTACGTCGGCACCGACACGGGCATCTCGGTCCCGGTGGCGGTCAGCTTCCAGTAGCCGCCGGACGCGGAGCGGGCGGCCGGGCCGGTGCCCCAGCACCGGCCCGGCCGCACCTCCCCGCGGAGCGCGGATCACAGAACGTCCACAAAAGACCGTCTACTGCAGAGGAACAGTCGTCGGTCAGGCCGCCCGCTGGGCCGCCTGCGCCGCCTCGATCAACGCGCCGACCGTCGTCCGGTTGGTCAGCACGCTCTCGGCCATCCGGATCCCGAGCACCCGCTCGATCTCGAAGACGAGCTGCACGTGGGCGAGCGAGCCCCACGAGCCGACGTCCTCGGGCGTCGTTTCGGCCCCCCGGTTCGGCGGCTCCCCGACGACCCGGGTGAACGCCTCCGTGACCACCGTGACAATCCCACTCACCGCTGTACCGTCCTTTCGTCGGATTCCCCGCCGGCGATGTGCCGCGTCGCGAGGTCGTCGAGGGCCGCGAGCGGCAGGCTGTAGCGCTGCTCGCCCGCTGCCGCCTCCCGGGGCGCGAACCCGAGCTGCGGATACAGATCCGCCACCAGCGCGTTGCGGTCGGTCGCCCGATAGCAGCCGACGAGCGTCGTGCAGCCCCGGGCGGCGGCCGCGCGGCCCAGCTGACCCAGCAGCAGCCGTTCGGCGGTGCGGCCGATCACCCGGCAGCTCAGCAGCAGCGTGTCCACCACCGCCTCTTCGCCCTGCAGCTCGGCGAAGGCGACACCCACGACCCCGTGGTCGGCCAGCCGGTCCCGCAGCGCCAGCGCCAGGCAGATCCAGCGCGGATCGGCGGCCAGCGCCGCGACCTCCTGCTCCGAACGCCGCCGCGTGGTGAGGTTGAACTGGTTCGTCTTGCCCAGCAGCTGCGCGACCCGGGGCAGCAGCGCGTCGTCGACGGGACGCACGACGCCTTCCATGGCCAGGTCGTCGAGGAAGTCTTCCAGCGACCCCGTCCGCTCGCGCAGTTCCGCGGCGGCACGCAGGCCGGCGTAGGACGCGTTGCGCTGCCGGTCCGCCGCGGTGAGCCGCCCGGGCTCCAACGTGGGCCGTCCCGCCAGCGCGGCGACGTAGTCGGACGGGTTCGCCGGGAGGTCGATGACGTCGACCTGCGGCAGCGCGCGGCGGACCTCGAGACGTTCCGCGGGGTTGTCGTCGGCGAAAGCGAAGCTGTCCAAGCCGAGCGAAAGCCGGGACGCGAGTTCGCGCAGCTGCTCGGACTTGGGCCGCCAGTCGGCCACCACGGCCGCCAGGTGCTCGGGCCGCAGGCGCATGCCCGGCACCCCGGCGATCGCGCGGCGGGCGAGGTCCGCGTCGTTCTTCGTGGCCACGGCGAGCGCGACACCGCGCCGGTGCAGCGTCAGCAGGTGCTCCTGGAAGGCCGCGAACGCCTCGCCGCGCGGTGAGGCGGTCAGCCCCACGCCGTCGATGCCTTCCTCGCCGACGACACCGTCCCAGAGCGTGTTGTCCAGGTCGACGACGACGCACCGCCGGCTCAGTCCCTGGTCCGCGGCGAGCGCGGCCGCGGTGGCGCGGGCCACCGCCGGCAAGGCGGCGAGGGACACCGCTTGGCGGGCGGCGAACCAGAACCGGTCGTCGCGCCAGTCCCGCAGGCCGTGTTCGGCGGCGAGCCGCTCGCAGTCCACCAGCACGGCGTCACTGCCGGCGCGCAGCTCGGCGTTGACCCGCGCGACGACCGCCGACGGGCTCTCCGGGAACCGCAGCGCGGCGGAGCCGAACGGGTCGGCCGCGGGCGGGGTGAAGAGGAACTGGCAGACACCGATCCCGGCGCCGCGCGCGGCCTCGTGCAGCCGTGTCCACCGCCGGACGGCGTCGCCGGCCACGTCGTCCGGTGCCCGGCCGGCGAGTTCGCCGAGGGCCAGGTCGTCCGTCGTGGGGACGAGCAGCACGTAGTCGGGACGCTCGCGGCAGGTCGCCGAACGCGGGTCGAGCAGTTCCTGCTCGAGCTGGCCGTACGGCGCCTGCGTGACCTCGAGCCCGAGCCCCGCGGCCAGGCCGGCCGCCGGCAGCAGTTCCGCGAGCAGGTCACCGGTCGACGTGGCCAGCACCCGGATTTTCAGGGTGCGGCGGAGGTGGGGGGCGAACGCGCCGGGATGCCGCGCGAGCTCGGCCACCGCGCGCCGCCACGTCCCCAGGTCCACAGTGGACCGCAGCGCGGCGACCAGCTCGGCCGCGTCGTGCGGGCCGAACGGGGCCGCGACGCCGGGCTGGGCGACTGTCGACGTCATGTCTGTTTCCTTCCGCCTGGCTCACCGTCCACCTTCGTCGCACCGGACGCCGGCGGGCATCTCCGCGGTTGCGGAAAGGGACAGCGCGCGAACGGGATCGGCCCGCAACGATGGAGGTGACCCGCGCCCGCGCCCGCGGGCATCGTTGAGCGATGAATGTGAAGGCCAAGCTGTACCGAGAATGGCAGGACGACCCCACGTTTCCCGGGCGGGACGCGCGCGTCCCCGAACCGGCGGCCGGGCCGCGCCTCGGGGCCGCCGGCGGTCTGTACCTGGAGCTGCTGAAGAAGGTGCTCACCGGCACTCTCGCGAGCGACGAGCCCGACATCGACGACGCGCGGTTCCTGCGGGACTTCATCGACCACTACATCACCGGCAACGCGTACACGATGGTGCCGCGCGTGCGCCTGGACAACATCCAGGCCTGCATCGCGGACGTGGTCGAGCGGCGGGTCCCCGGCGACTTCATCGAGACCGGTGTCTGGCGCGGCGGCACCACGATCTTCATGCGCGGCATGCTGGCCGCGCTCGGCTGCACCGACCGGCGGGTGTGGGTGGCCGACTCGTTCCAGGGGCTGCCCGAGCCCGACGCCGAGAAGTTCCCCGCCGAGGCCAAGGCGCACGCGAGCAGCACCATGACCGACGCCTACCAGCACTTCGCGGTCTCGCGCGCCGACGTCGAAGCCAACTTCGCGGCGTTCGGCCTGCTCGACGCGCAGGTGCGGTTCCTCGAGGGCTGGTTCAAGGACACCCTGCCCACCGCGCCGGTCGAGCGCCTGGCCGTGATCCGCCTCGACGGCGACTACTACGAATCCACTATGGACGCGCTCACCAGTCTCTACGACAAGCTGTCGCCCGGCGGGTACGTGGTGGTCGACGACTACGGCGAAGACCTGTGGACCTACTGCCGCAAGGCGGTCGACGACTTCCGCCGCGACCGCGGCCTGACCGGCGAGCTGACGCGGGTCGATTCCAAGTGCTACTACTGGCGGCGCGAGGACTAGCCCGCCTTTCCGCCCGGTCACCAGGGCAATCGCCAAGACGTGAACGGAGCGCTTTCGCGATTAATCTCGCCAGACCGGTTCCGGTTCGAATGGAGGTGGACTGGTGAAACGTCTGATCGTCACCGCGGTCACCGGCGTGGCCATGGCGTTCACAGCGGTCAACGCTCCGGCCGCGACCGCGGCGCCGCCCGGCGCCATCACGTGGGGCCCGTGCGACGTGCCGTGGCTGGTGGCCGCGGGCGCCCAGTGCGGCATGCTCGACGTGCCGATGGACTACCGCAGGCCGGACGGCAAGCGGATCCAGCTCGCGGTGTCGCGGGTGCGGCACACGTCTCCGGACAGCGCTTTCCAGGGTGTCATCACGACCCTGCCGGGCGGGCCCGGCCAGTCCGGGCTGGGCATGTCCGCGCTGGGCCCGCTGCTGCCCGGCCACGCCGGGGACACCTACGACTGGATCGGCTTCGCCCCGCGCGGCGTCGGGACCAGCAAGCCCGCGCTGACCTGCGATCCCGGCTACATGGACTACGACCGGCCGAGCTACGTGCCGTCGACCCCGCAGCTCGAACAGGCGTGGCTCGGCCGCGTCCGCGGCTACGCCGCCGCCTGCGCCGCGCGCAACGACCCGGACCTGCTGGCGAACATGAAGACCACCGACACGGTGGCGGACCTGGAAAGCCTCCGCGTCGCGCTGGGCGTGAGCACGATGAGTTTCTACGGCTACTCCTACGGCACCTACGTCGGCCAGGTCTACGCGACCCTGCACCCGGAGCGGGTGCGCCGGATGGTCCTGGACAGCAACGTGGCGGCCCGCGACGTCTACTACCGGCTCAACCTGGACGAAAGCCCCGGCTTCGACCGGAACCTGAACCTCTTCCTCGGCTGGGTCGCTTCGCACGACGACGTCTACCACCTGGGCCGGACGCTGGCCGCGGTGCAGGCCGTCTTCGACGCGCAGCTGGCGAAGCTGGCGCGGCACCCGGCCGCCGGCATGGTCGGACCGGACGAATGGCTGGACATCTTCCAGCAGGCCAGCTACGGCCAGCCGAACTGGACGTTGCTCGGCAGCGTGTTCGCCGGCTGGGTCAACGCCGGTGACGGCGAGACGCTCAAGGCGTTGTTCGAGGAGGTCGGGGGACGCGGCGACGACAACGCCTACGCGGCGTACCTGGCCGTGGAGTGCACGGACACGCAGTCGCCGGTCAACTGGAACAAGTGGCGGGCCGACACCTGGCAGGCGTTCCCGAAGGCACCGTACTTCGCCTGGCAGAACACGTGGTACAACGCACCGTGCGCGTTCTGGGGCACCGGCGCGGGCAAGCCGGTGGACGTCGGCAGCCGCGGTCTCGGCAGCCTGCTGCTGATCGACGAGACGCTCGACGCCGCCACGCCGTACGAAGGCAGCCTCGAAACCCGTGGCCGGTTCCCGAACAGTGCCCTGATCGCGGTGCCCGGTGGCACGAGCCACGCGAACACGTTGCGCGGCAACGCCTGCGTGGACGACAAGATCGCGAAGTACCTGACGGACGGCACGTTGCCCGCGCGTCAGCCCGGCAAGCGGTCCGATGTGGACTGCGCGCCACTGCCGCTGCCGGATCCGGGAGCGAGCTGATCGGCACGGCTGAACGCGAGCACGAGAAGGGCGGCCCACGCGGGCCGCCCTTCTCGCCGTTTCCGGAAAGTCATTTGCGCACAGGCAAAGGCATCGCGCGACCACGCAACACCGCGAGAAGACACTGGCGGACTCTCGGTGAGAGCCTCGGCACAGACCGTCGCGTTCCGACCTCAACCGGCCGGCGCCGGTCAAGCCGAACGTCCCGAAGCCGAGAGGAGCACCAGCCGTGACGTCGACCCTGGAAGACGAGGCCGAACGGACGTCGCCCGAGCGTGCGGAGGCTCCCGCACGCACCCCGTTCTGGCGGCGGCCGTGGATCGTCCCGCTGGCCGTCGCCGTGGTCTTCTACACCTACACGGCGGCCGAGCCGTTCGTCGGCGTCCCGGAGGCGCAGGCGCCGCTGCAGCCGCACCCGGGTTTCGGGCTCTACTACCCGTTGCTGATGGTCCACATCGGGGCCGGCACGGTGGCGATGCTGACGATGGTGCCGCAGGTGTGGCCGTGGCTGCACCGGCACCACCCGAAAGTGCACCGCGTGACGGGCCAGGTCTATCTCCTCGCCGTGCTGGTCGCCGGATCCGCGGCACTCGTGGTCGTCTGGTGGGCGCCGCAGCCCGGCAAGGTCGGCGCGCTGTGCCTGACGGTCTTCTGGCTGGCCACGACCGCTGCCGGATACTGGACGGGCCGGCGCGAAGACTACGAGAAGCACCGCCGGTACATGCTGTACAGCTTCGCGATCGCCGCGAGCAACATGGGCGGCGCCTACGGCCTGATGGTGCTGGAGCTGCTCGGGATCTCCGTCGACCCCGCGTACTTCGGGGAAGCCGCCCGGTGGATTCCCTGGGTCGGCGACCTGATGCTGGTGCAGTGGTGGCTCCACCGCACCGCACGCCGGCCGGTGCGCGGGTGAGCTGCCCGTCCCGGGAACGCCACTGCCCCGGCCGCACCGTGGGGTGCGGCCGGGGCAGGCGGTGCCGGCGGTGTCAGTTGATCGACTCGGGCACGCTGACCAGCGGTTCCTCGGGGACGGCGACGACAGGCCGGACCTTGCGCCGCGCCCAGCGCCGCATGACCGGCTCCTCCACCAGCCGGGTCAGCGCCCACGCCACCAGGACCACCACCGCGAGCACACCGGCGAGGATCCCGAGCGCGGCGGGGAGCGACCAGCTCTCGGTGGCGCCGAGGACGACGTGCCCGTAGCTGAGGACCAGGAAGTGGACCAGGTAGAACGCGTAGGACACGACGCCGAGCCACACCAGCCACCGGGCGCGGAACACCGAGCGCCTGCCGGACGCGTCCGCGACCGCCACCGAGGTGATGAGCAGGGCGAGCGGCAGCGCCACCGTCGCTTCCAGGCTGTACGCGGTCGGGAACACGATCTGCTGCAGGACGACGCCGAGGGCCACGATGCCCAGGCTCGGCAGGATGCGCAGCCCGATCCAGCGCTTCTCGCGCACGACGCGGACCATCAGGATGCCGAGGACGAAGTCGAGGCACCGGGCCGGCGGGAACCACTCGAGGAACCAGTTCTGGGTGACCGAGAAGTCCATGCCGGGCATGGCCTCGGCGCTCGGCAGGAGCGTCGAGATGGCGGGCAGCGCGACGATGGCCGCGGTGACGGCGCCGACCGCCCACCAGAGCCCGTTGGCCGGGATCCGCTTGATGCCCCGGTACAGGAACGGGAACAGTAGGTAGAAGAGCGCCTCACAGGCCAGCGACCAGGTCACCGGGTTGTTCGAGACGATCACCTGGATGTCGGGCGACCAGCTGTGGACCACGAACAGGCTGGGCAGGATGTCCGAGAAGCCGGTGAACATGCCGGCCCAGAGCGACAGCAGAAGGGCGGCCACCCACACCACGAGGTAGTTGGGGTAGATCTTGAAGAACCGGCGGCGCCAGAAGTGACGCTTCGGTTCCCCGTCGACCGCCGACCAGGTCAGCACGAACCCGCTGAGCAGGAAGAAGAACTCGACGCCGATCCAGCCGGCCGAGTAGGCGAAATTGGTGAAGTGCGCGGCCGTGGTCTCGGTGAAGTACCCGAGCAGGCAGGCGTGGCAGGCGAAAACCAGGAAGGCGGCCAAGAACCGCATTCCGGTCAGTGACGGGAGCCGGGAAAAGGCACCGGCCCGGGGCTCGGTCATGCTTCCTCGCTTTCGGTGGTGCTGGTCGCGTCGGCGACCAGGCTGCCCGTGACCTCGAATCCGGTCGCGGGATCGGCCGTCCGGAACCGTTCCGGAAAACCGGGACTGCGGTGCCGCGCGGGGGCGGCGGAACCGTCCGGTCCGCGACCGCCGGGCCGGGCGCGGCCGCCGGCCCGGATTCCGCTCGTGACCGGGCGGCCGAAGGTGTCCATAGGCGTGAGTTTCACACCGGCGGGGGCCGGCCCACGTCTTCCGCTTTGCCGGAAACCACGCCACGGCGATCCCGGCCCGGCGGCGAGGAGAGCACGTTCGAGTAAGCCCGGACCGGGTGCTCTGTGCCATCCTCGGGACCATGCACAGCCCGTTAGCGCCCCGATGCCGCCTCGGCGAAAGCAGCCGCGGCCGGCGACCCGCGCTACCGGACAGGGCGCGGATCCGCGCCGCGGCACCTGGACCGGCCCCCCGTCGCGGGCCGGTCGGGGAAGCCGCCGTGACCGGCCGCAGCACGCGCACGCGCGAACGCCGCGGCCCGAAGCCGTCCGGGCCGGACAAGGCACCAGGGCGTGCCGTTTCCCGAGGGAGGACCAGCAGCACCTAGGACGAGAAGGCAGCCTATCCGGCGAGTGCCTGACAAAAACCACGGCAAATCATCCGGGCGCCCACGAACGGGTGCCGTCCGGCACTGGGAAACGACCCGGTGCGGGAAGAAGATCTGGAGAACCTGATGCGGAAGCTGATTCTGGGATTCTACGTTTCGGTCGACGGCAAGAGCGCCGACGGCGACAACGGAATCCGCGACATCATGATGAGTATCGACGACGAGGAGCAGGAGAAGTACTTCGTCAAGCGCCTGTGGGAGGCCGGTGCCTTCCTGATGGGCCGCAACACCTGGGAGATCATGGCCAGCTACTGGCCCACCTCCGACCACCCGTCGGCCAAGGCCATGAACGAGATCCCCAAGGTCGTGTTCTCCCGCACCCTCAAGAACGCCGACGAGTGGGCCGAGACCCGCATCGCCAGCGGTGACACCGCGGAAGAGATCGCCAAGCTCAAGGCCGAGCCGGGCAAGGACCTCGTCGCCGCGGGCGGCACGCAGTTCTCGCAGTCGCTCATCAAGCTCGGCCTGGTCGACGAGTACCGGCTGTGGGTGCTCCCGGCCATCACGGGCAAGGGCGCGCCGCTGGTCCCCGAGCTGGACGAGGCGGTGAAGCTGCGCCTGGTGAAGAGCACGGCGTTCCCGCTCGGCATCCTCGAGCTGGTCTACGTGCCGGAAGGCAAGTAAGACCGACGGCGGGCCGGCACGCACGTCGGCCGGTCCGCCACCCGAGTCCCCCAGGCTCGCGCACGAAAACCGGGGACGGGCAGTTCGCCCGTCCCCGGTTTCGTCGTGTCCGGCTCAGTGCCCGTGGACCCGGTCGAGCACGTGCTTGGCCAGCTCCGGCGTCACGGCGTCGGGCCGGTCCGCGGGCGGCGGCGGCGTGATCCGGCAGCGGCCCGGAGCGCTCCCGGGCAGCACGAACCCGGGCTCGTCGGTCAGCACCGAGATCGCGACCTCGCCGGGAGGCACCGGCACCGGCCGGTCGTTGCGGCACGCGAGCAGGAAGGCCAGCCAGCTGCGGTACGACACCAGCAGCTCGGAGAAGGCCAGCGGCGGCTTGCTGAGGCCGAGCCGGGCCGCCAGCCCCGCGAGCCCCTCGCTCATCAGCTGTTCCATCTCCGCGATGCAGGACCCCGGATCACCGTCCAGATCGGGACACGGCAGGTCGCCAAGGCCCAGCTTTCCCTGGAACTCGGCGAAACGCTCGGTGACGTGGTCGGTGCCGGGCCAGGTCGGCTGCACCAGGATCGCGGTGACCTCGCGCTCGCCGGCGAGCGCTCCCGCGATCCGCAGGGTCAGCGCGGCGGCGCTGCAGTGCCCCACGACGAACACCGGCCGGTCGGGGGCCGCGGCCGCACGGAAGAGATCGGCGGTCTCCTCGGCCAGTTCCGGCAACGCGGCGAAGCGCCGGTCGCCGGACAGCGCGCCGCGCGGGTCCACCTGGTACACCGGATGGCCGGCGGCCGCGTCGGCGACCAGCCGGCTGAGCCGTGGCGCCGCGGTGAGCGGCTGGAAGTCGGCCACCAGGATGGCCGCTCCGTCGCCGGGGCTGAGCGGGCTGAACAGTGGTCGGGTACCCACGACGGCCTGCATCGCTGTTTCCCTTCGCCGAAGGCGGAAGACTTCCTTGCATCGTCCCAGCGGCGCCCGCCGCCGGACGTCTCGCGGCGTGCTCGGGCACGGTTTCGCGCGCGCCGCAAGGGGGTTCGCATCGACGAAGTTGCCGCGGCGGCGACCCGCCGCGAACCATGGCTCCATGGCAGAGAAATGGGAAGTGCTGGTCCGGCGGGACGACTTCGCCGCGACCGAGATCCGGACCCCGGTCCTGGACGAGCTGCGGCCCGGTGAGGTCCGGCTCGAGATCGAGAAGTTCGGGCTCACGGCCAACAACGTCAGCTACGCCCGGTTCGGCGACGGGAACGTTCCCTTCTGGAACGCCTTCCCGGCGCCGGGCGAGCTCGGCCGGGTGCCGCTCTGGAGTTTCGTGCGGGTCACCGAGTCGCGCAACGCCGACGTCCCGGCCGGCGGCCGCTACTTCGGTTTCGTGCCGATGGCCAGCCACCACACCGTGCAGGCGGAAGCCACGCCGCGGGGTTTCGTGGAAACGGCGCCGCAGCGGGCTTTCCTGCATCCGTGGTACCTGACGTTCCAGCGCGCCGGCGAGCCGGACGACCTGGACGACGTCCGCGCCCTCGTGCGTCCGGTGTTCCCGGCGTCGTTCAACCTCGCCGACCTCGTCGAGCGGCAGATCGCGCTCGGCGCGCAGTCGGTGCTGATCACCAGCGCCTCCTGCAAGACGGCGATCGGCCTGGCCGACGAGCTGGCCGCGCGCGGCGCCGGTATCCGGGCCGTCGGCGTCACGTCCGCGGGCAACCGGGCGTTCGTCGAGAGCCTGGGCACCTACGACGAAGTGGTCACCTACGACGCCATCGAATCGGCCGGCGTGACGGCGCCGGCGGTCCTCGTCGACTTCACCGGCTCGGCCAAGTGGCTGGGCGTGGTGTACCAGCACTTCGCGCCTTCGCTGTCCCACGGCGTGCTCATCGGCCTCACGCACCCGAACCCCGACGACAAGGCGCCGCCCGGGCTGCCCGACCCGCAGCCGGAGTTCTTCTTCACGCCGGTGATCGAAGACCAGGCCATCGCGGCCGAGGGCGCGGACGCCTACTACGCCCGCTACCACGAGGCGGAAACCCGGTTCCTGCGGCGGCTGGCGTCCCGGCTGGCCATCCGCGGCGGCCGGGGACCGGCCGAGCTGGCCGGCGCCTTCCGGTCCGTGCTCGCCGGGGACCAGGCGCCGGACGAGGGCCGCGTCCTGCTGCCGTGACCGTCATCCCCGGCAAGCCGAAGAAAAAGGGGCCGGCGCCGCCTTCTGGGCGGCGCCGGCCCCTTTTCAGGCTGCCGTCTGTTTCGGCAGCGACCAGTGCAGCCCGTCGGGCGAGGGCACCAGCCCGCCGGCCCGGATCGGGACCTGCTCGTCCTCGGTGCTGCCGGTGGCGGCCTGCACCTGGATGCGGGCTCCGGCCTCGGCGACCGACCAGATCATGTCGTCGATCTCGCCGTCGCGCCGGTCGAGGTAGGAGCCGGCGTCGATGAGCGCGCGCTCCTCCGACGAGCCGCCGCCCACCAGGTCCACGAAGGACTCCACCGACGACGCCGCGCTGCCGGTGACCCGCTTGGCCTTCCAGAAGTACGACTTCTCGTCCGAGTGCTTGTCGTAGAAGGCGACGAGGAAGTCGTGGAAGCGCGCGTACTCCTGCCGGTACCGCAGCTCGTACTCCTCGAACAGCGCGGTCTCGTCGACGTCGGCCGTGGTACCCAGCGCGGTGTTGAGCGAACGCGCGGCGAGCAGCCCGCTGTAGGTGGCCAGGTGCACGCCGGAAGAGAACACCGGGTCGATGAAGCAGGCGGCGTCGCCGGCGAGGACCAGGCCCGGCCGCCAGAACTTCTCCTGGATGTAGGAGTAGTCCTTGCGCACCCGGACTTCGCCGTAGGGGCCGCTGGTGACCCGCTCGGCCTCGGACAGGTAGTCGGCGATCATCGGGCAGTCCGCGATCAGCTCGAGCAGGGCGCTCGCGCGGTCGCCCTGGATCCGCTTCAGCTCGTCCGGGTGCAGCACCACCCCGACGCTGGTGAGCTCGTCGGACAGCGGGATGTACCAGAACCAGCCCGCGTTGAACGCGACGGCCAGGATGTTGCCCTCGGTCGGGGCCGGCATCCGCTTGCCGCCGGTGAAGTAGCCGAACAGCGCGATGTTGCGGAAGAACTCCGAGTACTGCCGCTTGCCGCCGACCCGGCCGTGGATGCGGCTCGTGTTGCCCGACGCGTCCACCACGTACCGGGCGCGGAACTCGCGGCGCACGCCGGCGTCGTCGGTGCACCTGACCCCGACGACCCGGCCGTCCTCCTCGATGACGTCGGTGACCGCGTGCTCCTCGCGGACGTCGACGCCGTGCTTCCGGGCGTTCTCGAGCAGGATCTGGTCGAACTTCATCCGCTCGACCTGGTAGGCGGTCGACGCCGTCCCGGCGAACTTCGGCGAGATCCCGAAGGCGAAGGTCCACGGCTCGGGGTTGGCGCCCCAGCGGAACGTCCCGCCGCGCTTGAGCGGGAACCCGGCCGCCTCGAGCTCGTCGGACGCCCCGAGCAGCCGGCAGATGCCCTGCACGGTGGACGGCAGCAGCGACTCGCCGATCTGGTAGCGGGGGAACCGCTCCTTCTCCAGCTGCACGACCCGGTGGCCCTGCTGGGCCACCAGGGTCGCCACCGTCGAACCGCTCGGGCCGCCGCCGACGACCACGACGTCGGTTTCAATGGTTTCTGTCATCGTTCATCCTTCGCTCAGCGGGGATTGCTGCTGCCGGGCTGCCCTGGCCGTGACGGCCCGCTCGATCGCGGTCCGCGCGTGCCACAGGTCGTCCGGCTCCTCGGGGATGTCGAGCACGAACGTGCGGATGCCGCCGTCGAGGTACGTCGAGACCGCCTGCGCCACCTCGTCGTAGTTGCCGACCAGGTAGGGGCAGAACGTGTGGTGGTACCGGAACGGGACCAGCCAGTAGGTCTGTCCCGGCGCTTCGTCGGGAATGGGCACGGCGGCCAGCTGCGGCTGCCAGGACGACACGGCGGTGGACAGCAGCAGCTTCATCCGGTCGGCCCCTTCCGGGGTCGCCGGGAACCGCTTGTGCGCGATCCGCCACGCCTCGGCCGAGTCCTCCCGCGCGATGATCCCGACGCTGATGCCCGAGCCGAACTTGTTCTTGCGGACGTCCGGGCCGGCGAAGTCCTCCGGCAGCAAGGGGAACGACAGCTGGCCGACGCCCAGCGCCTCGCCCGCCTGCAGGCTGGCCGGCGACGAGCCGGACACGTACGCCGTCGGCAGCAGGTCGTGGGGCACCGGCGCGGTGAGCCGGGCGCGGCGGAAGTTGTAGTACTCCCCCGCGAAGTTCACCATGCCGCCGGTGAGCAGCTTCTTGACGATCGTCGCGTACTCGGTGAGCCGGTCGTACCGTTCGTCGTGCGACGCGGTGTCGCCCTGCACGGCGAGATCGCGGCTGAACCCGCCGCTGACGAAGTTGACGTCGATCCGCCTGCCGTACAGGTGCGCCAGCGACGACACCGACCTGGCCAGCGCGAACGGGCTCAGGTCGATCGGCTGGACGGCGACGAGCGGGACGAAGCTCTCGGTGTGCGCGATCGCCGCCTGCGCCGACATCAGGGAATCGATCGAGGTGTTGTCGCTGTAGATCAGCGCACCGCGGTAGCCGGCTTCCTCGGCCCACCGGGCGACCTCCAGCAGCCGGCGCAGGTGGTACTGCTCGTCGCGCCGGATGCTGGAACGAGCGGTCGAGTAGACGGTGACGCCGCTGGCGGCCAGGTCCGTCATCGTTCCTCCCTCCTTCGGGCGTGGGGTGGTCAGGGCTGCCCGGCCGCGGGCGACGAGCCCCGGCCGGTGATGCCGCCGACGGACGGGTCGGCCAGGAACTCGCGCAGGCCGATCGTGATGCCGAACTGCTCTTCGAGCCGGGCGACGAGCACGGCCGAAAGCAGCGAGTGGCCGCCCAGGTCGAAGAAGCTGTCGTCGACCCCGACCCGCTCCACGCCGAGCACCTCGGCGAACAGCTCGCACAGGCGCTCTTCGAGCGGCGTGGCGGGCGCCCGGCCCGCGGTGGCCGTGAACGTCGGCGCGGGCAGGGCCTTGCGGTCCAGCTTCCCGTTGAGCGACAACGGCAGCGCGTCCAGCACGACCACCGCGTTGGGCACCATGTGCCCGGGCAGGACCCGTGCGGCCGCGGCGCGCAGCTGCGCCGGGTCCGGGGCGCACCCCGCCTCGGGCTGCACGTACCCCACCAGGCGCCGGTCGCCCGGCCGGTCCTCCCGGACCACGACGACGGCCTGGTCCACGCCCGGCTGCCCGGCCAGCACGGCCTCGATCTCGCCCGGCTCGATCCGGAACCCGCGGACCTTGACCTGCTGGTCCACCCGGCCCAGGTACTCCAGCTCGCCGTCGTCGCGCCAGCGCACCAGGTCCCCGGTCCGGTACATGCGCTCGCCGGACCCGAACGGGCAGGCCACGAACCGCTGCGCGGTCAGCCCGGCCTGGTTCAGGTAGCCGCGGGCCAGGCCGGGACCGGCGAGGTACAGCTCGCCCGCCACGCCCGGCGGCACCGGGTTCAGCCTGCCGTCCAGCACGTAGGTCCGCACGTTCCAGTTCGGGCCGCCGATCGGCGGGGTGCCGCCGCCGGACAGCGGACCGCCGATCGTCGCGCACACCGTCGCCTCGGTCGGGCCGTAGCCGTTGAACAGCCGGCGGCCCGGCGACCACTCGGTGACGACCTCGCCCGGCAGAGCTTCGCCGCCGACGACCAGGCACTCCAGGCCGGGCAGGCGCTCGGGTGCCGCCCCGGCCAGGGCGGCCGGCGCCACCACGGCGTGGCTGACCCGCAGCTCGCGCAGGGTCTCGGCCAGGACGTCGCCGGACAGCTGTCCCGGCTCGGGCAGCACCAGCGCCGCCCCGGACGTCAACGCCGACAGCAGCTCCAGCATGGACATGTCGAAGCTGAGCGACAGCAGCTGGGCCACCCGGGACGCGGGGGTGACGGCCAGGGTCTCGACCGCGAACGCGGCCAGGTTGGCCAGGCCCTGGTGGCTGACCACGACGCCCTTGGGCCGCCCGGTGGAGCCGGACGTGTAGATCACGTACGCGGGGTGCGCGGGCAGCAGGGGCGCGAGCCGGTCCTGGTCGGCGACCGTGCCGCCGGGAAGGTCCGCCACCACCGCGGCCACGCCCGGGTCGTCGAGGACGACCAGCCGCTCCCGGCCGGGAAGATCCGCTGCGCACCGCCGGTTCGTGAGCACCGCGACGGGGTCGGCGTCGGCGAGCATGTACCCGATCCGGTCGGCCGGGTACCCGGGGTCGATCGGCAGGTAGGCCGCGCCGGCCTTGGCCACCGCGAGCACCGCCGCCACCAGCTCCGGCGACCGCGGCAACGCCACCGCCACCAGCCGTTCCGGGCCGACACCCAGGCCGACGAGATAGCGCGCCAGCCGGGTCGACCGCGTGTCCAGCTCGGCGTAGGACCACGACACGCCCGCGGACTCGACCGCGACGGCGTCCGGGGTCCGCGCCGCCTGGGCGGCGAACAGCTCCGGCAGCACCGTGACCGGCACGTCCCGCGCGGTGTCGTTCCACCGCGAGACGACCAGGTCCCGCTCGGCCGCCGTCAGCAGGTCGACGTCGCCGAGGCGCCGCCCGGGGTCGGCCGTGACCTGACCCAGCAGCGCGACCAGCCGCCCGGCCAGCGCCTGCGCGGTGCCGTGGTCGAACAGGTCCGCCGCGTACTCCAGCGCGACGCTGATCCCGCCCGGGGAGCCGTCCGGCTCGTGCCGTGACTTGAACGTCAGCGAGAGGTCGAACTTGGCCGAGTTCCCGGCCAGTGCCAGGTCCTCGGCCCGCAGGCCGGGCACTTCCCAGTCCCGGCTGGTGTCCTCGTCGGAGGCCAGCATCACCTGGAACAGCGGGTGGTGCGCGGCCGACCGGACCGGGTTGAGCACTTCCACCAGGCGCTCGAACGGGACGTCCTGGTGCGCGTAGGCGGCCAGGTCCTGGTCGCGGACCCGGCGGAGCAGCTCCGCGAAGCTCGGGTCGCCCGAGAGGTCGGCCCGCAGCACCAGCGTGTTGACGAAGAACCCGACCAGGTGGTGCAGTCCCTCGTCCCCGCCGCGGCCGGCCACCGGCACGCCGATCGGGATGTCGGTGCCGGCCCCCGACCGCGACAGCAGGACCGCGAGCCCGGCCTGCAGCACCATGAACAACGTCACCTGGTGTTCACGTGCCAGCTGCACCAGCTCGCGGTGCAGCCCGGCGTCGACGTCGAGGGCGACGTGTCCGCCGCGGTAGGTGGGGTACGCCGGGCGCGACCGGTCGAACGGCAGCTCCAGCTGCTCGGGCAGGCCGGCCAGCGCCGACTCCCAGTACGCCACCTGCCGGGCCAGCACGCTGTCGTGGTCCTGGTCCCCGCCCAGCAGCCGGCGCTGCCAGAGCGTGTAGTCGGCGTACTGCACCGGCAGGTCCGTCCACTCGGGACGGTGACCGGCCAGCCGCGCCTGGTACGCCTGCCCCAGGTCCCGCAGCAGGACGCCGAGTGACCAGCCGTCACTGGCGATGTGGTGCATCAGCAGCACCAGTACGCACTCCTCGGCGCCCAGCTGGAACAGCCAGGCCCGCACCGGCAGCTCACGGGCCAGGTCGAACACGTGCCGGGCCGCCTGCCCGGTCAGCTCGGCCAGGCCGGCTTCCTCCGCCGGCACCACCGTGAACTCCGGCACCGCCTGCTCGGCCGGGACCACTTGCTGGTACGGCTGCCCGTCCACGATCGGGAAGACCGTCCGCAACGTCTCGTGCCGCCCGGCGACGTCGCGCAGGGCCGCGCCCAGCGCGTCCGCGTCCACCGGCCCGTGCAGCCGCCAGGCGAACGGCACGTTGTACGTCGTGCTCGGGCCCTCCAGCTGGTCCAGGAACCACAACCGCTGCTGCGCGAACGACAACGGCAGCCGCTCGGGCCGCTCGGCCCGCTCCAGGGCCGGCCACGCCTCGCCCGCCGCGTCCAGCGACTTCGCCAGCACCTCGACCGTCGGGTGGTCGAACACCGTCCGGATCTCCAGCTCCACGCCCAGCACCGAGCGCACCCGGCTGATCAGCCGGGCCACGAGCAGCGAGTGGCCGCCGAGGTCGAAGAAGCTGTCGTCGACGCCGACCCGGTCCACGCCCAGGACCTCGGCGAACAGCTCGCACAGGATCTCTTCGGCCGGGGTGGACGGCTCCCGCCCGGTCCCGGCCGCGTACCGAGGCGCGGGCAGGGCCTTGCGGTCCAGCTTTCCGTTGACCGTCAAGGGAAGCGCGTCCAGCACCACCACCGCGGCGGGCACCATGTAGACCGGCAGCACCTCGGCCGCCGCGACCCGGATCGCGGCCGGGTCCACCCGGCTGCCCGGCGTCGGCACGACGTAGCCGGCGAGGCGCTGGTCGCCCGGCCGGTCCTCGCGGGCCACGACGACGGCCTGGGCCACCCCGGGCTGCGCGGCCAGCACGGCCTCGATCTCGCCGGGCTCGATCCGGAACCCGCGGACCTGGACCTGCTGGTCCACCCGGCCCAGGTACTCCAGCTCGCCGTCTTCGCGCCACTGCGCGAGGTCCCCGGTCCGGTACATGCGCTCGCCGGACCCGAACGGGCAGGCCACGAACCGCTGCGCGGTCAGCCCGGCCTGGTTCAGGTAGCCACGGGCCAGGCCCGGACCGGCGAGATACAGCTCGCCCGGCACACCCGGCGGCACCGCTTCGAGGCGCTCGTTCAGCACGTACACGCGGGCGTTCCAGATCGGCTTCCCGATCGGCGGCGCGTCCGATCCGGACAGTGGCCCGCTCATCGTCACGGCCACCGTGGCCTCGGTCGGGCCGTAGGCGTTGAACATCCGCCTGCCCGGCGACCACTCGGCGCAGACCTCGCCGGGGCACGCCTCGCCGCCGACCATCATGCATTCGAGCAGGGGCAGCTGCTCCGGTGCCGCGCCGGCCAGTGACGCCGGCCCGACGAGCGCGTGGCTGACGCGCAGCTCGTGCAGGGCCTCGGCCAGCACCTCCCCGGCCAGCTGCCGCGGCTCGGGCAGCACCAGCGCCGCTCCGGCGGGCAACGACATCATCAGTTCCATGACGGCCGCGTCGAAGCTCAGCGACGCCACCTGCCCCACGCGTGACTCCGGCCCGATCGCGAAGGTCGAGATCAGGTACGCCGACAGGCTCGCCAGGCCCTGGTGGGTGACCACCACGCCCTTGGGCCGCCCGGTGGAGCCGGACGTGTAGATCAGGTAGGCCGGGTGCGCGGCCAGCAGCGGCGCGAGCCGGTCCGCGTCGGTGACCGGGATGGCGGGCCGGCCGGCGACCGCCGCGGTCACCGCGGGGTCGTCGAGGTCGAGCACGGCCACGCCCGGCGCCTCCGGCAGCCGCGCCGAGGTGGCCTCGTCGGTGATCAGCAGGCCCGGGGCCGCGTCGGCGAGCATGAACCCGATCCGGTCCGCCGGGTAGCCGGGGTCTATCGGCAGGTAGGCCGCGCCGGCCTTCGCCACCGCCAGCACCGCGGCGACCATGCGCAGCGACCGCGGCAGCGCCACGGCCACCAGCCGCTCCGGGCCCACACCCAGCTCGACCAGGTGGCGCGCCAGCCGGCTCGACCGCGCGTCCAGCTCCGCGTACGACCACGACACCCCGCCGGACTCCACCGCGACCGCGTCCGGGGTCCGCGCGGCCTGCGCGGCGAACAGCTCCGGCAGCACCGTCACGGGAACGTCCCGCGTCGTGTCATCCCACCCGGGGAAACCCGGGCCCGGCTGGAGGTCCATCCCGGTCACGCCCGTTCGGCGCGGACAAGGCTCTCGGGCCGCATGTCGGTCCACTGCGCCTCGACGTACTCGAGGCAGTTCGCGCGGGAGTCCGCCTCGTGCGCCGTGTCCCAGCCGGCCGGGACCGCGATGCCGGCGGGCCACAGGCTGTACTGCCCTTCGTCGTTGACGAGGACCAGATACAGGGCGTCGGCGTCCTCGAACGGATTAGACACGGCTACCTCACTCCACTTAGGACGATCTGGCTGGCGTTTCTCGGTCACGGCCGCCACGGCAGGCGGCTCACGGACAGTCTGCCCGGGCGGTGCACCCCGGCACGTCTCCGCGATTGTTCTTTCACCGCGGCAAAGCCGCGTCCGGGGACTTCAGCGCCGCGCGCAGCAGTTCCCGGTATTCGTCGATCATCGCGACGATCGTCTGCTGGTCGAAGTCCAGCCCGTTGAACCGGACGGCACCCACCAGGTCGCCCGCCGGGTCCAGGGCGAAGTCCCACAGGTTGCCGTCCGGGATTTCCGAGGTGTCGGTGGAGGAGATCAGGCGGCGGCTGAGCCCGGTGTAGCGCACGCCGCCGATGACCTTCGCCGCCAGTTCCTGCGGGTACTGGAACGTCTCGAACCCGGTGGTCACGCCGTTCATGCGCATGATCGGCTCCATCAGCTCCGGCGCGGCCTGTGTCGCGATTTCGCTGAACGGCAGCTCGTGGGTGTAGGCCTCCAGCAACGTGGCCCGCGCCCGGTGCACCAGCTCGGCGAAGGTCGCGCAGCCGGTCAGGTCGATCCGGATCGGCACGAAGTTGAACAACGGACCCACCGTCTGCTCGAACTCGGGCTCGGTGCGGCCGGAGGTGAAGATCGGCGTCAGGATGTCCCGCACTCCCGTCCGGCGGTGCAGGAAGAGGGCGAAGCAGGCGAAGAGCACCATGAACGGCGAGCTGTGCAACGACTTGGCCAGCGACGTGGTGGCGCTGACGAGCTCCTCCTCGTAGACGAACCGGTACACCGAATAGACCGGGGGCACGTCCCGCCGGGGCCGGTCGGTGGGCAGGGTGAGAAACCGGCCGCCGGCCAGCTTGTCCTGCCAGTACTGGCGCGCGGCGGCCGCCGACGCGGTTTCGCGGGCCCGCTGCTGCCACTCGGCGTACTCCCCGTACTGGCGGACCTCGGGCAGTTCGGGCGCGGGCAGGCCACGCCGTTTCGCGTAGCAGACGGCGAAGTCACGCATGAGCAGGTGGATCGACCAGCCGTCACTGACCGAATGGTGGGTGACGAGCGCGAGCACCGCGTCGCCGTCGTCGAAGCGGCCCAGCGTGGCACGCAGCAACGGCATCCCCGCGGGATCGCAGCTGCCCCGGTCGTCGACCTCGTTGAGGAATTCGTGCGCCCGCTGTTCACGCTCGGCGTCGCCGCCCTCCGGCGGCAGGTCGACGACGGTCAGCTCCGCCGGGCAGGGCGGGTGCACGCGGGCGTACGGCGTGCCGGCGTCCCGGACGATGGCGGTGCGCAGCACCTCGTGCCGCGCGACGACGTCGTTCAACGCCAGCTGCACGCTTGGCACGTCCAGCGGGCCGCGCAGGCGCCAGCCGCCCATGACGATGCCCCGCACGCCGAACACCCCGAAGTCGTCGCCCCGGTCCAGCGAGCACAGGAACTTTTCGTTGGCCGAAAGCGGGCGGCTGACCACCCCACCGGCGAGCTCGGGGGGCCGCTGCTCGACCGTCATCGGCTTTCGTCCGTTCCGGCGCCGGCCAGGACGCCCTCCGCGGGATCCGGCTCGGCCGCGGTCCCGGCGGCGGCTTCCGCCGGCGGACGCGTGCGCTCGCCCCAGCCCGCGATGGCCGGGCTGAGAAGCCCGAGCAGCAGGAAGAACCCGCCGAGGCCCAGCCAGCCGGCGAACCCGTGGCCGACCACGACCCCGAGCAGCACCAGGGGCGCCGCGGTGATGCTCAGCGTCATCACCGTGTTCAGGAAGCCGTCGTACTGGCCCTGGGCGTGGGCCGGCGGCAGGGAGAACTCGAGGACGAAGCGGCCGGAGACCATCCAGATCTGGGCGATCGCGACCACCACGACCCCGGCGACGACGAGGACGGTGGCCAGCCAGGGCGCGTGCCCGGGCATCAGGGCCAGGAGCAGGTAGCCGGCCAGCAGGCCGATGCCGCAGCGCAGCAGGGCCCGCCCGGCCTGGCGCGCCGACCGGATGTTCCGGCTGAGGCGCATCTGCAGCAGGATGGCGACACCGGTGTTGAGCACGAAGGCGAGCGCGACGGTCCAGCGCGGCGCACTGGTGTGGACCACGATCCAGACCGGGAGCAGCTGGTTCTCGACGAAGGTGGAAATGGTCAGCAGGCCGGAAACCAGCGCGTAGACGATGAACGGCTTGTCGCGCAGCACGACCCAGCGCCGTGGCTTGGCCTCCGCGGTGCTCGCCGGCTTCGGCAGCGGCTCGTAGTCCGGGATCCGCAGGGTGATGGCGATGACCACGATGTAAGCGGCCGCGATGCCCAGGAACATGCCGCGGTAGGCCCACGGCGTGCCGATCGAGATGCCGACACCGGCGAACAGCGCCCCGATGGTGACGCCGACGCTGCCGAGCGCCTGGACCTGGTTGCGGAAGGTCACCGTGTCGTCGCTGGCGATCCGCCGCATCAGCGCGCCTTCGGACGCGAAGTACGTGTAGGCGAACACGTTCATGCTCATGACGACGATCAGCAGCGACCAGAAGCCCTGGATGAACACGTAGCTGCCCATCCCGAGGAACTGCCCGGCGAGCCCGAACAGCACCACCCGCCGCGGCCCGAGCCGGTCGGCCAGGTCGCCCGCCACCAAGGTGAGCGGCAGGCCGACCAGCGCGGCGATCGCGATCGCGAGCGCGGTCTTCGAGTCCGAGATCTTCACGATCTGGGTGAGGTAGAGGACGTAGATCGGCAGGAAGACGCCGTTGGCGATCATGCCGATGGTGTAGCCCAGGATGTAGGTGCGCTGGTGTCCCGACGGCGGGAGGTACGACTTGGCGTACGCCACCGGACTGAATCCCATCATGAACTCGCTCTCTGTGGACAGCCGGGCCGGTCAGTCCGCGGCCGGACCCGGGACCTGGTGCGCTTCGACGCTGTCGTACAGGTGCTTGATGTTCGAGCTGCCGAACGAGGTCGCCCCGGCCCGCTCGATGATCTCCAGGAAGAGCGTGTCCCGCGGGTGCACGGACTTGGCGAAGATCTGGTACAGCTGGCCGTCGTGGTCCTCGTCGACCAGCACGTTCAGCTCCCGCAGCTGCTCGACGGAGTACTTCTCCGGCCGGACCCGGTTGGCGAGCGCGGTGTAGTAGGCGTCCGGGGTGCTCAGCAGCTCGATGCCGTCGGCCGAGAGCCGGCGCACGGTGCCGAGGATGTCCGTGGTGCTGAAGGCCATGTGCTGCACGCCGGGGCCGTCGTTGTCCTTGAGGAACCGGTCGACCTGGCCGACCGCCAGGCTCGTGTCGGACTGGACGAGGGTGAACGTCACCGCCCGCGACCGGCTCTGGATCACCTTGATGAACATGCCCTGCTCGCCGGTGACGATCCGCTCGGTGAGGATGAGCTCGAAATCCAGCGTCCGCTGGTAGTACTCGACGGTTTCGTCGAGCTGGCCCGCTTCGACGGGAATCGCGAAGTGGTCCACCTTGCGCAGTCCGGTGGCCGGCTCGGCCACCGGGCCCGGCACGGCGGTCAGGCCGCGGACCCCGGCCACGGTCGAACCGTCCGGCCGCTGGACGAACGTGTGCGTCACGTCGCCGAAGCCGGTGATCGTCGCGGTGGTCACCCCGCCTTCGGTGACCGGTGCCATGACCGGGCGCGCGCCGCGCCGCACGGCTTCGGTGAACGCCGCGGCGGCGTCCGGCACCCGGATGCCGATGTCGCCGATGCCGTCCCCGTGCCGCTCCACGTAGGCGTGCGCGGGGTGGTCGCCGCTCGACTCGGTCAGCAGCAGGTCGATTTCGCCCTGGCCCACGTTGACCGACCGCGTCGGGCCGCCCGCCGGAGCCGACTGCGCACGCACGACGAATCCGCATCCGCCGACGAGCCAGGCGAGATTCCGTTCGATGTCGTCCACGTACAGCTCGACATAGTCGATGGCCATGTCCCGGAGTGCGTTCTGCACGATCTCCAACCTCCACTGGGCGAGTGTTCGGTGCCGACGTCTCGCGCTACCCGTTGCCGAGAATCGCAAAGCGGCGTCCGCGATGTCCTCTCTTGCGTTGCCGGCGTCGGCCGCACGCCGACCGCAGCGCCGGAGAAGCCCGGCCGCACCCGGAACGCATACTGAAAACCAGGTGATCGGCCGAAGGAGCGCGGTTTTGCCCACTCAACTGAGCACGGAGACACTGCACGGATCCCTCGCCGATCCGGCCATCTCGTCCATGAACCTGCTCAACGAGCTGATCGAGCGGTACCCGCGGGCCATTTCCATGGCGGCGGGCCGGCCGTACGAAGAGTTCTTCGACGTCGGCCTGGTGCACCGGTACCTCGACGCCTACTGCGACCACCTCCGGCGCGACCGGAAGCTCACCGAAGCGGAAATCACCCGCACGCTCTTCCAGTACGGCGCCACGAAAGGCGTCATCGCGGGCCTCGTCGCCCGGAACCTTGCCGTGGACGAGAACATCGACGTCCCCGCGGAGTCCGTGGTCGTCACCGTCGGCTGCCAGGAGGCCCTGTTCCTGGTGCTGCGGGCGCTGCGGGCGGACGACCGGGACGTGGTGCTCGCCCCCGCGCCGACCTACGTCGGCCTGACCGGGGCTGCGCTGATCACCGACACGCCCGTCCGGCCCGTCAGGTCCACAGTGGACGGAATCGACCTCGACGACCTGGTGCACCAGCTGAAGCTGGCCGGTGAAGCGGGCGAGCGGGTCCGGGCCTGCTACGTGACGCCGGATTTCGCCAACCCCACCGGCACCAGCATGGACGTGCGCGCCCGCCGCCGTCTCCTCGAGATCGCCGCCGCGCACGACATCCTGCTCCTCGAGGACAACGCGTACGGCCTCTTCGGCGCGGATCGCCTGCCTTCGCTGAAAGCCCTCGACGACTCGGCGGCCGTCGTCTACCTCGGCTCGTTCGCCAAGACCGGCATGCCCGGCGCCCGCGTCGGCTACGTCGTGGCCGACCAGCCCGTGGCCGGCGGCGGCGTGCTCGCCGACCAGCTGTCGAAGCTCAAGGGCATGCTGACGGTGAACACCTCCCCGATCGCCCAGGCGGTGATCGCCGGGAAGCTCCTGCTCAACGACTACAGCCTCACCGCCGCGAACGTCCGCGAGACGGCCGTCTACCAGCGCAATCTCCGCCTGACGCTGGACGCGCTCGACCGCGCGCTGGGCGCCTGCCCCGGCGTCGGCTGGAACACCCCGACGGGCGGGTTCTTCATCACCGTCACGGTGCCCTTCACCGTCGACGACGCCCTGCTGGAACACGCGGCCCGCGACCACGGCGTGCTGTTCACCCCGATGCACCACTTCTACGGCGGCAAGGGCGGCTTCACCCAGCTGCGCCTGTCGATCAGCCTGCTCACCCCGGAGCTGATCGAAGAAGGCGTCGCCCGGCTCGCCGCCCTCGTCACCGGACGTCTCCCCTGATCTCCGGCGCCCGCCGGCGGTCGAGCCCACAGCGCTGGAAGGTGCGGAGAACATGGTCATCGTCATGGCAACGGACGCGGGGACCGCGGAGGTCGAAGCGGTCGTCGACCGGGTGACGGCGGCGGGCGGCGAGGCCTTCGTCAGCCGCGGCGTGAGCCGGGTCATCATCGGGCTGGTCGGCGACGTCGACCGGTTCGAGACGCTCAACCTCGCCGGGCTGCGGGGCGTGCAGAGCGTCACGCGCATCTCCGCCAAGTACAAGCTGGTGAGCCGCGAACACCACCCGGAACGGTCCACGGTGTACGTCCGCGGCGTGCCGATCGGCCCGGACACGGTCACCCTGATCGCCGGGCCGTGCGCGGTGGAGACACCGGAGCAGACCCTGGCGGCGGCCCGGATGGCCCAGGCGGCGGGCGCGACGCTGCTGCGCGGTGGCGCGTTCAAGCCGCGCACTTCGCCGTACGCGTTCCAGGGTCTCGGCGAGCTCGGCCTGCGGATCCTGGCCGACGTCCGCGCGGAGACGGGCCTGCCGGTGGTCACCGAGGTCGTCGCGGCCGACGACGTCGAGATGGTCGCAGGGTACGCCGACATGCTGCAGGTCGGCACCCGGAACATGCAGAACTTCGGGCTGCTGCAGGCGGTCGGCGAAGCGGGCAAGCCGGTGCTGCTCAAGCGCGGCATGAGCGCCACCATCGAGGAGTGGCTGATGGCCGCCGAGTACATCGCGCAACGCGGCAACCTCGACATCGTCCTGTGCGAGCGCGGGATCCGCACGTTCGAGACGGCGACCCGCAACACGCTGGACATCTCGGCGGTCCCGGTCGTCCAGGGGCTCTCACACCTGCCGGTGATGATCGACCCCTCCCATTCGGGCGGCCGCCGAGACCTGGTCCTCCCGCTCTCCCGCGCGGCCATCGCGATCGGCGCGGACGGCGTACTGGTCGACGTGCACCCACAGCCGGAGCAGGCCAAGTGCGACGGCCCCCAGGCACTCGTGGCGGCGGACCTCAGCCGGCTGGCGAAAGAGCTGGACGCGCTGACCGGGGTGGTCGGGCGGCAGGCTTCGACGTGGTGGAACCGGCCTCTCCTGGCGGGCTGAGCCTAGGTGTGCTGCTGTTTCTGGTCGTTGACACCCTGGGATGGGGGTTGGGTCTTCTGTAGGAGCCCCTCATACGGGTCTGGCCTGCCGGGCCACCGTGAGGGCTCCTCGGCGTCGATGCGATGGGAACGTTCGACCTTGCCGTTGAGCCGCGGCGTTGCGGGCCGGATGTAGACATGGCCGATGCCGTGGTCGAGCAGGTGCCAGTGGAATGCTGACTGGAACTCCGCACCGTTGCCGGTCTGGATCTTCTCGACCTGGAACGGCAGCCCGGACAGCACATAGTCGGTGAACTGGATCGCGGTCTTCTGATCGGAACGAGGGTAGATCCGCAAGATCCGCAGGCGGCTGCAGTCGTCGATCGCCGTGTACTCGCAATACCGCTTCTTCCGCCCAGCATCGTCGGTGGTCGGCTCGACGAACTTGACGTCGATCTGCAGCTGACGACCGGGACGCTGCTTCTCATACCGCTTCCACCGCTGCTGGTGGCGTTTGTAGCGCTGAGACACCGGTAGCCGGCTCATGCCCAGGCGCCCCGAGGATGCGGTAGATCGTCGAGTGGCCGATCTCCTGGTCGTGGTAGCGGGGGCGGCAGGTCGCTGCGACGTTGCCGCTGACTTCTTCGGCGTGACGAAGGACGGCCAAGCCCCGGTTCACGCGCCTGGCCAGGCCCTTCGCACTCCACACCCGCTCAGCCATGGGCTTCCCTTGACCGGGAGCCCGGACTGTCAACAACCTCTGTCAGTTTTAGACCTAGGCGGCGGCCGCCCGGTTCGTGACCGCCTCGACGGTCAGCTCCACGAGCCGGGTGCCGACGTCGACCACCGGCAGTGCGCACGCCGCCGTCACGAACGGGAGCACCGCCGTGAAGTGCGTGCACGCCAGGACCACCGCTTCCAGGCCGAGCTGCTCGGCGAGGCGCAAGGTCGCCGGCAGGTGCGACGTCTCGTACGCCGCCGCCGGGTCGCCCGCCTCGATTCCGCGGACCAGGCCCGGATCCGACACCCCGACCATCCGGTGGCCGGGGCTGACCTGCCACGCCGTCCGCTCGACGCCGACGAGGGCGTGCGCGTTACCGGTCACCACCAGCGACGAACGCAGCCTCGGGAACGCTTCCCGGTAGACCGTGACCGGCGAAACCACCGGCAGCGCCGAGCTGTCGTGGTCCACCACGGCGGACAGCGAGTTGCAGAACAACATCGCCAGCTCGCCGCCGCGGGCGCGCAGCTCGGCCAGCCGCGCGTGGAACGCCGTCGCCAACGCACCGGGGTCCTGGTGCTGCAACGAGTCCTGCTCGTCCGGTGAGGCCGCCATGGCGTGCGGGACAGCCGCCAGTCCCGCGGCCCTCAGCAGCTCGGCGCCGAGGCCGGAGTCGTAAGGCGTGCCGGCGATGACCGCCACCTCGTCCGTCGTCATCGCGTCTCCGTCCCGCGCAGTGTCCCGTCCCTGCCGATGGTTCCAGCGCGGACGGCGGCCCGCCTTCCTCCGGAGTGCCGTCAGGGAAGCGCGATCACCTTGCCCGGGTTGAAGATCCCGTCCGGGTCGAGCGCGGTCTTCAGCGCCCGGTGGACTTTCGTGCCGACGGGCCCGATTTCCCGGGCGAGCCAGTCCTTCTTGAGCAGTCCGACGCCGTGCTCGCCGGTGCACGTGCCGCCGAGCGCGAGGCCCAGCCGCATGATCTCGTCGAACACGAGCCGTCCGCGGTCCACACTGGACTCGTCGGCCCGGTCGACCACGATGACCGGGTGCAGGTTGCCGTCGCCGGCGTGGCCGACCACCCCGACCAGGACGCCGTGCCGGGCCGAGATCTCCTCGACGCCGTCGACCAGGTCGGCGACGCGGGCCCTCGGCACCGCGACGTCGTCCACGACGAGCCCGCCCCGGCCGCCCGGAAACGCCTGACGGGCCAGGTGTTCCATCGCCGGGTGGGCCAGCCGGCGCGCACTGGTCAACGCTTCGGCCTCGACCGCGTCCTCGGCGACGTACAGCTCGCTCGCGCCGGCCTGCCGGCAGCACTCGGCGATCGCCGCCAGCTCGGTCCCGGTTCCGGTGTCCGTGGCGGCCAGGAGCATGGCCGCGGCCGAGGTGTCCAGGCCCATCGGCCGGTACGCCTCGATCGCCCGCAGGTGCGTCCGATCGAGCAGCTCGAGCATGCTGGGCACGTGCCCGGCGGCGACGATCGCCGCAACCGCCCGCCCGGCCGCCGCCATCGCCGGGTACACCGCCACGACGGTCCGGGTCTCCCCGGGCGCCGGGCGGAGCCGGACGGTGATCTCGGTGATGATCCCGAGCGTGCCCTCCGACCCGGCGAACAGGCCGGTCAGGTCGTAGCCGGCGACACCTTTCACGGTCCGGCGGCCGCAGCGCAGGATCTCGCCGTCGGCGAGCACGACTTCCAGGCCGAGCACGTACTCGCGGGTGACGCCGTACTTGACGCAGCACATGCCACCCGCGTCGGTCGAGACGTTGCCGCCGATCGTCGACGACTCCCAGGATCCGGGGTCGGGCGGGTAGGCGAGCCCGGCTTCGGCGGCCGCCCAGCGCAGCTGCGCGTTGACCACACCCGGTTGCACGACGGCGATCCGCTCGCCGGCGTCGAGTTCGAGGATCCGGTTCAGGCCGGTCAGCGAGACGACGAGGGCGCCGTCGACCGCGTTGGCCGCGCCGGTCAGCCCGGTGCGCGCGCCCTGCGGCACGACCGGCACGCGGTGCGCGGCGGCCACCCGCACGACCGCGGCGACCTCGGCGGTGCTGCGCGGCCGCACGACGGCGAGCGGCGTGCCCGCGTCGCACAGGTCGGCTTCGTCGCGGCAGTGCGCGGCCAGCACGGCGGGGTCGGTGCGCACCCGGTCGCCGGGCAGCACCGCCAGCAGGTCCTCGATCGGAGATCCCATGGGAGCCAACGTAACCCGCCCGCCCGCGCGACTCCAGCCCGCCGCCCGAAGACGGCACTCGCGAGGACCCAGCCGTGGACACGCCGAAAGGCACCTTCCTCCGGTGAGGGAGGAAGGTGCCTTTCGCGCAGCCGGTCAGGCGGCGAGATCCTCCGAGGACGGCGGGTTCTGCCCGATCGGCGCGACCGGAGCCACGCGCTCGGCCGCCTTCGCGCGGCGCGCGGCGCGAAGCACGCCGACCACCAGGCTCGGCCGCATCAGCGCGGCCGGAGGGTCCACCAGGCCCGCGGAGCGGAAGAACGCCTCGGTGAACCGGCCGTCGACCGTCGCCGCCGAATGCAGCTTCGCCATGTAGGCGTTGCCCATCTTGACCTTCAGCGGACGCGGGCCCTCGACCCCGGGGAACGCGAGGTCGCCGCCGGCCGAGATGTCCCACGGCACGTCGATGGTCGGGCTGATCTCCTTGAAGAACCGCAGCGGCCGGACACCGCCGTCGTCGAGGTGGCGGGCGAGCTGGTCGGCCTCCATCGCCGCGACCGTCATGCCCTGGCCGTACACCGGGTTGAACGCGCAGACGCCGTCGCCGATGACGAGCAGGCCCGCCGGGAACCGGGTCAGCCGGTCGAACCGGCGGCGCACGCTCGCGGGCACCTTGAAGCTGGTGATCCCAGTGATCGGCTTCGCGGTGCGGACGGCCCGGTACACCTCGGGCGCGTCCAGCGTCTTCGCGAACTCGAGGAAGCCTTCGGCGTCGCGCGGCGGGTGGTCGCCGAGCAGCCCCGTCTGCGACAGCAGCGCGACGTTCCCCTGCAGCTTCACGAAGAACCCGCCGCGCGGGTTGGCCGGCGAGGCGACCGGGTTGATCGCGAGGTCGTCGCCGAACGGGTCGGTGTCCAGCTCGAACTGGCGGGTGGTGTAGGCGAGGTCGATCTTGATCCGTTCCTCGGCCGGGCGCTCGTACCCGAGCTCCTCCAGCCACAGCGAGGACCGGCTGCCCCGGCCCGTCGCGTCGACGACGAGGTCGGCGAGGATCGTTTCCGGCTCGGCGCCGTCCCCGCTCACCCGCACGCCGGTGACGCGGGCGTGGTCGGCGGTCGCCACCAGCGACTGGATCACCGTCCGCTCGCGCAGCTCGACGTTCGCCAGCGCGGCGACCCGCGTGCGGACGTGCGCCTCCAGCTCCGGGCGCGTCGCCGACACGCTCAGCAGGCCGGAATCCCGCTGTTGCAGGCGTTTCCCGTTGAAGTACCAGCGCAGGCGGCCGGACAGGTCACCGCTGGGGATGCCGTCGGCGGTCAGTTCCGCCTGCAGCCCCGGGAAAAAGGCTTCGAGGATCTGCTGGCCGCGCGCGAGCAGCCCGTGGGCGTGGTGGCCCTGCGGCACCCCGCGCCGGGTCTCGGTCACGCCGAGGATCGTGTCGCGCTCGACGAGCACGACGGCCCGGTAGCGCTCCGAGAGCACGCGGGCAGTGAGCAGGCCGGCCATGCCGCCGCCGAGCACGACGGCGCGTTCGCCAAGGTATTCGCCCATCCGGACGCCTCCAATAGATAGTCAGCCGGACACGTCCAGAATCGTCGTCCGCCCGCGACCCGGCCGCGTCTTCTCGCCTGCGGTGTCCTGTCCACTTCGGACCACCGCCCGGTCGTTCTTCGAGCGTGCCTCGATCCGCGGTCGTTAGCGTCTGGCCATCGGCGGGCGCTCGAGCGCGCCCGCCCGCCGCGCACGTCACCGAGCCTGATCGGAGTCACATGACCGACGCGAAGCCGCGGACCGGGATCCGCGCCCTGGGTGTCTACCTCGGACTGGTCGTGGTGCCCGTCGTGATCGCGATCGTCCTGCTCGGCCAGGGCGCCGGCGGCGACGGCGCCGCCGAGGCGAAGGCCGCGGCCGGCCCGTCGCTGGCCCAGCTGCTGCTGGCGATCTCCGTCGTGGTCGGGGCCTGCAAGGTCGTCGGCTGGCTCGGCGGCCGGATCGGGCAGCCGGCGGTGATCGGCGAGATCACCGCCGGCATCCTGCTGGGCCCGTCCGTGCTCGGGGCGCTGTGGCCCGGCGGCGCGGCGGTGCTGCTGCCCAAGGCCGCGATCCCGCAGCTGAACGTCGTGGCCCAGCTCGGCGTGATCTTCTTCGTGTTCCTCGCCGGACTGGAGCTGAACACGAAACTGCTGCGCGGACGCGGACGGCTCGCGGTCGTGGTCAGCCACGTCAGCATCGCGTTCCCGTTCCTGCTCGGGGTCGGGCTCGCGGTCTTCGCCTACACGCGGTTCGCGCCCGCCGGCGTCGGCTTCCTCGCCTTCGCGTTGTTCTTCGGTGTTTCGCTGAGCATCACGGCGCTGCCGGTGCTGGTCCGGATCCTGCACGAGATCGGCCTGTTCCGCACCGAGGTCGGCGTGGTCGCGCTGACCTGCGCGGTGGTCGACGATGTCACGGCGTGGAGCCTGCTGGCGCTGGTGGTCGCGCTGACGACGGCGTCCTCCCTGTTCGGGGTGGTGCTCACGGTCGCGCTGACCCTGGCGTTCGTCGCGTTCCTCGGCCTGGTCGTGCGGCCGCTGCTGCACAAGGTGGTGGCCCGGGTCCCGGCGGCCCGGCTGCGGAAGGCCGCGCCGGTCTCGGTGGTCGGCGTGCTGCTGTGCGCGCTGGCCACCGAGTGGATCGGCGTGCACGCGATGTTCGGCGCGTTCGTCTTCGGCCTGATCTTCCCGCGCGACAACCCGGTCGCGACCTGGCTGACGGAGAAGGCAGGGGGCCTGACCACCGCGTTGATGCTGCCGCTGTTCTTCGCCTACAGCGGGCTGCGCACCGACATCGCATCGATCTCGGCCGGCGGATGGCTGTGGTGCGGGGCGATCCTCGTGGCGGCGGTCGCGGGCAAGCTCGGCGGCTCGGCGCTGGCCGCGCGGGCGGTCGGCGAGAACTGGAACCGGTCGCTGCAGGTCGGCGTGCTGATGAACTGCCGCGGCCTGACCGAGCTGGTCGTGCTCAACATCGGGCTCGACCTCGGCGTGCTGTCCCCGGCGCTGTTCACGATGCTGGTGATCATGGCGCTGGTCTCGACCGCGATGGCCGCGCCGCTGGCGACCTGGTTCGCGCGCCGGGACGGCCAGAACGTCTTCGGGCTCCCGCGGCACACCTCCGAGCGTGCCGCCGCGTGAGCCTGCCGGCAAGCAGGAAGACGCGCTTCCCCGGCCCCGCTGCGAAGCTGGGACGGTCGACAATCTAGGAGGTCAAGGTGTCGAGCACCGATGTTCCGACGCGGGAGGAACTGGTTCGCCGCGTGGCCGAACTGGCGCCCGTACTGAAGAAGCACACGTCGTGGTCCGAGCAGAACCGCCGGGTGCACGAGGAGTCCATCGAGGCGCTCGCGGACGCCGGCGTGTTCAAGCTGCGCCGCCCGAAGCGGTACGGTGGGTTCGAGGCCGACACCCGCACCCTCGTCGACGTCGCCACCGAGATCGGCCGCGCCGACGGCTCGACGTCCTGGGTGGCTTCGGTGTACTGGATCCCCACCTGGATGGCGTGCCACTTCCCGGAAGCGGTGCAGGACGAGGTGTTCTCGACCCCGGACGTGCGCGTGTGCGGCACGCTCAGCCCGTCCGCGATGGCCGCGCCGGTCGACGGCGGCGTCGTGGTGAACGGCAAGTGGGGCTTCATCAGCGGGGCGCTGCACGCGCAGTGGCAGGAGATCATCGCGATCCTCGTCCCGGCCGAAGGCGAGCCGTACCCGATCATGGCGCTGGTCCCGTTGTCGGACCTGCTGATCGTGGACGACTGGGACACCGCGGGCCTGCGCGGCACCGGCAGCGTCTCGACGGTGGCGCAGGACGTGTTCATCCCGGCCGAGCGCGTGCTCCCGCTGCCGGCGGTGCTGGAGGGACAGGGCGGCGCGCCCGGCTCGATCTACCGGTCGCCGCTGCTGCCGGTCGCCTCGGCGTCGTCGGTCGGGACACTGGTGGGCATGGCGAAGGCGGCGCAGGACAGCTTCCTCAAGCGGCTGCCCGACCGCAAGATCACTTACACCGCTTACGAATCCCAGCGCGAAGCCCCGATCACGCACCACCAGGTGGCCGAGTCGGCGCTGAAGATCGACGAGGCCCAGTTCCACGCGCACCGGCTGGCCACGCTGGTCGACACGAAGACCGCCGAAGGCACCCCGTGGAAGCTGGAGGAGCGCGCGATCGCGCGGGCCGACCTCGGCGCGGTGGTCCGGCTGGCCAAGGAGTCCATCGACATCCTGGCCACGGCGTCGGGCGGTTCCTCGATCTACCACGGCATCCCGATCCAGCGCATCGCCCGCGACGTCGCCGCGGTCAACCTCCACGCGCTGATGCACCCGAACACCAACACCGAGCTGTACGGCCGTGTGCTCTGCGGGCTCGAGCCCAACACGCTCTACATCTAGGGAGACTCTGATGACCACGACCGCAACCGGCACCGCCGCCGACCAGGCCGCGATCGCCGCGCTGACCCAGAAGGTCATCGCCGCGTGGGCCTACGGCGACGCCGACGGCTTCGCCGGCGTCTTCACCGAAGACGGCACCATGATCCTGCCCGGCATCTTCAAGAAAGGCCGCGAGGAGATCCGCGCGTTCCTGAAGGAGTCGTTCGCCGGCAACTACAAGGACACCCAGGTCACCGGGCGGCCGATCGAGATCCGGTTCTTCACCGCGGACTCCGGTGTCCTCATCACCCAGGGCGGCGTGCTCGGCCCGGGCGAGACCGAGGTCTCCGACGCCCAGTCGATCCGGGCCTCCTGGACCGTCGTGAAGCGCGACGGCTCCTGGCAGCTGGCGTCCTACCAGAACACCCCGGCCAAGCAGCAGCTGCCGAAGCCGGGCACCGTCTGACCCTCCGCCCCACCCCCGGAACCCGGGCCGCCCCTCGCGGCCCGGGTTCTTTTTCGTCCCGTTCCAGGGTCGAAATGCCCGCAGCCGAGAGGTCGATCCGATGCCGACATTCGAGTGAATTATCCTGCTGGTAGTTACGTTGTGTAACAGTTGCGCCACGCGCCAACGTTCGACGCGGGCACCGTTACCGCAGTTCACTAAGGCTGTACTGACAATCCGGGCAGAACTGTCACCGAATGGCCCTCACTCTTCCGCGCCGGATCTGTACACTGAGGGTTACTGGGAGGAAGGAGGGCCGGAGTGATCCGAGTCCTGTTGGCCGAGGACATGCACATGGTGCGTGGCGCGCTCGCCGCCCTGCTGAACCTGGAAAGCGACATCGAAGTCGTCGCGCAGGTCGCCTCGGGCGCCGACATCCTGCCGACCGCCACGGCGTGCCGTCCTGACGTCGCGATCATCGACATCGACCTGCCGGAGAAGGACGGGCTCACCGCGGCCGGCGAGCTGCACGAGCACCTGCCCGGTTGCCGGACGCTGATCCTGACCAGCCTCGGCCGTCCCGGCACCGTGCGACGCGCGCTCGACGCGAAGGTGAACGGGTTCCTGCTCAAGGACGCGCCGTCGGACAAGCTGGCCAACGCCCTGCGCTCGGTCGCGATCGGCCGCCGCGTCATCGACAGCGAGCTGGCACTTTCGGCGTGGGAGACGGGAGACTGCCCGCTGACCCCGCGCGAGATCGAGATCCTGCGGCTGGCCGCGCGCGGGCGCACGGTCGCCGACATCGCCGCGGAGCTGTTCCTCTCCGCGGGCACCGTGCGCAACTACCTCGCGGCGGTGGTCACGAAACTCAACGCCCGCAACCGCGTCGACGCGATCCGCATCGCCACCGACTCCGACTGGCTCTGAGGACGCGCCCCGCTCCTCACAGCAAGGCGGCCAAGCCCGCGTAGCCGCCGTCCTTCAACCGCAGCCCGGACGTTGATGCGTACGCCTCGTCCGCGCGGATGCCCAGGCCCTCGACCATGCGGTTCATGAAGTTGAACAGCGCGCACACCAGCACCGCGTCGTGCAGGGCCCGCTCGTCCCAGCCGGCGGCGAACACGGCTTCGGCGTCGTCCTCGGTCATCCGGGACGGCGTCCGGGTCAATTTGCCGACATACGCGAGCACGGGCCGGATCTTGTCGTCGACGGGTGCGGTGTCCAGGTCCGCGACCGCGGCCGCGAGCAGCCCCTCCGGGACGCCGAACGCCTCCGCGGTGACGGTGTGGATCCCGTGGCAGTAGCCGCAGCTGTTCACCCCGGACACATACGCCGCGATCAGCTCGCGCTCCCCCGGCGTGAACGGCGACTCGCCGCGCATCAGCACCTCGTGGAGGTCCAGCAGGTGCCGCGCCGGATCGGGGTTCGCCCGGAACACCTGCAGCAGCGTGGTCTCAGCGGGCAGGGACTTCAGGTAGGACATGGGGCTCTTCCCTTTCGGCGAACCGATCGACTTCGGCGCGGCGCAGCAGGCACGCCGTCAAGTACCCGGCCGACGCGGGGCCGGCCTCCGGGACGGCGTCGGCGACGCGGTCCCGTGCCCGCTCCCACTCCCGGCGCAACGCTCCCGGCTCGCCGGTGCGGGACGCGGGCAGCCTGCAGCGCACGCCCAGCCAGCGCTCCCGGCCGAGCCGGACCAACCCGGGCAGGTCGATCGCGAACACGCCGTGGCGCGCCTGGTCGACCGCCTGGGTGACCAGGGCGGGGTCGTCGGCGAGCCGGGCGAAGCCGACGCCGGCCAGCAGCCGGTCGACGTCCAGGCCCAGCAGGATGATCCCGGCCTCGGTCGAGCCGGGCTCGTCGACCGCGGGCAGCGCGAACCGGTTGTCAGACACGGGCCACCACCCGTTGCGGCGCGACGGTTCCGTGGCGCAGCTGCGCGGCGATCGCGGCCGCGACGCGGGCGGTGGCGACGCGGTGGCCGTCGATGTTGCGGGCCGCCGGGCCCAGCGCCATCCCGGCCGCGGCGCCGACCACGGAGACCCGCGGCTCCCGCTCGTAGGCCAGGGTCCGCTCGTCCAGCGACGGCCAGCCGTCGCGTTCCCCGACCAGTTCCGGCGGCAGCAGCCCGGTGCCGATCGACGGGGTCGTTCCCAGCGCCAGCACCGCGAGGTCGCCGCCGAGGACCCGGCCCCCCGCCAGGTGCACGCGGGCGCCGCCGGACACCCGGGTGACCGTCTCGCCGCGGTGCACGACCAGCCGTCCTTCGGCTTCCGCCCGCTCGAGCATCGGGCGGAACTCGAACATGATGGACGCCCGGCGGAACTGCCCCATCAGCCGCAGCCGCTCGCCCCAGCCGACGCGGTCGAACCGGGCGCGCCCCTCGGGCCGGAAGAACGCGGAGTTGACGTCCGCGCACTGAAAGCGCTCTCCGGGCTCCCGGATCACCCAGTGCACCTCCCGCCCGGCGGCCAGCGCGTTGCCGATCAGGTGGGCGGCGGTCAGCCCGGCACCGACGACGATCTGGCGCCCGCCGCCGCGCGGCACCGGTTCGTCCCAATAGGACACTCCGGACGGCGGACGGCCGCCGCCCCACCAGGATTCGGGCGCGGGACGGCGTTCCTCGCCGAGGCACAGCACGACGTGCCGGGCGGCGACGGAGAAGCGTTCGGTGCGCACGGTCACCGCGCCGGGTTCCGGCTCGACCTCGCGCACGGCCGCCTGCCACGTCTTCTCGCCGACGTGGTGGGTGGCGACCAGGTGCGCGCAGTAGGCGTCGAAGACGTCGACCGGGACGACCGACCGGTGCCCGGCCTGCGACATCCGGATCTCGCGGCGCTCGGTCGGTGTCAGCCGGTCCCAGTGCAGCCGCGCGAAGTCGAGCAGCTCGCAGTCGCGGAAGCCTTCGACGCCGGGGTGGTGCTCGTAGGGCGAGCGCAGCACGCGCTGGCCCAGCCGGTCGATCCGGTCGAAGAACCGCCCGCACGGCCGCCCGGTGCGGTCCACCACGGCGACGTCGGTGACGCCGTGGTGCCACAGTGCCGAGGCGACGGCCAGCCCGGCCGGGCCGGCGCCGACGATCACGACGTCGGCGCCGGGTGCCGGCGACGCCGCCCGCGTCGGGGACGGTGGCGCGGGCAGGCGCGGCCACTCCCGGCCACGCGGCGAGTCGAGCAGGTGCGGCTCGGGTACGAAGGTGCTGACCACTCGGCCCGCCGCCGGCTCAGAGCACCGTGACGGGGACGATCAGCTCCACCACCGGGCGCTGGCTCATCCCGTTGGTGACCAGCTCTTCGAGGGTCTGCCGGGACTGCTCGGCGCTGTCGGTGGCGATCGGGCTGTAGCGCGAGTAGAAGTAGGTCGGCTTGCGGCCGCCGGTCTCCATCGAGTACGTCTTCAGGACGGTCTCGCCCGGGCGGACCTCACCGTCGTAGAAGGTGAGGCGGCGCTGGTCCGGCGTCATGAAGCTCTTCGCGAACTGCGGCGACATCAGCATTTCGTCGTCGAGGAACGTCGAGTCCTCGTCCATCACGGCCTGCATCGCGACCCATGTCTGGTCGGTCAGGTTGGTTTCGGCCTTGATGACCTGCCAGCGGCCGGGCTCGGGGAGGCTCACACTGACCGAAACGTCGTGATCGGTCGTGTCGATGGCCCCGGTGATCATGAGCACCCGGCGGCCGACGTCGGCGGTCCCGGTCATCTGGACGTCCCGGGCGCGCACCCGGCTGGAAACATCGAGTCCTGGCAATTCGGGTGAAGACATGGTGCAGCCTCCTACGTTACCCACCCCAGAAATAGCGGCCTGACCAGCGAACACACAAAGGCTTTCACACGGCGAGAGACGCTGTCAAGGTGAGGAATGCACGTTCGGAAGCCGGAATCCGGCGGCCGATCAGCGGAAACGCGGGCACCCGGGTGCGTGCGCCCGTTGCGCCGTTCGGACCAGCAGTTTCACTCGGGACGGGAGGTCTCCTGCGACGCCGTGGCGGCATCGAGCTCATCCCCGGCCGCGCCGACATAACGGATTTCGAACGCGGAATCGGCGCGTTGCACCATTACTTTCAAGACCAGTCCCGGTTTCACCATGATGAGGAAATTACCGGGATCCCGGGGATCACCGAAAATGTCGTAGACGAGAAAGGCGGAACCGTCGCCGACCGCGAACAGGGCTTCGTAGACGAGGTTCCGCTCGGCCTGCGACGCCGTCTCGGCCCAGCTTTCGAGGACCTCGAGGCCCGCCACGAGCTGGAGGCGCATTGCCATCCGCCGGCCTCCCAACCGAACGTCGCCGATCGCCGGCACGCATGGGCCACCGTGCTGCGGTGACACTCCGGCCCGAACACCGTCAATTCTGCTCGGCGGGCCGCGCGGCGCTCATCTCCGAGCGTGCGCTCCGGCACCGTCCGTGTCCGGCGCCGGAGCCACCGCGTCAGTTGTAGCCGAGCACGATGTGCTCACCGGGCTCCTCACCGCCGGGTTGGGGCGTTTCCACCAGCCGGAGCGCGCGGGGCTCCTCGGCGGGCGGCGGGGTCCGGTCGTCGGCCGGTACCGCTGCTGCTGTCATGACGTTCCTCCGCTGTGTCGGGGTACGGGACGACGATCCGCCAAGCGGGTCGAGGATCGGATGGGAACCACTGGCGTGCGCAGCCTGCGAGTGGCCGCGGGCGGGTGCGGAGGAGTGCACTGGAGGGGAAGGGAAATCGACGGGGAGGCGCGTGATGGAGGACAGAAGGCCCCTGGGCGGCGCGGCGGACCGCCAGCGCACGTGCGGCGTGTGCGGAGCGGAGTTCAGGCCGGACGAGCGCACGGAGGTGGAGGCGTTCACGGACGGAGAGGTGCGGTACGTGGCGGTCCACCCGGGCCACACAACGCACTCACCGGGCCGAGAACAGGCGGCGGCGAGGAAGTTGCGGAAGATGCCGGGCCACGCCGCCTGACGACGCGCTGGGGGGGTTGCCTGCTGGCGGCCCCACCTCGCTGACCACCGCGCCGCACGGCGCCCCGCGGACCACCACGCCAGATCCGCCACGGGCGCCCCGGCGGGCGCGGGCCGCCGCCGGGTACCTGCGGCCCGGCTGCCGGGAAGTCCCGTGAATGTGCATTCACAGCTGTCAGCGGGAGTCGGCGAGGGAGTCAGTGCGGCAACCCCGACATCCGCCAAGCCCCCGCCCGCGGCTCGACGGACGGAGACCGCCAAGCCGGATCCCCCCAAGCCGACGAGCGCGGGACCTCCGGCCGCCGGGGCGCGGCCAGCGATTGCAGCACCGCCACCAATGCCGCCAGCTCGCCGTCGTCCGGAGCGCCGTGCAGCACGCGGATCGCGGACATCGAAACCCCCTCAGATCGGCAGGTTGCCGTGCTTGCGGCCAGGCGCCGGCTTGCGCTTGTCGCGCAGCATCGCCAGCCCGCGGGCCACCGCCGCGCGGGTCTCCGCCGGGTCGATGATGTCGTCCACCAAGCCGCGCTCCGCCGCGTACTGCGGGTTCAGGAACTCCTCCGTGTACTCCGCCACCAGCTTCGCGCGCAACGCCGCCGGGTCCGGCGAGGCCGCCAGGTCGCGGCGGTACAGCACGTTCACCGCGCCCTCCGCGCCCATCACCGCGATCTGGTTCGTCGGCCACGCCAACGACAGGTCGCAGCCGATCGACCGCGAGTCCATCACGATGTACGCGCCGCCGTACGCCTTGCGCAGGATCACCTGGATACGCGGCACCGTCGCTTCGCAGTACGCGTGCAGCAGCTGCGCGCCCTGGCGGATGATGCCGCCGCGTTCCTGCTCCACCCCCGGCAGGAAGCCCGGGACGTCGACCAGGCTCACCAGCGGGATGCCGAACGCGTCGCAGAACCGCACGAACCGCGCCGCCTTCTGCGACGCCGGCCCGTCGAGCACGCCGGCGAACACGACCGGCTGATTGCCGACCAGGCCCACCACCCGGCCGTCGATCCGCGCGAGCGCGCAGAGCACGTTGCGCGCCCAGCCCTCGTGCAGCTCGAAGAACTCGCCGTCGTCGGCGATCTCCGTGAACACGTCCCGCATGTCGTACGGCTGGTTCGGCTCCACCGGCACCAGCTCCGCCAGCCGCGGCCGGTAATCGTCCTTCGCGTTCGTCGGCGCGGTCGCCGGCGGTGGGTCGAGGTAGTTCGACGGCAGCAGTGACACCAGGTACCGGACATCGGCCAGGCAGCTCTCCTCGTCGTCGTGCACCACCGTCGCGACACCGGAAGCGCTGCCGTGGACGTCCGCGCCGCCGAGCTCCTCGTGCGTGACGCGCTGCCCGCTCACGGCCTCGACGACGTCCGGCCCGGTCAGGTACATCCGCGCCGTGTCGCGCACCATGAACGTGAAGTCGGCGAGTGCCGGCGAATACGCCGCGCCGCCCGCGCACGGGCCCAGGATCACGCTGATCTGCGGGATCACCCCGGACGCCTCGACCTGACGGCGGAAGATGCCACCGTAGCCGTTGAGCGCCAGCACGCCCTCCTGGATGCGGGCGCCGCCGCTGTCGTTGAGCCCGATCACCGGCGCGCCGTTGGCCACCGCCAGGTCGAGCACCTTGTGGATCTTCGCCGCGTGCGCCTCACCGAGCGAACCACCGAAAAGAGTGAAGTCCTGGGCGTAGACGAAGACCCGGCGCCCGTCGATCGTGCCGGAGCCGGCGACGACGCCGTCGGTGTGCGGGCGGTTGCCCGCCAGGCCCGGCCCGGTCGCCTGGTGGCGCCGGTACGGCTCGATCTCGGTGAAGGAGTCTTCGTCGAGCAGCAGCGCGAGCCGTTCGCGCGCGGTCAGCTTGCCCAGCGAGTGCTGGCGCCGGACCGCGTCGAGCTTGCCCTCGTGGATGTGCGCGCGCAGCTCCTCCCGGCGCTTGCGCAGCAGGGGCATGTCGGGCGGCGACGGCGGCGCCAGGTCGGCGGCGCGGGCCAGCTCGATGATCTGCGCGTCCCCGGACGACGCGGGGCGGCCGAGCCGGCGGCGCCGGACCCCGTCCGGGACCGGCACCACCTCCTCGTCGTCTGCCCGCGCCGCACCGGCGTCCTGGGGTCCGCTCACGCGGCATCCCTCATCCGGGCCCGGTGGTCCCGCTCGATCTCGGCGACGATGTCGGACCAGACCAGCCCGCGGCCCAGCCGGGGCATCGGGCGGACCAGTGCCTCGACCGGCGGCGGCGTCGGGGCCGCCGCGACGGGCTGCCGGTCACCGGTGTCCGCGTGCCCGGCGTCGCTGGTGGTCATGGCAGGACCTCCTCCATCGGAACGGTCCCGGGTCCGGGACCGGTGGGAACTGACCCGGTTCCGTCCGAAGTGGACGGATCGGGAAGAATCGCCGCGCCCGCCTGCCGGCCGGTGAGCCGCCCGGTGGCGTGCAGCCAGGCCACCGTGTCTCGCACGGTCCCGAGTACCGGCCGGGCCGCGACCCCGGCCGCCGGCGCGTCGCCGGCCACCGGCACCGCCGTCGCACACACGTGGATCGCGCCGTACTGCACCGGCAGCGCCCACGGCCAGACGCGCTGCAGCCGGTCCGCGAACCAGCCCGCCGGGTACAGCGCCCGCGGCGGCAGGACCACCGCCGGCAGCCGCCGCCCGGTGGCCGCCCGGACCGTCGCCAGGTACTCGCGGGTCGTCAGGAAGCGCCCCGGCCCGAAGAACCCGCCGGCCGGGGCCGGATCGGCCACGACCCGCGCGTGCAGCTCCGCCGAGTCGCGGACGTCCCCGACCGGGAGCCCGCCGCCGGGCCAGATCGGCGTCAGCCCGCGCAGGACGTCGCGCAGCCGGGCGTTCTGGTCGCCCAGCCGCGGGTCGTCCGGGCCGAGCAGCGCCGGCGGGTACGTCACGACGACCGGCGCGCCCGCCGACCGGTGCCGCCGCGCGATCCGCTCCGCCGCCGCCTTCGAGGCGAGGTAGGGCTCCCGCGACGTGCCGACCGGGCTCGGCACCCCGATCGACGGCGTGCTCGCCGGGTACAGCGCGCCGACCGTCGACACGTGCACGATCCGGCCGGTGCCGGCCCGGCGCGCGGCCGCGAGGACCACTTCGGTGCCGCCGGCGTTGACCCGCCACAGCTCGCGGCGGCGCCGGCTGTCGAACGTGTAGACGCCGGCCGCGTGCACCAGCGCGTCCGCGCCGGCCACCAGCCGCCGGGCCGCGGCGGGATCGGTGACGTCACCCGCCACGACGTCCACTGTGGACGGCACCGCGGCCGGGTCACGGGCGAGCAGCCGCACCCGGTGCCCCCGCCGCAGCAGCGCCGCGACCGTGTGGGCACCGAGGAAGCCGGTGCCGCCGGTGACCGCGATCAGCATGACCGTCCCCTTCAGGCCGCGCGGGCCTTCCCGTCGACGTGGTGGTAGGCGCCGCCGTAGAAGACCAGCGCGTGCTCGCCGGTGCCGCGGCTGGTGGCGAGCACCCGGCCCAGGAAGATCGAGTGGTCACCGCCCTCGACCACCTGCGCCAGCTCGCACTCCAGCCAGGCCAGCGCGCCGTTCAGCAGCGGGGCGCCGGTCCTGGCCCCCGGCGTGTAGCCGACGGCTTCGAACTGGGCCATCCCGTCGGGCCGCCGCCAGTCGGCGAAGTACTTCGACGTCTCCTGCTGGTCCGCCGCGAGGATGTTGACCCCGAACGAGCCCGCGCTGACGATCGCGGTGTGCATCCGGGCCGCCTTGGACACGCAGCACAGCACCATCGGCGGTTCCAGCGACACCGACGAGAACGCGTTCGCGGTCATGCCGTGCGCGTCCTCGCCGCCCGCCGTCAGCACCGTGACCCCGGTCGCGAACTGCGCCATCACCTGCCTCAGCCCCGGCTGGGGCGAGAGGCCCCGGCGTGCCGGCGACTTCGGCAGCCGCTTCAGCACGGGCGGGTCCGATTCGTAGCCCACTGTCAGACTCCCTTGCCGTTGACCGCGGCAGTCGAGTAGGGCACCAGCGCTTCGCGCAGCTGCTCGGGGACCCGCGACGGCACGGTGGCCGTGTTGGGCCCGCGCATGCACGCGATCCGCTGCCGTCCCCTGGCCACCAGCCGCTCGTCGCCCTCGGGGGTGAGGTGGACGTAGTCGAACGCGAACTGGATCTGCGTCGAGGTCAGCTCCTCCAGCCGCAGCCGGATGGACAGCTCGTCGAACGCGGTGATCTCGGCGAAGAACTCGCATTCCACTTTGAGGGTGAACAGCTTGAGGTCGTGGCGGACCTCCTCGAGCACCGCCGGCGCCTTCTCCTTGAGGAACATCTCGCGGCACCGGCCCTGCCAGCGCACGTAGTTCACGTAGTAGACGTTGCCCACCAGGTTGGTCTCTTCGAAGCCGACCGTGTGGCGGATCTCGTAGTAGTCGGACATCTTCAGTTCCCCTCTGCGTGGAGCACGGCGAACACGATCGGGTCGGTGCGGTCGTTGACCGTGGTCGACCAGGTGGCGATCCGGGCGGCGCCGGAGGCGAGCAGCGCCCACCCGTCGGCGTCGACCTGGCGCACGGTGAGGGCCTGGGTCATCGAGCCGGTCTTGCGGACGCACTCCAGCGCGCTCCAGACCCGCGTGTTGGCCACGCTGATCGGTTCGCCGGTGTCCGCGGCCAGCAGCCTGCCGAGGGCGAGCAGTTCCTCGCCCAGCAGCCCGGCCCAGTCCTCCTCGGTGCGTTCGATCGCCGTCTCGATGTCGCAGGCGACCTGGCCGGCGCCGGCGACCACGAGGGTCAGCTCCGCGGTGTGCGACGCGGTGACCTGGACGCCGCCGTCGCACTCCGGCTTGCCGTCGGGGCGGTAGCGGACCTCGACCGGGCGGTCGAGCGCGCGGCCCGCGGCGAGCGCGGTCTGCGCCCGGCGCTCGGCGATGCCCTCGGCCGGGCGGCCCGCCGGGTCGGGTTCCAGCACGACCGACCGCGTCCCGCCGAGCAGCCGCTCGCAGGAACGCTCCACATAGGACCCGAGCATCGACGGGACCCACGGCCCGGCGCCGTCGCGCTTGCGGACCGCGCGCAGCTTCAGGCCTTCCCAGCGCTCGACCAGCGTCCCGTCCGGGTTGCGCACGTCGAGGTCGTAGACGTAGCTGTCGCCGTTCTGCTGCCGTTCCTTCGCGTCCAGCAGGACGTACTCGTCGTGCTGGCGGCCGGGCTCGGCCAGGTACAGCTTCTCGATGCCCTGCGGCAGCAGCGTCGCGTCCGGGACGCAGCACTGGATCGCGTGCATCATCGCGTCCCGCGTGCCGGGGTCGGCCAGCAGCCGCTCCTGCGGGAGGAACGGCGCGAACCACGAGTGGTCGGCGCTGGTGGCGATCTCGGCCACGGCGTGGCGGGCGCTCGCCCGCCGGTAGCCCAGTACTCGCTGGAACCGCTTGCCCTGGAACAGGACCGAGCCGTACAGCTCGCTGATCGGCTCCACCGGCACCGGCGGCAGCGCGACTTCGCGGGCCACGCGCTCGCCGAGCTCGGCCGGCCGGGCGAAGCTCAGCCGCGCCTTGAAGTGGTCGGCGCTGAAGCCCGTCTCGTCACTGCGGATCACGACGTCGACGGTGTCGGCGTCGCGGGCCAGCGTGGCCAGCCGGACCGTCGTCGAGCCGCCCGGCGAGACGATGATCGGCCGGAGGAACTCGACGTCGGAGAGCACCGGGGTGCCGGTGCGGTCCAGCGTCGCCGCCGCGGCCTGCGTCATGGCCTCCATGCCGATCACCGCCGGGAACAGCAGCTGCCCGTCGAGCAGGTGGTCGGTCAGGTACGGGTCGGCCCCGTCGGACAGGTCGGCCTCGGTGATCAGCTCGACGCCCGGGTAGTGCACGATCGCGCGGTCGACGAACCGGGTCAGCGGCAGCTCCCGCTTCTGGATCGGCAGCGTGGCCAGCCCCGACGTGCGGCCGCAGACCACCAGCACCGGCGGCGCGGCCGGGTCGGCCAGCACCTGGCGGAGGATGGTGATGCCCTCCTCGGTCGGGATCGGCGTGATGCCGTCGCGCATCAGGGCGGACACGACACCGAGCTTCTCGCCCATGCCGGTGCCCGACCAGACCGACCACTCCAGCGCGATCGCCCGCGCCTTCGGGTGTTCCTGGCCGAAGCGCAGGGTCAGCTCGGTCATCCAGTCGTTCGCCGTGGCGTAGTGCGCTTCACCGCGCAGGCCCGCCCGGCCGATGATGCTGCCGAAGGTGACCAGGAGCTTGATGCGGTCCTGGTCGACCGCGGCGAGCACGGCGTTGAGGCCGCCGATCTTCGGCGCGAGGGTCTTGCGGAAGCTGTCCTCGGTGAGGCTGAAGAGGGCGGCGGGCTCGTTGCGGCCCGCGCCGTGCAGCACCGCCGTGACCGGGCCGAGGTCGGCCTCGATCCGCGCGACCGCGTCGGCCACCTGCGGTGCGCTGGTCACGTCGGCGCGCTCGTAGCGGTAGCGGATGCCCGCCGCCTCCATGCGGTCGAGGTTCTCCGCCAGCTCGGTGTCGGTCTCCGGGTCACTGCGGCCCAGCAGGGCCAGCTTCGCACCGGAGTCCTTGGCCAGGGCCAGCGCGCTCTCCGCGGTGATGCCCTTGCCGCCACCGGTGACGAGCAGGACGTCGGAGGAGTCCAGCGAGTCGCGGATCGGGCCGGGCTTCGGCGCCGGCAGCGCCGACAGCCGCGGCACCGTGCGCCCACCGTCGGCGCCGTACCGGGCTTCGGTGAAGTCCGTGGTCGCGGCGACCTCGGCCACCACGGTGTGCACGGCTTCGGCGATCTCGTCCACATCGGACGGTGCCGGGTCGGCGAAGTCGATGATCGTCGTCTTCGCCGAGGGGTCCTCCAGGCGCAGGGTGCGGGCCAGGCCGGCAGCGCCGTAGCCGTGGTGCACGACCACGAAGCGCGTGCCGTTGGGGGCGGCCATGACGGCGCGGCCGGCGTCGAGGAACAGCCCGACGTGGCTGGAGTCGCAGTCCGCCGGCAGGCAGAGCAGCACGCCGTCACCGGCGCCGGACGCGGCGAGCGCGGCCTTCAGCGGCTCGGCCAGCGGGTGCCGTGGCGTGGCGAAGACCTGCCACTCGGCGCGGCCGGCCCCGGGCGTGAGGTCCGCCGACGGCCGTGGCGCGGGCACGTACTCGACCGCGAACGGCCGGACCCACGGCCCGACACCGGGAGCTTCGCCGGCGGTCGTGTCGGTCGGCTTCGCCGTCTGCGCCAGCTCGTCGATCATCTCGGCGAGCTCGCCGAGGCACACGGTCGCGAAGTTCGGCATGCCCTCAAGGGCGGGCCGGCCCAGCGCCCGGGTGACGTCGTTGACCAGCTGCCCGACCGTGATCGACGACAGGTGCAGGTCGTCGAGCGGGTGGGTGTCGGCGGTGACCGCCTCCAGCGGCAGCTCGACGCGCTCGGCGGCGAGCTTGCGCAGCAGGTCCAGCGTCGAGCCGGAGTCGCCGTCCGCGGTGGCGGTGCCGGCCTCGGCGGCCTGCGCCTTCTCCGCGGCCAGCTCGGCGGCCAGCTCGCTGTCGATCGACGGCGCGGCCTCGCACGGGCTGGCGAGGAAGCTGAACTCGCCGTCGGCGGGCAGGGCGCGCACGACCCGGCCTTCGAACAGCGCGTCCACCGAGACGGGCGCGCCGAGCGCGAACGCCGCGCCGACGACCCGCAGCAGGGCCTGCAGTGACGCGTTGTCCGTGTCGATCGCCAGCACCGGCGTCTCCGGCGCGATCTCCTCGAAAAGCCCGGTCAGGACGCGGCCAGGGCCGACCTCGACCACGAGGTCGCTGCGCTCGGCCACCTTGGCGGCGGCCTCGCGGAAGCGGACCGGCAGCACGATCTGGTCGTGCAGCAGCTCCGGCAGGTTCTCCGCGGCGTGCAGCACGTCGCCACTGACGGTGGAGACCACCGGCCGCTCCAGCCGGGCGAAACCGAACTCGCCGAGCCGCTCGGTCATGGCGTTCGCGGCCGGCTCGACCGCCGGCGAGTGGAAGGCGTGCGAGACCTTGATCCGGGTCGCGCCGACGCCCTGGGCCTTGGCCCGGGCGACGATCTTGTCGATCGCCGCGGCCGGGCCGGAGATGACGGTCTGCTCGGGCGCGTTGTACCCGGCGATGACGACGTCGTCGCCCAGGCCCAGCTCCTCGACCCGGCCCGGCGACGCGGCGATCCCGGCCATGGCGCCGGTGCCGTCGCCTGCCGTCGTGGCCATCACCTTGCCGCGGACCTTCGCCAGCTCGAGCAGGCCACGCTCGTCGAGCGCGCCGCCCCAGTGCAGCGCCGTCAGCTCACCGAGGCTGTGGCCGGTGGCGGTGGCGGCTTCGATGCCGAACGAGCGCAGCACGCGAAGCGCGGCCAGCGAACCGGTGACGATCCGCGGCTGGGCCACCTCGGTGGCGACCTGGTCGCCGGTGACCGGCAGGCCCGCGATGCGGAAGATCTCCTCGGCCACGGCGAACCGGCGGCGCAGGGCGCTGTCGCCGCCACGGCCGGAGCCCTGGCCGGGGAACAGGTAGCCGATCTTCGGGGCCGAGCCGCGGCTGCTCGCGAAGATGCCGTCGGCCGGGTCGAACACCGAGTCACCGGATTCCAGCTGTTCGAGCAGCTTGGTCAGCTTCCGCTCGGCGTGCTCGGGGTTGGCCGCGACGACCGCGGCGCGCACCGCCCGGCCGGCCAGCTTCCCGGCCAGCTCGCCGGCGAGGTCGGTCAGCTCGGCGAACGACAGCTTGGGCACGACCTCCAGCGTCGCGGCGATGTCGCCGCGCAGGGTCGCCACGTCGTCGGCGTCGAACAGCAGCAGCTCGGCGTCCTGCCGTCCGGCCACGAGGGTGCGGGCCCGCTCGTCGAGCTCGCGGCGACGGGCCGCGGTCGGCGCCTCGGTGACGGTGACGTGGGAGTTGATGCCGCCGAAGCCCATCGCGGAGACGCCGGCGCGGACGGGGCGGTCCTCCGGCCAGAGCGTCGCGTCACGCGGGACGTACATCCGCGCCGACGTGCCGGTCAGCGACTCGTGCGGCTCGTAGTGCCCGGTGGCCGGCGGGATGACCTGGTGGTACACCGCCAGCGTCGCCTTGATCAGGCCGGCGACCCCGGCCGCGGCCTTCGTGTGCCCGATGTTGCCCTTGATGGTCGACAGCGCGGCCGGCTCGGCCAGCGGGTCGGCGTCGCGGCGGGCGGTGGACAGCGCCTCGATCTCGGTGGCGTCGCCCAGCGCGGTGCCGGTGCCGTGGCCCTCGAAGTAGGAGACGGTCTCGACGCCGTAGCCCGCGCGGTCGTAGGCGCGCTTGAGGGCGAGCCGGTGCCCGGCGGCCTCGGGCCGGGTGATGCCGCCCTTGCCGTCGGAGGAGACACCCCAGCCGCCGATCGACGCGTAGATGCGCTTGCCCTGCTCGATGGCGTCGCTTTCGCGCATCAGCACGAGCATGCCCGAGCCCTCGCCGGGCCAGAAGCCGTTGGAGTCGGCGTCGTAGACCTTCATCTCGCGCTTGGCGAGCGCGCCGGTCTTGGCGAAGCCGATCACCTCGAACGGATCGATCGAGAGGTCGACGCCGCCGGCGATGGCCAGGTCGAGGTCGCCCTGGGCGAGCGCGTTGGCCGCGGTCACCACGGAAAGCAGCGAGGACGAGCAGGCGCCGTCGACGGTGTACCCGCCGCCGGCGAAGTCGAAGTGGTTGCAGACGCGGCCGGCGATGGTGTTCGCCAGGCCGCCGGCGAGGGTGTCCTCGTTGATCTCCGGGAACGGCTCCTTGTACTGGATCTCCAGCTCGCGCAGGAAGTTCGCGGTCTCCTCGTCCTCCCAGCCGCGGGCGGTGAGCGCGGCGGCGACCGTGCGGCGGACGTACGGCCAGCGCAGCCGCATGATGTTCGCGCGGGAGAACTCGCCGGTGAGGCTGTTGCCGATGACGACACCGGTGGTCGTGCGCGGCGCCCCTTCACCTTCGCCGAAGCCGGCGTCCGCGAGGGCCGCGGCGGCGACGTCGAGCGCCAGCCAGTGCGTCGTGTCGGTCGCCCGGAATGTGCTGCCGGCGACCTTGTGCGCGACCCGGTCGAACTCGTAGTCCCGCAGCACGGCCGCCTTCTGCGCGTAGAAGCGGTCCGGCGCCTTCGGGTCGGGCGAGTAGTAGTCCGCCCGGTTCATCCGCTCGTCCGGCAGCCTGCGGAACGCCCGGCGCCCGGCCAGCACGTTTTCCCAGAGCTCCTCCGGAGAACTCGCGTCGGGGTACCGGAGACCGATACCGACGATCGAAATCCGCTCTACGCTCATGCCACCGCACTCCCACTGGCTCTCGAGCCCCGTATCACCGGAACCGTCAGGTCCCCGCTGTCCTCCGGTGCGGGATGGGGCTCCCGCGTCCGGTCACTTCCTCGGGCCGCGGCGGCGCCGCTGCCCGGTTCACCCGGTCCGCCGGGCCGCCGGGGTTCAGCATCTCCCGCGCGGTGCGGACCGTCTTCTTTCCCGCTGCCGCCGGCGCGCACGTCAGCACGCTGGGACAACGGGGCACACCGTTTGCTTCAGGCGCCGAACTGGCCGGGACGGCGGCCCTGCCCGGCGGGCCCGCGATAGGCCTGGGCGATGTCGAGCCACTGGTCGGCCAGCGTGCCCTTCGCCCGGATGTCGAGGTCGTAGCGGTGCCGCCGCCGGGTGACAAGCAGGCAGAAGTCCTCGGCGCTGCCGCTGACCCGCTGGGTCGCGTCGGCGGGCCCGAACGTCCAGAGCTCGCCCGACGGCGCGGTGAGCTCGTAGCGGAACTCCTCCGCGGGCGGGGTCAGGTTCCGCGCCTCGTAGCCGAAGTCCCGGACCCGCACGGCGAACCCGGCGAGGTGCTTGATCCGGTCGGTGCGCCGCGGCCGCACGCCGAGCGCGTCGGCGATGTCCTGGCCGTGGCCGAACAGCTCCATCATCCCGGCGCAGGCGAGCACGTACGGCGGCAGCGGGTTCACCAGCCACGGCACCAGCTGGTCGCCGGGGACGGCGGCCAGCGCCTTGATGCCGGTGTCGCGCTCGGCGCGCCAGCGGCTCAGCAGGACTTCGGCCGGATCGTGGACGAACTCCTGCAGCGCGCCTTCGACCGCGTTCTCGAAGCCGATCGACGCGACGGCCTTGGTCATCTCGGTGAAGGCCTGCGGCTGCGCGGCCGAGAGGCCCGCGATGCGGAAGATGAACGCGAGGTGCGCGATCTGGTGCCGGACGGCCCAGCCCGGAGCCGGGGTGGGGGTGTCCCACTCGGCTTCGGCGAGGCCGGCGACGAGCGCGTCGACTTCGGCGGCCTCGGCGGTCAGGTCGGCGATCACGCCCGTGGTGTCAGTCACCTGTCTGTCCTCTCACCGGTGCGACGTCTGTTCGGGGGGCCGGCGGCCACCGCCGCGGCGGCGGGCAAGGGGAGCCACCGCGCGGTGACCGCCGGCCTGCCGGATCCGCGGGGCGGCGTCGGGAACCGGGTCTCGTTTCGGTGTGTCCCGGTGCTGCGCGCCCCAGCGGGCGAGCCGGCCGTTCGATCATCGCCCGCGCCGACGAGGGGAGTCTTCTCTTCGCGGGCGGTGCGCCAGCCGGTCACCGGCGGCCACGGCCGCGGTGCGAGCCGCCCACGACACCAGCTCCACCAGGGCGCGATCGTCCGTCCATTGCGGACGAACGGCGGCGACGTCGGCGGAACCGATCTGGTAGGCCGCCTTGGCGGTGAGCAGCGCCAGGCGGCCCGCCGCCCGTTCGCCGGCGGGCAGCTCGGCGAGCACCGGCTCGGCCCACGCGCGGCTCAGCCCGGGCGGCTTGCCGTCCCAGGCCTTGACTTCCCGGCGGACGAGGTCGCGCACGCGGGACGGCACCGAGCGTTCCCCGGCCGCCTCGACCGCCGCCCCGGCCCGCGCGAAGGCGTCGGCCAGGGTGCTGCCCGGTGCGGCCCAGCCCGGGCCGTCGGCGGCCGTCGGCGGCAGCAGGCCGAGCGCCTCGCCCGGTGCGGGCGCGAGGCCGGGCTTGAGCAAGAATCCCAGTATCGCCTTGGCTTTCGCCCGGGCCGGCTGCGGCACGGCGTCCGGCAGCGGCGACGGGCCGAGGAACACGCTCACCACCCGGTTGAGGTAGTGGAACGCCACGGCCACGGCGGTGAACTCGGCGGCGGGCGCGTCCGCGGGCAGGTCGCCCTCGCCGCTCGCCCACGCCGCCAGCGCGCGCGTGTCCGCGTCCGGGACGACGGCCCCGGCTTCGATGGCCGCGGCGGCGGACGGCTCGCCCAGCGAACCGAGGGCCATGCCGTGCACCTCGACGCAGTACGGGCACGAGTTCGCCGCCGACACCGCGGCCGCGACGACCTCCTTCTCCGCCCGGCTCGCCGACCCGCGCGCGACGAGCGACTCCCGCAGCATCAGCCACGCGGCGGCGAGCACGTCCGGCGCGGGCGAGTGCAGCGCGATCGGCGGGGCGAGCATGCCGAAGTCCCGTTCCACCTGCCGGTAGACGTCCCGCACGAGCCCCCGCGCCCGCCGCGGCCGCACGGCCTCGACGTACTTGACGTCCCGCAGCGTCCGCCGGAGGGCGACCCGCACCAGTCCGGGGGTCATCGTTCCTCCTCGCGAACCGGCGTACTCGCGCTCCCAGGCACCCAGGAGCGCGAGCTCGACGTACCCGTGCATCAGCTGCCGGCGACCAGGTCGAGCTTGGACACCGCGCGGCGGCCGGTGATCGAGCCGTCCGGGGCCGGGGCGCCGTAGCTGACGTCGACGTCGCGGGCCTGCAGGGCCCGGACGATGCCGGGGACCGACCGCTCGGCGAGCGCGGCGATGGTCATCGCCGGGTTCACCGTCAGCGCGCCCGGCACCGACGCGCTGTCGGTGACGAAGATGCCCGGGTGGTTGCGCAGCTCGTGGTTCGGGTGCAGCGCGGACGTCGCCGCGTCGTCCCCGATCCGGCACGACGCGAGCGGGTGCACGGTGTAGGCGCCGACGACGTCGTTGGTCCACGGCGCGACCTTCGCGATGCCGTCCTTCTCGATGATCGCCTTGCAGTCGGCGTCCGCGAGCGCCCAGCCGCGACGCGTGTTCGGCGTCGGCTCGTACCGCAGCGAGCCACGGCCGAGCATCTGCTGCGAGATGCGGTAGGCGTTGCCGGTCGGCGGCGGCGCGCCGAAGACGCCTTCGTTGTCGTCTTCGGTCATCAGGAAGATCGTGAGCCAGTTCGCCCACTGGTTGAGGATCTCCTTCTTCTGCGCCCCGAACCAGCGCGGCTCGTCGCCGCCCGGCACCTGGGCGAGGATGGTGCCCAGCCCCGGCGGGAAGTACAGCTGCTCCAGCGAATACCGCTCGTACTCCGGCAGCGACCCGTCGAGCTTGTCCCAGTTCGCGACGGTCGGGCCCTTGCCGATGTGGTTGGCCGAGTACACCGGACCGTCCTCACGGGACAGTCCCAGCACCTCGCGGACGCGGTCCTCGTCGATGATCGCGGTGTTGAGCCGCTCGCCGTTGCCGGAGAAGTACCGGCCGACGCCGTGCGGCATGACGCCGAGCGCGGCCTCCGAGCGCTGCAGGATCACCGGCGTGGCCCCGGCGCCGGCCGCGATGATGACGACCTTCGCCTCGATGACCCCGCTGCCGGTGCGGATCCGGTAGTCCGCTTCGTCGATCAGGTCGAAGTGGACGCGGTAGCCGCCGTCTTCGGTCCGTTCCAGGCGCTGGACTTCGTGCAGCGGCCGGATCTGCGCGCCGTGCGCGAGCGCCGCGGGCAGGTAGTTCGTCAGCATCGACCGCTTGGCGTCGAACTTGCAGCCGGCCATCATGAAGTTGCAGTTCACGCAAGTGTCGTTGTCGACGGCCACCGGCGCGGGGTTCGCCGTGCGCCCGGAGTGGTGGCAGGCCGCGGCCCACAGCCCGCCGGCGTAGGAGACGTCACTCCAGTCCTGTTTGGACACCGGGATCGACTCGTCGACGCGGTCGTACCACGGCTCCAGCGTGTCGCGGGAGATCACCGACGGCCACATCCGGCGCCCGATGCTGCCGTGGCGTTCGAAGACGAACCTCGGCGCGCGGGGCATCGCGGCGAAGTAGACGACGCTGCCGCCGCCGACGCAGTTGCCACCCAGCACGCTCATCCCGTCGCCGACGATGAAGTCGAACGCCCGGGTGTAGGACGAGCCGAGCAGGTAGTCGTGCTCGAAGTCGTCCGCGGCCAGCCACGGCCCGCGTTCGAGCACGGTGACCTTGGCCCCGCCCGCGGCGAGGTGGTAGGCCGGGATGGACCCGCCGAAACCGCTGCCGACGATGACGACGTCGGTCTTGTCGATGGCGTTCATGCGGGGCTCCCGGAAGGCGTGGTGTCGGGGTGGAGCTCGGCCAGCTTGCGGCCGTAGCCGTACTTCGGGAACCGCCAGAAGCCGTCGGCGTCCGGGGCGGTGTACCCGAGCGCCAGCAGGCCGGGGTGTCCCTCGCGGATGGCGTCGGCGGTGTGCTTGTGCGCGGCGCTGTCGTAGGCCATGTTGCAGAACAGCGCGAGGCTGACCCAGCCGTCCTTCTCGGGGTGACCGGGCGTGGTCAGCCGCCGCACCAGCTCGCGGCGGTGCTCGTACGGCAGCGCGACGAACGGCGGGACGTCGTGGTCGAGTTCGAGCGCCACTTCGCCCGCGTAGACCTTCGCGTGGTCGTTGAGCGACTGCGCGAGGTAGGGCAGGCCGGCCGTGACGCCGGTCGCGTCGAAGTTCAGCAGCTCCAGCGCGCCCGCCGCCACCGCGCCCGGGCCGGGCGCGGCCCCGGCGACGGCCCGGTCGCCGGCGGACCGCTTCTCCCCCGGCACGATCGTGTCCGCGTAGGCCTCGAGGGTCAGGTTCATGACGCGGTCTTCTTCGGTGGCCTCGGGTTGCACCGGCCTACCTCCTCATCGGTGTGGATCAAGCGGCCCGGCGGGCTTCGGCGGCCCGCGGGTGCACGGTCATCGGCAGCCCGCCGCGCACCCGCAGCGAGAGCATCGCCTCGGGTTCGACGACGTAGCCGGGCAGCTTGCGCAGCCGCAGGTCGCGGGCGGCCAGCGCGAGCACGAAGACCGCCTCCATCACCCCGAGGCTGTTGCCGATGCAGAACCTCGGCCCGGCGCCGAACGGGATGTACGCGTACCGCGGCGGTCGTTCGGCCGCGGTGAACCGGTCCGGGTCGAACCGCTCCGGGTCGGTCCAGAAGGCCGGGTGCCGGTGCAGCGTGTAGGGCACCACGACGACGTCGGACCCGGCCGGCACGTGGTACCCGCCGATCTCGTCGTCGGCCTGGGCGACCCGCGGCAGCAGCCACACCGGCGGGTACAGCCGCATGACCTCCTCGACGACCGACGCGGTGTAGGTCAGCCGCCGCAGGTCCTCGTGCCCGGGCAGCCGGTCGCCGAGGACCTCGGTGGCCTCGGCGTGCAGCCGCTCGCCGACCTCCGGGTGCTCGTCGATCAGGTGGAACGCCCAGCCGAGTGTGCTCGCGGTGGTCTCGTGCCCGGCCAGCAGCAGCGTGATCAGCTCGTCGCGCATGCGCTCGCGCGACGAACCCTCCTCCGACCCCGACGCGATCAGCCGCGACAGGACGTCTTCCCCGCCCTCGACCGGGTGCGCCAGCCGCCGTTCGACGAGCTCGTCGGCGATCCGGCGCAGGTCGGCGCGCGCGGTCCGGAACTGCAGCTGCTTCTTCAGCGGCACCCACTGCGGCACCATGCTCAGCGTGACCGCCTCGAACATGGCCTGGTCCTGCACGGCCTCGAACGAATGTCCGAGCGTCTCGTAGCCGCCCAGTTCGGCGTCCAGCAGCGTCTTGCCGAGGACGCCGAGCGTCAGCCCGGTCATCTCGTGCAGCACCTCGACCGGCCCGTCGTGCGCGGCCAGCCGCTTGACCAGAGCGTCCACTTCGGACGCCACGATCCCGGCCTGGCGCGCGATCCGCTTGGGCTGGAACACCGGCTGGATGGTCCGGCGCTGGCGCCGCCAGGTCTCGCCGTCGCTGGTCAGCAGGCCGTCGCCGAGTGCCCGGCGGGCCTCCTGCAGGCCGATGCCCTTGTGGTAGTTCGCCGCGTTGTCGGCGAGCACGTGCTTGGCCAGGTCCGGGTGGTTCACCAGGTACATCGCCTTCGGGCCGATGGCGATGCGGACGACGTCGCCGTAGGCCTCGGCGTTGTCGCCCATGAGCGCGAGCCGGTCGGTGAAGAGCTGCTTCAGCAACCGGATCGTCGCCCGGCGCGGCGGCCCGGGCGGCGCGGTGCGCGCCGCCCGGGCCTCGTCCGGCGGGACGGTCATGCCGCGACAGCCCCGGGCCGCTCGTCGCCGGCCGGCTTGGCCAGCTCGAGCTTCGCCTTCTGCGCGGCCTGCTCCGCCTCGAACTTCAGCCGCGCTTTGGTCGAGAAGTGCAGGCCCCACAGGAAGATCCCGCGGATCAGGCACACGGTCGCGGTGGCCAGGAACAGCCCGTAGGCCACGTGCACGGCGGTGAAGAAGCCGTACGCGAGCGCCACCCCGGCCCCGAAGGCGAACTGCGAGCCGCGCTTCGACGGTGACGTGCCCGGGTCGGTGACCATGTAGTTGGTGTAGAGCACGAACGCGACACCGGTGCCCATCGCCAGCGCGCCGGGGATCGACGTGCCGAAGATCCAGCCGCGGACGAAGGCCTGGATGACGAAGAAGCTCAGCCAGCCCGCGATCAGCCACATCCGGCTGGTCAGCAACGCGTTGAGCACCGTGCCCGACGCGAGGATGATGCCGACGATCAGCCAGCCGACCCAGGTGTCGACCTGCTCGGTGAAGTGGTACGGCGGCGCGATGCTCGCCCACGGGAACACGAGCAGGATGATCGTGATCCCGAAGTTCGACGGGTTCATGTAGTGGCGCATCCGGCCGTAGACCGGGGCCTGCAGCACCCACTTCGCGCCGACCGCGACGACCACGCCGAAGACCATGACCTGCCAGCGGTCGTTGACGTAGGTCAGCATGTTGAGCGCCAGGCCGGTGATGTGCGCCGGCAGCAGGAACTCGACCAGGCCCTTGAACCCGTTCCCCTTGAACCGGACCTCGCGGCCGGTCACCCGGGAATTGATGACCTCGAGGAGGATCTCCGTGGTGTACGCGGTCGCCAGCGCGATGAACGGGTACAGCCACGGCTGCTCGAAGCCGAGCACGGTGTAGCCGACGATGTTGAAGATCGTGATCGAGATCGCGAACCGCCGCAGCGCGGTGACGACCTTGTTGGTCCGCTTCGGTGGCGCGCTGTCCACCTTGGTCAGGGTCGGGGTGGCCATGCCGGTCACTTCGCTTCCTTAGCCTGGGTACCGAGCTGGTAGGAGTACTGGCCGGGTGCCAGCTTCAGGTCCTGCTGACGCAGCTGCCCGGTCCGGTCCCGCCACTGCAGGTGCACGTCCAGCGGGCCGGCGACGTCGTGCCCGAGGCCGATCTGGACGTCGAAGCTGCGCCGTCCGGCCTCCCCGCTGCTGCCGTCGACCCGGCCGAGGTACTTCTTGCCGTCCGCGGTCGTCACGGTGACCTCCGCACCGATGGCGGGCGGGCCCGCCGCGGGCAGCGGGCCGGGCGCCACCGGCGTGTCGGTGGTCAGCTTCAGCTGCAGGAACTTGCCCGGGTTCGGGCTGTCGTTGTGGTAGAAGATCGGCGCTTCCCACTGCCGCGCCACCGCGAACTCCGGCAGGCCGTCCCCGTCGGTGTCGCCGACGGCGATGCCGCGGGTCGGCACCGGCACCGCCAGGCCCAGCTTCGGCGCGAGGTCGGTGTAGCGGCCGTCCGGGCTCTTGACGAAGAAGTGCAGGGTCTGGTCTCCGGCGATGTCGTCGCCGGCACGCGCGTTCGGCCACCAGAACGGGTTGGACAGCAGCCCGTCGTGGGCCGTGGCCAGCTCCTGCAGGTTCGGCCAGCGGTTGACCTGGCCCTTGACGAACCCGGTCGCCTGCGCGATCTGGTTCTCGCCGCTGTTGTCGAAGTCCTGGATCTTGACGTCCCAGCCCCAGCCGGACCACGCTGTGCCGTCCGTGGCGCTTTCGTCGTGGAACGGCGCCACGCCGTCCTTCAGCTGCCGGGTCAGGTCCGCGGTGTCCTTGGCCTGGTTCATGAACTGGAAGTTCGACTCCTCGATGCCCCACGACGTCGTGATGTTGCTGACGAACAGGTCGTAGAGGCCGTCGTGGTTCAGGTCGCCGAAGTCGACGCCCATCCCCTTGAAGGAGTCGTGGCCCAGCACCTTCGACTTCGGGTCGGTGATCCCGCGGACCCCGGTGACCTCGCCGAAGGACACGTGCCCCGGCGTGGACTTGTTGTACAGCAGGTGGTCGTGGCCGAAGTCGTTGGCGATGTAGAGCTCCGGCCGGCCGTCGCCGTCGATGTCGGTGGCGCTGGAGGCCAGCGTCCAGCCGAGGCGCGCGCTCTCCGGGATGCCCTGCGAGTCGTCGGCGTACCGTGCGGTCGGGTGCGCCCCGGAGGTGGCACCGGTCCAGCGGAAGACGTACTTCCCGCCCGAGTTGGTCGCGTGCGACATCGACTGGTTCAGCGTGATGCCGCCGTCGGCGGTCGGGTCGAGGACCTTGCTGTCCGGGAAGTAGTTCCCGATGAAGACGTCGACGTGCCCGTCGCCGTCGAAGTCGCCGATGGTCGCGGAGTCGGTGTTCCACAGTGGACCGTCGTACTTGCCGTCCGGTCCGCGGTTGTCGCCCGGCACCAGCTCGGTCGGCTGGAAGGCGGCCGCGTCGAACTTCGTCGCGGTGGCCTTCTGCAGGAACAGCACCGGCGTGCGGCCCCAGTAGTAGACCAGCACGTCGGTCCGGCCGTCCTCGTTGAAGTCACCCGGGACGCAGCCCATCGGCGCCATGTAGTCCCACGTCGGCAGGGCCGGCGCCGGGTCGAGCGCGAAGGGCGCGTACCGCGGGCCCGAGTCCGGCGCCGGCGTGATGACGACCTGGTCGCTGCGCGGGTCGACCAGGCACAGGTCGTTGGCCTTGCCGCTGCCGCTGATGTCGTTGAGCGCGATCGCGGCGCCGACCGAGGAGATCCACGCGGCGATGTGCTCGTACTCCTTGTTCACCGTCCGGATCGACTGCGACTTGGTCGCCGCGGGCAGCGCGATCGTCATCGGCGTGAAGTGGAACCTGCCCGCCATGGAGTCCTGCTCGGCGGCGGAGACGCTGGGCAGCCGCGCGACCAGGAACAGGCCGAGGATCAGCGCCAGCGCCACGATGCCCGCCAGCTGCTTGCGCAGCCAGCCCAAGGTCGTGGTCATTTGTTCTTCCCTCCGTGGGTCAGCACTTCTTCGGCGATCCGCTGCCGCCAGGTTTCGAACGCCGGGACGTCGTCGCCGTCGACGACCACGGCCGGGCGGACCTCCTGGGTGATGGTCGCCACGCGCTCGGCGGGCAGCCCGCAGATCGCCCGTGCCGCCATCTCGGTCTCCGGGATCATCAGGCCCGCGCGCACCCGGCATTCGGCGGCGAAGGCGCTCCCCTGGGCGAGCTGCCCGTGGTGGATCCCGGCCCGGTCGACCAGTTCCGCCAGTTCGTCGGCCGTGACGCCGCACGCGTAGGTCGAGGCCAGCCCCACCCCGGCGTACAGGTCGCCGTGCCGGGACTCGGGGAACTGCTCGATCGTCTTGGTCACCAGGGCGACGTCGGTACCGCAGACGAACCACAGCGCCCGGCCGATGCCCTGGTCGATGGCGCGCAGCGCATAGCCGTCGTAACGCCGGTCCGGCCAGGAGAAGCCGTGGTCCTGGCGCTGACGGCCGATGTACTCGGCGGTCTTGAAGTACGCCTGGTGGAAGCCGTACCCGTCGAGCACCAGCCAGCGCAGCAGCGGGTCGAACGCCGCGGCCTTCGGCCACGCGAACCGTGGGAGCCGGGCCATCGCCCAGCCGACGCCGACGTAGATGATGTAGTCGTGCTGCTCGCCGGGGCCGGCCAGGAACTCGGCGATGTTCGAGCTCTTGCCGAACGGCAGCCCGTCGAGAACGGCGTACCCCATTCCCGCGCCTTCGTAGGCGAATCCGCGGAACTGCGGCGGAATGCGTTCGAGCCATTCTTCGGCCTGCTCAACCGAGCGCGCCTCGACGGCGTGCGCGTACCCGAGGAGGAACTTCTCCCCGACCGTCTCGAGCCGTTCTTGAGCGGCCGGGCTCTTCCGGTGGAAACCCCGCTTCTCCAGCGAGGTTTCCGCGACGTTCGGTGTCAGGATGCGGCGTCTGAGCGCGCGCCAACCATTGCCCAACGCACTCTCCCCCTTACGGGTCGAATAGGGTGGTTCGGTCTTGCTTATACGGTCACAGATGCGCTGGTCAGCGCGCTACTCCACGCTTGCGTGCGGATCGGGCGCGGCTTCTCCGGGAAAGCGGGGTTCAGCTCGCCCGCCGCCGCGCGGCCGGGGCGAATTCCTCACGGATGCGCTGCCGCCACAGTTCGTAGGGCGGCTGCGGGCCGTCGTCGCCGTCGGCCCGCTCGGTGCGGTCGGCGAGGTTCTGCGCGCCCTGCACCGACAGGTCGGTGAGCACGCCTGCCGCGAGGTGGGTGTGGGCGGGCACGTACGAGGAGTACGTCCGCGCCTTGACCGCGAACACCACGCCGAGCGCGAGCTCGTCGTAGTACTCGCCGGCCGCCCGCCGCAACCGGCCCAGCCCGCGCTGGTCGCTGCCGCCGGCGAACGTCGCCGCCAGCCCGATCCCGCTCCACAGGTCGGGCCGCCGGTGCTCGGCGAACCGCCCGGCCGCGGCCGCGACGGCGTCCGGATTGCCGCCGTGGATGAACCACAGCGCGCGGCCGACGCCCTGGTCGAACGCCCGGCCGAAGTACTCCGGCCGGCCCGCCCATGGATAGGGCACCGGCTCGGCCTGCTCGTCCACCCATTGCCGCGTGTCGAAGTAGGCGCGGTCGAAGCCGTAGCCGTCGACGGCGAGCCAGCTCATCACCGGGTGGTAGGCCACGCCGGTCAGCTCGGGCAGGATGTTCTTCCACAGTGGACGCGGCAGCCGCGCCATCGCGAAGCCGATCCCGATGTAGGTCAGGAAGATGTGCGGGCGTCCGGGGCCTTCGAGCAGCCGGCGGGTGCGGTCACGGCCGCCGCCGGGCATCGCGTCGAGGATCGTGTAGCCCATCGTCGCGCCCTCGTAGGCGAACCCGCGCTGCTCGGGCTCGACCAGCGCGAGCCGCCGCTCGATCTCCCACAGCGAGGCGCCTTCGATGGCCCATTCGAACCCGCACACCACCGCCTGCGGCACCGCCTCCAGCCGGGCCGTCGCGTCGGTGTGGGTGACCGGGAAGCCGCGTTCGGCGAAGCCGACCGAAGCCAGGGAAGGAGCGAGGAAACGCTTGCGCAGCACTCCGATTACGGTGGACATCGTCGTGGCCGTCCTTTGCTTCGTCGGGGGTCAGGCGACCGCGCGCAGGTGCGGCCGCTGGGCGGCGCGCATGCGCTGGGTGAACGGCGACGGCTTCGACGCCAGCGTGATCGCGATCGGCGCGTCGGTCGGGGCCGGCGCGCGCAGGCCGACCCGCGCGGCCGAGTGGCCGTAGGGCGCGACGGTGACCCCCGAGTAGCCGATCGAGAACCGCGGCCCGCCCGCGCCCGGCTGGTGCTGCGCGACGGCGATGGCCGTCCACCGGCCCGGCGGCACGCCCTGGAGGGTCAGCTCACCGGAGCTCATGTTCGCCATGCCGCCGAAGGCGACCGGGCCGCACTGCGGCACCGGCTCGGCGAACAGGCCGACGAGGGTGTCCGCCGGCGCGGACCCGCGCGGCATGTCCAGCCGCAGCGACAGCACACCGGTGCCGGTCTGCAGCGAGGCGCAGCTGCGGCCGGCCGCGCGCAGCGCCGTCAGCGGCGGGATCCGGTGGAACGTCGGCGAGATCGCCACGAGCAGCTCGGCGACCTGGGGTTCCCGGTACTGCGTCGGCGTCATCCCGACCGCGCGCGAGAACCGGCTGGTGAAGGTGCCGACGCTGCTGTAGCCGACGCTGCACACGATGTCGGAGACGTTCAGCGACGTCGTCAGCAGCAGCCGCTTCGCCTCGAACAGCCGCACCGCGGTGAGGAACCGGCCGGGGGTCACCCCGGTGGCGTCGGCGAACATCCGCGAGAAGTGGAACCGGCTGACGAACACCTCGGACGCCAGGTCCGCGAGCGTGATCGGCTCGAAGTACCGCTCCTGGATCGACGAAATGGCCTGCAGCACGGCGGGCCGGACCGACTTCTCGACCCGGTCGAGGGCAGGCACCCGCGGCGGATCGTCGAACTCGCTGTCGTGTCCGACAGCCGCAATAGACCGCAACATCATCCGTCCAACCTCGAATTCCCCTGGTGGCAGTTCTCCTGGTGCCAGGGAAGACGCCGGATCTCGCAGGACGCTCGACGAGCGATGGAGGATTCCCGGGCGAAACGCACCCGGTCGTGGGACATCCGCGCGGCCGCGGGAAATCCGCACCGGACGGACCGTGCGGAACGCACGGCGGCGGCGTGCCGGACGCCCGCCCGCGCGCGCCACGCCGGTCCCGCCGCGGCCGCGCCTGGTCCGTTCCAGCGACCCGCCGGGGCGTCCCGGCCCAGGTTGGGCCGGATGGCGGACCGTGCGGAAGGCACGGGAAGGACCTGCGGAACGCACGGGACCACGGGGTAAACCCACGTTGACTCTGATGGGTGACTCACTGGTCGCCGGAGGGACGCTCTGTCACATTCGACGAGAAGCCCGGAGTCGGCCGTCCCCCGACCCGTGTGGCACGACTGGGGAGCGCGAGGGACGCATTGAGACGCTGGAGGCTTGCCCATGTACTCCGAACTGCCGCCAACGGAAGCGCCGGACGACGGTGGTGTGAGGTTCACCGTCCTGGGCCCGCTGGAGGTGCTGCGCGCCGGCGTCGACTACGCGCCGACGACGCCCAAGGTCCTGCAGCTGCTCGCGGTGCTGGTGATGCGCCCGGGCAAGATGGTCCACATCGACACGCTCATCCAGGAGCTGTGGTCGTACAACCCGCCCCGGACGGTGCGGACGACGTTGCACACCTACGTCTACCACTTGCGCCGGTGCATCGACCAGAACGGGCTGGCCGCCGACGGTGAGCAGCTGCTGGCCACCAAGCAGTCCGGCTACACCTTCTACATCGATCCGTCCCAAGTGGACACGCATCGGTTCTTCCGGTTGCAGCAGCTCGGCCACGAGCACCAGGACGCCGGCAACCACGCCGCGGCCGCCGACGCCTACCGCGCGGCGCTGGACCTGTGGTCCGGCCCACCGCTCGCCAACGTCCACTGTGGACCGATCCTGTCGGCGTACCGCACGGAGCTGCTGGAGCAGCGCCGCAGCGTGCTGCACCTGCGGATCGAAGCGGAGATCGTCAGCGGCAAGCACCGCGAGCTGATCGGCGAGCTGCGCTCGCTGGCCACCGGCAGCCCGCTCGACGAAGCCCTGCACGGGCAGCTGATGCGCGTGCTCGGCCGCAGCGGGCGGCGCTCCGACGCGATGGCCGTCTACCGCAGGCTCCGGTCCCGGCTGGCCGGCGAGCTCGGCGTCGAACCGTGTGACGACCTGCAGCTGCTGCACCGCGAGCTGATCTCCGAAGGCGACCACCACTGACCCGCCGCTTCCCCGGCTCCGGCCGACCATCGCTCCGCCCGAGAAAGAAGTGAGGAAGTCCGATGCCCGCTCCCAACACCCGTGCCTACGGCCAGTTCTGCGGCCTCGCCCGCGCGCTCGAGATCATCGGCGAGCGCTGGTCGCTGCTGATCGTCCGTGACCTGGTGCTCGGCCCGAAGCGCTACGACGAGCTGCAGGCCGGCCTGCCGAAGATCCCGCCGTCCATCCTGTCCGCGCGGCTCAACGACCTGGAGGCGACCGGCGTGCTGCGCCGCCGCGTCCGCGCCGAGCTCGACGCGGGCCTGGTCTACGAGCTGACCCAGTACGGCAGCGAGCTCGACCAGATCCTGCTGGACCTCGGCCTGTGGGGCGCCCGCTCGCTGCACCGGCCGGGCCCGGAGGACGTGTTCACGCTGGACTCGGCGATCCTGTCGCTGTACACGATGTTCCGCGCGGACGTGGCCGAAGGCGTCCAGATCACCTACGAGATCCGCTATGACGACCGCATGATCGTCCACGCACTGGTGGAGGACGGCACGGTCAAGGTCGGCGAGGGCCGCTTCGCCGGCGCGGACCTGGTGGTCAAGGCCACGAGCGGCGCGGCGATGCTGGACCTGATGAGCGGCCAGACGCCGGCCCGCGAAGCGGTCCGCACGGGCAAGCTGTCGATCGAGGGCGACGTGGCGGACCTGGAGCTGCTGGCCCGGTTGTTCCACGTCCCGGCGGCCCCGGAACCCCCGACGGGCATCGTGGTCCGCTGAGTTCTGGTTCGCCGAGTTCCGACGGCCCGCCCGGCCTTGGCCCCGGGCGGGCCGCTCGCGTCCACCGCGGCACGGGCTTGGCCCGGCGCCACCCAGCCCGCCCACCCTCGATCCCCCCCGCGGCCCGCGCCCCGCCCACCCGGGTGAGCCCCGCGCGAACTTCCCACCCGCGCGCGCCGCGGCCAAGCCACGGCGAGTCCCACCCACTCACCCCAAGACCAGCCCCGCGCGAAGCCCCCACCTGGCGCGATCCCGCCCGCCCTCGTTCGATCCGCCGCGGTCCGCGCCCCGCCCACCCGGGTCAGCCCCGCGCGAAGCCCAACCAGCCCCGCGGTCAGTTCCGCGCGGCGTCCGTCTCCGGCGCGATCCGCTCGGCCCGCTTCAGCAGGTACCGCCGCTCGGGCAGGCTCGCCGTCCGCCGTGCCGCGCGCAGGTAGCACTCGCGTGCCCCCGCCGCGTCCCCCGCCAGCTCGAGCAAGTGCGCGCGCACCGCGTCCAGCCGGAGCCCCACGTCCAGCTTCGCGTCGACCGTGTCCAGCACCTCCAGGCCGCGCGCGGGCCCCGACGCCTGGGCCACCGCCACCGCCTGGTTGATCGTCACCACCGGGCTCGGCATCAGCGCCTGCAGCACGCGGTACAGCTCGACGATCTGCGGCCAGTCCGTCTCTTCCGTGCTCGGCGCGGTGGCGTGCAGGGCCGCGATCGCCGCCTGGACCTGGTACGGCCCGATGGCGCCGCGGCCGATCGTGGCGTCCACCAGCGCTTCGCCCTCCGCGATCAGCGCCGCGTTCCAGCGCGCGCGGTCCTGCTCCGGCAGCGGAACCAGCTCGCCGTCCGGGCCGGTGCGGGCCTCGCGGCGGGCGTCGGTCAGCAGCATCAGCGCGAGCAGGCCCGCGACCTCGCCCTCGTCCGGGATCAGCGCGTGCACCGCGCGGGTCAGCCGGATGGCCTCCGTGGCCAGCTCGGCGCGCACGAGGTTCTCCCCCGACGTCGCCGTGTACCCCTCGTTGAAAATCAAGTACAGCACCTGCAGGACCACGCGCAGCCGCTCGCCGAAGTCGTCCGGGGACGGCTCGCTGAACGTCGACCCCGCCGCGGCGATGCGCTCCTTCGCACGGGTGATGCGCCGGGTCATCGTCGCCTCGGGGACCAGGAACGCGGCCGCGATCTGCGCCGTGGTCAGGCCGCCGACCGCGCGCAGCGTCAGCGCGACCTGCGAAGGCGGCGACACGGCGGGGTGGCAGCACAGGAACAGCAGCTTCAGCGTGTCGTCGGCTTCGGGCGGCTGCTCCTCGCCCGGACCGGGAACGACGGCCGCCGGCTCCCGCACGGCGACCGTCTCCTCACGCCGCCGCCGTGCGCTCTCGCTGCGCCAGTGGTCGGTCAGCCGCCGGGTCGCGACCGTGACCAGCCAGCTGCGCGGGTTGGCCGGGACACCCTCGACGGGCCACTGCTCGCTCGCGGCCAGCAGGGCTTCCTGGACGGCGTCCTCGCACGCGTCGAACTGGCCGTACCGGCGCACCAGCACGCCCAGCACCTGCGGCACCAGCGGGCGCAGGACCTCGGCGACCGGGGCGGGCGCGGTCACCTCACGAACCGGGGATCTCGGATTCGGCGTCGGCGAAGAAGACGATCTCGCGCACCTCGATCCCGAAGCCGTCGATCGCGGCGTCGGGGATCATCGCGGCGAGCTCGACGGCGCGCTCCTTGCTCGCGCACTCGACGAGGTAGTAGCCGGCCAGGAACTCCTTCGACTCCAGGAACGGGCCGTCGGTGACCGCGGGCAGACCGCCGCGCACCCGCACGACGGTGCTGTCGGCGGCCGGCGCGAGCGCCTGCGTGCCGATCATCTCGCCGGACTCGCGGATCGTGCGGATGAAGTCCTGGTGCCCGGTCATGATGGCGTCCATGTCCTCCTTGGGCAGGTTCGCCAGCACGTCGGGGTTGAGGTACATCGCCAGCAGGTACTTCACGCCCGGACTCCCATCGTCGCTGTGCACGAACATAGCCGACGCCCGACGCGGGCGTCGCACGCGCGGAGTGGAGCCGCCGCGGGCGCACCTGCCAGCCTGGATGCCGGGCAGTCGCGGATCCGGGAGGGTGGCACCGATGGCCGACGTGTTCACGGACCTGCAGGCCGAGACCGAGGCGCTGGCCGAGCTGGCGGAACGGCACGGGTACGGTCCCGGCCCGGACCTCACGGGCCACTTCGCCCGGCTGACGTCGACCGCGCGGCTGGTCCGGCTCAGCGCCGAGAACCCGGGCGCCTTCGGCGTGACCCCGCAGATCTCGTACGACTCGCTCGACGAGGCGATCGTGACGTGGCTGATCGAGCAGCGGAAGGCGAACGCCCTGCTGGCGTCGGCCCCGCCGAAGCCGCAGCTGCCGTGGAGCGACGGCCCGCTGCGGCCGTCGGTGCTGGCCGCGGCGGCGCTGACCGAGCTGTTCGCGTGCGGCCAGGACATCGCGGACACGCTGGGCATCCGCCCGCGCCGCGACGACGCGATCGGCCATGTCGCGTACTACGGCGTCCGGACCAGGGACCGCGCCTACCACCGGCACCAGCGGACACCGCCGGGCCCGTTCCGGTTCGAGCTGCGGGCCCCGTCGGGGACGCGGTGGGACTTCGGCCCGGAGGACGCCCCGGACCGCATCGCGGGCCCGGCGGAGGACTTCTGCCTCCTGGTGACCGGCCGCCGCCACGCGGAGGACCTGGCGCTGTCGTTCAGCGGCGAGCACACCGCCGAATGGCTGGACCTGCTGGAGAACTGACCGCCGTCACCCGAACGGCGCAGGATCGCCCGCGCCGACGCGCAGGACCTCCGGTTCGCCCGACGAGAAGTCGACCACGGTCGTCGGCTCGACGCCGCAGTCCCCGGAGTCCAGGACCGCGTCGAGCTGGTTGTCCAGCTCCTCCTTGATCTCCCAGCCCTGCGTCATCGGCTCGCCCTCGCCCGGCAGCAGCAGCGTGCTCGACAGGAGCGGCTCGCCCAGCTCGGCCAGCAGCGCCTGCGTGACGCGGTGGTCGGGGATGCGCACGCCGACCGTCTTCTTCTTCTCGTGCATCAGCCGCCGCGGCACCTCCTTGGTGGCCGGCAGGATGAACGTGTAGCTGCCCGGCGTCGCCGCCTTGATCGCGCGGAACACCGCGTTGTCGATGTGGACGAACTGGCCCAGCTGGGCGAAGTCCTGGCAGACCAGCGTGAAGTGGTGCCGGTGGTCCAGCTTGCGGATGGCGCGGATCCGGTCGAGCCCGTCGCGGTTGCCCGGGCGGCAGCCCAGCGCGAAGCACGAGTCGGTCGGGTAGGCGATCAGCCCGTCGGCGCGGAGGATCTCGACGACCTGGCCCAGCGACCGCCGCTGCGGGTTCTCCGGATGCAGGTCGAAATAACGTGCCATGTCCGCAGAGCCTAGGGTCCGCGCCCGCGGGCGGCACGGCGGCACGGCGCGCGCGTCTCCCAGCTTGCGGTTCCCGCGCCGGAAACTGGGCCCGCCCGCGCGCGGCGGCCACACTCGCCAGTGACCACATCCAGGGAGGGCGAGCCATGACGAAGCTGACCGTGCCGGAGCTGGACCGGCCCCGGATCGTCACCGCGGCGGACTACCTGTTCGAGGGCCCGCGTGGCCGGATTTCGCTCGCCGACCTCTTCGACGGGCGCGCGCGGCTCGCGGTGCACCACACGACGCCCGACCACGACGGCCCGCTCGGCGACGTGCCCGCCGCCGACGTCGCCGCCGCGCTGCACGACCCGGACCTGCGCCTGGTGCTGGTCTCCCGCGCGCCCTACGCCCGGCTGGCGCGGTACCGCCGCCACTTCGGCCGTGGCCTGGCCACGTACTCGGCGCGGCGCGCGTTCACCGCCGACTTCCCGGTGTCCCGGCGCCTGGCCGGCACCGGCGGCGACTGCCGGGACGACCTCGAGGCGGCGCTCGGCTTCTTCCGGCTCGAGCAGGGCCGCGTGCTGCACACCGGGTCGGTCGCGCTGTCCCGGCTGGACTTCCTGAGCCTGCTCGGCGTCCCGGACCGCCTCGGGTCCGCGGACGGCCGGCGCTGAGCCCGCGTCCCACCGCCGCCGTGCCGTCGTCGCGCGCCCCGGCGTCCCGGCTTTCCGGTGCGGGGAAACGCCCGTCGGATGAGTTAGGATCGGCCGGCAGCAGAACGCACACCGCGCCCGGGCCGGGCCGTCTGGGGCGCCCCGGCCACCGCCGAGACCCCGGGGGTTCCGCAGAGATGTCTCCGGCCGCCGCGCTCGAGCCGGCCGCGGAGCTGTCCGTCACCGCCGAGCCGCGCGGCACGACCGCGGCGGACCGGCGCCCGCGGCTGGCCGCCTACCTGTCGGCGGCCATCATCGTGGTGGTCATCAGCGGGTTCAGCGTCATCGGCGTGCTCAGCCTGCTGCCCGCGTCGGTCGGCGTCTTCCAGGCGGGGTACGCCGTCGTGGCCGCCGGCGCGCTGCTGGCGATCCAGCTGCTGTGGTTCAGCCGCCCGTCGGCGCGGCTGGACTCGACCACCAGCCGGGTGCTGCTCGCGGTCATGGTGGTCCTCGCCTACGTGCCGTTGCTGACGTTCGGCCTGCTGTGGACCACCATGCTCGTCTACGTCGGCGGGGCCGCGCTGCTGGTGCTGCCCCCGCGGTACGGCTGGGCGGCGGTCGGCGCGGTCTTCCTCAGTTCCATCGGCGTCTACCAGGCGTTCGGCGTGCCGCCGGAGAACGCCGTCTACAACGCCTTCGGCACGCTCTTCTACATCCTGGTCTTCTACCTGCTCTCGCGGCTGGCGCGGATGGTCCACGAGCTGCACGCGGCCCGCACGGAGCTGGCGCAGCGCGCGGTCGCCGAGCAGCGGCTGGCGTTCGCCCGCGACCTGCACGACCTGCTCGGGCTGAGCCTGTCCGCGATCGCGCTCAGGGGCGAGCTCGTCTCCCGCCTGATGCGCAAGTCCGCCGAGCGCGCCAAGGCCGAGCTCAGCGAGATCACCGCCACCGCGCAGCGCACGCTGTCCGACGTCCGCGCGGTCTCGCACGGCTATCGCGAGCTGTCGCTGGAGAAGGAGTCCCGGACGGCCGAATCGCTGCTGTCGGCGTCCGAGATCGCCGTGCGGATCCACCTCGACCAGGGCGACCTGCCGGTCCAGGTGCGCACGATGCTGGCCAAGGTGCTCCGCGAAGGGGTCACGAACGTCCTGCGCTACAGCGACGTCGAGCACTGCGAGATCGACGTCCGTCAGCAGGACGGCAAAGTCGTCCTCGAGATCGTGAACGACGGCGTGGCGGTCGACGACCCGGCGCTCGCCCCGGGCAGCGCGCTGACGGTGCTGCCGGAGGAGGTCGCCGCGCTCGGCGGCCGGGCGAGCGCGAAGGCGGGCGCCGACGGCCGGTTCCGGCTGCGCGTCGAGCTGCCGCTGCCCGGGCGGCTGGATGCTCCCGTCGCGCAGGGCTCGGAGGAACGGTCGGAGAACGCGGCGAAGCAGATCCGCCGGCTGCTGCCGGTGGTCATGGTGCTGATGGGGATCGGCGCGCTGTCGCACCTGCTGCAGCTGACGCCACGGCCGTGGGAGATCGCGCTGGTGGCGGGCTCGATCGTGGCGCTGCTGGCCTTGCAGTTCTCGTACTTCAACCGGCCTTCGACCCAGCTGCGGTCCGCGCAGAGCTACGCGATGCTGCTGGTCCAGGCGTGCCTGATCTACCTGCCGCTGCTCCCGCTGGGGCCGCGGTGGGTCAGCCTGCCGGGGTTGCTGGTCGGCAGCGCGCTGCTGGTGCTGCCACCCGTCGCGGGCTGGGCGTTCTTCGCGCTGAACATCGCGGCGTACGCGGCGATCGAGCGGCTCGCGGGGGCGGACATCACGGCCACGATCTTCTACACGGCGGCGACCGTGATGACGAGCCTGGCGGTGTTCGGGCTGCTGTGGCTCGTCCGGCTGGTGACGGAGCTGGCGAACACCCGCCGCCGGCTCGCGGAGATGGCGCTGGCGGAGGAGCGGCTGCGGTTCGCCCGCGACCTGCACGACCTGCTCGGCATGAGCCTGTCGGCGATCGCGCTGAAGAGCGAGCTGACGGCCCGGCTGCTGCCCCTGAACCGCGAGCGCGCGGCCGAGGAGCTGACGGAGGTACTCGGCCTGACCAGGCAGGCGCTGGCGGACGTCCGGTCGGTGGCCAGCGGCTACCGCGAGCTGTCCCTGGACAGCGAGTCCCGGACGGCGAAGTCGGTGCTGGCGGCGGCCGACGTCCGGGTACGGATGGAGATGCTCGGCGACGAGCTGCCGACACCGGTGCGGACGGTGCTGGCGGTGGTGCTGCGCGAAGGAGTCACGAACGTGCTGCGCCACAGCAAGGTGGAGAGCTGCGAGATAGCGATGCGCCGCACGGAGAGCGGAATCAGCCTGGAGATCGTGAACGACGGCGTGGAGTGCGCGGAGCGAGCCCGGGCGGAGGAGCCGGTGGCGGCGCCGCGCGAGTCGTCACCGGGCAGCGGAATCGGCAACCTGTCGCACCGGGTGGCCGACCTGGGCGGAAAGCTCACGGCCGGGGTGGAGCCGGACGGCCGCTTCAGGCTGCGCGCGGTGGTCCCGGCCTGACGAGCAGCCGGTTCCGGCCACAGCCGCGCCCGCCCCCGTCCGAGTAGCGCACGACCGACCCCCCGGCCGGAACCTTCCGGAGCCGCGATCGACCACCGCCGGACTGCACCCCCAACCCGTCGCCGGCGCGCGATCGATTCCCGCCGGACCAGCGCCACTATCCCGTCCGCGACGGCGCTCCGCCCCTCAAACGCTGGTCCGGACCTTTCCGGCGGTCACAGCCAGCCGGATTCCTCGGCGATGCGGATGGCGTCCACCCGGTTGCGCGCGTTCAGCTTCGCCACCACCGTCGTCAGGTAGTTCCGCACCGTCCCGGCCGACAGGTACAGCCGCGCCGCGACCTCCACCGTCCCGTAGCCCTGGGCCGTCATGCGCAGCACGTCCAGCTCGCGGGCCGTCAGCGGGCAGTCCACCGTGTCCCACGCCGCCAATGCCAGGTCACCGTCCACCATGCGGCGGCCCGCGCGCACCCCCCGCACCGCGTTGGCCAGCTTGTCCGGCGGCGCGTCCTTCAGCAGGAACCCGCTCACCTTGGCGTCCAGTGCGCGCCGCAGCGTGCCCGGGCGGCCCAGGCTGGTCAGGATGAGCGTCCGGCAGTCCGGCAGCTGCTGGTGCAGCTCGCCGGCCGCCGTGAGGCCGTCCTTGCCGGGCAAGTCGATGTCGATGACGGCCACCTCCGCCTGCTTGGCGCGCGCGGCGGGCAGGATCTCGAGCCCGGAGGCGACCTCCGCGACCACGTCGATGTCCGGCTCGAGCCGCAGCAGCGCCACCAGTGCTCCCCGCACGATGTGCATGTCCTCGGCCACCAGCACTCTGATCACAGTGCCTCCGCACTCACGATTCCCCAGAAGCCCAGTTAAACATTCTGCTTGACGAATCGGTTGCCCCGTTCGGGCATCACTTTGGCGCGGTGGCGCGAAATGCACACGCAGGCGTTGGGACCAGGTCAAAAATGCCTACTCGCGCCCGCTCGACTACCAGCCGTCACGAGCACGGGCGACTTCTCGTCATCCGTGTCGGAAACTTTCCGGCCGGGCCGTCGCCTCGGTTTCCGGGCGTCCGCCACACACGACGAGCCGGCCACCGCGGGCGCCCTGGGGCGCCCACCGTGACCGGCTCGCGACGGCGAGAGCTGCGCAAACGCGCATCAAGCCGCTTCGAGGACGTCGGCGCGGCAGAAGCACGTGGTGTTGCAGCCCCGGACCGTGCCGGCGGAAGCCTCGATCCCCCACTGCTCGAAACGGTCGATCACGAGGTCGGTCCCCGCCTTTTCGAACTCGATACCCAGATTGGTGAAAAGCGTGCGGACGTCGACGGAAACCTGTGCGGCCATGTTCTGCTCCCAGTGGCGAAGATGAATGCTTCACGTGGCATTAATCGTCGCCAACGGAAGTGGCAGGAGCCAGTGCCCGCATCACCGGCGTGATGTGGCTTACACATGCTCCGTGCGGTTACGACCAAGACTCCGAACGGCGTAACAAGCCCCTCGGAGACCGCCCGATCACCGCATTTTCGTCACTGTTCGCTGTCGCGCATACCCCGACCGCTGTCGGCGGTATGAAAAACACACATGCGCTCGCGGCCGGAGTTCCCGGTCGCGGGCCCGGTCAAACCCGATGTGCAAAACGCATGTCCGGGACCGGCGAAATCCATCCCGACCGGTGCACAGAGCACTTAAGAAGTAGACGCCCGCCGATCTACAGTTTTGACGAAATCACATCCACCGCACCGGGCCTCTTCACCGCGAAGACGCCCCGGGCGGCATTGTCGACCGGGAGGGACGGCCACCATGGACGAGATCGTCCGGCAAGCCGTGGCACGCGCCATCGTGACCATGCGAGACAACCTGGGTGAGCGGCTGACGATCGACGACCTCGCCCGCGCGGCCATGTTCAGCAAGTTCCACTTCACCCGCGTGTTCCTGCGGGTCACCGGGCTGTCGCCGGGCCGGTTCCTGTCGGCCCTGCGGCTCGCGGAGGCCAAGCGCCTGCTCGCGGCCACGCCCATCTCGGTGGCCGACATCAGTCACCAGGTCGGGTACAACAGCGTCGGGACGTTCAGCGCCCGCTTCAGCGGCAGTGTCGGCGTTTCGCCGTCGGGTTACCGGCGGCTGCGCGGCACCGCGCCGCGGGTCGCCGACCGGAACGACGGACCGGGTTCCGGGACGACCGTCCGGGGCCAGCTGCGGGTCGCGCCGTCGGCCGAGGTCGGGCCGGTGTTCGTCGGGCTGTTCGCCGCCCGGATCGCCGAGGGCGCGCCGGCCAGGTACGCCATCTTGCCTGGTCCGGGGCCGTATGCGCTGACCGACGTGCCGCTGGGTTCGTGGTACGTGCTCACCCACGCCTACGGCTGCGGCGAAGTCGACAACCACACCTTGCGGCCCTACACCGGCCTCACCGGCCCGGTGACCGTGCACCGCGGCGTGACGGCGAGCCTGGCCGACGTCCGGCTGCGGCCGCGTCACGGCTTCGACCCGCCGGTCCTGCTCGCGCTGCCCGACCTGCGCCGTCCCGCGGTGGCCCGCCCGATGGCGGTCTGAGGGCGCGCCAGTGCGGCGCGCGGAATCCGCCGTCCGCCGATCCGCGGACGGCGGACTCACCCGATCCGGGGCCGTCGCATTCCGCGAAACACCGTCGCGGCGGGGCGGTGGCGTACCATTGCGGGCCGGGAGTCAACCGGTCTGGGGTGCGAGGTACCGTCGTGATCAAGGTGTTGCTGGCCGAGGACATGCACATGGTCCGCGGCGCCCTGGTCGCCCTTCTCAACCTGGAATCCGACATCGAAGTGGTCGCCGAGGTGTCCACCGGCGACGAAATCCTGCCCGCCGCGAAAGCGGCCCAGCCCGACGTCGCGATCATCGACATCGACCTGCCTGGCAAGGACGGGCTGTCGGCGGCGGCCGAAATCCACGAAAGCCTTCCCGGCGTGCACACGCTGATCCTGACCAGCCTCGGCCGCCCGGGCACGGTACGCCGCGCGCTGGACGCGAAGGTGAACGGCTTCCTGCTCAAGGATTCGCCGTCGGACAAGCTGGCGAACGCGGTCCGCTCGGTCGCGATCGGCCGCCGGGTCATCGACAGCGAGCTGGCCCTGGCGGCCTGGGAAACCGACGACTGCCCGCTGACCCCACGCGAAATCGAGATCCTGTCGCTGGCGGCGCGAGGCCGAACGGTGGCGGACATCGCGGCGGAGCTGTTCCTGTCGGCCGGCACGGTCCGCAACTACCTGGCCGCGGTGGTCACGAAGCTCAACGCCCGCAACCGGGTCCACGCGATCCGCATCGCGACCGAAGCCGAATGGCTCTAGCGACGCTCCGAGCACGCGCCCCGGATTCCCAGCCACGCAAGCCGAACCTCCAAGCGAGCGAGCCGGCCTCCCAGCACGCCGACCGCCCTTCCGAACCGCCCCGCACCACCCGGAAATGCCGGAACCCCACCTGCAAACCCGGCCCGCGAAGCCCCGGCCGGAAAGCGCTTACGCCGACAGTTCGTCCGGCGCCCGATGCCGCCGCACCCGGCCGTGCCCCACCGGGACCGCCGCGAGCAGCCGGTGGGTCCCGTCCGTGCCGGTCTCCGTGGCGAGGGTTCCGCCCAGCGACTCCACCCGGTCGACCAGGTTGCGCAGACCGGCGCCCGCACACGGGTCGGTGTCGGCCGGGCCGCCCGCGCCGTCGTTGACGATCTCCAGCCAGGCCGTTCCGTCCTCCTTGCTCACCGACAGCGCGCACCAGCTCGCCGTGCTGTGGCGGACCACGTTCGTCACTCCTTCACGCAGCACCGCCGCCAGTGCGGTCGCCACGTCCAGGGGCAGGTCGGCCGTGCCCGAGCGGGCGAGCGTCACCCGCGTCCCGGCCGCGCTCAGCACCGCCGCCGCCGCGCGGCATTCGTCGTCCAGGGACAGCTCCCGGTACCCCGCCGCGACCGTCCGGACGTCGGCCAGCGCGCGCCGCGACATCGTCAGCAGCTCGGCCAGCTCCTCCTTCGCGCGGCCCGGCTGGCCCATGACCAGCCGGTTGATGAGTTCACCCTTGAGGGTGATCGCCGAAAGGCTGAGCCCCAGCAGGTCGTGGACGTCGCGGGAGAACCGCTTGCGCTCCTCGGCGATCGCGCGGCGCTTCAGCTCACGGCGTTCCTCCTCGCGCTCGGCGGCCAGCCGCGCGGCCGCGCCCGCCCCGAACAGCGCCAGCGCGGCGATCCCGGCCGACACCACTCCCACGTACCCGGCGTCCGCCGATCCGGGCGGCACCAGCCCGGCGACGAGGCACACCAGACCCGCCGCGGGCAGCGCCCGCGACGGCCGGACGGCCAGCAGCAGCCCGCCGGCCAGAAACCCGCCCGCGGCACTCCACGACGCGCCCAGCGGCAGCAGTGGCCCGAAACCCAGCAGGGCCTGCGCGGCCAGCGCCCGGCCGGGACGCCGGACGCGGCCGCGCGCGAACGCGGCCAGGTGCACTCCCGCCAGCGCCGCCGCGCAGACCAGGGCGAGCAGCCGAGGCAGCCACGACGGCCGCTCGGCCAGCACCGGCAGCAGAGCCGTCAGCGCGACGGCGGTCGCCGCCGCCACCGGTGCCCCCGCGACGAGCGCGTGAAAACCGGGCCCCCCGGCGTCCTCCTCGGCCGGCTTCGCGCCCCGCATCCGGAGCCGAACCGGAAATGCCACGGCGCCTCCCACTTCACCCGCACCCCAGTTCCTCAAAGGTAACAGGGCGAACGGTTCCCGCGGAGCGTCGTCCGGACGGCCGATCTCGTTACCGCCCGGGGAAGTCGAGCACGCACTCGCCGACGCTGACCTCGGCGGGCCACTCCAGCTTCAGCGAGCGGTCCACCCGGTCGCCGGCGTCGACCGGCACGGCGTGCGCGGCGAGTCCCATCGCCTTCGCCGCCAGGTAGAGCACCTGCTGCAGCGCGCCGACGTGCACCAGCGTCGTCGCGTACGCGGCACTGCCGAGCACCCACGCGATCCGCGACATCCGCGCGGTCATGGTCAGCAGCACCGACGGCCTGCGGTGGCTGCCCGCCCCGACCATCGCCAGGTCGAGCATGCCGTCCAGGACGCCGAGGTCGTCGTTGATCAGCGTCAGCGTGTGCCACAGCGGGTCGTAGTGGTAGATGCCCCTGGCGAGGTCGGCGCAGCGGTTGATCCCGACGTAGATCTCCAGCTCGTACAGGCAGGCGACGCTGAAGTACGGCCGCTGCGACGCCTCGTGGCCGGGGCCGCCGGGCAGGTACGCCGGCCCGATCGAGCGCACCCGCGCGGCGCGGAAGAGGAACTCGCCGACCTGCCGGGACGACAACGCGCGCTCGGTGACCTCGGGGCAGGTGTGGTCGCGTTCGAGCAGCGTCGCCAGCGTCGGATCGGTCGCCTTGAGCACCGCCGGGTCGGGGCGGTGCAGCGGGAAGGTCGGGCCGGCGGTGATCTGCTTGACCACCGGCGGCTCGGCGCCCGCCCGGTGCGCCTCCGGGTCCGGCGGCCCGCCCTTGAGCCAGGTGCGGCTGCGGGCGTGGAACATCAGGTCGTCGGGCGACCAGACGGCCAGGTCCGTGTCGGTGTCCTCGGCGAACTCGGCCCAGTCATCGGCCACCAGCACCACGCCCGCGGCCACCAAGAACGTGACGACTTCGGCCACGACCGGCTCAGCCAGCCCGGACGCCTCGGCGACCTGCGCGACCGTCACCGGCCCGGCCAGCGACGACGCCACGGTCACCGCGGGCGGCCGCAGCAGCGCGACGCGGTACCGCGCGCGCGGCGACTCCAGCAGCAGCCCGCCGCCGTCCGGGCGCATCGCCGAGTACCGCGACAGCTTGATCAGCCGTCCCGGCGGCACCGCGTCGGTCGGGAAGACCGGCGCCTGGGTCACCGGGATGGCCGAGAGCAGCGGCCCGCGGCCGTCGTTGAGCGCGAGCGAGTGCACGACGGAGCCGGACAGCTGGTTGAGCACCTTGCGCAGCGTGCCCGCCCAGGCCTCGGCGCTGTTGCCGGCCGACGTGGCGAGGTTGCGCATCGAGACCGGGCCGAGCGCCATCCGGCCCAGCGACTCGCGGACCGGGCCCGGCACGTCCGCCAGCTCGTACTCGCCCCACCAGGTGATCGCGACGAGCGTGTCGTCGTCCCCCGCCTCCAGCAGGGTGTCTTCGGTGAGGGACCAGAGCCGGACGGTCTCCGGATCCCCTTCCTGGCGGTATGCAGGCAAGGCCAACTCCTCAAGCAACAGCGAACTTCCGAGCGCCCGGGGCGCTCAGAGGAACATCGGGAACGGGTTGAGCCGTTCGTACGGGGTCGGCACGTCGAGCCGGCCCAGCCGGACCGGGACGTCGAAGAGCCGGCCGGGCGCGAAGCGGGCCCAGAACGGGCGCAGGCCCGGCGCGAGCACCTTGACCACCGGGATCCCGACGTCGGGGCGGGTCTGGTCGAGCACCAGCAGCTCCAGCCCGGCGCGGTCGAACACGCGGGTCAGCGCCTCGACGTCGTCGCGGACGTCGGCGCGGTTGACGAACCTGAAGTCCGCGGCGGCCCGCATCCGCTCGCCCGCCACCGGCCGCAGGTACGGCTGGTTCGCGACGGTGGCGTAGGCGAGCCAGCGCCGCGCGTCCGGGTCGTCGACGTCCGCGCCGCCGTCCTGCACGACGGGCAGCATCTGGTTCAGCTCGGTGACCGCGCGGCGCACCGCGATCCGCGGGTCCAGGTGCGCGCCGAAGCCCATCATGACGTCCTCGCGCGGGCTCCCGATCCGGCGCGAGAGCGCGACGGTCACCGGGATCCCGAGGTCGGACGTCACGTCGAGGACCCACATCTCGCGGCCGATGCCCGCGTAACCCGCGACCATCTCGTCCAGCCACGGGTCGGCGAAGGACGCGAGGTCGACGCCCGGCACCGGCGTGCGGTTGTACCACCACATCGCCACGGCGTCGCGTTCGACGAGCTCCAGGGCGCCCTGCAGGATCGCGTCCTCCAGGCTGCTGCCGGCCGCGGTGCCGTTCGAGTCGGCGCGCACGCCGCGGGCCGCGCTCTCGCGCGGGACCCCGTAGTACAGGTAGGACGTCGGCAGCAGGCGGCGGCGCCCGGCGGGCGTCCACACCGGCGTCCAGTCGACGACGGCGGCGGGGTCGAACGGCTCGGGGACGTTCTGGAAGGCCGCGTGCTCGGCGTTCCAGGCCGCGCGGCCGGCGTACTGCCGGTCGGCGAACAACATGCACTCGTTGGGGTGAACGGCTTCGTCGCCCAGCTCGGCCATGGCGGCGCGGATGCGCAGCTCGTCGCCCTGGAAGTTGCCGGAGAACCGTTCCGCGGCCTCGCAGAGGGCGCTGACCTCGGCGTCGAGCGGACTGACGCCCTTGCCGCCGTTCTCGCAGCGCAGCCCGGCCCGCAGCGCGGCCATCCCGGTGATGCCGCGGGCGACGTTGGGCCCGGAACGGTAGGCGTTGGCGAACGGCGGCGCCGCCGGGTCGCGCCGGATCTCCTTGACGATCCCGGTGACCGGGCTGATCAGGTGGCGGTGCCGCTCCAGCATCTGCGCCGGGGTCGCGGTGCGGTGCCCGCCGCCGCCGGTGGTCGCCTTCCTGGCCGGCCGCAGCTCGACCGGGCGGAACGAGCGCCAGGTCACCAGCCACGGGTCGCCGCAGCGGGGGCACTGCGGACGGCGGCGCAGCTCGTGCAACCGGCCCTGCAGGTCGAGCGTGTCGAGCGTCCACACGCACTGCTGGCCGTCGTGGCGATAGCCGGCCACCCACTTGGCCGCCTCCAGCGCGACGAGGTGGGCCGCGGCCGAGGTCAGCGGTGGCAGTGCCGGCATCGGGCGGCGGGCCGGGCCGGCGTGGCCCAGCTCCTCCTGCACGCACGCCTCGGCGTGCCGGTGCCCCCACAGCCGGTGCGTCAGGCAGTGCCAGCAGGCGCCGTCGGGCTGCAGCACCGGGCCGATCCACACCTGGGCCCCGGACGGGCGGGCCAGCAGCCACGGCCGCCCGGCGCGCCGGTGCTCGGCGTCGATCACGGCCAGGCGCGGGTCGAGGTAGTCGGCGCACAGCACGACCGACAGGTCGGCGGCGCCGGTGTCCGTGCCGACCACCTCGAGCCCGGCGTCGGCCAGTGCGCGTTCGACGGCGCCGGGATCGAGGCCGTCGGCGCTGTCGCCGACCGCGGTCAGCCGCACGGTGCCCCGATGGGCGGCGACGACGTCGGCGTCGACCCCGCAGGCGTCCCAGTAGGCCAGTGCACGCTCGTCGCCGGCCCGTTCCCCGGTGCCGGGGCTGCGCAGCGTCACGAGCCCGGCGTCGACGAGCTGGGCCAGCAGGGCGGCGACCTCTTCCGGCGCCATCCCGCCCGGACGGCCGCGCAGCAGCCGGTCGAGGTCGTGGGTGCCGTCGAGCAGCGCGGCGAGCGACTCGATCTTCGCGCCACGCATGGCGATCACGCCCTGTTCGGAGAACAGGTACGCGCCTTTGCCTTCGCGGACCTCCGCGCGCAGGTGCCGCCGGAACGCCGGGGCGCGTGCCGGCACCGGAGCGTCCGTGACGCCTCCGCCGTGCGCGTCCACCGCTGTCGTGCGCATGGGCTCTCCTGCCGGTCGTCGGGCTGGGCGGGACGGGAGAAGGGAATCCTGCTCCGGGACCGGTCTACTCAGCCAGTGCTCGAAGCACCGGCAAGTCATGCGAAACGCATGGTCCGACGTGGGAAACGCACGGGGCACCGGTGCGCGGTTCACTGGCCGCGCGCGGCGGGGAACCGTCACCGTAGACAGCGACGCCCGTGGCGGCACGGCGCGTCGGGGGCACCGTACCCGAGGCCGCGGTCCCGCGCGAACCCCGGCGGCGCCCGGTCTGGCACCCGAGACAAGTGAGGACCCGAGTATGCCTACCTCTGCTCGCACCTACGGACAGTTCTGCGGCCTGGCCCGGGCGCTCGAGATCGTCGGCGAGCGGTGGTCGCTGCTGGTGATCCGTGACCTCATGCTCGGCCCGAAGCGGTTCGACGACCTGCAGCGCACCCTGCCGCGGATCCCGGTGAGCATCCTGACCTCGCGGCTCAACGAGCTGGAGGAGTCCGGCGTGATCCGCCGCCGCGTCCTGTCGCAGCTGGACGCCGGCGTCGTCTACGAGCTCACCGAGTACGGCTGCGAGCTCGACCACATCGTGCTGGACCTCGGCCTGTGGGGCGCCCGCTCGCTGACCTACCCGAAGCCGGACGAGGTGTTCACCCTCGACACCGCGATCATCTCGCTGTATGCGACCTTCCGCGAGGAGGCCGCCGCGGGCGTGCACGTCAACTACGAGCTGCACCACCCGGGCGAGATGATCGTGCACGCCATGGTCGACGACGGCGCGCTCAAGGCATCCAGCGGCGCGCTGCCCGCCGCCGACCTGGTGATCGAGCCGCAGGGCACGGCGATGCTGGACCTGCTCAACGGCAGCCTCTCCGCGCACGACGCCATCTCCAGCGGCAAGATCCGCGTCGAAGGCGACCCGGCCCACCTCGACCTGTTCACTCGGCTGTTCCACGTCCCGCCGGCGCCCGAGCGCCCGAGCGGGCTCGCGGTGCACTGACCGGTCGCGTGCACTCCGCCCGGCGGTACGCAATCCGCCGGGCATCGCCTTTTTCGTTGCGGGATCAGCAATCCGGAGTAACGGAAGCCACGCCGGCAGCGGCTATCGTCGACGCACATCGTCGTCTTCTTCGCGAACTGGGGTCAGCATGCCGACGTCCGAACTCGCCCGTCCGTCCGGATTCCTCGGCGGGCTCAACAGCCGCTGGCACCACCGCGCGCTCGCGGTGTTCATGGTGATCGTGATCGGGCACTGGGCCGAGCACATCGCGCAGGCGTTCCAGATCTACGCGCTGGGGTGGCCGACGGCGAAGGCGCGCGGCGTGCTCGGGATCCCGTTCCCGGCGCTGATCAGCTCCGAGTGGCTGCACTACGGCTACGCGCTGGTGATGCTGGTGTTCCTGTGGATCCTGCGCCACGGGTTCGCCGGCCGGTCGCGGCAGTGGTGGAACCTGGCGCTGGCCATCCAGTTCTGGCACCACATCGAGCACCTGCTGCTGTTCGTCCAGGCGCAGAGCGGCTGGCGGCTGGCCGGGCAGAAGGTGCCGACGAGCATCATCCAGCTGCTCGTGCCGCGGGTCGAGCTGCACCTGTTCTACAACACGATCGTCACCATCCCGATGATCGTGGCGGTCGTGCTGCACCGGCGCGCCTCGGCGGCCGAGCACGAGCTGACCGGCTGCACCTGCGGCCTGCCGAAGCAGCCGGCACTCGCCGCGTCGTGAAGCGCGCGCTGGCCCTGCTGGCCTTCCTCCTCGGCTGGCTGGTGTTCGGCGCCACCGAAGCTTCGGCCCACGTCGAGATCGTCTCGTCGGCCCCCGGGGACGGCGCCCGCCTGAGCGCGGCGCCGTCGCTGGTGTCGGTCACCCTTTCGGAGAACATCGGGATCCAGCCCGGGTCGATCAAGGTCGTCGACCTTTCGGGCAACCAGGTGGACTCCGGGCCGGTGTTCCAGCCGGGCGACGTCGCCGAGCAGCTCGCCGTGCGGCTGAAGCCGGGCCTGCCGGACGGCAGCTACCTGGTGGAGTACGCGTTCGTCTCGGCCGACTCGCACCCGGTGCGCGGCACGTTCGCCTTCGTGGTCGGCACCGGCCCGCTGGTGACGTCGGCCGGCGCGGTGTCGGCGGCCACCGGGACCGACCCGGGCGTCGACTTCGTCTCGACGGCGGTGCGCTGGCTGGCGTACGTCGGCGTCGTCCTGCTCGGCGGCCTGGCGTTCGTGGTGCTGTGCCGCCCGGCGGCCCGCACGGACCGGTCCGCCCGGCGGCTGCTGAAGGCGGGCGCAGGTCTGGTCGCGGCGACAGCGGCCGCGGCGTTCGTGCTGCAAGGCCCGTACGCGGCCGGGCGGAACCTCGAAGCCGTGTTCGACACGGGGCTGCTGGCGGACACATTGCGCGTCGCGTACGGGAAGCTGCTGCTGCTCCGGCTGGCGGCGGTGGCGGTGCTGGCCGGGCTGCTGCCGCGCCTGCTGCGGCCGGGCCTGCCGGACCGGCTGCGGTCCCGGTACGAGAACTCGGCGATGGTGACCGGGTTCCTGGTGCTGCTGACGTTCTCGGCGACCGGGCACCCGGTGACCGACCCGGTGATGTTCGTGTCGGTGTCGGCGGACCTGGTGCATTTCGGAGCGATCGCGGTCTGGGCGGGCGGACTGGCCCAGCTGGCGTGGTGCCTGTACCGGCCGGCGCCCGGCGAGGACCCCGCCCAGGTGGCGACGCGCTTCTCCCGCGTCGCGGCGGGCGCGGTCACGGCGATCGCGCTCAGCGGGGCGGTGCTGGCGTGGCGGGTGATGCCGTCGCTGCCGACGCTGTGGACGACGAAGTTCGGCCTGCTGGTGCTGCTGAAGATCGCGGGGTTCGCGGCGCTGCTGGCGGTGGCGAGCCGGTCCCGCCGCGCGGTCCGCAGGAGCATGACGCCCGAGGCGGCGGGCACGACGAAGACGGTGACGAGCATGCGCGGCCTGCGCCAGGCGGTGGCGGTGGAAGTGCTGCTCAGCGTGGCGGTGCTGGCGCTGGCGGCGATGCTGACGGTCACCCCACCGGGCGGCTGAGCACGGGCGCCGCGCAGCTCAACTGGGCGGCGCGAACGGCCCCGGCCAGCCGCGACCCGCGGGCGGGGCACCCACTCCGGCCGCAGTGCCTCGCCGCCCAGCCATGCAGGTGGCCCTGGCCGGCCGCACTCGCCAACCCAGGCTCGCCTCGACCGCAGCCGCCTCAAACCCCAGGCCAGGCGGGCGGCGCGAACGGCCCCCAGCTGAACGCGTCCAGCCAAGGCCCCGGCGCGGCACTCCACTCCAGCGCCGCGAGCTGGGCGAGCGACCGCCGCCCGGCCAGGGCGCGGTACAGGTCGTGGGCCGGTGCCGTCACCGTCGCCACCGGGCGTCCCGCGCCCGCCGTCCACTCCGAGCCGGCCGGGGTGCGCAGGCGCAGGGCCGGCAGGCCGCGTCCGGCGACCGAGCCCGAGAAGCCGCGGACCAGCACCTCGAAGCTCGGTGCCCAGGCCGCGTGCTCGGCAGGCGGCGGCACGCCCAGCGCCGCGCGCAGGTCCAGCTCGTGCGTGTAGGCGTCCATCACCATGACCTCGCCGCTGCGTCCGCCCGCCGCGGCCAGCCGCCGGTCGAGGTCCTCGCCGACGGTGTCCCAGTGGTCGAGCAGCTCCGGCACCGTCCGGGCGTCCGTCCGGGCCGGCGGCGTGCCGCCGTGGCGCTCCACCACTCGCCCGGCGATCGCGGCGAGGTGGCCCAGCAGGTCGGCGACGGTCCATTCGGGACACGCCGGCACCCGCCGTTCCCGCACGTCGGCGCGGGCGGCCAGCAGGGCGCGAACGCCGCGGCGCACTTCCGGGTAGCCCACGAAGTCCGGGGCCGGCCGACTCGCTGTCACGCGTCCCACCTCACCTGGCACGATCAGGGCGTCCGGCCCAGTATGCGCAGGTGCCCAGGCCCGGTGCGTCTCCTCGCGTGCCGACACCCAACCCCTCGGGAGGAGTGACCTTGCCCACTCTGTGGTCCACGCCGGCGCAGTGGGACCTGCTGCCGCCGGTCGTGCTCGCGCTCGTGCTCAGCGTCGCGATCGGGCTCGAGCGCGAAGCCGGCATGAAGGCCGCCGGCCTGCGCACGCACAGCCTGGTCGGCGTCGGCGCGGCCGTGTTCATGCTCGTGTCGAAGTACGGCTTCGCGGACCTGCTGAGCTCCGAGCGCGTGGCGCTCGACCCGTCGCGGATCGCCGCGCAGATCGTGTCCGGCATCGGCTTCATCGGCGGCGGCCTGATCTTCGTCCGCCGCGACGCCGTGCGCGGGCTGACCACGGCGGCGACGATCTGGCTCACCGCCGCTGTCGGCACGGCGTGCGGTGCCGGGCTGCCGGTGCTGGCCGCCGGGACGACGATCGGGCACTTCGTCGTGACGCGCGGCTTCCCGCCGCTGCAGCGGTTCGTCGCACGGCACCGGCGTGAACCACCGGTGGTCCGGTTGAGCTACCTCGACGGCCACGGCGTGCTGCGCGCGGCGCTGGCCGCGTGCACCGGGCGCGGCTGGGCGGTGCACCACGTCGAGGTCGACCACGAGTCGATTTCCGAAGAGGGACAACGGATCGCGGTCGTGACCCTGCGGCTGGACGGCCGCGGCGATCTCTACGACCTCGCCGCCGAACTGGCCGAGCTGCCCGGCGTCCGGAGCACGTCCACCGGCCCCGGGGAACCGCTCGACGAATGATCGCCCGCCCGGGCAGCGCGCGGGCCCGGGTTTGCGGCACACTGGGAGCACACGGAAATTCCCCGGCGCCGCAAGGAAAACGCGCGACCGAGGAGAAACCATCCAATTCGGAGGTGAGGCATGGCCCCCGGCGGTGGCGAGGACGTGGCGGACACGCGGCCCGCATTCGACCTGGCGTGGCGCGGTTTCCACCGCGCGCAGGTCACGGAATACGTCGAGTGGGCCGAGGCCGAGATCCGCAGGCTCACCGCCGAACGCGACTCCGCGCGCGCTCGCGTGGCCACGCTCACCGAGGACAACCGCGAGCTCCGGCTGAAGATCGACCGGATCAGCCGGACGCCGATCGCGCCGGACGCGCTGCAGGAGCGTTCGCGCCGGATGATCGAGCTGACGCGCGAGGAAGCGGCCGAAATCACCACGCGCGCAACGGAAACGGCCGAACGGATCCGGCGCGAAGCCGAGCAGGAGGCGGTCCGGCTCACGGAGAAGGAACGCCGCCTGGTCGCCGAAGCGGAGGCCGACCGCGAGCGCCAGCGCGCGGAGCACGAGGAGTTCATGCGCGCGGCGGAGGAGCGCCGCCGCGAACTGGACGAGGCGGCGGCGCACCGCAGGGCCCAGCTGGAAGAGGATCACGCACGCGCGATGACGGTCCGCCGCGCCGACGCGATGCGCGCACTGGCGGAGCAGGAAGCGGCCGCCCGGGCGAAGGCGGATCAGCTGGTGGCCGACGCCACCGAGCGCAGCGAAGCACTGGTGACGAGGGGCGAGCGCAAGCTCGCGGCCGCCGAGGCCGAGGCCGGGAAACTGGTCGCCGACGCGACCGAGCGCAGCGAGACGCTGGTGGCCACCGCCGAGGCCAAGGCCGAGAAGCTGGTCAGCGAAGCGGCCCAACGCAGCGAAACCCTCGTCGCCACCGCCGAAGCCAAAGCCGACAAACTGGTCAGCGAAGCGGCCCAACGCAGCGAAACCCTCGTCGCCACCGCCGAAGCCAAAGCCGACAAACTGGTCAGCGAAGCGGCCCAACGCAGCGAAACCCTCGTCGCCACCGCCGAAGCCAAAGCCGACAAACTGGTCACCGAAGCCCAAGCCAAGGCCAACCAGCTCGTCACCGACGCCACCCAGCGCAGCGAGACCCTGGTCAAGGCGGGCAAGCGCAAGCGCGCGGCCGCCGAGGCCCAGGCCGAAAAGCTGGTCAAGCAAGCCACCGAGCGCAGCGAAACCCTCGTCGCCAGGGCCGAGGCCAAGGCCACCAAGCTCGTCACCGAAGCCCAAGCCACAGCCGACCAGCTCGTCACCGACGCCACCCAGCGCGGCGAAACCCTGGTCAAGGCGGCCGAAGCCGAGGTCACGGCCCTGGCCGAAGTCCGCGACAAGCTCCAGGCCAGCCTCACCGGCTGCCGTGGCTTGCTGGCCCAAGCCGCCGGTGCCCTCGACGACCGGCCCGCGCCCTTCGACCCCGAAGCCACCCTTCCCATGTCCGAGCGCGTGCCCGTCCAGCGGCGGTCACCCGCGGGCGTCACCGACGCCGTCGGCTGAGGTCCCATGACCGCACGCGCGCGGCTCGCCCTGGTCGCGGCCCTCACCGCGGGCACCCTCACCGCCTGCGGTGCGGGCTCCGGCGTGACGATCAACCTGTACGTCTCGCCGGAGAACAACCTCCAGCACGTCGTCGACGCCTGCACCGCCGCCGCGGGTGGCCGGTACCGGATCGTCTACCACCGGCTCCCCCGCGGCGCGGACGGCCAGCGCGAGCAGATGGTGCGGCGGCTCGCGGCGGAGGATTCCTCGCTGGACGTCCTCGGCCTCGACGTCACGTGGGTGCCGGAGTTCGCCGAAGCCGGCTGGATCGTGCCGTGGACCGGCGCCGCCGAGGCCGAGGCGACGCGGGACGTGCTGCCCGGCCCGCTCTCCACCGCGCGCTGGAACGGCAAGCTCTACGCGGCGACGAAACACACGAACGTCCAGCTGCTCTGGTACGACGACCGGCTGACGCCGTCGCCGCCGAAGACGTTCGACGAGCTGATCGCCCAGGCCAGGGCCCTCAAGGCGGCCGGGAAACCGGGGAACGTCCTGTTCACCGGCGCCCAGTACGAGGGCCTGGTCGTGTTCTACAACACGCTGGTCGCGTCGGCCGGCGGGCACATCCTGTCCGAAGACGGCAAGTCCGTGCTGATGGACGAAGGCGCCGTCCACGCGCTCGAAGTGCTCAAGACGTTGACGACGGCGGGCGTCACCGACCCGTCGCTGACCAACCAGAAGGAGGACGACATCCGGCAGGCGTTCCAGCGCGGGCAGGGCGCGCTGCAGCTGAACTGGCCGTACGTCTACGCCTCCTACAGCAAGGAGAAGCCGCAGGACCTGACGCACGTGCACTGGGCGCGGTACCCGTCGGTGGTGCCGGGCCGGCCCAGCCGCGTCACGATCGGCGGCTTCAACCTGGCCGTCAGCACGTATTCGCCGCACCGGGCCGAGGCGTTCGAGGCGGCGTTGTGCCTGCGCAGCCCGGCCGGCCAGAAGTACCAGGCCATCGAGGACGGCCTGGCCCCGACGACCCGTTCGGTCTACGACGACCCGGCGCCACTCGACCCGGCCGACCCGGGCTCGACCATGGCGGCGAAGTTCCCGATGAAGCCGGACATCCTCGCGGCGCTGGCGGACGCCGCCGTCCGGCCGCTGACCCCGGCGTACCAGAACCTGTCGACGGTGATCTCGAAGGTGCTGTCCCCACCGTCGGCGATCGACCCCCGGGAGACGGCGGCGGAGCTGCGCGAACGGCTGACGGACGCGCTGAATTCGCGGGACATCATCCCTTGACGCCGCTGCGGCGCGTGCTCGCCCTGGTCGCGGCGGGGGTGACGCTGGCCGCGTCGACGACGCTGGCCAACCGCGTGCTGCCGGGCTGGGCGTACCCGGTGTGCGGTCTGGTCGCGGCGGCGATCCTGGTGGGCTGCGGCCGGGCGGCCGGCTGCACGTGGATGGACCTGGGCCTGGGCCGTGTCCGTCGCCCGGCGCAGGTCGGGCTGACCGGGGCGGCGCTGATCGCGGCGGTGTTCGGGATCGCGCTGGCGGTACCGGCGCTGCGCACGGTGTACCACGACGGGCGAGTGGGCGACCCGGATTTCACGCAGCTGCTGTGGCTGACGTGCGGCCGCATCTTGTTCGGGACGGTGCTGATCGAGGAAGTGGCGTTCCGCGGCGTACTGCCGGCCCTGTTCGGCGCGAGTGACGAGCGCTGGAGCTGGCCCCCGATCCTGGCGTCGGCGGCGCTGTTCGGGCTGTGGCACGCCCTGCCGGCACTGGCGATCGGCCGCAACGCGGCGGTCCACGCGGTGTTCGGCACGACGCCGGTGGCGGTGCTGCAGGTGCTGGCCATGGCGGCGGCGGGTGTGGCGGGAATCTTCCTGCACTGGTGGCGCCACGCGGGCCGCGGAGTACTGGCGTCGGCCATGGTCCATTTCACGACCAACGCGGGCGGCCTCACCCTGGCGGTACTGGTGCGCTGATCGCACTCAGGGGCACCGCGGCGCTATGCCCGCTTTCTTCCGGCTCCTGGCTCAGATTCCCCCAGCTCCCGAGTCAGGAGCGCACCAGCCGCGCAATGGCGTCCGAGGCTTCCCGCACCTTCAGGTCCGCCTCTTCACCACCGGCTGCGGCGGCCTGCACGACGCACGTCGCCAGGTGCTCGTCCAGCAGTTCCAGCGAGAACGACTGCAGTGCCTTCGTCGCCGCCGAGACCTGGGTCAGGATGTCGATGCAGTACTTGTCCTGCTCGACCATCCGCTGCAGCCCGCGGATCTGCCCTTCGATCCGGCGCAGGCGCTTGAGATAGGCCTCACGCTCGCTGCCGTAACCCGTCATCGGCCCACCTGTCCCCGTCGTCGGATCCCTCTCCGCCGAGTATACCCACCCCACGTATCGGGCGGTGGCCTCAGCGGAACCGGCGCAGGCGGAGGCTGTTGCTCACCACGAACGCCGACGAGCACGCCATCGCCGCCGCCGCGATCATCGGGTTGAGCAGGCCCAACGCGGCCAGGGGCAGCGCTGCGACGTTGTACGCGAACGCCCAGAAGAGGTTGCCCTTGATCGTCACCAGGGTCCGGCGGGCCAGGCGGATCGCGTCCGCGGCCACCCGCAGGTCGCCGCGGACCAGCGTCAGGTCGCTCGCCTCGATCGCCGCGTCGGTGCCGGTGCCCATCGCCAGGCCCAGGTCGGCCTGGGCGAGCGCCGCCGCGTCGTTGACGCCGTCGCCGACCATCGCCACCACCCGGCCCTCGGCCTGCAGCCGCTTGACGACGTCGACCTTGCCCTCCGGCAGCACCTCGGCGACGACCTCGTCGATCCCCGCTTCGGCGGCGACCGCCCGCGCCACGCCCGCGCTGTCGCCGGTCAGCAGCACCGGCTTCAGCCCGAGTTCGCGCAGCTCGGCGACGGCCTGAGCCGACGTCGGCTTGATCGGGTCGGCGACGGCCAGCGTGCCGCGGACCTCGCCGTCCCAGCTCACCGCCACCGTCGTCACGTCGGTGCCCGCCGCTCGTCCGACTCGCACCGCGCGCCCTTCGACCTCGCCGGTCACGCCGACGCCCGGCGTGCTGCGGAAGTCCGTGACCGCGGGCAGCGCGCCGAACCGCTCCCGCGCGGCCTCGGTGATCGCCCGGCCGATCGGGTGCTCGGAAGCGGCCTCGACGGCTCCTGCCAGCCGCAGCACCTCGCCGTCGCCCTCGACGAGCGTCATCCGGCCGGTGGTGACCGTGCCGGTCTTGTCGAGGACCACGGTGTCGACGCGGCGGGTCGACTCGAGCACCTCGGGACCCTTGATGAGGATGCCCAGCTGCGCGCCGCGGCCGGAGCCGACGAGCAGCGCCGTCGGCGTCGCGAGGCCGAGCGCGCACGGGCACGCGATGATCAGCACGGCGACGGCCGCGGCGAACGCGGCGGCCGCGGAGCCGCCGCTCGCCAGCCAGCCGGCCAGCGTCACCAGCGCCGCGAAGACGACAACCGGCACGAACACCGCCGAAACACGGTCGGCGAGCCGCTGGACCTCGGCCTTGCCGTTCTGCGCCGCTTCGACCAGCCGCGCCATCTGCGCCAGCCGGGTGTCCGCGCCGACCCGGGTGGCCCGCACGAGCAGCCGGCCGCCGGCGTTGACGGTCGCGCCGGTGACCGCGTCACCCGGCCCGACCTCGACGGGCACGGACTCGCCGGTGAGCATGCTGAGGTCGACCGCGGACCCGCCGTCGACGACGACGCCGTCGGTCGCGATCTTCTCGCCGGGCCGCACGACGAAGACGTCGCCGGCCTTCACTGCCGCCACCGGAACGAGGTGCTCCTCGCCCTCGCGCAGCACCGTGACATCCTTCGCGCCGAGGTCCATGAGCGCGCGCAACGCGGCGCCGGCGCGGCGCTTGGCCCGCGCTTCGAAGAAGCGGCCGGCCAGGATGAACGTGGTGATCGCGGCCGCCACCTCGAAGTACAGGTCGTCGTTCGTCGTGCAGACGAGCGCGTAGAGCGACCAGGCCACGGAGGCGACGACGCCGAGCGAGATCAGCGTGTCCATCGTGGCGGTGAGGTGGCGCAGGTTGACCGCGGCGGCGCGGTGGAACGGCCACGCGCCCCAGGTCACGACCGGGGCGGCCAGGGCGAGCGCGAGCCAAGGCCAGTGGTCGAAGTGCCAGGCCGGGACCATCGCGAGGATGACCAAGGGGACGGTGAGCATCGCGGAGACGAGCAAACGATTGCGCAGCGTCGTTGTCTCGTCGGGCTCCTCCGGTTCGGGGAGCTTCGCGGTGTATCCGGCGGCTTCGACGACGGCCGTCAGGTCGGCGATCGTCAGCTCGCGCGGGTAAGTGACCTGCGCTTTCTCGGTGGCGTAGTTGACCGTCGCGGTCACGCCGCCGACCTTGTTGAGCTTGCGCTCGATGCGGGCGGCGCAGGACGCGCACGTCATGCCGCCGATGGCGAGCTCGACGCGCTCCGCGGTGGTCACTTCGGCCTGCTTCACGCGACGAGGCGGTAACCGGCCTCGGTGACGGCGGCGGAGACCGCGTCGGTGGTCAGCGGGGTGTCGCTGGTCACGGTCACGCGTCCGCTCTCGACGTCGACGTCGACGCGCTGGACGCCGGCGAGCTCGGAGACCTCTTCGCGGACCGACGTGGCGCAGTGTCCGCAGGTCATGCCTTCGACGGTGTAGGTCGCTTCGGTCATTTCCCCGTCCTTTCGTCCTGCCTCCCTTTATACCCATCGGGGGTAGGGGTTCTCCAGCGGGTCCCGTCAGACTCGCGGCATGCGCAAGCTCTACGCGATCGGGATCGGCGCCGGCGACCCGGAACACCTCACGGTGCAGGCGATCGACCGCCTCAACCGCGTCGACGTGTTCTTCGTGCTCGACAAGGGCGCGGAGAAGGCCGACCTGGTGCGGCTGCGGCAGGAGATCCTCGACCGGTTCGTCACCCGGCCGAAGTACCGGGTGGTGCTGGCGCAGGATCCACCGCGCGACCGCACGCCGGTGGACTACCGGGCGGCGGTGGCCGACTGGCATGCGGCGCGCGCGGCGATCTACGAGCGGATGCTCCTGTCGGAGCTGGGCACGAACGACTCCGGGGCGTTCCTGGTGTGGGGTGACCCGTCGCTGTACGACAGCACGATCGCGTTGATCGAGGCGGTGCTGGCGCGCGGGAACGTCGAGTTCGAGTACGAAGTGGTGCCGGGGATCAGCAGTATCTCGGCGCTGGTGGCCCGGCACCGGACGACGATGAACCAGATCGGCCGCGCGGTCCAGCTGACGACGGGCCGCCGGCTGGCGGAGGGCTGGCCGGACGGGGTTGACGACGTGTTCGTCCTGCTGGACGCGCACACGACGTTCGACCGGTACGTGGACGAGGGCCTGCACGTCTATTGGGGGGCGTACGTGGGTACGCCGGACGAGATTCTGCTGTCGGGGCCGCTGACTTCGGCGCTCGCGGCCCGGATCCGGGAGACGCGGGCGGCGGCGCGGGAGCGGCACGGCTGGATCATGGACACGTACCTGCTGCGGCGGCCGGCGAAGTAGCCGTTTTGCGGATATGAAGGAAGGCCCCGGGAGAACCAATTCTGGTCCTCGACCGGGGCCTTCCCCAACATGAAGTTCGGCGGTGTCCTACTCTCCCACAACCCTTCGGTTGCAGTACCATCGGCGCTGTCAGGCTTAGCTTCCGGGTTCGGAATGGGACCGGGCGTTTCCCTGACGCTATAACCACCGAAACACTACGAAACAACACACACACTCGGTGTGGTGTTTCAGAGCTGTAGAGTGGATGCGTAACATCTTCGTAGGCAAGTCCTCGGCCTATTAGTACCAGTCAACTCGACAACACATTACTGTGCTTCCATCTCTGGCCTATCAACCCAATGGTCTCTTGGGGGCCTTAACCCACAAAGGGTGGGATACCTCATCTTGGAACAGGCTTCCCGCTTAGATGCCTTCAGCGGTTATCCCTTCCGAACGTGGCCAACCAGCCATGCCCCTGGCGGAACAACTGGCACACCAGAGGTTCGTCCGTCCCGGTCCTCTCGTACTAGGGACAGCCTTCCTCAAGTATCCTACGCGCGCGGCGGATAGGGACCGAACTGTCTCACGACGTTCTAAACCCAGCTCGCGTGCCGCTTTAATGGGCGAACAGCCCAACCCTTGGGACCTACTCCGGCCCCAGGATGCGACGAGCCGACATCGAGGTGCCAAACCATGCCGTCGATATGGACTCTTGGGCAAGATCAGCCTGTTATCCCCGGGGTACCTTTTATCCGTTGAGCGACACCCCTTCCACCAGGAGGTGCCGGATCACTAGTCCCGACTTTCGTCCCTGCTCGACATGTCTGTCTCACAGTCAAGCTCCCTTGTGCACTTGCACTCAACACCTGATTGCCAACCAGGCTGAGGGAACCTTTGGGCGCCTCCGTTACTCTTTAGGAGGCAACCGCCCCAGTTAAACTACCCATCAGGCACTGTCCCTGAACCAGATCATGGCCCGAGGTTCAGATTCCCAATTCGACCAGAGTGGTATTTCAACAACGACTCCACCACAACTAGCGTTGCAGCTTCACAGTCTCCCACCTATCCTACACAAGCCGAACCGAAAACCAATACCAAACTATAGTAAAGGTCCCGGGGTCTTTCCGTCCTGCCGCGCGTAACGAGCATCTTTACTCGTAGTGCAATTTCGCCGGGCCTGTGGTTGAGACAGCCGGAAAGTCGTTACGCCATTCGTGCAGGTCGGAACTTACCCGACAAGGAATTTCGCTACCTTAGGATGGTTATAGTTACCACCGCCGTTTACTGGCGCTTAAATTCTCAGCTTCACCCCCGAAGGAGTTAACCGGTCCTCTTAACGTTCCAGCACCGGGCAGGCGTCAGTCCATATACATCGTCTTGCGACTTCGCATGGACCTGTGTTTTTAGTAAACAGTCGCTTTCCGCTGGTCTCTGCGGCCACCCACCCCTAGCCCGAAAAAGGCTTCAAGGTGTTTGGCCCCCCTTCTCCCGAAGTTACGGGGGCATTTTGCCGAGTTCCTTAACCACAGTTCACCCGATCGCCTTGGTATTCTCTACCTGACCACCTGTGTTGGTTTGGGGTACGGGCCGTGCATGCACTCACTAGAGGCTTTTCTCGGCAGCATAGGATCACTCTACTTCGCCTCAAACGGCTACGCATCACGTCTCAGCCTCATGGAACACGGATTTACCTATGTTCCAGCCTACACGCTTACACCAGGACAACCATCGCCTGGCGGAGCTACCTTCCTGCGTCACCCCATCGCTTGACTACTACGAAATCAGGTCCCACGCTCCACACGACACTTCCATCCGAAGACTTCCGCGCCGGCTTTGGGTGGTTAGTATCAAACGCCTCGTCATGGGCGCACATGCTCGGGTACGGGAATATCAACCCGTTGTCCATCGACTACGCCTGTCGGCCTCGCCTTAGGTCCCGACTTACCCTGGGCGGATTAGCCTGGCCCAGGAACCCTTGGTCATCCGGCGGCAGAGTTTCTCACTCTGCATTCGCTACTCATGCCTGCATTCTCACTCCCACACCCTCCACCACTCGCTTCCGCGGCGGCTTCCCTGGATGCAGGACGCTCCCCTACCCATCCACACCACTAGACACAACCCTCAAGGAGCTGAGCCGATGTATTGTGCGAATGACACAGCTTCGGCGGTGTGCTTAAGCCCCGCTACATTGTCGGCGCAGGACCACTTGACCAGTGAGCTATTACGCACTCTTTCAAGGGTGGCTGCTTCTAAGCCAACCTCCTGGTTGTCTGGGCAATCCCACATCCTTTCCCACTGAGCACACACTTAGGGGCCTTAGCTGGTGTTCTGGGCTGTTTCCCTCTCGACGACGAAGCTTATCCCCCGCCGTCTCACTGCCACGCTCTCACACTACGGTATTCGGAGTTTGGTTGATTTCGGTAACCCGGTAAGGCCCCTAGACCATCCAGTAGCTCTACCCCCGCAGAGAAACACGTGACGCTGCACCTAAATGCATTTCGGGGAGAACCAGCTATCACGGAGTTTGATTGGCCTTTCACCCCTACCCACAGCTCATCCCCCAGGTTTTCAACCCTGGTGGGTTCGGGCCTCCACGACGTCTTACCGACGCTTCACCCTGGCCATGGGTAGATCACCCCGCTTCGGGTCTAGACCACGCGACTCAAACGCCCTATTCAGACTCGCTTTCGCTACGGCTACCCCACACGGGTTAACCTCGCCACGCAGCACTAACTCGCAGGCTCATTCTTCAAAAGGCACGCCATCACCCAAAGGCTCTGACGGCTTGTAGGCACACGGTTTCAGGTACTCTTTCACTCCCCTCCCGGGGTACTTTTCATCTTTCCCTCACGGTACTCGTCCGCTATCGGTCTTCAGGAAGTATTTAGGCTTACCGGGTGGTCCCGGCAGATTCACAGCAAATTCCACGAGCTCGCTGCTACTCGGGAACACCAAACAAACAACCAACAATGCGTTTTCGCGTACGGGGCTCTCACCCACTCCGGCCCGCCATCCCAAACGGTTCCACTAACACACGTGATCATTCCGAGGACTGTCAGATCCTCGACGCTGGGTCCCACAACACCGCCTGCACAACGCCTGACAGCTTGACATGCAAACGGTTTAGCCTCATCCGCTTTCGCTCGCCACTACTCACGGAATCACGGTTGTTTTCTCTTCCTACGGGTACTGAGATGTTTCACTTCCCCGCGTTCCCTCCACACACCCTATATATTCAGGTGCGGGTAACACCACATCACTGGTGCTGGGTTTCCCCATTCGGAAATCCTCGGATCACAGCTCGGTTGACAGCTCCCCGAGGCATATCGCAGCCTCCCACGTCCTTCATCGGCTCCTGAAGCCAAGACATCCACCATGTGCCCTTAACAACTTGACCACAAAGATGCTCGCATCCACTCTACAGTTCTCAAACACCACACCAGAAACAAACGTCCCTAGGGCGATAGCCCTGCGGCGTGTTGCCTCAGGACCCAACAGTGTGCTTCATGAACAACCACCGCTCCGGGCGCCGGCCACAGGTTCCACGATCCGAAGATCAGTACTACCGCGAGCATTGCCCACCAGCCATGACCATAACCAGTAGTTCCACAATTCCTTGAGCAACCAAAGCAACACCACAGTCGGGTGTTAAACCCTGGCCACTCCCAACTCTATGAGCTGAGATGTGTTGTGCTCCTTAGAAAGGAGGTGATCCAGCCGCACCTTCCGGTACGGCTACCTTGTTACGACTTCGTCCCAATCGCCAGTCCCACCTTCGACCACTCCCTCCCTTACGGGTTGGGCCATGGGCTTCGGGTGTTACCGACTTTCATGACGTGACGGGCGGTGTGTACAAGGCCCGGGAACGTATTCACCGCAGCGTTGCTGATCTGCGATTACTAGCGACTCCGACTTCACGCAGTCGAGTTGCAGACTGCGATCCGAACTGAGACCGGCTTTAAGGGATTCGCTCCACCTCGCGGTATCGCAGCCCTCTGTACCAGCCATTGTAGCATGTGTGAAGCCCTGGACATAAGGGGCATGATGACTTGACGTCATCCCCACCTTCCTCCGAGTTGACCCCGGCAGTCTCCCACGAGTCCCCGCCATCACGCGCTGGCAACGTAGGATAAGGGTTGCGCTCGTTGCGGGACTTAACCCAACATCTCACGACACGAGCTGACGACAGCCATGCACCACCTGTACACCAACCACAAGGGAAGCCCCATCTCTGAGGATGTCTGGCGCATGTCAAGCCCAGGTAAGGTTCTTCGCGTTGCATCGAATTAATCCACATGCTCCGCCGCTTGTGCGGGCCCCCGTCAATTCCTTTGAGTTTTAGCCTTGCGGCCGTACTCCCCAGGCGGGGCGCTTAATGCGTTAGCTACGGCACGGACAACGTGGATGTCGCCCACACCTAGCGCCCAACGTTTACAGCGTGGACTACCAGGGTATCTAATCCTGTTCGCTCCCCACGCTTTCGCTCCTCAGCGTCAGTATCGGCCCAGAGACCCGCCTTCGCCACCGGTGTTCCTCCTGATATCTGCGCATTTCACCGCTACACCAGGAATTCCAGTCTCCCCTACCGAACTCAAGTCTGCCCGTATCGACCGCAAGCTCAACGTTAAGCGTTGAGTTTTCACGGCCGACGCGACAAACCGCCTACGAGCTCTTTACGCCCAATAAATCCGGACAACGCTCGCACCCTACGTATTACCGCGGCTGCTGGCACGTAGTTAGCCGGTGCTTCTTATCCAGGTACCGTCACTTGCGCTTCGTCCCTGGCGAAAGAGGTTTACAACCCGAAGGCCGTCATCCCTCACGCGGCGTCGCTGCATCAGGCTTGCGCCCATTGTGCAATATTCCCCACTGCTGCCTCCCGTAGGAGTCTGGGCCGTGTCTCAGTCCCAGTGTGGCCGGTCACCCTCTCAGGCCGGCTACCCGTCGTCGCCTTGGTAGGCCACTACCCCACCAACAAGCTGATAGGCCGCGGGTTCATCCTGCACCGCCAGAACTTTCCACCCCCACGCATGCGCGCAAGAGTCATATCCGGTATTAGACCCCGTTTCCAAGGCTTATCCCAGAGTGCAGGGCAGATTACCCACGTGTTACTCACCCGTTCGCCACTCATCCACCACCGAAGTGGCTTCAGCGTTCGACTTGCATGTGTTAAGCACGCCGCCAGCGTTCGTCCTGAGCCAGGATCAAACTCTCCAACAATGTCTTCGAATTCAATCGAGGCAAATACTTGCTCTCAAAGGAAACCCCAACGAGGAGTTTCACTACATAAGCTCTACTGGCTTAGTTCACTAGCACACTGTTGAGTTCTCAAGCAACACACCCCGAGTCCGCCGCACCCAAGCGGCTCGCTCGAAGCGAGTCATTCCTAGCAGTTTTTGGTGGGACACCCACTCAATCGCTGTCCGCGAGAGCTTGGTTCGTGTCCCGGCGGCCGCCCGGTCTCCCTGGCGACGAAGAGAAGATTACACGCCGGAAAACGGCCCCGAACGGGGGGGTCGGTTAACAAGATCAGCGCAGGTCAGACCCCGTGACGAAGCCCGTCGCGGCCCAGTCTGCCCCCAACGGGCCCGCGGCGCCACCGTGAAAATATTGCTCCGAGTACATTGCACCGTATTGCTCCGCGGCAAAGCTCCGCCTAGCGTCGGCGGCATGACACTCGCCCACGACGACCGCGGCCCGCAGCACGGGCGGCCGGTCCTGCTCGTCCACGGCCACCCCTTCGACCGTTCGATGTGGCGTCCCCAGGCCGAGCGGCTCGCCGGGCAGGGCTACCGGGTGATCACCCCGGACCTGCGCGGCTACGGCGCTTCGCCCACCACCGACGTCAAGACCGGCCTCGACGTCTTCGCGCAGGACCTCGTCGACCTCGCCGACGAGCTGCGCCTCGGCCGCTTCGTGCTCGGTGGCCTGTCCATGGGCGGCCAGATCGTCATGCAGCTGGTCGCCGACCACCCCGGCCGGGCCGAAGCCCTGCTCCTGGCCGACACCTTCCCCGGCCTCGACACCCCGGCGGCCAGGCAGGCGCGCCTCGACACCGCCGACCGCGTCACCACCGAAGGCATGGCGCGGTACGCCGAGGAGCTGCTGCCCAAGATGATCTCGCCGGAGACGCGCCGGACCAGGCCGGACGTCGAGGCGCACGTGAGACGCATGATGCGGGATGCCCCGAAAGAGGGAGCGGCAGCAGCACTGCGGGGACGCGCGGAGCGTCCCGACTACACCGCGGGGCTGGCGAAGATCGACGTCCCCACGCTGGTGGTCGTCGGCAGTGAGGACGAGTTCACCCCGGTCGCCGACGCGCGGCTGATCCACGAGCTCATCCCGGGTTCCACCCTGGCGGTGATCGAGGGCGCGGGTCACCTGCCTAACCTGGAGCGCGAAACGGAGTTCGACGAGGCACTCAGCACCTTCCTGAACAGCAGCGGAGCCACGCCATGACCCAGCAGCAGACCGTGTTCGTGACCGGCGCCAGCGCCGGCTTCGGTGACGCCATCGCGCGCCGGTTCGTCGCCGAGGGCGCGCGGGTGATCGCCGTCGCGCGCAGCGCGGACAAGCTCGGGAAACTGGCCGGCGAGCTGGGCGGCGCCGTGCTCCCGGTCAAGCTCGACGTCAGCGACCCCGACGCGGTGAAGCGCACCGTCGCGGGCCTCCCCGAGGACTGGAAGACAGTGGACGTCCTCGTCAACAACGCCGGCCTGGCCAAGGGCCTCGAGCCCGCGCACCAGGCCGACCTCGGCGACTGGGACCAGATGATCGCGACCAACGTCCGCGGCCTCGCGCACGTCACGCGCGCGCTGCTGCCGGGCATGGTCGAGCGCGGCCGCGGCCACGTGATCAACATCGGCTCGATCGCCGGCACCTACCCCTACCCCGGCGGCAACGTCTACGGCGCGACCAAGGCGTTCGTCCACCAGTTCAGCCTCAACCTGCGCAGCGACCTGCACGGCACCGGCGTCCGGGTGACGAACATCGAGCCCGGCATGGTCGGCGGCACCGACTTCTCCAAGGTCCGCTTCGACGGCGACGCGGCCAAGGCGGACAAGGTCTACGAAGGCACCACCCCGCTGACCGCGGAGGACGTCGCCGAGTCCGTCTACTGGGCGGCGAGCCAGCCGAAGCACGTCAACATCAACGTCATCGAGCTGATGCCGGTGGTGCAGAGCTTCTCGGCCCTCCAGATCTACCGCGAGAGCTGAAACAGCGAGGCGAGCGCCTGCTGTTCCGGGTCCAGCTCGGTCAGCAGGCGCTTGGTGCGCGGCCGCCCGCCGGTGGACGGGTAGCGCAGCACCAGCTCGCCGATGCCCGCGAGCTGGTCCAGCAGCTCCCGCACCGAGAGGTTCGTGCCCGCCCGGTCGGCCTCGCGCCGCATGAGGTGGGTGACGGTCGCCGCGAGCACCGAGACCAGGCCGTGCGCGGCGATCCGCTGCCGCGTCCACTCCCAGCGCGGCGTCGGCCCGGTGACGGCGGGCCCGGTCAGCCAGCGGAACGTCGACTCCAGGTGGGTGCGCGCCCGGTAGGCCGTCACGACGTCCCCGATCGGCCAGTCCCGGTCGGTGACCAGCACCTGCTTGCCGAAGAACTCCTCGTCCAGCCGGGCCAGCGCGGCGGCGTCGACCTTCCGTTCCAGGCGGATCTCGCCGGGCCGGGTCCCGCTCAGCACGGCGGTGAGCACTCGCTCGATGCGCCGGCCGCGGGTGACCCGGCCGATCTCGGCGTGCACCTGGGCACGGTCGCCGCGGTGGGTGCCCGCGGCCAGTGCCTCGGCCAGGCCGTCGAGCTCGCGGGTCGCGGTGGCCAGCTCGTCGGCGAACGCGCGCGACTGCGCCGCGTGCAGCGTCGCCGAGTGCGTGAGGATCACCCGCCGCCGGACGCCGTCGACGACCGCGTGCGTGTCCAGCGCCGTGAGGCCGGCGAAGCGTTCGGGATCGACGCGCTTGCGGGCGGACGCCGGCTGGGTCAGCAGCTCGGGATGGTCGGTCAGCGGCAGTGAGCCGACGAAGCCGCTGCGCGAGCCGAGGTCCAGCTGGGCGGCCTGGCCGGCGTGGAAGACGAGCGTCGCCGGGCCCAGCCCGGACGTCAGCGAAGCGAACGTCGGGGCCTCGTCGCGCCGGTACAGCCGCGAGGCCAGCGGGATGGCGCCGTCGCGGGTCACGCGCAGGCCGACGCCGGCCAGCACCTCCCGGCAGGCCGAGGGCAGGGTGCAGTCCGCGGGCGCGAACACGGCGAACTGCGGGACGTCGACGGCGAGCGCCGCGTGGTCGTCGAGCGTCTCCAGCACGGCAGCAGCGACCGCGTCCTCGATGCGGGCGACGCGCTCCGGCGTGAGCCGTTCGAGGGCCCGCCAGAATCCGTCTGCTGTGGACACCCGGGGGCGCACGACGTCCGCGATGGCACAGGATTCCCACCACTCGCCGATCGGCGTCGCCGGCGCGGTCGCCCGGTGCAGCACGGCGATCGCGAGGGTCAGGCCGAGGCCGGGTTTCGCGCGCTGCGGGCCGACGACGTCGTCGACGCGCCGGACGAAGTCCAGCCGGGTCAGCGTCGCCCACACGGCGGCGACGGCACCGTATGTCCGATACGACACCGATGCCGGTTCGCCGCCCGGGACGGCGCGGGCGATCTCCTCGGCCGTGCCAAGGTAACGCTGGGTCACCACCCGTGGCTTGCCGTCGACCCGGCCGGACTCCGCCAGGTAGTAGTACGTCCGCCCGCCGATCTTCTTGCCGACCACAGCTGCCACTCTTTAGGTAATACACGTCCAGCCGCTGATCGACAACCACGGAAGCGCGCTGACCTGCGACGACGATCACGCGAACCGATCGGGTGAGCCGGGTGCGGAACACACACTGGCTGCTCGCGCGACGCCGGTCCTAGCGTGGGCGGAATGGGACCCGAACCCGACGCCAGCACCCCGACCGCCTCCGCGATGCGCCGCGCGCTCGCCCGGGCGCGTGACGGGAAGACACTGGACGTAGCCGAAGCGACCGTCCTGCTGCACGCCCGCGGCGAAGACCTGGGGAAGCTTTCCGAATACGCCTCGCGCATCCGCGACGCGGGCCTGGCCGAAGCCGGCCGCGCGGGCGTCATCACCTATAGCCGCAAGGTGTTCATCCCGCTGACCCGGCTGTGCCGCGACCGCTGCGGCTACTGCACGTTCGTCACCGTGCCGGGCCGGCTCGAATCGCCGTTCCTGTCCCCGGACGAAGTCCTGGATATCGCCCGCAAGGGTGCCGAGATGGGCTGCAAGGAGGCCCTCTTCACGCTCGGCGACCGGCCGGAGGACCGCTGGAAGGCCGCCCGCGAGTGGCTGGACGCGCACGGCTACGACGACACGCTGTCCTACGTGCGCGCGATGGCGATCCGCGTGCTGGAGGAGACCGGCCTGCTGCCGCACCTCAACCCGGGCGTGCTGACCTGGCAGGACTTCCAGCGGCTCAAGCCGGTCGCGCCGTCGATGGGCATGATGCTGGAGACCACGGCGACCCGCCTGTGGAGCGAGAAGGGCGGGCCGCACTACGGCTCGCCGGACAAGGACCCCGCGGTCCGGCTGCGGGTGCTCGAAGACGCCGGGCGCAGCAGCGTCCCGTTCACCACCGGCGTCCTCATCGGGATCGGCGAGACGTTCGAGGAGCGCGCGGACGCGCTGTTCGAGATCCGCAAGGTCGCCAAGACCTACGGCGGCATCCAGGAAGTGATCGTGCAGAACTTCCGGGCCAAGCCGGACACCAAGATGCGCGCGACGCCGGACGCCGACCTCGAAGAGCTGGCCGCGAACATCGCCGTCGCGCGGCTGGTGCTCGGCCCGAAGATGCGCATCCAGGCGCCGCCGAACCTCATCGGCAACCAGTACGACCTGATGATCCGCGCCGGCATCGACGACTGGGGTGGCGTTTCGCCGCTGACCCCGGACCACGTCAACCCGGAACGCGCGTGGCCGCAGATCGACGAGCTGGCCCGCCGCACCGAGAAGGCCGGGTTCCAGCTCAAGGAGCGGCTGACGATCTACCCGGAGTACGTCAAGGCCGGCGAGCCGTGGCTGGACCCGCGGATCACGCGGCACGTCGCGGCCCTCGTCGACGCGAAGACCGGGATGGCCCGCGAAGGCGCCATGCCGGTCGGCATCCCGTGGCAGGAGCCGGACGGCGGCTGGCAGGAGTCCGGGCGCACCGACCTGCACACCGAGATCGACACCACGGGCCGCACCGAGGACCGCCGCAGCGACTTCGACTCCGTCTACGGCGACTGGAAGGAGATCGGCGACCGGATCAAGACCGGGCCGCAGCGGTTCGACACCGACATCCTGGAAGCGTTGCGCAGTGCGGAAAAGAACCCGGCCGGGCTCTCCGACGACGCCGCGCTGGCGCTGCTGCACGCCGACGGCAAGGAGCTGGACGCGTTCACCCGGATCGCCGACGACCTGCGCCGCGAGACCGTCGGCGACGACATCACGTTCGTCGTCACGCGGAACATCAACTTCACCAACGTCTGCTACACGGGTTGCCGCTTCTGCGCCTTCGCTCAGCGTCGCACCGACGCCGACGCGTACACGCTCTCGCTGGAGCAGGTCGGCGACCGCGTCGACGAGGCGTGGGCCGCGGGCGCGACCGAGATCTGCATGCAGGGCGGCATCCACCCGGACCTGCCCGGCACCGCGTACTTCGACCTGGCGGCCGAGGTCAAGCGCCGTCAGCCGGGGATCCACCTGCATTCCTACAGCCCGATGGAGGTCGTGAACGGCGCTTCGCGGACCAACCTGTCGCTGCGCGACTGGCTGATCAAGGCGAAGGAGTCGGGCGTGGACTCGCTGCCGGGCACGGCGGCGGAGATCCTCGACGACGACGTCCGCTGGGTCCTCACGAAGGGCAAGCTGCCGACGTCGGAGTGGATCAAGGTTGTCACGACGGCGCACGAGGTCGGGCTGCCGACGACGTCGACGATGATGTACGGCCACGTCGACACGCCGGCGCACTGGGTCGCGCACCTGAAGCTGCTCGCGCGGCTGCAGCGCGAAGGCCTGGAGAAGCACGGCCGGCGCGGGTTCACCGAGTTCGTGCTGCTGCCGTTCATCCACCAGAGCGCGCCGATCTACCTGGCCGGGCTCGCCCGCCCGGGCACGACGCTGCGCGAGAACCGCGCGGTGCACGCGCTGGCGCGGCTGCTGCTGCACGGCATGATCGACAACATCCAGAGCTCGTGGGTGAAGCTCGGCGAAGAAGGCAGCCGCGCGGTGCTGCAGGGCGGGGTCAACGACATCGGCGGGACGCTGATGGAGGAGACGATCAGCCGGATGGCGGGCGCGTCGAACGGGTCGTACAAGACGATCAGCGACATGCGCGCGATGGTCGAGCCGCTGGGCCGCCCGCTGGTCCAGCGCACGACGGACTACGGACGGCCGTCGGCGGAACGGCTCGCCGCGGCGGCCGCTTCGGACGGCGTCGCGACGCAGGTGCGCAAACCGCTCCTGCCGCTGCTCACGCCGTGACGGACCGGTGGTCGCGGAGGCGATCCTCCGCGACCACCGTGTGTCACCGCTCACAAACCGACGGTTGACCCGGCGAGATCTGTGCTACCTCTGTTCCTTCACCGCCGGAAGGGACTTCGATGAGCACCTCCGTAGCGCCACTGGAAATGGTCGACACCGACCGCTACCCGCTCACCGATCCGGACAGCGCCGCGTGGCGGGCGGCCGTCGAGCGCACCCGCGCGGACCTCGCCGACGCCGGCTGCAGTGTGCTCGCCGACTTCGTCCGTCCCGAGCTGCGTGAAGTCCTGCGGGCCGAGTGCGCCGCCCTCGAGCCGTTCGCCCACGCCGAGATCGAACGGGTCAACGCCTACAACATCGCCCTGGACACCCCGCTGCCCGAAGACCACCCGGGCCGGACGGTCATGGAACGCGGCAACGCCTTCGTCGCCCGCGACCGCGTCCCGGCTTCGGCCATCATCAGCCGGCTCTACACGAGCCCGCTGTTCCAGCGGTTCGTCGCCGACTGCTTCGGCCTGCCGCGGCTGCACGAGCTCGCCGACCCGCTGTCCGGGCTGACCCTCAACGTCATCGCGCCCGGCCGCTCGCACCCGTGGCACTTCGACACCAACGAGTACACCGTCAGCATGCTGACCCAGGCCGCGGAAGCCGGCGGGACCTTCGAGTACTGCCCCGGCATCCGGTCCGCCGCGGACGAGAACTTCCCGGCCGTCCGGGCCGTGCTCGCCGGCGACACGCGGCCGGTCCGGCAGCTGACCCTGCGGCCCGGTGACCTTCAGCTGTTCAAAGGCCGCTTCGCCCTGCATCGGGTCAATACCGTGGCCGGAACGATCGCCCGGCACTCGGCGATCTTCGCCTACAGCGAGCGTCCCGGGGTCGTCGGCAGCGCGGAGCGGACGCGGCAGCTGTTCGGCCGCGTCCTGCCCGTCCACCTCGCGGAGCGCACCGTGCGCGGCGACGAGCTGCTCGACTGAATCAGGAGCTGGCCCGTGCCTTTCGACTCGACCGGCAAGATCTCGTTCGACCACATCTACACCGCACCGGACCCGCGCCCGTTCTTCGGCACGCTGCGCCGGGTGGACTACGGCATTCCCCAGCTGGCGAAGCCGTACTTCACGAAGCTGATCCGCGAGCACCCGGCCGAGCGCCCGACCGTGCTCGACGTCGGCTGCTCCTACGGCGTCAACGCGGCTTTGCAGCGGTGCGACGCGACGATGGACGACCTCTACGCGCACTACACGGCAGCCGACGTGCGCGCGCTGAACCACACGCAGCTGGTCGAGGCCGACCGGGCGCGCGTCACCGGTACCGGCGGCGCGCGGTTCTACGGTCTCGACGCGTCCGCGCCGGCGCTGGAGTACGCGCTGTCGGCCGGGTTCCTCGACGAGGCCATCCACGCCGACCTCGAACGCGACGACCCGGACAGCACCCAGCGCAAGCTCCTCGACGACGTCGACCTCGTGATCTCGACCGGCTGCGTCGGGTACGTCACCGAGAAGACCCTCGCCACGGTCGCGCGCGGCGCACGGCCGTGGATGGCCCACTTCGTGCTGCGGATGTTCTCCTACGAGCCCATCGCCGAGAGCCTGGCCGAGCTGGGCTACGACACAGTGAGCGTGCCGGGTGTGTTCCCGCAGCGGCAGTTCGCTTCCGGCGAAGAGCAGGCGCAGATCCTGGACACGCTGGAAGCCGCCGGTGTCGACCCCACCGGGCTGGAGTCCGGCGGATGGCTCTACGCCCGGCTGTATGTTTCCCGTCCTGCAGGCTTGCCCGAACTCGAACTCCCCGACGCAGAAGGATGATCGTGAGCAGTCCGGAATGGTCCACCCGCACCTTCGGCAACGAGGACCGCCTCCCCCGCGTCCCCGTCCCCACGCTCGAGGACAGCGGCCGCCGCTTCCTCGAGTGGTGCGCTCCGCTGCTGACGCCGGACGAGCTGGCGGAGACCGAAGCCGCGGTGGCGGAGTTCGTGGCGGGTCCCGGGCCGGAACTGCAGGCCGTGCTCGAGGAGTACGACCGCTCGCCGGGCGTGCGCAGCTGGCTCGACACCTTCTGGCCGTACCGCTACCTCGGCCGCCGCGACCGGATCGCGCTCAACGCCAACTTCTTCTTCCTGTTCCAGGACTCCCCGCTCGGCCAGGTGGAGCGTGCGGCCGATTTGACCGCGTCCGCCGTGGACTACAAGCTGCGGCTCGACGACGAGCGGGTGCCGCCGGTGTTCCTGCGCGGCGCGCCGCAGTCGATGGTGCAGCACAAGTTCCTGTTCTCGGCCACGCGGATCCCGGGCGAGGTGCTGGACACCGCGCGCACGCCGTACCGCGAAGGCTGGGAAGGCCCGTCGCGGGAACGGCACATCGTCGTGTTCCGCCGGGGCACGCCGTTCCGGATGGACGTCATCGCCGCCGATGGCCGCCCGTACTCGCCGGCGCAGCTGGCCGAAGGACTGCGCGCGATCCTCAAGGACGACCGCGTCACCGACGTCTCCGCCGGGCACTTCACGACGAAGGCCCGCGCGGAATGGGCGGCTTCGCGGGCGGCGCTGCTCGAAGCGGGCAACGCCGCCGCGCTCGAGACCATCGAAACGGCGCTGTTCTGCCTGTGCCTGGACGACTTCACGCCGTCGAGCGCCCTGGAGGCCGGTGACCAGCTGCTGTACGGCGACAACCGCTGGTACGACAAGGCCGTGTCGCTGGTCGTGTTCGAGGACGGCACCGCGGGGATCAACGTCGAGCACTGCGAGCTCGACGGGACCACGATCCTCGGCTTCACGGACGCGCTGCTCAGCGGCTCGCGCGAAGAGCGCGAGACGGCTTCGGGGGTGCCGGGTTTCGAGCGCGTCGAGTTCACGCTGACCGACACGCTCCGCGAAGACGCCCAAGCAGCCGGAGCCGCCTTCAAGGCGTACGCGGACGCGACCGCGACGCAGACCGTGTCGTTCGACTTCGGCGCCGACCGGGCGAAGGAGCTGGGCATGTCCCCGGACGCCTTCGCGCAGATGGCGTACCAGCTCGCGCACCGCCGGGCGAAGGGCCTGACCGGCGCGACGTACGAATCGATCGCCACTCGGCAGTTCCAGAACGGCCGCACGGAGGCCATGCGCGTCGTCACGCCCGAGGTAGTGCGCTTCGCCGACGTGATGACCGACCCGGCTGCTTCGCGCGAGGAAAAGCGCGAAGCGTTCCGCGCGGCCGCCGCGAAGCACGTCGCCCGCGCGAAGGAGTGCCAGGCCGGTGACGCGCCGGAGCAGCACCTGTGGGAGCTGCAGCTGATCGGGAAACGGCGGGGCGACACCGGAACGCCGTCGCTGTACACGTCACCCGGCTGGCTGAAGATGCGGGACGACTACCTGAGCACCAGCTCGGCGCCGTCGGTCAACATCCGGTACTTCGGCTTCGGCTCCACGAGCCCGCAGTGCATCGGCGTCGCGTACGTGCTGCTGCCGGACCGCTGGAACATCTACCTCAGCACGCCCAAGCACGTCGCCGCGGAGATGTACCGCTTCGCCGGCGAGCTGGCGAAGGCCGTCACCGAACTGCAGGAGCTGCTGGCTCGGTGACGGCCAGGCGCTGGGTGACGAACAGCGCGGCCCGGTCGAGGGCCTGACCGGCTTCGTCGAGAGTGCCGGTGAAGGCCTGGAAGACGTGCGGCACGCCGGCGGTGACGTCCAGGATCACGTCGACCTCCGCGTCGCGGGCGCGTCGCGCGAGCCGGACGGCGTCGTCGAGGAGGACCTCGTTCGTGCCCACCTGGAGCAGGATGGGCGGGAATCCGGTCAGGTCCGCGTGCACCGCGGGGGCGAGCAGCGGCTGAGCGGGGTCCTGCCCGGCCAGGTACATGGCGCCGGTGTGGCCCATGCTCTCGCGGGTGAAGAACGGGTCGATGCCTTCCTTCGTCACCATCGTGGCTCCCGAGCGGGTGTGGTCCAGGCCCGGTGAGAACGCCACGATCCCCGCGGGCACCGGCAGTCCCGCGTCGCGGGCGGCCAGGCAGGTCGTCACGCTCAGGCCGCCGCCGGCGGAGTCACCGGCGAAGACGATCCCGGCCGGGTCTTCGCCGTCGTCCAGCAGGTTCCGGTAGGCGGCCACGCCGTCCTCGATCGCGGCCGGGAAGGGGTGTTCCGGCGCGAGCCGGTAGTCCAGGGACACGGCCCGGACGCCGGTGCGCACCACGAGGTTCGCGGTGAGCGCCATCGCGGTCCGCGGCGAGCCGAGGGCGAAGGAGCCGCCGTGGAAGTACAGGATCGTGCCCGGCCGCGCGGGCGCGTCCGGTGCGGGTCCGACGAGGATCGCCGGGCGGCCGCCGAGCTCGGCCGGGGTCTGCACGACCGCGTCCGGGACGGGGAAGGCGCTCATCATCGCGGCGAAGCCCGCGCGCATCCGCTCGACCGGCAGCGGCTCGAAGCCCTGCGGTGCCCGCCGCAGCATCTCGTCCACGGCGCGGCGTTGTTCCCTGCTCATCGGGTGTCCCCTCGGTTCGTTCGCGAAAAGTCCATGCCTAGGCATGCACTGCTAGTCTATATGCCGTGGCATGTACTTCGGCAACCGAGCAGCTCTTCGACCACCTGGTGCGGTGCGAGACCCGGCTCTACAACGCGCTCGGGGAACGGCTCAAGGCCGAGCACGGCATCGTCGCCTCGCAGTTCGAGTTCCTGAGCTACGTCGAGCGGCACCCGCGGTGCCGGGTCGCCGACATCGCGACCACCTTCGCGATCGGCATCGGCGCGACGAGCAAGGGCATCGACCGCCTGGAAGCCCGCGGCTGGGTGCGGCGGGTGCCCCACCCGGCGGACCGGCGCTCGTCGCTGATCGAACTGACGTCCGCGGGCCGGAACCTGGTCACCGCGGCGGAGCGGACGTTCCGCGAACAGCTGGAGACGCTGCTCGCGCCGGCGATCACCGAGGAGCAGGCCGGTGCGCTCGTGCCGGTGTTCGCCGCGCTTCGCCAGGCGCTGGAGCAGCGGAACGCCGGGCTGCCGACGGGGTGAGGGCGGGCGACGCGCCCGGCGTCACGACGCCGGGACCGAGACCACCAGGACCAGGGACCCGTCGAACGCCGGCTGCTCGCGCAGGCGTCCGTAGCGGCGGTCCCACGTGCCGTCGTCGAGGTCGTGGCGCAGCTCGGCGGCGAACCGGTGGTGCACGCGGTCGTCGACGAAGCTCCACGCCGAGCACGACAGCCGCGCGCCCGGGTCGAGCAGGCGCTCCGGGCGGGCGTAGTACGCCTCGTTGAAGCCGTCCGTGCAGTCGATCGGGATGGGCACGCCGATGATCGACGTGTCGCCGCCGAGCGCGTCGGCGATGTCGTCGACCGGCGGGTAGCGCCGCGCCTCCGTCTCGATCACCTCGGGCGCGTAGTCGAGCAGCCAGAAGCGCCGCAGCAGCGCCGGGTCGCAGGTCAGGATGGCGATCGGGCCGCGGGTGACCCGGCGCATCTCCCGCAGCCCGGCCCACAGGTCGTTCCACTGGTGGACGCTGAACGTGCTCATCGCGCCCTCGAACGCCCGGTCCGGGAACGGCAGCTTTTCGGCCACCGCGTCGATCGCGGGCGGCAGGCCGGCCGGGCGCTGCGCGCGCATCGAGGCCGACGGCTCGACCGCCGTCACCTCCCGGTCTTCGGGCTCGTACGCGCCGGCGCCCGCGCCGACGTTGAGCACGGTCCGGGCGTCGCCCAGCGCGTCGAGGATGTAGCGGCCGATGCGGGGATCCGGCTTGCGGTAGTCGGTGTAGACCCCGCCGATCGCGCCGTAGTCGGCGTCCCCCGCGCTGCCGTCGGCCCGTCGCTGGCTCATGGCGACAACGTAGCAAGAAGCACCGGTTCGTCAGTTTCTGTCGCAAATTTGCGTAAGTTAGTCGAACTATTGCGATTTCTTGTTCATGATTCGTATGATCCCGGTCACGTCGACGGCCTGTCCCTCCCGATCCCCGCGAGAAAGGTGACGACGATGTCCCCCACTCCCCGGTGCTCCGCGGCCTTGCTGGCCGCGGCGCTCGCCGCGGCCGGCCTGACCGTGCTGGCCGGCGCGGCCACCCCCGCCGCCGCGGCGACCTGCCCCTCGACGGCGTCCGGCGGTGCCAGCGTGCCGTTCCGGACCGTCGAAGCCGAGTGCTCGGCCACGAACGGCTCACCCGTCGGACCCGACTACACCCAGGCCACCGTCGCCTCGGAAGCCTCCGGACGGCAGGCGGTGCGGATCACCACCGGCCAGTACGTCGAGTTCACGCTGCCGGCCGCGGCCAACTCGATCAACGTCCACTACAACCTCCCCGACGGCACCTCCGGGCGGCTTTCGGTGTACGTCAACGGAACCAAGCTCGGCAGCGGTCTCGCGGTGACGTCCCGCTATTCCTATGTGGACACCGGATGGATCCCGGGCGCGAAGACGCACCACTTCTTCGACGACGCCCGGCTGCTGTTCGGCCAGAACGCCGCAGCCGGGGCGAAGGTACGCGTGCAGGCCGACGCCGGTGACGTCGGCCAGGCGACCATCGACCTGGCGGACTTCGAGCAGGTCGGCGCCGCGGGCACCAAGCCCGCCACCGCGCTGTCGGTGACCGACTACGGCGCCACCGCGAACGACGGTTCCGACGATTCGCAGGCGTTCCGGAACGCGCTCGCGGCCGCCCGCTCGCAGGGGCGCGAGGTCTGGGTGCCGGAAGGCCGGTTCGACATCGGCTCGGCGCTGCAGATCGACCAGACGACCGTCCGCGGCGCCGGATCGTGGTACACCGTGCTGCACGGCAACAACATCTTCAACAACGGCAGCGCGTCCGGGAACATCAAGCTCTACGACTTCGCCGTCTTCGGTGACGTCACCGAGCGCAACGACGGCAGCCCGGACAACGCGTTCCACGGCGTCCTCGGCACCGGTTCGGTCGTGTCCGGCCTGTGGATCCAGGACACGAAGTGCGGGCTGTGGCTGATGAACGGTGCGTCGTCGAACCTCACCATCGAGCACAACCGCATCCTCGACACGCAGGCCGACGGCGTGAACTTCGACGGCGCGGTGACGAATTCGACGTTGCGCGACAACTACCTGCGCAACAACGGCGACGACGGGCTCGCGCTGTGGTCCAACGGCCAGGCCGACTCGGGCAACACCATCGCGAACAACACCGTCGTGCAGCCGAACCTCGCCAACGGCATCGCCCTGTACGGCGGCTCGGACAACACGGTGAGCGGCAACCTCGTCCAGGACACCAACGCTCTCGGCGGCGGCTACCTGGTGGCGAACCGGTTCAACTCGGTGCCGCTGTCCGGCACGGTGACGCTGGCGAACAACACCGCGCTGCGGGCCGGCGCGCTCGACCCGAACTGGCAGTTCGGCGTCGGCGCGTTGTGGTTCGACGCGCGCGACCAGGCGATCACCGGCGTCACCGTCCGGGTCACCGGGTTCACCGCGATCCAGAGCCCGTACGAGGCGATCCAGTTCATCGACGGCAACGGCGCGGGCAAGCCGATCCAGGGCATCACGATCGACGGCGTCTCGGTGCAGGGCACCGGCACGTTCGTGGCGCAGGCGCAGACGCAGGGGGCGGTGTCGATCAGCAACCTGACCGCGTCCGGCGTGGGCGTGACCGGGACGTACAACTGCCCCTACCCGCCGTCGATCCCGAAGATGACCTTCAGCGGGTCCGGCAACAGCGGCTGGACCGGGACCTGGAGCGACTGCTCGACGTGGCCCGCGCCGAACTCCGGCCCGCCGCAGCCGCCGCAGCCCGGGACCAACCTCGCCCGCGGGAAGGCGATCACGGCATCGGGCTCCCAGGGCGGCTTCCCGCCGTCGAACGCCGTGGACGGGGACGCGAACTCGTACTGGGAGAGCACGAACAACGCGTTCCCGCAGACGCTGACGGTCGACCTCGGCACGGCGTCGTCGATCAACAAGGTCACGCTGCGCCTGCCGCCGTCGCCGGCGTGGGGCCCGCGCACCCAGACGGTGACGATCTCGGGCAGCACCGACGGCGGTGCGTACACGACGTTGGTGGGCTCGCGCGGCTACGCGTTCGACCCGGCTTCCGGCAACACGGCGTCGGTGTCTTTCGCGGCGACGTCTGAGCGCTTCGTGCGGCTGACGTTCACCGGCAACACCGGCTGGCCCGCCGGCCAGGTGTCCGAGCTGGAGGTGGCGGCCGCGTAGCGTCCGGCGTCCGCAGGCCCGTACCGGTGCGCGCACCGGTACGGGCTTGTCTTACTTTTGCGTCCGGTTGCTGTAAAGTTTCACCCATGACGCGTCGCCTTGCCGAAGTCGCCCGCCAGGTCGGGGTCTCCGAAGCCACGGTCAGCCGGGTGCTCAACGGCCGGTCCGGGGTCTCCGCCAGCACTCGGGCCGCCGTGCTCACCGCGCTGGACGTGATGGGGTACGAACGCCCGACCCAGCTGCGGGGCGAGCGGGCCCGCCTGGTCGGGCTGGTGCTGCCGGAGCTGCAGAACCCGATCTTCCCGGCGCTGGCCGAGATCATGGGCAACGGGCTGGCGCAGCAGGGGTTCACGCCGGTGCTCTGCACGCGGACCGCGGGCGGGGTGTCGGAGGCGGAGTACGTCGAGCTGCTCCTGCAGCAGCAGGTGTCGGGCGTGGTGTTCGCCGGCGGGCTGTACGCGCAGGCGGACGCGGTGCACTCGCACTACCACCACCTCGTCGAGCGGCGGCTGCCGACGGTCCTCATCAACGCGGCGGTCGAGCACCTGGGCCTCCCGCAGGTCTCGTGCGACGACGCCGTGGCGGTCGAGCAGGTCGTCGGGCACCTGAGCTCCTTGGGGCACGAGAAGATCGGGCTGGTGCTCGGGCCGTCGGACCACGTGCCGTCGCAGCGGAAGCTGGCGGCTTTCCGCTCGTATGCCGCGAAGCTCGGGCTGCCGGTGCTGGACGAGCTGGTCGAACACGGGATGTTCTCGATCGAGGGCGGCCACGCGGCGGCGGCACGTTTGTACCCCCGAGGGGCGACGGCGGTGCTGTGCGCGAGCGACCTGCTGGCACTGGGCGCGATCCGCGCGGCCCGGCGGCAGGGGCTGTCCGTGCCGGAGGACATCTCGGTGGTCGGCTACGACGACTCGGCGTTGATGAACTGCACGGACCCGCCGCTGACAACTACCCGGCAGCCGATCGAGGCCATGGGCCGCGCGGTCGTGGAGCTGCTGGTGAAGCGCATCAACGGCGGTGAAGTGGCGGCCGAGGAGCTGCTTTTCGCGCCGGAACTGGTGGTGCGGGGGTCCACGGCCCGCCGGACTGCCTGACCTCTCACTTCGCCAAGCGCCCCAAGGCGGCCTTCGGTGCGTCCCACGCACCGAAGGCCGCCTTGGTTGCGTCTCACGCACCGAAGGCCGCCTTGGTTGCGTCTCACGCACCGAAGGCCACATTGGGGCGCTTGGGGCTGTCGCGGCCTGTTCGTAACTTTCAACTTCTCGTCGTCTTATTGCGCTGATCCGGTCTGCCACTTTAGAGTGACCGCAATCACGTGACAGCCGTCGCGACCCCGAGAAGAGGCTTGAGATGAGCAGTCCCTGGTCCCGATCCGTGTCCCGCCGCACGTTGTGCCTGCTCGCCGCCGGTGGGCTCGCCCTCACCGTCGCCGCCTGCGGCGACGGGGACAACGCCACCCAGCCCGGCGGGAAGGTGACGATCACGGTCACCGGCCAGCCGCCGACCAGCCAGCCGTTCGAGCGGGGCGTCTTCGACGCCGACGTCAAGGAGTTCGAGGCCACCCACCCGAACATCCACATCGAGCCGCACGAAGGGTTCATGGATCCGAAGACGTTCTCCGCTAAGCTCGCCGGCGGGCAGCTCGAGGACGTCTACTACGTCTACTTCACCGACCCGGCGCAGATCATCGCGCGGCACCAGGCCGCCGACATCACGGAAGCCGTGCAGAACGTCCCGCACGTCAACGACATCAAGCCGGAACTGCTCGACAACTTCCGGGGCCCGGGCGGCAAGCTCTACGGCCTGCCGACCATGAACTACACCATGGGCCTGCTCTACAGCCGCCCGCTGTTCCAGAAGGCCGGGCTCGACCCGGACAAGCCGCCGCAGACCTGGGACGAGGTCCGCGAAGCCGCGAAGAAGATCGCCGCGCTGGGCAACGGGATCGTCGGGTACGCCGACTACAGCAAGAACAACCAGGGCGGCTGGCACCTGACCGGCTGGCTCTACTCGATGGGCGGCGACATCGCCCGCAAGGACGGCGACAAGTGGGTCGCCGACTTCGACAACGACAAGGGCCGCAAAGCCCTGCAGTACCTGCACGACATGCGCTGGACCGACAACTCCATGGGCGCCAAGCAGCTCCTCGAAGCCCAGGACGTCCAGCGCATGATGGGCGCCGGCCAGCTCGGCATGTACATGGCCGCCCCGGACAACGTCCCGGTGCTGGTCAAGCAGTTCAACGGCAAGTACGAGGACTACGGCATCGCGGGCATGCCCGGTGGCCAGGGCACCCTGCTCGGCGGCGAAGGCTACATGATCAACCCGAAGGCGTCGCCGGAGAAGGTCAAGGCCGGTCTCGAATGGATCCAGTGGAAGTACCTCAACCCGGACCGCTTCGAGAAGCACATCCAGCAGTACGTCGAGGGCAAGCAGCCGGTCGGGCTGCCCGCCGAGCCCACCCCGGACGTCTGGCAGGGCGCGGTGCGCGACCAGCAGCTGGCACTGAAGGCCAAGTACGCCAACGTTCCCGCGAAGAACTTTCAGTCCTATGTGGACACGACGAGCAAGATCAAGGGCAGCATCGAGCCGCCGAACGCGCAGCAGATCTACGCCGCGCTCGACAGCGTGATGCAGGCCGTCCTCACGGACCAGAACGCGAACATCGACCAGCAGCTTTCGTCGGCCGCGTCGAAGGTCAACAGTGTCCTCGCCCAGGTCAAGTAGCCTGCTCGCCTGGCCCGCGGCGAAGCCGTCGCGGGCCGGGCGCCCGGCCGCCACGCGGGTCAACCGCACGAAGATCCGCCGCAAGCTCAAGGAGAACGTCTCCGCGTACGGCCTGCTCTGCGCCGCGCTCGTGGTGTTCGCGCTGTTCTCCTGGTACCCGATCGTGCGCGGCGTGCTGCTGAGCTTCCAGCAGGTCGACTTCGTCAACGCGCCGACGTGGGTCGGGTTCGGCAACTTCACGAAGCTGTTCGAAGACCCGCTGTTCGGCGTCGCGTGGCGGAACACGCTGCTGTTCACCGGGCTCGCGCTGGTCTTCGGCTTCGCCGTGCCGTTCTTCACCGCCGTGCTGCTGAACGAACTGAGACACGCGAAAGCGTTCTTCCGGCTCGCCGTCTACCTGCCGGTGATGCTGCCCCCGGTCGTGACGGCGCTGATGTGGAAGTGGTTCTACGACCCGGGTCCGGGCCTGTTCAACTCCGCGCTCGGCGCGGTCGGCCTGCCCGGCGGCCAGTGGCTGGATTCGTCCGGCACGGCCATGCTGTCGCTGGTCTTCGTCTCGACGTGGGCCAACATGGGCAGCACCACGCTCATCTACCTGGCCGCGCTCGGCACGATCCCCGGCGAGCTGTACGAAGCCGCGGAGCTGGACGGCGCCGGGCTGTGGAAGCGGCTGCGGCACGTGACGTTCCCGCAGACCCGGTTCGTCCTGCTCGTGCTCCTGCTGCTGCAGATCGTCGCGACCATGCAGGTGTTCACCGAGCCGTACGTGATGACCGGCGGCGGGCCGGACGACTCGACGGTCACCGTGTTGCTGCTGCTTTACCGCTACGCCTTCGTCTACAACGACTTCGGCTCGGCCAGCGCGATGAGCCTGCTGCTGTTCGTGGCGCTCGGCGTGTTCTCGGCGTGGTACGTCCGGCTGACGCGGAAGGCGGACCAGTCATGAGAACACTCGTATCGCCGGGCGCACTGCGCAGCCCACGCGGCAAGCTGGTCTACGGCGTCGTCTTCGCGTGCACGTTGGCGATCTTCGTGCTCGCCTTCCTGTTCCCGCTGTACTGGGCGGTGACGGGCGCGATGAAATCCCCGCAGGAACTGGCCCAGACCCCGGCGACGCTCGTCCCGCACGAGTGGCACCCGGAGACCTTCGCCGACGCCTGGGACCAGCTCAGCCTGGGCAAGTACTTCCTCAACACGATCATCGTGGCGGGCGGGGCGTGGCTGGCGCAGCTGGCCGTCGACGTCCCGGCCGCGTTCGCGCTGTCGAAGCTGAGGCCGAAGTTCGGCAACGTCGTGCTCGGCCTGATGCTGGCCACGCTCATGCTGCCGGCCACGGCGCTGCTCGTCCCGACCTACGTGACGGTGACCGACCTGCCGTTGCTGCACCTCAACCTGATCAACTCGCCGACGGCGGTCTGGCTGCCCGCGGCGGCGAACGCGTTCAACATCTATCTGCTGAAGCGGTTCTTCGACCAGATCCCGGACGAGCTGATCGAGGCCGCGCGCCTCGACGGCGCCGGGCCGGTGCGCACGCTCTGGCGGATCATCCTGCCGATTTCGCGGCCGATCCTGGCCGTGGTGTCGATCCTCGCGGTGGTCACCGCGTGGAAGGACTTCATCTGGCCGCTGCTGGTGTTCCCGGACACCGGAAAGCAGACGCTCTCGGTGATGCTGCAGCGGGTGGCGATCGACATGCCGCTCAACGTGCTCGTCGCCGGGATGGTGCTGGCCAGCCTGCCGATGGTGGCGCTGTTCCTCGTGTTCCAGCGGCAGATCCTCGCCGGGCTGACCGCCGGCTCCATCAAGGGCTGAGCTTCGACCAACGACTAGGAGGGGCACTTTCGTGACCGACAAGACCGGCTGGTGGCGGAGCGCGGCGATCTACCAGGTGTACATCCGCAGCTTCGCGGACGGCAACGGCGACGGCGTCGGCGACCTCGCCGGCGTCCGCGCGCGGCTGGACCACCTGGCCGACCTGGGGATCGACGCGATCTGGTTCACCCCGTGGTACCCGTCCCCGATGGACGACGGCGGCTACGACGTCGCCGACTTCCGCGACATCGAGCCGCTGTTCGGCACGCTCGCCGAGGCCGAGGAGCTCATCGCCGAAGCACACGCCCGCGGCATCCGCGTGATCATCGACATCGTGCCCAACCACTGCTCCGACGAGCACCACTGGTTCCGGGCCGCCCTCGACGCGGGCCCGGGATCGCCGGAGCGGCAGCGGTTCTGGTTCCGGCCCGGCCGCGGCTCGGACGGGTCCGAGCCGCCGAACAACTGGAAGTCGCGCTTCGGCGGGTCCGCGTGGACGCGCGTGCCGGACGGCGAGTGGTACCTGCACCTCTACAGCTCGCGCCAGCCCGACTTCAACTGGGACAACCCGGAGATCCGGGCGGAGTTCGAGGACGTGCTGCGGTTCTGGTTCGACCGCGGCGTCGACGGCTTCCGCATCGACGTCGCCGACGGGCTGGTCAAGGACCCGCGGCTGCCCGACGTCGACGACGGCGACGAGACGCCGTTCTCCGACCAGGAGGGCCTGCACGAGATCTACCGGTCGTGGCGCAAGATCGCCGACAGCTACCCGGGCGAGCGCGTGCTGGTCGGCGAAATGTGGCTGCCGGACATGTCCCGCGCGGCGCGCTACCTGCGCCGCGACGAGCTGCACTCGGCGTTCAACTTCGACTTCCTGGTCTGCCCGTGGGACTGCGCGCGCTTCCGGGACGTCGTCACGCGCACGCTGCGCGCGCACGACGAGGTCGGCGCCCCGGCGGCGTGGGTGCTGTCGAACCACGACGTCACGCGGCACGTCACGCGCTACGGGCGGCAGGGCGACACGGGGTTCAGCTTCGCGAACCGGCTGCACGAGCTGCCGGTCGACCGGGAGCTGGGCACGCGCCGGGCGCGGGCGGCGGCGCTGCTGACGCTGGCCCTGCCCGGCGGGCTGTACGTCTACCAGGGCGAGGAGCTGGGACTGTGGGAGGTCCTGGACATCCCGGACGAGCTGCGCCAGGACCCGGTGTGGGCGCGCACGAACGGCGCCGACCCCGGCCGCGACGGCTGCCGCGTCCCGATCCCGTGGTCGGGCGAAGAACCGCCGTTCGGCTTCGGCAGCGGGGGCACCTGGCTGCCGCAGCCGGCCGAGTGGAAGGCGTACACCGCGGAAGCGGAGGCGGCGGACCCGGAGTCGATGCTGTCGCTGTACCGCGACGGCCTGCGGATCCGGCGGGAACTGCCGGCCGGCCCGCTCGAGTGGCTGTCCCTGGGTGAAGAGGTGCTGGCGTTCCGCACCGGGCCGGACTTCACGTTCGCGCTGAACTTCTCGGACGCGCCGGTGCCGCTGCCGGACGGCGAAATCCTGCTGGCCAGCGGGCCGGTCGGGCGCGCGCTGCCGACCGACACGGCGGTCTGGCTGCGGTCCTGAAAGCCGTGGATGCCACGTCGCGGGACCGGGTGTCCCTCGACGTGGCATCCACGGGCTCGCTACTTCGTCAGCTGGAGGATGTCCACGCCGCGGGTGTTGTCGGCCACGTAGACGTACTTCCCGTGCCAGTACGGCGCCCACGCGCTCGCGTCGCCCGGCCGGTAGTAGGCGATCTGCCGCGGGTTCGTCGGGTCGCTGACGTCGAGGAACCGCGTGCCCTGCGCGTAGAACGACTGGACCAGGATCTTGCCGCGGACGTCGAAGTAGTGCGCGGAGCAGTCGTCCGACGCCGGGTCGCTGCCCTCCTGGCCGTTGACGCTCCACGTGCCGACGCTCTGCAGGCGGAACGGCTTGTCCGGCGTCGAACGCCAGCCTTCGCCGTGGTAGGAGCCCGCCAGCGACGAGATGGTCAGGACGCCGTCGCCCGCGCAGCCGTCGACGAAGTTCTCCTCCGTCGCGTAGATCAGGTCCTGGCCGCGCCAGGCGCCGTCACCGATGCGGTGCCCGGCCGGGTGGAAGCTGTTGTGCATGAACCGCGACGGCGCGGCCGTCTCGGCGATGCCGCCGCCGGCGTACGGCACCGGCTCGTGCGCGGTCGCGCGGCGGAGCTTGCCCGTCAGCGGGTCGCGGTGCACCCCGGACGTCCAGTAGCCGCGCACCCCGCCGCGGCCCGACACCCAGGCCACGCCGTCGTCGTCCACCTGCACGTCGTGCACGTAGTCGGTCTTGCCGTCGTTGCGGGCCAGCTCGATCGGCTGCGGGTTCACCTTCGGGTGCCGCGGGTCGCGGACGTCGGTGACCCAGACCGGCCGGCCGCCCCAGTCGGCCGGCTGGTCGTCGGCCTTCGCCGGGCCGCCGGTCCACAGGTAGCGGCAGCCGTCGACGCAGCTGGTGGTGTGCCCGGCCGGCACCTTCGTGTAGCTGAGGATCTGCGGCGCTTCGGGCTTCGAGACGTCGACGACGTAGATGCCGGACTCGCCGGTGTGCGTGGTGCCGCCGAACGCGCGCGGGTCGCGGGAGAGGAACACCAGCTTGCGGGCCTGGTCGACCTCGGTGTCCTCGGTCTCCCACAGGCCCGGCAGGCTGACCTGCCCGACCAGCTTCGGCGCGGCCGGGTCCTTCGTCAGGTCGTAGACCTTCAGCCCGAACTCGCCGGAGACGACCATGACGTCGCGGCGGCCGTAGTCGAGGAAGTTGATCGAGATGGCGCCGGCGGCGTCGGGCACGTTGCCGACCGCCTTGACGTTCTTGATCGCTCCCGGATCGCCCAGCGTGCGGGCGGCCGGGACCGCGGGCTTGTCGTCCTCGCCGCAGGCGGCGGCCGGCAGCCCGGTCGCGACCAGCGTGGCGCTGACGGTGACGGCGGCGAAGCACGACCGTAACCAGGTGCGCACGCGAAACCTCCCAGAACGCTACGAGCGTGACCCACCGAACGGTACGTCGGAGATCAACCGGACACAACCGTCTTTGGTCGGCGGCTGACTGGTAGGACTGGCGCATGCGCCTGCTCGCCCTGCTCGCCGTCCTGGCCCTCGCCGTCACCGGGTGCTCCGGCCCGGACCCGGCCCGCCCCGGTGTCCTGACCGCCGGCATCCGGGAGCCCGCGACCCTGCTGCCCGCCGACGTCGCCGACCAGGCGGGCCGGCTCGTGACCGGCGCGCTGTGGACGCCGCTCGCCGACTACGACGCGGCGTCCGGGAAGCTCACCCCGCGCGCGGCCGAGTCGATCTCGAGCACCGATCGGGTCCACTGGACGGTCAAGCTGCGGCCCGCGAAGTTCCACGACGGCACCCCGGTCACCGCCCAGTCCTATGTGGACACGTGGCGGGCGATCGCCGCGTCGCAGTGGGTTTCCGCGCCGGTGCTGACGAAGCTGTTGCGCGCCCGCGAGATCACCGCGGCGGCCCCGGACACGATCGCCGTGACCCTCGACCGGCCGTCCGGCCAGGTGCCGGCACTGCTCTCGGCACCGGGCCTGGTCCCGCTGCCCGCGTCGGTGCTCACGTCCCGGGACTGGGCCGGTTTCGCGAAGGCGCCGGTCGGCAACGGCCCGTACCGGCTCGACGGGCCGTGGCGGCCGGGCTCGGGTGGCACGCTCAAGCGGGTCGGCACGGGCGGCGCCGCCGAGATCGAGCTGCGGGTGGGCGACCCGGCGGCCCAGTACGACGCGGTGAAGGCGGGCACGCTCGACCTCGTCACCGAGGTCCCGGGCGCCAAGCACGAGGCCATGCACGGCGACTTCGGCGACCGCCACGCGACCTGGGCCCTGCCGGAGGCCGGCTACCTGGTGTTCCCGGTGACGAATCCCCGGTTCGCCGACGCGACGGTCCGCCACGGGTTCGCCCTCGGCGTCGACCGCGCGGCCCTCGAGGCGGGGCCACTGGACAACCAGGCCGACCCGGCGAAGGCGCTCCTGCCGCCACCGGACGCGCCGGGCGAGCGGACGGGCACGTGCCGGCCGTGCAGCTTCGACGCGGCAGCGGGCAAGGCTTTGCTGAAGCAGGCGGCCTTCCCGGGTGGCGCGACCGTCTATTTCGGACCGGGTACGGAGGCGTGGACGCGCGCGCTGGTCGTCGGGCTCCACAAGGCACTGGATGTTTCGGTGACGGCACAGGCGAAACCGGCGGGCACACCGGACGGTCCGTCCACGGTGGACGTCCGGCTGGCGACGGCGAGCCCGTACGAGCTGCTGTCCCGGTTGGCGGCGGAGTCGGGCTACACCGACGAGGTGTTCCAGCAGAACCTGACACTGGCGGACGCGGCGGCAACCCCCGAAGAGGCGGGAGAGCTGTACCGGCTGGCGGAGAACCAGCTGCTGCGCGACCTCCCGGCGGCCCCGCTGTGGTCGGGCCACGGCCACGCGGTGTGGGGATCGCGCGTCCACGGCGTCACGACGACACCGTTCACCGGCCCGGTACTGGCCGGGGTCGGCGTGTCGTGAGCCGTCCCCGGCTCGCCTGCCACGCGGACGTTTCCGAGCAGGCCGCCGCTAGACCGTCGCGTGCTTCACCAGCGTCTCGATGAACGCGCTCGTCAGCGGATCCGCCGCCGCGCGCGTGTAGGCCGCCAGCCGACGGCGTACCGGCACCTTCGGCCGCAGCACGCGGCCGTCGAAGCGGGGTGGCAGGACGTTCGCCGGGACCAGTGCCGGGCCCAGGCCCGCCGCCGCCAGGATCGGGGCCGCCGCCGTCTGCTCCGTGCGGACCGCCGCCCGCGGGCGGAACCCCGCCGCCGCGCACGTCGCGTCCACCAGCTCCGCCAGGCCGTTGCCCGGTGCGTAGTGCACCCACGCGCAGCCCGCGAGCGTGGCCAGATCCACCTCGCCCGAAGCGTCGTCTTCCGAGGCGCCGTCGGACGGCAGCACCACCACGAACTCCTCGACCCCCAGCTCCCGGACCGGGCCCGCCCAGTCGCCGGGCCGCGGGCCCAGCGCGACGTCGGCCTCGCCCGCCGCCATCGCGTCGCGCAGCTCGTCGGCGTGCCGGAACTCGATCAGCCGGACGTCGACCTCGGGCCGGTCGCGCCGCCACACGCGCAACGCGGGCGGCAGCACGCCGAGGCTCATCGAGTACACCGTCGCGACCTGCAGCTCCCCCGCCGTCGTGCCGGAGGCCAGCCGGGCGGCGCAGCGCGCGCGTTCCGCGTCGGCCAGCGCCGCCCGCGCGTGCGGCAGCATCGCGCGCCCCATCGGGGTCAGCCGCACCGTGCGGGGCAGCCGTTCCAGCAGCGGCCCGCCGAGGCTCTGTTCGAGGGCGCGCATCTGGTGTGACAACGCGGGCTGCGTCACGTGCAGCTGCTCGGCCGCCCGGGTGAACGAGCCGGTGTCGACCACCGTGACCAGGTACTCCAGCTGGCGCAGGCTTGTCATGAGCATAGTTTATCGCCACCGTGAGAACTAAGCCTTGGACTTATCGGCGGCGCCTGACCAGCATCGAAGGCATGGAACGCAAGACAGCCCTGGTCGCCGGGGCGAACGGGATCATCGGCCGCACCCTCGTCGAGCACCTGCGGGCGGACGGCCGCTGGGACGTCGTCGGCCTCTCCCGCCGCGGCGGGCCCGGCACGATCGCCGTCGACCTGCTCGATCCCGCCGGCACGCGGGCGAAACTCAGCGAGCTGGCCACCACGACGCACCTCTTCTACGCCGCCTACCAGGACCGGCCGACCTGGGCCGAGCTGGTCCCACCGAACCTGGCCATGCTGACGAACCTCGTCGACGCGGCCGAAGCGGCCGCCCCCGGGCTGGAGCACGTCAGTCTCATGCAGGGGTACAAGGTCTACGGCGCGCACCTCGGCCCGTTCAAGACGCCGGCCCGCGAGACCGACGCCGGGCACATGCCGCCGGAGTTCAACGTCGACCAGCAGCGGTTCCTGGAACGCCGCGCGGGCTCGTGGACGTGGTCGGCGATCCGGCCGTCGGTGGTCGGCGGCACCGCGCTGGGCAACCCGATGAACCTGGCGCTCGTGATCGCGGTCTACGCGTCGATCTCGAAGGAGCTCGGCCTGCCGCTGCGGTTCCCGGGCAAGCCCGGTGCGTACGACAGCCTGCTGGAGATGACCGACGCGGGCCTGCTGGCTTCGGCCACCGTGTGGGCGACCGGGCAGCGGGGAGCGTTCAACATCGCGAACGGCGACCTGTTCCGGTGGCGCGAGCTGTGGCCGAAGCTGGCGGCGTACTTCGGGCTGGAGGCCGCGTCGCCACTACGGATGTCGCTTGTGGACGTCATGGCCGACAAGGGCCCGCTGTGGACGTCGATGGCCGACCGGCACGGGCTGTCGGTGTCCTATGCGGACGTCTCGTCCTCGTGGGCGTTCGGTGACTTCGTGTTCGGCTGGGACTACGACGTGTTCGCCGACACGTCGAAGGCGCGCCGCGCGGGTTTCCACGGCTACGTCGAGACGGAGCAGATGTTCTACCGGCTCTTCGACGAGTTCCGGAAGGCGCGGGTGATCCCCTAGCCGCGGCCGATGAACGGCATGGTGGTCGCGGTGATCGTCAGGAACTGGACGTTGGCGTCGAGCGGCAGCGCGGCCATGTAGCGCACGGCATCGGCGACGTGCCGCACGTCGAACGTCGGCTCGGCGAGGATCCGGCCGTCGGCCTGCGGGATGCCGGCGGCCATCCGCTCCGTCATCTCGGTGGCGGCGTTGCCGATGTCGATCTGCCCGCAGGCGACGTTCCAGGCGCGCCCGTCGAGGGAGATCGACCGGGTCAGGCCGGTGACGGCGTGCTTGGTCGCGGTGTAGGCGACGCTCGCCGGCCGCGGCACGTGCGCGGAGATGGAGCCGTTGTTGACGATCCGGCCGCCGCGCGGGTCCTGGTCCTGCATGAGCCGGACGGCCTGCTGCGCGCAGAGGAACATCCCGGTCAGGTTGACGTCGACGGTCCGTTTCCAGTCCTCGGCGGACAGATCGGCGACAGTGCCGCCTGCCGAGATCCCGGCGTTGTTGAACAGCAGGTCGAGCCGTCCCCACCGCTCGCGGACGGTGGCGAAGAGCGTCCCGACGGACTCTTCGTCGCTGACGTCGGTGGGCACGGCGATGGCGTTTTCGTGGCCGCCGGCGGTCTCGGCGAGGGCGTTCTCGCGGCGTCCGGCGAGGGCGACGTGGTAGCCGTCGTCGAGCAGGGCCCTGGCCACGGCCCGCCCGATGCCGGAACCGGCCCCGGTGACCACCGCGATTTTCGCCATCACGCCTCCTAGACTGCCCGCATGGGTCTTCGCGAGAGGTTTCAGGCCGGGCTGGCCCGGCAACTCGGCCACCCTAGCGGCCTGCGCGGCCGGGTGGTCGGAGCGATGCTCAACCGCCGCAACCGGGAAGCGGTGGTGCGAGCGGTCGCGGCACTGGGCCTGACGGGCGGCGAACGAGCGGCGGACATCGGCTTCGGCGGTGGCCTGGGCCTGACGCTGCTGCTGCGCGAAGCGTCGGTGGTGCACGGCGTGGACATCTCGACGACGATGCTCGACCGGGCGCGCGGGACGTTCCACCGGGAGCTGGCGGCGGGCCGGCTGGTGCTGCACGAAGGCTCGATGACGGCGTTGCCGCTGGAGGACGCTTCGGTGGACGCGATCGTCTCGACGAACACGGTGTATTTCGTCGAAGACCTGGCCGCGGCGTTCGCGGAGGTGGCACGGGTGCTGGCGCCGGGCGGCCGGTTCGTGCTGGGCATCGGCGACCCGGAGCTGATGGCGAAGTCCCGCATGCTGGCGGACAACGGGTTCCGCCTCCGGCCGGTACCGCAGCTCGAGACGGCCTTGGCGACGGCGGGGCTGCCGGTGACCGGCCACGAGCGCCTCTCGCAGCGTGGCCTGGGCTTCCACCTGCTGATCTGCGGGCGGAACTGACGGAACGGGGACCCGGCGAACCGGGTCCCCGCTCGCGGAGTTACTTCGGCTGCACGCCCAGTGCCGCCAGCGCGGGCCCGGCCATGATCACGCCGTTGCCCGTCACCGTGTCGAAGCCCGGGGTGCCCAGGTCGATCGCCGAGGACACCAGCGCCGAGCGGATCTGGGCCGGGGTCGCCGTCGGCTTGCCCGACAGCAGCAGTGCCGCGATCGCCGCCGCGTGGGGGGCCGCCGCCGAGGTTCCGAAGAACGGCTGGAACCCCGTCACCGACGTGGCCACTCCGTCCGCCGCCGTGATGTCCGGCTTGTTGCGCGTCGCTCCGCCCGTCGACGACACGTTGCCCGGCGTGATCGCCGTGCCGTCCGCGTTGTAGAACAGGTGCCGCTTGCCGTCGGAGGTGAAGCGCTCCCACTTGCTCGTCGCGGTGAACTGGCCCGGGTAGGGGCCGGCCGGGTTGGCCGGGTCGCCCGTCTCCAGCGGGCGGCCGAACGCCGCCGCCGCCGGGGCCGCCGCCACGCTGAACGCGTTCGCCGCCGCCGAGTGGCCGTTCGTGACGCCGTTGGTGCTGAACGCCTTCAGCGAGCCCGAAGCCACGAACCGGCCGCGGATCACGTTCAGCGCGATGAACCGGTCGGCGCCGCTGTACTTGACCACCGCCACCTTGTAGCCCGAGCCGCTGCTCGGCACGTTCGCGATCTCGTACGGGTTCTGCGATCCGGTCTGCGCGTTCTCGCTGGAGGCCACCACGCTGCCCGACGAGTTCAGGATGAACAGGTCGTAGTCGTTGGCGGACCGGCCCCACGGGTCGGACCAGAACAACGTCACCGGACGGCCCAGCGAACCGGCCGAAAGCGCGTCGAAGTTCTGCGTGGTGCTGCTCGGGTCGAAGTCGTGCGGGGTGCCCGTGATGCCGCTGATCCGCGACGGCGACGCGCGGAAGTCGCCTTCGTAGTAGCCGCTCGTGCCGTCGGTCGCGTTGCCCGAGTTGCCCGCCGAAGAGAAGTACAGGACGCCCGCGGCCGTGACGTCGTTGACCGCCTGCGCCACCTGCGTGTCCTGGAACGGCGACTCGTCGAAGTACGCGACGTCGTCGACGATGATCTGGCAGTGGCCGGTGGTGCGCAGCGCGCGGATGTTCGCGGCGAAACCGGCCTCGCTGGTGAACGCGGTGGCGAAGCCGAGGGTCGCGTCCGGCGCGAGGTCGTGGACGATCTCCAGCATCGCGGTGCCTTCGTCGCCGCTGCCCTGCTGGCCGGAGAGGACGTCGACCGCGGGCAGCTCGCCGGCGCTCTGCGACTTCGCCAGCGAGTCGACGCCGTCGGACAGCACGCAGACCTTGACGCCGGAACCGCTGACGCCGTAGGTGGTCCGGGCGGTGTCGGCGCCGTGCGCCCGGTCCCCTTCGGACACCTGGGTCGCGGCGGCGACCTGCGCGGCCGCGGCCTGACGCGCGTTGGCGCGTTCGGTCCAGGTGGTCGCCTGCGCGGCCGGCTGGACTTCGGTGACGTCGGCGCGGCCGGCGATCGCGTCCACGGCGGACAGCGGCAGGTCGGCGCGGACGGCCCCGTCCGGCGAGGCGTACCGGACGGTGCCGCCCGCGGCCTTGACCGCGGCCGCGACCGCCTGGCCCCGGGCGGCGATGTCGACGGAGACCGTGCCGGCGCCGCTGACCCCGACGCCCGAACGGTAGTCAGGCAGCTTCGCGGCCAGCGACCGGTCGGCCCGCAACCGCTTCTCGACGACCAGCTGGCTCGATTGCTTGCGCTCGGCGGGGGTCAGGCTCTTCTTGATGCTCTGCAGCGCGGTGATGCCCGCCTCGGTGCGCGCCGTCGCGGCGTCCACCATGGACGGCTGCGCCACCGAAACTCCCGTCGTCAGCAGCAGCGCGCCGACCGTCAGCGGAACCGCGTGCGCGGCGACCCGGCTGAATCTCACCATCGATTACTCCCTGAGGCACTCGGCCGTATGACACCCAACCGGGTGTAATGGGGAGAATCTAAAGAGTGACCAGCCGGGGGTCCACCGACCAAAGTCGGGAACGTCCGCGCGTCCACATCGTGGAAAGATCAGGGAAACGTGAGAACGATTTTCCCGCGCCCGTGTCCCGTCTCGATCTCCCGATGCGCCGCGGCTGCCTCGGTGTACGGGTAGACCCGGCGAAGGTGGAAGCGCAAGTCGCCCTTGACGTAGAGCGCGGCCAGCTCGGCGAGACGCGCGGCGGAGCGTCCGGACTTCGAGACGAGCACCCCGAGCTCCGCGGCCCGGTGGTGATCGACGAGCGTGAGGATCCGGTCGCGCTGCTTCACCAGTTCGAGTGAGAGGTCGAGGGCCGACCCGCCCGCGCCGTCGAGCACGACGTCGACACCTTGCGGCGCAGCGGCTTCGACGCGCTCCTTCAGCCCTTCGCCGTAGACGAGCGGGGTCGCGCCCAGCTCGCGCAGGTAGTCCTGGTTGGCTTCGCTCGCGGTGCCGATCACGGTGGCACCCTTGAGTTTCGCGAGCTGCACCGCGGCGGTGCCGACCGACCCGGCGGCGCCGTGCACCAGCAGCGTCTCGCCTTCGCGCAGTTTCAGCACTTCCAGCGCGATCGACGCGGTCTGCGTGCCCGCGGTGAACCCGCCGGCGACCTCCCACGGCATTTCCGGCGGCTTCGGCGTGACGTCGGTGGCGGGCACGACGATGTATTCGGCGGCGGCCTGCACGGCGGTGAAGCCGAGAACTTCGGTACCCGGCTCGAGTTCGCCTTCGTCGACGACGCCGGCGAACTCGTTGCCCGGCACCCGCGGCCAGCCCAGGGTCAGACCGGGCGGCTCCCACCCGGCCCGCACGGCGGCGTCGTAGGGCTGCACCCCGGCGGCCTTGACGCGGACCCGCACCTGCCCGGGCCCGGCGTGCGGCTCCGGTAGGTCGAGGACGCGGAGCACTTCCGGCCCGCCGGATTCGGTGAACGCTACGGCTTTCATGGCTTTCCTCCAGGTTCGTCCGGGTTCAGCCTGATACTTCAAGTGAGGTTGAAGTCAAGACCACGGCAGCACGGTGAGCTCCGGCCACCGGCTCCGCCACCGGGCCGCTTTGCTTTCGTAGACTTCGCGCGGCGCGAGCACCGGGTTCGGCCGGACGATCATGGCGAACAGGTCACCGAGGCCGTGCGGTGCGTGCACGTGCCAGGAGCCGTCGTGGCGGAGGCGGACGCCGACGCACGAGCACACCGCCGGGAAGGCGTCGATCGCTTCCTCCGTCGTCGCGAAGGGACGGCACGGCGTGCCGAACTTCGCTTCGTACCAGAGGTGCACGCGAGCCTCGTTGCGGACTTCGACCTCGGCGGGGAGATCCGCGCAGACGGCGGCGACGGCGCGGATCACGCTGTCTTCCGCCGCCCAGCCGAGGTCGGCCGGATCGTGGTAGAAGAGGTCGTAGTCCTTGATGCCGTCCGCCGGCGGGCGCCCGGTCAGGACGTTCCACACGGTCTGCGCGACGCAGCCCGCCGTCAGGTACCAGTGCGGGAGGCCGAGGTCCCGTGCCCGCCGCAGCAGTCCGACGAGGACCTCGTTGCGCTCCAGCGTTTCGCGGAGCCGTTCGGAATCCGGCATGGTCCCCGTATGCTGCCCGTGTGGTCGACATCGTTCGCGCGCATCCCGCCCAGGCCGGCGCCCTCACCGCACTGCTGCACGCTTCCTCGGCGTACCAAGGCGAATACGCGTCCATTTTGGACGGCTATGCGGTCACGCCCGGGTACCTCGAAGCGAACCCGGCCTTCGCCGCCATGGCGGACGGCGAGCTTCTCGGCTTCTACGCGCTGCTGGAGGACCCGCCGGAACTCGATCTCCTCTTCGTGGCGGACGCCGCGCAAGGGCTCGGTATCGGCACGCGGCTGATCGCGCACATGCTCGGCGAGGCCCGCGCGCGGGGAATGCGCGGCGTCCGCGTGGTCTCGCATCCGCCCGCACTCGCGTTCTACCTCCGCATGGGCGCCCGGCGCACCGGCACGGTCCCGGCGAGACCGCCGAAAATCGCCTGGGACCGCCCGGAACTGCGCTTCGACGTGCCTACATGTTGATCATGTGACCCGCGAGGCCGTGGATCGCCTCCTTCACCGCTTCGCCCAGCGTCGGGTGGGCGTGGACGTTCCGCGAGACCTCGTGCACCGTCAGGTCCCACTGCTGGGCCAGCGTCAGCTCCGGCAGCAGCTCCGTGACGTCCGGGCCGATGAGGTGACCGCCGATCAGCTCGCCGTACTTCGCGTCGCTGATCAGCTTCACGAAGCCGCCCGCGTCGCCGAGGCCCTGGGCCTTGCCGTTGGCCGTGAACGGGAACTTCGCCACCTTGACGTCGAAGCCCTTCTCGCGGGCCTGCTCCTCGGTCCAGCCGAAGCTCGCGATCTGCGGCTGGCAGTACGTCGCGCGCGGGATCATCGGGAAGTCGAGCTCCATCGTCTCCGCGCCCGCGATCGTCTCCGCCGCGACCACGCCCATCGACTCCGACGCGTGCGCCAGCATCAGCTTCGCCGTGACGTCGCCGATCGCGAAGATGTGCTCGACGTTCGTGCGGCCCCGGCCGTCGACCGCGATCGCGCCACGCTCGGTCAGGGCGACGCCGGTCTTCTCCAGGCCGTACCCCTCGACCCGCGGCTGGAAGCCGATCGCCTGGAGGACCTTGTCCGCCTCCAGGACCTGCTGCCCGTCCTTCTCCGAGGACACGGTCACGCGCACCGACGGGCCCGAGTCGTCGATCGACTCCACCCGCGTCGACGTCAGCACCTTGATGCCCAGCTTGCGGTACCGGCGCGCCAGCTCCGCCGACACCTCGGCGTCCTCCAGCGGCACCAGCCGGTCGAGGAACTCGACGATCGTGACGTCCACGCCGTAGTTCTTCAGCACGTAGGCGAACTCGACGCCGATCGCGCCCGCGCCGGCGATCACGATGCTCGACGGCAGCTCGCTCGACAGGATCTGCTCTTCGTAGGTGACCACGCGCTCACTGCGCGAAGTCCCGGGCAGCAGCCGCGTGGTCGCGCCCGTCGCGATGATGCAGTGGTCGAACGTGATCTGCGACCCGCCGACGTCGAGGGTGTGGTCGTCCAGGAACGTGCCGTGCCCGTCGATCTCGGTGATCTTGTTCTTCTTCATCAGGAAGTGCACGCCCTTGACGCGCCCGTCGGCGACCTTCCGGCTCCGCTCGTAGGCGGCCGTGTAGTCGACGCGGATCGGGCTGTCGGACGAGATGCCGAACGCCTTCGCCTCCTGCGTGACCACGTGCGCCAGCTCGGCGTTGCGCAGCAGGGCCTTCGACGGGATGCACCCGACGTTCAGGCACACGCCGCCCCAGTACTTCTCCTCGACCACCGCGGTGCTCAGGCCCAGCTGGGACGCGCGGATCGCCGCGACGTAGCCGCCCACTCCGGCCCCCAGCACGACGACATCAAAGTGTTGTGCACTCATGCTGAGAATCTACAGCGGCGCGGGGCGCCTCCGCTGAGGGCGGCGCTGGGGAGGAAGGCGGCGTGCCCCTTCCCGCGGGGCTCCGCGGGGTGCCGGTGCTCGCGTCCGCCGCCATCAGCTCGCGCAAGGCCGCGACGACCGCGTCCGGCTGCTCCTCGGGCAGGAAATGCCCGCAGTCCAGCACGTGCGTCCGCAGGTCAGGCGCCCACGACGCCCACACCGCAGCGGGGTCGAACGGCAGCTCGACACCCGGTGCGGGCCGTTGCCACAGCGCCGCGACGGGCATCGCCAGCCGCCGCCCGGCCGCCCGGTCGGCCGCGTCGTGCTCCGCGTCCACCGTCGCGCTCGCCCGGTAGTCCGCGCAGATCGCCGCGATCGACTCCGGCGTCGAGGCCGCGGCCAGGTACCCGGCCCGCACCCGCGGCGGGATCGCGGCCGGGTCACGGGTCCAGACGTCCAGGAAGTGGCCGAAGAACTCCGCCGGCGCCGCGCCGAGCAGCCGCTCCGGCAGCGGTGGCGGGTACGCGAGCAGGAAGAGGTGGAAGGCGAACACCCCGGCCGTCCCGGTGAGCGACGCCCAGAGGTCCACGGCCGGGATGACGTCGAGCACCGCCAGGTGGGTGACGGCCTCCGGGTGGTCGAGCGCGGCGCGGAAGGCCACCAGCGCGCCCCGGTCGTGCCCCGCGAGCGCGAACCGGTCGTGACCGAGGGCGCGGGCCAGCGCCACGACGTCGGCGGCCATCCGGCGTTTCGCGTAGTCCCCCGGTGGCTTGTCGCTGCCGCCGTAGCCGCGCAGGTCGGGGCAGATCACCCGGTGGTCGCGGGCCAGCGCGGCCGCGACGTGGCGCCACGCCAGGTGCGTCTGCGGGAAGCCGTGCAGCAGCACGACCGGTGGCCCCTCGCCGCCCACCGCGACGCCGAGGCGGACGTCCCCGGCGGCGATCCGCCGGTACTCGAACCCGGAAACGGTCATGCCGGCAGGCTCTCACCCACCACCGACATTTTCAGGCGGCCAGTGGCGGGCGCTCGCCGCGGATCGACGCCAGCAGGTCGGTGATCGCGGCCATGATCCGGGCCGTCGCCTCGTCCAGCACCGGGCGGGTCAGCTCGCGGCCGGCGAGGTCGGAGAGGTCGACCGGCGGCCCGGCGACCAGCTCGACGGTCTTGCGCGGGATCGCACGGGGAAACCACGCCGTGGCCGGCAGCAGGTGGTGCGTCCCCCAGTTGGCCACCGGGACCACCGGGGCCCCGGTCTCCAGCGCGGCGCGCACGACACCGGACTTGCCGCGCATCGGCCAGCCGTCCGGGTCGTTCGAGAACGTGCCTTCCGGGAAGACGGCGACGCATTCACCCGCCCGCACGGAGGCGACCAGGTCGCGGTAGGCCTCGGCCGCCGTCGCGGCGCCGCGGTGGACCGGGATGTGCCGCCCCGAACGCATCACCGAGCCCACCACGGGCAGCTTCCACAGGGACGCCTTCGCCAGGTACCGCGGCACGCGGCCGGCGGCCAGGCAGAACGCCGTCAAGGTCGTCGGGTCGGCGAAGGACAGGTGGTTCGACGCCACGAGCACCCCGCCGGTCTTCGGGATGTGGTGCGAGCCGCGCACGCGGAACCGCGTCGCCTGCGCGAGGAACTGCCAGACGACCTCGATCGCGACGCTGTACCAGGCACCACGGCCGGCGCGGGCGAAGCGCCGGCCGTAGGCGATCATCTGGCGTCGGGTGAGCAGCTCACCTTCGTGGTCCAGCGCGGTCCAGCGGTCCATGACCGTCATTCGTAGCCGACGACCGGCCGGAGCGGTGCCCGCGCACGCCGAAGGCGGCGCAGATCACACGCGCTCCAGCACCACCACGGGGATCTCGCGGTCGGTCTTCTTGGCGTACTCGTTGTAGTCCGGCCAGACGGCGGCGAGCTTTTCCCACAGCTTCGCGCGCTCCTCGCCGGAGGTGGTGCGGGCGCGGGCGGTGAACTTGTCCGCCTTGATCTGCACGCCGACCTCGGGGTGCTCGAGGAGATTGAGGTACCAGCCGGGGTGGTTCGGCGCGCCGCCCTTGGAGGCCACGACCACCGGGTTGCCGTCGACCTCCTGGTAGATCAGGGCGAACTTGCGGTCCTGCCCGGTCTTGCGGCCCTTCGTGGTCAGCACGAGCGTCGGCACGCCGTCCTTCCAGTCGTGGCCGACCTCGCCGTCGGTCTCCTCGTAGCGGCGGACGTGCTCGTCACCGAACAGCATGTGAAGTTCCTTTCCCGATCTCGAGCGTGGCCGGTTCACCACGTACCCGTTTCCCCTGGCGGGAACACCCGCGCCGGCGCGGATCTTCCCGGCGCGGTTTCACTCGACCGGGGCAGGTCCCCCGGCCAGCGGCTTCTCCGCGCCCACCCTCCGCCCAGTAGATTGCACCGACCGAGCACGCGCCCGACCCCGAGACCGAACCCTTGGAGGAGCCAGCCATGAAGGCCCGGCCGCACGTGACACTCGAAGACGTGGCACGCAGCGCGAACGTCTCGCTCGCGACGGCGTCGCGGGTGCTCAACGGCACCGCGTCCGTCCGCGCCGACCTGCGGGAGCGGGTGTCCGCCGCCGCGGCCGAGCTGGCCTACGCCCCGAACGCGCACGCGCAGGCCCTCGCCGGCGGCACGCACCGCACGGTCGGCGTGATCTGCCACGACGTCAGCGACCCGTACTTCGCCGCGATCGCCGGCGGCGTGATGCGGGTGGCCACCGACAACGGGCTGCTCGTGATGCTGGCCGGCACGTTCCGCGACCCCGACCGCGAAGTCGCCTACGTCTCGACGCTGCGCGCGCAGCGGGCGGCGGCGATCCTCCTGATCGGGTCGGCGTTCGAGGACCGGGCGTGGGAACGCGCGATGGCCGCCGAGCTGGAGCCCTACCGCCGCGGCGGCGGGCAGGTCGCGGCGGTCAGCAGGCACCGCGGCCTGAAGATCGACACCGTGCAGCCGGACAACAAGGGCGGCGCCGCCGCGCTGGCGAAGGAGCTGGCCGGCCTCGGGCACAAGCGGTTCGCCGTGCTCGCCGGGCCGCGGCGGCTCAGCACGGTCGTCGACCGGCTGGCCGGGTTCACCGACGCGCTCGCCGACCTGGGGATCACCCTGCACGAAGACGACGTCGTCGAGACCGCCTTCACCCGCGACGGCGGCTACGAGGCGACGAAGCGGCTGCTCGCCGGCCGCAAGCGCAAGCTGCCCACGTGCGTCTTCGCCGTCACCGACGTGATGGCGATCGGCGCGATGACGGCGTTGCGCGAGGAAGGCCTGTCCGTGCCCGGCGACGTCTCGGTGGCCGGTTTCGACGACATCCCGGTGGTCCGGGACCTCGCCCCGGCGCTGACCACCGTGCGCCTGCCGCTGGAGGAGCTCGGCGAGCGGGCGATGGACCTGGCGATCAAGGGCTCCGCGGGCACCCGGCCGCGGACGGTCCGGCTGGCCGGCGAAGTCGTCCTGCGGGAGAGCACCGGACGCCCGAAGCGCTGACCCGGACGGGCCTTGTCGTGCCACGGCACAGGCCCTACCGTGGGTTGAGAAAGCGCTTTCTAGCTCCTGCGGAGGTCCCCCGATGGTCGTGCTCCCGGTTCCCGGCGGCGAGCTCGTGAACTGGACACCGTCCGGGCCGCCGCGGCCGGAGCCACCCGGCACGCCGCCGAGGTCGCGGATCGCCTACGCCGCCGCGCACGTCGTGGCGGACCCGCTGGCCGACGAGCCCGGTGCCGTCGACTGGGACACCACGCTGGCCTTCCGCGAGCACCTCTGGGCGTGCGGGCTCGGCGTCGCGGAGGCGATGGACACCGCGCAGCGGGGCATGGGCCTCGACTGGGCCACGACGCAGGAACTCGTCACCCGTACGGGTGCCGTCGCCGCCGGACGGCGGTGGTGCGCCGGTGTCGGCACCGACCAGCTGCCCGCGGGCCCGGCCACCCCGGCGTCCATTGTGGACGCCTGGCGCGCGCAGCTCGACCTGGTGGCAGGCGCGGGCGCGGTCCCGGTCGTCATGGCGAGCCGGGCGCTGGCGGCGGCCGCGCAGCGCCCGGACGACTACCACGCGGCCTACGGGAAGCTGCTGTCCGAGGCGACCGGCCCGGTTCTGCTGCACTGGCTGGGCGAGCAGTTCGACCCGGCGCTGGCCGGTTACTGGGGCCACCACGACGTCCGGGCCGCGGCCCGGGAGGTGGCGGCGCTCTGTGCCGAACACGCGGGCACCATCGCCGGGGTCAAGGTCTCGGTGCTGGACGCGCAGGTGGAGACGGAATTCCGGCGAGCGCTGCCGGACGGCGTCGCCTGCTACACCGGCGACGACTTCCACTACCCGGACCTCATCGCCGGGGACGGCGAAGGCCACAGCGAAGCCCTGCTCGGCATCTTCGACCCGATCGCCCCGGTCGCCGCGGCGGCGCTGGCGCGGCTCGACGAGGGCGACCGCGCCGGGTTCCACGCGCTGCTGGACCCGACCGTGCCGCTGGCCCGCGAGATCTTCCGCGCCCCGACGCGGCACTACAAGACGGGTGTCGTCTTCCTCGCCTACCTCAACGGCCACCAGCGGCACTTCCGGATGATCGCGGGCCAGGAGTCGGCGCGCACGATCACCCACCTGGCCACCCTGCTGCGGCTCGCCGACGCGGCCGGCGTGCTCGCCGACCCCGACCTCGCCGCCGCCCGGATGCGGCCGCTGCTGCAGGCCGCGGGGGTGGCCTGATGGACCCGCGATCCAGCCTCACGACCACCGCGCCCCAGGAACCGGCGCACACACCCACCCACCCCGCCACCGCCCGGATTCAGCCGCTGCCACAAACCGCGGCGGGCCGCCTGATGGACCCGCGATCCAGCCACACGACCACCGCAGGCCAGGAACCGGCCCGCACCCTCACCCACCCCGCCACCGCCCGGATGCAGCCGCCGCTCCACGCCGCCGAGGTGGCCTGATGGACCCGCGGTTCAGCCTCAACCAGATCACCACGAAGGCCTGGTCGCTGCCCGAGGCGGTGGCCGGCTGCGCCGCGGCCGGGGTCGGCTGGATCGGGCTCTGGCGGGACAAGGTCGCCGAAACCGGCGTCGAAGAGACCGCACGGCTGCTCAAGCAGCACGGCGTGCGGGTGTCGTCGTTGTGCCGCGGCGGGTTCTTCACCGGCGTGACGCCCGATGGGTCCCCTGTGGACGGTGTGGCGCGGACCCGGGAGGCGATCGACGAAGCCGCCGCGCTGGGCGCCGGGGTGCTCGTGCTGGTCGTGGGCGGGATCGCGGGCAACGACCTGGCCGGTTCCCGGCAACGTGTCGCCGACGCCGTGGGCCAGCTCGCGCCCTACGCCGGGGAGCGCGGGGTGCGGCTCGGGCTGGAGCCGCTGCACCCGATGCAGTGCGCGGAGCGGTCCGTGCTGTCGACGCTGGACCAGGCGCTGGCCATCGCCGCCGGGTACCCGGCCGAGCAGGTCGGGGTGATCGTCGACGAGTTCCACGTCTGGTGGGATCCGCGGATCGAGGAGTCGATCGCCGCGGCCGCCGGCCGGATCGCCGGGTTCCACGTCTGCGACGTGCTCGTGCCGCTGCCCGACCCGCTGCTCGGCCGTGCGCTGCCGGGCGACGGGCCGATCGACCACCGGCGGCTGCGCGCCGCCGTCGAAGCCGCGGGCTACACCGGGCCGATCGAGGTCGAGGTGTTCAACGCGGACCTGTGGTCGCGGCCGGGCGCGGAAGTGCTCGCGGAATCCGTCGCGGCGTTCGAGCGGCACGTGGCGTGAGCTGTCCGCCTGGCGGTACGCTGGGTCCACCACGCGGACGGGAGTCGCTCGATGAAGACGGACGACGACGGGGCGGTCCGGAGCGTGCTGCGCGCGTTCGACCTGCTCGCCCTCTTCACCGAACACCGCCGGACGTGGGCGGTCAAGGACCTCGTCGCGGCCAGCGGCCTCGCGAAGACGACCGTGCTGCGGCTCATCGCCACCTGCGAGCAACGCGGCCTGCTCTGGACGCGCCCGGACGGGCGGATCACCGTCGGGCCCGGGATGCTGCGCTGGGCCCAGCTCGCGAACACCGCGTGGCAGCTGCCCGAGGCGGTCCGCCAGGTGCTGCGCGAGCTCGCGCGGGCCTGCGGCGAAACAGTCAGCCTCTACGTGCGCAGCACCACCGTGCTCGTGTGCGTCGCCCAGCAGGAAGGGCCGCAGAACATCCGGCACGTCGGCCGCGTGGGTGACGAGCTGCCGCTGCGGTGCGGAGCCGCCGGGCGGGTGCTCGCGGGCGAGGGCGTCGCGGTCAGCCACGGCGAACCGGAGCCGGGCGCCTCGAGCGTCGCCGCGCCGGTGCTCGACGCGGACGGGCGGCTGCTGGCCGCGCTGGCCATCACCGGGCCGACCACGCGCTTCACCGCCGAGGCCGTGACCGGGTTCCGGGTCGCCGTGACGGAAGCCTCACACCGCGTTTCCCGGATCGGTTTCGGTGCGCGGCCGGAGTAGAACGTAGGCTCCTCCGCATGCCGAACCTGCTGGTGGTGGAAGACGACGCGGCGATCGGCAGCGTGCTCGAATCGACCCTGCGGCTGCACGGTCACCAGGTGTGCTGGCGGCGTGACGGCCGCACCGCCCTGCAGGCCGCGGAGACCGGCGAATTCGACCTCGTGCTGCTCGACCTCGGCCTGCCCGACCTGGACGGCGTCGAGGTGTGCCGCCGGCTGCGGACCGCGCTGCCCGCGTCGGTGCTGGTGATCCTCACCGCGCGGCAGGAGGAGATGGACGTCGTCGTCGGCCTCGACGCCGGTGCCGACGACTACCTCACCAAGCCGATCCGGCTGGGCGAGCTGCTGGCCAGGGTGCGGGCGCACCTGCGGCGCGGGGCGCCGGCCGGCGCCCGGCCACCGGTGACCGTCGGCGGGCTGACCGTCGACATCGCCGGCCGCCGCGCCACGCTGCACGGCCGCGAGGTGGTGCTGCGCGCCAAGGAGTTCGACCTGCTGGCGCGGCTGGCCGAGCAGCCCGGCGTCGCGGTCAGCCGCGAGACGCTGATGGCCGAGGTCTGGGACGCCCACTGGTACGGCTCGACGAAGACACTCGACGTGCACATCGCCGCGGTGCGCCGCAAGCTCGCGGCGGCGGCCGGGCCGGGTGACGAGGTCCCGCGGATCGCCACCCTGCGCGGGCACGGCTACCGGCTGGAGGACCCCGCCCGCACGGTCGCCGAAGGGTAGCCGTGCGCCGCCGGATCATCGCCCTCACGGTGCTGGCCGCGCTGGTCGCGACCGTGCTGTTCGCGCTGCCGCTGTTCATCGCGGTCATGCAGTACTACCGCGATGACACGAAAGCGGACCTGGAACGCGCTGCCGACGCCGCCGCGCTCGCCGTGTCGGACGAGCTGAGCGCCGGCCGGACACCGCTCGTGCCGCCGCTCGAAGCCGACGACGACGTCGAAGGCGTGGTGGCGATCTACAGCCCGGACGGCAGGCTGCTGGCCGGGCAGGGCCCCGCCGTCGCCGGCTCGGTCGAGCGGGAGGCGGCGCGCGCGACGGTGGACGTCGTCCTCGGCCGCGAAGGCGACGAGGTGGCGCTGGCCGTGCCGGTGATCAGCGGGTCGAAGGTGACCGGCGTGGTCCGCGCCGCGGTCCCGATGGCGCAGCTGCGGCTGCGGGTGTGGCTGACCTGGCTCGGCATGGCCGGGCTCGCGGTCGCGGCGATCGGGGTGAGCTGGCTGCTGGCCCGCCGGTTCACGACCCGGCTGGTCCGGCCGCTGGAGGAGCTGGCCGCCGCGGCCGGGCGGCTCGGCGACGGCGACTTCACCGCCCGCGGCCCGCGCGCCGGGATCCCCGAGATCGACCGCGTCGGCGAGGCGCTGGAGGCGACCGCGGCCCGGATCGGCGCGACGCTGGAGCGCGAGCGCGCGTTCTCCGCCGAGGCGTCGCACCAGCTGCGCAACCCGCTGACCGGGCTCCGGCTGCAGCTCGAGGCGGCATTGGAGACCCCCGACGCGGACCCGTACGCGGCGATCCGCGCCGGCATCGCGTCGGCCGACCGGCTGGAACGCACCATCGAAGACCTCCTCGCGCTGGGCCGCGAACGCCGGGCGCCGCGAGCGGAGCTGGATCTCGGCGCCCTGCTGGAGGAGATGCGGCAGGCCGGTGAGGCGCTGCTGGCACCGCAGGGCCGGGCGCTGCGGATCATCCGCGAGGACCCGCCACCGGCGCGGGTGGCGGCCGCGGCGGTCCGGCAGGTGCTCGGGGTGCTGCTGGACAACGCGGCGACGCACGGCCGCGGCACGGTCACGGTCACCGCCCGCGACGCCGGCGACGCGCTGGCCATCGACGTCGAAGACGAGGGCCCGGACCTCGGCGAAACCGACCCGTTCGCGACGGCGCCGAGCGGGCACGGGATCGGCCTGCGGCTCGCGCGCGGCCTCGCCGAAGCGGAAGGCGGACGGCTCCGGCTGAGCCGTCCCGCCCCGCCGACGTTCACGCTCCTGCTCCCGGCGGCCGAACCGCCCGCATCGGCCTGAGACGTCTTTACGCAACGGAACGATTCGCCATAGTTCGCAAGCCATGTGCAATGAATCACCTGTGATTCATCTGTACGCGCAACGTTGCCCTGTTTTGGAAGCCGGAGACGGCCGATACCGTCGTCGGCATGAATCTGCGAGCCGCGACGGGGCGGCGGAAACCGGTCGCCGACCTGATCGCCGAAACCGAGCACGGCACGTTGAAGCGGTCGCTCGGCCTCGGGCAGCTGACCACCCTCAGCATCGGCGCGACGCTCGGCAGCGGGATCTTCGTCGTGCTCGGGGAAGCCGTCCCCGTCGCCGGTCCCGCCGTCGTCCTCTCGTTCGTGCTCGCCGGGGTCACCGCGCTGTTCTCGGCCCTGTCCTACGCCGAACTCGCCGGGATGATCCCGCTGTCCGGTTCGTCCTACTCCTACGCCTACGCCACGCTTGGTGAGCTGGTGGCGTGGGTCTGCGGCTGGTGCCTGGTGCTCGAGTACGGCGTCTCGGTGGCATCGGTCGCCGTCGGGTGGGGGCAGTACCTCAACGAGCTGCTGCGGCTCGCCTTCGGTTTCACCATCCCGGACGCGCTCAGCCAGCCGCCCGGCTCCGGCGGGGTCGTCAACGTGCCCGCCATCGTCGTCGTGGTCCTCGCGATGCTCCTCCTGCTCGCCGGGGCCAAGGAGAGCGCCCGCGCCAACGCCGTCATGGTCGCCGTCAAGATCGGGACGCTGGTGCTGTTCTGCGCGATCGCCTTCACGGCCGTGCGGGCGCGGAACTTCACGCCGTTCCTGCCGCTCGGGCTGGCCGGGATGAGCGCGGGCGGCGCCAAGCTGTTCTTCTCCTACATCGGGTTCGACGCCGCGTCGACCGCCGGCGAGGAGGCGAAGAACCCGCAGCGCGACCTGCCGCGGGCCATCCTGCTCTCGCTCGGCATCGTCACCGTGCTCTACTGCCTGGTGGCCGTGGCCGCGGTCGGCGCGCTGCCGTGGCAGCGGTTCGACGGCCAGGAAGCCGCGCTGTCGCACGTCCTCAGCGTCGTCTCGGGCAACCCGTTCTGGGCCGGGCTGCTCGCCGTCGGTGCCATCGTGGCCATCTCCAGCGTCGTGCTGACCGTCCTTTACGGACAGACGCGCATCCTGTTCGCGATGTCCCGCGACGGGCTCGTGCCGAAGGCGCTGTCCCGGGTGGACGCGAAGACCGGCTCGCCGCGGATCAACACGCTGGTGGTCTCCGGCTTCGTCGCCGTGCTCGCCGCGTTCATCCCGCTCGGCAAGCTCGCCGACGCCACCAGCATCGGGACGCTGTTCGCGTTCCTGCTGGTCAACATCGCCGTCCTGCTGCTGCGGCGGCGCCAGCCCGAGCGGCCGCGCTCGTTCCGCGTGCCGTTCTCCCCGGTGACGCCGATCCTGGGCGTGCTCTGCTGCGCGTACATGATGTTCAGCCTCGACGGCGCCACCTGGGTGGTCTTCGGCGCCTGGATGCTGCTGGGCCTGCTGATCTACTTCGGCTACGGGATCCGGAGGTCGAGGCTGGCATGAAGGTCGCGATCCACCAGGGCCCGTTCGCCGAGCTGCCGGACGCGGTCGCCGCGTCCGGCGCCGACCTCGTCGCCACGGCCGAGATGAGCACCACCGGCTACCACATCGGCGCGCGCACGCACGAGCTGGCCGAGCCCGCCGACGGCCCGACCGCGCGGCGGATGTCCGCGCTGGCCCGGGAAACCGGCGTCGCGCTCGCCTACGGCTACCCCGAGACCGACGGCCGAAGCGTCTACAACAGCGTCCAGCTCGTCGACGCGGCCGGCCGGCGGCTCGCCAACTACCGCAAGACGCACCTGTTCGGCGACCTCGACAAGGCGTGGTTCACCCCGGGCGACGAGCCGGTGGTGCAGGCCGCCGTCGCGGGTATCCGGGTCGGGCTGCTGATCTGCTACGACGTCGAGTTCCCCGAGCTGGTGCGGGCGCACGCGCTGGCCGGCACCGAGCTGCTCGTCGTGCCGACCGCGCTGATGAGCCCGTACGAGCTGGTCGCCGACACGCTCGTGCCCGCACGGGCCTACGAAAGCCAGCTGTTCGTTGCCTACGCCAACCGTTGCGACGTCGAACAGGAGCTGACCTACTGCGGGCGGTCGTGCGTGGCCGCCCCGACCGGCGAGGTACTCGCCCGGGCGGGCGCCGGGCCCGCGCTGGTCACCGCCGACGTCACCCGGGACGCGCTCGTCGCCTCCCGGCTGGAGAACACCCACCTGGCCGACCGGCGGCCCGAACTGTACCGAGGAACCACCGCATGACCTCCGCTGTCCCGACCGCGATCCACCACGACGAGCCCGCGGACCGCCCGATCACGATGTTCGGCCCCGACTTCCCGTTCGCCTACGACGACTACCTCGCGCACCCGGCCGGCCTCGGCGCGATCCCCGCCGCGTGGCACGGCACCGAAGTCGCGGTGATCGGCGGCGGCCTCTCCGGCATCGTCACCGCGTACGAGCTGATGAAGCTGGGCCTGCGGCCGGTCGTCTACGAGATCGCCGAGATCGGCGGGCGGCTGCGCACCGTGCGGTTCCCCGGCTGCCCGGACGACGTCGTCGCCGAGATGGGCGCGATGCGCTTCCCGCCCGCGTCGACCGCGCTCTACCACTACATCGGCAAGGTCGGCCTGGAAACCACGCCGTTCCCCAACCCGCTGGCGCCGGCGACCCGGAGCACGGTCGTCGACCTCAAGGGGGAGAGCCACTACGCGCGCACGCCGGAGGACCTGCCGCCGGTCTTCCGCGACGTCGCGGCGGCCTGGGACCGCACGCTCGCCGAGCACGCGGCCTTCGCCGAGATGCAGACCGCCATCCGCGACCGCGACGCGAAGACGATCAAGCGGCTGTGGAACGAGCTGGTGCCGCGGCTGGACAACCAGACGTTCTACGGGTTCCTCTGCGACTCACCCGCCTTCGCCTCCTTCCGCCACCGCGAGATCTTCGGCCAGGTCGGCTTCGGCACCGGCGGCTGGGACACCGACTTCCCCAACTCCATCCTCGAAATCCTGCGCGTCGTCTACACCGGCGCCGACGACGAGCACCGCAGCATCGTCGGCGGCAGCAGGCAGCTGCCGCTGCGGCTGTGGGAGCACGCGCCGTCGGACCTCGCTTTCTGGCCCGCCGGAACGACACTGGCCGCGCTGCACGGTGGCGCGCCCCGCCCCGGCGTGACCAGGCTGCACCGGACGGCACCGCACAACATCACGGTGACCGACGCGTCGGGGCACATCCGCACGTTCGGAGCGGCGGTGTTCACCGCGCAGAGCTGGCTGCTGCTGTCGAAGATCGAATGCGACGAGGCGCTGTTCCCGATCGACCACTGGACGGCGATCGAGCGCACGCACTACATGGAGTCCTCGAAGGTGTTCGTGCCGGTCGACCGGCCGTTCTGGCTGGACCGCGACCCGGTGACTGGCCGCGACACGATGAGCATGACCCTCACCGACCGCATGCCGCGCGGGACGTACCTGCTGGGCTCGGACCCGGCGTCGCCGGCGGTGATCTGCCTGTCCTACACGTGGGCCGACGACTCGCTGAAGTGGCTGCCGCTGACCGTGGGCGAGCGGGTGGAGGTGATGCTGGGCTCGCTGCGCGAAATCTACCCGGGCGTGGACGTGCGCCGGCACATCATCGGCGACCCGGTGACGGTGTCGTGGGAGGCGGAGCCGCATTTCATGGGCGCGTTCAAGGCGAACCTGCCCGGCCACTACCGCTACCAGCACCGGCTGTTCACCCACTTCATGCAGGACCGGCTGCCGGAGCGCTACCGCGGCCTCTTCCTGGCGGGCGACGACGTGTCGTGGACGGCGGGCTGGGCCGAAGGCGCGGTCCAGACCGCGTTGAACGCGGTGTGGGGCGTGCTGCACCACTTCGGCGGGCAGACCGATCCGGGCAACCCGGGACCCGGCGACCTCTTCGACGACATCGCGCCGATCGCGCTGCCGGACTGAACCCGCGGTGGTCCGCACGTTCACCCGGCGTCGTGGCGGCTGTCGCGCAAGCGAGCCACCACGGACCGCGTGCCGATCACGCCGGCGGACCGGGCGTGCCCCGATCGTGGCACGCGTCCGGCACCGTGCGCACTCCGGCTGCCCGGCGCCACCGGTCATGCGACGATGGGGCCATGAACACCGAGCCGGCGCCGAGATGGCGAAGACTGGAACCGGACGAGCGGAAGGAACAGATCTACGCTTGCGCGGCGCGGCTGTTCGGTGAACGTCCCTACTCCGAAGTGTCCACTTCGGACATCGCCGCGGCGGCCGGTGTCGCGCGGGGGCTGATCAACCACTACTTCGGCACGAAACGCGAGCTGTACCTGGAAATCATCCGCCGGGCGCTGACCGTGCCGCGGCTGGCCGTCGAGATCCTCCCGGACGGGCCGCTGGAACTACGGGCCGACGTCGCCATCGAATGGTTCCTCGACATGGTCACCAGCCAAGAGCGGATGTGGCTGGCCGCGATCGCGCCCGAGGGCATCGGGCGTGACCTCGAGGTGGAGCGCATCCTCGAGGAGGCCGACCGCGAATCCGCCGACCGCGTCCTGGAAGCCGTCGGGCTGTCGAGCGACAGCGAGCACGGCCCCGAGCTCAACGCGCTCGTGCGCGCGTTCGGCGGGATGGTGAAGTCCGCCGGCCGGGAATGGCTCGTGCGCGGTTCGCTGACCCGCGCCCAGGTGCACCTGCTGCTGTCCAAGTCGCTCGTCACGCTCGTCGGGGAGATCTTCCCGGCCATCCAGGCGGAACCGCCGCGCGCCGAGCCACCGGAACCGCGCCACGGCGATCGCGAGTAGCTCCCGGGCAGACCGAAGCCCCTGGCGCCACGAGGGGGAGGAGGGCGCCAGGGGCTCCGGGCCGGTGGACGGACCACCGACGCACGCCCACGGTACGCCGCGGCGCTGTCAAGTCGCTGTCAGCCCACGTCGCCCGGCTCGCGAAGCTCGTCCAGCCGGTGGGCGAGCCCGTCGAGACAGCGTTGGACGGCGTAGTCGTACAGCTGCGCGTAGTAGCCCGCCGCGAGGTCGGGATCGCCCATCAGGTCGTGCATCGCCGCGCCCAGCTCGGCCATCCCCGGCAGGTCGGCCCGCTCGCGGTAACTCGCGTACTCCTCGGTGTTGTCCAGGCGCCGGGCGAGCGCGCCGTCGCGGTCGTCCTCCATCGCGACGAACTGGCACGCCGTCATCAGCAGCAGGTTGTAGGCCAGCACGCTCTCGCGGCCGAAACCGGCGCGGAGCAGGACACCGATGCCCGCGTCGATGCTGCGCGAGGCGGCTTGGACGGACGGGCCGAACAGCGCGAGCCGCCGGGCGCAGCCCGGGTAGGACCGCAGCAGCGCGCGCAGCCCCGCGAGCAGCTCGGTGAACCACTCCTGCCACGGCAGGTCCTGGCCGGGCAGCTCCAGCAGGCCGACCACGCGGTCGACGACGGCGTTGACCACCGCGTCCCGGTCGCCGACGTGGTGGTAGATCACCGCCGGGTAGGCCTCGACCGCGCGGGCCAGCTCCCGCAGCGTCCAGTTGTCGAGGCCGCGCTCGCCGGTCAGCGCCGTCGCGGCGCCGATGATCCGGTCGGCCGTGAGCGCCGGCAGTCCCGCCGCGGCCCGCGACCGGGGACGCTGCCCGGTGCCCGAGGATGAGGTCGGCATGGGGCGTAACGGTAACGGCACGGGCCGTGCCGGTGCCAGGTCCGCACGGGTGCGGCAGGATCGGGGTATGGCACGTGCACAGGCCAACGGTCTCGAGCTCGAATACGACACCTTCGGCGACCCGGGCGACCCGCCGCTGGTGCTGGTGATGGGCCTCGGCGCCCAGATGATCACCTGGGAGGAGGACTTCTGCGCGCTGCTCGCCGGCCGCGGGTTCTTCGTCGTGCGCTACGACAACCGGGACGTCGGGCTCTCGACGTGGCTGGACGACCTGCCCGCGCCGGACCTGGCCGCACTGGCCGCCGGGGACCTGGCGACGGCGCCGTACCTGCTGTCGGACCTGGCCGACGACGCCGTCGGGCTGTTCGACGCGCTCGGCATCGCCAAGGCGCACGTCGTCGGCGCGTCGATGGGCGGGATGATCGTGCAGCAGCTGGCGATCGACCACCCGGACCGGCTGCTGTCGGTCACGTCGATCATGTCGACCACCGGCGACCCGGCGGTCGGCCGGGCCGAGCCGTGGGCGCTGGCGCTGCTGACGCGGCCGCCGGCGAACACGCGCGAGCAGGCCATCGCCGACAGCGTCGAGGGCTACCGGCGGCTGGGCTCCCCCGGCTACCCGGACGACGAAGCGTTCCTGCTGGCCAAGGCGGAACTGCACTACGACCGCGCCCGCCACCCGGCCGGCACGCTGCGCCACGCGGCGGCGGTGGTGGCCTCCGGCGACCGGACGGCGGCCCTGCGGTCGGTCCGGCTGCCGGCTCTGGTCGTGCACGGCGACGCCGACCCGCTGATCAACGTCAGCGGCGGCAAGGCGACGGCGGAGGCGATCCCCGGCGCCGAGCTGCTGGTCATCCCGGGGATGGGCCACAACCTGCCGCGCGCGGTCTGGCCGGAGCTGGCCGACGCGATCGAGCGCGTGACGGGTCAATAGCGCGTCAAGACCCCGGCGCCGGGCGTAGGGAACGTGTCCTGGCTCACCGCCGAGAGCAGCCGGCGGGTTCTGCTGGACGCATGAGTGGTGGCTTCGGGTTCCCGGTCGGCTGCGTGAGCGCGGTCGGCGCGGTGATCGTGGCGGATCTGGCCGGGGCGACGGGCCGGCCGTGGTACGCGCTGGTCGCGCTCGGTCCGGTGGTCGCCGTGACGGCGTTCCGGACGTCCGTCCCGGCCGCGCTCGGGGTCGCGGTGGTGGCGTGGGCGCTCGACTCCGGGTTCGTCCTGGGCCGCGCCGGGCAGCTGCGGTTCGACACGGCTTCGGCGATCGCGGCTTCGGTGCTGGCCTCGGCCCTGCTGGTGGGCGTGCTCGCCGCCGCGCTCAGCCGGGTGGTGCGTCCGGTCCGCATCCCGGCCCCGCGCCGCCCCGCGGAGGTCCCGGCCCGGCACGCGGTGGGCACGGCCGGCTGAGGGCCTTCAGCCGCGCGGGACGTTCGCGCGCCGGGCCGCCAGGGCCGCGACGATGCGCGGCAGGCCGGCCGGGTGGAGCGGGTCGATGCCCGTCAGGTCCCGGACCCGGCGCAGCCGGTAGTCGACGGTGTTCGGGTGGACGTGCAGCGTGGCCGCCGTCCGGCGGCGGTTCGTGTCCAGTTCCAGGTACGTCGAGAGCGTCTCGGTCAGCTCGGGGTGCGCGTCCAGCGGCGCGAGCACCGCCGCGAGCCGGTCGCGGGCCGCGCCCGGGCGGGTCAGCTGGTACTCGACCAGGACGTCGTCGAGGCGGTACAGGCCCGGCGGCCTGCCGAACCACCGCAGCACGTCGAGCACCTCGCCGGTCCGCGCGGCCACCTCGCGGACCTCCGGCGGCTCCGCGGGTTCGGCCGCCGCCAGCACGTCCACGCCCGCCGCGCGCCCGGCCGCTTCGGCCAGCGCGTGCCACTCCGGAACCGCCGACAGCCGCCCGGTCAGCGGCAGCAGCACCAGCCCGCCCGTGCCGTCCAGGGAAGCCAGGACGCCGTCGCCGCAGCACCGCTCGAACGCGGCGAGGAACCGGCGCAGCTTGCGGCGGACCGCGATCTCGGTGTCGACACCCGGCGACGCCTCGTCGGCGTGCGGGCCGAGCTCGACGCTGAGCACCAGGTACCGCGTCGGCAGCGTGATCCCGGCGCTGCGGGCGACGACGTCGACGGGACCGCCGTCGACGAGCACCGACAGCAGCGTCCGGCGCGCGGTGTGCTCCTGCCCGACCTTGGTGCGCAGCTCTTCCAGGTACGCCCGCGTGACCGCGCCGGTGACCGTGCCGACGAACCCGAGCACGCGGTCGGCGACGTCGAGCAGGTCGGCGACGTCCGCACGGCCCGCGTCGGCCGAGCCGACGGCGAGGATCTCCCGCGCGCCGACGTGGTACGCCGTCAGCACGGCCTCCAGCGGAAACCCCTCCTCGGCGCGGCGCACCGCGGACGCGCCGATCTGCCGCAGCTCGGCCTCGTTGAGCAGGCGATCCTCACGCAGGCTGCGTGCGAACGCGCGCACCGCCTGCCGGGTGATCCGCGCGATGTCGCCGGCCAGCTCCTCCACCGGCAGCCGCCGGTAGTCCGCGACCTCGGCCTGGATGCGGGTCAGCACGCGGGTGACCAGCTCGGGCTCCCGCAGCGCCAGCCGCTCGTGCACGCGCTGCCCGCCGAGGGCCAGGTCGGCGCCGGATTTGTGCTCCGTCACAACCGATGCCCCCGTTCTCTGCCCGGATTCCCAGTCAATCCGGCGCCCTCCGGTGCCGATGGTGTCACGGAAGCCAACCATCAGCACAACGTCAAGGAGGACGGCGTGCGAGTGAGGACGACGGCGTTCATCGCGATCATGGTCAGCGCGCTGGCCGTCACGACCGCGGGCACCGCGGCCGCGGACAGCGGCGAATACGTGGCACTGGGCGATTCCGCGGCGGCCGGGCCGCTGATCCTGCCCCCGGACCTCTCCTCCCCCGGCTGTCTCCGGTCACTGGCCGACTACCCGCACGTCGCCGCGAAGAGCCTCGGCGTGCCGCTCGACGACGTCACGTGCTCCGGCGCGACGACCGCGGACATGTACGCGCCGCAGCAGACGCAGGCCGGCGCGGTGCCCCCGCAGCTGGACGCGCTCGACGCGAGCACGCGGACGGTCACCGTGACCATCGGCGGCAACGACGTCGGCCTGGTCGGGGCCGCGACCAGCTGCATCAACCTGCTGCCCGGCATCAACCCGGACTGCGTCGACCGCTACACCGCGGGCGGGCACGACCAGCTGGCCGAGAAGATCGCCGCGTTCGAGCCGACGTGGGGCGCGCTGCTGGACGCCATCCACGCGCACGCGCCGAACGCGGCCGTGTTCGTCGCCGGCTACGGCACCTACCTGCCGCCCGGCGGGTGCTGGCCGATCGCGCCGCTCACCCCGCGGGACGCCGACTACATCCAGGGCAGCATCGACAAGACGAACGCCGCGCTGGCCCGGCAGGCGGCCGCGCACAACGCCCGTTACGTCGACATCCGGACGGCGTCGATCGGGCACGACGTGTGCAAGCTGCCCGGCGTCAAATGGTTCGAGAGCGTGGTGCCGACGTCGGTCGCGGCGCCGATGCACCCGAACGCCGACGGCATGCGCGGCATCGGCGCGGCCGTCGCGGCGGCGGTCAGGGGGTGAAGTCCCAGCGGGTGGCGCCGTACGGCTCGGCGGAGGCGACCCCGATGGCCCGCTCGAGCACGAGCCGGTACAGCGGCCAGGGCGGCGGCCCGGCGCTCGGCGCGCTGTACGGGGCCGTCAGCGCGTCGCCGTCCACGGTCGCGGGCCAGCCGCCGTCGCGGTAGACGGCCGCCACCCGTTCCAGGATCGCGGGATCGGTGACGCGCCGGGCCTCGCCCTCCATGGTGAGGTCGATGCCGTTCAGGCGGACCGAAACGGTGCACGCCGGGTTGGCCGCCAGGTTGCGGGCCCGGCGCGTGCCGGGTCCGCTCTTGAAGTACAGGACGCCGTCCACCCAGATGGCACCGACGCCCGCGGCGTGCGGCCGCCCGTCGGGCCGGACGGTGCCGACGAAGAACGTCAGGTTCTCCTTCGGTGTCTGGGTGGCGAGCAGGTCGCGCGCCCGGCTCCACGGCAGCTCCGCGGATCCGGACCGGTCGAGGTTCTTGGTGCTGGTGGGTTCGCTCATGCCCACGCGTCGAACGGGGAAGCGGCGGATCGACACGCGGCCGGAGGGAGTTTCGCGCGGCAGGTCGCCGGCCGGCCGGTGCGCTCCGGCGGGGTGCGGTCCCCCAAACGCTGAATTGGCTCGCCAAGCACGGTCCCGGCTGCCAGGCTGGGGCGGTACACGTCGTCTGTTCCGGAGGTAAGCATGAGTGAACCCAACCCGTCGCCGGCCGGCGAGGAGGACGACGTCAAGCGCAAGTTCCGGGAAGCGCTGGAGCGCAAGCAGGCCCACGCGCGCTCGGGAGCGACCCACGAGAACGGCGGCGGCAAGAACCAGCACGCCCACGGCCCGGCGGCCAACAAGCGCACGTTCCGCCGCAAGAGCGGCTGAGCCGGTTCCGTCCGCCGCCGGCCCCGGCGAAACCGCCCGGAAGGCTCCGGGCGGTTTCGCGTCTCTTCATCACGACGACCCGCTACGGCGTGAACGAACCCAGGTGGTCCAGGACCACGAACTCGCTTGCCGGGCTCGCCGCCGCCACGGCTTTGCGCAGCACCTCCAGCCCGCCGTTGGGATCGTGCGCCTGGCCCAGCGGCAGATCGAAATCATCCCAATGGGTCGCCGCGACGTAGCGGGGGTTGCCCAGCACGCGCAGCAGCCTCGGCACGTACTGCGTCACCTTCGCGCCGCCCACGGGCAGCAGCAGCACGTCCGGGCGCAAGCCCGCCAGCTCGGACTCGACGTAGTTCGAGCCGCCGAAGTTCAGCACGCTCGCGCCGCCGCCCGACACCGCGTACGCCAGCGTGCCGCCCTCCACCAGGTCCGCGATCACGCGCGGGCGGTCTCGGCGGGACAGTGGCCGCGAACCCGGGAACGGCACCTGTGCCCGGGCGCCCACCGCCGAGTGCAACGAGCGCAGCACCCGGACCGCGTAGCCGTCGAACGTCAGGTCCTCGCCGCCGCTCGCGATCGCCAGCTGGTCCTCCGGGGTGCCCAGCGCGGCCATGAGACTCAAATGCGTCTCAGTACCGATGACCGTCGCGCCCGTGCGTTTTGCCAGGTAAGGGACGTCCGTCAGGTGGTCGTAATGGCCGTGGGTGACGAGGATGTGCTTCGCCCGCAGGAATCCGCGATCGAGGTAACCGTCGATCAGCGCGCGGTTGACCGTCAACGGCGTGCGCGGGTCCGCGCCCGCCGGCGTGTACGTGCCCGTCTTGAAGCGCGTCAGCCACGGGTCGATGAGGATCGTCACGCCCGGCAGGACGATCTCCCAGCTGTTGTTCCCCCACCACCGCAACGTCATCCGCGAAGTGCCCGTCGCCGCCGAAGCGGGGGTGACCCCGGCGAGAACCGAAGCCGCCACCGCGCCGACGCCGAACAGCCCGCGTCTGCTGAGTCCTGTGTCCATGCCGGGCACGAGACCACGAACCGGGCCGCGCTGTCCAAGATCGGCACGGCGGCATGTCGATAGGTGACCGGCTATCGTCGCAGCGTGGACCATCTCCGTTCGCTGCGGTACTTCCTGGTCGTCGCCGAAGAACTGCACTTCGGCCGCGCTGCCGACCGGCTCGGCATCGCGCAGCCACCGCTGAGCCAGCGCGTGAAGCGGCTCGAAGCCGAGCTGGGCGCGAAGCTGTTCGACCGCGGCCGCCGCGTCACGCTCACCGAAGCAGGCGAGGTGCTACGCGCCGAAGCGCGGGATCTGCTCTCGCGCTGGGACCGCATGACGGCGCTCGTCGCGAAGGCCGAACGCGGCGAGATGGACGCCCTGCGCGCGGGGGTCCCGCCGGAGCTGCCCGGCCGGATGCTGGCCGCGATCCTGACGCGGTTCGCCGAGGAGTGCCCCGCCGTCCGGCTGGACCTGCAGGAGCTGACGACCGCGGAACAGGCCCGGCTGCTCGCCGACCGCGCGCTCGACGCCGGGCTGCTGCAGCTGCCGGCGGACGTGGTCGGGCTCGACCTCGGACCCGCGATCGACACGCCGCTGGGCGTGCTCCTGCCCCGCGACTCGCCGCTGGCCCGGCGCGCGTCGCTGCGGCTCGAGGACCTGGCCGGCGAAGGGCTGGTCCACTCGCCGCGCGCGGCGGCGCCCGGCAGTTACGACGCCCTGCTGCGCACGTGCTGGGACCACGGCTTCCGCCCGGCCTCGATCCGGCACGCGCGCAATCCCGAGTTCGTGCTGGGCCTCGTGCTGGCGGGGCACGGCGTGGCGTTCGAGCCGGCCGCGCGCAAGGAGCCCCGGGTGGTGTGGCGGCCGCTGGCGGGCGACGTGCTGCGGGCGCGCACGGCGTTCGCGTGGCCGTCGACGAGCCCGCACCCGCAGGCGGCGACCCTGGCCGGGATCGCGGCCGACGTCCTGAAGGACGACGGTGTCTCGAGGATCGTGCCGGAGCCGAAGGAGACCCGGCCGTGGGACGTGTTCTACGAACGCAGCTGATCCACCGCCGCGCGGGCGGCGTCGCCGATCGCCCGGTCGATGTCCGGGCGTCGCAGCGTTTCCGCTCCGCCCACCGTGAACACCGCGACCGCGTACGCCGCGCCGTCCGGGTACGTCGCTATGCCGATCTCGTTGCGGATTCCGGGCATCGTGCCCGTCTTGCCCGCCACCGCCACCTCCGGCGGGAAGCCCGCCGTCAGGCGGTGCCAGCTGACCTGCGCCGCCATCCAGCCGCGGACCCGGGCGCCCGGGCCGGGGTCCGCCCAGATCGCCGCCAGCAGACGCGTCATGTCGCGCGGGGTCGTCGACGAAGTCCGTGACGGGTCCAGTGCCCGCAACGGCCGTCCCGCCGCCTTGTCCGCCATGATCGTGCGCAGCACGTCGCGTGGTGCGCCGATGATCGACGTCCGCGACAGGCCCAGCTCCGCCAGCAACGACCGGACGTTCTCCACGCCCACCCGGTCGAACAGCAGGTCCGCCGCCGTGTTGTCCGAGACCGACAGGGCCAGCAGCGCCGCGTCGCGCAGGCTGTACGAGACGTCGTCCGCGAAGCCCGCCGAACCGGTGCCGCCCAGGCGATCCGCCGCCGTGGCGTGCACCCGGTCCGCGGGGTCGAGCAGGCCCGCCGCCACCTGCCGGGCGAACTCCAGCGCCAGCGGCACCTTCACCACCGACGCCAGCACGACCGGCGTGTCGGCGCCGACCTCCACCGACGCCTCGGAACCGAGACGGCGGGCGTGCAGGAAACCCCGCACGCCCGCCGCCGCGAAGATTTCTTCGGGAGACGGACTCACACCGTCATGATGGACCGCAGCCGCCCGATCTCCGCCATCCGCCGCTCCGCGAGCCGGTCGGCCGCCGTCGCCGGGGGCACACCCTCGGTGTCCGCCAGCGCGAACACCGCCTTCGTCGTGTCGAAGATGGCCGTCGTCTTGCGCTTCGCGCGCTCGAAGTCGAACCCGTGCCGCTCGTCGTCGACCTGGATCACGCCGCCGGCGTTGACCAGGTAGTCCGGCGCGTACAGGATGCCGCGGTCGGCGAGCTGCTTGTCGACGCCCGCGTGCGCGAGCTGGTTGTTCGCCGCGCCGCAGACGATCCGGGCGCCGAGCACCGGCACGGTCTCGTCGTTCAGCACACCACCCAGCGCGCACGGCGCGAACACGTCCAGTTCGGATCGCAGCAGGGTGTCCACATCGGACGCCACCTGGACGTGCGGGTACACCGAGCGGGTCCGCTCGATGGCCGGGGCGTAGACGTCGGTGATGGTCACCTGCGCGCCCGCCTCCACGAGGTGGCCGACGAGGATGTGCCCGACCTTGCCGACGCCGGCCACGCCGACGCGCTTGCCGGCCAGGTCCGGGCTGCCGAACACGTGCTCGGCCGACGCGCGCATGCCCTGGAAGACGCCGTACGCGGTGAGCACGGACGAGTCGCCGGCCCCGCCGTCCTCGGGCGAGCGGCCGGTGACGTACTGGCACTCGCGGGCCACGACGTCCATGTCCTGCACGTACGTGCCCACGTCGCACGCCGTGATGTAGCGGCCGCCCAGGGACTGCACGAAACGCCCGTACGCGCGCAGCAGCGCTTCGGACTTGAGCGTCTTCGGGTCGCCGATGATCACGGCCTTGCCGCCGCCGAGGTCGAGCCCGGCCAGCGCGTTCTTGTACGCCATGCCCTTGGACAGCGCGAGCACGTCGTCGAGCGCGTCCGCTTCGGTGGCGTACGGGTGGAAGCGCGTCCCGCCCAAGGCGGGCCCGAGCGCGGTGGAGTAGATGCCGATGATGGCCTTCAGGCCACTGGCCTCGTCGTGGCAGTACACGACCTGTTCGTGCCCGGTGCCCCGGGCGAACACTCCTTCGGTCACGGTGGTGACTCCTTTGTCTCCCGCGCCCGGTTTCGTGGCCGGGACGCGCTTCACGGGGTTTGCGGGAACCCGCCGCGGAGGTCGTCCGCCCGGGTGCCCGGCACCAACCTAGATCCCTTCCGCCCGCCGGACCAGTGGAGGTCCCGCGATACGGGCCGGTAACCGGCGGGATCAGCCCCTGACCACCTTGCCCAGGGTGGTCATCGCCGTCTCGAGCTGCGTGTCCGACAGGTACGGCGCCGGGCCGAAGCGCAGGTACGGCCCGCGGCTGTCGGTGCTCACGCCTTCGGCGGCCAGCGCGGCCCGCAGCCCGGCGGCGTCGGCGCAGCGCAGCGAGAGGAACCCGCCGAGCCGCTCCAGCGGGATCGAGCGGTCCCGCGTGACGACGTCGTCGGGCAGCCCCAGCGAGTCGAACACCGACGCCAGCAAGCCCACCTGGTGCTGGGACACCTCGCGCAGGAACTCCGGCGTGAGGCCCTGCTCGGCGAAGAACCGCTGGACCCGGACGCCGCGGTAGTGGCTCGCCGGGTCGTAGGTCGCGCCGGCGAACCGGTCGCCGCCGATCGCGTACGGGACAGCCCCGGGGTGGCGCTCGTCGGCGAGCGCGCCGAACTCGGCGTACCAGCCGGTGATCACCGGCCGCAGCTCCTGCGCGTGCGCAGGCAGCCGCAGGAAGCAGTTGCCCTCGCCGAGCTGCAGGTACTTGTAGCCGCCGCCGAGCACCCAGGCGTTGGTGAGCCCGAGGTCGTGCAGCGGGAACGGCACCACGCCGAGCGCGTGGTAGGCGTCGACGACCAGCTCGATCGAGCGGCCGCGGCAGACGTCGGCCAGGTGCGCGAGCCCCGGCACCAGCCTCGACGTCTCGAAGAGCACGGCCGACACGAGCACCGCCGCGGTGCCGTCGGTCACCTCCGCGGCGACCCGCTCGGCCAGCGTGGTCACCGGGTCCAGCGGCACCCGGACGACCTCGACACCTTCTTCCTCGAGCCGGGCGAGCTGGCGGCGCAGCGTGTGGAACTCGCCGTCGGTGGTGACCAGGCGCGGTCTTCGCGGCAGCTCCACCGCCGAAAGGAACCGCAGCACCAGGTCGTGCGTGCTGGCGCCGAGCGCGTACTCGCCGTGCGGATCGCCCAGCAGCAGCCGGAACCCCGCGCGCAGCCGGTCGGCCTTGGCGAACGCGCGCTCCCATTTCTCGTCGACGTCGCGGGCGGCGTCCGCGAAGGACTCCAGGAGCCCCTCCTCCGCGACGTCCGGCCACGCCTGGTGCGAGTGCCCGGACAGCAGCAGTCGCTCGGCCACCCCGAACCGGGAGTAGTGCGGGGCGAGCGCGTTGTCGTCGCCGCGCAGGTCGTCCAAAGTGGTCACAGTCGGCTCCGTACGGCCCAGAGATCCGGGAACATCGGCTGGAAAAGCGTGGTACGCAGGTAGGTCGCGCCGGATGATCCTCCCGTCCCGGTCTTGTCGCCGATGGTGCGTTCGACCATCTTCACGTGCCGGTAGCGCCACTCCTGCATCCCTTCGTCGAGATCGACCAGACATTCCGCGACGACCGACGGTCCGCCGTCGTCGCTGTACACGTCCAGCAATATCGCCTGCAGGGCCGGGGACGGCTCCACCGGTCGAGTGACGTCTCGGTCACATTCGACGGAATAGCCAGAAGCCTTGAGATACGCGAGAAAAGAGTCGAACAACGACGGCCGCGCCATCGCTTCGGCAATGCGTTTCCGCTGCTCGCCGCCTTCGGGGTAGTGCGCGAACACGCGCTCGTCACGCCGCCCCAGCACGGCTTCCAGCTCGCGGAACTGGGCCGACTGGAAGCCGCTCGAAGCGTCCAAACGGGTGCGGAAACTGGTGAACTGGCTGGGCGTCATGGTTTCCAGCACGTCGATCTGCGCGACGGCGACCTTGAGGATCGTGAGGATCCGGCGCAGCGTGCGGATCGAGTGGGCGGTATTGCCCGCTTCGAGGTTTTCCTGCAGGAATGTCAATTCGTGCAGGATCTGCTTGAACCACAGCTCGTACACCTGGTGGATCACGATGAACAGCAGCTCGTCGTGCTCGTCGGACCGCATGCGCTGCGCGTTCAGCACCTCGTCCAGCGCGAGGTACGAGGTGTAGCTCAAGGCTTCCTGTGTGGCTTGGCTGTGTTCGGTCATCCCTTGGTCACCTCGTCGAAATGGCGCTGAGCGGAGTCCGCGAGCGCGGTGTACAGGTCGTGGAACAGCTCGACCGCCGCCGCCCGGCGGTCCGGGGCGGGCACCAGGTCGGCGGGCAGCTCCGGGTCGAGCGACGGGAACGCCCGGAACGTGTGCACCAGGCGCGTCCGGACGTCGAACGCTTCGGCGTCGGACAGGTCCTTCCCCGCGTACCCGCCGAACTGGTCGACGAACGCGGTGTACCGGGCGGCCAGGTCGTCGAGGTCCCAAGCCCGGCCGGCGAACCGGCGGACGTCCAGCGCGGCCGACGGCCTGCCGAGCAGCAACCCGGCGTGCTCGGTGACGGCCAGCTCGCCGAGCAGGGCGACGACCTCGGCCTCGCGGTCGTGCGGGGCGATCCAGGTGCCGTCGGAGTAGGGCCCGAACCCGAGGAACCGCAGCCTCCGGACCAGGCGTTCCCTGGCCTGCCGGCGGCTCTCCGGGATGCTCTGCCACAGCACCGTCCACTCGCCGGCGGCCCGCTCGCGGCGGCCGAGGGAGAAGATCCGGTGGTCGCCGTCGGCGAGCAGCGCGATGGTGCGGCGGGTCAGCGAGTAGTGCACGGTCCGGCCTTCGCGATGGCGTTCCAGGAGGCCGCGGCGCACGAGCCGGGTCAGCGCGATCCGGGCCGCGCCGTCGGAGAAGCCCAGCTCGGCGAGCACCGCGACCAGGCCGCCGGACCACACCCGCCGGGTCTCGCGCGGGTGCACGTAGCTGCCCAGCAACGTCACGACCAGCTCCTGGGGGCCGGCTTCGAAGGCATCGGCGGGCATGAACGCAACTCTATACACCTCAGGCCGCTGCGGTGTAGCTTGATTTGCGTGACGTACTTCGCGGACCTCAGCTCGCCGCAGGTCGCCGCGCTCGCGGACGGCCCCCGCGTCCCGGTGCTGCTGCTGCCGCTGGGCGCGATCGAGCCGCACGGCCCGCACGCGCCGCTGGGCACCGACCCGCTGATTTCGCGCGGGATGTGCGAGCGCGCGGCCGAGCGGCTGGCGGCCGACGAGGACGTGCACGTCCTGGTCCTGCCCGAGGTGCCCTACGGCGTGACAAGGTTCGCGGCCGGGTTCGCCGGCGGCGTCCACATCGGCGAGGAGACGCTGCACTCGCTGCTGGTGGACGTCGGGTCCGCGCTGATCGGGCAGCGACTGCGCCGGATCCTGCTGGTCAACAACCACTTCGAGCCCGCGCACCTGGTCACGCTCCGGCGTGCGGCGGAGACGCTGAACTTCGCCTACGACGGGCGCGTCGCCCTGCTCGACCTGGTCCGGCGGCGGCACGCGCGGCGGCTGACCGAGGAGTTCCGGTCCGGCGAGTGCCACGCGGGCCGGTACGAGACGTCACTGGTGCTGGCCGACCGGCCGGAGCTGGTCGACCAGGCGCTGATGCGGACGTTGCCGCACGTGCCGGTCAGCCTGGCCGCCGCTCCCGGAGACGGCGGCTTCCAGGCCATGGGCATGACCGAGGCGTACTGCGGCAAGCCGGCCGAGGCGACCGCGGAAGAGGGCACCGAGACGTTCTCGACGTTGACCGACCTGCTGGTGGAAGCGATCCGGGAGCTGGCCGGTGAGTGAGCCGTTCAACCTCGCCACCCACTTCCTCGACCGGCACGTCACCGAGGGCCGCGGCGAGCGGACCGCCCTGCTGGTCGGCGACCGCGCGGTCAGCTACGCCGAGCTGGCCCGGCTGGCCAACCGCGTCGGCAACGTGCTGCGTGACGCCGGTGTCCGAAGAGGACAGCGGGTGCTGCTGGCGTTGAGCGACGGCGACGAGTTCGTCGCCACCTGGTACGGCGCGCAGAAGATCGGCGCGGTCACCGCCGAGGTCTACCCGTTCCTGCAGCCCAAGGACTACGCGTACTACCTCGGCTACACCGAAGCCGTCGCGGTGATCGCGGACGCCGTCACGCTGCCCGCCCTGCGCGCGGCGGGTGCGCGGAACCTGCTGGTCACCGGCGTACCGGAGCACGAGCTGCGACCCGGCGAGCGTCCATTCCGGACACTCGTCGACGCGGCACCGGACGTCCTCGAAGCCGCACCGACCACAGTGGACGACATCGGCATCTGGAAGTTCACCACCGGCAGCACCGGCGCGCCCAAGGCGTGCGTGCACCCGCTGCGCAGCCCGCTCGAAAGCTTCGAGCGGTACGCGGTCCAGGTGCTCGGGCTGCGGGAGGGCGACCGGATCCTGGCCGTGCCGAAGCTGTTCTTCGGGTACGCGCGCGACCTGGTGGCGCTGTTCCCGTTCGGGGTCGGCGCGGCCGGGATCGCCTTCGCCGAACGCAGCACGGCCGACCTGATCTTCGCGCTGATCGCGAAGTACCGCCCGACCGTCCTGGTCAACGTGCCGACCATGATGAGCGCGATGGTCGCGCACCCGGCCGCGGCCGGGCAGGACCTCGGCTGCCTGCGGATGACGACGTCGGCGGGCGAAGCACTGCCCTCGCAGCTGCACCGGAAGTGGGACGCGACGTTCGGGGTGCCGGTCGTGGACGGGATCGGCTCGTCGGAGGCGTACCACATCTACCTGTCGAACCGGCCGGGCGAGGCGAAGATCGGCACGCTCGGCACGCCCGTGCCCGGGTACACCGCCCAGGTCGTCGACGAGCTGGGAAACCCGTTGCCGGACGGGGAGATCGGGCCGCTGCGGGTGACCGGTCCGACGATCGCGCTGGAATACCACGGCGACCCGGAGAAGTCCGCGAAGACGTTCGACGGCGACACGCTCACCTCCGGCGACCTGTTCAGCCGGGACGCCGGCGGGTTCTTCCGCCACCACGGCCGCGCCGACGCGCTGCTCAAGGTCGGCGGGGTGTTCGTCGCGCCCGGCGAGATCGAGGACTGCCTGCTCGGCCACCCGGCGGTGCTGGACTGCGCCGTGGTCGGGCACGAGACCGGCGGCCTGGTCGTGCCGCGCGCGTACGTCGTCCTGCGCGGTGATGCCGAGGTGGCGGCGGACGAGCTGAAAGACCACGCGAAAGCCCACCTGGCCAAGCACAAGTACCCCCGCGAGGTCGTGTTCATGACGGAACTTCCCCGTACCGCCAACGGAAAGCTCGACCGGCGCGCGCTGGCGGCCCGCTCGTGAGCCGCCTGGTCGTCGTCACGGGCGGCACGCGCGGCATCGGCGCGGCGATCGCCGCCCGGTTCCGCGCCGCGGGCGACGAGGTGCGCGCGCCCGGCCGCGCCGAATGCGACGTCACCGACGAGCGGGCCGTGACGGATTACTTCGCGTCGGCGGGGCCGGTGGACGTGCTGGTGAACAACGCCGGGATCTCCTCGAGCGCGCCGGCGGCCAAGACGTCGCTCGACGACTGGCGCGGGCAGTTCGAGGTGAACGCGACCGGCGCGTTCCTGTGCACCCGGGCGGTGCTGCCGGGGATGCGTGAGCGCGACCGCGGCCGGATCGTCACGGTCGCGTCGACGGCGTCCCACGCCGGCTACCGCTACACGGCCGGGTACACGGCGTCGAAGCACGCCGCGGTCGGGCTGATGCGCGCGGTCGCGGCGGAACTGGCGGGCACCGGCGTCACGGCGAACGCGGTGTGCCCGGCGTTCGTGCGCACCGGCATGACGGCGGCGTCGGTGGCGCGGATCCGCGAACGCACGGGCCGCGATCCCGCCGAAGCGGAGGCGGCGCTGGCGGCGGCGTCCCCGCTCGGCAGGCTGCTCGAACCGGAGGAGGTGGCGTTCGCCGTCGCCTTCCTGGCGGCGCCGGAAGCCGCCGCGATCAACGGCCAGACCCTCGTACTCGACGGCGGAGGAATCCAGAAATGAGCCCGTTCCGCGCGACCGCGCCCCTGACGAAGGAGTGGGAGCACTTCGAGTTCACGGTGTCCGGCGGGGTGGCGACCGTGACGTTCACCCGCCCGGACAAGCTGAACGCGCTGACCTTCGACGTCTACGCCGACCTGCGCGACCTGGTCACCGAGCTGCCGCAGCACGAGGACGTGCGGGTGCTGGTGATCACCGGGCGGGGCCGCGGCTTCTGCTCCGGCGGCGACGTCGAGGAGATCATCGGCGAGCTGCAGAAGTTCGAGACGGCGCAGCTGCTGGAGTTCACGCGCATGACGGGCGCGGTGGTGAAGGCGCTGCGCGAGTGCCCGCTGCCGGTGATCGCGGCGGTCAACGGCGTCGCGGCGGGCGCGGGCTCGGTGATCGCGCTGGCCAGCGACTTCCGCCTGCTGGCCGAGTCGGCGAAGTTCGCGTTCCTGTTCACGAAGGTCGGCCTGGCCGGCGCGGACATGGGCTCGGCGTACCTGCTGCCCCGCCTGGTCGGCCTGGGCCGCGCGACGGAGCTGCTGATCCTGGGCGACAAGATCCCGGCGGCGCGCGCGGCGGAGATCGGGCTGGCTTCCCAGGTGGTCCCGGACGACGAGCTGGCCTCGACGGCGTCGGCGTTGGCGCGCCGCCTGGCGGACGGCCCGGCACTGGCGTACGCGACGACGAAGGTGCTGCTGACCCGGGAGCTGGACATGGACCTGGGCAGCGCGATCGAGCTGGAGGCGATCACGCAGGCGCTGCTGATGACGGCCAAGGACCACAAGGAGTTCTACGCGGCGTGGACGGCCGGGCGGGAACCCCGCTGGACGGGCCGCTAGGGCACGATCTCACCGAGGCCGATGAGGTTGCCTTCGCTGTCGCGGAACCAGGCCGCGCGCTCGCCCGTGCCCTTGCTCGGGTAGTTGCCGCGGATCTCCACGATTGCGCCGTCCCCGTAATCCTCGAACACCACGCCACGGTCCCGCAGCGCCGCGACCGTCTCGTCGAGGTCGTCGACGTAGAACGCCACCTGCGTGAACGACCCGTCGGACGCGCCCGACGACGCATACAGGCAGAACACGCCCGAAACACCCTCGTACCGCAGGCCGCCTTCGCGCTCCTCCGCCGGCTCGAGGCCCAGCTTCTCGCGGTACCAGCGGCGGGCGCGGGCCAGGTCCTGCGTCGGGAGGCGGGCTTCGAAGCGCAGGTTGGTCAGCATCACCCGATGCTAGCCGTCACCGCGATCGCCGACTCCTCCAGCGAGCCGAAATACAGCCTGCCCCGCCATTCGCGGACGCCCACCAGCATGTGGAAACCCGGGATCTCGCCGCGCAGTTCCCGCGCCACCGCACCGTCGGCCGTCACGCCCAGCACGCCCACTTCGCGGCCCGGCCGCGGCTGCAGCGACGCCGGAAGCGCCCGGATCCCCGCCCGCAGGAACGGCGGCAGCCGGCGGGCCACGTCCAGTGCCGGCACCCGCGGGGACGCCTGCGTGATCCAGATCAGCCCGTCCGAGCCCGTCGAGATGTTGTCCGGGAAGCCCCACAGCCCGTCGGCGAGCACGTCCGTGCGGCCGTCGTCCAGCCAGACCCGGGACACCCGGAACGCGCCCGTCTCGGCCACCGCGACGAACGACTCGTCCGGGGCCAGCGCGACGCCGTTCGCGAACTGGAGGCCGTCGAGCAGCAGGTCGATCTTCCCGTCCGGGGTGCGGCGCAGGAGCCGGCCGCCCGCGGTCTGCTCGATCAGGTCGGCACGCCACCGGTCGATGCCGAACCGGCGTGAGGAGTCCGTGAAGTACACCGTGCCGTCCGCCGCCACCGCCGCGTTGTTGCAGAACACGAAGTCCAGCCCCAGCGCGGACGTGGCCAGGGTCGTCACCGCGCCACCCGGAAGCGGGACCACCAGCAGGCCCGCGCGGGCGTCGCAGACCAGCAGCTCGTCTTCGCCGTACAGCTCCAGCCCGAGCGGGCGGCCGCCGGTGTCGGCGATGACGTCGATGCGTTTGCCGTCGGGCGACAGCCGCAGGATCCGCCCGTCGTCGACGCCGGTGTAGATCCGGCCTTCGCCGTCGACCACGACGTCTTCGGGGCCGTGCCCGTTCACCGGGAAGAGCGTGACTTCGCCGAACCGCATCGGGTGTCTCCTACCGGTAGGTGAGCAGCTGGGCGGCGTCCGCTTCGAAGTGCGGATGCTCGTTGAACGACAAGAGCGTGACTCCGCCGCGCCCGGACACCAGCTTCGTGATCCCGCCGTTGACCGTGACGCGGTTGAGCTTGAGCAGCCCGGTTTCGGGCGTCCCCAGCAGCAGGCCGCAGAGCGTCGCGATCACGCCGCCGGAGGTGAACACCAGCGCGTGCTCGCCCTTGCCCAGCGACGTCACCAGGTCTTCGAGGGCACCGCGGCAGCGCGCGAGGAAGGCGGGCCACGTCTCGGCGCACGGCCCGTCCGCGCCGGCCGCCGTCCACGCCGTGAGGGCGGCGTCCAGGACGCCTTGGTAGGCGCGGGAGTCCTCCTGCGGCGCGCCGCCGGCGTGGTGCCGGGCGATGTCGACGTGGTCGTACTCGTTCCAGCGCGGGTCCTCGACCACCGGCACGTCGGTGCCGAGGACCTTCAGCGCCGTGGCCGCGGTGTCCCGCTGCCGCGCCAGCGTCCCCGACCGGATCCGGCTGAAGGAGACGTTGCGCCGCAGCAGTTCCGCACCGACCACAGTGGACTGCTCGAAGCCACGCGGCGACAGCGCGTCGTAGTCGGACGCGCCGAAGGACGCCTGCCCGTGCCGGACCAGGTAGATCGCGCCCACTCAGCCACGTCCCTTCGCGATGATCTCGCGGCAGCGCCAGTCGAGGTAACCGACGAACTGCCAGAAGTCCTTGAACGCCGGGTTGCGCGTGGCACCGTCGTGGTAGCGCCGGTACAGCTGCTGCAGCACCGCGGCGAGCCGGAACAGGCCGTAGACCTCGTAGAACCGCCAGTCCCCGACCGCGAGCCCGGTCTTCCCGGCGTAGCGCGCGACGAACTCTTCGCGCGTGAGCATGCCCGGCAAGTGCGTCGGCTGGCGGCGGCCGGCCCGCATGACCTCGTCGTCGTCGGCCTGGACCCAGTAGGCCAGTGTGCTGCCCAGCTCCATCAGCGGGTCGCCGAGCGTGGCCATCTCCCAGTCGAGCACGCCGGTGATGTTCAGCGTCGACGGGCCGTCCAGGACGAGGTTGTCGAGGCGGTAGTCGTTGTGGATCAGGCAGATCCTGACCTCGGCCGGCTGGTTGTCCGCCAGCCACGCGCGGACCTCGGCGAAGTCGCCGACGTTGTCCGTGCGCGCCGCGACGTACCGGTCCGACCAGCCGCGGATCTGCCGCGAGACGTAGCCCGCGCCCTTGCCGAGGTCCGCCAGTCCCGCGGCTTCGACGTCGACGGCGTGCAGGTCCACCAGCCGGTCGACCACCTTGCCGGACAGCTCGCGCGCCCGCTCCGGGCTCAGCTCGAGACCGGCGGGCAGGTCGCCGCGCAGGATCAGGCCGTCCAGCTTCGCCATGACGTAGAAGTCGCCGCCGAGCACGGCCGGGTCGTCACCGAACGCGATCATCTCCGGGACGTACGGGAACACCGGCTTGAGCGCGTGCTGCACGCGGTACTCGCGCCGCATGTCGTGCGCCGAGGCGGCTTTGCGCCCGGCGGGCGGGCGGCGCAGGATCAGCTCGCGGTCCGGGTAGGTCAGCAGGTAGGTGAGGTTCGACGCGCCGCCGGGATACTGCCGGACGCGCGGCGGCTCGGCGCCGAGGCCGTCGACCTTCGTGCGCAGCCACTCGTGCACCGCGGCGACGTCGAAGGCGTCCTCCGCGCAGACCTCGCCCGCGGCGTTCACGCGAACTTCCGCAGCAGCGAACCCGGCACCGCCCGCATCACGAGGCTCAGCGGCACCCACGGCCACGCCGGGACGTACGCGCGAGCGGGCTCGGACTCGATCGCCTTGACCAGGGCGCGGGCGCCGCTGTCGGCCTTGGCCAGCAACGGGTTGCGGCCGATCCGGTCGTTCATCTCCGACTCGATGTAGCCGGGCCGGACGTCGGTGACCTTGATGCCCTTGCGGCGCAGCTCGTGCCGGGTGCCGTCGGCGAACGCCGAGATCCCGGCCTTCGACGCGGCGTACGCGGTCAGGTTGCCCGGCAGCCCGCGGATCGCGCTGAACGACGAGATCACCACCAGGTGCCCGGCGCCCTGCTCGCGGAAGATCCCGGCGGCCGCCTCGATCTGGGCGGCCGCGGCGACGAAGTTGACCTCCAGCGTCTGGCGGTTGGCGTCGAAGCGGCCCTTGCCGACCGGCTGCCCCTTGCCGAGCCCGGCGTTCACGATCACCCGGTCGAGGGACCCCAGCTCGGCGCGGAATTCGGCGAAGACGGCGAACACGCGGTCGTGGTCGGTGACGTCGAGCGTGCGCGTGACGACCTTGATCCCCGGGTGCGCGGCTTCCAGCTCCTTCGCGAGGTTCTCGAGGCGTTCGGTGCGGCGGGCGCACAACGCCAGGTTGCGGCCCTCCGCGGCGAACCGGCGGGCCATGCCTTCGCCGAGCCCGCTGCTCGCGCCGGTGATCAGGATGTTCTTCCGGAGCGTCATGCCGGCATGCTACTGGAGAGTAACCGCGGAGCGAAGCTCCTGGTGGCGGGTGGACGGCGGCGGCAAGACCGGTGGCCCGGCGCTGGGGGCGTCGCCGGGCCACCGGTCATCGCGCGGCCACCGCGGCCGGTCGCACGACGCGGCCGGGTGAGCCGGAGCCGGAACCGCTTTCACGGCCGTTCGCCGGCGCCCGGATGGGCCGTGAGGGGAGGCGGGGCCACCGGCGCAGGCAAGTCATACAAGCGCGTCCGCCCAGGCCGGGGCAATGGTTCACAGTTGCCAGTACTAGCCCGTTCGCCCGAGCGGACGCTGTCGCCGCGGCCGGCAGGCGAGCCCGCGTGGCGGGCGGGCGGATCCTGCTACCGTGCACCGTGTCGGAGATCGGCGGGGGACGATACGGGACGGTCGGATCGGCGATGGCGGGCAGCACGGCGGGCGGCCGGCAGGGTGAGCGCACCGCGTTCGCCACGCAGCTGCGCGCGGCGATCGCCACCAGCGGGCTCTCGCTCGACCGGATCCAGGCGCGGCTGCGGGCGCGCGGCGTCGTCGTCAGTGTCACCGCGCTGAGCTACTGGCAGTCGGGCAAGCGCCAGCCGGAGCGGCAGAGCTCGCTGTCGGCCGTGCGCACGCTCGAAGAAATCCTCGACGTCCCCGCCGGGTCGCTGCTCGGGCTGCTGCCGCCGCCCCGGCCCCGCGGCGGCGCGGGCAAACGCCAGGCCGGCGAACCCATGACGTTCCCGCGCGAAACGCTCCAGCCGCTGCTGGACAAGGTCGGCGCGCCGGATGCGCTCGACCGGCAGCACCCGCTCAAGCTCGTCGGGCTGCACGACCTGTGCGAGATCGCCGGCGACGGCGGCCAGCGCGCGGTGACCGCCCGCGCGGTGTTCCAGGCCGGCGCGGACGGCCAGGACCGGTGGCTGCTCGTCTACACCCAGGACGACCCGGCGGCCGGCCCGCCGGAGCTGCACGCGGTGCGCAACTGCCGGGTCGGGCGCGCGGAGGTCGACGAGGCACACGGGCTGATCGTCGCGGAGCTGGTCTTCGACCGGCCGATCGACCGCGGCGAGACGCACCTGATCGAGTACACGCTGACCAACGGCGGGCCGCCGTACCCGGAGTGCCGCAACACCTACTACCGCGAGTTCCGCCGCCCGGTGCGCGAGTACCTGCTGGAGGTCCGGTTCGACCCGGGAACGGCACCGGACCGCTGCTGGCAGTACGCCGACGGCGCGACCGGCGCCCGCACCCGCCGCCCCTTGAAGCTCGACGGCGGCGACGGCGTGCACGCGGTGGCGCTGGACTTCGGCCCGGGCGTGTTCGGCATCGACTGGGACTGACGTCAGCCGCGGTGGGCGGCCGCGATCGTGGCCAGCTCCGTGCGGTTCGCGATGCCCAGCTTCGCGTAGACGTGCGCCAGGTGCGTCTTCACCGTGCCGCGGCTCATGAACAGCCGCGCGCCGATCTCCGGGTTCGTGCAGCCCCCGGCCGCCAGCTTCACGACCGCCAGCTCGGTCGGGGTCAGGCTCCCCCAGCCGCTCGACGGGCGGCCGCGCGCGCCTCGCGTCCGGCGGACGAACGCGACGACGTCGTCGAGGCTCATCGGCTCCTCGTCCGTCGTCAGGCCGAGCGCGTCCAGCTCGGCCTGATCGCCCGGGCGGCGGGGGAAGCCCAGCTCGGCGCGGGCCCGGGACGCCGAGACGAGCACCCGGGCGGCGTCGGCCTCACGGCCGGTGCGGGCGAGGACCGCGGTCAGCGCGTCCAGGCCGGCCAGGACGCCCAGGCGCAGGCCGTGGTCGAGGCGGAGCGTCAACGCCTCGTGGTGCAGCTCGGCGGCCTCCTCCGGCGCGGCCAGGTACCCCTGCTGATCGAGTGCGTCGGCCAGCGCCGAGGGCAGGCCCCAGCGGCGGGTCAGGTCGACGGCGGTGGCGACGACCTCCGCGGCCTCCGCACGCCGGCCGAGCGCGCGCAGCACGGCACCGCGCTGGGCGAGCCCCTGCGCCGCCATGTACGTCCCGGGCACGGCTTCGCGCGCGAACCAGCGCTCGGCCTCCGTAAGCTCGCCGCGGCGCCAGTACAGCTCGCCCAGCACGCCCGCCATGCCCGGCACGAAGACGTCCCCGGCGGCCGAAACCAGTTTCCGGAACGGGTCCATCACCCGGAACCCCGCGTCGACGTCGCCGGCCAGGCAGTGCACCATCGCCAGCCGGCACAGCGTCGTGTTGACCCGGTGGAAGTCGCCGAGCGGCGCGGCGACCTCGACCGCCCGCTCGGCGAGTTCGCGTGCCCGCGGCAGGTCCGCCGCGGCCAGCGCGCTCGCCGACTGGACACTGAGGACAGTCGACGCCAGGCCCCGGTCACCCCGGGCCAGGAGGCCTTCGGCCGCTTCGGCGAGCAACGGATCGGCTTCGCCGTGCCGGTCTCGCGCGTGGAGGCTGATCCCGCGCAGCAGCAACGCGCTGTCGCGGGCGAAGCTGTCGGACTCCGCGGCTTTCCCGGCTTCGAGCGCGATGTCCCAAGCCGCGTCGAAGTCCGTGTACAGGTGGCCGAGCGCGGTCAGCGACAGACAGCGCGCGCGTAGCCGCGTCTCGCCGAGTTCGGTGGCCAGGTCCAGGCCCTGCCGCGCGGCTTCGACGTCGAACGGCGCGGTCGTGTCCGCGACCAGTCCCATGCCGGTGAGCAGCCGGGCCTGCAGCACCGACCGCTCGTCCGGGCACCGCGCGACGGCCCGCTTCAGGAACGCCAGGCCCTCGTGGCCGCGGCCCCGCAGGTTCCACAGCCACGCGACGGCGGCGGCGAGCCGGCGGCCCCGCGTGGGATCGTCCTGGGCCAGCCCCCACTCCAGCGCCGCGCGGAAGTTGTCCCGCTCCGGCTCCATCCGCGCCCGCCAGGCGTCCTTGTCTCGGTCGAGGCCGGGCTCGGCGGCTTCGGCGAACGCGAGGAAGTGGTCGAGGTGGCGGTCGCGCGCGGCCTCGGTCTCCCCCGCCTCGGCCAGCCGGGCCGCCGCGTACTCGCGCAGCGTCTCCAGCAGCCGGTAGCGCCCGTCTTCGGCGACGACGAGGGACTTGTCGACCAGCCGGCCCAGCGACGGCAGCACGGCCGGGCCACCGGCCGCGTCGAGCGTGAACCCGCCCGCGAAGACGGCGAGCCGGCGGAACACCGCCCGGTCTTGGGCGGTGAGCTGGTCGTGGCTCCAGGCGATCGAGGCTTCGAGGGTCTGCTGCCGTTCCGGCACCCCGCGCGGGCCGCGGGTGAGCAGGGCGAACCGGTCGTCGAGGCCGGCGTCGACCTGGTGCGGCGTCAGGGTGCCCAGCCACGCCGCGGCCAGCTCGACGGCCAGCGGGATGCCGTCGAGCCGGGTGCAGACCGACCGGACGGCGGCCGCGCTGGAACCGTCCAAAGTGAACAGTGGCCGCACCGCGGCCGCCCGTTCGACGAACAGCGCGACGGCGTCCTCGACGGCCAGCGGCGGCACCCGCCACACCGTCTCGCCCGGCACGCCGACGGGTTCGCGGCTGGTCGCCAGCACCGCGACCTCGGGGCAGGAGCGGAGCAGTTCGACGACGAGGTCGGCGACGCCGTCGAGGACCTGTTCGCAGTTGTCGAGGCAGAGCAGCACGCGCCGGTCGCGCAGCCGGTTCGCGACCGAGCGGGCGGCGCCGGCTCGCGGCTCCACCGGCACGCCGAGCGTCGCGGCGACCAGCTCGGCGACCTCGGCGCGCCCGGTGACGGCGTCCAGCTCCGCCCACCACACCCCGTCGGGCCACCGTGCCGCCGCCGCGGCCGCGACCTGCGCGGCCAGCCGCGTCTTGCCGCTGCCGCCCGGCCCGGCGAGCGTGACGAGCCGTCCGCCCGCGAGCCGGGCGCCGGCTTCGCGGGCCTCGGTTTCGCGGCCGACGAACCCGGTGAGCTGCACCGGGAGGTTGTGCGGCACGGCGCCGAGCGAGCGCAGCGGCGCCGGAGTCCCGCCGAGCTGGAAGATCCGCTCCGGCGCGGTGAGGTCGGCCAGCCGGTGGACGCCGAGGTCGTGCAGGGTGACGCCGTCGAGGGCGGCCGCGGCCGGGGCGGAGACGAGCGTCCGGTCGTCGGCCAGCTCGCGCAGCAGCTCGCAGCGCCGGACGGCGGGCCCGGTCGGCGTGCCGTCGTCGCGGAGCCAGGCCTCGCCGGTGTGGAGCGCGGCGGGGCCGCCGGTCAGCGTCGCGAGCGCCGCTTCGGGCGTCGCGAAGGCGGCCGCGGGCGCGTCCCCCGCGCACAGGATGGTGACCGTGCCGGCGGGCAGGAGTTTCGTCTCGGTCATGGCCCGGTCAGTCTGCCAGCGATTCTCGGCCAGGTGGCCGATGTTGCGGCCATCCGCGGGTGCGAACTTCGAAGGCGTGGAGACGTTCGAAGAGCTGCTGACCCGCTGGCGGGACGCCGAGGCACGCGGCGACGCGCGCGCCTGGGAGCCGCTGCTGGCCGCCGACTTCCGCGGCGACGGCCCGGCCGGGCGCGTGCTGGGCAAGGCGGACTGGCCCGGCCGGGCGCCGTCGGGCGCCTTCCGGTGGACGATCCTGCGGGTCACGCCGTCGGTCGGCGTCGCGACCGGGCACCGCGACGGCGCCGGGTGCACGGTGGTCGCGGCCCGCCGCGCCGGGCGCTGGCAGATCGTCAACGTGCAGCGCGGATCATGACAACTTGTTCCGCAGCACCTTTCCGGTCGCGTTGCGCGGCAGCTCGTCGAGGAACTCGACGTCCCGGGGCACCTTGTAGCGCGCCAGGTTCGCCTTGACGTACTCCCGGACGCCGTCCGCGTCGAGGTCGGCGCCCTCGGCCCGCACCACGAACGCCTTGAGCCGCTGCCCGAACTCCGGGTCGTCGACCCCGATCACCGCCGCCTCGAGCACGTCCTCGCGCTCGACCAGGAGGTTCTCCACCTCGATGGGGAACACGTTCTCGCCGCCGGAGACGATCATCTCGTCGTCGCGGCCGTCGATGAACAGCAGGCCGTCTTCGTCGAAGTGGCCGACGTCGCCGCTGGAGAGCAGGCCGTCGATGATCTCCTTGTGCCTGCCGTCGGTGTAGCCGCCGAAGCTGAGGCCGCTGCCGACGAACACGCGGCCGGTGACGTTCGGCTCGGTGATGCGGCGGCCGTCCTGGTCGTAGAGCGCCACCTTGCAGCCGACCGGCGGGCGGCCGACCGTGCCCGGCGCCTTCGCCCAGTCCTCCGGCGTCGCGACCGTCGCCACCGCGACCTCCGTCGAGCCGTAGAGGTTGTGGACGACCGGGCCGAACGCCTCGTTCGCGCGGTTGCCGAGGTCCGGCGACAGGGCCGAACCGGCGACGAAGATGATCCGCAGCGACGAGGTGTCGTACTTCTCGCGGACGTCCTTCGGCAGGTCGACGATGCGCTGCAGCATGGTCGGCACCAGCACGAGCGCGGTGCACTTGTGCTCGGCGACGCCGCGCAGCGCCTCTTCCGGGTGGAACTTGCGGCGCATCACGACCTTCGAGCCGAGCGCGAAGGAGAGGATGAACTGCGAGAGACCGGTGCCGTGGAACAGCGGCGCGCCCATGTAGGTGGCCTCGTTGGCCCGCAGCGGGATCCGGTCGAGGAACTGCGCCGAGGCGAGCGCGGAGGTGTGCGGCCGCGGCGCGCCCTTCGGCGTGCCGGTGGTGCCGCTGGTCAGCAGCACGAACCCGCCCGGCTTGGCCGGCGCGGGCCAGGGCCGGTCGTCGGTGCTGGCGATGATCTCCGACAGCACCGGCACGTCCCGGCCGGTCAGGTCGGTGTCCGGGTCGACCCAGGCGAGGTAGCGGTCGACGTGGTCCGGGACGGCGTCGAGCAGGCCGGTGAACTCCTGGTCGTACACGAGCGCGGTGACGCCTTCGCGCTGGGCGACGTCGGCCAGCTGCGGCTTCGCGAACCCGGTGTTCATCAGCAGCAGCCGGACGCCGAGCTTGCCCGACGCGGCCATCGTGAGGACCAGGCCGCGATGGTCGCGGCAGAGCGCGGCGACGACCTGGCCGGGCTCGATGCCCCGCTCCGACCAGGCCCTGGCCAGCGCGTTCGACTGGTCGTCGAGCTGCTTGTAGGTGAGCGGGCCGAGCTCGTCGACGATGCCGACGGCGGTCGGGTCGCGGCGTGCGGAGATGTGGTTCGCGCCGGCGAACGGGCCGAACTTCCGCAGCGCGACCAGGGAGCGGACCCCTTCGTCGAGCCGGGGGAAGGGAACGAGCCCCGCGCGCCGCATCACCTCGACGCTGCGGGCGGTCTCGGCCACCTTGTCCGCCACCTGCGTGGCCAGCGCGACCAGGCTCATCCAGGCACCTCCGTTGCTGCGGGAAGAGAGCCCACGCCGACGGCGGGCGTACCGGCGGTATGGGAGCTACTGGACAGTAAACCAACGACGCGGCGAGCGCACCAGCCGTGTCCGTGGTCCGGTTTTTGTCGGTGGTGGTCGGCATGATGTCCGGGTGCAGGTGATCGCCGGGCGGGAGGAGGACGGGAGCTTCACCGTGCGCACGCCGTCCTCGACGGTGGCGGGCCTGGACGAAGCGGGGTTCGCGGAGCTGGCGCGGGAGCTGGAGGCGGCGCACCGGCCGCGGTGGGTGTTCCCGTCCGTGGAGCGCACGTATCCGGTGCTCATGGCCGCCGGGCTGCGGGTGCGCCGCTGCTACGACCTGGAGCTCGCCGAGGGACTGCTGCTGGCGTACGAGGGCCAGGAAGGGCAGTCGCGGAGCCTGCGCGCGGCCTGGGCCAGGGCGAACGGCGAGGAGCCGCCGGCCGACGCGGCGGCCGTCGAGCTGGCGCAGCCGACGCTGTTCGAAACCCGCGTGCCGACGCTCCCCGAGGGCGTGACGGTCGTCACGGCGGTCCGGCGCGTCCTGGCGGAGCAGGAGCGGCGGGTGGCCGCGGGCGAGCACCCGGACCGGATGCGGCTGCTGCTGGCCGCGGAGTCGGCGAGCGCGCTGGCCGCGGCGGAGATGTCGGCCGACGGGCTGCCGTGGCGGGCCGACGTGCACGAAGCACTCCTCGCCGAGCGGCTGGGCCCGCGGGTGCCGGCCGGTCAGCGGCCGAAAGCGCTGGTGGAGCTGGCGGCGAAGATCAGCGAGGCGTTCGGCGGGCGGCCGGTCAACCCGGACTCGCCGCCGAGCGTCGTGCGGGCGCTGGCCCGCGAAGGCATCGAAGTGCCGGCGGCGCGGAAGTACCTGCTGCGCGGCATCGACCACCCCGCGGTCGCGCCGCTGCTGGAGTACAAGGAGCTGTCGCGGCTGTTCACGGCGAACGGCTGGGCGTGGCTCGACGAGTGGGTCGGCGACGGCCGGTTCCGTCCGCACTACGTCGTCGGCGGCGTGGTGTCCGGGCGGTGGGCCAGCCGCGGCGGCGGCGCGCTGCAGATCCCGAAGGTGCTGCGCACGTGCGTGCGCGCGGACCCCGGCTGGAAACTGGTGGTGGCGGACGCGGCCCAGCTCGAGCCGCGGGTGCTGACGGCGCTGTCGGGCGACCGCCGCCTGGCCGACGTCGCGGCGGCGACGGACCTGTACGCGCGGCTCGGCGAGGCGTTGTTCTCGGGCGCCCGCTGGGTCCCGGCCGCGGACGACGACCGTGACGACCGCGCCCGCGCGAAGATCGCGATGCTCTCGGCGATGTACGGCGGCACGTCCGGGGAGGCGGGCCCGCTGCTGGGGTTGCTGCGCCAGCGGTTCCCGGACGCGGTGTCCTATGTGGAGCGTGCGGCGCAGGCGGGCGAACGCGGCGAGCGCGTCCGGTCCCGGCTGGGCCGGACGTCGCCCGCGCCCTCGGCGGCCTGGCGGGCGCTGACCGGCGGCCTGGCGTCGGACGAGGCCGCGGAGCTGAAGGCACGCCGCGCGTCCCGCGGCTGGGGCCGGTTCACGCGCAACTTCGTGGTCCAGGCGAGCGCGGCCGACATGACCGCGGTCCTGCTGGCGACCCTGCGCCAGCGGCTGCCGTCCCCGGCGCACCTGGTGTTCTTCCAGCACGACGAGGTCATCGTGCACACCCCGGCCGAGCTGGCGGCCCAGGTGCCGGCCGCGATCGAGGACTCGGTGGCGGAGGCGGCGAGGATGCTGTTCGGCCCGGCCTGCCCGGTCCGGTTCCCGATGCAGGTCGCGGTGGTGGACACCTACGCCGACGCCAAGTGACGCCCGCGAGAAGCCCGTGCCGGCCGCGTCCGGCCGGCACGGGCCCGTCCCGCTACGGGAACATCGCCAGCGTCTGCGTCCCGGCGTCCTGGTTCGGCAGCGTCACGCCCGGGTTGCCGCGGAAGTCCGTCCACACCGGGTGCAGCCGGAAGTCCGCGCCGACGGCGGCCGCCGTGTAGTCGCCGATGAACACGCCCTGGAGTTCCTTGCCCGTCACCGCGCCCGTCGAGACGAACTGGACCTGCGGGTTCGCCGTCTGGGTCGTGATCCGGCGGATCGGCGACAGGTTGTCGCCCCAGCCGGTGGCGTAGGCGTAGTCCAGCCCGATGCCGTCCGGGTCGTAGCCGCGCGTGTAGAACGTCACCGCGACCCGGCCGGCCAGCGCCGCGACCGCCGGGAACACCTCGTCGGCGCCCGTACCGACCTTGACCGGCTGCGACCAGCCGTGGCGCCCGTCGGACCCGCTCAGGAACGCGTCGCCGTTCGTCTTGACGGACTTGCCGTCGTGGTAGGCGCCGTTGCGGTCGTCGGCCCAGGTCACCCACAGGTGGTCGGTCACCCGGTCGTAGGTCAGCTGCGGGAAGCTGTTGATCCGGAAGTTCTCGCCGGTCAGGGCGTTGTTGCCGATGTCTTCGTTGACCGGGAAGTCGAAGTCGAGGCCCACCTCGGCGTGCCGGAACGTCCGGCCGCCGTCGCGCGAGGTCGCCACCACGACGGCGTCGTGGTCGGACGGCTGGTCGCACGCCGCCGACGCGCAGACCGACGTCTCGTAGGCGATCTGGACGGTCCCGTCGCGGGTGACCACCGGGTTCGAGCCGCTGCCGAACGGCGTGATCCCGCCGTGGAACCCGGTCAGCGACGGCGAAACCCGGCGCATCGGCGACCACGTCCGGCCGAAGTCCCGCGACTTCGACAGCACGATCGGCGACTCGACGAACTGGCCGGTCGCGTCGTAGGTGAACTGCGTCCAGGTCACGTAGACGTCGCCCGTCACCGGGTCGGCGGCGATCCACTCCTTGTCGTTGAAGATGTTCGTCGGCGTGGGCGTGCCGGCGGGCGTGACGCCGTCGAGGTGCAGGACGGCCGGATCGCCGAAGCTGCGCCCGCCGTCGTGGGACACGGACACGGCGATGCCGCTGGCGAGCTGCTGGTCGTCGGGAACGGCGGCCCGGCTGAACACGAGCGTCGCGTAGTAGACGGTGTTGTGCGGCCCGAACGCGATCGCCGGATCACCGGCGGCGTCCATGTAGGACAGCGGAGCGGCGGCGCCGGTCGGGAAGTCCAGGTGCGGCAGCCGGACGTTCGCCCAGGTCCGGCCGCCGTCGAACGAGGTGTAGGCGAAGCCGCCGGAGTCGTTGCGCGACTCGCGCGTGTTGTAGAGCCGGTAGTCGTTCGCGCCGGCGACGATGTTGCGCGGGTTCTCGGGGTTGACCGCGACGGTGGTCTCGTTCTGGGCGGTGCTGCACCCGGTCTGGCTGCCGGTGGGCGCGACGGCGTCGCCGGCGATGACGTCGGTGTTCGGCGCGAGCGGCCGGTAGGGGTTCGGCTTGCCGATGTAGGTCTGGCAGAGCGCGGACAGCGCGGGATCGTCGCCGTCCTCCTCTTCCTCGTCGGCGAACCGCTCCTTGAGCAGCGGGTTCGGCACGTCGTGCCGAGGTTCCGCGGCCATCCGGGCGATCTTGTGCTTGCCGTGCCCGGGATCCACGGGCAGCGGCGAGCCACCGGTGGCAGCGTGCGCGGCGGGCGCGAGGACGACGGCGAGCGGCAGCACGAGCGCGGTGAGCGTGGCGAAGATTCTTCGCTTGGTGAACGAAACACCCAAGGACATTCGAACGGTCCTTCCCAGGAGGGTCTCCAGCCGCCCAAGGCTTGACGCCCGCACGCGCGCGGTCAACCGACGGAAGTTCTGAGCCGGACATACCGTCAGAACACCACAAGTGTCACAAGTACCACCTGGACGAGCGGAGTCGGACCGAGGGTGACCACCACCCGGCCCGGCTTCATCCCCTCAGCGCTGTCGGCGCCGGCCGAGCCGGACGAAGATTGGCGAGCATGGGGAGAGGAAAGAAGCAAAAGGAAGCGGAGGGAACCATCCTCGCCGGGGTCGTCGCCGTCTGCTCGCTGTGGGGCTTCAATGCGGTCGACCGGCGTCTCGTCGCACTGGCCAGCGCCATCTTGGCGGTCTACTGCCTCTGCCGGATGCCGGCCTGGTGCTGCGCCGATCGAACCGACGGCGGCCGGTGCGAGGAACCGACCGCAGGGGTGTTCTCGGCGTGCTGGCGACCACCCCACCAAGAAAGGAAACGGAAACTCATTCGCACGCGCGGCTATTGGACCGGTCTTGCCCAAGCCCGATACAGCGGGGTCCGCGGCGCGGTATCGGTCTACCTGGCCACCATGGCCACCGTTTCCGCTCTCGTGGCGCTGATCGCCGCCGCTGCCGGATAGCGGCACTCACGCCAGCGCGTCGTCGATGGCCTTCGTGATCCGTTTCAGCGACACCGGATGCGCCGTGCCCAGTGTCTGCGCGAAGAACGAGACCCGCAGTTCCTCGATCATCCACCGCACCTCGCGCAGCGCCGGGGACGACGTGCCCGGTGGCAGCGAAGCCAGCGCCTCTTCGTACTCGCGCGTGATCCACGCGATGTCCGCCGTCCGCTGCAGGTCGCGGGTCGGCTCCAGGGGCAGCTTCTCCAGCCGGCGCGAAATCCCGTGCAGGTAGCGCACCACGTGACGCAGCCGGGACGCCCCCGTCGCCGTCACGAATCCCGGGTACACCAGCCCCGTCAGCTGGGCCCGGATGTCCGCCAGTGCGTCCGCCGGGCCGCGGGCCGAGGACAGCTGCACCTCCACGTCGTTCGCCGCGCGGAGGATCTTCTCCACCTCCGTCAGCACCTCCAGCACCGCCGGGTGCAGGCCCGCGCGGACCTTCTCCAGCAGCACCTTGAACCCGGTCTCGTCCCACGCCGGGCCGCCCGCCGACGCCATCAGGGCGTCCACCGCGCAGTCCACGCAGTCCTCCAGCAGCGCCGCCACGCTTCCGTGCGGGTTGCGGTTCAGCACCAGCTTCGACGAGTTGGACAGCGACCGCGTGATGAACTTCATCGGCGAGTTGAGGTTCAGCCGCAGCATCCGCCGCGTGCCCGCCCACATCGCGTGCTCCTGCTGGCCCGGCGTGTCCAGCAGCCGCACGGCCACCGACGCGCCTTCGTCGACCAGCGCCGGATACGCCTTGACGTCGTGGCCGCGCTGCGTCGACTCGAAAACCTGCGGCAGCGAGCCGAAGGCGGGTTTCGTCAGGCCGGCCTTCTCGAGCGTGTTGGCCGCCTTCGAGATCGTCTCCCGCACCTTCGGCGCCAGGCGCCGCTGCAGCGCCTCGATGTCCTTGCCCTCGGCGACGCGCTTGCCGCGCTCGTCGACCACCCGGAACGTCATCTTCAGGTGCTCGGGCACCGAGGACAGATCCCAGTCCGAATACGGAATCGTCACCCCGCGCAACGCACGCAGCTCACGGCCCAGCACCTCCAGCAGCGGGCCGTCCGAAGGCGACACTCGCGAAAGGACATACCGGGCCGTGTCCGGCGCCGGGACGAAGTTGCGCCGCAACGCTTTCGGCAACGACTTGATCAGCTGCGTCACCAGCTCCTCGCGCAGGCCCGGCACCTGCCAGTCGAACCCGTCCGGCGTCACCTGGTTCAGCACCGGCAGCGGGACGTGCACCGTGACGCCGTCGGCGTCCGCGCCCGGCTCGAACTGGTAGGTCAGCTTGAAGACCTGCGTGCCCTGGGTCCACGAGTCCGGGTAGTCCGACTCGCGCACGCCGCCCGCGGTCTCGTTGATGAGCATGGACTTTTCGAACGACAGCAGGTCCGGGTCGGTGTGCCGGGCCTTCTTCCACCAGCTGTCGAAGTGCCGCACCGAGACGACGTCGGCGGGCACGCGCGCGTCGTAGAACTCGTACAGCGTCTGGTCGTCGACCAGGATGTCTCGCCGCCGCGCCCGGTTTTCGAGGTCCTCGACCTCCTCCAGCAGCGCCCGGTTCTCCGCGAAGAACTTGTGCCGCGTCTGCCAGTCGCCCTCGACCAGCGCGTGCCGGATGAACAGCGCCCGCGACAGCTCCGGGTCGATCCGGCCGTAGTTGACGCGGCGGTCGGCGACCAGCGGGACCCCGTACAGCGTCACCTTCTCGGTCGCCATCACGGCGCCCTGCTTGCGTTCCCAGTGCGGCTCGGAATACGAGCGCTTGACGACGTGCTGCGCGAGCGGCTCCACCCATTCGGGTTCGATGCGCGCGTTGACCCGCGCCCAGAGCCGCGACGTCTCGACCAGCTCGGCCGACATCACCCAGCGCGGCTGCTTCTTGAACAGCGCCGAGCCGGGGAAGATCCCGAACCGCGCGCCGCGCGCACCCAGGTAGTCGCCCTTGGCCGGGTCCTTGAGCCCGATGTGCGAGAGCAGCCCGGCGATCAGCGACGTGTGCACGCGCTGCGGATCGGCCGGGGTGGTGTTCAGCGAGATGCCGAGCGGCTTCGCCAGCTGACGGAGCTGGCTGAAGATGTCCTGCCACTCGCGCAGCCGCAGGTAGTTCAGGTACTCGGTGCGGCACATGCGGCGGAACTGGTTGCCCGACAACGATTTCTGCTGCTCGGCGACGTATTCCCAGAGGTTCAGGTACGCGAGGAAGTCCGAGGTCGGATCGGCGAACCGCGCGTGCTGGGCGTCCGCCGCCTGCTGCTTCTCGGCCGGCCGTTCCCGCGGGTCCTGAATGGACAGCGCGGCGGCGATGATCATCACCTCGCGGACGCAGCCGTTCTTCGCCGCTTCCAGCACCATCCGGCCCATCCGCGGGTCGACCGGCAGCTGCGCGAGCTTGCGGCCGATGTCGGTCAGGCTGCGGTCGGACCCCGTCGAAGAGAACGCCCCCAGCTCCTGCAGCAGACCGATGCCATCGGTGACCTGACGCCGGTCCGGCGGCTCGACGAACGGGAACGCGGCGATGTCGCCGAGCCCCAGCGACGTCATCTGCAGGATCACCGACGCGAGGTTCGTCCGCAGGATCTCGGGGTCGGTGAACTCCGGACGGCTCTCGAAGTCCGCTTCGGAATAAAGCCGGATGCAGATGCCGTCGGACGTGCGGCCGCAGCGGCCCTTGCGCTGGTTCGCCGACGCCTGCGACACCGGCTCGATCGGCAGCCGCTGCACCTTCGTCCGGTGGCTGTAGCGGGAGATCCGCGCGGTGCCCGGGTCGACGACGTACTTGATGCCCGGCACGGTCAGCGACGTCTCGGCGACGTTCGTCGCGAGCACGACCCGGCGTCCGGTGTGGGCTTGGAAGATGCGCTGCTGCTCGGCCGACGACAGCCGCGCGTACAGCGGCAGCACCTCGGTGTTGCGCAGGTTCGCGCGGTTCAGCACGTCCGCGGTGTCGCGGATTTCGCGTTCACCGGAGAGGAACACCAGGATGTCGCCGGGGCCTTCGGCGCACAGTTCCTCGACGGCGTCGAGAATGCCCTGCGTCTGGTCGCGCTCGTCGTCGCCTTCGGGATCGTCCGGGTCGACGAGCGGGCGGTAGCGCACCTCGACCGGGTACGTCCGGCCGGAGACCTCGACGATCGGGGCGTCGTCGAAGTGCTTCGAGAACCGCTCCGGGTCGATGGTGGCCGAGGTGATGATCACCTTGAGGTCGGGACGGCGCGGCAGCAGCTGCTTGAGGTAGCCGAGGATGAAGTCGATGTTGAGGCTGCGCTCGTGGGCCTCGTCGATGATCAGCGTGTCGTACTGGCGCAACGCGCGGTCGGTCTGGATCTCGGCGAGCAGGATGCCGTCGGTCATGAGCTTGACCAGCGTGTCCTGCCCGGACTGGTCGGTGAACCGCACCTTGTAGCCGACGGTCTCGCCGAGCTCGGTCTTCAGCTCGCTGGCGATCCGGTCGGCGACCGTGCGCGCGGCCAGCCGGCGCGGCTGGGTGTGCCCGATCTGCCCGCGGATGCCGCGGCCGAGCTCGAGGCAGATCTTCGGCAGCTGGGTGGTCTTGCCGGAACCGGTCTCCCCCGCGACGATCACGACCTGGTGCTTGCCGATGGCCGCGGCGATCTCGTCCTTGAGCCTGCTGACCGGCAGCTCTTCCGGATATTCGATCGTGGGGACGCTCTCGCGCCGCGACTGGACGCGCAGCTCGGCCTTGTCGACGTCGGCGGCGATCTGCGCGAGGGCGGCGTCTCGCTGGCGAGCCTTGCGGGCACCGTCGAGCCGCCGGCGCAGCCGGTGCTCGTCGCGCAGCATCAGCTCGGGCAGGCGCGCACGCAGCGCTTCGAAGGGGGATGACGTGGACATACCTCGGCCCAGGATAGCGGTGCGTGACGAACCGGGCCTCCGAATATCCCCGCCACGTGACCGGACGCACCCGCACCCCCGCCCCAAGGCGGCCTCGGTTGCGTCCGGCGCACCCAAGGCGGCCCTCGGTGCGTGGGACGCACCCAAGGCGGCCTTCGGCGCGTCCCACGCACCCAAAGCGGCCCTCGGTGCGCCCCACGCACCCAAAGCGGCCCTCGGTGCGTCCCACGCACCCAAGGCCGCATTGGGGCGCTCGGGACCGGCGGCTCAGCCCTGGCCGGGCTGCTGCGGGTACTGCTGCTGCGGCGCGGCCGGGGCCTGCTGCGGCGGCCGCGGGGCGGCCTTGGCGCGGCCGACCAGCACCGAACCGCCGATCAGCGCCAGGCCGGCCAGGCCGAGCACGAGGCCGAAGGCCGGCTGCATGTCGCTGGCCCAGGCCAGGATCCGGAACTCGTAGTCGAACTGCTCGAGGATGAGCGTGCCGAACCCGAGCACGGTGAAGAGGACGCCGATCCGCATCATGATCGAAGACATGGAAAACCCCCAGCGAAAAGGGAAACGGAAGCCGGCCGTCCCCGAACGGCCCGCGATGGGCCTCGAACGGTAGCCGCCGGGCACGCGGGTGTCCCCGGAATTCCCGATTCGTTACCTCACGTCCGCTGGAGTGAGTCCGGGCCCAGGTCGGCGAGGCTGCGGTGGCCGGACAGTCCCATCGTCAGGTCGAAATCCGCCAGCAGGCCGCGCAGGACGTGGCGCACGCCGTCCTCGCCCGCGTGGGCCAGGCCGTACACCCAGGGCCTGCCCACCAGCACCGCCCGCGCGCCCAGTGCCACCGCCTTCAGCACGTCCGAGCCGGTGCGGATGCCCGAGTCGAACAGCACCTCCAGGCGGTCGCCCACCGCCGCGACGATGCCGGGCAGCGCTTCCAGCGCGCCGATCGCGCCGTCGACCTGGCGGCCGCCGTGGTTCGACACGACGATGCCGTCCATTCCGGCCTCCGCCGCCCGGCGCGCGTCGGCGACGTGCTGGATGCCCTTGAGCACGATCGGGCCGTCCCAGTGCTCGCGCAGGAACGGCAGCTGGTCCCACGTCCGGTCGGTGCCGGTGAGCATGCCGATCCAGCGCAGGATCGCCATGCTCGGGTCCTCTTCCGGCGTCTTCTCCAGCAGGCCGCGGAACACCGGGTCGGTGAACGGGACCGCGCACCCCTCGCCCTTCAGGAACGGCAGGTACGCCTGGTCCAGATCGGACGGTCGCCACGCCAGCGTCCACGTGTCCAGCGTGACGACCAGCGCCGTGTACCCCGCGGTCTTCGCCCGGGCCAGGATGCTCGCGCAGACCTCGGCGTCGCCGGGCCAGTACAGCTGGAACCAGCGTGGCCCGGCGCCGTTCGCCGCGGCGACGTCCTCGATGCCGGTCGAGGACGCGGTCGACAGGATGAACGGCAGGCCCACCGAAGCGGCGGCGCGGGCGGTCGCGGACTCCGCGTCCGGGTGCACGATCGACTGGACGCCGACCGGCGCGACGGCCACCGGGGCCGGCAGCCGGGTGCCCAGCACCGTCGTGGCCAGGTCGCGATCGGTGGCGCCGGTCAGCATCCGCGGCACGATCCGCCAGCGGTCGAACGCCTCGCGGTTGGCCCGTGCGGTCGCGCCCGAGCCCGCCGAGCCGGCGACGTAGGAGAACGGACCGGGCGCCATGACCTCGCGGGCCGACGCTTCCAGCGTGGTCGCGTCGGTCGAGCACGGCGGCAGCTGACCACCGAGTCCCTGCAGGTAGAGCTCGTTCTGGTAGCTGCCGAAGCGTTCGGTCACGGCTTCCTCCTCGCGTTCGAGGGGGCACTGTACTCGCCGGTATGTTCGTCCGGCGCCCGGAAGTGACCGACCGGTAACCTGGGCGCGTCCGCCGTCGAAGTCCCCAGGAGGAGACATGCGCGCGTACGACGTGGTCCTGTTCGGCGCCACCGGCTTCACCGGCGGCCTGACGGCGGAGTACCTCGCCCGGAACGCGCCCGCGGACCTGCGGTGGGCGCTGGCCGGGCGCAGCCGCGCCAAGCTCGAAGCCGTCCGGGCACGGCTGGCGGGTGTCGACGGCCGGTTCGCCGCGCTCGACCTGCTCGTCGCGGATTCCGGCGATCCGGCGTCGCTGCGGGCCGTCGCGGAGGCCACGAAGGTGGTGATCACGACGGTCGGGCCGTACCTGACGCGGGGCGAGCCGCTGGTCGCCGCGTGCGCCGAGGCCGGCACCGACTACGTCGACCTCACCGGCGAGGCCGAGTTCGTGGACCGGATGTACCTGGCGCACGACCGCCGCGCCCGCGACACCGGGGCGCGGCTGGTGCACGCGTGCGGGTTCGACTCGATCCCGCACGACCTCGGCGTCCGGTTCACCGTGCGGCAGCTGCCCGAGGACGTGCCGCTGACGGTCGACGGCTACGTGCGGGCGAGCGGGATGCCCTCGGGCGGCACGTTCCTCAGCGCGCTGACGATCATGTCCCGGCTGCGCGCCGGGGCGCGGGTGGCCCGCGAGCGCGCGGCCGCCGAGCCGCGCCCGGCCGGGCGGTTCGCCCGCGCGCCGCTGGGCCGTCCGCACCGCGTCGCCGGCGCGGGGTGGTGGGCGGTGCCGCTGCCGACGATCGACCCCGAGATCGTCCGCCGGTCGGCCGCCGCGTCCGAGCGCTACGGGCCGGACTTCACCTACCGCCACTTCGCCGCGGTCAAGCACCTGCCGGTGCTCGCGGGCGGGGCGGCCGGGGCGGGCGCGCTGCTGGCGGCGGCGCAGGTCCCGCCGGCGCGGCGGGCGCTGTCCCGGTTGCTGGCACCCGGCGACGGCCCCGGCCCGCAACGCCGCGCGAAGTCGTGGTTCTCGGTCCGGTTCGTCGGCGAAGGCGGCGGCGAGCGGGTCGTGACGGAGGTGTCCGGCGGCGATCCGGGCTACGACGAAACGGCGAAAATGCTCGCGGAATCGGCGTTGTGCCTGGCGACCGACGATCTGCCGGAAACCGCGGGCCAGGTGACCACGGCGACGGCGATGGGCGACGCGCTGATCGACCGGCTCACCCGGGCGGGCATCCGGTTCGCGACGCTCTGACGTTTCACTTTCACACCGCGGCGGCGTGAAAATCCGCCGCTGTGATGAATCTTCTGCCGCTCCACGCCCGTGGTTAGCGTCGATCGGGTTCTCCCTTTCCCCCATCGCGTTTCACCGAGGAGCGTCATGAGATTGCCCCAACGGTTCGCCGCGCTCGGCGGCGCGACGGCGGCGGGCATGGTGGTGGTCGGCATCGCCGTCGCCGCGCCCGCCCGGCCCGCCCCCGAGCCGCCGCCGTCCACCGCCCAGGCGCAGGCCAACGCCACGAACGCGGCCGCGAGCCTGATCGCGGCCCGCCCGGCGGCCCTCTTCGCCGGTTCGCACGACGCGTTCGTCCGGCGGGACGTGCGCTCGGCGGGCGGCCTGTCCTACGTCGTCTACGACCGCACCTACGACGGCCTGCCCGTGATCGGCGGCGACCTGGTCGTCGCCACCGACGCCGCCGGCACGGTGAAGACCACTTCGGTCGCGCAGCAGCAGACGCTCGGCGACCTCGACGTGCACGGTGCGAAACTGTCGGCTGCCCAGGCCGGAGCCGTGGCACGCGGGCAGGTCCGCGGGCCGAAGAGCCTGCCCGGCGGGAAGCTGGTCGTCGTCGCCGACGGCAGCGGGCGGCTCGCCTACGAGAGCAACGTCGAAGGCACCGACGAACACGGCGAGCCGAGCAGCCTGAGCGTCTACGTCGACGCCGTGGACGGCCGGGTCCTGCGGACCGTGCAGCACGTCGCCGCGGGCACCGGCACGGGCAAGTGGAACGGCCCGGCGCCGCTGCCGCTGAACACCGCGAAGACCGCCGGCGGCTACGCGATGGCCGACCCCGGCACGCCGAACCTCGACTGCCGCAACTACAGCAGCGACACCGTCCTCACCGGACCCGACGACAGCTGGGGCAACGGCAACGGCACGAACATCGAGACCGGGTGCGCGGACGCGCTGTTCGTCGCGCAGACCGAGAAGAAGATGCTCGCCGACTGGGTGGGCCGCGACGGGTTCACCGGCGACGGCGGCGCGTGGAAGATCCGCGTCGGCCTCGACGACGAAAACGCGTACTACTACAGCTCGCGGCCCGCGTACGTGAACCTCGGGCACAACCCGAGCGGTGAGTGGGTCGGATCGCTGGACATCCTCGGCCACGAGATGGGTCACGGCGTCGACGACTACTCCGGCTCCGGCGGCTTCTCCGGCGGCGGCACGCAGGAGTTCATCGCTGACACCTTCGGCACGGCCACGGAGTTCTACGCGAACGAGCCGTCCCAGTACGACCCGCCGGACTACGCGATCGGCGAGGAGGTCAACCTGGTCGGCACCGGCGCCCTCCGGTACATGTACGACCCGTCGAAGGCCGGCGACCCGAGCTGCTACTCCAGCTCGATCCCGAACGCGGAGGTGCACAAGGCCGCCGGACCCGGCGACCACTGGTTCTACCTGCTCGCCGAGGGCAGCGCCCCGGTGGACGGGCAGCCGTCCAGCTCGACCTGCGACGGCAGCGCGGTGTCCGGCATCGGGATCCGCAAGGCGATCAACATCATGCACGGCGCCCTGCAGCTGAAGACGTCCGGCAGCAGCTACCTGCGCTACCGCACGTGGACGCTGCAGGCGGCGAAGAACCTGTACCCGGGCAGCTGCACCGAGTTCAACGCCGTGAAGGCGGCGTGGAACGCGGTGAGCGTCCCGGCGCAGTCCGGCGACCCGACGTGCACGGACACGACGACCCCGCCGACCACCACCCCGCCGACGACGACCACCACTCCCCCGGGTGGGTGCCCGGCAGGCCAGCTCCTGCAGAACCCGGGCTTCGAGTCGGGCCAGGTGGCCTGGAGCGACCCGGACACCACGATCGGCCAGTGGGGCAGCCAGGCGCCGGCGCGCTCCGGCAGCTACGACTCCTGGCTCGGCGGCTGGGGTTCGGCGCACACCGACACGATCACGCAGCAGGTCACCATCCCGGCGGGCTGCCGCGCGAGCCTGACGTTCTGGCTGCGCGTGTGGACGGCCGAGACCGAGAACGTCGCCTACGACAAGCTCGTCGTGTCCGCCGGTCCGGCGACGCTGGCGACGTACTCCAACCTCGACCGGAACTCCGCCTACGTCCAGAAGACGCTCGACCTGTCTTCGTACGCGGGCCAGACGATCACGCTGAAGTTCGCCGGGACGGAGGACCAGTCGCTGCAGACGTCCTTCGCCGTCGACGACACGGCATTCACCGTCGGCTGAGCCGACCCGGCGGGGCCTGCCACCTACTTTGGTGGCGGGCCCCGTTGCGCCGGATGCGTCCGGTATTCATGCTTACCCGGATGGAGGCGTTTCCGGCTGAGGTCGCCGCGTCGGTGCGGGACGGCCCGTTCGCCGTGGCCTTCGACCTGGCGATCCGGCACCGCGGGCTGAGCCTCGAGGCACTGCAGCGGCGGATGGCGCTCCGCGGCGCGGAGGTCAGCCTCGCGACGCTCAGCTACTGGCGCCGGGGCCGCCGTCACCCGGAGGGCCGGCGGTCCCTGCACGCGGTGGGTGTCGCCGAAGCCTGTCTCGGGCTGCCCGCGGACGCGTTGACCAGCCTGGTGGCCCGGCCACGGGCACGCCGGGCCGAGCCGTGGCCCGGCGGCGTCAGCCTGGCCGGCGCGCTCGGCTCGCAGCCGGCGGAACTGGCCTCCTGCGACGGCATCGACCTCGACGGCAACGCCCGGCTGGCGCTGGCGTCGGTGCACCAGAAGGCGACGCTGGGCGCGGACCGCACCGAGCGGTCGGTGCGCACGGAACTGGTGGTGACCGGCCGCGAAGACGGCGTCGACCGCTGGGTGTCGTTCTTCCGCCCGCAGACCGGCGGCGGCCACCGACCGGTGCTGCGCTCGGCGCACAGCTGCCGCCCCGGCCGCGTCCGCCGGGACGCCGCGTCCGAGCTGATCGCCGTCGAGCTGCGGTTCGACTACCCGCTGCGGGCGGGCGAGACGTACGTGTTCGGCTTCGAATTCGGCTACGAAGGCGTGCCACCCGAGACGAGCTACCTGCAGTTCGGGGTGCGGGCCCCGGCCCGCCAGATCGTCCTGCAGGCGTGCTTCGACCCGGCGGCGGTGCCGGTGCGCTGTTACCGCTACGACGGAGCCGTCCGGGCCGACCGGCCGGAGCTGCCGGTCGCCCCGAGCGGGACGAGCCACATCGCGGTGCTGGACGCCCGGCCCGGGGTCTACGGGATGTGCTGGGAGTGGGACTGAACGATCTCGTAGGCGCTTTCGTCGAACGAGCCGACGCGTGAGCGCAGCTTCCCCGTCGAGAACGGCCAGCTGAAACTGTTGCGCCCGTTCGCGTCCGTGTAGTAGCTGGAGCACCCGCCGGACTGGTACACCGTGCCCGGCAGCGCCGCCTGGACCTCCGCGTTGAACGCCGCCTGGGCCTCCGGGCGCACCGAGAGCGACGCGCGGTCCGAGCTCAGCGTCCGCGTCACCGCCGCCACGACGTGGCGCAGCTGGGCCTCGAGGATCGTGAACGCCGACGAGTGGCCCGTGCCCAGGCTCGGGCCCAGCAGCAGGAAGAGGTTGGGGAACCCGGCCACCGTCGTGCCCGCGTACGCCTGCGGGCTGCCCTTCCAGTGGTCGTCGAGGCTGCGGCCGCTGTCGTCGAACACGCGGGCCGACACCGGCATGTCGAGGATGTGGAAGCCGGTGCCGAAGATGATCGCGTCGACCTCGGCGGCCGACCCGTCCGCGCCGAGCACCCGGCCGCCGTCCACGGCGCGCACGGCCGCCGGGTGGACGTCCACATGGGACTCGGTCAGCGACCGGTAGTAGGTGTTGGACATCAGCAGGCGCTTGCAGCCGAGCGTGTAGTCCGGGGTCAACGCCTTGCGCAGCACGGGATCCGGCACGCTCCGGCGCAGGTGCGCCAGCCCGATCCGCTGCACCTGCCGCAGCAGCCACGGGTGCCGGAAGCCGAAGCCGAGCGTCTCCATCGCGCCGTATTCGGCGCCGCGCAAGGCCCGCTGCAGCGCGGGGAACCGCCGCAGCAGGAACCGCTCCACGCCCGGGACGGGGTGGTCGGGCTTCGGCAGCACCCATTGCGCGGTGCGCTGGAACAGGTGCAGCCGCCCGACGCGGGGCACGATCTCGGGGACGAACTGGACCGCGGACGCCCCGGTGCCGATCACCGCGACCCGCTTGCCCGCCAGGTCGTAGCCGTGGTTCCAGCGCGCGGAGTGGAAGACCTCGCCCGGGAAGCCGCCGAGCCCGGGCAGGTCCGGGATCAGCGGCTCGTGCCACGGCCCGGTGCCGGCGACCAGGAACCGGGCCGTGTAGCGCCCGGCCGGGGTCTCCAGTTCCCAGCGCGCGTCCCGGGCGCTCCACTGCGCCCGCGTCACCTCGACGCCGTAGCGGATCTTCGCCGTGACGCCGAAGCGTTCGGCCGTCGCCCGCAGGTAGCCGTGGATTTCGGGTTGCCCGGCGAACGCGCGCGTCCAGCCCGGGTTCGGCGCGAACGAGTAGGAGTACAGCGCGGACGGGACGTCGCAGGCGCAGCCCGGGTAGGTGTTGTCGCGCCAGGTCCCGCCCAGCGAAGCGGCCTTCTCCAGGACGGCGAGGTCGTCGATCCCGGCCTGGCCGAGGCGGATGGCCGCGCCGAGCCCGGAGGCCCCGGCGCCGACGACGAGGACCGTGAAGTCGCGTTGCTCCATTTCCGGAGACTAACAGTACTTGAATACCGACGGTACCCCGATTCCGGGCCTCGCTAGAGTGGCCCCATGGCCCGACTCACCCGTGCGGAAAGCCAGGCACGCACCCGCGAGCAGCTGATCGAGACGGCCAAGCTGCTCTTCCTGCGCGACGGCTACGCCGTGACGTCGCTGGAGAAGGTCGCGGACGAAGCCGGGTACTCGAAGGGCGCGGTGTACTCGAACTTCCGGAACAAGGACGAGCTGTGCCTGGCCGTGCTCGACCGGATCCACGACCAGCAGGTCGCGCTGGTCGCCGAGGCGCTGGCCGGCGCCGACGGCGTCGACGGGCTGCTCGCGGCGTTCCAGGCCTGGGCCGAGCGCAGCATCGGCGACGAGGCGTGGACCGCGCTGGAGGTCGAGTTCGCCACGAACGCCCGGCGCGACCCGCACGTGCGCGCCGAACTGGCGGCGCGGGACAAGGCCATCCGCGACGGCATCGCCGGCCTGCTCACCGGGTACGCCGAGCGGTTCGGGTTCACGCTCCCGATGCCGGCGGCCGACGCCGCGACGGCGTTGCTCAGCCTCGGCATCGGCCTCGGCGTCCAGCGCGCGATCGACCCGACGATCCCGGTGAACGTGCTGCCGGACGTCATCCGCCTCTTCGCCGGGACGCGCTGACCGTCCTTTCCGGACACTCAGCGGGTGGTCCGGACCGTTCACGAACATGAACGAATTCCGCCTCTTGTGGAGCTCGGTGACCCTTCGCTACCGTGTCGCCACGCCGCAGCTCCACCCGCACCACCCGAACCCGCCGTGATCCTCCACGGCGCAACCCCGCGGAAGGGTTTTCTGCCATGAGCAAGAAGTTGCGGCCGGTCCTCGTCGGCGCGCTCGGCGCGGCCTCCGTCGCCGCACTCGTGATCACCACGCCCGCGTTCTCCTCGGCCGCTCCCGCGCCACTGGCCAGTGCGTCCGTCCGCGCCGTCGGCGACCTGTCGGCCCCGGCGAAGAAGGAGATCGCGATGAAGCTGGTCTCCAGCGCGGAAAACTCGTCGCTGGACTGGAAAGCGCAGTACAAGTACATCGAAGACATCGGCGACGGCCGCGGCTACACCGCGGGCATCATCGGCTTCTGCTCCGGCACCGGCGACATGCTCGAGCTCGTCGAGGCGTACACGAAGGCCGTGCCGGACAATCCGCTGGCGAAGTTCCTTCCCGCGCTGCGCAAGGTGAACGGCACCGACTCGCACGCCGGGCTGGGCACGCCGTTCGTCAACGCGTGGAAGCAGGCCGCGGCCACCACGGCGTTCCAGACGGCGCAGAACGACGAGCGCGACCGCGTGTACTTCAACCCCGCGGTGAACCAGGGCAAGGCGGACGGCCTGAGCAACCTCGGCCAGTTCGCCTACTACGACGCGATCGTGATGCACGGGCCCGGCGACAGCTCCGACAGCTTCGGCGGCATCCGCAAGGCCGCGATGACGAAGGCGAAGACGCCGGCGCAGGGCGGCGACGAAGCCACGTACCTCAAGGCGTTCTTCGCCGCCCGCAAGGTGATCATGAAGCAGGAGGAGGCCCACGCCGACACCTCCCGCGTCGACACCGAGCAGCTGAAGTTCCTCGACGAGGGCAACTTCGACCTGCACACGCCGCTGCAGTGGAAGGTCTACGGCGACTCGTACACGATCAACTGACGCCGGGCGCGGCCGGCGTGGCACCGTTAGGCTCGTGCACATGCGCAGGAGACCTCTCGGTGCCACGCTGGCGGCGGCCGCACTGCTGAGCACGGCGGCCGCCGCGCCGCAGCCACCGTCCGGGCCGCAACAGCGGCTCACCGTCGTCGCGGCCTCGCCGAGCGCCACCACGGCCGTGCTCACGGCGTGGCAGCGCGACGGCAGCGGCTGGAAGCAGGCGTACGGCCCGGTGCGGGCGTTCGTCGGCAAGGACGGCATCGGCCGGGCGAGCGAATCGACCGCGCACACCCCCGCGGGCGTCTGGCCGCTCACCGAGGCGTTCGGCCTCGAGCCCGCCACCACCCGGCTGCCCTACCGCCGCGTCACCACCTCGGACTGGTGGGTTTCCGACGTGCGCTCCCCGTACTACAACACGCACTTATCCTGCGCCCCCGGCACCTGCCCGTTCGACGAGGCCGCCGGCGAGGACCTCGGCAAGGCCGGACCGGTGTACGCCCACGCCGTCGTCATCGACTACAACCGCGACCCGGTGGTCCCCGGCGCCGGGTCGGCGTTCTTCCTGCACGTCACCGACGGCAGGCCGACGGCAGGCTGCGTCGCCGTCCCCAAGGCCGACCTCGAAGCCGTGCTGGGCTGGCTCGACCCGGCGAAGCACCCGGTCATCGAGATCAGCGGCTGAGCAGCTCAGCCGCCGTGCGGGTGTTGATGATCCGCTCCGGCCCGATGCCGGCCTTGATCGCGCGCTCGCACCCGTAGCCGAGCCAGTCGAGCTGTCCCGGCGCGTGCGCGTCGCTGTCGATGGCGAACTCGCAGCCGATCTCGGCGGCCAGGCGCAGCAGCTTCATCGGCGGGTCCAGCCGCTCGGGCCGGGAGTTGATCTCCACCGCGACGCCGTGGTCGCGGCAGGCGGTGAACACCGCCTCGGCGTCGAACTCCGACTCCGGGCGGCCGCGGCCGACGACCAGCCGTCCCGTGCAGTGCCCGAGCACCCGCACGTGCGGGTTGCGGACCGCCGCGAGCATCCGGCGGGTCATGTCCCGTGCCGGCATCCGCAGCTTCGAGTGCACGCTCGCGACGACGAAGTCCAGCTGCCCCAGCAGCTCCTCTTCCTGGTCGAGCGCGCCGTCGTCGAGGATGTCGACCTCGATGCCGTGCAGCAGCCGGAACGGCGCCATCAGCTCGTTGGCCTTGGCGACGATCTGCATCTGCGTCCGCAGCCGGTCCGGCGAGAGCCCGTTCGCGACGGTCAGCCGCGGCGAGTGGTCGGTCAGCACCATCCACTCGTGGCCGAGGTCCCGGCCCGCGACGGCCATCTCGCCGATCGGGCTGCCGCCGTCCGACCAGTCGGAGTGCGTGTGGCAGTCGCCGCGCAACGCCGAGCGCAGCGGCTCGCCGTCCGGCAGCTTCTTCTCGACGATCTTGCCCCGGTACGCCGGGTCGCGCCCGGCCAGCGCGTCCTCGATGACGCCGGCGGTGGCCTTCCCGATGCCGGGCAGCGAGGTGAGCGTGCCGCTTTCCGCCAGCCGCGCCAGCTGCTCGGCCCCGGTCTTCTCCACGGTCGCGGCCGCGTTCCGGAACGCGCGCACGCGGTAGGTCGGTTCGCCCGCGCGTTCGAGCTGGAACGCGATCTCCCGCAACGCCCATGCCGGATCCATGGGACCTGTCTACCCCCTCCGGGGCAGTTGATGCAGCTCGACGTCCCGCAGCGAGCCGTCTTCGACGCGGCAGGTCTGGTAGGTGCAGAACGGCTGGCGGCGGCGGTCGGTCGGCGACCCCGGGTTGAGCAGCCGCAGGCCGGCCGGGGTCGTCGTGTCCCACGGGATGTGGCTGTGCCCGAAGACGAGCACGTCGGTGTCCGGGAACAGCGCGTCACACCGCTGCTCGCGGCCCTGCTTGGCGCCGGTTTCGTGGATCACGGCCAGGCGCACGCCGTCCAGCTCCGCCCGCGCGATCTCCGGCAGCCGCGCCCGCAGGTCCGGGCCGTCGTTGTTGCCGTACACGCCGATCAGGCGCTTGCTGCGCCGCTCCAGCTCGTCCAGCAGCGAGACGTCGACCCAGTCGCCGGCGTGCACGACGACGTCCGCGGCCGCCACCTCGTCCCACACCTGCGCCGGCAGCGCGCGCGCCCGGGCGGGCAGGTGCGTGTCGGAGATGAGCAGCAGCCTCATCCGATGGCCTCGAGGACGCGCTCGAGGAAGCCGCCGATGTGCTCGCGCAGCAGCGCGGCCGCGCCCTCGGCGTCGCCCTTCTTGGCCGCGGCGAGCACCGCCTTGTGCTCGGTCCACTCCTTCTTCCAGCTGGGGTTGGCCTCCCAGCCGACGACGCTGATCAGCGCCGCGCGGTCCTTGAGGTCGTCGAGGATGCTGACCAGCAGCGGGTTGCCGCAGCCGCGGTAGAGGGCGCGGTGGAAACGGCGGTTGAGCAGGCTCAGCGCGGCCTGGTCCTTGTCGGCGATGGCCGTCGACGCCTCCTTGAGCGCCTCCGAAGCGTCTTCGAGCAGCGCGGTGTCCCGCTGCTCGACCGTCCGCCGGACGGCCTCCGGCTCCAGGACCATCCGCACGTCGTAGACGGACTTCGCGAGCTCGGCGTCGACCGTGACCACCGACGCGCCCTTGTACGGGCTGAACGTCACCAGGCCCGAGTTGGACAGCACCTTGAGCGCCTCGCGCACCGGCGTCTTCGACACGCCGAGCCGCGCGGCCAGCTCCGCTTCGACGAGCGCCTGGCCGGGCACCAGCTCCCGGGTGAGGATGCCGCGGCGGATCTCCTCCAGGACCACTTCGGTCCGGGAGGCGGGCAGGCTGAACGTCCCGGTCATGGTGCGCTCCCTCGATCTGGTTCGGTGTCCATTGAACCAGTACCGCCGGATCGTATATCAGATGCCATACTGGATCGCATGAAGAAACCCGAGGAGCTCCGCAGCCACCGGTGGTTCGGCGGCGACGAACTGCGCAACTTCAGCCACCGCGCCCGCAGCCGCCAGCTCGGCTACAACCCGGAAGAGCACCTCGGCAAGCCGGTCATCGGCATCCTCAACACGTGGTCGGACATCAATCCGTGCCACATGCACCTGCGCGAACGCGCCGAGCAGGTCAAGCGCGGCGTCTGGCAGGCCGGCGGGTTCCCGCTGGAGTTCCCGGTGGCCACGCTGTCGGAGACCTACCAGAAGCCGACCCCGATGCTCTACCGCAACCTGCTGGCCATGGAGACCGAGGAGATCCTGCGGTCCTACCCGATCGACGGCGCCGTCCTGATGGGCGGCTGCGACAAGACGACACCGGCGTTGCTGATGGGCGCGGCGAGCGCCGGGCTGCCCGCGATCTTCGTGCCGGCCGGGCCGATGCTGCGCGGGCACTGGCGCAATGAGGTCCTCGGCAGCGGCACCGACATGTGGAAGTACTGGGACGACAAGCGCGCCGGGCTGATCGGCGACGCCGAGCTGTCCGAACTGGAGCGCGGGCTGGCGCGTTCGCCGGGGCACTGCATGACGATGGGGACGGCGTCGACGATGACGTCGGCCGCCGAGGTGCTCGGGATGACCCTGCCGGGTGCGGCGTCGATCCCCGCCGTCGACTCGGCCCACCACCGGATGGCCGCGGCCAGCGGCGCGCGGATCGTCGGCATGGTCCGGGAGGACCTGACGGTCACGCGGATCCTGGACAAGCGGGCCTACGCCGACGCGATCACGACCGTGCTCGCCCTCGGCGGCTCGACGAACGCCGTGATCCACCTGATCGCGATGGCCGGCCGCAGCGGCATCCCGATCTCGCTCGCGGACTTCGACACGATCGCACGGCGCGTGCCGGTGCTGGCGAACATCCGCCCGGGCGGCGACTGGCTGATGGAGGACTTCTACTACGCGGGCGGCCTGCCCGGCCTGCTCTCCCGGCTGACGGACCTGCTGCACCTCGACCGGCCGACGGTCACGGGCGGCACGCTCGGCTCCGACCTCGCGACCGCGCGGGTGCACAACGACGACGTCATCCGGCCGCGGGAAAACCCGGTGGCGGCCGAGGGCGGCGTCGCGGTGCTGCACGGCAACCTGGCGCCGTCGGGCGCGGTGATCAAGCACATCGCCGCCGAGCCGCACCTGCTGAAGCACACGGGTCCGGCGGTGGTGTTCGAGAACTACGCGGACCTCAAGAAGCGGATCGACGACCCGTCGATCACCGCGGACTCGGTGCTGGTGCTGCGCGGTTCCGGCCCGCTCGGCGGACCGGGCATGCCGGAGTACGGGATGCTGCCGATCCCGGCGCACCTGCTGGCCGCCGGGGTGCGCGACATGGTCCGGATTTCCGACGCCCGGATGAGCGGCACGAGCTACGGCGCGTGCGTGCTGCACGTGGCCCCGGAGTCCCACGTGGGCGGCCCGCTGGCCCTGGTCCGCAACGGCGATCTCATCACGTTGGACGTCCCCGCGCGCGTGTTGCGGCTGGAGGTGCCCGACGAGGAGCTGGCCCGGCGCCGTGAATCGTGGGTGGCGCCGGCACCGCGGTACGAGCGGGGGTACGGCGCGTTGTACAGCGAGCACATCACACAGGCGGACGAAGGATGCGACTTCGACTTCCTGGCCCGCGCGGGCCACAACCCGGAACCCGACGCACGCTGAGCCCGCCAGCGCGGGACCCGCTCTCGCCGAAATCCCAACCCGCCCCAAGGGCCCCTTCGGTGCGTCCCACGCACCCAAGGGGCCCTTCGGTGCGTCCCACGCACCCAAGGCCGCCTTGGGGCGCCTGCGGCCGGAGCCCGCTCGCGTCGCAGGTTGTCTGTGTTGACCGTTCCGTGACCGGTTCATCCCCCGTTAGGGCGAGTCGTACGGCTTGTCCGGGTGCCCCGTACGCTGGGCCCGTCACCGGCGCGATCCGGCGCCGCGTTGAAGGGGTGGAGAGTTGCCGTACGAACCGCGCTGGCCCGAGTCACACGGTGAGCAGACGGATGTCCTGCCCGTCGTCCGGCCCGAACCCGAACCGGGCCGCGGCCCTGGCCCCGCGAAGCGCTCAATCCGCAAGGCCGGCTGGATCGCGGGCGGCGTGTTCGGCCTGCTCGTCGCCGTCTACGGCATCGACCTGCTGGTCAGCCAAGGCAGCGTCCCGCGCGGGGTGACCGTCGCCGGGGTCGACGTCGGCGGCATGGACCGCGACGCCGCCGAGCAGCGCCTGCGCGAGCAGATCGAGCCGCGGCTGACGCGCCCGCTCGCCGTCACCGCCGGCGACGTCCACGCCACGCTGCCGCCGGCGAACGCCGGGCTGCGCCTCGACTGGCCGCAGACCCTGGACCAGGCCGGCGAGCAGCCGCTGAACCCGTTCACGCGCCTGTCGTCGCTGTTCTCCAGCCGCGAGGTCGGCGTCGTCAGCCACGCCGACGAGGCGAAGCTCGCCGCCGCGCTCGAGTCGCTGCGCGGCCAGGTCGACCGCGAGCCCGCCGAAGGCACCGTGAAGTTCGATGGCACCACCCCGGTCGCCGTCGCGCCGAAGCCCGGGCAGAAGCTCGACGTCGAGGGCGCGAAGGCCACCGTCGTCGAGAAGTGGGCGCGCGGCGAGACGCTCACCCTGCCGGTGACGAGCACCCCGGTCCGCACCACGCCCGAAGGCGTCCAGGCCGCGCTGGAGCAGTTCGCGCGGCCCGCCGTCTCCGGTCCGCTGGTGGTGAAGGGCGAAGGCAAGAACGCCACGGTCAAGCCGGACGCGATCGCCGCCGCGCTGAGCTTCGAGCCCGCCGACGGCGGCGGGCTGACGCCGAAGATCGACAACGCCAAGATCGTCGAGGCCGTCGGGCCGCAGCTGAAGTCCACCGAAAAGGAGGGCAAGGACGCGACCATCGTCTTCGAGGGCGGCAAGCCGGCGGTCGACCCGTCCACCGACGGCCGGACCATCGACTGGGACCCGAGCCTCAAGCCGCTGCCGGACGTGCTGAAGCAGACCGGCGGCCGCGAGGTGGCCGCCGTCTACAAGGACAGCCCGGCGAAGGTGACGACCGACCAGGCCAACCAGCTGGGCGTCAAGGAGGTCGTCGGCGAGTTCACCACCGGCGGCTTCGCGGCCGACTCCGGCACCAACATCCGCGTCGTCGCGCAGAAGGTGAACGGCGCCATCGTCAAGCCGGGGGAAACCTTCAGCCTCAACGGGTTCACCGGCCCGCGCGGCACGGCGCAGGGCTACGTCGAGGCGGGCGTCATCGAGAACGGCGCCCCGGCGCGCGAGGTCGGCGGCGGCATCTCGCAGTTCGCGACGACGCTGTACAACGCGGCCTACTTCGCGGGCATGAAGGACGCGGGCCACAAGGAGCACAGCTACTACATCAGCCGCTACCCCGCCGCGCGCGAGGCGACGGTGTTCCAGAGCCCCAACGGCGCCAGCGTCATCGACCTCAAGTTCACCAACGACTCGCCGACCGGCATCGCCATCCAGACGATCTGGACGCCGTCGTCGATCACCGTGAAGCTGTGGGGCACCAAGCGGTACACGGTCGAGTCCATCCCGGGCGGCCGCTCGAACCCGACCGATCCGCCGACCAAGCCGGGCCCGGCGGAGAACTGCCACGCCTCCCCCGGTGCGCCCGGGTTCACCACGACCGACACGCGCGTGCTCAAGGACGCCGCCACCGGCCGCGAGGTCAGCCGCTCGACCCGGACCGTCCGCTACAACCCGCAGCCGAAAATCACCTGCGACCCCTCCTAACGGACGTTCACCGAGCGCGTCCGCGGAGGTACCGTGAGTGCTCATGGCGGTGCGCGCGGCGGGGTTCCGGGACGTCCTCGCGGTGACCGAGTTCCGGGCGTTGTTCTCCGCCCAGCTCGTCTCGGTCACCGGTGACCAGCTCGCGCGGGTCGCGCTGTCGATCCTGGTCTACGCCCGGACGAACTCGCCGGGCTGGGCCGCGCTCACGTACGCGCTGACGTTCCTGCCGGACCTCGTCGGCGGCCCGCTGCTGTCCGGGCTGGCCGACCGGCACCCGCCGCGGACGGTGATGGTCCTGGCGGACGTCCTGCGGGCGGTGGCGGTCGCGGTGATGGCGTGGCCCGGTCTCCCGCTGCCCGCGGTGGCCGCGCTGCTGGTGGGCGTCCAGCTGTTCAACCCGGTGTGGAACTCCGCGCGCGCCGCGCTGCTGCCGCAGGTGCTGCCGGGCGAGACGTTCGTGCCGGGAATGGGCCTGCTGATGATGCTCGTGCAGGCGGGCCAGGTCGCCGGGTTCGCGCTCGGCGGGCTGCTCGTGGCGGCCGCCGGCACCGGCGGCGCGCTGCTGGCGGACGCGGCGAGCTTCGCGGTGTCGGCGGTGTTCCTGGTCGCGGGCGTCCGGTCCCGGCCACCGCGCGAGTCTTCGGGCGTCCGGTGGTGGCGGCACGTGCGGGCGGGCTGGCGGGTGGTGGTCGGCGACCGGCGCCGGCTGGCGCTGGTCGCGCTGGGGTGCGTGTCGGGGATCTACATCGCGGGCGAGGCGATCGCCGCGCCGTACGCCGCCGAACTCGGCGGGGGCGCGACGGTCGTCGGGCTGCTGCTGGGGGCGTACGCGCTGGGGAACGTGCTCGGCATGGCCGCGTTGTCGCGGATCCCGCCCGATCGGCGGAGCGGGCTGCTCGGCCCGCTGGCCGTGCTGGCGTGCGCCGCCTTGCTCGGCTGCGCGCTGCGGCCGGACCTGGTGGCCACGTTGGCGCTGCTGACGCTGTCCGGGGTGGCCAGTTCGTACAACCTGATCGCGAACACGACGTTCGTCCAGCTCACGCCCGATGCTCAGCGCGCGCAGGCGTTCGGCTTCGCGTTGACGGCGCTGCGCGTGTCCCAGGGCCTCGGCGTGGTGCTGGCCGGGCTCGCGGCCGAACGCTTCGCGCCGCACGGCGTCGTCGCCGGGGCCGGGGCGATCGGCGTGGTGGCCGCGTCCGGCGCGGCGACGCTGTGGCGGCGGGCGCGGCCGGCCTCCCGGTGACCGGCGGGGCGCCGGTCACCGGGCGCTGGTCAGGACCGCGTCCAGTCGGTCGGGATCTGCCGCGGGGTCCAGTCGGTCGGGCACTCGGGCAGCGGTGACGAGACGCCGGGGCGGGCCCACTCGGTCGGCATCCGGCGGACGGTCCGGTCGGTCGGCAGCTCGCGGGTGGTCCAGTCGGTCGGCAGCTGCCGCGTGGTCCAGTCGGTGGGGATCGCGCGGGTCCAGTCGGTGGGGAGCTGCCGGGTCCAGTCGGTCGGCCGCTGCGCGCGCCGGCGGGACGGGACGATGTTGGCGCTGGGAAGGAAGTGCGACATGATTTCTCCTGTTCGTGTGCGAATTGGCACGGTGGGTGACCGAACCGTAGCCTGACCGGCCTAGTGACACACCGCGTTCATTCGATTACAGTGACGATTTCCGCGAAGAGTTCCGTCCTGAGAAGAGGGGCGTTTCGTGGGATTGTCCGGGTCCCCAGGGCGAAAGCCCAGCTCAGAACGTCCACGATCAGGTATCCGTACGTGGGCGATGTGGAAGCTGACCACTCCGGTGCTCGGCTACGTCCTCGTCGTCGACGTGCTGGCGCTGGCCGTCGTCCTCGGCACCGCCGGGCTGGTGCCGGTCACCGCCCAGTCGCTGCTGTGGTGCGGCCTGATCCTGGCCGGCGAGGTCGTGCACCTCGAAGCGGCGCAGCGCATCGAGCGGATCCGCGAGCTGGCCGCCGACGGGCGCCCGCACATGCACCTGCAGTCGATCTGGATCTTCGCCGGGCTGCTCCTGCTGCCGCCGCCGCTGGCCACGTTGGTCATCACGGTGAGCTATGCCCACTCGTGGGTGCGGGTCTACAAGCGACGCGGCGTGGTTCACCGGAAAGTGTTCTCCGCCGCGTCGGTCATCCTGGCGTGCGCGGCCGCCGGGTCCGTGCTGTCCGCCGGGACCGGGCACGTCGCGCCGTACGTGCCCTACCTGGACGGGTTCGGCGGGATGACCGCGCTGCTGGCGGCCGGCATCGGCTACTTCGGGCTCAACTACGTGCTGGTGATCCTCGCGATCCTGATGAGCAACCCGGGCAAGCCGCCGCGGCAGGCGTTCGGCAACCCGTCGGACGTGCTGATCGTGCTGGCCGCGGTCGGCGTCGGCTGCGGGATCGCGCTGGTGATGACGGTCCGGCCGTGGCTGCTGCCGGTGCTGATGGTGACGCCGGTCGCGCTGCACATCGGGCTGCTGCTGCCGCAGTTCCAGGCCGCCGCGCGCACGGACTCCAAGACGGCGCTGCTCGCCCCGGAGTTCTGGGTCCAGCTGGCGCGCAACGAGCTGGCGCGCGCGGCGGAGCTGTCGTCGACGGCGGGCGTGCTGATGATCGACCTGGACCACTTCAAGGCGATCGACGACGGCAACGGCCACCTGGCTGGCGACGAGGTCCTGCGCGCGATCGCGGCGGCGATCCAGGGCGCGGTCCGCGGCGGCGACTACGTGGGCCGCTTCGGCGGCGACGAGTTCGTGGTCCTGCTCCCGGGCGCGACGAGCGCGGAGATCGTGTCCATCGCTGACCGCATCCGCGCGGCGATCGCCCGGATCGAGGTGCCGGTCCCGGTGATCCGCCCGGGCAAGCCGGAGGTGATCACGGGCCTGACGGCCTCGATCGGCGCGGCGGTCTACCCGGAGACGGCGACGGAGTACACGATCCTCCTGCAGGCAGCGGACGACGCGGTGTTCGAGGCGAAGGCGGCCGGCCGCGACCGCGTGGTCCTGGCGAACCCGCACACCGAACTCATCCGCCCCGAAATCCCCGACGCCCTCTGACCGGTCCCAGAGCGCCCCAATGTGGCCTTCGGTGCGTTGAATGGGCACTGCGAAGCGCCTCCGTTGCGGGTGGTGGCGGGGGCATGGGTGGAGCAACCAAGGCGGCCTTGGGTGCGTCTGACGCACCCAAGGCCGCCTTGGGGCGCTCGGGACTACGGCAGGGTGGCGAGCGACTCCTCCAGGGTCGCCTCGGACAGCTCGTTGTCCACCATGTCTCCCGCGAGGTAGGCGCCGTACGCCGGCAGGTCCAGGTGGGCGTGGCCGCACAGCGCCGTGAGGATCACCTTCTCCTCGCCCGTTTCCTTGCACCGCAACGCTTCCTGGATGCACGCCGCCAGCGCGTGGGTCGGCTCCGGGGCCGGGATGATCCCTTCGGCCCGCGCGAACCGGACGCCCGCCGCGAAGCACTCCTGCTGCCCGATCGCGATCGCTTCGATCAGGCCCAGCTCGTAGATGTGCGAGATCAGCGGCGACATCCCGTGGTAGCGCAGGCCGCCCGCGTGGATCGGGTCCGGGATGAACTCGTGGCCGAGCGTGTGCATCTTGAGCAGCGGGGTGAGCCCGGCCGTGTCGCCGAAGTCGTAGGCGTACTTGCCGCGCGTCAGCGACGGGCACGCGGCCGGCTCCACCGCGCGGATCACCGGGTTCATCCGCCCGGCCAGCTTCTCGCGCAGGAACGGGAAGGCCAGCCCGCCGAAGTTGGAGCCGCCACCGGTGCAGCCGACCAGGACGTCCGGGGTGTCGCCGGCCAGCTCGAACTGCTTGAGCGCTTCTTCGCCGATGACCGTCTGGTGCAGCAGCACGTGGTTGAGCACGCTGCCCAGGGCGTACCGCGCGTTCGGGTCCTGCGCCGCCTGCTCGACCGCCTCGCTGATCGCGATGCCGAGGCTGCCGGTCGAGTCCGGGTGCTCGGCGAGGATGGCCTTGCCGGACTCGGTCAGCTCGGACGGGCTGGGGTGCACGGTCGCGCCGAACGTCTCCATCATCAGCTTGCGGTAGGGCTTCTGGTCGTAGGAGGCCCGCACCTGCCAGACCTCGCACTCGAGCCCGTACTGGGCGCAGGCGAACGCCAGCGCGCTTCCCCACTGGCCGGCGCCGGTCTCGGTGGTCAGCCGCGTGACGCCTTCGGCCGCGTTGTAGAACGCCTGCGGCACGGCGGTGTTCGGCTTGTGGGACCCGACCGGGCTCACGCCCTCGTACTTGTAGTAGATCCGCGCCGGCGTGCCGAGCGCCTTCTCCAGCCGCCGCGCCCGGAACAGCGGCGACGGCCGCCAGAGCCGGTAGACCTCCCGGACCTCCTCGGGGATGTCGACATAGCGATCGGTCGTCACTTCCTGGGCGATGAGCGCCTGCGGGAAGAGCGGGGCCAGGTCCTCCGGGCCGACGGGCTCGCGGGTGCCGGGGTGCAGCGGCGGCGGTGGCGGCTCGGGCAGGTCGGGGATGACGTTGTACCACTGCGTGGGGAGATCGGCTTCGTCCAGGATGTACTTGGTCTGCTCAGCCATCACGCCTCCTTGGTCGGCACCCCAACTTAGGACGGCTCCGGCCGCGGAGCCAGTACGGTGACCGGGTGACGCACCTCGTCCTGATCGACGCACCGTCCGACCAGGGCCGGCGGTCGTGACGCCGGGCCGGTACACCGGCACGTGGCGGCCGGGTGACGGCGTCCGCGACGCGGCCGCGCGGGCGGCGTACACCTGGGTGGCGTCGGTTCGCGCGTCCGGCGGCTTGCCGGTGGTGCTGGGCGGCGACTGCCTGGAAAGGACCTTCCGATGAACAGCGTGCTGACCGATCTCCCGCTGTGGGTCCCGCCGTCGGGCCGCGGCCCGGGGCTGGTGCTGGTCCAGGAGATCTTCGGCTTGGACGACTATCTGCGCTCGGTGGCGGCGGAGCTGGCGTCGGCGGGTTACGTGGTGGGGGTGCCGGAGCTGTTCCGGCGGACGGCGCCCGGCTGGTCGTCGACGCACGACGAGGCGGGCGTGGCGGCGTCGATGGAGGTGGCCTCGTCGTTCGATCCGGAGCTGGGGCTGTCCGACGTCCTGGCGACGGTGGCGCACCTGCGCGGCCTGCCCGCGGTGACGGGCGGCGTCGGTGTCCTGGGCTTCTGCCTGGGCGGTTCGCTGGCGTTCGCGGCCGCGGCGGCGGGCGACCCGGACACGGCGGTGTCGTTCTACGGCTCGACGGTGCCCGCGCGGATCGCGGACCTGGCGAAGGTGACGTGCCCGATCCAGTTCCACTTCGGCGGGCAGGACCCGTACATCCCGCGCTCGGACGTGGCGGTGGTCGAAGCCGCGGTGGCGGCGCACCCGGGCGCGGAGATCCACGTCCAGGAGGAGGCGGGGCACGCGTTCCACAACAACGTGGCCCCGATGTTCCACCACCCGCAGGCGGCGGCACGCGCCTGGGGCCTGACCAGGGAGTTCCTGCGGCGGACCCTGCCGAGCTGAGCCGGCGGCGGCACGCCCCTGGAGCTGCGGACGGCCGGGTACCGTGCGCCGCGCGCCCGAGTCGTCTACCTTCCCCACGAGAGGCCCGACCCGCAGACGGAGGAATTCGCCATGTCCTATGCCGTGGACTTCGAAACCGTGTCGACGGTGGGCCTGGAGTCGTCACCGGTGGCACCGGCGCTCGCCGGCCTGCGCGCGAACGAGGCCCGCTACTTCAAGAACAAGTACGACCACGTGTTCACCGTCGAGCCGGCGAGCGAAGCCGCCGCGACGATCGACTGGGTGCACCGGATCCTCAAGGAAGAGCGTGACATCGTCATCGCGTCCCGCCCGCTCGAAGCGACGGAGTTCGAGGTGGACGGCATCCGGATGGCGTACGTGTTCTACGAGAGCGGCCTGTCGGTCAACGTGATGTACACGCTCGCCGAATCGGGCAAGCGGGCGGTGGGGTTCAAGCTGTCCGACGGGATGGAGGTCCCGGCGGAGCTGGGAGCGTTCAAGTTCGCCCGCCAGAAGTCGAAACTGGCCGGGACCATCCGGGGTTCCTACTTCGTGATCAAGAACGAGTACTGATCGCGTCCATCGGTTCGCGGGTGTGTGAGTACCGCGACCGGGCCCGCCCGGCAGACCGATCAGGAATCGAGAAGCGCCGGTCACCGCGCCGCACCTAGCGTTACCGGCATGACGAACATCGACTCCCTCACCCTCGAAGTGGCCGACACCGCGGCCGCCGCGCGCTTCTACACCGACGCCTTCGGGCTCACCAGCGAGCTGCGCTTCCGTACCGCCGATCAGCCGTCCGACGGGTTCCGTGGCTTCACGCTCTCCCTCACCGTCGCCCAGCCCGGCGACGTCGACTCGCTCATCGGCACCGCCCTCGAAGCCGGGGCCACCTCGCTCAAGCCCGCCGCGAAGTCCATGTGGGGCTACGGCGGGGCCGTCCGCGCTCCCGACGGCGCGGTCTGGACCATCGCCACCTCCGCGAAGAAGAACACCGGCCCGGTCACGCGGGAGTTCGACGCGATCGTGCTCCTGCTGGGTGTCGCCGACGTGGCCGCCAGCAAGAAGTTCTACGTCGGCCACGGGCTCACCGTCGCGAAGAGCTTCGGCCGCATGTACGTCGAGTTCGACGCCGGGGCCGGCCCGATCAAGCTCGCCCTCTACCGGCGCAAGGCGCTCGCCAAGCAGGCCGGCGTCTCGCCCGAAGGCAGTGGCTCGCACCGGATCGCCGTCCACACCTCCGCCGGGTCGTTCACCGATCCGGACGGGTTCGCCTGGGAAGTCGCCTCGCCGCAGTCCCTCGACGCCTGACGCGCGGGCGCCCGCGGTTGTCGGCAGACTGGGCGGCGTGCCCGAACTGCCCGAAGTGGAACTCGCCCGTCAGGTCCTCACCGACGCGCTCGGCCGCCGGATCCGGGACGTCGACGACCACGACGACTGGGTGTGCCGCCCGCACGCGCCCGGGGACATCGCCGCCGCGCTGCGGGGCGGGCGGCTCACCGGGGCGCACCGGCGGGGCAAGACGCTCTGGTGCGAAACGGAAAGCGGGGCCGGGCGGCCCGGCCCCCACCTCGGCCTGCACCTGGGAATGGCCGGGCAGCTGCGGTTCGGCGGCCGGAGCGGCCCGCCCGGGCGGGCGCGCGAGCGCGAAGAGAAACCCGAGTGGTTCCGGTTCGGGATCACCTTCGCCGACGGCGAACAGCTGCGGCTGTTCGACACCCGGCGGCTCAGCCGGGTCCGGCTCGACCCCGATCTCGACGCGCTCGGCCCGGACGCCGGCGAGGTCTCGCGCCGGGAGTTCCGCGAACGCGTCGGCCGCGGCCGGGCGCCGGTGAAGGCACGGCTGCTGGACCAGTCCGTGCTGGCCGGGATCGGGAACCTGCTGGCCGACGAATCCCTCTGGCAGGCCGCGATCGCCCCGGCCCGGCCGGTGAACGAACTGAGCGGCGACGACCTCGCGAACCTCCACAAGGCACTCCGGAAGGCGTTGCGCGCCGCGATCGAGCACGGCGGCGTGCACACCGGCGAGATCATCCCCCACCGCCGCGCCGGCGACCACTGCCCGCGCTGCGGCGCGGCGTTGACCCACGGCACGGTCGGCGGCCGGTCGACCTGGTGGTGCCCGGCGGAACAGATCTGACGCGGCCCCGAGCCCGGCGCTGCCGTCGTCCGCCGGCCCGCGATGTCCGGCGGCGGTCCGGCCCTTCGAGCCGGCGCGGCCACGCGTTCCGTCGCCCGCGCACCCTGGCGGGCGGTTTTTGTCGGTGGCAGCCGGTAGCGTCGCGGACATGGCAACTCTGGTCACCTTCCACGCCCACCCGGACGACGAATGCCTGCGCACCGCCGGTGTGATGGCCAAGGCCGTCGCGGAGGGGCACCGCGTCGTGCTCGTCGTCGCCACGAAGGGCGAAGTCGGCGAGGTTCCCGAGGGCTTTCTCGCCGAGGGCGAACAACTGTGGGAGCGGCGCGTGCAGGAGTCGCACGCGGCCGCGGAGGTCCTCGGCGTCGCGCGCGTCGAGTTCCTGGGCTACCGCGACTCCGGGATGATGGGCGAGCCGACGAACGACGACCCGGCGTGCTTCTGGCAGGCCGACGTCGAAAAGGCGGCCGAGCAGCTGGCGGCGATCCTGCGCGAAGAGTCGGCGGACGTCCTGACGGTCTACGACGACAACGGCGACTACGGCCACCCGGACCACATCCAGGTCCACCGCGTCGGCATCCGCGCGGCCGAGCTGGCCGAAACGAGCCGCGTCTTCCAGGCGACGTTCAACCGCGAGTTCATGCAACGCGGCTTCGAAGCGGCGGTCGAGCAGGGCCTGATGCCCGCGGAGGCGGCGCCGAAGCCTCCGGAGAACGTGGAGTTCGGCAAGCCGGAAGCCGAGATCACGGCGGCGGTCGACGTGTCCCAGTATGTGGGCTTGAAGCGGGCGGCCATGCGGGCTCATCCGAGTCAGATCACCGAGGACATGTTCATGCTCGCCATGCCCGACGACGCGTTCGCGTTCGCTTTCGGGACCGAGTGGTTCATCCGGGCCGGGCAGGGGCCGGGGATCACCGAGACCGATTTGCTGGTCGGGCTCTGAGGTCGCTCTCGGGTTTCCGGGGCCGGGGGGCCGGGGGAGGTGTGGGCGGGCGGGGACGCGGGATGGGGAGGCCGGGCACCGGTTGGCGGGGGTCGTGTCTGCCCGGGGTTTCTTGCCGTTCGCCGCCTCGGCCACGGGCAGGCCCGCCGCTGCGCGGCAGCCCTGCCCGACCGCGGGGATTCGCACTCGCCGGAGTCTCCCCATCCCGGCGCTCGCCGAGCCCTGCCGCGTGGCGGCGGCCTCCGGTGACCAGCCGCTTCGCGGCGCCCTCAGTCCAGTGCTGCCGTCACCTCCAGTTCCACCAGCTGGCCCGGGTAGCCCAGCTGGGCCACCCCCAGCAACGTGCTCGCCGATGTGAATGCCTCGGCGATCTCCGATGTCGTCAGCTGGGCCCACACCTCCGACAGCGTCTCTCGCTCCGTTGTCACCACGTAGATCACCGTCCTGACCACGTCGGCCGGGGTTGCTCCCGCCGCTGCCAGTGCCGCTGCCGTGTTGCTCGCCACCTGGGCGACCTGGCGGGCCAGTCCGCCGGCCACCACCTCTCCCGCCGGGGACAGGGGGCACTGGCCCGCCAGGTACACCGTGCGGCGCGCTGTCGTCGTGGTCACGTGGTGGTAGCCCGGTGGGGTGTGCAGTCCGGGCGGGTTCTGCCGTTCAATGGTCACCACCGCATCGTCACGGGGTGCGCAACCGAAAAACCCGGGGAGGGCACGTGCGCAGGACCATCGACTGGGCCGACGACGCCGTCGTCATCATCGACCAGACCGCGCTGCCCGGCGACTTCCGGCTGCTTCGGCTGCGGACCGTCGACCAGCTCGTCGACGCCATCCAGCGGCTCGCCGTCCGGGGTGCTCCCGCCCTCGGAGCCGCCGGGGCGCTGGGGGTCGCCCTCGCCGCCCGGCAGAACGTCGACGTCGAGGCCGAAGCCGGACGCATCGCCAACGCGCGGCCCACCGCCGTCAACCTCGCCTGGGGTGTCGAACGGGCGCTCGGCAAGCTCGGCCAGGGCCCCGAAGCCGTCCTCGCCGAAGCTCTCGCTCTCCTCGACGAGGACGAACAGCTCAACGAGACCGCCTCGCGGCACGCCGCCGAGGTCGTGCTCGCCGAGTGCCCGCGCCGGCCGTTGCGGCTGCTCAGTCACTGCAACGCCGGGCGGCTCGCCACCGTCGGCTGGGGCAGTGCCCTCGGTGTCGTCTGGCACCTGCACGCGCGCGGGCTCGTCGAGGAAGTCCTCGTCGACGAAACGCGTCCGCTGCTCCAAGGCGCCCGGCTGACCGCGTGGGAACTCGCCCAGGAGAACGTCCCCCACCGCGTTCAGCCCGACAGCGCGGCCGCCGCCGCGATGGCGCGTGGCCTCGTCGACTGCGTTCTCGTCGGTGCCGACCGGATCGCCGCCAACGGCGACGTCGCCAACAAGATCGGCACCTACGGCCTCGCCATCGCCGCCCGGCACCACGGTGTGCCCTTCGTCGTCGTCGCGCCTTCGTCCACTGTGGACAAGACGCTGGCCGACGGCACGGGCATCGCCATCGAGGAGCGCGATGCCCGTGAGCTCACCGAATACGCCGGGGTGCCGCTCACGCCGCCGGGCTCACGGGTCTTCAACCCCGCCTTCGACGTCACCCCGTACGAGCTCGTCACGGCCGTGGTCACCGAGCACGGCCGCTTCGTCCCCTAGGGCCGCGGGCCGATCTCGCGGCCGCCGTCGGTCACCGTGATCGCCATCGCCGGGCACGAGTCGGCCGCGTCCAGCACCGTCTCGTCCGCCGCCACTTCGGACGTCACCGGGTGCGCGACCGCGCCTTCCAGGACGAACACCTCCGGCATCAGCGCGGCGCACATCCCCGAACCGATGCAGGTGTGTTCGTCGACTTCCACGTGCCAGCTCACTGTCACCATCCGATCGGCATCGACCGCGGTCCGCGGACGAGCATCTGCGTCTTCCACACGATATCGCCGGCCAGGTGGATCCGCGGCATCTCGGTGACGAGCGCGCGCAGCGCCTCCTGCAGCTCCAGCCGCGCGAGCGGCGCGCCGAGGCAGTGGTGCACGCCGTGGCCGAAGCCCAGGTGGTGGTTCTCCTCGCGGTCGAAGCGCAGCTCGTCCGCATCGGCGAACTGCAGCCCGTCGCGGTTCGCCGCGCCGATCGCCACCAGCACCGGCTCGCCCGCGCGCACCAGCACCCCGCCCACCTCGACGTCCTCGGTGGCGTAACGCGCGAAGCCCGCCCCCGCGCCGAGCGGGACGAACCGCAGCAGTTCCTCGACCGCGGCCGGGATCAGGTCCGGGTCGGCCACCAGGCGCTCCCACTGCCCCGGCTGGTCCAGCAGCGCGTAGACGAAGTTCGGGATCTGGCTCGCGGTCGTCTCGTGCCCGGCCACGAGGATGCCGACGCACAGGTCGACCAGCTCCAGCTCGCTCAGCCGGTCACGCGTGTCGCGGGCCTCGATCAGGGCCGTCATCAGGTCGTCCTGGGGGTTCGCGCGGTGCTCGGCGATCAGGCCGCGCATGTAGTCGCGCAGCTCTTCGCGGTTGCGCTCGAACTCCTCGGGCGTCAGGCCGCTGGTGGAGAGCGCGGCGTCGCTCCAGACGCGGAACTTCGGCCGGTCGGCGACCGGGACGCCGAGCAGCTCGCAGATCACCGCGACCGGGATCGGCAGCGCGTACGCGTCGACCAGGTCGGCGGGCGGGCCGGCCGCCTTCATGTCGGCGATCAGCCCGGCGGCGAGGGCGGCGACGCGCGGGCGGAGCAGCTCGACCCGGCGCATGGTGAACGCCTTCGCCACCAGCGTCCGCAGCCGTGTGTGGTCCGGCGGGTCCATCTGCAGGATGCCGCCCTCGCGCACCACGGGCGAGCGGCGCGGCGCGTCCTTCTCCTTCTCCATCGCACGGGAGAACCGGCGGTCGCCGAGCACCAGCCGGGCGTCGGCGTACCGGGTGGCCAGCCACGCCGGTTCGCCGTAGGTCATCTTGACCCGGACCATGCCCTCGGCTTCGCGGGCCGCCGCGTAGGCCTCGTTGAGGTCGAGGCCCGCCTCCTCGTTGAACGGGTACGCGAGCGGCTCGGTGTGGGTGACTGTCATGCGGACCCCCGTGCTCCGGCTGTAAGCAGACGCTTACAACTGTAGCGGAAATTTTCCTTCCGCATGTCACCCTGAGCCATTGCCAGGTCACCGAAACCTAGGTTACGGTGACCTAGGTGTGGATCGACATCCTCCTGCTGGCGAAGCTCGCCGGCGAACCGATGCACGGGTACGAACTGCGCAAGGCCGTGGAGGCGTCGACGGGCCACACCTTGTCGAACAACTCGCTCTACCCGACGCTGCGGCGCTTCGTCGACGCGGGCGCGGTGAGCCGCAGCGCGGAGGAACAGGAAGCCAAGCCGCCGCGGCACGTCTACACGATCACCGACGTCGGCCGGGAACTGCTGCACGACATGCTCGCCGACTTCCCCGGCGAGCTGGCGCTCAGCCAGGAGGAGTTCCTGGCCCGCGTCGGGAACTTCGGCTGGCTGAACCAGGCCGAACGCGCCCGGGTGCTCGGCGTCCGCAAGCAGGCACTGACCGCCGAGCACGCCCGGCTCACCGCGCTCGCCGCCGGGCAGGCCGACCCGTGGAGCCGCGCGGCGCTGCGCCACGTGCTCGGGAAGTTCGACGCCGAGCTCCGCTGGCTCGCCGAGCTGGAAACCGAACCCAGGAGAGACGCATGACCACCACCGAAGCGACGCCTCGCCTCCCCTTCACCCGGGCGAACGCGCTCGCCATCGCCCCGGAGTACGAAGCGCTCCGCCGCCGGGCGCCGATCAGCCGGGTCGTCACGCCCGCCGGCGATCCGGCGTGGCTGGTGACGTCGTACGAAGAGGCCAAGGAAGTGTTCCGCGACAAGCGTTTCGGCCGCTCGCACCCGGCGCCGGAGGAGGCGTCGCGGATTTCCCACGCCGCGGTGCAGGACGGCCCGAGCGGCGACTTCGACACCGAAGAGCGGGAACACAAGCGGATGCGCAAGATGCTGGCGCCCGCGTTCTCCGCCCCGCGCATGCGCGCCCTCGGCGACCGGATCGCGGAGCTGACCGCCCGCTGCCTCGACGACATGCAGGCCGCCCGCGACGCCCGTCCCGGTGAACCGGTCGACCTCACCGAGTTCCTCGCGTTCCCGCTGCCGGTCCTGGTGATCTGCGAGCTGCTCGGCGTGCCCTACGCCGACCGCGCGCACTTCCGCGGCCTGTCCGAACGGATCGCGAGGATGGACGGCGGCGAAGACGCGCAGCAGGCCATGACCGAGTTCAAGGCCTACATGACGAAGCTGGCCGAAGCGAAGCGCGCGGACCCGCAGCCCGACGTCATTTCCGACATGGTCGCCGCCCAGGCCGAGGACCCGGCGTTCACCGACGATGACCTCGCCCGGATGGGCGCCGGCCTGCTGTTCGCCGGGCACGAGACGACATCGACGCGCATCGCGATGGGCACGCTGTTCCTGCTCGCCGACGAAACCCGCCGCGACCGCTTCGCCGCCGACCCCGGCGGCGAGGTGAACCAGACGGTCGAGGAGATCCTCCGGATGACGGCGACCAGCGGGACCGGCCTGCTGCGGTACGCCCGCGAAGACGTCGAGATCGCCGGGACGAAGATCCGGCGTGGCGACGCGGTGCTGATTTCCAGCGACGCTGCCAACCGCGACGCGTCGGTGTTCGACGACCCCGACGAGTTCGACCCCGGCCGCACGCCGAACGTCCACCTCGCCTTCGGCACCGGCGCCCACGTCTGCATCGGCGCCAACCTGGCCCGAACCGAGCTGCGCACGGTGTTCCCGGCCCTGTTCCGCCGCTTCCCCGGGCTGCGGCTCGCGGCGGCCGTCGACGAGATCCCGGTCCGCGTCAACCGCGTCGCCGGCGGGGTCGACGCCGTTCCGGTGACCTGGTGAGGAGGAACCGATGAAGGTCACGGTGGACACGGCGAGCTGTGTCTCGTCCGGACAGTGCGTGCTGCTCGCGCCGGGCACGTTCGACCAGGACGAGGACGACGGCACGGTCGTCCTCCTCGCGGAAGAGCCTGCCGGAGCCGAGGCGGACGCGGTCCGGCAGGCCGAGCTGACCTGCCCGGCCGCCGCCATCCGCGTTTCCGGCGCGTAGGGCTGCCGCGCCGCGTCCCGTTTGCCGGGTTAGCCTGCTGCGATGACGGAACAGGCCGGCCGGAGGCGGGACGCGGCCGCGACGCAGCAGGCGTTGCTGGACGCCGCCGCGAAGCTGTTCGCCGAGCGCGGGTTCGACCGGACGACCGTGCGGGACATCGCCGGCGGCGCCGGGGTCAACCAGGCGCTGTTGTTCCGCTACTTCGGCAGCAAGGAGGCGCTGTTCGAAGCCGTCATCGCGCGCAACGGACGCGAGCAGCTGGCCACCACCCCGCCCGAACGGTTCTTCAGCGCTTCCCTGCGCAGCATGCTGGCCCCCGAGGGCGCGCGGAACCGGACGTTGGAGACGTACTTGCGCTCGTCGGGCAGTGACGGCGTCGCGGCGGCGATCCGGCAGGAGATCGGCGACGAGTACGCGCGGGCGCTGGCCACGCTGACCGACGCCCCGGACGCCGAGCTGCGCGCCGACCTCGCGCTGGCCTGGCTGATGGGCATCGCGCTGGTGCGCGAGGTCTCCGGCAAGCAACCGCTGGCCGGCGCCGACCCCGGCGACATCGCCCGGCTCGTGCTCCCGGCGGTCCGGACGCTCCTGGAGCGCAGCGAATAACCGGTGGACGGCCGCCCTACCGTCGAGATCATGGTGTCCTTCCCGCCCGCGGCGACCCGCGAGACGTTGCTGACCGTGCCGGCGCCGGCGGACCGGGCGCAATTCGTGGCGGCACGACGCGAAAACGTCGCTGCGCACCACCGGTTTGGTAGGCGCCGGTTCAGGGCAGCGCGCGCCGCAGTAGCTCGGCCAGGTGCAGCGGGCGGCGGCCCGATTCCTGCTCGATCTGCGTCCGGCAGCTGAAGCCGTCGGACACGACCACCGTGTCCGGGGAGGCCGCGCGGATCGCCGGGAGCATGCGGTCCTCCGCCACCGCCCTCGAGACGTCGTAGTGGCCGCGTTCGAAGCCGAAGTTGCCCGCCAGGCCGCAGCAGCCGGAGTCCAGCGTCGTGTTGCGCACGCCGGCCGCGGCGAGCGCCGACTCGTCGGCGCCGAAGCCCAGCACCGCGTGCTGGTGGCAGTGCACCTGCGTGATCGCGTCGACGTCCAGTGCCGCGAACGGCACCGGGGCCCGCGCCAGCAGTTCCGCGAACGTGAACGTCCGGGATTTCAGCAGCTCCGCCCGCGCGTCGCCGGGCAGGAGCGCCGGCAGGTCGCCGCGGAACAGCGCCGTGCAGCTCGGTTCCAGCCCGGCTACCTCGTACCCTTCGTCCAGGTACGGCGCCAGGACGTCCAGCGTCCGGTTCAGGACCCGACGCGCGACGCCGAGCTGGCCGGTCGACACCCACGTCAGTCCACAGCAGACTCCGCGGTCCGGCAGCACGACGTCGTAGCCCGCCGCGGTCAGCACGTCGTACGCCGCCTCCAGCACGGCGGGGGTCAGGTAGTTGTTGAAGGAGTCGGGCCACAGCAGGACCTTCCGCTCCCCCGAAGCCCGGCGGCGCAGATCCGCGCGTGACTTCGTGAACGGCGACGGCGCGAACGACGGCAGGGCACGCTCCCGCGCGATGCCGCCGAGCCGCTTCAGCACCCGGGAAACCAGCGGAGACCGCCCGGCCGCGTTCGCCAGTTCCGGCAGGCGCGCGCTCAGCCGGAGCCACAGCGGCAGCCAGCCCATCGAATAGTGCGACGCCGGCCGCAGCCGCCGCCGGTAGTGCTGGTGCAGGAACTCCGCCTTGTACGTCGCCATGTCGACGTCGACCGGGCAGTCGGACAGGCAGCCCTTGCAGGACAGGCACAGGTCGAGCGCCTCGCGGACTTCCGGCGAGCGCCAGCCGTCCGTGATCACCTCGCCGTTGATCATTTCCGCGAGCAGGTGCGCCCGGCCGCGCGTCGAGTGCTTCTCCTCGCGCGTGGCCCGGTAGCTCGGGCACATCACGCCACCGCCGCTGGTGTTCCGGCACTTGCCCACGCCGACGCAGCGCCGCATCGCCTGGCCGAAGCTGCCGCGGTCCTCCGGGTAGCCGAGCACGGTCACGTCCGCTATGGACAGAGGCGCGCGCCGCACCCGCAGGTCGGCGTCGACCGGCCGCGGCGCGACGAGGATGCCGGGGTTCATCCGCCCGGCCGGGTCGAAGATCCCCTTGAACCGCGCGAAGACGTCCAGCATTCCGGGGCTGTACATCCGGGACAGCAGCTCGGACCGCGCCTGGCCGTCCCCGTGCTCGCCCGACAGCGATCCGCCGTGCGCCGCGACGAGGTCCGCCGCCTCCTCCAGGAACCGCCGGAACGCGGCGATCCCGTCCGGCGACAGCAGGTCGAAGTCCAGCCGCAGGTGCAGGCAGCCTTCGCCGTAGTGGCCGTAGACCACGCTGCGCCGCCCGTGCGCCCGCATCAGCTCCTTGAACTCCCGCAGGTACGCGCCGAGCCGTTCGGGCGGGACGGCGGCGTCCTCCCAGCCGGGCCACGCCTCCGAGCCGTCGGCGAGCCGCGTCGCGAGCCCGGCGCCTTCCTCGCGGATCCGCCACAGGCGGCGCTGCGCGGCCGGATCGTCGAGGATCGCGAAGCCGGTGAGATCGAGCGACGCGGCCAGCGCGCGGGCCCGCTCGGCCGGCTCTTCCCCGGCCAGCTCGACGAACAGCCAGGCCCCGCCCGGCGGCAGGTCGCCCGCGCGGCCGGGCAGCATCGCGACCAGCTCGGCGTCGACGCCCTCGACGGTCAGCGGCGACCACGGCAGGATCGCGGGCACGGCGTCGGCGGCGGCGATGTCGGAGGGGAAGCCGAGCACGGCGAGCACCTTGCGGTCCGGGAGCCGGGCGAGCGAGACGGTCGCTTCGAGGATCGTCACGCACGTGCCTTCGCTGCCGACGAGCGCCTTGGCGACGTCGAACCCGTTCTCCGGCAGCAGGTGCTCGAGGCCGTAGCCGGAGACGCGGCGCGGCCACGTCGACAGCTCCTTGCGCAGCAACGCGAGGTTGTCGCGCACCAGCGCGCGCAATTCGTCGAAGATCGGCCCCTCGGTGGGCTCGTCCCGCCCGACCCGCAGCCGCGTGCCGTCGTAGAGCAGCACTTCCAGCGACCGGACGGCGTCGACCGTCCGGCCCCACGCCACCGAGTGCGAGCCGCACGCGTTGTTGCCGATCATGCCGCCGAGGGTGCAGCGGCTGTGCGTCGACGGGTCCGGGCCGAACCGCAGCCCGTGCGGCGCTGCGGCCGCCTGCAGGTCGTCCAGCACCGTGCCGGGCCGCACCCGGGCGAGCCGCGTGGCCGGGTCCAGCGACAGCACCCCGCCGAGGTGGCGGGAGGTGTCGATGACCAGCCCGGGCCCGCACGCGTTCCCGGCGACGCTCGTGCCGCCACCGCGCGCGATCACCGGCAGGTCGCGGGCGCGGGCCTCGGCGACGGCGGCGACGACGTCGTCGACGGTCTCCGGCAGCACCACGCCGCGGGGCACGTGGCGGTAGTTGGACGCGTCGGTGGTGTACAGGGCGAGCGTGGCGGCGTCGGTGAGGATCTCCACGCCCCCATTCAAGTCGACGCGCGGCCGGCGGCGCCGTCCGGCCGCGCGAGTTCGTGCGACGATCCGTCGCATGACGATCGACCTGCACGCCCACAGCACGGCCTCGGACGGCACCACACCGCCGGAGCGGCTGCCGCGGCTGGCCGCCGAGGCGGGGCTGACGGTGGTCGCGCTGACCGACCACGACACGGTGGCGGGCCTCGAAGCGGCGTCGCGCGCGGCCACCGGCGTCGAACTGGTGCCGGGGGTCGAGATCTCGTGCCGCCTCGACGACGCGGAGGTGCACCTGCTCGGCTACTTCGTCGACCCCGGCCACGCTCCGCTGGCCGCCGGGCTGGCGCTGATCCGCGACGACCGCGAGCGGCGCGGGGTGCGGATGGTCGAGCGCTGCCGCGAGCTGGGCGCACCGATCACCCTCGCGCAGGTCCGCACGATCGCCGGCGGCGCACCCCTCGGCCGCCCGCACATCGCGGCGGCGCTGGTGGCCGCGGGAGTGGTCACCGACGCGTTCACGGCGGACTGGCTGGCCGACGGCGGCCGCGCCGACGTGCCGAAGCACGTGCTGGCCACGGTCGACGCGATCGCGCTGGTCCGCGCGGCGGGAGGCGTGGCGGTGCTGGCCCACCCGCGGTCGGTGAAGCGCCGGGCCTCGGTCACCGACACGCAGCTGGCCCGGCTGGCGGCGGCCGGGCTGGCGGGTGTCGAGGCCGGCCACCCCGAGCAGCCGCCGGAGGTCCGGGAACGGCTGCGCGGGGTGGCCGCGGAGCTGGGATTGCTCACGACGGGGTCGAGCGACTTCCACGGCGCCCGGAAGCCGGTCCGCCTCGGCGACTGCACGACGGCCCCCGAGGTGCTGGCGGCGCTGCGCGAAGCTGCCGGGAAGGCGTGATTGCCCCATGCACGGACCAAGCGTCCGTGCATGGGGCGATCACCGCCCTTCGCGAAGCCGGCGCTCGGCCAGTGCGGCCGCCTCCGCCAGTGGCGTGGTGGCGTGGGCCTTCGCGGCAGCCAGGACCGTCCGGACGGTGTCCTCGATCGTCTCGACGCGGGCCAGCGCGGCTTCGTGGCCAAGACCTTCGGCTTCACGCGAAAGGGTGTACAGAATGCCGCCCGCGCTCGCCACGTAGTCCGGGATCCACAGGATGCCCCGGGCGGCCAGGTCGTCGGCGACGCTGTCGTCGGTCAGCTGGTTGTTGGCCGGCCCGACCACCAGCGGGGTGTCGAGCCGGGCCACCGTCTCGGGGCTGAGCACCCCGCCGACCGCCGCCGGGATCACCACGTCCGCGGTCAGGGTGAGCGCTTTCTCCGGCTCTGTCCAGGTCAGGCCGCCTTCCTCGGCCTCGGCCCGCTTGGCCGGGTCGATGTCGGAGACGACGACGTCGGCGCCGGCCGCGCGCAGGCTCGCCGCGAGGTGCGCGCCCACCGAGCCGTACCCGCTGATCACCACCCGGCGGCCCGTCATGTCCGCCGAGCCGGCCGCCGCGCGGAGGGCCGCGAGCACGCCGACCGCGGTCGGGCCGCTGGAGGAACCGGTTCCGCCGGCCGACTCCGGCGTGCAGAAGGCGTACGGCGAGGCTTCGCGGAGCACCAGCATGTCGGCCGGGCCGGTGCCGACGTCCGGGCCCGCGCGGTAGCTGCCGCCGAACTCGGCGATCAGGTCGGCGTGGTCGAGCAGGACCGCGTGCCGCTCGTCGGGCGAGAGCACGCGGCCCGGCTCCGGCGCGATGACGCTCTTGCCACCGCCGAAGGCCAGCCCGGCGACGGCGCACTTCGCCGTCATGGCCGCCGAGAGCCGCAGGACGTCGTCGACGGCCTGGGTGAGCGTGGGATAGGGCTTGAAGCGGCAGCCGCCGACGGCCGGGCCGAGCACGGTGGAGTGGATCGCGATCATCGTCGTGATCCCGGATCGGCGGCCGCGGCGGGCAACGAGCTTCTCATGTGCGGTCATGGACGCCGAAGTTAGAGTGATCGACGGACGCTGCGGCAATCCGGCGAACGAAATTCGGGAGCGGAGGAACCATGGCCGGGCTGGACGAACTTGATTCGGCGATCGTGCGGCACCTGCAGGAAGACGCGCGGCAGACCAACCGCGAGATCGCCCGGAAGGTCGGCATCGCGCCCTCGACGTGCCTCGAGCGCATCCGGCTGCTGCGCGAACGCGGCGTGATCCGCGGCTACCACGCGGACATCGACCTGGCGAGCCTCAACCGCGGCGTCCGCGCGCTCGTCACGGCGCAGGTGCGGCCGTTGAGCCGGGCGGTCATCGACTCCTTCCAGCGTTCGATCGCCGAGCTGCCGGAAGTGCTTTCGGTGTACGTGACCGCGGGGAGTGACGATTTCCTGATCGAAGTGACCACGCCGGACATCGACGCGTTGCACGCTTTCCTCACCGACCGGCTGGCGTTGCGCCGGGAGATCGTCGGCTTCCGGACGTCGATCGTTTTCCGGCACCTGCGCAAGACGACGCTTGAACCGCTGGTCCAGGGGTATCCGGAGGTCACCCGGGCGGGGACGACACGCCACCCCTAAGTGTTCCCCTGAAATACCCGGGTTCGCACGCTCAAAGGCGGAAAATGTCGGTGGCGGGCGGTCTAATGAGCACGACGGGAAGGAGGCGCCGCCATGACAACGGAACTGAACCACCGTGAGCGGGCCACGTTGAGAGCCGTGGCCGGCGGCCACGCCGAGATCAGCTGCAGCTGCGAGCCCGACCTGTTCATCGACGGCCTGAGCTGCTGCGACCAGTCCACCGTGCACCGGCTCGCGCGGCTGGGCCTGATCGCACCGGCCCGCCCCGGCAAGTGCGGCGAGCGCGTGCCCGCCCTGCTGACCGAGGCCGGCGTCCGCGCGCTGGACCCGGAGTTCGCCCTCGCCGCGTAATTGCGTTGCCACACACTGGGGTCGCTGACAGCATCACCCGATGCACGTATTCCTCGAAACCGAGCGGCTGATCCTCCGCCGGTTCACCGAGAACGACGCCGACGCGCTGTTCGAGCTCTACGACGACCCGGCCGTGATGAAGTACCTCAATGGGGGCAGGCCGGCGGACCGCACCGAGATCGTCACTTCGGATCTTCCCGCGTTCCTCGGCTACTACGAGCGTTTCCCCGGTTACGGGTTCTGGGCGGCGGTCGAGAAGAGCACCGGAGATTTCCTGGGGTGGTTCCATTTCCGCCCGCGCCCGCAGGACCCGCCGGACGAGCCGGAGCTGGGGTACCGGCTGCACCGCGAGGCCTGGGGCAAGGGCTACGGGACCGAAGGATCGGCGGCACTTCTCGCGAAGGGTTTCACCGAACTGGGGGTCCGGCGCGTGACGGCGTTCACCATGACGGTGAACAAGCGCTCGCGCCGCGTGATGGAGAAGCTGGGGATGAGGTTCGTCCGCACGTACTTCGAAGAGTTCCCGGAGCACGAACGCGCGCCGGGCAGCGAGCACGGCGAGGTCGAGTACGCCATCACCCGCGAGGAATGGCTGGCGCGCCGACCGGACTGAGCGTCAGCGCACGGTGATCCAGTGGTCGCCGAGTTCGGACGTCGTGGCTTCGCCGTTCGTCAGATCCGCCAGCCAGCCGGCGAAAGCCGGACGCTCGCCCGGGGCCAGGCCGACCTCGAAGCGGGCTCGTTCGTCGAAGCGGGTCGCGTGCACCAGGTACGGCGACGCGCGAAGGTCGTTCTCCAGCCGGCCCGCGCGGTCGTAGCTCACCGCGACTTCGACCAGGTTGAGACGCCGGTGTTCTAGTACACCAACAACTTCCACGGCGTCCGAAACGGACTGACCGTACGCGCGGATCAGCCCGCCCGCGCCCAGCAGGACTCCGCCGAAGTAGCGCGTCACGACCGCCACCGTGTCGGTCAGTTCGCGGCGCCGGAGCACCTCCAGCATCGGCGTGCCCGCGGTGCCCGCCGGTTCACCGTCGTCACTGGACCGCCGGGTGCGCCCGTCCGGGCCCAGGACGAACGCGTGACAGTGGTGGCGCGCACCCGGTTCGGCCCGCCGCCGGGCCGCGATGAACGCGCGCGCGGCCTCCTCCGAGGTCACCGGAGCCAGCGCGCAGAGGAACCGCGAGCGCTTGATCTCGACTTCGTGGCTGCCTTCCCGAGCCACGGAGAGATAACGATCAGTCATCGGACGAGTCCGCCATGCGTCCAGCTTGCCACCTCGCGGCGGCCTCGCGACAGGCGCCCCAGCCCACTTCGGACAGACATTTCCGCAGGTCACGGCGATCAGCGCCCGGTAGGCGGGAGTCCCAGCCCGGCATATGGGACTACCCCCGGACACGTCAACGCAAGCGTGGCATTTCCCACCCGGGCGCAACGACGTATGTCGATAACAGCGAATTCACACTATCGTCATAAGACCCGGCGAACCCGGGAGTAACACCGCGCGCTCCGGCCGGCCCCCACCACAGTGGCCGCTCTGTGCGCGCACGCAGGACCCGACATGTTCGGCTGCCCAGTGTCGTGCGGCCTCCCAGATGACCGCGTCCGTATCCGGGCCTCCCGCCCGGCCGGTCCTTCGCGGCATCTTGCACTGCGCCACCAACAGCGCTGACAACAGCAACTGTTCTCGACTGACCATCGCGGTCCCGGACCACTTCGTTAACCGGTTCAGTGCGAACCACCCGATGGAGTGAGTACCGGTCGCGCCGACGCCTTGGGAGGCGGCCAGCCGTGACCCACCGTGCCCGTTCCTTGCCCACCGCCGGGCAGCAGCTCAGCAACGCCGAGGCCGACGGCCTCTACCGGAGCGACTACGAACACGACGCCTGCGGTGTCGCCTTCGTCGCCGATCTGACCGGACGACGTGATCATGCGATCGTCGCGAAGGCCCTGGTCGCGTTGCGCAACCTGGAACATCGCGGGGCGCGGGGCGCCGAACCGGACACCGGCGACGGCGCCGGCCTGCTGATCCAGATCCCGGACGAGTTCTACCGCGAGGTGGTGGACTTCGCGCTCCCCGAGCCGGGCAGCTACGCCGTCGGCACCGCTTTCCTGCCGCCGGACGAAAAGCGCCGCGGCCGGGCGATGACGACCATCGAGCGCATCGCCGCCGAAGAGGACATGCGCGTGCTCGGCTGGCGCGAGCTGCCGGTGCACACCGAGCACTGCGGGCCCACCGCGGCCGAGACCATGCCGCACTTCACGCAGCTGTTCCTCGCCGCGCGCCGCCCGAAGCCCGAGCACTCGGACCCGCTGCACATCGAGCGCAGCGCGTTCTGCGTCCGCAAGCGCGCGGAGCACGAGCTGGCCGAGGACGACGTCTACTTCCCCAGCCTGTCCTCGCGGACGATCGTCTACAAGGGAATGCTCACCGAGCCGCAGGTCGAGCGGTTCTTCGCCGACCTGACCGATGAGCGCGTCACCAGCGCCATCGGCCTGGTGCACTCCCGCTTCTCCACCAACACCTTCCCGTCGTGGCCGCTGGCGCACCCGTACCGTTACGTGGCGCACAACGGCGAGATCAACACGCTGCGCGGCAACCGCAACTGGATGGACGCCCGCGAAGCCCTCCTCGAAACCGACCTCATCCCGGGCGACCTCAAGCGGATCTACCCGGTGATCACGCGCGGGGCCAGCGACTCGGCGAGCTTCGACGAAGTGCTGGAGCTGCTGCACCTCGGCGGCCGGTCGCTGCCGCACGCGGTTCTCATGATGATCCCGGAAGCCTGGGAGAACCACCAGGAAATGGACCCGGCGCGGCGCGCGTTCTACGAGTTCCACTCGACGCTGATGGAACCGTGGGACGGCCCGGCGCTGGTCGCCTTCACCGACGGCAGCCAGATCGGCGCGGTGCTGGACCGCAACGGCCTGCGCCCCGGCCGGTACTGGGTGACCGATGACGGCCTCGTCGTGCTCGCCTCCGAGGTGGGCGTGCTCGACATCGACCCGGCGACGATCGTCCGCAAGGGACGGCTCGAGCCCGGCCGGATGTTCCTCGTGGACACCGCCGAGGGCCGGATCGTCGAGGACGAGGAGATCAAGACCGAGCTGGCCACCGCGCACCCGTACGACGAGTGGGTCGAGGCCGGTCTCCTGCACCTGGAACAGCTGCCCGAGCGCGACCGCGAGGTCCCGCTGCACGCCGCGCTCGTGCGGCGTCAGCAGGCGTTCGGCTACACCGAGGAGGAGCTCGAAGCCGTCCTCGAGCCGATGGCCCGCACCGGCGCGGAGCCGATCGGCTCGATGGGCAACGACTCCCCGCTGGCGCCGCTGTCGAGCAGGCCGCGGCTGCTGTTCGACTACTTCATCCAGCTGTTCGCCCAGGTCACGAACCCGCCGCTGGACGCCATCCGCGAGGAGCTGGTGACCGCGCTCGGCACGCAGATCGGCGCGGAGCCGAACCTCCTCGAGGGCAACGCGGCCAGCTGCCGCCGGATCGTGCTGCCGTTCCCGGTGCTCGACAACGACCAGCTCGCCAAGCTCGTGCACGTCAACGACGACGGCGACCTGCCGGAGTTCCAGGCCGTCACCGTGCTGGGCCGCTACAACGTCCACGGCGGCGGCGAGGCGCTCGTCCAGCGGCTCGACGAGATCCGCGCCGAAGTCTCCGAGGCGATCGAGGACGGCGCGCGGCTGATCGTGCTGTCCGACCGCGGGGTCGACGAGAACCACGCGCCGATCCCCTCGCTGCTGCTGACCGGCGCGGTGCACCACCACCTCGTCCGCGAGAAGACGCGCACGCAGGTCGGCCTCATCGTCGAGGCGGGCGACGCGCGCGAGGTGCACCACATCGCGCTGCTCATCGGCTACGGCGTCGCCGCGGTGAACCCGTACCTGGCGATGGCGACCGTCGAGGAGATGGCCCACCAGGGCCTGATCCCGGGCGTGACGCCGAAGCAGGCGACGCAGAACCTGATCAAGGCGCTCGGCAAGGGCGTCCGCAAGACGATGTCCAAGATGGGTGTCTCGACCGTCGCGTCCTACACCGGTGCGCAGATCTTCGAGGCGATCGGCCTCGGCGAAGAGGTCATCGAAACCTGTTTCGCCGGCACGACGTCGCGGCTCGGTGGCGTCGGCTTCGACACGATCGCCGACGAAGTCGCGAAGCGGCACAAGTACGCCTTCCCGGCCGACGGCGTCCGCGCCGCCCACCGGGAGCTGGAGACGGGCGCGGACTACCAGTGGCGCCGCGAGGGTGAGCCGCACCTGTTCAACCCGCAGACGGTGTTCAAGCTCCAGCACTCCACGCGGTCCGGCAAGTACGAGATCTTCAAGGAGTACACGAAGGCCGTCGACGACCAGGCCGAGAAGCTGCTGACGCTGCGCGGGCTGTTCGACTTCAAGTACGGCAAGCGCCCGCCGGTGCCGATCGAGGAGGTCGAACCGGTCTCGGAGATCGTCAAGCGGTTCGCCACCGGCGCCATCTCCTACGGCTCGATCTCGATGGAGATGCACCAGACCCTCGCCATCGCGATGAACCGCCTCGGCGGCAAGTCGAACACCGGCGAAGGCGGCGAAGACGCGGAGCGGCTGTACGACCCGGAGCGGCGCAGTGCCGTGAAGCAGGTGGCGTCCGGCCGGTTCGGCGTCACGAGCGAATACCTGGTCAACGCCGACGACATCCAGATCAAGATGGCGCAGGGCGCGAAGCCCGGCGAGGGCGGGCAGCTGCCCGGCGCGAAGGTGTACCCGTGGATCGCGAAGACGCGGTTCTCGACGCCGGGCGTCGGCCTCATCTCGCCGCCGCCGCACCACGACATCTACTCGATCGAGGACCTGGCGCAGCTGATCCACGACCTCAAGAACGCCAACCCGAAGGCCCGCATCCACGTGAAGCTGGTGTCCGAGGTCGGCGTCGGGACGGTCGCGGCCGGCGTGTCGAAGGCGCACGCCGACGTCGTGCTCATCTCGGGCCACGACGGCGGGACGGGCGCGTCGCCGCTGTCGTCGATCAAGCACGCGGGTGGCCCGTGGGAGCTGGGCCTGGCCGAGACGCAGCAGACGCTGCTGGCCAACCGGCTGCGCGACCGGATCGTCGTGCAGACCGACGGCCAGCTCAAGACCGGCCGCGACGTCGTCATCGCGGCGCTGCTCGGCGCCGAGGAGTTCGGCTTCGCGACCGCGCCGCTGGTGGTCTCGGGTTGCATCATGATGCGCGTCTGCCACCTCGACACCTGCCCGGTGGGTGTCGCGACGCAGAACCCGAAGCTGCGCGAGAAGTTCAGCGGCAAGGCCGAATACGTCGTCAACTTCTTCGAGTTCATTGCCCAGGAAGTGCGCGAGTACCTGGCGGAGCTGGGTTTCCGGTCGATCGCCGAGGCGGTCGGGCACGCCGAGTTCCTCGACAAGCGCAAGGCGATCGAGCACTGGAAGGCGTCCGGGCTGGACCTCTCGCCGATCTTCCACGTGCCCGACATGGCCCCGGCCGGGCTGCGGCTGCAGCAGCGGCAGCAGGACCACGGGCTGGAGAAGGCGCTCGACAACACGCTGATCCAGCTGGCCGAAGGCGCGTTGAACTCCGGCGACAAGGTGCGGCTCGAACTCCCCGTCCGCAACGTGAACCGGACCGTCGGCACGATGCTCGGCTCGGAGCTGACGAAGCGGTGGGGCGGTGAAGGCCTGCCGGACGACACCATCGACGTCACGTTCACCGGGACCGCGGGCCAGTCGTTCGGCGCGTTCGTGCCGAAGGGCATCACGCTGCGGCTGTTCGGCGACGGCAACGACTACGTCGGCAAGGGCCTCTCCGGCGGGCGGATCATCGTGCGTCCCCCGAAGGAGGCGCGGTACGTGGCCGAGGAGCAGATCATCGCGGGCAACGTGATCGCCTACGGCGCCACCAGCGGCGAGATCTTCATCCGCGGCAAGGTCGGCGAGCGGTTCTGCGTGCGCAACTCGGGCGCGCTGGCCGTCGTCGAAGGCGTCGGCGACCACGGCGGCGAGTACATGACCGGTGGCCGGATGGTCGTGCTCGGCCCGATCGGGCGGAACTTCGCGGCCGGCATGTCCGGCGGCATCGCGTACGTGCTGGACCTGCCCGCGCACCGCGTCAACCCGGAGATGGTCGACCTCGACCCGCTCGACTCCGAGGACGCGGACTTCCTGCGCGAGACGCTGGAAAAGCACTACAACGAAACGGAATCCGCGGTCGCGCGGGAACTGCTGGCCGACTGGGACGCGGGCGTCGACCGCTTCGGGAAGGTCATGCCGAAGGACTACAAGCGCGTGCTCGCCGCCCAGGTCCAGGCGGAACGGGACGGGCGCGACGTGAACGAGGCGATCATGGAGGCCGCACATGGCTGACCCCAAGGGCTTTCTGACCACCACCCGCGAAGAGCCGAAGCGCCGCCCGGTCGACCTGCGGCTGATGGACTGGCGCGAGGTCTACGAAGACTTCGCCACGACGAAGCTGCAGAAGCAGGCCGGCCGGTGCATGGACTGCGGCATCCCGTTCTGCCACCAGGGCTGCCCGCTCGGGAACCTCATCCCGGAGTGGAACACGCTGACCTGGCGGGAGGACTGGCAGCAGGCCATCGAACGGCTGCACGCGACCAACAACTTCCCGGAGTTCACCGGCACGCTGTGCCCGGCACCGTGCGAAACCGCGTGCGTGCTCGGCATCAACGACGACCCGGTGACGATCAAGCGCGTCGAGATCTCGATCATCGACCGCGCCTTCGACGAGGGCTGGGTGACACCCCAGGTGCCCACGGCGAAGACCGGCAAGAAGGTGGCCGTCGTCGGGTCCGGCCCGTCGGGACTCGCCGCGGCGCAGCAGCTCACGCGCGCGGGCCACAGCGTCGTGGTCTTCGAGCGGGCCGACAAGATCGGCGGGCTGCTGCGCTACGGCATCCCCGAGTTCAAGATGGAGAAGCGCCGGCTGGACCGGCGGCTCGACCAGATGCGCGCGGAGGGCACGGAGTTCCGGACGTCGGTGCACGTCGGCGTGGACATTCCGGCCGAGGAGCTGACTTCGTCCCACGACGCGGTCGTGCTCGCCGGCGGCGCCACCGACTGGCGCGACCTGCCGATCCCCGGCCGCGAGCTGGACGGCATCCACCAGGCGATGGAGTTCCTCCCGCCGGCCAACCGGGTCGCCGCGGGCGAGCTGGACGTCTCCCCGTTCGACGCGAAGGGCCTGGACGTCGTGGTGATCGGCGGCGGCGACACCGGCGCGGACTGCGTCGGCACGTCGCACCGCCAGGGCGCGCGTTCGGTGACGCAGCTGGAGATCATGCCGCGGCCGCCCCAGGCGCGGTCGGACGCGCACCCGTGGCCGACGTACCCGATGATCTACCGGGTTTCCTCGGCGCACGAGGAAGGCGGCGAGCGGCTGTACTCGGTGAACACGCAGGAGTTCCTGGGTGATTCTTCGGGTCGCGTGCGGGCGCTGAAGCTCGTCGAGGTCCGCAACGAGGGCGGCAAGTTCGTCCCGGTGCCGGGCACCGAACGCGAGCTGCCCGCGCAGCTGGTCCTGCTGGCCATGGGCTTCCTCGGGCCGCAGAAGAAGGGCCTGCTCGAAGATCTCGGCGTCGAGCTGGACGCGCGCGGCAACGTGGCACGCGACCGGGCGTTCAAGACGAGCCTGGACAACGTGTTCGTGGCCGGCGACATGGGCCGCGGCCAGTCCCTGATCGTGTGGGCGATCGCGGAGGGCCGCTCGGCGGCGGCCGGCGTCGACGCCTACCTCACCGGGCGCGACATCCTGCCCCGGCCGATCGCGCCGACGGACCGGCCGATCGCGTGAGACCACAGCGCCGGCGGGGGTGTCACCGTCGCCACCTCCGCCGGCGCTGTCCCATCCCGATCCCGGTCCGCGGGGAAACGGCGCGGCCGCGGACGATTCGGCGTTCAACTTAATCTTTCGTGTGAATACCCGGATCCGGTGGCACGCGGGTGCGCGGGCACGGCAATCTGGGTCGTGGGGGCACGGCCGGCGAAGGGGGCTTCGGCCGGCCGTGCACCGCCTTCGAGGCGGTTTTTCACACGGGAGGGGACCCGAGATGAGTGTCGATCTGTCCACCACGCTGTCCTGGACCACGGCGACCGGGGACGCCGCGACGATGCTCGGCGAACTGCAGCCGAACATCCTCAAGGCCCACGTCCGCGACCATCTGTCCGCGCTGCTGCTCGCCTTCGGCGACGCGGCCGAAGCGCGGGCGTTCCTGGTTTCGGTCGCCGGGACGATGAAGTCCGCGAAGGACCACCTCGACGAGGCCGCCGCGTTCAAGGCAGGCGGCGCGGCGGGGACGCCGTACGTCGGCGTGGGGCTCACCGCGGCCGGCTACCGCGTGCTGGGCGTCGGGAACTTCCCGCAGGACGAGGCGTTCCTGCGCGGGATGGCGGCGGCGGAGACGCGGCGGAAGCTGAACGACCCGCCGCGGTCGACGTTCGATGCGGGTTACCACGCCGAAATCCACGCCGTCGTGCTGGTCGGTGCCGCCACGGACAAGGCGATGGCCGCGCGGCGCAGCGAAATCCTCGGGTCGCTGCCCGACTCCGTCACGGTATTGGCCGAGGAAACCGGCCTCGGCCGGGTGAACGCGCGCGGCGAGGGCATCGAGCACTTCGGGTACGTCGACGGCCGGAGCCAGCCGTTGTTCCTCAGCGAGGACGTCGACGCGGAAAAGAACAACACCGACGGGATCAACGTGTGGAACCCGGCGGCGCCGCTTTCCCAGGTACTGGTTCCGGACACCGCGGCGCCGGATCCGTCCGTGCATTTCGGCAGTTATTTCGTTTTCCGCAAGCTGGAACAGAACGTGCGGCGGTTCAAGCAGGCCGAGGCAGATCTGGCCGACACGCTCGGCCTGACCGGCGAGGACCGCGAGCGCGCCGGCGCGATGCTCATCGGCCGCTTCGAGGACGGCACGCCGCTGACCACCCAGCGCGAAGACGGCGCGGAAAGCCCGGTGTCGAACAACTTCACCTACGACAGCGACCGCGCCGCGCTGAAGTGCCCGTTCCAGGCGCACATCCGCAAGACGAACCCGCGCGGCTCGGGCGGCGCGGAGGAGCCGGCGGCGGAGCGGCTGCATCTCATGGCACGCCGGGGCGTCACGTACGGCGAGCGCCCGGACGACCCGAACGCGGACGTGCCACCGGCGGCCCGCCCGAGCGGCGGGGTGGGGCTGTTGTTCATGGCGTTCAACGCGGTGCTGGGCAACCAGTTCGAGTTCACCCAGGCGCTGTGGGCGGACAACCCGGGCTTCCCGATCGTCGACGGCGTCACCCCGGGCCTGGACCCGGTGATCGGCCAGGGCCCGCGCGAGCCATCGGACTACACGATCGAGTGGGGCGGCCCGAGTCAGCGCACGGCCGATCCGGTGCCGCAGGCGGTGACGCTGCGGGGCGGGGAATACTTCTTCATGCCGTCGCTGGCCTTCCTCCGCTCCCTCTGACCCGGCTGCCGCGGTCCGGCTCAGGCGTCGAGGCGGTCCAGGGCCAGCAGTCCCGCACCGAGGCGTCCGGCCTCGTCGCCCAGCTTCGCGATCCGCAGCTCCGGCATCCGCTGGAACGTCAGGTGCGCCGCCAGCCACTCGCGCACCGGCTCCAGCACGTAGTCCGCCGCGGTGAACAGCCCGCCGCCCAGGACGATCACCTCCGGGCCCAGCAGCGTCAGCAGCGTCTTGATGCCGTGGCCGAGGCCGTCGAGGGCGTCCTGGACCACCGCGATCGCCACCTCGTCGCCGTGCCGGGCCAGGTCGACGACCTCGCGCGCGCCGTCGGCCGGCCGGCCGGTGCGCTCGGTGTAGCGGCGGGCGATGGCCGAGGCCGAGGAGATCGCCTCCAGGCAGCCGATCGCGCCGCAGCCGCACTTGCCCGAGTGGCCGACGTCGATGTGCCCGACCTCGCCCGCCTGCCCGTGCGCCCGGTGGATCCGGCCGTCGAGCAGCAGTGCCGCGGCGATCCCGGTGCCCACCGGGATGAACGCCGCGTTCGTCGCGCCCCGCCCGGCGCCCACGCGGAACTCCGCGATGCCGCCCGCGGTGACGTCGTGCCCGAACGCCACCGGCAGCCCGAGCCGTCCCTCCAGCAGCTCGCCGAAGGGCACCTCGCGCCAGTCGAGGTTGGCCGAGAAGTGGCAGACGCGGGTCTGCTCGTCCACGATCCCGGGCACGACCACCCCGACCGCCGACGGCAGTCCCGTCCCCGCCTGCTCCGCCAGCGCGGCCACGATGTCCGCGACCTGGCCGGCCAGCGCCGTGCCGTCCGCGCTGCGCGCCGTCTCCGCGCGCAGCGTCGCCCGGGGCCGCAGCCGCTCGTCGAGCAACGCCGCCTTGATCGTCGTCCCGCCCACATCGAGGGCGGCCACCATTCGAGTCACCGCGGCATTGTCACATTGACGCGGCCCGAACGGCGGACCTACGCTCAACCGGCCAGGCGACGGATTCCGGAACGCGGTGCAAGTCCGCGCGGTCGCGCCACTGTGACCCCCGCCAGGGGGAAGCCAGACCCGGACCGTCGTGCCCGACCCCGATGAGGCCGCGAAAGCCCGAGGAGGCCACGCCATGACCCAGACGGCAGTTCCCGCCGTTCCGCTCCCCGTCCGCATCCCGATCCGCGAGATCGTGCCGTGGGCGGTGTTCGTGGTGCTCCTCGCCCTGATCGCGCTGTACTTCGTGAGCGCCGAACAGGGCGCGACGGCGGTGTTCGCGAACACGTACGTCCACGAGTTCGTGCACGACGGCCGGCACCTGCTGGCCTTCCCCTGCCACTGATCGGCGGCACGCGCTCCGATGATGAAGACCTTGCTGGTCCGCGGCATGCTCGCGGGCCTGATCGCCGGTGTGCTCGCGTTCGGGTTCGCCTACGCCTTCGGCGAGCCGTCGGTGAACGCCGCCATCGGGCTCGAAGAGCCCGGGGGCCACGCGCATTCGCACGACACCGGGACCGCGCCGTCGGCTGACGCACATGAAGAGGAGCTGGTTCCTCGCGACGTCCAGAGCACCGCCGGCCTGCTGACCGGCGTGCTCGTGTACGGCGTCGCGATCGGCGGGCTGCTCTCGCTCGCCTTCGCGTTCGCCCAGGGAAGGCTCGGTTCGCTGCGCCCCAGGGTGACTGCGCTGCTGCTGACCAGCGGTGCGTTCGCCGTCGTGTTCCTGGTGCCGTTCCTGAAGTATCCGGCCAACCCGCCGGCGGTGGGTCAGGCGGGCACCATCGGCGCACGGACGGAGCTGTACTTCGGGTTCGTCGCCGTGTCGCTGCTCGTGGGCATCTTCGCCACGGTGTCCGGCCGCAAGCTGGCCGGCCGCTTCGGCGCGTGGAACGGCTTCCTGCTGGCCGCGGCGGGCTACCTGGCCGTGATCGGCGTCGTCGCCTGGCTGCTGCCGGCGGTGGACGAGGTCCCGGCGGGATTCCCGGCTTCGACGCTGTGGAGCTTCCGCACGGCCTCGGTCGGCACGCAGGTGACGCTGTGGCTCGCGCTGGGCCTGACGTTCGGCGTCTTCGCGGAGAAGGCGCTGACCAGGAAGACGGCTGTCGCCGCCTGAGGTTCAGGGTGCGCCCGGCGGGACGAACGGAAGTCCCGCCGGCGCGCCCCGCTCCAGCAGCGTGCGCAGCATCGCCGTGTCGAGGTGCTCGTCGATGGCATCGGCGAGCTTGTCCAGCATCTGCTCACGCAGGTCCGCGAAGCCGGGGGCGTCCGACGCCGGCGCCCACTCGACCCCGGCCTGCGCCGCGGCTTCGGTGAGCCATGCGCGGCGGAAGGCGTCGTTCTCGAAGGCGCCGTGCCACATCGTGCCCCAGACGGCGCCGTCGCGGACGCCGTCCAAAAAGGACTCCAGCGGCGCTGTCACGGCGACCGAGCCGTGGTGGATCTCGTAGGCGTCGACGCGGGTGCCGCGCCACGTCCCCGACGGACGGCTCAGCACCTTTTCGGCGGCGAAGCTGACGCGCGCCGGGAGCAGGCCGAGGCCGGCCACCTCGCCGGCCCCGGACTCGATGTCGTCCACAATGGACTCGGCGAGCATCTGGTAGCCGCCGCAGATGCCGAGCACCGGCCGTCCGGCCGCGACGCGGGTCTTGACGGCTTCGCCGAGCCCGCGTTCCCGCAGCCAGGCGAGGTCGCCCACGGTGGCACGCGACCCGGGCAGCACGACGACGTCCGCGGCGGCGACGGTGTCGGGGTCTGCGGTCAAGCTCACGGTGACGCCGGGCTCGGCGGCGAGGGCGTCGACGTCGGTGGCGTTGGAGGCGCGCGGGAACCGGACGACCGCGACGTGCAGGCCGCGCCCCTGGGCTTCCCGGCGCCAGCCCGCCGCGGCGAGGGCGTCTTCGGAGTCGATCCAGACGCGGTCGAGCCAGGGCAGCACGCCGAGCACGGGCCGGCCGGTCACCTTCTCGAGGCTGTCGAGGCCGGGGCGCAGGAGGCCGACGTCGCCGCGGAACTTGTTGACCACCCAGCCGGCGACGAGCGCCTGGTCGTCGGCGGAGAGCAGGGCGAGGGTGCCGAACATGGCGGCGAGCACGCCGCCGCGGTCGATGTCGCCGACGACGAGCACGGGCAGCCCGAACCGCCGCGCGAGCCCCATGTTGACGTAGTCCCCGCCGCGCAGGTTGATCTCGGCGGGACTGCCGGCGCCTTCGCAGACGACGACGTCGTAGCGGCGGCTGAGGTCTTGGAAGGCACCGAAGGCGATCTCGGCGAGCCCGGCGCGCCCGGTGGCGTACTCGCCGGCTTCGAGGGTCCCGAACGGCTTCCCGAGCGCGACGACATGGCTGCGCCGATCACTGCCGGGCTTGAGGAGCACGGGATTCATGGCGGCCTCGGGCTCGACCCGGGCCGCGCGCGCCTGCACCCACTGGGCGCGGCCGATCTCGGCACCGTCGGCGCAGACCATGGAGTTGTTGGACATGTTCTGCGCCTTGAACGGCGCGACGCGCACCCCGCGCCGGGCCAGCCACCGGCAGACACCGGCGGTGACGAGGCTCTTCCCGGCATCGGACGTGGTCCCGGCGACGAGAAGGCCGCTCATCGGCCCCACCTCGCGGCTGCCGTGGCGGCGACCAGTGCCGCGGCCGTCCCCACCACACGGGACAGGCGCACCGCCCGGCGCAGGTCCGCCGGCCGCGGGGCACGGCCCTCGCCCAGACGGGCCCGGTCCTCCACCTCGCCGCCGTAGCTGTTCGTCCCGCCCAGCCGGATGTCCAGCGCTCCCGCGAAGGCCGCTTCCACCTGGCCCGCGTTCGGGCTCGGATGCCGCTCGCCGTCTCGGCGCCAGATCCGCCACGCCTGCCGTGCGCGTCCGCCGGCCAGCGGCGCGCATGCCGCAGTCAGCGCCGCTCCGACGCGTGAAGGCACCAGGTTGGCCACGTCGTCGGCGCGCGCCGCCGCCCAGCCGAAGTCGCGGTGGCGCGGCGACCGGTAGCCGACCATCGCGTCCAGGGTGTTCAACGCCCGGTAGCCGAGCAGGCCGGGGATACCGGCGACCGCGCCCCAGAACAGCGGCGCCACCACCGCGTCCGACGTGTTCTCGGCGATCGACTCGGTCGCCGCGCGCGTCAGCTCCGCCGAGTCGAGCGTTGTCGCGTCGCGCGCGCAGAGGTGTGAAAGCCGCTGACGCGCTTCGGGCACTTCGCCCGCTTCGAGCAATCTGGCCATCTTGGCTCCTTCGACGGCGAGGCCGCGTCCGCCCAGCACGACCCACGTACATGCGGCCGTCAACGCGAAGCGTGCGAAGGGGCGTCGGCGCGTCACGGCCTGGAGGGCGACGCCCAAGCCGACGGGCACGGAGGTGCACAACCCCGCGTACGCGGCTCCGCGTGCTTTCGAATCCGCCCAAAGACGACGTTCGAGGCGCGCCGCCGCCGTGCCGAACAGGGCGACCGGGTGCCCCCGACGGGGGTCGCCGAACAGGGTGTCGGCGACGTATCCGGTAACGAGTCCGGCAGCGGTTGTCCCTAGACGGAGTGGCACGTGGCGCACGGTAGCGCGTACACCAGAATGCCGGGTATGACTGTGTCGGATGCCGCCTCCGCGGGAAAACGTAAGTCGGCGGGGCTGAGCCACCGGCTCGCCGGGTGTCTCGAGGCCCTGGCGCGCGCCCTTCGCCGGTACGGACGCGACGAAGGCAAGGTCCTGGTCCTCGGCGGCGTCCGCTCGGGGAAGTCGCGGCACGCCGAACGGCTCGTCGCCCACCACCCGCACCTCGTCTACGTCGCGCCCGGCCTCCCCGCGAGCGACGACGACCCCGAGTGGGCCGCGCGAGTGGCCGCGCACCAGGCGCGGCGGCCGGCGCACTGGAAGACCGTCGAGACCACGGACCTGCCGGGCATCCTCCGGAGCGCCACCGAGCCGTTGCTGATCGACTGCCTCGGCACGTGGCTCTCGCGCGTGCTCGACGACGTCGGCGCGTGGCGGCAGAAGCCGGGCTGGGAGCACCGGCTCGACGACCGCCTCGAGGACTTCCTCGCGGCGTGGGCCGCCGCGCGGGTGCCGGTGGTCGCGGTCAGCAACGAGGTCGGCAGCGGTGTGGTGCCCGCAACGTCGTCCGGACGGCTGTTCCGTGATGTGCTGGGCGCACTCAACAACCGGGTGTCCGCCGACGCCGACCGGGTCGTGCTGGTCGTCGCGGGCCGGGCGCTCGACCTGTAGCCAGGAGGCGCCCGTGTTCGACGTACCCGTGCCCGACCCCGCCGCCCGCGCCGCCGCGCTGGAGCGGCTCGACGGCCTCGTCAAGCCGCTCGGCGCGCTCGGCAGGCTGGAGGAGATCGCCGCGTGGCTGGCGGCGGCGCACGGGAGCGTGCCGCCGCGCCCGCTGGAGGACGTGCGCGTGGTCGTCTTCGCGGGCGACCACGGCGTGTCGGCGCTTTCGGCGTACCCGCGCGAGGTGACCGCGGCGATGGTGCGGGTGTTCCTGGCGGGCAAGAGCGGCGTGAACGTCCTCGCCGCCCAGGTGGGTGCGAAGGTGCGGGTGGCCGACATCGGCGTGGACTGGGACGGCGCGGACGTGCCGGCTTCGGTGACGGCCCACAAGATCCGCCGCGGATCGGGCTCGATCGACGTGGAGGACGCGCTTTCGCCGGGCGAAGCACGCGCGGCGTTCGACGCGGGCCGGGCGATCGCGCGCGAGGAGGGCGACGCGGACGTGCTGATCCCGGGCGACATGGGGATCGGCAACACGGCGATGTGCGCGGCGCTGGTGGCGGCCTCCCTGGGGTTGCCGGCGGCGGAGGTGGTCGGCACCGGAACGGGCGTCGACGCGGCGGGTCTCGAGCGCAAGACGGCGGCGGTCACGGCGGCCCTGGCGCGGACGGCGGGCCGGACGGAGGACCCGTTCGAGCGCCTGACGACCCTGGGCAGCGCGTGCATGGCGGCAACGGCGGGATTCCTGGTCCAGGCGGCGGTGCAGGGGATCCCGGTACTGCTGGACGGAGTGTTCTCGGGCGCGGCGGCCCTGGTGGCGCGGGACATCGCGCCGGGGGCGGAGCAGTGGTGGCTGGCGGGGCACCGGTCGACGGAACCGTCCCAGGCGTTCGCGTTGAAGGCGCTGGGGCTGGAGCCGATCTTGGACCTCGGCTTGCGGCTCGGGGAGGGAAGCGGAGCGGTGCAGGCGGTCCCGACCCTGCGAGCGGCGCGCGCGATCCTGGCGGACATGGGCCTGCTGGCCGACTTGGCATGAGCTGCCGCGAGCCGGTGGTGGTGAGTTGCCCGGCACGTTCGGGGCTGGGGGTGGGCCGGTGGGTGCCGCTGGCGCTCGGTGCGAGCAGGCACGCGGGCTCGGGGCTGCGCAGGAGCCGCCGGGGGCCCATGCCGTCGCCGTCCGCGCGTCGGCGGGTGCCCTCGGCGGCCAGCCGGGAGCTGCCGCGGGAGCCGGGCCACCCGGGCCCGGCGGACCGGTGGCGGCCATGAGCCGCTGGGGTGATGCCGCGCGGATGGCCGTCGGGACGCTGACCACCGTTCCCGTCCCCGCTCCGCGCGTCATCGATCGCCGGGTCGCCGGGCGCGCCATGCTGCTCGCTCCGCTCGCCGCCGTCCCGCTGGCTCTCGCTGCCGGGCTTGTCCTCTGGGCCGGGCGGGACCTTCCCGCCCTCGCCACCTCCGCTCTCGCTCTCGGCGTCGTCGCCCTCGGGAGCCGGGGCCTGCACCTCGACGGGCTCGCCGACACCGCCGATGGCCTCGGCGCCTCCTACGACCGCGCCAAAGCCCTCGCGATCATGCGTCGCGGTGACTCCGGGCCCACCGGGGTTGCCACGCTCGTCTTCGTCCTGCTCGTGCAGGCCGGTGCGCTGGCCGCCGCCACTCCGGTCACCGCCGCCGCCGGGGTGCTCGCCGGGCGGTGCACGCTCTCGATGGCCTGTGCGCGTGGTGTGCCCTCCGCTCGGCCGGATGGGCTCGGCGCCACCGTTGCCGGCTCGGTTCCGCGGACCGCCGCCGTCGCCGTCGGGATTGCCGCCGCCGGGCTTGCCGTGCTGCTGCCCGGGCTTCCGTGGTGGCGGGGACCGCTCGCCGTCGGCCTCGGCTATGCCGCCGCCGGGGTGCTCCTCTGGCGGTGCACCAGACGGCTCGGCGGCGTCACCGGTGACGTCCTCGGCGCCGGCGTCGAAGTCGCCGTCGCGGCGGCGCTGCTCGCGTTCGCCTGAAACTGTCGTACCCCCTTCCTACAGTGACGCCTGTGAACCGGACCGATCGTCTGTACGCCCTCGTCGAGGAACTCCGTGCCATCGCGCCCCGGCCGCGGAGTGCGCGCTGGCTCGCGAGCCGCTTCGAGGTCAACACGCGCACCATCGAGCGGGACATCGGTGCGCTCCAGCAGTCCGGGGTGCCGATCTACGCCGAGGCCGGCCGCACCGGCGGGTACTGCCTCGACAAGGCGCACACGCTCCCGCCGGTCAACCTGACGCCGGAGGAAGCCGTCGCGATGGCGCTCGCCCTGAAACACCTCGACGGCACTCCGTTCCGCGCCGAAGGCCGCTCGGCGCTGCGCAAGCTCGTCGCCGCGATGCGGCAGGAGGACGTCGCCGCGGCGCGGGACCTCGCCCTCCGCGTCCACGTGCTCGGCGACGACACCGCCGCACCGATGCCGCACGTGCTCGGCATCCGGCGGGTCATGCGCATCCGGTACACCGACCGCGCGGGCACCGTCACGCGCCGGGAGATCGAGCCGCTCGGCTACGTCGGCAAGCCCGCGCACTGGTACCTGATCGCGTGGTGCCGGCTGCGCCGGGAGATCCGGGCGTTCCGCACCGACCGGATCGTCTCGTACTCCGTGACCGCCGAAGTGCCCCCGCCCCGCCGGCTGCGGCCCGAGGACCTCGACATCCCGTACGGCGACGTCGAGCAGCTCAGCTTGGCGAGCTGAACACCGAGAAGTGGTTGCCCGCCGGGTCGAGCACGTGCGCGAACGTCACGCCGACGGGATTGACCTGCGGTGGCCGCCGGACCCGGCCGCCGGCGGCCGCCACCCGGCGGCACGCGTCGTCGACGTCCGCCACCAGCACGCTGAAGATCGCGTAGTTCTCCGGTCCCCGGAACAGCCCGCCACGGGCACCGCCGGTGTCGATGACGCGGTAGGCCGGATCCGTGCTCGCCGTGTCGTCCTGCGCGACCGTCCAGCCGAACACCTCGCCGTAGAACCGTTCGGCGGCCGCCGGGTCCTCGGCGCCGATCTCGAACCAGGCGACCTCGTTGAATCGGGGCATGTCGTTCCTTTCGCTGCCACACCGGGCGCTTCCCGGCTCCGCCCAGTCTCGGCGGCGGCAGCGACAACCCCCTGTCGGTGTTTACCGGATTTCCCGCAACGCGGTCAGGAAGCCGTCGGTCACGGCCCGGTCCCGCACGGCCAGCCGCAGGTGGTCCGGGCCGAGCCCGGGGAAGGTGTCGCCGCGCCGGACCGCGTAGCCCGCGTCCCGCAGCCGCGCCCGCACCCGGCCGCCGTCCGGAACCCGGACCAGCACGAAGGGGCCCCGCGGGTCACCCAGGACTTCGACCCCCGCCTCGCCCAGCCGCGACACCAGGTACTCCCGGTCCGCTTCCGCCGCGGCCGCGAGCTTTTCCGCTTCCTCCAAAGCGGCCGGACGGCAGCACGCCACCGTCGCCACTCCGGCCAAAGTGGACACCGACCACGGCACCTGGACCGCGCGCAGCCGCGCGACGACCCCGGCCTCGGCGAGCACGTACCCCGCCCGCAGCCCGGCCAGCCCCCACGTCTTCGTCAGGCTGCGCAGCACGACGACGCCGGCGTGCCCGGAAGCCAGGCTCTCGGCCTCGCCCGGCACCGCGTCCAGGAACGCCTCGTCGACCACGAGCAGCCGCCCGGGCCGCGCCAGGGAAAGCAACGATTCCGCCGGGTGCAGCACCGACGTCGGGTTCGTCGGGTTGCCGACGAACACCAGGTCGGCGTCGTCCGGCACCAGCGCCGGATCGAGCACGAAACCGTCCTTTTCGGACAGGACAACCCGCGAAACGGCGTGCCCGGCCGCCCGCAGCGCGGCCTCCGGCTCGGTGAACTGCGGGTGCACGACCACCGCCCGCCGCGGCCGCAACGCCGAGGCCAGCAGCGTGAACGCCTCGGCCGCGCCCGCCGTGACCAGGACTTCGCCGGGAGCGCGGCCGTGCCGGGCGGCCACCGCGCGTTCCGCGTCCACCGGGGACGGATAGGCGGCCAGGGAGTCCAACGCGGACGCCAGCTCGGCGCGCAGCCACGCGGGCGGCCGCGGCAGCCGGACGTTCACGGCCAGGTCCACCAGCCCCGGCCCGACTTCGCGGTCGCCGTGGTGGTGCAGGTCGTAGTCAGGCACGGGCCCGGACCCGCGCCGCGAACCGCCGGGCCAGCTCGGGGTACCCGGCCCAGTGGACGTGCAGGTAGGACGCGTGCAGCGTCGGCGACGCGAACCCGTCCAGCTGCCGGTCCCAGCCCCAGGCGGCCGGCGCGCCGTGCGACGGCGTGACCTCGGTGCGGTGGAACTCGTGCCCGGTGACCCGCTGCCCGGCCGTGGCCAGCAGGTTGTCCTCGACGGCGACCGCGCGCCGGTAGCCGAGCTTGCCGCGGGCGGTCATCTTGGCGTCCGCGGGCACCGCGCCGGCCATCGGCACGCCGTCCAGCGACTGGCACAGGTACAGCAGGCCCGCGCATTCGGCGCTCACCGGCATCCCGCGGCCGATCGCCGCGGCCACTTCGGTACGCAACGACGTGTTCGCCGACAGCTCCGCCGCGTGCACCTCCGGGAACCCGCCGCCGAAGTACAGCCCGGCACAGCCGTCGGGCAACGCCTCGTCGCGCAACGGATCGACGTCGACCACGTCGATGCCGCAAGCCGCGAGGAGTTCGATGTTCTCGGTGTAGCGGAAGGTGAAGGCGGGTCCGCCCGCGGCCGCGACCGTCCGCCGTGGACCGTCCACACCGGACGGCTCCCACGGCGGCGCGGACAGCGCCGGTGCCGCGGAAGCGATCCGGACGATCTCCGCCAGGTCGACACCGTCGCGCACCCACGCGGCCAGCGACGGCAGGACGCGTTCGGCCTCGGCGGCCCGTTCCGCCGCCGGGACGAGCCCGAGGTGGCGGCTCGGCGCGTGGATCTCTTCGTTACGGTACAACGCGCCCAGCAGCGGGACGCCGGTCGCCTCCAGCGCGGACGCGATCTCGTCGAGGTGCCGTTGCGAGCCCAGCTTGTTGAGCACGACCCCGGCGAGCCGCACGCGGTTGTCGTAGTGGGCGAAGCCCAGCACGGTCGCCGCGACGCTGCGCGACGCTGCCGAAGCGTCCACGACCAGCACCACCGGCGCGTCCAGCAGCCGCGCCACGTGCGCGGTCGAGGCGTAGCCTCCGGTGCCCAGCGCGCCGTCGAACAGCCCCATCACGCCTTCGATGACGGCGATGTCGGCGCCGCGGGCACCGTGGCGCAGCAGGGGGATCAGCAGGTCCTCGCCCTGCAGGAACGGGTCGAGGTTGCGCGCGGGACGTCCGGTGGCCAGCGCGTGGTAGCCCGGGTCGATGAAGTCCGGCCCGACCTTGTGCCCGGACACGCGGTGCCCGGCCGCGCGCAGCGCCGCCATCAGCCCGGCGGCGACGGTGGTCTTGCCGTGCCCGGAGCCGGGCGCGGCGACGACCACGCGCGCTACCACTCGATCCCCCGCTGGCCCTTCTGGCCGGCGTCCATCGGGTGCTTGACCTTGGTCATTTCCGCGACCAGGTCGGCGGCCTCGACCAGCTCCGGCGGCGCGTACCGGCCGGTGATGACGACGTGCTGGTGCCCGGGCCGCGAGACCAACGCGGACACGACGTCGCCGACGTCGAGCCAGCCCCACTTGAGCAGGTAGGAGAACTCGTCGAGGACGTAGAAGTCGTGCGTCTCGGCGGCGAGCCGGCGCTTGATCTCCGCCCAGCCCTCGCGCGCGTTCGCGGCGTGGTCGTCTTCGGTGCCGGACTTGCGGGCCCAGCTCCAGCCTTCGCCCATCTTGTGCCACTCGACGGGCCCGCCCTGGCCGGTCTCCTCGTGCAGCTTCCCCAGCGCCTTGAACGCGGCTTCCTCGCCGACGCGCCACTTCGCCGACTTGACGAACTGGAACACGCCGATCGACCAGCCCTGGTTCCACGCCCGCAACGCCATCCCGAACGCGGCGGTCGACTTGCCCTTCATCTCGCCGGTGTGCACGGCGAGCAGCGGCCGGTTGCGGCGCTGGCGCGTGGTCAGGCCGTCCTGCGGCACCACCGACGGTTTTCCCTGCGGCATCAGGCGGCCTTTCCGGTCCGGGCGCGGACGGCGCTCGCCAGCGATTCGGCGGCGACGTCGGCCAGCGGCACGTGCTCCGCGCCGAGGTGGGCGGCCAGGTCGGCGGCCAGGCCGAGGCGCATCTTGCCGCTCTCGCAGTCCATCACGATGGAAGTCACCCCACTGAGCAGCCCCGCCGCGGCCTTGGCGCGCGCGACGGCGTCGGGGCCGCTGGTGGCGCGCCCGTCGGTGACGACGACCAGCAGCGGACGCCGCCGCGGGTCCCGGATCTCCTCGACGCGCAGCACCCGCGCGGCCTCCAGCAGTCCCTCGGCGAGCGGGGTCCGGCCGCCGGTCGGCAGGCCTTCGAGCCGGGACGCGGCCGCGTCGACGCTGATCGTCGGCGGCAGCGCGAGCTCGGCGGCGTCGCCGCGGAAGGTGACCAGGCCGACCTTGTCGCGGCGCTGGTAGGCGTCGAGCAACAGCGACAGCACCGCGGTCTTGACCTCGCGCATGCGGGCCTTCGCGCCCATCGAGCCGGACGCGTCGACGCAGAACAGCACGAGGTTGCCCTCACGGCCTTCGCGCCGCGCGTACCGCAGGTCCTGCGGGCGCAGCTTCAGCGCGGCGCCGTGGCGGCCGCGGGCTTTCTGGTGCGGTGCCGCGGCTTTCACGGTCGCGACCAGGTGCGGACGTCCTTCCCGCACGCTCGCGGGCTGCACGCCGACGGTCCGCCCGCTGTCGGTGATCGCGCGGGAACGGCGTCCTCGCTCGCCTTCGCCCGTGCCTTTGACGCGGAACACGCGCGCCTTGAACGTCTCGCCGGCGCCGACGGTCTTCTGCTGCCCGCCACCGGACTGCGGTTCGCCCTGCGGCGCGTTCCCCTGCGGCGGCTCGGGCGCTTCGGACGGCGCCGAGCCGGACCCGGGGCCGTCGTCCTCGGGGCCCGGCTCCGGTGGCTGGGCATCCTGCAGGGCCTGTTCCAGCTGCTCCTCGGAGATGCCGGGGGCGTCGAACGGGTTGCGGCGGCGCCGGTGCGGCAGCGCGAGCCGCGCGGCGACGCGGACGTCGTCGGTGGTCACCTCGTCGCGGCCGGACCAGGCCGCGTGCGCGACCGCGGTGCGCGCGGTGACGATGTCCGCGCGCATGCCGTCGACCTCGAACGACGCGCAGACCTCGGCGATCCGGCGCAGCGCCGCGTCGGGGAGCTTGACGGCGGGCAGAAGCCGTTGCGCCGCTTCGATGTCCGCCGCGAGCTTGGCGTCTTCTTCGGCGTACTGCGTGGCGAAGCCGTCCGGGTCGGCTTCGTAGGCCAGGCGGCGCCGGACGACTTCGACGCGCTGCTCCGGGTCGCGGCTGGAGGCGACCTCGACGGTCAAGCCGAACCGGTCCAGCAGCTGCGGCCGCAGCTCGCCCTCTTCCGGGTTCATGGTGCCGATCAGCACGAACCGCGCGGCGTGTGAAACCGAAACGCCTTCGCGTTCCACGGTCGCACGGCCCATCGCGGCGGCGTCGAGCAGCGTGTCGACGAGGTGGTCGTGGAGCAGGTTGACCTCGTCGACGTAGAGCAGCCCGCGGTGCGCGGCGGCCAGCAGGCCCGGCTGGAAGTCCGTGACGCCCTCGGCGAGCGCGCGTTCGAGGTGCAGCGAGCCGATGACGCGGTCCTCGGCCGCGCCGACGGGCAGTTCGACCAGCTTCGCGGGGCGGCGGTGGCTGCTCGCGCCGTCGTGCGGGCCGTCGGGGCAGAGCGGGTCCGGCGCCGCGGGATCGCAGGAAAACCGGCAGCCGTCCACGACCTCGACCCCCGGCAGCAGGCCCGCCAGCGCGCGGACCATGGTCGACTTCGCGGTGCCCTTCTCGCCGCGCACCAGCACCCCGCCGACCGCGGGCGAGATCGAGGACAGGACGAGCGCCAGGCGCAGGTCCGGCAGCCCGACGACGGCGGTGAACGGGTAGGGCTTCAACAGCGCTCCTGAAGCTCGGCGACCGGCCGATCATCGCACAGCGGCCGCCTCGCTTAGGGTGGGAAATCGTGCGCGAAAAATCACGTCTCACGGTCGTCGGGATCGGGGCCGACGGGTGGCCGGGGCTGGCCGAGACCGCCCGTGCCGTGGTGCTCGGCGCCGACGTCGTGATCGGGGCGCCGCGGCAGCTGGCGTACCTGCCTCCGGACGTTCCGGGCGTGCCGTGGCCGTCGCCGTTGCTGCCGGGTCTGGACGCACTGCTGGCGGAGTACGAAGGGCAGCGCGTCTGCGTCCTGGCCAGCGGAGATCCGTTCCTGTCGGGGGTCGGCACCACGCTCGTCACCCATGGCTACGAGGTCGAGGCGCTGCCCGCGGTGTCGTCGGTGACGCTGGCCAGGGCCCGGCTGGGCTGGTCGGCCGAGGAGACGGAGGTGGTGACCGTCGTCGGCCGGTCGTCGGCGCGCGTGGCCCGGGTGCTGGCGCCGGGGCGGCGGGTGCTCGTCCTGGGTGCCGACGCGGCGGCGTTGCGCTCCCTGCTGACCGTGCGCGGGTACGCCGAGAGCGAGCTGTTCGCGCTGGAGAACCTGGGCGGGCCCGACGAGCGCATCTCCGACGGCTGGACCGGCGAACCCGGCCCGCTGACGGTGTTCGCGCTGGACTGCGTGGGTCCGGCGCTGCCGCTGATCGGCATCCCGGACGACGTGTACGCCCACGACGGCCAGCTGACCAAGCGCGACCTGCGGGTGTCGGCACTGGCCCGGCTCGCGCCGAGCCCCGGCGAGCTGCTGTGGGACGTCGGCGCGGGCGCCGGCAGCGTCGGCATCGAGTGGTCGCGGCTGCACGGGCTGAACCGCGCGATCGCGATCGAGCGCGACCCCGGGCGCGCGGAGCGGATCGGCCGCAACGCCCTGGACCTCGGCGTCCCGGAGCTGGAGGTGGTGACGGGAGCGGCACCGGAGGCGCTGAGCGCGCTGCCGGCCCCGGACGCGGTGTTCATCGGCGGCGGGGTGACGGTGCCGGAGGTCCTGGACACCTGCCTGGCGACGGGCGCGCGCGTGGTGGCGCACGCGGTCACCGTGGAGGCCGAGCAGGTGCTGACGCGGGCGTACGCGCAGCACGGGGGCGAGCTGGTGCGGATCGGGGTCGAGCGCGCGGGCCCGCTGGGCGGGTTCACCGGCTGGACCCCGGCTCGGGTCGTGACGCAGTGGAGCAGCCGGTGACGACCGCCTCGAATCCGACCCCCACCTCCTGGAGCCGTCGATGACCGTCCACTTCATCGGGGCCGGGCCCGGGGCCGCCGATCTCATCACCGTGCGGGGGCGGGATCTGCTCGCCCGCTGCCCGACTTGTCTCTACCCCGGCAGCATGACTCCCACGGACCTGCTCGCCCACTGCCCCGCCGATGCCGAACTCGTCGACACCGCCGGGCTCAGCCTCGAGCAGATCGTCGCCAAGCTCGTCGAGGCGCACCGAGCCGGGCGGGACGTCGCGCGGCTCACCTCCGGGGATCCTTCGCTCTACAGCGCCGTCGCCGAGCAGATGCGGCGGCTCGATGCCGCCGGCGTTCCCTACGACGTCGTTCCCGGCGTGCCCGCCTTCGCCGCGTCGGCCGCCGTGCTGCGCCGGGAGCTCACCGTGCCCGAAGTCGGGCAGAGTCTCGTGATCACCCGCGTGCAGGCGCGCTCCACCAGGATGCCGCCGGCCGAGACACTCCGAGCCTTCGCCGCCACGCGGGCCACCCTCGCGCTGCACCTCGCGATCAACCACGTCGAGCGGGTCACCGGCGAGCTGACCCCGCACTACGGTGCCGACTGTCCCGTCGCCGTGGTCGCGCTCGCCAGCCAGCCCGGGGAGACCGTCGTGCGTGGCGTGCTCGGCGAGCTGCCGGAACTCGTCCGGGACGCCGGGATGACGCGGGCCGCCACCATCTTCGTCGGGCGGGTGCTCGCCGCCACGGACTTTCCCGACAGCTTCCTCTATTCCAGTGCCCGTGACCGGGCGGACCAACCGGAGTCGTTGTGACGGAACTGCGCTGGGGCCTGCTGGCCGCCGGGACCATCGCCGGCCACTTCGCCGCGGGCGTCGAGGAAAGCGAGCACGGCACGCTCGCCGCCGTCGCCGCCCGGGACGCCGGGCGGGCCGGGGAGTTCGCCGCCCGCTTCGAGATCCCCGCCGCCTACGGCAGCTACGAAGACCTCCTCGCCGACCCGGACGTCGACGCCGTGTACGTCTCCACACCGCACGCCCTGCACAAGCAGTGGGCCATCGCCGCGGCCGAGGCGGGCAAGCACGTCCTGTGCGAGAAGCCGCTGACCCTCACCGCCGCCGACGCCGAGGACGTGATCGCCGCCGCCCGCAAGCACGACGTGTTCCTCATGGAGGCGTTCATGTACCGCCTCCACCCGCAGACGCGGCGGCTGGTGGAGCTGGTCGCGAGCGGCGCGATCGGCGACGTCCGCGCCGTGGACACGACGTTCTCCTTCGACAGCAACCCGGAGGAGACCGCCCGGCTGAGCGATCCCGCCCTCGGCGGCGGCGGGATCCTCGACGTCGGCTGCTACTGCACGTCGCTGGCCCGGCTGGTCGCGCAGGCCGCGACCGGGCAGGACGTCGTCGAGCCGAGCGAGGTCAGCGGGATGGCGCGCCTCTCGGCGACCGGCGTCGACGAGTACGCGACCGGCCTCCTGCGCCTGCCCGGCGACATCCTGGCGACGATCTCCTGTGGCATCCGGCTGGCCAGGGAAGACGGCATCCGCGTGTTCGGCACGCGCGGTCAGCTCTTCGTCCCGCAGCCGGCGTGGATCCACGCGCTGCGCAAGCCCGGCGTCTCGCAGATCATCCTGACGCCGGCCGACGGCGAGCCGGAGGTCATCGAGGTCGAAGCGACGCAAGGCGTCTTCGCTCGCGAAGCGGACTACGTCGCCGCGCACGTCGAAGCGCGCCAGGCACCCGAGCTGTCGTGGGCCGAGACGCTGGCCAACATGCGCACGCTCGACCGGTGGCGCGAGGCCGTCGGCTATGGACGCCCTTCGTGATCCTCATCCTCGGCGGCACAGGCGAAGCGCGGAAGCTCGCCGAAGAACTCGTCACGCGCGAAGTGCGCGTTGTGTCTTCGCTCGCGGGACGCGTCGCGCGGCCCAGACTTCCGATCGGCGAAGTGCGCCTAGGTGGCTTCGGCGGCGTTGACGGCCTCGCCGCCTGGCTGCGCGAGAACGACGTGAAGGCCGTTGTCGACGCGACGCACCCCTTCGCCGAGCGCATCGGCGCGAACGCGGCCGAGGCGGCCGGACGCACGGGCACTCCCCTGCTGCGGCTCGCCCGGCCGGGCTGGCAGCCGGGGCCCGGCGACGTCTGGCACTGGGCCGACGACCTCGCCGACGCCGCCCGGCAGCTGCCCGGCCTCGGCGAGCGCGTCTTCCTCACCACCGGCCGCCAGGGCTTGCCCGCCTTCGCGCACCTGCACGACCTGTGGTTCCTGATCCGCTGCGTCGACCCGCCAGGACCGCCGCTGCCCCGCCACCACGAGCTGATCCTCGCCCGCGGCCCGTACGAGACCGACGCCGAGCGCGCGCTGCTCAGCCGCGTCGACGTCCTCGTCACCAAGGACTCCGGCGGCACACTGACCAGCGCGAAGCTGACGGCGGCGCGGGAGCTGGGCAAGCCGGTCCTGGTGGTCCGCCGTCCGCCGAGACCGGCGGCGGAGACCGCCGGAACCGTGGCCGAAGCCGTCGAATGGGTCCTGAACCGATGAGCGAAGAGTTCTACGAAGTCCTGCGCCGGCGCCGGGACGTCCGCGGCGAGTTCACCGGCGAGCCGGTCCCCGAAGCGACGCTGCTCAGGATCCTCGAGGCCGCGCACGCCGCGCCGAGCGTCGGGCTCACCCAGCCGTGGGACTTCATCCTGGTCGACGACCACGCGACGCGCGAGAAGTTCGCGAAGCACGTCCACGAGGAGCGAGAGGTCTTCGCGGCACAGCTCAGCGAAGACCGTGCGAGCGCCTTCGCGAACATCAAGATCGAAGGCATCCTCGACGCCACCCTGGGCATCGTCGTCACCTACGACCCGGCACGCGGCGCGCCGGACGTGCTCGGCAGGCACGCCATCGCGGACGCCGGGCTGTACTCGGTCTGCCTGGCGATCCAGAACCTGTGGCTCGCCGCGACCGCCGAGGGCCTTGGCGTCGGCTGGGTCAGCTTCTACCGCGAGCCGTTCCTGCGCGAGCTGCTCGGCATCCCCGGCGGCGTCCGGCCGGTCGCCTGGCTGTGCGTCGGCCCGGTCAGCAGGCTCGAAGCCGTGCCCGACCTGGAACGCCACGGCTGGCGCCACCGCCGTCCCCTGACGGCGGCTTTACACCACGGCCGGTTCACCCCGCGTGACCCGGGGGCTGCGTCAGCCGCCGGCCTCTGACCCGTTAGCGTTGCGCCGATGCGTCTGATTGCCGTAGCGCTGGGGTTGCTCTCGGCCTTGTGCGCGCTGGCTTTCCCCTTCCTGCCGGTGGTGCAGGACACGGCGGAGGTCGTCTGGCCGACCGGCAGCGACACCCGCTCCGTCAACGCGCCCTTGACCGGGTACTGGGCGCAGGACCTGCGCGCCGAAGTGCCCTGCGCGGCCATCCGCTCGGTCGACGCCCGCACCGGCGGGCCGGCCCTGCTCTTCGCCACCGTGCCCGACGGGCGCACCGACCCCAAGGCCGGCAACGGCGTGGGCCTGCAGCTGCGCGTCGACAACGGCGTGCTGCTCGCCTCCAGCCAGGGCCAGCAGATCGCGCAGCAGCCGCTGCCCGCCGAGAAGTGCGACGTCGAGCTGGACGTCGACGCGACGCAGATGACCCTCGCCGTGGCCGGCACGCCGGTCTTCCACGCCAACGGTGACGTGCGGCCGCGCGTGGTCGGCATCTACTCCTCGATCAATTCGAGCAAGGACCCGATCGCCGGCCTGCACGTCTCGGTCGTGCCGGACACGCGCTACCAGACGTCGCCGACCGCGCTGAAGATCGTCGTCGGCGTCCTCGCCGTGCTGTCGCTGATCGGCTGCCTGATCGCCACCTGGCGCCGCGACTCCGGCTTCGCGCGCCGCGCGCCGCGCTGGGCGCCGGTCGGCTGGTGGCGGCTGACACTGCGGGACGCCACGGTGATCGCCGCGCTCGGCGCGTGGGTCTTCATCGGGCCGGTGACCTCGGACGACGGCTACATCCTCACGATGGCACGGGTCACCGAGGCGACCGGTTACCTGACGAACTACCACCGCTGGTTCGGTGTCGCCGAGGCGCCGTTCGGCTGGTTCTACCACGTCTTCGAGCTGATGACGCACGTCAGCACGGTGCCGCCGTGGATCCGGCTGCCGTCGTTCCTGCTCGGCGTGCTCAGCTGGCTGCTGATCAGCCGCGAGGTGATGCCGCGGCTGGGCACCCAGATCCGCACCAGCCGCCCGGCCAGCTGGGCCGCCGCGACGGTGTTCCTGATCTGGTGGATGCCCTACAACAACGGCGTCCGCCCGGAACCGGTGGCCGCGCTCGGCTCGCTGCTGGCGATCTGCGCGGTGGAACGCGCCCTGGTGACGCGGCGGCTGCTCCCGCTGTGCCTCGGCCTGACCGCGGCCGGGTTCACCCTGGCCGCGACGCCGACCGGCCTGATCGCGGTGGCCCCCTTCCTGGTCGCCGCGCGCCCGCTGTTCAAGCTGGTGCGCCAGCGCGCGAACGAGAGCGGCTGGCTGCCGGTACTCGCGCCGGTCGCCGCCGCGGGACTGCTGGTGCTGGTCGTCGTGTTCGCCGACCAGACGTTCGCGACGGTCCAGGAAGCGACCCGCATCCGCACCCAGGTCGGCCCGAACCTGTCGTGGTTCCAGGAGCTCGCGCGCTACCAGCTGCTGTTCGCCGACCTGCCGGACGGCTCCGCGCCGCGCCGGTTCCCGGTGCTGCTGGTCGTGTTGTGCACCGCGACCTGCCTGGTCGTGCTGCTGCGCCGCAGCCGCATACCCGGCGCGTCGCTCGGCCCGGCCCGGCGCCTGATCGGCACGACGGCGCTGTTCTTCCTGCTGCTGGCCCTGACGCCGACGAAGTGGACGCACCACTTCGGCGCGTTCGCCGCGGTCGGCGCGTCGATGGCGGCGCTGACCGCGCTCGCGACCAGCTCGACCGTGCTGCGGTCCAAACGCAACCGCGCGGCCTTCCTCGCCGGGCTGCTGGTCGTCGCCGCACTGGCCGCGACCGGGCCGAACACCTACTGGTTCGTCTCGCGGCTCGGGGTCCAGTGGACGAACGTGGCGCCGTCGGTCGGCGGCATCCCCCTGTCGACGATCCTGCTGGTCGCGGCCGGGATCGCGGGGGTGTACGCGTTCGTGGAGAACGTCCGCGCGCACCGGCCGGGGCTGCCGGCGCAGGTGCAGGAGGGCCGGCTGCGCGCGCTGCGGCTCGGGTCGCTGTCGCTGGTGGTGGTCTGCGGCCTGGTGGCGGCGGGCGAGTTCGTCACGATGGCCTGGGCGATCCACAACCAGTCCGGCAGCTACAGCCTGGGCGCGGCGAACATCGGGCACCTGTTCGGCAAGAGCTGCAACCTCTCCGACCACGTGATGGTCGAGCGCGACGCGGCCACGAGCATCCTGCACCCGCAGGCCGAGCAGCGGACCGTCGCGGAGAAGCCGCCGGAGAACTCGCCGCTGCCGAACCCGGACCAGGACAACGGCCGCGTCCAGACCGGCTTCCACACCCGCCCGGTCGACGACAAGGACCCGCTGGCCGAGCCGCCGCACGGGTTCACCCCGGAGACCGTGCCGATGTGGTCGAGCTACCTCGACCCGGAGACGCGCGCGGGCCGCCTGCGCAGCGACTGGTACGCGCTGACGGAGAAGCCGGCGGACGGCCAGATCGTCGTCGCGACCGCGGGCGCGCCCCGCCGGCCGACGTCGGTGAGCCTCGACTACGGCGTCGACACCCCCGAGGGCGTGAAGATCCTGCGCAGCCAGTTCATGCTCCCGCCCGGCGCGGGCACCGGCGGCTGGAACGACACGCGCATCAACCTGCGGGACCTCCCGCCGGAGACGAACGCGGTCCGCGTCAACATCGTCGACAACGACCTGACGGAGGACGGCTGGATCGCGGCGTCGGCCCCGCGCGTGCCGACGTTCACGACGCTGACGGACCGGATCGGCTCGAAGCCGGTGTACGTCGACTGGCCGGCGTCGTTCGTGTACCCGTGCGTCCAGCCGGTGACGTCCCACGACGGGATCTCGCAGGTCCCGGACTACCGGATCACGGCGGGCGGCCTCGCGGACGAGGCGAACTGGGCGTCGTCCACGAACGGCGGCCCGATCGGGTGGCTCGAGGAGCTGGCCGAGGAGCCCGAGGTGCCGAGCTACCTGATCGGGCAGCCGAGCCAGTCGTGGGGCCAGCTGCTGCAGATCGAGCCGTTCACCGAAGGCATCGCCCCGACGGTGATCCACGGGGAGAAGACCGTGCCGGGCTGGTGGTCCCCCGGCCCGGGCCCGAGCCAGCCCAACGGCAAGGACCCGACGCGGTAACGGCCGTCAGGTCTTCGTCCACGGCCCGGCGCCGGTGCAGGCGGAACCCGGCCCGGCCGAGGTTGGCCGCGCTGGCCGAGCCGGGCGGGCCGTCGCGACGGCCAGGACGCAGCCCGCGGCGCCGGCCACCTCGAGCCGGCGCCGCAGCAAGGTCCGCTGCGCGCCCCGGCCCCGGTGGGCGCGCAGGGTCGCGGCGCCGCCGAGCACGGCGACGTCACCGTGGATCGTCATGCCCGCGGCCGCGATCGGCGTCCCCCGCTCCGCCACGAGGAACCGCCGCATCGCCGGATGCCGGTGCTCCGCGGCCATGAACGCGGCGACGACGCCGTCGACCTCGAAGCCCGCGAGCAGGGTCCGCACGAAAGTGCCGCCGTCGACCGGACGCGCCCGGCGCCGACGCGGGCCTCGGCGGCCGGACGGCCAAGAGGCGGTCCCCGGCCCGCACGAACCCGGCCGCCGGCACCTCGCCGAGCCCGGCCGACACCACGGTCGGCTTGACGCCGTGCCAGCCGGGTCCGGTCGCGAAGCCGAGCGCGGCGGGAACCATCTCCCGCGTCACGCCGGACACCGTCGACAGGAAACCCAGCGCGGGATCGGTGGCCGGCACGGCCTGCAGTCCCCCGTGGGCCCACGTCCGGAAGCGGCCCGGCACCCCCGCGTCCGATGCCGCTTCGCAGGCGAGTTCCATCCGGCGGGTACAGCGCCTGTTCCGCCCGGCTCACCTCCGCCGCCGGCGCCCGGTCAGGTCGCCGCACTTCGTCGCCCCGTTCGAGTCTCGGTATCGGTTCGCCCGGTACCGCCGATCGGGCGGTCGCCGGCACCCGGATGCCAGCGGCCGGCCTACGCTGAGTGGAGTCCGCATCGGATCGATTACGGCACTGGCCGGTTCCCGGTTCCGGAACTAGCTTTCTCCTCGCCCCTTCACCGTCGCAGGGGCCCTTTCGCGAGGAGGACCAGCGATGCGCACATCCGCGTTCCGGCTGATCACACTGGCCGTCACCGCCGTGACGGGCGCCGGTCTCCTGATCGGGACCCCGGCTGCCTCGGCGAACGACCGGACCGCGTTGCCGGGCAGCGTCCCGGCCTGGGCGACCTCGTCGGCGCGGACCGGGACGGCGGATGCGGCGGAGAACGTCGCGTTCCGCGTTTACCTCGGCTGGACCGGGGACGCCGCCGCGGTCGCGAACCAGGTCTCGACACCGGGCTCGGCCGGATACGGCCGGTTCCTGACCGCCGCGCAGTTCCGGCAGCGGTTCGCGCCGTCGCAGAACGACGTGAGCGCGGTGCAGCAATGGCTGCGCAAGTCCGGCTTCGACGTCGGCTACACGCCCGGCAACCACCGGTACGTGCAGGCCGAAGGCACCGTCGCGCAGGCCGCGGCCGCGTTCGGGACGAGCTTCGGCGAGTTCACCGTCGGCGGCAAGACGCTGCGCGCGCCCGAGAAGGAGCTGTCGCTGCCCGCCGGGCTGCCAGCGGGCATCAGCGCGGTGGTCGGGCTCGACGAGTCGTTCGCGTTGCTCCAGCCCTCGGCCGGGCCCGCCGCGTCGCCGTCGCCCGCGTTCGTCAACGCCCCGCCGTGCTCGGCCTACTACGGCGAGAAGACGACCGCGACCACGACGACGCCCGACGGCGTGCGGGTGCCGGACGCCTACGGCCACCCGAACCCCTGGGTGCCCTGTGGCTACACGCCCGCGCAGCTGCGCAGCGCCTACGGCGTCCAGCAGGCCATCGCCGGCGGCAACGACGGCAGCGGCCAGACGGTGGCGATCATCGACGCGTACGCGTCCCCGACCATCCTCTCCGACGTCAACACCTATTCGCGCCTGCACGGGCTGCCCCAGCTGTCCGGCAACCAGTTCACCCAGGTGACCCCGCCGGGCGTGGCCAACCGGCCGCAGAACCCGAAGCAGGATCCGCAGGGCTGGTACGGCGAGGAGACCCTCGACGTCGAGGCGGTGCACAGCATCGCGCCGGGCGCGAACATCGTCTACGTCGGTTCGCCGAACAACTACCAGGACCTCGACGCGGCGATGAACCACGTCGTCGACCAGCACCTCGCCTCGATCGTGACGAACTCCTACGGGTTCTCGACCGAGCTGCTGCCGCCCGGCTACGTCAAGCCGTTCAACGACACGCTCGTCGAGGCGGCCGCGACCGGCATCGGCGTCTACTTCTCCAGCGGCGACAACGCCGACGAGACCGGCGGCATCGCGGCGAACTTCCCCGGCGCGACGCCCGACTGGCCGGCCGTGAGCCCGTGGGTGACCGCGGTCGGCGGTACGTCCCTCGGCGTCGGCGAGAACGGCGAGTACCTCTTCGAGACCGGCTGGGAGACCGGGCGGTCGACGCTGACGAACGGCACCTGGGTGCCGACGCCGCCCGGTGAGTTCTTCGGCGGCGCCGGCGGCGGCACGAGCCGGCTGTTCACCCAGCCCGCCTACCAGGCCGGCGTCGTCCCGGACACGATCGCGACGGCGAACGGCGCCCGCCCGCAGCGGATGCGCGCCGTGCCGGACGTCGCCGCGCTGGCCGACCCGAACACCGGTTTCCTGGTCGGGCAGACGCAGGCGTTCCCGGACGGGACGGCGAAGTACAGCGAGTACCGCATCGGCGGCACGAGCCTGGCCTCGCCGCTGTTCGCCGCGTTCGTCGCGCTGGCGCAGCAGCGGGCGGGCCGCACCTTCGGCTTCGCGAACCCGCTGCTGTACGCGAAGGCGGGCAGCCCGGCGTTCCACGACGTCAGGCAGCCGCCCGCGCCGATGGCCGTCGCCCGCGTCAACTACGCCAACTCGGTGGACGCGTCGGCCGGGTACTCCCCGGCGAGCCTGCGGTCGCTGGACGCCGACGCCGTACTGACGATCCACGTCCGCGACGGCTACGACGACGTCACGGGCATCGGCTCGCCGAACGGCACGGCGTTCCTGACGGCGCTCGGTCAGTAGCCGCGCGGAGTCCAGACGACGCCGTTCTCCGCGCGGGTGCGTGACGAGCCCACGATCAGCAGGCAGCGCATGTCCACAGTGGACGGATCGAGGTCGCCGAGCGTGGTGGTCCGGACGTCCTCCTCCGGGCCGCCGACGTCGCGGGCCACCACGACCGGGGTGGCCGGCGCGCGGTGGCGGAGGAGGATGTCCCGGGCGTCGGCGAGCTGCGTCGTCCGGGACCGTGATGCCGGGTTGTACAGCGCCAGCACCAGGTCGGCCGCGCCCGCGGCGTCCAGGCGCTTGGCGATGATCTCCCACGGCTTCAACCGATCCGACAGCGACAGCACGCAGTAGTCGTGTCCCAGCGGCGCGCCCACGCGCGAAGCCGCCGCCTGGGCGGCCGTCACGCCCGGGACGATCCGGACCCGCACGCCGGCACCGTGCCCCGCGGACACCTGCTCCAGCACCGCCGAGGCCATCGCGAAGACGCCGGGATCGCCCGAGGAGACGACGGCCACGCGAGCGCCGTCCGCCGCCAGGGACAACGCCTCGCGGGCGCGGTCGGCTTCGACGCGGTTGCCCGAGGCGTGCCGCCGCTGGCCGGCTTTCTGCGGCACCCGCGCGACGTACGGCCCGTAGCCGACGATGTGCTCGGCCGCGTCCAGCTCCGCCGCGGCTTCCGGAGTCAGCCACTCCGGACCGGCCGGACCCAGGCCGACGACCACGACCTCGCCGCCGGACGCAGGGACGGGATTCGAAGCGGGAGCGGGAGAAACCCGCGACGCGTACGCCGGCGAAGGCAGCAACGCCAGCGAGAAATACGGCACGGTCGACGGGTCCACCGAAGCCAGGGGCTCGATCCGCTGCCGGCCCCAGGTCGCGCGCTCGACGTAGACGGCGTCGTCGAGCTTCCCGGCCTCCGCGAACGCCTCCCGGACCGACCCGAAGGTCCGGCCCAGCTTCAGCACCGCCGCCGCGTCGGTGTCCGCGAGCCGCCGCGCCAGTTCCGGCGCCGGCAACGTGCCCGGAAGCACGGTCAGCACTTCGTCGCGCTGCACCAGCGGACGGCCGAGGACCGAAGACGCCGCGCTCACCGACGTCACGCCGGGCACGACGACCGCCTCGAAGCGGCCGGAAAGCCGTTCGTGCATGTACATGTACGAGCCGTAGAAGAACGGATCTCCTTCGCAGAGCAGGACGACGTCGCGGCCCGCGTCGAGGTGCTCGGCGAGCCGCTTCGCGCTCAGCTCGTAGAAGTCGGCGATCGCGCCCTCGTAGCCACCGGGGTGGTCGGTCGTCTCCGTCGTGACCGGGTAGACGAGCTTCTCCTCGAGCTGCCCCTCGCGCAGGTACGGCTCGGCCACCGACCGCGCGATGCTGCGCCCGTGCGGCGCGCAGTGGTAGGCGATCACCTGCGCCTCGGAGATCAGCCGGGCCGCCTTGACCGTCATCAGTTCCGGGTCGCCGGGGCCGAGCCCGACGCCGTAGAGCGTGCCGGTCATTCTTCCGCGCTCGCCAGTGCGTTGACGGCCGCCACGGCCATCGCGCTGCCGCCACGGCGCCCGTGCACCACCAGGTAGGGCGCCGGGGCCCGCTCGGCCAGCTCCGCTTTGGACTCCGCGGCGCCGACGAACCCGACCGGGACGCCGATGATCGCCGCGGGCGCGCCGACGCCCTCCTCCAGGATCTCCAGCAGGCGGAACAACGCGGTCGGCGCGTTGCCGATCGCCACGACCGACCCCGGCAGCTTGTCGCGCCACAGTTCCAGCGCGGCGGCCGAGCGGGTGGTGCCCATCCGCTCGGCGAGGCCGGGCACGGACGGGTCCGACAGCGTGCAGAGCACCTCGTTGCCCGCGGGCAGGCGCCGCCTTGTGATGCCGCTGGCGATCATCTGCGCGTCGCAGAGGATCGGCGCGCCGACTTCGAGGGCGGCGCGGCCGGACTCGACGACGTCGAGCGTGTACCGCAGGTCGTCGACGAGATCGACCATGCCGCAGGCGTGGATCATCCGGACCGCGCACCCCGCCACGTCGTCGGGCAGGATCGCCAGGTCCGCCTCCTCGCGGATCGTGGCGAACGAATGCCGGTAGATCTCGGCACCGTCCCGCAGGTAGTCGATCACAGGTTTCCTTCCATCTCGTCGAGCGGCACCCACCGGCCGTCGATGCGGTAGCCCCCCGCTTCGGCGACGACGTCCACATGGGACTGCGACGGCTTCCCGCACCGCCGTTCGCAGCCCGAGAAGTGCGCGCGCAGGCCGGGCCGGAACACCGCGTCGGCCCGCACGTCGGCCCGCGACTTCGCGCAGCCCGGACGGCCGATGCAGGCGGTGGTCCCCAACGCGGCGCCGCCGAAGCCCAGCCGGTCGAAGACGTCGGCGGGCACGTCGGGCAGGACGACGGACTTCCACGGCGTGACCAGCACCGTCCCGAACTCCGCCAGCGCGCGGGCCTGCCCGGCGCTCAGCTGGCCGAAGCGCGGGACCACGCCCGCCGCCAGGCCACCGTCGTCCCGCCGGATCAGCCCGGCCGGGACTTCCGCGTCGACGCGCGGCACCGGCGTCCCGCGCCAGGCGGGGTCGTCCAGCTCGGCGACGCGCCAGGCGGACCCGCGCACGCGGGTGAACTCCAGTGCGACCTCGGCCAGCGCCGAGACGGCGCCGCCCAGGGACACGCGCCGTCCGGTGTCGCCGCCCGCGAGCAGCAGCACGCCTTCGCCGGGGCTCACCGCGCGCCAGCAGACGTCGGCGCCTTCGCTTGCGACGTCGCCGCGTCCGTCGTCGAAGGCGAAGAGGAAGCGCCCGGGCAGCGACGCCAGGTCGGGAGTCGCGCACAGGACGGCGTCGAGGTCGCGAGCGAGGCCCCGGACGTCGGCGAGACCGCCGCTCAGCCCGCTCAACGGCGACGCGAGGATGTTGCGGACCCGCTCGTGCGACGGCGAAGGCAGCAGGCCGGCGTCGGTCAGCCGGGCGGCGAGGCCGGGCCGGGTGACGCCGCGCAGCTGGACGTTGCCGCGCGAGGTGAGGTGGAGGTCGCCGTCGCCGCACGCTTCCGCGCAGCCGGCGAGCGCGCGCAGCTGCGCCGCGGAAACCGTGCCGCCGGGCAGCCGCACCCGCGCCAACGGCCCGTCGGCGGCGTCGTGGGGTGCGAAAACACCAGGGCACGCGTCGGCTCGCACGCGTGCTGGGGTCGGCATGAGGTCACTGTAGCTGGCCGGTTTCCGGCTCCGGCGGGTCCGGACGCGGCCGGATCCGGGCCACTCCACGGTCCAGGTCCACGTCACGCAGCGGTGGTGCGCCCTCGGCGTCCCGCTCGACGAGCATCGACATCGTTTCCCGGTGTTCCAGCTCACGCCGCTTGGTGCCGTAGAGGAACGCGGTGGTCTCTTCGAGGTAGGTCGCGGACAGCCGGGCCTTGAGCCGCGAGCCGTCCTTGCGCGGGCGCAGCTCGATCGCGGCCATGACCAGCAGGATCACCACGCCGCCCGGGATCGCCAGGCCCAGCCAGATCGCCATGCCCGCGAACGGGAGGACCGCCGGTCAGGTTCCGGTGGCAGTACAACTCACACAAGGTGTAGTAGATGTGCTACATTCGATCGCACCAGTTCGATGGGGGTGGGCAAAATGAGAGATCCGGCTGTGCCCGTGGTCCGCGTGCGCGGGCTGCGGATGCGCTACGGCGCGAACGACGTGCTCCACGGCGTCGGGTTCGAGGCCCACCGGGGCGAGGTCGTGTGCCTGCTCGGGCCGAACGGCGCGGGCAAGACGACGACGATCGAGATCCTCGAAGGCTTCCGGATGCGGTCGGCGGGCGAGGTGAGCGTGCTGGGCGCCGACCCGGCACACGGCGGCGAGGACTGGCGCGCGCGGCTGGGGGTCGTACTGCAGTCCTGGCGCGACCACGGCAAGTGGCGCGTCCGCGAGCTGCTCGCCCACCTGGGGCGGTACTACGCGCCGTACTCGACTCCGGAAATCCCGCGGCCGTGGGACGCCGACGAGCTCATCGCGGCCGTCGGGCTCACCGAGCACGCGCACAAGAAGCTCAAGAACCTCTCCGGCGGGCAACGGCGGCGGCTCGACGTCGCGATCGGCATCGTCGGGCGCCCCGAGCTGCTCTTCCTCGACGAGCCGACCGCGGGGTTCGACCCGGAGGCCCGGCGCGAGTTCCACGACCTCGTGCACCGGCTGTCCGACGAGCTGGACACGACGATCCTGCTCACCACGCACGACCTCGACGAGGCCGAGAAGCTGGCCGACCGGATCCTCATCCTCAACGGCGGCCGGATCGTCGCCGACGGCTCGGCCGACGCGCTGAGCCGGCAGGTCTCCGGCGAGGCCGAGGTCCGCTGGTCGGTCGGCGGCCGGCGATTCGTGCACTTGACGACCGAAGCGACGAAGTTCGTCTACGACCTGTTCAAGCAGCACGGCGACGCCGTGTCGGACCTCGAGGTCCGGCGCGCGTCGCTCGAAGACACCTACATGACGCTGGTCCACCGCGCCGAGACGGGCGGCGAGACGCAGCTCGGGCTGCAGGAAGCGGGTGTGCGATGAACGCCAGGACCGCCGCGGTCCGTTCCGGGCTGGCCCGCGGGCTCATCGAGTTCAAGCAGACGTGGACCAACCGCGACGACGTGGTCGGCCAGTTCGTCTTCGCCGCGCTCTTCCTGGGCGCGCTGTTCTTCATGCGCGACGCGACCTTGCCCGGCACCGCGTTCTCGCTCGGGGCGGCCACCGTGCCGGGCGTGCTGGGCGCCGGAATCGTGTTCAACGGGCTGAACACGGCGGCGGGCTACCTGGCCGTCGACCGCGAGGACGGCACGCTCCTGCGCGCGAAGGCGACCCCGAACGGCATGCTCGGCTACCTCGTCGGGAAGACGGCGTCGCTGTCGATGGCGCAGGTCACCGGGCTGCTGATCGTGCTCGTCCCGTGCCTGTTCGTGTACCCGGCGCTCGCGCCCGGCGGCGTCTGGTCGTACCTGCACCTGCTGTGGGTGCTGGCCATCGGGCTGACCGCGACCCTGCCGCTCGGGGCCGCGCTCGGCTCGCTCACCAGCAGCGCGCGCTCCATCGGGCTGATCACCCTGCCGGTGCTGGGACTGGGCGCGATCTCCGGGATCTTCTACCCGGTCACGGCGCTGCCGGGGTGGGTCCAGGACATCGCGCAGGTGTTCCCGATGTACTGGCTGGGCCTCGGCATGCGCTCGGCGCTGCTGCCGGACAGCGCGGTCGTGGTGGAAATCGGCCAGTCGTGGCGGCCCTGGGCGACCCTCGGCGTGCTCGTCGCGTGGTCCGTGATCGGATTGACGCTGGCGCCGGTGCTGCTGCGCCGCATGGCGCGGCGGGAGGCGGGTTCGTCGGTGGCCGAGCGGCGGGAGAAGGCCATGCAGCGTGTGGGGTAGTGATGAGTGAGGCCGTCTACAACCGGATCGCGATGCTGCGCGCGGAGCGGTCCATCTCGCGGCGCCAGCTCGCGGAGGCACTCGGCGTGCACTACCAGACGATCGGCTACCTGGAGCGCGGCGAGTACAGCCCGAGCCTGTACCTGGCGCTGCGCATCGCGGAGTTCTTCGAGGTCCCGGTCGAGGTGCTGTTCTCGACGAAGCCGTTCCCCCGGCTGGGCGAGCAGTCCGCCTAGGTGTACTGCCCGGGGAGGTTGCGATGGTGGCGACAAGTGATCGGATGATTTCGGTGTGAGGGAGGGCCTCCGGGTTTGGTGTGGATTGCGACGTCTACGCCGAGCAACGGAGGCCCTCGTGACCCACGCTAACGCACCCTCGACCTCTGCTGGACGGGCCCGGCTTGCCCGGTGTGTCGTCGAGGACTGCTGGCCGCTGAGGCGGGCTGCGGAACGGTTCCAGGTGTCGGTCTCCACCGCCGTCCGGTGGGCCGGCCGCTACCCTGAACACGGCGAAGCCGGTCTGGTCGACCGTTCCAGTCGTCCGCACACCAGCCCGGCCCGACTCCCTGTCCGAGTCGAGCGGCGGATCGTCAAGGCCCGGGCTATCCGTCGGTGGGGACCGGCGCGGATCGCCTACTGCTCGGGCTCAACCCCTCGACCGTGCATCGCGTCCTGGTCCGTTACCGCTGTGTTCGGCTAGCCCACCTCGACCGCGCCACTGGCCGGCCGGTCCGCCGCTACGAACATCCCGCACCCGGCGACCTGGTCCACGTCGACATCAAGAAGCTGGGCAACATCCCCGACAGCGGCGGGCCAAAGCCCTCGGCCGCGCCGCCGGCCGCCGCAACTGCGGCAACCGCGGGCATGGCTACGCCTACCTGCACAACGCCGTCGACGACCACAGCAGGCTGGCCTACACCGAAATCCATGCCGACGAGACCAGGGAAACCGCGGTTGCGTTCTGGAGCCGGGCGCAAGTCTTCCTCGCCAGCTACGGCATCGCCATCCGCCGGGTGCTGCCGACAACGGCTCCTGCTACCGCTCACGCCTCTGGCACGACACGTTGCACGACGAGCAGATCACCCACAAACGGACCCAGCCCTACCGCACCGACACCGACACCGACACCGACACCGACAAGCACTACCCGGCTGGCTGCACACCTACCACCACCACCGCCGACACACCACACACGCAGGCCAACCACCAGTCAGCCGCGCCCCCAACCTCACAGGTCAGTCCGCCTAGGGCTTCCGGAGGTCGGCCTCGACGAGGGCGCGCACGACGTCGTCGCGGCGGGTCTCGCGGGCGGTCCGGTTCAGCTCGACGTGCAGGAACGGTGTGTCCCCGGCGGCCCGGCTCTGGACGTTCGTCGTCCCGGCCAGGCCCCGGCAGGGCTCGGCCCAGGCGCGGCAGACGCGGAAACCGGCCGCCTCGAAGCGGTCCGCCGCCCGGCGTGCGGCGTCGCCGGCCTCCGCGGCCCCGGCCGAGAGCACGACGTCCGCTGTGGCGAGGGTGGTGTCGTTGAACCCGTGCAGCTGCACCTGCGGCAGGCCGCGCCGGGCCAGCAGCGTGGTGACGACGTGGAAGACGGTCCCGGTGTCGTGCGCGGGATCCTCCCGGCGGCGGTGGGCCCCGCCGACGGCGAGGACGGCCCCGGGCACCTCCCGGTGGAGGGCGAGACCGAGCAGCTCGGTCCGCAGGTCGGAGGAGGCGTGCGGCACCTCGACGACCAGCGCGGGCGGCGCGGACCGGTCGATGGCGTAGAGCCCCCAGGCGCGCTCGGAGCCGGGTTCCTGGTGCACCAGGCGGTCCCCGTCGACGGAAAAGCCCAGCTCGCCGAGGTCGTGCGGGGCCCGGTCGAAGAACGCGGCGAACCCCGCTTCGGCGGCCGCCAGCTCGGCCGCCGTCGCCCGGCGGTAGGGCCCGCGGCTCGACTGGGCCGCGGTGAAGTCACGGAGGAAGGCTTCCAAGCCGCCAGGTTACCGAGCGCCGGGCCGACGTCACCTTGACGCACCTCGACCGGCACCGGAGAGTGGAGCCGATACCCACGCGCCGGCAGGTGGAGGAACCCGGTGGAAGCCCGGGGCGGTCCCGCCACTGTGACCGGAGACGGCCGTCTCCGGGAGCCAGGAACTCCGGCCGGCGCGCCCGTCTACCCGGGGCGCGGACCCCGAGGAGGAACCTCGTGATCCTGCTTCTGTCCACTTCGGACACCGATCTGCTCAGTGCCCGCTCCAGCGACGGCGATTACCGGCTCGGCAACCCCGCCCGGCTCGACGTCGCCGAGCTGCCCGGGCTGCTCGACGGCGTCAAGATCGTCGTCGCGCGGATCCTCGGCACCCCGCGGACCTGGGCCGACGGCCTGGACGCGCTGCGGGCGTCGGGCGCGCACGTCGTCGTCCTGGGCGGGGAGCAGACGCCGGACGCCGAGCTGATGAAGCTCTCGACCGTCCCGGCCGGGATCGCCGCCGAGGCCCACGCCTACCTCGCGCAGGGCGGCCCGGCGAACCTCACCCAGCTGCACCGGTTCCTCTCCGACACGCTCCTGCTCACCGGAGACGGCTTCGAGCCACCCGCCGAGCAGCCCGCGTGGGGCATCCTCGACCGTCCCGCGACCGGCGACGGCCCGGTGATCGGGATCCTCTACTACCGCGCGCACCACCTGTCCGGGAACACGAACTTCGTCCACGCCCTCGCCGACCGGATCGAAGCCGCGGGCGGGCGCGCGTTGCCGATCTACTGCGCTTCGCTGCGGACGCGCGAGCCGGACATGATGGCCGAACTCGGCAAGGCCGACGCGCTGCTGGTCACGGTGCTCGCCGCGGGCGGCACGCGGCCGTCCGAGGTGGGCGCCGGCGGTGACGACGAGGCGTGGGACGTCGCCGAGCTGGCCGCGCTCGACGTCCCGATCCTGCAGGCGCTGTGCCTGACCAGCGACCGCGAGACGTGGGCGGCGAACGACGACGGCCTCTCGCCGCTCGACGCGGGCAACCAGATGGCCGTCCCGGAGTTCGACGGGCGGCTGATCACCGTGCCGTTCTCGTTCAAGGAGCTGGACGCCGACGGTCTCCCCCGGTACGTGCCCGACGAAGAACGGGCGGCGCGCGTCGCGAAGATCGCGCTCGCGCACGCCCGGTTGCGGCACACGCCGCCGCCGGAACGCCGGATCGCGCTGATGCTGTCCGCGTACCCGACGAAGCACTCTCGCGTGGGCAACGCCGTCGGGCTGGACACCCCCGCGTCGGCGATCGAACTGCTGCGCCGGATGCGTGAGCAGGGCTACGACCTGGGGCCGGACGCGTTCCCCGGCGTCGAGCCGGCCGGCACCGGCCAGCCCGACGGCGACGCGCTGATCCACGCCCTGATCGCCGCGGGCGGCCAGGATCCGGAGTGGCTGACCGAGGAGCAGCTGGCCGGGAACCCGATCCGCGTCCCCGCCGCCCGCTACCGCGAATGGTTCGCCGAGCTGCCCGCCGAGCTGCGCGAAGCGATGGAAGAGCACTGGGGCCCGGCGCCCGGCGAGCTGTACGTCGACAACGGCGACATCGTGCTGGCGTCCCTGCGGAGCGGCAACGTCATCCTGATGATCCAGCCGCCGCGCGGGTTCGGCGAGAACCCCGTCGCGATCTACCACAACCCCGACCTGCCGCCGAGCCACCACTACCTGGCCGCGTACCGGTGGCTGGAGGAGGAGTTCGGCGCGCACGCGGTCGTCCACCTGGGCAAGCACGGGTCCCTCGAATGGCTGCCGGGCAAGACGGCCGGGCTGTCGGCGTCGTGCGCCCCGGACGCCGTGCTCGGGAACCTGCCGCTGGTCTACCCGTTCCTGATCAACGACCCGGGCGAGGGCGCGCAGGCCAAGCGGCGGGCGCACGCGACGATCGTCGACCACCTGATCCCGCCGATGGCGCGCGCGGAGTCCTACGGCGACCTCGCGCGGCTCGAGCAGCTGCTCGACGAGCACGCGAACATCGCGGCGATGGACCCGGCGAAGCTGCCGGCCATCCGCCAGCAGATCTGGACGCTGATCCAGGCGGCGAAGCTCGACCACGACCTCGGCGTGGCGGAACGCCCGCACGACGCCGAGTTCGACGACTTCCTGCTGCACATCGACGGCTGGCTGTGCGAGGTCAAAGACGCCCAGATCCGCGACGGGCTGCACGTCCTGGGCGCGGCGCCGGCCGGCGAGGCCCGCGTCAACCTGGTGCTGGCGATGCTGCGGGCCCAGCAGATGTGGGGCGGCAAGCAGGGCGCGGTGCCCGGGCTGCGGTCGGCGCTGGGGCTCAAGGAGAACGCGCCACTGTCCGAAGTGGACGCCGTCGAGCGGACGGCGCGCGAGCTGGTCCAGGCGATGGAACTGCGTTCGTGGGACGCCACCGCCGTCGCCTCGGTGGCCCCGGACCCGCAGGTCGCGCGGGTGCTGGAGTTCGCGGCGACGGAGATCGTCCCGCGGCTGGCCGGCACGTCCGCGGAACTGGACTCCGTGCTGCACGCGCTGGACGGCGGGTACATCCCGGCCGGGCCGAGCGGGTCGCCGCTGCGCGGGCTGGTCAACGTGCTGCCGACCGGGCGGAACTTCTACACGGTCGACCCGAAGGCGATCCCGAGCCGGCTCGCCTGGGAAACCGGGCAGGCCCTGGCGGAGTCGCTGCTGCGCCGCTACCGCGAGGACACCGGCGACTGGCCGAAGTCGGTCGGGCTGTCGGTGTGGGGGACGTCGGCGATGCGGACCTCCGGTGACGACGCCGCGGAAGTGCTGGCACTGCTGGGTGTCCAGCCGGTGTGGGACGAGGCGTCGCGGCGCGTGACGGGCATCGAAGCCATCCCGCTTTCCGAGCTGGGCCGGCCGCGGATCGACGTCACGGTGCGGATCAGCGGCTTCTTCCGTGACGCGTTCCCGCACGTGATCACGTTGCTGGACGACGCCGTGCGGCTCGTGTCCGGGTTGGACGAACCGCACGACCGGAACTTCGTCCGCGCGCACGTTGCCGCGGACCTGGCCGAGCACGGCGACGCCCGCCGGGCGACGACGCGGATCTTCGGCTCGAAGCCGGGCGCGTACGGCGCGGGGCTGCTGCCGCTGATGGACAGCGGGAACTGGCGCGACGACAAGGACCTCGCGGAGGTGTACGCGGTCTGGGGCGGCTTCGCCTACGGCCGTGACCTGGACGGGCGCCCGGCGCGCGAGGACATGGAGAACTCCTACAAGCGCATCGTGGTGGCGGCGAAGAACACGGACACGCGCGAGCACGACATCGCCGACTCGGACGACTACTTCCAGTACCACGGCGGGATGATCGCGACGGTCCGCGCGCTGACCGGCTCGGCGCCGGCGTCCTACGTGGGCGACAGCACGTCACCGGACGCGGTCCGCACGCGGACGCTGGGCGAGGAGACCGCGCGGGTGTTCCGGGCGCGCGTGGTGAACCCGCGCTGGCTGGCGGCGATGCGCCGCCACGGCTACAAGGGCGCGTTCGAGCTGGCGGCCACAGTGGACTACCTGTTCGGCTTCGACGCGACAGCCGGGGTCGTCGGCGACTGGATGTACGAGAAGCTGACCGAGTCCTACGTGCTGGACGAGGTGAACCAGGAGTTCCTGCGGCAGGCGAACCCGTGGGCGTTGCGCGGGATCGTGGAACGGCTGTCCGAGGCGGCCGACCGCGGCCTGTGGGCGGAGCCGGACCCCGAGCTGCTGGCCAAGATGCGCGAGGTGTACCTGTCGCTGGAGGGTGACCTCGAAGCGGAGTAACGCGGAAACGCCCGGGAAACGCGGGTCCCGGTTGGCTGGCGGCCATGCTCACCGCCGCTCCTCCGAAGACCCGCGCCTGGGCGCTTCCGCTCGTCTGCCTCGGCGCCGCCGTGCTCTACGCCTGGAAGATCGGCGACGGCCAGTTCGGCAACACGTACTACTCGGCCGCCGTCAAGTCCATGACCGCCGGCTTCACCAACTTCCTCTTCGGCTCCTTCGACCCGTACGGCGTCGTCACGGTCGACAAACCGCCGTTGGCGTTGTGGCCGCAGGCGATCTCCGTGCTGGTCTTCGGGTATCACGGCTGGGCGCTGCTGCTGCCCCAGGTCCTCGAAGGCGTCGCCGCCGTCTTCCTGCTCCACCGCACGGTCCGGCGCTGGGCCGGGGAGAACGTCGCGCTGCTCGCCGCGGTGATCCTGGCGCTCACGCCGGTGACCGTGGTCATCAACCGCGACAACAACCCGGACACGCTGCTGGTGCTGTTCCTCGTCGCCGCGGCGTACGCGTTGACCCGCGCGCTCGACGACGGCCGGAAATGGCTGTGGTGGTGCGCCTTCTTCGTCGGCTGCGGGTTCCTGACCAAGATGCTGCAGGCGTGGATCATCGTCCCGCCGCTGGCGCTCGCTTACTTCGCCGGGACGGCCGCGCCGGTCCGGCGACGTCTCCTCGACCTGCTCGGCGCCGGGGCCGTGCTGGCCGTCTCGTCGTTCTGGTGGATCGCGCTGTACGACTGGTGGCCCGGCGCCAAGCCCTACATGGGCGGCAGCAGGGACGGTTCCGCGTGGGACCTCGTCTTCGGCTACAACGGGTTCGGCCGCATCTCCGGTCAGGGCGAGGGCGGCGGCATGCTGATCATGCGCAACGGCGAGTCGACCATGACGTCGTTCGGCGGCGACCCGGGGCCGGGCCGGATGTTCAACGACCTCGTCGGCGGGCAGATCTCGTGGCTGCTGCCGCTCGCGCTGCTCGTGCTGCTCGTCATCGGGCGGCGGTGGCGTGACGCCGGCTGGCTGCTGTGGGGTGGCTGGCTGCTGGTGACCACCGCGGTGTTCAGCTTCGCCGGCGGCATCTGGCACCCGTACTACACGACGGCGATGGCACCTGCCGTCGCCGCGATCTCCGCCGCCGGGCTCGCGCTGCTGTGGCGGCACCACCGGCGGACGCTGCTCCCGCCGGCGATCGCGCTGAGCGCGGCGTGGGCGTTCGTCCTGACCTCCCGCGACCCGTCGTTCCACGGCTGGACCCGCTGGGCGGTGCTCGGGACCGGCGTGGCCGCGATCGCGGGCCTGGTGGTGGCCCGGAGCCGGGCGACGCTCGTCGCCGCGCTGGTGCCGCTGCTGCTCACGCCCGCCGTGTGGTCGTTCGCCGCCGCGCAGAGCACGTCCGCGGGCACCCAGCCCGCCGCCGGACCCGCCACCGGGCCGGGACCGATGCCGCCGCCGTCACCGGGCGGGCCGCGACCCCGCCTGATGCTCGCGGGCGGCGACGGCACCGCCACGCTGTCCGGTGAACAACGCCGCATCCTCGACTACGCCCGCGCGCACGGCACCGAGATCACCCTCGCCGTGAACGCCGAAGCGAACGCGGTCGCGCCGTTCGTCATCGACTCCGACGCGACGGTGATCGGCATGGGCGGCTTCGGCGGCCGCGACGACGCGCCGCCGGTCGCGCAGCTGGACCGCTGGCTCGCCGAAGGCAAGCTGCGGTTCGTGCTGAGCAGCGCGGGCACCGTTCCCGGCGGGCCGCCGCGGAGCCCGGTGCAGGGCGAACGGCAGCGCTGGATCGAGCGGCACTGCGCGGTCGTCGACCCGGGCGAGTACGGCGGCCGGTCCGGTGGGCCGGTCCGGGTGGCCGGCGGCGCGGACACGCTCTACCGGTGCCGCTAACGGCGAGGAAACACCGCCGCGGCGATCATGGCGGCATGCGGGTCCTGGTGGTGGAGGACGAGCCGATGCTCGCGGACGCGATCGCGGAGTGGCTGCGCGACGAGTCCCACGCCGTCGACGTCGCCCACGACGGCGGGGCGGCGCTCGACCGGATCGCCGTGCACGACTACGACGTCGTCGTGCTCGACCGGGACCTGCCGGTCGTGCACGGCGACGACGTCTGCCGCCGGGTGGTCGCGTCCGAGGCGGCGACGCGGGTGCTGATGCTCACCGCGGCCGTCGAGGTCACCGACCGCGTCGACGGGCTGTCGCTGGGCGCCGACGACTACCTGACGAAGCCGTTCGCTTTCCCCGAGCTGGCGGCGCGCATTCAGTCGCTGGGCCGGCGCTGCCGCCCGGCGGCGCCGCCGGTGCTGCGCCGCTCCGGCGTCACGCTCGATCCGGCGCGGCACGAGGTGTTCCGCGACGGGCGGTACCTGCCACTGTCCAAAAAGGAGTTCGCCGTGCTCGCCGAGCTGCTGCGCGCGGACGGCGCCACGGTGTCCGCCGAGCACCTGCTGGAGAAGGCGTGGGACGAGCACGCGGACCCGTTCACCGGCGCGGTCCGGCTCACCATCCTCAAGCTGCGCCGCAAGCTCGGCGACCCGCCGCTGGTGGAGACGGTCACCGGCGTCGGCTACCGGCTCCGGTGAGCCTCCGGCTGCGGCTGACCGTCCTGTACGGCGGCCTGTTCCTGCTGGCGGGCGTGGTGCTGCTGGGTGTCACGTACGTGCTGTTCGCGCGGCAGGTCGGGCGGCGCGTCACGGTGCTCTCGGGCAGCCCGCCGCCGGGCGCACCGCCGTTGCCGCCCCTGGCGGCGTTCGACGAGCAGGCCCGTCAGGTGCGGGCGGCGGCGGTGACGTCGCTGCTGACGCAGGGCGGCATCGCGCTGGCGGTGGTGGCGGTGCTGGCGGCCGGCATGGGCTGGCTGGTGGCGGGCCGCGCGCTGGCTCCGTTGCGCCAGGTGACGGACACGGCCCGCCGCATCGCGGCAACGGCCGACCCGGGCGGGCACGGGCGCATCGCGCTGCGCGGCCCGGACGACGAGGTGAAGACCCTCGCCGACGCGTTCGACGTGATGGTGGAGCGGCTCGACCGGTCGTTCGACGCGCAGCGCCGGTTCGTCGCGAACGCGTCGCACGAACTGCGCACCCCGCTGACGTTGAACCGTTCCCTGGTCGAGGTGGCCATGCACCGCCGGACGGCGTCGGAAGACGTCCGCGAGCTGGGAAGCAAGCTGCTGCGGATCAACGCGCGGCACGAGAAGCTGATCAGCGGGTTGCTGCTGCTGGCGCGTTCGGAGAGCGCACTGACCGAACGCCACCCGGTGGACCTGGCGGCGATCGTGGCGCACGTGGTGCCCCCGGGAGTGTCGGAGGACCTGACGGAGGCCCTGACGGTGGGCGACGCGTTGCTGCTGGAGAGGCTGGCGCACAACCTGCTGGAGAACGCGCTGCGGCACAACGTGCCCGGCGGCTGGGCGCGGGTGACGACCAGGCCGGAGTGCGGAAGGGTCCGGCTGGAGGTGTCGAACAGCGGCCCGGTCATTCCGGCGGAGGAGGTCCCGGCGCTGTTCGACCCGTTCCACCGCCGCGCGCGGGTGGCCGCGGAGGGCGCGGGCCTGGGGCTGTCGATCGTGCGCTCGGTGGCCCACGCGCATGGTGGCGAGGTGACGGCAACGGCCCGGCCGGAGGGTGGCCTGGTGGTGACGGTGACCCTGCCGGCGGCTTGACGGTCGGCGCGCAGCGGCCCACCCGCCCGGCGCGTGGCCTGCCGGCCGACGAAAGTACCGATCCCAACCGGACATTTCCCCGTGATTCACCCACTGCGCCCATCGTGTGTTGACTTCATCAATGGTCTAGTCCAATGATCTGTCCACCCTCGATCCCCACCGGGAGGACAGATCGTGCGCAGAAGCAGACTGGCCGCCATCGGGCTCGCCGCCGCCACTTTCGCCGCCACCGCCGTCAGCCTCGTGCTCGGCGCGCCCTCGGCGACCGCGGCGTTGAGCAACAACTGGTACGCCGCGGCTCCCTACCTCATGCCCCAGAGCAACAACCCACCCGATCCGGTGACCGTGATGAACGCGACCGGGCTCAAGGCGTTCCAGCTGGCCTTCATCCTGGCGCCGAACGGCGGCGGCTGCAGTCCCACCTGGGACGGCACCGACCCGATCACCACCGACACCACCGTCGCCAACGCGATCGCGAAGATCCGCGGCGCCGGCGGTGACGTCTCGGTGTCCGTCGGCGGCTACGGCGGCACCAAGCTCGGCCAGACCTGCGGGACCGTCGCCGCGACGGCCGCCGCGTACCAGCAGGTCGTCACCAAGTACTCGCTCAAGGCCATCGACTTCGACCTCGAAGAGCCCGAGTACGAGAACACCGCCGCCATCGCGAACGAGCTCGGCGCGGCCAAGACGTTGCAGGCCGACAACCCCGGCCTGTTCGTGTCGGTGACCATGCCGGGCACCTCGGCCGGCACCGGCTGGTTCGGCACGCAGCTGCTCGACCAGGCCAAGTCGATCGGCTTCTCGCCCAACAACTTCTCGATCATGCCGTTCGACGGCGGCTTCAACGGCGGCTCGTCGCAGGTGTCGGCGCTGGAGGCGTTCCACGGCCTGCTGATGTCGCACCTGGGCTGGGACAGCGCGACCGCGTACTCGCACGAGGGCTTCTCGGGCATGAACGGCAAGTCGGACGCCGCGGAGATGTTCTACACCTCCGACTTCCAGACGGTGTACGACTACGCGACCAGCCACGGCCTCGGCCGCTTCACGTTCTGGTCGGTCAACCGCGACCGCGCCTGCGTCGGGACGACCGACAACGGCGTCTGCAGCAACGTCCCGCAGAACGACTGGGACTTCACGAAGTTCAGCGTCCGGTTCGCCGGCGCGACGCCGCCGCAGACGACCCCGACCGCGACGACGACCCCGACCACCCCGGGCGGCGGCACCTGCACCGCGCCGGAGTGGGACCGGACGAAGGTCTACGTCAAGGACAACGTCGTGTCGCACAACGGCCACAAGTGGACGGCCAAGTGGTGGACGCAGGGCGAAGAGCCCGGCACCACCGGCGAATGGGGCGTGTGGCAGGACAACGGCGCCTGCTGACGAGCCAGCCCCGTGCCGGCTCCCGGCCGGCACGGGGTTAGCTCCAGTCGAGGTGGGTGTTCTCGCGCTGGACCTCCGGGGTCAGCGCGGGCACCTCGACGACGTGCCGCCCGGCCGCGCGCAGCAGCTCGGTGCCCTGCGCGTCGACGAAGACCGGCGGCTCGCGCCACGCGAACACCACGCGCGGGATGCCGGCGTCGAGGATGAGCTGCGTGCAGCTGCGCGGGTGGGAACTGCGGTGGCTGCACGGTTCCAGGGAGCTGTACATCGTCGCCGCGGCCAGGCGCGGGTCACCGGCGCACTTCGCGAGCGCCGCTTCTTCGGCGTGGTTCAACGGGTCGCCTTCGCCGGAATGCCCGGTGGCGATGACGTCGCCGTCGGCGTCGGTGACGACGGCCCCGACCCGGAAGGTGTGGCTCGGCGGGCACTGGGCGGCGAGCGCGATGGCTTCCCGGAGCCGCCGGACGTCCCGGCCGGTCGGCTCGTCCGCGGCGCGGTACTCGAGGATCGCCATGCCCTGCAGTTCCTTCGCGGCGGTGAGGACCAGTGGCCGCGGGTAGAGGCCGGGCCCGACGAACCGCGGCGCGTCCGGCTGCCCGACGAAGAACGGCGCGATCGCCAGCCGCAGCTCGTCGGCGAGCCCTTCGGTGAGGAACCGGGTGTGGATCCCGCCGCCGCCCTCGACCAGCAGCTTCCGGATGCCGCGCGCCCCGAGGTCGTCGAGGACGTGCCCGAAGTCCGGCGGGTTCCCGGCGTCGACGACGGTGGCGACGTGCTTCAGCGCGTCCGCCGCTCCCGGTGGGGCGTAGACGATCTTTTCGGTGTCGCCCGTGGTGAAGAACTGCGCGTCCGGGTCGAGGCCGCGGGTGGTCACGGTGACCTTGACCGGTTGTTCGGGTTTACCCTGTTCCAGCCGTTGTTGCCGCAGCCGCGGCGAGCGCACGAGCAGCCGCGGGTTGTCCGCGCGCACGGTCCCGGCGCCGACGAAGATGGCGTCGGCCTCGGCCCGCAGCCGGTCCACGACGGCGAAATCGTCCTCAGTGGACAGAACGAGCCGCCGGGGCGAGGTGTCGTCGAGGAAGCCGTCGAGCGATTGCGCGGCGGACAGCAGGACGTGCGGCCGGGTGATCACCCGGCCCAGTATGCCGGGCCGTAACGCGCCCGGCGATCGCGGCGTCTACCCGGCATGGGCACGCGCGGCTGGTACCACGAACGGACCCTGACCACGGTCGACACGGTCGGCCGGGAGGTGTCGGTGACGACCGGGCTCACCCGCGACCCGGAAGGCCGCCTGGTCGCGGCGATCGCGATCGGCGACGGCCCGACGGCGATCTACCGCTACTCGGGCGACGCCGGAGACCGGACCGAGCTGGTGGCCAACGCCGCCGACACGGTCCGTGAGCTCCGCCGGATCGCGAGCATCGGCCCGACGATCTAGCCGTGGCTCAGGCGGGCAGGACGGCGTACTGGCGGACGTAGAGGTCCGTGTACGTCACCGGGCCGCGGGGGCCGGGGACCTTGTCCAGGTTGATGCCGGTCTCCGGGACGGCGAGCAGCTTGAAGCCGTCGAGGAGGCGGGTCGGGGCGTTCCAGAAGACGCCGGTGCCGGTGTAGCCGTCGAAGAAGGCGTCGGCGGCCGACTCGTCCTCGGTGGCGATGCCCGCCGCGAGGCCGGACGTCTGCTCGTTGGCGATCTCGACGGCGTCCGCGAGCGCGCCGACCTTCGCGACCGTGACGGTCGCTTCACGCTCGGAGTCGAGCGCCCACTCGTAGCCGATCGCGTGCTCGTGCGGGGCCAGCGAAGGCGTGACACCGCGCTCGGCGAGCGCCTCGGAGATGGCGGGCCAGACGTCGTCGTGGATGCCCTCGTGGATGAGCAGCAGGTTCAGCCGGTTGCAGACGCCGAGGCGGTCGAGGCTGGCGTACACGAGGTCACGCACCTTGGTGACGTCCGCGCCGCGGTCGACGTACAGGACGCCGCCGCCGTCGGCGTGGGCGAGCGTGCGGACGCCGTGGACCGCCGCTTCGGTGGCCAGGGCCCGCGTGCTGTCGCCGCTGCCGCGCAGGATCACGAGCGGGACCAGGTTCGGCAGCCGCACCAGCGCGGACGCCGCCTCGCGCTCCACCCGCGGCACGAGCTGGACGCAGTCGGCGTCGATGCCGGCCTCGGTCAGCGCCGGCGCGATGACGACCTCGCGCAGCCGCTGCGCCGAGCCGAGCGCGGCCGAGCCCGTGCGGAGCACGCCGGCGTTGCGCGACTTGACCAGCTGCGACGCGACGTCGACGGTCACGTTCGGCCGCGCCTCGTAGTTCGCGCCGATGACGCCGACCGGGCGGCGCCGTTCGACGAGCTTGAGGCCGCCGTCCAGGGTGGACACGTCGACCGAGCGCTCCTGGTGCGGGGCGCCGGCGAGCAGCCGCAGCTGCTCGGCCATGCCCGTCAGCCGCTCCGGGGTGATGGTGAGCCGGTCGAGCAGGCCGGCGCTCATCCCGTCGGCCTTCGCGCGCTCGACGTCGGCCTGGTTGGCCTCGAGGATCTCGTCACGGTGCGCGAGCAGCCGTTCGGCCATCCCGGTGAGGGAGGCATCGACGGCCTCGGCGGAGGCGGCGGCGAGCGACGGCGCGGCCAGCTTCGCCGCCCGTGCGCACTCCTCCACGGCCTTGGCGACCTCGTCCATCGTTCGTCTCCCTCCGCGCGGACCAGCGGAGACCAGTTTGCCGCATGGGCGTGACTAGGCGGCGACGGGCTCCAGCAGCCACAGCCCGCCGGCGATCAGGCAGCTGACGGTCGCGACGGTGAAGACCAGCACCCACAGCACCGGCGGCACCGCGGTGAGCCGGCCGAGCTGGTCGGCGTCGGAGTCGCGGGCCCGGCCCTGCCGCCGTTTGACCTGCAGCTCGATCACGGGCCGCACGCCGCCGAAGAGCAGGAACCACGTCACGAGGTAGCTGAACGGCGCCTGCACCTCGACCGGCGCCACGAAGGCGACGAGCGCGAGCACGACGGCGCTGACGACGACGGTGAACACCCCGTAGGCGTTGCGCACCATCACCAGCACGCCGAGCAGCAGCAGCGCGATCAGGCCGAGCACGGTGCCGACGAGGTCGGCGCCGAGCAGGCTGGCGAGCAGCAGCCCGAGCACGGAAGGGGCGAGGTAGCCGGACATGGCGGTGAAGGCCATGCCGGGTCCCTCGGGCTTCCCGCGCGAGACGGTGACACCGGAGGTGTCGGAGTGCAGCTTGATGCCCTGCAACCGCCGCCCGACAAGCACGGCGGCGAAGGCGTGCCCGGCCTCGTGCACGATGGTGACGACGTTGCGCGCCAACCGCCACGGCCGGCCGCCGACGAGCACGACCAGCAACGCGACGCCACCGGCGACCAGGGTGATCACGGCGGGCGTTTGGGCCTGCTCGACCAGGGTGGAGGTGGCGGAGAGGGCGTCAGCGGCCGGGCCGGCGGATGCGAGTTGAACGGGCGAGCTCACCCGGACACCTCACCACAGGCGATATCTGGCTACTGTGAGTCCCTGCCGTGCGGTGGCTCGCTGGGTCGGGGTAAGGCTCGATGCGGTTCTCCTTTCTGTGGGTGACGGGGGTCGGGTGATCGGCCTGCGGTTTCGAGGGAGCGCGGGCACTGGGCCTCGCTGCTGGTCAGCGGCAGCGGGCTAGACCCGGCTCGCGACCGATCGGCGGGACCCGGGCATGGCGGGCGCCGAGGGCGCGACTGGTCGGCAGCCAGCGGACAGCAGCGGAGCTGGGCGGCTCGCGACCGATCGGCAACCCGCCGCCGAGCTGGGGCTCGGCCGATCGGCAGGCAGCGCGCGGAGTAGCCGCCCGGATGGGGTCACAGCCCCTCTCGGCCAGCCACGCGCCGCCCGGGATGCCGGGTCGGGCACGAACGGCCCACACCCCGCCCGGAAACGCCCACCCGGCTCCACCACCCAGCCATCCGCGCCGGACCTGCTCGCCCCTCGCCGCCCCGGCCACCACCCCGCCCGGAAACGCCCACCCGGCTCCACCACCCAGCCATCCGCGCCGGACCTGCTCGCCCCTCGCCGCCCCGGCCACCACCCCGCCCGGAAACGCCCACCCGGCTGTGCCACCCAGCCATCCGCGCCGGACCTGCTCCACCCCCCGCGGCCCCGGCCACCACCCCGCCCGGAAACGCCCACCCGGCTGTGCCACCCAGCCATCCGCGCCGGACCTGCTCCACCCCCCGCGGCCCCGGCCACCACCCCCCGCCCGGAAACGCCGACCCGGCTCCGCCTCCTGCCGTCCACACAGCGCGTGGACCGTCTCATCGGGACTCCCGCAGCCGGGCCTCCCCTTCCACCCGGAGCAAAAACGCCGCCCAGCTCCGATACGGTGCCCAGGCCTCCGCGATCTCCGCCAGCTCCTCCGCCCCCGCGTCCGGGAGGTGGTACGCCGCGCGCATGATCTCGTGCAGGCGCTGTTCTCCTCGCGGGTACACGTCCGGGTGGCCCGCGCCGCGGATCAGGATCAGCTCCGCGCTGAACCGGCCTATCCCCGGCAGCCTCTGCAGCTCCTTCAGCGCGTCCTCCGCCGGCATTGCCCGCAGTGCCGCCGCGTCCAGCATTCCCGCGGCCGCCGCCTCCCCCATTGCTCGCAGGCGTTGCAGCTTCACCTCCGGTGCTCCCGGCAGGTGCTCCAGCTTCGCCAGCGCCGCCGGCTCCGGGAACGCTGTCAACACCCTTCCGCCCACGTCGAGCTCTGTGCCGTGGCGTTCCGTCAGGTCGCGGCGCAGCCGGACCGCCTGTGCCATCCGGACCCGGTGGCTCAGCACCGCCCAGCACGCCGCCTCGTACGGGGATGCGAACAGCACCGGCCGCAGGCCCGGATGCGCTTCCTGCGCCAACCCGATGACCGGGTCGCGGCGGCCGACGCCGCCGAACTCCGTGCCGTCCACGTCCAGTGCGCACATCCGCCGCACCTGCTCCACCACCGCGCCGGCGTGCTCGGGCGGGCCGTGGACCTCCACCGCCACCTCGCCCGGCGATCTCTGCCGCAGCACCGCGCCCACCGGTGTCCACTCGCCCTCCAGCGGGAACGCCAGCCGCAGCGCGCCGGGTTCCGCTTCCGGCTGCCCGGCCGGGGCGAAGCCGGCCAGGAACCGGGCCGCCGCCGCCAGGTCGAAGTCGCCACGGACCGTGATTTCGCCGCCCAGCATGGGAATCGTCATGTCTCCTCCTCGGATCGGGACCTCGCCTGCGACGTTAGGCACCGGCACCGACAATTTCCGGGCTCGAACGCCTGGTCCCCGAGATTGTTCACTCTTTCGAGTGGCCGCGATTTGACATACTGCCGGTATCCGGACGAGAGGAGGGCCATGCCGGCACAGACAGCCACCGAGCGGCTCCAACGCCTGCTCGACACCCCGGCCCAGCCCGCGCAGGGCTTTCTCGACCTGCTGGGCGAGGCAGACCAGGCAGGCCCGCCGACCGGCCTCACCCAGCGCCTGATGCGCACCACGCTGCTCCCGCAGGTCAACGAGCGGTACTGGCGCCCCGCCCTCGGCCGCGCGCTCAAAGGCCCGTTCGGGCCGAGCATGGCCGGCGAGGTCCGGCTCGCGGCGAAGCTCCTCGCCCTCACCCCGGGCGACGTCGTCCTCGACGTCGCCTGCGGCACCGGCCGCTTCACCCGGGCGTTCGGCGCGGCCGTCGCTCCGGACGGCCTGGCGATCGGCCTCGACGGCGCGCGCACGATGCTCGCCAAGGCCGTCGCCGAGGGCGCTCCGGACACCGTCGCCTACCTGCGCGCCGACGCCGTCCATCTGCCGCTGAAAGAATCCACTGTGGACGGAATCTGCTGCTTTGCCGCCCTGCACATGTTCGCCGAGCCGGAAACCGCGCTGGACTCCTTCGCACGCGTGCTGAAACCCGGCGGCCGGATCGTCCTGCTCACCAGCGCCCGCCGCGGCCGGCAGCCCGTGCGGCTGGCCGAGTCGATCGGCGGGGCGCTGAGCGGCCAGCGGATGTTCGACCGCGGCGAAATCGCGGCAGGCCTGCGCGCCCGCGGCTTCACCGGAATCAGCGAGCGGTACGCGGGTGTCACGCAGATCGTGGCGGGCCGCCGGAGCTGATCACCGCGAACTGTCGGACCCCCGGGCTAGCATCGGCGCCATGACCCACGCCGATCCCGTCCCGCCCGACGACAGCTACCTGCGTTCCCTGGTGGCGGCCACCGCCGACGCCGTCGCGGCCGCCGAACCGCTGTCCTCGCCGCACACCGGCGCGGACGCGGCGACGCGGGCCGAAGTGACCGCCGCGGTCGAGCGCAGCTCCCCCGATCTGGTGGCATTGAGCCAAGATCTGCACGCCCATCCCGAAGAGGGCTTCGCCGAGCACCGGTCGGTCCGCGCACTGGCCGACCTCCTGAACCGCCACGGCCACGAAGCCACCGTCGGCGTCGGCGGGCTCGACACCGCACTGCGCGTCAGCACGAAGGAGCAGGACGGCCCGCACATCGCCGTCCTGGCCGAGTACGACGCGCTGCCCGGCCTCGGCCACGCGTGCGGCCACAACATCATCTGCACCACCGCGGCCGGCGGCTTCCTCGGCGCCGCGACGGTCGCCGAGCGGCTCGGTGGCCGCGTCAGCCTCATCGGGACGCCGGCCGAAGAAGGCGGTGGCGGCAAGGAGATCCTGGCCCGCGCCGGCGTGTTCGACGACGTCGACGCGGTGATCATGCTGCACCCGTTCAGCCACGACATCGCGCTGCACCCGTTCCTCGGCCGGCGTCAGCTGGAGATGATCTTCCACGGCGTCGGGGCGCACGCGTCCGCCCAGCCGTTCATGGGCCGCAACGCGCTCGACGCCGCCGTCGCCGCATACCAGGGCGTTTCCGCGCTGCGCCAGCAACTTCCGCAAAGCGACCGCGTCCACGGCGTGTTCACCGACGGCGGTGCCCGGCCGAACGTCATCCCGGCCCGCGCCGCGCTGCTGTTCTACCTCCGGTCCCAGAACCCGGAAACCCTGCGCGACCTCGCCGCCCGCATGACGGCCATCGCGGAGGGCGCGGCGGCGATGACCGGCTGCGGGGTCGAGCTGGTCTGGGATGCCCAGCCCGCCTACCTGCCGATCCGGTTCAACACCGCGCTCGCCGGGCGGTGGTCGGTCAACCAGGCGCTCACCGGCCGCAAGCCGCTGCCGCCGGGCATCGTCCCCGAATCGCTCACCGGCTCCACCGACCTCGGCAACCTCTCCTACCGGATGCCGGCGCTGCACCCGATGCTCGCCGTCTCCGGTCCCACGGTCGCGTTGCACACCAAGGAGTTCGCGGCCGCGGCCGGATCGTCCACCGGGGACACCGCGGTCCGTGACGGCGCGCTGGGCCTGGCCCTCACCGCCGCCGACTACCTCGCGGACGCCGAGCTGCGGAAGGCGGTGCACGACGAGTTCGAAGCGGCGGGAGGAGCCTTGGACGTCCCGTCGTTCTTCGCCTGAAGCCTGAGTGTCAGCTGAGTTTTCTCAGCTGATTCTTCTCAGCAAAGGCTGAGGTGTTTCCACAGGCTGCTCACAAGCACGGGCGCGAACCTGGGTCCATGACCGAGAACGAGAGCCGGCCCGGCCCCGCCTCACCCGGTGGGCACCAGCCGCACCAGAGCACCCAGCAGTACGGGCCGTACGCGCAATACGCCTACCAGCAGCAGGCGGCGCCGAACCCTCTCTTCACCCCGCAGCCGCCGCAGCAGCAGGCACCCACGGCCCTGAAGACCAAGCCGCGCAAGGGCGGCCGCGTCGCGATGATGGTCAGCGCCACCGCCCTCGGCGCCGCGCTGGTCGGCGGCGCCGGCGGCGCCGCGGTCGTCGGGCTCACCACGACCTCGGCCGACGGCACCACGACGTCGGTGAGCACGCCGGCCGCGAGCGGGCAGCCGGTCTCCGACTCGACCGCTGCCAACGACGTGAGCGCCGTCGCGGCGAAGGTGACGCCGAGCGTCGTCCAGATCAACGTCACCACCGCCCAGGGCGAGGCCATCGGCTCCGGCGTCATCCTCACCTCCGACGGCCGGATCCTGACCAACGCCCACGTGGTCGACGGCGCCCGGAACGTCGTCGTCACGACGTCGGATGGCAAGAAGTACCAGGCGAGCGTGGTCGGCGCCGACACCAAGGCGGACATCGCGGTCGTGCAGGCCCAGAACGCCGGCGGCCTCAGCGCGGCGACGCTGGGCGATTCGAGCAAGCTGGTCGTCGGCCAGCAGGTCATCGCGATCGGCTCGCCGGGCGGGCTGCAGAACACCGTCACCACCGGCATCGTCAGCGCGCTCAACCGGAACCTGTCCGACATCGGCGAGGGCCAGCAGCAGTCGCCGTTCAGCCGCACCTCGAACCGGTCCGCGGACTCGCCCAGCTACACCGCGATCCAGACCGACGCCGCGATCAACCAGGGCAACTCCGGCGGCGCGCTGGTCGACAGCCAGGGCAACGTGATCGGCATCAACTCGGCGCTCTACAGCCCGACGGCGTCGGCGAACGGCTCGGCCGGCAGCGTCGGCATCGGCTTCGCCATCCCGATCAACGACGCCAAGAAGATCGTCGACCAGATCGTGAACAACTGAGGACGCGGACGGGCCGTGGTCGGGGCGGCCCGTCCACCCGCTTTCGGGGAGCGGGGATGGGCGAAGGCCGTTTCGAGAGTCGATCGGGGGCTCTCGAAACGGCCTTCGTGCTGGTCAGAGCGTGTAGGTGAGGGTCAGGCGGTGGTCGTCGCCGTCGATCTCGATCTCCGCCGTCCCGGCGATCCCGGCCAGCTCGCCCGCCCCGGAGCCGGTGAGGATCTGCACGGTCATGCCGGACTCCTCGTCGGCCGTGTGGTGCAGGACGAAGCTGCCCTTGCGGCCGTCGACCGAGACTTCGAGCCGCTCGAAACCGACGTACGCGCGCGAAGTCGCGTTGTTCACGGTCAGGAGCTCGACCTTGCTGGTTCCCTCGACCGCCCCGGTGAAGGTCTTGGCGATCGCCACCCGGCCGAGCTCGTTGCCGGCGAACTCGTCGGTCGCCTGCGGCTCCCACTGGTCGACGGTGAACGACGCGGTGGCGGTGCTGGTCATGGTGTTCCCTTCTTCGATGTGGCCACCAGCATCGCAGCCATACCTGACAGGTTGCGTCAGGTTTTCTCACCGCCTCCGGTTGCCGAACAGCCCGCGGGTGATCTCGCGGCCCAGGGCGCTCGCGGCGGACCGCATGAACGACTTGACCGCCGGGTTCTTCATCGCCGACTCGATGAACCCGGGCTCGTCCTTCTCCGGCGCTGGGGCCGGAGAAGGAGCCGGTGCCGCCGGAGCGTCAGGGGCGGGTGCCTGGGCCACCTTCGCGGCCAGCTTCTCGTAGGCCGACTCGCGGTCGATCGTCTCGGAGTACTTCGCGTGCAGGTCCGACGAAGCGACCGCGGCCGCGACGGCCTCCGCGCCGATCGAGCCCATCTTCGAGCGCGGTGCACGCAACCTCGTCCACGCCACCGGCGTCGGCGCGCCCCGCTCGGAAAGCACCGTGACGATCGCTTCGCCGATGCCCAGCGACGTCAACGCCGTGTCGAGCTCGTAGAACTTCGTCTTCGGGTAGGTCTTGACCGTCTTGGCGAGCGCCGCCTGGTCGTCGGGCGTGAACGCGCGCAACGCGTGCTGGATCCGGGCGCCGAGCTGGGAAAGCACGTTGTTCGGGATGTCCGTGGGCAGCTGGGTGCAGAAGAACACGCCGACGCCCTTCGACCGGATCAGCTTCACGGTCTGCTCGATGCGCTCGAGGAACGCCTTCGACGCGTCGTTGAACAGCAGGTGCGCCTCGTCGAAGAAGAACACCAGCTTCGGCTTGTCGAGATCGCCTTCCTCCGGCAGCTCCTCGAACAGTTCGGCCAGCAGCCACATGAGGAACGTCGAGAACAACGCCGGCTTCGACTGCAGGTTGTCCAGCTCCAGCAGCGTCACGACACCTTTGCCGTCGGACTGGCGCATGAGGTCGTGCACGTCCAGCTCGGGTTCGCCGAAGAAGTCCTCGCCGCCCTGAGCCTCCAGATTGGACAGCGCACGCAGGATCACCCCGGCCGTCGCGGCCGAGACACCGCCGATGCCCTTGAGGTCCTGCTTGCCCTCGTCGCTGGTCAGGTGCGTGATGACCGACCGGAGGTCCTTGGTGTCCAGCAGCGCCAGGCCGCGCTGGTCGGCCCAGTGGAAGATCAGGCCGAGCGTCGACTCCTGCGTCTCGTTCAGGCCCAGCACCTTCGACAGCAGCACCGGCCCGAAGCTGGTGATCGTCGCGCGGATCGGCGAGCCCTTCCCGCCGGTGCCCAGGGACAGGAACTGCACCGGGAACGCCGTCCCCGTCCAGTCGTCGCCCAGCTCCTGCGCCCGCTTCGCGACCTTGTCGTTCGCCTCGCCCGCCGCCGCCAGCCCGGACAGGTCGCCCTTCACGTCCGCGAGCACCACCGGGACGCCGGCGGCCGACAGCTGCTCCGAGACCAGCTGCAACGTCTTCGTCTTGCCCGTCCCGGTCGCGCCCGCCACCAAGCCGTGCCGGTTCAGCGTCGCCAGCGGCAGGCGCACCGCCGCGGCGGCGTCCACCTGCCCGTCGATCACCACCGCGCCCAGTTCCAGCGCGGCACCCTCACTCGCATAACCGGCGGCGATCTCGCTCGCCGGCGACCCCTGCTCGGTCACTCGCAGCTCCCCGATCCTGTGTCCTGCACCACACCTGGTTGCGGCCTGGCGAGCGTAACGCGCCGTACGCGCAGGTAACGCCACTCGTATCCCCGTGTCGGGTTAGGGTCACCGGGTGACCGACCGCCTAGTCTGGATCGACTGCGAGATGACGGGGCTCGACCTCGGCAAGGACGCGTTGATCGAAATCGCCGCCCTCGTGACCGACGCGGAGCTCACCGTGCTCGGCGAAGGAGTCGACATCGTCATCCACGCCGACGAGGAAAAGCTCGGCGGCATGCCCGAAGTCGTCCGCGAGATGCACGCCCACTCCGGCCTCACCGAAGAGGTCCGCCGCTCCACCGTCACGCTCGAAGAAGCCGAACGCCGCGTCCTCGAGTACATCCGCGAGCACGTCCCCGAGCCGGGCACCGCGCCGCTGGCCGGCAACTCGATCGGCACCGACCGCGGCTTCATCGCCCGTGACATGCCGGCCCTCGACGCCCACCTGCACTACCGGATGGTCGACGTCTCCTCCGTCAAGGAACTCGTCCGCCGCTGGTACCCGCGGATCTACTACGCCAAGCCGGAGAAGGGCCTCGCGCACCGCGCGCTCGCCGACATCAGGGAGTCGATCGGCGAACTCGACTACTACCGGCGCACGGCCTTCGTCCAGCAGCCCGGCCCGACCAGCGACGAAGCCAAGGCCGCGGCCGCTGAAGTGCAGGAACGGCACCAGAGGTAACCCCCTGCAACCTGCCCGAGGGCACCCGCTACGATTACTGCCATCGAGGTGATCGCACGCGGTTCCCTCGGCGATGGTGGGCGTAGCTCAGCTGGTAGAGCACCTGGTTGTGGTCCAGGAGGTCGCGGGTTCGAAACCCGTCGCTCACCCCATCACCCCAGTTTGGTCGGGCCTCACGGCCCGCAGCCAGGCTGGGGTTTTTCGCGTTCCCGGCACTACGGCCTTCGTGGCAACCCTCACGGCCGGATGGCTCAGCGTGCGAACGGCCGAACGGCGGTGCACCGTGTCTGTCGTGGAACGTTCAGCACCGAAAGTCAGGGGCCGGAAGAAGAAACTGCGGTTCGAGGACATCACCGTCGTCGACCGGTCGCTGCTCAAGCGGGCCGTCGGGGCCGCCGCGCTCGGCAACGCCATGGAGTGGTTCGACTTCGGCGTCTACGCCTACATCGCCGACACCATCTCCGAGGTCTTCTTCCCCGCCAGCGTCTCGCCCGGCATCCGGCTGATCGGGACGTTCGGCGCCTTCACCGCCGCCTTCCTCATGCGGCCGCTCGGCGGGCTCGTCTTCGGACCGCTCGGCGACCGCATCGGACGGCAGAAGGTGCTGGCCGTCACCATGATCATGATGGCCATCGGGACGCTCTGCATCGGCCTGATCCCGTCCTACACGACGATCGGCGTCTGGTCGCCCGTCCTGCTCGTCCTCGCGCGGATGGTGCAGGGCTTCTCCACCGGCGGCGAGTACGGCGGCGCGACCACCTTCATCGCCGAGTACTCCCCCGACAAGCGACGCGGATTCATGGGCTCCTGGCTCGAATTCGGCACGCTGTCCGGGTATGTGCTCGGCGCGTCCGTCGTGACCGGGATGAAGGCCTGGGTCCCGCACGAGACGCTGCTCGACTGGGGCTGGCGGATCCCGTTCCTCGTCGCCGGCCCGCTCGGCGTCATCGGCCTCTACCTGCGGCTGAAGCTGGAGGAGACCCCGGCGTTCCAGAAGCACGCGGAGGAAGCCGAGAAGCGCGGCCGCTCCGGCGAGCCGTTCTGGAAGATGTTCACCGAGTACTGGCCCGCGCTGCTCATCTGCGTCGGTCTCGTGCTCGTGTTCAACGTCACCGACTACATGCTGCTGTCGTACATGCCGACGTACCTGTCCGAGCAGCTGCACCTCGACGCCACCCACGGCCTGCTGCTGATCATCGTCGTCATGGTCGTGATGATGTTGCTCATCATGGTCGGCGGCCGGATCACCGACCACGTCGGCCGCAAGCCCGTGATGATGGCGGGCTGCCTCGGCTACGTCCTGCTGTCCTGGCCGCTCATGCTGCTCGTGCACGACGGCGGCCTCGTCGTGACGTTCCTCGGCCTGATGGGGCTCGGCCTGCTGCTGCTCTGCTTCGAGGTGTCGATGCCCTCGGCGCTGCCGGCGTTGTTCCCGACCGCCATCCGCTACGGCGCGCTGTCCATCGCGTTCAACATCTCCGTGTCGCTCTTCGGCGGCACGACACCGCTGGTGATGCAGTCGCTGATCTCGGCCACCGGCCACGACTTCTGGCCGGCCTGGTACCTGATGGCGGCCGGCGCGATCGGCGCGGTCGCGGTGTTCTTCAGCCGCGAGACGGCGAACCAGCCGCTGTGGGGCTCGGGCCCGTCGGTGTCGACCGAGGCCGAGGCGCGGGAACTCGTCCGCACCTCGGCCCAGGACGGCTAGGCCGTCTCCAGCAGGAGGCCGGCCAGCTCGGCGGGCATGGTGATCATGCAGTCGTGCCCGGTCGGCAGCTCCTGCACGCGCGCGCCCGGCGGCGCGGGACGTCGCGTGATCCCCTCCGGCCGCCCGCCGACGCAGTGGATGTGCGTGCGCGGGATCGCGTGCACGGCCGGGTTGTCCAGCCGGACGGGCTGCTGGAGGCAGCGCACCGGCTGGTCGGACAGCATCGAGCGCAGCCAGGCGACGTCGTCGGGATCGGTGACCCCGAACAGGCCCAGCGGCGGCGGCTGCTCCGGCAGCGGCGGCACCCGCCAGCCGTCGACGGCCGCGTCGATCAGCTGCTTGGTGACGGGCAGGACGTCCACGGCGGTTTCGCCGTCCTCGGGGACCATCGCGTCGAGGTAGACCAGGTGCGCGATCCGCTCCGGCACCTGGTTCGCCACCGACGAGATGACCAGCCCGGCGTAGCTGTGGCCGACGAGCACGACGTCGTCGAGACGCTCGTCTTCGATCAGGCCGGCGACGTCGTCGACGTGCGTGTCGAGCCCGACCTCGGGGCTCAGCAGGTGCGCCTTGTCGCCGTAGCCGGTCAACGACGGTGCGAGCACCCGATGTCCCGCCGACTCCAGCAGCGGGACCACCCGATCCCAGGCCCGTCCGCTGTGCCAAGCGCCGTGTACCAGCAAGAAAGTCGCCATGCCCACCTCAGTTCCGGTCAGTGCCTCGGTACCATTCAGTAACCGGAACCATCGTGATCCACTCGGCGCGGACCGGGCAATAAGGCACTTTTCCGTGCCCCGGTTCTCAGGAGGTAACCATGGCGGACCCGTGCAAGGCCCGCGAAGTCCTCGCGATCGTCGGGGACAAGTGGGCGCTGCTGGTCGTGCGCATGCTCAAGGACGGGCCGCGGCGGTTCACCGAGCTCAAGCGGTCCGTCGAGGGCATCAGCCAGCGCATGCTCACCGTCACCCTGCGCGACCTGGAGCGGGACGGGATCGTGACGCGGAGGGTCCGCAACGTCATGCCACCGCACGTCGAGTACGAACTGACGCCGATGGGCCGGACGCTGCGGGAAGCGACCGCGCCGCTGCTCGAGTGGAGCATCGCGCACCTGCCGCTGATCGACGCCGCCCGCGCGGCCTACGACGACCGCTAGTTGCCGGCGGCGCGCCAGTCGTCCCAGGACAGCTGCCAGTAGCTCCAGCCGTCGGTGGGTTCGAGCTTCGGGCCGCCGCTGTTCCGGACCGTGACGACGTCGCCCTTCTTGGACGTGTCCATCAGCCACTTCGTGTTTTCGGTGGACAGGTTGAGGCAGCCGTGGCTGACGTTGCTGTGCCCCTGCTGCCGCACCGACCACGGCGCGGAGTGGTAGAAGATGCCGCTGTAGGACAGGCGCACGGCGTACTGGACGAAGGTGCGGTAGCCGCCGGGAGCGTCTTCGGGGACGCCATAGGTGCCGGAGTCCATGGTGTAGCCGGTGTGCTCGCTCATCACGGTGTAGGTGCCGGCGGGCGTGTTGTGCCCCGGCTTGCCCATGGAGGTCGGCATGGTCTTGACTTCCTTGTCGTTGATCGAGACGGTCATCTGGTGGGTCTGGCCGTCGGCGACCGCGACGAGCTTGTCGCCGACCGCGGCGGTGATCGTCTTGTCCTCACGGCCGTAGCTGCCCTTGCCGAGCGGCTTGCCGTAGACGGCGGCGTCGACCTTCAGCTTGGTGCCGCTCTTCCAGTAGTCCTTCGGCCGCCAGACGACCTGCTTGTCGCCGAACCACCGGAAGGCGCCCTCGGTGGCCGGCTCGGCGGTGACCTTGAGCGCCTTCTCGGCGGCGGCCTTGTCGGTGACGTTCCCGCTGAAGGTGAAGATCAGCGGCATGCCGACGCCGACGGTCTCACCTTCGTCGAGGTTCACCGAGACGCTGAGCTGCCGGGCGGGCTTGACGGTCGTGAAGGACGAGGTCTGCGTCACGGGCTTGCCGTCGGAGCCGGTCGCGGTGGCCGTGAGGGTGTAGGTCTTGCCGTAGCCGAGCGGCTCGGCGGAGTCCCACCCGGAGCCGCCGGCCCGCACCTTCCCGGCGACGACCTTGCCATCGGCCCCGGTCAGCTTGACGTCCCCGACCTTCCCGTCGGCAACACCGACGCTCACGGGTTCCCCGGGCGCGACGTCCTTGGCGTCCTTGCCGGGCGTGAGCGTGAGGACGGCAGCCTTCGCGACGGGCTGCGGCGCGCTCGACGACGTCGCGACCGGTTCACTCGATGGGCTGCTACTGCACCCGGCCAAAGTGAGCCCGATCACGCCGACGGCCACCAGCAGCCGCGCCCCCACACCGGTCGAACCCCTCATGCCCACCTGCCTGTTTCGCCGTCGATGTCCGGCTCCAGTGTGCCCGACCAGCCCCGACCGGGGGACGGCAACACCGGAACCCGGTTAAGGGACCCCCCGCGAAAGGGCCTCCACAGGGGGTGCTAATGTTTTCCACGTCGCCGAGGGAAACCTCCGGCAGACACCGGCGCCATTAGCTCAATTGGCAGAGCAGCTGGCTCTTAACCAGCGGGTTCGGGGTTCGAGTCCCTGATGGCGCACCCCTCACACCCCAGGTTCGATCTCCATCGACCTGGGGTTTGTGGTATCTGGAATCATGTCGTCCGCTTTCTCTCTGTCCTTTGTGGCCTCCTGCGAGCCCGAGGTTGGGTGCAGAGCTTGCGCGGGATGGCTCCGGCCAGCTTCCTCGCCGCATCGGCTCCATGGCTTGCTTTAGGTCCGAAACCACGCAATCTCGCTCGGCGAGACCGCGCTGCGGCCGGTCCGGGTGCGGCTCGCTCCGGGTGGCGTCCGGCCGACATCCTGCGGTGCCGACGAGCGTGATCTGCGTGCGAGCCGGCCACGGTGCCGCCGCAAGATCCCGGGCCATCGCAAGGACGACGCCTCGACTCGGCTTCCCGCAGGTCGATCAGCATGAGGTTGCGGTCCGGGGATACCAGCGTCAAGACCGCTGAGCTTGGGTCGGCATCATCACCGGGCTCCGTCCCAGAGAGTTCCGCGGCGCGGCCACCGGCTTTCAGCCGTCCGGCGACCTCGCCGGGCGGCCCGGGCGCAGCGGCGAGCCGGCGAAGGTGACGAGGGTGAATCCCGCGGCTTCCGCGGTCAGCACCACGTCTCGGATCGCCGCCGGGTGCAGCACCTCCGCGGGTGGGCGGCCGGATGCGCACCGGCACCGTCTGTTTCCAGTGCCAGAACACGAACATGCCGTTCCATTCGATTCGTCGAGATGCTTGGACAGAGCTAGTTCCGGCGCTGTCCCACGTCGTGCTCAAAGCTTGAAGCCGGTCGACGCCTGCGGAACCGGCGGCATGCCGGAGGAGAGCCGGAGGTCGCCGTGGGTGGAATCACACTGTCCGTACCGGATCTCGTCCCGGTCAGCGCCGGGAGCGCAAGCCCGGACCGAACCCCGGGTCAGGGGTTGCCGGAATCGCCGGCAGTGGGGGTGTCCACTTTGGTGCGCGCCTTCCATTCGTGACGGCGCAGCGCCCACCACACCTCGCTGATCTCCTGCGCGGATTCCAGGCTCAGCCCGGAAAGCTGCTTCACCTGGTTGATCCGGTACCGCAAGGTGTTGGGGTGTATGACGAGCCCCTCGGCCGCCGCCGCGGTGTTCATGCCGGTGGCGAGGAAGGCGTCGAGGGAGGAAAGGAGCTCCCGCCCGAACCCGCCCTGCGCGAGCAGGGGGGCGAGGATGCGTTCGACGAGGTGGTCGCCGACGCTGTGCTCGGAGGCCACCGCGACGTGCAGCGTGAGGTTTTCCAGAGTCTGCGGTCCGGTGCGGCCGAATTCGAGGCCGACCTGGTTCATCTGTCCCGCTACGCGGTAGGACTCGTGGATCTGGCTCAGCTCGACGGCCGGGCCGATTCCGGCCGTCGGTCCCGCACCGGGCAGGTCCTCGCCGGTGAGGATGCCGACCGCGTCGCCTTCCACGACCGCGCCGAACGGCGCGAGGCGGTGTGCGTTCCCCCAGCTCAGGAGTTGTTGCAGCAGCTGTCCCGCCGTTTCCCCGACCGCGGGCCGCGCCCGGAAGGCGCGGTAGCGCGCCGTGGCGGCCAGCCCGAACGAAGCCGCGTGCAGTCCCATGTCGGGTGTGTTCACGCCGTCCCGGAGCAGGCGGCGCACGAACTCGACACGACGCGTCTCGGCGGTGCGCGCCATGTCGAGGTCCTCGTCGCGGTGCGCCACCGCGTACTCGCGGCTGATGAGGTCGTTGACCTCCCACAGGATGCGGACGCCCTCGAGCTGGACGCCGGGTTCGATGCCCAGCTCAGTCGCCGCGCCGATCACGAATTCCCGCAGCGCCTGGAAAGACAACCGGATGGCGAGCAGGACGTGTTCGATCGGAATGCCGGACCGGGCCCGCTCGGCGGCCACGGACACGTCCGGCACCCGCTCGGGAGCCTTCCCGACGGTCAGCGAACGGGACGCGGTTTCGATGTGCTGCCCCAGCGACCTGCGCAGTGAGGCCGGGGTGACGGCCGCGTAGGTCGGCACCTTCGCCACGATCTCGGTGACGATCTCGTCCGCCAGCCTGTCCGCGTTCTCGCGGAGGAGCCGCGCGAGGTCGCCGAAGGCGCCGGCCATACCCCGCACGCGGGTTTCGCGAGTGGACTCGCTCACCAGGCCTCCTTTCCGACCGGAGGCCCCTCGTTGTGCCACGGCACAACGAGCGCGCCCGACCGTCATCGTGCGAAACATGGATCTGACCTGTTGGTTCTGTCTAAAGTAGCAGCTACAACGCCCGGAGGCCGAGGTTCTCCTCGAACGGGATCCAGTGCTCGAGCGATCATCTACGCGCGGTTTGTTCTCGCGCACAACCAGGCCGGGAAACGGCGACACCCACCTCATCAAAGGAGATGAGCCGAGTGACCGACGAACGAACGGGGACGGCGCTGGGCCGCGTGGCCGTGGCGAGCTGTGCCGGTACGACCATCGAGTTCTACGACTTCTTCCTCTACGGGACCGCCGCGGCGCTGGTCTTCCCGAAGGTGTTCTTCCCCGCGCTCGGCGCGGCGGCCGGATCGGTCGCGTCGCTGGCGACGCTGGGCGTCGCGTTCGTGGCGCGCCCGGTCGGCGCCGTGGTGTGTGGTCACTTCGGGGATCGCCTCGGCCGCAAGAACACACTGGTCGCGACCTTGGTGCTGATGGGCGTGGCGACCGTGGTCATCGGGCTGCTGCCGCCGGCGAGCGTCGCCGGCGCGGCCGGGCCGATCCTGCTGACGGTGCTGCGCTTCCTGCAGGGCTTCGCCGTCGGCGGGGAGTGGGCGGGTGCCACCTTGCTCGCCGCCGAGAACGCCCCGCCCGGGAAGCGCGGGCTGTACGCCGTCTTCCCACAACTCGGGCCGGCGCTGGGCTTCGCACTCGCCAGCGGAACGTTCCTCGTCGTCGATCTGGCCGTCGGCGAGGGCAGCCCCGCCTTCCTCTCCTACGGCTGGCGGATTCCCTTCCTGGCGAGCGCCGTCCTGGTCCTCATCGGACTCTATGTGCGGCTGTCCGTCACCGAGACCTACGGCATCGCCTACGGCCCGGTCGGTGCCTACCTGCCGGAGCTGTTCCGGACCGCGTACCGGTACACCGGCGCGGGAATCGCCTACAACCTCGGGGGAATTCTCGGCGGCGCCATCGCACCGCTGGTCGCGGCCGCACTGGCCGCCGCGCACGGCGTGTTCGCCGTCGGTGTCCTGCTGGGCGTGCTGGGCGTGCTGAGCCTGCTCAGCGCCGTCGCGCTCCGGCCAGGCGCCACCACTGACCGCAGTCCCGCCACCCACCCGAAGCTGGAGTACACGCCATGACGCGGAACCAACGGGCCCTGACGGGCATCCGGGTCCTCGATCTGAGCCGGCTCGCCCCCGGGCCCTACTGCAGCATGCTGCTCGCCGACCTCGGCGCGGAGGTGGTGATGGTCGGCGGCGGCCGGACCGGCGCCCCCATCCCGGTCCTGCGCCGCGGCAAGCACGCCATCGAGCTCGACCTGAAGACCCCGGAAGGGCGCGCCGTGCTGGACCGCATGGTCGAGCACACCGACGTCCTCATCGAGAGTTTCCGGCCCGGCGTCGCCGCCCGGCTCGGCGCCGATCACGACCGGCTGAGCCGGATCAACCCGCGACTCGTCTCGTGCAGCCTGACCGGTTACGGGCAGGACGGCCCGCTCGCGCAGCGCGCGGGGCACGACATCAACTACCTGGCCGTCGCGGGGGCACTGGGCACGTTCGGCGCCGCCGACGCCCCGCCGACCCCGCCGCTGAACCTCCTGGCCGATTTCGGCGGAGGCGGTCTCCTCGCCGCGTTCGGCATCCTCGCCGCACTGCACGAGCGGGAACGCTCGGGCGCCGGTCAGCACGTCGACGCCGCGATGGTCGACGGCGTGCTGTCCATGATGGCGATGCCCTTCGCGGACTGGGGTACGCCGACCCTGCCCGCGCGCGGAACCGGCGCGCTCACCGGCACCATGCCCGCCTACCGCACCTACGAATGCGCCGACGGCCGGTACGTCGCGGTCGGGGCGCTGGAACCGCGGTTCTTCGCGGCGCTGTGGACCGAACTCGGGCTCGGGAACGGTTCCGACGTGCCCGACCACCTCGATCCCGCCGCGTTCCCCGAGCTCACCCGCACGTTGGCGGAGGTCTTCCGCGGCAAGGACCGCGACAGCTGGGCGGCACACTTCGCCGAAAGCGACGCGTGCGTCACGCCCGTGCTCGAACCCGACGAGCTGGCGGCGCATCCCCACGTGACCGCTCGTCATCCGGACTTCGCGCTGGACCGGGTTCCGGCCGTGCCGAGGCTTTCCCGCACCCCCGCCGCCCCCGGCGGCACACCGGATCCCGAAGAGACCGTCGCGGTGCTCGGGCGCTTCGGGCTCACCCCGGACGAGGCCGCGCGCGTCGTGGCACCGCACGACGCCGCCGCGGGCGACCTGAGCTGGCCGCCGATCACCCGGCCCCACCCTGGCTCCCGCACAGAAAGGAATTCCTGAGGCATGAGCACCATCGAGACCGACGTCCACGCCGACTTCCGGGCGACCGTGCGCAAGATCGCCACCGAGCGGATCGCACCGCACGCCGCGGACGTGGACGAGCAGGAACGCTTCCCGGAGGAGGCGTGGCAGGCGATCGTCGAGGCCGACCTGGCCGGGCTCGCCCACCCCGAGCGCCTCGGCGGTTCCGGCGCCGACCTGCTGTCGCAGGTCATCGCCGTCGAGGAGATCGCCGCGGCGTGCATGACCACCTCGCACGTGCTGCTGGTGAACTGGGCGGGAACCTCCACGATCCTGTCCCACGGCTCGGAGGAGCTGCAGGAGCTCGTCGTCCCGCAGGTGGCGAGCGGGCAGGCCGGTGCGGGCTGGTGCCTCACCGAGCCGACCGCGGGCTCCGACGTCGCGGGCTTGACCACCACCGCCACCAAGGTCGACGGAGGCTGGCGCCTCAACGGTCTCAAGCGTTTCATCAGCAACGCGCCCTGGGGCGCGTGGTTCGCGGTCCTGGCTCGTACCGGCGAGTCGAGCCACGGCGTGTTCATCGTGCACCGCGACGATCCGGGGCTGTCCTTCGGACCGCACGAACGCAAGATGGGCCTGCGCGGCAGCCCGACCGCCGACGTCGTGCTCGACGACTGCTTCGTGCCGGACGTGCGGGTCGTGGGCGATCCCGCCCAGGGGTACCGCTACATCATGGGCGAGCTGAACGGCAGCCGGGCGCTGATCGCGGCGCAGGCGCTCGGCGTCGCACAAGGGGCGTTCGACGCGGCGCTCGCCTACACCTCCGAGCGCTCGCAGTTCGGCCAGCCCGTCGCGCGCTTCCAGATGGTGCGCGGAATGGTCGCCGACATGGCCGTGCGGCTCGCGTCCGCCCGCGCCCTGCTGTACGAGGCCGTCGCGCTGATCGAGGCCGGCCACCCGGATGCCCGCGCCAGGGCCGCGATGGCGAAGTTGCTGTGCAGCGACAACGCCATGTCCGTCACCACCGACGCCGTGCAGCTCTTCGGCGGATACGGTTACATCCGCGACTACCCGGTCGAACGCATGATGCGCGACGCGAAGATCACCCAGATCTACGAGGGCACCAACCAGATCCAGCGGACCCTCATCGCCAAGGCGGCCTACGCCGCGGCAGGTGCGGCATGAGCCGCGCGCTGGACGGCGTCCGGGTGGTGGAGCTCTGCGAGATCATGCAGGGACCGCTCGCCGGTCAGACGCTGGGTGATCTCGGCGCGGACGTGGTGAAGGTCGAACGGGGCGAGCGGGGCGACGCGATGCGCGTCCTCGACCGGGAAGCGGTCGGAACCGGCCGGATGTCGTCGTACTTCGTGGCGTTGAACCGGAACAAGCGCAGCGTCGCCCTCGACCTGAAAACGGCCGGGGGGATGGAAATCCTGCACCGGCTCCTCGCCGAGGCGGACGTGCTGGTGCACAACTACCGGCCGCACGCCATCCGCAGGCTGGGACTGTCCTATGAGGACATCTCGGCGCAGTACCCGCGGCTGGTGTACGCCAGCGCCTCCGGCTTCGGCGTCACCGGGCCCTGGGCGCACAAGCCCGGGCAGGACATGCTCGCCCAGACCGTCAGCGGGCTCGCCACGGCGGTGGGCGACCCGGGGCTGACGTCGTACCTGAACCCCACCGCCCAGGTGGATTACGCCTCGGGCATGGGACTGGTGCAGGGCGTCCTCGCCGCCCTGCTCGAGCGGGAGCGCACCGGGCGCGGGCAGGAGGTGCGCGTCAACCTGCTCGACACGGCCGTGGCCATGCAGATGCTGGAGGCGGCGGCGCACAGCATGTACGCGCACCCGCTGAACTGGGTCACGCAGTGGTACGGCGGCACCTTCGCCACGGCGGACGGCGTGGTCACCGTCCTCGGACTGTTCCGGGACAACGCAGTCCGGCTGATCTGCGACGCCCTGGAGGTACCGGACCTGAGCCTGCGCCCCGAACTGGCGACGAGCGAACTGCAGGCGAGGAACAGGGATCTCGTCAACGAGGTCGTCGCCCCGGTCGTCGCCCGGCTGAGCACCGAGGAGGCACTCCGCCGCTTCGAGCGGGTCGACCTGCTCTGCGCGCCGCAGCTCACGCTCGCCGAGGTGCTGCGGCACCCGCAGCTCGCCGCCAACGAACTGCTCGTCGAGGTGGACGTCCCGGGCCAGGACCCGGCACGCGTCGTCGGCTACCCCGTGCGGCTGTCCCGGAGCCCCGCGGAGGTCCGCCGGGCGGTCCCGCGGGTGGGGGAGCACACCGCCGAAGTCCTCGCCGAACTCGGCTACCCGCCGGAGCAGATCGCGGAGTTCGCCAGGCAGGGCGCCGTCCGCGCCGACCACGTCGTGCAGGAGGAGATCCACCGATGACCGCCGGACCGCACCCCGACCCCGCGACCATCGCGACCGCCCGCAAATGCATGCTCGCCCGGGTGGACCAGACGGTGGCGGCGAACCTGCCCGGGCTGCCGCACTACGCGGACGTGCACACCGGGGAGTGGACGACCACACCCGACGGGGACTGGACCGGCGGGCACTTCGTCGGACAGCTCTGGCTGGCGGCCGGCCGCGGCGGCCGCCATCGGGAAGCCGCCCGCGAGTACTCGGCCCGCCTGGACGGGCGCGAGAACTCGCCGACCATCTTCCGCGGGTTCCTCTTCCACTACGGCGCCGCGCTCGGCGGTCACCTGCTCGGCGACGCGGCCGCGTGGGAACGCGCCGAGCGCGGGGCGCGCGGGCTGGCCGGTTCGTTCGACCCCGTCGCCGGGATCATGCCCCTGGGGACGGCGGCCGAGGAGGCGCACAGCGTCGGGGACACGGAGACCAGCATCGACGCGGTGGGCGCCGTGTCGGCGCTGCTCGCCGCGGTCGCGGAGCGCACCGGTGACCACCGGATGCGCGAGGCCGCCGTCTCCCACGCCCGGCGGCACATCGAGATCTGCGTGCGGGCGGACGGTTCGGTGTGCCAGTCCGGCACGGTCGACCCGGTGACCGGGGAGCTCGTACGGCGGTACAGCCACAAGGGACACTCGCCGTCGAGCACCTGGGCGCGCGCCCAGGCGTGGGCGATGCTCGCTTTCACGATGTCGGCACACTGGTTGCCGGGACACCCCGAGTTCCTCGACACCGCCGTGACCGTCGCCGACTGGTGGGCGGCGCACGTGCCGGAGGACCTTGTCACCTTCTGGGACTTCGACGACCCCGCCGTCCCGCGCACGCTCAAGGACACCTCGGCGACCGCCATCGCGGCGGCCGCGCTGCTCAAGCTCGCCGCCCTGCTGCCGGACGGCGGGAAGTACCGCGAGCTGGCGCGGCGCACCGTCGACGCGCTGGTCACCGGTCACCTCCGGCCCGTACCGGACCTTCCCGGGGACATCGCCGTGCTCACCACCGGCTGCTACGACAAGCTGCTCGGCCTGGCCACGGCGAACGAGCTGGTCTGGGGCGACTACTACCTCGCCGAAGCGCTGGCCGTGCTCGACGGCGACCTCGACCCCCTGGCGGTCTGACCCGCGTGAAAACCCTGGAGGACAACGCCATGGCTGAGGTTCTGGTGCTCGTCGACCATCTCGACGGGAAGATCCGGCCGAGCACGTTCGAGCTGCTGACCGTCGCCCGCGGGCTGGGGGAACCCTCGGCGGTGGCGGTCGGTCCCACCGGCACGGTGGGGAAGCTGTCGCGGGGACTGCATGCGCACGGCGCGAGCAGCATCTACCTGGCCGAAACGGATTCGGGAGACCTCGAGACCCGCCAGGTGGAATTCCTCAGCGCGTTGCTGGGCGCGGGGAACCCGGTGACGCTGCTGGTCGGCTCGACCGCCCGCGCCAGGGCGATCGCCGCCAGGGTCGCCACCCGGGCCGGCTCGGTCCTGGCGGGCGAAGCGGTCACGGTGCTCGTGGGAACGGCCGGCGAGCGGACCAGCGGTCTCGCGTGCGCCGCGGGCTATCCGTTCCCCGGCGAACTCGACGAGTGAACGGGGACGAGCGGGGCGGCACCGCCGGGTCCCGGCACCCGGGGGGCTCGCGCTCGGGATGCTCCCCTGCCTTGTACCGCTGGTTCTTCCGGATCCGCAACCCCGGTCTGGCCGTCACCATCGCCTCCACCTCGTCCGGAACAGCAGCCGGCGGCGGTGCCCGAGCACGGCCACCTGAACATCGCGGCTGTCCTCCGACGGCCTGCGCTGTTCGACTCCGCCGCACGCACCAGCAGGCCGTGCAGCACCTCGTCGTGGCGGGCGTAATCCCGGGTCGCCAAGACGTCGGCCGGCCCCTGGTGGCAAGCGATCGCCGACAACGCCGGCTCCCTTCGCTCGGATGGCCAGCGTCCGGCCAGGGCCTCGCGCCGTTCCCAGCCCATGACCAATCGACGTGACGGCGTGGCTTCTGTGAAACGGCGCAGCAAGTAGTCGGCGCAGGCCGGCTGCTTCGGCATACGAACACAACGGCTCAGGCGCGTTGTTCTATGCGGCTACGGACTGGCGTTCGGTCAGCCGCTGGACGTGGGCACGGACCTGGGCAGTTTCGCCGAGTGGCGCTCGCGCCGCGATGTAGCCGTCGGGACGCACCAGAACCACCGTCTCGGGCCCGGTGTCGAACCGGGCCGCGGCCGCGCCCCGGGAGTCGTGGATCGCCCCGGTGCCGATCCGATGGACATGCACGTCGGCGGGTAGGCCGGCAAACGACTTCGTGCTGTCCGCGCGATCGCTGAACACGAGGATCGTCCAGTGGGGCCCGCGGAACAGGTCGAACGTGCTGCCGGCGAATCCCGGGCCGCGAAGGCCCGCCGCATACGGGGCGCGCTCGGCTCGCCTGCCGTCGAGGGACAGGGAACTCGCCGGGTAGCCGATGGCGAGGCCGGTCGTGACCTCACCGCCCATGCTCGCAAGTCCTTTATTCACGCCGTCGGCTCCGTCGGCGGCCGTGGCCACGAACTTGCGCATCCTCGTGGTGCTCAGCCGCAGCACGGCGGCAGCGACAGGCCGGCGTTCCTCCTCGTAGGTGTCGAGCAGCGACGCGTCCGCGCCGGAGAGCACCGCGCCGAGCTTCCACGCGAGGTTCCAGCTGTCCTGGATCCCGGTGTTCATGCCCTGGGCGCCGGCGGGTGAGTGCGCGTGCGCGGCATCTCCGGCCAGCAACACCCGTCCGACGCGGTAACGAGGTACGAGACGGACGTTGGCGCGGTAGAGGGACAGCCACGTCGCGTCGGTGAGGGTGACACGGCCGGCGCCGAGGTGTTCGTCCAGCAGCCGTTGGTACAGCGGCAGCGAGGGTTCTCGGAGTTCGGCGCCGGCCTTGATGGTCGACTGCCACTGCCAGAGGTCGGTCGTGGGCAGTGGCGTGAGGCCGATCATCCCCTCGGCCGTGGGAAAGATGTACTGAAGGCTGTGGTCGAGCCCGTCCAGCCGGAGATCTCCGAGGTACCAGTAGTCGTCCATGGTGAACCCCTCGAAGGGCAGGCCCAGGCAGTGCCGGACGGTGCTCTTGCCACCGTCCGCGCCGACGACCCAGCGGGCGCGGATGCTCGCCGGCCCCCGAGCGCTGTTCACGTGGACGAGAACGTGGTCGTCGTGCTGTTCGAGGGCGGTGGCCGTGGTGGCGAACTCGACGTGCACACCGTCGAGCGCGAGGCGATCGCGCAGCGGCCCCTCGACGTCGAACTCGGCGATCCACAGCAGCTCCGGGTACGGGGTCATGCTCGGATCGGGAACTGGTGTGGCGATCGGCTCGCGATCGACGACAGACCCGTCGGCGTCGATCATGCGGACCGGCAGCTTCGTGGCGCCGCGAGCCAGGATCTCGCCGGCCACGCCGAGGTCGTCGAGGATTTCGAGACTGCGCGGCTGCAGCCCCTTCCCGCGCGAGGCGACGCTGGGCCGGTCGAAGCGCTCGATCACGCGGACGTCGACGCCGCGGCGGGCGAGGTCGCACGCGAGTGTCAGGCCGGTCGGGCCGGCGCCGATGACGAGCACGTCGGTGAACGCGCCAGCGGAAGCGGAGTGGGACATGGTTCCTCCAGGGATGGGTCGGAGAGGCCGACACCAACTAAACTAAACCGTCTAGTTCAGTCGTACAAGACTAGACGGTTCAGTTTTGTGTCCGTACGGTGTGCCTGATGACTCAGGAGAGCGGCCCGGTCAAGCCGGTGCGAGAGCGATCCGCCGTGAAGCGGCGGGCGATCCTCGACGCGGCACGCGAATTGTTCGTCCGGCAGGGAGTCGACCGGGTGAGCATGGACGCCGTGGCCGCGCACGCCAAGGTCTCGAAGGCCACGGTGTACGACTACTTCGGCGACAAACGCCGCCTCTTCCTCGCGATCTTGGCCGCCGCGACGGAGTCCCTGAACGCCCTCACGGAGCGAGCGATCGCAGCACACCTCGCCGACGACGCGGAGATCACCACGCGGGACCGGCTGGAAGAAGCGTTCATCGGGTTCTCCGTCGAACTCGGCACGACGATGATCGCGTCGGCCGAATACGCCGCCGCGTTCGCGCTCGTCGCGCAGCAACGGTGGCACTCCCCCGGAACGTCCGACGAGGTTTCCACCCGTGCGCCGCAAGCAGCACTGGCCGAACGCATCGCTCACTTCGCCGAAGCGGGGCTACTCGAGGCATCCGACGTCACCATGGCGGCCGCCCACCTGGCCGCGCTCACCATTCTGCTGGCCTACGACGACCAGCCCAACGCCGCGAACGTCGACCTCGGCCGGATACGGCACATCATGACCGAAGGTGTGCGCACCTTCATGCGAGCCTATGCGAAACCGCAGTAGCGGTGCGGGGTGATCGCGTACGGCGGCCGTGCGGCGGCGTTCGAGCACCCTGTCGCCGAGCCAAGTCACTCCACGCCTCGACGACGTCGTCCTCGGCGTCCGCGCCGGACTCGCCGAAGTAATCTTTCCAGTCCATGTTTCGCTGTCCCAGGTTGTCCAGGTTGTCCAGGTTGACCATGAGCAGGTGGCGCTCCGGCGAATCAGCGAGAGCGCTACAGACACCGCTGACCCGCCCGAGCCACAGGTGTTTCAGCGGATGCCCACCGCGGCGTGGAACGGCACTACCGGCTACTCGGCCGCGAGGTCGACCACCTCGCCGGTCGACGTGGGGATCTCGGTGCCGCTGAGCACCGCGCGGACCCGCGGCGGTGATCAGCTCGCGGGCGATATGAGCTGCTGAGCACGATCCGGGGGGCTCAGGAGCTCTCCACGAAGCGCGCGCCCGGCCCGGGCGTGCGGCAGACGTCTTCCGGGGCGAGGTGGCTGTGCCCCGCAGCGCACTCGAGGACGACCTTGACCGGTTCGTCGCAGAAGCCGGCATCGTCGACGGGCCGGTGCCGGACGATGACCGACGGGCCCTGCGGGTCGGCGAGGTACGTGTCACCCCATTCCAGGAGCGCCACAAGCGTGGGCCGCAACGCCCGGCCTTGCTCGGTGAGCTCGTAGGCGAAGCGCTGCCGATCCCCGGGCTCCCGATAGGGCACGCGGCGCATCACTCCTGCGGCCACCAAGGTCTCGAGCCGAGTCGCCAGGAGGTTTCTGGCGATCCCGAGGCGGGAGTGGAACTCTCCGAACCGGCGCGCGCCGTCCAGCGCTTCACGAACGATCAGCAGCGACCAGCGCTCCCCCACCACCGAGAGGGCGCGCGCCACCGAGCAGTTGGCTGGGTCGATTCGCCGCATCTCCATGGGACGAGTGTACCCACCTGGGTTTACAAGCTGTACTTAGCGCTTGTAGCCTCCCTCTGAGTTGAAGAATTAAACTCAACAAGGAGATCGATCATGCCTATGCTCGACGTGTACATTCCCGACGGCGCGCTTCAGCCGGGCGCCGAGGCTGCGCTGGTGAACCGCATCACCGAGATCCTCGTCCGCAACGAGGGATTCGACCCCGCCGACCCAGTGAGCCGTTCCGTCTCCTGGCTCTGGCTGCACCGACCGGCCGGCATCTACGTCGGCGGAGAACCCGCGGACGCACCTCGTTACAAGGTCGTCCCGTCCGTCCCCGAGGGCCAGCTCGACGAGCAGAAGCGTGCGAGAGTCATCGCCGAGGTCACCGAGGCGATCCTCGACGCGGAGAACGGCGCCTGGCCGCGCGACGCCGGCCGGATCTGGGTATTCCCCACCGAGATCCCCGAAGGTCACTGGGGCGGCTGGGGCCAGATCAGGCCGCTCGCAACGATCCTCGCCCGACTCACCGGCGACGACACCAAGCGGGCCCGCACACTCGCGCGTGAGCGGATCGCTGCCACCCGAGCCGAACACGCCCGTCTGCCCTGATGAGCGGCGAACGAAAGTGACGATCGATGCGGCCGGCAACGCAGTCGCCGCGATTCAGGCGACGTTGGCCTTGGCGACAATCTCGCGGAGACCTCGTCGGCGGCATGCTGGCTCCGCCAGACGCCGTCGGACGTTGTCGCCGTCGGCGACCGGACCGCCGGCCGCGTGACCGTCTGCGCCAGCCCTGGGACTACGCACATCGGCCACCGATCCGCGGCGGCACAGCCGCACCCAGTTCGGCCTCGAAACCGATGACGCGGATGAAGGCGACGTCGCGCTGCTGCTCACTAGGGCCTGTCCTCAAAGCTGCTGCGGGTTTTGATCTTCGGTCGTGGTGCGTGAGCATGAGCTGACCGACGAGCAGTGGCGGGTTATCCAGCCGTTGCTTCCGGTGCCTGGTGCGAAGAGGTGGCGTTGGTCGCGCACCGGCATCCTGTCCGCGCTGGTGGCACAGGCGCAGGTGCCGGCCGAAGCGATCGGCGAACTCGACCGGGGAGTGTCGGTCGATTCCAGCATCGTGCGGGCGCATCAGCACGCCGCTGGCGAGCCAGGTGATCATGCCATCGGCCGGTCCCGGGGCGGACTCACCACCAAGATCCACCTGGCCCGCGACGGCCACGGGCGGCCTCTGTCAGTCGCGCTGACCGGCGGCAACGTCAACGACTGCACCCAGTTCACCACGGTCATGGCCGGTGTCGACCCTGCTGGGCCCCACCCGGACGCCCCGTACTCGCTGATCATCGACGGCGAACTGTTCGACGCTCCGCCGTGGAGCCGCACGCATCGGCGCGTCTCCCGCATCGGCTGGGAACCCGTCTGCGGGTTCACCACGGACCAGGCCCGGATGTTCACCGTCGACGCCGACCTGACGCAGCCGATCCCATCGACACCGCCCGCGCGCGGCCGCGGTCCGGGACTACCGAACCGGAACCCCGGCATCACTGCCGCGGCCTCGATGTCCCCTCCAGGTCAACACCCCACAGCCACTGGCCGCCGTGGAGGAAACCTTCGACCTCATCGAACACGGCTTCGCCCCGCAGCGGGCCGGCCTTGAGGACATTCCGGCCGAACGGTCGCCCACCAGGATTCGCGAGCACACCCGCCGCCGGACCGCACCCCCGCGAGAACGTCCGCTCACGCCGCAATCAGTGAACCTGCCCGAAGTCCCCGATTTTGCGCAGTGTCCCGTCGTCGCCCTTCTCGGCCTCCGTCGCGCTCTCGTACCTCCGCGCCGCCGGGGCCGGCGGTTGCCCCGCGCGTCCTGCGAGCGACTTCTTGCAGCTCGAGTCGATCTAGGCGGCCGGATCGGCCTCTAGGCGACCTTTGCCTACCAGCTGCGCTGGGTCTGCTCGGAAGGTCACGGTCAGCAAGCGGATACGAGCACTACCGAGACCAGGTCGGCGGTCGGGATTCGACGGGCGTCCGGCTCACCCTTCACCCGCAGTTCAGTAGTGGTCCCGTTCTGGGCGACCAGTGAGCCGCAGATCGCTTCCGTGCCCGACGGGTGCCGAACCTTCACGGACGCGAACGCCGGGGGCGAGCTGGTTTCGGCCGGCCCGTACCAGGACAAGATCAGAGCCGCCGCGAGCAGCGCCGCGCTGACAATGGCGAGAAGCTGAGCGAACTTCAGGTCCTTCCTGGCGGCCTGCGCGAGGAGGACGTCGCGGACAGCCACACCGCCTTGATCGATCACGGACTGGGCACTGACCACCTCCGGCCTGCCGTAGGCAGCCAGGAGAAACCACCACAGCGAGGCGACTCCGGCGATGAGAGCCAGTGCGGTGAGAGCACCGATCGAGTAGCGCACCCAGCTCACGTAGTCGGAAATGCTGTTTCGTCCCTTGAAAAGCAAGGTCGCCGTCACAAGGGTGATCAGCCCGGCCATTCCGGTGCGCCAGTTCTGCGCCGTGGACCGCACTCTGCCCAGCGCCGCGGCCACCTCGTCGGCAAGCTTGGCGCGCTCCTGCAGCTCCCGGGTGTTGGGCACGACGTCGTGCGGCGGCACTGCCTTGATCACCGACCCGCGGCGGGCCTTGCCGGCGGCCGGTCGCGCATCGCCGCGATCACTCATCGGAATCGTCCTCGACAGCCTCGAAGCGCATCTTCCAAGTCGCACCGCACCCCTTGAGGTCCGTGCGTCCCAGCGGGTCCGGGTGCGGAGTCGAGCACTTGCAGCTGACGGTGAACTCGGCAGGAAGCAAGGGCTGGGCCAGGATCCCGGCTTCCCGCAGCGCGTCGGCTGCATTGAAGGCATCCTCCCGGTTGAGCCCGGAGACGCCCAGAATGGTGATCAACCAGAGCGAGTCTTCCATCTTCTCGTCGCATCGCGGGCATCGGCCGCTGAGTTCGAGTACGACGGGGTCGTCGGCGCTGGGCGCCGGCGTCACGTCGAGCGTCTCCATGGCCCGGCCCGCCCACGACGGATCCACATCGTCGGTGTAGTTCAGCGGCTTTGCCACAGCAGCGAGCCTCCGTCAACGATCGTCACGGGAATGTCGTCACACCCAAGCACGTTCGGACCTGCTCCGGCGCGTGCCGGGCGAGGAAGTGGGCGATCTGGTGTCGCCGCCACCGGTCGTTGTACTGGCGTTCGTCCGGCGAAGCCATGGATTTCAGCAATGCGGCATAGTCGCCGTGGTTGAGCAGGTTTGCGGCCAGCGCGTCGACGACCGCGCTGGGTGCTTCCAGCATCATGTCCATCACTTCGCGCCGCAACTCGGACATCTGTTCTTGCTGCGGCCACTCCGGCCAAGAGGTCTTGGCGAACAACTCGTCCATCCTCGACGCGACCAGGAAGCGTCGTCCGCGCTGGAGCTCGAAGGCCGCTTCTCCCAGACGGGACAGCAGCTCTCCTGTCTCGTCGACCGGTTTGAACAAGGTTGTCGCAGATTCTTCACCGTACCACTGACCAATCCCGAATCGGCACACTTCGAGACGCTCCGCCGCCGCCAGATGTGAACCATCGGTGAGCACTGCCCCGACTCGCTCGGCGAGATCCAACGCCCAGAAGAAGAAATATATGCCATGAGCGGCGGCACGTGGATCTATACCGATGTGCGGCATGGAGTCGATGGCGAGCACGGCCCCCGCCACGTCCGCCTCGGTCTCTTGCCTCAGCGGCCTGGTGTCCAGATCGGCGAGCGAAACCGAGTCCGTGGTGAAGGCCGAACTGTCAGCGATGAGGTGCCCGTACATGATGTGAGCCAACTCGTGGCACATCACAAAGCGCTCAGCCGCTGTGGTGAAGTTTTCCGCCGTTTTGATCTCTCGCGGCCCCACTTCCCAATCCTGGAGAAGCGGCGCCCGCACAGGCGACGCCATCCAGTCGAGCAGCGTCGCGATAATGCTTATTGCATCGCTCTCCGGGGGCGCCGGCGGGTCTCCGGGACCACGGACTATGTAGTTTCCGGCGAAGGCGCGGGCAAGCCGGTACAAGAACAAACCAAGACCACGGTTGAACGCGACGACGTGCCGGGGCTCGATCCAGACCGTCAACGCCTGGATGCTCGCGGGCGGGATGGTCCGGACCGCTATCCGATCGGAACGCATCAGCTCGGCGACGGCAGGGTCACTCATCTCCAGGTCGACGTAGCTCAGCACTCCGTCGACGATCTGCTGGATGACCCGCGCTACGGGATCGTCAGCAGGCGCCCCGATCGCAACCGGCTTCCCGTCGCCGGCCGCCAGCATGCGGAGGTAGAACTCGTTGACTTCCCGATCGTCACGCTCGGTCGCCATAGCACCCCCACCTGGAGCTTCTGCCTGTACGTCGCAACTCGGGCCGAAAACGTAACGCCGCCTTGCACAGGGATCGGACGCACAGAACGGCGCGGCCTGCCGTCCCAGGATCACGATCATCGATCGGTGTGCCACGCCGGCGTCGACGGGCCCATGGGTACCTGACCTTCGCGAAACGACCACCTGCGAAGCAGGACGCCGACGCTCGGCGCGAGCTTGACGTCACCTGGGCCTGGCTGACCGCTCACCAGACAGGAAGTCAGCCCGATCCCGCCATCCGGTATCCACCCCATGATGAGACCACCCGTGATGATCATCGCAGGGATGGAGCCACTCAAGCCTTGCAGGACGCCTTCAGGTGAGGGGTCGGCAAGCCGTCCGGCGCACCGTCGACGTCCTCGTCCAGGACGTGCAGCTCGAAACGCGCCGCGTCGTAACCGCCGGCTTCCCACGCGAGGTCGCTGTCGCCGATGCGCCACTCCTGTCCGGTTGCCCGCTCCCTCAGCAACCACGCCACCGCGACCTCCTGGCTCAGCGGATCCGACATCGACCCCTCGAACCTATCAGCTCTCTAGAACATTCGTTCGAACAACTTCATCCGAGCGAGGCGTGTCGACCCAACGCCGCACAAGCCTGGGCCCGCAGCCATGGAAATCGCTCTACGCAACGCCGCGGCGCCCGAATCAACGGCTGAGGACGCGGTCGTGCAAGTGCGAGGTGACAGCGTGTTGCGTGCGCGGGACGAGAGTGCTTGGCCATCGTGCACGCCGTTCTATCGCAGCGCTCGCCTGACTCGTTTCCGTGGGGGTGGCGACATCGAAAAGCGACGACATCCGCCGTGCGGAGCAGGCACACCCATGGACCGCACAGCCCGGTCAAGGGGTTCTATCGAACGCTTGATGTGGCGGTCTCGGACCAGGACCGGCCGTTTTGAGGTGAGGGGTGCTTGACGGTGCATGTGCTGATCGTCGAGGACCACGACAATCTCCGCGTGGCCATCACCGCGTCCCCGCGTCAGGCCGGGATGTCGGTGGACTTCGCAGACGACCTTCCAGAAGCCGACAGCCTACTCGCCACTACCTCCTATGACTGTGTCGTTTCAACCGGTTCCTGCCCAGTGACGCCCTGAACTGCGTGCGGATCCGGCTGGTCGACGCCCGTACTGTTCCTGACGACCAAGGACGAGCCTCTCACGCCGGGTCGGAAACGCCGAGTCGCCGCCACTACGTGTTGGGGACCTCGAGATCTACCGGGAAACGCACGAGGTCCGCCACAATGGCGTACCGCTGGTGTTGTCGGCTCAGGAGTCCGCTGTGCCGGAGCTGCTCGCGCAGGCAGCCCACCGCCACGTGCAAACCGCGGTGGAGGACCTGGTGACCGCGGCCGGAGCAGAGATCATCGACCGCGACGATCCCATCACCGGCTCGTGGTTCCGGCGCATGCGTGCAATGGTCCGTGCCGCCGCGTCCGATCTCGCTCGCGAGACAGCGGTTGCGGCCGCACACGCGATCGACTCCCACGTCGTTCTTGCCCGCGATGCCACCGGCACCGCGACAATGATGCAGAATCTGGCCCGGTCCTCGGAGCGCTGCAGACGACCAAAGACGCGGTGATCCGCGTCGGCGCGCTCCTGATCGTGAAGGTCGAGTGGACCATTGCAGTGCATCAGCTGACCGCCGCACAGCAACTCCTGCTCGACCACCATCCGCAGCTGCTGACCTCACCGCAAGCCATCCTGGCCGCCCTGCAGCCGAACACGGAGAGCAGCACACCCGAGAAGCAAGCCAGGCACGGTGACCCACCGGCCATAACGCCGGACACCATACAGACCGGTCATGACCCATCACCCGAGCGCTCGGCGCCGTGCAGCAGCGGCGCCCGCAGTCGGGATTCCGCTGGTAGTCCGTCGTGTAGGCAAAGCCGCAGCTGACCGGACCGACTCAGAACCGGCAGTCACAGCGGTCACCGCCTGAACGAGAACGAATCCCGCCCAACTGGCTCCGCGCCGCCGAACACGCGGTACTTGCGCACTGCGCAAGGCCCAGAAGTGATCACCACGCCCCACCATCGCGCCTCAGTGTCGAGGGGCACTCGGTGGCTCGCGGCTCATCCGGCGTCGCGGCGATGGTGGGGCCGCCGGGTGTCGACGTTGCCGGCCAGGGTCTTGAGGAGGCCAGGTAGCCCGGCCACCGTTTCAGCAGGCAGGCCGGCGAGGGTCTGCTGCGCCAGGGCGCACCACAGCTGCTTGACCTGGTCGGTCAGGGCTCGGCCGCGGTCGGTGAGTTCGACGACGGTGGCGCGCTGGTCGTCAGGGGCGCAGCTGCGGCGGATGTGACCGGCCGCTTCGAGCTTGCGGGCCATCAGTGTGACGCTGGGCCGCTCGACGCCGAGCGCCTCGCTGAGCTGGGCCTGGATCATGGGGCCGGACCGGGCGAGTTCGAGCAGGAGGGCCTCCTGGCCGGGGTGCAGACCGAGCGGGGCCAGCAGTTCGGCGGTCCTGGCCCGGTGGCGCAGGCTCAGCATGCGGACGGCCTGATTGATGGCGTCGGCTTGGTCGAAGTCCACGAGCGCTCCCTTGACAAGTTAGTTATGCGCATAACTATTATGCGCATAACGTTATCTGGACAACCAACGCTACGCAACCATCAGGGAGCGACATGACCGCGAAGGTCGCCGTCATCTACTACAGCGCCACGGGCACCGTGCACGCCCTTGCCCAAGCCGTCGCCGAGGGGGCCGCCTCGACCGGGGCCCAGGTGCGGCTGCGACGAGTCGCCGAACTGGCGCCCCAGGCCGCGATCGACCAGAACCCGCAGTGGCGGGAGCACGCCGCCACCACCACGAGCGCCGAGGCCACGATGGAGGACCTGGCGTGGGCTGACGCGTTCGCGTTCGGGACGCCGACCCGGTTCGGCACGCCGGCCGCGCAGCTCAAGCAGTTCATCGACCAGGCCGGCGGGCTGTGGCAGGAAGGCGGCCTGGCCGGCAAGCCGGTGACGGCCTTCACCGCGGCGCACAACCGGCACGGCGGCAGCGAGGCCACGATCCTCTCGCTGGGCAACGTGTTCTATCACTGGGGCGCGCTGATCGTCCCGCCCGGGTTCACCGACCCGGCCGTGTACGCGGCGGGCGGCAACCCCTACGGCGTCTCCGCCGTGACCGGCCCCACCGGAGACGACCTCAAGACCGCGGCCTTGGACGCGGCCCGCTACCAGGGCCAGCGGCTGGCCCAGATCACGATCAGGCTGCTGACCGGCAGCCGCGTCGCCGACACCGAGTCCGGCGGCAACGCCCGCGCGGCCGCGCTCGGAACGCCTCGCCAGACCGCGTGACCGACGCCATCACCTCGGCCTCTTCCCTCCCTCAGGAGACTCTTGTGACCACCCCACCCTCCGCGGCTCCCCTGCCCGGCGGCGCTGTCGAAGCACGAACCGGATCCGCGTGGCTGATCCTGGCGCTGGTGTGCGCCTGCCAGTTCGTGGTGATCCTCGACTCCTCCATCGTGAACGTCGCCCTGCCCTCGGTCGACCGGGACCTCGGCTTCACTCCCGCCGGCCTGGCCTGGGTGGTGAACGGCTACCTGCTCACCTTCGCCGGCTTCATGCTGCTGGGTGGCCGCGCCGCCGACCTGTTCGGCCAGCGCCGGATCCTGACCGCCGGGCTGGTGCTGTTCAGTGCCGCGAGCCTGGTCGCCGGCCTGGCGCCCCTTCCGCAGATCCTGGTGGCGGCCCGCGTCGCACAAGGCGTCGGAGCCGCGCTGCTGGCCCCGGCGACACTGGCCGTGATCAACACCAGCTTCACCGAGGGCCGCCCGCGCGCCCGCGCGTTCGGCGCATGGTCGGCCGCAGGCGGTGTCGGCGGCATGGCGGGCGCGGTCGCCGGCGGCGCCCTCACCGCCGGCCTCTCCTGGCGGTGGGTCTTCCTGATCAACGTGCCGATCGGCGCGATGCTGATCGCAGCGGCCATGAGTGCGCTGCCCCGCACCCGAGCCGCCCGGGAAGAAACCCTCGACATCGCCGGCGCGGTCACCGGCACGGCCGGGCTGGCCGCGCTGATCTACGGGATCATGCGCAGCACCGACCACGGCTGGGCATCCCCGACGGTCCTCGGGCCCGCCGTGGCGGGCCTGCTCCTGCTGGCCGCCTTCACCGTGGTGGAAGCACGGTTCGCCACCCACCCGATGCTGCCCCTGCAACTGCTGCGCATCCGCGGCGTGGCCGTCGGCAGCGGCATGCTGCTGCTCTTCGGCGGGACCGCCATCGCGATGTGGTACTTCACCTCGTTGTTCCTGCAGAACGTCCTCGGATACGGCGCGTTCCAAGCCGGGCTCGGGCAAACCCCCGCGGCAGTGACGTTCATGGTGATCGCGCGATCGGCCGCCGCGCTGCTGCCCCGCACCGGCGTACGACCCCTGATCCTCGCCGGCAGCGCGTGCTTCCTGGCCGGGTTCGGCTGGCTCGCCCTGGCCCAGGCCGACAGCAGCTACCTCACCGGCATCCTCGGGCCCACCCTGCTCATCGCCACCGGCATCGGACTGACCTTCCCCACCCTCATGGCCGCCACCACCGCCGACGTCCCCGGCGGCGACGCGGGGACCATCGGCGGCCTGGCCCAGACCGCCGGCCAGGCAGGCGGATCGCTGGGCTTGGCGGTGCTCGCCACCGCCGCCACGCGGACGGCGGACGGCGGGAGTTCCCCGGCCGCCCTCGCCGCCGGCTACGACCGCGTCTTCCTCATCGCGGCCGGATTCGCGGTGGCCATCGCAGCGGCCGGCTTGCTGCTGCCACGGCACCGGCGCGCAGCGACCAGGAGATGGCGGCGCCGGCCTCCTCGTGCATTCCCGAGGTGAAGATCCGCTCACGCCCCGCCGACCAGCCATACCGGATCGCGCGGCTGCCCGCCGTGGCGTCGCGGAACACCATGTCCACTGTGTACACCGCGAACTGGCGTGTCTTCACCACCACCGGAGCAAGCACCGTCCCCTCCGGGATCCGGCCGATCGGTCCCAAGCCGCCTTGTCTCGTGGCGGGGACTGCCGGCCAGGTGTCCGAAGGGCGGACCGCAAGCCCTCGCCCGGAGGCGGCCACTGCGGCGTAGCCGCTGACCGCCTCCGGGCCGAGCCCGATGACAACGGCGTCACCGGTGCCCGGCCGCCGGGCGAGCGCGGGGTGCTGCCACTGGTCGTGGTGGTGGCTTTCCTCGAGAGGCCGGTGGGTCAGCTTCGGGGCTGGAACAGCTCGACCGGGTTGCCGGCCGGGTCGTCGAGCACGATCTGGCGCCCGCCGGGGCCGCTGATGACCTCGCTGCGGAACGCGACCCCGGCCGAGCGCAGCCGTGCCACCTCGGCGTCGATGTCCTCGACGATCAGGTGAATGCGGTTCCAGCCACCCGGCGCGGGCTGGGCCCCGCCCGGCAGCGCCCGCCCGGCCGAGCTGGTGGGCCCGCTCAGCAACAGCCGGAGGTTGCCGCGGGTGACGTCGGCGAACGCCGGCGGGAAGTGCGTCCGCACCTCGAACCCGAGGTGCCCGGTGTAGAAGGCGAGCGCGGCGTCGACGTCGTCGACGAGGTACCGCACGCTCACCAGCGCGTCCGGATCGGCAGTCATGTTCGGGTCTCCTCCGCATCGGTCGTCAGGGTGAAGGGAAGGAACCGGATCCGGGTGTCCAGCTCGGCGGCGGTGCGCGCGAACGCGGCGAAGGTGTCGCCGCCGGGATCGGGTTCCCGTGCCGGGTCGGGCAGGCTCCAGTGGATCGTCATCGGCCGCCCGGGAAAGGCGGGGACGACCTCGCGGACCTTGTCGCACAGGCTGATCACCCAGTCGAACCGCCGTCGCCGCAGCGTGTCCAGGTGCGTCGGCTCGTGCTCGAGGGTGATCCCGCGTTCGGCGGCCGCGCGCACGGCGTCGGGGTGCAGGGGTTTCGGGTGGCTGCCGGCGCTGGTCACCTCGACGGCACCGCGTGTGCGGTGCCGCAGCAACGCCTCCGCCAGCGGGGAACGGCCGCTGTTGCCCGTGCAGAGGAACAGTACTCGCGCGCGGCCAGCGCGCGGTTCGGCGGCCCCGGCCGGGGATCCGATCCCCGGGTGCAGCGCGGTTCCGGCTTCGGCCCATGCGTCCGCGCATCGCGCGAGGTCCAGGTGGTAGTAGCTGTCCCGGCCGTCGAAGCTGCTGCGCCGAGCCGTCACCAAACCGGCCGACCGCAGCTGCCGCAGGTGGTACGACACCAGGTTCTGCGGGTGCCCGACCGCCGCTACCAGCTCCCGGACGCGCAGATCACCGACTGCCAGCGCACGTGCCAGCTGCCAACGCACCGGATCAGCCATCAGCCGCACGAACACCGGCGGTTCCTCGGGCAAGACCACCGTCTGAATATACATCAATCCCGGTTGATGTATATGGTCCCGATGCGGACGCACCTCCTGGCCTCAGGACCACTGGCAGGGCCAGAGTGAGGTAACCGGCCGTTGGTTCCTGGCGACGGAAGCAGGAAGCCACTATCCCACTTAGTACCCTCAGGTCCACACCTACGGCCAGGGGATCGTGTGGGTCACAGCCTCGGGCGCTACCAGAAGTACCCAAGTGATCGCGCCGGATCCCTCCCCCTTTGGAACCGGCGCGCCGGACGGGCGCAGAGTTGCAGTACCCGCGGCCGGTCACCCGCAAGTCACCGTCCACTTTGGTCCGATTCGGCCACTTCGCGTCCCTGTCGCTGTCCGACGGCGCCGACGGGATCACCATCGGAGCCAACGTCGGCGGCCTGTGGTTCGACATCGCGGGAACGCCGCTTCCCCACCAGGTCCCGGCGTTCGAGCGCGCCTTCGGCACCGAGCGGCTCTGCACCGCAGCGACTACTGCTGGACCCCGCCCGCGGCGGTCGACGCCCGACTCGCCGCCATCGACGCAGCACCCGGACACCAGCTGGCGAGAACTCACCGTCCACAACAGCACCCGGCTGTTTCCGCGCCTCGGCGAACTGCCGATGTGACTTGACCGCCGGCACCCCGCCGGCCGAGTCACATCGATGCCCGCCACCTCCCGCCCGGCAGTCTTGCTCCACACCGGATCATGCCGACGCACCATGCTCGAGCCGCCGGTCCCCCGCACCTCGAGGCCCGCACCGTCGTCCTCCCGCACGGGCGCTGCCCGAGCCGGCGCGCTAGGCCGTCGGGTCCGGGCCCAGAGCCGCGTCCAGCAACGCACCCAGCTGGTCGAGCTGGGCCGCCGACAGGGCGCCGAACGACGAGGTGACGACGGCGTCCACGGCGTCCTGACCGGCAGCGCGCAGGCGTTCGCCTTCCGCCGTGAGCCGGTGCCGCACGGCCCGTCCCGGTCCGGGGACCCGCTCGATCAGGCCGCGGTCGACCATCCGCGCGGCCAGCGAGCCGAAGGACTGGTCGGTCTGGAACGTCAGCACAGCCAGGTCGTGCAGCGAAGCGTCCGGCCGCCGGTGCAGGTGACGCAGGGTGTCCCACTGCACCAGGGAGATCCCCAGCGGCGCCAGCGCCCGGGTCAGCGCCCGGTGATGACGGTACTGCAGGCGCTTCACGGCGAGCGCGACATCGGCGGGGCGGTAGCTCATGCCGGGAGCCTACCGTGAGGCCAGGTTGCGTATATAAGCAACCTTATATAAGCTTCCTTAGACAGCCGATACAGAGAGAAGGACCATGAGCACTCCGAGCACGGCCGGCACCCTCCGGCCGCCGAACACCTGCACGCACCGGGTCGGCACCGACGACCGGATCGAGATCACCGTCCGGGACAGCGACCGCACCCGCCCGTTCCTGCTCCTGCACGGCGGAGGCGGCGTTGCCACGATGGCCGGCTTCGCCGACCTGCTCGCCGAACGCACCCACTCCCGGGTCCTCCTGCCCACCCACCCCGGCTTCGGCGGCACTCCGAAAGCCGCCGGACTCACCGGCGTCACCGAACTGGCCCGGGCCTACGTCAGCCTGCTCGACCGGTTCGACCTCACGGACGTGACCGTGCTCGGCAACTCTTTCGGGGGATGGCTGGCCGCGGAGATCGCCCTGCAGCACAGTCCCCGCGTCAGCGGCGCGGTGATCGTCGACGGGATCGGCATCGACGTGCCGGGCCACCCGCTCACCGACGTCAGCGTTCTGGCCCGCACCGAGCTGCTGGCGCACTCCTACCACGACCCCAGCAAGGCCCCCACGCCGCCGGGCGCCGGCGGCACGGGCCCGAGCCCGGACGTCCAGGCCCTGATCGGGTACACCGGGCCGGCCATGGCCGACGCGACGCTGGCCGGACGCCTCGCCGACGTCGACATCCCGGTGCACGTGCTCTGGGGCGAAAGCGACCGGATCGCCGGCCCCGAGTACGGCAAGGCCTACGCCGCCGCCATCCCGGGCTCGAAATTCACGCTGCTGCCCCGCACCGGCCACCTGCCACAACTGGAAACGCCCGAAGAACTCCTCGGTGCCCTGCTCGACCTCGGCCGCTGACTTTCCGTCCACGCAAGGAGAACCCACCATGACCGCTCCGCTCACCGTGACCCGGATCGGTCACGCCTGCCAGCTGATCGAGCTCGGCGAACTCCGCGTTCTCACCGACCCGTGGTTCACCCAGACCGCGACGTACTACCCCGGCGAGCCCGTCGCCGCCCGCGCCGGCGAACTCGGCCGCATCGACGCCCTGGTGGTCAGCCACGAGCACTACGACCACTGCGACCTCGACGCCCTCGTCACCGCCGGATTCGATCTCGACACCCCGCTGGTCGGCCCCGGCACCGTCACGGCCATCGCGCGGGACAAGGGATTCCGCGACGTCCGCACCGTCGAAGCCTGGCAAGCCACCACCGTCGGCGACCTGACGGTGACCGCGACCCCCGGCCAACACGGCGTGCACGAAGTCACGTTCGTCATCCAGGCGGCCGGACGCACCGTCTTCTTCGGCGGCGACTCGTTGCGCGTCCCCGAACTCGACACCATCCCGGAGCGGTTCGGCCACGTCGACCTCGCCATCCTGCCGACCAACGGCCTGTGCGTCCGGCCGATGAACCTGCGGCAGGTCGTGATGAACGCGGCGGAAGCGGCCGGGCTGACCGCGGCACTCCGGCCGACCCTGGCCGTGCCGCACCACTACGCCTTCCACAGCGGCCGGCTCGGCGACCGGATGATCACCAAGGCCGACCGCGACCCGCGCCACTACGCCGACGCGGTCGCGCGCCTCGCCCCGGACGTCGAAGTCCGGATGGTGCTGCCGGGAACCCCGGTGACCGTCGGACGAGCCGCCGCGGATTCATGCGGGTCCAGCTGCCTCGACGCCGCCCGTGAAGTACGCCGGCTTCCCGTGCTGCCGACGAGCCGGTCGATGAGGTCGGCGGAGACGGCGGCGCGCTGAACCGGAGCTGGCGGTGCAGCCAGGGCCGGACCGGAGTTCCGGGGTCGGTGCCGAAGCGGGCGACAGCATCGACTTCGGCGATCTCTCCCGCCGCACACGAAGGGCTCTGCCCTCACGGGACCGTGCGCGAAGGCCGGTTGGGTCGTCGAGCCAGTGGTGTGGTTCACACGATCGGGGCGTGACGATCCTCCAGGCGCGGTGTCTGTCCTGTGTGGAGGAAACGATAGAAGGGGTTTCCGCCACGGCACAACGGATTCCGTCCGCGCGAAGGAGACGCCATGGCCAACGCCGCCCAGCAGGACACGCCCAAGACCAGTGCCGGCGAGGGCGTGCTGGTGACCACGCAGGGCTCGACGACGATCGCCGACGTCGTGGTCCAGAAGATCGCCGGCCTGGCCACCCGCGAAATCCCCGGCGTGCACGACCTCGGCGGCGGGGCTGCGCGGGCGTTCTCGGCGATCCGTGAGCGGATCCCGGGCGCGACCGCTTCGGCGGGCCAGGGCGTGTCGGTCGAAGTCGGGGAAAAGCAAGCCGCCGTCGATCTGCAGATCGTCGTCGAATACGGCGTGTCCATCGCCGATCTGGCGCGTTCGGTGCGCCGCAACGTGATCACGGCCGTGGAGCAGATGGCCGGGCTGGCGGTCGTCGAGGTGAACATCCACGTCGGCGACCTGCACCTCCCGTCCGACGACGACGGCGAACCCGCCGACACCGGCCGGGTGCAGTGACCACCGAGCCGGACGCCGCCCGGATCGCCGCCGCCGCGCAGGCCGTGCCCGGGGTGGCCGGCCTGCCCGGCGGGCGCTTCGGCGAAATCGCCACGCTCGTCCCGCCACGGCGGATCACCGGCGTCCGCGTGCGCGACGAGGAGGTCATCGCGCGGTTCCCGATGGTCGCCGCCGACCTCGCCACGGCCATGCGCGCAGCGGCAGGTGCCGGAGGGCGACCCGTCCATGTCGTGATCGCCGATCTCGCCGTTCCAGCGAAGGAGAACCTCTCGTGAGTTCCACTCGGCTCGGCCTGCTCACCGGCCTCGCCCTCGGCCTGGCCATCGCCCTCGGCGGGTTCGGCGCGTTCGCCGCCGTCGCCCTGCTCGGCGCGATCGGCTTCCTCGCCGGCCGCTGCCTCGACGGCAAGCTCGACCTGTCCCGGCTCAGCACCCGCGACCGGAGCCGGCCATGACCGTCGTCGCACCCGACCGGGGGCACCCTGACCATCGCCGAGCACGCCGTGCGACGGCTCGCGGTCCACGCGGTGTCCGAGGTCGACGACGTCGGCGGCGAAAGGGTCGCATGAAACGCCGTCCCCGCCGCAGCGCCCCCGCCGCCGTGGTCGCGATCCAGCTCATCCTCGGCGAACGGCCCTGGATCAGCTACGACGCGGTCGCGACCACCCTCCACGGTCAGCACTGGTCCGACCTGCTTCCGGCGATCGCCGGCGGCGTCACCGCGGCGTTGGGCCTCGTCCTGCTGCTCGCGGCGATCCTGCCGGGCGCGCCCACGGTCCTGCCGCTGAACGGCCCTTTCGACGCCGGTGCCGCCCGCGGCAGCTACCGCTCCACACTGCGAGCCGCCGCGGCGCGCGTCGACGGCCTCGCCGACGCCGTCCGCGCCGCGGTCGACGACCACCTCGACCGGATCGCACCCGCCACGCGCCCCGCGGTCACGGTGCGGATCCGAGCCCCCAGGAGGGCTGAATGACGAACCTCAACCGGCCGGCCCGCTTGAACCGCACGCTGCTCGGGCTGCTCGGTGTGAGCCTGCTCGCCGCGGGCGGATTCGCGCTCGCGACCCACTTCCGCCGCCTCGCCGTCGCGGACCCGGCGGCCCCGCTCGTCCCCGGCACGGCGGCACCGCCGACGTGGGTGTGGTACGTCACGGCCGCGGTCGCGGTGGTGCTCGGGCTGCTCGCCTGCGGTCGCTCCTCGCCCAGCTGACCCGCCGGCCACGGACCCAGACCTGGCGATCCGGCACCGAACCCGCACGCGGCCGGACCGAACTCGCCACCGACGCCGCAGTCGCGCCCTTCACCGAAGAACTCCGCAGCTACCCCGGCGTGCACCACGCCCGCGCGACGCTCGCCGGACCGCGCGAGAACCCGACGCTGGCCCTGACCGTCACCGTCGAGCAGGACGGCGACCCGGCATCGACCCGCGGGCGAATCAACACCGAAGGACTTCCCCGGCTCCGGCAGGCTCTCGATCTGGAGACGGTCCCGGTCGGCATCGGATTCCGGTTCACCACCGCCACCGACCGCCGAGTGCGCTGACGAACGCGCCGAAGTGATCGAGCGCCTGCCCGGGCCGGTCCTGGACGACTGCGCCAGTCGGGTCGTTCGGGTGAAGCAGCCAATCCGCGACGGCGCGGTGACCGAACACCGGATATGGCCGCTTCCGAAGTCTTCCCCGCCGAGCACCCGCCGCCGCGGGCTCGGTTGCGTGTGCTGTCCGCGGCGGCTGCCGGGGTGCTGGCACTGGCCGCGGCGCTGGCCGCGGGACATCTCGTTGCCGGATTCGTCAACATCAACGCTTCGCCGTACCTGGCGGTGGGCAACGGTGCGATCGACCTGACCCCGGTCGAGTTGAAGGACTTCGCCGTCCGCACCTTCGGCACCTACGACAAGCTGGTGCTGCTCTCCGGCATGGCCGTGGTGATGGTGCTGGCCGCCGCGCTCGCGGGCCTGCTGTCGCTGCGGTCCCGATGGCCCGGTGCCGTCGTCATCACCCTGTTCGGCGTGGTCGGCCTTGCCGCCGTCTACGCCCGTCCCGATTTGGCCGCGGTGGCGCTGCTGGCCCCGCTGGCCAGTCTCGTCGTCGGCGTCGCGGTGTTCGTGCTGCTGCACCGTCTCGCGCCACGCGTGCGCGGCGACACCGGCACCGGCGTGAAGACCGGCACTCCGCGGCGGGCGTTCCTGCTCGGCGGCGCCGGGGTCGCGGTGGGCGCGGGCGTGCTCGGCGCCGGTGGCCAGCTGCTCAGCGGCACCCGTGACGCGACCGCGTCCCGGGAGGCGGTCGGCAAGCTCGTGCCGGCCCGGACCGCCCCGGCGATCCCGGCCGACGCCGACTTCGCCAAGCTCGGCACACCGGCGTTCCTCACCTCGAATTCCCGGTTCTACCGGGTCGATACGGCGTTGTCGGTGCCGCAGGTGCGTACCGAGGACTGGAGCCTGCGCATCCACGGCATGGTGGACCGGGAACGCCGGTACCGCTACCGCGACATCCACGACCGCCCGCTGGTGGAGCGCACGATCACCATGACATGTGTGTCCAACGAGGTCGGTGGTGACTACGTGTCGACGTCGAACTTCATCGGCATCGACCTGGCCGACCTGCTCGACGAAGCCGGGGTCCAAGCCGGCGCGGAACAGCTGTTCTCCACCAGCGTCGACGGCTGGACGTCCGGCACTCCGGTGGCCGCGGCGACGGACCGGCGTCGTGGGGCCATGCTGGCCATCGGGATGAACGGCGAGCCGTTGCCGCTGGAACACGGCTTCCCCGCCCGGCTGGTCACGCCCGGCCTGTTCGGCTACGTCTCGGCGACGAAGTGGGTGGTCGACCTGGAGGTCACGACGTGGGCGGCCAAGCAGGCGTACTGGCTCAAGCGGGGCTGGGCCCGGGAGGCGCCGATCAAGACCGAATCCCGGATCGATACGCCCAAGGGATTCGCGACCATGCCGGCCGGAACGGTGCGCGTCGCCGGGACGGCCTGGGCCCAGCACACCGGGATCAGCAAGGTCGAAGTCCGCGCCGACCAGGGCGCGTGGCAGGAAGCCACCCTCTCCCATGAGGTGAACCTCGACACCTGGCGCATGTGGTGGACCGAATTCAAGCTCGCCGCCGGCGTGCACCAGATCGAATGCCGCGCCACCGACAAGTCCGGCTACACCCAGACGGCCGACCGCGCCGGCACCGTCCCCGACGGCGCCACCGGCCGGCACAGCGCCACCATCACCGTCAGCTGAATCACATTCCCGGAAAAACTCTCCCGATCAACCAATCCACGTCCGGATGGGCACCGAATCACCAGTGAGCAACAACGACGGCGTACGGACCGCTTCGCCGCCTTCCCTTTTTTTCCTCAGTTGAATCGGAGCATCATCGTGAAATCCATGCGTATTGCCGGTGCCGGCATCACCGCGGTCGCCGCCCTGGCCCTGACCGCGTGCAGCAGCAGCGACACCGCGTCCTCGGGCAGCTCCGGCAGCGCCCCCGCGCCGGCGCCGTCCAGCTCGATGTCGGCCCCGATGCCGAGCGCCGCGTCCGGCTCCACCGACGGTGTGACGACCAACGCCGACGTGTTCGGGCCCGCGTGTTCCCAGCTGCCGCAGGGCAGCGCCCCGGGTTCGCTCGACTCGATGGGCCCGCAGCCGGTCGCGTCGGCCGCCTCGACCAACCCGCTGCTGACCAAGCTGGTCGCCGCGGTCAAGGCCACCAACCTCGTCGACACGCTCAACAGCCAGTCCGCCATCACCGTGTTCGCCCCGGCCGACCCGGCCTTCGCCGCATTGGGTGACGCGAAGTTCAACGAGCTGGCCGGCAAGCCCGACCAGCTGGCGCCGATCCTGCAGTACCACGTCGTCGGCAAGCGCTACGACGCCAAGGGCCTCGCCGCCGCCGGCTCGGTGGACACCCTCAACACCGCCGGCGGCCCCGTCAAGGTCGAAGGCTCCGGGGAGAACATGACCATCAACGGCGCGAAGATCCTGTGCGGCAACATTCCCACCAAGAACGCCACCGTCTTCGTCATCGACAAGGTGCTCACCCCCGGGACCAACAAGTAAATCCCCGCCCCCGGACACGTGCCCGGCGCTGCTCCATCGGCAGCGCCGGGCACGTCGCGGCCGAGGACGCGACCGGCGGCTGGAGCTCTACGCGCTCCGGCCGAAGTCTATTCGCCGGACAAAGCTTGCGAAAGCTGATTCATCGTGATATTTGTATCGTGAATATAGCCTGCAATCGTGGCGCGCGACAGGTCGGCAAACCTGAAGTCCGCCCCCGTCAATGTAGCATCGTGAAGATTCGCACCAGTCAAGTCAGCGCCTTCAAGATAGGCATTACTGAGATCGGCGCAAGCAAGGTTTGCCCCCACCAGATCGGCCCGGTAGAGGAAGGTACTGGTCAATTTTGCCTTCTGGAAGTTTACGTCGACGAGGCGAGCATTACTAACGTGCGCGTTGGAAAGATCGGCGCGACTGAGATTGGCTCCCGTGAGGTCGGCCTGACCAAGCAGTGCTTCGGTGAGGTTGGCGCCGCGGAGGCTGGCGCGAGCGAGCTGGGCAGCCTCAAGAGTGACTTTGGTCAAATCGGCGCGGTTGAGCCTGGCGCCCTCCAGGTTAGCCTGACTGAGCGAAGCGTCAGTGAGATCGGCAAAGTTCAGCCGGCATTCGGCGAGGTCAGTATCTTCGAAGTCGACGTTTGCCAGATTCGCTTCGCTCAGGTCGGCACCCCGCAAATGCAATCCGCGCAAGTTGACGGGTGCGTTGCCATAGTATTTCTGCGTCGGACGTCGACCCACCGCACTGAGCGCTGCTTGTACATCTGGCAGCGGCTCGTCTGGGCGATCTGGTTCTTCGATCCAGCCTGGTGGGTGCATCCAGTTGGCGTTCTCGTCAGCATTGTCGGCGCGACGCGGACTACGGGCACGAATGAAATTGACAAGAACTTGAACGACGTCCGTGCCGAACTCTGGCGAGTCGTGCATGACGTGTTCGAGCGCATGGATGCCGCCGATACGAATGTACAGTTCGTTGGAGCCTAGTCTTTCGAGCGCGTTGGCGAACCTGTCGGTGATTTGCCCCCGATGGTTCAGCCGGTAGTTTCTTGCGGTGTACAGCAGGCCGGTAACGACGACTATTCCGCCACCGAGCGAGATTATCATCACTCGGGCATCGTGGACGGCCTTCTCGCGATCGGCCGCGGTGGCCTTTGCGTCCGCCAGGACCTCCCGGGCGATCAAACGCGGGCCGAGCCAGACAGTGAAGACAAAGCCGGCGAGGACCGCGACAACACCGAGCGTCGCGGCGGTGACCCTCCAGGACCGGAATAGTCGTCGCATCATCCGGAAAATGATGCCGGATCGAGGGCCGCTTGTGAAAGACCGGACAACATGCTGAAGCTTGTACTTGGAAGCTACACTCGGCCACTCTTGCGGCCGCGGGATTCGGCGTCCCGCAGATCAGCGCGATCCACGAGGCTTCGCTCGCCGCCGGCCATGAGCGGCACCAAGACGTTCATCGTCGCGGGCGCCGGGTCGACGACGCCGCCTGCCGCATCGAACGCCGCCGCCTGATGACCCCCTGTCAGCGGATCGCGCTACCGCTACGCCCGGCTCGGCCAGGACTGCGTGGACCGGGAGACCGGCATGCCGGCGGGAAGATCGGCTGACGCGTCCGCTGGCGCCGGGCGAGGTGACGGTGGCCGAGTACGAGATCCGGTTCCGGCCCGGGACGCCGATCGACCATCGCCACCGCCGGTTCACCCGGCCTGGCCGGCTCCGGGCTACTGACCGGCGCGCGCCTTCGACCGGCCGGTGAACCTCGTGAGCGACGAGACCACGACCTTCCGCGTGATGTCCATCCGGCGCCTGCGCCGCGACGTCAGGGAAAACATGTGCCCCTGCAGTTCCTTCGCCGCCAGATACGCGCGGGCGAGGTCACCGGGCTCGGGCATGATCAACGGCTGCTGGCGCACCTTGATGCCCGCCAAGGCCAGCGCTTCCCACTTGGCCGGGTTGTTCGTCAGCAGGCTGATTTCCTTCAGCCCCAAGTGTTTCAACAGCGCGACAGCGTCCGCATAGGACCGGCTGTCCGCCTTGTAGCCCAGCTCCGCGTAGGCGTCGAACGTGTCGATGCCCGTCTTCTGGCAGAGCCGGTAGCCCTCCGCCTTCGCCAGCAGCCCTTCGCCGCGGCCCTCCTGGTCCAGGTAGATCAGCACTCCGGAACCGTGGTCGCGGATGACCTTCTGCGACATCCTCAGCTGGAACAGGCAGTCGCACGTGGTGGCTTCGAAGATCTCGCCGTAGAGGCAGCGGGAATGCACGCGCACCGGGCACCCGTCCACCGGGTCGCCGTACACCATCGCGCACGCCGGGTTCGGCTGGTCGCTCCGGTCGCCCAGGACGACCACCTTGAACGCGCCGTTGGCGCCGTCCAGCTCGTGCTGCACCGTGTCGGTCAAGAGGGCTCCAGGCTTTTTTCCGTCTCCAGGGTCCGCTCGACGTCGTCGGTGGCCGGCATGGAGTTCGTGATCTCGTCCAGGGTCGGGTTGGTCGACATCGCCGCGACCGCCCATTCCAGCGCCTGCTCCCGCGTCCGGCCGTCACCTTCCCGGATCAGGTGATGGACCAGGGCCGCCGAGAAAGCCTCCCGGGCGCCGGGCGCGTCATTGAGCGGCACCGGCGGGCCGGGGATGTCCCGCGACAGCAGGGTGGAACGGACTTTGCAGCCGAAGCTCTCGACCACGCAGACCGCGCCGACGCCCAGGGCCAGCAGCGAACGGGCCAGCTGGTCCACGTCTTCCGGCTCGCCCGGGTCGTACAGCAGCCCGCGCAGCTCGTTTTCCCGGCCGACGAGGTAGTCCACCCCGCTCAGCAACCGGTACAGCTGCTGCGGCGCCTCGCGCGGCGGGGAGGCCTGGAGCAGCACGATCGGGTTCCGTGGCTGGGCCGCGGCGGTCGCGAGCGCCCAGCGGACGGTGTCCATCGGCGGTTCGAGCGTGACCAGGACCGCGTCCGCCCCGGCGAACGCCTGCCGCATCGTCGGCTCCGACCGGTCGCGTGCGGACAGTGCCACCGCCGTCTCGTTCATCCAGCCCAGGTAACGGGTTTCGCCGTTGTTGGCGACGAGCATCAGCGCGCGCGGGTTGACCGTCCCCGGCTTCTCCCGGATGCATTCGGTGCTCAGGCCCTCGGTGCGCATGTACTGCACGAGCTCCGCCGCCTGGGTGTCGCCGCCGATCGCGGCGATGAGCTTCGCCTCGAGCCCGAGACGCTTGCTCGCGACGGCCAGGTTGAGGCCTTTGCCGCCGGGGTGGTCGTCGAACGTCCGCGCCTGCACCGAGGCCCCGACGTCCGGCCAGTCGTCGGACACGATCACGTGGTCGGTGACCGCGCCGCCGACGACGACGATCGTGTGCGCGGGCGGGGCGGCGGGCTCCTGGCGGGGCAGTGGCACGTCGGCGGCGTGCACGCACAGCTCGGCCAGCCGGGCGAGGGTCTCGCCCTCGATCGTGCTCCGCAGGCTGCGGACGCTCGCGGCAGCCGGGACCCGGGCGATGCCGAGGGCGGTGTGCAGTGCTTCCCAGCGCGTGGACAGGGCGGCCCGGCGCTCGCCGAGGTCGTCGGCGTAGATGCCGGTCAGCTCCGGCCGCGCGGCGAGCCGGGACCGGAGGACGCCGAGGGCCAGGGTCGCGTCCGCGACGAGCTGGTCGGTCGGCTCGAGCCGGCCCACGACCTCGGAGACGACGGCGACGATGGCTTCCGCGGTCGTCACGCCGGTGTCCTCGACGACCCGGCGTACCGCGGGCAGGTCGGCGAGCACGCTGAGGTCGACCTCGGTGGTACCGAGGCGTTCGACGGTGAGCCCGGAGCGCGTCCGCAACCTGCGGAGGACGGCCCGGACCCCTTCCACGCGGGGATCGCGCTTCACCACCGGCACAGCGTAGACCCTCCGCTCCGGCAATTGCCTCTCGCCCGTTGTCAAGTGCGGGCGTGTCGCGTTCCTGCCGGCCACACGGCCGTCACCAGCCTGTTCCGGTCACACGGTCGGTGCTCGTTCCCGGTTCAGCCTCGCCTCGACGGCAGCCATCAGCGCGGGTCAGAGCGGTGTCCGACCAAACGTCATCGTTTTGACAATTGACGACGTTACACGGCAACTGCCATCCTGGATTTGCCGATCGCAGCCGGGGAGGCCGCCATGAAGCCCCTGAACAGGTCACGAAGATCAGTCAGCCGATCGACGAATTTCCCGATCCACCTGCGGTTCCGCCGATCGCCACTGGCCATGGCCGGACAATCGCCGCGGCGGACGGCAATTGCCGGAGGATTCCTGGTCGCGGCGGCCGTCGCCGGGTGCGCCGGCCACGCCAGGGAGGCCGCCACCGCGAGCGGCGGCGACCGGGTGGTCATCGTGGCGGGCGCGACGGCGAACGAACCACGTCCCGCGCTCACCGAAGCCGCGCTCGCCGTGCTCCGCGACGCGGCCAACAGCGGCAACGTCAGCGCGCAGGGGTCGGGCAAAAGCAGCGTCGCGCTGATCTCGGCGGCCGACGGCGTCCAGTCGCGCGCGATCGTGCTGACCCCGCGCCGCGCCGACGGCTCGCTCGAACACGGCTTCCAGCGGCCGTCCTTGGTGGAGCGCAACGTCCGGGCCGCCGCGGACGCCGTCGCCGCCACCGCGGCCACCCACAGCGGGCTGGACCTGCTGGCCGGCGTCGACGCCGCCGTGCGCGGTGTCACGCCCGGCACGCTCGTCGTGGTCAGCAGCGGGCTGAGCACGACCGGCGCCTTCGACCTGCGCCAGGTCGGCTGGGACGCGGATCCGCAGGCGGTCGCCGAGCAGCTGGCGGCCAAGCACGAGCTGCCGCGGCTGGCGGGCTGGCGGGTCCTGTTCACCGGGCTCGGGGACGTCGCCGGGCCGCAGCCGCCGCTGCCCGGCGCGTCCCGGGACAAGCTGACGCAGTACTGGCACGCGATCTGCGCGAAGGCCCAGGCGGGGAGCTGCGATTTCGACGAGCGACGCACCCCGGCCGAGGCGCCGCGGGCTTCCGCCGCCACGCCGGTCGTGCCGGTGCCGGGCGTGACGTCGGTGGTCGGGCCGGGCGGGCAGGTCAGCACCGTCGTCTCCGACAGCGCGCTCGGGTTCGCGGGCGACTCGGCCGCGCTCTCCCCCGGCGCCGAGAGCCTGCTGCGGGGCATCGCGGCGAGCATCACCGCGCGGCTCGGCGGGAACCCCGCCGCGCCGGTCACCATCCGCGGCTACGCCGCCGACCCGCCGGGCTCGACCGCGGCGGGCCGGCAGGAGCTGGCCGAGCTGCGGGCCGAGGCCGTGGCCGGCGCGCTGCGGCAGGCCGGGGTGCGGCAGCGGCCGGACGTCGGCGGCACCGGGACCGAACCCGGCCGGACGGCGATGAAGGACGGGAAGTTCGACGAGGCGGCCGCGGCCGCGATGAGGCGGGTGGAGATCACGTACTGATCCCGATCCGGGAAGAGAACCGGGTAGACAGGAGGCAACGCCATGGACCACACCGATGTGACGTACCCCCTGCCGCAGCCGCGGCAGCCGCGAGAGGACGGGGACAGCACCACCGCCGCCGGGGACCGGCTGCTCGCCCGGATCCAGGAACTGCGCTATCTGTCCGCGCGGGTGCTGGAGGGCTACGTCGTCGGCCCGCACGGGCAGAACCTGACCGTGGCCGACGCCTGCGGCCGCGCCGCCCGCCTCGACGACCTCATCGAAATGGAACAGGTCCGCGGCAGCCTCCGGCACCGGCGCGTCAACCGGCTGACCCGGGTGCTGACCCTGCTCACGGTGAGCGTGGTCGACCTGCCGATCATGCTGTGGCTGGCCACCTCGGTCTTCAACGTCGACTGGGCCGACCCGTTCGGGCTGCCGCTGGCCATCAGCGTCGTCATTTCGGTGCTGGCGACCGGCGGGGCGGCGTCCGCGCTGCACCACCTCGGGCACAACCTGCGCCAGCACAAGAACGACCAGCGCCAGCTCCGCTGGGCGAGCCTGTCGGCGGGTTCCAAGCTGAGCCTGGGCACCGTCGGGCTGCTGGTCGGGTTGATGGGCGTGCTGATGTTCGTCCGGATCTCGACCGAGGGCCTGCTTTCGGGCGCGACGGATCTCGCGGTGCTGATGGCCGTGCTGGTCGCGGTGGTGATGGTCGTTTCGGCGACGCTGGTGTTCTGGACCGCCTTCCGCGACGGCTCCCTGGAACAGGACGACCTGCGCCACTACAGCAAGTGCGTGCGCCCGCACCTGGCCACCAAGCGCGCGTACGAGGACCAGATCCACGAGCTCGGCTGCCGGCACGACCTGCTGCGCCGCCGGGCCGCCCGAGAGGACGCGATCGGCGGCTCCGGCTGACGCCCGCCGGGCGCGCCAACCCGTCAGGCCGGCTCGGCCACCGGTTGGCGCGCTCCGGTCCGCTCGGCGCCGACGCCCGCCGCCACCACGAACGCCACGCCCGCCACCGCGGCCGCGTCCGGTTGCTGGCGCAGCAGCGCCGCTCCGATGATCAGCGCGATCGCCGGCTCGAGGCTCATCAGGGTGCCGAACGCGGACGCAGTCAGGCGCCGCAGGGCGAGCATTTCCAGGCTGAACGGCACCACCGGCAGCAGGATCGCCAGGCCCAGCCCGGTCAGCAGCAGCGGCCACGTCAGGTGTGCGAACACGCCGGGACCGCACACCAGTGTCGCGGCGATCCCGGCCACCGGCATCGACACGGCCAGCCCGCGCACGCCCGAAACCTCGTCGCCGACGCGCTGGGTCAGCAGGATGTAGCCGGCCCAGCACACCGCCGACGCCAGCGCGTAGCCCACACCGGCCAGGTCGGCGCCGCCCTGCCACGGCCGGGTCAGCAGCACCACGCCGATCGCCGCGACGACCGGCCACAGCTTCCGGCCGCCGCGGCCGCGGGTGATCGCCACGGTCAGCGGCCCGAGGAACTCCAGCGCGCTCGCCGTGCCCAGCGGCAGCCGGGCCGCCGCCGCCATGAACAACATGGTCATCCCGGCCGTCACCACCCCCAGCGCCACGCACGCCGCGAGCGTCCGCCGCCGGAACGAGGACGGCCGGGGCCGGACGACGACGGCGAGCAGCACGCCGGCCCAGGCCAGCCGCAGCCACGCCGCTCCTTCGGGGCCGACGCGGTCGAACAGGCCGACGGACACGGCGAGACCGAGTTGGACGCACAGCATGGAAGCGACCGCGAGGGTCGCTCCGGATCGGGTCGAGGACGGCACGCGTCCAGGGAATACCGCCGGGACCGATCGTGTCCACTTACCGATGCTGGACATATCGTTCGGGAATCCTGGACAATCCGGCGCATGGAGACGCGCCGGCTGCAGTTCCTGCTGGAGCTGTCCCGCCACGGGTCGATGCGGGCGGTGGCGGACGTGCTCGGCACCACCACGTCGACCGTCTCGCAGCAGATCGCCGTGCTGGCCAGGGAAACCGGCGCGCCGCTGCTGGAACCCGACGGGCGCCGGGTGCGCCTGACGCCGGCCGGGCGGCGGCTGGCCGAGCACGCCGTGACGATCCTGGCCGCGGTGGAAGCCGCCCGCGCCGACCTCGACCCGCAGGCCGAGCCGGCGGGCATGGTCCGCGTCGCCGGGTTCGCCACGGCGGTCCGGCGGTCCGTGCTGCCCGCCGTCGCCGCCCTCGCCGAACACCACCCTCGCGTGCGCGTCGCCGTGAGCGAGTACGAACCCGCCGAAGCACTGGCGGCGCTGCTGGCCGACGACGTCGACCTCGCCCTCGTCTACGACTACGACCTGGCACCGGCCACAGTGGACCCGGAGATCGGCGTCACTCCACTGTGGACAGCGGCGTGGGGACTCGGCGTCCCCGCCGCCGACGCGCGCCGGGTGCGGGGCGAGCACACGCTGGCGGTGTTCGACGCGTTCCGCGACCACGACTGGATCGGCAACTCCCGCAACGACGCCGATGAGGACGTCGTCCGGACCCTGGCGTCCATCGCCGGGTTCACGCCCCGGGTCACGCACCGCGCGGACAACCTCGACCTGGTCGAAGACCTGATCACCGCGACGGGCCGGGGCGTCGGCCTGCTGCCCGTGGGCCGCCGCACCGGCCCCGGCGTGACCGTGCTCCCGCTGAGCGATCCGGATCTCCGGCAACGCGCTTTCGGGTGCACCCGCCGGGGCCGCGCCGCCTGGCCGCCGCTCGCGTCGATGCTGCGGCTGCTGGCGAAGTGATCACCGGCCGGTCAGCCGGAAGAGCCGCTCGGCGTTGACGTGGGTGATCTTCTCCCGTTCTTCGGGCGTGACGTCGAGTTCGCCGAGGAACTCGCGGGTGCCGTCGAGGCGCAGGAACGGGTAGTCGGCCGACCAGATCACCCGGTCCAGGCCGACCACGGCGCGGACGAAGTCGAATTGGGGCCGGTGGAACATGCCGCTCGGGGTGACCCAGACGTTCGAGCGGTAGACCTCGGTGATGGTCCGCGACAGCCCGGTGTCGCCCGGGGACAGGACGTCGTCGAGGCGGCTGAGGTGGAACGGGACCAGCTCGCCCCAGTGGCCGCTGATCACCTGCAGCTGCGGGAGCCGTTCGAAGACCCCGGCGAGGATGAGCCGCAGGACGTGGACGCCGGCTTCGTGGTGCCAGCCCCAGGCGCCCAGCGACAGTTCGGCGGTCACCTTTTCGCCGAACCCCGCGTAGTAGGCCTGCTGCACCTGCGGAAGCGGATGGAACGGGTGCACGTAGAGCGGCACCTCCAGCGCGGCGATCCGCTCCAGCACGGGCAGGTACCGCGGATCGTCGAGGAACCCGGCGCCGGGACGGCCGAGGAGCAGGACGCCGCGCAGGCCGAGCTCGGTCACGGCGCGGTCCAGTTCGTCGACGGCGGCGGCCGGGTCCTGCCAGGGCAGCGCCGCCATCCCCTGCAGCCGGTCGGGACGGGCGGCGACCGCCCGCGCGAGCCGGTCGTTGACCGACCGGCACAGCGGGAGCGCCCGGTCGGCGGGGACCAGCTGGATCGGGCTGGTCCACGAGACGATCTGCAGGTCGATGCCGTGCTCGTCCATCCGCCGGACGCGGTCCGGGCCGAGGTCGGCCCCGAGGCGGACGGCTTCGGCCATGTCGACGGCGGGCCGGCGGCCGGGCCCCGGCCGCACGGGCGACGCGCTGGAACTCTGCCTGCGCAGGTACGGCGCTTCCCGGTCGAGGACCGGCGCGGCCGCTTCGGCGATCGACCGGTCGACCGCGTGCTCTTCGATACAGATCAGGGTCATGGCACTCCCCAGGTAAACTCAACTGTATACTTTTCGCTACGCCGTCACCAGCGGCTTGACGGCTTCTTCGGCGAACTCGCGGAACGTGGTGGGTGTCGTGTTCTCCGCGGTGCGCGGCGTCGCGCTGTTGATGCCGCGTTCGCCGGCGACGTCCATGTCGATCACGGACTGCGCCATCGCCTCGGAAAGGCCACGGCCGACGAGGAACTCCTTGGCGGCGGCGCGGTCGCCCGGCTGATACCGGACAGGCCTGCCGAGGACGTCGGTGAGGATGGCGGCGATGTCCTCGTGCGAAAGGTCCTCGCCACCGAGGGTCTCGACGGTGCCCTGCCCGGCCCACGTGCGGTCGGAAAGGTACCGGGCGGCGAGCGCGGCGATGTCCTTCGTCGCGATCCACGGCATCCGGAAGCCGGCCGGGAGGGTGCCCGGGAGGACGCCGTCCTTGAGTGCGGCGACCTGCCGGAGGACGTTGTCCATGAACGTGGGCAGCGCCAGGGCCCGCACGTGCGCGCCGGTGCTGCGGAAGAGGTCTTCCATGGCGTGCGACGCGGAGATGTGGCCCGCGTAGATCTGCGACCCGCGCCCGAGCGCGGAGACGACCACCACGCGCGGGACGGCGTGGCGGACGACGGCGTCGGCACCGGGGATGGAGGCGGTCACGTAGGCCTCGTACGGGCTGCTCGCGGCCGGGGCGGCCGGCATGAGCCAGAACAGTGCGTCCGCGCCCTCGAGGGCACGGTCGAGGACGTCGCGATCGCGGTGCGACCCGGCGACGACCTCGGCGCGTTCGCGCACGCCGGCGGGCAGCTTGCCGGGGTCGCGGACGACGAGGCGGACGGGCTCGCTCTGCCGCAGCAGCGTGGCGGCGAGCTTGCTGCCGATCTGCCCGGTCGGGGCGGTGAGCACGATCATGGATGATGACTCCGTTCGGCACCAGAACTAAGTAGACTCTACTGTACCGTATACTTTGAGGTGGACGCCCATGGCCCGACGCGGGGAAGCGCTGCGCGAGCACATCCTCGACACGGCGAAGGAGGCGTTCCTGGAGGACGGCTTCGCGCGGACTTCCATGGACGCCATCGCGGCGCGCGCGGAAACGTCGAAGCGTTCCCTGTACGCGCACTTCCCGACCAAGGACGCGCTGTTCCTCGCGGTGGTGGGCCGGATCCGCGCGTTGTTCGGGTCGCGGATGCGCACGCCCGCCGAGTACTCCGCGGAGCCGTCGGAGGCGGTCGTGCGGTACTGCGGGCGCTTCGTGCAGCTGCTGCGGTGGTCGTCGGTGGCGCGGATGCTGCGGCTCGGCATCGCGGACACGGACCGGCTGCCCGACCTGGCGGCGGGCCTGTACGACGTCGTCTTCGGCGTCACGGCCGGCGACCTGGCGTCGCATCTGGCGACGGCGGCGGGGCTGGCGCCCGCCGAGGCCGAGGCGGCGGCGAACGAGCTGATCGGCCTGGTCGTCCACCCGACGCTCCCCCGCCTGCTGTTCGGCGTGGAACCGCCCGTCGACGAACTGCCGGAGGAGGCCACCCTGGCGGCCGACGTCGACCTCGCCCGGATCCGGCGCCTGGTGCGGATGGTGCTGCCACCGGCCGCGGACTGACGCGTGCCTGTCCACCGCGTGGACAGGCACGCGGTCCGGGCAACACCGAAACTGGGGCCATGGCCAAACCGTCGTCGCAGGAGCTGGGTGCCTTCCTCCGTTCGCGTCGTGCCGCGGTGCGTCCGCAGGACCTCGGCATCGCCGCCTCGTACGGGGACCGGCGCCGGGTGCCGGGCCTCCGGCGGGAGGAGCTCGCCGAGCTGGCCGGGCTCAGTGCGACGTACTACACCCGGCTGGAGCGCGGCGAGAGCCATCAGGTCTCCGACGCCGTGCTGGACGCCATCGCGCGGGTGCTGAGGCTTTCCCCCGACGAGCGCGCCCACCTCCACCGGCTCGCGCGGGCCCTTCCGCCGGTGCGGGGCACCGGGCACGAGGACGAGGTCCGCGGCCCGGTGCGCGACCTCGTCACCGGCAGTCCGGGGGCCGCCGTGCTCGTCGGACGGCGGGCCGACATCCTCGCGGGGAACGCGCTCGGCTACGCGCTGTGGAACCTCACGCCCGCGGAGATCGCGGCCGTGGGCACTGCGCACGCGCCGAACCAGGCCCGGCGGGTCTTCCTGGACCCGGCCGCCCGCGAGCTGTTCGCCGAGTGGGAGCGGCAGGCCGAAGACCTCGCGTCGTACCTGCGGCTCGCCGCGGCGGAGCGGCCCGACGACGTCGCCCTGCACCGGCTCGTCTCGGAACTGGCCGCCGGCAGCGACGACTTCGCCCGCCTGTGGCGCGAGCACCCGGTGCGGGACTGCCTGCACTCGGTGCGGCGCTACCGGCACCCGCTGGTCGGCGAACTCGAGCTGAACGAAGAGATCCTCCGCCTGCCCGACGACCCGGGGCAGCGGCTGATCGTCAGCGCCGCCGAGGCCGGCACGCGCTCCGCCGACCGGCTCGCGCTGCTCGGGTCCCTCGCCGCCGGCTGAGGCGTCCCGCACATCACCGTCGACCACGAGGAAAGGTCATGATCGTCGTCTCGTCCGCCACCAGCAACACCGGTGCCGCCGTCGCCGAAGCGCTGCTCGCCGCCGGTGCGGAGATCCGGGTGCTCGGCCGCAGCCGCGACCGGCTGCACCGGTTCGCCGACCGCGGCGCCGAAGCCGTCGAAGTCCGCACCGACGACCCCGGCAGCCTCCGTGCCGCCTTCGCCGGCGCCCACGCCGCTTTCGTCATGATCGCGCCCGGCCTCATCCCGGGCAGCACCGACTTCCCCGCGCACCAGCGGCGCGTGATCGACACGCACCGGAAAGCGCTGTCCGGGCTCGGCGGGCTCGAACGGATCGTCAGCCTCAGCGGCTGGGCCGCGAACCACGCCGGCGCCCGCGGCCCGGTGTGGGGGCTGCGCCCGCTCGAAGAAGCCCTCGACACTTTGACCGGGGTGAAGTCGGTCCACCTGCGGCCCGGGTGGTTCATGGAGAACGCCGTCCCGATGATCGACGAGGTCCGCGCGACCGGCGTCGCGCACGGGCTGATCCCCGCGGACCTCCCGCTCCCGGCCATCGCCACGGCCGACATCGGCGTGGTCGCCGCGTGCCTGCTCACCGGACGCCGCACGGCCGCCACCCGCACGCTCGAACTGCACGGCCCGCGGGACATCACGCTCGCCGAGATCACCGCCGCGATCGGCGACGCCGTCGGCCGCCCCGGCGCCCGCTACGAGCAGATCGACGCCGCCACCCTGCGCGCCGGCCTCCTCGAAGCCGGCTTCTCGGCGCACATGGCCGACGGCGTCACCGCCATGACGAGCGACGTCGCGGAACGGCGGATCGCCATGACGCGCCCGCGTGCCGCCGAAACCGCCACACCGACGACGTTCGAGCAGTTCCTCGCGAACGCGATCCACCGAGGACACGGGAAATCATGAGTTCGGCCCAGACCACGATCGGCGCGGTCACCGTGACGACGATCTACGACGGAGCGCTGCCCATCTTCGCCGCCGACATGCACGGCGAGTCCCCGCAGCGGATCACCGAACTGCTGGCCGACGGGTTCCTGCCGCCGGAAGGCGACCTGCAGACCGCGGTCAACACCTTCCTGTTCCGGTCCGCCGGCCGCACGGTCCTGGTCGACGCGGGGGCCGGCACCTCGCTCGGGCCGGGCACCGGTCACCTGCTCGGCAACCTCCGTGCCGCCGGTACCTCGCCGGAGCAGATCGACGACGTGCTGATCACGCACCTGCACCCGGACCACGCATCCGGGCTGCTGACCGCCACGGGGCAGGCGGCGTTCCCGGCCGCGACGGTCCACGTGTCGGCGCCCGACGTCGAGCACTGGCTGAACGACGCGGTCGCCGCGCGCGCCGAGGGCGTGCAAGCGCAGATCCACCAGTGGGCCGCGCAGGCGCTGGCGCCCTATCGCGCCGATGGCCGGCTCGCGACCTTCACCTACGGTGAGCAGCCCGTGCCGGGCGTCACCGCGGTCGATCTCCACGGGCACACGCCGGGCCACAGCGGCTATCTCGTCGGCGACGCCGCGGAACGGCTGCTGTTCTGGGGCGACACCGTGCACAGCCACGCCGTCCAGCTGCCCGCCCCGCACGTCACGATGGACATCGACAGCGACCGGCCGGGTGCCCGCGCGGCCCGGCAGCGCGTCCTGGCCGAGATCCGGGCCCGGGGCTGGGCGGTCGGCGCCGCGCACCTGCCGTTTCCCGGCGTCGGCCGGATCCGTTTCCGTGACGGCGACGCGCAGTGGGTTCCCGCGCCGTACCGTCCGCTGCCGGCACCGGTCCCGAGCTAGGTGTATCTGGCCAGGACGTCGGTAGCGGAGGCTCGGGTTGACGTGAGGCTCGCGAATGCGTGAAGACCTGGCTGGACCGCTACGCCAGCGAGGGCGAGTCCGGTCTTCGTGACCGATCCTCGCGGCCGCATACCTCGCCACGAGCAGCTTGAGCAGCGGATCATCACATTGCGGCAGCGCGAACGCCGCGGCCCGGCCTGGCTCGGCTGTGAACCGGGGGTTCCGACGCGGACAGTGTCGCGGGTACTGGCCCGCCACCACATCCCGCGACTGGCCGCGCTGGCCCGATCACCGGACAGGTGGTCCGGGCCAGCAAGACCGCAGCTGTCCGCTATGAGCGCGAGCAGCCGGGTGAGCTGGTCCACATCGACGTCAAGAAGATCGGCCGCATCCCCGACGGCGGAGGCCGGCGAGCGCAGCGCCAAGATCGGCTACGACTACGTCCGCTCCCCGGTCGACGACCACTCCCGCCTGGCCTGCTCCGAGATCCACCCGGACGAGAACGGGCCAACCTGCGCGGCCTTCCTCACCCGGGCCATCGCCTACTCCGCCGGTCACGGCATCACCCGCATCGAACGGTTGATGACCGACAACGCCCGGGCCTACCGCTGGTCGTTACGGGAGGTCTGCGCCGAGCACCGCATCCGGCAGAAGTTCGTAAAGCCCCACTGCCCCTGGCAGAACGGCAAAGTCGAACGTCTCAACCGCACCCTGCAAACCGAGCGGGCTACCGCCAGGCCGTCACCAGCAACACCGAACACGCAGCAGCCCGTGCACCCTGGCTCGAGCACTACAACACTCAACGCCGCCACAGCGCACTCAGAGGCCACCCACCCACCAGCCGACTGCAACCAACCTGAAAGCCAGATACAGCTAGGGCCGTTCAGGGCCGATCGGTCCACCAACCGGTGAAATCGCACATCACTTTCCGTCGAGCCACTCGGACGTGTGACAAATCGTCCGGCTTTCGGCCGATCGACGGCCGCTTCGGGCCGGGGATATACCTGAGGGTCGCCATTCGCGAGAGGGGTTTCGTCATGGCCGGTTCGACCGTTCTGCTCGCGCTGAACGACATTCCACCCGGGTCGGTGCTCGACGCCCAGCTCGCGCGGATCTGCGAGCACCTCGCCGCCGACGGGCACGGCGTCGTGCGGGCCGGGACCGACGAGGACGCCCTCGCGCTCGTGCAGAGCCGGGCCGACCTCGGGGCCGCGCTGGTGAGCTGGGAGCTGCCCGACTCCGGCGGCGATCGGGACGTCGCCGCCGAAGCCGTGCTGAAAGCGCTCGTCAACCGGTTCACCCGGCTTCCCGTCTTCCTCGTCACCAGCGCCGCCTCCGTCGACGACCTGCCCCTGTGGGTGTCCGAAGTGATCTGCGGCTACGTGTGGCTGCTGGAGGACACGCCGGGGTTCATCGCCGGGCGGATCGGCGTCGCCGCGCGGCGCTACCGGGACGAAATCCTGCCGCCGTTCTTCCGGGAACTGCGGCGGTTCGACGACACGCACGAATATTCGTGGCACACTCCCGCGCACGCGGGTGGCGTGGCATTCCTGAAATCGCCGGTCGGGCGGGCGCTGTTCGACTACTACGGCGAGCGGTTGTTCCGCACCGACCTTTCGATTTCCGTCGGCGAGCTGGGCTCGCTGTTCGAGCACACCGGACCCATCGGCGACGCGGAGCGCAACGCGGCCCGCATCTTCGGCGCCGACCTGACGTATTTCGTGCTGCACGGCGATTCCACCGGCGACCGCATCGCCCTGCACGCCAGCGTCGCCACCGACGAGCTCGTGCTCGTCGACCGCAACTGCCACAAGGCGATCTACCACGGGCTGACGCTGACCGGCGGCCGTCCGGTCTACCTCGTGCCCACGCGCAACGGTTACGGGCTGATGGGCCCGATCCCGCCCGCCGCGCTGGGCCGCGAGGCCGTGGCCGATCTCGTGCCGCGCAGCCCGCTCGCGGACGGCGCCGCCGCGCCGGATCCGGTGTACGCGGTGATCACCAACTCGACCTACGACGGTCTCTGCTACGACGCCGTCCGCGTCGCCGAACTGCTCGGCGCCAGCGTGCCGCGGCTGCACCTGGACGAGGCGTGGTTCGCCTACGCCCGCTTCCACCCGCTCTACGCCCGCCGCTACGGCATGGCCGTGGACTCCGGCGCGGTGCCCGACGACGTCCGGCCCACCGTGCTCAGCACCCAGTCCACCCACAAGCTGCTCGCCGCGATGTCCCAGAGCGCGATGCTGCACGTGAAGAACGCGCCGCGGTCGCCGGTCGAGCACCGGCAGTTCAACGAGACGTTCATGATGCACGCGACCACGTCCCCGCTCTACCCGATGATCGCCGGGCTCGACGTCGCCGCCGGCATGATGGACGGCCCGGGCGGGCGGTGGCTGGTCGACGAGGCCGTCACCGAAGCCATCCGGTTCCGGCAGGCAGTGGCTCGCATCGGCCGCCGCATCGCCGCCGCGGGCGACCGGCCCGGCTGGTTCTTCGGCACGTGGCAGCCGCCCGAGGTCGGCGATCCGCGCACCGGGCAGCGCTACGCGTTCGCGGACGCCCCGCTGGACCTGCTGCGCACCGAGCCGTCCTGCTGGACCCTCGAACCCGGCGCGGACTGGCACGGCTTCGCGGGCCTGGAACCGGGCTACTGCCTGCTCGACCCGGTCAAGGTCAGCGTCACCTGCCCGGGCACCGACGCCCGCGGCACCGCGGCGGACCTCGGCATCCCGGCGCGGATCCTCACCGCCTACCTCGAGACCCGGCGCATCGTCGTCGAGAAGACCGACGCGTACACCTGCCTGATCCTGTTCTCCATGGGCATCACCAAGGGCAAGTGGGGCACGCTCATCGACGGCCTGCTCGACTTCAAGACGCTCTACGACACCGGCGCGCGGCTCACCGAGGTCCTGCCGCGGCTGGTCGAAGACCATCCCGGCCGCTACGCCGGCCTCACGCTGCGCGACCTGTGCGACCAGATGCACGCCCACCTGCGCAAGAGCGACCTCATCCCGCTGCTCGACTCGGCGTTCACCCATCCGCCGCGCCCCGAGCTCACCCCGGCGCGGACCTACCAGCGGCTGCTGCGCGGCGGCACCGAGCCCGTGCGCCTGGCCGAGCTCGCCGGCCGCACCGTCGCCACCCAGGTCGTCACCACCCCGCCCGGCATCCCGGTGCTCATGCCGGGCGAAAACACCGGCGGCCACGACGAACCGACGCTGCGCTACCTGCGTGCCCTGGAGGACTTCGACCGCCATTTCCCCGGCTTCCCGAGCGAAACCCACGGCGTCGCACGGGATGCCGGCGGCGACTACTGGATCACCTGCCTGCGCACCGGCTGACCGCGGCGGCGGACCGTGCGCTCGAGGATGCCGAGGGCGGCCTTGAGCGAGGCTTCCGAGACCGCCGGGAACCGCACGCGCTTCCGCCATGATTCGTCCACAGTGGACCAGTGCGGGCCTGCCGGGCCCTCGACCGGCCACGGGATCTCCTCGTCCGGCGCCACGGCGGTGATCACCACCTCGACGCGGTTCTTGCCCAGCGGGACGTCACCGAGGGCGTCGCCGTCCATGTGGACGCGGCTCGCCTTCGGCGTCCATCGGGGATCCGGACGCGTCGATGTCGACGTGGCCAAGCGGGTCGGCGCCTTCGGGTAGCTCGGTCACCGTGGCCGGGGCGACCGGCCAGTGCCAGAAGCCGGAACCGACCGCCGCTGGCCGGCACGCCCGCGCCCCCGGCCGCACCACCTCGGCGAACACCGGGAGCTGGAGGAGCTGACACTGGCCCGCAACCCCGACGCGGCGGCCGCCGCCCCGGCCCGGCACCTGACCTTGACGGCCGCGGCCCTGACGGACCGACTCGGCGCTGGTTGCGGCAGCGGCTCGTCCTGGCGAAGGGCCCGACTGCTGCGCTGCCACCGCAACGCCCGCGGCCGGGCGCGGGCGACCGGCTCGCCCGCGCCCGGCACTCCGGTCCGACCCACCGCGGCCACGCCCGCGCGCACTCGGGCCGGTCGCCGCCCCCGCTGTCCTCGGTACCCCCGCCAGACCGCTACCCTCCTCGGCGTGATCGACCTCCGGCGCTTCACCGACCGGTGGCGGCGGTTCGACGTCACGGTCCGGGACGCCCCGCTCGCGCTCGCCTTCGCCCTCGCTTCGCTGCTGCCCGCGCTGCGCAACAACGGCACGCAGCTCGGCGATGTGCCCACCCGGCCCATGGACGCGCTCGCCGTCGCCGTGGTCACCCTCGAATGCCTGCCCCTCATCCTCCGGCGGCGGTGGCCTGTCGTCAGTCTCGGGCTCGTCGCGCTCGGCTTCGCGCTCGACCAGCTCCTCGGCTACCACACCGCCGCCGGGACCGTGCTGCCCATCGCGCTGATCAGCACCGGCGCGCACCTCGAACGGTTCCGGTGGCCCACCGTCGCCGTCGCTTCGGCCGCCTATGTCGCGCTGGCCGTCGTCCTCGCGCGGGCGGGTGCCTCCGAAGGCCTTACCGGGTTCGTCACCTTCTTCCTCGCCTTGGCGCTCGCCTGGGGCATCGGCGCCTGGCTGCGGCAGTCGCGCGCGGCCGAGGCCGAGCGGCGGCGGCACGTCGCCGAGACCACCCGGACCGCCGAACGCACCCGCATCGCCCGCGAACTCCACGACGTCGTGACCCACCACGTCACCGCGATGGTCGTCCAGACCGAAGCCGCCCGCTACCTGACGAGCTCGCCGGAACGGCTCGACCAGGCCCTGTCCGCCATCACCGACTCCGGCCGGCGCGCCATCGCGGACCTGCGGCACCTGCTCGACCTGCTCAACCCCGAGCACCACGCCGAGCCGCGCAGCCCGTCCGCCGGCGATCTGCACGCCCTCGTGGCGCGGACGCGGCAAGCCGGCCAGCCGGTGGAGTTCACCGAAGAAGGCGCCCCGGCGGAGGAAACCGGCAGCGCCGAAGCGACGGCTTACCGCGTCGTGCAAGAAGCTCTGACGAACGCGCTCAAGTACGCGCACGGCAGCCGCACGACTGTCCACGTGCGACACGGCGGAGGGGAGATCACGGTGGAGGTCGGGACGGACGGCGCCGGGGCGCGGACCACGGGGGTCGGCGGGAGCGGGCGGGGCCTGGCCGGGCTGCGCGACCGCGTCGGCGTGCTCGGCGGCGAATTCACCGCCGGCGCGCGGGACGACGGCGGGTTCCTCGTGCGGGCGCGCATTCCCGCGGGCGGCGCGTCGTGACCGCGCCGACGCGGGTCCTGGTCTGCGACGACCAGGCGCTCATCCGCACCGGGTTCACCACGATCATCGACGCCCAGCCGGACATGGAGGTGGTCGGCGAGTGCGGCGACGGACGCGCCGCCGTGGAACTCGCCGGGCGCCTGCGCCCCGACGTCGTCGTGATGGACGTGCGGATGCCGGTCCTCGACGGCATCGAAGCCACCCGCCTGCTCGCCGGCGCCGGGGTGGCCGAACCGGTGAAAGTGCTCGTGGTGACCACGTTCAACCTCGACGAGTACGTCTACGAAGCGCTGCGCGCCGGCGCCAGCGGGTTCCTGCTCAAGGACGCCCCGCCGGGGCAGCTGCTGCACGGCATCCGGACCGTCGCCACCGGGGCCGCCTTGCTGGCGCCCGAAGTGACGCGTCAGCTCGTCGGCCGCTACGCCGCGCGGATCCGCCCGGCGGACGACACGGACGGCGAGTCGCCGCTGACTCCGCGCGAGCTGGAGGTCCTGCGCCTGATCGCCGACGGCCGCTCCAACAGCGAGATCGCCGCGCACCTGGTGATCAGCCAGGAAACCGTGAAGACCTACGTCTCCCGCATCCTCACCAAGCTCGACCTGCGCGACCGCGTCCAGGCCGTCGTCTACGCCTACCGCCGCGGGCTGGTGACCTGAGCGCGGCTCAGCCGTCGGCCAGACGCTGGATGGTGGCGCTCAGCCAGGCCTCGAGCGCGGCGGGATCGCCGGGTTCGGAACGCAGGACCCGGCGGCGGGTGGAGACGCCGAGCACGAACGCGTCGATCGCCGCCGCCCGGTCACGGGCCTGCGCGTCGTCCAATCCGCTGTCGCGCAGGTAGCGGTGCAGTGGCTCCAGTGAGTTCGTGTCGAGGAACGCCGCCAGCGCCTCCGCCGCTTCGGGGCGTTCACCGGACGCGCGTTGCAGCACGAGCAGGGGGTCCTCCCCCGGTGCGCCGGACCAGCGCCGGACGATGCTCGCGGCGAGCCGCGCTCCCAGCGCCGAGCGGTCGCCGTCGAAGGAGTCCGCGACCGGGATCTCCACCTGGGTCGCCGCCAGGAACAAGCCGTCCTTGCCGCCGAAATAGCGCGTGATCAGGTTCGGCGACACGCCGGCCGCGTCGGCCACGCCCTTGACGGTGCACGCGGCGAACCCGTGCCGGGCGAACTGCCGCCGGGCCTGCTCCAGGATCCGCTGGCGGGTGGCGGCGGCGTTGCGCGAAGTCATGTGTACGAGCATACACATCATGTGTACGCTGATACACATGACGGACCTGAGGGAAAGACTTCAGCGGACGCGGCGAGTCCCGACACCCTGGCCGGACGACCCGACGCGCGGCATCGGCGGCGCCGACCTCGACGCGCTCCTCGCGCGCTGGGCGGACGGGTACGACTGGGACACGCACGAGCGGAGGATCCGCGCGCTGCCCTGGACGACGGTGCCGGCCGGCGGCACCGAGCTGCGGGTGATCCACCAGCGGGCCGCGGATCCCGGCGCGCCGGCCGTCGTGCTGCTGCACGGCTGGCCGGACTCGGTGCTGCGGTTCGAGCGCGTGCTGCCGCTGCTCACCGACGTGCACGTGGTGGTGCCCGCGCTGCCGGGCTTCCCGTTCGCGGCACCGCTCACCACGCCCGGCATGTCGGTCGACCGGATCGCCGGGATCGTCGCGGACGCGCTCGGCGAACTCGGCTACGCGCGCTACACGCTCTCGGGCGGCGACGTGGGCGGCGCCGTCGCGGAAGTCCTCGCGGCCGGGCACCCGGACCGCGTCGCCGCCCTGCATCTCACGAACGTCGCGCCGCAGCACGCTTTCACGGCGGACCCGGCGACGCTCGCGCCCGACGCGGTGGCCTACCTCGACCGGGCGGCGCGCTGGTTCCGGGCGGAGGGCGGGTACATCGCCCAGCAGTCGACGCGGCCGAACACGCTCGCCGTCGCCCTCGGCGACTCGCCCGCCGGGCTCGCGGCGTGGCTCGCCGAGAAACTCGTGTCCTGGTCCGGCGAAGGCGCCTTCACCGCGGACGAGCTGCTCACCTGGATCACCGCGTACTGGGTCACCGGCACGATCGGCACGTCGTTCGCCACCTACGCCGAACCGGCCACGCTGCCGGACCGGATCGAGACACCGGCCGTGCTTTCGGTGTTCCCGCACGACACGAAACCCGAGCCGCGCAGCTACGCCGAGGCGTTCCTGAACGTCGCCGAGTACGTCGAACACCCGCGCGGCGGCCATTTCGCGGCCTGGGAAGAGCCCGAGGCGTACGCCGCCGACGTGCGGCGGGCGGTCAAGCTGGGCTGACGCGCCCGGCGGGCAGGATGCCGCGCAGGATGACCGAGAGGATCGCGATCAGCTCGTCGGCCAGCGGGCCCGGCGGCTCCTCGAACTGGGCCCAGCGGTAGAGCGTGCCGAGGTAGGCGTCCCGGAGCAGGTTGCCGACGCGGCGGGCATCGACGTCCGGGGCGATTTCGCCGTGCTCGATGCCGGTCGCGACGATGTCCGCGAAGATGTCCGCCGCGTGCGGCTCCTCGAGGACCGGGCGGCCCGCCTTGACCCACGCGAGCAGCATGGTTCGGGTGCGCGCCCACTCGGTCTCGTTCATCGCGGCGAGCGCGCGCATGCAATACTCGAGCTCCTCGACCACACCGGCGGGCCGCTGGGCCGCCCGGCTGCGCGCGAGGTGCTCGTTGAGGTGATCCCGCCGCTGCTCGCCCCAGAGCGACACGAGGTCTTCCTTGCGGCGGAAGTGGTTGAAGAACGTGCCACGGCCGACGTCGGCGCGCTCGGTGATGTCCTCGACCGTCGTCTTCTCGTAGCCGCGTTCGGTGAACAGTTCGAGCGCGCTGGTGTACAACCGCAGCTTCGCCGCGCGCTTGTGCCGCTCCCGGCGGCCGAGCGGAGCCTGCCCGGCCGCCTCGGTCGTCATCACGTCGGGATCTCCTCGTCGTGGGCCTGGAACTCCTCTCGCTGTACTAGCGTACAAGTTTGACTCTCAGTAGCGCAACGGTGCGCAAACTTCCTGAACCGGACAGCGTTGTGACGCCGCGTTCCGGTGGCCGGGCTCGGTGGCCGAGCGGGGCAGTGGCTCCACCGCCGGCGGAGCCGCGCCCCGGCTGGACCGGCCACCGGGCCACAGCTCGTCAGCCGGCTGGGCCGCGCCCAGCACCGGCGCCGGCAGCCCGCACCGGATCAGCACCGGCCGGCGGCTCCAGCACCGGCCTCACGCGGCGTTCCGGTGCCCGGGCTCGGCCGCCAGGCGGGCCAGCAGCTCCTCCGCGCTCACCGGCTCCAGCAGCTCCGCCGCCGTCACCGACACGCCCGTCGCCGCGCTCACGGCCCGTCGCAGCTGCGTGGCCATGATCGAGTCCAGGCCCAGGTCGCGCAGCGGACGCCGCAGGTCCACCGACGCCGGCGGCGTGCCCAGCACCTGCGCCAGCGACCGGACGAACACCTCGCGGACGTCACCCGCCGGTGCCGCGACCGCCGCCACCGGGACGAACTCGACGCCGTCCAGCGTGGCCGCGACCCGGCCGTCCGGGTGCAGGACCCGCAGCTGCGACCGCTCGCCGAAGCGCGCGACCGTCCAGAACTCGCCCTCCGGCAGCTCTCCCGCGACGACTTCGCCGACGCCCGTGATCGCATACGACGTCTCCGGCCACACCGCCGGCAGCGTCCGCAACGCGCCTTCCAGCGCGCCAAAGCGGGACGCCGGCCCGTGCTGGGCGACGACGACACCGTCGCCGCGCCACAGCCGTCGCACGCCGGAGCCCATCGTGAACCGGTAGCCGCGGCGGGCGGCCAGCCGCTCGAACCGGTCGCCGGGCAGGAACTCCGGGCACTCGCCCAGCGCCGCGTCCAGCGCGCTGTCCGCGGGGACGGCCGTCGGCCCCGCGAGCAAGCCGGTGACCTGGCAGGCCGTCCCGTCCGGACCGGTCGCCGTCAGCGCGAAACCCGGGGCGGCGACGTGTCCCTCGACCGTGACATCACCGTCCACACAGGACAGTGAGTCACCTGAGAAACGCAGATCTCGCAATGCCGATGCGCCCGTGAGGTGGAACGCCGCCTCGAGGTAGGCGGCCGCGGGCACCGGCCTGACACCGGCCACTTCGGTCTCCCGGCAGGCTTCGAGGATGCCCAGCTCGCCGAGGGTGACCGTGCGGCGCTCCGAGCGCGACGGCGCCACCGGCGCCCAGTGCTCGGTCGTGTCCCAGCGGTAGTGCGGGAGCGGCACGTGCGGGCGCGGGCCGCCGCCGTGGAACCGTGTCCAGTCGACCGCGCCGCCCGCGGCGAAGACCGCCCCCACCGCCTTGAGCAGCGCCACGTCCTCCGGCTCCCGGCGGGAGAGCGTGGCGACGGCGGCCGACTCCGGATGCTCGCCGAGGCAGTCGCGCAGCGCGCCCAGCAGCACCGGATGCGGGCTCAGCTCGACCAGCACGCACGGACCCGCCGCGGCCACTTCGGTGACCGCGGACGCCAGCCGCACCGGCGCGCGGAGGTTGTCGGCCCAGTAGCCTGCCGTCAGCTCGGCGCTCGCGACCGGGCGGGCGCGCACGGTCGAGAACAGCGTCGTGGTCGCTTCCGGCGCCGGCTCGACGTCGTCGAGCGCGCCGCGCAGTTCCGGGAGCAGCTCGTCCATCAGCGGCGAGTGGGACGCGACGTCGACCTGCACCGGACGGGCGAACACACCCCGGTCGTCGCACCGGGCCGCGACCCGCTCGATCGCCGCCGCCTCGCCGGAGAGCACCGTCGCCCGTGGCGCGTTCTCGGCGGCGACGCAGACCGCCTGCTCGTCCTTCGTCAGCTCCGCGGCCGCGTCGGCGGGCAGCTCGACGGCCAGCATCCGCCCGGCGCCCGAGACCTGCGTCATCAGGCTGCTGCGGCGGCAGATCACCGCGGCGGAGCCGGTCCGCGACAGCGCGCCCGAGGCGTACGCCGCGGCCGCTTCGCCCATGCTGTGGCCGAGGCACAGGTCCGGCTCGACACCCCGCGCCCGCAGCAGGTCGGCCAGCGCGGTTTCGAACGCCCACAACACCGGCTGGGCCACCTGGACCCGCGACAGGTCCCCGGGACGCGGGTCGCGCAGCCGGTCCAGGACCGACCAGCCCAGCTCGGCGCGCACGGCGTCGTCGCAGCGGCGCATCGCCGCGCGGAACTCCGGCGCCGTTTCCAGCAGCCGCCGTCCCATGCCCGCCCACTGGCCGCCCTGACCGGAGAAGACGAACCCGGTGCGCGGCGCGCGGGCGGCCCGCTGCCGCCCCGCCCCGGCGGTGAGCTCGCCGCGTGCGCACGCCCGCAGCTGCGCGGCAAGCTCTTCGTGGGTCTCGCCGACGGCCCAGAGCCGGTGTTCGAGCGCGTCGCGGCCCAGCGCGGCCGCGTGGCAGATGCCGGCCAGTGGATAGCGCTTACCCGGACCGGCGAGAAAGTCCGCATAGGCGGAGGCCAAGGCGGACAAGGACTTCTCCGACTTCGCGGACAGCACCAGCAGCTGCGGGCCGGACGCCGCGTGGGCGGGCTCCGCCGGATCGACACCGGCGAGGACCACGTGGGCGTTCGTGCCGGAGATCCCGAAGGAGCTGACGCCGATGCGCGCGTGCTCGCCGCGGGGACGCAGTGGCTCGTTCTCCGTGACGAGGTCCAGTTCGGGGTGCCGGGCGCGCACGGTGGCCCGGTCGCCGTGCAGGGACGCCGGGATCGTCCCGTGCTCGGCGACGAGCACCGCCTTGACCAGGCCCGCCAGCCCCGCCGCGGCCTCGGTGTGGCCGAGGTTGGACTTGACCGAGCCGACGCGCAGCGGGACGTCCGCCCCGGCCCGCACCTCGGCGAGCGCCGCCAGCTCGGTCGCGTCGCCGGCCTCGGTGCCGGTGCCGTGCGCTTCGACGTAGTCGAGGTCCGCGGGCTCGATCCCGGCGGCGCGGCAGGCCGTCCGGAGCACCGCGCACTGCCCGGCCTTCGCGGGCTTCAGCATCAGCCCGTCGGCGTCGCCGTCGTTGGTGACGGCGCTGCCGAGCAGCACCGCCCGGACGCGGTCGCCGTCGCGGCGGGCGTCGCCGGCGCGCTTGAGCACCATCGCCACGACCCCTTCGCTGCGGACGAAGCCGTCCGGGCGCGCGGCGCCGAACTTGCAGCGGCCGTCGGGCGAAAGCATTTCGCCCTGCGCGTAGCTGATCGCGTCCGCGGGGCTCAGCACGACGTTCGTCCCCGCGACGACGGCGACGTCGCTTTCGCCGGTGAGCAGGCTCAGCCGGGCCTGGTGCACCGCCACCAGGGACGACGAGCACGCCGTGTCGACGACCAGGCTCGGGCCGCGGAAGTCGAAGGCGTGCGAGACCCGGCCGGCGGTGACGGCGCGCAGCACGCTGCCGGTCATGCCGAGGACGTCCGACCCGGACTGCGCCCCGGTGACCGCGGCGTAGTCGGCCGTCGCCTGGCCGACGAACACGCCGGTCGCCGAACCGGCCAGTGCCGACGGCGGAATCCCGGCGTCCTCCAGCGCTTCCCAGACCACCTGCAGCAGCAGCCGCTGCTGCGGATCCATCAGATTCGCCTCCCGCGGCGATATCCGGAAGAATCCGGCGTCGAAACCACGGATATCGCGAAGGAAGCCGCCGAACCGGGAATTGGTCTTGCCCGGCACGGGTGTTTCGGAGCAATGCGCCGCGACGTCGAACCGGTCGGCGGGGACCTCGGTGACGGTGTCGGCGTTTCGCTCCAGCAGCCGCCAGAGTTCGGCCACGGAGTCCGCGCCCGGCAGGCGGCAGGCCATTCCCACGACGCCGATCGGCGCGGCAGCGCGTTCGGGACTGGACATTTACTCCCCCAAGTCGAGTGTCCGGTTTCCGCGGGCCGCACGGCGGCCCGGAATACACGCTAACAACGGCAGCCGCCCGCTCGCCGAACGGACGACCGGCGGCGTGGTGGCGATTCCCGCCGCTATTCCCCCGTTTCGGCGAATCGAATGGTGCGGAAGACGCACAAAGCACCCGTCCGACAGCCGTGACGGCACGGATGGTGATCTGCACCACCCCAAAGTTGTACTTGAGTACAATCTTGATCACTGGTAGCTTCGAAGGCGTGGTCACCGGATGACCGCACCTGGGGGACCGCCGCCGCGGGAGCCCCGGACCTCCGGCCAGGTGAACCTCGCGTGCCCGGCGCCGTGGCGGGGTATTCGCCGACCAGCGGCCGGAGCGGACGCGCCCAGCGCCCGGACGAGCAAGTCAGGGAGGGAACGCACGCATGACCACGGCCACCGCCGTACCGAGCCGCCCGAGGGGCGGGCTCGTCCCGCACCCGGCACGGGCTACCGTGCTCGGTTCGTTCGACGTCGAGATCGGCGGCGTCTCGATCGTGCCCGCCGCGATGAAGGCCAAGCAGCTGCTGGCGTTGCTGGTGCTCAACGAGGGCCGGGTGGTCCAGTCGGGCACCATCGAACGCGAGCTGTGGGAGGAGCCGCCGCGCAACGCCGCCAACGCCATCCAGAACTGCGTCCTGCAGATCCGCAAGAAGCTGGCCGCCGCGCTCGGCGAAGACGGGTGCGGCCCGGCCGTCAAGCGGCTGCTGCGCACCGAGCCGGCGGGCTACCGGCTCGACGTCACGCTCGACCGGTCGGATCTGCGGCGCCAGCGGGAGCTCGTCGCCGAAGCGGACGAGCTGGAAGCCCGCGGCGACGCGGCCGGGGCGTCGGCGAAACTGCAGGAAGCGCTCGACCTCTGGCAGGGCTCCCCGCTCGGGGACCTCATCCCGGGGCCGGTGCTCTACGCCCAGATCGTGCGCCTGCTGGAGGAGAACAAGTCGATCCTGATGCGCCGCGTCATGCTCGACCTGAAGCTGCGCCGGTACGCGAGCCTCATCGGCGAGCTGCGCGCGCTGATCCCGCTGGACGAGTACGACGAGTCGCTGCACGCGAGCCTGATGTTCGCGCTGCACATGACCGGGCGCCGCGACGCGGCGCTGTCGGTGTTCCGGAACCTGCGCCGGAGCCTGCACGACAACCTCGGCATCGAGCCGTCGCGCCGGCTGCAGTCGCTGCACCGGAAGGTCATGCTCGACTCCCCCGCCGACCCCGTCCGGCTCGACGACATCCCCTGGCAGGCCAACGCCCCGCTGACGAAGGCGGGTGCGGCGTGAGCGGAAACCTCCGGAGTCCGGAAAGGACGGTGTGAACCATGTCGGACAAAGCGGTGCCCACGCGACTGGCCCTGCTGTTCTCCGTGATCTGCGGGGTCACCACCGCCAACGCCTACTACGCCCAGCCGCTGCTCGACCGGATCGCCGAAGAGCTGCACGCCTCGACGGCGGGCGTCTCGCTCTTGGTCACCACCGGCCAGGTCGGCACCGCGATCGGGCTGCTGTTCATCGTGCCCGCGGCGGACATCGTCCGGCGCCGGAACCTGCTCACCGCGCTGTTCGTGACGAACACGCTCGCTCTCGCGGGCAGTGCGCTCGCCCCGAACGCGCCGACGCTGGCCGCGCTGGCCGTCTTCGTCGGCATCGGCGCGACGGCCATCCCGATCATCAGCGCGTACGCGGCCACCCTGGCCGACGACGCCTCCCGCGGCCGCGTGCTCGGCGTGATCATGGGCGGGGTCCTGTTCGGCATCCTGATGTCGCGGACGGTGGCGAGCCTGATCGCGGCGGCCGGCGGCTGGCGCGCGGTGTACGTCGTGGCGGCGGTCCTCATGGCCGCGGCGACGGTGGTGGTGCGCGGCGCGGTCCACGGCGACCAGCCGGCGCTGCGCACCCGGTACCCGGCCCAGGTGGCGTCGGTGCTGGCCCAGTTCCGCCGGTCGTCGATCATGCGGTCCCGCTGCGCGATCGGCGCCTGCGTGATGGCCGCGTTCACGGCGTTCTGGACGAGCGTGACGTTCCTGCTGGCCGGCCCGCCGTACCACTACTCGCAGGTCGGCATCGGCCTGTTCGCGCTGTCCGGCGTGGCGGGCGCGCTGGTGGCCTCCGGCGGCGGCAGGCTGATCGACCGGTACCGCCACTGGCGCTGGCAGTCCAGCGGCGTCGCGCTCGCCGTGCTGGCGGTGTCGTTCGGCATCCTCGCGCTCGGCCGGTCCAGCATCCTGCTGCTGGTGGCCGGCGCGGTGGTGATGGACGCGGCGATCCAGGCGGTGCACGTGACCAACCAGAGCGTGGTGTACGAGGTCGACCAGCAGGCCCGCGCCCGCATCGCGAGCGGCTACATGACGTCGTTCGCGATCGGCGGCGTGGCGGGTTCGTACGTGTCGGGCCAGGCGTTCGAGGCGACCGGCTGGTACGGCGCCTGCTGGGCGGGCGCGGGGTTCGCGGTGCTGGGCCTGCTGGTCTGGCTGTTCGCGAGCAGCGGCGAACGCGCGGCCCAGCGGACGCTCGTGCGGTCGCGGTCGGAGCAGGCCGCGGCCCGGTAGTCCAGGACTGAGCAAGGCCGCCTCCGGAGTGTTCTGCCTCCGGAGGCGGCCTTTCGCGCGCCCAGCCTTCTCCTGCGCCCAGACGGAGTCGCGGCCCACCGCCCCGAGCGCCCCAAGGCGGCCTTGGGTGCGTCCCACGCACCCAAGGCGCCCTTCGGTGCGTCACACGCACCCAAGGCGCCCTTCGGTGCGTCCCACGCACCCAAAGCGGCCCTCGGTGCGTCCACGCACCCAAGGCGCCCCTCGGTGCGTCCCACGCACCCAAGGCGCCCTTCGGCGCGTCACACGCACCCAAGGCGCCCTTCGGTGCGTCACACGCACCCAAGGCCACATTGGGGCGCTTGGGGCCGGGCATGCAAAAGGCCCTCCCGGGCCGGGTGGTCCGGGAGGGCCTTGCCCTGCTCAGTCCAGCGTGTGCGTGTGGATCCGGTCGTCGCCGCGTGTGTGGGCCTTCGTGAACACGAAGCTCGTTGCCTTCCAGCCCTTCTCCGTGTGGTGCCACGCTATGTCGTGGCGGCCCCAGCACTCCCACACTCCGCCGCCCAGTCCGGCGTCCAGGATGTTGCACGCGTAGCAGTTCACCGCCACCTCCGCGTGGCCGCCGTCCACCTTGATGCGCGGGTGGCTCAGCAGGTGGAAGTTCTTCTTGCGCTCGTGCAGCCCCCGGCGCCAGCGGGCGACGAGTTCCGCGCCCGTCAGCTCCTCCGCCGCCGGCGCGCCGAGGGACGTGTGGTCCAGGTGTACCTTCTCGCCGACCAGCTGCGCCAGCCGATTCCAGTCACGGCTTTCGAAACCCGCGAAAAGATCGCCGAGCAGCTCGGCGATCTCCTCGCGGGCGACATCGGTGTGTCGCACGACAGAATCCTTTCCGAGGATCAGAAGAACCGGGCCAGCCGCTCGCGCAGGCCCTTGGCGTCCAGCCCGTACGCGGCGGCGTGCTCCTGCGGCGTTCCGTACCGGCGCAGCTCCTTCGCCGGCACGCCGATGCTCAGCAGCCGGTGCGGGACGTCCTCCAGGGCCGCGCCGACCTCCGCCGCCGACGTGCCCGTCAGGTACGGCTCCACCAGCGCGACGTCCGGGCTGGACAACGTCTTCCGCAGCGTCTCCCGGTCGAACGGCCGCACGCGCGGCGCGTACAGCACGGTGACGTCCATCCCGGCCGTCGCGGCCAGCACCGGGTCGGCCAGCGGCCCCACCGCCACGACCGTGCCTTCACGGCCGCGGCGCAGCACCGTGAACCCGTCTTCGCCGCGCCAGTACGCCTTCGCGTTCGTGTCGGTCGACAGGCGGATGTATTCCAGGTCCGACCGGCCGGCCGCGGCGCGCAGCATCGCCTCGGCCTCGTCGGCGTGGCCGGGCACGCTGATCGTCCAGTCCGGCAGCGTGCTCAGCAGCGCCACGTCGCCGGGTGCCTCGTGGGTGCGCCCGTCCACCGCCAGGTCGTAGGACGCGCCCGCGCTGACCAGCACCGCGCCGACGTCCTGGTGGTTGAGCCCGATCTTGATCTGCTCGAACGGCCGCTCCACCAGGAAGCTCGCGAACGTGTGCGCGATCGGGCGCAGCCCGGCCATCGCCAGGCCGCCCGCGACGTCGATCATCAGCTGCTCGCGGATGCCGACGTTGACGAACCGCGGGTGGCTGCGCGCGGACTCCGGCAGCTTGTCCCACGTGATGTCGGCGAATACCGCGGCGACGCGCGGGTCCTCGGTGACCAGGTCGTCGATCACGGCGGCGAAGCGCGCCCGCATGGCGTTGATGTCGGCGAACCGCTGTTCCCAGGTCAGTACCATTTCGCCTCCTCACCGGCGCCGGGGCCGGCCGTCCTTGCGTTCGACTTCGGCGACGACCACGTGCGGCCGCCCGAAGTGCGGTTCGGTGAACGCCGCCTCCAGCGCGACGTGGTCGCGGCCGTCCACCCGCCGCGTCGACCAGCCCTCGACGGCGAACCGGGTCTCGACCCCGCCGGGCCAGTCGATGGTCGCCGAGTCGTTGTCGATGACGACGACGTGGAGCCGGTCGAGCCCGGCGCGCCCGGCGAAGGCGATCGCCTCGTGGTTGGCGCCCTCGTCGAGCTCCGCGTCGCCGACGAGCACCCAGATCTGCGGCCGGTCGAGACCGCGGGCGCGCAGCCCCAGCGCGGTGCCGACGGCCAGGGGCAGGCCGTGGCCGAGCGAGCCGCTGGCCATCTCGACGCCCGGCACGAGCGTCCGGTCGGGGTGGTAGCCGAGCGGGCAGTCCCAGTCGCCGTAGCCCGCGAGCGTCTCCGGCTCCAGGAAGCCCTTGGCGGCGAGCACCGCGTAGTAGGCCATCGGGCCATGGCCCTTGGAGAGGAAGAACCGGTCCCGTTCCTCGTCGTCGACGCGGTCCGGGCTGACCCGCAGGATCCGGTCGTGCAGCACCCACAGCACGTCCAAAGTGGACGTCGAGGATGGCGCGTGCTTCTCGTCCCCGGTCATCAGCGCCATCAGCGCGTCCAGGCGCTCGAAGCCGCTGCCGACCGGGCGGGTGAGTGTCTCGGTCGTCATGGTGCCTCCGTGGTGGTCAGGCGGACAGGTCCCACAGCGTGCCGTCGGCCAGGTGGCGGTCCACCTCGCGCAGCAGCGGGAGATCCACCGCGTCGATCTTGTCCAGCTGGTAGCGCACGCCGGTCTCGGCCATCTGCGCGCGCTGGAAGTTGTGCGGCATGCTCGCCGGGATGCCGACGAAGCCCGCGCCGAACGCCTTCGCCGCCTCCGCGACCCGGTTGATGTCGTCGACGAACACGACCTCGTCGTAGTCGTAGCCGAAGATGTCGGTGACGATCTCCTTGACCCCCGGGCGGAACGGGTTGACGTCCACGTAGGGCGTCTCGGCGTCGAAGTACTGCTCGAGGTGGCCGAGGAAGCGGTCGAAGGAGTACTCCTTGCCGCGCCCGCCGTAGCTGGTGACGCGCACGCCGGTGCCGGCCAGCGTCTTGAGCAGGTCCTCGGCGCCGGGCGCGACGCGCACCGGGTGCTCGGCGAGGTAGCGGTCGCGCTCGGCGAAGAAGTCCTTCATGACGTCGTTCGCCGAGTACGGGAGCCGGCAGGCGAGCGCCATGTACTGCCCGGCCGCCAGCTGCGGCGACCCCCACACGTGGCGTTCCAGCTCCGCGGTGTACTCCCCGCCGTGCCGGCGCACGAAACGCTCGATCACCGGGCTGTAGGTGTCGTTGAACAGCACCCCGTCGGTGTCCAGGGCGATGAGCTTGATCTTGCCGAACTCGGTCATTTCTCTCCTTCGTCGGTTGTCCGGTTCCGGGGCAGGCAGGTGAAGCCCGCTTCGACGAGCACCCGGCCCTCCTGCTCGAAGCTGACCAGCAGGTCCGAGCCCACCGCCGCGCCGTCGGCCGAGACGGTGATCGGGGCGTCCAGCTCGGCGTAGGCGCCGAAGGACGCGGCGAGGCCGGTCACCTCCACCGCGTCGGCCGGGATGCCGTGGACGGTGTGCGCGGTGAGGACGGCGAGCTGCCGTCCCGCCTCCATCAGCACCATCCCCGGCACGTGGTCCTGGGCGTGGTCGAAGAGGCTGGGGTGGCCGCCGTCGATCCGCAGCCGGGCCGCGACGCGGTCGGCGCCGACGCGCGGGCCGGTCAGGACCACGTTCTCCGGCCGGGTCCGCCCGACGAGCCCGGGCGCCACGTCGGGCGGGTCGGCGCGGAAGTCCGCCGAAGACGGCAGCCGTCCGTCGCGGTTTCGGCCGCGCATCAGCCGGTACAGCTCGTCGGGCACGTACTGCACGCGCATCACGACGTCGGCCGCGTGCCGGCCGGCCACGTAGACCTGCATGCGGTAGCGCAGCGCCCGCAGCTCGCCGTCCCGCCACACGGCTTCGTCGGTGCGCGCCGACATCACCACCTCGGCGGGTCCGATGTGGACACCCGCGGGCAGCGGGTGCAGGCTCAGCGACCACGACTGCAGCACGAACTTCGTGCCGCGCGGGGCGCCGAAGTGCGCGTGCACCGCGTGCGTTTCGGCCTGCCGGCAGCATTCCAGCAGCAGCAGCGGGTCGATCGGCGTCCCGCCGGTGTGGTCGCCGTAGTACGCGTGCGACGCCGGCAGCCGGGCCGCGGCGACGAACCGCGACGCGTCGACCCGGACGCTGTCGGTCAGGAACACCTCGGACAGCGCTTCCCGGTGCACCTCCCCCCGGGCGACCGTGCGGTCGAAGCCGAGGCGGGAGATGGCGGTGGCGGGATCGGCCACCGCCGGACGGACTCCGGTCCGTTCGGCCAGTTCTGTCACCGGTCTCTCCTCACGGATGTCTGTGCGTGAACGGATTCCACTCTCACCCGGCGCGCTCCGGTGCCGGTCACGCGACGCTCGCCGGGCACTACTCCGCCGTCCGCGAGCGCGGCGTTAGGGCCGGCGGAGGCGGGCCGCCGAACATGGGTTCCGGTGACAGCGAACGAACTTCCGCGAAAAGGAGCTGCCATGACACCCTGCGAACACCGCGAGGCGGGCCGGTGACCCCGGCCGCGGTGCTGTGCGGACTCGGGTCGTGGCTGCCCGCCACCGAGGTCACCAACGCCGACCTCGCCGGGCAGCTGGACACCACCGACGAGTGGATCCGCACCCGCACCGGGATCCGCGTCCGGTACGTCGTCGAGCCGGGCGAAGCCACCGGCGACCTCGCCGTCGAAGCGGGCCGCCGGGCGCTCAAGTCGGCCGGGACCGACCACGCCGACGCCGTGGTCGTCGCGACCAGCACCCCGGACCGGCCGTGCCCGGCCACCGCGCCGGAGGTCGCCGCCCGGCTGGGCCTGCCGGAGGTCGCCGCGTTCGACGTCGCGGCCGTGTGCACCGGTTTCGTCTACGCACTGGCCACGGCGGCCGGGCTCATCGCCACCGGCACCGCGGACACCGTGCTGGCCATCGGCGCCGACGCGTTCTCGACCATCCTCGACCCGGCCGACCGCACCACGCGCGCGATCTTCGGCGACGGCGCCGGCGCCGTGCTGCTGCGCGCGGGCGAGCCCGGCGAACCGGGCGCGATCGGCGGGCTGACGCTCGGCAGCGACGGCAGCCGCAGCGAACTGATCGAAGTCCCCGCCGGCGGCTCGCGGCAGCGGTCGACCGGCCGTCCCGCGGCGCCGGGCGAGGAATACTTCGCGATGCGCGGCCGTCCGGTCTTCGCCGAAGCCGTGCGCCGGATGAGCGAGTCGGTCGAGGCCACGGCCCGGCGCCTGCGGTGGCGCACCGACGACGTCGACCGCGTCGTGCTGCACCAGGCCAACGCCCGGATCCTGGCCGCCGTCGCGGCCCGGCTCGGCATCCCCGCCGACCGGTTCGTCGCGAACATCGACCGCGTCGGCAACACCGTCGCCGCCTCGGTGCCGCTGGCGCTCGGCGACGGCGTCGCGGACGGCGACCTGCGCCCGGGCCAGCGCGTCGTGCTCGCCGGGTTCGGCGGCGGGCTCACCTGGGGCTCGGCCGGGCTCGTCTGGCCCGACCTCACCCTCGCCTGAGGCGGAAACCACTCACCCGAAGGAGGAAACCCATGTCCACCACCGAAGAACAGATCCGCACGCTGCTGGTCGAGAAGCTGCGCGTGAAGCCGGAGGCGCTGGCCTCCGACGTGACGTTCGAAGACCTGTCGTTCGACTCGCTCGTGCTGATCGAGCTGAGCCTGTTGCTGGAGAAGCGGTTCGGCGTCCGGCTCGCCGAGGGTGAGCTCACCGGGGAGCACACCATCGCCGGGGCCGCCGAGCTGGTCGAGCTCAAGGAGGCCGCGGTCCGATGACGCACGCGCCGACCGCCGACGTCGCGATCACCGGCCTGGGGCTGGTCACCCCGGCCGGGATCGGCGTCGAGGCCAACTGGGACCGGATCCGGGCGGCCACCCCGTGCGCGGCGCCGGACCCGGCGCTGAAGGGGATGCCGGCGGACTTCTCCTGCCGGGTCCCGGACTTCGACCCGGACGAGCTGCTCGGCGGCTTCGCCGGCTGGCAGCTCGACCGGTTCGTCCAGCTCGCCGTCCTGGCCGCCCGCGAGGCGGTCGCCGACGCCGGGTGGGACCCGCGGGACTGGGACGCGCCGCGCGTCGGCGTGGTCCTCGGGAACTCGCTCGGCGGGGCCGAGACGTTCGAGGAGCAGCACCGGGCCCTGCGCGACGACGGTCCGGGCCTGGTGTCGCCGCTCGCGGTGCCGAAGTACCTGCCGAACATGGTGTCCGGCCAGGTGGCGATCGACTGCGGCGCCCGGGGCGTGAACCTGGTCGTCGCGGCGGCGTGCGCGTCCGGCGCGATGGCCGTCGGGACGGCGCGGGACCTGCTGCGCTCGGGCCGGTGCGACATCGTGCTGGCCGGAGCGGGCGAAGCGGCGCTCACCCCGACCGTCGTGGCGGGGCTGCACAAGATGGGCGCGCTGTCGAAGCGGTGCGACACGCCGGAAACGGCCAGCCGCCCGTTCGACGCCGGCCGCGACGGGTTCGTCGCCGCCGAGGGTGCCGGCGTCCTCGTCCTGGAGCGGGCGGAGGACGCCGGTGACCGCGCCCGCGCCTTGGTCCGCGGCTACGGCGCGACGTGCGACGCGCACCACGCCACCGCCCCGGACCCCGAGGGCGCCGGGATCGAGCGCGCGCTGCGGGAAGCGCTGGCGGACGCGGACGTCGAACCGTCGGCGGTCGGTCACGTCAACGCCCACGGCACGGCGACGCCGATGAACGACGTCGTCGAGGCACGGATGCTGCGGCGGGTGCTGGGCGACGGCGCGGCGGTGACGTCGACCAAGGGCGTCACCGGGCACACGCTCGCGGCCGCCGGCGCGATCGAAGCCGCGTACACGGCGCTGGCGGTCCAGCACGGCGAGATCCCGCCGACGGCGAACCTCGAGCAGCAGGACCCGGAGATCGACCTGGACGTCGTCCACGGCCGCGCCCGCACGGGCCCGATCGACGTCGCGGTGAGCACGTCGATGGGGTTCGGCGGGCACAACGCCGCCCTGGTGCTCACCCGGGCATAGAGAGGAGCAGCGCATGAGCCGGTCCGTCCTGATCACCGGCGGCGGCCGCGGCATCGGCCTGGCCACCGCCCGCGCCTTCGCCGACGACGGCGAGAAGGTCGCGATCACGCACCGTTCGGGCAGCGCGCCACCGGGCGTGCTGGGCATCCACGCCGACGTCACGGTGGACGGCGACCTGGAGCGGGCGGTGGAGAAGGCCGAAGCCGAGCACGGCCCGATCGAGGTCCTGGTGGCCAACGCGGGCATCACGGCCGACACGCTGCTGCCGGCGATGCCGCCGGAGCGGTTCGAGGAGGTACTGGCGACCAACCTGACGGGCGCGTACCGCACGGTCCGCGCGGCGATCCGCGGAATGTTGCTTGCCCGCACGGGCCGGGTGGTGCTGCTGTCGTCGGCGCTGGCGTTCCTCGGTGCGCCGGGCCAGACGAACTACGCGGCGAGCAAGGCCGGCCTGGCGGGCCTGGCCCGTTCGCTGGCGTGGGAGGTGGGCGGCCGCGGCATCACGGTCAACGTGGTCGCCCCGGGCATCATCGACACGGACATGACGAAGCCGCTGCCGGGCCCCCGCATGGCGGATTTGATGCGGATGACCCCACTGGGCCGGACGGGCACCGCGGAGGAGGTGGCGGCGGCCATCCGCTTCCTGGCCTCCCCGGCGGCGAGCTACATAACGGGAGCGGTACTCCCCGTCGGCGGCGGCCTCGGCATGGGGCTTTGAGGAGGAGGCATGGAAACGCGGGAAGCTGCCCCGGGTTCCGATGAGGAGCGAGGCGAGGAGGCGTCCTCGTGGGGCGATGAGGTGATCGTGCGCGGGTACAACTGAGCGCCGGAGGGCCCGTCCCGGGGGCGGGCCCTTGCGGTGCGGGGGGGATCGACGGAGGTGCGGGAGTCCGCGCGGGTTCGGCGGGGCGGCCGGGCCGGGCGGGGCAAACCGACGCAAGCAGCGCAGCAGGCGTGGCCCGAGTCCCACCGGCGCGGGTAGCCCGGCGGGCGCGGCCCGACGAGGCCAACCCAGCGCGTGCTGCCCAGCAGGCGAGCCCCGAACCGCGCCTGCTCCTGGACTACAGCGGCTCCTCCTCCGCCACCCGCAGGATCGGCTCCAGTACCCCGGGAAACCGTTCCCCCAGCTCGTCGGCGCGCACCCGGATGCGGCGGTGGCGGCCGTCGACCGTCATCGTGATCACTCCCGCCTCGCGCAGGATTCGCCAGTGGTTCGTCAGCGTCGACAGCGGTACCTCGAGCCCCTCCGCCAGTGCCGCGCACGTCGACTCCGGGTGGTCCTTCGCCCGGCGCGTCAGCTCCAGGCGGACCGGGTCGCCGAGTGCGTGCAGCACCGGGGCCAGTGTCATCGCTTCGCGGGCGGGCTGCGGTAGCGGTCGCATGACCCCATCCTACCCAACCATTCGACATTTCGGGATTATCGAACTATCTTGCCGGTGTGACGCGATCGGAATACAGGGCCACGAGAGAACCCACGGCGAGCCGGACGTTGCTCGCCATGACGTGCCTCGGGCAGTTCATGGTGCTGCTCGACAGCACCATCGTCGGGGCGGCGCTGCCCGACATGCGGCAGCGGCTGCACACCGAACTGAGCGGTCTGCAGTGGATCGTCGACGCCTACGTGCTGCTCGTCGCCATGCTGCTGCTCTCCGGCGGGGTCTTCGCCGACCGCTTCGGCCGCAAGCGCGTGTTCCTCGGCGGGGTCGCGGTGTTCACCGCCGCGTCCGTGGTCTGCGCCGCCGCGCCGTCGATCGGCTGGCTGATCGCCGGGCGCGTCCTGCAAGGCGTCGGGGCCGCGGCGCTGAGTCCCGCGTCGCTGGCGCTGCTCGCCGTCGCCCATCCCGGCGCTCGGGAGCGGGTCAAGGCGATCGGCCTGTGGGCCGGGTTCAGCGGGATCGGCCTGGCCGCTGGGCCGGTGGCCGGCGGCATCCTGGTGGACGCCTTCGGCTGGCCGGCCATCTTCCTCGTCAACGTGCCCGTCGGCGCGCTGCTGCTCCTGGCCGGCCGGACCGCCTTGAGCGAGTCCCGCAACGACGCCGCGCCGCCGATCGACGTCCCCGGCACGGTCCTGTCCGTCCTCGGCGTGGGCGCCCTGACCTACGGGCTGATCGAAGGCGGTTCGCGCGGCTGGACGTCGCCGGTGATCCTGGGCAGCTTCGCCGTCGCGGTCGTGGTGCTCGCCGCTTTCGTGGTCGTCGAAGGACGCCGCCCGGCGCCGATGCTGCCGCTGCGGCTGTTCCGGCGACGGCTGTTCACCGTGTCCAACACCGCCATGGTCGTCGTCGGCTTCGCCCTCATGGGGACGTCGTTCTTCTTCTCGCAGTTCTTCGTCGACGTCCAGGGCAGCTCGGTCCTGCGCGCCGGGCTGCAGACCTTGCCCGCGTCGCTGGCCATGGTCGTCGTCAGCCCCTTCGCGGGACGGCTCGCCGCCCGGTACGGCTTCCGGGTCGTGGTCACCACCGGGCTGGCGCTGGCCGGGCTGGGGTTGCTGGCGCTGGGCTTCGCGGACGCCGGCACCGCCTACGGGAACGTGTGGTGGCGGCTGGCCGTCGCCGGTGCCGGGTTCGCGTTGACGATGTCCCCGCTGACCGGGGCCGCCATCCAGGCGGTCAGTCCGCAGGAGGGCGGGCTCGCGTCCGGGGTCAGCAGCACCACCCGGCAGATCGGCGCGGTGCTCGGCGTCGCGGTGCTCGGCGCGGTCGTCCGCGCGCGGGAGTCCGGCGGCGCGTCGTTCGGAACCGGGCTCGGCACCGCGTTCGTCGTGGCCGGCGTCGTCACCCTGGTCACCGCGGTGTTCACCGGCTTCTGGCTCGCGAAGCCCGGCTCGCGCGCTTAGCTACGCTCGGTGGCGTGCCGCAGCGAGGACGCCCTCCCGGGGCCACCGGGCCCGTGCTCGGGCGCGCCCTGCGCGTGCTCGGAGCCTTCTCGCCGGACCGGCCGGCGTTGCGGCTGAGCGAGATCGCCCGCCGCGCCGGGCTGCCGTCCGCCACCGCGCACCGCGTGCTGCGGGAGTTCTGCGAGTGGGGCGCCCTCGAGCGTGACGAAGCGGGCGTCTACCGCGTCGGGCTGCGCCTGTGGGAGCTCGGTTCGCTCGCGCCGCGCGGGCTCGGCCTGCGGGAACGGGCCCTGCCGTTCCTCGAGGACCTGTCCCAGACCACCCGCGAGAACGTGCAGCTCGCCGTCCGCGAAGGCACCGAAGTCGTCTACATCGAACGGATCGCCGGCACCGGGGCCGTCCCGGTGCTGACCCGCGTCGGCGGGCGGTTCGCGCTGACCGCGACCGGGGTCGGGCTCGTCCTGCTCGCCCACGCCCCGGCCGAGGTGCAGGAGGACGTCCTCGCCGGCCCGATCGAGCGGTACACGTCCGAGACCGTCACCGACCCCGGCCGGCTGCGGCGCATGCTGGCCGACGTCCGCACGCACGGGTTCTCCATCAGCGAGCGCCAGGTGACCCTCGACAGCCTTTCCGTCGGCGCGCCGATCCACGACGCCCGCGGCCAGGTCGTCGCCGCCGTGTCGCTCGTGGTGCACCACGGCAGCGCGTCGCCGCACATGCTGGCCCCGCTGGTCATGACGAGCGCCCGCGCGATCTCCCGCGCACTCGGCTGACCACCTTCCATCTTATGGAAACGCCCTTCGCCGGCGGCCCCGCGTTCCCGCACGCTGTGGTCCCCGCCACGAGAGGACGAGCACATGAGCGCCATTCCCCGCGACCAGTGGTACGTCGCCGCCTACGGCTCCGAAATCGGCCCGGACCTGTTCAGCCGCACGATCTGCGGCGAGCCGATCCTGTTCTGGCGGACCCGCGGCGGCGAGGTCACCGCGGTGGCCGACCGCTGCGTCCACCGGCGCTTCCCGTTGTCCCAGGCCCCTTCCCGGCTCGTCGACGACCAGGTCGTCTGCGGCTACCACGGCTTCACCTACGGCGCCGACGGCAAGTGCGTGTCCGTGCCGGGCCAGGCACGGGTGCCGCGGACCGCGCGGCTGCGGCGCTACCCGCTGGTGGAGCAGGATTCGTTCGTCTGGGTGTTCATCGGCGACCCCGAGAAGGCGGACGCGGCCAGGATCCCGCGGGCGCCCTACCTCGACTCCCCCGGCTACACGACGGTCGCCGGCATGGAACCGTTGCGGGCGCGGTTTTCGCTGCTGGTCGACAACCTCCTGGACCTGTCCCACGAGACCTACCTGCACGGCGGCTACATCGGCACGCCGGAAGTCGCCGAAACCCCGATCACGACCGAGGTCGACGACGAGGCCGGGATCGTCTACGTGTCCCGGCACATGGCCGACGCGGCGTGCCCGCCGTTCTACGCCAAGTCCACCGGCCTGCAGGGCCGGATCACCCGCTGGCAGGACATCGAGTACACGCCGCCGTGCCTGTACAAGCTGCACAGCCGCATCGCGCCGGTCGGGTCCGTGCCCAACCCGGACGGCACCGACCCGGACGCCTTCCACGTCGAGGTGGTCTACGCGATCACGCCGGAGACCGAGCACTCGACCCACGACTTCTGGGCCGTGGCCCGGGATTTCGCGCTCGACGACGAAGGCGTGTCGGCCTTCCTCGCGGAGAACAACCGCACCGTGGTCCTGCAGGACGTCGAAGCCCTCGACGTCCTGGAGCGGGTGATCGCCGCCGAACCGGACGGCTACCAGGAGCTGTCGATCAACATCGACACCGGCGGGCTGGCGGCCCGGCGGCTGCTGCAGCGGCTGGTCACGTCGTGACGCGGCCGATGCTGACCGGCGACCGCGTCTACCGGATCCACTGGGTGCTCGGCACCGACCGGCTGCGCGCGGTCTGCCACTGCGGCGCCGAGCGGGAGTTCGACGACCCGGTGCCGTTGTGGGAATGGCTGCTCGCGCACCCCGAAGGACACTGATGACTCTCGAACTCCTGGTGGACCACAAGGAAAAGCTCGCCGACGACGTCGTCGGGGTGACGCTCCGTGCGCCGGACGGGCGCGCGCTGCCCGCGTGGGAACCGGGCGCGCACATCGACCTCGTGCTGCCCGGCGGCTTCGTCCGGCAGTACTCGCTGTGCGGACGGCCCGGGGACCGGCCGGCGTACCGGATCGCCGTGCTGCGCGAGCCCGGCGGCCGCGGCGGATCGGCGTACGTCCACGACGATCTCGTTGCCGGGCAACGAGTGCAGGTGGACGGCCCGCGCAACCACTTCGCGCTCGTCGACGCCAAGCGCTACCTGTTCCTCGCCGGCGGCATCGGCATCACGCCGATCCTGCCGATGCTCGACCGGGCCGCGGAAACGGGCCGCGACTGGCAGCTCGTCTACGGCGGCCGGACGCGCTCGGCGATGGCGTTCACCGCCGAGCTGCGCCGCCACGGCGACCGGGTGACGATCCAGGAGGGGCTGCTCGACCTCCCGGCGCTGCTGGCGGAGCCGCGGCCGGACACCGCGGTGTACTGCTGCGGCCCGGAACCGCTGCTGGCCGCGGTGGAACAGCACTGCGCCGGCTGGCCGGCGGACGCCCTGCACGTCGAGCGGTTCAGCCCGCTGGCCGACACCGGCGAGCACACGGCGTTCGAGGTCGAGCTGGCCGGATCGGGCCGCGTGCTGCGCGTGCCCGCGGACCGCTCGATCCTCGAGGTGGCCGAGGAAGCCGGCGTCACCGTGCTCTCGTCGTGTCGCGAAGGCACGTGCGGGACGTGCGAAACCGGCGTGCTCGCCGGCACCCCGGACCACCGCGACTCCGTGCTCACCGCCGCGGAACGGCGGGACGGGGACGTGATGATGATCTGCGTGTCGCGCTCGTGCACCCCGAAGCTGGTGCTCGACCTCTGACGGCGGTCAGGGCAGGACGACCAGCTTCCCGCGGGCCCGGTCGTCCTCCATGTACCGGTGCGCCTCGGCGATGTCGGCCAGCGCGAACACCCGGTCGACGTTCGGCCGGTACACGCCGGCCTCGACCTCGTCGACGATGCGCTGCAACGCCGCCGTGTCGCCCTTCATGTCGTCGCTGTGGAAGGCGGTCAGGCGGGTGCCGGACGGGATCATCGCCACCGGCTGGAAGTCCGCGATCGACCAGCCGCTGAGCGAACCGGCCACGCAGACCGTGCCGCCGCGGCGGACCAGGCGCAGCGACTCCACCGCCGTGCGGGCGCCGACGAGGTCCAGCACGTAGTCCGGGCCTTCGGGCCACAGCGCGCCGAGGCTCAGCGGCCCGCCGTCGTCGAGCACGACGTGGTGGACGCCGGCCGCGGTCAGCGCGTCCGCCTTGTCCGGCTGCCGGGTCGTCGCGGCGATCTCGAGGCCGTGCCCGCCGGCGATCGACGCGGCCGCCAGCCCCACCGACGACGTCCCGCCGCGGATCAGCAGCCGCTTGCCTTCGCCCGTTCCGGCGCCGAGCGCGTCCAGCGCGCCCTGGGCGGTCAGGTACGTCTCGGGCAGCGCGGCGAAGACGTCCCAGGGCAGGGTGGTGGTGACCGGCATCAGCAGGGAGTTCGGCAGCAGCGCGTATTCCGCGTAGCCGCCGTCGAACTCGCGCCCCATCTCCCCCATCACCGCGGCGACGGTCGTGCCCTCCGGCAGCGCGGGATCGGTGGCGGCGGCCACGACACCCACGCATTCGATCCCGAGCACGCGCGGGAACCGCACGTTCGGGGAGTGGCCCTGCCGGGTCCGCAGCTCCGAGCGGTTCAACCCCGCTCCCCGCACGCGGACCAGGCTCCAGGAGCCGCGGACCGCGGGGATCGGCAGCTCACGCAGCTGAAGTACGTCGGGGCCACCGGGCCCGGTACACACGGCGGCGCGCATCGTCCTGCTCACGGCCACACCGTTCCACGGCGAAAACCACTGCGGCAAGCCGTTTTCGGCCGGTGCCGCGCCGGAGCGGATGCCACCCCGGTGACCGGCTTGAGTTGCCGCCCCGCGGGTAACCCGGTTCCATGACCGAAGCCGAAAACGGACCCATCACCCCGGACGCGCCCCGGCCGCCCGGCACCCCGGACGTCGACCTCGACGTGGACGTGCCGGGCACCGACCGCGAGGAACCGGAGAACCAGGACGTCGAGGGCGACGCCGGGGAGCCCGAACCGCCCGGTTGATCACCGGATCGAGCGAATCCTGGCCGCGAACAGTGGACTTCGTGCTGCCTGCGCCCGTCCCGGCGTGCTTGGGTGTTCCCGGGCCGGCCCGGAACCACCGGCCGGCGGGCGAGGAAGGAAGCTGCGGTGCGCGGGTCCAGAGCGGGGTTGGCGGTGGCCGTCATGGTCCTGGTGGCGGCGACGGCGCCGGCCGCCGCGACGACGCCCGATCCGCTCGCGCCCTACCGGGACCAGAAGATCAGCTGGGGCGCCTGCCCGTTCAAGGGCGGCAAGGCGCAGTGCGCGCGGATCACCGTCCCGCGGGACTGGTCGGCGCCGTCCGCCGGGAAGAACCTCGAGGTGGCGATCAGCCGCGTGCCCGCGACGGGCGAGCGGCGCGGCGCCGTCCTGGTGAACCCGGGCGGGCCGGGCGGGCAGGGCACGTCGCTCGCCGGCGCTTTGGCCCGTCTCGAACCGGCCGTGAACGAGCACTACGACTTCGTCGGCATGGACCCGCGCGGCACCGGCCAGGAGGGCACCGACGACGACGGTTTCGTCTGCCGGGTGCCGGCCGGGCGGCTGCCGTCGGAGGACGACCTGGACGCGCGCGACCGCTCGGCCCGCAGCATCGCGCTGCACCAGCGGGTGCCGCGCGCCGTGGCCGAGGCCTGCCAGAGCGACGCGCTCGCGCCGTTCATCACCACCTGGCAGACCACCCACGACATGGACCTGATCCGCACGCTGCTGGGCGACGAGAAGCTGAACTACCTCGGCTACTCCTACGGCACGTGGCTGGGCGCGAAGTACGCGTCGCTGTTCCCCGGGCACGCCGGGCGGATGGTGCTCGACTCGAGCGTCAACTTCGAGGGCCGCCTGCAGGCCGCGTTCGAGGCGTTCCCGAAGATCGACCAGCGGCAGTTCGACCGCGTCTACGCGCCGTGGCTGGCCCGCCGGTTCCCGGAGCAGCTCGGCCGCACCACCGCGGAGGTCAAGCAGAACTGGGAGCGGGTGCGCGCGTACTACCGCAGCCAGGGCGTGTCACCGGACGACTTCGACCACGTCTTCGTCGGCAACGGCAGCACGCGGCAGTGGCTGGTCGGCGCGTTGATCCTGACGAAGGGCATGGCAGCGGTGCGGGGCACGCCCCCGGCCACGGCGGACGACCTCGACCAGGTGGCCCGCGTGGTGTACGGACGCCCGTCGGCCCAGCTGACGGCCGCCGACGTCGCACCGGAGCCGGACTACGAGGACGTACCGGGCACCCGCCTGGCGGTGGCGTGCGGCGACCAACCGACCCGCGGGGCGGCGTGGTACAAGCTGCTGAGCGATCTGCAGGGCCCGGCCTACCCGCTGTTCGGCTGGGCGTACGGGCTGAGCGAGCCGTGCGGCTTCTGGAGCGACCCGCCCCGCCACCAGCTGCCGACGGTGCCGCCGTCGGCCGCGAAGAACATCCTGGTGGTGCAGGGCGAGTTCGACCCGCAGACGGGCTACGAACAGGCCGAGGCGGCCGCGCGGGCGGCCGGGATCCCGATGATTTCGGTGGCGGATTCGCCGTTCCACGGCCAGTACGCGGTGAGCGGCAATTCCTGCGTGGACGAGCTGGTGACGGGCTACTTCCTGACGGGAACCCGCCCGGCGGCGACGATCTGCCCGGGAGTGCCGCTGCCGGGCGAGAAGGCGGTGTACCCGGTGGACGGCCCGGCGGGCGAGCCGACCCGCAAGCCGGAGCCGGCCCCGCGCGACGCGGAATCGCCCACGCGGGAGCGGCTCCAGGACCGGATCAGCGCCACCAACCGCGCTTACTGACGGGACCGGCCACCGCGGGAGCCGAATGGCTCCATCCCGCGCCGCCAAGCCCGGTCAGGAGCGCCCGCCGCCGGGTCGGCGGGCCCGGCGACGACCCTGTCCACCGGGCCCGGCAGCGGTCAGGACCCGACGGACAGCACCCGGTCGGCGCCACCCACCGCGGCCACCGCCCCCGACCCGACCGGCACCGCTACTGGGCCGAGTACGCGCCGCCGTTCAGGTCCTCGATCAGGGTCGGGCCCGTCGGGGTCCAGCCGAGCAGTTCCTGCGTGCTCGTGCTGGAGGCCGCCAGCTCCAGGGCGAAGAACGTGCCGATCCAGCCGAAGTGGGCCTGGACCTCCTCCGGCGGGATCGAGGCCACCGGCAGGTCGAACGCGCGGCCGATGGCCTCGGCGATCTCGCGCGTCGGCACTCCTTCCTCGGCCACCGCGTGCAGCCGCGCGCCCGCGGGGGCCTTTTCCAGGCCCAGCGCGACCAGGCGTGCCGCGTCCGTCACGTGGACCGCCGCCCAGCGGTTCGTTCCGTCGCCCGGGTAGCCCGCGACGCCCTTCTCGCGCGCGATCGCCGCCAGGATCGCGATGAACCCGTGGTCGCCCGTGCCGTGCACGGTCGGGGAAAACCGCAGGCTCACCGGGTGCACGCCGCGGGCGGCGAACTCCAGCGCGAGGTTCTCCGCGCCGCCGCGCGGGGAGTCCGGGCCGTGGAACGGCGACGGGTCCGCTTCGGTCGCCGGACGGCCCTGCGTCAGGCCGGCGACCCCCGCCGCCAGCAGGAACGGGCGGCCGCTGCCGGTCAGGGCCGTCCCGATCGTCTCGACGGCGGCGCGCTCGGCGGCGTTCGACGCTGCCGGGTCCGCCCAGTCGTGCTTGTTCGCGAGGTGGATGACGGCTTCGGCCTCGTCCGCACCGGCGCGGAGGCCGTCGAGGTCGTCCAGGTCGCCGCGGCGGACGCGGGCACCCTTCGCCTCGAGTTTCGCGGCCGAGGCGGCCGACCTGGCCAGCCCGGTGACCTCGTGGCCCGTGGCCAGCAGCTCGTCGACGACGGCGGAGCCGATCCAGCCGGAGGCTCCGGTGACGAAAACACGCATTGGCGATCTCCTTCGATGTCAGTCGCTGACATCCACCGTACGCCCCTATGTCAGCCGCTGTCATCACTCGGCCGGAACACTATCCTGGGACGCATGGTGCGCTGGGAACCCGGGACCGCGGAGCGGCTGCAGAAGGCCGCGCTCGAGCTGTTCGCCACGCGCGGGTTCGAGCAGACGACCGCCGCGGAGATCGCGCAGGCGGTCGGCCTGACCGAACGCACTTTTTTCCGTCACTTCAGCGACAAGCGCGAGGTGCTCTTCCACGGCCAGCAGCAGCTGGAACAGGCGTTCCTGGACGGCGTCGCGGCCGCGCCGGCGGAGGCGACGCCGCTGGAGGTCGTCGCGTCGGCGCTCCGCTCGGCGGCGGCCTTCTTCCCGGACGAGCGCCGCCCGCACTCCCGCGCGCGCCAGTCGGTGATCGACCGCAACCCGGCGCTGCAGGAGCGGGAGCAGCACAAGCTGACGACGTTGGCGACAACGGTCGCGGCGGCTCTGCGCGCCCGCGGCGTGGACGACCTCGCGGCCACGCTGGCCGCGGAATCGGGCGCGACGGTGTTCGGGATCGCGTTCGGCCGCTGGCTGCGCGACGGCGAGGAACGCTCACTCGCCGACCTGGCCACGGACGTGCTCGACGAACTGCTCACCCTGGCCGAGCAGGCGGCGCACGCCAGACGGTGAACCGGCGCCGGAAGGCGGCGCACGCCAGACGGTGAACCAGCGCCGGAAGGCGACTCGCGCCAAGCGGCGCGCCGAGGCCGAGGAGGCTGCCCGCCCCAGCGGTCAACCGGCGCGGAAACCAGTCCTTCCCGAGCCCTGGACCAGCGCCCACCCCGACCCGGTGAACCCCCTCCATCCGGTCACCGGATCCGTGTGTGTTTTCCCTCCCAGCGGGAAGCCACCCCGACGTGAGCGGTCATGGGGACCGCCGGCAGCCGGGAGGCGAAGCCCGATGACCGACACGGTGGCCCGCCCCACCCCGATCCCGCACCGGCCCGCGTGGCGGGCACCGCGCGGGTCGGTGATCCTCAAGACCGTCCGCACCACCGACCACAAGACGATCGGCGTGCTCTACCTGACCACGTCGTTCTGCTTCTTCCTCGTCGGCGGCCTGACGGCGCTGCTGATGCGCGGCGAGCTGGCCCACCCCGGCCTGCAGTTCCTCTCGCCCGAGCAGTACAACCAGCTGTTCACCATGCACGGCACGATCATGCTGCTGCTCTACGCCACGCCGAACCTGTTCGGGTTCGCCAACTTCGTGCTGCCGCTGCAGATCGGCTCGCCGGACGTCGCCTTCCCGCGGCTCAACGCCTTCTCCTACTGGCTCTACCTCTTCGGCGGGCTGATCGTGCTCTCGGGCTACCTCACCCCGGGTGGCCCGCCCGACTTCGGGTGGACGGCCTACACGCCGCTGTCGAACGCCATCCACTCGCCCGGCGTCGGCGGGGACCTGTGGATCGCCGGGCTGATCGTCACCGGCCTCGGCACCATCCTCGGCGCCGTCAACATGATCACCACCGTCGTGTGCCTGCGCTGCCCCGGGATGCTCATGTGGCGGATGCCGATCTTCACCTGGAACATCCTCTTCACGTCGATCCTGATCCTGCTGGCCTTCCCGATCCTCACCGCGGCCCTGTTCGGACTGCTGGCCGACCGGCACCTCGGCGCGCACGTCTTCGACCCCGAAAACGGCGGCGCGATCCTCTGGCAGCACCTGTTCTGGTTCTTCGGCCACCCCGAGGTCTACGTGGTCGCCCTGCCCTACTTCGGGATCGTCACCGAGATCATCCCGGTGTTCAGCCGGAAACCCCTGTTCGGCTACAAGACGATGGTGTTCGCGACGATCGGCATCACCGCGTTGTCGGCGGCGGTGTGGGCGCACCACATGTTCGCCACCGGCGCGGTGCTGCTGCCGTTCTTCTCGTTCATGACCTTCCTGATCGCCGTCCCGACCGGGATCAAGTTCTTCAACTGGATCGGCACCATGTGGAAGGGCCGGATCTCCTTCGAGTCGCCGATGACGTGGTCGGTCGGGTTCCTCGTCACCTTCCTGCTCGGCGGGCTGACCGGGATCATCCTCGCGTCGCCGCCGCTGGACTTCCACATCCACGACACCTACTTCGTGGTCGCGCACTTCCACTACGTCCTGTTCGGCACGATCGTGTTCGCCACCTTCGCCGGCATCTACTTCTGGTTCCCCAAGATCACCGGCCGGATGCTCGACGAACGCCTCGCGAAGTGGCACTTCTGGACCACGTTCGTCGGCTTCCACACGACGTTCCTCATCCAGCACTGGCTCGGCGACGCCGGCATGCCGCGCCGCTACGCCGACTACCTCTCCAGCGACGGCTTCACCTGGATGCACATGGTGTCCACGGTCGGGGCGTTCGTGCTCGGGCTGTCGGTGCTGCCGTTCGTCTGGAACGTCGTGAAGAGCTACCGCTACGGCGAGGCGATCGACGTCGACGACCCGTGGGGCCACGGCAACTCCCTCGAATGGGCGACGACCAGCCCGCCGCCGCGGCACAACTTCCTCGAGCTGCCGCGGATCCGCTCCGAGCGGCCCGCGTTCGAGCTGCACTACCCGCACATGGTCGAGCGGATGCGGGCCGAGGCGCACATCACGAAGGGACACCCGGGCGACGCGCCGTCGCCGTTCGAGGTCGCCGCGGGCGCCACCCAGCCCGCGGACCAGGGCGAGTCCGACGATCCGCGGGGGCGGTGAACGACGTGACCACTTCGCTCACGCCGTGGGAACGGCGCCAGCTGCGCGGGATCGAACGCGGCCTGCGGGAGACGGCCGGCGGGCTGCCGCTGCGCCTCGCACTGGACGCCACCGCGCTCGGGTTCGTGGGCGCCGGGATCTTCGTGGACCTGCCCTGGCTGTTCGCCGGCTGCGTCGCCGTCAACCTCGCGGCGTGCCTGCACCTGGACCGACGGAAGCGGAGGACGGAATGACGAAGGTGACCACCGGCGACCTGCGTGCGCTGCTCGGCTCGGCACTGCCGGACCCGGTGCTGGTGCTGACCGGCGGCCGGATCGTGGTCGAACCGGGCGAGGACCGGACGGCCGGCGCGAGCGAGGTGATCACGCGCGGCGACCTGCGGCAGCGCCTGGCGGGCGGCGAAGCCACCGACCGCGAGCTGGAGCTGATCGCCGCGACCCTCACCACCGCGGTCGTCGAGCGCGGCGCCTAGCGCTCGGACGCCCGGTCACCGGCGGCGGTGATCAGCCGCGCGGTCAGCCCGCCGGACGTCGCCGGGAACGTGTGCGGGCCGGGCACCGTGACCAGGCTGCCGCGCGGAGCCGCGTCGGCCAGCGACTGTGCCCAGCCGGACGGGCTGATCGTGTCGTGGCGGCCGCGGACCACCCGAACCGGGCACCGCACCTGCGGCATCAGCCGCTCGGGTTCGTCGCGCTGGGCGGACCGGATGAACCGCAGCAGCCGCGCCGGCCCGGCCCGCAGGTAGGCCGGGACGGTGCCGGGCAGCGCCGCGGGCGACTCGTGCACCACGTCGCGGAGGAAGGCCAGCGCGAGCGGGCCCAGCCGGCGCAGGCGCGGCGGGAACGTGGGCCCGGCGAGCACCAGCGCTTCGGCGAGCTCCGGGCGCCGGACCGCGACCGCCAGCACGATCTGCGCGGCCGTCGAGTGTCCGAACAGGACCGCGGGCCGGTCCAGCGCGTCGCTCAGCCAGCCGGTGACGACGTCGGTCATCGCGGACAGCTCCGGTTCGCACACCAGCGGGCCGCGCTCGCCGAACCCGGGCACGTCGAGCAGGTACGACGGCGCCGACGCCGCACACCCGTGCAGCGTGTCCACCAGGTAGCCGGGCGCGCCGAGCCCGGGCAGCAGCACGACCGGGGCGCGGCCGCCGCCACCGGCCGCGAGCACCCGCACCGCGCTCAGTTCTGCCCCGGATCGGCGGGACCGGTGTGGTGCTGCAGCTGCCGCCCGCGCTCCCGGTCGAACGTCACGGGGACCTCGGCGCCGACGAGCGGGCACAGCCGCAGCGCCTCGCGGGTCACGGCGTCGTAGAGCTCGTCGGTGCTCGCGCCCGGCAGGTAGACGTCGACGGCCGCGCGCAGTTCGTAGCCGCCGTCGTGGCGGTGGGCCAAGGTGACTTTCGCGGTGACGACGCTTTCCCCGGTCTCGACGTCCAGCGACGTGGCGGCGATCGTCAGCGACTGGTGCAGGCACGTGGCGAGCGCGGCGGCGTAGAGCCGTTCCGGGTTCAGCGCGTCGGCCGTGCCGTCGCCGCTGGGCTCGCCGACGGCGAAGGCGAGGTCGCCGCGCCCGTCGACCCGGACGCTGCCGCGGCTCGACGTCGCCTCCGCCGAGTAGATGTCCTGTCCCATCGCGGACCTGGCGATCAGAGGATGGGCGTGCCGCCGGTGACGGCGATGCGCGCCCCGGACACGTAGCTGCCGTCGTCCGACGCGAGCAGGACGTACACCGGGGCCAGCTCCGCGGGCTGTCCGGCCCGGCCGAGCGGCACCTGCTTGCCGAACGACTCGACCTGCTCCGGGGGCATCGTCGAGGGGATCAGCGGCGTCCAGATCGGACCCGGCGCCACGCTGTTGACGCGGATCCCCTTCGGCCCGAGCAGCTGGGCCAGCGCGGCGCACATGTTGGCCACGCCCGCCTTCGTGACGTCGTAAGGCATCAGCTGCGGAGTGGGGTTGTCGGAGTTGACCGACGAGCTGCCGATGATCGCCGCGCCCGGCTCCAGGTGCGGGACGGCCGCCTTGGCGAGGTGGAAGAACGCGCTGAGGTTGGTGGCCAGCGTGTGGTCCCACTCCTCGTCCGGGATCTCTTCCAGGGTCTCGTGCGTCATCTGGAAGGCGGCGTTGTTCACCAGGACGTCGAGCCGGCCGAACTCCTCGACCGCGCGGGCGACGAGGGCCCGGCAGTGCGCGGGATCGGCGACGTCGCCGGGCACGACGACGGCCTTGCGGCCCGCCTCCTCGACCCAGCGGCGGGTCTCCTCGGCGTCCTCGTGCTCGTTCAGGTAGGAGATCAGCACGTCGGCGCCCTCGCGGGCGTAGGCGATGGCGACCGCGCGGCCGATGCCGCTGTCGGCGCCGGTGATCAGCGCGGCCTTGCCGGTCAGCTTGCCGGAGCCGCGGTAGCTGTGCTCGCCGTGGTCGGGCCGCGGCGTCATCTCCCCGGTCGTCCCGGGCGGGCTCTGCTGCTGGGCGGGCTGGGACACGACAGGCTCCTCCATGACGGGGTCAGTCCTCCCGTGGTACCCCGGTGCCGCGCCTTCACACGCGGCGCTTGCGCCCCAGGAGGTGGAATACCCGGCTGAGCTGCCGGTAGGGATCCCGCCGTCCGGCTTCGAACTCGACGGCGGCCACCTTCTCCGCGTCGGCGGGGTCCAGTTCGGCGCCACCGAACCCGAGCCAGTCGACGAACAGCCAGACGCCGTACCACCGGAGGGGCTCGACGCCGCGCTCGCGCAGGCGGGCGCTCAGCTCGGCCACCGTGTCGGCTCGCGTGGGGACGCCCAGCACGCCGGTCTCGGTCCGGGCGTCGAACGCCGCCAGCGCGTCGTCCCAGCGGCGCTCCAGGGCCGGGCGCACCGCCATGGCGTCGGCGTTGCCCGTCATGATCGAGACCACGCCCCCGGGCGCGGCGCACCGGCACAGCTGGTCGAGCACCGGTTCCGGGCGCTCCAGGTAGCCGAGGACGCCGTGGCACAGCACGGCGTCGAACCGCCGTCCGGCCACCGCCGCCTCGGCGTGCTCGCCGGCGGCCCGCACGAACGTCACCCCGTCGCGCAGCCCGCCGGGCAGCCGGTCCCGCGCCTTGCCGAGCATCGCCGCGGACGGCTCCAGCAGGGTGATGTCGTATCCGGCCTGGGCCAGCGGGAACGACTGGTGGCCGGCGCCGCCGCCGACGTCGAGCACGGACGCCGGCGGCGGGGGCAGGTGCGCGAGCAGCTGGCGGTGCAGCACCGCGGTCCGGACCCGCCCCTTCAGCGAGGAGTACGCGTCATCGGCGAAGCGGCCGGCCAAGCCGGCCCACGTGTCGTCGGCCATCCGGCCACCTTACGACCATAAAAGTCGTCACTTCGATGACTTCATACTTGTCGTCGTTCGGACGACATGGCACAATGAAGGTGCGTGTTGACATGACCCATCGTCGACCCGGAGGAGGACACGATGTTGATGCGCACCGACCCGTTCCGTGAGCTCGACCGTTTCGCCCAGCAGGTCTTCGGGAGCCCCGGCACGTGGTCCAAGCCGGCCGCGATGCCCATGGACGCCTACCGCGCCGGCGACGAGTTCGTCGTCTGCTTCGACCTGCCCGGCGTGAGCAAGGACGCCATCGAGCTCGACATCGAACGCAACGTCCTGACCGTCAAGGCCGAGCGACGGCCCCTCGCCGACGGCGACGACGTCCAGATGCAGGTTTCCGAACGCCCCCTCGGCGTCTTCTCCCGCCAGCTGTTCCTCGGCGACACCCTCGACGCCGACCACATCGCGGCCGAGTACGAGGCCGGCGTGCTGACCCTGCGCATCCCGATCGCCGAGAAGGCCAAGCCGCGCCGCATCGAGATCACCGGCGCGGAGCCGGACCGCAAGCAGCTCCAGGCCTGACCCCTTCCCCGCGGCGGACCGGCGGCCCCGGCCCGCCGCGGACGACTCCCGGGAACCTCCGCATGAACGACCCCGTCCGCGCCGCGGCGGAGCGGATCTTCGCCGCGGCCGACGCACTCGGCACCACCCGCCAGGAAGCCGTCCTGGTCACCCGCGCCGTCCACGCGGTCAAGCACGGCCGCCCCACCGACGTCGCCCTCACCGACTCCGGCCCGCACCCGCGGCGCAAGCTCGCCCACGTCGTCGGCTGCGTGCTGTGGGACCCGCACCTCAACGCCGACGACGTGCTCGCCGCGGTCACCGGCGGCACCCGCCAGGCCGCCGCCGCGTAAGTCCACTGTGGACAACACCGGACACGCCGGTTAGCCGGCCGGAACCCGGGTATGCCGCACGCGCCGGACCAGACGGGCCGAAGGAGGCGCTGTGCGTGCGATGGTCTACCGCGGGCCGTACAAGGTGCGCGTCGAGGAAAAAGACGTTCCCCCGATCGAGCACCCCGGCGACGCGATCGTCCGGGTGAAGCTGGCCGCCATCTGCGGCTCCGACCTGCACCTCTACCACGGGATGATGCCCGACACCCGGGTCGGGACGACGTTCGGGCACGAGTTCATCGGCGTCGTCGAGGACGTCGGCCCGGACGTGCGGAACCTCCAGCGCGGCGACCGGGTGATGGTGCCGTTCAACGTCTTCTGCGGCACATGCTGGTTCTGCGCCCGCGGCCTGTACTCCAACTGCCACAACGTCAACCCGAACGCCACCGCCGTCGGCGGCATCTACGGCTACTCGCACACCTGCGGCGGCTACGACGGCGGGCAGGCCGAGTTCGTCCGGGTGCCGTTCGCCGACGTCGGGCCGTCGGTGATCCCGGACTGGCTGGACGACGAAGACGCCGTCCTGCTCACCGACGCGCTCGCCACCGGCTACTTCGGCGCCCAGCTCGGCGAGATCGCCGAAGGTGACGTCGTGGTCGTGTTCGGGGCCGGCCCGGTCGGGCTGTTCGCGGCGAAGTCGGCGTGGCTGATGGGCGCGGGCCGGGTGATCGTCATCGACCACCTGGAGGACCGGCTGGCGAAGGCGCGGACGTTCGCCCACGCCGAGACGTACAACTTCACCGAGTACGACGACATCGTCGTGCACCTGAAGAAGATCACCGACCACCTCGGTGCCGACGTCGCGATCGACGCGGTGGGCGCCGAGGCCGACGGCAACTTCACCCAGCACGTCACGTCGGCCAAGCTGAAGCTGCAGGGCGGCTCGCCGGTGGCGCTCAACTGGTGCATCGACGGCGTCCGCAAGGGCGGCACGATCTCGGTGATGGGCGCCTACGGCCCGATGTTCAGCGCCGTCAAGTTCGGCGACGCGCTCAACAAGGGCCTGACGCTGCGGATGAACCAGTGCCCGGTGAAGCGCCAGTGGCCGCGGCTGCTCGAGCACATCCGCAACGGCTACCTCAAGCCGAGCGACGTCGTCACCCACCGCATCCCGCTCGAGCACATCGCCGAGGGCTACCACATGTTTTCCGCCAAGGTGGACGGCTGCATCAAGCCGCTCATCGTCGTCTGAGGAGGCAACGACCATGGCGTACACGTCGGAGCGGCCGCCGATCGCGGAGTCGAGCGACGAGCTGCGCGCGCGGATCCCGGGGTGGGGCGCGGACCTGGACCCGGAGGACCGGCCGTCGGTGCCGAAGCTGCGGTGGCAGGAGGACCGGACGGGGGCGCACTGGGACTTCCCGGAGCGCCAGCCGGAGAAGCGGCCGCGGGAACGTTCGATCGAGCACAAGTTCCTGACGCCGGTCTTCGGGACGGCGTGCCCGCCGCGCGGGCTGTCCGGAGCGCTGCGGCGGTTGTCGTACCGCAGGTACAGCGAGGGGCGGGCGGCGCACTGGCTGCTCCTGCTGGCGGCCGACCGGGTCGACGCGTGGGAGAGCCACCTGCGGTCGTTCGCCACGACGCGCCCGGACAACCCGGTCACGGAAACGGGCGTGCTGAGCGAGTTCCGCCGGCACGGCGTTTCTTCGCGGTTCGGGCGGAAACGCGCGGACGTGAAGCACCAGTGGCTGGACCCGATCATCGTGGCGGGCCCGTGGGTGGCGCTGGCGGCCGCGGCGATCCGGGCCGTGGCGCGCCGCCGCCGGTGACGGGGCCGGCGGTAGCGGCGTCCAGCCGGTGGGTCGACGAGGAGGGCGTCCGCGAGCCGGGTGGTTCGGTGCACGCGTGGCAGCGCGGGACGAACCAGACGTTGTGCGGAGTTCCGTTGCACAAGGCGGGACTGGAGCGGTTCCCGCACGTGCTGTGGATCGACGCCCGCTGGCTGGCGGACACGACGGAGGAGCGCATGGTGCTGTGCCACCGCTGCACGGCAGCCGCGGGCGACCGCGGCGACCGGCGGCGGTGGACCCGCCACCGGCCGCGCCCCTGAGCCCTTCGGGCACGGCCGAGCCCGGCCCGCCCCCGCTCAGCACCGCCCCACCACCCACGCGAAGCACGCCCGCCGACCGGCCCGCACGCCCCGCATCGCCCGAATCAGGGCCCCACAACCGCCCCCACCACCCACCCGAGCCAGACCCGCCGACCGCCCCGCACGCCCCGCACCCGCCCCGCACGCCCGCACCCGCCCCGCACCGCCCGAACCAGGGCCCACGACCGCCCCCACTCAGCACCGCCCCACCACTCACCCGAACCAGGCCCGGCACCCGCCCCGCGCCGGCCCGGCAGGCGTGAGAGCCGTCCCAAAACCCGGTAAACACCCCAAATCTCCGCGCTCGGCACCGTTCGCGAGCCTGCGGCGCGCCGGAGCGGGGCGTCGGGCATTCTTGGGGCTGAGTTGTCCATGGACGAGGGGACGAGGATGGGTGCTTCACCCGAGGTGACCGTGCCGGCGAGTGTCGAAAGCCCGGTGCCGCCGAAGGCTCCGGCCTCCGGGGTGGCCCGCTGGCTGCTCGAACACCGGGTCGCCCCCGTCGGCAGGCAGGGCGGCGAAGACCACGGCACGCCGCAGGCCTGGTGGAAGGTCATGTGCCTGACCGGCGTCGACTACTTCTCCACCCTCTCCTACCTGCCCGGCATCGCCGCGCTCGCCGCCGGGGCGCTGTCTCCGCTCGCCACGCTGCTGATCGTCGCCCTCACCTTGCTCGGCATGCTGCCGATGTACCGGCGCGTCGCGCGCGAAAGCCCGCACGGGCAAGGCTCCGTCGCGATGCTCGAAGACCTGCTGCCGTTCTGGCGGGGCAAGCTGTTCGTCCTGACGCTGCTGGGGTTCGTCGCCACGTCGTGGATCATCACGATCACGCTGTCCTCGGCGGACGCCACCGTGCACATGCTGGAAAACCCGTACGTGCCGGGCTTCCTGCACGGGCACGCCGTGCTGATCACCGTCGTGCTGCTGCTGATCCTCGGCGGCGTCTTCCTGCTGGGCTTCAGCGAGGCCGTCGGCGTCGCCATCCCGCTCGTCGCCGTCTTCCTGCTGCTCAACGGCGTGGTCACGGTGGTCAGCGTGATCGACCTGCTCGGCAGCTCCGCCGACCTGACCCGCTGGACCGACGCGCTGACCGCGGGCGGCGGCGGGTTCACCGGGTTGATCGGGCCCGCCGTCGTCGCGTTCCCGCTGCTGGTGCTGGGCCTGTCCGGGTTCGAAACCGGCGTCAGCATGATGCCGCTGGTCAAGGCGGACGGGAAGACCGCGGAGGAGCGGCTGGAGTCGCGGATCCGCAACACGCGCAAGCTGCTGACCGCCGCCGCGCTGATCATGTCGGTGTTCCTGATCGCGACCAGCTTCATCACGACGGTGCTGATCCCGGCCGACGCCTTCAAGGACGGCGGCGAGGCCAACGGCCGCGCCATGGCCTACCTGGCCCACCACGAGCTCGGCGAGCTGTTCGGCACGGCCTACGACATCAGCAGCGTCCTGATCCTGTGGTTCGCCGGCGCGTCGGCGATGGCGGGGCTGATCAACATCGTCCCGCGTTACCTGCCGTCGTACGGCATGGCGCCGGAGTGGGGCCGCGCGGTGCGGCCGGTGGTGCTGGTGTACACGGCGATCAGCATCCTGATCACCATCGCGTTCGGCGCGGACGTCAACGCCCAGGCCGGCGCGTACGCGACGGGCATCCTGGCGATGATGGTCTCGGGAGCGGTCGCGGTGAGCATCTCGGCGATCCGCCGCCGCCAGCGCGGCGCGGCCATCGGGTTCATCGTCCTGACGCTGGTGCTGCTGTACGCGCTCGTCGAGAACGTCATCGAAAAGCCGGACGGCATCGCCATCTCGGCGCTGTTCATCCTGGGAATCATCATCGTCTCGCTGGTTTCCCGGGTTTCGCGCACGACGGAGCTGCGGGCCGAGCGCATCGAGTTCGACGAGGAAGCGCGCAGGTTCATCGCCGATTCCCTGGCGAACGACGGAGCCCTGCACATCATCGCCAACAAGCGCCAGGGCGGCGACCGCGCGGAGTACTCGGCAAAGGAAGCGGAGCAGCGCGGAATGAACCCGGTCCCGGGCGCGGCCGACATCCTGTTCCTGGAGATCGACGTGGTGGACCCGTCGGAGTTCAGCAACGTGCTGAAGGTCCACGGAGTCGACATCGACGGCTACCGGATCCTGCGCGCGAACAGCCCGGCGGCCCCGAACGCGATCGCGGCGATCCTGCTGGCGCTACGGGACGTGACGGGCGTCCGCCCCCAGTGCCATTTCGAGTGGTCGGAGGGCAACCCGCTGGGGCACTTGTTCCGCTACCTGATCCTCGGCCGAGGCGACACGGCCCCAGTGGTCCGCGAGATCATCCGCAGCGCGGAGAAGGACCCGACCCGCCGCCCAGGCATCCACGTAGGAGGCTGACGGCGCAAAGGCCGAGCAGCAAACGCGCAGCCGAAAGACCACCCGAACCGCAACCCACACCCCCGCAACCCCGATCCAAAGCCAGAACACGGCCGTAGTCACAATCAGACATCGGGGTGGCGACGCAGAAACCGCACCGGCGAGCGCAAACCCGGAGGCGGCAACCCGGCCACCGGGACCGCGGCCGCCTCTCTCCCTCGCTGACCCAAGCGCCCCAATGTGGCCCTCGGTGCGTCAGACGCACCCAAGGCGGCCTTCGGTGCGTCAGACGCAACCAAGGCCGCCTTGGGGCGCTTTTCCGGTCGCGAACCGTACCGAAGCTCGAAACCTCCCCCGGTTACCCGACCGGGCACCGGACACGCGTGCCGGTTTATCGCCAAAGCGCCCGGGTAGCCAGCCGCCCTACGAAGGGCACCGGATGTGCCTCTCCGGCAAGGAGGTCGAGATGACACAGGGACCCGGCGGCCAGTCACCGCCGTCGACGACGGAAACCGCCAAGACCGAAGCCCGCGAAGTCGCTTCGACGGCCGCCGACCGCGGAAGCGAGGTCGCCCAGACGGCGGCCGAAGAGGCGAAGCACGTCGCGACGCACGCCCAGCGGGAAGCGCGCGACCTGCTCCGCGAAGGCCGGGAGCAGCTGCAGTCCCAGGCGAGGGAAGGCCAGCAGAAGGCGGCACAGAGCCTCAACGAGCTGGCGGGCCAGCTGGAGCGGATGGCGGAGCAGACGGACTCGCCGGGCCTCGCGGCCGACATCGCCCGGCAGGTGTCCGACCGGACCCGCTCGGTGGCGGACTGGCTGGAGCACCGCGAACCGGGCGACCTCCTGGACGAGGTCCGGCGCTTCGCCCGCCGCCGCCCGGGCACGTTCCTGGTGGGCGCGGCGGTGGCGGGCGCGCTCGTCGGACGGCTCACCCGCGGCGTCGTCGCCCAGCAGCAGGAAAAGAACTCGCCGGACGGTCAGGCGGCACCGCAACCGCACGCGGGCCCGGCGGGGAGGCCGCCCGTGCCCCCGGCCACCACCCAGCCCGGCGCGATCCCGCCCTCCACCACCGCACCGCAGCAGGGTGGAATCCCGGCTCCGGGCTCGATCCCGCCCGCCGCCCCGCAGCCCGGCGGAGTCCCGGGCACCCCGCCCGCACCGGCGCCGGGCGGATACACCGCACCCCAGCCAGGCGGAGTCCCCGGCGCCCCGCCCGCACCGGCGCCGGGCGGGTACACCGCCCCACAGCCGCCGGACGCGCTGCCGCAGCCGAGCCCCCGCTTCTCCGCGCCCGGGCAGGTGCCGTGATGACGCAGGTACCCGGGTCCGCCTCGCCGGCGGAGCAGCCCGTCGACGTCGCCGGCTCCTCGGTCGGCGAGCTGATGTCCAACGTCATGAAGGACCTCTCCACCCTGGTGCGGCAGGAGGTGGAGCTGGCCAAGGCCGAGACGAAGGCCGAAGCCACCAAGGCGGCCAAGGGCGCCGGGATGTTCGGCGGAGCCGGGTTCGCCGGCTACATGGTCCTGCTGTTCCTCTCGGTCGCGCTGTGGCAGGGCCTGGAAAACGTGATGGACGGCGGCTGGGCCGCGCTCATCGTCGCCGTCGTGTGGGCGATCGCCGGCGCGGTGCTCTACGCCACCGGGCGGCGGGAGTTCCGCCGGGTCAACCCCAAACCCGAACGCACCGTCGAGACCCTGCAGCAGGTCCCGGACGCACTGAAAGGCGAACGACCATGACCGAACCCGAGCGGCTCCGCCGCGAAATCGAAGGCACGCAACGGAACCTGAGCACCGACGTCAACGCGCTGACCGAGAAGGTGAGCCCGGGCCGCATCGTGGAACGCCGTGTCGGCAGGCTGCGCTCGGCGATCGGCAACGCGCGGGACCGGGTGATGGGCACGGCGGCGGACCACGCGTCCACGGCGGGCGACAAGGTGGGATCGGTGGCGTCCACGGCACAGGACAAGGTGGGTTCGGTGGCTTCGACCGCGCAGGACAAGGTGAGCTCGGCGGCCGACGCCGTGAGCGACGCCCCGCAGCAGATCCGCCGCGGCACGCAGGGCAACCCGCTGGCGGCCGGCCTGATCGCCTTCGGCGCGGGCTGGCTCGTGTCGTCGCTGCTGCCGGCGAGCGAGCCGGAGCGCCGGCTGGCCGGCCAGGCGACGGACCTCGCGCGCGAGCAGCTGGCCCCGGTGGCCAAGCACGCGGCCGACGACCTCAAGGAGAACCTGCGCGAGCCGGTCCAGCAGGCCGTCGAGTCGGTCCGCTCGGAGGCGGCGGACAGCGTGTCCACCGTCAAGGAGGAGGCGCAGTCGGCCACCGGCGAGGTCACCGACCGCGCGCAGGAAGCCCAGCACAACGTGCGCTCGTCGTGAACCCCCGGGGCGCGGCGCGGCCGGTGCCGGCCGCGCCGTGCCCCGGAAGTTCAGCCGGAACCCACGCGCGGGCCATCCCGGCGGGGTAGCTTGCTGGGCGTGAAGACGAGGATGCCGCTCGCCCTGGCCCTGTCCGCCGCGCTCACCCTCGCGCTGAGCTGCCCGGCCTCCGCCGCGGGGGACGTGCTCGCGCCGGGGCTGACCGTCTCCACCACCGTCACCGGCGAAGGCACCGGCCACAACTCCTGGACCGTCACCACGCAGGTACCCGGCGGGTCGAGCCCCGACCCGGACGCGCCGCCGTCCGCGCTGGGGACCCGCGAGCACGCCGACGCGCTGGTGACTTCCCTGCGGGCCAAGGGGTTCGCCGCACGCGCCGAAGAGGTCGACTGGCCCGCCTTCGCCGACACACCGCGCGGACCTCTCGGCTGGCGGGTGCGCGTCGGGTCCTTCGCCGACCGCGCGCAGGCCGCCGCCACCGCGAGCGCCATGACCGCGCACGGCTTCACCGGCACCGTCGAGTGGACCGGCCAGGACGGACCGGAAGCCCAAGGGCCGCAACGCGTCCGCGTCGCCGTCGTCGACCCGCGGCGGTTCACCGGACGCGTCGTCGCCTCCCACGGCGATTCGGTGGCGGGGCGGCGCACGACGTCGGCGCTCGCGGCCGCCGCCGGGGCGCTCGTCGGCACCAACGGTGGCTTCTTCGTCATCGACCCGAAGGACGGCATCCCGGGCGAGCCGGCCGGCGCCGGCGTCTACCAGGGCCTGCTGCAGAGCGAAGCCACTTCGTCGCGGCCCGCCCTGCTGCTCGGCGAGCGGGCGTCGATCGGCGTGCCGCGGACCGTCGTCACCGTCGGCGGCCGCGAGGTGAACGGCGTCAACCGCAAGCCGGGGATCATCCGCAACTGCGGCGAACCCGGTGACGTCCCCACCGACCGGCCCCGGCACGACACGACCTGCACCCACCCGGACGAGCTCGTGCTGTTCACACCGCAGCTGGGCACCACCACCCCGGCCGGCGACGGGGTCGAAGCCGTGCTGGACGCCCGGGACGTCGTCACGGCGGTGCGTCCGGCCGGCGGCGAAGTCCCGGCGGGCGGGCACACCGTCCAGGGCGTCGGCGCGGCCGCCGCGTGGCTGACCGAGCACGCGCGGCCGGGCCGGAAACTGGCGGTCAGCACGCGGCTGTTCGACGGATTCCGCCCGGTCCACCCCGCCGGCGTGGTCAACGGCGGCCCGTGGCTGGTCCGCGACGGCCGCGTCGCGGTGGACGCGGCGGCGGACGGCATCGTGCACCCCGGCGACCCGTCGTTCGTGTACGGCTGGGGTGTCAAGCGCAACCCGCGCACGATGGTGGGCCTCGACCGCCGGGGACGCCTGCTGATCGTGACCGCCGACGGCCGTCAGCCGGGGTTCAGCGAAGGGCTTTCCCTGCTGGAGGGCGCGCAGCTGATGGCGCGGCTGGGCGCGGTGACCGCGATCAACCTCGACGGCGGCGGCTCGACGGCGATGGCGATCGGCGGCAAGCTGGTCAGCTCGCCCTCGGACGCGACGGGTGAGCGCCCGGTCGGCGACGCGGTGCTCGTCGTGCCCCGCTGAGTCAGGCCGTGGCGAGTACCGCGATGCCGAACGCCAGCAGCGCGGCCACCTTGAGCACCTCGAGTCCGATGTAGACGAAGTGGGCGTGGCTGCGCGGGCCGTCTTCGCCCGCCAGCACGCGGTCCGAACGGCGGGTCAGGGCCGGCCGCACGGCGACGAGCTGGACGACCAGCGCCACGACGGCGACGGCCGCGAAGACGACCGGCAGCGTCGCCCGTGGCCCGGCGACCAGGCACGCGGCGAGCCCGAGTGCGAACCCGGCCTCGACCCGGTTGAGCGCGGCGAACACGACCCGGCCGATGCCCAGCCCGAGCGGCAGCGTGACGCCGGGGGCGCGGAACTTCAGCGGCGCTTCGAGGAACGAGATGGCCAGCACCATGCCCAGCCAGGTGAACGTGATCGCGGTGGCGACGGTCATGCGGCCTCCGGGGACGTCATGGCTGCCAGGGTAGCCACCGCGAAATCCGGTGGGCGGGACGGCCGCCGCCGGATAGGGTCGTGGTGACCGTGACTCGACGCCGGGAGGTGAGCACCATGAACGCTGTTTCGATGTGGGTGCTCCCCTCGTCGTCACGGTCGGGCGGCTGACGGAGGGCCGCCGGGAGCGCTTCGAGCACTCCCGAAGGAGAACTCCATGCACACTTCACGTTTCATCGCGGGCGATCCCGCGGTGGTGATCGCGCGGGTCGCCCAGCGCCACTGGCACGCGCTGGCCGACGACCGGGTGATCGGCCGCGGCGAAGCCTCGCCGCGGCCCGACGGGCGGACCTTCCTCAGCATCGACGCCTGGCACCGGCCGGTCTTCGACCGGCTCGCCGACGCGATGCTGGCGGACCTCCCGTCCCCGCTGTACACGGTCGTCGACGAAGTGGACCGCGAGCTGACGGCCGGGTGGCAGCGGGCCGGCTTCACGACCCGGCGCCGGGAATGGGACTACGTCGTGCCCACCGGCCCGCGGGTCGCCGGGCTCGCCGTCCCGCCGGACGTGACCATCGGGCCCGCGGACGAGGGTCCGCTGCGCGCACTGGACCGCGTGATCCGCGCCGAGGTCGAGGCGAGCGTCGGCTGGCAGGAGATGCCGGCGGAGGTCCGCCCCCGCGCGGCCGGCGACACGATCGTGGACCCGGCGCTGTACACGGTGGCGGCCGAAGCGGGCCGGTACGTCGGCCTGATCCGGGTGGTGCAGGCGACCCGGCTGCCGCGGATCGGGCTGATCGCGGTCCGCGCCGGACACCGGCGCCGCGGCATCGCCCGCGCGCTGCTGGCCCACGCGCTGGGCGCGCTGCACGAGTCGGGCATCCCGGCGGCGACGGCCGAGGTGAACGAAGCCAACCCGGCGGCAACGGCGTTGTTCGGCGGAATCGGCGGCGCCCGCCGGATGAGCAGCGCCCTGGAGCTGGTGTTCCATGGCGAATAAGACAGGGGGCATCGAAGTCGAGGGCACGGTGGTCGAGTGCCTGCGCAACGCCACCTTCAAGGTGGAGCTGCCGAACGGGCACCAGGTGCTGGCCCACATCAGCGGGAAGATCCGCAAGAACTACATCAAGATCCTCCCGTACGACCGGGTGCTGGTGGAGCTGAGCCCGTACGACCTCGGCCGCGGGCGGATCCTGTTCCGGTACCGGACGTAGCCGCGGGGCCGGGGCGCGGTCCGGACCGCGCCCCGGCCACTGCCGCACGAACCCGCGGCAGGTGCGAGCGCGACCGGCCGGCACACCTCGGGCGACGAACTCGGCGTGCAGCTCGTCGATGTCGTCGGCCGGCAGTTCCACCTGGACGAACGCGCGCAGGCGAGTGGTTTCGCGCTCGGCCGCCGCGCCCAGTTGCAGCAGGCTCAGCGTGCCTGTGCCCAGCCGGAGCAGTGCGAACCGGCTGGTGCGGACTTCGGTCGCGAAGCCGGGCGATCGTTCCGACGCGGCACCCGCTTGCCCGGGAGCCTAGCCGATCCGCGCCGCGGATTCCGCCGGCAGCCGGTAGACCGACACGTGCGAGGGTGACTCCGTCGTGAACTCCGCGCCCGTCCAGTCCGCGTGCCGGGACTCCAGCTCGAACCCCGCCAGGCGGCCCATCAGGTCGAGTTCCGCCGGCCAGATGTAGCGCTGCGGGCACCGGCTCACCCGCGCCTGGCGGCCCTCCCCGAACGTGAAGTGGTGGGACACCAGGTGCTGGCGCACCGGGTCGTACGTGTCCACCCCGACGTACCCCGGCTCGGCGGTGAACACCAGGGCTTCCTGGCCCGGCGGCAGCCGCCGCAGCTCGGGGACGCCCAGCTCGATCACGAACCGGCCGCCCGGATCCAGGTGACGGGCCGCGTTGCGGAAGCACTCGATCTGCTCCTCCTGCGTCAGCAGGTTCCCGATCGTGTTGTACACCAGGTAGACCAGCGAAAACCGGCCCGGCGCGGTCGCCGTCGCCATGTCGCCGGCCACCACCGGGATCGCCGCCTTCTTCCGCAGCTGCCCGATCATCGGCCGGGACAGCTCGATGCCCGTGACGGACACCCCGCGCGCGGCCAGCGGGACGGCCACGCGGCCGGTGCCGATCGCGAATTCGAGGACCCGGCCGCCGCCGGCCAGCTCGGCGAGGCGGTCCACCACCGGTTCCAGCACCTCCGGCGCGAACACGCCGCGGCCCGGCGTGTCGTACCGCTCGGCCGCTTCGACGTCCCAGATGTCTTCTTGACGCACGTCCCCACCCTCGGGTGTGACCGGCGACACTGTCCACCGAATATCCGTCACCACCCATTCTTGCCCGATTCCGGGCAAGAATTTGGGTTTCGGGGCCCGTGCAGGGCATGATGGCCGGCGTGGAAGACATCGTCGAGCGGGTGGCCGCGTCCACCGGCCTGCCGCCGGGCGTGGCCGCCCGCGTGGTCGACGACGTGCTCGCCTTCTACCGGACCCCGGCCGAGGAGTACGTCCGGCAGCGGCACCGCGAGCTGCAGGCCGAGGGCCGGAAGAACCCCGAGATCTTCCCGCTGATCGCCGCGGAGCTGCGGGGCAGGCTCGTCGCCGCGCCCGTGCTGTCCGAGCGCCAGCTGCGTCGCATCGTCTACGGCTGAAACGCCCTGAAAGCAGGTTCGCCATGTGCGGAATCGTCGGTTACATCGGCGGCCAGAACGCCGCTCCCATCCTCCTCGAGGGCCTGACCCGGCTGGAGTACCGCGGCTACGACTCCGCGGGCATCGCCGTCCTCGGTGCGAAGGGCACCCCGCAGGTGCACCGCGTCGTCGGCCGGGTCCGCAACCTCGCCGCGGCGCTGCCCAAGCGCCTCACCGGCAAGGCCGGCATCGGGCACACGCGGTGGGCCACGCACGGGCCCGCGTCGGAAGACAACGCGCACCCGCACACGTCCGAGGACGGCCGCATCTGCGTCGTCCACAACGGGATCATCGACAACGCCGACGCGTTGCGCGCCCAGCTCGCCGACGCCGGGGTCACCCTGACCTCCGAGACCGACACCGAGGTGCTCGCTCACCTGATCGCCCGCGCGGACGCCGCCACCCTCGAAGACGCCGTCGTCGAGGCGGTGTCGCGGATCACCGGCACGTACGCGATCGCCGTGACCGACAGCGCGCACCCGGATCGCCTGGTCATCGCGCGCAACGGCTCGCCGCTGATCATCGGCGTCGGTGAGCGGGAAATGTTCGTCGCCAGCGACCTCGCCGCGCTCGTCCGGCACACCTCGCAGGTCGCACACCTCGACGACGGCGAGTTCGCGACGGTCTTCGCGACCGGCTACCGGACCTTCACCGTCGACGAGAGCGACACGACGAAGCCCGCCACCGAGATCGGCATCGCGGCCGAGGACCTCGACCTCGGCGGCTTCCCGCACTACATGGCCAAGGAGATCCAGGAGCAGCCGGAGTCCGTCGAGCGGATGATCCGCGGCCGGCTGGACGACCGGTTCGGCGTCGCCCGCCTCGACGGGCTCAACCTGACGCCGCGGGAGCTGCGCGGGTTCAGCCGCGTGAAGATCCTCGGCTGCGGCTCGGCGTACTACGTCGGCCAGATCGGCGCGACGATGATCGAGGAGCTGGCGCGGATCCCGGCCGACGCCGAAGCCGCGTCGGAGTTCCGCTACCGCAACCCGATCATCGAAGCGGACACGCTCTACATCGCGGTCAGCCAGTCCGGCGAGACGATCGACACCGCGTTCGCCGTCGAGGAGATCAAGCGCAAGGGCGGCCGGGTCGCCGGGCTGGTCAACGTCGTCGGCTCGACCATCGCCCGCGCCTGCGACGGCGGCGTCTACCTGCACGCGGGTCCGGAGATCGCGGTCGCCTCCACCAAGGCGCTGACCAACATGGCCGTCGGCTTCGCCATGATCGCCCTGGCGCTCGGGCGGGTCCGCGATCTGTCCAATGCGGACGGTCAGCGGATCATCGCCGCGATCCGCGCCCTGCCGGGGCAGATCAAGGCCGTCCTGGACACCGAGCCGCTGATCGCCGAGCACGCGAAGGCCGCGGCCGCCGCGAACAGCCTGTTCTTCATCGGCCGGGTCCGCGGCTACCCGGTGGCCCGCGAGGGCGCGCAGAAGTTCAAGGAGATCTCCTACCGCCACGCCGAGGCGTACCAGACGTCGGAGCTCAAGCACGGCCCGCTGGCCCTGATCGACGAGTCGCTGCCGACGGTGGCGGTCGTGCCCGCCGACGAGCTCGCCGACCGCAACCTGGCGGCGGTCCAGCAGATCAGGGCCCGCGGCGGCGCGGTGCTGGCGATCACCCACGAAGACGTCGACTTCGGCGAGCTGGACGTCCCGCGGATCGTGGTGCCGCGGACCGAGCCGGAGCTGGACCCGATCCTGCTGACGATCCCGCTGCAGCTGCTCGCCTACCACGCGGCGCTGACGCTCGGCTACGACATCGACAAGCCGCGCAACCTCGCCAAGTCGGTCACCGTGGAGTGAGGAAGGTTCACGGGCCGCCGAGCTCGGGGGGTCGCGGGCCGCCAAGCCTTGGGGCGCGTCACTCCCGCTCCACCCTCCGGAGGCCCGCCCCCGGCGTCCACCACTCCACGACCAGCAGCGTCGCCGCCGGGTTCAGGTGCGTGTGGACCACCTCGGTGATGTCCGCGCGGAAGCTCTCGCCGTCCACCGGCACCGCGCGGCCCGCGATCTTCGCCTCGCCCGGCCAGTCCGCTTCGGCGCCTTCGACCGGGTCGACCGTCGCGCCGTGCAGCGCGAACCGCGGGTCGCGCAGCAGGTCCGCGCCTTTGCGGGCCCCCGGCATCGAGCCGAACGTCAGCTCGCCGTCCGCGAACGTCGTCTCGATGCCGGAGATCCGCGGCGAACCGTCGGCACGCAGGGTCGCGATCGTCTTGTGCCGGTGCGCGTCGAACAACGCCCGTACGCGCCCGGCGAACTCCGGCTCCGCCGCTGCGAAATCACGCCACGCCGTCATCCCGCCATGATGTCAGCCCCGCGATGAGCAGGCCGACCAGGCGGCGCGCGTCGTAGTCCGGGTTGTCCTCCGCGCCGACGCACAGGTTCCCCACTCCCCGCATCAGCTCCAGGGGACGGACCCGCGCGGTCAGCCCGGCGGCTTCGAGCAGCTGCGCGCACACCGGGACCAGCCGGTCCAGGAAGTACGCGTGCAGCGAGTCGAAGCCGTCGCCCTGCAGGACCCCGGCGAGCCCGTGCTTGGTCACCAGGAAGTCGACGAACAGGTCGATCCACCGCGCCAGCGCCGCGCGCGGGGACTCCGCCGACGCCAGCAGCTGCGGCCCGGCCTCCGCGCACGCCTCCACCTGGTGCCGGTAGACGGCGACGATCAGGTCCGCCCGCGTCGGGAAGTGGCGGTAGATCGTGCCCATGCCGACGCCGGCCTTCGCCGCGATGTCGCGCACCGGCGCGTCGACCCCCGACGCGACGAAGACCGCGGCCGCCGCGTCCAGCAGCGTCTTCTCGTTGCGCCGCGCGTCGGCGCGCTTGGGTTTGCCCACCACTTCCTCCCGGGGGTTGCTAAACGGAACATTGCTCCGTATCGTGAGCGGAGCAACGTTCCGTTTGCTCATCATGTCACGGAGGACCCTGAAATGCAGTACCGCACCCTGGGGCGCACCGGCGTCCAGGTCAGCACCCTCGCGCTCGGCGCGATGAACTTCGGCGCCATCGGGCGCACCACCCAGGACGAGGCCACCGCCATCGTCGACGCCGCGCTCGAAGCCGGCGTCAACCTGATCGACACCGCCGACATGTACGGCCAGGGCGAATCGGAGGTCATGGTCGGCAAGGCGATCGCCGGACGGCGCGACGACCTCGTGCTGGCCACCAAGGCGGCCATCCCGATGGGCGACGAGCGCAACCACCAGGGCACTTCGCGCCGCTGGCTGGTCACCGCGCTCGACGACAGCCTGCGCCGCCTCGGCGTCGACCACGTCGACCTCTACCAGATGCACCGCTGGGACCCGCGCACCAGCGACGAGGAAACGCTTTCCGCGCTGACCGACCTGCAGCGCGCGGGCAAGATCCGGTACTTCGGCTCCTCGACGTTCCCCGCCTACCGGATCGTCCAGGCGCAGTGGGCCGCCCGCGAGCACCACCTGGGCCGGTACGTCACCGAGCAGCCCAGCTACTCGATCCTGCAACGCGGCGTCGAGGCCGGCGTGCTGCCGGTGACGCAGGAGTACGGCCTCGGCGTGCTGGCCTGGAGCCCGCTGGCCTCGGGCTGGTTGTCGGGCGCGGTCCGCGCGGGCCGGGAGATCACGACCCACCGCGCACAGACCTTGCCCCAGCGCTTCGACCTCACCGACCCGGCCAACCGGGCGCGGCTCGACGCCGTCGAGAAGCTGGTCAAGATCGCCGAGCAGGCCGGGCTGACGCTCATCCAGCTCGCCATCGGGTTCGTCACCGCGCACCCCGGCGTGACGAGCGCGCTCATCGGCCCGCGCACGCTCGGGCACCTGCGGTCGCAGCTCGAAGCCGCCGACACCGTGCTGCCCGCCGACGTGCTCGACGAGATCGACGCCGTCGTCGCGCCCGGCACCGACCTGGCCGCGCACGAGAAGTTCGACACTCCCCCCGCCCTGCTCGACCCCGCGCTCCGGAGGCGTTGATGGCACCCGGCTTCGGCATCATGACCGCGCCCATGCAGGTGGGCTACGACGAGATCCGGCGCGTCTGGCAGGAGGCCGACGCCGTCCCGGAACTCGAACACGCCTGGCTGTTCGACCACCTCATGCCGATCGCGGGCGACCCGGACGGCCCGGCCCTCGAAGGCTGGACGCTGCTTTCGGCGCTGGCCGCGGAGACCGCGCGGCTCCGGCTCGGCCTGATGGTGACCAGCAACCGCTTCCGGCCACCGGCGATGCTGGCGAAGATCGCGACCACCGTGGACATCGTGTCCGGCGGACGGCTCGACTTCGGCATCGGCGCCGGATCGCGGCCCAGCCACCCGGCGGCCCGCCGCGAGTACGACGCCCACGGCCTGCCGTACCACACCCAGGACGACGCCGTGGCCGCGCTCGCCGAGGCGTGCACCGTGATCCGTCGCTTGTGGACCGAGGACGAGCCGTTCGACTTCGACGGCGAGTACGTCCAACTGAAAGGTGCCTTCGGGAACCCGAAACCGGTCCAGCGGCCGCACCCGCCGATCATGATCGGCGGCCGGGCGAGCGCGACCCTGCGGGTGGTCGCCGAGCACGCCGACCAGTGGAACATCCCCGGCGGCGGCGACATCGACGACCTGGCCGGCCGCAGCAGGCTGCTCGACCGCTACTGTGAAGAGATCGGGCGCGACCCGACGGAGATCACCCGCTCGATCGTCCTGCCCGTCGACTACGGCAAGCCGGCGGCCACCAGGGAGAAGATCGGAGAGGCGACCGGCGCCGGATTCGGCCACGTCGTCCTGAACCTGCCGAGCCCGTACCCCGACGGCGTCGCGCGGTGGGTCGCCGACGAGCTGATCCGCTGAGCTCCTTGCCGGCTCCGGCCCGGTGATCAACGCCGGTTCCTAGTCCCGCCGGAAGAGGCCGGCGAGCAGGAACGGCTTGCCGAACAGGCCGGTGTCCTCCCGCATCGGCCGCAGTTCGGCTTCGGTGTAGGCGGCGAAGAGGCGGCGCAGCTCGTCCGCGGTGTAGGCGAGCCCGCCGTGCAGGCTGCCGTCGCGGTAGAGCTGCGCGTCCGGGATCTCGGTGCCCGCGTCCGGGTCGCCGGTTCCCGCGGCGAAGCACACCAGGCCGAAGTGACCGCCGGGCGCGAGGTGGCGGTCCAGCAGGGCCAGGTAGCTGATCCGCCGGTGCGGGGCGAGGTGGTGCAGGCAGCCGGAGTCGTAGATCAGGTCGTACCGCTCGTGCGGGAGGTCCACGGCGAAGATGTCGGCGAGGTGGAAGCGGACACCGGGAGCACGTTCGCGCGCCCAGGCGATGGCGGCGGGCGACACGTCGACCGCGTCCACCTCGTAGCCGGCTTCGGCGAGCCGGCGGGCGTTGCGGCCCGGCCCGCAGCCCAGCTCCAGCGCGCGGCCGCCGCGGAGGCGGCCGTCGCGGAGCCAGGCGTCGAGGTTTTCGTCGGGCTGCGGCACGAAGAACGGGACAGGCCGGTCGCGGTCGGCGTAGAGCCCGTCCCACGCCGGGCCGCCGCCGAAAAGCCCGTCCAGGACGCGCAGCAGGTCCTCGACCGACCGGATCTCGCGGTTCACCGCTCGACGCGCTCGCGCACGGCTCGCAGTTCCTCGTCGACGACCGCCATCTGCGCGTCGACGGCCGATGGGTCCGTGTCCTCGGGGAAGAACAGGCTGAAGATCAGCTCGGCACCGGTCAGGTTGGGCACCGCGCGGGTGAACATGCCGAGGTTCGGCGCGTCCGCGCTGACGAAGTCGACGACACCCTGCGGTTTGGCGGCTTTCACCACGACTTTCCGGGCTCCGGCGCCGGTCTGGACGCGCCAGACGTCGTCGTGGTCGTGGTCGACCGCGGAAGCGAAGCCGGGCGCCCACTCGGGCAGGTGACGGGCGTCGGAAAGGTACTCGACCACGCGCTCGGGCGGCGCGGCGACGGAGATGGAGCGCGTCTCGGCACGCCCCGGCTGGAATGAGGTCATGCGGCAAACGATACGCATCTGCTTATCATTTGTCCACGCGTAAAATCCCGCCGGTGAACGAGGACGACGATCTCGGCGCGCTCTGCGCGGGCGCGGGCCGCGCGCTGGCCGAGGCCGAGCGCCCGGTCCTGGAAGCGCACGGGCTCTCGATGTGGCAGTACGTCGTGCTGTCGGCCCTCGCCGCGGGGGCGGCACCGAGCCAGCTGGCGCTGGCCCAGCAGATCCACTACGACAAGACACGGCTGATCGCGCTGCTCGACCGCCTGGTCGCCGCGGGACTGGTGAGCCGCGAGCCGGACCCGGTGGATCGCCGCAACCGCATGGTCCGCCTGACCCCGGAAGGCACCCGTCGCCACGCGGCGGTTCGCGACGGCATCCGCGAGGTGGAAGATCGTCGGCTGGCCGGGCTGAGCGCCGAAGAACGGCGGGTGCTGCGGGTGGCGCTGGCGCACCTGGCGAACTCGATGTGAGGTGACCGGCTCTTTCCGTCAGGCAGCGGAAAGAGCCGGTCAACGCTTCTCAGCCCAGCGAGCAGAGCGTCCCGTTCAGGGTGAACGCCGTCGGCAGGATGTTCGGGCCGCCGTAGTCCGCGACGAACCCGACGTCGGCTCCGGAGGCGAGGGACGCCGACGACGTCACCGTCACCGTGGCCCCTTCCTGGCTCCACGTGCCGTTCCAGCCGCTGGTCATGTGCTGACGCGCCGTCGGCCAGGTGAACGTCAGCGTCCAGTCGCCGGTCGTGGCGGCCGAGACCACGTGGATGCCGCCGACGAAACCGCTGGCCCAGTCGTTCTGGTCGGTCAGCCGGACCGTGCAGCTGCTCGAAACCGGCGCTCCCGTCGTCAACGTCGACGGCGGTGACGCCCACGACACGTTCCCCGCCGCGTCGCGGGCCAGCACGTTCACCGTGTAGCGCGTGCCCGGGACCAGGTTGCCCACCGTCAGCGTCGTCGACGCCGTCTCGCCCCACTCCTCGCTGACCGCGCCGTTCTGGCGGTACACCTCGTACTTCGCGACCGGGGCCGGGGACGCCGGCCAGCTGATCGTCGCCGTCCGGTCGGTCGTCGTCGCCGTCGGCTGGCCGGGCGCCGGCGGGCGGGCCGCCGCGGCGGCGGGGTGCAGCACCAACGTCGTCAGCGAGTACGGCGGCAACGTCTGCGAGAACGCCGAACCCGCCGCCGCGGCGGAAATCGACGTTGCCCCGTTGGTGAACGTGTACACCTGCGATCCGGCCGCCGGCGTGTAGCCCGCGTAGCCGAGCGTCACCGCACGCTCCGCCGCCGGATCCTTGTTCACCAGCAGCACCGCGAGGTTCCCGTCCGGGCGGCGGACCGCGTGCGCGTCGATCAGCGGGTCGTCCGCCCCGGCGCGGACGAACTGGTCACCCGGACGCGCGAACGTGCTCAGCATCCGCAAGCCGTAGTAGGGCGCGAACGGCGTGTTGAGCGCGGGCTCGCAGGCGCCGTCCGCGAGGCAGGTCGCGCTGGACAGCAGGCCCGAGTCGCCGTAGTCGGTCTGACCGGCCACTGTGGACACAGCCGTGCCGCCGTTGTGCGTGTCCCACCAGTCGACGGTGAACACCCCGTTCTCCAGCAGCGAGCTGTAGGTCTCGGCGGCGAACAGCGCGCCCGGCTGGGTGTCCATGCCGACCGGGGTGTTCGTCTCGGTCAGCGCGATGCCGAGCGGACGGCCCGCGTACCGCGTGATCTCGTCCCGCGCCAGGTAGATCATGTCGTCCACCTGCTCGGGCTTCGTCAGCGCTTCCGCGGCCGTCGCCCCGGTCGGGTACCAGTGCAGGATGACGAAGTCGACGTGCGGGCCCGCGATCGAGAGCACGGTCTGGTTCCAGGTGCCGGTGTCCCCCGTCCCGACGATCCCGTCCGGCCAGTTCCCCGGCGTCGTGAGCACCGCGCCGATCTTGACACTCGGGTCGGCGGCCTTCATCGCGTCGGCGTAGGCGACGACGCCGGCGGCGTACGCGGCCGGCCCCTTGTCCGCGTGGTTGTCGGCTTCCCAGTTCGCGCCGTAGTGGCCGTTGCCGTAGAGCTCGTTGCCGATCTCCCAGTACTTGACGCCGTAGCCCTTCGTGACGTTGGCGTACCGCACCCAGTCGGCCGCCTCCTGCGGCGTCCCGGTGCCGTAGTTGGCGATGACGATCGGCTGGGCTCCGGCCCGCCGGACGCCGCCCATGAACGTGTCGAAATCGGTGCCGGGCGCCACGTACCCGCCGGGCGCGGTGTTGTCCTTCCAGTGGTAGATGTCGCCGTAGGAGCCGCCGGGATAGCGCATCGTGCGGACACCGGCCGCGTGGTACAGGTCGGCCACGGTGTCGGTGCCGAGCTGGCTGTCCCAGACCGCGTGGTTGACGCCGATCCCGGTGTCCGGCACGGCGGCCAGCCCCGCGCGCGCGTTGACCGTGACGGTCGCTTCGGGCGGGGCGCCGGCCGCGACGGCACCGGGTGCCGGTACCGCCAGCGCCAGCACGGCCGCCACCGGCCACGCCGCCCAGCGCAGACGTCGAACTGTCATGAAAAGTCCATCCTCACTCATGGGCACGAACGGATGGCTGAGAGCGCTCTCAGAGCAGAGAAAACCAGTGCGCGCGCCGGAAGTCAACGGAAGTCGCGGGACGGCCCCGCCGGCGTCGCCAGGTCGAGGCGCTCGAGGTGGTCGGCGACGAGCGTGACGACGCCTTCGGCGGCCTGCACCCGGCCGCGGACCAGCAGCGCGGCGCTGGTGTGCGCGACCAGCCGGTGCCGTCGCCACAGGCCCGGCGAGACGAGGACGTTGGCCATGCCGGTTTCGTCTTCGAGGTTGAGGAACGTGATCCCGCCGGCGGTGGCCGGGCGCTGCCGGTGGGTGACCGCGCCGCCGACCCACACCCGCGTCCCGTCCTTGACCCGGGCGAGAGCGGCGGTGGTGATCGCGCCGCGCGCGGTGAGCAGCTCGCGCAGGTATTCGACGGGGTGGCTGTCCGGGGAGACGCTCGTCGCCCACAGGTCCGCGGCGGTGACCTCCAGCCGCGTCATGCCCGGCAACGCGGGCGCGTCGAGACCGGGGGCCAGGCCGGGCAGGTGGCCGGGCCGGGTGGCCGCGGCGGCACCGGCGACCCAGAGGTCTTGGCGCCGGTCGCCGCCGAACGCGCCGGCGGTGGCGAGCGCTTCGACGGCGTTGCGCTTCAGCTGGACGCGGCGGGTCAGGTCACCGGCGCCGGCGTACGGGCCGTTCGCCTCGCGTTCGGCGACGATCGCCGCCGCCGGGTCCGCGCCGAGGTGCCGCACGCCGGCGAGGCCGAGGCGCAGCGCGACCCCGCCGGTGCTGCCGGGATCGGGCTCGAGGGTGGCGTGGGCGAGGCTGGCGTTGATGTCCGGCTCGCGGACGCGGACGCCGTGCCGTCGCGCGTCGGCGACCAGCGACTGCGGGCTGTAGAAGCCCATCGGCTGCGCGCGCAGCAGCCCCGCGCAGAACGCGGCCGGGTAGTAGCGCTTGAACCACGCGGACGCGTACACCAGCAGCGCGAACGACATCGAGTGCGCTTCGGGGAAGCCGTAGCCGGAGAAGGCGTGGATCTGCTCGAAGATCCGCGTCGCCAGCTCCCGGTCGAGGCCGTTGGCTTCGCAGCCGGCGAAGAACCGCGCCATCAGCGCCTTCATCTTCGCGCTGGATCGCTTGGCGCCCATGGCGCGGCGCAGCTTGTCGGCTTCGGCCGGCGTGAACGAAGCGACGTCGACGGCCATCTGCATGACCTGCTCCTGGAACAGCGGCACCCCGAGCGTCCGGTCCAGTGCCGGGGCCAGCAGCGGGTGGGCGTGCTCCCACTGCTCCTCGCCGCGGCGGCGCCGGATGTAGGGGTGCACCGAACCGCCCTGGATGGGACCGGGCCGGATCAGCGCGACTTCGACGACGAGGTCGTAGAACTCCCGTGGCCGCAGCCGCGGCAGCGTCGCCAGCTGGGCCCGGGACTCGACCTGGAACACCCCGACCGCGTCGGCTTCGCAGAGCATGTCGTAAACCTTGGGGTCGGCGAGGTCGAGCTTGCCGATGTCCACGGCGGTCCCGTGGTGCTCGGCGACGAGGTCGATCGTGTAGTGCAGGGCCGAGAGCATGCCGAGGCCGAGCAGGTCGAACTTGACCAGCCCGACGGTCGCGCAGTCGTCCTTGTCCCACTGCAGGACGCTGCGGCCGGCCATGGTCGCCCACTCGACCGGGACCACCTCGGACACCGGCTGCTTCGAGATCACCATGCCGCCGGAGTGGATGCCCAGGTGCCGCGGGAAGTCCTCGATCCGGGCGGCCAGGTCGAGGACGTCGTCCGGGATCGCGCCGGCGGCCTGCTGCTTCGTCGCGGCGACCCCGCCCCAGCGGTCCACGAGCTTGCCGTAGGCGTCCTGCTGTCCCGGGCTGTGCCCGAGGGCTTTCGCCGCGTCGCGGATCGCCGACGGCGCGCGGTAGGTGATGACGTTGGCGACCTGCGCGGCGTGGAAGCGGCCGTGCTTGCCGTAGACGTACTGGATGGCCTCCTCGCGGCGGTCGGACTCGATGTCGATGTCGATGTCCGGCGGGCCGTCGCGCTCGGGCGCCAGGAACCGCTCGAACAGCAGGTTCCAGCGCACCGGGTCGGCGTGGCAGATCTCCAGCGCGTAGCAGACCGCGGAGTTCGCCGCCGAGCCGCGGCCCTGGCAGAGGATGTCGGCTTCCTTGCAGAACCGGACGATGTCCCACACGACCAGGAAGTAGCCGGGGAAGCCGAGCTTGCCGATGACGGCCAGTTCGTGGTCGAGCTGCGCGTAGGCCTTCGGGTTGTCTTCTCTCGTCCCGTAGCGCTTTCGCGCGCCCTGCCAGGTCAGCTCGGTCAGGTACGACATCTCGTCGTGCCCTGGCGGCACCGGGAACGGCGGCAGGTCCGGCGCGACCAGCCGCAGGTCGAACGCGACCTCGACGCCGAGCACGGCGGCCCGCCCGACCGCGCCCGGGTAGCGGCGCTCGAACCGGCGGCGCTGCTCCATCCCCGAGCGCAGGAACGCCTGCCCCGACGGCGGCCGCCAGCCCTCCAGTTCCTCGGCCGAGCGCCGGGCCCGCACCGCGGCGACCAGGTCGGCCACGACGGCGTCGTCCGGGCGGGCGTAGTGGGCGTTGCTGGACACGACGGTCGGCAGCCGCAGGTCGCGGGCCATCGCGGCGAGGTGGTCGTTCACGGTGTCGTCCAGCGGCCGGCGGTGGTCGATCAGCTCGACCGCGACGTGCGAACGGCCGAACCAGTCGATCAGCCGGGCCAGCTCGGCGTGCGCGGCGGCGGGCCCGCGCTCGGCGAGCGCCCGGCGGACCGGGCCCTTCCGGCAGCCGGTCAGCACGACGACGTGCCCGGCCAGCTCGTCGGCCAGCTCCTCCAGGTCGTAGACGGGACGACCCTTCTCGCCGCCGGCGAGCTGGGCGTGGGAGATGACCCGGCAGAGCCGGCGGTAGCCCTCCTGCTGCCGCGCGATCACCAGCAGGTGCGACCCGGCCGGGTCGGGTTCCCCGGCCTGCGGCGCGGGCAGGTCCAGCGACAGCTCGGCGCCGAACCCGACCCGGACCCCGAGCTCGCGGGCGGCGTCGTTGAACCGGACGGCGCCGTACATGCCGTCGTGGTCGGTGAGCACCAGCGCGTCGAGCTCCAGCCGCGCGGCCTCCTCGACCAGCGCCTCGGGGTGGCTGGCGCCGTCGAGGAAGCTGAAGTTGGAGTGGACGTGCAGCTCGGCGTACGGCGCGCGGATCCGGTCACCGCCGTCGTCGCGGCCCCGGCGGTCCCGCAGGTCCGGCGGCGCGCCGGCGTACCCTTCGCGCTTGCGCGACCACGCCGGGGCGTCGTTGCCGTCCCCGGGCCCGGGCGGCCGCCCGGAGGCGATCCGCTCCACTTCGGACCACGGCACGTTCGGGTTGTTGAACGCCAAAACCGGCTCCCCACAAAGGTCTTCACCGTGGGGAAGCCGGCGACTACGGTTCGAACACACGGACGAATCCGCTCGGTTCGATCCTGGGCCGGGGACCGCGCGGTGTCAACTGTGGACGGATCAGGAGTCACCGCGATCACAGGCGTGCCGTGCGCCGGCCCTAGTCGTAGACGCCCTCTACAGTCCATTGTGGATCGTCACCGACGGTGACCCGGAGCAGCAGCGCGAGGTCGTCGTGCTCGCCTTCCAGCACCACCTGGACCCGGGCCAGCGGCGGCTCGCCGCCGTGGGCGGGCAGCGGCGGGCGCACCACCCACGGGCCTGCCGAGCCGAGGACCCGGCGGGCCGGTCCGCCGTCGACCGCGACGGTCGCGGGCGGGTAGCTGAGCTCGCCGCGTCCGGTGCAGCGGACGACGTCGCCCACGGCGTCGAGCACGCTCGCCGCGGGCGGCCGGGGTGGCACCCGGATCGGCGAGGGCGGGGGCAGCCGGCCGGGCCACGGCCGGTCTTCGGCGACGGGACGCCGCGGCTCGCCCCACGGGACGAGCCGGACGCGCTCGGCCGGGCCGCGGCCGCCGTCCAGCAGCGGCGTCACGACGGCTTCCGGGCCGAGCAGGCCCTGGATCCGCACCAGCGCGCGGCCCGCGCGCTCGGCGGCGTCGGCGTCGCGGCCCATCGACCCGAGCTGCAGCTGCAGCGCCTGCCCGCCGACGACCTCCTCGGGGTCGAGGCGCAGCCGGACGATGCCCGAGGTGGGCCGGTCGCGGGCGGTGAGCCAGCCTTCGCACTGCCAGCGCACGCGGTCCGCCGTCGAGCGGGCGGTCAGCGGTTCGGCGCAGCGCCAGACGCGGACGCGTTCCTCGCCGGCTTCGGTGACGGCGACGATGGCGAGGCGGGTGCAGGCGAGGCCGTGGTTCGCGAGGACGGCGAAGAAGCGTTCGCCGAGGGTTTTGGCGACGAACGCGGCTTCGTCGATCCGGCGGAGGGGCTCGTCGAAGGTCTGGGTGACGGTGAGGTCCGGCGGGAGCGCGCGGCGCAGGGGCGGCCGTTCGGCGAGGCCGCGGGCGAGGCGGTGGGCGAGGACGGCGTCCTTCGGGAAGCGGCCGGCGACGTCGCGTTCGGCGAGGGCGGCGAACGCGCCGAGGGTGGCCAGGCCGAGCCGCCGCAGCAGGCCGACGAGCTCGCCGCGGTCGTCGCCGGGCTGGTCCAGCTCGCCGATCGGGAGCGGGGCGAGGAACCGGGGGGTGTCCCCGGGCGGGACGAGCGCCGCGCGGCGGGCGGCGAGGACGGCGGCGAAGAGCCCGTCGGCGATCCCGACCTGGCATTCGACACCGGCCCGGGTTTCCACCTGGTCGATGAGGAGTTCGGCGAGGGCTTCTTCGCCACCGAAGTACCCGGCGGCCCCGCCGACGGGCACGGCGACGACGCCGGGCCGCACGACTTCGACCCCGACGGCCTGGCTTTCGACGGCGGCGGCGACGGGTTCGAAGAGCCGGGCATCGCGGTCGGGATCGTGCTGGTGGACAACGAGGTCGGGACAGCGCGACTGGGCATCGCGGCGGCGCATCCCCCGCCGGACACCCTGCCGCCGCGCGGAGGCGGAGCAGGCAACGACCCGGTTCCCGGAGAAAACGGCGGCGGGCAGGAGCGGCGAGGTCCCGGCGGCGGCCCCGGCGGCGACGACGGGCCAGTCCGGGCACCACAGCACCAGCAGCCGCGGCGCACCGCTCATCCGGCGCACTCGAGGAGGAACGACCGCGGCGCACCGGCGGCGGCGCACCGGGACACCCGGCCGGGCGCGCAAGCCCGTATGGACAAGGCCGCGCCCGCAACGCAACCGCGGCAAACCACCCTGCCGGCCACCGACCGCGGCGCACCGCCGACCACGCAACCACGGCCGGACGCTTCGCCCCGCGCGCACCTCGCGGCTCGGCCGCCCGCCCGCGCAGGCACCCCGGCCCCGAACCCGGCGTCGACCTCATTTCCCCTGTCCGGCAAGGGATCCGACCGTCGCGGCATCCTCGCTCACCCGGCCACCTCGGCCAGCCGCCGCCGCGGTGGGCCTCCTCTCGCCACTTCGCCGCCGGCTCCCGGGAGCTGCAGCCGTACCGTCGACGGGCGCATCGCCGCGCCGCGGCCTCGGCTTGTCGCCACCACTTCGCGGGCTCGCAGGTGGCCGTGCCCGTCCTGGGTGAGGCCGTGCCAGCGGCGTTCCGACACGCTCAGCTCCACGTCCGCGCCCGGCCACCGGCCCACCGCCAGCAGCACCGTGCCGCGGTTGCGCACCCGGCCCGCCAGGCGGCGCGCCAGCTCCGGCTGGACGCCCACCGGGCCGAGCACCACCACGTCGAAGCCGTCCACCAGGGCGGACAGTACGCCCGTCAGCTCCGCGCCCGGGTGGGGCACGAGGGCCAGCCGCGCCAGGTCGACGCCCAGCTCCGCCGCCGCCGCCAGGCCCAGTTCCGGCAGGCCCGTCACCGCCGCCCACGAGCCGTCGCGGGTCGGGGCCGCCGCCAGTGCCAGTGCCAGCGACGTCGCTCCGCGCACCGCCACCGTCGTGCCGCGCCGCAGGCCGCCGCCCGGCAGCAGGTCCGCCAGCGGCGGCAGCACGCTCAGCACGTCGTCCGCGCGCAGCTCCCCCGCCGTGCGGACCCCCGGGATCGCCGTGAGCCCGGCCAGCGCGTCCGGCACCGCCACCACCGCTCACCTCCAGCACCACGTACTCGCACCGGAGACACCCGCGTCACGACGGGCGAACCCTGGAGAAAGTTATCGAACACTTGTTCGCATAGTGCGAGACGGGCGGCCCGCTGTCAAGCCGGGGGTCACCCCGGCGGGGCGGGCTCGTTCCGGCACACTGGAGGGCATGACCCGCACGAACCCGGGCATCGACGCCGCGGGCGTCGACACGCTGACCGACGCCGTGCTCACCGCCTCCCGGCTGCTGGTGGCGGTGTCCGTCCGGTCGATCGCCGCGGCCGAGGACAGCCTGACCCTGCCGCAGTTCCGGCTCCTCGTGGTGCTGCACACCCGCGGGCCGCTCAAGCACGCCACCCTCGCCGAGTACCTGGGGGTCACGCCGTCCACGGCCAGCCGCATGGTCGACCGCCTGGTCGCCGGCGGGCTCGTCGACCGGCAGCACAACCCGGTGTCCCGCCGCGAGATCGTGCTGGAAATCACCCGGGAGGGTGCCCGGATCGTCCGGCAGGTGACGAACCGGCGGCGCAAGGAGATCGCCAAGATCGTCGCCCGGATGCCGGAGGAGAGCCGCCAGGGCCTCGTCGACGCGCTCACGGCCTTCGCCGAAGCCGGCGGCGAGCCGCCCGCCGCCGCGGCACCCGAAGCCATCTGGGGCTGACCGGCCCCGCGGTGAACCCCGCCACTCCACCGCGGCTCGACTTGACCGCAACTGTTCGCCACTACAAGTATTGCTGTCTGCAATACCACCGTGCCGAACGGAGACCCGATGAGCGGCGGCCCGTCCACGCAGCCCCGCGCCACGCACCTGGGCGACTTCCAGGTCCGGCCGCGCATGCTGCTGATCACCCTGCTCGCGGTCCCCGTCGGCGGCGCCGCGGCCCTCGCCGCGCTGGCGCTGCTGAAGCTCATCGGGCTGATCACGAACCTCGTGTTCGCCCAGCGGTTCGACACCGCGCTCGGCGCGCCCGGCGGCAGCGCGCACCCGTGGTGGCTGGTGCTGACCGCACCGGTGGCCGGCGCGCTGGTGATCGGCCTGCTGGCCCGGTTCGGCTCGGAGAAGATCCGCGGCCACGGCATGCCGGAGGCGATCGAGGCGATCCTGACCGGCGAGAGCAAGGTCGCGCCGCGCGTCGCCGTCCTGAAGCCGGTGTCGGCCGCGATCAGCATCGGCACCGGCGGCCCGTTCGGCGCCGAAGGCCCGATCATCATGACCGGCGGCGCCGTCGGGTCGATCCTCGCGCAGCTGCTGCACCTGTCCGCCGACGAGCGCAAGACGCTGCTGGTGGCGGGCGCCGCGGGCGGCATGGCCGCGACGTTCGACGCGCCGCTGGCGTCGATCCTGCTCGCGGTGGAGCTGCTGCTGTTCGAGTGGCGGCCGCGCAGCTTCGTCCCGGTGGCCGCCGCCGTGCTCACCAGCACGCTGTGCCGCGGCTTCCTGCTCGGCACCGCGCCGGTCTTCGGCCTGCCCGCCGCGCCCGCGCCCGGCGCGGCCGCCGACGTGCTCGCGCTCGTCCCCGGCGTCACCGGCGGGCTGCTCGCCATCGCCGCGACCGCGCTGGTGTACCTGGCCGAGGACGGCTTCGCCCGGCTGCCGGTCCACTGGATGTGGTGGCCGGCGATCGGCGGGCTCGTCATCGGCCTCGGCGGGCTGGTCGAGCCCCGCGCGCTCGGCGTCGGTTACGACGTCATCGCGCAGCTGCTCACCGGCCACGCCACGACGTCGCTGATCGCCGGCATCCTGGTGGTGAAGACGCTCATCTGGTCGCTGTCGCTCGGCTCCGGCACGTCGGGCGGGGTCCTGGCGCCGGTGTTCATGATCGGTGCGGCACTGGGCGCGGCCGAAGGCGGGCTGCTCCCCCACGTCACACCCGGGTTCTGGGCGGTGTGCGGCCTGGCGGCGGTGGTCGGCGGCGTCATGCGCTCGCCGCTGACCGGCATCGTGTTCACCCTCGAGCTGACGCACGCGTGGAGCTTCCTGCTGCCGCTGGTGGCGGCGTCGGTGGCGGCCTACGCGGTGTCGGTGCTGCTGCTCAAGCGGTCGGTGCTCACCGAGAAGATCGCGCGGCGGCGCCTGCACCTGACCCGCGAGTACACGACCGACCCGCTGGAGACGTTCTTCGCGCACGAGGTGATGACGGCGGCACCGGTGGTCTTCCGCCACGACGAGACGGTGGACGGGACACTGCCGCACACCCGCCACGCCACGCTGTACCCCGTGGTGGACGGCGAGGACCGCCTGATCGGCGTGACGACCCGGCACGCGCTGCTGACGTGCGCGGGCCGGACGGTGGCCGACGCGGCGACCCCCGCCCACGCCGTCTGCCATCCCGACGACACGCTGCGCGAGGTGGCGAACCGGCTGGCGACGGGCCACGTCACGCAGGCGGTGGTGGTGGACCGCACGGCGCCGGACCGGGTCCGCGGCGTGATCACGCTGGCCCAGCTGCTGCACGCCCGGCGCCGGGACCTGCACGAGGAGCACCACCGCGAGCGGGTGCTGGCGGTGCCGCGATTGGCGGCCGAACGGCGCGTCCGCGTCGGGTGAACTCCCGCCCCCTTCAAGGTATAGCCGACCCCGGGGCTTGCGGCAAGGCGGGTGCGATGCCCCAGAATGGCCCGCCTGAAGCCACTACCAGCGAAAACGGGGGACGTGCGATGCGAGTGCTGTTGACGACGTGGGGTTCGCGGGGGGACGTCGAGCCCTTGGCCGGGCTCGCGGTGGCGTTGCGGGAGCTCGGGGTCGGGACGCGGGTGTGCGCGCCGCCGGACGAGGACTTCGTCGCGCTGCTGGAGCGGGCCGGGGTGCCGCTGGTGCCGCTCGGGCCGACGGTGCGTTCGGTGGTCGCCGGGCCGAAGCCGCCCGGGGCGGAAGAGGCGTTCGAGCTCGCGCCGCGGCTGGTCGCCGCGCGGTTCGAGACGCTCACCGCGGCGGCCGAAGGATGTGACGCGCTGCTGGCGACGGGCCTGCTGCCGGCCGGCGCGCCGGACGTCGCCGAGAAGCTCGGCCTGCCGTACGTGCTGGCGTGCTTCCACCTGCTCGGGCTGCCGTCGCGGCACTTCCCGCCGGGGCGGCGGCCCGGGACGCCGTCGTCGCCGGACGAGACCGACAACCGCGTGCTGTGGCGGCAGGACGCGGAGCGCGTGCAGGCGTTGTACGGCCCGGCGGTCAACAGCCACCGGGCGGCGATCGGCCTGCCGCCGGTCGGGAACGTCCGTGACCAGGTCTTCACCGACCGGCCGTGGCTGGCCGCGGATCCGCTGCTGTGCCCGTCGGCGGGCAAGACGGACCTCGACGTGGTGCAGACCGGAGCGTGGTTCCTGCCCGACGAGCGTCCGCTCCCGGAGGGGCTGGAGGCATTCCTGGACGCGGGCGAACCGCCGGTGTACGTCGGTTTCGGCAGCATGGCCGCGTACGCGCCGGAGGGCATCGCGCGGGCGGCGATCGAGGCGGCCCGCGCGCACGGGCGCCGGATCGTCCTGGCCCGCGGCTGGGCGGGCCTGACCCCGGTCGACGACGGCACCGACTGTTTCGCGGTGGGCGAGGTGAACCAGCAGGCGCTGTTCCCGAGAACGGCGGCGGTGATCCACCACGGCGGCGCGGGCACGACGACGACGGCCGCCCGCGCGGGAGCGCCCCAGGTGGTGGTCCCCCGGGTAGCGGACCAGCCGCACTGGGCGGCCCGGGTGGCGGAGCTGGGCATCGGAGCGGCCCATCCGGATCCGGCGCCGACAGCGGAGTCGTTGTCGGCGGCGCTCGAGACGGCTCTGGCCCCGGAGACGGCGGCCCGGGCGAGAGCGGTGGGTCGCGAGATCCGGCCCGATGGGGCGATGGTGGCGGCGAAGTTGCTGGTCGAGCTGGCTGGGTGACGGTGAGTCGGCCGGGTGGGCGCTGGGTCGGGCCGGGCCCGGCAGGCGGGCCCGGCCCGGCAGCCAGACCCGACCCCCGTGCCTACCGCCCCGGCCCGGCGGTCAGAGCTTCCCGCCGGCCACCGGGGGCATGTCCGGCGCGTCCTCGACGGCCGTGGCCGCCTCGCGGTAGAGGTGGTTCTCGACCTCGAACAGGTTGCCGCCGGCGCGCTCGACGACCTTGAGCAGCGTCGACATCTGCGCCACTTCCTCCACCTGCTCCTTGAGGAACCAGGCCACGAACTGCTCGCCGAGGTAGTCCTCCTCGGCGCGCGCGGCCTTGGCCATCGCCTCGATGTCGGCGGTGACGGTCTGCTCCTGCTCCAGCGCCAGCTCGATCGCCTCGCGGACGCCGGCGAAGTCGTTCCGGACCTCGCCGGTGCCCGGGATCGCCACCGGCTGGTCGCGGTCGAGCAGGTACTGCACCATCGCGAGCGCGTGGTTGCGTTCCTCGATCGACTGCCGGTAGAAGCGCTTGGCCAGCCTCGGCAGGTCACGCGCGTCGAACCAGACGGCGAGGGCGATGTACTGCTGTGCGGCGGTGAACTCGTGGCGGATCTGCGCCCGCAGGAGCTCGCCGAACTTCGATCGCTGGGTGTCGGCCATGCCCCCAACGTAGCGGCGCGCTCTACGATCTGCGCGTGACGAGCCCCCGAACGGACCTGCCCGACCTGTCCGGCACGGTCACCTGCGTCACCGGCGCCGGCGGCACGATCGGCCGCGGGATCGCGCTGCGGTTCGCCGTAGCGGGCAGCGTGGTGGCCGTGCACCACCGGCGGCCGGGCACGGCGGACGGCGTCGTCGAGGCGATCGAGGCCGCCGGCGGCCGGGCGCGCGCGTTCCCCGCCGAACTGACCGACGACCGCGCCTGCCACGCCCTGCTCGACGCCGTCGCCGGATGGGGCGGCCGGCTCGACGCGCTGGTGAACAACGCCGGCGTCCAGCCGGTCGAAGCCCTCGCCGACCTGTCGGCCCGGCGCTGGCGGGAGATGCTGGACGCCACGCTGACCAGCGCGTTCTCGTGCACCCAGGCGGCGGCCCGGCTGATGCGCGACGGCGGCAGCGTCACGCACATCGCGTCGATCGAGGCCCGGCAGCCCGCGCCGGGGCACGTCCACTACAGCGCGGCCAAGGCGGCGCTGGTCATGCACGCCCGCGGCGCCGCGCTGGAGTACGGGCCGCGCGGGATCCGCGTCAACACCGTGTCGCCGGGGCTGATCGAGCGCCCGGGCCTGGCGCGGGACTGGCCGGAGGGCGTCGGCCGCTGGCACCGCGCGGCGCCGCTGGGCCGGCTGGGCACCCCGGCCGACGTCGGCAACGCGTGCGTGTTCCTGGCCTCGCCGCTGGCGTCCTGGATCACCGGGCACGACCTCGTCGTCGACGGCGGCGTCACCGCGCGGCCGACCTGGTGACCCGCGGTCCCGGTGTCCACATCGGACTAGGACGGCACCGTCGTGTGCCGCGGCGCCTCGGAGCTCGACGAAGCCATCAGGACCGCGCAGATCGGCACCGCCATCGCCAGCGCCGCCAGCACGAACACCGGGAACAGGAACGAGAACACCTCCGCGCCTGCCGGGTCCGGCGCCGCCGGGTCCAGGTGCAGGCGGACCGCCGCCATGCCGGTGTAGTGCATCCCGGTGACCGCCGCGCCCATCACCAGGCCCGCCGCCAGCCGCGGCAGGAGCTTGTCCAGGCCGACGGTGAACCACAGCGCCGCCGTCGCCGCGACGACCGCGATCACCACCGAGAGCGCCACCAGCGCCGGGTCGTAGCCGATCGTGCCCTTGATCCGCACCGCCCACATCCCCGTGTAGTGCATGACGTTCACGGCCAGGCCGGTCAGCAGGCCGCCCAGCAGCAGCCGCCGCCACGCGAACCGGTTGCGGACGCCGAACACGAGCAGGCCGCAGAACACGGCCGCCACCGACAGCAGCGCCGACAGGGCCGTGCGGAGGATGTCGTACCGCACCGGCAGCCCGGGCGTGGCGAAGCCGAGCATCGCGATGAAGTGCATGACCCAGATCCCGACGCCGCCGATCGACACCGCGGCGAGCACGAGCCAGGTCAGCCGGACGCGCGCGTTGTCCGTGGTGCGGGCCTGCAGCGTGCAGGCGAGGCCGAGAGCGCAGCCCACCGCCGAGGTCAGGTAGGCGAGCACCACGAGCCAGTGGCCCATCGCGAAGTCGTCGTGGTCCATGGGCATTTCCGTGCTCCTGTCAGGCGTTCCGCTGTCGCGGGGCGTGCAGTTCGGCCAGCGCGTGCTCGGCCGCGGCGATGAGGGTGTGCTTCGTCGACTCCGGCGAGCGCGCGTCGCAGGTGACGACCTGGACCGCCGGCGGGATCTTGAGGGCTTCGCGCACCTGCTCCGGCGGGTGCTGACAGGTGTCCGCGAACTGGTTGACCGCCACCAGGAACGGCAGGCGGCGCGACTCGAAGAAGTCGATCGACGCGAAGCAGTCCGCGAGGCGGCGCGTGTCGACCAGGACGATCGCCGCCACCGCGCCGCACACCAGGTCGTCCCACATGAACCAGAACCGGTGCTGGCCCGGCGTGCCGAACACGTAGAGCACCAGGTCGTCGGCCAGGGTGAGCCTGCCGAAGTCCATCGCGACGGTCGTGGCGAACTTGCCCGGCACCGCTTCGGCCCGGTCGACGCCGACCCCGGCGACCGTCATGACCGCCTCGGTGCGCACCGGGTCGATTTCCGACACCGCGCCGACGAACGTCGTCTTGCCGGCCCCGAAGCCGCCTGCCACGACGATCTTGGCCGAGGTGATCCGCTTGTCAGAGTGCGCGTAGTCCACTGAGGACCCTTTCGAGCAGGTCGTTGCGTTCGTCGAAGGAGGCGTCCGCGGTGAGCGTGTCGCGGACCGACACCTGGCCGGCCGCGAGCAGGTCGCCGACGAGCACCCTGGCCACGCCCAGCGGCACACCGAGGTGCGCCGCGACCTCCGCCACCGAGCGCTGGTGCAGGCACAGCTGCGTCACCGCGGCCAGCGGGTCGGTCGGGCTGTAGGGCGCGGTGCGCCCCTCCGGCGTCGTCTCGACGAGCGCTTCGACGGCCAGCTCGACCCGCGGCCGGGTGCGGCCGGCGGTCCACGCGTACGGGCGGGCCAGCGACGCGGCGTGCCGACCGCCTTCCCGGCGCCGGCCGTCGGTCACCGGCTCGCTCCCGGCCGGGCCGGGGTGTCGACCATCTTCCCGGCCCGGTCGACCAGCAGCGTCATCTCGTAGCCGACCAGCCCGATGTCGCAGCCGGGATGGGCCAGCACGACGAGGTTCGAGCCGTCGCCGACGTTCATCAGCAGCAGGAAGCCCTGCTCCATCTCGATGACCGACTGCACGACCCGGCCGGCGGTGAACAGCTCGGCGGTTCCGATGGCGAGGCTCGAGAGCCCGGAGGCGATGGCCGAGAGCTGGTCGGCCCGGTCACGCGGCAGGGTTTCGTTCGCCGCGACGAGCAGCCCGTCGGCCGACACGAGCGCGGCGTGCGCGACGCCGGGCACCTCCTGCGTGAACGCCGACACCAGCCAGTTGCGGGACTGGTCGGCCACTTCCGCTCCTTCCTGCCGGGTGCTCATCGCTGCGCCTTCGGGTCGGTCGCGACCCGGTGGCGGGCCGCGCGCATGCCGCTGTAGTGCCGGGAAAGGTTGCTCCGCACGGCAGCCGGGTCCCGGAACGACGTGTCAGGTGCGGTCGGCTTGCGCGGCGCGGCCGCACCGGGCGCGAGCTGCGCCCCCGGCTGCCGGGCCGGCAGCCCGGACGCGGTGAACTCGACGTCGTCCAGCGTCCCGACCGCGGCCTCGGCGGCCCGCCGCAGCTCGTCGGCCGGGCTCGTCCACTCCGCGCTCGCCGGGGTGCCGGCGAACCAGTGCGAAAGCATCTGGTCGAAGATCGGCGCGGGCTCCACGACGGCCGGGCCCGGTTCCTCGGCGGGCCAGCGGGGTTCCGGCTCGCGCCGGGCGGTGCCGGCGGCCGCCGGGAGGATCGCGGGCGGCCGCGGCGGCAGGTCGACGAGGATCAGCACGCCGGGCACGTGCACGCTGGCGGTGATGCCCGCGCTCGCGGTGCGCGTGGTCGTCGGCCGCAGCCGCACGGTGATCCCGTGCGACGCGGCGAGCCTGCTCACCACGAACAGCCCCATCCGGCGGGTCGTCTCCGGGCTCACCGCCGCGCCGGCGGCCAGCCGGGCGTTCGCCGCCTCGAGGTCCTCGCGGGTCATGCCGAGCCCGGTGTCGACGACCTCGATCAGCAGGCCGCCGTCGAAGCCGCGGTCGGCGGTGAGCACGACCTGCTCCTCCGGCGGCGACGAGCGGATGGCGTTCTCCAGCAGCTCGGCGAGGATGTGCACGACGTCGGCCGCGGCTTCGGACTGCACCGACCCGCGTGGCGCGTTGCCGAGCGTGACGCGCTGATAGTCCTTGACCTCCGAGGTCGCCGCCCGCAGCAGCTCGACCGCGGGGACCGGGCCGACGTCCCGCCGCACCGGCCGGCCGCCCGCGAGGACCTGCAGGTTCTCGCCGTTGCGCCGCAGCCGGGTGGCGATGTGGTCGATCCGGAACAGCTCGGCCAGCCGCTGCGGGTCCTGCTCCTCGGCTTCGAGGTCCTCGATCACCGACAGCTGCAGCTCCACCAGCGACTGGCTGCGGCGCGACAGCGCCATGAACATCTCGCTGACCTGGATCCGCATCTCGGCCTGCTCGCCGACGGCCAGCCGCACCGCCTGCCGGTGCATGTCGTCGAACGCCCGCGCCAGCTGCCCGATCTCCTCCTCGGAGTCGACCGGCAGCGGCTCGGTCGCCTGCCAGTCGACGTCCTCGCCCTCGCGGATCCGCTCGATGGTGCCGGGCAGCCGGTTGCGCGCGGTGTCGAGCGCCGCCGCGTGCAGCCGCCGGATCGGGGAGACCACCGAGCGGGCCACGGCGAGCGCGATGGCGAGGGCGCCCAGCAGCGCCGCGAGCACCAGCGCGGCGTCGCGCAGCGCGGCGGAGCGGACCTGGTTGGTCCGGGCGCCGACCGCGTCCGAAAGCGCTTTCACCTGCTCGGCCAGGAGGGTCCCGAGCGCGGCCCGCCGGGCCGCGGGGCCGCCGGCGCCGGGGATGGTGGCGGCGGCGAACCGCGCGGCGACCGCGCCGGGCGACAGCGACCGGCGCAGCTGCGCGGTGAGCACCGCTTCTTCGGCGGCGGCCGCGGCCGCGTCGGACGGCTTGCCGCCCGGCACCTCCTGGCCGGCCAGCGCGGTCCTCAGCTGCATCAATGCCTTCACGATATCGGCCGAGGCGTCGAGATCGGCATTTCCGGCCTGGTCGACGATGCCGGGGATCACTTCCGCGAGCGCGCCGGCGAAGTCGTGGTAACCAGCGGTTTTCGCGGCCGCGGAACCGTCCTGCTGACGCAGTCCGGCCAATTTACCCAATTGATCTTCCAGCGCCCGGGAAAGCTCGGGACCGAGCTGCGCGAATTCGGCGTCGTGGCGGATCGCGGCGGCCTTCGCGTCGACCGCGGCGGTCTGCGCGGCGGCGCCGTCGTGGTTCACCTCCTCGTCGGCGAGGCCGCCGAGCTCGGCGATCCCTTGCACGACGGGCATCTGGTCGCGCACGGCGCTGAGCCCGCCCGCCTGGGCGAGCTCGACCTGCACGCGGCCGCCGGCCAGCAGCAGCGCGACCAGGACGGGCAGCAGCAGCACGACGGAGATCTTGGTGCGCAGCCGCCAGGTGCCGGGATTCCAGGAGGCGGCGGGACGACGGCGAAGTGTTTCTTCTTCTTTCATCGGTGGCGTCGCTCGATTCGTACCGGTGACCCGAGAACGATTTAAGGTGCTTTTTCCGCGGAATTCAGACGCCAGACATAACCCCGGCGACCGCGGCGCTGTCAAGGAAGCGCCGCCATTTCCCCCGTACGCACCAGCTACGCAGGGTGAGCCGCCACGGCCCGGCTTTTTACCCTCGCGGAGGGTGAACACCACCTCAAGATCGTGCGGAAACCCGGGGCGCGTCCGTGAATTTCCGCCACCGCTATTCTCGCCGGGGAAAGGGGCGGTACCTCGATGTTGAAGATCCACTTCACGGAGGCGGACCTGGCGAAGCTGACCATCGCCGAGGACGCCGATCCGATGTGGGAGCTGCTGATGAGCAGCTACCGGATGCGCCGGCCCGAGGGCGAGCCGTTCTTCGGCCGGTGGCGCCGGGGCTCGCGTTCGGCGGTCCCCGAGTCCGGGCGGCTGCTGATGGCGGCCGTCCCGCCGTACGGGTACTGCCCGGACTTCCTCACCCCGGCGGGCCGCCGCACGATCGGCGACGGGGTCGCGGCGGTGCTGGACACCCCGCCGCCGGTCCTGGCCGCCGACGTCGCCGAGCTGGCGGCGCAGGGCACGCGCGTCCCGGCGTGGCTGCGCCGGCTGGCCGGCGGCGAGACCCGCGAGCTGCACCGGCTCGGCACGGCCCTGCACGACTACTACCGCCGGTGCCTGGCCCCGGACTGGCCGGCGGTCCGCCGGGCGGTCGCCCGCGACCGCCGCCGCCTGCAGGCCAGCCTCGACCACGGCGGGCCGCAGCTGCTGCTTTCGACGCTGCACCCGGACATCACGTGGACGCCGCCGGTGCTGCGCGTCCGGTTCCCGGCCGAGCAGGAGCTGCACCTGGACGGCCGCGGCCTCCGCCTGATCCCGGCGTTCTTCGCCCACGGCATGCCGACGACGTACAAGAACCCAGGTCTGCCGCCGGTGCTGGTGCACTCGATCAGCCACCCGGGGTTCGACCGCGACGCGGAGCCGGGACCGGCACTGGCGGCCCTGCTCGGCCAGACGCGGGCGAGGGCGCTGGTGACGATCGCGATCGCACGGTGCAACACGAGCGAGCTGGCCGAACTGACCGGCGTCTCCCTCGCGACGGCCAGCCAGCACGCCTCGGTGCTGCGGGCGAGCGGGCTGATCACCAGCACCCGCTCCGGCAAGGCGCACGTCCACGAGATCACGCCACTGGGCCTCGGCCTGATCCGGGCGAGCTGACCACGGGGACTCGCGAACAACCATCCATTCGCTATGGCGGCGCGTGCCAGCTTCACCGCCGAGACGATGGCCCTGCAGCGGGCCTTCGAAACCCACCGGCCGCCCGGCCGTCGCCGGTTCGAAGACCCGTACGCCACCGCGTTCCTGCGCCCGTCGCTGCGCGTCCTCGCCGAGCGCGGGTTCGTCCTGGAATCGGACGTCTCGGCCTTCGAAGCGGGCGGCGGCTCGCGGCTGTACCGGATCGCCGTCGCGAGGAACGCCCATGCCGCGCATCAGTGACGAGCGCCGCGAGGCGCGGCGGCAGCGGATCCTCGACGCCGCGATGGCGTGCTTCGAGAAAGCGGGCCCCGGCGGGGCGTCCATGCAGGACATCGTCGCCGAGTCGGGGATGAGCGCCGTCGCGATCTACGGCTACTTCGACAGCAAGGAGGCGATCATCGAAGCCGTCGCCGCCGACCGCCACGAGCGCGAGCGGGAACTGCTCCGGGCGGCGCTCGCCACCGGTGGCCCGGACGGCCTGCGCCAGTTCATGGACGCCTGCTTCGCCTGGATCGCCGACCCGGCGGAGGCGCGGCGGCGGCGCGTCACCGTGCACGTCTGGGCCCGCGCCGAGCACGACGAGCGGCTGCGGCGGGTCGTCACCGAAGGGCTCGCGCCGCTCGGGGACGTCGAGCGCACCCTCGACGGCGTCGCGCTGCCGGACGGGGTCGAGCCCGACATGTTCGCCCGCGTCCTGCTCGCCCTCGTCCAGGGGCTTCCTGCTGCAACGGTCCTGGGAACCCGGGCTCGACCCGCAGCGGTACCGCGACACGGTCACCGGCCTGCTCGAGCGGGTCTTGCCCCGCTGAGGCCGTCGCGTGTTAGCCTGACGCCGTGCAGCGCCTCACGCCGTCCTCGCGACTCGTAACCCGGCGCGCCGGCTGAACCCAGGTCGCCGGCGCGCAGCGTCGTCGATCGCATTTTCCGGACCTGGCCGGTGATCTCATTCCTTCTTCGTCCTGGAGATCAGCCATGTCCACGTCCTTCGCCGTTCCCGCGCCCCGCTCCGCCGTGCTGCTGCGGCGCCGCATCGCGACCTACTTCGTCGGCGGTGCCGAGCAGATCCCCGCGCTCGTCCACGCGCTGGACGGCCGCCCGGTGCACGAGCTGAGCGTCGACATCAAGGACGGCGTCCGCGAGAGCAGCATGGTCTGCGCCGTCCTGCTGGCCGCCGAGGAGACCGAGCCCCTGCTCGACCGGCTGCGCGGGCTGCCGTCGGTCGTCTCGGCCGAACTCGCCTGACCCCCGCGTTTGTCCCGCCCGCACCCGGGTAGCCGACCGGCTGCCGAGAAAGCGGGAGGCGTCATGACAACGGAAACCCGGCCGCGCCGGAGCACCGCGCGGACCGCGGCCCTGCTGGTCGGGATCGCGTTCCTGGTCGTCGGGGTGCTGGGGTTCATCCCGGGGATCACCGCGGGGTACGGCGACCTGCGCTTCGCCGGGCACGAGTCGGGAGCCCGCCTGTTCGGCGTGTTCACCGTTTCGGTGCTGCACAACCTGGTCCACCTGCTCTTCGGCGTCCTCGGCGTGCTGGCCGCGCGCTACAACGGCGGCTCGCGCGCGTTCCTGATGATCGGCGGCGGCGTCTACGTCCTGCTCTGGGTGTTCGGCCTGGCGCTCAACCACGACAGCCCGGCCAACTTCATCCCGCTCGACAACGCCGACGACTGGCTGCACCTGGGCCTCGGCCTGGCGATGATCGCGCTCGGCATCGCGACGACGGCCGTCGACCGCGCCCGCGGCCAGTACCCGGAGCCCGAGATCCAGGGGCACTGATCAGGGCAGTCCCGGCAGCAGCTTGTCCAGGGTGATCGGCAGGTCGCGCACGCGGACACCGGTGGCGTGGAAGACCGCGTTGGCCACCGCCGCCGCCGTCCCGACGATGCCGATCTCGCCGATCCCCTTGCTGCCCATGGGGTTCACGTGCGGGTCGGTCTCGGCCAGCCAGTCCGCCCGCAGGTCGCGGACGTCCGCGTTGGCCGCGATGTGGTACTCGGCCAGGTCGTGGTTGACGACGTGGCCGAACCGCGGGTCGAGCAGGCTGTGCTCGTGCAGGGCCATCGACAGGCCCATGGTCATGCCGCCGAGGAACTGCGAGCGCGCGGTGCGCGGGTTGACGATCCGGCCGGCGGCGAACGTGCCGTGCAGCCGCGACACCCGCACTTCGCCGGTGTCGGCGTCGACCCGGGCTTCGGCGAACTGCGCGCCGAAGGCGTACATCGCGTAGCGGTCTTCGTCCGGGTTCTCCGGCGTGTCCGCCGAGGCTTCGTCGCCGTCGCCGGGATCGTCGCCGTACTTGTCCCGGAACGCCGCCGCGGCCGCGACCAGCGTCGAGCCCCAGGACGCCGTGCCGGTGGACCCGCCCGCGACGCTCGCGACCGGCAACGCGGTGTCGCCGATCCGCACGTCGACGTCGCCGACCGGCACCCGGAGCGCGTCGGCCAGGATCTGCGGCAGCACCGTCCACGCGCCGGTGCCGAGGTCGGCGGCGCCGATCTCGGCGACGTAGCGGCCGCCGTCGAACCGGACGTGCGCGGTCGACCCCGGCATCCGCTTCGCCGGGTAGACCGAGGCCGCGACGCCGGTGCCGACCAGCCACCGGCCGTCCCGGCGGACGCCCGGCCGCGGGTCGCGGTCCGCCCAGCCGAATTCCGCCGCGCCGGCGCGCAGGCATCCGACGAGGTTGCGGCGGGAGAAGGGGTTCCCGGTCTCCGGGTCGCGCTCGGGCTCGTTGCGGATGCGCAGCTCGACCGGGTCGATGCCGAGCCGGTGGGCCAGTTCGTCCATCGCGACCTCGGGCCCGAACATGCCGGGACACTCGCCCGGCGCGCGCATCCACGACGGCACCGGGACGTCGAGCGCGGCGAGCCGGTGGCTGGTGCGCCGGTTCGGCGCCGCGTACATCATCCGGGCGGGTACCGCGGTCTGCTCGGCGAACTCCTTGATGCGCGAGGTCTGCTCGACGACGTCCAGCCGGATCGCCGTCAGCCGCCCGTCGCGGCCCGCGCCCAGGCGCATCCGCTGGATCGTCGGCGTGCGGTAGCCGGCCAGGCTGAACATCTGCTGCCGGGTCAGCGCGAGCTTCACCGGGCGCCCCGGTACCGCCCGCGCGGCCAGCGCCGCGAGGACGACGTGGGCGTGCGCGGTGCCCTTCGACCCGAAGCCGCCGCCGACGTACGGGCAGATCACCCGCACCCGCTCTTCGGGCAGCCCGAACACCTCCGCCACCGCGCTGCGCACCGGGTGGACGCCCTGCGTGGAGTCCCACAGCGTGAGGGTGTCGTTCTCCCACAATGCCGTCGTGGTGTGGGGTTCGAGCGGGTTGTTGTGGTACATCGCCGTCGTGTACGTCTGCTCGACGGTGACGTCGGCTTCGCGCAGGGCGGCGTCGACATCACCCTCGTCGGTGTCCGTCGGGAAGGACGGGTTGACCTTGTCCGGTTTGTACAGGTCGTCGCGGTCGGCCCGCAGCTCGACGTCGGCGTCTTCGCGTTCGTAGTCGACTTCGACGAGCCCGGCCGCCTGGCGGGCGGTCTCCGGGCTGTCGGCGACGACCAGGGCGAGCACGCGGCCGCGGAACGGGACTTCCCGGTCCTGCAGCACCGCCAGCTCGGCGTCACCGGTGCCGGCCAGCCGTTCGGCGGTGAACGGCGTCAGCACGCGCAGCACGCCGTCGAGCGACTCGGCCTCGACGGTGCCGACCCGGGTGCAGCGGCCCCGCGCGATCGTGGCCTGCACGGGATGGCAGTAGGCGGCGTGCTCGGCGGGCACCTCGTAGGCGTACGGCGCGGTGCCGGTGACCTTGGCGGGCCCGTCGCGGCGGGTGAGCGGGCGGCCGATCGCCTCCGGTTCCGGCAGTCCGGTCATCGGCGCGGCTCCTCGGCGGTCAGGTCGCGCAGGACAGCGTTCAGGGTGCGCGCGACGAGCGGGATCTTGAACGCGTTGCCGCCGTCGACGCCGTCCAGCGGGCGGGCGTCGGCGAGCTCGGCCTCGGCGGCGGCCCGGAACAGCGCGTCGCCCGGCCGTCCGCCGCGCAGGACGTCTTCGGCACGGTGGGCGCGCCACGGCTTGTGCGCGACGCCGCCGAGCGCGATCCGGACGTCGGCGAGCTCGCCGTCCCGCACGTCGACCGCGGCGGCGACGGACACCAGGGCGAAGGCGTACGACGCCCGGTCGCGGACCTTCCGGTAGGCCGACCGGCGGGCCCACGGCCGCGCGGGGACGGTGATCGCCGTGATCAGGTCGCCGTGCTCGAGCACCGTGTCGCGGTCGGGCCGGTCGCCGGGCAGGCGGTGCAGGCCGGCGACCGGAATCTCACGCTCGCCCGCCGGCCCGAGCACGCGCACCCCGGCGTCGAGCGCGGCGAGCGCCACAGCCAGGTCGGACGGGTGCGTCGCGACGCAGTGCTCGGACGCGCCGAGGATCGCGTGCTGGCGGGTGGCGCCGCCGATGGCCGAGCAGCCGGTGCCCGGCGAGCGCTTGTTGCACGGCGTCGTGACGTCCTGGAAGTACAGGCATCGCGTGCGCTGCAACGGGTTCCCGCCGGTGGTCGCCCGGTTCCGCAGCTGCGCCGACGCGCCGGACAGCAGGGCCTGGGCCAGCACGGGGTACCGCTCCCGCACGCGCCGGTCGGCCGCCAGGTCGCTGTTGGGCACGCCCGCGCCGATCACCAGGCCACCGCCGGGGTCCTCGGTGATCTCCCGCGAGCTCAGCGCCGTCACGTCGACGATCCGGCCCGGCGCCGCGACGCCGAGCTTGAGGTGGTCCACCAGGTTGGTGCCGCCGCCCAGGAACGCCGCGGCCGGGTCGCCGGCGACGGCGTCGACCGCTTCGGCCGCCGTGGCCGGCCTGGCGTAGGTGAAGGGTTTCACCGCTCCTCCCCCGCCTGCCGGACCGCCGCGACGATCCCGGCGTAGGCACCGCAACGGCACAGGTTCCCGCTCATCCGCTCGGCGATCTCCTCGTCCGTCCACTGTGGAGCGTCGGTGACCGGCGTGGTGACGTGGCTCGGCGCGCCGGCGGCGAACTCGGCCAGCAGGCCCGCCGCGGAACAGATCTGGCCGGGCGTGCAGTAGCCGCACTGGAAGCCGTCGTGCTCGAGGAACGCCTGCTGGACCGGGTGCAGCTCGCCGCCGGGAGCGAGGCCGGCCGCCGTCGTCACCTCGGCGCCTTCGCAGGTCACGGCGAGGATGAGGCAGGCCAGGACGCGGCGTCCGTCGAGCAGCACCGTGCAGGCACCGCACTGGCCGTGGTCGCAGCCCTTCTTCGGGCTGTACCCGCCCAGCTGGTCGCGCAGCAGGTCCAGCAGGGTCCGCCGCGGGTCGACCTCCAGCCGGTGCGCGGTGCCGTCGACCCGCAGTTCGAGTGCGCAGGCGCGCGTCATGGCTTCTCCTCTCGGCTACGGACGGCGGCCGATGCCCGTCGAGATCTCGTGCAGCCGGTGCCGGTCCGGGGCCAGCGGCGCGGTGTCCGCGCCGGCGCCGGAGCGCAGCCCGGACAGGAACTCGGTCAGCGTCGCCGCGGCGTCGTGCCGCGGCTGCCAGTCCAGTTCGGCCTGTGCGCGGGTGGTGTCGAGCAGCGGCAGCCGCATGACCGCGTCGAACAGGCCCGGCGACGCGGGCACCGCGTGCAGGCGCCAGGCCGCGTCCACGGCGGCGCGGACCACGGCGACCGGTACCGGCACCGGGCGCGCGTGCAGCAGGCCCGCGAGGAACCGCGGGTCGACCACCGGGCCGGTCGCGATGTTGAACGCGCCGCGCACCGGCCGCGTCACCGCCCGGCGGACCGCGTCGGCCAGGTCGGCGGTGTGCACGACCTGCACGCGCAGGCCCGGGACGTCCGGCACGACCGGCAGCAAACCCGGCCGGACCAGCGAGCCCGGCAGGAACGGCCCGGCGAACAGGCGGCGTTGTTCCGTCGCGGCGGCGCGCTGGAAGACGAACCCGGGCCGCATCCGGACCACGGCCAGTTCCGGGTGCCGTTGCTCGAACGCGTCCAGGTACCGCTCGAGGTAGGACTTCTCGCGCGTGTACGCCGCGCCGGGCCAGCCGTGCGTCGGCCAGTCCTCGGTCACCGGGTCGTCGTCCTCGCGCGGTGAGTACGCGCCGACGGACGAGGAGTACACCAGCTTGGGCACGCCCGCCGTCGCGACGGCGTCGAACACCCGCAGCGACCCCAGGACGTTCGCGCGCCAGGTGCGCTCGGGGCGCCGGGTGGGCTGGAACAGCCAGGCGAGGTGCACGACGGCGTCGGCGCCGCGGAAGAGCGGCACGAGGTCGTCCCGCTCGACGTCGGCGGTGACGACGCCCGCCGCCGGCCGCCGCGCCAGCCCGACGACGGCCTCGACCTGCGGATCGGCGTCCAAGGCGGCGACGACGCCGGTCCCGATGTTGCCGGTCGCTCCGGTGACCACGATGCGCATCGGAGGTGGTTACCCGGCACCCGCGCGGACAACCCTGCCATCTTCGCCGGAAGATCCAGCGGCCGGCCGAGCCGGTGCGGCCGGTCAGCCCACGACCACCTCGCCGCCCTGGACGACGTGGCGGAAGTGCTTCGGCTCCGCCAGCACCCCGATGTCGGCCAGCGGGTCGCCGTCCAGGACGAGGAGGTCCGCGTGGGCGCCCGGGGCCAGCGTGCCGATCTCGCCCGTGAGGTTCAGCAGCTCCGCCGCCGTCGACGTCGCCGAGCGGATGACCTCCAGCGGGGTCTGGACCTCGGCGCGCAGGCGGAACTCGTGGTTCTGGTGGCGGTGCATCCCGCCCAGCAGGTCGGTCCCGTAGACGATCTTCACGCCGGCGCGGGCCGCGCGGTCCAGTGCCGCCAGCCCTGCGCCCAGCACCTCGTCCACCTTGCGCCAGCTGGACTCCGGCAGCCCGTGCTCGCGGCCTTCCTCCTTGAGCGCCCAGTACGTCACCAGCGTCGGGACGAGGAACGCGTCGTGCGCGAGGAACAGCGAAACGCTGCGGTCGTCGAGGAGGTTGCCGTGCTCGATCGACCGGACGCCCAGCTCCAGCGCCCGGTTCACCGCGCGGGCGGTGTAGGCGTGCGCGGCCACGTACCGGTTCGCCGCCTCGGCTTCCTCGACGATCGCGCGCAGCTCCTCGGCCGAGTACTGCGTCGAGTCGATGCGGTCGGTCGGCGAGGCGACGCCGCCGGAGGCCATCACCTTGATGTGGTGCGCGCCCTTGCGCAGCTCGTCGCGGGCCGCCGCGCGGACCGCGTCGACGCCGTCGGCCACCCGGCCCAGGCCCGCGCAGCACGGATGGTCGTCCTTCACCTGCGTGCCGCGGGTCCGGCTGTCGCCGTGGCCGCCGGTCTGGCTCAGCGCCCGCCCGCAGAACAGCAGCCGCGGACCGCGGAACAGCCCCTCCGCCTGGGCGTCGGCGAGCCCGTAGTCCGCCCCCGACGCGTCGCGGACCGTGGTGAAGCCGCGGTCGAGCATCCGGCTCATCGTGCGCGCGCTGTGCGCGGCCACGTACGAGGGTGACGACGACGGCAGCGAGCCCAGGTCGGCCGTCGACGCCGTGACGTGGACGTGCGCGTCGACGAGGCCGGGCAGGACGACCGCGCCGCGCAGGTCGAGCGTGGGCACGTCGGCCGCGGCCAGGTCCGGCCCCACCTCGGCGATGCGGCCGTCGGCGCACCGCAGGTCGCCCTCGGTGTACTCGCCGGACAGCGGATCGAGCAGCCGGGCGTTGCGCAGCAGCAGGTTTCCGGTCACTTCTCCTCCTCCAGCAGCGCCGGCACGGCCAGCGGCGCGAGCGATTGGGCCGTTTTCACGGAATCCTCGTCGTAGGCGCCTTCCGCGTCGAGGATGTTGAGCACGCCGAGCGTCCGGCCGTCCGCGACCACCGGCACGTTGATGATCGAACCGCAGCCGAGGCTCTCGATCAGCTCGTGGTCGGCGAAGATCTCCCGCACCGCCGCCCGGTCCGGGCCGAAGTACGGCTCCTGCGCGGTGATGCAGCGCTCGAGCCAGCCCGCGGCGACCTCGACCGTCTTCTCCCCGCCCACCGGGTACTCCGCCGGATGGCTGCTGTGCACCCGCCGCAGCGCCCGGCGCTCCGGCACCCACGCGAGCACGGTGAACAGCCGCACGCCCAGTTCGGCGCGCACCTTGTCCTCCACAGTGGACAGACTCACTGCGTCATCTCCTTCGCGGCGGCCACCGGCGCGCCGTGTTCGGTCAGTTCTTCCAGCGAGCGGCCCGCGGTGGACAGGCCGAAGACGAGCACGCAGAGCACCCCGGCGGCCAGCACGGCCGTCGTCAGGCCGAACACGCCGGCGAAGCCGAGGCTCGCCGCCGACAGGCCGATGATGGTCGGCGCGAGGATGCTGCCGACCCGGCCGAACGCGCTGGACAGGCCGGTGCCGCTGGCGCGGATCCAGGTCGGGAACACCTCGGGCGTGTAGGAGTACACCCCGGCGTAGGTGCCGTTGAGGAAGAACGACAGCACCGCACCGGCGAGCGTGATCGACCACGGCGCGCTCGTCTGGCTCAGCCAGAACGCGCTCACGGCCGAACCGGCGAGGTAGAGCGCGATGGTGTGCTTGCGGTCGAGCCGTTCCGACAGCCACGCGGCCGAGAAGTACCCGGGCACCTGGGCCAGGTAGATGATGATCGAGAACTCGAAGCTCTTCGTCACCGTGATCCCGCGTTCCACCAGCAGCGTCGGGATCCAGGAGAAGAAACCGTAGTAGGAGAACGTGATCACGAACCAGACGGTCCAGATCACCGCCGTCCGGCGCCGCATGGCCGGGCTCCACAGGAACTTCAGCGCGCTGAACAGGTTGACCTTCGGCGTCTCGGTCGCCGGCCGCGCGTCGGCGGCGGGCACCGGCGGGAGGGCCGCGCCGGTCGCCTTCTCGACGTCGCGTTCCATCTTCGCGACGACGTTTTCGGCTTCGGCGGTGCGGCCCTGCGCGAGCAGGAACCGCGGCGACTCGGGCAGGGACCGCCGCCACCACAGGAGCATCACGATCGGCAGCGCGGTGACCAGCTGCGCGACGCGCCAGCCTTCGTCGAACGACGGCACGACGAACCGCCCGATCAGCGCGGCCGCCACGAAGCCGAACGAGAAGAAGCCGGCGAGCGCGCCGACGAACCAGCCGCGCCGCTTGGCCGGGACGAACTCGGACAGGAACGGCGCGATGATGGCGCTTTCCGCACCGGCGCCCGCGCCGGCGAGCACCCGGGCGCCGAGGAAGATTTCGTAGTTGGGCGAGAACGACGCGACGACGGAGAACACCGCGTAGAAGGCCAGCGCGTACATCATGACCTTCTTGCGGCCGATGCGGTCGCCGAGCAGGCCGGCGGCGATCGCGCCGAAGAGGAAGCCGAACGGCGTCGCGGACCCGATCAGGCCGAGCTGGCCGTTGCCGAGGTGCCAGGCGGCCTTCGCGCTGGGCAGGAGGAAGGCGACGACCGCCGAGTCCATGCCGTCGAAGGTGTAGCCGAGCCCGCCGATGAGCAGCAGTTTGTAGTGGGGACGGCTCAGCGGGAGCCGATCCAGTCGTGCCAGCAGGGTCATGGGGAACGCCTTCCGTGTCCGGGCGCCGAGGAGTGCGGACAACGTATACTGCACTTTCGCTGTTTTGCAATGTTTGTTGCAAGTCGACATCCCTGCGTTACGGTCTACGCGAACGAGGGAGGGCACGAAGTGGCGGAACCCGACGACGGTTTCGAGGGCTGGCTGCGCGACCGGCTGCCCGCGCGGGGGCTGCGGCCGAAGTCGGCCGCGGTGCTGGAGGTGCTCGTCTCCCAGCCGAGGCGGGCCTCGTTCGGCTCGACGGCCGAGCTGGCGCAGCTCGCCGGGGTCAACGTCGCGACCGTGACGCGCACCGCCCAGGCGCTCGGCTTCGCCGGCTGGCCCGCGTTGCAGCAGGAGCTGCGGGCGCGGTACATGTCGTCGCTGAGCGCGCCGCAGGTCGCCGAGGAACATCGCGACGTCGGCTCGCCGGGCTCGGCGTCGCTGCGCCGCGACCTCGACAGCCTGGCCCTGCTGAACCGGCGGTTCGACGAAGACGTGATCCGCGAGGTCGCCCGCGCGATCGCCGCGGCGCGGCGGACGGTGGTGATCGCCGACGGCAGCTACGCGGCAGTCGGCATCGCCTTCGCGCACAACGCGCGTCTCGCGGGCTACGACGTCCACGCGATCACGGCCGGCGACGCGGAACTGGCGAACCAGACGGCGAAACTGACGTCCGACGACGTGCTGGTGGCGATCAGCTTCTGGCGCCTGTACGAGAGCACCGTCCTGGCGGCGGACGAGGCCAAGCGCCGCGGCGCCCGCGTGTTCGCGGTGACGGACGCGGCCAGCCCGGCGCTGGCGGGCGCGGTCGAGCACGTGCTGATGGTGCCCGCCGAGGGTGTGACGTTCTTCCCGTCGCTGACCGCCGGCATGGCGCTGGTCCAGGCGATCGTGGCGCAGCTGGCGGCGGTCGACCCCGCCCGGACGAGCGAGTCCATCGAGGCCGCGGAAGCCATGTGGTCGCGGTTCGACCTGCTGCACCGCCGCCCGTCGGCCAAGCCCTCGTGAGCGGGAAACCGGGTGCCAACCCGGTTTCCCGCTCACGCCCCCGCGCCGCGACACCGCAGCTGTGACCTGAGTCACTCGGCGACGGTTTCCCGGGCCGCCGGTGGTCTTGATCCGGTCCGCATCGCCGAGACCACCGGGGAGCCCGTCATGTCCACCCACACCACCGCCGTCGTCACCGGAGCCGGCCGCGGCTTCGGGCGCGCCATCGCCGCCGCGCTCGTCGCCGAGGGACGCACCGTCGTCGGCGTCGCCCGCACCGCGCACGACCTCGAAGCCGCGCGGGACGAGCTCGGCGCGGGCTTCGTCCCGGTCGCCGCCGACGCGACCGACGACGCCCTGGCCGAGAAGGTGCTCCGCGAGCACCGGCCCGGCCTGCTCGTCCTCAACGCCGGCGCCGTGCCGCACATGGCGCCGGTGCACGAGCAGACCTGGGAGACCTTCAGCCGCAACTGGCACGTCGACACGCGGCACGTCTTCGCCTGGACCCGCGCCGCGCTGCGGGCGCCCCTGGACCCGGGCGGGGTCGTCGTCTCGATGTCCAGCGGGGCGGCCATCGGGGGTTCGCCGCTCAGCGGCGGGTACGCCAGCGCGAAGGCCGCGATCCGCTACCTGCGCGCGTACGGCGCCGAGGAGTCCGAACGCGCCGGCCTCGGCCTGCGGTTCGCCACGCTCCTGCCGCAGCTCACCCCGGTCACCGGGCTCGGCACGGCCGGCGTCGAGGGGTACGCCGCCCGCACCGGCGTCGACCGCGACACCTTCGTGCGGAACATGGAGCCGGTCCTGACGCCGGAGCAGGTCGCGAAGGCCGTCCTCGACATTGTCACCGGCGACGCGGCCGAGTACCAGGTCAGCGGCACCGGCCTGCGTACGCTTTGACCACCATGCCCGACTTCGCCGCGCAGACCGAGCCGTTCCGGCGGGAGCTGCTCGCGCACTGCTACCGCATGCTCGGCTCGATCCACGACGCCGAGGACCTCGTGCAGGAGACCTACCTGCGCGCGTGGCGCGCCTTCGGCGGCTTCGAGGGCCGGTCGTCGGTGCGGCGCTGGCTGTACAAGATCGCCACGACAGCGTGCCTGACCGCGCTGGAAACCCGGGCCCGGCGGCCGCTGCCGTCCGGGCTCGGCGCGCCCGCCGACGACCACCGCGTGGCGGTGGCGGCCGCGGACCCGTCGGTGCCGTGGCTGCAGCCGATCCCCGACGCGCTGCTCGACCCGGCGGCGGTGGTGGCCGGGCGCGCCGGGGTGCGGCTGGCGTTCATCGCCGCGCTGCAGCTGCTCCCGGCGCGGCAGCGGGCGGTGCTGACGTTGCGCGACGTGCTGGCGTTCCGCACCGGCGAGGTCGCCGAGATGCTCGGCACGACCCCGGCGGCCGTCGACAGCGCGCTGCGCCGGGCCCGCGCCCGGCTCGCCGAGGCGGGCCCGGTCGAGGCGGACGTCGCCGAGCCGGACGAGCAGGCGCGCCGGACCCTGCTCGACGGCTACGTCGACGCGTTCGTCCGGGCCGACGCCGGCGCGCTGGTGACGTTGCTGCGCGCCGACGTCGAGCTGGAGATGCCGCCGATCCCGACGTGGTTCACCGGCCGTGACGCCGTGCTCGGGTTCCTGAGCCGCCGCGTGCTGCGTCCCGGCGCGTGGCGCCTGGTCCCGGCCCGGGCGAACGGCCAGCCTGCCCTGCTCGAGTACGCGGCGACCGGCGGCGGCCGGTTCGCCGCGCACGGCGTCCAGGTCCTGACGCTGACCGGCTCGCGCGTCGCGCGGATCACCGCGTTCAACGACGCCGCGCTGGTCCCGTCCTTCGGCGGCGAGCCGGTGCTCGGCGCGGTGGGCGTTCCTAGCGCCGCGGCGGCGCGCCGTCGGCCGAGCTCATCCTCCTCGTGAACCGCGCCGCGACGTCGCGCAGCTTGATGTTCGTGTGCTGGGACTCGACGATCAGCCGCTGCATCGCCGCGTCCTCGTTCACCCGGTGGATCAGCATGAGCATGCCCTTGGCCTGCTCGATCACCGCCCGCGTCTCCATCGCGTTGTGGAGCTCGTCGGCGAGCCTGCGAGCCTCCCGGTAGCGGCGCGTCAGCCGCAGCGCGGTCTCCACGCACAGTGTGAACAGCCGGAGCACCTTGGTGTCGAACTCGTGGTAGCCGTGCGCGCCGAAGCCGAACAGCGTGATGGCGCCGACGAGGGTGTCGTCCACCCGCAGCGGCACCGCCAGGTAGCTGCCGACGCCGAGTTCCTTGGCCGCGGCGGTGAACTCGGGCCACCGCGGGCCCGTGTCCCCGACCGCGACCCGCACGACTTCGCCGGTCAGCGCCGCGACCAGGCCGGGACCGTCGCCCGCCGCGTACTGCACGTCGTCGATGCGCTGGGCGCGCTCGTCGGTGTAGGCGGCGGTCTGCGTCACTCCGTCGCGGACGACCATGATGCTCGCCAGGTCCGCGTCGGGGACCACCCGGACCGCCTCGCCGCAGACCGCGTCGAGCAGACCCGGCGTGTCGGACACCGATTCGAGGACCCCCACGAGGTCGGCCAGGACGGCGTTCAGCTCGTCGACCCGCTCCGCCATGCCGTCGCCAGTGGTCGGCACAGCCCACCCCTCCCTTTTGCGTCGAGTGGCGAGCAACGGGAAGAGCTCGCCAGCAGCGTCAACCGAGACCACCGCTGGCGTTTCAACGGGTCCGGGTGAACTCTACCGGCCGTGGGCCTCCGGTTTGGCGTCGGCCGCGCCGGGTAGCCCCGGAGCATGAGCGATCCGGCTGTTGACGACGAGCTGTGGGCCGAGTTCCACCGGGTGGTGAACATGACGTCGCGCGAGCTGGAGGACTGGCTGCGCACACGGGACGCCGGCCCGGAGGACGAACCGCTCCCCGACGAAGCGGGCCCGCCGACGGGTCACCAGGTGCTGTCGATCCTGCGCAAACGCCGGGTGGACACCGACGAGCGCGACGCGGACGTGATGCGCAAGGTGGTGGCCCGCGTCCGCAGCGAGCGCCGCGAAGATCTGGAGCCGACGGCGGGCGAGGCCCACTGGCGCCACCGCCTGATGTCCATCGGCCACGACCCGCTGAAACCCCCGAGCTGACCCGGCCCCGAGCGCCCCAAGGCCGCCTTGGGGCGCTCGGGGCCGGGACTAACGGGCGACGGCCTGCCAACGCTGGTTGGGGCCGTTGGTCGGCCGGTACAGGCCGATGCGGGCGCCGTCCGCGCGGGACTCGCCCGTCACGTCCAGCAGCCGGCCGTCCGCCGCGTTGACGAACGTCCAGGTTCCGTCGCCCGTGGTCGACAGCGTCCACTGGGCCGCCGGGTCCGTCGTGGCCGCCGGGGCCAGTGTCACCGCGCCGCCGGCCGTGGTCAGCACCTCGCCCGTCGCCGCGTTCGTGATCGTGTAGCGGTCGCGGCTGCCGTAGCGGCCCGTGCGGTCCGTCAGCGTCCAGCGCTGCGAGGCCGCCGACGCGTCCGTCGTGCGCTGGACCAGCGTGCCGTTCTCCGCCGACAGGGACTTGCCGCTCTGGACGCCGGTGAACGTGAACGGCCGGCCCGAGCCGATACCCGTGCCCGCGGCCGCCGACGAGACGCCGTCGACCACGAACGTCGTCACCGAGCGCGCCGGGACCCGCAGCGTCGCCTGGCCCGAGCGCACCCGGACCGGCTTGCCACGGCGAAGCGCGCCTGTGCCGTCCGTGACCACCGGCGTCACCGAGGCGCCCGGCCGGACGCGGCCGAACCCGGACAGGTCCAGCGTGACGTCCTGCTCCGCGGCGCCCGGGTTGACGTGGACCACCGACGACAGGTCCTCCCCGCGCATCGCGGCCGTCGACGCCGTGTCGTTCGACGCGATCAGCCGGTCACCCGGCCGGATGTAGTGGGTGAAGTTCCGCATCGTGTCGAACTTCGTGTTCGTCTGGATCGGACAGTCCGCGGTGGTGCAGCCGAACGAAACCTGGATCTCGCCCCAGTTCATCCCGGCCGCGGATTCCCCGCCGGGCTTCATGTTGTCGTAGTCCTCGATCGGCTGCCAGCTCACCCACGCGCTCGGCTCGAGCAGGCGCAGGTCGTCGGTGATCTGGCCGGCCAGCCCGAGTCCCGGGTCCATGCTGGTGAAGTCCTGCCGGTCCAGCCAGCTGCCGCCGACCTCGCTCATCCACAGCGGCTTCGCCGCGCCCTTGGCGATGTCCCGCGGCACCGGCCGGTTGCCGGTCCCGTAGGTGTGCACGTTCAGCCGTCCCGCCGCCGCCCGCGCCGCGGCCGTCCAGCCGCTCCAGTCCGCGGCGAAGATGTCCGGGTTGGTCTCGTCGGGGGCGGACACCGCCGTCCCGGGCAGCGCCGCGGCCATCGCCGGGATCAGCTGGGCCTGGACCGACGGCCCGACGTGCGCGCCCTCCTGCCGGCCACCGGTCGGGTTGCCGTCGGGGCCGAGGGTCGTCTTCCAGTAGTTCGTGTTCGGCTCGTTCAGCGGGTCGACCGACGCGAACTTGATGCCGTGCGCGCGTTCCAGCGTCCGGACGACCTGCGCCAGGTACGCGGTGAAATCGCCGATCCTGTCGGGCCGCAGCTGCTCGTCGGTGGCGTTGAAGCCGCCGGAGACGTAGCCGGACACGGTCTGGAAGTAGGGCGGGGAGTTGCTGAACGCCTCCCACTTCGTGACGCGGTTCTTGATCTTGTCGACCCACCAGCGCTGGTTCGGGTCGGCGTTCGGGTCGAACTCGGCCGGGTCGCCGGGGGTCCACCAGTCCTTGTCGGCGCGGGTGGTGCCGGCCGGCGCCTTCCACCAGCCGGGGACCGCGCCACCCTTGCGCAGGTACGGCGGGACGTCCGGGGCGTTGCCGCCGCCGACGTTGAACCGGGCGATGTTGAGGTTCAGCCCCTGCGGGCCGAAGACCAGGTCCGCCAGCTTGGTCCGGACCGCATCGGGGTAGCCGCCGGTCGCCTCGGCCATCCACGCCAGGCTCGCGCCCCAGCCCTCGAACGGCTGCTGCCGGTAGGTCGGGTCGGGTTTCACGGTCACGGCGGTGGCCGCCGCCGCGGGCGCGGCGACGACCGCGCCGCCGACCAGTGGTACACAAAGGACGGTGAGCAAACGCCGCAGGTTCATCGTCGGACTGCCCTTCGCTTCGGTGGGGACCTGTCAGGCTTCGGTGTGGCCGAGCAGCGGCCGCGGCACGAACCGGGCCGCCGGGTCGAGCAGGGTGTCCAGTTCGAGCACGACGAGCTCGTTGGCGCCCGCGCGGACTACCGGACGCGGCACGTACAGCGTCCGCTGCGGCCCGCGCCGCCAGTACCGGCCGAGCGCGAAACCGTTGAGCCACGCGATGCCCTTGCCCCAGTCCCCCGTGTCGAGGAAGAGGTCGGCGGGCGCGTCGACGTCGAATCCGGCGCGCAGCAGCACCGGGCCGGCCACCGGACCCGCGACGACGGCGCCGCCCGGCGCCCGCAGCGAAGGCACCGCGGCCAGGTCGATCGGCAGCACGTCCCAGCCGGTCAGCGGCTCGCCGTGCAGCGTGACGCCGCCGACGATGCCCTTGGCCTCGCCGATCCGCGGCCCGTAGTCGACGCGGCCCTGGTCCTCGACGAGCACCAGCAGCTCACCGCGGGCCCGCGGCAGGGCGATCGCGCGGTCGTGGTGGTCGCGGTGCAGCGTGCCCACCGGGTCGCCGTCGAAGAACACCGTCGCGCGGTCGCGGACCTCGCCGAAGGTGAGCACGCCGGGCCGGTCGCCGGTCACCGAGGTGCGCAGCAGTGCCAGCCGCGGCATCGGCGTCAGGTCGTCGAAGGCGGGCAGCTCCTCGTGGAACTCCCAGGTGCCCCAGCGGTCCGGCGCGTCGAGCAGGCGGACCGGGTCGCGCAGCACCCCCGCCGGGGTCGGCGCGGGCCGGGCCGGCGGCGGCACCGAATCGGGCACCTTGTGGTAGCGGGCGATGACGTCACGGAAGGCGTGGTACTTCGGCGTCGGGTCGCCGGCCTCGTCGAGCGGCGCGTCGTAGTCGTAGGAGGTCACCAGCGGCTGGTAGACGCCCTTGTCGTTGGCGCCGCTGGTCAGCCCGAAGTTGGTGCCGCCGTGGAACATGTACAGGTTGACCGACGCGCCCGCCGCGAGCAGCGCGTCCAGCTCGGCCGCCGCGGCCGCGGCCGGTGTCGTGTGGTGGTGCGCGCCCCAGTGGTCGAACCAGCCGTTCCAGAACTCGCTGCACATCAGCGGCCCGGTCGGCTGGTGCGCGCGCAGGATCGCCAGCCGCTCTCCGGTGCCCGAGCCGAAGGACGCGGTGCGGTGCAGCCCTTCCAGGCTGCCCGCATCCAGCATCTCCGGTGTGGGCTGGTCCACTGTGGTCAGTGGCACGGTGATGCCGGACGCCCGCGTGTGGTCGGCAAGCGCTTTCAGGTACCGCTTGTCGTCGCCGAACGCGCCGTACTCGTTCTCCACCTGCACCAGCAGCACCGGGCCGCCGCGGTCAACCTGGTGCGGCACCACGACTTCGTAGACGCGCGTGAGGTATTCGCGCACGGCGGCCAGGTACTTCGGCTCGTACCGCCGTACCCCGACCGACGGGTCGCGGAACAGCCACGCCGGCAGGCCGCCGTTGTCCCACTCGGCGCAGATGTACGGGCCCGGCCGCACGATCGCGTACATCCCGGCGTCGGCGACGAGCCGCAGGAAGCGGTCGAGGTCGAGGCCGCCGGTGAGGTCGAAGGTGTCCGGCGAAGGGGCGTGCGCGTTCCACGGGACGTAGGTCTCGATGGTGTTCAGGCCCATCCGCCGGGCCTTGTCGATCCGGTCCGCCCACAGGTCCGGGTGCACCCGGAAGTAGTGCAGGGCCCCGGAAAGGATCCGGAACGGCCGGCCGTCGAGCAGGAAGTCGGTCTCCCCGATCACGAACTCAGGCATGCGGGCCCGCCTCGGGGCACAGCTGCAGCACGGTCCAGGACAAGGGCGGCAGAGTCACGGTGATGGTGGTCCCCCCGGGGTCGGTCGTCACGGCGGCGCCGGCCAGCGGCACCGGCCGGACCGGTTCGGCTTCGGCGGTGTTGACGGCGTGCCGGGTTTCGCCGTCGGGTGTGGTCAGGGTTTCGGCGGCGTACACGCCGTAGCGCGCGCCGCGCAGGCGCAGCCGGACCTCGGTCGGCGCCGCGGTGGCCCGGTTGGTGAGGAACACCGCGCCACGCCCCGAGTCCGCGGCCGTCGCGGCGGCGTCGACCAGGTCGACTTCGCCGTGCTGGGCGGTGCGCAGCCGCTCGCCTTCGACGGTCAGCCGCAGGCTGTCCCCGCTCGCGAGGGCGGCGACCTGCCGGAACGGGTGGAACGTCGGCTGCCGCCACGCCGGGCCGCCGGGCTCGGTGCGGATCGGCGCGATGACGTTCACCAGCTGGGCCTGGTTCGCCATGGTGACGCGGTCGACGTTGCGCAGCAGCGAGGACAGCAGCGACCCGACGACGACCGCGTCGGTGACGGTGTAGGTGTCTTCGATGATCCGCGGGTGTTCCCGCCAGCCGCTCGCGGCGAGCCGCGCCTGGTCGACCTCGTTCCAGCGGCGCAGGTCCCAGACGTTCCACTCGTCGACGCTGATCCCGATCTTCTTGTCCAGCCCCAGCTCGGCGAGGGTTTCGTCGATGACGCCCGCGGTGGTCCGGATGTAGCGGTCCAGCGCGGCGCCGCTGGCCAGGTAGCTTTCGGTGTCGCCGTGCAGCTCCTGGTAGTAGGCGTGCAGCGAGATGTGGTCGGCCAGCTCGGCGGTGTGGCGCAGCACGGTGCGCTCCCACGAGCCGAACGTCGGCATCTCGGCGTGCGAGCTGCCCGCGACGACCAGCTCGACGTCCGGGTCGATCATCCGCATCAGCCGGGCGGTCTCCGCGGCGAGCCTGCCGTACTCGTCGGCCGTCTTGTGGCCGATCTGCCACGGCCCGTCCATCTCGTTGCCGAGGCACCAGAGCTTGAAGCCGAACGGGCGGTCGGCGCCGTTCGCGCGCCGCCGCTCGCTCAGCTCGGTGCCGCCCGGGTGGTTGCAGTACTCCAGGACGTCGGCGGCCTCCTGGATGCCGCGGGTGCCGAGGTTGACCGCGTACATCACCTCGGCACCCGCGGCTTCGGCCCACGCGGCGAATTCGTGCAGGCCGAAGCGGTTGGACTCCACGCTGTGCCAGGCCGGATCGAGCCGGACGGGCCGGACGGCCCCGACCCCGTCCTCCCAGCGGTACGCGGACACGAAGTTCCCGCCGGGGTAGCGCACCACCGTCGGGCCCAGCTCCCGGACCAGCTCCAGCACGTCGCCGCGGAAGCCGCGTTCGTCCGCGGTGGGGTGTCCGGGTTCGTAGATCCCGGTGTAGACCGACCGGCCCATGTGCTCGACGAACGAGCCGAAGAGGCGACGCGGGACCCGGCCGATCACCTGGGCGGCGTTGCCCACGTCGCCTTCGATGTGGACGGTCATCCGGCGCTGACCGTGAAGCCCTGCTGGTTGCCGTAGTCGACCAGGGCCTGCTGCCAGGCCGCCAGCCCGGCGTCCAGCCCGGTGCCGTTCAGGTAGGCCTTGCCGACGGTGTCGCTGAAGACGCTGTTGGCGTAGGTCTGGTACGGCAGGTAGGTCCAGCCCGGCGCGACGTCCTTCGACGCCTGGGTCAGCACCTGGTTGATCTTCTGCCCGCCGAAGTACGGCACGGGCTCGTCGACGAACGCGGGCGAGGTCAGGTCCGCCGTGGTGGCCGGGAAGCCACCGCTTTCGATGAACGGCTTGACGCCGTTGCCGTGGTTGAGCCAGCGCACGAACGCCGCCGCCAGCGCCGGGTTCTTGCTCTGCTTGACCACCGACTGGGTGCTGCCGCCGTTCTCCGCGGTGACCGGCTTGCCGTCGTAGGTCGGCATCGGGGCCACCGCCCACTTGCCCTCGCCGCCGGGGACGGAGGACTTGAAGTTGCCGGGCATCCAGGCGCCGGTGACCAGGGACGCGACGGTGCCGTCGCCGAGGGCGCGGAACCAGTCGTCGGACCACTCCTTGACCGGGGCGAGCAGCTTGCCCTCGATGAGCTGGTTCCAGGTCGCGGTCCACTTCTTGGCGCCGGCGTCGGCCAGGTTGATCTTCACGTTCCGGCCGTCGACGCTGAACGGGTGCCCGCCGGCCTGCCAGATCATGCTGAGCGCGAACCCGGGGTCACCGGTGTCGGAGGTGATGTACTTGGTGGGGTCGGCGGCGTGCAGCTTCTTGGCCGCGGCGACGTACTCGTCCCACGTCTTCGGCACGGCGATGCCGTTCTTGTCGAAGACTTCCTTGTTGTAGAACAACGCCATCGGGCCGGAGTCCTGCGGCAGGCCGTACAGGCCGTTGCTGTTCTTCACCTGCGCCCACGTCGAGGCGCTGTAGTCCTTTTCGAACGCGCCGAAGCCGTACTGGTTCAGGTCGGCCAGTGAATCGGTCAACGCGAACTGCGGCAGCGCGTAGTACTCGATCTGCGCGACGTCCGGGGCGCCGGAGCCGGCCTTGATCGCGTTCTGGAGCTTGGTGTACTCCTCCTTGTTCGTCCCCGCGTTGACGTAGTCGACGTGGACGTTCGGGTATTCCTTCTGGAACGCGGCGACCTGGTCCTTGGCCGAGGGCGTCCAGCTCCAGTAGGTGATGGTGCCGCCCGCCTTCAGCGCGGCGTCGACGGAGTCCTGGGTGCCGGTGGCGGCGGCGGGCCCGGACGTGCTGCCGGACGAGCAGCCGACCGCCAGTGCGGCGGCCAGCGCCACGGCGGCGGCCGCCCTGGCGCGACTACGGATGCGTGACATCGAGTGTCCCTTCACGACGGTGTGACGGCGGTTACTTGACGCTGCCCGCGCTCAGCCCGGACTGCCAGAACCGTTGCATGAGCAGGAAAGCGAGGACGAGGGGAATGATGGTGAGCAGGGATCCGGTGAGCACGAGGTTGAAGATCGGCTGCGCGCCGGCGCCGTTGGCCTGCGCGCTCCACTGGTTGAGCCCGACGGTCAGCGGGTACCACTTGGGCTCGCTGAGCATGATCAGCGGGAGGAAGTAGTTGTTCCAGGTCTGCACCATCGTGAACAGCGCCACCGTGATGATCCCGGGCACGAGCTGGCGCAGCGTGACGGTGAGGAAGATCCGGACCTCGCCCGCGCCGTCGATCCGGGCCGCTTCCAGCAGCTCGTCGGGGACGGCGTCGGCGGCGTAGACCCAGATCAGGTAGAGGCCGAACGGGCTGATCAGCGACGGGATGATGATGGCCAGCGGCGTGTTGGTCAGCCCGAGCTTGCTGAACATGAGGAACGTCGGCACGGCGAGCGCCGTGGCCGGTACCGCCACCGCGCCCAGGACGACCGCGAACACCGCGCGGCGGCCCGGGAAGCGGTACTTGGCCAGCCCGTAGCCCGCCGCCGTGGCCAGGATCGTCGCCCCGCCGGCGCCGGCCACGACGTAGAGCAGGGTGTTGCCGAGCCAGCGGAAGAAGATGCCGTTGTTGTAGGTGAACGTCTGGGCGATGTTGTCGAACAGCGCGAACGGGCCGCCGAAGGACAGGCCCGACGTCGTGAACAGCGCCGGCTGCGTCTTCGTCGCGTTGATCACCAGCCACACCAGCGGGACCAGCGTGTAGAGCAGGTACAGCGCCATGACGGCGGTGAGGACCCGCGACTTCTCCGGCCGGGTCACCGACTGCCTCTTGCCCGGAGCCGTGGCCACGTCACATCCCCTTCCGGGTGCCGCGCAGCTGCACGACGTAGGCGATGACCGCGGTGATCACGCCCATCACGATCGCGACCGTGGCGGAGTAGTTGTACTGCTGACCGGCGAAGGAAAGGTTGTAGGCGTACATGTTCGGCGTGTAGAAGGTGCCGATCACGTTCGGGACCAGGTTGCGCATGATGTTCGGCTCGTTGAACAGCTGGAAGCTGCCGATGATCGAGAAGATCGTGGCGATCACGATCGCGCCGCGGATGGCGGGCAGCTTGATCGAGAAGACGGTGCGGAACGCGCCGGCGCCGTCGATCGCGGCCGCCTCGAACAGCTCCTTGGGGATCACCTTCAGCGCGGAGTAGAAGATGAGCATGTTGTAGCCGACGAACTCCCAGGTGACGACGTTGCCGATCGAGGCGAGCAGCCAGTTCTGGGACAGCGGCCGCACCGCGTCGGTGCCGAGCAGGTGGTTGAGGTCGGCGGCGAGGCCGAAGTGGTCGCCGTAGATGAAGCCCCACATCAGGGCGGCGACCACGGCGGGCACCGCGTAGGGCAGGAAGATCACGATCCGGAAGAACCCGGCGGCGTGCAGCCGGGCGCTGTCGATCGCCAGCGCCGCGATCAGCGCGAGCACCAGCATGATCGGCACCTGGACGGCGAGGAAGAGCAGCACCCGCCGGAAGGCCTCCCAGAACTTCGGGTCGGCGAGCACCTGCGCGTAGTTGTCGGCGCCGACGAACACCGTGCCGCCGAAGAAGGCCTGGTCGCGGAAGAGGCTGAGCACGAAGGCGTAGCCGACCGGCGCGACGAAGGTCAGCGCGAACACCAGCATGAAGGGAGCGACGAAGAGCCAGCCACGCCAGTTGCGCCGTGGCCGCCGGGCCGCCGTCGCCCGGCGCGGCGGGGCCGGGACGGGCGGAGCCGCTGTGGACGTCATCGTCTCTCCGGTGTTCGTGCGGATGTTTACGTCAACATGGACGGTCGGAGGGTAACGTGTTGACGTAAACATGTCCAGGACGCTTCGAGGAGACACCGTGCCGACTGCATCCCCGCGCCGTGGACCGTCGATGGCGGACGTCGCGCGCGAGGCGGGCGTGTCCGGCCAGACGGTGTCCCGGGTGGCGAACGGCAAGACGAACGTCGACGACGCGACACGCGAACGGGTCCTGGCCGCGATGCGGCGGATCGGCTACCGGCCCAACAGCGCGGCCCGCGCGCTGCGCAACGGCAAGTTCCGCAGCATCGGCGTGATCATCTCGGCGCTGCCGACGTTCGGCAACAGCCGCACGCTGGACGCCATCGCGGCGGCGGTCGTCGAGCAGGGGTTCTCGATCATCCTGATGCCGGTGACGCGCCCGACGCAGGGCGAGGTGACGGGCGCGTTCAGCAAGCTGAACGAGCAGGCCGTCGACGGCGTGATCATCCTGATCGAGCAGCACCAGCTCGACCAGAGCGAGATCGAGCTGCCGCACGGGCTGCCGGTGGTGGTGATCGACTCGAGCGCCCGCTACGACTACCCGGTGGTGGACACCGACCAGGCCGACGGCGCGGCCACGGCGACCCGGCACCTGCTGGAGCTGGGGCATCCGACGGTGTGGCACATAGCGGGCCCGCCGCAGTCGTATTCGGCGGAGCGGCGCCGCAAATCGTGGCAGGCGACGCTGGAGCGGGCGGGACGCCCGGTGCCACCGGTGTCGACCGGCGACTGGTCCCCGGCGTCGGGTTACGAGGCGGGGGTGCGGCTGGCGGCGGACCCGGCGGTGACGGCGGTGTTCGCGGCGAACGACCAGATGGCACTGGGCCTGCTGCGGGCGTTGCACGAAGCGGGACGGCGCGTGCCGGAAGAGGTGAGCGTGGTGGGCTTCGACGACATGGAGGAGTCGGCCCATTTCTGGCCCCCGCTGACCACGATCCGCCAGTCGTTCGAGGCGGTGGGCCGCCACGCGGTGGCGGCGCTGCTGACGGAGATCGAGACGGGCGCCGAGGCTGGGGAGCCGGTGAGCGTGCCGACGGAGCTGGTGGTCCGGTCGAGTACGGCACCACCGCCGTGACGGGCGTGGCTCAGCGGGTTGGTGCCGTGGAGAAGTCGGTCGGCCGCACCGGGTTCGGCAGCTCGCGCCGGAATTGTCGGTGACTGCCGGTAGAGTGGAAAACGGGGGGCGCCCCCGCGAGCTGCGTCTCAATCTTCGTTTCGCCGCGCGGGCGCCGGGGCATTACCGGCCACCGAGCCGGGACTTCCGGCGCTCCGAACGTCGCAGTGGTGTGGACCATTCAGCCGCACCACGGAAACGAGGCCGTCATGCTCGCCATTCTCGCCGCTGTTCTCTTCGGGCTCGCCCTGCTGATGGAGCTGGCCGGGTTCGGGCTCGGCTCCGTCGTCACGACCGGGACGCTCACCACCGCCGGGTTGCTGTGCGTCGCGCTGCACCTGGCCGGCGTCGCCACCGACCGGTCGCGGTTCACCCGGCGGCGGCGCCGTCGCTGACCTCTGCCGCGCGGCGCAGCACCTGGGCGAACGCCTCGGGCGACTGGGCGCCCGCGACGCCGAACCGGCGGTCGATCACGAAGAACGGCACGCCGGTGGCGCCCAGCGCCCGCGCTTGTTCGCCGTCCGCCGCGACTTCGGCTTCGTACGCGTCCGATTCGAGGACCGCGCGGGCTTCGGCCGCGTCGAGGCCGGCTTCGGCGGCCAGCGCCACCAGCGAGTCGCGGTCGAACAGCGAGCGTCGTTCGGTGAAGTGCGCGCGGTAGAACCGGTCGACGACCGCGTCGGCCAGTCCGCGCTCGGCGGCGAGGTGGACCAGGCGGTGGCCGTCGGCGGTGTTGCCCATGTGGACGCCGTCGAGGTGGTACTCGAGCCCGTCGGCCGCCGCGCGCTGTTCCATCTGCGCTTCCATTTCGTCGGCCTCTTCGAGGGTGCGGCCGTACTTCTCGGACAGCACCTCGCGCGTCGGCCGGGACGTGCCCCGCGGGAACGACGGGTCCAGCTGGAAGGAGTGGTGCACGACCTCGACGTCGGCACCGAGTTCGGCCACGGCCTTTTCGAAGCGGCGTTTGCCGAGGTAGCACCAGGGACAGACGAGATCGGACCAGATGTCTACGCGCACGCCGACACGGTATCCCCGGTGGCGGCACGCACTTCAAGGTAACCGACGGCGACCTGCGGCTAGGGTGGGCCGGTGACCGTCTCGACCGACGACATAGTCCGGCACGCGGCCCGCCTCCTGTACTCGGGCACGCGCCTCGACCTCGGCCGGATGGCGGCGGAGCTGGGGATTTCGCGCACGACGTTCTTCCGCCGCGTCGGCAACCGCGACGACCTGATGGGCGCGGGGCTGCGCCTGCTGTCCGACCGGACGTGGCAGCGGGCACTCGACCACTGGCACGAGCAGCACGGCGACGCGGTCCGCGCGCCGGAGGGACGGCTGCGGTGCCTGTGGGTGATGGAGGAGTACCGCCGCGAGGTGGCGGGCAACGAGGGCATGCGCAAGCTGATCGAGGCGGAGTCGACGGTGGCGCTGCGCGTGCTGACCGACCCGCGCGGAGCGGTCCAGCCGGCCCTGGTGGACGCGCACGTGGAGCTGTTCCGCGCGGACGCGGAGGCGGCGGGGTTGACGCCGTTGGTGGGGTTGCCGGACCTGGCGTTCGCTGTCGTGCGGCTGGGTGAGTCGTTCCTGTACTCGGACGTGCTGGCGGCGCGGACGGTGGATTTGACGGTCGCGACGACGCTGCTGGACACGCTGGTCCGCGGAGCCTTGGAACCGACGGCCGCCGGTTGATCATCGGCGCCGGGCGCGGCTCGGTGGCGCAGTGCGGGCCTGCGGATGCCGGGCGCGGGGCCGCTTGGCGCCTGTGGAGCACACCGGGCGGGGCGCAGCTCGCGGCGCGAGTGCGCCGGGCGCGGGCGCAACTCACGCGGGCGCAACTCGCGGGCGCAGCTCGCGCGGGCGCAGCTCGCGGGCGCAGCTCGCGCGGGCGCAGCTCGCGCGGGCGCAGCTCCCGGCGCGAGCGCGCGGGGCACGGGCTCAACCCGCGGCGCGGGTGCGCGGGGCGCGGGCACGGGCTCAACCCGCGGCGCGGGTGCGCGGGGCGCGGGCACGGGCTCAACCCGCGCGGGCGCAAGCCGCGCGAGTTCAGCTCGCGCGGGCGCAACTCGCGGCGCGAGTGCGCTGGTGCGCGGTCGCGGTGCACAGGGCTTGCAGCGACGCTGAGCAGTCCCGCGGACTCCGCGCCCGAGCGGGCACAGCCCGGCCTGGGCGCCCCGCCCGCAGGCGCCGAGCCAGGCCGCGAGGACCGCACCCAGCCCGCACAGGCCCCTCCCGACGCTGACTGAGCGCACAGTCGGCCAACGACTCACCCATTCGGGTGTTGTGGAACATTTCCCAGAAGTGTTTCATGACACCACGGGAAAGCGGTTACCCCCGCACCCTCACTTCGCACGTCCTCCGTTGTCCCGCAACGATTCCGTCGGTCCGCCCGTCCGTTCCGGGCCGCTTTCGGCCGCCCGGGGAAAGAGAGCGCTCCATGTCCGTACTCACCAGCCCGCCGATGCTGTCTGGCTCGGGTGAGAAAATTTCCCGCCGCCGTGGGTGGCGGGCCAAGGCCGCCGGGGTGGTGCTCGCCGCGCTGGCGCTCACCACCGGTGTTGCCGCTCCCGCTCCCGCTGCCGCCAACCCCTACGAACGCGGCCCCGATCCCACCAACGCCAGCATCGAAGCCGCCCAGGGCCCGTTCGCGACCAGTACCGCCACCGTTTCGCGGCTGGCCGTCTCCGGCTTCGGTGGCGGCACCATCTACTACCCGACCACCACCACCGCCGGCACGTTCGGGGCCATCTCCATCGCGCCCGGCTTCACCGCCACCCAGTCGAGCATCGCCTGGCTCGGGCCGCGGCTGGCCTCCCAGGGCTTCGTCGTCTTCACCATCGACACCCTCACGACCAGCGACCAGCCCGACAGCCGGGGCCGCCAGCTCCTCGCCTCCCTCGACTACCTGACCCAGCAGAGCTCGGTGCGCTCGCGCATCGACAGCGGCCGGCTGGGCGTGGTCGGGCACTCGATGGGCGGCGGCGGCACGCTCGAAGCCGCGCGCTCGCGGCCGTCGCTGCAGGCCGCCGTGCCGCTGACCGCGTGGGACCTGAACAAGAACTGGTCGACGCTGCAGGTGCCGACGCTCGTCGTCGGGGCGCAGGCGGACACCGTCGCCCCCGTGGCCAGCCACTCCATCCCGTTCTACACCAGCCTGCCGTCCACTTTGGACCGGGCGTACCTGGAACTGCGCGGCGCCAGCCACTTCGCCCCGAACACGCCGAACACCACGATCGCGAAGTACACGCTGTCCTGGCTCAAGCGGTTCATCGACAACGACACCCGCTACGAACAGTTCCTCTGCCCGCTCCCGAGCACCAGCGCCGCCATCTCCGACTACCGGGGCAACTGCCCGCACAACGGCTGAGCCCGGCCCCCGGGAGGTTCACGCCTCCCGGGGGCTCCGGAGCAGCCCAGCAGGTGGAACGGCGGCGGCTTCACGGCAGGCCGGGGCAGAATCGGCGGCGTGTCGCGACCACTGCGGAAGCTGGGCTTCCTGACCATCGGCCTGTTCGACCCCGCCGACCCGCGGCGGGGCCACGAATCGACCCTCGAGATCATCGAGCTCGGCGAACAGCTCGGCTTCGACAGCGCCTGGGTGCGCCACCGGCACCTGCAGCACGGCATCTCCTCGCCGGTCGCCGTGCTGGCGGCCGCGTCGCAGCGGACCAGCCGGATCGCGCTCGGGACCGCCGTCATCCCGCTCGGCTGGGAGAACCCGCTGCGGCTGGCGGAGGACCTGGCCACCGTCGACCTGCTCTCCGGCGGCCGGCTCAACCCCGGTATCAGCGTCGGCCCGCCGATGCGCTGGGACGAGATCAAGCGCGCGCTCTACCCCGACACCGCCGACGCCGAGGACTTCGGTTACGAGCGCGTGCGGAGGTTGCTGGACTTCGTGCGCGGCGAGCCGGCAACGGGCTTCAGCGGCACCGACGGCTTCGAGGTGTTCTCCGACCGGGTCCAGCCGCAGTCGCCCGGCCTCGGCGAACGCCTCTGGTACGGCGGGGCGAGCCTGCGCTCGGCCGAATGGGCCGGCAAGCACGCGATGAACTTCCTGACCAGCAGCGTGGTCAAGGCCGAAGGCGAGAGCACGGACTTCGCCGAGATCCAGCTGTCGCACATCCGGACCTTCCGCGAGCACCACCCCGCCGGCCGTGTTTCGCAAGGCCTCGTCGTCATCCCGACCGACCGCGCGACGCCGGAGCAGCGCGCGAAGTACGAGGCGTACGCGGCGAAGCGGCTGCCGCGGACCGCCGAGCCGCAGGGCCCGGCGCGGATGCTGTTCTCCCCCGACTTCGTCGGGACGTCGGCGGAGATCGCCGAGCGGCTGCACGCGCACGCCGCGTTCCGCGAGGTCGACGAGGTCGCGTTCGCCCTGCCGTTCACCTTCGAGCACGAGGACTACGTGCAGATCCTCACCGACATCGCGGAACGGCTCGGCCCGGCACTCGGCCGCTGACTGGACACGTACAGTGACGAAAGTGCCCGTTCGGCCACGCCGACGGTGACGTCGGCCACTTCTTGATCACCCGCGCGTGTGAAAGTTTTTCGGATCGCTGGGCGTTGCACTCACCATGGGTTATCCCTTGGACAAGATCAAGAAGACCGAACGAACGCGAAGGTGTCCCCCATGGCCGACCCGCACAGCGTGACCAGCGCCCGCATCGACTTCGCCCTGCGCACATTCGGGGCGGCGCCGCGGCCGGTGCCGGCCGAGCTGGAGTACGACACCCGCGACCCGTACGCGGTCGCCGTGGTGCTGCACGCCGGCGCGAGCGCCGTCCGCTGGCTCTTCGGCCGCGACCTGCTCGCCGACGGGCTGCTCACCCGCTGCGGCGACGGTGACGTCCGGGTCGGGCCCGCCGCCGACCCCGCCCTCGTCGTCGTCGAGCTGACCTCCCCGGACGGCGCCGCGGTGCTCGAAGCGCCCGCGAAGGAGATCGCCGCCTTCCTCGACCGGACCTACGACGTCATCCCGGCCGGCAGCGAGACCGACTGGTTCGACTTCCAGGCGGAGCTGGCGAAGCTGTCCTACCAGGACTGAGTACCGTCCGGTCGGTGAGCTTCTTCCTGGCGAAAGCGCTCGCCGCCCTCGACGACGGCGGTGACCGCGTCCTGTTCCACGCCGGCGGGGTCACCACGACCTACCACCAGGCCCGCGACCGCCTGCGCCGCCTGCACGCCGGGCTGGGCGGCACCGGGACCGTCGCCATCGACCTGCCGAACCGGCCGGAGACGGTCCTCGTGCAGCTCGCGGCCCTGCTGCGCGGCGCGACCGTGCTGCTGGTCCCGGCGTCGGCCCCGAACCAGGATCGGCTCGCGGCCGCGCGGGGCGCGACCGTCGTCACCGGCCGCCCCGGGGAATGGCCCGGCAGCGACGTCCGGACGCTCGAAGACCTCGACGGCGAGCCCGAGCCGCTGACCCTGCCCGAGCGGGTCAGCCTCCGCTTCCCCACCGGCGGCACCACCGGCACCCCGAAGCTCATCCACCACAGCGGCATCTACGACGGCATGGCGCACATCTTCGCGCCGGACCCGGACGGCCCGCGCCGCACGCTGCTCGTCGCGCCGATGACGCACATGACCGGCAACGCGACCGTGCTGGGCGCGCTGCTGCGGCGGGACACCGTGGTGCTGCACGACGGTTTCGACGCGGGCGCGGTGCTCGACGCGATCCAGGAGCACCGCATCGACACGCTGTCGCTGACCCCGCCGCGGCTGGCGGCGCTGCTCGACCACCCGGCGCGGCCGCGCACCGACCTCCGCAGCGTCCGCTCGCTGTCCCTGGGCGCCGCACCGCTGCCGCCGCACCGGCTGGCTCAGGCCCTCGACGTGTTCGGGCCGGTCGTCGGCCAGGGCTACGGCCTGACCGAGGCCCCGATGATCGCGAGCATCTCCGCCGCCGAGCTGCTCGACCGGCCGGACCGGCTGGGCTCGGTCGGCCGGATCGTGCCCGGCATGGAAGCCCGGATCACCGGCGGCGAGGTCGAGGTCCGCGGACTGTCCATGATGGACGGTTACGTCGGTGCCGAGCCGATCGGCGACGGCTGGCTGCGCACCGGCGACCTCGGCCGCTTCGACGACGAGGGCTACCTCTACCTGCTCGACCGCGCGGACGACGTCGTCGTGACCGGCGAGCACGGCACGAAGGTGCCCACGACCGTCGTCGAGCACGCGCTGGAGACGCACCCGGCGGTCCGGAGCGCGGCCGTCTTCGGCCACGGCCGGCTGCTGCACGCCGTCGTCGTCACGAGGAGCGAAGTGACGGAAGCCGAGCTGAAAGCCCACGCGCGGGAAGTCTTCGGGCAGGAGCACTACGTCCCGGCCGGCGTGGACTTCGTCGACGCGCTGCCGCTCACCGACGTCGGCAAGGTCGACAAACGGGCCCTGGCTCAGCTCGTGACCGCGCCGTAGGACGACGACTTCACCAGCTTCACGTACTTGCCGAGCACCCCTTCGGGGAACTTGTTCGGCAGCGGCTGCCAGCCGTCCCGGCGGCGGGCCAGCTCGGCCGCGTCGACCAGCAGGTCGATGCTGCGGGCCTTGATGTCGACGGCGATCCGGTCGCCGGTGCGGACGAACGCGATCGGGCCGCCGTCGACGGCTTCGGGGGCGACGTGGCCGATGCACAGGCCGGTGGTGCCGCCGGAGAACCGGCCGTCGGTGAGCAGGAGGACGTCGCGGCCGAGCCCGGCGCCCTTGATCGCCGCGGTGATCGCCAGCATCTCCCGCATGCCCGGGCCGCCCTTCGGGCCTTCGTAGCGGATGACGACGACGTCGCCGGCCTGGATGCGGCCCTCGTTCAGCGCGGCCATCGCCTCCTGCTCGCGTTCGAACACGCGGGCCGGGCCTTCGAAGCTGGCCGTGTCGAAGCCCGCGGACTTCACGACGGCGCCCTCCGGCGCGAGCGAGCCGCGCAGGATGGTGATGCCGCCGGTCGGGTGGAGCGGGTTGGCCGGCGTGCGCAGCACTTCGCCGTCGATCGGGCCCGGATCCAGGTCGGCGAGGTTCTCCGCGACCGTGCGGCCGGTGACGGTCAGCGCGTCGCCGTGGATGAGCCCCTCGTCGAGGAGGGCCTTCATCAGCACCGGGATGCCGCCGTGGCGGTCGATGTCGTTCATGACGTACTTGCCGAACGGCTTCAGGTCGCCCAGGTGCGGGACGCGGTCGCCGACGCGGTTGAAGTCGTCCAGCGTCAGCTCGACCTTCGCCTCGTGGGCGATGGCGAGCAGGTGCAGCACGGCGTTCGTCGAGCCGCCGAGGGCCATCACGACCGTGATCGCGTTCTCGAACGCCTCGCGCGTGAGGATGTCCCGCGCGGTGATGCCGCGTTCGAGCAGCCCGACCACGGCTTCACCCGAAAGGTGCGCGTAATGGTCGCGGCGGCGGTCCGCGGACGGCGGCGCGGCCGAGCCGGGCATGCTCATCCCCATGGCTTCGGCGGCCGACGCCATCGTGTTCGCCGTGTACATCCCGCCGCACGCGCCCTCGCCGGGGCAGATGGCGCGTTCGATCCGGTCCAGGTCGCCGGTCGTCATCCGGCCGGCCCGGCACGCGCCGACGGCCTCGAAGGCGTCGATGAGCGTGACGTCCTTCTCGGTGCCGTCGGTGAGCTTCACCCAGCCGGGGGCGATCGTGCCCGCGTAGAGGAACACCGACGCCAGGTCCAGGCGCGCGGCGGCCATCAGCATGCCGGGCAGCGACTTGTCGCAGCCGGCCAGCAGGATCGAGCCGTCGAGGCGTTCGGCCTGCATCACGGTCTCGACCGAGTCCGCGATGACCTCGCGGGAGACGAGCGAGAAGTGCATGCCGTCGTGGCCCATGGAAATGCCGTCGGACACCGAGATCGTGCCGAACTGCAGCGGGTAGCCGCCGCCGGCGTGCACGCCTTCCTTCGCCGCCTGCGCGAGCCGGTCCAGCGACAGGTTGCACGGCGTGATCTCGTTCCACGAGCTGGCGACGCCGATGACCGGCTTCCCCCAGTCGCCGTCCCCCATCCCGACGGCGCGGAGCATGCCCCTGGCGGGCGCGGCCTCGATCCCGTCGGTCACCGTGCGGCTGCGGGGCTTCGGGTCGACAGTCATGGCAGACCTCCGCTTGCTACGTTCGGCTGCACCGGGATCCTACCAACGTCCGCGCGGTCCGCTGGCCGGAACGATTCCCTTCCGGGGCCCCGGCGAACCGGCGAAGACTCGGGCCATGATCGCCACAGTGGTGTGGGGCACGGGCAACGTCGGGCGCGCGGCCGTCCGGGCCGTCGACGCCCATCCGGCGCTGGAGCTGACCGCGGTGCTCGTCCACGACCCGGCGAAGGTGGGCAAGGACGCCGGTGCGCTGGCCGGCACCGGCGAACTCGGCGTGACCGCCACCGACGACGTCGACGCGGTGCTCGCGGCCGGTCCGCGCGCGATCGTGTACGCCGCTTCGGGCGACGTCCGGTTCGACGACGCGTTCGCCGACGTCGTCCGCGGGGTCCGGGCGGGCGCGGTGGTCGTGACCCCGGCGCTCTACCCGCTCTACGACCAGCGCAACGCGCCACCCGAGCTGCGGGACCCGGTACTGGCCGCCGTGCGGGCGGGCGGCGGCTCGCTGTTCGTCTCCGGCGTCGACCCCGGCTGGGGCAACGACGTGCTGCCGCTGCTGGTCAGCGGGCTCGGCACCGACGTCGACGTCGTCCGCTGCCAGGAGATCTTCGACTACTCGACCTACGAGCAGCCCGACTCCGTCCGGAACCTGGTCGGCATGGGCCGGCCGATGGACTACGACCCGCCGATGCTCATGCCCGGCGTGCCGTCGATGGTCTGGGGCGGCCAGGTCCGGCTGATCGCGCGCGGCCTCGGCGTCGAGGTCGGCGAGCTGCGCGAGACGCTCGATCGCCGTCCCCTCGCCGAAACCGTGACCACCCGCACCATGGGCGAGTTCGAGCGCGGCACGCAGGGCGCGGTGCGGTTCGAGGTGCAGGGCCTCGTCGGCGGCGAACCGCGGATCGTCGTCGAGCACGTCACCCGGATCCACCCGTCGTGCGCGCCGGACTGGCCGGCACCGCCCAGCGGCGACGGCGCGCACCGCGTGATCATCGAAGGCCGGCCGCGCATCGAGGTCACGGTCGAGGCGAGCGACGAGGGCGAAAACCGGTCCGCGGGCGGCAACGCCACCGCCGTCGGCCGGCTCGTCGGGGCCATCGACTGGCTCGCCGCGGCGGAACCCGGCCTCTACGACGCGCTCGACGTCCCGCTGCGCCCGGCGGTGGGCAGGCTCGGCAGGAGGCGTCCGTGAACATCGACATCCCCGAGGGCAAGGACCCGATCGGGTACGTCTGGGGCGAAATGGTGCCCGGCATCGGGATCGCCGCTTCCCGGTTCTCGCTGGCCGTGTACGAGCACACGACGCTGGGACTGCGGGAGTTCGAAGCCGCGCGGCTGCGCATCGCGCAGATCAACGGCTGCGTGTTCTGCCTCGACTGGCGCACCGAGCGCGACGGCGTCAAGGTCGAGCCGGAGTTCGCCGACGCCGTCGCCGACTGGCGCACGACCGGCCGGTTCGACGAGCGGACGCGCCTGGCGGCCGAGTACGCCGAGCGGTACGCCCTCGACCACCACCACCTCGACGACGAGTTCTGGCAGCGGATGTCCGCGCACTACACGCAGCGGGAGATCGTGGAGCTGAGCATGAGCCTCGGCGCGTGGCTGGCGTTCGGCCGGCTGAACCACGTCCTGGGGCTCGACACCGTCTGCGTCCTGCCGTCCCACCGGTCGTGAGCGGGAAACAGTGTTCTGACCCGGTTTCCCGCTCACGACGGGTCAGAAGTCCGTGGCGATGATCTTCTCGATGTTGCGCTCGGCCAGCGCCGTGATGGTGACGAACGGGTTCACGCTCGTGTTGCCCGGGATCAGGGACCCGTCGATCGCGTAGAGGCCCTGGTAGCCGGCGAGCCTGCCGTAGTTGTCGGTCGCCTTGCCCAGCACCGCGCCGCCGAGCGGGTGGTAGGTCAGGTGGTCACCCCAGATCTTGTACGTGCCGAACAGGTCGGTCCGGTAGATCGTCCCCTCCTTCGCGTTGATCCGGTCGAAGATGGACTTCGCCATGTCGATCGACGGCTGCTTCCACGCCGGCTGCCAGTTCAGGTCCACGCTCCGCGTCGCGGGGTTCCAGCTGAACTGGGCCCGGTTCGGGTTCTTCGTGATCGACAGGTAGAACGACGCCCACGTCTCGATCCCGGTCGGCAGCGGCGCGACTTCGGCGAACGCGCCGCCCGCGGCCCAGTTGTCGATGCCGCCGCAGGGAATCGACGACTGGAGGCTGCCGGTCGGGTCCCAGATGTGGTTGGCGCGCCCGCACATCACGTTCCCGTTGTCGCCCCAGCCCTTGCCGACCTCGTCGCCGAGGTTCGGCAGCGCGCCGGTCGCCTTCAGCTTCACCAGCAGCTTGCTGGTGCCGACGCTGCCCGCGGCGAAGAACACTTTGTCCGCCGTCACCGACTTCGTCGCGGTCACCGCGCCGGAGGTGTCCAGCTGCTCGACGACGACGGTGTAGCCGCCGCCGGACGCGGGCGTCACCGTCGTCACGCGGTGCAGCGGCGAGACGGTGACCCGCCCGGTCGCCGCGATCCGCGGGAGGTAGGTCTTCTGCAGGGACTTCTTGCCGTAGTTGTTGCCGTACAGGATTTCCCCGGCCAGCGCCGACCGCGGGACCGTGCCGGCCTGCTCCTGCTGCATGTAGGCCCAGTCGTAGACGTCCGGGACGAAGACGAACGGGAACCCGGACCGCTGCGCCTGCTTCCGGCCGACCCGCGCGTACTGGTAGCAGTCGGCCGAGTCGAACCACGCGGGGTCGACGAGGCCGACGCCGAGACCGGCGTTGGCGCGCGGGTAGTAGGTGTCGTACATCTCGCCCGGGTCGACCGTCGGCAGGATGGCGCCGAAGTTCTCCCGCTTCGGCGTCACGGCCATGCCGCCGTTGACGAGCGAGCCGCCGCCGACGCCGCGGCCCTGGTAGACGACGATGCCGCCGAACTCCTCGGCGTCGAGGATGCCGGTGTAGCGCGGGATGTCCTTGTCGATCGGGAACCCGAGGAAGTTGGACAGCGGCTGCTTCGTCCTGGTGCGCAACCAGAACGAGCGCTGGTCGGGGCTCGTCGTGTTGGCGAAGATCTTGCCGTCGGCACCCGGGGTGTCCCACGCCATGCCCATTTCCACCAGCTGCACGTCGACGCCGGCCTGGGCGAGGCGCAGCGCGGCGACCGAACCGCCGTACCCCGAGCCGATCACCAGCGCGGGCACGCGGGCGCCGTCGGCGATGACGGCTTGCGGCGTCGCGGCGGCCGCTCGGCTCCCCACCGTCGCGGCCGCCAGCATAGAACCTGTTCCAGCAATGAAAATGCGACGGGAAATGGCTCCAGAAGTCGTTCTCCACACGGGTTCATCACGCATGTGCCGGTCCTCACCGTTGAGGTATATTAGAACAAGTTATAACCGTGCGGTGCAGACAAGTCGACATTTACCCGCGAGTAACCCGCCGGGGTGGCGCGGCCGTGCCGCCGAATGGGCCATCATGGACGATTGTGGAGTCGACCCGAGTGGACCGCTGGCTCTGGGCGGTCCGGCTGACGAAGACCCGCCCGGACGCCGCGGCGGCGTGCCGCGGCGGTCACGTGCGCGTCAACGACAAGCCGGCGAAACCCGCGACGACCGTGGTGCCGGGTGACGAAGTCCGCCTGCGCGTCGGCGGGACGACCCGGATCCTCGACGTCGTCCGGGTGATCCAGAAGCGCGTGGGCGCGGCGGACGCGGCGACGTGCTTCGTCGACCGGACGCCGAAGCCGCCACCGGAGACGGCGATCCCGGTCGCCCGGCGCGACCGCGGCGCCGGACGGCCGACCAAGAAGGAGCGCCGCGTGCTGGACGCGTTCCGGCAGCAGGCGCCTTGATCACCCGCGCCGCGGCGGTTTCAGCCCGTCCAGCACCAGGGTCAGCAGATGCGCGGTCCGCGCCTTCCGGTCCGCCCCGAAGTCGGACCGCCAGAGGAAGCTCACCAGCTGCAGGACGTCTTCGGCGTCGACGTCCGGCCGCACCGAGCCCGCGGTCTTCCCGGCGTCGAGCAGCAGCGTGATCGCCGCGCGCACCGGCTCGTAGAACTCGCCGGAGAGGTCGGCGCGCGTCGCGGCTTCGACGGCGTCGGCGACGCCGTGCTTGATGCGCCCGTACGCCGCGAGCTGCTCGAACCACCGCCGCAGTGCCTCCGCGGGCGGGTGCCGGGCGAGCAACGCGGGCGCGGCGTCGATCAGCTTGCCGACGTCGTGCCGGTAGACGGCGAGCAGCAGTGCCTCGCGGCTGGGGAAATGCCGGTACAGCGTGCCCTGCCCGACCCCGGCCGCCTTCGCGATCGACTGCAGGGAGGCGGCGCTGGACGCCTTGAGCGCGGTGCGCGCGGCGTCCAGGATCCGCTCCCGGTTCTGTTCGGCGTCGGCTCGCATCGGCGTCACACCGCCAGCGTAGCCAACCGGACAGGTGTCCGATCCGCCGGAAGCCGTAGGTCATCCGGCGGATTGACCTCGGGATCGACGCCGGGCACACGATTACCCCGGAATTCCCCGGGAATCGCCGCGCCGCGGATCGATTTCCGCGGAAAACGGGTAGCCCCTGCCGGACGCAGCGGAGGGGAAGCCATGACGACCGCAGAGGAAGCTCCGGACCGGTTGCTGGCCGCGGCACGGCCACTGGTGGTGCGGTACTGCCGGGCCCGCCTCGGCACCGGCGACGGCACCTGGCGCTCGGCGGACGACGTCGCGCAGGACGTCTGCGTCGCGCTGCTCAAGGCGTTGCCCCGCCGTCCGCCGGACCGGCCGTTCCCGAACTTCGTCTGCGGCATCGCCCGGCAGAAGGTCGCCGCGGCCCGCAAGGCGGCCGCGCGGCAGTGGGACGAGCCGGCGGCCGAGCTGCCCGATGAACCCGACTGGTCGACCGACCCCGAGCACCACGCGCTGCGCCGCGAGCTGAACGAGCGCATGGCGCAGCTGCTGCGCAGGCTGCCGGAGAAGCAGCGGGAGATCGTGGTCCTGCGCGTGGTGGTCGGCCTGTCGGCGGAGGAGACGGCGGCCGCGGTCGGCTCGACGCCCGGCGCGGTGCGCGTCGCCCAGCACCGGGCGCTCAGCCAGCTGCGGAAGGTGGTCGCCGGCTGAGCCGCGCCGCAGTGACCGTCAGAGCCCGCCGTCCGGGATCATGCCACGCAGCTTCGCCAGCGCGCGGTACTGCGTGATGCGGACGTTGCCCGCCGAGATGCCCAGCGCCTCCGCCGTCTCGTTCGCCGAGAGGCCCACGACGATCCGCAGCGACAGGATCTCCTGGTGCAGCGGCGGCAGCGACGCCATGAGCCGGCCCAGCCGGGCACCGAGGTCCAGGTCGAGCACGTGGCTCTCCGGCTCGTTGCCGCCGAGCGGGCGGTCCGGCAGCTCCGGCACCGGCTTCGACCGGTCGCGCGCCACCGAGCGGAAGGCGTCGGCGACCTTGTTCGCGGCGATCGCGCGCACGAGGTACAGGAACGAGCCGCCGCGGTCCTGGTAGCCCGGCAGCACCTTCAGCACGGCCAGGCAGACCTCCTGGGCGACGTCGTCGGCCGACAGGTACGACAGGTCGCGGCCGCCGATCCGGGCCCGGCAGTAGCGCACGACGGTCGGCTTGATCAGCCGCAGCAGCGCCTGGACGGCGTCCGGGTCGCCGGTGCGCGCCGCGGCCACGACCGGGTCGAGCTGCTCCTTCGTCAGCTTGCCGTCCGGCCGCGGCAGCTCGTCGAGCACGACGTAGCCGTCGACCGCCGTCTCCGCCGTCATGGTTTCCACAGGTCCCTCCTCGCCTCGTCCACCGGACCGCCGGGGCGCACCGCTGTCCACAATGGACCACACGGGTCCGGGGACGGTTCGGCCGGTTCCGGTCCGACATCCGGAGTAATCGAGGCGCTGACCTGCAACGTTGCAGCCGCGTGGGTGTTGTCCAGATATTGTCCGTTAACCGGCGACATGCCACGGGAGTTACCCGGCGGTCACTCCCGGCTGCCACCGGATCCCGTAGGCGAAGCCCGGCGCCAGATCCCGGAACCGGACGTGCACCTCCCCCGCGCCGTCGGGCTCCAGGACCGGGCCCCGCAGCGTGGCCGTGTCCTCCTGGGACGCCTTGTCGAGCCGGACGATCCGGCCCGGCACCCGGTCGCCGAACCGGACGTGCAGGTCGAACACCTCGCACGGGTGACGCGGGACGCAGACGTAGTGCGGTTCGCGCAGGTTCGCCCGGAACCGCAGGCCGAGGTCGCGGCGCTCGCCGCGGCGCAACGGCGCCGGCAGCCGCAACGCCAGCCCGATCCGGTCACTCGACTCCATCACCCGGCCGGCGAGCACGCCGCCGTGGAACACGTCGACCTCCAGATCGGATTCGCCGACCGGATCTCCGGGCGCGGTGAGCGTCAGTGCCAGGTCCAGTTCGGCGATTTCGTCGGCGTCGGCGACCACTCGGCGGAATTCGAACGCCTCGGGCACCGGCCGGTCGAGTGCGAGCGTGACGCGCAGTTCTTCGGTGTGCCAGCCGCGGCTCGGAAAGCGCGATCGGGAAAGCGGTTCACCGGCCGAGACGGCCATCGCCGCGACGTGTTCGATTCCTTCGTCGATGCGCCGCCGGACGGTCCGGTCGTCGCGGTCGAGCGTGCGCGCCGCCCAGTGCACCCGTTCCTGGTAGAACGGCTTGCGCGCCCGCTCGTCCAGCGCGAACGCCGCCAGCAGCGCGATCTTCAGGTCCTCCGGGAGCGACTCGACCAGCGGCCGCAGCCCGTCGGTGAGCTTACGCCGCACCGCCGTGCTGTCGTCATCTCCGAAAATGCCGAATGCGGCCCGCAAAGCGGGACCGACGCGATCAGCGAGCGGTGTGCTGAAAATTCCCCTCCCTTTGCGCAGGACCTTCAGTTCCTCGACCACGTCCGCCGCACTGAGGTCCACCGTTCCTCCCTCGCCATTCTCGCCGGGGACCAATGTTGGTCAGCGCCGCCGCCGATGTCCAGCCGATCGAGGGACGGCCAAACGGATCGTTATCCCGCGGTTTCCTCCGCGACGGAACCGGAAACCGGAGAAACCATTCCGCGGCGACGCACACGCTCGTTTCCACCGGTGGCACCCCCGGAGCCGCCACCCTGGCGGGTGATCGTGGCGTGACCACCGCCGCCCGGCGGGTACTTGTTGATCATGAGCCCGAAGATGTGGCGCCTGCTGATCTCGGGGTCGCTGCGGCTGTTCCTGGTCAGTGCCGTGCCGGCCGCCGCGCACCTGTCCCTGTTCGCCGGGATGCTGGCGACGGCGATCGCGTTCGTCGTGCCCGCCCCGCGAACCCCGCACGAACGCCTGGGCCCCTAGCGCGCGACGAGCCGCGCCAGCACCGGCGGGACCTGGCGTTCCAGCCCGGCCGCGGCGTCCTCCGCGCCGGCCAGGTGCCGCAGCAGCGCCTGCTGGAACAAGCCGTCGAGCAGCGCGTACGCCACCTGCTGCGGCACGTCCTCGGCACTTTCGGCCAGCTCCGCGTAGCGCGCGACGACGTGGTGGATCATCTCCTCGCGGCGCCGGTCGATCTCGAGCACGTCGGCGCGGAAAGACTCCTCGAACAGGCTCTGGTTGCGCAGGTCGTACCAGAGCCGGTGCATCTTGGCGTCGGTGCGCAGCGTCGCGGCCATCGCCGCCGCGAACTCCCGTTCCAGCTCCTCCGCCGTCCGCGCCCGGGCGACGATTTCGTCGTATCGGGTGACGCACACTTCCTCGAACCGCCGCACGCAGTGGGTCAGCAGCTCGACCTTGTCGGCGAAGTAGTAGTGCAGCACGCCGTGCGAGAACTCCGAGTTCTGCGCGATCTCCCGCAGGCTGGTCCGCGCGTAGCCGAGCTCGGCCAGCGTCTGCAGCGCCGACTCGGCCAGCTGCGCGCGCCGCTGCTCGAACTTGTCGACCTGGCGGCGTGAGATCCGGTCCCGGGTCCGTTCCTTCGCCTCTGTCACCTGCACCGTCCGTCGCTTCCTGGGTTGCCGGGGATCAGTCTATCGGGCACTTGACCAACTTTTCCTTGACGAGTGTCCAAGAAAGTCTTGACGACTGTCCAGAACTTGGCCGATGCTGTGGCCCGGCCGTCTCAAGGAGGAGATGCACATGGGTGGATACGACCTGTCCGGGCGCGCGGCGCTGGTCACCGGCGGCGCGCGCGGTCTCGGCGCCGGCATGGCGGAGGCGCTGGCCAAGGCCGGCGCGGCGGTGGTGATCGCCGACATCCGGGAGGACCTGGGCCGCGCGACCGCCGACGCGCTGAAGCAGACCGGCGCGACCGCCGCGTTCGTCCCGCTCGACGTGACCGACGACGCGAGCTGGGAGCAGGCCGTGACCGCCACGCTCGCCGAGCTCGGCGGCCTGGACATCGTCGTGAACAACGCCGGCGTCGAGATCTCGGGACTGGTCGCCGACCTCGACCCGGCCGACGTGCGGCGCATGCTGGACGTCAACGTGCTGGGCACGGCGCTGGGCATCAAGCACGCGTTCCGCGCGATGCGCCCGGGCGGCGCGGCCGGGCACGGCGGCGCGGTGGTCAACATCGCGTCGGTCGCCGCGACCATCGCCTTCCCCGGCATCGCCGGCTACTCCGCGACGAAGTCCGCGGTCGACCGCCTGACCCGCGTGGCCGCGATGGAGGCCGGGAAGCTCGGCTACGGCGTGCGCGTCAACTGCGTCTACCCCGGCCTGGTGCCGACCGAGATGGGCAACCAGCTCGCCACCGACGTCGTCCGGCTGGGCCTGTTCCCCAGCGTCGAGGACGCGATCGGCGCGGTGGTCGGGCAGACCCCGGCCGGACGGCTCGGCGAGGTCACCGACATGGCCGACGCCGTCGTGTTCCTGGCTTCCGACGCCGCCCGCTTCGTCACCGGCGCCGGCCTGCCGGTCGACGGCGGCATGGGCATGTGACCCCCTCTCCCGAAAGGCGCTGAAACCATGACCAAGCCCGTCGTCGTCTACGGCGCGTCCGGCTACACCGGCCGCCTGATCTGCGAATACCTGCGCGAGTACCACGTCCCGTTCACCGCCGCCGGCCGCGACAAGGCCCGCGTCCAGGCCGCCCTCGACCACGTTCCCGGGCTCGACACGGTCGACCACGAGGTCGTCGAAGTCGGCCACGAGGCCGAGTCGCTGGCCGAGCTGTTCGACGGCGCGAGCGTCGTCTGCAACACCGTCGGGCCGTTCGCGGAGTACGGCCACGAGGTCGTCGAGGCGTGCATCCGCAGCGGCACGCACTACGTCGACACCACCGGTGAGCAGGACTGGCTGATCACCTGCGACGAGCGGTACGGCGCGCGGATGGCCGAGCGCGGCCTGCTGCTCTCGCCGGGCATCGCGCAGATGTACACGACCGGCGAGATCGCCGCGAACCTCTGCCTCGAAACCCCGGGACTGGACACTTTGGACATCCTGGTGTTCTGGAAGGGCCACCCCACCGTCGCTTCCACGCAGACGATCCTCGTCAACGCCGCGTTGTCCAAGGCGTACTACCTGGAGCAGGACACCTACGCCGAATGGCCCGCCGACGCCGGTCTCTACGACGTCGCCGTGCCGGGCCGGCACGAGATCGGGCTGGCGCTTCCGTGGGGCGGCACGTCGCACCCGGTGTGGTTCAGGCGCGACCCGCGCGTGGCGAACGTCAAGGCCCTCGGCGGCGTTTTCGACAAGGCGCTCATGCAGGGCGTGCCGCTGATCGTCAAGTCCGTGCTGGAGCAGGTCGACGGCCTGCCGGAGGCCGAGAAGCTCAAGGTGCTGCACGAGCAGGCCGCGGCCGTGCGCGACGAGATGCCGCCGCGGGAGAACCAGCGCGTCAACACGTCACTGGACTCGGTGCACGCGTCCGGGCCCGCCGGGCGCGCCCACTGCGTCATCCACGGCACGTGCAACTACAAGCAGACGGGCCTGATGCAGGCGTACGCGGCCTACTCGCTGCTGCAGCAACCACCGCGGCGGGCCGGGTTCGCCTCGGCGTGCCAGGCGTTCGGGCACCGCGAGCTGCTGGGCGTGCTGCGCGGGTTCGGCCTGGTGCAGGCGCCGGTCCTGACGGTGCACACCTGATCGCCATGCGCCTGACCGACTACCTCGACAAGGGCGCGTCGCTCGGCCCGGACGCGCCGTGCCTGACCATGGACGGCGTCTCGCTGAGCTACGCGGCCGTGCAGGAGCTGTCCTGGCGGGTCGCCCGGGCGCTGGCCCGCTCCGGCGTGCGCCCGGGCGAGAAGGTCGCGATCCTGTCCGGCAACGACCCGGTCGCGTTCGCGTGCGTCTTCGGCATTTCGCGCGCGGGCGCGGTCTGGTGCCCGGTCAACCCGCGCAACGCGGCCGGCGAGAACCGCGACCTGCTGGACCTGTTCGACTGCACGTGCCTGATCCACCAGTCGTCGTTCACGCCGCTCGTCGAGCGGATCCGGCCGGACCTGCCCCGGCTGGAGACGGTGGTCTGCCTCGACGACGGCTCGTTCGGGCCGTGGCTCGGCGAGGCTTCGCCGTGGGAAGCCCGGCCGGTGGACGACGTCGTGATGATCGCCGGCACCGGCGGCACGACGGGACGGCCCAAGGGCGTGGTGCTGACCGGCCGCAACATCGAGACGATGACGGCACTGACGTTGCTGAGCTATCCGTTCGACGGGCGGCCGCGGTACCTGGCACTCGCACCGCTGACCCACGCGGCCGGGGTGCTGTGCTTCCCGGTCATGACGCTCGGCGGCGAGATCGTCGTGATGCCGTCACCCGACCTGACGGAATTCCTCGCGCTGGCCGGGCAGCACCGGATCACGCACGCGTTCCTGCCACCGACGCTGATCTACCTGCTGCTGGACAACGCCGCGCTGGACACGGCCGACCTCGGTTCGCTGCAGTGCCTCTGGTACGGCGCGGCACCGATGTCGGCGGCGCGCCTGAAGGAGGCGATCGAGCGCATCGGGCCGGTGCTCGGGCAGCTGTTCGGGCAGTCGGAGGCGCCGATGATGATCTCCACGCTGGCGCCGGCGGACCACTTCGGGCCCGACGGCTCGCTCGCCGAGTCCCGGCTCGCTTCGGCGGGCAAGCCGACGCCGTTGACCCAGGTGGCCATCGTGGACGAGGCGGGCAGGCGGCAGCCGCCGGGCTCGCGCGGGGAGATCGTGGTGCGCGGGTCGCTGGTGATGGCCGGCTACTACCGGGACCCCGCCGCCACGGCCGCGGTGTCGCGCGACGGCTGGCACCACACCGGGGACGTCGGGTACCTGGACGCCGACGGCTACCTGTACATCGTGGACCGTCTCAAGGACATGATCATCAGCGGTGGCTTCAACGTCTACTCCGCCGAGGTGGAGCAGGCGCTGATGCGCCACCCGGCCGTCCGGGACTGCGCCGTGGTGGGGCTGCCGCACCCGAAGTGGGGCGAGCAGGTCACGGCGGTCGTGCAGGTCCACGCGGGCCGCGAAGTGGCCGCGGCGGAGCTGCGGGAGTTCGCCAAGGGACTGCTCGGCAGCGTCAAGGCGCCCAAGGAGGTGCTCGTCTGGCCGGACCTGCCCCGGTCCAAGGTGGGGAAGGTCCTCAAGGCCGAGGTGAAGGCCCAGCTGCTGGGCTGAGCTGCCGTCACCGGCGGGTGTCCCGCCACCTGCCAGTGACGGAGCTTGCCGGGGTTCCGCACGGCCCAGATCCGGCGGACGACGCCGCCGCCGACGTCGAAGGCCAGCACCGTCTCGACCACGCCGCCGCGCAGCGCGACCAGCCCGGGACGCCCGTTGACCGTGCGTTCCACCAGGGTCATCGCCGGGATCCGGCCGGTGAGCTCCACGACGTACCGCGCCAGCCGCGCCCCGCCCCGGACCGGCCGGCGCACGGTGCTCACCCGCCCGCCACCGTCCGCGACGGCGACCGCCGACGGGTCCAGCAGGCCGATCAGGCCCGGGATGTCCTTGGCCTCCCACGCGATCTTGAACGCGCGGACGACCGACGCGCTCGGCTCCGGAGCGGGCCGGCGGCCGGGCCGGAGCCGGCGGCGGGCCGACGAGGCCAGCTGCCGGCACGCCGCCGGAGTGCGGTCCAGCACGGCCGAGACCTCGGCGAACGCGTACCCGAAGACGTCGTGCAGCACGAACGCGACCCGCTCGGCCGGTGTCATCGACTCGCACACGACCAGGAAGGCCATGGTGACGGACTCGTCGAGGGCCACGTGCTCGGCCGGGTCGGCCGGCAACTCGCCCGGCACCGGCTCCGGAAGCCACTCGCCGACGTACCGCTCCCGCCGGACCCGCGCCGAGCCGAGGAGATCGAGGCAGCCGCGGCTCACGACCGTGGTCAGCCAGGCACCGGGCCGCTCGATCGCCGCCCGCCGCGGCTCGGGCAGGGCATACCACCGGCCGTAGGCCTCCTGGACTACGTCTTCGGCGTCGCTCAGGGAACCCAGGAGCCGGTAGGCGATCCCGATCACCCGGGGCCGTTCACGGAGAACATCGGTCACACCGCCCTGACGAACGCCGGGGGCGATCTGTGACAGCCGGACGTCGTGACACACCGGCCGTACCCGCGTACGTGTTCCGGCGTAGCCGCAAGAGCCGTCCGCGAGCGGACGACCGCGGCCTGCCCCGGCACCACCATGGGAGCCATCCGAAAGGAGGCCCCATGGCCCTCAAGCCACGGGCGCGGAAGTGGTTCCTGGTCGCACACATCGTCTCGGCCGGTGCGTGGATCGGGATCGACGCGACCCTCGGCGTCCTCGCCTGCACCGCTCTCCTCTCCGGCGACGACGCCGTGCGGACCGCCGGCCTGAACGCGCTTCCGCTCTTCGCCGTGTGGCCGATGCTCACCGCCGCCGTGCTCACGCTCGGGACCGGTGTCGTCCTCGGCCTCGGCAGCCGGTACGGGCTCGTGCGCTACTGGTGGGTTGCCGCCAAGCTCGCCGTCAACCTCCTGATGGCGGTGCTGATCCTCGTCGCGCTGCGGCCCGGCATCGCCGAAGCCGCCGCCACCGGAGACGCGCGCGGGCTGCTCTACCCCGTCGTCGTCGCCCCGAGCCTCTTGCTGTTCGCCAGCGTCCTCTCGGTCTTCAAGCCGTGGGGCCGCATCCGGAAGGAGACCCATGCCGCTGCCCGTCGAAACCACCGCGCTGACCAAACGCTACGGACCGGCCGCCGCGGTCGAGGACCTGAACCTGTCGGTGCTCGCCGGTGAGGTGTACGGCTTCCTCGGCCCGAACGGCGCCGGCAAGACGACCACGCTGCGGATGCTGCTCGGCCTGATCCGGCCGACGTCCGGCCGGGTACGGCTCTTCGGCGCCGGACCCGGCCCCGCCAGCCTCGCCCGCGTCGGCGCGCTGATCGAAGGCCCGGCCTTCTACCCGTACCTGTCCGGGCGCGCCAACCTGCGGGTCCTCGCCGACCACGCCGGGGTGCCGCGCGCTCGCGTCGACGGCGTCCTCGACGTCGTCAGCCTCGCCGACCGCGCGAAAGACCGGTATTCGACGTACTCGCTCGGCATGAAGCAGCGGCTCGGCCTCGCCGCCGCGCTGCTGAAGGACCCCGAGCTCGTGGTCCTCGACGAGCCGACCAACGGCCTCGACCCGGCGGGCATGGCCGACATGCGCGTCACCCTCCGTGATCTCGCCGCCGGCGGCTGCACGGTGCTGCTGTCGAGCCACCTGCTGGCCGAGGTCGAGCAGATCTGCGACCGCGTCGGCGTGCTCGACCACGGCAGGCTCGTCGCCGAGACCACCGTGGCCGGCCTGCGGGCGGGCGGTGCCCTGCGCGTCGTCCCCGACCCGGTCGAGCGCGCCCGGGAGCACCTCGAACGGCGTTACGGCGCCGGCCGCGTCCGCGTCGACGGGAACGCCCTGGAACTCGACGTCGACCCCGGCCAGGCCGGGCGGGTCAACGCCGAGCTGGTCGGCGCCGGGTGCACCGTCACCGAGCTGCGCTGGCACGAACCCGACCTCGAGCAGACCTTCCTCGCCCTGACCGGAGGCACCGGCCATGCTGCGTGACATCCGAGCCGAGCTGACCAAGCAGTCCCGCCGCCCGGCGAGCTGGCTGCTGCTGGCCGTGGCCGTCGTCCTGACGCTGACCTTCGGCTACGTCGTCCCCTACGCGGCACTCGGCGGCACCCCCGTGTCGGGCGGTCCCGGCGCCGGCCGCGGGCTGAGCGCGATGCTGCCGGACGCGTTCGTCGGCAGCGCCCTCGGCGGTCTGCCGATCTTCGTCGGTGCCTTGGCGCTCATCTTCGGCGTGCTCGTGGCCGGAAGCGAATACGGCTACGGCACCTGGAAGACGGTGCTGGTGCAGCACCCGTCGCGCCTCGCCGTGTACGCCGCGAAGCTGGTCACCGTCGCGGTCGCGGCGCTCGCCGTGGTGCTCGCGCTGTTCGCCGCGGCCGCCGGGGCCGGCGCGGTGGTCGCGTCGCTGCAGGACCAGCCGCAGTCCTGGCCGCCGGCCTCGGACGTCGTGCTCGGCCTCGGCGCCGGCTGGCTGGTGACGACGATGTGGGGCGTGCTGGGCGTGCTGCTGGCGATCGGCCTGCGCTCGGTCGCGCTGCCGATCGGGCTCGGGCTGGTGTGGCTGCTGGCGGTGCAGAACCTGCTGGCGTCGGTCGCCGCGCCGCTGCTGGACTGGGTCGCGCAGCTGCAGAAGGCGCTGCCCGGGCCGAACGCGGGCGCGCTCGCCGCCGCGTTCGGGGCGGACGCGCCGGGGGCCGACGGGATCGTCGGCTCCGGGCAAGCCGCCGTCGTGCTGGCCGCGTACCTGGTCGCCTTCGGCCTGCTCGGCGGCCGGCTGCTGCATCGGCGTGACATCGCCTGACCACCCGGTGCGGTGCGCTTGTGGCCGGTCACGGGCGGTGTAGTGTTTCCCGGTCCGACCGGCGGGTGACCCACGTGAGGTGCCATGACAGTGCGGCGGTACCCGGTGGCGATCCTGCTCGTGGTCGTCACCGTGGCCCTGGTCGTGGTGAACGGTTTCGCCCCGTGGGGCGACACCCTCGCGCAGTGGGTCGACGACGCGATGCAGCTGAGCGCCGGCGTCGGCGCGGTCGTCTGCGGTGTCCTGGTCGCCCGCCGGGTCCGCGGGCACCAGCGCTGGTGGCGGGTGCTGGTCGCGACCGGCATGGCCGGCTGGTCGCTCGGCCAGTGCGTCTGGTCCTGGTACCAGCTGGTCGACGGGCGCGGGCTGCCGTCGCCGTCGCCGGCCGACGTCGGCTACCTGAGCTTCCCGGTGTTCGCCCTCGCCGCGCTGATCGTCCTGGCGCGGGCGCGGGTCCGCCCGGACCGCGAACGCTGGCAGCCCGCCCAGTGGACCGCGCACTTCGGCGTCGCGGTCGTGCTCGACGGCCTGGTCGTCACCGGCTCGCTGTTCATCCTGACCTGGACCGCGGCGCTCGGGCAGCTGGTCAGGGCCACCGCGCCGGACGCGCTCACCTGGGCCGTCGCCATCGCCTACCCGCTGTCGGACCTGGTGATCGTGGTCGTCGCGGTGCTGCTGGTCGTGTTCGACCGGGTGGACCGGCCCTACCGGGCGAACCTGCTGCTGGCCGCCGTCGGGATCGTGGCGCTCGCCTGCTCCGACAGCGTGTTCGCCTACCTCGTCAGCATCGGCGCCGAGAGCATGAAGCCGTGGTCGGACGGCGGGTTCGTCCTCGGGCCGCTGTTCATCGCGTTCGCCCTGCTGGTGACGCCGAACGCGCGGCGCCGCGACGACGCGGGCCAGCCGGGCGGCGTCGACTGGTGGCAGCTGGCGCTGCCGTACGTCCCGGTCACCGCCGTGGCGCTGCTGATCACCGTGCAACTGCTGGCGGGTGCCGGACCGGACGGCGTCGAGGTGTTCGTCGGCGTGCTCGTCGTGTTCCTCGTGCTGGCCCGGCAGCTGCTTTCGCTGCTGGACAACAGGTTGCTGCTGCGCCGGGTGTACGAGGGCCAGCAGCAGCTGACCCACCAGGCCTACCACGACCCGCTGACCGGGCTGGCCAACCGCGCGCTGTTCGCCGACCGGCTGGACCGGGCCGTCGAAGCCGTCGAGGCGCCGCTGGTGCTGATCTTCGTCGACCTCGACGACTTCAAGGAGGTCAACGACCGGTTCGGGCACGCGGGCGGCGACGTCCTGCTGCACGCGGTCGCCCAGCGGCTGCTGAGCTGCGTCCGCTCGACCGACACCGTCGCGCGGCTCGGCGGCGACGAGTTCGCGATCCTGCTGGAAGGCGAGCCGGAGGCCCCGCAGGCGGTCGCCGACCGGATCCAGGGCGCGCTGCGGCGGCCGTTCGCGGTGCACGGGACGCTCGTGTCGGTCCGCGCGAGCATGGGCCTGGTGGTGCCGGACCCGGCCGAGCCGCTGGTCACCGCGGACGTGCTGCTGGGCCGCGCGGACTCGTCGATGTACGCGGGCAAGCGGCTGGGCAAGGACACGACGGTGGTGTACCAGCCGTCGCAGGACGGCCCGCCCGACTTCCCGACGGCGCTGCGCCGCGCGGCCGGCGGCATCCCGGAGGGGTTCGGCCTGGTGTTCCAGCCGATCGTCCGGCTGGCCGACGAGGCCCCGGTGGCGCTGGAGGCGCTGGCCCGCTGGACGACGCGGGACGGCACGGCGGTCTCGCCGGAGACCTTCGTCCGCGCGGCCGAAGGGGCGGGTCTCGGCGCGGAGCTGGACGCGCTGGTGCTGGACCTGGCGTGCCGGGAGATCACGGCGGCGGGCCTGGACCTGACGGTGCACGTGAACGTCTGCGCGAGCCGCCTCGGCGCGGCCACGCTGGAGCGGAGCGTCGCGGCGGCACTGGACCGGTACGGGCTGCCGGCGTCCCGGCTCGTCGTGGAGATCACGGAGACGGTCCCGGTCCCGGACCTGACGGCGGGCGCGGCGGCGATCCGCCGGCTGCAGGAACTGGGCGTCCGGGTGGCACTCGACGACTTCGGCGCGGGCTACAGCTCACTGACGGTGCTGCACGCGCTCCCGGTCGACCTGCTCAAGCTGGACCGCGCCCTGACGACGGGCATCCAGCCGGAACGGGACGCGGCGCTGTGCCGCTCGTTGGTGGGGTTGTGCGCGGACCTCGACCTGGCGGTGGTCGCCGAGGGGATCGAGACGGCGGAGCAGGCGGAGCTGGTCACGCGGGCGGGTTGCACGTCCGCGCAGGGGTATCGGTTCGGGCGTCCGGCGCCGTTGCCCGCCCTGCGGCTGTCGACGATCCCGGCGGGTTAGCACGCCCGGGTGGCCGTGAGTGAGAAACAGTGTTCTGGCCCTGTTTCTCACTCACGACCGGCTCAGTCCGCCGTCACCCCGGGCGGCAGCACGCCGAAGATCGTCGCGGTCGAGCCTGCTCCCCGGCGGTTGATCGGGCCGCCGGCGAGGACCCATGCGCCGGTCGTCGGCAGCGCCTTCAGGTTCGCCAGGATCTCCAGGCTGATCCGGTGGCGCTGGTACACCAGCTTCGACACGGTGTACGTCTCGTCGGTGCCGACGTCGGGGCTGAACGTGTCGGTGCCCGTGCCGCCGCGGCGGCCCAGGCGTCCCGTGTCGATCAGCCACCGCACCGCGGGGATCGAGAAGCCCGGCTGGTGCAGCACGCCGTCGGCGCCGGTGTTCGGGTAGGCCGGCGTGCCCCACTTGGCGTCCCAGCCCGTCCAGAGCACGACCACGGACTCGTCCGGGATTCTTCCGTGCCGTCGTTCCCACGCCTTGAGGTCGTCGATGGTCACGCCGTAGTCGGGGTCGGCCGCGGCCTTCGCCCGGACGTCGATCTTGACCGCGGGCCGGAAGAGGTCCTCCGGGTCCATGTCGTCGGCGAGCGGCTGGCCGGCGTTGAAGTGCCCGGGTGCGCCCCAGTGCGTGCCCGTGTGCTCGCCTTCGCGGACGAACTGCAGGTAGTAGCCGTCCTTCGGGATGGTGGCGATCGTCTCCAGCGTGAACGCCGGGTCGCCGGGGAAGACGTTCGTCGTGGCGGGGTCGTTGACGTGGGAGAGGTTGACCAGGTTCAGCTGGTCGAGCCGCACCGGCGGCGCCGCGGGTTGCGCGGCCTGCGCGGTCCGCCCGGACAGGGCGGCGCCGAACACCCCGGCCAGCCCTGCGGCCAGCACCCTGCGTCTCATCGGCATGGGATCACCTTTCACCGGAACACCGCCCGTGCGGCGGCCTGCACGTGATATCACCCGGGCGGCGCGTGGCCAAGGAGCCTGCGCGAGGATGGGCGCATGGACGACGACATCGAAGACCACGCCGACGAAGGGATCCTCGACCCCGAGGACACTTTGGACGACCGCGACGAGCTGGCGGAGGGCTATTCACCGCCGGAACGCCCGCGGGAAACGGAAGAATGGGGCACGACCGCACGCGAAGCCGCGGAGGGCGAGAGCTGGGAACGCCGGCTCGCGCGCGAGGTCCCGGACCTGGCCGACACCGAGGGCGACGGCCTCGGCGACAGCGAGGACACCGACGGCGAGCTGATCGACGACGAGGTCGGCGACGTCCGCGCGGGCCGTCTGGTGGCGTCGGACGAGGGCTTCGGCGAGGACACCGACGAGGAGCTGTACGCATCCGACGCGGGCATCGACGGCGGCGCGGCCTCGGCGGAGGAAGCGGCCGTCCACGTGATCGACCCGTCGCGGCGCTGGTAGGCGGCCGGACCCGCCCCCACGACGAGTCCGGCCCCGATTCCGCCAGCGGCCGTCCGCCTGAGCGACCCGTCACGGCACTGGCTAGACGGCCGGACCGCCCCCACCACGAGTTCGGCCCCGCAGAGGAAACGGCCGTCCACCTGACCCGTCGCGGCGCTGGTAGGCGGCCGGACCCGCCCCCACGACGAGTCCGGCCCCGATTTCGCGATCGGCCTAATCCTTTCCCGGGGCCGGGGCGTGGGGTAGGCGGCAGAGCGGTCGTGTCCGGATCCGGCCGGGTCGCTCCGCGCTGCCGGAAAGGGACACGGATGCTGGAAGGGCTGCTGACGCCCGGCGCGGGCGCGCTGTACGACGCGATGGTGCGCACCGGGCCGGTACCGCTGGACGACCCGCGGGCCGAGAGCCCGGAGATGCGGGAGCTGTTCGAACGCGGGTTCGTGCGCCGCGACTACCGCGACGACCCGGTGATCGCACCGATGGAGCCGGTGCGCGCGGTCGACCACGCCATCCTCGGCGCGCAGCAGCGGCTGCTGGAGCAGCAGCGGCAGATCGTCGCGGCGCGCCAGCAGCTGGACATGCTGCAGGCGGTGTACCGCGCGGCGAACGGTTCGGGCGGCGACACGGCCGTCGAGGTGCTGACCGACCCGCGGCGCATCGGCTCGCTGTCGCTGGAGCTGTGCCTGTCGGCGCGCGAGGAGTTCCTGACGTTCACCACGCGCCACTTCAAGCGCAAGCCGGACGCGGGCACGGTGATGCGGCTCCCGGACGCGGTGACCGAGCGCGGGGTGAGCCTGCGGAACGTGTACGAGCGCGCGGCACTGGAGTTCGAGGGTGCGAAGGAGGTCGTGGACGCGAGCGTGGCGGCGGGCTGGACCATGCGGGTGGCCCCGGAGCTGCCGATGAAGATGGTGATCGCCGACCGCCATTCGGCGCTGGTCCCCCTGGACCCGAGCGGCATGGAGGGCGCGCTGTTCATCCGCAGCCCGACGATCGTGGCGGCGCTGCGGATGCTGTTCGAGCTGGTGTGGAGCCAGGCGGTGCAGGTGCACGGCCCGGCAGCCGAGCCCCGCCACGGCCTGACACCGACCCAGGCGAAGGTGCTGGACCTGCTGGCAACGGGCATGACGGACGGCGCGATCGCCCGCCACCTGGACGTGAGCGAGCGAACGGTCCGCCGGCACGTACAGGGGCTGCTGGAGGCGCTGCAGGCGGACAACCGGGTGGCGGCGGTGTTCGCGGCCACGAGGCTGGGCTGGCTGGGCTGATCCCGGCGGCGGTGGCCGGTTCCACGGCCTCGGGTCCGGCTGCGCGCCTCCACGGCCCCCAGCCGCGCAGGCTCTCGACCACCCGCGGGCCGCCGCTGCCGTGGTCCGGCTGCGCGCCTCCACGGCCGCCGATCGGCTCACGCGCGCCGGCCGCGCCGCGTCGGCGGGGCCGCTGGCGCCCCACCGACCCGCTTCCGCCCGCGGCCCTACTGCCAATGGCAGGCCGGCCCCTCGACCGTCCAGATCCACACGCAATCCGTCTTCGGCTTGCCCACGTCCGCGGCCTGCGCCGCCGGGGCTGCCAGCGTCGCGACTGCCGCCGCCGTGATGATCGCCACCCAGGCCGCTCGTACTCGCCTGATCATGTTCGTCCTCCCCGCGAAGTGATCTCCCGACTCAATCTAAGGCCCGCCCACCCGCGACGGGGAGGGGCGGGTTCGGCCACTGTCCGGTTCCGGCCGGCCGCGAACCGGCCGGAACCGGACGTTGGCCGCCCTCGACCGGTGTGCCGCCGCCCGTTCCCCGCTTAGCGTCGCCGGTATGGGCGACGAGCAGCGCTGGTGGGCCGAGGATGGCTCGCGTCCGCGGCCCGAGCCCGCCGGGTGGTGGCCCGAGGCCGACACCCTGCACTGGGTCCGGTCCCGCCCGTCCGAAGACGACGACTGACGCTCAGCGGAAGCCGTGCCGCCGGGCGCCGGCGACCACCGCGAGGACCGGCAGCAGGAGCAGGAGCAGCGTCCACGGGAACGACATCGGCCCGGCCGCGTCCAGCAGGACGCCGCCGGCGACGCCGCCCGCCGCCATCGCCGCGTTCCACAGCGTGACCAGCATCGCCTGCGCGTTGTCCGCGGCTTCGCCGCCCGCGTTGCCGGCCGCCGTCTGCAGCAGCGTCGGGACGCCGCCCCAGCCGAGACCCCACAGCGTCACCGCGGCGTACACCAGAACGTGGCTGCCGGAGAACGCCGCCAGCAGCGCCGCGGCCACCGCGACCAGGATCGTGCTGAGGATCATCAGCGGGCGCAGCGCGCGGTCGATCCAGGCGCCCACGACCCAGATCCCGGCCATCGACGCGACGCCGAACACCAGCAGGACGACGTCCACCGCGTCCCCCATCCCGGCGTGGGCCAGGAAGGTGGCGACGTAGGTGTACAGGACGGTGTGGGCCAGCACGAACACGAGCGTCACGACCAGCACGGGCACCACGCCCGGCACCGCGAGCGTCCGCAGCACCGGGACGCGGCCGCGGGCCTGGCCGGGCTGGTCGGGCACGGCCGTGGTGATCCACGCCAGCAGGACCACCGCGATCGCCGACATGACGCCGAACGCCGAGCGCCAGCCGAGCAGCCCGCCGAGGAACGTGCCGGCCGGGATGCCCAGCGAGAGCGCCAGCGGGATGCCCGTCATGACGATCGCGATCGCCTTGCCCTGCAGGTGCGCCGGGGCCAGCCGCCGCGCGTACCCGGCCAGCAGCGCCCAGACGACCCCGGCGGCGACCCCGGCGACGAACCGGGCGGCCATGGTCAAGACGTAGTCCGCCGACAGCGCCGTCACGGTGTTGGCGACGGCGAACCCGGCGACGCCGGCCAGCAGCAAACGCTTGCGGCTCCAGGTGGCCGTGGCCGCGGCGAGGGGAATCGCGGTGAGGGCGGTGCCGAGGGCGTAGACCGTCACGGCCTGTCCGGCGGCGGACTCACCGACCCCGAGGCCGGCGCTCATGCCGGGCAGCACGCCGGCGGGCAGCGCCTCGGTGAGCACCGTGACGAACGCGGCGGTGGTGAGGGACAGCAAAGCGGTGCGGGGCAGGACTTCTGTGCTCGTCATGCCGCTATGCTCAAACCATCACATCTATGTGAAGGTCTACGTGAGGTGGCACACATGCGGATCGGCGAGCTCGCGGAGCGCACCGGCACGTCCCGCCGGCTGCTCCGCTACTACGAGGAACAGGGCCTGATCGTCGCTTCCCGCGGGCCGAACGGCTACCGCGACTACGACGAGGCGACGGTCGACCGGGTGCTGCAGGTCCGCGGGCTGCTCGACGCCGGGCTGCCCACCCGCATCATCAAACAGATCCTGCCCTGCCTCGACAAGCCCCGCACGATCTACTTCCCGGACGCGACACCGGAGATGATCGCGACCCTGGAGGAGCAGCGCGACCGCATGGCCCGGCGGGCGGAATGCCTGCTGCGCAACCGGGACGCGATTTCGGAGTACCTGGACGCGGTGCTCGAGTACAACCGCGCCTCGGGCACGTCGCGAATCCCCGCCGCGAACATCCCCGAGCTGTCCTGAGTGGACGAAGGGCCCGGACGCGATCGCGCCCGGGCCCTCCAGCTTTCAGCAGCGGCCCGCGATGGCGCGCAGCAGTTCCGCGTTCGCCGTGTCGCCCGACAGCTCCCAGGCGAACACCCCGCCCAGCCCCTGCGACTTCGCGTAGCCCGCCTTGGCCGACGCGGTCTCGGGCGTGTCGTAGCTCCACCACTGCGAACCGCACTTCGCGTACGCCGTGCCCGCGATCCTTCCGTTGGCGGGGCACGTGTTCTTGAGGACCTTGTAGTCCTCGACACCCGCTTCGTACGTGCCCGGCGCCGGGCCGGTCGCGGTGCCGCCGGGCTGCTTCCGCGTCACGCCGTCCCAGCCGCGGCCGTAGAATCCGAGGCCCAGCAGCATCTTCGACGACGGCACACCTTGGTGGCGCAGCTTCTGGATCGCGGCGTCGGCGTAGTAGCCGGCGGCCGGGATGCCCGGGTAGGCCCGCAGCGGCGAGTGCGGCGCCGTGGGGCCCGTCGGGCTGGCACCGGCGACGAAGTAGTCGTAGGTCATCACGTTGTACCAGTCGAGGTACCGGCTCGCCCCGGCGTAGTCGGTGGCGTCGATCTTGCCGTTCTCCGAGCCGTCCGCGGTGATCGCGGCGGTCACCAGCCGGTGGCCGAACTTCGCGCGCAGCGCCCTGACCAGCCCGGTGAACGCCTTCGGGCCGCTCGTGTCGCACGTGTTGCCGCAGGCGTTCGGGTACTCCCAGTCGATGTCGATGCCGTCGAAGACCCCCGCCCAGCGCGGGTCGTTGACGAGGTCGTAGCAGGACTGCGCGAACGCCTCGGGGTTCTTCGCCGCCTCGGTGAAGCCCGCCGACCAGGTCCAGCCGCCGAACGACCACAGCACCTTCAGCCCCGGGTGCAGCTTCTTCAGCTCGCGGAGCTGGTTGAAGCTGCCGTGCAGGGCACCGGGCTCGGTGCTGTCCGCCTGGCCGCTGACGCTCGTGGCGGCGTCGTAGGGCATGTCGTGGTCGGCCCACGGGTCGCCGACCGCGCACCCGCCGCCCGTCACGTTGCCGAACGCGTAGTTGACGTGGGTGAGCTTCGTGGCCGAGCCGGAGGTTTCGATGTCCTTGACGTGGTAGTTGCGGGCGTAGACGTCCCAGTCGGCGAAGTAGGCCATCACCTTGCCGTGGGCCTGCCCGGCTTCCGCGGGCGGCGCGGCGACGGCCGCGCCGGCCAGCGCGAGCACGGCGACAGCGATGCGTTTTCTCATGCGGAGCACGGGATTTTCCTTCCGGAACCGGCTGGGCGGTCGTGCTGAGGCTAACAGGTCCAGACCATTGCGGACCAGACCGAATCGGTGCGGTCAAGGGATTTCACGATGGCTCCGCGGCCGGGTGCGGATTCACCGCGGACGGCTACCGGCCGGCCAGCCGGAGGATCGCCGCCGCCGAGCGGTCGACGTCGGCCTCGGTCGTCAACCAGTTCGACACCGAGATCCGCAGGTAGCGGCGGCCGCGCCAGGTCGTGCCGCCCAGCCAGCACGTCCCGTCGAGCTGGATCGCCCGGACGAGCGCGTCGGTGCGGGCGTCGTCGCCGAAGGAGGCCAGCACCTGGTTGAGGACGACGTCGTTGGCGATCTCGGCGCCGCCGGCGGCGAGGGCGGCGGCGAACCGGCGCGCCAGGCGGCAGCAGCGGTCGACGAGCTCGGCGACACCGTCGCGGCCCAGCTCGCGCAGCGCCGCCCAGACCGCGAACCCGCGGGCGCGGCGCGACGACTCCAGCGTCAGGTCCCCCATGCCGGACACCTCGCCGGCGCCGGTCAGGTAGGCCGCGCGGTAGGCGATCGCCTCGGCGTGGACCTCCGGGTGCGCGCAGAAGGCGAAACCCGAGTCGTAGGGGACGTTGAGCCACTTGTGGCCGTCGCACGCCCACGAGTCGGCCAGCTCGGCGCCGTCGAGCAGCGCCGCCGTCCCCGGGTTGGCGGCGGCCCAGAGGCCGAAGGCGCCGTCGACGTGGACCCACGCGCCGTGCCGGTGCGCGAGCTCGCAGGCGGTCCTGAGGTCGTCGCAGGCGCCGGTGTTGACGTTGCCCGCCTGGAGGCAGACGATCTGCGGCCGGTCACCCAGCGCCCGCTCGAGGTCTTGCACGTCGATGGCGCCGTCGGGGCGTGCCCGCACCGGCTCGACGGCCCGCGTGCCGAAACCGAGCAGCCGCAGGGCGCGGTCGATGGTGGCGTGCCGCTCTTCGCTCGCGACGACGCGGACGCGCGGGGCGCCGGCGAGCCCGTCGCGTTCGACGTCCCAGCCCGCTTCGGCGAGGACGTGGTGGCGCGCGGCGGCCAGCCCGACGGTGTTCGCCGCCTGCCCGCCGGTGACGAAACCGGCGGACGCGGTCGCGGGCAGGCCGAGCAGCTCCTTCAGCCACGCGCCGGCGACCTCTTCGGCGGCGGCCGCGGCCGGGGAAAGGACCGCGTTGAAGCCGTTCTGGTCCCAGCCGGCCGCGAGGACGTCGGCGGCGGTGGCGGCGGGGAGCGCCCCGCCGATGACGAAGCCGAAGAACCGCGGGCCCGCCGTGGCGACCAGGCCGGGTTCGGCGGCGCGGGCGAGTTCTTCGAGCACGCTCGCCGGATCCGCGGGGCCGGCGGGGAGCGGGCCGCCGAAGGCCGCGCGCAGGACGGCGGGATCGGCGGGCCGGGCCACCGGCCGGTCCGCCAGTCCCGCCCGGTGGGCGGCGGCCAGCTCGGCGGCGCGGGTGAGGAGGTCACGCAGGTCGTCCACGAGGGCGACTGTAGGCCCGCGCGGGCGAAGTGACATCCGTCCGCGCGGGGAACAATCGCGGGGCGCCCGGCGTAGCGTCCTGGTATGGAGATCCCGCTGCACACCGACCGGCTCGTGATCCGGGACTGGACGGTGGACGACGCCGAAGCCGCGTTCGAGATCTACGGCGCAGAAGACGTGACGCACTGGCTCACCCCGGCCATGGACCGCGTCGGCGACATCGGCGCGATGCGCGCGGTGCTGAACGCGTGGCAGGAGGCGCAGCCGAACCTGCCGCCGCCGCGCGGGCGGTGGGCCGTCGAGCGCATCGAGGACGGCGCGGTGATCGGCGGCCTCGGCATCCGGCTGTTGCCGCCGTTCGAGGAGGACCTCGAGCTGAGCTGGCAGCTGGCGCCGGGCGCGTGGGGCCAGGGCTACGCGTCCGAAGCGGCGACGGCGCTGATCGAGTGGGCGTTCACGCAGGACACCGAGGAGCTGTTCGCGGTCGCACGGCCGAACAACACGCGCGCGATCGCCGTCGCCAAGCGGCTCGGCATGCGGTGGGTCGGCGAGACGGACAAGTACTACAACCTGCGGCTGCAGGTGTACCGGATCCGGCACACCGACCTCATCGACTGACCGGCTCCAGCAGGAAGACCCGGATTTCGCGGTCCCCGGCGCGCACGGCGTAGCGGTCGTAGGCCGGCCAGTACGCGGCGACGGCGTCCCACGTCTCCCGGCGCTCGTCCCCGGTCAGGAGCCGCCCGGTGACCTCGATCGTCCGGCCGCCGATCGTGACCGTCGCCTCGGGCCGGGCCAGCAGGTTCGCCGACCACGCCGGGTGCGCCTCGCCGCCCCAGTTCGAGCCGATGACGACGTACCCGCCGCCGCGCTCGACGTAGAGCAGCGGCACCTGCCGCGGGGCACCGCTGCGCCGCCCGACGGTGGTGAGCAGCAGCGTCCGCAGCCCGACCGCCGCGCCGACCCCGAGGCGTCCGCCGCTGACCCGCAGCAGCACCCGGTCGGCGGGGACGAGCGCCCGCCCGAGCACCCCGAACGCGCGGCTCTTGCCGAACCCGGCGAACACCTTCCGCAACGCAGCCACGGCGGAACCCTAGCCGGGGCGTCTTCTGGCAAGGTCGGGGCATGACCGAATCCGCCGCCGAAGTTTTCGACGCACTGGGCAAGGACTACGAGCACGCGTTCCGGAACCTGACCGAACGGCGGGACGCGATCACCGCGCTGGCCGAGCGGCTGCCCGCGGGCGCGCAGGTGCTCGACCTCGGTTCGGGCACCGGCCGGCCCACCGCGGAACTGCTGGCCGCGGCCGGTCACGCCGTCACCGGGTACGACGTCTCGCCGAAGATGGTCGAGATCGCGCGGGCGCAGGTGCCGGGCGCCCGGTTCGAACTCGGCGACATGCGCGAACTGTCCTTCGCGGACGGAACCTGGGACGCGATCACCGCCTTCTTCTCGATGCTGCAGCTGCCCCGCGCCGACCAGGAGACGATGATCGGCCGGATCTCGGCGTGGCTGAAGCCCGGCGGCCTGCTCGTGTTCGCGACCGTGCCCGCCGACGTCGACGGCGTCGGCATCGTCTTCATGGGACATCCGGTGCGCGCGAGCAGCTTCGCCGCCGAGGCCCTGGCCGGAAAACTCCGCGCCGCGGGCCTGGAGATCGTCCGCGAAACCCGCTCCGAGTTCGTCCCTGAGCACCCCGGCGCGACCGGGGAACCGCACGTCCACCTGACCGCGCGCAAGCCCGCGCGGACGTGAATTTTGCTCAAGTCGGTGCATGTTCCGGGCCGCGGACCCGGGCTAAGGTGAGGAATGGGCATCGATGCTCCGGCCAAGCCGGTCTCTCGCGAGCACCGTGAGCTGGTGCGGGAGATGCTGGCCCGGCTGCCGGAGTTCGCCGACCGCCTCGCCCGCGTGCTCAGCGAAGCCGACGAGTTCTACCGCCAGGTCGACGCCGTCGCGCCCGGCGAGCTGCGCCAGGTCTGCCACGCCAACCTCGAACGCGCGCTGACCGCGTTGGCCGAGGGCCGCGGGCTGGCCCTCGACGCCGCCCGCAAGACCGGGCTCGCCCAAGCCCGGCAGGGCATCCCGCTGCCCGCGGTGCTGCGCGCGTTCCGGATCGGCGGCACCTTCGTCTACGAAGCCCTGCTCGAGCTGGCCGGCCCGGAGTTCCTCAACCCCACGCGGACCATCGAGATCAACTCCTACGTCTGGAAGGCGATCGACCTCTACTCCGACGCGCTGACCACGGCGTACGAGGAGGTCGCGGCCGAGCCGTCGCACGCGAACGCGCGGCTGCTGGACGACCTGCTCCGCGGCCGGCTCGCGAGCCAGGCCGAGATGGAGGCCGCCGCGCGCGAGCTGGGCCTGCCGACCGCGGGCATGTTCGTCGCCGTGGTCACCGAACGCGTCGAGCCCGAGGAGCACGACAGCGTCGAGGCGTTGCTGCGCGCCCGCCGCTGGCGCTCGGCCTGGCGGCCCGGCGGCGAAGCGGGTCTCGTAGCGATCGACCGCGTCGAGGACGTGCGGCGGCTGCGCGAGACCCTGGGCGCATTGCCCGTGGCGGCGGGGTTGAGCAAGCCGTTCAGCGGGTTCCCCGACGTCCCGGACGCGCTGCACCGGGCCCGCATCGCCCGCCGCTCGCTGCCGTCGGCGACCGCGGGGGTCGTCGTGTTCGGCGACTCGCCGGTGACGACGCTGGTCGCCGCCGCGCCGGGAATGGCCCGCGACGTCGTGCGGTCCGCGCTGGCCGGCGTGCTCGCCCTGCCCGGCGCGGAGCGGAAGGTGCTCCTCGACACGCTGCTCGCGTGGTTCGGCGGCCACGGCTCGGCGAAGGAGGCCGCGGACCGGCTGTTCGTGCACCCCAACACCGTCCGCTACCGGCTGCGCCGCGTCCAGGAGCTGACGAAACGCGACCTGACCGACCCCGCCGACATCGGCGAGCTCTACGTCGCCCTCGAGTCGGTGCGACTGGAGCCCGGCTCGACCGATTGACTTTCGATAGATTTCCAGCGATAGTCGACACATGCTGACCGAAAGACGCGCCGTGGCCGCGCTCCGGGTGTTCCTCGTGGTGCTGTTCGGCATCCTCGTCGTGTTCCAGACGCTCTCACTGCCGGGCGGAATCGCCTACCTGGCTCAGCAGAACCCGCACGACGCCAACCTGCGCTGGCCGCTGACCGCCATCGCGGTGTTCCTCGTGCTGTGCGTCGAGGTGGTCCTCGTCGCGACGTGGAAGCTGCTGACGCTGGTCAAGAAGGACCGGATCTTCACCAGCGCGTCCCTGAAGTGGGTCGACGTGATCGTCTGGGCCATCGCGGCCGCGTGGCTGGTCTTCGCCGGCATGCTGGTCTTCGTCGGGTTCAACGCCGACGACCCGGGCATGCCGATGCTGCTGTTCCTGGTGACCGTCGCGATCACCGTGCTCGGCCTGCTGATGGTGGTCATGCGCGCCCTGCTGCGGCAGGCGACCGCGCTGCGGTCCGACCTGGAAGCGGTCATCTGATGCCGATTGTCGTGCGCATCGACGTCGAGCTGGCCAAGCGGAAGATGAGCGTCGGGGAGTTCGCCGAAAAGGTCGGGCTCACGCCGGCGAACGTCGCCGTGCTCAAGAACGGCCGCGCGAAGGCGGTGCGGTTCAGCACGCTCGAAGCGATGTGCCGGGTGCTCGGCTGCCAGCCCGGCGACCTGCTGGAGTGGGTCGACGACTAGTCCTGCGCGACGAACCGGCTCAGCAGCTCGTGCAGCCGGTGCCGTTCCTCGTCGTCGAACACCTTCAGCAGGCCGGACATCGCGTCGGCGAACAGGCCGTTCGCCTCGTCCAGCCGTCGCTCGCCGTCTTCGGTGAGCACGATCTCGTACGCGCGCCGGTCGTGCCGGGATCGCTGTCGCCGCACCAGGTTCCGCCGCTCGAGGTCGTCGACGATCCGCACCAGCGTGGACTTGTCGACCCCGAGGGCCGCGCCGAGCTCACGCTGGCTGCGGACACCGCCGGTCCGCACCGCCGAGAGCACCCCCGCGTGCTGCAGCTCGATGCCCGCCGGCCGGGCCGCCTCGTTGGACTTCGCGCGCGCCAGGCGGTGAGCGCGGTAGAGCAGCATCCCGAGCGTGGCCGGGTCGACCGGTTGAGCCTCCATGGCGGGAACGCTAGCATCCGAGACAGTCTCATTTGAGACCATCTCGCTTCGGGGGTAATCGTGCGAGTACTGATCAGCGGTGCCGGACTGGCCGGCCCGTGCCTGGCCCACGGCCTGCGCCGGCACGGCATCGACGTCCGGCTCTTCGAACGCGACGCGGCGATCGACGCCCGCGCCCAGGGCTACCGGATCCACATCAACGGCGACGGGGACGCCGCGCTGCGCGAGTGGCTGCCGGCCGAGGCGTACGAGCAGGCCGTCGAAACCTCCTGCCGGACCGGCCGCGGGGTGAGCGTCGCCGGGCCCGGTCTCGACTCGTTCACCGAGATCCCGCTGCCCCCGGGCACCGCGGGCCTCACGGCCGACCGGCTGACGCTGCGCCGGATCATGCTGCGCGGCCTGACCTCCTGCACCCGGTTCGGCGCCGAGTTCGCCGGGTACACGCTGCTCGACGACGGCACCGTCCGCGTCCGGTTCGCCGACGGCAGCACGGAAGACGGCGACCTGCTCGTCGCCGCCGACGGGGTCGGCTCGGGCATCCGGCGCCTGCTGGTGCCGGGCTTCCCGCTGACGGTCGAGGACGCGCGGCTGATCTACGGCCGGACCCCGCTGACGGCCGAGGCGCGGGCGCTGACGCCGGACGCGGCGCTCGAAGGCTTCCTGGGCGTGGCGGGGCCGGACGAGAGGCGGCTGGCGCTGGCGGCACAGCGGTTCCGCCGCGACCCGGCCGAGTTCGGCTTCCCGCCGGGCGAGGACTACGTGATGTGGGCGGTGACAGCACCGTTCGGCCCGGACCTGTTCCGGCTGGGCCAAGACGAGCTGATCGAGCTGGCGGCGGAGACGCTCGCGGACTGGCACCCGTCGCTGGGCACGCTGATCCGCAAGGGCGACCCGGCGCACGCGATGCCTGCGAACGTCTACACGTCCGAGCGGCCGCGGCGGTGGTCACCGGCTCCGGTGACGCTGGTGGGCGACGCGGCGCACCCGATGCCACCGGCGGGCGTCAGCGCGGGAGTGGCCCTGCACGAGGCGGGTGTGCTGGCGGGACGCCTGGTGTCGGGCCAGCCATTGCCGGACGCGGTCGCGGCGTACGAGAAAGAGATGCTGGACAACGGTTTCGCCGCGGCGGCGGTCGCGGCCCGCAACCACCGCGGTGAGCATTGAGCCGGTTCCGCTCCCGGCAGCCACGCTAAGCCGCGTCCGCCTCGACCAGCCGGGCCAGTTCCAGCAGCGTTCGTTCGAAGCCGGGACCGGCGGTGAGCGCCACCGTGAGCGGACCCCCGCGCCGGTCCGTGCCCACCGGGAGCGTCACCGCCGGCTCCGTCCACTCGGGACGGTCCACGCCTGCCGAGACCACCACGTCCGGCCGGGCCCGGGCGCCGCCGTGGCCCGGTGCGTCGAGGTCCAGCACCACGTTGCCGTGCAACGAAAGCAGGGCTGCCACGTCGGCCACCGCGTCGCGCAGCTCGAGGTCGGCTATCGAGTCCGAATGCGCGCCGATCGCCGCCCGCGCCGGTGGGCCGCCCAGCCTCGGCACGATCGCCGCCAGCGCGCCCGGGGTGCAGGCCAGCACACGGATGCCCGGCACGCCGGCCTGCGGGTCGGTGAGCGTGATCCCCGCGCTCGCGGCCGCCGCCACGATCCGGGCCCGCCAGCGCGCGGTGGCCGCGATGGCCACCATCGAAGGGTCCTGGGGCAACAGAAACCGTCTCCTCTGCGGGTCGGGCGCGGCGGCGTACGGATCGTCCGATGGTGGGTCCGCGCCCGTTGTGCCCGGGAACAAACATGTTTGGCCGCTTGGTCCGAACGGCCGTCTCCATGCGACCTTCCGGTGGCACCGGGCGCCTGTGACCCGCCGTCACACTTTGACGCGCGGCGTGGCGCGGGCCACTATCCGCAGCACCTGATTACCGCCGGGTAATTTGCGTGTCGACGAAGCCGACCAGGAGGACCGTTGCGACGTGCTTTCGGCCTGATCTTGCTGGCACTGGGCGTTTTCGCGGTCGCGGGTGCGGTGCTCCTGCCGGCGTACGTGTACCCGAAGCTCGCCAAGGTGCCGCTCGACCAGGACTCCACGTCGGTGCTCGAAGGCACCGCGAGCAAGGTCCTCGCCGTGACCGACAACGGATCCGGCCCGGTCTCGAACATCCGCGAGGACGCGAAGCTGACCGCGACGGCGCGCGTCCAGGCGAACTTCGCCGCGCCCGAGATGCACCAGGACACCGACTACGCGGTCTGGCTGCTGGCGGTGCAGGTCACCGACGACGCCGACGGCACCGTGGTCAGCGCGAGCAAACGGCAGGTCTGCTTCGACCGGCGCACCGCCGAAGGCTACGAGCCGCACGGCGAAGCCGACCCGAAATGCGACGCCAAGAGCAGCTACGTCACCGAGCTCGCCGACAAGGCCGAAAAGGACGGTCAGAAGCCGCCCGAGAACAACGTCTACAAAGCACAGCCCGGCCTGAACTTCAAGTTCCCCTTCGGCACCGAGCAGAAGGACTACCAGGTCTACGACGACAACACCGGCACCGCCGTCACGGCCCGCTACCTCGGCCCCGAGACGGTGAACGGGATCGAGACCTACAAGTTCGTCCAGGACATCCCGGACACGAAGATCGCCACCAAGGACGTGCCCGGTCCACTCGTCGGCTCGCTCGAGCCGACCGTCAAGGCCGATCTCTGCTACCGCGGCGTCAACACGATGTGGGTGGAGCCGGTCACCGGGATCGAGGTCAAGCAGCAGCAGCAACAGCACCAGGAACTGCGCACGCTCACCAGCGCGGCGGTCGTGTTCGACGGGACGCTGGCCTACAACGGCAAGACGATCTCGCAGATGGTCGACCAGGTGCACGCGAACAAGGGCAGGCTGGAGTTCCTCTCCGGCACCGGCCCGCGCTGGCTCGGCATCGGCGGCGGCGTGCTGATCCTCGTCGCGATCTTCCTGCTGGTCCGCCGGCGCCCGGCCGGGCCGCCTGCCCCGCGGGCGCGGCGGCAGGTGGTCTTCGCCCGCACGTGAGTCACCGCCGCCGCAACACCAGGACCAGGTTCCAGGACGCTATTTCACGCAGGCCGGGCACCCGCACGATCCACATCGCCCAGCTCGGGTGGTAACGCGGGTACCCGGCGACCAGATCGGCGAGCGGCGTCGTTTTCGCCCACCGCAGCGCGGCGCCGACCGAAACCGGGAACAGGCTTTCCCCGAATTTGTTCTTGGGCTGCCTGCCGAGCTTTCGGGCATAACGCTGCCGCGCGTAATGGCCACCGAGGAAATGCCACGGCGCGGTCTCGTGGCCGCCCCACGGCGAATACCACGGCGTGAACGACGCGAAGACCGTGCCGCCCGGCTTGGTCACCCGGCACATCTCGTCGAGCATCACCCACGGCCGCGACACGTGCTCCAGCACGTTCGACGAGTAGCACACGTCGACGGATCCGCTGCGCACCGGCAGTTCCGTGCCACTGGCGCGGATCATGTTCTCCCCTGGCTCGCCGCGCGCGGACAGCTCGCCGACGTCCGGGTCCAGGCCGAGGTAGACGGCACCGGCCGCGCGGAACGCGTCGGAGAAATACCCCGGACCACCGCCGACGTCGAGCACCGTGCGCCCGGTCAGCGGAGTGTGCGCCGCCAATTGCCGGACGGAGTCGGCGGCCAGCGCGGAATAGAAGCCGTCCGGGTCCGTCTGCTCGGTCAGGAACGTGCGGAACAACGTGACCGAACGACCGAGCGTGGCCCGGTGCGGCCGGTCGAGAACCGGATTCCCTACCATTGAACCGTCGCTTTCCCGAATACGTTCCTCTACTGTGTACGCACCGGTAACCTAGCATCGCCGCTACAGTTGGGATATCCCGATGGACCGTCCTCGTGTGCTCCTGGTCAATTGGCGCGACACCGGCCACCCCGAAGGCGGCGGGTCGGAGCGGTACGTCGAGCGGATGGCCGGCGGGCTGGCGAGAGCCGGGTACCGGGTCGAGATCCAGTGCGCGGCCTACCCGGGCGCCGCCGCGGGCGAGTGGCGGGACGGCGTCCGCTACCGCCGCCGCGGCAACAAGTTCGGCGTGTACGCGCACGCCCTGCGCGCCATCCGCCGGGCCCGCGCCGACCTCGTGGTGGACGTGCAGAACGGCATGCCGTTCTTCGCCCGGCTCGTGGCCGGCTGCCCGGTGCTGGTGCTCGTGCACCACGTCCACGAGCACCAGTGGATCAGCGCGCTCGGCGAGCCGCTGGGCCGCCTGGGCTGGTGGGTCGAGTCGCGGCTGGCGCCGTGGCTGTTCCGGACGTGCCGGTACGTCACGGTTTCCGAGGTCACCCGCGCGGAGCTGGCCGGGCTGGGCATCGAACGCGAGCGCGTCACGGTGGTGCCGAACGGCCTCGACGCACCCCCGCCGTGCGCGGCGGAACGGGACCCCACGCCCACCCTGGTCGCGGTGAGCAGGCTGGTGCCGCACAAGCGGATCGAGCACGCCATCGACGTCGTCGCGCGGCTGGCGCGGCGCTGGCCGGACCTGCGGCTCGAGGTCGTCGGCCAGGGCCCGTGGGACGCCGTGCTGCGCGCGCACGCCGCCGCGCGCGGGGTCGCCGACCGCGTCGTGCTGCACGGCTGGGTCGACGAGCAGGCCAAGCACGAGATCCTCGCGCGCTCGTGGCTGCACCTGTGCCCGTCGGTCAAGGAAGGCTGGGGCATCGTGATCATGGAGGCCGCGGCACACGGCGTGCCGTCGGTCGCCTACCGCGCCGCCGGCGGAGTCGCGGAGTCCATCGTGGAGGGGCGGACCGGCTTGCTCGCGGACGACTTCGACGAATTCACCGCCCAGGTCGACGGCTTGCTCGCCGACGGGCTGCGGCGCGCGGAGATGGGCCTGGCCGGCGCCGAGCGGGCCGGGAAGTACCGCTGGGACACCAGCATCGGGCAGTTCGAGTCACTGGTGCGGGAGGTCTCCGGGCGCGCGGCGCCCCGCCCCCGCGTCCTCGTCCCGCACCGCGTCCCGGAACTCGTCCAGCAACCGGTCGGCGGCGGCCGCGTCGAAGTCCTTGCCGCGGGCGCGCACCGTCACGGTCGTGGTGCCCCCGATCGTCGCCACGCCGAACGCCACGCCTGAGCGGCCGCTCGCGGCCGGGTAGAACGCCAGCGAGCGCACGGCGTCCCCGGCGGAGACCACGCCGAGGTTCGAGACGAGGAACGTCGAGCCCAGCCGGCTCGCCAGCAGCCGGGTGCCCAGCCGGGCCAGCCTGCTGCTGCGGGCCGGGAAGTCCGGCTCGGGAGCCTGGGCGCGCAACACCGCCGCGACGTCCGCGCCGGGGCCGAGCCGCAGCCGGAAGAAGGCGCTGTCGTGCACCGGTTCCGGCGCGGCGCCGGACCGCCACGACGCGCCCAGCGCGGCGACAACGCGCGCGGTGCGGGCGCCGTGCGCGCGGTTCCAGCGTTCGGTGGCACGGACGGCGGCCGCGACGGACCCCGCGGCGCCCAGCCGCAGCCGGGGCTCGTGCCGCGCCGCGAAGACGTCTCCCGCCGCTTCGTGCCCCCGATCGGGAACGATCCGGCCAGGGGGCGCGAAAAGCGCCTCAGCGAGCCGCTGGAGGGCCGAGACGGCAAAGGATTTCCCGCCGGTGCGGACGCCGATGCCGCGGGCCGCCGAGGAAACCGGGACGTCGAGGAGGATGCCGAGCAGGGCGAGCAGGCCCAGTCCGTCGAGGGCGCCGTGGTGCGCGGCGACGAGGAGCGTGGGCCCGGCGACGGCGACGCGCACGAGCGGATCGGCGCGTGCGTAAGGCGCGGAAGCGAACCGGTGGCGGACGGCAGGCAGGTCGTCCGCCAGCTCGACGGCGGGCACGGCCCCGAGATGCGGGTACTCCCGGCCGGCGGCGGCGAGCCGGGCCCGCAGCTTCTCCGGCTCGGGTGCGGCCGTACCGAGCTCCGCTTCGAGGAGGATGCTCCAGGAAACGGTGGGGTCGCCGTAGAGCCCGACGACGCGGTGGGCGTGGTCGGAGGCGAGCCGGGTCACCGCGTCAGCGGTTCCCGTAGATCTTGTTCGGGTGGTCGGCGGGGTTGTACTTCACCTGCGCGTTGAGTTTTTCCTGCACCTGAGCGGCGGTGTCCGGGTCGGCGCCCTGGGTCAGGGCGAAGCTCGCTCCGGTCGCCAGTGCGCCCCCGATGATGACGGCGGCGACCGCGCCGATGACCGTGCCCACTGTCACTCCTTCCGCGGCGGGAAGTTCCTGCCGCGGCTCAATGTACGCATCGGTAACATGCGGCACAACAGGGCGGCGCACAGCAACGCGAGCGCTACTCCGTTCGCCACCAGCGCGGGTGTCCACGAGACCGCTTTCACCGCCGGCACACCGGGAGTCCGGTACAGCGTGAGCCAGTCACCGGACCACACCGGGGTCGCGTCGGCGAGCAACCGCGGGTCGACGTCGCCCGGTGTCCCGTGTTCGACGAGGATCCAGCCGATGCCCGCGGCCGTCAGCTCGCGGGCCGAGGTCGCGGCGCGCACGTCGGCGATGCGCGGGTCTTCCCCGGTGACGCGGTCCGGGCCCACCTGCAGCGTGTCGTCCACCAGCACGGGCCGCGGCAGGACGCGCGGCGCCGGGTCGAGCTGGGTGCGGCCGCCGTTCCAGGCGAACCCGCGAAACGCCGAGAGCGGCACGGCGAGCACGTCACCCGGCCGGTCACCGAGCACATCGGACACCGCCCGCCAGTCGGGCGGGTACTGCGCGGTGCCGAGCCGTCCCCAGCCGCCCCAGGCCAGGTCCGGCATGGCCAGCAGGGGCAGGACGGCCGCCGCCGTCACGAGGGCGACGCGGCCGCGCGCGGTCTTCAGTTTCGCCGCGAGTGCCTCGACGGCCAGCGCTAAGCCCAGCGCGAGCGGCAACGCCCACCAGGCCACCCACTTCTGGGCGTCACGCAGGAGTCCCGCGCCGGGCAGGTGCCGCGTCGCGGCGGTGAGGAGCGCGTGCCCGCCCGGCAACGTCGCCAGCGACGCGAGGAGCACGCCCGCGACGCCGAGCAGGAACACCGACCGCGCCGGCGCCTTGCCCCACTTCTTCGTGAGCGGCCCGAGCCCGGCGACCGCGAGGGCGGCGACGACGAGCGTCAGCACCGGGACGAGCGGCATGGCCCGGCTGCCGGGCACCGTTTCGGCGTTCCAGATGCCACCCAGGCCGAGCACGCTGAACAGCGCCGGACCCCAGCTCTCGGCTCGCGCGCTGAACGCCGGAACACCGGCGGGGTCGGAGAACGTGCCCTCGGCGTTGACGAACGCCGGCACCAGCCACGGCAGGTTGAGCACGACAGCGATGGGGATCGTCTGCCACAGCCGCCGCGAACCGGCGGCTGTGGCCATGACGGCGGCGGCGAGTACGCCACCCGGCGGAGTGAGCACGGCCGGAGCGCAGGCGATCACCAGCTTCGGCAGCGCGTGCGGCTCGTGCCTTCGCGCGGCGAGGCCCGCGGCGGCGATCCAGGGCAGGCACGCGTAGGTCAGCAGCAGCGGCCAGTGTCCGATGAGCAGCCGTTCCGCGAGATACGGCGTCCAGGCGTAGGCGGTCGCGGCGACGAGCCGGGTGCCCACGTATTCGGTGGGGACCAGGCGTCCGGCGCCGAGCGCGGCGAAGAAGACGGCCGCGAGCAGGACGACCTTCTGGACGATGTCGCCGGGCAGCACGGTGGTCGCCAGCGCGACGGCGGCGTCCGCCGGCACCGACCGGGGCAGGGTGCTGCCGAGGCCGAAGGCGTCGGGCACGAAGTACTGGCGTGGCGCGAACACCATGTCGTAGCCGAGGACGAAACCCCGGCCCAGCAAGGGCGCGCAGACGGCGAACGCGAGCAGCGCGGACACCGCGGGGAGCGCGAACCGCCTGCCCGGTGCGTCCACGGCCCTTCCTTTCCGGTGCCCACGCGGTTAGGGTCCCTGGGCACTGCCCGCCGGTCAGGGGAGCCCGCCGTTGAGCGTAGCCACCGAAGGGCCGGCCCGGACTGGCCACCGGGTCGCGGCGATCCTCGTCTCGCTCGCCCTCGCGGGCAACAACGCGGCCAGTTACGTGCTGAGTCTCGTGGCCGCGCGGATCCTCGCGCCCGGCGCGTTCGGCGAGCTGAGTTCGCTGCTGGCGGTGCTGGTGATCGGCGTCGTCCCGGCGATGGGGCTGCAGACGGTGGTCGCGCTGCGCGTCGCCCGCTCTCCCGCGCCGCAGACCGGTTCCCTGTTCGCGCTCGGGCTGCTGACGAGCGGGATCGTCGCGACGGCGGCGTTGACGCTCAGCCCGCTGCTGGTGCTCTTGCTGCATCTGGGTTCACTGGCGCCGGCGTTGCTGGTGACGGCCGCGCTCGGGCCGTTGACGCTGCTGGGGTTGTTCCACGGGCTGCTGCAGGGCGGCCACCGGTTCGCGACGCTGGCCGGGCTCATCGGGCTGGAGGGCCTGGGCAAGGTCGGCGGATCCCTGGCCGGCCTGCTGGTGGCGGGCTCGCCGGCCGGCGCGCTGGCCGGCGCGGCGATCGGCTCGCTGGCGGTGGCCGTGGCCGGCTGGCAGGTCTGCGGCCGTCCGCGGCCCCGGTGGGCCGACCGGCACGGCGGCGAAATACTCCATGCGGCGCAAGCGATGCTGGCGCTGGTGCTGCTGGTGAACCTCGACCTGGTGCTGGCGCGCCACGCCCTGCCCGCCGCGTCCGCGGGCGAGTACGCGCTGGGCGCGATCGTCACGAAGATCGCGTACTGGCTGCCCCAGGCGGTCGGGGTGCTGGTCCTGCCCCGGTTCGCGGCGTCCGCCGGCCGTCGCCGGGTGCTGCCGGTGGCGTTGGCGGTGTGCGCTTGTCTCGACGCCGTCGTGCTGCTGGCCTCGGTGGTGCTGGGCCCGGCGTTGCTCGCGGTGATCGGCGGTTCGCGCTACTCCGGGAGCACGATGCCGGTGTGGCCGTTCGCGCTCGCCGGGTCGATGCTGGCGCTGGTGCAGATCCTGCTGTACGCGCGGCTGGCCGACGGCGATCGCCGCGTCACGGTGCTGATGTGGGCGGCGGTGGCCGTGGAGGCGGTGCTGATCACGACCTGGCTGCACGGGTCGGCGACCCAGGTGGTCACGGTGGCGGCCGGCTGCGCGGGCGGCCTCGCCGTGGCCGGGGCCGCACTGGAGCTGCGCGCCCGTCGTGAGTGAGAAACAGGGTTCTAACCCGGTTTCTCACTCACGGCGAACCAGTCCACGCACGTCGCCACCGTCGCCGCCGCGGACAGCAGCAGGGCCGCCTGGGTCACCGGGCCGTAGGCCCAGTCCTGGCCGTGGCCGAGCACCCGGCCCGTCACCGAGACGACCGCCGCCACGACCATGCCGCCGAACGCGAGGTAACGCGGGGCCTGGTCCCGGAACTGCCGGGCCAGCAGGCACGCGATCAGCAGCACCACCGGCAGCATGCCGCCCAGCGCGACCAGCAGCCCGATCAGCGCCACCGGCACCAGGGCTCCCCCGGCGGCCACCGGGTACGTCCTTCGCCGGGCCGGCCAGCACACTCCGGCCAGCATCAGCAGCACGGCGAACGCGCCGACGAGCAGCGACGTCCGGTACGCGGTGTCCGGCGTGAACACCAGCGACACCACCCCGCCCGCGCCCGCCGGGACGATCCACGCCTGCTGCCAGCCGTCGACGCGGGTGCGGGCCAGCTCGCGACCGTCCATAGTGGCCACCCAGCCGGCGTTCGCGTTCTCCGGCACCGCCAGCACGGCTTCCGGGCCCGGCGCCACCGTGACCCTCCGGGAAGCCGCGTCCCACGTGCCGGCCTGCACCGCCCGGTGGACCGGCGGCGCGGCGGCACCGGCCGGGCGCAGCCACAGGTCCTGGACGACGAACGACGCCGACCGGTCGGTCCGCAGCTCGTGCCCGCCGGCGGGCAGCGAGATCCCGCCTTCGGAGTCGCGGCACATCCGCAGCGGCAGCGGCCGGTGGGCGGTGATGTCGGCCAGCGTCCCCTGCACCGACGTCCGGTAGTCGAACCCGTCGAGGTGGACGTTCGGCCCGGCGCCGCACGGCACGGTGAACGCCGGGTCCGGGCCGGGCAGCAGCCCGTCGGTGCCCGACAGCTCCAGGCTGCCGATCCCGGCCACCGCGCGGGCCGCGGGATCGTCGTCGTCGCCCGGCAGCACGATCCGCAGCCGGTCGGTGTCCAGGGGCTCGAACGACGCCGACCCGCCCGCGTCGAGCCGCACCGAGCGCGTGCCGGACCGGCCGACCAGCTCCAGCTGACGCGGCGGGCGGGCACCGCTCGCGGGCGAAACCCCGATGTGCAGCCCGGAAATCCGCTTCGGGGCCGCCCAGTCCAGGGTCAGCGCCGGCCGCAGGTCGGTGACGTCGGGACGCCACGTCGTGCCCGCGTCGCCGTCCACCGCCGCGAACCCGCCCGCCGCCGGATCGCCGCCGAGCTGCGACGTCGCCGTCACCGTCACCCCCGGCAGCGACACCGGGTTCGTGCCACCGCCCGCGGGCAGCACCGTGCCACCGACGAGGAACGTCTGCTCGGCGGAGGTGCTGAAGAGCCGGTGGACGCCGTCGGGTTCCTCGCCGTCCCGGGCGGCGGACGCGTCGCAGCGCACGGCGCCGCCGACCGGCAGGCACGCGTACCGCGGCTGCGTGCCGCGCGTGAACGCGAACCCCGGCGCCGGGCCGGCGGGCAGGTCCGCCGGGACCTCCAGGGCCCGCTGCGGTTCGGTACCGGGGATCTTCAGCTCCGCGATGCCGACGTTGCCGTCCTGCCTGCCGACGACCAGCGACAGCAACGTGATCCGCACCTTGCGCGTGACGCCCGGCGCGACGGCGTAGCTGTGCGCCCCGGCGCCGCGGACCACCTGCTGGTCGATCGAGCCGTTGTCGGTGGTGATCCGGATGCGCGTCGCCGGCCAGCCGACCCGGATGTCGTCCACCAGCTCCAGGTCCACCGAGGTGACCAGCCGCGGCGTGTCCAGCTCCACCTCGAGCCACTGCCCGATCGGGCCGGTGAACGACGACGAGCGCCAGAACGTGCGCGGATCGCCGTCGATCGCGGCGAACGGCTGGTGCCCGGGATCCGACCCGCCGAAGGCGTCGGCGTAGGAGGCGGCCGTCGACGCCGTCACCGCGCGGATCCCCCGGTACGCGGCCACGGTCTGGTGCTCCTGGCCCGGGAACGGCAGCACGTCGCCCGCAGCCCGCTGCTGGCGGAACGCCTCCCCGGCGGTCAGGGTCTGGCTGAGGTTGTCCCGCACGCCGCCGACGTTCCGCTCGGCGCGGCGCAGGCCGTCGGTCACCAGCCGCGGCCCGCCGGGCGAGCCGCCGTCCCCGGCGAGCACGACCGGGGTCGCCGGGTCGAGCTGGCCGGAGCCGATGAGCGGCAGCAGGTTCTCCGGCCCGCCGCTGACCGTCGGAACGTCCTTTGTGGACGTCGCGGTGGCGAGCGGGACCGGCTGCTTCACCTCGTAGACCTCCAGCGGCCCGAACCGCGCCGCCTTGCCGATGCCGGGTGAGCCGGCCAGCCCGGCCCGCAGGGTCTCGGCGGGCGGGGCCGTGCTCCGTGACCGGTCGATGTCGTCGCGCAGCAGCAGGAACCGGTACCCGGACCGCGCGAGCAGCGCGGCGAGCCCGGGATCACCGCGGCCGTCGGCGAGCGCCGCGTCGACCGAGTCCATCAGCCGCGTGTTGCCTTCGGACCCCAGCGGCACCTGGTTGCGCACCGCCCACGGGCTCTTCGCGATCGCCTGCGCGGGCTCGTCGACCGTGCGGCCCCACTCGTACTCGCCGAACCCGGTGGCCGGCAGCAGCAGCGTCCGCGCCTGCGGGCCGGCCTTGGCGACGTACCCCATGGCGTCGTACCAGTAGCCGGGGACCTCGTCCCAGCCCGGGCCGGACCGCAGGTCGAGCAGCCACGCGGGCGCGGCCATCACCACCACGAGCAGCAGGCCCAGCGCGGGACGCAGGAACCGGCGCGGCGAGGGCACCGGGCCGGCAACGCCGTGCACGAACGCCAGCATCAGCGGCAGCCGCAGCACCGGCTCGAACTTGTGGACGTTGCGCAGCGGGGCGAGCGGCCCGTCGAGCAGGTGCCGGACCTGCTCGGCCACCGGGCTGTCGAGCGTGCCGACGTACCCGATGGTCAGCAGTGTCAGGCCGGTGAGCACGCCCAGCACGAGGAACCGCCGTTCCGGCAGGCCGCGCCGGGTCAGGCCGAGCAGGCCGACCGCGGCGACCAGCCCGGTGGCGAGCATCAGCACCGGGTTGTCGATCAGCGACCAGCCGCCGGGCCACCACGGCGTGCCCTGCACGACGTAGGCCACCCACTGGTTCGTCCCGCGCAGCACCTCGAACAGCGACATCGGCGCGGTCGTGTTCGTCGCGGACTCGATGTAGTCCAGGAACGGCAGGCTGTATTCGCCGAGCAGCAGCAGCGGCAGGATCCACCACAGCGTCGCGCCGGCGACGAAGACGAACCACCACAGCACCAGTTCGGCGTGCCGGCGCGTCCACCGGCGCGTCAGCAGCCAGAGTCCGGGCAGGACGAGGGCCATCACGACCATCGCGCCGTTGACGCCGCCCATGCAGAGCACGGCCACCGCGGACAGCCCGGCGGCCCGCCGGGGCGAGCCGATCTTCCCGGCCCGCACCAGCGGCACGAGGACCCACGGCAGCAATACCGCCGGCAGCATCTCCGCGGACAGACCGCCGATTTCGGTCAGCATGCGCGGGGCGAGCGCGTACCCGAGCGCGCCGATCAGCCGCGTGCGTTCGGTACCGACCCTCATCGCCCGCGCCAGCAGCAGGGCGCCGCCGAACGCGGCCGAGAGCAGGATCGCGCCCCAGAGCCGTTGCGCGATCCACGCCGGCAGGCCGGCGGCCTGGCACAGCGCGAAGAACGGGCCCATCGGGAAGAGGTAGCCGTACGCCTGGTTCTGCAGCTCCCCCGCCGTCGCCTGGGGATTCCACAGGTGCAGCGCGCGGCCGAGGAAGGCGAGCGGGTCGACGGCGAGGTCGAGTTTCGTGTCGAACGTCGTCTTCCCCGGCATCTGCAGGAAAGACAACGTGGTCAGCGCGAGCACGATCCACGTGCCCGGCCGGCGGAAGAGCGCACCGGGCGAGAACTTCCGGGCGCGCCCGGAGTGCGGGGCGCCGTCCCGGGTGCGTTCGCGGGTGCCGGTTACCATCCGGTAGATACTAGGCCGAAACCCGGCTACCATGTGCCGACGATTTTCCCGGACCTTCCGAACGCACAGGGCAGGTGCGCCATTTCGTTCGACGAAGCCTGGGCCTCGGCCGAGCCGGTCAAGGGCTGGATGACCCGTGCGCAGGGTGAAGCGCTGTGGAACGCCGTGCGCCGCCTGGAGAAGGGCGGCACCGTGCTCGAAATCGGCAGCCACCAGGGCCGGTCGACGATCGTCCTCGGCGCGGCGGCCCGCACGGTCGGGGCCACGGTGATCGCCGTGGACCCCTTCGTCGACGGCCGCCTGTTCGGCGGATCGCCGACGCGGCGGCTGTTCGAGCGCAACATCCGCCGCGCCGGGCTGGACGACGTCGTCGAGCTGGTCGCCGCTCACAGCACGAAACTGCGGCCTGACTGGGATCGGCCCTTACAGCTGCTTCACATCGACGGCAAGCACGACTACTGGACCTACACCGACGACCTGCGCTGGTCGGCGTACCTGCCGCCGGGCGCGGAAATCCTGGTCCACGACTGCTTTTCCTCGGTCGGCGTCACGCTCGGCACGATCGCGAAAGTCCTCTTCGGACGCCGTTACACCTATGTGGACCGGACGGCGTCGCTGGCGCGGTTCCGGCTCGCGCCGCCGCCGGCGCGCGCCCGGCTGCGCCTGGTGGCGCAGCTGCCGTGGTTCCTGCGCAACGTCGTGGTCAAGGTGCTGCTGCGCCTGCGGCTGCGGCCGGCGGCCCGGCTGCTCGGGCACGACAGCCCGGACGACCCCTACTGAGCAATCGGTTTCCCCACCTCGACCCTGGCGACGCAGACCGGCGCGCCCGGGCCCGACAACCGCACGCCGACGCGGTCGTACAGGCCGTCGACCGGCAGGTACAGCGAGTGCAGCCCGGCCTGGAACCACACGGGTGTCCGGTTCACCAGGCCTTCACCGCCGTCCGAGGTGTAGTAGTCCAGCTTGAGCAGGTACCGGCCGAGCATCGGCGTGTCGAGCGGGACGTCCACGGGGGTTTCGCCCACCGGGTACCCGCAGTCCGGCACCGGGCCCGGCTTTCCGCGCGAAAGCGGTTGCACGCCGGTGATCCGACGCGGTGTGCCCGTCGGGTCGAGCAGGTGCATGCGGGTCGCCGGCTGGTCGAAGTGCGTCCCGGGGACCAGCCCGACCACGCGCGACGCGAGGGAGTCCGTGCCGAACCACTCGTGGACGACGTCGGACGGCACGAAGGTGTCGTAGAAGACGAGATCCGGGTCTTCCGCGACGGCCGCCCGGACATTGCCGACGTACTGGCCGGAGTGCTCGAACCGCATGGCAGGCGACAACCGGGTGAAACCCACTGCCGAACTGGCGAGCAGGAGCACGCACAGGGCTAGGGCGATCGGCCGTTCCCGCTGTCCGCCGGACGGCGCAGTCCCGTGCGGCGGAAGGAAAGCGAACGCTCCGCAGAGGGCAGCCGGCAGGGCCAGCTCGGCGAGGTACCGCGGGTCGTCACCCGCCGCGGGGCCGATCTCCCGCAGCCGCGTCAGTGCCAGCAGCGTGACGTCCACGGCGAACAGGAATCCGAGCAGCGCCCACGCCCGCCACGCCCGCCGTCCCCCTGCGCGCACGCCGGCGGTCCCGATCGCGAGCGCGGCCACGACCAGCGCGACGACGACCGCGAACGGCGAAGGCGCCCAGGTCGCGCCCGGTCCGGGCCCGGACCACGGCCCACCGGCCAGGCCGGGCAGCAGCGTGTCGCCGAGCATCCGGCCGGTCAGGTCGGCGGCCGTGCCGGCGGACATCGGCGTGCCGCCCGCCGTCACCTGGCTCGAAGTCAGCGCGAGGTACCCGGCCACGAAACCCAGCAGCAGCACGCCATGGCCGAGCCAGTACCGGGCGTGGTCCCGGAAGGACCGTCCGAGCAGGACGGTGACGCCGGCCAGCAGGATCGGCAGCACCGCGGCCTTCTCGTAGAACGCGAGCCCGAACAGCGTCCAGGCGAAGGCGCCGAGCCACCAGCGGCCGCCGCCGTCCAGGTACCGGACGTGCGCGTGCAGCGCGCCCGCGGCCGCCAGCACGACCGGCCCGATCTGCACGCCGTAGGCCCACCACAGCGTCGGGACCAGCAGCAACGTCGATGCCGTGAACACGGTGAACGGCACCAGGATCGCCCACCGGCGGCCGAAGCAGCGCACCAGCAGGCACCAGAACAGCACCGTGGCGGCGGCCCGCATGAGCAGCAGGGGCAGCATCAGCAGCGGGACGTTCAACGGCGCCCACGCGGTCGCCACGGCGGCGAGGAAGAACCCGCCCGGCGTGAGGTGCCCGTGGTAGTCCTGGAACAGGAAGGCGAGGTCGAACGGCCCGGCCGCGGCCGCCCGGTGGGTGACGACGAAGTCGTCCTGCGCGAGATTGCCGTGCAGCGCCGCCCAGGCGTGGAACAGGAACGGCACCAGCCCCGCGACGACCGCGGCCAAGACCACTGTGGACGGTCTTCGTACCGCTGCCGGCACGGGTTTTCCGGTCTCCACCAACACGGGCGTCCTCAATTCTTGCAGGCGGGCGGCTGGCACATGAGCTTGCTCAGCGCCTGGTAGAAGACGTCGGAGATCTTGCGCGGGTCCGGCGTGCTGAACGACTCGCCGCCGGTGGCGGCCGAAACCTGCTGCAGCTCGCTCGCGTCGATGTCCGGGCCGATGCCGATCCCGATCACCGGCAGCGGTTTCCGCGGGTCCTGCAGCCTTCCCAGCTCGGCGAGCAGCCCGGGCAGCCCGACGGAGTCACTGTCCTCGTTGCGGCCGTCGGTGAGCACGACGACGACGTTGATCCGGCCGAGCTGCCAGTTCTGCCGGGCGTTCTGGTAGGCGGCGAGGATCGAGTCGTACAGCCCGGTCGCGCCGCCGGGTTTCGGCTTGACCGCCTGCAGTGCCGCCAGCCCGCCCGCGGCGAGCTGCTGGGACAGGGGCCGCATCGGCAGCAGTTCCCGGTAGTCCTTGTCGCCGTCGAGCCGGGTCGAGAACAGCCACAGGCCGATTTCGGTCGTCGGCTTGAACAGCCCGAGCCCCTGCGTCGCGGCTTCCAGGGTGAGCGCCATCCGGCTGCGGCCGGTGCCGGGGACGGTGGCGGCCATCGAGCCGGAGACGTCGAGCAGCACCTGGACGCGGGCGCTGAGGTTCGCCCCGGCCCACGCCTGGAGCACGCCGTACATCGCGTCGGGTGCCGGCGGCCCGGCCGGGCGCGGCGCGGGGTCCGTGCGCGTGGTGCCGGCCTGCCGGTCGCCGAGCAGCTGCCCGGACGGCGTCCGGAAACCGGCGTTGCCGAACGCCGCGGTGGCGGTCTGGTCGAGCAGCAGCCGCAGGAACCGCTCGGCCGCCGACCGGGACGCCTCCGACGCGCGCGGCAGCACGACGTACGGGTAGTCGAAACCGGGCACGCCGGCCGCCGGGTACGCGGCGACGAGCTTGCGCGCCAGCACGGACTGCTCCGACGCCGGCGACGCGGTGAACGGCTCCTGCACCGCCGAAAGCCTGCGGATCTCCTCGGTGAACGCGGCGGCCGGATCGGGCGCGTCCGTTGCCAGCTGCCGCAGGCCGATCAGCGCGGCGATCGCGGCGGGGTCGCGGTTCGGGTCGGGCAGGCCGACCGGGCTTCCGGCGAGGACGTCCGCCCACGACGGCGCCTTGCCCGGCCAGCCCGCATGTTTCGCGACGTCGTCGGTCAGCGCCAGCACCACCGGGGAGCTCGCCACGGACTGGCCGGACTCGGGCAGGTTCCACGCGCCGCCGTCGCGGGCCCGCAGCAGCCACGTGCTCGATTCCGGCACCCAGACGTCGGGGCCGGTCGCGCCGTTGGCTTCGAGCGCCGCCGCGGTCGCCGCGGAAGGTGCCGCGGTGACGTCGACGGTGTAGCAGTCCCGCTCCGGCACGGTCCGGGCGAGCGAGGCGAGCACCGGCGCGATGTCCGGTGAAGCGGTGACGCGCACCGGCGTCGTGGTGTCACAGCCCCCGGTGGCGAGGCGGTCGCGCAGGTAGTCGGCGCCGAACCAGGCGAGCAGGGCGGCCACGAGCAGCACGCACAGGACGACGACCCGCGCGTCGATGCGCCGGGCCCGCACCGGGTGTGCCGCCATGCACGTCCCTTCCGTCGTGGAGTCCTGGCAGCTTGCCAGCCGGGTGAGCGGGAAGCCAGTGCCGACAGCGGAAAGTGACCATCGGGCGTGAACGGGCGGTGAAGGAATTGCGCGATGCGGCCGTTTTGGTGATTGACAGGAACTGCCCGGTGTTTTCGCTTGACGCGCTTCCCACCGGGGTAACTGCACGATGGCGAAAACTCCCGGGAGAAACAGCGAAACGGAGTTCGAACCCGTGCGCACGATGTATGACGCGGTGACGGCCGCGAACATCCCCGCCGGCGCCCGGATGGTCGCGGGGTACATCGACAAGATCAAGCTGGAGCCGTGGTCGGCGGCCGATTGGGCGCGCTTTCCCGGCGCGGTCAAGGTCACGATCGTCAAGAAGGCCTCGACGAACGCCGGTCACGTGCTCGACGTCGAGCCCGGCGACGCCACCCCGGCCGAGGCGCCGGGCTGGGTCCGGATGCGCCGCGCGGCGGGCGCCGACCCCTCGGTGTACTGCGACCTCTCGACGTGGCCGTCGGTGCGTTCGGCGTTCTCGTCGGCGGGCGTCGCCGAGCCGCACTACTGGATCGCGCACTACGACGGCGATCCCGCCATCCCGGCCGGCGCGGTCGCCAAGCAGTACCGCGGGAACGTCGCCCCGGGCTACGACGTCTCGTCGGTCGCCGACCACTGGCCCGGCGTGGACGGCACGGCAACGGACTCGACCGGAGTGGAGATCATGGAGCGCATCACCGTCACCCCGCCGAACGCCGACGAGAACGCGGTGCGGGTCTTCCTGTCCGGCAGCCAGGGCGCGGCGGTGATCGTCCGCCCCAGGATCGGCGGCGACGGCTACGCGAACCCGATGTGGGTCGGCGACATCTTCGCGTGGGGCAGCGACCACAGCGGAATCGGCCACAACCCGAAGCAGGACCCGGGCTACGACCCGCGCCTGACGTCCCACCGCCGCTACGACCTGCCGGGCGCGGTCTGGGCGGACATCAACTACAGCGCGGCGGACCCCTTCGAGATCGACATAGTCGGCTAGCGGAAGGCACGCCCCCCGTCCCAATGCGGCCTTGGGTGCGTCCCACGCACCGAAGGGCCCCTTCGTTGCGTCCCACGCACCGAAGGGCCCCTTCGTTGCGTCCCACGCACCGAAGGCCACATTGGGGCGCTTGCGCTCGGCTCAGGCTGGCGGCAGGGCGCGGCACAGCGCGTCCAGCGCCGCCGGGTAGGCGTGTTCCGGCGGGGCCGCGTAGCCGACCACCAGACCGTCCATTGTGGACCCCGTCGCGTCCGGGTGGCGGAACGGCGCCAGGCCGTCCAGGGCCAGTCCCTGCCACGCCGCCGCCTTCACCGCCGATCGTTCCGTGCCCGGCGGCAGCCGGAGCACCGCGTGCAACCCCGCCGCGATGCCCGTCGGCTCGACGTGCGGGGCTCGTTCGGCCAGTGCCGTGACGAGCGCGTCGCGGCGACGGCGGTACCGCTGCCGCATGCGGCGGATGTGCTGGTCGTACGCACCCGATTCCAGGAACTCCGCCAAGGTCAGCTGGTCGAGCACGCCGGTCCACGCCTCGCGCTCGCCTTTCACCGCCAGCACCGCGTCCACCAGCGCCGCGGGCAGCACGAGCCACCCGAGCCGCAGCGCCGGGGACAGGCTCTTGCTCACCGATCCGACGTACACGACGTGCTCGGGATCGAGCCCCTGGACCGCGCCGACCGGTTTGCGGTCGTAGCGGAACTCGCCGTCGTAGTCGTCTTCGACGAGCACGCCGCCGGTCGCGCGGACGTGGTCGAGCACCGCCGTGCGGCGGTCGTGGTGCAGCGGGCCGCCGGTCGGGAACTGGTGCGCGGGCGTCAGCAGCACCGCCGGCGCCGTCAGCTCGTCGACGCGCGCGCCGTTTTCGTCCAGCGCGAGGGGAATCGTGCCGATCCCGGCGTGCCGGAAGATCGAGCGGTGGAACGGCAGGCCGTACGCCTCGACGGCGAGCGGGCCGGGCAGCACCGCCGGGAACAGCAGCCGCAGCGCGTGCGCGAACCCCGAGCAGACGACGATCCGCTCCGGTGACGTCCGCACGCCGCGGGCCCGGGCCAGGTACCGCGCCAGCGCTTCCCGCAGTTCCGGCCGCCCGCGCGGGTCGCCGGGGCCGAAGGTGTCGTGCGGTGCGACGTTCAGCGCGCGACGCGCGGCCGCGAGCCACTCGGTCCGCGGGAACGCCGTCGCGTCCGGCCGGCCCTGCCGGAGGTCGAACCGCGGCTTCGGCGCCTCCGGGACCGGCTTGGGCGTCCGGGCCGCCGTCAGCGGCTCGGCCCGGGACGCGACGCGGGTGCCCGAACCCTGGACGGCGGCCAGCCAGCCTTCGGCGACAAGCTCGGCGTAGGCGTCCGCGACGGTGTTGCGGGCCAGCCCGAGGTCGGCGGCCAGCGACCGGTACGGCGGCAGCCGGGTCCCGGGGGCGAGCCGCCCGGAGCGGACGGCCTCGCGCAACGCGGTGATCAGCGCGGCCCGCTTGCCGCCGGTGCCCGTCAGGTCCAGGTGCAGGTCCGCACCCAGCCGCCCGCCCAGATTGACCCATGATTCCGGCACGGAAATGCACCCTACATCGCGGTCAATCGAGCCGTAGATTTCCGGTCATGACGAACCGCCTGAACTTTGCCAAGACCGCACCGAAGGCCTTCAAGGCCCTGATCGGTTTCGACGCCGCCGCCCGCGCCGGGCTGGACCCGGCGCTGGTCGAGCTGGTCCAGATCCGCGCGTCGCAGCTCAACCGCTGCGCCTACTGCCTGCACATGCACACCTCGGACGCCCGCAAGGCGGGGGAAAGCGAGGAGCGGCTGCACATGGTGGCGGTGTGGCGGGAGGCCACGAGCTTCTTCAGCGCGCAGGAGCAGGCCGCGCTGGCCCTGACCGAAGCCGTCACGCTGATCTCGGCGGCCGGCGTGCCCGACGACGTCTACGCCCGCGCCGCCGGCCAGTTCGACGAAGCGGAATTGGGCCAGCTGCTCGCGCTGATCTTCGCGATCAACACGTGGAACCGCATCGCGATCACGACCGCCAAGGTGCCCGGCACGGACGAGCGGGTGGCGCGGTGAACCGCCGTGCGCGCGCCATACTGGCGTTGCCGGCCTTCGCGCCAGCGTCAGCGTCGCCGGGAAGAGCAACGCCCCGCCCAGCCCCTGACCGGCCCGCGCCGTGACGAGCAGGCCGGTCCCGGCGACGCTGACGCTGGTCAGCACCTCGTTCGCGGCCGGTCGCGAGCGCAACCGCGCCTCCGCGGTGTGGGACACCGCGGGCGGCTGCGGGGATGCTCCTCGGGTCCCTGCTGGGGGCGTGCTGACGCGCACGTTCGGGACGCTGCTGTACTTCCTCACCGGGTACTTCCAAGGCGTGCGCGGCTACGGCGCGCTCGCGACCGGGCTGGCGTTCGGGGTGCCGATCGCCGCGATCGCGGCGGGGGTTCGCAGGCGGCGGGCGGGCGGGCCACCCAGCAGGCCGGTGGCGCGGCGGGACTCGCGGTGGCCAACGCGGGCGGACGAGGTGGCCGGCCTGCGCACGGCGGTACTGCTGGCCGCGACGGGAATCGTGCCCTGCGGTTCACCGGTTCGCCCGAGCCGGTGGCGGCTCCGGTTTCCACACCGGCGGACGGCGCCGGCGAAACGCGGAAGAACCACCATCCCCCGCGATGGTGGTTCTTCCGCGTTGCTCAGTCGGCGAGGGCGAGCAGGTCCGCTTCCGCGACCGGCTCCACCGCCGGCTTCTTGCGGGCGGCCAGGCCGCTGATGGCGATCAACAGGCCCAGCACCGCGATGCCGGTGACCACGCTCAACGCCGGTGTCAGACCGGTGAGCAGCGCGGCCGGTGAGGCTTCGCGGCCGCCGTTGGCGGTCAGGACCGCCGTCACCACCGCCAGCCCGATCGCGCCGCCGACCTGCAGTGACGTGTTCAGCAGGCCGCCCGCCAGCCCCTGCTCGCTGTCCGAAATCCCGTTCGTGGCCTGGATGTTCAGCGAGGAGAACGCCAGCGTGAAGCCGATGCCGAGCAGGATCATGCTGGGCAGGACGCTGCCCGCGTAGCCCGAGTGCTCGTCGATGCGCAGGAACAGCGCGTAGCCGATGACGTGCGCGACCACGCCCGCGAAGATCGTGCGGGGCGTGCCGACGCGGTCGATCAGCGGCTCGATCCGCGGCGAGCCGAACGCAACGATCAGCGCCGCCGGCAGGAAGCCGAGCGCGGTCTGCAGCGCGGACCAGCCCAGGACCCGCTGCAGGTACAGCATCACGACGAACTGGAACCCGATGTACGCGCCGAAGAACAGCGCGCCGCCGAGGTTGGCGCGGGCCAGCGGGCCCGAGCGGAGGATCCCCAGCCGCAGCAGCGGGTGGCTGCTGCGCTTTTCGATGACCACGAACGTCACGAGCAGGGCCAGGGCGACCACGAACGTGATGAGCGTGCGCGGCGCGGCCCAGCCCACCTCCGGCGCCTCGACGACGCCGAACACCAGCAGCAGCGACCCGGCGGCGCCGGTGATGGCGCCCGGGAAGTCGTACCCGCGGCCCTCTTCCCGCTGGTACGACGGGATCAGCCGCCACGCCGCGACCAGCGCGACGAGCGCGATCGGCGCGGGCAGCAGGAACGTCCAGCGCCAGCCGACCTCGGTCAGCAGGCCGGAGAACACGAGACCGGCGGAGTACCCGCTGGCGCCGAACACGGCGAAGATGCTGATCGCCTTGTTGCGGGCCGGGCCCTCCTGGAACGTCGTGGTGATGATGGACAGCGCGGCCGGCGCGGTGAACGCGGCGGCCAGGCCCTTGACGAAGCGGCTCGCGATGAGCAGCGCGCCGTCGTCGACGAGCCCGCCGAGGAGCGAGGCGAGCGCGAAGACCGCGACGGCGACGAGGAACACGCGGCGGCGGCCCAGCAGGTCGGCGGTGCGGCCGCCGAGGAGCAGCAGCCCGCCGTAGCCGAGGACGTAGCCGCTGACGACCCATTGCAGCGCGCTGGTGGACAGGCCGAGGTCGGCCTGGATGGCGGGGAGCGCGACCCCGACCATCGACACGTCGAGCGCGTCGAGACCGATGACGATCGAAACGGTGAGCAGGACACCCCAGAGACGTGCGTCCCACCGGGTCGAGGTGGTGGACAAGGACACGGAAGAGCTCATGGCGGCGACAGTACATGCACACGCATCTAATGTCCACGCATTTAATGTATTTGCATCTGATGCTCGCGCATGGTAAGTTGGCCGTCGTGAGCGACGTCGCCGAGCAGGGCCTGGTGCAGGAGTGGCACGAGCTGCTGGCGCGCTACTCGGCCGTGTTCAGCACGCTGGAGTGCCGCCTGCAGGAGCGCCACGGCATCGGCGCGAACGAGTTCGAAGCACTGGAACGCCTCGCGACCTGCGACTTCAAGTGCCGGTCGGCCGACCTGACGGAGGCGGTCCACCTGAGCCAGAGCGCCACGTCACGGCTGGTCGCCCGCCTCGAGAAGGAGGGCCTGGTCGAGCGCGCCCTGTGCGAGATGGACCGGCGCGGCATCTTCGTGACGCTCACCGACGCGGGCCGCGAGCGCTACCAGGCGGCGAAGCAGACGCATCGCGAAGTGCTCAACGAAGTCCTGCGCTGACCTCAGCCGGGCTTTCCGCGGCGGCCGGGCCGCCGCAGCGGACGCGCTGCCGAGCGCCGAAGAACCCGCGCTGACCTCAGCCGACCGGCCCCTCGGCGGCCGTCACCTTCACCTGCTGCTGCCCGCCCGAGGCGTCCGACACCGTCAGGGTCAACTCGTCACCCGGATGGTGAGTGTCCATCACCGCCGTCAACGTCGTCGCCGAATCGATCGGCTTGCCGTCGACCGCCGTGATCACTTCGCGCGGCGTCACGCCAGCCCGCTGGGCCGGGCCTCGCGGGACCACCTCGCTGACCCGGGCTCCCTGGCCCGGGGCGTCCGACACCGAGACGCCGATGAACGCCGTCTTGCCGATGTGGATCTTGTCCGTCGCCGCGCCCGCCACGATCTTGTGCGCGATGTCGACGGCCTGGTTGATCGGGATCGCGAACCCCTCGCCGCCCGCGCCGCTGCGGCGGCCGTTCAGCTGGTAGCCGGTGGACGCCGCCGTGTCCACGCCGACCACCTGCGCGTCCGCGTTGACCAGCGGGCCGCCCGAGTCGCCGGACTCGATGTCCGCATGGACCTGGATCAGCCCGGTCAGCTGCTCGGACGAGCCGCTGGACTCGTCCGACGCGGTGATCGACTGGTCCAGCGCCGCGACCGTGCCCGGCGCGGGCACCGGGTCGCCGCCGCGGCCGCCGGCGTTGCCGAGGCCGAGGATCTGGTCGCCGACCTTGACCGACGACGAGTCGCCGATCGTCGCGGCCGGCAGGCCGGACGCGTCCTCGAGCCGGATGACCGCGATGTCCTCGCTGCGGTCGTAGCCGATCACGGACGCCTGGTACGTCTCGCCGGTGCCGATGCTGGTCGCCTTGATGCTCGTCGCCCCCGCGACGACGTGGTTGTTCGTCAGCACCTCGCCGTCCGGGGTGAGCACGATGCCGGTGCCCGCCGCGGCCGCGCCCTGCAGGCCCAGCTCGGTGGTGATGTTGACGATGGCCGGGCTGACCTTCGCGGTCACGGCGGCGGCGTCGAGCACCGTCTGGGACGTGCTGGGCGGCCCGGAGAAGCCGAAGTTCTGGTTCCCGCCGCCCTCCATCGAAGGGTCCGACGATTGGATGTACCGCCAGACGCCCAGCCCGAACACCACCGCGACGATCCCGAACACCAGGGGCAGCGACGTACGCCGCTTGGGCGGCGGCTGGTAGCCGGGCTGCGGGTAGCCGTAGAACGGCTGCGTGTAGGGATCGTACGGCCGCCCCCACTGGTCACGGGGCGGCTCGTAGGGCGGCGGCTGCCGGTAGTGGCCCTGGCCATAGCCGTACGGGTACTCCCCGCCGCCGTGCGGTCCCCGGTCGTACTCGCTCATGCCCAGCTCCAGCCCTCGACAAGCCTCCGGCCCTTCCAGGAAACGCCCCGATCCTGAGAATTTCCTGGCGCGGTCCCATGGACTTGCTGTGGATACCCCGGGCGAGCGCGCCGGACCTGCCCACGTGATCCATGTTACGTCGGCCGGGCCCCGGTCACCGCCGGATCCGCGCCATGCCGGGATCCACCAGCGGTTCGGCGGCCACCGTGGTCGCGACCCGGCGCCCGAAGTACTCGATCTCCACACCGCGGCCGATCTCCACCGATCCCGGCAGCCACGCGTAGGCGATCGGCCGGCCCACCGTGTAGCCGTACGCGGCACTGGTGACGTAGCCCGCCGCGACGCCGTCGACGAACACCGGTTCCTTGCCGAGCACGACCGTCCGGCCGTCGTCGACCGTCAGGCACCGCAGCCGCCGCGACGCCGTTTCCTCGCTGCGGCCCTCGATGGCGTCCCGGCCCACGAACGGCCCCTTGGCCGGACGCACCGCGAACGCCAGGCCGGCCTCGTACGGGTCGTGCTCGGTGGTCATGTCGGTGCCCCACAGCCGGTAGCCCTTCTCCAGCCGCAGGCTGTTGAACGCCGCCCGTCCCGCCGCGACGACACCGAGACCACGACCGGCCGCCCACAGCGCGTCCCACAACCGGAGGCCGTTGTCGGCACCGGTGTAGATCTCCCAGCCCAGTTCGCCCACATAGGACAGTCGCATCGCGACGACCGGGACTCCCGCGATCCGGGCCTTGCGCGCCCGGAAGTACTTGAGCCCCTCGTGCGAGAAGTCCTCGCGCGACAGTGGCTGCACGAGGTCCCGCGCGAGCGGGCCCCACACACCGATGCAGCACGTCCCGCCGGTGACGTCCCGGACGCGGACCCCCGGCGGCGCGTGCTTGACGAAGTGGTCGACGTCGATGTTGCCGTTGATGCCGACCTGGAACACCTCCCGCTCCAGCCGCGCCACGGTGACATCGCTGCGGACGCCACCGGCGTTGTCGAGCATCAGCGTGTACGTCACCGACCCCACCGACTTGTCGAGCTGGTTGGTCGTCAACGACTGCAGGAATTCGAGCGACCCCGGTCCGCTGATCTCGACCCGCTTCAGCGGCGTCATGTCGTACAGCGCGACGCCGTGGCGCGTGTGCCACGCCTCGGCGGCCGCGATCGGCGAGTGGAACTGCGCCGACCACGCGTCCCGCGCCGGCGGCAGCCAGTCGTGCGGCAGCTTCTTCAGCAGCGGCGCGTTGGCCTCGAACCAGTGCGGCCGCTCCCAGCCGCCCGCCTCCAGGAACACCGCGCCCAGCTCGCGCTGCCGCGCGTGGAACGGCGTGACCCGCAGGTCACGCGGGGAAAGCTTGGGCTGCAACGGGTGCAGGATGTCGTAGACCTCGACGAAGTTCTGCTGCGCCGTCTCGTGCACATAGGACGGTGCCAGCTGGACGTCCTCGAAGCGGTGCACGTCGATCTCGTGCACGTCGACTTCGGAGTGCCCGGACACCAGCAGTTCCGCGACCGCCTTCGCGATGCCCGCGGAGTGCGTCACCCAGATCGCCTCGGCCAGCCAGAACCCGCGGACGTCGGCGGACTCGCCGACGAGCGACTGGCCGTCCGGGGTGAACGAGAAGATGCCGTTGAAGCCCTCCTCGACCTTCGTCTGCCGCAACGCGGGCAGCAGCAGCTTGCTCTGCTCCCACGACGGCGCGAAGTCGTCCTCGGTGAAGGGCAGCATCGACGGCATGGCCGTCCCGGTCACCGCCGGGTCCAGGGTGGACTCCTCGACGGGCATCGGGCGGTGCGCGTAGGACCCGATCCCGAGCCGGTCGACGTGCTCCCGGAAGTACAGGTCCTGGTCCTGGTGCCGCAGGATCGGCAGGCTCGCCTCGGTCTCTTCGGTGTTGCGCCCGACGAGTTCGGCGACCTGCCCGGTCTTGGCGTACTGGTGCGCCAGCGGCAACAGCGGGACGTCCATCCCCACCATGGCGCCGATCTCGCGGCCCCAGAACCCGGCGCACGAGACGACGACGTCGGCCGGGAAGTCACCCTGGTCGGTCCGGACGCCGGTGACGCGGCCACCCTCCTGGAGGACGTCGGTGACCTTGGTGGCCCCGACGAACCGCGCGCCGCGCCCGGTGGAGCGCGAGATCAGCACCTCGACGGCCTTCGCGGCCCGGGCGAGACCGTCGGTCGGGACGTACAGCGCGCCGAACACCCGCGAGCCGTCGAGCAACGGCCACCGCCGGACGCACTCTTCGGCGTCGATGAGCGAGCCGGAGACCCCCCACGACGTCGCCCAGCCGTGCTTGCGCTTGAGGTCTTCCCAGCGGGCCGGCGTGGTCGCGACCTCCATGCCGCCGACCTGGCGGAAGCAGTCCAGCTCCAGGAACTTCTCGACGGTGTAGCGGGCGAAGTCCGTCATCGCCTTGGACGCGTTGGTCTGGAACACCAGCCCGGGCGCGTGCGAGGTGGACCCGCCGGTGCGCGGCAGCGGGCCGCGGTCGAGCACGGTCACGTCGGTCCAGCCGCGGGCCGTCAGCTCGTCGGCCAGGTTCGCGCCGACGATGCCGGCGCCGATGATCACTACGCGGGGTGCGGTCATGGCGGACTCCTAACGGAAGACGACCGTGCTGTTGCCGTTGAGCAGGACGCGGTGTTCGCAGTGCCAGCGCACCGCGCGGGACAGGGCGAGGGCTTCGGCGTCGCGGCCGACGGTCACCAGCTCGCGCGGCGAGTACGTGTGGTCGACGCGCTGGACCTCCTGCTCGATGATCGGGCCCTCGTCGAGGTCGGGCGTCACGTAGTGCGCGGTCGCGCCGACGTACTTGACGCCACGGTCGTAGGCCTGGTGGTAGGGCTTGGCGCCCTTGAACCCGGGCAGGAACGAGTGGTGGATGTTGATCGCGCGGCCTTCGAGCTTCTGGCACAGCTCGTTCGACAGCACCTGCATGTACCGGGCGAGCACGACCAGGTCCGCTTCGTGCTCCCCGACCAGGTCGAGCAGGCGCTGCTCGGCGTCCGGCTTGGTCTCCGGCGTGACCGGGACGTGCGCGAACGGCACCCCGGCCGCCTCGGCCATCGGCCGCAGGTCCTCGTGGTTGGACACGACCAGCGCGATCTCGGCGCCGAGACTGCCCGCCCGCCAGCGGAAGAGCAGGTCGTTGAGGCAGTGCCCGAACTTCGAGACCATGACGAGGATCCGCGGCGGCGTCCCGTCGGAGAACTCGAACTCCATGGCGAAGTCGCCGGCCACCGGGGCGAACGCGCGGGTCAGATCGTCCACTGTGGCCGCCCGGGCGCAGGTGAACGACGTGCGCAGGAACAGCGAGCCGCGCACGTCGTCGTCGAACTGCTGGTGCTCGACGATGTCGCAGCCCTGCCCGACCAGGAACGTGGTGACGGCGTGCACGATGCCCGAGCGTTCCGGGCACTTGAGCGTCAAGGTGAAGGTCATGGCACGTACTCCAGGCTCGCGTCGGCCAGCCAGGCCGTGAAGTAGTCCGAGAACGACTGGCGGACGAGGATCGTGAAACCGTCTTCCCGGACCATGAGCACGATCCCGGTGCGCGCGAGAAGCGTCTGGACGCACGTGCCCGGCGGCGACACGGCCGGGTCCAGGTCGATCGAGCAGCCGTGGGCCAGCACGTCGGCCGCGTACGACCCGGTGAGCCGGAAGACCTTGCGCTGGGCCGAGACGTCGACGACCGCCGCCGCGCCGTCCGCCCGGAGCCCGGCTTCCAGCTCGGCCTGACGGCCGGGCTCGGCGAGCACCAGGTACTCGTCCGGGCCCATCCACAGGATGTCGACGCCGTCGCCGCTGACGAACGTGCACGGCGTCGGCAGCTCGACGCCGAGCAGGGCACGCCCGTCCCGGAGGCGCACGGTGAGTTGCGTGCGGAACGGTTCTTCGGTCACGTCAACCGTCACGGCGGGCTCCTTCCTTGTCGAAGAGCACGGAGTCGGTCACGGTCACCGGGACCACCTCGTCGCCGACCGGGACGTACAGCGTCTCGCCGATCCGCTCGCGGCCCGAGCGGACGAGGGCCAGCGCGAACGTCCGGCCGAGGGCGGCGCTGTCGTAGCTGGAGGTGACGTGGCCGAGCATCCGCACCGGCGGTTCCGGCAGCGTCTCCGATTCGATGATCTGCGAACCTTCCGGCAGCAGCACCGCCGGATCGAGCGGCAGCAGGCCGACCAGGTGCTTGCGGTCCGGCCGGTTGTTCTCCGCGCGGGCGAAGGAGCGTTTGCCGATGAAGTCGGCCTTCTTCTTCGACACCGCCCACGACATCCCGAGGTCCTGCGGGGTGACCGTGCCGTCGGTGTCCTGGCCGATGATCGGGTAGCCCTTCTCGGCGCGCAGGACGTGCATGGTCTCGGTGCCGTACGGCGTGGCACCCTCGTCCACTATGGACTGCCAGAGCACGGGCCCGTGCCACGACGGGACGTTGATCTCGTAAGCCAGCTCGCCGGAGAAGCTGATCCGGCAGACCCGCGCCGGGATCCCGGCGACCTCGGCGTCCTGCCAGGTCATGAATCCGAAGGCCTCGTTGGAGACGTCGAGGCCCGGCGCGAGGCGGCCGAGCACCTCCCGTGAGCGCGGGCCGACGAGGGGGATCGTGGCCCAGTGCTCGGTGACCGACGTGGCGAACACGTCGAGGTGCGGCCACTCCGTCTGGAGCCACTCCTCCATCCAGTCGAGGATCTTCGCCGCGTTGCCGGTGGTGGTCGTGACCAGGAACCGGTCCTCGGCGACCCGGATGACCGTGCCGTCGTCGATCACCATCCCGTCGACGCCGCACATCACGCCGTAGCGGATCCGGCCGGGCTTCAGCGTGCTCATCATGTTCGTGTAGAGCATGTCGAGGAACCAGCCGGCGTCCCGGCCCTGCACGTCGATCTTGCCGAGGGTGGACCCGTCCATCACGGCGACGTCGTTGCGGGCCGCCCGGCATTCACGCCGGACGGCGTCGGCCATCGACTCGCCGGGCCGCGGGTAGTACCACGGCCGCTTCCACTGGCCGACGTTCTCGAACACGGCACCGTGCTCGACGTGCCACGGGTGGATCGTGGTGACGCGCACGGGATCGTGCAGCTCACCGCGGTTCCGCCCGGCCAGGGCGGCGAACGACACGGGGGTGTACGGCGGCCGGAACGTCGTCGGCCGGCGGTCGGCGAGGCCGACGCCGAGGGCTTCGGCCGTGATGCCGGCGGCGAGCATGCCGGACGTCTTGCCCTGGTCGTGCGCGGTCCCGATGGTCGTGTACCGCTTGACGTGCTCGAGCGACCGCAGCCCGGCGCCGGTGGCGCGCAGGACGTCCGACACGGTCGCGTCGCGCTGCAGGTCGACGAACCGCGTGTCCACTTCGGACTCCGGGGCGGGCACCTGCCAGAGCACCTTCGTCTCCGGCAGCCCTTCGCCCGCCGCGGCGCCGACGACGGTCACGTTCGGCAGGTCCCCGGCGGGGACGTACGCCCCGAGTTCCGGCGCGTACCGGAGGGTGCCGCGGGCCTGGCTGTACAGGTGCACGGCCGGGTTCCAGCCGCCGGACACGAGCAGCAGGTCGCACTCGACCCGCTCCCCCCGCAGCTCGCCCAGTTTCGCCACGTGGGCGGCCGTGACGTGGGAGCCGCCGTCGGTGCCGATGACTCCGTACCCCTCGCGGGCATCGACGATCCGCACGATCTCGGCCCCGGCCTCCGCCAGATCGGCGGCGGCGTCCAACGCGGAGTCGTTGGTGGTGAACACGACCACGCGCCGCCCGGCCAGGACACCGTAGCGGTTCAGGTACGTGCGGGCAGCCGAAGCCAGCATGATGCCGGGGCGGTCGTTGTCCGGGAAGACGATCGGCCGTTCGTGGGCGCCGGTGGCGATGACGATCCGCTTCGCCCGGATCCGCCAGACCCGCTGCCGCGAAACGCGCTCGGGGGCCGCGGGTTCGCCTCGGCGCTCGAGGGCGAGCACGAAACCGTCGTCGTAGACGCCGAACGCCGTCGTGCGCGAAAGGAACCGGACGCCTTCGGGCGCCTCGCCGTCAGGCTGGTCGTCGATCAGGAGCACCCGCCCTTCGGCCGACGCGGCGGCGGCGCGGCCGGCCGGTCCGGCACCGATGACCAGGACGTCGCAGTGGGCGTGCTTGGCGTCGTACCGCGCCCGGTCGGGCTCGGCGGCCAGCCGGCCCCGGCCGCGCAGGCCACGTGCTTCCAGGCCGTCGTACAACTCGACGGTCGTCGCGCTCAGCATCGGCTCGGGGAACGGCTTTTCGATCTGCACCAGTGCGTTCGGGTCCTCGACGCCCGCCCCCAGGATGCCGCGCGGCCTGCCGTGCTTGACGCTGGTCGCGACCTGGTGGATGCCGTTGGCGAGCAGCGCGGAAGCCAGGGTGTCGCCGAGGAAACCGGTCAGCTCGCGGCCGTCGAAGGTGAACTTGAGCGGGACGCCGGACAGTCGGGTCACGGGATCACCGGCCGGGGCTCGTCGAGGCGGTAGACCGCCAGGAGGTCGTGGGTGCGCGTGTCGCGGACGGCGTTGAACCACCGGCGGCAGCCCGCGGAGTGGCTCCACCGCTCGGCGAACGGACCGCTCGGGTTCTCGCGGAAGAAGACGAACTTCGCCCACTCCTCGTCCGGCAGCGCCGACGGGTCCGGCGGGTAGGCGACGTGCGCCTGGCCGCCGTAGTGGAACTCGGCTTCCTCGCGTGGCCCGCACCACGGGCAGGGGATCAGCTGCATCGGAATCTCCTAGTGCGCGACGGCGGCGGCGCCGTGCTCGTCGACGAGGGCACCGGTGGTGAACCGGTCGAGGCCGAACGGCTCGGCGTACTCGTGCGGCTTCCCGCGAGCGATGGTGTCGGCGTAGACGTCGCCGACACCGGGAGTGGCCTTGAAGCCACCGGTCCCCCAGCCGCAGTTGAGGAACAGGTTCTCGACCGGGGTGAGGCCGATGATCGGGGACGCGTCCGGGCTCGTGTCGACGATGCCCGCCCACGTCCGCAGCAGGTGTGCCCGCGCGAACACCGGGAACAGCTCCAGCGCGGCCGCCATCTGCTGCTCGATGACGTGGAACGAGCCGCGCTGCCCGTAGCCGTTGTAGCTGTCGATGCCGGCGCCCATCACGAGTTCGCCCTTGTGCGCCTGCGAGACGTAGACGTGCACGGCGTTCGACATGACGACCGTGGGATGGACCGGTTCGAGCAGCTCCGACACGAGCGCCTGCAGCGGATGCGACGTGAGCGGCAGGTCAAGGCCCACCATCTTCGCGAGCACGGACGTGTGGCCGGCGGCGCACAGCGCGACCTTGCCCGCGGCGATCCGGCCCCGCGACGTCTCGACGCCGGTGACGCGTCCGTTCGCCGTGGTGATGCCGGTGACCTCGCAGTTCTGGACGAGGTCGACGCCCAGCGCGTTCGCGGCCCGGGCGAAGCCCCACGCGACGTAGTCGTGCTTCGCGATGCCCGCGCGCGGCTGGAAGGTCGCGCCGAGCACGGGGTAGCGGACGTCCGGGGAGGTGTTGACGATCGGGCAGATCTCCTTGACGCCGTCGGCGTCCACCCACTCGGCGTCGATGCCGTTGAGCTTGTTGGCCTCGACCCGGCGGACGCTGTCGCGGACGTCCTGCAGGCTGTGCGCGAGGTTCAGCACCCCGCGCTGGCTGAACAGGATCGGGTAGCCGAGGTCGTCTTCCAGCCCTTCCCACAGCTTGAGGGAGTGCTCGTAGATGCCGGAGCTTTCGTCCCAGAGGTAGTTGGAGCGGATGATCGTCGTGTTGCGGGCCATGTTGCCGCCGGCGAGCCAGCCCTTTTCGAGCACGGCCACGTCGGTGATGCCGTGCACCTTGGCCAGGTAGTACGCGGTGGCGAGGCCGTGCCCGCCGCCGCCGACCACGACGACGTCGTAGGACGGGCGGGGGTCGGGGTTGTCCCAGAGGAAGTCCGGGTGTTCCGGCAGGTCGGTCATCGGGCCACCTCCGACGGGTAGAGCGGGAACTTCCCGGCGAGCGCCGTGACGCGCGTGCCGAGCTTTTCGGCGTCGAAGCCGGGCCGCAGCGTCTCGGCGATGACGTCGGCCGCCTCGCGGAACTCGGCGTCGCCGAACCCCCGGGCGGCCAGCGCCGGCGTGCCGATCCGCAGGCCGGAGGTGACCATCGGCGGGCGCGGGTCGAACGGCACGGCGTTGCGGTTGACGGTGATGCCGACTTCGTGGAGGCGGTCCTCGGCCTGCTTGCCGTCCAGCTCGGAGTCGCGCAGGTCGACGAGCACGAGGTGGACGTCGGTGCCGCCGGTCAGCACGGAGATCCGTGCCTCGGCCAGCAGCCGCTCGGCGAGGAGCTTCGCGCCGCGCAGCGTCCGCTGCTGGCGTTCGGCGAACTCCGGTTCGCCCGCCATCTTGAACGCGACGGCCTTGGCGGCGATGACGTGTTCGAGCGGGCCGCCCTGCTGGCCGGGGAACACGGCCGAGTTGACCTTCTTGGCCAGCGCGGGGTCGTCGGTGAGCACCACGCCACCACGCGGGCCGCCGAGCGTCTTGTGCGTGGTGGTCGTCGTGACGTGCGCGTGCGGGACCGGCGACGGGTGCAGCCCCGCGGCGACCAGCCCGGCGAAGTGCGCCATGTCGACCATGAGGCAGGCGCCCACTTCGTCGGCGATCTCGCGGAACCGCGCGAAGTCCAGGTGCCGCGGATAGGCCGACCAGCCGGCGATGATCAGCTTCGGCCGGTGCTCCTTCGCCAGCCGCTCGACCTCGGCCATGTCGACGCGGTAGTCCTTTTCGGACACCTCGTAGGCGGCGACGTCGTAGAGCAGGCCGGAGAAGTTGATCCGCATGCCGTGCGTCAGGTGGCCGCCGTGGGCGAGCGACAGGCCGAGGATCTTGTCACCGGGCTTGAGCAGCGCGGCCATCGCGGCGGCGTTGGCCTGCGCGCCCGAGTGCGGCTGGACGTTGGCGAACTCCGCGCCGAACAGCGCCTTGACGCGGTCGATGGCCAGCTGTTCCAGGACGTCGACGTGCTCGCAGCCGCCGTAGTAGCGACGACCGGGGTAGCCCTCGGCGTACTTGTTGGTCAGCACCGAGCCCTGCGCCTGCAGCACCGACAGCGGCGCGAAGTTCTCGCTGGCGATCATCTCCAGCGTCGACCGCTGGCGGTGCAGCTCGGCGCCGATCGCTTCGGCCACCGCCGGGTCGAAGTCGGCCAGGGACCGGTTGAGGACTGAGTCGATCGTCGCGGTCATCGCGAACCTTCCGTGGTCGACTTCTGATATATCAATCGTCGATGTAGGCTAAGCGGCGTGCATCCACCGGTCAATCCCCCGTCCCTGGCGGAACAGGCGTACCTCTTCGTCCGCGACCGCCTGGTCATGCTCGACATCCCACCGGGCTCCCCCATCAACGAAGAGGAGCTGGGCACGACGCTCGGCATGGGCCGCACGCCGATCCGCGAGGCGCTCAAACGCCTCGAGTCCGAACGGCTGGTCGTCGCGTACCCGCGGCGCGGGACGTTCGCCACCGACGTCAACATCTCCGACCTCGCGCACATCTCCGAGGTGCGGCGGACGCTGGAGCCGATGGCGACGGCCGCCGCGGCCGAGCGCGCGACCGCGGCCGACCGGGCGACCCTCACCGGGCTGCGCGCGCAGCTCGACGCCGGTGTCCCCGCCGGGGACAACGCCGAGCTGCTGCGCACGGACCTCGCCCTGCACCGGGCGATCTACCGCTGCGTGCACAACCCGTTCCTGGAGGACACGCTGATCCGGTACGACAACCTGGCGACCCGGATCTGGTGCGTGTTCGTGCCCCGGCTCGCGGGGATGGCCGGCCACGTCGACGAGCACGTCCCGCTCCTCACCGCGATCATCGAGGGCGACGCCGAGAAGGCCGCCGCCCTCACGCTGGAGCACGTCACCGGCTTCGAGGCCGCCATCCGGGCGTTGATCTAGACCGCCAGCCGCGCGCGGACCCAGTCGTGGAACGCGCCGATGTGGTGCTCGCTGGGCACGAGCACCCCGCCGTTGGCGTACGAGCGCGAGTCCATCGCGAGCTGGCAGCGTTCGCACGCCTCGAAGTCCTGCAGGTTGACGCGGTGGAACAGCTCGACCGAGCGGGACAGGTCCTTGCCCGACTCGACGACCCCGGGCAGGTAGAGCCAGTCGCAGCGCACCAGCGTCCGGTCGGGGGCCAGCGGGAACATCCGGTGGAAGATCACGTGGTCCGGGACGAGGTTGACGAACACCTGCGGCTTGATGGTGATGGCGTAGTAACGGCGGTCCTGCGCCTCGGTGACCCCGGGCAGCCGGTCGACGCCTTCGCTGCCGTCGACGGTGAAGCCCTTGATGTCGCTGCCGAACTCGGCGCCGTGGCCGACGTAGTACTGCGCGGCGTAACCGCCGGCGAACTCCGGCAGCACCTCGGTCAGCTCCGGGTGGATCGTCGCGCAGTGGTAGCACTCCATGAAGTTTTCGATAATCTGCTTCCAGTTCGCCTTCACGTCGTACTCGATGCGCTTGCCGAGCGCGAGGCCGTCGATGCCGTAGGCGTCGATCTCGCCCGGCCCGCCGAGGCGTTCGGTGACCGCGCCGATCACGGTGTCTTCGAACGACGGCGGCTCACCGGCCAGGCAGACCCAGGCGTACCCGAGCCACTCACGCAGGTGCAGCCGGGTGAGGCCGAACTCGACGCGGTCGATGTCCGGCATGCCGGTGAGGTTGGGCGCGGCGACGAGCTTGCCGTCGAGCCCGTACGTCCAGGCGTGGTACGGGCACTGGAACGCCCGCTTCACGGTACCGGTTTCGGCAGTGCACAGCCGCGCGCCGCGGTGGCGGCAGACGTTGAGGAAGGCGTTGAGCCGCCCGTCCCGGCCGCGCGCGACGAGGACGCTTTCCTTGCCGATCTGGACGGTTTCGTACGAACCGGGCGCCGCCAGGTCGGCGCTGCGCACGGCGCAGAACCAGTCGGCCTCGAAGATCTTCGCCTGCTCCAGCGCGAAGACCGCCGGATCGGTGTAGGCGGAGCCGGGCAGCGTGGCGAGCAGGCTCGGCGGCAGATCGGTTGTGGTCACCGGCGTGGTCCTCTCCGCGGATCAGGACGGGAGTAGTTGCGCAGAACGCGTCATGTTGCTCACTCCGGAACAGAGTGACTGCCGTCCCGACCGCCTGTCAACCCGCCTTTTTCCGTGACCACACGGGATTCACGCCGCCGGGCCGTCGATCGCCCGCCGGAACAGTGTTTCGATCTCCGCCCGGGTCGGGCGGGGATCAGCCAGGGCCGCCTGCATGAGCAGCCCGCAGAACAGGCCCGCCAGGAGCCGGCCGGTGAGCGGGTCCGTGCGCAGGCCGTACAGCTCGGTCAGCGCCTCGTCCCACGCCGCGCTCGCCTTGCGCAGCCGGGGGCGGTGCAGGGCCGCGACGTACAGGTCGTACTCGACGACGGTGTCCCGGTACTGCTCGCTGATGTAGCCCATCACCAGGTCGGCGAGCGCCGCGGCGAAGTCGGCGTCCGGCGGGAGCGCGGCCTCCCACTCCTTCAGCGCGTGGACGTTCCGCTCGGCGGCCTCGTGCAGCGCGACTTCCAGCAGGTCGTCGAGGGTCGCGAAGTGGTAGGTCGTCGAGCCGAGCGGGACCCCCGCCGCCGCGGCGACCGCGCGGTGGGTGAGCCCGTCGATGCCCCGCTGGGCGACCACTTCGATCGCCGCCTTGGCGATCCGCGCCCGCCGCTCGGGGTCGTTCGGGCCACGGCGCCGCGTCGCGCCGGGTTCGCTCTTCGCCATCTATCCCCCTTGTGGACATCTGTACATGATTCGCGTACAAATGTACGCACTCAACGCGCCGAGCAGCCACTACCGATCCGGGAAGGGGCGGCGAGTGAAGGACCTCCACATCGACGGGATCTGGACCGACGCAGCCGGCGGAACCAGCTCCGACGTGCTGAATCCCGCCACCGGCGAAGTCATCGCGACGGTCGCCGAGGCGGGCCGCGAGGAGGTCGAAGCGGCCGTCAGAGCCGCCCGCCGGGCCTTCGACGAAGGCCCGTGGCGCCGCACGACCGCCGCCGGACGCGCCGGGCTGCTGCGCAAGGTGGCCGGCCTCCTGGTCCGCGACCGCGAGGAGCTGGCCCGCACCGAGACCCTCGACACCGGCAAGACGCTGGACGAAGGCCGCATCGACGTCGACGACGTGACGAACGTCTTCCGCTACTACGCCGACCTCGCCGACAAGGACGCCGGCCGCCTGGTCGACGCGGGCAGCGCGACCGTCGTCAGCCGGATCGTGCACGAGCCGGTCGGCGTCTGCGCGCTGATCGCGCCGTGGAACTACCCGCTGCTGCAGATGTCGTGGAAGGTCGCGCCCGCGCTGGCCGCGGGCAACACCGTCGTGCTCAAGCCGAGCGAAGTCACGCCGCTGACCACGATCAAGCTCGTCGCCCTGCTGGAAGAGGCCGGCGCGCCGGACGGCGTCGTCAACCTCCTGCTCGGCGACGGGCGGGTCGGTGCGGCGATGGTCGAGCACCCGGGCGTCGACCTGGTCTCCTTCACCGGCGGTTACGCGACCGGCGAGAAGATCATGACGGCGGCGGCGAAGGGTGTCCGCCGGGTGGCCCTCGAACTCGGCGGCAAGAACCCGAACGTGGTGTTCGACGACGCCGACTACGACACGGCGCTCGACTACGCGCTGATGGCCGCGTTCGTCCACTCGGGACAGGTCTGCTCGGCGGGCGCGCGGCTGATCGTCCAGGACGGCATCCACGACCGGTTCGTCGCGGACCTCGCCGCGCGCGCCGACCGGATCCGCGTCGGCAACGGCCTCGACCCCGCGACCGAGACGGGCCCGCTCGTCTCCGCGCAGCACCGTGCCAAGGTCGAGAGCTACATCGAAAGCGCTCTCGCGGAGGGCGCCACGCTCCGCGCCGGCGGCAAGCGCCCGGACGGGCCCGAGTACGAAAGCGGTTTCTTCCTGCGGCCAACCGTGTTTTCCGGCTGCACGAGGGACATGGCGGTCGTCCGGGAAGAGGTCTTCGGCCCGGTCGTCACCGTGGAACGCTTCACCGACGAGGCCGACGCGATCAGGTTGGCCAACGACACCGAGTACGGGCTCGCCGGGGCCGTGTGGACGTCGGACGCGTCCCGCGCCCAGCGGGTCGCCGGGGCCCTGCGCCACGGCACCGTGTGGATCAACGACTACCACCCCTACCTGCCGCAGGCGGAGTGGGGCGGGTTCGGCCGGTCCGGCATCGGCCGCGAGCTGGGACCGTCCGGGCTCGCGGAGTACCAGGAAAGCAAGCACGTCTACCAGAACATCGATCCCGTTCCGCAGCACTGGTTCAAGGGCTGAAGCTCGTTCCGGTCAGCCCGCCGCCGGTCTTCGCGAATGTCACGCGGCGGGCGACGGCTGGACCAGCTTCACTGACAAGCTCCCTTCCCCCACCACGTGAGGACGCACGCGATGACCACTCAGGAAATACCGGCGGGCGGGGGGCCTGCTGCCGACGACTCCTCCGAACTGGAAAAGTTCGGCTACCGCCAGGAACTCGAGCGTTCGCTCGGGTCGTTCTCCAGCTTCGCCGCCGGGTTCAGCTACATCTCGATCCTGACCGGCGTGTTCCAGCTCTTCTTCTTCGGCTTCGGGTCGGGGGGCCCGGCCTTCATCTGGACGTGGCCGCTGGTCTTCATCGGCCAGTTCGCCGTCGCGCTCTGCTTCGCCGAGCTGGCCGGGCAGTTCCCGCTCGCCGGTTCGGTCTACCAGTGGGCCAAGCAGATCGCGAAGCCGGTGACGTCGTGGCTGGCCGGCTGGATCATGATCATCGGCGCGATCGTCACCGCGGCGGCCGTCGCGGTCGCCTACCAGATCATCCTGCCGCAGGTGTCGACGGCGTTCCAGATCGTCGGCAGCGACTCCGACGCGGGCCTGACGTCGACCCCCGGCGGGGCGCAGAACGCCATCATCCTCGCGCTGGTGCTGGTCGTGTTCGCCACGATCGTCAACATCATCGGCGTCAAGCTGATGGCCAAGATCAACAACTTCGGGGTCGCGGTCGAGCTGGGCGCCAGCATCCTGCTCGTGATCGCGCTGGCGATCCACATCAAGCGCGGCCCCGGCCTCGTCTTCGACACCCACGGCACGGGCAACGGCCAGTCGTGGGGCTACCTCGGCGCGTTCCTGGTCGCGTCGCTGATGAGCGCGTACGTCTTCTACGGCTTCGACACCGCGGGTTCACTGGCCGAGGAGACCACCCAGCCGCGCCGGCACGCCCCGCGGGCGATCCTGCGGGCGCTGACCGCGGCGTTCGTCGTCGGCGGGCTGATCATGCTGTTCGGCATGATGGCCGTCGGCAACCTGGACGCTCAGGAGCTGAGCACGTCCGGCATGCCGTACTTGCTGAAGAGCACCCTCGGCGAGGGGCTCGGCGACGCGTTCCTGATCTGCTCGGCGATCGCGATCACCGTCTGCTGCCTCGCCGTGCAGACCGCGGCGATCCGGATGACCTGGGCGATGGCCCGCGACGGCCGCCTGCCGTTCAGCCGCGCGATGGCGAAGGTGTCGCCGCGGTCGAAGACGCCGGTGCTGCCGGCCCTGCTCACCGGCGGCCTGACGATCGTGGTGCTGCTGATCAACCTCGGCAACCAGCGGGCGTTCTTCATCCTGACCTCGACCGCGATCATCCTGTTCTACATCCCGTACCTGATGGTCACCGGGCCGATGCTGGTGCGCCGCCTGCGCGGGCACTGGCCGCGCCCGGAGCACGGCCCGTACTTCAAGCTGGGCCGCTGGGGCACGCTGGTGAACCTGGTCGCGGTGCTCTACGGCGCCGCCATGACGATCAACCTGATCTGGCCGCGCGCCGAGGTCTACGGCGCAGACCACTGGTACTTCCAGTGGGGCGCCCTGATCGTCACCGGGCTGATCGCGGCCGTCGGCGCGACGATGCTGTACGTCCGGCGGCGCACGTGGGGTTCGGCGCACACGAGCCCCGAGCACATGCCCGACAACGCCCCGGATTCCCTGCCGGGCTGAGGAGGACGCGATGAGTTCCGAAACCTACGACTTCGTCATCGTCGGCGGTGGCTCGGCGGGCTGCGCGCTGGCGAACCGGCTCTCGGCCGACCCGGCGAACAAGGTCCTCGTCCTGGAAGCGGGCCGGTCGGACTACAAGTGGGACGTCTTCATCCACATGCCGGCCGCGCTGACGTTCCCGATCGGGTCGAAGTTCTACGACTGGGGCTACCGCAGCGAACCCGAGCCGTTCATGAACCGCCGTCGCGTCTACCACGCGCGCGGCAAGGTGCTCGGCGGGTCGTCGAGCATCAACGGGATGATCTTCCAGCGCGGCAACCCGATGGACTACGAACGCTGGGGCGCCGACCCCGGGATGTCCACTTGGGACTACGCGCACTGCCTGCCGTACTTCCAGCGCATGGAAAACTGCCTCGCCGACCCGCCCGACGGCAAGTGGCGCGGCCACGACGGCCCGCTGGAGCTGGAGCGCGGCCCCGCGTCGAACCCGCTGTTCCAGGCCTTCTTCGACGCGGCCGAGCAGGCGGGCTACCCGCGCACCGACGACGTCAACGGCTACCGGCAGGAAGGGTTCGCGCCGTTCGACCGGAACGTCCGCAACGGGCGGCGGCTCTCGGCCGCACGCGCGTACCTGCACCCGGTCCTGCACCGGCCCAACCTGACCGTGAAAACGCACGCGTTCGTGTCGCAGATCCTGTTCGACGGCACCCGCGCGGTCGGCGTCGAGTACGCGCAGGGCCGTAAGGTGCCGGAGGAGGTGTACGGCAAGGAGATCATCCTCTGCGGCGGCGCCATCAACACCCCGCAGCTGCTGCAGCTGTCCGGCGTCGGCAACGCGGCCGAGCTGGAGAAGCTCGGCATCGACGTCGTCAAGGACCTGCCGGGCGTCGGCGAGAACCTGCAGGACCACCTGGAGGTGTACATCCAGTACGCCTGCCAGCAACCGGTGTCGATGCAGCCGTCGCTGGCGAAGTGGAAGCGGCCCTGGATCGGCGCGCAGTGGCTGTTCCTGCGGTCCGGGCCCGCCGCCACCAACCACTTCGAGGGCGGCGGGTTCGTCCGGTCCAACGACGAGGTGAAGTACCCGAACCTGATGTTCCACTTCCTGCCGGTGGCGATCCGCTACGACGGCTCGGCACCCACGGAAGGGCACGGCTACCAGGTGCACGTCGGCCCGATGTACGCCGACACGCGCGGCTCGGTGAAGATCACCTCGACCGACCCGCGGCAGCACCCGGCGATCAAGTTCAACTACCTCTCGACCGAGAACGACCGCCGCGAATGGGTCGAAGCGGTGCGGGTGGCGCGGAAGATCCTCAACCAGTCGGCCCTGGACCCCTACAACGGCGGGGAGATCTCGCCGGGACCTCGCGTGGAGACCGACGAGGAGATCCTCGACTGGGTCGCCAAGGACGCCGAGACCGCGCTGCACCCGTCGTGCACCGCCAGGATGGGCGTGGACGAGAAGTCCGTCGTCGACCCGCAGACCATGCGGGTGCACGGCACCGAGGGCCTGCGCGTGGTCGACGCGTCGGTCATGCCCTACATCACCAACGGCAACATCTACGCGCCGGTGATGATGACCGCCGAGAAGGCCGCCGACCTGATCCTCGGCAACACCCCGCTGGCGCCGATCAAGCTGCCGTTCTACCGGCACGGGGACCCCACCGCCGCGAAGTGAGCCGCCACGCCGGAGCGCCCGTGCCACCATCCCCGGCACGGGCTCTCCGGCGTGTCCGGTTTCTCCGTTGTGCGGCAACGGAAACTACCCGCGCGTATCCCCTTGACTGAGGTCGGCACCGGACTCAGACTTGTTGCGTATCGCAGTCGATGTTCCCCAATGCGCAACTTTTATCCCGGAGGCGTCATGATTCGCGCGTGCACGGTGGACGAGCTGCCCCCCGGTGAGTCCGTCCGCGTCCCCGGGCCGCCCGCGATCGCGGTGTTCCACACCGAGGACGGCGAGCTGTACGCCATCGGTGACACGTGCACCCACCAGGACGCTTCCCTGGCCGACGGCTGGCTCGAAGGCTGCTTCGTCGAGTGCCCGCTGCACGCCGCGCTGTTCGACCTGCGCACCGGCATGCCGACGTGCCTGCCGGCGAAGGACCCGGTGCGCACGTACCCCGTCGTCGTCGACGACGGCGTGATCTACATCGAGGCCACGGCCGGCGAGGACGCCGCGTGAAGCGGGTCGCGATCGTCGGCGCGTCGCTCGCCGGGGTTCGCGCGGCGCAGGAGCTGCGGGCGCAGGGCTACGACGGCGGCATCGTGCTGATCGGCTCCGAAGCGCACCTGCCCTACGACCGGCCGCCGCTGTCGAAGGGCTTTCTCGCCGGGACGGCTTCGCGTGAGTCGCTGGACCTGCTCGACGCGGGCGACCTGGCGTCGCTGGCACTGGACTTCCGGCTCGGCGTGCGCGCCACGGCGCTGGAGCCGGCCAACCGGCGGGTCGTCCTCTCGGACGGCGGCTCGGTGCACGCGGACGGCGTCGTCATCGCCACCGGCGGCCGGGCGCGCACGCTGCCGGGTGCCGAAGGCGTCCACACGCTGCGGACGGTCGACGACGCGCTGGCGCTGCGCGCCGCCCTGGTGCCCGGAGTCCGCGTGGCGATCGTCGGGGCCGGGTTCATCGGCGCGGAGGTGGCCTCGACGTGCCGCTCGCTGGGGCTCGACGTCACGGTGCTGGAGGCGCTGCCCGCCCCGCTGGCCCCGGTGCTGGGCCCGGAACTGGCGGCGGTCTGCGCCCGGCTGCACGCCGACCACGGAACGGACCTGCGCTGCGGGGTGTCGGTCGCGGGCGTGGACGCCGCCGGGGTGCACCTGGCCGACGGTTCCCTCGTCCCGGCCGACGTGGTCGTCGCGGGCGTCGGCATGACACCGATGACGGACTGGCTGGCCGGCTCGGGTTTGAAGGTCGGCGACGGCGTCCACACCGACGCCGGGCTCGTCACGGACCTGCCGCAGGTCGTGGCGGTGGGCGACGTGGCGCGGTACCACGCCGACGGGGCGGGACGGCGGCACGAGCACTGGACGAACGCGTCGGAGCAGGCCCCGGTCGCGGTGGCGAACCTGCTGGCGGGCCGGACTACGCGCACGTACACGCCCAGCGGGTACGTCTGGTCGGACCAGTACGCGGGGACGTTGCAGCTCGCGGGTCACCCGCGGCCGGACGACGTGCTGTCGTTCGTCGACGGCGGCCCGTCGGACTCCTCGTTCGTGGCGACGTTCCAGCGCGGCGGGGAGACGGTGGGCGTGTTCGCGTTGAACAACGCGAAGCTGTTCAACCGCCTGCGCCGGCAGGCCCTGCGGCGCACCGCCGTCGTCTGAAAGCCTCAACCGGCGGTTCAACGATACGCTTCACCCACATGGAGCTGGCCGAAGACGAACTGCGCGTCCTGACGGGCTGGGCCGCCGACTGCGCGGCCCGGGTCCTGCCGCTGTACGAAGCCCGGGTACCCGGCGATCCTCGTCCACGGGACGCGGTCGCGGCCGCACGGGCGTTCGCGTCCGGCGGGCCGCGCACGAAGGTGCTGCGGACGGCGGCCTGGGCGGCGCTGAAGGCAGCCGGCTCGGCGCAGGACCCGGCCGCGTCGGCGGCCGCGCGGGCGGCGGTGGGCGCGGCCGGTGCGGCGTATCTCCACCCGATCGAGTCGCCGCACCAGGTCAAGCACATCGTGGGCCCGGCCCAGCAGGCGGCGTTGGCGCGCGAGCTGGCGGGCGGTGACGCGGAGGCGGAGATCCGCTGGGCGGTCGCCCAGGCGCCACCGGAGGTGTCCGGCCTCCTGCGGCGCTTCCCACCCGGCAACCCCGGCCGCACCCGCCCCGGCGAACTGCACCGCCGGCTCGAGTCCGCCCTCCGCGCCGGTCGTGAGTGAGAAACAGCGTTCCGGCCCTGTTTCACAGTCACGACCACTTGCACCGAGGCTAAAGCGCCAGGTCGTCCAGGTCCGACTCCAGGCGGGCCCGCCAGGTCCAGCGGCGCTCCGGAACGCCTGCCGGGTCCGCGTCCTCCGGGGCCGGCGCGCCCAGCGGCAGCGCCGGGTCCGTGATCCCGAACGTCACCCGGTAGGCCAGCACCGACGCCGCCGTGCGGATCCACGCGTCGCCCGAGGTGCCCGACGGCGGGGCCACTCCCAGCGCGTTGCCGAACCACGCCGGCAGCAGCGCGTTCGAGCCCAGTGCGTCGGTGATCCGGGTCCGCAGCCGCACCTGCAGGTCGTGCCACGCGCGTTCCGCCCGTTCCAGCTGCGGCAGCACCCGCGCCTCGACCGCGTCCGCTTCGCGCAACGCCAGCCGCGCCTGCTCCGCCGCTTCCACCGCCGCCGGGATCTCCTCGTCGAGCAGCGTCCGGCGCCGGGTCGACAACGCGCGCAGCGACGACTCCGCGTCCCCGCGGGCGCGGGAGCCGCGGTCGGTCGACGCCAGGACCGCGATGACCGCCAGCAGGTCGGCGTCGCACCGGGCAAGAGCCGCGCGCACCGAATCGAGCCGCGTGATCTCCTCTTCGTACCTGGCCCGCTGCTCCTTCGTGACCAGCTCCTTGTGCAGGTCGTCCCAGCGCGCCGCCTGGGCCGCGAGCGCCCGCGTCTCCGCGCCGACGTCGTCGAGATCGGCCCGTGGCACGCCGTCGGCCACGCGCACCGCGCGCTCCAGCGCCTGGACCTGCTGCTGCAGCCGCTCCAGCTGCCGGCCGAGCCGGTCAATCCGGTCCTGCCCGCGCTGGGCCTCGCCGCGCTCCAGCCGATCGGCCAGATCGGCGAACTCCAGCCGCAGCCCGCGGTCGCGGTCGTCGGCCTCCTCGACGGCGGTCCGCAGCCCGTCGACCGCCGCGAACAGCTCGTCGAGGTCACGCCGCGTCGGGTCGACCGGCTCCGGGTAGCCGCCGTCGTCGAACTCGGGATCGTCGCCGTAGGTCGCGTAGCCGTGGCTCACGGGATCCGGCTTTCCCGCCACAGCAGCGCGCCCGTGCCCGCGATCCCGGCCGCCGTCAGGATCGTGCCGACGACCGACCCCGGCCACGGGAACAGCGCCAGTGCCAGGCACCCGGCCGTGCCGCTGCCCGCCCACGCCGCCCGCGTCCGCTCGCGGATGACGGCGCCGGCCCGCCGCACCGGCCCGAAGCCGAGCCACAGGCCAGCGGCGAACAGCGGGACGAGCGCGAGCAGCCAGACCGGCGAGAGCACCTCGAACAGCACCAGCGCCCCGGCGACCAGCGGCACCAGCACCGGCGCGGCCGCGAAGTACACGACCGCGCGCTGCGTCGCCGCGTGCCGGGCCTCCAGCTCGGCATCGGCGAGCCGGCGCTTCGCCTCGTCGAACGCCAGCTCGGCGTCGAGCAGCCGGTGGGCCGCCGCGACGAGGCGGTCCATCTCCCCGGCGTCGGCGGGCGGGGTCGCCAGCCCGTCCCGCAGGTCCTGCTTGAGCCGGGCGACGCGCCCCTCCGCCAGGTCGCGGTCGTGCTGGGCCGGAGTCGTCACGCGAACACTGTAAGTGCCAGGACCGGAACGACCGGCCAAGGCGGCCGGTGCGTCTACAAATCACCGAGGGCGGTGACCGGCGACTCGACGCAGTCCGCGACGAACCGCAGGAACCCGCCCGCGGTCCCGCCGTCGCAGACGCGGTGGTCGAACGCCAGCGTCAGCTCGCACACCTTCCGCGCCGCCAAGGCGCCGCCGACCACCCACGGCCGGTCGATGATCCGGCCGATGCCGAGGATCGCGGCCTCGGGGTGGTTGATGATCGCGGCCGAGCCGTCCACGCCGAACACGCCGTAGTTGTTCACGGTGAACGTGCCGCCGGTGAGATCCGCGGGCGCCAGCCTGCCTTCCCGCGCGCCGCGGGCGCGCTCGCCGATCGCCGCCGACAGGTCGCGGGTGGACAGCTCCCCGGCGTCCTTCACCACCGGCACGACCAGCCCGCGGGCGGTCTGCGCGGCGAACCCGAGGTGGATCGCGTCGAGCAGGACGATCTCGCCGCCCTCGACGCGCGAGTTCAGTTCGGGGTACTTCTTCAAGCCCGCGACGGCGAACCGCGCGATCAGCCCGAGCAGGCTCACCGGCCGGTCCGGCTGCTTCGCGTTCAGCGACGCCCGCGCGGCGACCAGCTCGGTCGCGTCGACGTCGACCCAGACCGTGGCCTCGGGGATCTCGCGCCGGGACGTGGTGAGCTTGTCCGCGACGGCCTTCCGGACGCCGGTGAGCGGGATCCGCCGCCCGGCCGCCGGTTTCGCCAGCAGCGCCTCGACGTCGGCGCGGCGGATGATCCCGTCCGGCCCGGTGCCGGTGACCTCCGCCAGGTCGATCCCGTTGTCGGCGGCCAGCTTCCGGACGAACGGCGAGATCACGCCGGGCCGCTGCGGCCGGGGACGCGCCGGGGCCGTGGTGTTCGCGGGGCGCCGGGCGCGCTTGCGCCGGGTCGCGGGCGCGGTGCCGTAGCCGATGAGGACGTTGCCGCTGCCGGAAGACGTCGTCACGCCGGGCTCGGCGAAGCCGCCGACGGTGAGCAGCGGCGCGCCGACCGGCAGCAACTGCCCCGGCTCGCCGTGCAGCGCCGACACCACGCCGGCGAACGGCACCGGCACCTCGACGGCGGCCTTCGCCGTCTCGACCTCGACGACGACCTGGTCGACTTCGACCGTGTCGCCGACCTTGACGCGCCAGTCCACGATCGCCGCCTCGGTCAGGCCTTCGCCGAGGTCGGGCAGCAGGAAGTCAGGCACCGGCCACCACCGGCGTGTCGTCCCACTGCAGGCGGGAGATCGTGTCGAGGATCCGGTCGACGTCAGGCAGCATGTGGCGCTCCAGCTTCGGCGCCGGGTACGGGATGTCGAGCCCGGTCACCCGCAGCACCGGCGCGTGCAGCTGGTGGAAGCACTGCTCGGTGACGCGGGCGGCGACCTCGGCGCCGTACCCGCCGAAGCCGGCGGCCTCGTGCACGACGACGGCCCGCCCGGTGCGGCGCACGGACGCCGTCACGGTCTCGTCGTCGAACGGGCTCAGCGAGCGCAGGTCGACCACCTCGACGTCCCAGCCCTCTTCCCGCGCGGCTTCCGCCGTTTCCATGGCGGTGGCGACCATCGGGCCGTACGCGATGAGCGTGACGTCCTTGCCGGGCCGGCGGACCACGGCCTTGTCGAAAGCGGCGTTCTGCCGCGTGAAGGTGACGTCCTCGGCCGACCAGTACCGGCACTTCGGCTCGAGGAAGACCACCGGGTCCGGTGAGTCGATGGCGTCGCGCAGCAGGTCGTAGGCGTCCTGCGCGGTGCCCGGCGTGACGACGCGCAGGCCCGGCGTGTGCGTGTAGTAGACCTCGCTGGAGTCGCAGTGGTGCTCGACGCCGCCGATGCCGCCGGCGTAGGGGATGCGGATCACCATCGGCAGCGACAGCGCACCGCGGGTGCGGTTGCGCAGTTTCGCCACGTGCGAGGTGATCTGCTCGAACGCCGGGTAGGCGAAGGCGTCGAACTGCATCTCGACGACCGGCCGGAACCCGCCCATCGCCATGCCGACGGCGAACCCGACGATGCCGGACTCCGCCAGTGGCGTGTCGAAGCAGCGGTCCTCGCCGAAGTCGGCGGTGATGCCGTCGGTGACCCGGAAGACGCCGCCGAGCGTGCCGACGTCCTCGCCGAACACGAGCACGCGGTCGTCGTCCTTGATCGCGTCCCGCAGGGCGGCGTTGAGCGCCTGCGCCATCGTGGTCGTCATCAGGCCTCCAGTTCGGCGGCGAGGGCGGCCCGCTGGGCTCGCAGGTGGCGGGTCGGCTCGGCGTAGACGTGGTCGAACAGCGACAGGGGGTCCAGCTCGGGCTCGGCGTTGAGGGTGTCGCGGACGGACTGGGCGAACTCCTCGGCTTCGGCGTGGCACAGCTCGATTTCGTGCTCTTCGAGCGCGTTGCGGCTCTTCAGGTACGTCTCGAGCCTTCGCAGCGGGTCCGCTTCGCGCCACTTCGCGACTTCTTCGGCGTCGCGGTAGCGGGTGGCGTCGTCGGCGTTGGTGTGGGCGTCGATGCGGTAGGTGTGAGCCTCGACGAGAACCGGCCCGCGGCCTTCGCGCGCGTGCTTCACCGCGTCGTCGAGGACGGCGAGGACCGCGACGGCGTCGTTGCCGTCAACCTGCTCGGAGCGCATGCCGTAGCCGATTCCCTTGTACGACAACGCAGGCGCGGCGCTCTGCTTCTCGAAGGGCACAGAGATCGCGTAGCGGTTGTTCTGCACGAAGAACACCACGGGCGCCTTGAAGACGGCCGCGAAGTTGAGCGCCTCGTGGAAGTCGCCTTCGCTGGTGGCGCCGTCTCCGATGAGCGCGAGCGCGACGGCGTCTTCGCCGCGTCGCTGCATCGCGTGCGCGAGGCCGGCAGCGTGGAGAGTCTGCGTCGCGAGCGGAGTGCATTGGGGCGCAACGCGCGTCTCGGTGGGGTTGTAGCCGCAGTGCGCGTCGCCGCGAAGCAGCGTCAGGACTTCGCCGGGCCTCAGGCCGCGCGCGACGAGAGCGACGGAGTCGCGGTAGGTGGGGAACAACCAGTCGTTGGCGGTGAGGGCCAGCGCGGCGGCGACCTGGCAGGCTTCCTGGCCGGCGCTGGAGGGGTAGACGGCGAGGCGGCCCTGCTTGGTGAGCGCGGTGGCCTGGACGTCGAACCGGCGGCCGAGGACCATCAGCCGGTAGGCCTCCTTGAGCCGGTCACCGGCGGGTTCGCCGTACCCGCCGTGCTGGTCGACGCGGCTCCCGTCCTCGGCGACGAACCGCACCGGGGTCGCGGACGGCAACAGGGTCTCCGTGGCCATGACGCACACCACCTCTCGCAGACATATGATGCTGAGATGGTGGTTCGCGGCGGTGTTGTGTTCAAGGGCTCGGCGAAATGAGCGACAAACGGTCTCCAGCGGCGCCACTGCCGGACCAAACGTCCAAAGGTGTCCTGGCGCACGGCGCCCTGCCGGGACGAACGGCCCCGGCGCTGGACGAGGTCGACCGCGCGATGCTGGCAGAGCTGTCAGCGGACGGCCGCCTGGCGGTACGGGCCCTGGCGGAGAGGTTGCACATCTCGCGCACGAACGCGTACGCGCGCTTGGAGCGTTTGCTGGCGGAGGGAGTGATCACGGGCTTCGGCGCCCGGATCGACCCGCGCCGAGCGGGCCTGGGAACGTCGGCGTACATCATGGTGACGGTGGAGCAGACATCCTGGCGCACGATGGCGACGGACCTGCACGAGATCCCGTACGTGGACCACGTGGCCCTGGTGGGCGGGGACTTCGACATCTTGCTGCTGGTCCGCACCCCGGACAACCAGACACTGCGCGACGTGGTCTTGGAGCGGCTGCAGGCACTGGAGGGCGTGCGGTCGACGCGGACGTGGTTGATCTTCGAGGAACTGCCGGGTTCGGTGCTGGGCTGAGGGAGGATCAGCCGAAGCCGTCGTACTCCGGCTGCGGCTTCCACTCCGGCGGCGTGTAGGGAGTGCCGTCCAGCGTGCAGCCGGCGAACCTGACGTCCTCGCTGAACACCACGCCCCGGAAGTCGGTGTTCCCGTTGAACCGGACGTCGATGAACCACCCGTCGCGCGCGAAGGTCACCTCGACGAACCGGGCATCGCGCCCGAAGTCCACGCCGGGGAGGTACGCCTCGTCCGCGAAGCCGGCCCTGGCGAAGTCGGCCCCACCTGCGAAGACGGCCTCGCTGAAGATGACCTTCCCGGCGAACTCCGTCTTCTCGAACCGCGCGTCGCCGTCGAAACGGGCACGGCGGAAGACCGTCGCGCCGACGAAGGAGGCCTCGTCGAATCTTGCGTCCGCAAGGAACTTCACGCCGTCGAAGCGAGTGCTGTCCGAGAACTCGGCCTCCGCGAACCAGGCTTCCCCCTCGAAAACCGCGTCGACGAAGCGAGTGCTTCCCCGGAACCGGACGCCGAGCAGCGAGGTCTGCCCGATGAACCGGGCGCGGGTGAAGTTCGCGTTGCGCAACGAACAGTCGTGGAGCTTGAGGTCGATCAGCACGGCACCACCCAGGTCCACGTCGAGGTCGGCCCAGAACCGGTCCCGGTCGGCGCCGGCCGGGGAGAGGTGATCGGTGAGGATCTGCTGAGCGGTCATCCGCACCTCTCGCTCCTCCAGACAGGCACGTCGGTCGTCGCCCTCGGCGGCGTCCGGGAGCGGCTCGTACGGCATCCGCAGGTAGGCGCTGACCACGTTGACGATGGTCTGCCGATGGGCGGGGTTGTCCTGCGCCAGCCGTTCCAGTGCGTAAAGCCCAGCCAGCCGGACTGGCGCCTTCTCGGCCCCCAGTTGTTCGACGGCTTTGAGGTACAGATCGGTGATGCGCCGTTCCGCCGCGTCGTGACGAGCGTCTTCGTTCGCCTGCTCGCGCAGCAGGAGGTCGTGACGCTTTGTCGCCACATCGCGCTCCGCGGTCTGTTGCCTCCTGGCGGCCAGCAGCAACGCGATGAACCCTCCCGCGCCTAGCACGATCGTGCCGACCGTCCGGACGCTTTCGAGCCGCGCCTTGTCCGCGTCGGTTCCCTGGCCGTAGAGCGACAGCAACACCCAGCACGCCGCCGCGACAACGACGATCAGCACGACCGCCACGACGGCGATCGTCCGGTTCGACAGCAGCCGGTTTCCCCCAAGACCATCCGCCATGAGCCCAGGATCGCAGGGTCCGCGGCTCTCTCCGGCAATTCGCCCGGTCGGCGTAGCCGACGACCACGTCCCCCGCCCCGCCGAACTACCGGGCAAAACCCCTGCCCCCGAGCACCTTGACCCACCCATCCCCCACCGGATAGGCAGGACACCACGTGGCCCGGTCCCCGGACGACTCTTATTTTATGTCGAGAAATAACTACCCTCCAGCCTATTGACGCCGCCCGCGCGGCCGATGAGGATCAGCCGGTCCGCCGTTCATCGCAGAATGGACCAGACCATGGCCAGAAGATCCCGCGCGTGGTCCCGTGCGCGCCGAAGTTCGCTCGTCACGCTGATGAGCCTGAGCCTGCTGGGCGCCGGCGTGCACGCCACCCCCGCCCAAGCCGAGGCGCAACAGCCCGTCATCGGCCAGCCCGCCAAGGACAAGGACGGCTGCGCCAAGATCGAAAAGAGCCTGCCGACCCTCGCCGACTGGCCGAAGGTCGACAGCCGGTTCAAGGGCAAGGGCGACGACGAAGCGCGGATCGCCCGGATCGTCCAGGGCATGACGCTCGAGGAAAAAGTCGGGCAGATGACCCAGCCCGAGATCGCCGCCATCACGCCCGACGAGGTCCGCCAGTACGCCATCGGCTCGGTCCTCAACGGCGGCGGCTCGTGGCCCGGCGCCAACAAGCACGCCACCCAGCAGGACTGGCTGAACCTCGCCGACGCCTACTGGAACGCCTCCAAGACCAGCCGGACCAAGATCCCCGTCATCTGGGGCATCGACGCCGTCCACGGCAACAACAACGTCTACGGCGCGACCCTCTTCCCGCACAACATCGGCCTCGGCGCCGCGCACGACCCGTGCCTGGTGCGCGACGTCGCCGGCGCCACCGCCCGGCAGATCCGCGCCACCGGCCAGGACTGGGCCTTCTCCCCGACGCTGGCCGTCGTCCAGGACGACCGCTGGGGCCGCACCTACGAAGGCTTCTCCGAGGACCCGCGCATCACCCGCGCGTACGGTTTCGAGGCCATCAACGGTCTCCAGGACGGCGCCACCAAGCGCATCGGCTACAACGGCGTCATCGCCACCGCCAAGCACTTCATCGGCGACGGCGGCACGCTCAAGGGCCAGGACCAGGGCGTCAACCCGTCGTCCGAGGCCGACATGATCAACATCCACGGCCAGGGCTACTACGGCGCGATCGCCGCCGGCGCCCAGACCATCATGGTGTCGTTCAACAGCTGGACCAACCCCGACCTCGGCATCAACGAGGGCAAGCTCACCGGCAGCGACAAGGCGCTCAACCAGATCCTCAAGGGCAAGATCGGCTTCGACGGCCTGCTCGTGTCCGACTGGAACGCCATCGGCCAGGTCCCCGGCTGCACGAACTCCTCGTGCCCGCAGGCGATCAACGCCGGTATCGACATGGTGATGGTGCCGAACGACTGGAAGGCGTTCATCACCAACACCGTCGCCCAGGTGCGCGGCGGCCAGATCCCGATGTCCCGCATCGACGACGCCGTCACCCGCATCCTGCGCGTCAAGCTGCGCGACGGCCTCTTCGAGTCGCAGAAGCCCTCCGACCGCTCCTACGCCAACTCCGACGAGGCGCTGAAGGACAACTGGCTGGCCCGCGACGCGGTCCGCGAGTCGCAGACGCTGCTCAAGAACAACGGCAACGTGCTGCCGCTCAAGCCGTCGTCGAAGGTCCTGGTCGTCGGCAAGAGCGCCGACAACATCCAGAACCAGACCGGCGGCTGGACGCTGAGCTGGCAGGGCACCGGCAACACCAACGCCGACTTCCCGAACGCCACCTCGATCCTGGCCGGGCTCAAGCAGGACCTCGGCGACGCGAACGTCACCTTCGACGCCACCGGGAACACCGACCCGAAGGGGTACGACGCGGTCATCGCGGTCATCGGTGAGACGCCGTACGCCGAGGGCGTCGGCGACCTGACCCGCAAGACGCTCGAAGCGTCGAAGCTCTACCCCGAGGACCTGGCCGTGCTGGACAAGGTCAGCGGCAAGGGCACGCCGGTCGTCACCGTGTACGTCGGCGGCCGCCCGCTGTACATGAACAAGGAGATCAACCGCTCCGACGCGTTCGTGGCGGCCTGGCTGCCGGGCACCGAGGGCGGCGGCGTCGCGGACATGATGGTCAAGGGCAAGGACGGCAACGGCTACCAGGGCACGCTGTCCTACTCGTGGCCGAAGAGCGCGTGCCAGACGCCGCTCAACCCGTGGTCGCCGGACTACGACCCGCTGTTCAAGCTCGGCTACGGCCTCAAGACCGGGCAGCGCGCCGCGGTCGGGCCGCTCGACGAGACGCCGGGCCCGTCGGTCTGCGGCTCGACCGGCGGCGGCGGGACCGCGACCGAGGACCTCGCGCTCTACGACCGCACCGACGTGCCGCCGTACAAGAGCTTCATCGGCTCGGCGGAGAACTGGGGCGGCACCGAGATCGGCCCGGACGGCACCGCGGCGCACAGCGAGATCAACGTCGTGCCGACGGACGTCAACGTCCAGGGCGACGGGCTGAAGGCGACCTGGACCGGCACCGGCGCCGCCCAGATCTACCTGCAGAACCCGGCGGGCACGAACGACCTGCGCGGCTACCTCAACGCGGACGCGGCGCTGGAGTTCGACACGATCGTGCAGCAGGCACCGGCCAACCGGACGGTGATCAGCATGCACTGCGTGTACCCGTGCTTCTCGGAGGTGAACGCGACGAAGCTGTTCACCGACCTGGCGGGCGGCGCGAAGACGACGGTGAAGATCCCGGTGTCCTGCTTCGCCAACGGGCTGGACTTCGAGCACATCAACACGCCGTTCCTGGTCTACACCGACGGCGCGTTCCAGGCGTCGTTCGCCAACGTGCGGTGGGTGCCGCAAGGGGCGAAGGATCCGGATGCGAGACCCTGTTCGAGCTTGACCTGACAACGGACCGGGCCGGGAGCGGATTCCGCTCCCGGCCCGGTCCGTTGTCGGCCACGGTGGAGCGAGGACGACCGCGCTCGCCGACCAGCTCCTGGACCTGCTGGGCACCTGGCCGCCGCTCGAAGCGACTTTCGTCCGCGACCGTGATCAGCCGCCTCTTTCCTGCCGCACCTCACACCGTCCGGCGCGCGGACCGACGAACGCCTCCGCTGCCGCGACGGAGGCCGCCAGTGCCGCCGTCGCCCGTGTGACCGGCGCCGGACTGGTTCCACCGCATGCCAGCCGCCGAGTGCGTGGTGCGCGCCGTCCGCGAGTTCGAAAGCGCCGGCGTACTACCTGCCGCCGCCCGCGATGCGGTTGCCGCCCAGTGACCACGCCGTGGCGAAGTCAAGGCGGTTGATCGCGTCGTAGTAGGCGATCACCGTGTCCGCCGGGGCGCCGTACTGCGGCTGCGGTACGTACACCGTCTGCGGCGACCGGGACACCGATCACGGGCCTTCCGCAAGCGGTGGCACACGCCAAGACAACGGCGGCGATCAGAACAGCTTTCATGGGAATCACTTCTTCCGTGTCCGCCTTCACGAATCGGGCGGCCGCCGGAAAGCGCACCGGATCGCGGGAATCGCGATCCAAGCGTTATGCCGGTCGTGAGTGAGAAACAGGGTTGGAACCCCGTTTCTCACTCACGACCGCTCATGCCAGGCCGATGGCGAACACGTGCAGGTCGGGGGCGGACGGCAGGGTCACCGACGCGATGACCTTCCCGGCCGGGGCCTCGAACGGCGTCGTCGCGAAGATCGACGCCCCACCGCCCGGGCCGCCCGGCTGGTTGCGGTGGCCGGTGCGCGCGACCAGCGTGTTGCCGAACACCGGGTCCGTGCCGCCGCCCGGGTAGACCCAGTCGCCGAACGACAGGTCCGCCTGGCCGGTGGTGCCGTCGGTGAAGGTCACCGTCGCGGTGGCGCGGTGGTCGCCGTTGGTGGCCGTGCCGACGAACGACAGGCGCGTCGCCGGGTTCAGCCGGATCGTCTGCCCGGCCGGGACGACGTTGTCCGGGCGTCCGGCGGGCGCCGCCGGCCAGGTGAACGTCGTCCCGGCGGCCCCGGCCTGCTGCCCGCCGGTCAGCCCGGCCGCGGCCAGTGCCTGCCGCGAGAGGCTGTTGCCGGCGCCGTCGATGTCCGCCGAACCGGCGTCGCCGTCGTCGGAGATGCCGACGTCCGAATACGCCGCGGCGAGCCCGTTCTCCGGCGCGACCAGCACGATCACCGAGCCGGGCACCGACGTCCCGCCGCCGCGGACGGTCACCGGCACCTGGTAGTAGCCCTCGGGGGTCCCGGCGGCCACCGCCACGCTCAGCTGCGCCGTCCCGCCGCCGGTGCGGTCGTCGAGCCGGAGCTGCCGCGGGCCGGTCACCGTGATCCCGGCCGGCGGCTGCGTGCTCACCTCCAGCACCCGGTCGTGGCCGCCGAGCCGCTGCGCACCGACCGTGAACTCGCCCGTGCCGCCGGGCCGGGCGACGACCTGGTTGGCCGCCGCGGCCAGGAACGGCCGTTCATTGTCGCGATAGGACGGTGGCGCGCTGTCCGCCGCCCATCGCTTGTCCGGAGTGGACACGAGCGTGAAGTCCAGCCGCCCGCCGTCGCGCGCGATGTCCGCGGGCAGGGACGTCCGGTCCCAGTCGTGCCCGTTCAGCCGCAGGTCGTGGACGTACGTCGCGGGTGCCTGGGGCGCGCGGACGTCGAGCGTGCGGCCGTTCGGCAGGGCGAGCACGGCGCGTTCGAACAGCGGGCTGTGCACGACCAGGTCCGGCGTGCCCGGCGTCGCCGGGTAGATGCCCAGCGCGGCCCAGACGTACCACGACGACTGCGCGCCGAGGTCGTCGTTGCCCGGCTCGCCGTCCGGGGTCGCGCTGAACAGCGTCGTCGCGATCTCGCGGACCACCTGCTGGGTCTTCCACGGCTGCCCGACGTGGTTGTACAGCCACGGAACCCCGAAGTCGGGCTCGTTGCCCGCCCACATGTACGGCTCGTTCGGGCCGACGTTGAGCTTCCGGAAGAACGTGTCCAGCCGGGACGCCGCCGCGGCCGGCCCGCCCATCGCCGTCACCAGGCCGGCCGGGTCCTGCGGCACCAGCCACGTGTACTGCGCGGCGTTGCCCTCGTCGAAGCCGTCCTGGCCGAACTTGCCGGGCGGCGGCGGCACGTACGCCGGGCCGTCCGGGAAGCGGCCGTCCTGCCCGCGCGGCTGGATGTACCCGGTCCGCGGGTTGAAGAGGTTCTGCCAGTTCTGGCCGCGTTTCGTGAACTCCCGGGCGACGTCACGGTCGCCGATGCCCTGCGCGAACTGCGCGATGGTGAAGTCGTCGATCGCCCATTCCAAGGTGATCGACGCGCCGACACGGGCGTGGTCGCCGCGCGAGGCGTCGTTGTTCGGCAGGTACCCCCGGGCGACGTAGTCGGCGATGCCCCGGCGTTCCTGGTACGCGCCTGGCGTGGTGTCCACCGAAGTCGCGCCCTTGACCAGGTACTTCAGCGCGGTCTTGACGTCGAAGTCGCGGGCGCCGAAGGCGTACAGGTTCGAGATCAGCGCCACCGAGCTGTCGCCGGTCATCTGGCCGGTGTAGTCGTTCGCCATCGGCCAGCGCGGCCACCAGCCGCCCTGCACGGCGTCGTTCGTCAGCGACTGCGCCATGTCGCTGGCTTCCTTCGGGAAGAGCATGGCGTGCAACGGCGCGAGCGAGCGGTAGGTGTCCCAGTCGGAGAAGTTCGCGTACTGGTGGTGCCCACCCGGGAGCGTCCGGACCCGGTCGTCGAAGCCGATGTACCGGCCGTCCACGTCGTCGAAGGTGTTCGGGTGCATCAAGGAGTGGTACAGCGCGGTGTAGAACGTCTTGAGCTGCGCGGTGTCGCGGCCCGCGACGCGGATCTTGCCCAGCGCGCCGGCCCACTGGTCCCGGGTGGCCTTCCGGACGGCGCCGAAGTCCCAGCCGGGCACCTCCGCGGCCATGTTGGCCTTCGCGCCGTCGACGCTGACGTAGGACATCGATACCTTCGCGTGCACCACGCTTTCGCCGTCGAAGGTCAGGTAGGCGCCCGCCTTCGGCGCGTCGACGCTGTCGGTGCCCGGCTTCACCGTCGAGCCGTCCCAGGTGCCGTGCGCGGTGAACGGCTTGTCGAACGTGATGGCGTAGTAGACGGTGTACTTGTTGGGTTTGCCGCAGAAGCCGCCGGTGCTCGCCGAGCCGCTGACCTCGCGGTCGCCGGTGATCTTGAGGTCGGCGCGGGAGTTCCCGGCGAGGCTGGCGCCGCCCTTGACCAGCACCTGCGGCGTCGAGCCCGCCGGGTAGGCGAAGGTGGCCAGCCCGGTGCGGGTCGTCGCGGTCAGCTCTGCCCGGACGCCCGAGTCGGCGAGCGTCACGGCGTAGTAGCCGGGCTCGGCCCGTTCGCCGTCGTGGCCGAAGTGCTCGGTCCGGTCCCAGGGCGCGCTGCCGACGTCGCCGGTGACCGGCAGGATCGGCACGTCGCCGAAGGCGGTGCAGCCGACCGAGGCGTGGTCGAGGCTGAAACCTCGGATCTGGTCCGAGTGGTACTGGTAGCCGGCGTACGCACCCTGGGTGTCGGGCGAGAACTGCATCATCCCGAACGGCGCCGCGGGGCCGGGGAAGTTGTTGATCTCACCGACCGAGCTGCCGCCGCGGCCGGTCCCGATCAGCGGGTCGACGTAGGCCGCCGGGTCGCCCACCAGGGGTGACAACGTTGTCGGCGCCGCCGAAACGACCGCGGGCGCCCCGATCACCGCCACCGCGACCACCGCCGCCAGGAACCTGACCCGCACGTGCGCCTCCGATCACCACCGCCGTCGTCATCCGACCTTTGCCCGTGCCCGGGCCCGCGGTCAACACTTTGACAAAGACCTGGCTCGTGCCCAGAGGTGTGAAGATCCGGTCAGGATGCGGTCGCGACCGCGTCAGGACGCCTAACCTCGACGCCGTGTGCGCACGTGTGCTGGTCGCCGAGGACGACGAGAAGCAGGCCGAGGTCCTCCGCCTCTACCTCGAGAGCGAAGGGCACACCGTCGTGCTGGCCCCGGACGGCCGGGCGGCCCTCGACGAGGCCCGCCGCGAGCGGCCCGACCTGCTGGTGCTCGACGTGATGATGCCGAAGGTCGACGGCCTCGACGTCTGCCGTGTCCTGCGCGGCGAGTCCGACGTCGCCGTGCTGATGCTCACCGCCCGCGCCACCGAGGAAGACCTGCTGCTCGGCCTCGACCTCGGGGCCGACGACTACCTGACCAAGCCGTACAGCCCGCGCGAGCTGATGGCCCGCGTCCGCACGCTGCTGCGGCGCACGGCCGTCCGGCGGGAACCGCCCGATCCGGCGTTGCGGGCGGGCGCGCTGCGGCTCGACCCGGTGCGGCACGAGGTCTCCGTCGGCGGCCGCGCGGTCGAGACGACCCCGGGCGAGTTCCAGCTGCTGGAGACGCTGATCCGGCAGCCGGGCCGGGTGTTCACCCGGCGGCAGCTGCTGGAGCTGACCCGCGGCGACGACCGGTTCGTCAGCACCCGGATCATCGACGTCCACGTGCTCAACCTGCGCAAGAAGCTCGAGCCGGACCCGCAGAAGCCCGTCTACCTGCGCACCGTGTTCGGCGTCGGGTACAAGCTGACCGCCGAGAATGACACGTAGCTTCCCGCGGCGGCGCAGCCTCGTCGTCCGGCTCACCGCCGTCTCCCTGCTGATCGCGCTGGGCTCCATCGCCGCGACCGCGTGGCTCGCCGTGCAGACCACCACCCGCGCGATCCAGCAGGAACAGGGCCAGGCGCTCTCCGGCGACGCCACCATCTACACGGAGCTGATCGGCTTCGCGGCCGTCAACCACACGTGGGACCAGGTCGGCGCGAAACTCCGGACGCTGTCGGAGCAGACCGGCCGCCGGATCGTGCTCACCACGCTCGACCGCCACGTCCTCGGCGACTCCGGCGGCGCGCCGGTCACCCTGCCGGTGAAGGCGACCGCGTCGGTCGACCCGCTGCACGTCGACCCGGTGCTGCTGCCCCAGGCGGGGACCAGCGGCATCGACCCGCGCGCGACGGGACCGTTCCGGCTGCCCGGCCCGGAGCACGCCGAACTCGGCGCGCTGGCCGCCAAGGCGGCCGCCTGCCTCACGTCGTTCGGCTTTCCCAGCCAGGTGCGGGACGCGCCGAGCGGGCGGCCCCAGGTGACCGGGCTCGACCCGATCGCCGCCCGCTACTTCGCGGTCAAGTGCGGGATCTACGAGCTGGCCGTGCCGACGCCGACCGAGCAGGCCGCGCTCGACCGCCTCGACGAAGCCGTCAACGCCTGCCTCCGCGCCCAGGGCGCGGGCGAGGTGACGCTGGGCCTGGACTTCGACGCGGTCGGCGCCGCCGACCAGGGCCCCAGCCGCGCGTGCGTCGACTCCGCCCGCCGGGAGCAGCTGAAGCCGTACGTCGCGCCGCCGGCGTTGCTGTTCACCCTCGGCCCGGGCGGGTCGCAGCTGCCGACGTTCACGCTGTCGCGGGCGAACCTCGCGCGGATCCTCGCGGTGACCGGGGGCGTGCTCGTGCTGGCCGCGGCGATCACGGTGCTGGTCGCCCGGCGCCTGGCACGTCCGCTGCGGGCGCTGACCGAGGCGGCGAAGGAGGACCGGCCGGCGCCGGTGAAGTCCCGCGACGAGGTCGGCTACCTCGCCGCGGCGTTCAACGACCTCACCGCGCGCCGCGAGCGCATCGAGGAGCAGCGCAAGGCGATGGTCGGCGACATCGCCCACGAGCTGCGCAACCCGCTCAACGTCATCCGCGGCAGGCTGGAGGCCGCCGAGGACGGGCACCTGCCGTTCGACCGGGCGCTCACCGCGTCGCTGCTCGAAGAGACCGTGCTGCTGCAGCACATCGTCGACGACCTGCAGGACCTCGCCGCCGCCGACGCCGGGCAGCTGCGCCTGCACCCGGAGCCGGTGGACGCCGCCGAGCTGGCCGGCCACGTGGCCGCCGCGCACGCCGACCGGGCCACCGCGGCCGGCGTCACGCTCACCGTCGAGGCAGCAGGCGAATCCACTTTGGACGCCGATCCGGTGCGGCTGCGGCAGATCGTCGGCAACCTGGTGGCGAACGCGATCCGGCACACCCCGGCGGGCGGCCGCGTGACGGTCCGCGTCGAGTCCGCCCCGGACGCGGTGACGCTCGCCGTCGCCGACACCGGCTCCGGGATCGCGGCCGAGGACCTGCCGCACGTGTTCGACCGGTTCTGGCGGGCCGAAAAGTCGCGCAGCCGCCAGACCGGCGGCAGCGGCCTCGGCCTCGCCATCGTCCGCCACCTCGTGCAGGCCCACGGCGGAACCGTGACCGCGGAGTCCGAAGTGGACGCCGGGTCGACGTTCACCGTCCGGCTGCCGAAGGCCTAGAGGGGCAGGCCCGCGTAGTTGTCCGCCAGCTCGGTCATCGCCGGCAGCGAGCTGACCGTGCGACGCAGCTGCGAGAGCTGCAGCTGGGCGTCGAAGTCGTCGCCGTGGCGGTGCAGCATCGACGTCATCCACCACGAGAAGTGCGTGCACCGCCAGACGCGGCGCAGCGCCGTCTCCGAGTACGCGTCGGCGAGTTCGCCGTTCCCGCGCAGCGACGCCGTCAACGCCGCGGCCAGCAGCGAAACGTCCGCCACCGCCAGGTTCAGGCCCTTCGCCCCGGTCGGCGGCACGATGTGCGCGGCGTCGCCCGCCAGGTAGAGGTTGCCGTGCCGCATCGGCGTCGAGACGAAGCTGCGCATCGGCAGCACGCTCTTCTCCGTGATCGTGCCGGTCTGCAGCGTCCACCCGTCGACGCCCAGCCGGGTGGCCAGCGCCGTCCAGATCCGGTCGTCGCTCCACTGGGCGATGTCCTCGTCCGGCGCGACCTGCAGGTAGAACCGGCTCACCCGCGGCGAGCGCATGCTGTGCATGGCGAAGCCGTCCGGGTGCCAGGCGTAGATCAGCTCGTCGGTCGAAGGCGCGACGTCGGCCAGGACGCCCAGCCACGCGAACGGGTACGTGCGTTCCCAGACCTGCGGGGAGGGGATGGACGACCGGCTCGGCCCGTGGAACCCGTCGCAGCCGACGACGACGTCGGCGTCGATCCGCCGCGCCGCGCCGTCACTGTCCACAAAGGTCACGTACGGCTTTCCGGCCACGTCGTGCAGGGTGACGTCCGCCGCCGAGTAGTACGCCGGGCGGCCGGCTTTTTCGCGGGCGGCCATCAGGTCCTTGGTCACCTCGGTCTGGCCGTAGACGGTCACCGACCGTCCGATCAGGCCGGTGAAGTCGATGTGGTGCCGGTTTCCCGGCCATTGCAGGTAGATCCCGCGGTGTTCCATGCCCTCGACGTCGAGCCGCTCGCCGAGGCCGGTCTGCCGCAGCAGCTCGACCGTGCCGGCTTCGAGGATCCCCGCGCGGATGCGCGCCTGGACGTACTCGGCGGTCTGGCGTTCGAGCAGCACCGAGTCGATGCCTTCGAGGCCGAGCAGGTGGGACAGCAGCAGCCCGGCCGGGCCGGCGCCGACGATGACGACCTGGGTGCGCACGGAAAACGTCCTTTCAGGCGAGGGAGCCCCAGCATCCCCCGGCCGGCCCGGCACCACCACGGCATTCTCATTCAGCGAGAGGAATACCCCATGGCCCGCGAGATGCCGCGCGCGGCGGCGCGCAGGGCCGGGATCTGCATCCGCGCGTTGCGGTCGTTGGGCACGATCACCGACAGGGCCGCGACGACGTCGCCGGAGCGGCCCCGCAGCGGCACGGCGATCCCGGCGGTCTCCTCGTCGATGAACCCGGCGCAGAACGCGTAGCCGTCGCGCCGGACGTCGGCGAGGAACCGCCGCAGCCGGGCGGGCTCGGTCAGCGTCGTCCGGCGGAAGGGCTCGAGCGGGCCCGCCAGCACCTGTTCCTGCAGCTCGGCGGGCGCGTGCGCGAGCAGCACCAGCCCGGACGACGACGCGTGCAGCGGCAGCCGCCCGGCCACGCGCGTCACGTTGACGACCGCGCCCGGCGCCGAGAGCCGCTCGACGAACAGCACCTCGCGGTCCTCCAGCACCGCGAGCTGGGTGTGGTGCCCGACGACGGCGTGCAGGTCCTCCATGAACGGCATCGCCGCGTCGCGCAGGCTGAGCGTCGGCGAAGCGCGCGACGCGAGTTCCCACAGGCGGACACCCACGCGGATCCTCCGATCGGGGTCGCGGCGCAGCCAGCCGTGCGAGACGAGCTCGTCGACCAGCCGCGACGCCGTCGCGACGTGCAGGTCCGCGCGCCGCGCGATGTCGGTGACCCGCAGCGCCGGGGTGTCCGGGCCGAAGGTCTCGAAGATGCGGACGACGCGCGAAAGGACGGACTCTCCCTGCGCCGGCTTCGCCATTTCCGCAGTGTGCCCCACGGTTCGCGGCGGGGCACACCGCAGCGGTCACGGCAGCGAGTTCAGGAACGGCTCGTGGCTGTTCTGGAACTCCCAGCCGTAGTACTTGTCCCAGTTGATCGACCACGTCATCAGCCCGCGCAGCGACGGAGACGTGCCGCCGCGCAGGGTGTAGCTCCCGCAGCCGCTGCCCTCGACCAGGCAGTTCACCGCGGCCTGGACGTCGGACGGCGACGTGTAGCCGTTGCCCGCGCTGACCGCGGCGGGCAGGCCGATGGCGATCTGCTCCGGTCGCAGGCCCGGGAAGAACTGGCCGGTGTTCGCGACGGTGAAGCCGGCCTTGAGCATGTCGGTCATGGCGATGTGGAAGTCGGCGCCGCCCATGGTGTGGTACTGGTTGTCGAGGCCGGTGACCGGGCCGGAGTTGTAGTCCTGGACGTGCAGGACGGTCAGCGCGTCCCGCAGCGCGTGGATCACCGGCAGGTACGCGCCGGTCCGCGCGTCGCCGGCGCCCGAGCCGCCGTAGAACTGGTAGCCGACCTGCACGAAGAACGTCTCCGGCGCCATGGTGAGCACGAACCCGGAGCCGTAGCGGGCCTTGAGCGACTTCAGCGCGGAGATCAGGTTGACGATCACCGGCGTGGTCGGGTTGCGGAAGTCGGTGTCGCCGGGGTTCAGCGACAGCGAGTGACCCTCGAAGTCGACGTCGAGGCCGTCGAGGCCGTACTTGTCGATGATCGCGGAGACGGAGCTGACGAACTTGTCGCGCGCGGCGGTCGTGGTCAGCTGGACCTGGCCGTTCTGGCCGCCGATGGAGATGAGGACCTTCTTGCCCTGCGCCTGCTTGGCCTTGATGGCGGCGACGAAGTCGGCGTCGCTTTCGACGTTCGGGCATTCGGTGACCGGGCACCGGGTGAAGCGGATGTCGCCGGAGGTGACGGAGGTGGGTTCGCCGAAGGCGAGGTCGATGATGTCCCAGGCGGCGGGGACGTCGGCCATCCGGACGTAGCCGGAGCCGTTGGCGAAGCTGGCGTGCAGGTAGCCGATGAGCGCGTGCTTGGGCAGGCCGGTGTCGACGCAGCCGGCGGTGGTCGCGGTGGCGACGGCGCTGCGCGGCGACTCCCCGGCACTGTTGTAGGCGGCGACGGCGTAGCTGTGGGTGGTGCAGGCGGCGAGCCCGCTGACGGTGGCAGTCGTCCCGGTGACGGTCGCGACCGCGGTGGCGCCTTCGTAGACGCGGTACCCGGTGACGGTCCCGGCGCTCGCACCCCAGCTCAGGGCGATGGAGTTCGCCGTGACACCGCCGACCTGCGGCGTGCCGGGCGCACCGGGCGTGCCGGGAGTGCTGCCACCCGGCCCGTCGAGGACGACGTCGTCGGCGTAGTAGGTGCCGGCGCCGTACCAGCCGTGGAGGTAGAGCTGGGCGGAGGTCTGGGTGCCGGTGGTGAAGGTGAGGCTGAGCTGGTTGTAGGCACCGGAGTTGCCGGACCAGGTGGAGGGGCCACCGGTGACGCCGAGGTAGACGGGGTTCCCGCGCACCCAGGCGGAGACGGTGTAGGTGGTGTTCGGCTGAACGGACACGGTCTGCGAGCACTGGGCGTAGTCGGAACCGACGGGCGTACCGGCGAGGGCGTAGCCACCGGAGTGCACGGGAGTGGCGACGGCGGCGGCGTTCGAGCAGGTCCACCCGGAGAGCGAGCCGGTTTCGAAGCCGGGATTGGCGAGAAGGTTGGCGGCGGCGGCCTGCCCGGCGAGAAGACCGGAGAAGGCCAGCACCAGGGCGGCGAGGATGGCGGGGAGTCGGGAACGCCTCATCGGGTCCTCCAGTCGGGGAGATACCCGGTATTGTCTAGACCAATATGTAAAATGTCCAGACCAAAGTGCGGATGGAGCCCGGACGGCCCACCTCGCTCGGCGGGGCGGATCCGTCCAGCCGGCCGCCTCGGGCGCTCCCCGCTTGCGCCGCAGTCCGCGACCGCCCCTCGAGATCGGGCAACCGAACCGGCATCCCCGCCGGTCGAAGCCACCGCCGCGCTCGCCCCAGGCCGCCACACCCGCACCCAGCCAGAGCCCGCGGCGGCCGACCAGCACCGTCAACCAACCCGGCTCGCTACCCCACCGGCCGCCACCTGGTCGAAGCCACCGCCCGCGCTCGCCCGCCGACCAGCACCGTCAATCCAACCGGCCCACCACCTCACCGGCCACCACCCGCACGTCCCCGGCCGAAACCGCCCGCCCGCACCGGTCGGCCGACCAGCACCGTCAACCGACCCGGCCCGCCACCTCGCCGGCCACCACCCGCATCTCCCGGCGGCCGCCCGGTCGATCACCCGCACACTCCGCCACCCCACCGGCACCCGCCCGTCGAGCAGTTCCTCCCGCCACCGCCCCGCCCGCCGGACGTGCCGCGCGAACGACCGCGGCCGCACCAACCGGCCGCGGCTGCGTTGCCCCGCCAGCGCCTCCGCCGGCGTCGCATCGAGGAACAGCAGCCGCACCGGGCGCCCGCTCGGCGCGCCCACCACAGCCAGCAGCGCCCGGGTCGAAGCCCGCGTCGACGGCTCGTGGACCACGATGGGCCCGTCCGCGGCCAGCGCCCGGCCGGCCACCCGCAGCCGGTGCCACGCGTGCACCACCGGCCGGTACCACCGGTACGGCACCGACGGGACCACCGCCGCCAGCCGCGCACGGACCTGGGCGGAGTCCGGCACCGGGAGCCCCGTGGCCGCGTGGCGGAGCATGGTCGTCTTGCCCGCGCCGGGCCACCAGCACCATGTCGCGGGGCCCGAGTTCGAGGACGGCGGGCTCGCTCATGCCCGCCCAACGTCTCGGCGAAGGTAATGGTTCCTTTACTTTCAATTCACGGAGTGTGACCGTGACGCGCGAAGCCCCGACGGTGCGGCGAACACCACCCGGAGGGCACCGCCGATGTCACCACCCGTGCCCGAAGTCACCCGGTCGCCTGAGAACCCATGCACAGCAAGGCATTTCCGTCCGGGAACCGCTTCGGGTGAAGATCGTCCGCACCTCTTCCGGCCGCCCGGAAAATCCCTATCTTCTGAAGGGGACGCACCGCTAGAACAGGGGAACTCGTCATGACCCAGTCGCTGGAACTCCCGGTCCAGGAATTCTGTCTCGATTGGACACTCACCGGCGACGAAGGCGGCCGGGTCGGAGTCGCCCTCTCCGGACAGGTTTCCCTGCTCGACAACAACCGGTTCTACAAGATCGACGGCGTCGTCTACGTCACGGAGGGTGACGCCGACATCCGCGCGGTCGGCAACCCGCGGATCTCCGTGCGCCGCAACGGGGTCGAGAAGACCGGGCGCCAGTGGGGCTGGGAAATGTGCTCGGCCCGCAAGAGCCTCCTCGCGCTGAACACGATGGAGGGCTACTTCGTCCGCACCGGTTACTGGGCGCCGGCCGACCGCGCGATCCAGCTGAGCCTCTGCGCCGAGCACGGGTGGAGCCGGCGCAAGAGCTACAGCCCGACCGTCACCGTCCGGATGGTCGACTGACCACAGTGGACGCCCGCCGCCGCGACGCCGCGACGACGAGCCCGGCCGCGACGGCGCCGGCCACAGCGCAGCCGGCTCCGAACCCCGGCGACGGTTCGTGCACGCGCAGAACCGACAAGCACAGCCAGACAGCGGCACCGAACAGCAGACCGAGCAGCGGCGCACCGGCCGACGCGCCCCGCCAGCGGTGGCCGTTGCGGATGGTCCGCAGCCCCGACTCGAGGTAGGCGAGCGCGAACAACGCGAGGATGAGACTGCCCGCGCCCATCGCGCTGGCGAGCGGGTTCTGGCTGGTCAGGAGCGTGAAGGTCTGCGTGACGGGCCCGGTCCGGACGGTCGCGGTGACAGCGCCACCCACGATCCACCGAGCGATGGCGGGCAGGGTGAGCTGCGCGGTGAAGCCGTTGCCGTCGGGTTTGGCGTCGGCCTCGGCGGAGCCGAGCGGAATCCCGGCAGCGGAGAGGGCCAGGGCAACCCGTCCGGGATTCCCGGCACCGGTGAAGGTGAGCGGCTTGCTGAGATCGACCTCGACAGGGGCGGACAAGGGAAGCCCACCGAGCCGCAGGGTCGGGGACGCCTCATGCGGCAGCCGCGCGGGGTTGAGCAGGGCGAGAACGACCAGCACGACGGCGGCCCCAGCGGCGGCGAGCCGCAGCCAGAGAACGGACGCGCTGGAACCACCCGCGGCTTTGCCCTGCCCGGATCCGGGCAGGGCTGGGTAAGGCGCAGGTCCGGCTGGATCGCCACCCGCTGCGGACCCGGCAAAGCCGCCGCCCGCAGCCGCCGGGCCACCTGGTCCAGCGGTGGCAGAGCCACCCATCCCGACGCCAGGCGGGCCACCCTCCGGGCCGAAACCGGCCGGGCCGCCACCTGCGGAGCCGTCCGGCCGGCCAGTCGTCGCAGCCAGGGTTGCGTTCGGGCCCGCCGCCCTCCCGCCCGGCCTGCTCCGGACATCCACCGGCGAAGCGTTCAACCCGGCAATCACCCGGGGCGTCAGATGCAACACCGGCACCCCGGCCCGCTCGAGCCACCCCGGCCCGTAAACCGCCGTCGCCGCCGTGGCCAGGTCCGCCGCGAACGACTCGGCCTCCCGGTACCGCGACTCCAGCTCCCGGGCCAAGCTGCGCATCACCACCGCCGCGATCGGCGGTGCCACCCCCGAAATCGGCTGCGGGTCGGTGAACATGTGCTGGCGCATCATGCTGATCGCGCCGCGGGTGTTGTCGAACGGCAGGCGGCCCGACAGCAGCTCGTACAGCACCGTTCCCGCCGCGTACACGTCCGCCGCCGGGCTCAGGGCGTTGCCCATCGCCTGTTCGGGCGCGATGTACGCCGGGGTGCCCAGGATTTCGCCACCGTGCGTGACCAGCGTGGCGCCCTCGCTGATCACCCGGGCGATCCCGAAGTCCGCCACCTTCACCACGCCCTGCGTGCTGAACAACAGATTCCGCGGCTTGACGTCGAGGTGCAGCACGCCCGCCCGGTGCGCCGCGTGCAAGCCGGCCAGCATCGCCAGGCCGATCGCGCACGCCTGCTCCCCGCTGACCCCGCCGCCGTGGAACCGGCTGTGCACGGTGCCGCCGTCCAGCCGCTCCATCACCAGCAGGTGCTCGCGGCCCGTCCGGACGTAGTCGTACACCGGCACGATGTGCGGGTGATCCAGGCTCGCCAGCACGCGCGCCTCGCGGTCGAACAGCTCGCTGCTCGCCGCGTGGTTCAGCACGTCCCAGGGCAGCTGCTTGATCGCGACGCTGCGCCCCAGCGTCCGGTGCACCCCCGCGAACACGACACCCATGCCGCCCTCGCCGATTTCGGCCCCGATCTCGTACTGCGGCAGGGCGGCGACGAGCTCCGCCGGTGCGCTCATCGGGTGAATTCCCGCGTCGGCGGGGCCGTCAGCCGGACCGTCTTGTCACTGTCGGTGATCACCGGGTTCGGGGTCAGGTAGCCGAGGAGGAACGCGATCGCCGCGGCCCCCAGCACCACCGGGATCTCGACCGCCGGCTCCGGCGGCACCAGCCGCAGCACCGACAGCGTGATCACCGCGACCAGGCCGGTGCCGAACCCGGCGGGCAGGAACCGCAGGCCACGGCGCCACCGGTTGCGCGCCAGCCGGTGGCGGGCCAGCGCCAGCAGCACACTCAGCCAGGCCAGGACCGTGAGCACGAGCATCGCCAGGCCGAAGACGCCGTAGACCGACCAGAAGGACCCGCGGACGTCGGCCACCGTCGCCGCCTCGCCGAGCGTCGCGCGCCGGGCGTCCAGCAGCTCGACCGACGACGGCAGCAGTCCCGTCGCCTGTCCGGCCAGATCGCCGAGGTCGAGCACGAACGTCCGGGTGATCGAGCCCTTGGCCGGCACTTCGAAGGGTGCCGTCGTGTCGTAGGCGAAGAACGTGAGGGCGAGCGCGACGCCGGAGAACCGCACGCTGCGGACCTTCACCGGCGCGGTGCCCGGGTTGGTCGCCACCACCCGCAGCTCGACCTGCCGGGCCGGATCGACCGGGACGGTGGCGTCCGCGACCGGCTGCCCGTCGATCGACGCCTGCACCCCGAGCGCGCCCGAATCGGCCCAAGCGGGCGGCGCAGCGAGCAACACGCCGCACAAACCCAACGCAACCCCCGCCGCGATGACACGTCCCATTGGGCATCCCCTACTTGCGTGATCCGACTGGTCCGGAATGCTACAGCGAGCACACACCGGGGAGGGACGTCCCAATGCGATTCGTGGTTCGGCTGTTTTTCGGCGCCGTGACCGGAACGGTACTGCTTCTCGCGTTCGCGGGTAACGCCAACGCACAATACACGTCTTCGGTTGGTTTGAAACCGTCGAGCGGACCGGCGGGCAGTTCCTTCACCATTTCCTGGAATTTCTACCCCTGCAAGGGCCCGGTCACCTTTTCCTGGAACGGCACGCCGATGTGGTCGGCCGACACCACGCTGCAGAACACCAGCGGCACGGTCGCGGCCACCGTGCCCGCCGGCGCCCAGCCCGGCACGTACCCGGTCACCGGCACGTGCACCAACGCCCGGACCGGCGAGCCGCTCACCGCGGGCAGCCGCTTCACGGTCACCGCGACACCCACCACCACCCCGCCCCCGCCGGCCACGACCACACCGCCGCCGGTGACCACCCGGCCGACCAAGCCCGCCACCACCACGACGACCCCGGGCACGACGACCACGGCGCCGCCGACTACGAGCGCGCCGCCGTCGTCCACCGCTCCGGCCACACCCACCGCCACCAGCACCGCGCCGAAGCCGGGTGAACTGGTGCTCGACCGGCCGAGCGTCAAACCCGGCGACGAGCTGTCGGCGTCCGGCAAGGGCTGCGAACCGGGCCGGATGGTGACGCTGACCGCCGACGGCGCCGAGGTCGGCTCCGCCTACACCGACCCTTCGGGCGCCTTCACCGCGCCGATCGAGTTCGCCCGGATCGAGGCCGGGCGGCACACGGTCGTCGCCGAGTGCGGCGTGCGGCTCACCGGCACGGTCGACCAGGTCGTCACGCGCTCTTCCGGCGGCCAGACCGGAACGCTGGTCGTCCTGGTGTTCTTCGTGCTCGCGGGCATCACCACGATCCGCTTCCGCTGAGTCCCGGTTGACATGCAGCCGTACGGCTGCCTATCGTGAAAAGGCAGCCAATCGGCTGCATGTAACGGGAAGGCGCGATGAACGAGGTGTTCAAGGCGCTGGCCGACCCCGGCCGGCGCCGCCTGCTGGACGAGCTGAACGAGCGCAACGGCCAGACCCTGCGCGAGCTGTGCGCGGGGATGGACATGGCGCGCCAGTCGGTGAGCAAGCACCTGGCCGTGCTCGAGGCGGCCGGCCTGGTCACGACGACCTGGCGCGGCCGGGAAAAGCTGCACTACCTCGACGCCGCGCCCATCAACGCGATCGCCGAGCGCTGGATGACCCGCTACGACCGCCGGCGGGCCGGCGCGCTGGCCGATCTGAAACGAGCACTGGAGTCCGCACCCATGCACGAATTCGCCTACACGACGTATATCAACACGACACCGGAAAAGCTCTGGCAAGCGCTTACCGACCCGGCTTTCACGCGCCAGTACTGGGGCGTCGCCTTCGAAACCGACTGGTCGAAGGGGTCGCCGATGACGTGGACGGAAAACGGCGCGACGACGAGCGACCCCGGACAGGTCGTCCTCGAATCGGACCCGTACCGCCGGCTCTCCTACACCTGGCACACGTTCACCGAGGAATGGGCGGACGGAAACGGAATCGACCGCCAAACGCTCGCGAAACTGCAACGGGAAAGCCGGTCGAAAGTCACGTTCACCCTCGAACCGCACGGCGAATCGGTGAAGCTGACGGTGCTGCACGCGGGGTTCGAGCCCGGCAGCACCGCGCGGGAGATGTGCAGCCAGGGCTGGCCCGCCCTGCTGTCCAGCCTGAAGACGCTCCTGGAAACCGGTTCCCCGCTGCCGCGAGCGTGACCAACCGGACCAAAGCGACAGATCTGGCACAGGCAAACGTCTGATTTCTCCCTCTTTCGTGTTCGTCCGGCTGAAGTCCCGGTGAATTCCCTCCTTCCGACGCCATCCGATGCGGTTTTCCGGGCGTTAGGCTCGCATAATCCGTGACCGGTGATGGTCCGATCGAGTGACGGGAGTGAGTGCGTGCCGGCGTCAGTGCGTACCCGCTGGATCGTGGCGGCCGTGGTCGCGGCCGCCGCGGCGGGAGCCGTCGTGGCGTTCTGGCCGGACAGCGCGTCGGCCGGCGACCCCGAGATCGCGGTGTCGCGCTCGGCGTGCGGCACCGGCTGGACGGACCCGAAGCCGGGGCCGCAGACGTTCCGGCTGCACAACACCGGTTCGGTGACCGCGGAGGTCGACCTGATCGACCCGGCGACCGGCGTGATCTACGGCGAGGTCGAGGGCCTCGGCGCGGCGACCACCCGGCCGCTGCAGGTCAACCTCGGCAACGGCAGCTACGCGTTCCGGTGCCTGCCCGAGGACGCCGGCGCGATCGTCGGACCGGCGGTGCGGATCACCGGCGGCGCCGAGCGGACGGGCCCGGGCGTCGCGCCGGTGACGCACAACGACCTGCTCGGGCCGCTCAAGGCGTACCAGCAGCACGTCACGACGGGGCTCGGCGAGCTGGTGACGGACACGGGCGCGCTGAAGAACGCGGTCCACGGCGGCGACCGCGCGGCAAGCGAGGCCGCTTGGCTGACGGCGCACCTGACGTACGAACGCCTCGGCGCGGCGTACAACGCGTTCGGCGACTCGGACGGCGCGCTCAACGGCACGGCCGACGGCCTCCCCGGCGGCCCGTCCGACCCGGGCTTCACCGGTTTCCACCGCCTGGAGCAGGGCCTTTGGCACGGCGAGGACCTGGGCGCACTGACCGCGACGGCCGACAAGCTGGACGCGGACGCCCGCGCGCTGCAGGCGTCGTTCGGCAACAGCCAGGTCGACGGCAACGACCTCGGCCTGCGCGCGCACGAGATCATGGAGAACACGCTGCAGTTCGAGCTGACCGGCCGCACGGACTACGGCAGCGGCACCAACCTGGCGACGGCCCGCGCCAACCTGGACGGCACCCGCGCGGTGCTCGACGTGCTGCGCCCGCTGCTGGCCCCGCGGTACCCGGACCTGTCCAAAGTGGATATCTGGCTGACCCGTACCCAGGCCACTTTGGACGCGGCGCACCGTCCGGACGGCAGCTGGACGCCGCTGGCGCAGCTGGCGGCGAAGGAGAGGGAGAAGCTGAACGCCGAGGTGAGCGAGCTGACGGAACTGCTGGCCCCGATCGCCGCGATCGCCGAGCCGAGGAGGGTCTCGTGAGCGAGCAGCCCGGCCTGCCGCGCCGTTCCTTCCTCCGCCGGGCCGCCGTGGGCGCCGGCCTCACCGTCGCCGCCGGGGCCGGGCTCGGGGCTTCCTCCGGCGTCGTCGACAGCACCTCGCCCGTTCCCTTCCACGGCCGGAACCAGGCCGCCGTCCTGCGGAAGCCGCCCACCCAGACCGTCGTCGCCTCGTTCGATGTCGTCGCCGAGTCCAAGGCCGAGCTCACCGACCTGTTCCGGGCCGTCACCGACCGGGCCCGGTTCCTCACCGGGGGCGGGGCGCCCGCCGCGCTCGGGATCAGTGCTCCGCCCGCCGACTCCGGGGTGCTCGGGCCCGTCGTTCCCGGTGGTGACCTCGGGGTGGTCCTCGGCGTCGGCGCGTCGCTGTTCGACGACCGCTTCGGCCTCGCGAAACTCAAGCCGGCCAAGCTGAAGCCGATGACCACCTTCCCCGACGACGCCCTCGATCCCGCGCAGTGCCACGGCGACCTCAGCCTGCTGCTGTCCGCCAACTCCACCGACACCGTGCTGCACGCCCTGCGCGACATCGCCCGCGCGACCCGCGGTGGCATGCAGCTGCGCTGGAAGCTCAACGGATTCAGCTCGCCGCCGCGTCCGGAGGGCACGCCGCGGAACCTGATGGGCTTCAAGGACGGCATCTCGAACCCCGCCGAGTCCGAACTGGACAGTCTCGTGTGGACGAACGGCGCCGGCGAGCCCGCGTGGACCGCCGGCGGCAGCTACCAGGTGATCCGGCTGATCCGGATGCTCGTCGAGTTCTGGGACCGCGTGTCGCTGGCCGAGCAGGAGAACATGTTCGGCCGCCGCCGCGACACCGGCGCGCCGCTCGACGGCACCGCGGAGACCGACGTGCCCCGGTACGCCGACGACCCGATCGGCACCGTGATTCCGCTGACCAGCCACATCCGCCGGGCCAACCCGCGCACGCCCGAGACCGGCGGCAGCCGGCTCCTGCGCCGCGCGGTCAACTACGACCGCGGCATCGACAGCAACGGCAACCTCGACATGGGCCTGATCTTCGTCTGCTACCAGCGGGACCTGGAACGCCAGTTCGAGGCGGTCCAGACGCGGCTGGCCGGCGAACCCCTGACCGACTACATCTCCCCGTTCGGCGGCGGCTACTTCTTCGCGCTGCCGGGCGTCACCGGGCCGGAGGACCACTTCGGCCGCACCTTGCTCGCCTGAGGCGCGATCCCACCACGAAAGGAAATCCACTGTGGACAAGAGAACCCGCCGGCGGCGGCGCGGCCTGCTCGGCGCCGGGGCCCTGGCCTCGGTGGCCACGCTGGCCGTCGTCACCGGCTCCGCGGCGACCACCGCGGACGCCCAGCCGCTGAACCTGTTCCCCGCCCACTGGCTGCCGACGGCCACGCCGATCAAGCACGTCGTGGTCATCTTCGGCGAGAACATCTCGTTCGACCACTACTTCGGCACCTACCCGGACGCGGCCAACACCGACGGCACGCCGTTCACCGCCGCGCACGGCACCCCGAAGGTCAACGGGCTCGACAAGAAGCTCCTGACCGACAACCCGAACGCCTACAACCCGAAGCGGCTGACCCACGAGCAGGCGATGACCTGCGACCAGAACCACAACTACGGTGCCGAGCAGGCCGCCTTCGACGGCGGCAAGATGGACAAGTTCGTCGAGAAGACCGAGACGGACAAGTGCACCGGCCAGCCGGTGCTGTTCGGCGAGCCCGGCCTGGTGATGGACTACTACGACGGCAACACCGTCACCGGCATGTGGAACTACGCGCAGCACTACGCGCTGAACGACAACTCGTTCAACACCGTCTTCGGCCCGTCCACGCCGGGTGCGCTGAACCTGATCTCGGGCCAGACGCACGGCGGCCAGGCGGTCGACCCGGTGACGCACAAGCCGGTCAGCGACGCGTACGTCGTGCAGTCGCCGGACGCGAACGGCGTCGGCACCGTCATCAACGACCCGGACCCGGCGTGGGACGACTGCTCGGACAAGAACCACACGAGCAAGGACAACCTGGCCACTATGCAGGGCCGCAACATCGGTGACCTGCTCAACCAGCGGCACGTCACCTGGGGCTGGTTCCAGGGCGGCTTCCGCCCGACCGGGGAAGCCAACGGCTACGCGGTCTGCGGCCAGAAGCACACGAACGTCGGCGGCAACGCGGTCGTCGACTACAGCCCGCACCACGAGCCGTTCCAGTACTACCCGTCGACGGCGAACCCGAAGCACCTGGCGCCGTCGTCGGTGCAGGCCATCGGCCAGACCGACCGGGCCAACCACCAGTACGACATCTCGGACTTCAACGACGCCCTGCAGGCCGGCTCGATGCCCGCGGTGAGCTTCCTGAAGGCCCCGGAGTACCAGGACGGCCACGCCGGCTACTCGGACCCGCTGGACGAGCAGCAGTTCGTGGTCGGCGAGATCAACAAGATCCAGCAGTCGCCGGAGTGGAAGTCGACGGCGATCGTCCTGGCCTACGACGACTCGGACGGCTGGTACGACCACCAGAAGTCGCCGATCGTCAACGGCTCCCACGACGCCGCGCAGGACCAGGCGGTGTGCACGGCCAAGCCGGCGACCGTGGGCTCGTACGCGGACCGCTGCGGCTACGGCCCACGGCTGCCGCTGCTGGTGGTTTCGCCGTTCAGCCGGGTGAACCACGTCGACCACACCCTGACCGACCAGACGTCGGTGCTGAAGTTCATCGAGGACAACTGGTTCACCGGCCGGATCGGCGACGCGTCGTTCGACACCCGGGCGGGGTCGCTGAACGGCATGTTCTCCTTCTGGTGGCCGGCGGCGAAGAAGGTCACGCTCGACCCGAAGACGGGGGCGGTGGTCAACGGCTAGGGACCGGTCGTGAGTGAGAAACAGGGTTCCGACCCTGTTTCTCACTCACGACGGGCCCACCGGCGCCAGGTCCCAGGCCAGCGTCACCACGGTGCCCGACTCGCCGGACGCGATGTCCGCCCGGTCGGCACTCGCGCGCAGCAGCAGCAAGCCCCGCCCCCGCAGCGTGACCGGGCGCGGGTCCACCACCGGCGGCCGCCACTGGCCGTGGTCGGTGATCACCACCTCCAGCCGGTCCGGGTGCACCGCCGCTTCGAGGTCCACCACGCCCGAGCCCGCGCCGTCGTAGGCGTGGTCGGCGACGTTCGCCAAGGCTTCGTAGCTCGCCAGCACGATGTCCTGGGCCCGGCCCTCCTCGACGCCCGCCGACCGGACCCACGCAGTCAGCTCGTGCCGCAGCCGCCGCAGGGCTTCCGGCACGGCCGGAACGCCGTGGCAGCGGAACGGGTCCGGGGGCTCGGGCATCGGCGGCGTCACCGGTTCAGCGCTTCGTCGACCGTCGCGTGGATGCCGATCCACGCGTCCAGCCCGGTGGTCCGCAGCGGTCCCGACGTCACCGGCGAGTCGCTCACCACCCGCAGGCCGCGCTCGGGCAGCCTGCGGTGCGCGGCCGCCAGCACCTGCAGGCCCGCCGAGCAGAAGAACGTCACCGCGCGCAGGTCGACCACCAGCGTCTCCGGCCCGCCGGCCAGCACGGCGTCGACGACTTCCCCGAACTCCGGCGCGCTTACCAGGTCGATCTCCCCCGCCACGCGCAGCACGGCGGCCGTGCCGCGCCGGTCGAGCGTGACCGCCAGCTCGACAGCGGGAAGATCCCGCGATGAAGAGGTCACGGCCCCTTATCGTGCCGCACTCCCCGGCAAAGGGCTACCGGGGCGGCAGCTTGACGACCGTGACCCAGAAGTCGTCGATCTTCCGGACCACCTCGACGAACTTCTCGAAGTCGACCGGCTTCGTGACGTAGGCGTTGGCGTGCAGCTGGTAGCTGCGCACGATGTCCTCTTCCGCTTCCGACGTCGTCAGCACGACCACGGGGATCGTGCGCAGCTGCGGGTCCCGCTTGATCTCGCCGAGCACCTCGCGGCCGTCCTTGCGGGGCAGGTTGAGGTCGAGCAGGATCAGCCCGGGCCGCGGCGCCGCCCGGAACCGCCCTTGCCGGGTGAGGAACTCCAGCGCCTCGACGCCGTCGCTCGCGACGTGCAGTGCGTTGCGGATCTTGTGGTGCTCGAAGGCTTCCCGGGTCATCAGCACATCGCCGGGGTCGTCCTCGACGAGCAGGATGTCGATCGGGGCGGGCGCCTGGGTCATTCGTTCCCCTGCTCTTCGGTGGCCGGCAGCGTGAAGCGGAACGTGGTGCCGTCGGACTCGGTGTCGAGCCAGATCCGGCCGCCGTGGTACTCGACGATCCGGCGGCACAGGGCCAGCCCGATGCCGGTGCCCGGGTAGGCGTTGCGGGTGTGCAGCCGCTGGAACAGCGCGAAGATGCGCTCGGCGTACTCCGGGTCGATGCCGATCCCGTTGTCCCGCACGGCGAACACCCAGTCGCCGCCGTCGCGCTCGGCGGTGATCCGCACCTGCGGCGGGGTCTCGCCCCGGAACTTCAGCGCGTTGCCGATCAGGTTCTGGAACACCGCGGTCAGCAGCGCCGGCTCGACGCGCACCGCGGGCAGCTCGCCGCGGTCGACCTTACCGCCGCTGAGCGAGAGCGCGACCTCCAGGTTCGCCAGCGCGTCGTCGACCAGCTTCCCCGCGTCGACGACGACGTGCTCGCCCGGCTTCCGGCCGACCCGCGAGAACGCCAGCAGGTCGTTGATCAGGACCTGCATCCGCTTGGCGCCGTCGACGGCGTACTCGATGTACTGCTCGCCGCGCTCGTCGAGCAGGCCCTGGTAGCGCCGCTGGAGCAGCTGGCAGAAGCTCGCCACCTTCCGCAGCGGCTCCTGCAGGTCGTGCGAAGCGACGTAGGCGAACTGCTCGAGGTCGGCGTTCGACCGCTCCAGCTCGCGGGTCCGGCGGTCCAGCAGCGCGTGCGCCCGCTCGAGCTCGGCCACCTCGGCGAGGATGCGCTGCCGCATGGCCTCGACGTCGGCGCCGAGCTGGGCGATCTCGCGCGGCCCGCTGCCGCGCACCGGCCGGTGGACGTCGGCGTCGGCGACCTGGCGGACCGCGCCGGCCAGCCGCAGGATCGGCCGCGTGATGACCTGCCGGAGGCCGAGGAACAGCACCACGAACAGCAGCACGACCAGCACGGCGACGGCCACGAGCATCGCGGTGAGGAAGCTCGCCGCGGAGTCGAGGTCGGCGCGGCCGGCGTCCCGGACCGCGTCCAGGTGGCCGGACTGGGTGGCCAGTGCCCGGCGCACCGCCTCGAACAGGGTCTGGCCGCGCTCGATGTCCGCCGCGGTGACCGGTCCCGCGCCGGGTTCGACACTGGGCGCGGCCACGGCCTGCCAGGCGGTGGCCGCGTGCAGGACGGCCTCCAGGTCGTCGCCGGCCTGGGTGCCCGGCACGGCGCCGAGCTGCCGCAGCTGCGTGACCGCGTCACCCTGGGCCCGGCGGCCGTCGGTGTAGGGCGCGAGGAACGCCGGCTGGCGGCCGAGCTGGTAGCCGCGGACGCCGGTCTCCTGGTTCAGCAGGGCGGTGGACAGCTGGGCGGCGGCCGTCCGCTCCGGCCCGATGACGTCGAGCAGCCGGTTGCGGGCATCGGTGAGGTTGGTCAGCGCGATCGCGCCGCCGGCGAGCGCGGCGAGCAGCAGCACGGCTTCGGCGACGGCGAACAGGGTGAGCCAGCGGCGGATCGGCCAGCCGCGTGCTTCAGCGCTCATCGAGGGCGCTCCCGGGGTCGTGGCTGAGCAGGGCGAGGGCGACGTCGTCGTCGAGCGGGCCGGAGTTGAGCCGTTCGGCGCGGGCGATCAGCTCGTCGAGCAGGTCCGTGCCGCCGAGGCCGGTGCGGTGCCGGACGTCGAGGACCAGCTCGGCCATCCGCTCGTGGCCGAGCCGCTCGGCGCCGGCGCCGACCCGGCCCTCGAACACGCCGTCGGTGTACAGCAGCAGCGACCAGCCCGGGTCCAGCGGTACTTCGAGGGACTCCCACTTCGCGCCGTCGACGATGCCGAGCGGGACACCGAGGCGTTCGCCGGACAGCAGGTGCCCGTCGCCGGGGGTGAGCAGCAGCGGCGGCAGGTGCCCGGCCAGCGACAGCCGCAGGGACCGGCGGTCCGGCGCGACGACCACCATGCAGACGGTGGCGAACAGCGGCTCGATCCGCTCGTGCACCAGCACCCGCTCGACCATGCTCAGCACGTCGGGCATCGGCAGGCCGGCCATCACGAGCGAGCGCCACGCGATCCGCAGCGCGACGCCGAGCGCGGCCTCGTCCGGGCCGTGGCCGCAGACGTCGCCGATCATCATCTGCACGGTGCCGTCGCCGAGCTCGATCGCGTCGTAGAAGTCGCCGCCGAGCAGGGAACCGTTGCGGCCGGGGCGGTAGCGCGAGGCCAGCCGCAGGTGCGGGTCGCGCAGCAGCGGCACGGGCAGCAGGCCGCGTTCGAGCCGCGCGTTCTCCCGCGCGAGCAGCTGCTGCTGCAGGAACTGCTGCTCGACCTGCTCGGCGCGCTTGCGCTCACGGGCGAAGCGCAGCGCCTTGACCAGCAGCGGCCCGTCGACCTGGTCCTTGACGAGGTAGTCCTGCGCGCCGGCGGCGACCGCGGCGACCCCGGTGGCTTGGTCGTGCTGCCCGGTCAGCACGACCACCGCGACGCCGGGCGCGTGCTGGGCGAGCTTCGTCAGGCCGCTCAGCCCCATGGCGTCGGGCAGCTGCAGGTCGAGCACGACGCAGTCGGCGGTGAGCGGCCCGGCCAGCGCCTGGGCGAGCGTTTCGACCCGTTCGAGCGTGAACGGCACGGACGTGTCGGCCAGCATCTCCTCGACCAGCAACGCGTCGCCGTCGTCGTCCTCCACCAGCAGCACGCGCAGGCGGGTGCCGGGATCCCACGAAGAGTCGTGCGCGGCGGTCACCGGCGTCTCCCGTTCGGCTGCCCTCGAGCCAGCACATCCAGACGATCACCCTAGCGGCACCGGCCGCGGCCGCCTACGGCCGCGAAACCGGTCCCACGAGGGGTAGCGCTTTATAGCACTCCGGTGTGACACGGCGGCGGTAACGGTTCGGGTCGTGATCGGGCCGGAATCCGGGACGTGCCGGATCGGGACGAACTCGGGTCAGCGCGCGGTGAGCGTCAACGCGAACGTGTTGCCTCCTCCCTGGACCAGTGAGCTCAAGGACGCGGTGAACGCGCCGCACCCGGTCAGCGGCGGGATCGTGTACTCCCCGGCGACCGGGCCGCCCGCGGCGAGCCGGAAGCCGCTGCCGGTGCGCAGGTCCACCGGGATCGGGGCGCTCGCCCGGCAGCCCGCGTCCGCGACCGGCAGCCCGAAGAGCGTCACCTGGGGCAGGGCCAGCGCGAGGTTCGCGTGCGCGACGAAACCGTCGCCGTCCGCTTCGCCGGTCTGCGGGCCGTCCGGGGTGAACTGCAGGTCCGCCGTGCCGGGCACGAACCCCAGCACCTTGAACTCCGCGCGCGTCCGGTCGAGCGCCAGGCCGAATTCCTGGCCGGCCGTGAACGACCCCGTCAGCGGCGCCGAAGCCCCGAGCGCCTTGAGCGCCGTCGATCCCGTGACGCCGTAGGTGTGCGTGCCCCCGAGGTCGAAGGACAGCAGAACCGGGTCCTGGCCCGGGTCGAGCGTGCAGTCCGAGGTGAACGAGCCGAGCCCGGTGAACGAGCCGTCGGCCTTCTTCGGCGTGAGCCGGGTGCTGAAGCCGCCGATCGTGAGGGTCGTGACGCCCGCGTTCGGCAGCCGGACCGGCGGGACCGAGCCGGACGCCCGCGTGGTGAACGGTCCCGACGGCGGCAACGCCGTCTTGGCGACGGTCATGGGCAGGCTCAGCGGCAGCGTCAGCGGCCCGTTGGCCAGCGTCACCCCTGCGGACGCCGTCCCTTCGAGGCTCGCCGCGCCGACGAGGGCGAGACCGCGCGCCGCCTTGTCCGGCACGGTCACCGAAACCGCCAGGTCCGCCGTCGTGAACGTGCCGCCGGGCGCGGACGGCACGTCGAACGACGCCTTGACCTCGACGTCCAGCCGCTGCAGGCCGATCAGCGGGAACGGGCAGGTGAAGCTCAGCCGCTTGTCGACCGGCGTCGGCGCCGCCGAAGCGGGCGGGGCGGCGGCGAACGCGAGGAGGCAGGCGAGGCCCGCCGCGAGCGACGACCGGTGTTTCCGCACGGGCACTCCTTTCCGGGGCATGGCACCGGCCCCCGCCGCGACGCGACGGGGGCCGGCAGATCGGGTCACTTCTTGGTGAGCACGAGGTTCAGCGAGTTGCCGTCACTCTTGGCGAACGCGCTGATGATGTCGTTGAACGAGCCGCAGTTCTGCAGCGCCGACAGCGAGTAGGTGCCCGACAGCTTGCCGCCCTTGAGCAGGTCGAAGTCGGGGCCGGTGGTCATCTCGCTGGTCGACGGGCTGACCGTGCCGCACTTCGGGTCGGTGCTGATCGGGATGCCGAACAGGTTGACCGTGGTGAGGAACGTGTCGAACTTGATGTGCGCCTTGAACCCGGTGCCCACCAGCTCGCCGGTCTGCGGGCCGTGCTGCACGACCTTGACGTCCGAGCTGCCCTGCAGGAAACCGAACAGCTTGAAGTCGGTGTGCGTCGGGTTCAGCTGCAGGTTCCCGGTGAACGTCTTGGCCGACAGGTCGACGTCGGCGTCGAACGAGCCGGTGATCGGCGCGGTGCTGCCGAGCGACTTCAGCGCGGTCTGGCCGCTGATGCCGAACGAGTACTTCAGGCCGCCGCCGGGCGGGGTCGTCGTGGGCGGCGTGGTCACCGGCGGGGTGGTCACCGGTGGCGTGGTGACCGGCGGGGTCGTGCTGGTGGGCGGGGGCGTCGTGCCGCCGTTGATGGTGATCGTGGCGAGCGTGTTGTTCTGCCCGCTGTCCTGCGTGCACGGCGCGTCGATCGTGCCGTCCGGGGTGATGCCGGTGACCGAGCCGTCGGCCTTGCGCGGGGTGACCTTGAGGTTCAGGTCGCCGACGGTGATCTTCGCCTGCCCGGGCTGGGTGAACGTCAGCGACGGCGTCTTGCCCGACGCGTTGATGTTCATCTCGCCCGAGGCCGGGATGTTCGTCTTGTCCAGCGTGATCGGCACGCTGACCGGCAGGTTGAGGCTCGGCGCGGCGACCGTCGCGCTCGCCGTGGCGGAGCCTTCGAGCGTCGTGGCACCGATCAGGCTCAGGCCGCTGACGGTGTCGGCGTTGATCGTGGACACGGCCTTGATGTCGAACGCGCCGGTCGGCTGACCGGTGTTCACGGTCGTGGGCAGGTCGGTGTTGATCACCACCTTCAGCGACTGCGAACCCACCAGCGGGAACGTGCAGTGGTAGTTCAGGGTCAGCGAAATCGGGTCGGCGGCGCTGGTCTGCGCACCGACGAGCAGTGCGGTGGCGGCGAGCCCCGCCGCGCCCGCGGCCGCGGCGGCCGCGACCGTCTTCTTCTTGCCTCTTGGGTGACTCACGATGGTCCTTCCGTTGTATCAACAGTGATACGGAAACGGCGGCAGGCTTCCAGGGAACACACCGGCCGGAAATCGCTACCGATCGGTAAGCTAACGAGCGCCGATGGCGCCGATCAAGAGCTTTCGGTAAAAAGGCCACACGGGCACCGCAAATTGTCACACCAGCACGTCACCCGGCTTGAGTTCCTAGCAGGCGAGGGAAGGTTTCCGCAGCGCAACGGCGTGACCGAACCGCTGACGCACATCACAAGTTCCGGTTCGGAAATGTTGACGCGGGTGCCAACCGGCCATTCTCCGCTTGCCGGTCCGCGGCGGCGCTGCGTAGCCTCAAAACCCATGAAAAGAATGCACAGCGCGGTGCTCGTGATGTCGGCGGCCGCGGTTCTGTCGTGCGCCGCCTGCGCTTCGGACGCCCCGGCCGACCCGGGCAGGCACGCCGACCCCGCGGCGCTGGCCTGGGCCGACAAGGTGTGCACGGGAGTCGCGGCGGGCTCGGCGAAGCTGTCCCAGCCGCCTGCCGTCGACAACGCCGATCCCGTGAAGACCCGCGACGCGATGGTCGACTTCCTCGGCCGCCTCGGCGCGGCCCTCGACGACATGGCGGGCGGCATCCGCACCGCCGGCGTCCCGCCCGTCCCGGATGGACAGTCCGCTGTGGACAAAGCCACCGGGAACCTCGCCGAGACCAGGACGAAGCTCACCGAGACCAAGACGAAGATGGAGCAGGCGAAGGTGACCGACCAGGGCAGCCTGCGCCAGGTCATCGCCGCGGCCGACGCGACCATGGGCCAGCTCGCCGACCCGGAGGGCCCGATCAAGGACCTCAAGGCGAACCCCGAGCTGAACCTGGCCTTCAGCGAGTCCGCGACCTGCAAGCGCGTCTACGGGACGGGCTCGTGACGGCCCGCCGCCTGCTCGCCGCGCTGCTGGCCCTGCTCGTCGCCGTGCCGTTCGCGCCGGCGGCGGCCGCGGCACCCGGCGGCGGGACCGGCCCCTTCGACGACTCCTTCTACACGCCGCCGTCACCGCTGCCGGCGGGCAAGCCGGGCGACGTGATCCGCTGGCGGACGTCGAACGCCGGCCCGCGCAAGGCGTCCGTCGACGCGTGGCAGGTGATGTACCTGTCCACGAACGCGCTCGGGCAGCCCGACGCCGTCACCGGCACCGTGCTGGTGCCGAAGAACGCCGGCCGCGCGACGGCGCCGATCGTCGCGTTCGCCCCCGGCACGCACGGACCGGCGTTCGGCTGCACGCCGTCGAAGATGATCGACATCGGCGCGTTCTACGAGCAACCGGGTCTCGACGACCTGCTCGACGCGGGCTATGCCGTCGCGGTGCCGGACTACGAGGGCTACCAGAGCACGCCGAAGACGACGTACGTCGTGGGCCGGTCCGAAGGGCCGGCGGTGATCGACGCGGTCCGCGCGGCCCAGCGGCTCACCGCGGCCGGCCTGTCGGCGACGTCGAAGGTCGTCTTCCGCGGCTACTCCCAGGGCGGCGGCGCCGCGGCGTGGGCGGGCGAGCTGCAGCCGTCGTACGCGCCGGAGCTGAACCTCGTCGGGATCGCGGCCGGCGGCGTGCCCGCCGACCTGGTCCAGGTGACCTTGCAGCTGGACGGCAAGTTCGGGTTCGGCGTGTTCGCCTACGCGCTCATCGGCCTCGACCAGGCGTATCCCGAGCTGCAGCTCGACTCGTTCCTCAGCGACAACGGCCGCGCGAAGCTGGCCGAGATGAAGCAGAGCGCGTGCACCTTCGAGCTGCTCACGACGTACGCGAACCAGAAGATCTCGGACTACACGACGAGTCCCGGCTACATCAAGCCCGCGTGGGTGGCGCGGCTGACCGAGAACAAGCTCGGCGGCAGCCCGCCGAAGGTGCCGGTGTTCCTCTACCACGCGACCGGTGACCAGCTGGTGCAGTTCGCGCAGGCCGACGCCCTGCACAAGGCGTACTGCTCGGCGGGCGTGGCCGAGACGTGGAAGACCTACGACACCGACCACATCACGCTGGTCTACACCGGCAACGCCGACGTCCTGGCGTTCGTCAAGGACCGGATCGCCGGGAAGCCGGCGACGGCGAGCTGCTGATCAGCGGTTCGGCCGGTGGGGGTGCTGCTGCTGCCACGAGCTGATCACCGAGCTGACGTACTGCTGCCACTCGTCTTCGGCGGGTGGCGCGGAGGTCGCGGGGCGCGCGGGCTTGCGTCCGGCGGCGGCGGGCGGCGCGCTGGTGGTGCGGACCGGGGAGTCGTGCACCTCGGCGGTCATCGGCGGCGGCGCGGCCGACGCGCTCATCGTCTCGACCGCGTCGCCGGAGGTCGTCGGCGCGGCCGGGGCGGTCGCGCCGGGTGGCGGGACGGCCGTCCCGCCGACCCGGTCCGGCTGCAGGAGGACGACCGCGGCCAGCCCGATCGCGACGGCGGCCCCCGCGGCCAGGACGTACGGCTTCGTGCGGCGGGACCCGGCGGGCGGTGCTTCCCGGGGGCGGTCGTCCCCGGGGTCGGGGGCGGCCAGCTCGGCGTCGAGGATGGCGAGGGGGTCGGGGTCGGGGTCGGGCTCGGGGTCGGGCTCGGGCTCCCGCAGCTTCGCGTCCAGCTCGCCGCGGATCATCAGCGGCTTGGTCTGCGACAGGTTCAGCAGTTCGGCGACCGAGGGGAGCTCACCGTCCCCGCCCGTGCGTGCCATCGAAAGACCTCCATCCTGCCGTCGTCACCTGGAGGAACCATGCCCGAGCCGCGAGAGCTGCTCCGCTTCGCCGTCGTCGGCTTGGCCGCGTACGGGGTCACCCTACTGGGCGACTACAGCCTGAAGCTCACCGTGTTGCGGGAGAAGCCCGTGACCGCGCTGGCGATCGCCACGGTGGCCTCGACGGCGGTCGCGTACCTGCTGTCGCGGCGCTGGTCGTTCGCGGGCCGCGGCGGCCGGCGGCGGGTGCCGGAGGCGGCACTGTTCTTCCTGTTCAACGCGGGTGCGGTGGCCGTGAACCTGGTGCCGCCGCTGGTGTCGCGGTACGTGCTGCACCTGGCGGTGCCGCACGTGGGATACCTGGCGCAGGAGATCGCGGACTTCGTGGCCGGGATGGTGCTGGGCACGGGCTGCGGGACGGCGTTCCGCTGGTTCGGTTACCGGCGGTGGGTGTTCCCGCGGTCAGCGCCACCAGTTGGCGTCACCCAGAGTGGTGAAGCCGAGCTTGTCGTAGAGCGGCTTCCCGGACCGCGAGGCGGTCAGCGTGACGGGACGGTCGTGGAAGTGCCGTAGGACGGCGTGCATCAGGGCGCGCCCGACGCCTTTCGAGCGGTACTCGGGGAGCGTGGTGACCCAGTAGACGCCGCCGACGCCCGCGTGGGCCATGGTGAAGCAGGCCCCTTCGCCGGGTTTGCGGAAGAAGGCCTGGCCGAGCAGTGCGGGCGGGAAGACGCTGCCCGGGCGGTGCGGCTGGTACTCCTCGAGCGGGAACCCGCGGACGATGACGTCCTCGGCTTCGGCGAGTTCGGCGGCGGTACGCACCCGCGTGACGGCGGGTTCTTCGGGTGCGGGCGCGGGTTCGCGGACCATCACGGGGAGCCGGCGGGCTTGCATCCCGGCGTCGGTCAGGTCAAGCCGCTGGAAGGGATCCTCGACGACGACGGTCCGCCCGGCGTCCCGGATTTCCCGCGCGAGCCGGACGAGGTCTCGGACATCGGAATCGCTGGGGCAAGCGGTACGGAGCATGATCCGGAACCGGCGGCCGTCGATGGCGGTGAAGGCGGGGTGGTCGGCGACGTGGTCCCCGCGCGAGCGCGCGAGCAGGCTCCACATGGCGACGGCGTTCTCGCCGGCCTGGCGCAGGCGCTCGGTGAGCAGTCCGGTCATGGCGGCAGCTTAGGGCGGGAGTGGCCTGATCCACAGAGCCAATTCGGCACTGGTGGACCAGGCCACTCGCGCGCTCAGGTCAGCGGCTCCCGCGACTTGTCCACAGGTCGGCGCCCACTCGCTCCCCCTCCGCCAGCAACGCCAGCTCCAACCGCACCCGCTCACTCCCGGCCCGGCAACGCCCGCTCCGCCAGCAACGCCAGCTCCAACCGCAACCGCTCGCCCGGGTCGTCCAAGCGGCTGCCGAACAGCTCGCCCAGCTTCTTCAGCCGGGCCCGGATCGTCTGGGGGTGCAAATCCAGCAGCCGGCCCAGCTCCGGGGCGCTTCCGCGGGTCTGCACCAGTGCCAGCAACGTCTCCGCCAGCTGCTCGCGCCGCTTGCCCGGCACACCCGCCAAGGGCGCCAGCGTCGTCGAGGCCAGCTGGTCCACCAGGAACTCGTCCGCCAGCAACAACAACGTCGTCAGGTGGTCGCGGCACCAGACCACCGGGCCCGGCGCGTCCAGCAACCCGCGCGCCGCCAGGTCCAGCGCTCGGCGGGCCACCCGGAACGACTCCGGTGCCGTCGCCGGCGGGACCAGCGGGCCGACCGCTGCCGTCCAGCCCGCCGGGAGGTTCGCCAGTGCCGCCAGGTCCGTGTCCGGTGCCGGGGTCAGCGCCGCCGGTGGGTCGCCCGCCGGATCCGCCGGGACGTGCTCCGGCAGCAGGTCGCGCGGGAACTCCGGGGCGCCCGGCAGCGCCCGGAACGCCACCGCGGCCACGCGCGCAGGCACCGGCAGCCCGGACGCCGCCACCAGACCGTCCACTTCGGCCGGTGTCCGGCCGGCGATCAGCGCCCGCAGCAGGCGCCGGTGCCGCTCGCCGGTGCCCGACATCGCCGCTTCCGCCGCGCGGTAGCCCTCCGCCACCGCCGCCATCGACGTTTCGACGTCGGCGAACATGCCCTCCGCCGCGCCGTACAGCACGTCGGCCGACAGGCCCGCTTCCCGGGCGATGTCGGCGATCCAGCGCCACGTCACCCGGCTCGACACGCGCACGGCCGCCTGCACCGCCTCGCGGCTGAGGCCATTGTGGAACGCCGTCCGCCCGTGCCCGCGGAACTCAGCCAGCCGGTCGGCCTGCCACATGGCGGGCGTGCCGACGCGGTCGATGTCCCGCTCGATCCCGCGCCGCGCCTGCTCGATCGCCGCCACGCGGGCCGGGCCCTCGCCGAAACTGCGGGAATATTCCGGGATCTCGGCGGCGATGCCGTCCACGCAGGCCCGCGCGATCTCCGGGATGCGCGGGCGCACCGCGTCGGCGAGCTCGTGCGGGAGGCGGGCCCACACGGAGCCGTCCGACACAGCGGAACCGCGCATGAGGAATTCGGTCCTCCACTCGGGAATTGGCGGCCGGAAATAGCCCTACCATCTGACACGGAGCGTAGGACTCCCACCCGTCCGTGTCAAAAGGACGTCTCGCGTCACTCTTTCCGGGAACGAGTCGTTGATTTTTCAGTGACACATCCGTCGGATACGCTCCAGCCGACACGCACTCGAAGGGGGATTCGTGGTCGAGTACCGCAGCTTCCGCCTGCTGGCCTCGCTGCCGCGCGCGCTGGGCGCGGGCCTGCGCCCGCACGTCGGGCACGCCGCGGCCGCGATGATCCAGGAGGTCCGGCGCACGGTCCCCGCCTACGGCCAGCCGCTCACCGGCGTGTTCGGCAAGGTGCTGGTCAAGAGCGTCGAGTACGCCGTGCGGCACTGCATCGATTCCATGGGCGAGCCGGGCCTGTCCCACGAGCCCTGGATCGAGTTCTACCGCGGCCGCGGCCGCATCGAGTTCACCGAGGGCCGCGACCTCGACGCGCTGCAGGACAGCGCCACGATCGGGGCCAGGGTGGCCTGGCGGGCGATGCACCCCGGGGTCGTCGCCGCCGGGGTCGACCCGGCCGTCATCTCGGTCGCCGCGGAGGCCATCTTCGCCTACGTCGACGAGCTGTGCGCCACCGCGATCGAGGGCTACCAGCAGGCGCAGGCCGAGGCCGAGGGCGCCGTCCCGGTCCGGCGGCGGCGCCTGCTCGAGCTGATCGTCCAGGCCCCGGAGGGCGCCGCGACGAGCATCGCCGAGCTCGCCGGCGGGGCGGGCTGGCCGCTGCCGGAGACCGCCGCGATGGTCGCCCTCGAACGCGCCCCCGGCGCCCCGGACTTCCCCGCCGGCCTGCTCGGCGACGGCGTCCTGGCCGACCTCGACGGGCCCGAGCCGCACCTGCTCACCCGGGATCCCGACGCCGACCTCGCGCCGCTGGCGGCCGAGCTCGGCGGCTGGCGGGCCGCGGTGTCGCCGACCGTGCCGCTGGCCGACGCGCCCGCCGCGCTGCGCACCGCCCGCCGCGCGCTGCTGCTGTCCGGGCCCGACGTCCCCGGCCCGATCATCTGGTGCCGCGACCACCTGGCCACGCTGTGGCTGCTCGCGGAGGACTTCCTGGCCGCGGAGCTGGCCCGGCAGAGCCTCGACCCGTTCGCGTCCCTCAGCGAGAAGCAGCGCGAGCGGCTCGGCGAGACCCTGCTGGCCTGGCTGGAGACGCGCGGCGGGGCGCCGGAGATCGCCCAGCGCCTCGGCGTGCACCCGCAGACCGTGCGCAACCGGCTGCGGCAGCTGGAAGAGCTGTTCGGCGACCGGCTCAAGGACGCCGACGACCGCCTCGGCATGCAGCTGGCCCTGCGGGCCCAGCGGCTCATGCGCGCGCACCGGCCGGACGGTGACCGGGAGCGCTGAGCAGGCGGTCGAGCGCGTACACCGGCATCGGCAGGACGCGCCGCCACGGACGGCGCCGCCGCGGCCGCGGCTCGTGCTCGCCGAAAAGAAAGCTCGCGCGGCAGGACATCAGCGCGTCCGGTGCGTCATTGCGACCATGAGTTCGAGGAATACGCGGGCGCTCCGGGAATGTCGAGACCCATTCCCGGTGAATCGGGAAAAACCCGCACGCGCGCTCGCCTTTCCACTGCTGTTCTTGTCACGTTCACGCCGGATTCGGCGGAAGTGGTGTTCGCCACAGCGGAGCCGGGCCGCCGGAGCCTTATTTTCGGGCTCGCGAGAAAGGCCGCCGATGACACTCGAGACGTACACGCTGACCCTCCACGGCCGCCGGATCCGGCTGCGCGAGTACACGCCGCCGGACGGTGCGGGCGACGAAGCGATCGTGCTGCTGCACGGGATCGCGGGCAGCGCGCGAACCTGGGCGCCGGTGCTCCGGCGGTGCGCCGCGCTCGGCCGGCGCGTGCTGGCGCCGGACCTGCCGGGCCACGGCGAATCGGAAGCGCCGCGCGCGGACTACGGCCTCGGCGCGCTGGCGAGCACCGTGCGGGACGTGCTGGCGGTCTCCGGCGTGCGGCACGCGACCGTGGTCGGCCACTCGCTCGGCGGCGGTGTCGCGATGCAGTTCGCCTACCAGTTCCCGGAAATGTGCGACCGGCTGGTGCTGGTCGCCGGCGCGGGGCTCGGCCCGGAGGTGAGCCCGGTGCTGCGGGCCACCGCGTTGCCGGGCGCCCCGGCGTTCCTGGCCCTGACGGTGAACCGCGCGACGCTCGCGCTCGCACGGGCCGCGGCCGGGCTCCTCCGGCGGCTCGGCGGGTCGTTGAAAACTGAAACACGGGAACTGGCCTGGCATTTCGCGTCGCTGGCCGACCCCGCGCGGCGGCGCGCGTTCCTGTTCATCGCGCGCAGCCTGATCGACCTGCGCGGGCAGCGCGCGAGCGCCGTGGACAAGCTCTACCTCGCCGAAGCCGTGCCGACGCTGCTGGTCTGGGGTGCCCGTGACCCGCTCATCCCCGTGGCGCCCGGGCACCGGACGGCCGAACTGCTGCCGGACAGCCGGTTGACCGTGCGAGAAAACGCGAAACACTTTCCACATGTGGCCGACCCGGACGGGTTCTGCCTGCTGCTGAAGGAGTTCGTCACCGGGACCGCACCGGCGCGGCTGACGCTCGACGACGTCGTGGAGCGGCTGACGGCCCGGAATCCGGTGCGGGAACCCCGCTGAAAAGTTGTCACCCGCACACCATCCGCGCGCGGCGGAAGTGTCACCTCACACCGCGCCGTTCCACCCGTTCGGGTGTAGTCCGGACGGGTTACCGCAAAGTCAGCGGAGAACCCGTTGACAGTGCCGTTCGCGCGAAATTATGTTGCCTGAGCCACAAAATCCGGACCGGCTTCGCCGACGAAGAGGCCGGTTTTGTTGCCAGCAAGGATAAAACACATGACCGACGTGGACACCGGGTTCGCCGCCCCCGCCCTGCGCGGGGCCCGGCCCCTTCCCGGCGAACGCTCTTCCGGACCGGCCTACCGGCAGCAGTCCGTGTCGGCCGACCGGCCACGGACCGCCTACCCGCCGGCCCCGCGGACGCCAGCCGAGCCCCGGCCCGGGCGCACTTCCGGCGCCATCGGGCTGTGGGCGTCGCTGCCCCGCGAGCTGGCGATCCGCTTCAAGCCGCGGGTCGACCCGCTCGCGCGGGCCATCCTGCAGGAGGTGCAGCGGGCGGTGCCGGAATACCGCCGCCCGCTGGAAGGCGCGTTCGGGCACATCATCACGCAGGGTGTCCGGCAGGCGATCATCCAGTGCCTCGACAGTGTCGGCACGCCCGGCGCCGTGCCGCTCGAGACGTGGACGACCGTGTTCCGCAACCTCGGCAAGATCGAGTTCAACGAAGGCCGCAGCCTCGACTGCCTGCAGACGGCCTACCGGGTCGGCGGGCGCGTCGCGTGGCGGCACATCTCGGAGTTCGGGCAGGCCGCGGGCGTCGGCGCGGACACGCTGTGCACCAGCGCCGAGGCCATCTTCGCCTACGTCGACGAGATCTCCGCGCTCTCGATCGAGGGCTACACGGCGGCGCAGACCCGCGCCGCGGGCACCCGCGCGCGACGCCGCAGGCGGTTGCTCGAACTGCTGCTCGCCGACCCGCCGTCGGCGCCGCAGGCCATCTCCGCGCAGGCCGTCACCGCGCAGTGGACGCTGCCGGCCGAGGTGACCGTCGTGGCCCTGGAACCGCGCGCCGACCAGCACAGCCTCGCCGCGCCGGACCTGCACTCCGACGTCCTCGTCGACCTCGAAGGCGCCGAGCCGTGCCTGGTCACCGGCGACGCGGACAAGCACCTGAAGAACCTCGCCGAGCGGCTGCGGGGCTGGCGCGCGGTGATCGGCCCGACCGTGCGGCTCACCGACGCGCCGCGGTCGCTGCTGTGGGCGCGCCGGACGCTGAAGCTCGTCCAGCGCGGCGTGCTGCCGGACGCGCCGGTCACGCGCTGCACCGACCACTTGTCGACGCTGTGGCTGCTCGCCGACGAGTTCCTCGTCCGCGAGCTGTGCGCGCGCAGCCTGGAGCCGTTCAAGGACCTGACGCCGAAGCAGCGGGCGCGGCTCGGCGAAACGTTGCTGATCTGGCTGCAGTCCCGCGGCAGCGCGCCCGAGATCGCGAAGAAGCTCAAAGTGCACCCGCAGACCGTGCGCTACCGGATGCACCAGCTCATCGACCTGTTCGGCGACCGGCTCAACAACGCCGACGACCGGCTCGACATGGAGATCGCGTTGCGCGCGGAGGCGCTGCTCGGCTCCTGACTCGCTTCAAAGGTGAGGTGAGGCCTTGTGACGGGACCACCCGTCGAAACGACGTTCGGGCCGATGCTGGGCGGCGACGGACGGCCGGGACAGCTGTGGGCGATGCTCCCGCGTGAGCTCGCCGCGGTGTTCCGGCCGCGCATGCTCGACGTCGCCGACGAGGTGCTGCACGAGATCCAGCGGACCATCCCGGACTACGCGCGGCCGCTGGAAGGCGCGTTCGGCAAGGCGCTGCGGGCGGGCGTGCAGGCGGCGATCCTGCAGTTCATCGACCGGATCGCCGCGTCCGGCCCGGTGCCCGACGAGCGGCGGAAGCTGTTCGTCGGGCTGGGCGTGCACGAGCTCGCGCAGGGCCGCAACCTCGACGTGCTGCAGGCGGCCTACCGCGTCGGCGCGCGGGTGACGTGGCGGCGGATGGCCGAGGTCGGAACGCGGGCCGGCGTGCCGTCGGCGACGCTGTGCCTGCTCGCCGAGGCGATCTTCGCCTACATCGACGAACTGTCGGCGTTGTCGATCGAAGGGCACGCGGCGGCCCAGGCGCGGGCGGCGGGCGCGCGGGAACGCCGTCGCCGCCGGTTGCTGGACCTGCTGCTGGCGGACCCGCCGTCGCCGTCGCGGACGGTCCAGGAGGCCGCCGCGGCGGCGGAGTGGCCGCTGCCGCACCGGCTGGTCGCGGTGGCCCTGGCCGGTCCCGCGGACGTCTCGGGGCTGGGCGCGCTGGAGGACTTCGAAGACGGCCCGCCGCGGCTGCTGCTGCCGGCACCGGCCGACCGGGCGGCGCTGGCTTCGGCGCTGGCCGGGCACCGGGCCGCGGTCGGGCCGCCGGTGCCGCCGCGGCAGGCGGCCCGTTCGCTGGCGACGGCGCAGGAGGCGCTGCGGCTGGTCCCGGACGTCCTGCCGGACGAGCCGCTCACCTGGTGCGAGGACCACCTGGCGACGCTGTGGCTGCGCAAGGAGCCGTTCCTGGCCACCGAGGTGTGCCGCCGCCGGCTGGCGCCGCTGACGGCGTTGACCCCGAAGCAGTACAACCGCCTGGCGGGGACGCTGCTGGCGTGGCTGGAAACGTGCGGCAATGTCCGCGAAGTGGCGGAGCGCCTGACGATCCACCCGCAGACGGTCCGCGCCCGGGCCCAGGAGCTGGAAACCCTCTTCGCGGACAGCCTCCGCGACCCGGACGACCGGTTCGAGCTGATCCTGGCCCTGCGCGCCACCCTGACCTGACCCGTGCCGCCCCGGGCGATCACGCGTGGTTGACGGGGCGGCGCGGGATCGCCGGGTCGGAGTCCGGTGGCTCCGGCTCGCCGAGCAGGGCCGAGAAGAACGGGCGGCGGGTCAGTTCCGGGTACCGTGCCGCGACGCGGGCGGTGTCCAGCCGTGCGATACCCACCGATGGCAGGCCCGACGCGAGCACGGCGGGCAGCGCTTCGAGGCCTTCGGTGAGCGTCATCGGGTCCAGCAGCGGGTCCGCCGTCCACGGACCCCAGTTCACCGTCGTCGCCGGGAGCCCGCGGGACCGCCGCCAGGCGGCGAACGCGTCCAGCCACGCGTCCGCCGTCGCCGCGGCCGTCCGTCCCGGCGCGCCGAACAGCGCCGCCGACGACGAATACAGCAGCCACCAGTCCGGTGGCGTGTCGGCCGTCGCTTCGTGCAGCCGGCAGGCGCCGAGCACCTTGGCCCGCCACCGGGAGCCGGGCGTGTGCACGATTCCCCGCAGCCGCAGGCCGTCCGCGGTCGCCGCGGCGACGAGCCGTTCCGCGACACCGGGTTCGGCGATGTCCCCGGTGACGGCCACGACGTCCACACCGGGCAATGCCACCGGGCCCCCGTGTCGTCCACAAAGGACGATCCGGGTCGCGCCGCCGTCCGCCAGCCGGCGCGCGGTGGCCTGTCCGAGCACGCCGAAGCCGCCGGTGATCGCGTACGCGCCCGGCCCGGCCGGGACGCCGCCGGCGAGCGGCACGCGGGTCAGGCGCGCGGCGTACCGGACGTCGTGGCGCCAGCGCACCTCGTCGTCCGGCGCGTCCGACCGCAGCTCGCGGACCAGAACCTCCACTTCGGACCGCGCGTCGCAGTCGACCAGGCTCGCCCGCAGGCCCGGCCGGTCGAAGGCGAGCGCCCGGACCAGGCCGCGCAGGAACACCAGCCCCGGCTCGCCGCTCGACTGCGTGACCAGGTGGAGCCGGACGCCGGGACCCAGCCGGGCGACGACGGACAGCACCGAGAGCAGCAGGTCCTGCGCGTCTTCCGGGTCGTGGTAGGCGTGCGGCGCACCGGTGAGGAACACGACGCCGCGCACCCGCCGCTCGGCCACGAAGGCCGCCAGCTCGCCGAGGTCGTCCTGCGGCAGGGAGAGGGCCTCGTCCCCGGCTTCGGCGAGTGCCAAGGCGAGCGCGACGGCGCGGCCGAGCGCCACCGGGTGCTCGTCGGTCAGCAGCAGCCACGACGCGGGCTCGCCCGGCGGGACCGGCGGGAGCGGCGCCTCGATCCAGGACGTCCCGAACGACCGGTACGCCGGTCCCGGGCTCATCGGTTCCTCGCGCATGGTCAGGCGGCGGCCATGCCGGTGACGCGCCACTTGCCGTCGACGCGCTCGGCCGTGACGCTCAGCTGGGCCGCGCCGGTGCTGCGCTGCCCGTCGCCCCGCGTGCCGGTCTGGTCGAGGAACACCAGCAGCGCCGCGCGGTCGCCGTCGAGCAGCTTGACGCCGGAGGCCACGGCCGTCGACGTCACGACCAGCTTCTGGTCGGCCGCGAGCTTGCGGACCTGGCCGAAGAGCTGGTCGTACTGCGCGAGCGCGGGCCCGCTCAGCAGCTCCTTGGCCGCCCGCTCGTTCTTCGCCGGGTCGTCGTAGCGGTACGAGAACAGCGTGCCCAGCGCGGCGCTGACCTGCTTGCCGGCGTCCGCGGTGGCGGAGACGTCGGCCAACGCGGTGTTGTGCGCGACGACTTCGTTCGTGCTGCGCGCCTCGAGCGTGAACCAGACGGCGAGCCCGGCCATCACGACCGCGACCACGGCGAACGCCCACCGCGGGCGCCGCTTCGGCTCGGCGGCAGGAGCTTCCGGTGCCGGTTCGTGGTGCCGTCCGGCCACCTTGACCACGCGTTTCTTCGTCGGAACGGTCACGGTGCCTCCCCGGCGGGCACCTGGCCCAGCCCGGTCACGCGCCAGCCGTCCGGCCCGCGGGTCAGGTCGGCCTGGAACCGGTTGCGCTTGGTCACGGCGTCGCCGTCCGCCGGGGCGACGACCAGCTCGACCGAGGCGATCAGCTTCGCCGTGCCCGCGCCGGTGTCCACTTCGGTCACCGCGGCGTCGGTCACCTTGCCCGTGGTGACGGTCCTGGCCTGGGCGATCCGGTCGAGGCTGCCCTGCCGGTCGGCCGCCAGCTCGTCGTGCAGCGGGCCGCCGGAGAGGTCCAGCCAGTGCTGGTAGCCCGGCGCCGCCTGCCGGTAGTCCAACGTGGTCAGCCCGGCCACCGCCGTCCGGCCCGCCCGCAGGGCCTCCTCCCGCACGGCCGCGCGGGCGACGCCGTCGTCGTGCGCCGCCTGCCACCAGGTGAAACCCGACCAGCCGGCCGCCGCGGTGGCGAGCACCGCGGTCGCCGGGGCGAGCCACGCGAAGATCTTCACGGCCGTCCTCCCGGTGCGTTCTGCGAGCCCCGCACGTTCGTCGGGTCGCCCTTCGGCAGCGCGCAGCGCGCGGCCGTGTTCAGCGGGCGGACCGAGGTGTCGAGGCCATCGTGGTACGGCGTCGTGTACCCGGTGGTGCACGGCGGTGGGTCGAAGAAAGTCAGGGACAGGCCGAAGTGGGCGCCGTCCGGGCGCACGACCGCGCTGCCCGCGGCGACCGCCTGCGGCGCGGTGATCAGCAGCTGGCGGAGGCCGTCCTGGCGGGCTTCGAGGACGTCGGCGGTGGTCAGCAGGTTGGCCAGCAGCACGCCCAGCTGCGGCCCGGAGTCGCGGATCAGCGCGCCGACCTCGTTGGCGGCGGCGGGCACGGCCGGGATCAGCGTCCGCAGGTCACCGTCGGCCTGCTTCAGGGTCGAGGCGAGCAGCTTCGCGTTGGCGCCGAACCCCCGGATCGCGTCGGCCTGCTGGACCTGCGTGTCGAGCACGGTGTGCGCGTCGGTGACGAACCGGGTCAGCGGCGCCACGTGCGCGCTCGCCGCCTGCACGAACTCGATGCCGCGGCCGATCAGCTGGTCCAGCGCCGGGCCGGCCCCCGACGTCGCGTTGTACAGCTCGTCGACGACCGTGCGCAGCGCCGGCTTCGGTACCGACGCCGCGAACGAGTCCACTGTCGACAAGACGACGTCGACCGGGAGCGGGATCTTCGTGTCGGCCTCCGTGATCACCGACCCGTCGTGCAGCTTCGGCCCGCCGTCGGTGCGCGGCCGCAGGTCGACGTACTGCTCGCCGACGGCCGACCGGTCGGCGACGACGGCCTCGGTGTCCGCCGGGACCGGCGCGGTGCCGGCGTCGATCTCGAGGTCGGCCTCCATGCCGGCGGGCGTGAGCCGCAGCTCGCCGACGCGGCCGATCGGCACGCCGCGGTAGGTGACCTCCGCGTTGGTGAAGATGCCGCCGCCGGCCGGGAACCGGGCCGTGACGGTGTAGCCGCGGTCGAAGAACACCTTGTCGAGGCCGGCGTAGGTGGCCCCGACGTAGGCGACGCCGACGACGGCGATGACCACGAAGATCGTCACCTGCACGCGCACGAACCGGGTCAGCATCAGTGCCCCACCTTGAGGAACCCGTTGAGGTAGTCGCCGCGGATGGCGTCGAGCGCGGCGTCCGGGAACGGGAAGGTGAAGATCATCTCCATCGCCTTCGGCAGCTTGTCCCCCGAGTCGGCCAGCTGACGCAGCAGCGGCTCCAGCGCGCGCAGGTCGGCGACGAGGTCGTCCTTGCTGCGGTTGACGGTGTCGACGGCGACCGAGGTCAGGCCGTCGAGCGACTTGAGCATCCCGACCAGCGCCTCCCGCTGCTGGTTGAGCACGCCGATGCCGGGTGTGAGGCCGTTCAGGGTCGTGGTGATCTGCCCGGTGTGCGCGTTGAGCGTGGCCGCGAGCTTGTTGACGCTCTCGATCGCGCGCGTGATCTCGCTCCGGTGCTCGTCGAGCCCGCGGACGAATTCGTCCAAACTGGACAGCAGGCTGCGGGCCGCCGTCTCCTTGCCGCCGAGAGCGTCGTTGAGCTGGTGGCTGATGTTCTGCACCTGCGCCACCCCGCCGCCGTTGAGCAGCAGCGACAAGGCGCCGAACACCTCCTCGATCTCCGGGGTCAGTGTCGAGCGGTCGAGCGGGATGTCCGCGCCGTCGAGGAGCCGGCCCGACGGCGTCGCGTCGTCCGGCGGAGCCAGCTCGACGAACTTCTCGCCGAGGATGCTGGCCTGCCGCAGCCGCGCGACGGCGTTGCCCGGCAGGTCGACGTCGCCGTTGACCAGCAGGTCGACGCGTGCGCTGCGCCCGTCCGGCGCCAGCTCGACCTTCACGACCTGGCCGACCGGGACGTCGTCGACCTTGACGCCGGACTGCGGCACCAGGTCGAGCACGTTGGTGAAGCTCGCCGTGACGTGGATCGGGTGGTCGCCGAGCGCGGCGCCGCCGGGCAGCGGGATGTCGTAGACGCTCACCCCGCGTCCGCAGCCGGTGGTGACGAGCGCGAGGGTGACCACCGCGGCCAGCTTGACCAGGGACTTCATTTCGGCTCCGCGAACTCGAGGAGGTTGCCGCGGCCGTCGATGGTCCCGTTCGCCCGGTCGTAGGCACCGAGCAGGTTGGTCAGGGCGTTGGGGGCCGCGCTGAGCGCTTCGGACAGCGAGTTCTTCTGGTCCACCAGCACCTTCGTGACGTCGGCCAGCTTGTCCACATCGGACTGGACCTTGCCGCGGTTGTCCTTGATGAACCCTTGGACCACGCTCAGCGCCTGGGTCAGCTCGGTGAGCGCGCCGGAGAACTGGTCCCGCTGGTCGGCGAGGACCTTGCTGAGCGAGGCGATCTGCGCGATGGCCTGCTTCACCTGCCCGTCGTTGGCCGCGAGCATCGCGGTGAACTTGCTGATGTTGTCGACGGAGCTGAACAGGTCGTCCTTCGAGTCGCTCGCCGCGCGGGCGAACTCGCCGAGGTTCTTGATCGCCTCGCCGATGGTCTGGCCGGTCCCGTTGAGGTAGTCGGCGGATTTCGTCAGCACGTCGCTGACCGCGCCGTCCTTGTTGGCGCCCTGGGGGCCGAGCGCGGACATCAGCTGGTTGAGGCTGTGCAGCAGGTCGTCGACCTCGACCGGGGTCGCCGTGCGCTCCCGTGGGATGGACGCGCCGTCGGGCAGCGCCGGTCCGCCGCGGTAGACCGGCGTGAGCTGCACGTACCGGTCGGCGACCAGGCTCGGCGTGATGACGACGGCGCCGGCGTCCGCCGGCAGCCGCACGTCGGGCCGCAGTGTCATGGTCACCCTGACGTCCGTGCCGTCCGGTTCCACTTCGGACACCGAGCCGACGGCGACGCCGAGGACGCGCACGTCCGAGTTCGGGTAGATCCCGACCGCGGCGGTGAAGTACGCGGTCAGCGTGCGCTCGCCAGGCGCGGTGGCCAGCGGCCACACCGCCGTGACCAGCAGCGCGAGCACGACGCCGAGCGCGAGCGCCCGCAGCCGGGCCCGGCGTTTCGCCCGGGCTCCGAGATCGACGAGGTGGTGGGCCATCAGCGTCCCCCGTTCTTCGGTGGCAGGCAGCTGCCCGGCGTGGTGCCGGTGGGGACGAGCCCGCAGATGTAGGTGTCGATCCACCGCCCGTTGCCGACGGCGTTGCCGAGCAGCCGGTAGAACGGGCCGGCCAGGCGCAGGCTGTCCGCCAGCTTCCCCTGGTTCTGCTGCAGCACGGTCGCGACGCGGTCGAGCTGGTCGAGCGCCGGGCCGAGCGTCTTCTGGTTTTCCGCGACCAGCCCGCGCAGCTGGACCGACAGGTTCTTGATGCCGGTGAACAGCTGCGCGATCGCGTCCTTCCGCGCGTTCAGCTCGGTGAGCAGCGTGTTGCCGTCGCGGATGAGCGCCTGGATCTGGTCCGAGCGCTCGCCGAGGGTTTTCGACACCTGGCTGGTGTTCTGGAACAGCTTCACCAGCTCGTCGTCCCGCGAAGCGAGCGTTTGCGACAGGGCGGCGATCCCGTTGAACGCGGTCTTGACGTCACTGGGGGCCGACGCGCCGAGGGTGTCCGACAGGGTGCGGAACGCCTGCGCGAGCCGGCCGGTGTCGATCGCGCCGACGGTGCTCGCCAGGTCGTTGAACACCGCGGTGACGTCGTAGGGCGAGCTCGTGCGCTCGGCGGGGATCGGCTGGTCCGGGTCGAGCTCGCCGTTGCCCACCGGGTCGAGCACCAGGTTCTTCTGGCCGAGCAGCGTCTTGATCTTGATGGCCGCCGTCGTGCGGTTGCCCACCCAGGTGTCCTTGACCCGGAACAGCACCTCGACGTGGTCGCCGGCCAGCCGGACGTCGGTGACCTCGCCGACCTTCACCCCGGCCACGCGGACCTCGTCGTTCGGCCGCAGCCCGGCGGCCTCGCGGAACTCCGCCCGGTACGTCGTGCCGCCGCCGACGAGCGGCAGGTCGCCGGCGAAGAACGTGGCACCGCCCACCAGGCCCATGAGCAGGGCGGTCACCGTGCCGACGGCGATCGGGTTGCGGCTGCGGAACGGTTTCATCGGCACCTCGCGGCCGTGACGGGGATGCCCGGCGGCGGGCCGCCCGGGGCGGGCTTCGCGTCGGAGTCGACCGCGCACAGGTAGAAGTTCGCCCACGAGCCGTAGGAGAACAGCGTGCCGATCCGGTCGAGCTTCGCCGGCAGGTGGTCGAGGAACTGCTGGAAGACCGGGGTGTTGTCGGCGAGGTTCTTCGACAGGTCGCCGAGCGCGGCGATGCTGTCCTTCAGCGGCTGGCGCCCCTGCTGCAGCAGCCCGGCGGTGGCGGTGGTCAGCTCGCCGAGGCCGCCGATCGCCTGCCCGATCGGCTTCGCGTCCGCGGCCAGGCCGGTGACCAGCTGCGCGGTCGTGTCGACGAGCGCGTCGAACTGGTCGCCCTGGGCGTTGACGGTGTCGAGCACGGTGTTGAGGTTGCCGATCACCTGCCCGATCACGGCGTCCTTGCCGGCCAGGGTGGACGTCAGCGACGCGGTGTGCCGCAGCAGGCTGTCGATCGTGCTGCCCTCGCCCTGCAGCACCTGGATGATCTCGAACGACAGCTGGTTGACGTCGCCGGGCGACAGCGCCTGGAAAAGCGGCTTGAAGCCGTTGAACAACGCGGTGAGGTCGAGCGCGGGCTTGGTCTTCTCCAGCGGGATCAGCGCGTCTTCGGCCAGCGTCGGGGCCGTGTCGGCGGCGCCGGGATCGACCGCGAGGTACCGCTGCCCGACGAGGTTGCGGTAGCGGATGGTGACCGAGGCCGCCGTGGTGAGGCGGTGGGCGCGGTCAACCGAGAACGCGACGTCGGCCAGGCGGTGCTCGACGACGCGCACCGAGTCGACCTGGCCGATCCGGACGCCGGCCATGCGGACCTCGTCGCCGGGGTTGACCGAGGTCGCGTCGGTGAACCGGGCCGTGTAGCCGATGGTCGTGCCGACGCTCGAGTTGGCGATCGTGATCGCCAGGACACCGGTGGCGGCCGCGGTGACCACGAAGAAGATCAGGCCCTTGACGGCCGGGCCCAGCACGCTCCTCATTGGACGGTCACCTCCGTTCCGCGCAGTGCCGGTCCGATCAGGACACTGCTCCAGTCGGGCACGTCGCCCAGCGTGGGCTTCAGCAGTTCGGCGACGAGCCGGCGCTCGCCCGGCGAGTTGGCGGGGCCGAGGTCGCCGTCGGTGGCGCCCGGCGCCGCGGCGCCGCCGCCGTAGCACTTCGGGCCGCCGGTGGCGTCGTACCGCGGGGTGTCGCGGCCGGGCACGTACTTCTCGCGCGGGTCCTGCACGGTGAGCGTCACGTGCAGGCCGGGTTCGTTCGTGCCCTTGCCCAGGGCCTTCTCCATCAGGGGCTTGAGCCGGTTCACCGCGTCGAACAGGCACGGGAACTCCGGCGAGTACCGCGCCAGCAGTTCCAGCGACGGGCGGCTTTCCACGGAGACGCCGATGATGTTGTCCTTGTTCTTGCGCAGGAAGTCGTTCAGGTGGCCGGTCGCGCTCGTCACGCTCGTGTAGAGGCTGTCGAGGCCGGCGCGTGTGTCCACGATGGTCTTCGCGGTGGTCGAGAGGTCGGTCAGCGCCTGCAGGATGTCCGGGGCCGCGGTGGTGTAGACGTCGGCCGCGTTCGCCAGGCCGGTGATGTCCGCCTTGAACTGCGGCATCAGCGGGTTCACCTGGGCCAGCAGATCCTGCAGTTTGACGACGCTGTCGCCCAGCGGCTTCCCGCGGTTGTCCAGCGCCTGGGAGATCGCGCCCAGCGAGCTGTTCAGCTTCTGCGGCTGGACCGCGCGCAGCAGGGGCAGCAGGTCGCCGAGGACGCGCTCCAGCTCGATCGCGTTGGCCGAGTGGTCCTGCCCGATGACGTCACCCGCCCGCAATGTCCCTTGTGGACGGTCTGGCAGCACGAGGTTGACGTACCGCTCGCCGAAGACAGTCTTCGGCAGCAGCCGCGCCGAGACGTTGCGGGGCAGCAGGCCGATCTTCGCCGGGTCCAGCGCCAGGTCGATCTCGGCGCCCGCCCGCGTGCTGCGCACCGCCCTGACCTCGCCGAACGGCACGCCCCTGACCTTGACCTCCGCCGTCGGGGCGAGCTGGTTGCCGACCCGGTCCGCGTGCAGCGTGACCAGCTCGGAGTCGTCGAAGTCCTTGTCGTAGACGGCCACCGCGAACCACCCGAGCAGGACCAGCACGCCGAGGAAGGCGACCCCGGCCAGCTGCGTCGCGAAGCGGCTCATCCGGACACCTTCACCGTGGTCGTCGCGCCCCAGATGGCCAGCGAGAGGAACAGGTCGAGCACGCTGATCAGCACGATCGACGTCCGCACCGCGCGGCCGACGGCGACACCGACACCGGCCGGGCCACCGCTGGCCCGGTAGCCGTAGAAGCAGTGCGTCAGGATCACGCCGACGCTGAACACGAGCACCTTGCCGAACGACCACAGCACGTCACCGGGTGGCAGGAACAGCGTGAAGTAGTGGTCGTAGGTGCCGCCGGACTGCCCGAAGAAGACGACCGTGGTCAGCCGCGAACCGAGGTAGGAGATCAGCAGGCCGATGACGTAGAGCGGGATGATGGCGACGAACCCGGCGACGATCCGGGTGGTGACCAGGTACGGCATGCTCCGGACGGCCATCACCTCCAGCGCGTCGATCTCCTCCGAGATGCGCATGGCGCCGAGCTGCGCGGTGAACCCACTGCCCACAGTGGACGACAGGGCGAGCCCGGCGACCAGCGGCGCGATCTCCCGCGTGTTGAAGTACGCGGTGAGGAACCCGGTCATCGCCGAGATGTTGATCTGGTTCAGCGCGCTGAAGCCCTGCAGGCCGACGGTGACGCCGGTGAACACGCACAGCCCGACCATCACGCCGATCGTGCCGCCGATCACCGCCAGCGCGCCGCTGCCGAACGTCACTTCGGCCAGCAGGCGCACGACTTCGCGGAAGTAGCGCGTCACCGCGAGCGGGACGGCCGCGATGGCACGGACGTAGAACAGCAGCTGGTCGCCGAGGTCGAACAGCCGCTCGCCGGGTTTGCCGAGGATGGCCACTCAGGTTCCCTTCGCCGGGACGAGCTGCAGGTACAGCGCGGTGAGCACGGTGTTGACGAAGAACAGCAGCAGGAAGGTGATCACGACGGACTGGTTGACGACGTCGCCGACGCCCTTGGGGCCGCCCTTCGGGTTGAGGCCGCGGTAGGCGGCCACGACCCCGGCGAGGTAGCCGAAGATCACCGCCTTGACCGAGCTGACGACGAGGTCGGGCAGCTGTGCCAGCGCGTTGAAGCTGGCCAGGTACGCCCCGGGCGTGCCGCCCTGGACGATCACGGTGAAGAAGTAGCCGCCGAGCACGCCGACGACGCTGACCAGGCCGTTGAGCAGCACGGACACACCGACCGCGGCCTGCACGCGCGGCACGATCAGCCGGTGGATCGGCGAGACGCCGAGCACCTCCATCGCGTCGATCTCCTCGCGGATGCTGCGCGCGCCCAGATCGGCGCAGATGGCGCTGCCGCCCGCGCCGGCGATGATCAGCGTCGTCACGATCGGGCTCGCCTGCTGCACGACGGCCAGGACGCTCGCCGCGCCGTTGAACTGCTGGGCGCCGATCTGGCTGGTCAGCGAGCCGAGCTGCAGCGAGATGACCGCGCCGAACGGGATGGAGACGAGGATCGCCGGCGTGATGGACACGCTCGCGATGAACCAGAACTGCTGGACGAACTCGCGCACCTGGTACGGGCGGCGTGCCATGGCGAGGACGATGTCGAGGCCCATCGCGCACAGGCGGCCGAACTCGCGCAGGCCGTTCGCGGCCCGCCGGGGAGCTTCGCTGAGGAATGTGGTCATGGCTGCGCGCACCCGGTGCTGAAGCAGCGCAACGTGAGGTTCGAGACGAACGTGTTGCCCGGCCCCGAAACCAGGCCGGTGAGCAGCCGGCTCACGTCTTCGTGCCCGACGCACCCGGCGAACGGCGGGGTGGTGAACGTGGTGCTCACCTTCACCGGTGGCGCGGGCAGCGAGATCGGCACCAGTGCCTTGATGGTGACGGCCGCGGGCTGAGCCGTCCGGCAGTCCGGCCCGACGTCGAGGACCCGGCCGTCCACTTTGGCCTCCGACAGCCGGATGAACACCTTCGCGGTGACGTCCGTGTCGGCGCAGATGTTCGTTTGCGTGGCCTTGCAGGCCGTGTCCTTGCCGGTGTGCACGGCCGCCGTTCCGGTGGCGTCACCGTCCGGGATGATCTCGACCCGGCCGGTGGTGGCCATGAACCGGAACGCGACGAAGTAGCCGTCCGCGGGCGGGATGGCGAGCTTCCCGCTGACCGGCACGGTGCTGGTCAGGCCGCCCAGGAAGCCGTCGAACGTGCCCGGCGGGAAGACGATGTCGGACCCGAGCTTGGCGACGTGGCTCGTGGTCGGCTGCTGCGCGTCCCCGAGGGTGAAGCCGAAGGGGATCTGCGTCGCCTGCGCCCGCGGCACGTCCCCGCCGGGCGCGGCTTGGGCCGCACCCAGCGAGAACGCCGCGAGCATCAGCACGAGCGGCAGCGAGAACCGCGTCAGCATCCGGAGTTCCTCATCATCGAGGGCCGTTCGGTCACTTCTTGGTGAGGGTCACTTCCAGCCTGTTGCCAGGACCGGAGGCGAGGGCGGTGATCAGCCCGGTGAGGAACCCGCAGCCGGTGAACCGCGGGATGGCGTACGTCGCGGTCAGCTTGCCGCCCTTGAGCGGGTCGAACCCGGGCGCCGAGGCGAGCGGCACCTCGGCCGGCTTCACCGTGTGGCAGGAGTTCGACGCCAGGATCGGGAAGCCGAACACGCGCACCTTGGTGAGGTGGACGTCGACCGGCGCGTCGGCCTTGACCGTGCCGGCGGTGAGCGTGCCGGTGATCGGGCCGGCCTGGTCGAGCTTCACGGTCGCCGACGCCGGGATGAAGCCGAGGACGCGGAAGTACACGTCCGACTTCGGCAGCGCGAGCTGGGCGCCGAACCTGCCCGACGCGGTGTCGAGCTTCGCGTCCAGGGTGCCGGGGCCGAGCGGCAGCGTGGCGTGCAGCTGCTGGAGGACCGACCGGCCCTTGACCGCGTACTTGACCTCGATGCCGCCCGGCGGGGTGGTCGGCTGGGTTGTCGGCGTGGTCGGTTCCGTGGTCGGCGTGGTCGGCGTGGTCGGTGCGGTTGTCGGCGTCGTCGGCGTGGTCGGTTCGGTCGTGGGCGTCGTCGGCTCGGTCGTGGGGGTGGTCGGTTGCGTGGTCGGCGTGGTCGGCACCGTGGTCGGCGTCGTCGGCTCACTCGTCGGCGTGGTCGGCTCGGTTGTGGGGGTCGTCGGCTCGGTCGTCGGAGTGGTCGGTTGTGTGGTCGGCGTCGTCGGCACCGTGGTCGGTGTCGTGGGCTCGGTGGTCGGCGTGGTCGGTGCCGTCGTCGGGGTTGTCGGCGTCGTCGGTTCCGTCGTCGGAGTTGTGGGCTCCGTCGTCGGAGTGGTCGGCGTGGTCGGCGTGGTCGTCGGCGTCGTCGGCGTCGTGGGCGTCGTCGGTGTGGTCGGCGTCGTGGTGCCGCCCGCCGGCTTGACCTCGAACGTGCCCAGCTGCTGGTTCTGCCCCGGGACGGCGACGCAGTCCGACGTGAACGTGCCGAGGTCGGTCGGCTGGCCGTTCGCCGTGCGCGGGGTCATCGTGGTGCTGAAGTTCCCGACCGTCACCGACGCGGTGCCCGGGCTCGGGAACGTCACGGCGGGCGCCTTGCCGCTGGTCTTGACGTGGAAGGCGCCCGACGGCGGCACCGGCGTCGACGCGATGACCAGCGGCAGGTTCAGGTTCAGCGTCTTGTCGACCGGGTACTTGAGCGTCGCCGCGGCCTTCGCCGAACCGTCCAAAGAGGTCGCGCCGACCAGCGCGAGGCCCTCGGTGGCGGTCTCCGGCACGGTGACGTCGACGTCGAAGGTGATCGGCGTCGACGCCGCGCCCGCGACGGCGTTGTCGGGCAGGTTCGTGTCGATCTTCACGGCGAGGACCTGGTCGCCGATGAGCGGGAACGGGCAGGTGTAGTTCAGCGTCAGGCTCACCGGCGCGGCCTGCGTCGGACCCGCCCCGACCAGCGCGACGGTCGCCGCGACCCCCGCGACGGTCGCGACGGCCAGGCCGTAGGCGAGCTTTCTCGGCTTCCACGAAAATCTCACGGCTCGTCACCTCGGAAATGGGGAATTTCCGGGAAAGTTACCTGTGGAAATCCGCCTCGACAACCCGATGGCGATTCTTTGTCATACCCGTGGGAACACCGTCGCCGACAAGCCTCACGCAGGTCAGCCCTTGTCACGCGCATGCCATCCGGCGTCCCGGAAATTGTCACGCGCACGGTGGATGGCGGCGATCGTCTTGCCCGGCACCGCCGGGTCCGGCTACGTTTTCCCGGGCAGGGAAAGGAGCGGCCATGAACCAGCCGGTCATCGCCGTGACGGACCTCGCGAAGCAGTACGGCGAAGTCACCGCGCTCGCCGGGATCAGCCTGGCCGTCGCCCGCGGCGCGGTGCTGGCGGTCCTCGGCCACAACGGCGCCGGGAAGACCACGCTGATCGACATCCTCAGCACCCGCGTCCGCCCGAGTGCCGGCAGCGCCCGCGTCTGCGGCTACGACGTCGTGCAGCGCGCGCCCGCGGTGCGGCGGCGGATCGGGGTGACCGGGCAGTTCGCCGCGGTCGACGACGCGCTGTCCGGGCGCGGGAACCTCGTGCTGGTCGCCCGGCTGCTGGGCGCGAAACCGCGGCAGGCGCAGGCGCGCGCGGCGGAGCTGATCGCGGCGTTCGGCCTCGAAGACGCGGCCGACCGGCCGGCGGGCACCTATTCCGGCGGGATGCGGCGGCGGCTGGACCTGGCCGCGGGTCTCGTCGGCGCGCCGCAGGTGCTGTTCCTCGACGAGCCGACCACCGGCCTCGACCCGGTCAGCCGGGCCGGGCTGTGGACGGTCGTCGAAGGGCTCGCGGCGCGGGGCACGACCGTCGTGCTGACGACGCAGTACCTCGAGGAGGCGGACCGGCTGGCCGATCACGTCGTCGTCCTCGGCCTCGGCCGCATCACCGTGTCGGGGACGCCGGCGCAGCTCAAGGCGCGGCTCGGCCACCGGACGGCGACGCTGACCTTCGGCACCGAGCTGGCGTTGCGGCGGGCGGTGGACGCCTTGTCGCGCCTGGGTCTCGCGAGCGGCCGCGCCGGGCTGGTGCTCACCGTGCCGCTGTCCGGGCCGGGCGACATCCCGGTGGTGGTGCGGGCACTCGACGCGGGCGGCGCGCCGCTGCGCGACCTGACGGTGACCGAGCCGACGCTCGACGACGTCTACCTTTCGCTGCACCCGGCGGTGGGGTCGTGACGCAGGCCCGGCACCGGGCGGCGGTGGCCGCGCTCGGCGACCCGGCGGCGTGGCCGGAATGCGGGTTCTGGACGCAGGTCCGGGTGCTGGCGGCCCGTTCGCTGCGGACGGCGTTCGGCGACCGGCGGCTCGTCTTCTTCGGGCTGGTGCAGCCGGTGGTGCTGCTGTTGTTGTTCAGCCAGGTGTTCAGCGGCGTCGGTGCGTTGCCGGGTGTCGCGGCGTACCAGGGTTACGTGAACTTCCTGGTGCCGGCGACGCTGGTGAACATCGCGATGACGACGGCGATGAGCTCGGGCGCGGGCCTGCTGGCGGAGATCTACGGCGGCTTCACCGGACGCCTGCGGTGCCTGCCGATCTCGCTGTTCTCGGTGCTGGTGGCCCGCACGCTGGCGGACTCCGCGCGGCTGGGCGTCCAGCTGGTGGTGACGGCGCTGGCGAGCGTGGTGTTCCTGGGCTTCCGCCCGGCGGGTGGCGTGCTGGGCCTGGCGCTGGCGCTGGTGCTGACGCTGGTGGTGGGCTGGTGCCTGAGCTGGGTGTTCGTGGCGATCACGACGTGGCTGCGCAAGGCGGAGACGCTCCAGGCGGCGTCATTCGTGGTGATGTTCCCGCTGATGTTCTCTTCGAGCGCGTACATGCCACTGGACACGATGCCGGCGTGGGTCCGCGCGGTCTCGGCGGTGAACCCGCTGACGTACGCGATCGACGCGACGCGGGCACTGGCGCTGGCCCGCCCGCTGGGCTGGTCCCTGGCGGCGGCGCTGGCGATCGCCGCGGTGGCCGCGATGGCGGGCTCCACGCTGGCGGCTCGCACGTTCCGCAACCGCGCCTAGGCAGCGACTCCAGGCGGGTCGCCGCTTCTTCCGCAACCGCGCCTAGGCCAACGACTCCAGGCGCGCCGCCGCTTCTTCCGCAACCGCGCCTAGGCCAACGACTCCAGCCGCGTCGCCGCTTCTTCCGCGCCACCCGCGGCTTCGAACGACTCGCGAATCCGGACCGCCCCCGCGCGGTGCTGCTCCGCCGACTCGATCGCCGCGCGGATGTCCGCCGCCTTCGCGCGGTCGAACCGGAGCCGGATCCCCGCCGAGGCCGCGGTCACCTGCTGGGCCAGCATCGACTGGTCGTCGCGGATCGGGGCCACCACCAGCGGCACGCCGGCCGCCAGTGCTTCGCACACCGTGTTGTGCCCGCCGTGGCAGACCACCACCGACGCCCGGGCGAACACCGCCACCTGCGGGATCCGCCGCGCCAGCCCGACGCGCTCGCTGACCAGCTGCCCGGACGGGTCCACGACCAGCCCCTGCACCGACGGCATCCCGGCCAGCGCGTCCACGCTCTCGGCCAGGAACCGCGACCCCGCGGCGTCGTTCGACGTCCCGAGCGTGACCACCACCAGCGGCCGTCCGTCCGAACCGGACCACTCGGCCGATGCGGCCGGCAGCACCGGACCGACGTAGGACACCGGCACCGCCAGGCGGCAGGGCCCGGCCAGCGCCCGCGTCGTGAACGCCAGCACCAGGTGCGGCGAGAACCGCAGGTCGCCGAGCAGCACGCCGTGGCGGGCGCGCAGCCCGGCTTGCAGATCGGAAACCCAGGACGCGATCTTCGGCAGCGAACCCAGCGGGTCGGCCAGCTCGGTGGACGTCGACGCCGACGTCGCCCACGGCAGCCCGCACCGCGCCGCCACCAGCGCGCCCGCCATCGCCTGCTGGTCCGCGACGACCACGTCGGGCGAAAACGCCGTGACCGCCGCCGACACCCCCGGCACCATCGCGTCCGCCAGCGGCACCAGGTACGACTCCCACAGGTACTTCAGGGCCGCGAACCCGCGCAGTCCCGGCGGCCGCAACGACAGCGCGAAGGGAGCCGAGTCCCCGGCCGCGCACACCCGGCCGGAGACCAAAGCGGACAGTTCCGGCTCCGGGCCGCACCACGCCACGGAATGGCCCCGCGAAGCCAGCGCGTCGGCCACCCCGCGCAACGGCGCCACGTGCCCGGCCAGCGGCGGCACGACCAGCAGGAACCTCACGCCGCGTGCCGTTCGATCCAGCGGAGCACCAGCTCACGCACCTCCCGGTGCTGCTCCACCAGCACCGAATGGCCCTGCCCCTCGAACACGTGCAGCTCGCCGTGCGGCAGCACCGACGTCAACGCCTCGAGGTCGTCCGCCTGGTAGCCGTGGCTGCCCAGGATGGACAGCACGGGACAGCCGATCGCCGCCACCTGCGCCCAGGTGAGCAACGGCCCGAGCGGGACCTCCTCGGCCATCTTCGTCGACATGATCCGCTCGGCCGCCAGCCGCGCCAGCCGCCGGTGGTGGGCGCTGAAGTTCGCCTCGATCCAGTCGAAGCTCTCCTCGACCTGCAGGAACCGCACGGTGTGCGCGAGGATCCGGCTCATCTTCTCCGCCCACACCTCGGTCGCGGGCTCGGACTCGATGCACACGATGCTGCGGACCCGCGAAGGATGGGCCACGGCGTAGCTGTAGGCCAGCGTCCCGCCGAAGCTGTTGCCCACCAGGTGCACCGGCCGGTCGACGCCGAGCTGCCGCAGCAGGTCGTCGAGGTCGGCGACGAAGTCCCCGAGCGTGTACCCGCGCACCGGACGTTCGGTCTTGCCGTGCCCGCGCAGGTCGTAGCTGATCACGTCGATGCCGGCCGCCGCGACCGGCGGCGCCAGCGTCAGGTAGAAGCTCGCCAGGCTGTCGGTGCCCATGCCGTGCAGGAACACCACCGTCTCGGTGCCGCCGGCCGGCACGAGCTGCACGTTGGTGCGCAGCCCGTTCACGGTCATCGTGGGCACGTGCGCTCCCCCACGAACCGGGCGATGTCGCCGACGGTCAGCCCGATGACGTCGTCGAGGTCCTTCTCCGCCAGGTACTCGGCGAGGTTGACCTCGGCGCCGAAGTGCTCGGCGAGGATGCTCGCGAAGGTCACCAGGTCGATGCTCTCCAGCTGCAGGTCCTCGTGGAACGTCGTGTCCGGGGTGATCTCGACCCCGAGGACCTCGGCGTCGCCGACGAGCTCGGTGAGCAGCTCGGCGACGACGTCGAAGGTGGCGGACGCGTGGTCGGTGGTCATGGCGTGCTCCTGTGTCGTGCGATGGCGGTGTCCCCGGTCAGCTCGACCGTGACGGCGAAAGGCGGCAGCTCCCGGTGCCTGCCGGACACCGTGCCGTCGTCGTGGACGCGGATCTCCGCCGGGAAGACCGGTTCGGCGAGCCGGGCCCGGACGGCGTCCTTCACGGCGATGCGCGTCAGCAGCCAGCCGCGTTGCCGGCGCGGCGGGACGGCGGCGAACTCGGCGCGTTCGGCGGCGCTGAGGTAGATGCCGGCGTAGATGTCGCGCGCGGCGACCGTCGGCCAGCGGTCGGTGACGGCGACCGAGCCGTCGTCACGCCGTTCCGCCAGCAGGTGCCGGTCCGGGAACGCGTACACGCGGTGAGCCGCGCGGTCGCAGGGGAACCGGACGTCCCGCCAGCCCTCGACGGTGGCCAGTACCCGGCCGTCCCGGACCAGCTCGGCGTCCATCTCCAGGACGTCCGGCCGCGGCAGCCGGAGCCGCACCAGGCAGCCGAGCCGCGTGCCCGGCGCCGGTTCCGGCCCGTGCCAGGTGAGCCGGCCGATCGACCGCGGGAACGCGAGCAGCCCGTCGGACCGGGTGGCCATCAGCCAGCAGCCGAGCAGCTGGCCGACGTTGTCGAGCAGCCCGCCGGGCGCGGACGGCACGACCAGCTCGCCGCGGATGTGCTGCTCGCCGAGGCCGGTCAGCCGCGACAGGCCCTGGTACGCCGGGCCGTGGAACATCTCGCGCCGCGCGTAGATCTCCTCCGCGCTCAGCGGCGGCGCCGTCTCGGGACCGGGCACCCCGGCCGGTGACGGTGCCGGCGCGAACGTCCCCAGCTCGACGTTCATCAGCGCGTACGGCCCGATTTCGACGCTCACGCGGTCACCTTCGCGGCTCATGACCAGCGGCACCCGCTGGGCCGGCGCGGCGATCAGCCACCGGGAGAACACCGCGTCCCGCACCGCGACCGCCGTCGTGCCCGGCCACGCCCGTTCGGCGGCCCGGCAGGCGAGGTCGACCAGCGTCGTGGCCGGGACCACCGGGCGGAAGTCCGTCTCGTCGGGCCAATCCTCGCGCTGCCGGAAGAACCGGTGGTCACGCAGGTACGGCATGGCCGTCAGCGAGACGTCCACAGTGGACTCCACGCGCCGCTGCGCGGCCGCCGCGACGACGTCCGCGGCGGTCTGGCGCGTCTCGGTGAGCAGGGCCGTGAACTCGGCGACGATCGCGTCCGGCACCCCGGCGGGCAGCTCGGGCAGCACGCGGTCGGCCAGCAGCCCGCGCGCGGAATCGCCCAGCGACAGCAGGGAACTGCCCGTGTTCACCCGGATCCGCCGTGGCTCCAAGGCGGCGAAGTCCGGGTCGCCGCCTTCGGTCCACAACGCGGTCGCGACGCGACGCAGCTGAGCGAGCCCGGAGCGGGTGCCGGAGGCCGCGGCGACGACCAGGTGCCGCCGGTCGCCGAGCGTGTCACTGACGAACGAGCCGAGCTGACCGGCCCCGACCTGCACGAACGCGCGGAACCCCGCGTCGTGCAGCGCCTCGGTCAGCGCCCGGAACCGCACCGGGCGGATCAGGTGCACCAGGTACAGCTCGCGGATCGCCTCCGGCGACGCCGGGTAGGGCCGCGCAGTCGTCGCCGACCACACCGGGACCTCGGGTTCGCGCAGGTCCAGCTCGGCGGCCAGGCGGGCGAACGGCGCGAGGTGCGGCCGCATCAGCGGGGTGTGGAAGCCGGACCGGAACGGCAGCGTCCGCGCCACGATCCCCTGCCCACGGCAGGCTTCGGCGAATTCCGCGATCGCGCCGGGCCGGCCGCAGACGATGGTCTGGCGGGCCGCGTTCTCGTGCGAGATCACCAGGTCGCCGGGCAGCAGGTCCGCCACCCGCCCGGCCGGGCAGCCCACCACCAGGTAGTCCGCTTCGGGCAGTTCGAAGCCGTCGGGCCAGTACCGGTCCAGCAGGTCCGGTGCCGCGCGGTACATCCCGGCGGCCTGCATCGCCGTCCACTCGCCGACGCTGTGCCCGGCGAGCGCGTCCGGCCGGATGCCGAGCCCGCGCAGGGCCCGGTCGAGCAGGAGGCCGGCCGCCGACACGCTCGCCGCCCGGTCGAGCACGCTCGCCGTCGACCACTGTGGACGGTCGAATCCGAAGTGCCCGGCCACGTCGTCGATGCGCGGCTCGGCGTCGGCCTCGAGTCCCGGGTGGACGAACACCGTCTTGCCGCCCGGCAGGAGCGGGTCGGCCGTGCACCACACGTCGCCGCCACCGTGCCACGACCGCCCTTCGGCGGCCACCTTGGCGAGCACCCGCCGGGCGGTGGCCAGCTTGCGCTCGTCCGGGCCGACGATCCCGATCCGGCACCGGCCGTTCCCGGGCTCGCCTGGCCGGTCCAGCCGCTCCAGCAGCTCGGCCGGCGAGTTCGCGGCCAGCCGGAGCACGCGTTCCGGCTCGTCGACGCGCACCCGCCGGCGCGGCGCGCGGTCACCGGCTTCCAGCACGACGTGGGCATTGACGCCGCCGAAGCCGAACGCGTTGACCGCGGCCACCCGCGGCAACGCACCCCACGGCTCCGCCTCGGCCGGCACCCGGAACCGCGTCTTGCCGAGCAGCGGGTTCGGGTCCGCGCAGTTGAGCGTCGGCGGCAGCACCTCGTGGTGCAGGGCCAGGGCGACCTTGACCAGCCCGGCGACCCCGGCCGTGGGCAGCGTGTGCCCGATCATCGACTTGACGGACCCGATCACCGCGCGCGGCCCGGTGGCCTGGCCGAAGACGTCGGCGACCGTGGCCAGCTCGGCGGCGTCACCGGCCGGCGTGGCCGTGCCGTGGGCCTCCAGCAGGCCGATCTCCGCGGGATCGAGGCCGGTCCAGGCGCGCCGCAGCGCGCGGGTCTGCCCGGCGACGGACGGGCTGAGCAGGCTCGCGCCCCGCCCGTCACTCGACGTCCCGCTGCCGCGGATCACCGCGTACACGCGGTCGCCGTCGCGGCGGGCGTCGGCCAGCCGCTTGAGCACGACGAGCGCGGTGCCCTCGCCGATGAGCATGCCGTCGGCCTCGCGCGAGAGCGGGCTGATCCGCTGGCTCGGCGACAACGCGCCGAGCTGGGTGAACAGCGACCAGAGCGTGTCGTCGTGCGTCTGGTGGACGCCGCCGGCCAGCACGACGTCGCAGCGGCGCCGGGTCAGCTCCCCGATCGCCTGGTCGACCGCGACCAGCGAAGACGCGCAGGCGGCGTCCACTGTGTACGCGGGGCCGCCGAGGTCGAGCCGGTTCGCGACGCGCGCGGCGGCCAGGTTGGGGACGAGCCCGGCGGCGGTCTCCGGGCGGAACTCGCCGAGCGGGGCCAGCAGCGCGGTCCGCAGCCGGTCGAGGACGTCCGGTCCGGCCGAGGGCATCAGCTCGCCGACCGTGCGAATGATCTGCCGGACGGTCCGGACGCGCTGGTCGAAGCCTTGCAGGCCCGGCGAGAGGTAGCCACCGCGGCCGAGCACGACGCCGACCCGCTCGGGGTCGCCGAGCCGGCCGAGGCCACCGGCGTCCTCCACCGCGGCGGCCGCGACGGCCAGCGCCGTCAGCTGATCCGGCTCGGTGCCTTCCAGCGACGTCGGCGGGAGGCCGTGCGCGACCGGGTCGAACTCCAGCAGTTCGGGCGCGAAGCCGCCGCGAATCCCGTGGGTACGGTCGGGCGCGGTGCCCTCGCGGCCGTGGAACCCGGGGTCACGGCGGTGCGGCGGGATCTCGGTGACGGCGTCGACCCCGGCCACGAGGTTCCGCCAATACTGGTCCACTGTGGACGCACCGGGCAGGAACACGCCCATGCCGACGATCGCGACCGGTTCCTGAGTCACCACAGTGACGCCGTGTAGAGCACCGCACGGTCCGTGCCGTAGGCGAGTTCGCGCAGCAGCGCCGCGGTGCCCTCGGCCGGGTCGAGCAGGGCGACGTCGCGGCGGCCGTACTCGCGGGCCAGTTCCGGCGACACCATGCCGGGATGGTCGTCCGCCGGGGCCCACGGTCCCCAGTGGACGGTCACGGCGCGGCCGGGCCGGTCCGCGGCCAGCGCCTCCAAGGCGTCGTTCGCGGCGGCGTAATCGGTCTGGCCGCGGTTGCCGAGCACCGCGGCGATGCTGCCGAAGAACGCGACGAACCCGGGTTCGGCGTCGAGCGCGTCGAGCAGGATCCGCGCTCCGTCCACTTTGGTCTCATACACCGACCGGAACGACGCTTCGTCCTTGTCGGCCATGAGCTTGTCGTCGATGACGCCGGCGGCGAAGACGACACCGTCGAGCCGGCTGGGCAGGTTCTTGACGAGGCGCCGCACGGCGTCCGGATCGCGCACGTCGAGCGACGTGTAGTCCGCTCTCCCGCCCGCGGCGCGGATCTCGTCGAGGGTGCGGCCGATTTCGCGCTGGGCCAGCACGGTCCGCACGCGGCGTTCGATCTCGGCCACCGGACCACCGCGGCCGGCCAGCACCGCGCGCATCGCCGTGGGGTCCGCCGGCAGGTCGTCCGGCTCGCCCGGCCACGGGGTCCGCCCGGCGAGTTCGAGCCGGCAGCCCGAGGCGGCGAACGCGATCGCGGCGCGGGCGGTGATCCCGCGGGCTCCGCCGACGAGCAGGACGACGGAGTCCGGGCCGAGGCCGAGCGCGGCCAGCTCGCCGCCGCCCGGCCCGGCGCCGGAGTACGCGATCGAAGGGAGGTCCACCGGCCGCGGCTCGATCGTGAAGCGGCCGACGTCGTCGTGGCCGACGACCGCGGGGCCGTCGCTCAGTGCCTCGTCGACGAGGACCTTGGCCAGGTCCTGCGATGCCTCGACGAGCCGGGTGACGCCGTCGCGTTCCAGCGCGGCCGAGCGGACCAGGCCGCGGAGGCCGGGCGTGCCCGGTTCCGCCGCGACGAGCACAGTGCCCTTCGCCTTCTTCAGCTGGGTGAACACCTCCGTGACGTCACGCGCGAGCAGCACGGTGATGTCCGCGTCCCCGGTGACGACTTCCGCTCCCGCCGCGGCGAACGCGGCCCGCAAGGCGTCGTCCGGCGCCGCCACGGTTTTCCCGTGCAGCCGCCCGGGGTCGGGGCCCAGCGGCACGGGTATCCGCTCGAGCCGGTACCGCGTGGGCGCGCTCGCCGCCGGCCGGGGGTTCAGCCAGCTCTCCAGGTGGGTGGTCAGGGCGTCCGCCGTGCGGTCGCGGCTGAGCTGGTCGGTGCGGTCGTCGGCGGGCAGGCCCAGCCGGGCCAGCAGCGTGCCGGCGATCTCGGTGCGCTTGATCGAGTCGATCGAGAGGTCGGCTTCGAGGTCGAGGTCGCCCGCGATCATCTCGGCCGGGTAGCCGGTGCGCTCGCTGATCACCCCGATCACCGTGGTGAGGACGTCGGCGGGCACGGCTGCGGCGACCGGTTCCGGTTCGGGCTCCGGGAGCACGGCGGGCACGGCGGTCTCGGCGGGCTCGGCGCGGACGACCGGCGCCGGAGCGGTGGCCGGCGCCGTGCCGAGGTAGCCGAGCATCACCTCGCGCTGGGCCGCGACCAGCTCGCGGGTGGTGCGGAGGAAGTCCACGACCGCCTGGTCGCGGCCGGAAGCGGGCTGGGTCATGGCGGTACTCCGAATCCTTCGGGCCGGGGGCAGGGCGGGCGTGGCGGCGCCGGGTGCGCGGGCGGACCGGCCGTCGACGGCCCAGGCGCTGGGCGACGGCTGGGGACGCGCCGGCCGGCGCAGCCGCTCGGTGCGGACGTCGACACCCGCTTCGGCGAGGCGGGCCAGCGCGGCCAGGAAGCCGGTGAGATCGGGTCCGCAGGCGACGACGGTGTGCGGGCGGTCGCCGAGGATCTCCGCGACCAGCCGGGACAGCACCCGGCCGGGACCGGCCTCGACGAACGTCCGCGCGCCCGCCGCGTACATCGCCTCGATCTGGTCGAGGAACCGCACCGGCGCGCCGATCTGCGCGGCGAGTTCACCGCGTACGTCACCTTCGTACGGCCGGGCGGTCCGGTTCGACCACACCGGCAGCCGCGGCTCCACGATGGACTCGGCGGCGAGGTCCGCGGCGAAGACCGGGCCGGCGGCGGCGACCAGCGGGCTGTGGAACGCGCAGGCGACCGGGATCCGCTGAGCCGTGACACCGGTCTCCCGCAGCCGCCGGATCGCGCGTTCGATCGCGGCCACCGGACCGGACAGGACGACCTGCTCGGGCGCGTTGTGGTTCGCCACCACGACGTCCGGGCCGATCAGGGTCGGGGTGAGCACGTCCCGCGGTGCCTTCACCGCGGCCATCGCGCCGGGCTCGGCGACGCCGGCGATGGCCTTCGCCCGCGCCCGGCTGAGCCGCAGCAGCGTCCCGGTGCCGAAGGCGCCCGCGACCGACAGGGCGGCCAGCTCGCCGTAGCTGTGCCCGGCCAGGAAGTCCGGGCGCACGCCGACCTGACCGAGCAGCCGGGCCACCGCCGTCTCGACGAGCCCGAGCGCGGGCTGCGCCACCCGCGTGTCGGTCAGCGCCGCTTCCTGCGCTTGCGCGGCGTCCGGGTCGAACGCCCGCGGTGGAAACGCTTTCGCGGCGACGTCGGGCGCGAGCCGCAGCAGGTCGGCCAGCTCGGGGAAGTGCACGAACAGCTCGGCGAGCATGCCGGTGCGCTGGCTGCCCTGCCCGGGGAAGAGGAAGGCGATCTTGCCCGGATCGGCGTCCCGCCGCCGGATCATCCGCAGCGCCGCCTCGGCTTCCGGCGCCCAGTCACGCAGGCCGTGCCGCCGGTCCGGGGCGACCGGGCCCGCGCCGAGCACGGCGTGGAAGTTCGTGCCGCCGAAGCCGAACGCGCTGACCCCGGCCAGCCGCGCCGGGTCCGCCCACGGGCGTGCGGACGTGGTGAACGTGAACGGGCTCGTCCCGGCGTCCCAGGCCGTGTTCGGCCTGCTCAGGTGCAGCGTCGGCGGCACCACCTCGTGCCACAGGGCGAGCGCGGCCTTGATCAGCCCGGCCAGCCCGGCCGCGCACTTCGTGTGCCCGATCTGGCTCTTCACCGAGCCGAGCACGCAGCTTCCGGGCTTCGCGCCGGCTTCGGTGAAGAAGCCGGTCAGCGTGCGCAGCTCGGTCGCGTCACCGACCACCGTGCCCGTGCCGTGCGCTTCGACCAGCCCGACGTCCACAGGGGACACTCCGGCGTCCCGGTAGGCCCGCTCCAGGGCGCGGTGCTGGCCTTCCGGGCGCGGCGCGGTCAGGCCGAGCGCCTTGCCGTCGCTGGCCGCGCCGACGCCCTTGACCACGGCGTAGATCCGGTCGCCGTCGCGTTCGGCGTCGTCGAGGCGCTTGAGCACCAGGCAGGCGACGCCCTCGCCGAGCGCGATGCCGTCGGCGGCCGCGTCGAACGGGCGGCAGCGCCCGGTCGGCGAAAGCGCCCCCGCCGAGGTGAACATCAGGTAGTCGTGGATGCCGTTGTGCAGGTCGACCGCGCCGCAGAGGACCAGCTCGCTCGTGCCGGCGCGCAGTTCCTTGACCGCGAGGTCCAGCGCGGCGAGCGACGACCCGCACGCCGCGTCCACCGTGTAGTTCGCGCCGCCGAGGTCGAGCCGGTTGGCGATCCGGCCGGAGATGACGTTGGCGAGCGTGCCGGGGAAGGTGTCCTCGGTCGGCTCGGGCAGCTGCGCCAGCAGTTCGGGCGGGACCTCGTCGAGGTAGCCGCCGAGCAGGGAGCGCACCGTGCCCGCGTTGGCGAGGTCGCCGCCCGCCTCCGCGCCGAACACGACGCTGGTGTGCTCGCGGTCGAAGTCACGCTCGGCGTACCCCGCGTCGGCGAGTGCCCGGCGCGCGGTTTCCAGCGACACGAGCTGGGCCGGGTCGACGCTGCCCATCGCGGACGGCGGGATGCCGTGGTCGAGCGGGTCGACCGCCAGCGGCGGCAGGAACCCGCCCCACTTCGAAGTGGACTGTCCGAAGTAGACGTCCGGGTCCCAGCGTTCCGGCGGGACCTCGGTGACGGCGTCTTCGCCGCGGAGGATGGCCGACCAGAAGGCTTCGAGGTCGGGAGCGCCGGGGAACGTGCAGGCCATGCCGATCACGGCGATGTCCCGCGTGCGCTCCGGCGACGCGGGTTCTTCGCGACGCATGAAGGTTTCGCCCGAGGTCACCTCGCGGTGGAGGTCGGCGATCGTCGTCCGGCGGTCGCGCAGCACGGCGACCTGCCCGGCCATGTACATCCCTTCGGCGAGCTGGGTTTCCTCGTCGAGCGGTTCCCCGTCGCGGCGGACGCCTTTGCTCGCGACGCGCAGCCGTCCGGTGTTGAGCTCCTCGAGTCGTTGCCACGCTTCGGGCGTCCCGGCGAGACCGGCCTTGACCTGCTCGAACTCGGCCGTGTACGGGCTGGGCAGGCAGCGTGTCCGGTGGCCGGGCGCCGTCTCGAGGGTGACGGTGGCGTCGGCGGCGAGGACGCGCGCCTGGAACAGGCCGGTGATCGCGCCGTGCGCCACCGCCTCCTCGGTGAACAGGTACGCGGTGCCCATCAGGATCCCGGCGGCCTCGAGCGGTGCCGCCATCGCGGCGACCATCGCGGCCGACCGCGCGTCGTGGATGCCGCCGGCGAACAGCACCTCGGCGTCCTTGGTGGCGTCCAGGACGGCCAGCTGCTCTTCCCACAGCTCGAAACTCGGCCGCGGGCCGACGTGGCCGCCGCACTCGGCGCCTTCGAAGACGAACCGGCGGATGCCGGCGTCGAGGTACTGGCGGAGCAGGATCGGCGACGGCACGTGCACGAACGTCGCGATCCCGTCGGCCTCCAGCGCCTTGGCCTGCCCCGGTTTGCCGCCCGCGATCAGCACGCACCGCGGCCGGGCGGCCCGGATCGCGGCGAGCTGCGCGGCCCGCAGGTCGTCCGGCACGAACCCGAGGATGCCCGCGCCCCACGGCCGGTCGCCGAGGCGCTCGGCGGTGCGCGTCAGCAGCTCGGTGGTGCGCGCGCCGCTCGCCGTCGCCACCGCGACGAACGGGAAGCCGCCCGCTTCGGCCACCGCGGCCGCGAACCCCGGCTGGTCGCTCACCCGCGTCATCGGGCCCTGGACGACCGGCAGCGCGCTGCCCAGTGTCCGGCAGAGCCCGGTGCCGAGGCCGGCCCCGGGCACGTCCACGCCGACGATCCGGCGCACGTCCGTGTCCAGTGTGGACCTGCTGAGCACGCCGGCCGCCCCTCCGGCGAACGCGCCTGCCGCGGTGCGCGGACCCGCGACCCGCCCCCACACCGGGACGTCGAAGCTGTTCAGGAGCTGTTGCAGGAGAACGAAGTCGCTCAGTTCGCCCTCGCCCGCGACCAGCCCGAGCGCGCCGCCACGGACGGCTTCGGCCGCTGTCGCGAGGTCCGGCACTTCGGCGAGTGCGCCCGTCCACGGCGCGGCTGTGCGGAGGGCGAAGGCCGCGCCCGGCGGCAACGGGCCGTTCGTACGCACCCCGTATGGCACCCGGACCCGGGCCGCGACCAGCCGCAAGGCGGCCGGATCGGCGCCGTCGAGCACGCCGAGGCCGCCGCCGCGCGCGACGGCGGCCACCGCGCCGGGATCACCGACGCCCAGGCACCGCAGCCGTCGAGCGTGCGACGGCGGGACGAGCTCGGCCATCGGCGGACCTCCTGTGCGGGGCGGGGTGATCTTTTTCAGGAATAACGCACCGAGCCCATGAAAAGCAATACTCGTGCTACCGTACGGCACCAGTGCAATACCCCACGATCATGACCCTGACCTGGACTTTTATCACCCGCATCGCAACCTGGAAATGCGTTTCCCGCACGTGCGTGACAAAACGACTTCGAATATCTGGAGCGGCCCGTGGAACTGACTGGACGGGTGGTCGTGCTCACCGGCGCGGCCCACGGGATCGGCGCGGCCATGGCCCGCCGCTTCGCCGCGGAAGGCGCGGCCGGCGTGGTCGTGTCCGATGTCGACCTCGATGGCGCCGCACGGGTGGCGGACGAGATCGCGACGGCGGGCGGCCAGGCCGTCGCCGCGGCCGCGGACGCGACGTCCAAACAGGACTTGAAGGCGCTGGTCGCGACGGCCCGCGCCGAGTTCGGCCCGGTGGACCTGTTCTGCGCCAACGCGGGCGCGGCCTTCGGCACCGGCGTGCACGCGTCCGGCGAGCAGTGGCAGAAGTCGTGGGAGATCAACGTGCTGCAGCACGTCCACGCCGCGCAGGTGGTGCTGCCCGCGATGCTCGCGCGCGGCGAAGGCTACCTGCTGATCACGGCGTCGGCCGCCGGCCTGCTCGGTACGCCGGGGGACGCGCCGTACTCGGTCACCAAGCACGCGGCCGTCGGCCTCGCCGAGTGGCTGGCCATCACCTACCGGCCGCGCGGGGTGCAGGTCAGCGCGCTGTGCCCGCTCGGCGTCCGGACGGCGCTGCTCGAACCCGGGATCGCCGCCGGTCACCCGGCCGCGCTGGCGATCGCCGCGGCCGCGCCGCTGCTCGAGCCGGAGGAGGTCGCCGACGCCGTGGTGCGCGGGCTCGGCAAGGAGGAGTTCCTGATCCTGCCGCACGAGTCGGTGCGGGAGTCGTTCGCACGCAAGGCCCGCGCGGTCGACGCGTGGATCGACGAGATGGCTGTCCAGGGAGGCTGAGAGTGGAGTACCGCAGGCTCGGCGCGAGCGGGCTCGCCGTGAGCGAGATCGCCTACGGAAACTGGCTGACGCACGACGCCCCCGGCTGCGTCGCCGCGGCGCTGGACGCCGGCGTCACGACGTTCCACACCGCGGCGGCGTGGGGCGGCGGCGCGGCGGAAGCGGCGTACGGCTCGGCGTTCGCCGGCCTGCGCCGCGACGACCTGGTGCTGTGCACCGGCGTGTTCTGGCCGGAGGGCCCGGGGCCGAACGACGCCGGGCTGAGCCGCAAGCACGTGATCGCGTCGCTGGAGGGCTCGCTGCGGCGGCTGCGCACCGACTACGTCGACGTCTACCAGCTCTTGCGGTTCGACTACCGGACGCCGGTCGCGGAGACGTTCCTCGCGCTGTCGGACCTGGTGCGGCAGGGGAAGATCCGGTACGTCGGCACGTCGGAGTGGACGGCCGAGCAGCTGCTGCAGGCCCACGAAGCGGCTTCGCGCTACGACGTGCCGCTGATCGCCAACCAGCCGCACTACTCGATGCTGTGGCGGGTGGCGGAGGCGCAGGTGATGCCGGTGTGCGAGCGGATCGGCGTCGGGCAGTTCGCGTCGGTGCCGCTCGCGCAGGGCGTGCTGACCGGCAAGTACCGGGACGGGCGGATCGCGGCGGGGACGCGCGCGGCCGGGGCCGCCCACGCCCGGCCGCTGCTGATGCCGGAGCTGCTGGAGCGGGTGGAGCTGCTTCGCGGCGTCGCCGACGACGCGGGCCTGACGATGGCCCAGCTCGCGCTGGCCTGGACGTTGCAGCACGAGACGGTCGCGGCGGCGGTGGTGGGGGCGAGCACGCCGGAGCAGGTGACGGAGAACGCCAAGGCCGCCGGCGTCCGGCTGGACCTCGACGTGCTGACGCGGATCGACCACCTGCTCGGCAGCTTCGTGCAGACCGATCCGCGGCTCGTGTGGTCGCCGCCGGCGTTCTCAGCCTGAGCCGAGGCAGACGAACGGACGGCGGAACGGGTCGACGGCGATCGCGTCGGCCAGCGCGAGCGCGGGGCTGTCCCGGACGGCGAGCGCGCGGTAGTAGTCGTCCATCGCGGCCGCGGAGGCGAGGTCGCCGACACGCGACAGCGGCGCGATCACCGTCCGCGAGCCGCTGGCCAGCAGCGCACTGGCGAAGCCGAGGGCCTCGTCACCGGGCCGGATCCGGTTGAGCGCGAGTTCGCAGGCGGCGAAGACGACCTGCCGCGGCGGTTGCCGCAGCCCGGCCATCTCGTGGCCGAAGAGGGCGCCGTCGGCGAGTTCGAGCCGGGAGAACAGCGCGTTCTCCGGCTCGTGCGCGCCGTGCGCGGCGAAGTGTGCGAGCTTGGCGCCGTCCATCGCGCGCAGCACGGACTTCACGGTGGCCTTGGCGCCGGTCATGGTGGTGGCGGTGCGGTAGTGGGTGGTGAGCTTCTCGAGCTCACCGCGCGCCCCGGCGAGCCCGGGCCCGCGGACGAGCACGATCTTGCGTGCCCGAGGCGACTTCGTCAGCTCGGCGGCGAGCCACGCGGTGGCCGATGGCGCGACGACGGTGGGCCGTCCCCGCAGCACGGGCAGCACGCCCCACGGCACGGCGTAGAGGGGTCCGGTGGGCACGATGACCAGCTCGCGGTCGCCGATGATGCCGGCCAGCGGCTGGATGAGCTGGGCGTCGAGCTTGTCGGCCTGCTTGCGCGCGGAGGCCATGACGACCTCGGCCAGCCGTTCGGGCAGGTTGTCGGGAGCGAGGGCATCGAGGTCGACGTTGAGCACGCGCGCGGACTCGGCGGCGGCGCCGGCGGACCCGAGCCGCACGAGCCGGCACTCACCCCCGGCGACGACGACGGCGACGAGCTCGTCCCCGGAGGCGGCAAAGCTGACGAGCGCCCGCGCCCGCAGCTGAGCGACGACCTCCCCGAGTCCGGCGACGGGCCGCGGCCGTCCCCAGCGTCCGGTGTGCCACCCGAGCCGCTGGGCTTCCCGCAGCCGTTCGTTGTACTTGGCCCGCAGCCCGGCGATCGGATGGCCGTCGTGCTGGGCTTCCTGGATGGCCTGCCCGAGACCGCGGACTTCGGCCACCCGGGCGGCGAGCTCGGGATCGGTCCCGGCGGAGAGCGGTTCGTACCGGTAGGTCTGCGCGCGCGTCCGTTCGAGCCAGACGAAGAGCCGCCGGGCATCCCCCCGCTCGAGCACGAGCTTGACGGCGAGGTCGGCGAGCTCCTGCCCGTGCAGAGCGGTCCCGGAGACGAGGTCGAGCCCACCCATCCGATCCCGCACGGCATCGAGTTCGGTGAGCCCGGACCGGATTTCGGTGAGCGCCTTGCCCCGGTTCCCTTGAGCGACGGCCAGCTCGGCCCGGCAGAGACGGCGAAGCATCCGGTAGTCGATGGGGGTGAGCTGCCCCGGGCGGGGAACGTTCCCGAGCGTTTCGACGGCGCGCTTGAGGTTCCCGCGCCGGATGTCGAGCCGCACGGCGAGCATCCTGGCGGTGGCGGCCTGCTCGGCGAGCCGCGGAAGCTGCATTTTCTCGGCGGTCCGGATGGCGCGCGTGGGCAGGGCGGCCGGAACCTGCCCGGACCGCAGCGCCTCCCGGGCGTCGGCTCGCAACCCGATGATCGTCGCGTTGGCAACGCACGTCTGGCACCCGGCTCGCAACATCCGCCGCCGGGCGGCGGCGGCCATCTGCCGGGCCATGTCGAGCTCGTCGTTCATGAGGGCGGCGGAGGCCCGATGCAGTTCGGCCTGCGCCAGCTCGCGGCCGACGCTGTTGTCGGCCACCATGGCCGCCATCGCCTCTTCGAGGTGGTCGCTCGCCTCGTCGGCCAGGCCGGCAGCCATCAGGGCCTGCGCCCGTTCGAGCCGCAACGGCGGCGGAACATCCATGTCCAGGCCCCGGTAGGTGCGCTCGCCCTCGTCGTAGAGCCGCAGTGCCTCCGGCACGTCGCCGGTGCGCAGCGCCAGCGTGCCGAGGATCCGCCGGACGTCGGCGGCCTCGGCGTGGAGTTCGTATTTTTCGGCGATCTCGATCGACCGGGTGAGATCCTGCCACGCCTCGGTGACGTTCCCCAGCCGGGTGTGCGCCCACCCCCGGGTCGACAAGGTCTGGACGTAGGCACCCATCCAGGCTTCCGGATCGGGTCCGTGGGTGAGCCGGAAGTCCTTGTCGGCGAGCGACTGGGTGAAGTGCGCGATGCTGTCGTCGTTGCGGCCGACCGTCATCAGCCGCAGCCCGTAGTTGTGGTTCAGCGCGCCGTTGAGCTCCGCTTGCAGAACCGGGTCTTCGATGGCGTTGATCAGCAGCCGGACATCGTCCAGCCCGGCCAGCCCGGCAGCGACGTCCCCGCTGATCTCCGACGACATCGCAGCCAGCGTCGAGGCCAGCCGGATGCGAGCGACGAGCCACTGGGTGCGGTAAGCGGCTTCGACCGGGTGAATCGAGTCGAGCAGCGCCATCCCCCGGCGCAACAGCCGGACACCCTCGTGGAAGCGTGCCACGCAAGAAGCGTCGGTGGCGGCTCGCTGGAGGTCGCGGACCCTGGCGATGAGTTCGGACGGGTCCGGGTTCGTCACAGGCACTCCCCTATGACAGCACAGCCGAGGACAGAAAGAAGCCCGCCTACCGGTAGAGATCAGCAGGCGGGCCGCTTTCCGGCGCGGTCAGGCTTTGACGTCCTGGTAGCAGTTACCGCTGCAGTCCGTGTGGAGCGGGTGGTCGGTGTGGACCTTGCCGTCCTCGTCGGTCCACTGGATGACCGGCGTGGTCGGCTCCTCGACCGGTTCCGGAGTCTCTTCGGGCTTGGTGTCCGTGGGCGTCGACATGGTCGATCTCCTCTCCCCTGGGGATCTACACGGGGACGCTGGCCGTGACGGTGAGTCCCCCCTCGCAAGGCCCTCGCCTCGCGAACGGGCCAATAGTTCCACATCGGAGCAATGATCGGGAGGGTTTTCGCTACGGAAAGTCAGAGGTAGCGGGTTGATCAGGCGAAACGTCCTGGTCGGAACGTCCTAACGGGTGAAGTCTGTAACGGGTCGTGGTGCGGACGTGCACGCCGCCGGTTGGGTGAGCGGGCGTGAGGGCCGTCCGGGGTGAGGGGTTGCGCCGGGTGCGAACTGTGCCCTGACGGCCGACCTCGGGGACTGCGGGGGTCGCCGGATCGGAGGTGAGGCCGCCCGGCATGGTGCCCGTGGAGTCGTGCGTTGGCGAGGTCAGGTTCGGCCGGCCGGGGGTAGACCGGGGCGAGTTTGATCAGCCGGGCGGCGCCGGGCGTGTGCTCGGCTGGTTCGCCTCGTCTCGGCGGCATCCGGCCACTGTCGAGATGCCGAGGTCGCCCCTCCTCCGGTCGCGCTGTCCGGGTGCGCCCTCCTGGCTCGCCCTCCTGGCTCGCCCTCCCGGCCCCCGCTCCCGGCCCCCGCTCCCGGCCCCCGCTCCCGGCCGGGCGTGGCCGCCCGGCCAGGACGGATCCTCTCGAGACCGCTGGCGTCAGGCCCGCTTCTCGCTCACCGCCTTGGTGATGGCGCGGACCAGCCGGGCGTTCTCCGGTGCCGCGCCGCCCGGGAAGGCGAAGCGGCGGCGGTTGTAGCCGTATGCCAGGCCGCTTCGCGGGGCTGCGAATGCCTGGGATCCTGCTGCTCCGCTGTGGCCGAATGCTCCCTGGCCCAGCTCCGGGTAGTCGTCCGAGACCGCTGCGAACCCCAAGCCGAACGCGTTGTGGTTGCGGGTCGACACGTCGTCACCTATTGAGTGAATCTGGGCGAACTCTGCCGCCGTCTCCGGGGTCAGCAGGCGGTTGGGGCCGCTGATCGCTGCCGCGTACATTCCCGCCAGGCCCCTTGCCGATGCCACTCCGCCCACCGAGGCCGGGCTCAGCTTGCGGACCGTCTTGATGTTCGGCAGCTCCCACAGCTCCGGGGCCTTCGGGTGGTTGCGGTTGAACGCGATGCCCGTGATGCTGTCCGGCGCCGTCGCGTTCGCCTCCAGCTCCGCCAGCTGCTCCGGTGTCGGCAGCATCGGCTGCGTCGTCAGGAACCGCGGCTCCAGCTCCTCCGGCAACCCCAGGTAGAAGTCCAGCCCGAACGGCTTCCGGATGCGCTCCTCGTAGTGCTCCTGGATGCTGCGGCCGGTCACGCGCCGGACCACCTCGCCGGTCAGTGCGCCGATCACCAGTGCGTGGTAGCCGAACGCCGTGCCCGGCCGCCAGTACGGCCGCTGCGGGGCCAGCCGCTCCGCGATCACGCGGTCGTCCGCGATCTCCTCCGCCGTGAAGCCGTCGTCGGCGCCCACCACGCCGGCGCGGTGCGCCAGCAGCTCCCGGAGGGTGATCGCCTCCTTGCCCGCGGCGCCGAACTCCGGCCAGTAGTGGCTGATCCGCTGGTCGAGATCCAGCACGCCGTCCTGGACCAGCAGGGCGACCACCAGGTGCGCCGCACCCTTGGTCGAGGAGAACACGCCGGTCAGCGAGTCGGCGGTGATCTCCGGGCCGGTCCACAGGTCGACCACGCGCTCGCCGTCGACGTGCGCGACGAGCTGAGCGGCGTAATCGCCGCCTTCGTCGGCCGCGACGGCCGCGAACTCTTCGCGGACAGACTCGTACCCGTCGGCGACGGTCCCCTGGATCTGCTCGGACGACATGGCGGCTCCCTCAGTGATCTCTACGCCTGCGCCTGAACTCAACCCGGGGCACGCCGAGGTATTCCGCGTAACACCGAACTGACCGGCCGGGATGTTTCCGGCATGGGGGCACCCGACTTCGACACCGAACCGACCGAAACCACCCGGCCGGGCCGAGGCCTGGGCATCGCCTCGCTCGCGATCGGGGCGTCCGGCCTGACGCTCGCCGTCGCGACCTGGGCGGCCTGGCTGATCGTGCGGCCGCCGGTTGTGACCGCGTGGGTGTTTTCCTGGGTCGCGCAGGCCTTCGTGCTCGTGCTCGGCGCACTGTGGTTCGCCCTGCTGCCGATCAGCGTGCTGGCGCTCGTCTTCGGCGTGCACGCCGGCGCGCGCACGAGGCCCGGCCCCGGGCGGGTCGGCGCGACGCTCGCCGTCGTCACCGCGCTGCTCGCGCTGACGGGCGCCGCGGTGTTCGCGACGACGTCATGGCGGCACATCGGCCCGCCCGTCGCCTACTTCGACAACCAGCCCGGCTCCGCCCGGTAGAAGTCCCGGCCCGGCGGGTACCACCGGATCATGAAACTGACTTCCACGGTGCTCGGCGCGCCGGAACCGCGTGCGCTGGCCGAGTTCTACTCGAAGCTGCTCGGCTGGCCGATCCGCACCGACGAGCCGGAGTGGGTCACGCTGCGCCCGGACGACGGCAGCGCCGGGCTGTCGTTCCAGCTCGAGACCGGGCACGTCCCGCCGGTGTGGCCACCGGTCGAAGGCACCCAGCAAATGCAGCTGCACCTCGACATCGAGGTCGACGACCTGGAAGCGGCGACGGCGGCCGCGACCGCCGCGGGCGCCGTGGTCGCGGAGTTCCAGCCGCAGGAGGACGTCCGGGTCTGCTTCGATCCGGCCGGGCATCCGTTCTGCCTCTGGACGCGCGAATGAGGTGACGCCCCGCGTTCGAACGGTCACCGGATCCGCTATGTTCGCCTGAGGTCCTGTTTCCGGCGAACGGAGTTGAGTCCCGTGGGGGTGCACCGGATCTGGCACCACGGACTGGTCCCCACCGAGGGGAAACGCCCCCTCGATGCCTTGCGCAGCAGGCTGATCACGCGCCAGCGGCAGCACGACGACTACACCGTCCGCGACCTCGGCTCGTCCGACGACGGCGGATCGCGCCGGTGTGACCTCAAGTTCGCGTGGACGGGCGGCGATGGCCGCTACTCCGTTCAGGCTCTCCTTTCGTTGTGCTACCACGCCGGCGAAGACCGGGTGGCGTGGCTGCTCGCGGCCGCGTGCACCCGGCCGTGGCGCAGCTGCCACGACGCGCCGGCGCAGCGGATCGGGCTGGAGGAGCTGGGCGCGAGCGGGAGTGACGAAATCCCGATCGAAACGCCGGTTCTCGCTATGCGCGGGTGGTCTCGCAAGGAGTGCGACCGCGTCGCCGAGTTGCTCGGTGAGGCTTTGGTGGCGCAGTGGCGGACGTCGGCGCTGCTGGTGCTCACCGAACCGCCGACGGTCCCCGTCGACGGCTGGCCCGGAGTGGTCAACGTGTTCGACGTCGACGACCGCTTCCGCCGCACGCTCAACCGGAACGTGCCCCTCGGCTACGAAGTACCGAACGGCGCGCGGCTGTACGTGCCGCTGTGCGACCAGGTGCCGGATTTCGTCGAGACGGCGAGCCCGGTGCCGGGCGAGGCGCTCCACGGCGCGATCACGCAACTGCTGCAGGCACGCGGCCGGACGCCGCTGCCCGAGGAGTGGGCGGAGGTGCCGAGCGTGCGGGCCTGGTACGCGACGGATCCGTTCGCCGCCCCGGACCGGCAGCCGGACGCCGAGCTGGCGGAGAAGCTGGACCGCACCGAGCGCGAGCTGGCCGAAGCGCGGGGCGTGATCACGATCCTGCGCAAGAAGTCGAAGGCCGACGCCGAGGAGCGGGACCGCCATGCGGGCGAGGTGAAGGCGCTGCGCCGCCGGCTGGAGGAGCTGTCGGCGGTCGACGTCGCGTGCCTGCGGACGCAGCTCGCGCAGCTGCAGGAGGCAGCGGACGACTACGCGCGCGCGTTCGAGGAGACGGAGGCGGAGCGCGACGAACTCAGACGCGTGAACGGGCTGCTGGCCGGTGCGCTGGCCCGCCACCACGGCGCGGACGACGAGGTAGCCGCCGCCGAGCGGCCGCCGGAGGAGTTCCCGAGCTTCGCCGACCTGATCGGCACCGCCGAGTCGACGCTCAAGCAGCTCACGATCACGGCCGAACGGGGACCTGCCGCGATTCTCGACCACCACCCCAAAGCCGCCGCCTGGCGCCGTAAGGCGTGGGACGCGCTTCGCACCCTCGACGCGTACGCGAGTGCCCGGACCGCTTTGCTCGACGCGGGACAGGATCCCGGGCCGGAACTCTCGGACGTGCTCGCGTTCGCGCGCACCGGCCAGCCGGGCTCGCTGATCAGCGCGAACATCATCGCGCTCGCCGAGTCGGACACGGTGACCACGAACGAACGGCTTCGGCAGGCGCGCATGTTCCGGGTCGATCCCGGGACGAACCCGGCGGGCCGCGACTACTTCGGCGCGCACATCGCCTTGGAGCGGTTCAAATCGCCGGCGCCGCGGTTGCACTTTCTCGATGACACCGATGGCACGGGCACGGTGTATGTCGGGTATCTCGGTGCCCACCTGCCGACTTCTAAGACCAACTGAGTGGGAATCGCGCGGGTGAGGGAGCTGGCTCACGGCGGCCCCACACGCCCCGCGAACACCGGATCCCTCGACACCCACCCACCGACCACCAAGACCCACCGAGCGCGCATCGCACGAGTGAGGGAGATGGGCTTGCCAACCACGCACATCCACCGAGCGCACAACGCACGACTGCGGCAGACAGACCTGCCAACCACGCACATCCACCGAGCGCACAACGCACGACTGCGGCAGACGGACCTGCCGACCCCGAAGACCAGCTAAGCGACCACCGCCCGAACGAGGGAGGTAGACCCGCCAACCCCGGAAAGCGGCTGAGCGACAATCACGCCCATGACCGAGATCGCGCAGAAGCACCTGGCCTACTGCTGGATCGCTCGCGGCGACCGGGTGCTGTTCCTCCGCCGCGGACCCGGCGTTTTCCTGCCCGGCCGGTGGGAACTGCCCGGCGGAACCGTGGAACCGGGGGAACCCTTCGCGGCCACCGCGGTCCGGGAAGTCGCCGAGGAGACCGGGCTGCTGGTTCGGGTCACCGGTGAGCTTTCCCGCGATTCCTGGCCGGACGTCGCGGGGCGCGCGATGGTCGTTCACGCTTTCGTTTACAGCGCGGAAGAAGACGGTGCCGGCGATGTCGTGCTCAACCCGGAAGAGCACGACGACTTCGCTTGGCTGATGCGGGACGAGGCGCGCGGACTCGAGATGGCCGCCCATTTCCGGCGGCTGTGCTGAGTTTTCTCGCGGCAACGCGACGCGGCGCTGCCGCGGTCTTCTTCGTCCGGCCGGGAAAAGCTCGGTGACAGTGATCATGTCTCCGACGGTACCCGAACACGTGTGCGAACATCATCGCTGAACCGGGTGAAACCTCGGACGTCGATCGACCGCGAAATCCCTTGCAGCGCAAGGAAAACTACCGACGTCCCAGATACCTCAACAACAGGCTGGCCCCATCGGTGAGCACCGAAGCCAGCTCCAGCTCCGCCGGGTCGATCGGCGCGCCCAGCGCCGCGCGGCTCGCCGTTCCCGCCACCAGGAACGGCGCCACCGTCAAGCGGTACTCGTCGACCTCGCCCGCCTCGATCAGCGATCCGAACAACCGGGGCCCGCCCTCGCAGTCGATGCGGGACAGCCCCTCGGCCGCCAACGTCTCGATCACTTGCGTGGGCGACACCGCCACCGAGCCCGTGACGAACACGCGCGCGCCGTTCGCCGTCCATTCGGCGCGCAGCGACTCCGGGGCCGCCTCGCACGTGAACACCAGCGTCGGGACCGCCGCCTTCGTGATCACCGGGGCGTCCGGGGGCAGGGACCGGCCCGTCGTCACCACCGCGACCGGTGCGACCGGGGCCAGCCCGAACCGGCGGCGGCGCTCGGCCGTGCGCTCGTCGGGGCGCATGCCCTCGAAGCCCTCCGCCATCGCCGTGCCCGCGCCGACCAGCACGACGTCCGCCAGGTCGTTGCCCAGCCGGTAGACGATCCGGTCGGCCGGGGTCGACAGCGCCGCCGACCGGCCCTCCACCGTGATCGCGCCGTCCGCGCTCGACACGAAGTTGACCGCCACCCAGCGGCGGCCGTCCGGGTACCGGTACAGCTGTTCGAGGTCCTGATCGTCGAGGCCGCGCTCGATCGGCCAGACCTGGCGGATCACTCCCATCGGACCGCCTTCGCCGGCGGGCGCGTGCCCGCGATGCTCGCCGCCATTTCCGCGACGTGCCTCGTCGCGCGCACGTGCCTGGTCCGGATGATCGCCGCCCCGGCCGACGCCGCAAGCGCCGCCAGCGCCAGCCCGGCCGGCGTGCCGTCGCCGGCTGGCTCCACCAGCACCGGCACGTCCTCCGGCAGTGCCGGCGCCGCCCGCAGCACCCCGACGTCCAGGACGAAGCCGGGCGCGGAAGGCACCGAAGGACCGGCGTAACCGGCGCCGAAGCGCGCCGCGACCTCGGTCAGGTCACTCCGCGCGATGATCAGGTCGGCCCCTGCCTCGCAGCAGGCCGCCGCCACCGACGGCTCCGCCGTCTCGACCGCGACGACCAGGTCGGGGAACTTCGAGCGCGCCCACGTGACCAGGGGTTCGACGCCGGTTCCGCGGAAACTCACGAGGTCGGCGCCGTCCTCGACGGCGCTCACGACCGCTTCCCGGGCCGCGTCGGGCTCCGGGAGCACCTGGACCGCGGCCAGCACCAGCGCGCGGTCACTGCTCAACCGGCGGCCCCGGAAAACGAGGTCGGGGGTCTTCATCGCGCTCTCCCTGCTGGACGTCCGTGCGTCGCGATCATAGGCGAGATCGGCAGGTGAGCACTCTTCGCCGGCAGGTGGCGGGGCGACGTCGCCGGGCCACCCGGCCGTGGCGGACTCCTCAGGAGGCGATGGCCTCGTTGATCGCCAGCAGCTCCGTGGCGGTGCGCGTGGCGGTGAACTCGATGACTTCGTAGCGCGCGAGGCGCTGGACGACGAGCGGGTCGCTGGCGAGCACGGCGTCGAGCTTGCCGCGCAGCACCGACCGCGTGAGGATCACCTGGTCGGCCGAGCCGCTCCCCTTTCCGGAAAGCAGAAAGATGCCTTTCGTGAATTGTTTGCGCAACCATTCGAAATGGTCCGGCAACGCGTAGTCGACTTCGGTTTCGGGTGCCGTGTAGGTCAGCAGGGCTAGGTACATGATTCGATGGTAGAACTCGCCGGTCGCCGGCGCATCCGCCTGCCGAGTGGCCCCTGACCCGCGCTTTCCCCAAAACGAAGTCAAGAACGAAGTGCGCTCTTTACCTCCCCTTTTTCGACATTATCCGGTATTGCCGTACGCCCGTCGTCGTACGCCGGGCTGTCGCCGCCGGGCCGACGCGGTCACCCCGGCCGCGGGGCGACACTCGGCGCCATGAACGCACTGACCCGGATCTGGCACGACGGCAGGCGAGCCGAGCGCGTCGCCTACGCCGTCGGCGCGGCGCTGTTCCTCAGCGGCACCGTGCACGCGATCGTGCTCATCGCCACCGGCGGCTCGTGGCTGGGCCCGCTGTCGATGCGCAAGGCCGTCACGTTCGGCCTGTCGTTCGGGCTGACGCTCGCGTCGGTCGCCTGGGCGACGTCGTTCCTCACCGTCCGCCCGCGGCTGCGCACCGGGCTGCTCGGCGCGTTCACCGCCGCGAGCGTCGTCGAGGTCGCGCTGGTCAGCATGCAGGTCTGGCGCGGCGTGCCGTCGCACTTCAACTTCGAGACGCCGTTCGACAACGCCGTGTCGATGACGCTCGCCGCGGGCGGCGGGGTGATCATCCTGACCGTCATCGGCTTCACGGCCGCCGCGCTCGTCGAGCCCGGCCCGGAGGCGGCCAGCCTGCGCCTGGCCATCCGCGCCGGACTGGTGGTGCTGCTCGTCGCGCTGGCCACCGGCGCGGTGATGGTCGGCCGTGGCGTGGCGGAGGCCCGCGGCGGCGATCCGCAGCTGGCGTACACGACCGCCGGCGCGCTGAAGCCGCTGCACGCCGTCGCGATGCACGCGATCCTCGTGCTGCCCGCGCTGGCCTCGGTGCTGCGGTTCACCCGCTGGCCGGAAGCGCACCGGCTGCGCGTGGTGCGGACGGCGGTCGTCGCCGACGCCGTGCTCACCGCCGTGATCGGCGTCGAATCCTTCACCGGCGTCGACCCGCTGACCGCGCCGCTGCCCGTGCTGGCGCTGTCCGTGCTCGCGCTGGCCGGCTTGGCCGGCACCGGGCTCTACGCATTGACCGGCGTTGAACCGGCCGCCCGGTTCGGACGTGTCCCGGTCGGGAAGGCGAGGGGCCGGTAACTGCGGCGGACGGAGACCACGCGTGCGGCATGGCAGGACCACGGAGGCCCGCGAGCCGGAACGGCCGGGCCGCTGAGCACCTGGGCGATGGCGGACTTCTCGGCGAACACCCGGCCGTTCGCCGAGCTCGACCGCCCGGGCCGCACCCGCCGCCTGCGCCGGCTCGCCGAAGCGGCCTTGACGGCCTACGACGTCCCGGTGGCCCGGCTGACCCCGCTGGGGCGCGGGCACAACACGACGTTCCGCGTCGACGGCGCGGACGGCCACCGGTACGTCCTGCGCGTGCAGCGCCCGGACGGCCCGAGTACCGCGCAGGTGCGGTCGGAGATGCGGTGGCTGGCCGCGCTGCGCCGCGAAACCGGCCTGCTGGTCCCGCAGCCGGTGCCGACGCGGACGCGTGACCTGGTCACCGTGGTCGCCGACCCGGCCGTGCCCGAGCCCCGCGCCTGCGTCCTCTGCCACTGGGTCGACGGCCGGTTCGTCGACGAGCGGCTCAGCGCGGCGCAGCTGTACGCGGTGGGCGAGCTGACCGCGCGGCTGCACCTGCACGGCGCGCGGACGACCGGACTGGACCGCGGCCGCGTCGACGACCTGACCGGGTTCGGCCGTGCGCAGGTGGACGGGTTCTCCGACGCCGTGATCGACCGCGCGGTCGAGCTGGCCGGGGGCGACGACCGGGTGCGCGCCGCCGTGGAGCGGGTGCGCGCGGTGCGGGCCGGGCTCGGGTTCGGCGCGGACGTCTTCGGCCTGGTGCACGGCGACCTGCGCCAGGAGAACTACCTGTTCCACCGCGGCCGGGTGCGGGCGATCGACTTCGACGACTGCGGGTACGGCCACTACGCCTACGACCTCGCCGTGACGTTCGACGGCCTGGAACACCTGCCGCAGCGCCACGAGCTGCGGGAGGCGCTGCTGGACGGCTACCGCTCGGTGCGCCCGGACGCCGCGACGACCGATCCGGCCGTCCTGAACGCCTTCATCGGCCTTCGCCGGGTCCAGCTACGGCTGCACACCTGACGTTACACAGTGTCGTTACAATTGCTATATGGCCGGACGATCGAGCAACGCCACCAGCACCCGCGACCGCCTGCTGCTGGCGGCCGGGCAGCTCCTCCACGAGGCCGGCGGCGGGCCGGTGTCGACGCGGGCGATCTGCGAGCGCGCCGGCGTCCAGGCGCCCACGCTCTACCACCACTTCGGCAGCAAGCAGGGCCTGCTCGACGCGGTCGTCAACTACGGCTTCACGCAGTACGTGCAGGCTCCCGCGGCGGAGGGCGACCCGGTCGACCGGATCCGCGCGGGCTGGGACCGGCACGTCGAGTACGGCCTGGAGAACCCGCGGTTCTACGTGCTGCTCTACGGCCAGATCGAGCCCGGCGTGCCGTGCAACCTCACCTCCAGCGCCGAAGCGATGCTGCTGGAGCTGTTCACGCCGCTGGCGCGCGACGGCCGGCTGCGCGTCGAGGCCGAGGAGGCCGCGCGCCAGTTCGCGGCGGCGAACAGCGGCGTCACCCTCAGCCTGATAGCCCAGCCGGAAGACCGCCGCGACCTGGCGATGTCCGTGCAGGTCAGAGAATCCGTGCTGGCCGGGCTGCTCGCCGGGCCGCCGGCCGAAGACTCGTCCGTCGGCGGGCTCGCGGTCGCTTTGTCGACCGCCCTCGCCGACGACGTCGAGCAGCTGACGACCACCGAGCGCCAACTGCTGCGCGAGTGGCTGCACCGGCTCGCGAGCTGACGGCGCTACATTTGCTACATTCTTATCTATGACGAATGTAGTGCAGCGGTTCGGCGTGTTCCTCGCCCCGCACCGCGACGACGAGACCCGCAAGAAGCACGCCGTCCAGGCCGATCGGCTCGGCTACGGCGCGGTCTGGCTCGGCACCGGCCGCAACTCCGTCGGCGACCTCGCGTTCGTCGAGGACGTGCTCGCCTCGACCGAGCGGATCACCGTGGCGACGGCGATCGTCAACATGTGGGTCGACGAGCCGGAGACGCTCGCCGCGTCCTACCACCGCCTGGCCGGCCGCTACGGAAAGCGCTTGCTGCTCGGCATCGGCGTCGGGCACCCGGAGTCGGTCACCGAGTACCGCAGTCCCTACGACAAGATCGTCGACTACCTCGACCGGCTCGACGCGGCGGGCGTCCCGGCCGGGGCCAGGGTGCTCGCGGCGCTCGGCGACCGCGTGCTGAAGCTGGCCGCCGAGCGCACCGCGGGCGCGCACCCCTACCTCGTGCCGGTCGCGCACACGCGGCACGCCCGGTCGATCCTCGGCGCGGGCAAGCTGCTGGCGCCCGAGCAGAAGGTCGTCCTCGACGACGACCCGGTGGCCGCGCGGGCGATCGGCCGCCCGTACGTCCGGACGCCTTACCTCGGGCTGTCGAACTACGTCAAGAACCTGCTGCGCCACGGCTACACCGAAGCCGACGTCACGGGCGGCGGCAGCGACCGGCTGATCGACGACCTGGTGCTGCACGGCGGCGCGGAGACGATCGCCACCGGGCTGCGGTCGCATGTGGACGCCGGTGCCGACCACGTGGCGGTGCAGGTGCTCGGCCCGTCGCCCGAGGTGGAGCTGGAAAACCAGCGGCGGCTGGCCGAAGTGCTGCTCTGAGCGGCTCAGCGGGCGGCGTCGGCGGCTTCCTGTGCCCGGGTGGCCGCCGCGTCGGCGCTGTCGAAGGCTTTCTTCGCCTTGCCGAACTCCGCCGTCGCGCGCTCGGCGCGTTCCTCGGCTTCCGCCAGCCTTGCCCGCAGGTCTTCGACGCGGGCGTTCGCCTGCTCCGCCGCGCGTTCGGTGCGGACCAGGTCGCGCTCGGCCACCGCGCGTTCCTTCGCCAGCTCGGCGGCTTCCCGGCGCAGGCGTTCCCGTTCGGCGCGGGCGCGTTCCCGCTCGGCGCGCTCCGCCTCCTCCCGCCGGCGGTCCTTTTCGGCCTGCTTCGGCTTCGCCGGTTCGGCCTTGTCCACCAGCTTCGCCGGGCGCTTGCCGGTCGACGGCGGGGCGGCCGCGGCGAGGGTGAACCACTGGTCGGTGTCCTGGTGCGCCACCGACGTCAGACGCCCGGCCAGCGCGAGCGCCGCGGTGTCCGGGTCCGCCGCGACGGCCTCCAGCGTCGCCTCGACCTCGCGGGACACCGTGTCGCTCATGGCCGGCAGCCCGTGGCTGATCCGCCGGACCAGCTCGCCGCGACGGCGGGTCAGGGCGCGCAGCTCGTCGCCGGCCAGGCGGGTGTGCGCGTCACGCAGCTCGTCGCCGAGTTCCGCCAGCTCACGCAGCTCGTCCGGGTCCTCCCGGGCGAGGCGGTTGACGATCGCCGCGGCCGTGGTCGGCTTCCGCAGCTCGCGGATCCGCTTCGCGAGCTCGGCGTCCCCCTCGGCCTTCGCCGCCTTCGCGGCCGCGTTGCGCGCGCTGACGAACTCCGCGAGGTCACCCCCGTAGAGCTCGCCGGCCACCGTGTCGAAGTCCATCGCGCTCCAGCGAACCACATCGGACTGGTGCGGGCACGGGCGAAGAGTCATCATCGGGGGCATGTTCTTCGATCTGGGTGTCCGGGACTTCCTCGACCGCGCGGAAACGGTGTACCCGGACCGCGTCGCGGTGGTCGACGAGCCGGACCAGCCGGCGGCGAGCTGGGGTTCGCTCACCTACCGCGAGGTGGCGCGCCGGGCCCGCGCGCAGGCCGCCAACCTCGACACGCTGGGCGTGCCGGCCGGCGGCCGCGTCGCGATCGTCTCGCACAACGCCGCGCGGCTGCTCGTGTCGTTCTTCGGCGTGTCCGGCTGGGGCCGGATCCTGGTGCCGGTGAACTTCCGGCTCGCCGCGGCCGAGGTCAAGTACATCGTGGAGCATTCCGGTGCCGAGGTGCTGATCGTCGACCCGGAGCTGGAACACCTGCTGGACACCGTGACGGCGAAGCACGTCTTCGTCATGGGCCGCGACGACGACGCGATCTGGGGCGGCGACGGGACACCGCGGCCGTGGGGCGGCGACGAATCGGCCACGGCGACCATCAACTACACCTCCGGCACGACCGCGCGGCCGAAGGGCGTCCAGCTGACCCACCGCAACATCTGGCTCAACGCGGTCGTGTTCGGGCTGCACACGACGTTGAGCGACAACGACGTCCTGCTGCACACGCTGCCGATGTTCCACTGCAACGGCTGGGGCATGCCGTACGCCGTCACCGGGCTCGGCGGCCGGCACATCGTGCTGCGCAAGGTCGACGGCACCGAGATCCTGCGGCGCATCGAAGAGCACGGCGTGACCATCCTCTGCGCCGCGCCCGCGGTGGTGACGGCGGCGCTGGACGGCGCCGCGACGTGGCAAGGCGAGATCCCCGGCCGCGACCGCGTCCGGATCGTCGTGGCCGGCGCGCCGCCGCCGACGCGGACGATCGAGCGCGTGCGCGCCGAGCTCGGCTGGGAGTTCATCCAGATCTACGGGCTCACCGAGACCGCGCCGCTGCTGACGGTCAACCGGATGCGCAGCGAGTGGGCGGACCTCGACCCGCACGAGCAGGCGCGCCTGCTGGGCCGCGCCGGAACGCCCGCGCTCGGCGTCCGGATCGCGGTGGACTCCGACGGCGAGGTGCTGGCGCGGTCGAACCACAACCTGGACGGCTACTGGGAGAACCCGGAGGAGACGGCCCGCGTCCAGGAGGGCAACTGGTTCCACACGGGTGACGGCGGGACGTTCGCGGACGGCTACCTGACGATCGCGGACCGCAAGAAGGACGTGATCATCTCGGGCGGCGAGAACGTGTCGTCGATCGAGGTGGAGGACGCGCTGAACTCGCACCCGGCGGTCCGGGAGGCCGCGGTGATCGGCATCCCGGACGAGAAGTGGGGCGAGCTGGTGACGGCCTTGGTCGTCGTGGAGTCGCCGGTCACCGCGGAGGAGCTGATCCAGCACTGCCGCGGGTACCTGGCGGGGTACAAGTGCCCCAAACGGGTGGAGTTCCTGGACGAGCTGCCGCGGACGGCCACGGGCAAGATCCAGAAGTTCAAGCTGCGGGAGCCGTTCTGGCAGGACCGCTCGCGGCAGGTGAACTAGCTCCGGGCGGGCAACGCCCGCGCCGGCGCGCTGAGGCTGACCTCGACGATCGCCCCGGCGCCTGGCTCGACCCGGCCCTGCGCATCACGGCCGGCGACTGGTTGACCGCAACGCGGCAGGCAGCCGGCTGCCCGCCGTGGAAGGCAGGCGGCCGGTCCTGCCGTTGACCGCGTTCATCGGCCGCTAGCGGACCAGGCGGAAGAACGTGCGCACCTCGTCGACGAACAACTCGGGTTGCTCGTAGGCCGCGAAGTGGCCGCCGCGGTCCAGCTCGTTCCAGTGGCGGATGTCCGTGTACCGCTTCGCCGCCCAGCGGCGTGACGGGCGTGGCATCTCCTTCGGGAAGATCGAACAGCCCGTCGGCACGTCCACCGTGTCGTCGGTCGCCTCCGAGAACCAGCGCTGGACCTTGCGGATGCTCTCCCAGTACAGCCGCGCCGACGACGCCGCCGTGCCCGTCAGCCAGTACAGCGTGATGTCGTCCAGCAGCTCGTCGCGGGTGAACGGGAAGCCGTCCGACCAGGCGTGGAACTTCTCCACGAGCCAGCCGCACAGGCCGGCCGGGGAGTCGAGCAGCCCGTAGCCGACCGTCTGCGGGCGGGTCGACTGCAGCACCGAGTACCCGTCCTCCCAGCGCTGCGCGTGCTTCAACGCGTCGAGCGCCGCACGCTCGGCCGGGGTCAGGTCGCCGAACGTCGCCGGGTCCGGAGCCGCGATCGGCGGGTTGAGGTGGATGCCCGCCAGGTGCGCGGCATCCTGCTGCGCCAGCGACGTCGTGATCGACGTGCCCCAGTCACCGCCTTGGGCGCCGTACCGCGCGTAGCCGAGGCGGGCCATCAGCTCCGCCCACGCCGCCGCGATCCGCTCGATGCCCCAGCCCGGCGCCGACGGCTTGTCGCTGAAGCCGTACCCCGGCAGCGACGGGACGACCAGGTGGAACTCCTCGGCCAGCGGCTCGATCACCTTCGTGAACTCGACGAACGAGCCCGGCCAGCCGTGCGTCAGGAGCAGCGGGAGCGCGTCCGGGCGCGGCGAGCGCACGTGCAGGAAGTGGATACCGAGGCCATCGATTTCCGTGCGGTACTGCGGAAAGCGGTTCAGCCGCGCTTCCGTGCGACGCCAGTCGTACTCCGTCGCCCAGTATTCGCAGAGCGAGCGCAGGTACGCCAGCGGCGTGCCCTGGCTCCAGTCGTCCACCGGCTCGGCCTCGGGCCAGCGGGTGCGGCGCAGGCGCGCCCGCAGGTCTTCGAGGTCGGCTTCGGGAACCTCGATCCGGAACGGCGTGATCACGACATGGCCCCCTTCGGTCCTGAGCCCACTATGGCCCAGAACCCGGCCGGGCGCTGAGACCGTCCACTCGCGACGGTCTCGCGCACGCGGGCGCTGTCGGCCTCCGCCCGCGCCCGTTCCGCTTCCGTCGCGGGCTCGAGCCGCGCCGGGACGTCCTTGTGGTGCGGGGTGCCCGCGATCGGGTCGCGGTCCCTGGCATCGGTCAGCAGGTTGATGCGGGGGCCGTTGACCACCCGGCGGCCGTGCGCGTCCGGGTGGGCCATGCCGTAGCCGTGCGGCAACGCGAGCTGGCCCGCCCGCAGTCCCGGGTCGGCCTCGGCGCGGACGACCACCCGGCCGGACGGCGTCACCACCGCCACCCAGTCACCCGGCGAGGCGCCGATCGACGCCAGCTCCTCCGGACGCGCGCGCAACGCACCGTCCGGGTCGGTGCGGCGCCAGCGCGGGTCACGCAGGATCTGGTTCGCGTTGTGCGTCCGCCGCTGGCCGTTGACCAGCGAAAACGGGTACGCCGGGTCCCGCTGTTCGGCGGCCGGGTCCAGCGCGGCCAGCCAGTCCAGCAGTTCCGGCACGGCCAGCCGGACGCGCTCGCGGCGCATCAGGCTCCACACCTCGCCCTGCTCGTGCGCGGAGAACGGCGTCGGACCGGCCAGGATCCGCTCGAAAAGCTCCTCCCCCAGCCGTGCGCCGGTGGCGGAGCTGCCCAGCGCCCGCTGCACCGGCACGGTCATCGTCTTCGCCGCGCGGTGGCAGCCCGCCCACAGCGGCGCGATCGACGCCGCGCCGGCGGGCAGCGACGCGCCGAGCGTGCGGTAGAGCAGCACGGGCAGGATCGCCGCCCGCTCGGGCTTTTCCCCGACCAGCGCAGCGATCCCCGCCTGCAGCTCCGACCGCGGCCCGGCGGCCAGTGCCGCGAGGACGCCGGACGGCGGCAGCACCCCGAGCGCGTCGAACAGCCGCGTGTAGATCTCGGCTTCGACCAGCGTGCCCGGCAGCGGGTCCAGCAGCGGCGGCCGCAGCTGGAAGTAGTTCGTCGGCCACTCGAAGGTGAAGAGCGTGAACTCCCACTTCTCGTGCTGCGAAGCCGCCGGCAGCACGTAGTCCGCCAAGGCCGCCGTCTCGGTGTAGGCGACGTCGACCACCACCGACAGCTCGGCGGCCCGCAGCGCGCGTTCGACGTCCCGCGTGCCGGCGAAGGTGTTCGCCGGGTTCGACGACTCCACCCACACCGCGCGGACCCGGTTCGGGTGGTCGGTGAGGATCTCCTCGGCCAGCGTGTTCGCCGGCAGCAGGCCGCCGATGTACTCGAACCCGGTGACTTCCGAGCGCAGCCCGCTCGTCGAGCCCCACAGCGGCTGCAGCCACGAGTGCAGGTTGTTCGTGCCCCGCCGCCCGAAGTGCCCGGTGAGCAGGTACAGCAGTTTTTCGAGGTAGCTGTTGAGCGTCGAGTGCCTGCCCTGCTGGATGCCCAGCTCGACCCGCACGGTCATGGCGCGGGCCGCGAGGATCAGCTCGACGGCCCGTTCGACGTCCACACGGGACACTTCGGCGTGCGCGATCCACGCGTCCACCGGAATCTTCGCCAGCACGGCCGCGACCTCGTCGAACCCTTCGGTGCGGGCGGCGAGGAACTCCTCGTCGGCGCCGCCGCGTTCGAGCAGCAGTGCCAGGATCGCGCCGAGCAGGTACGCGTCGGTGCCCGGCCGCAGCGGGAGGTGCAGGTCGGCCAGCTCGGCGGTCTCCGTGCGTCGCGGGTCGATCACGATCATCCGGCGCGAGGGGTCGTTCTTCAGCCGGTTGAGCGCGTGCCGGGCGTTGCTGAACCCGTGGGCCTGCCAGGGGTTGCAGCCGAGCACCACGAGCAGGTCGCAGTGTTCGACGTCTTCGGCGGTGTGCACGATCGTCGAGCCGAACAGCTGCCCGTTGACCCAGAAGTCGCCGGTCTTCTCCTGCGAAAGCGCGTTGAAGTGCCGCGTCGAGTTCATCCACTTCAGCAGCGAAGCGCCGTACGCGCCGCCGGAATGGTTGCCCTGTCCTCCGCCGCCGACGTAGGCGAACGAGCCCGGCCGGCCCGCCGCGGTGTCGGCGTCCCGGATCGCGTGCAGCTTGGCCGCGATCTCCGTGAGCGCGGTGTCCCAGCCGATCGGCTCGTGCGTACCGTCGGCACGGCGGCGCAGCGGGGTCGTCAGCCGGTCTTCGTGGTCGCCGTACCAGGTCAGGCGCTGCGCCTTCTGACACAGGTAGCCGGCCGAGCGCGGGTGCGCCTTGTCGCCGCGGACGCGGGTGATCCGGCGCCCCTCGACCTGCACCTCCAAGCCGCAGTTGAGGTAGCCAGAGGCTGCACGCGGTGCGGTGCCACTCGCTCATGGCGGTCCCCCTTCACAGCAGGTCGAGCGCGCGGCCCAAAGTGGTGAGCCGCGCTTCGAGCGTTTCGCCGGCCGGGTACAGCCGGACCGTGTCGATGCCCGCGCCGCGCCAGACGCGCAGCCGGGCCCGCACCATCTCTTCGGTGCCGATCAACGTCGTCCCCAGCACCATCTCGTCGGTGACGAGCGCCGCCGCGCCGTCGCGGTCGCCGGCCTGCCAGCGCTCTCGCACCTCGGCGGCGACGTCCGCCCAGCCTTGACGGCTGTAGGCGTCGTTGTAGAAGTTCGTGGTGGCCGAGCCCATCCCGCCGAGGCTGAACGCCAGCTCCTTCTTGCGGCCCGCGACCATGACGCGCAGCTCGTCCTCATTGTCGGCGAAGGCGACTTCGGCACCCTGGCAGACGTCGATGTCTTCACGCTTTCGGCCGGACTTGGCGAGCCCGGCGTCGAGGTGGCTGAAGTACGCGTCGGCACCTTCGGAGACGAAGCTGGTGCCCAGCCAGCCGTCCGCGATCTCGCCGGTGAGCTCCAGCAGCTTCGGCGACAACGTCGCCAGGTAGATCGGGATGTCCGGGTTCGGCGCGGTGGACAGCCGCATCGGCCGGGCCTCGCCGGGCAGCGGGATCTCGAACGCCTTGCCGGAAAAGGAGATCTTCTCGCCGGCGAAGGCCTGGCGGATGATCTCGACGGTCTCGCGCATCCGCGTCAGCGGCTTGGCGAACGGGACGCCGTGCAGGCCTTCGATCACCTGCGGGCCGGACGCGCCGAGCCCGAGCGCGAACCGGCCGCCGGACAGGTCGGCGAGCGTCAGCGCGGCCTGCGCGATGGCGACCGGCGTGCGCGTGCCGAGCTGGACGATGCCCGAGCCCAGCCGGATCCGGTCGGTGCGGGCGGCGAGGTAGCCCAGCGCGGACGGCGCGTCCGCGCCCCAGGCTTCGGCGACCCAGCAGACGTCCAGGCCGAGTTTTTCCGCCTCCAGCACGAACTCCAGCGTCGTGCGGGTGTCCGTCGAGAACTCGACGGTCGTCGCGGTCCTCACGCGCCTTCCACCCTGGCCTTGATCGCGGCGACCGTGCCGGTCATCGCCGCTTCGAACTCGCGCATGCGGACGAAGACGATCTTCTGCTCCTTCTCCGGCATCCGGTCGATGGCGTGGGACAGCCCGGACCGGCCCGGCCCCATCCGCATCCACTGCGACAGCCGGGTGCCGCCGTTCTCCGGCTCGAGGGTGAACTTCCAGACCGCGCTCGGCTCGTCCGGGTCCGCCACGGCCCAGGCGAACACCCGCGGCGCTTCGCACTCGACGACGTACGACGTCGTCTCCCACTCGCCGAACGCGTCGTGCTTGCTGCGGCCGACGAACTTGCGGCCGACCGCGCCGTCGCACCAGGCGACCGACTGCAGTTCGGCGCTCATCTCGGGCATCAGGCCGATGTCGGCGACCACCGGCCAGACGGCCTCCGGGGCGGCGTCGATCCACGTCGACACCTCGGCCGTCGGCAGGTCGGCGTACCGCGCACCGGTCCACTCCATCGTGGTCGCACCCCTCTCGAAGAGCCGTCTGACCACGATAGTTGCGTAGATAGACCTACCGTGTCAACGTCACTCCTGCCGGGCGAACCGGGCCTCGACGTCCGGGCGCCGCGCCAGCCGCGGCGGGAAGCCGGGACCGCGGCGCATCCGCGTGTCGTCCGATGTCATCGGCTCGCCGCAGTCCGCGCAGACGATTTCGGCGTGCGTGTCGTGCCCGCAGGCGAGGTGGTGCACGGTGATCGGCGGGCCGTCCTCGGTGGCGAGCCACTTGTCGCCCCAGCGCGTCATCGCGAGCAGCACCGGGTAGAAGTCGCGGCCCTTTTCGGTCAGCACGTAGTCGTAGCGCACCGGCTCGGCCTGGTAGGCGACCTTCTCCAGCAGCCCCTCGTCGACCAGCCGCTTGAGCCGGTCGGCGAGGGTGTTGCGCGCGATGCCGAGCGCCTGCTGGAACTCGTCGAAGCGGCGGACGCCGTAGAAGGCGTCACGCAGCACGAGCGGGGTCCACCAGTCGCCGAGCAGGTCCATGGTGCGCGCGATCGAGCACGGCCACTGCGCGAACGAGGTCCGTTTCATGCGCCCGAGCGTACGCCGTTTCGGAGAGAGACTCAGCAGGTCAGGCGCATGACCACGCGCCGCGCCGTCGGGCGGCTCACCTCGGTGAAGCCGGCGTCGGCGAAGATGCCGGCGGTGCCGACGAACAGCTCGCCGGGCCACGCGACCGGCTGCCCCGGCGCGACGACGATCGGGTAGCCCTCGACCGCGCGGGCCCCGCGCTCGCGGGCGAAGTCCGCGGCCGCCTTCGCCAAGGCGGCGCTCACCCCGCGGCGCCGGAAGCCCTTGCGCGTGACGAAACACGTCACGGCCCAGACGCCGTCGTCCGCCGGGTCCTCGTCCCGGCCGTCCCACACCACCCGGCTGCCGAGGAGCCGCCGGTAGGCGGTGCGCGGCTCGACCGCGCACCACCCGGCGGGCTCGCCGTCGAGGTAGGCGACGAGCCCGGTCGCGTGCTCGGCGGTCTGCCGCCGGAACCGCTCGGCGCGTTCTTCGGCCGTACCCGAGCGCCACTGCGCGGGCGTCTCCTTGAAGTACTGGCACCGGCAGCGCGCCGGGTCGCCGCGGTCGCCGAAGATCGCCTGCAGGTCCGCCCAGGACGCCTGGTCGACGGGTACGACAGTCAGCATTCCCCGAAGCTAGACCAGGTGGCCCGTCGTGACGTCGACGTGGTCCGGGACGTCGTCGTGCGCGTCGCCGACCGAGAGCGTCCCCGACGGCTCGACCAGCAGGACGACGGCGCCCGGCTTCGACGACGGCTTGTGGAACGTCCCCTTCGGCACGACGAAGACCTGCCCGCGGGTCAGCGTCACGACGCGCTCGTCCGGGTCGCGCACGCCGATCTCGATCTCGCCGTCGAGGACCATGAAGAACTCGTCGGTGTCTTCGTGGACGTGCCAGACGTGCTCGCCGGCGAACCTCGCCAGCCGGATGTCGTAGTCGTTGACGCGGGTGACGATCCGCGGGCTCCACGGGGCGTCGAAGCCCGCCAGGACTTCGGTCAGGTCGATCGGGTTCATGGGTCGATCCTGCGCCTGGCGTCCCGCGGCGGCGAGTGCTAGGAATCGCACATGCCGCAAGAATTCTCGCACCGGGTCGTCGTGCTGGTCGACGAAGGCTCCAACCCTTTCGAGATGGGCGTCGCGACCGAGCTGTTCGGGCTGCGGCGGCCCGAGCTGGACCGGCCGTGGTACGACTTCGCGCTCTGCGCCCCCCGCCCGCAAATCGCGATGCACCTCGGAATGTTCACACTTTCTGGGGTCGGCGGCCTCGACGTCGCCGACACCGCGGACACGCTGATCGTGCCCAACCGGCCGGACCCGCTGGCCCCGCCGTCCCCGGCCGTCCTGGCGGCGGTCCGCCGGGCGGCCGACCGGGGCGCGCGCCTGGTGAGCTTCTGCACCGGCGCGTTCACGCTCGCGTTCGCCGGCGTGCTCGACGGCCGCCGGGCGACGACGCACTGGCGGTGGGTGGACGACTTCGCGGCGCGCTTCCGCGAGGTGGACCTGGAACCCGACGTGCTGTTCGTCGACGACGGCGGCATCCTGACCGCGGCGGGCAGCGCGGCCGCGCTCGACCTGGGCCTGCACCTGATCCACCGTGACCACGGCGCGGAGATCGCCAACGCCGTGAGCAGGCGCCTGGTGTTCACCGGCCACCGCGACGGCGGGCAGCAGCAGTTCGTCGAGCGCCCGGTGCCGCCGGTGCCGGACAGTTCGCTGGCCCCGGTCCTGACGTGGGCCCGCGCCCGGCTGGACCGGCCACTGACGGTCACGGACCTGGCGGCGCGCGCGACGGTCAGCCCGGCGACGCTGCACCGGAAGTTCCGCGCGGAGCTGGGCACGACACCACTGGCATGGCTGACAGCAGAGCGCGTGACACTGGCCTGCCGCCTGATCGAGCGCGGCGAGCTGCGCCTGGACCGGGTGGCGGAGGCGAGCGGCCTCGGCACGGCCGCGAACCTGCGGCTGCAGTTGCGACGACATACCGGGTTGAACCCGAGCGCTTACCGCCGACGCTTCGGCCCGGCGGCCTGAGGTCGGGACACCTGCGCCGCGCACCCGGCTGAGCCGCGCGCCTGCCGCCACCTCGATCGACGAGCCCGAACCGCGGCCGCAAACCCGCCACAACCGCCCGAGCCGCGCGCGAACCACCGCCGCTGCGGGGCTACGCGTCCGCCACCCGGCGTCGGGCCTCGGCAATCCAGCCGAGCATCGCCTCCAGCATGCGCGCCCGCAGATCCAAACCCATCGCGCGCGGGTCCGTCGGCCGCTCCGTGCGGGCCAGCTCCGCCAGATACGCCCGCAGCCCCGCCAGCTCCGCCCCCAGCGCCCGTTCCTCCCGGTCCAGCACCGCCAGCGCGTCGTCGCGGTCCAAAGTGGACACCAGCAGGGCGCGGAGCATCGACTCGTCGCGCACGGTCCGGTCGGGCTCCACCTCCACCAGCCACCGGCGCAGCTCGGCGCGGCCCGCCGGGGTCACCGCGTACGTGCGACGGCCGCGCGGGCCGCCCGCGACCTCCTCGGCGAACCCCGCTTCGGTGAGCTTCGCCAGCTCGCCGTACATCTGGTTGCGCCGGGCGTACCAGACGCCGCGCATCACCTCGTCGGACTTCTTCGCAGGTCGTAGCCGCTCTGCGCGCCCGGCAGGAGGGTGGCGAGGACGGCGTGGCGCAGGGACATGCTCGTCATCTCCGACAGGTCATACTTTACCGGTCAAACTTGACTCGTGACTGAACGGGAAACTCCTGATCCTGCTGGCCACCCTCGCCGGCGTCCTGCTCAGCGCCCTCGACGGCACGGCCACCGGCACGGCGATGCGGAAGATCGCCGCCCAGCTGCACGGCGAGCGGAGCCTGACCTGGGTCGTCACCGCCTACCTGCTGGCCTCGACCGTCACGATCCCCGTCTACGGCAGGCTGGCGGACTGCACGGACGCAAGGGCCCGCTGCTCACCGGCCTGACCGTGTTCCTGACCGGCTCGGCCCTCTGCGCCCTCGCCGGGGACATGCCCCAGCTCATCGCGTTCCGCGCCGTGCAGGGCATCGGCGCCGGCGCGCTGATGACCGTCGGCATGACTCTGCTGCGCGACCTCTACCCGCCCGAGCAGTCCACCGGCATGGCCCGCCTGCAGTCCCTGGTGGCCGGGCTGCTGGTGGTCAGCTTCCTCGGCGGCCCGCTCGTGGGCGGCGTCCTCGCCGACCACGCCGGCTGGCGCTGGATCTTCCTGGCCAACCTGCCGATCGGCGCCGCCGCGGCCGGCGTCCTCGCCGGGCTGGTCCCGCGCGGGCGTCCCGGCGACCGCGACACCGGGCGGTTCGACACCGCGGGCGTCCTGCTGCTGACGGTCGCGATCTCCCTGGTCCTCATCGCGCTCGGCACCGAGCACGCGACGGCCCTGCTGCCCGCCGGGCTGGCACTCCGGGCCGCCTTCGTGGCCGTCGAACGCCGCGCGGAGCTGCCGATCGTCCCGCTGCGCCTGTTCGGCGGCCGGACCTACCTCGCCGTGACGTGCGCCGGCTTCCTCTTCACGGCGGCGACCATGCCCGCCGGACTGTCGGCCTGTACTTCCAGCACGTACGCGGGTTCGACGCGACGGCGTCCGGCCTGATGGTGCTGCCGCTGATGGCCGGCATGCTGGCCTGCTCAAGCAGCTGGGCGGCAGCACCGGGCTCGCGATCGGGCAGACGCTGCTCGGCGGCGCCATCGGCCCGGCGATCGCGGCCGTCGGCACCGCCGGCGGCCGCGATCGCGCTCGGCGCGGTGCTCGCCATGGAAGACCTGGACGTCATGCCGGGGCGGGTCGCGGCTCGCTGACCGCGATCGGTTTTCCGATGGACCGTCCAGCCTGAGCTATTGGCGAGCAGGCCGGCCGCGGGCCTACGGTCGGGGACACGGCGATCTGGGGTTCTCTTCGCCGTCCCCGCCCACGAATCGGAGTATTCCTTTGCGTATCAAGCAGATCGGCGCCGTGCTGGCCGCGGCCGCGGTGTTCGTCCTTCCGGCCGCGCCCGCCGAGGCGGCGTCGAGGCTCGTTCCCCTCGCCGCCGGCCAGCAGCCCGAAAACATCGCTCTGGAGCCCGACGGCTCCGCCGACCTCACGTTCGCCTGGACCGGCGAGATCGGCCGGGTCACGCCTGGCGGGCAGGTCGGCGTGATCGCCCGGATCCCGGTGCCCGCCGACGGCGACGTCCCAGTCGTGCACCGGAAAATGTTCCTCGGCGGCATCGTCCGTGCGCCGGGCGGCGACCTGTACGTCGCCGTCTCGACCGGCACTTCGGCGACCGGGCTCTACCGCGTCCGGCCCGGCGGCGAGCCGGTCCGGGTGGCCGCGCTGCCGCCGGCCGGGTTCCAGAACGGCGTCGCGCGCGACCCCGGCTCCGGGGACCTCTTCGTCGCCGACTCGTTCGGCTCGGCGGTGTGGCGGGTGTCGCCGCGCACCGGGCGCGTCACCGCCTTCGCGGCCGGCGAGCTGCTCGCGCCGGTGAGCGGGTTCGGCGCCAACGGGATCAAGGTCCACGACGGCGCCGTGTGGGTGTCCAACCTGGACCGCGGCACGCTGGTCCGCTTCCCGCTCGCCGGCGGGCCCGGCCGGGTGCTCGCGCGCGGCCTCGGCCCGGTCGACGACTTCGCCTTCCACGGCGACACGGTCGTCGCGGCGGTCAACCAGGAGAACCGGGTGGTCACGGTGGGTCGCGACGGGACCACGACCGTCCTGTCCACTGCGGACGGGCTGGCCAACCCGACGGCGGTGGCCGTCCGCGGCGACACCGTGTACGTCACCGACGGTGCGTACTTCGGCGGGTCGCCGAACCTTCTCGAAGCGACGCTGCGTTTTGCAGGTTGCAAGTAGCGAGGAAAAATCCGGCGCTATTTCGGTGAATATTCAAATGCATCGCGGCGATCGGCACGTGCATCGGCACAACGCCCGGTGCACGCTCGCGATGCGCAGGCGAAGTGGTTGCTGCGCGTCAATTCCGCCGGTATGTTGGCGCCATCCCGGGTGGTCGAGGATCGGTTGCCGGGGTTCGCGCTGCTCGGCGTCAGAGGGGAGGCCGCCGTCGGGATAGCGCTTTCCGGTGGTCGGGTCGCCGCCGGGGAGCAGGAGGGAACAGTGCCTTGGTGTTGCGGGGATCGGTCGTGGACGACCGGGTGAGCGAGCCGTACCTGGTCGGGCAGGAGTCCATCGCGGGCGAGCTGCGGCGCGGCAAGTGGTGCGTCTACCTGCACGAATGGCTCGGCGACGACCACGACCTGGCCACCTGGCGCGATCAGGTGGCCGCCCGCGCGGCGGAGTCCGGCGTCGAGGTGTGCTTCGTCGAGATCCCGCGCAAGGACATGACGCTGGTGGCGAACGTCGAGGCGTTGCCCAGCTTCGAGCAGGTGACCCAGTCGGTGGCGGCGCTGGAGCACCACCGCGACATGGTCGCCGGCCGGCGGCGCGGCCGCCGGTCAGCCGAGTGACACGAGCGCGATCGCCGCGCCCGCGCCCAGCAAGCCCGCCACCTGCGCACGACTCAGCCGTTCCCGCAGGAAAACCAGCGCCAGCAGCACCGGCACCGCCGGATACAACGCCGCCAGTACCGTCGCGACCGCGAGCAGCTGGTGCTGGGCCGCGAGCAGGTACAGCACGATCGCCGCGCTGCCGCACACGCCCGCGAACGCCGCCGGAACCGTCAGCCTCCACCGCAGGTGCCACGGGGCGTGCGTGGCCGTCACCAGGCACGCGATCGCCGCCACCGACACCGCGCGGCTCACCACCACCGGCCAGAAGCCCGCCTCCGCCGGGATCCGGGACAGCGCCACGAACTGCACCGCGAACCCCACGCCGGCCACGAACGCGTCCGGAATGCCCGCCGCCGCGCGCTTTTCGTCCTTGCCACGAGACACCAGCCACAGTGCCGGAAGCGCGCAGCAGACGCCGGCGATCGCCGCGGGTGAAAGGCGTTGCCCCAGCAGGAGCAGTCCGAACAGGACCGGAAGCACCACGGCCGCCACGTCGCTCGCGGGCACGACCAGGCTCATCGCCCCCTTCCCCATGGCGCGGTACAGGAACGCGACACCGACACCGGTACCCGCACCCGACAACGCGCCCCAGCCGAGCGCTCCCGCCGTCGCCGCGCTGCCCGACATGGCCAGCGGCACTGTTACCACCGTGCCCGCGACCTGCGCGTACAGCGAGACCGTCATGCCGGGCGCCCGCCGCGAAACCAGCCCGCTGACGAAGTGCGTGAGCCCGAAACACAGCGCCGAGACGAGCGCGAGGACGTTGCCCATCACGACCTCCCCGCCTCGCCGACCGGGCAGCTTCGCCGCTGGGCGACACAGCCCGGACGGTCGCAGAGCCGGCACATGAGGTCGCCGTCGCGTACCTCGGCGTGCAGCCTGCGCAGCAACTGTTCCAGCACCGGTTCGAGCGCCGCCCGGTCCGGCACCGCGCGCAGGGCACCGGCCAGGACTTCCTGCCGCGCCGCGAGAGCCCGCTTCGCGGCGGCACGCCCGTCTTTCGTGAGCACGACGGCGACCGCCCGCCCCTGCCTGGCCTGCCGCTCGACGAGCCCGCGGGCGGCGAGCTGGTCGAGCATCCGAGCGCAGGCCGGCTGGCTGAGCCCGATCCGATGCCCCAGCTCGGTACCGCCGAGACCGGGGAACTCACTGAGCACGACCAGGGCCGCGGTCCCGCTCAGGCTGGCACCGGCCGCCTCCGCCGCGGCCGCCGTCATGCGGTCGGACAGCGTCAGGACCGTCGCGCCGAGCAGGTTCGCCAGTCGAGATTCATGCATTACTCATGCATAACACACCGGCCAGGAGGTCGCAAACCGGACAGCTCGCCCTCAGCTGTCCACAATGGACGGAACGGCGGGATTCACCTGGGAACCTGGCGCGATGACCGGAATGGTGATTACCTGGAGCCGAGCAACCACGGTCGGTAAGGGGAGGGACTGACGATGCCGGGGGAATCGAGACGGCTGCTGACGGCCGCGGCGCTGACGGCAGTACTGGGTGGCTCGCTGGCGGCGACGCCGGCCTCGGCGGCGGGCACGCCGGGATCGATCGACTGGCAGCCGTGCGCCGACGCGCCCGGTGTCGACTGCGGCTCGGTGACCGTGCCGGTCGACTGGGCGCACCCGGACCGCGGAACCATCAGCATCGCGCTCGCGCGGCGCAAGGCGACGGATCCGCAGGCGCGCATCGGGTCGATCCTCATGGACCCGGGCGGCCCCGGCGGAGCCGGCGCCGGCGAGGTCAAGCAGGGCTGGGCGCTCTCGGCCGAGATCACCAAGCGGTTCGACACCGTCGGCTTCGACCCGCGCGGCGTCGGCGGCAGCACCCAGATCAAGTGCGGGCTCGCCGAGGTGATCGCCGACCACCCGCAGATGCCGCGCGACCAGTCCGAATTCGAGCAGCTCGCGGCGTACAACCGCAAGCTCGGCGAAAGCTGCGACAGGCTTTCCGGCCCGCTCGGGCAGTTCGCCGACACCAAGAGCGTCGCGCGGGACATGGACGCCATCCGCGCCGCGCTCGGCGAGCGGAAGCTGACGTACTACGGGGTTTCGTACGGCACGCTGATGGGCCAGCAGTACGCCGAGCTGTTCCCGGACAAGGTCCGCGCGCTCGTGCTGGACAGCAACATGGACCACTCGCAGTTCACGGCGTTCGAATTCCTCGACAGCGAAACCCAGTCGGTGCAGGCGGAGTTCGGCGAGTTCGTGGCGTGGTGCGGCCGGACGCCGAGCTGCGCGCTGCACGGCCGGGACGTCTCGAAGCTGACGCGCGACTTGCAGGACAAGGCCGCACGCGGCGAGCTGAAGGACCCGCAGAGCGGCGAGGTGATGATGCCGCTTTCGCTCGCGTCGCTGTTCCAGGGCTCGTTCTACGGTCCGGACTGGGATCGGCTCGCCAAGACGCTCAAGGCACTGGCGGACGGGACCGGGCCGGCCGCGGCGGTGAAGGCCAAGGACGACGTCGGGGTCAACACCGTCTTCCAGAGCGTGTTCTGCGACGACTGGCGCCTTCCGGTGCACAACTTCGCCGAGCTGGAGGCCTACCGGCGGACGGCGGCGGCGCTCGCGCCGGACGTCAAGGTCAACTCGCTGGGCTGGGCGGCCGTCACCGGCTGCATCGGCTGGCCGGACCGGACGAGCAACCCGCAGCATCCGCTGCAGGTGCACGGCGCGCCGCCGCTGCTGATGGTGAGCAGCCGGTACGACCCCGCGACACCGTACGCGTGGTCACAGGCCGCGGCGCGCCAGAGCGGCAGTACGCTGCTGACCTACGACGGCTGGGGCCATGGCGCGTACTTCAAGAACAGCCAGTGCGTGATCAAGGCGACCGACGACTACCTGATCAGCGGCAAGCTTCCGGCCCGCGGCACGCACTGCGCCGCGGTCGAGCCGGGCACGGCCCAAGCCCGCATCGCCGGGCCGAAACCGCCGTCGACGATCGCCTTTTGACCCTTCCTTCGCGTGGCCGGCCCGGGCACAATCGGTTCCGGCCACGCGAAGGGAGCCGGGGATGCTTCGTCGAGTCTTCGCCACTGCGGCGGTCGTCGTCGCGCTGAGTTCGCTCCTGACGGCACCGGCGGAAGCCTGGGGCTGGGGCCGCTACCTCGCGCTGGGTGACTCCGTCGCGTTCGGCTACCGGCCCGATGCCGGCGCGGATTACGCGAACCCGGCCAACTTCAGCGGCTACGCGGAGAAGTACGCGTCGCTGCGTGGGCTCCGGCTCGCGAACGCGTCCTGCCCCGGCGAGACGACCGGAAGCATGCTGGACGTCAACGCGCCGAGCAACGGCTGCGAGAACGGCTACCGCAAGGCGTTCCCGCTGCACGTCTCCTACCCGGGCGCCCAGGTCGGTTACGCGGTGCAGTACCTGCGGGCCCACCGGGACACCCGGCTGGTCACGCTGACCATCGGCGCGAACGACATGTTCCTCTGCCAGAAGAGCACGCCGGACCACTGCACGGGCCCGGACTTCCAGGTCGCCCTCGACCAGGCGAGCCGCAACCTCGCGACGATCCTCGCGGCGCTGCGCGCGGAGTACCACGGTGACCTGGTCCTGGTGTCGTACTACTCGCTCGACTACCGCGACGCGGCGCAGGTGGCGCAGGTGAAGGCGATCGACTCCGCGTTGAGCCAGGTCACGCACCGCTACCACGGCAAGGTCGCGGACGGCTTCACGGCGTTCCTGATCGCGTCCCTGCGCACCGGTGGCGACCCGTGCGCGGCGGGACTGCTGATCAAGCTGCCCACCGGCGGCTGCGACGTCCACCCGACCGCGGCCGGTCACCGCGCCCTCGCCGCAGCCCTCGCGTTCGCGGCACGCTGAGCCGGATCGTCCCGAGTGGACAGACGAAAGAGGCCACCCCCGGCGAGGGTGGCCTGCGGGAACGGCGCGCTCACCGCGGCTTGCGCCGCCACCGCCCGGTGACCGCGGCGAGCGCGCGGAACCGCGGCGTCCGGGCGACGACCGGCTCCGGGCCGATCCGGCGGCGCATCCGGTAGGCCAGCTCGAGGACTTCGAGGTCCTCGGGCCGCCGTCTGCCGTGGACGTCCGGCCGGAGCATGAGCTCCCCCACCGTGACGGGCCTGCCACTGGCATGGTGCGCCGTGCGCGCCATCGGGAACCTCCGCTGCGTCGTGCCGACCGGGACCTGATGGCCGCCGATTCTATGAATCGGATTCGGGTTCGTCACCTTACTCACCAGTTGTGTCCCGCGTGTCCACCGAACCGGCCGGACGGGACGTTAGCCTCGGCGCATGATCTCCATCGGGCGCCTCACCGAAGACGACCGCGCGGCCTGGGAAAACCTCTTCGCCGGCTACAACACGTTCTACGGCAGGACGCTCGCGCCCGAGCTCGTGGACCGCGCATGGCGCGAGTTCCGCAGCGGCGAGCGGATGCACGCGCTCGGCGCGCGGCTCGACGGCGAGCTCGTCGGCATCGTGCACTTCTTCACGCACGTCAGCACGACTTCCGCCGACGTCTGCTACCTGCAGGACCTGTTCACCGACGCGAAAGCCCGCGGCCGCGGCGCGGGCCGGGCCCTCATCGAAGCCGTCGCCGGCTGGGCGCGGGCGCGGGGATGCGCCCGCGTCTACTGGCACACGCAAACGTCGAACACGACCGCGCGGCGGCTGTACGACCAGGTCGCGCTCGACAAGGGGCTCATGCAGTACCAGATCCCGCTCGGCCCGTAGCTTCACCGGCGGTGGTGGCCGCAGCCGTCGTGACCGCCGCCGTGATGCGGCCCCGCGCCGGGGCGGCCGCGGGACCAGATCGGCACGTCCGGGATCTCGTGCCGCACCGGGGCCGCCTGCTTCGGCGGCCGGTGCGGTTTCGGCTTCACGACCACCGCTTCGGCCGGCTTGCCGCGACGCGCCGGCGTGGCCGCCGAACCCGGTTCCGGCTGCGACTGCTCGGCAACCGGCGTGATTCCGCCGGATTCCCCGGGTGCTGCCACGGAATCCGGAGCAGGCTTCGCGGGCGGGACCACGACCCGTGCCGGCAACGGGACCAGCGCGACCGCCGGGGGTTCCACGCCGGCAGGCGGCCACGCCGCGCCCGCGCTCCGCTCGACGGGCAGCGACACCGCCGCGCCGACCCCGCCGGTCAGCGCGAGCGCGCCGGCGACCACGGAGAACACCCGCAGGCGGCCCAAAGACCGCAGGACCCGCGGTTTCTCACGGTGGCGCGCGCCGCCGGCAGGGCGATCGGCCACGGCGGACCGGACCAGCAGCTCGGCGACGGTGACCTGCCCGCGACGCGGAGCCCTACGTGCCATCAAACCCTCCACCCTGGGCCGACCGGACGGCGGCGATGCCTCCGGTCGGCCGATCATAGGAACCGTTCAGGGTCGTGTAAAGGCTCGATCACGCACCGTTTCAGGCCAGCCTGGCGCCGCCGTCGACGTGCAGGACCGTGCCGGTGACGAACGGGTTGGCCAGTGCCTGGAGGGTGGCCGCCGCGACGTCCGCGGTCGTGCCCACCCGGCGGGCCGGATTCGTTTCCGCGGCCCGGCGGAAGAACTCGTCTTTGCCCTCACCGAGCCGGTCCCACGCGCCGGAATCGACGATGCCCGGCGAAATCGCGGTGACGCGGATCGGCGCGAGCTCGACCGCGAGCGCTTCGGCGAGGACCGCGACCGCGCCGTTCGTCGTGGCCATGACCGTGCGTCCGGGTACCGGCCGCCACGCCGCGACCCCGGAGAACAGGGCCATCGCGCCGCCGTCCCGGAACCGCGGGGCGAAGTGCTTGGCCAGCAGCAGCGGCCCGATCACCTTGGCGTCGAAGGCCCGCGTGACCGCGTCGCGGTCCAGGTCGGCGACCGGCCCGTTCGCCGGCGCGGCCCCGAGCGTGACCAGGTAGTCGAGTTCGCCCACCGCCTCCGCAAGCGCTTTCAGCGACGCTTCATCACCGAGGTCGGCGAACGCGGTCCGCAGGCCCGGACCGCCGATCTCCGCCGGAGTCCGCCCGGCCAGCGTGACTTCCGCGCCCGCCGCGTCGGCGTCCGCCGCGATCCGGCGCGCGATGCCCGACCCGCCGCCGACGACGACGAGCCGCTTTCCCTCGAACGACATTCCCGTGCTCCTTCCGTTGCGCACACCGGCTTCAGCGCGCGCCGCGGCCGGAACCATCCCGTCACGATCCGAATGTTTTCGATGGTTCCGATAGAATCCACGAATGCCTACGTTGCGCGCCCTCGAGTGCCTGGTCGCGGTGCTGGACGCGGGATCGATCACGGAGGCGGCCGCGCGGCTGCACCTTTCGCAGCCCGCGTTGTCCCACCAGATCGGCACCCTCGAACGCGAACTCGGCACGCCGGTGCTCGAACGGCTGCCGCGCGGGGTCCGGCCGACCGCGACCGGACGCGCGGTCGTGGCCGACGCCCGTGCCGCGCTGGCCGCCGCGGACCGCGTGGTCCGGACCGGGCGCGCGGTGGCCGCCGGCGGCGAAGGCGCGCTGCGGATCGCGTGCGCGGAGAGCATGACCGCCGGGCTGCTGGCGCCGGTGCTGCGGGCCTGGCACCGGCACCGCCCGGGCGTTCTGATCACGCTGACCGAGACGACGAGCGCGGACGCGCTGGTGGCGGCCCTGGAAACGGGCGAAGCGGACGTCGCCGTCGGGCCCCGGCCGAGCCGCTGGACCGGGCGGACCGACGTCATCGGGCGCGAAGAGATCGTCCTGGCGCTGGCCGCCGACCATCCCCTGACCCGGCGGGCGGCGGTGCCGATGGCCGGCCTGGCGGGCGTGCCGGTGGTGCACTACCACCCGGACAACGGCCTCGGCGGCTGGCTCGACGAAGAGGCCGCGCGCCGGGGAACCACCCTCACGGCGGTGATGCGGACGAAGCAGGCGGCGACCGCGGCGCAGCTGGCCGCGGCCGGGCTCGGTGTCGCACTGGTCCCGACCACCGCGCTGACCCGCACTTTCGCCGGTGCGCTGCGGCGGCTGAAGCCGGCTCTGCACCGCGACGTCGTCACGTTCACCGCGACGCCGTCGGATTCGCTGGTCCGGCGGTTCTCCGCGGACGTGACCCACCGCGGGATCGCCGTGCCCGGTGTCCTGCTGGACAAACTCTCCCCAGGGTCCCGTTAAGTCCTGGTGAATGTGACAGATTCCCTACGAAGGTTTTGTGCCATCAGGACGAACTTCTCTCCGGCGCCGCGATTTCGCTGTGCTATTCGCCAAAGTTTGGTTCCATCGGATAGCTTGCTCCTGCCGGCCGGTACCGGCGGGTGGGCCGATCGGGTGAGGCGATCAGCGAGAGATCGAGGGAAGCGGGGACGACCATGGCGAAGCACCGGCCACGGCGCAAGGGCACGCGCGGGGTCCGGCGGACCGCGGCCGCGCTCGCCGGCGGCGCGCTCGTCGTGCTGCCCACGCTGACCACGGGCCTGCCCGCGCCGGTGGTGGTCGCCGCCGACGCCGGCGGCGCGCTGCCCGACCAGGCCGCCCCGGCCCAGCAGCCGAACATCGTCATGCCGCCGATCGCGGTCGACGGCAGCCTGCCGCAGCCGCCGCTGCCGACGCCGCTGGTCGTGCCCGGCGGGCGGGCGGGTTCGGCGGGCATCTCCGGGCCGCTGGGCATCCCCGCGAGCATGCTCAAGGCGTACCAGAACGCCGCCGCCATCCTCGCCAAGGAGCAGCCGAACTGCCACCTCGACTGGGCGCTGATCGCGAGCATCGGCCGGATCGAGTCCAACCACGCCCGCGGCGGCTACGTCAACGCGAACGGCGACACGCTGGAGCCGATCCTCGGCCCGGTCCTCAACGGCGCCGGCGCGTTCGCGGCCATCCCGGACACCGACGGCGGCCGGTACGACGGCGACCCGGTGTGGGACCGCGCGGTCGGCCCGACGCAGTTCATCCCGTCGACCTGGCGCGGCTACGCCTCCGACGGCAACGGCGACGGCGTGTCGAACCCGAACAACATCTACGACGAGACGCTGGCCACCGCCCGCTACCTGTGCTCGGGCGGGCTGGACCTCTCGACCGACGCGGGCCAGCGCCTGGCCGTGCGCCGCTACAACAACTCGCAGTCCTATGTGGACACCGTGATGGCGTGGGCGGCGGCCTACCGCGGCGGCGTGGCCCAGCTGCCCGACAGCGACGTGCCGATCGGCGCGCCGCCTGCCCCGGACGCCGCCGCCGCGGGCGCGCCGGTCGGCGTGCCCGCCCCGCCGGCGTCGCCGGAGACCACTCCGCCCACCACGGAGACCCCGCTGCCGCCGGCCGGCGAGACGCCGACGTCGACCACCTCGGCGACCAGCACGCCGAGCACTCCGACCACCGACCCGACGAAGCCGCCGACGACGTCCACCACGCCGCCGGCGACCACGCCCAGCAGCACCACCACCACGACTCCGCCGCCGGCCACGACGACGTCGGCCGCCACCCCGGCCGGTTCGACCGAGTCGGCGACCAAGACGACCGAAACCACCACCACCAGCCCGACCAAGTGAGCCCGGTGGCCACGTTCTTCGTGCCCATCCGCTGCGACACCGACGGCTTGACCCATGCGGTCACCGAGGACGAGTTCGCGGCGGGACGGCACGAGGGGCGGTTCCGGGCGGTGTGCGGGCACGTCGTGCTCGCGGCCGCGATGATCGAGGAGCCCGGCCGGTTCGACCCGGGCTGCCGGGACGTCCTGCGCGGAGGCGGCGCGGTGGCCGAGCCCGTGGTGCCCCGCCAGGAACGCCGCCGTCCGCGGTGGCGGGCCCGCCGCTAGGGCGTGTCCGGCAAAAGTTTCGGCTGGCGGCTGGGATGCTGCCGGTCGTGTCGCGGGTTCAGTTGCTCTCAGACGATCAGTGGGCGTTGATCGAGGATCTGCTGCCGGTCCGGACCGGTGAGCGGGGACGTCCGTTCTCGGATGCGCGGGCGATGGTCGAGGGGATCATCTACCGGTACCGGTGCGGGATTCCGTGGCGGGATGTCCCGGCGGTGTTCGGTCCGTGGCAGACGATCTGAACCTGGCACCGGAGGATGGCCGGTGACGGCACCTGGACACCGTCCTGGAACGCCTGCTCACCGATGCGGACGCGGTGGGCTTGATGGATTGGTCGGTGTCGGTGCATTCCACGATCGCCCGGGCACATCAGCACGCCACCACCATCACCCGCCCCACAAGGGGCTGGGTCGAACTACACCGAACAGCGCACCGAGCCGCCTGACCACGCGATCGACCGTCCCGAACCTGCCGACCAGGCAGGGGCACCGCCAACCCCGCGGTTCCCGCGGCGGCCGCCTACCCGCTTCGACCCGGTGGATTGCCGCGGCCCGTGATCACCTTGGACCAACGCATTGTCAGACACGCCCTAGCGGTCGGCGACGAGGGCTTCGATGCCGTCGAGCATGCGGTCCAAGCCGAACTCGTAGGCCGTGTCGCCCTGTGCCTTGGCGCTCTGGTCGAAGCCGCCGCCGAGCCAGATCCGGTTCATCGCCGGGTGCTCGTCGACGACGAAGTAGTTCTGCCAGAACGAAGACCGCTCGTGCCACCACGCCTCGGTCGACTGGCCGGTGCTGCGCTCCAGCCGGGTGTTCTCCGCGCCGAGCGCGGCGTTCGCGTCGATGTACGTGCCGATCCCGTTGGCCGCCGCGACGGCTTCCCGCGGTGACAGGCCCAGACTGTCCATGATGGACAGCAGATACTCCTGACCGGCCAGCTGACCGGGCCCGAGCGGCGGCCGGACCCGGGAGACCTCGCACAGCCAGGAGTGGCTGCGGTACGCCTCTCGGGTGCGCTCGGCGTAGAGCGCCACCTGCGCGCGCCAGTCCGCCAGCCGCGGCTCGCCGGGGCCGGGCAGCCGGCGTCCGACGAGCACGTCGTCGACCATCAGGTCCACCAGCTCGGCCTTGCCGGGCACGTAGGTGTAGAGCGTCATGGTGCCGGCGCCGAGCTCCTTGGCGACGCGGTGCATCGACGCGGCGGCCAGCCCGTCGGCGTCGGCGACCGCGATCGCCGCGGCGACGATCCGCTCGATGGTCAGCGTCGGGCGGCGGCCCCGGGCCGGTTCGGCCGCGGCACCGCGGGCCCGCCAGAGCAGCGCGAGGGTCCGGTCGACGTCGTCGGCGCCAGTGCGTTCGGCGGTCATGCGCTCCCCTCGCTCCTCCGAGCGCGATCCTACCCGGGCCGGCCGTCCGACCTGGCATTCTGGAGGCATGACCCGACGCAAACCGCCCAAGGTCTCCTTCCGCTGGTGGGTCGACCGGCAGATCGCCGAAGCCCGCGAGCGCGGCGAGTTCGACGACCTGCCCGGCACGGGGAAGCCGCTGCCGAAGCCGACGGGCAACGACGCGGCGACGGACTGGGTGCTGCGGCAGGTCCGGGCGGGCGGCCACGACACGAAGGCGTTGCTGCCGCCCGCGCTCGCGCTGAAGCGCGAGGTCCAGGACCTCCCGGAACGGCTGGCCCGCGAACGGACCGAGCGGCAGGTGCGGGAGATCGTCGAGGACCTCAACACGCGGATCCGCCAGGCCTACCTCAATCACCACACCGGCCCGCCGCTGACCGTGGCGCTGGTGGACGTCGAGGAAGCCGTCGCGGACTGGCGGCGCTCACGAGCCGCGTCGTAGCAGCGCCCGCTCCGCCGCCGTCCAGGCGGTCGTCGTCAGCAGGTAGATCCCGGCCGCCTGCGGCACGACCAGCGTCGCCAGCACCGTGCCGTAGGGCAGCAGCCGCAGGAGCCTGCCGCCCGGGACTTCGGCCTCGCGGTCACGGTCCTGCCGGCGCACCGAGAACCAGGCGACGATCGCCAGGCCGGCCGCGATCACGAACACCAGCGGGCCGCCCGCCAGGCCGTGCGCGCCCAGCGGCGTCCCGAGCAGGGTCGCGCCGAGCAGGGAATTGGGTTCGCCACCGACCGTGGGCGTGGTGAACAGCCGGTACATGACCGTGAAGAACGGCAGCTGCAGCAGCATCGGCAGGCAGCCGGTGAACAACGACGTCCCGGACTCCCGTTGCAGCTTCGCCAGCTCCGCGGCCAGCCGCTCCCGGTCGTGGCCGTGCTGGTCCCGCAGCGCGCGGATCTCCGGCGCCAGCGCCGCCCGGGCGCGCTCGCCGCGGGCCGCCGAGCGGGCGAGCGGGTGCAGCAGCAGCCGCACGCACAAGGTGAACACGATGATGGCAGGCGCCACGGAAAACAGGCCGGTCAACGCGTGGATCAGGTGGTACGCGCCTGCGACGGGCACGTCGAGAAAGCCGAACATGGGCAGCACTCCGCGTGAAGGGAAGGGGTGAGGGTGTGCGGAATGGCTGCGTCTGAAGTGGTTCCTACGCAGCCGTGCTGCGGGAACCGGGTGCTCGCGGCCTGCTGCGCCCCGGGGCGCCGGGATCACGCAGGCGGATGGCTTCGGCCCGCCGCGCACGGCGGCGCAGGGCGGTGACGCGGCTGCGCACCGGTGCCGACCACAGGGCGAGTCCGGCGCGGTGCGTGCTGCCGACAAGGAGGACGACCAGCAGGCTGGCGGCAGCCAGGGACGCGAAGGCGACCAACGCCGCCGGGCTGGTCATGGCGGGGAAAGCCAGCTCGAGCAACGCGTTCACGGCGACCCCCCTTCGACACCTCAGGGTAGCGGAACCGCGACCGCGGCGGTCCCGGCTAACAGCCCGATGGGCTGTAACCTGGTTCGATGAGAGGCCAATTCGTCGTCGTGCCGATCCTGGCGCTGCTCCTGCTGTTCACCGTGCCCTGGTGGACGCTCGTCCTCGCGCCGGACTGGGGCACGGCGGCCACGGTCGCGGGCACCGCGGTGTTCGCGCTCGGCCTGCTGACGATGCCGGTCGCCATGGTGCGCGGCCACGGACGGCGCCAGCTCGACGGCGCCGCCCGCCTCGGCGACTCGCTGCTGGCCGTGATCTGGGTGCTGTTCAGCTGGTCCGTGCTGAGCCTGGTCCTGCGCGCGGCGCTGCTGGGTGTCGACGACCCGGCGCGGTCGCGGATCGTGGCGGGGGCGACCGCGGTGGTGGCCGCCGTCCTGCTGGTGCACGGCAACCGCGTCGCCATGCGGGTGCCGCCGGTGAAGGCCGTCGACGTCGTCATCCCGCGGCTCGGGCCCGGCCTCGACGGCCTGCGCGTCGCGGTGCTGACCGACACCCACTTCGGGCCGATCGACCGGACGAAGTGGTCGGAGCAGGTGGTCGCGGCGGTGAACGCGCTGGCGGCGGACGTCGTCTGCCACGCCGGTGACCTCGCCGACGGCGCGGTGGCCAAGCGCCGCAAGCAGGTCGACCCGCTCGGCGGCATCCAGGCCGGGCTGGGCCGGTTCTACATCACCGGCAACCACGAGTACTTCGGCGAGGCACAGGCGTGGCTCGACCACATGGCGAGCCTCGGCTGGGACACGCTGCACAACCGCTCGGCACTGCTCGAACGCGGCGGCGACCGGATCGTGTTCGCGGGCATCGACGACCCGACGGGCGCGGCGTCCGGCCTGCCCGGCCACGGCCCCGACCTGGCGGCGGCGCTGGACGGGGTGCCGGCCGACGTCCCGGTGGTGCTGCTGGCGCACCAGCCGAAGCAGGTGCGCCAAGCCCGCGAGGCAGGCGTGGACCTGCAGATTTCGGGCCACACGCACGGCGGCCAGATCTGGCCGTTCCACCTGCTGGTGCGCCTCGACCAGCCGACGCTGTCCGGCCTGACCCGGCACGGCCCGACCCAGCTGTACAACAGCCGCGGCACGGGGTTCTGGGGTCCGCCGTTCCGGGTTTTCGCGCCCAGCGAGATCACGCTGCTCACCCTCCGCCGCGCCTGACCCGAGCGCCCCAAGGCGGCCTTCGGTGCGTCACACGCAACCAAGGCGGCCTTCGGTGCGTGAGACGCAACCAAGGCCGCATTGGGCGCTCCTCCGGGACCGACAACTTTTTTTGTCTTGACAACTTCATCCATCGGTTGGCACGCTGGCCCGCATGACGACCACAACGCTTCCCGCTCCCGCCGCCCTCCCCACCCGCACCCTGCTGACCTGCGGAATCCTCGCCGGGCCCGGCTTCGTCGGCACCGGCGTCCTCCAGGGCCTCACCCGCGCCGGGTTCGACTTCACGCGGCATCCCGCCAGCGTCCTGGCCAACGGCGACCTCGGCTGGCTCCAGGTCACGAACTTCCTCGTCACCGGCCTGCTCACGATCGCCGCCGCGGCCGGGATCCGGCGGGTCCTGCCCGGCCGGTGGGGACCGGGACTGCTGGCGGTCTACGGCGCCGGCCTGCTGTGCGCGGGCGTGTTCCGCGCGGACCCGCAGGACGGCTTCCCGCTCGGCACGCCCGCCGGACCGCCGGCGGCGGTGAGCTGGCACGGCACCCTGCACTTCGCCTGCGGCGGCATCGGCTTCGCCGCGCTCGTCGGGGCCTGCTTCGCGATCGGTGCGCACCTGAGCCCCGCCCGGGCGTGGTACTCGCGGATCAGCGGCCTGCTGTTCCTCGTAGGCTTCGCGGGCGTAGCGTCCGGATCGACGAGCCCGGTCGTCACCCTCGGCTTCTGGGCGGCCGTGGCGATCGCCTGGACCTGGCTCGCGACCACTTCCGCCCACCTGATGCCGCGAGGAGACCTCCGATGAGCACGACGACTTCCGCCGACGGCACGAAGATCGCCTACACCCGCGCCGGGTTCGGCCCCGCGCTCGTCCTCGTCGACGGCGCGATGTGCTACCGCGGCTCCTCCCCCAACGACGCGCTCGCGAAGGAACTGGCCACGCGCTTCACCGTGTACACCTACGACCGCCGCGGCCGGGGCGAAAGCTCCGACACCGGGCCGTACACGGTCCAGCGCGAGGTCGAGGACCTCGCCGCGCTCATCAAGGACGCGGGCGGCGAGGCGTTCCTGTTCGGCATCTCCTCGGGCGCGGCGCTGGCCCTCGAAGCGGCTCGCACGCTCCCGGTGCCGAAGCTGGCGTTGTACGAACCGCCCTTCGTCGTCGACGGCACGCGCCCGCGCGTCCCGGCCGACTACCCGGCGCGGCTCGACGCGGCGCTGAAGGAAGGCAAGCGCGGCAAGGCGGTCAAGATGTTCATGACCGAGGGCGTCGGCCTCGGCGGCGCGACGGTGGCGATGATGCGGATCATGCCGTTCTGGGCGAAGCTCAAGCGAGTGGCCCACACGCTCCCGTACGACACGGCGCTGGTCGCCGGCCACCAGGCGGGCCGGCCGCTGACGGCGGCGTGGCCGGAAGTGACGGTCCCGACGCTGGTCGCCGACGGCGGCCGCAGCCCGGACTGGATGCGCAACGGCGTCGCCTCGCTGGCGAAGGTCCTGCCGTCGGCGGAACACCGGACCCTGCCGGACCAGACGCACATCGTGAAGGCAACGGCCCTGGCGCCGGTGCTGACCGAGTTCTTCCTCGGCTGAGGCGGCCCTCCGTAGGACCCGTCACACTGCCTTGCCCGGCCGATCACCGACCGGGCAGGGTGCAGGCGTGCCCACCCGCGCCCTGGTCTTCGACTTCGACGGCACCCTCGCCGACACCGAGTCCGCCGTCCTGCGGTCGTGGCGGGAGCTCTTCCGCGAACACGGCGTCGAGCTGCCGATGGAAGCCTGGTACGCCGTCATCGGCACGCAGCACACCACGCCCGCGATGTTCGCCCTGCTCGCCGAGCACGTCCCCGATGTCGATCCCGAGGCGCTGCGCCCCCGGACACGCGCCCGGGTCTTCGAACTCCTCGAAACGCTCGGGCCGCGCGAAGGCGTCCGAAGCTACCTGGACGCCGCGAAGGACCTCGGCCTCGCGCTGGCCGTCGCCTCCAGCTCGTCCGGCGCCTGGGTGCGCCCGCACCTCGACCGGCTCGGACTCGCCGGCTACTTCGACGCCGTCCTCACCGGCGACCGGCACCGGGCCAAGCCCGATCCCGACCTCTACCTCGCCGCCCTGGACGCGCTGGGCACCCGGGCCGAGGAGACCATCGCCTTCGAGGACACGCCCCACGGCGTCACCGCCGCCAAGGCGGCCGGGCTGACCTGCGTCGCCGTGCCGAACGCCATCACCGAGCGCCTCGACTTCGGCCAGGCCGACGTCGTGCTGCCGTCGTTCACCGCCAAGCCGCTCGAGGCCCTGCTCACTCGCCGAGCAGCGCCACCAGCCGGTCCAGGAACGGCAGCTGGCCTTTGACCAGCTTCTCCCTGGCGACGTCGAGGGAGAACCACGCGACCCGGTCCACCTCGGGGAACTCCTGCTGACGGCCCGAGCGCGGCGGCCACTCCATGGTGAAGGTCCCCGGGACCACCGAAGCCGGGTCGAGGTCGGCCTCGACCGCCCACGCGGTGACGGCCTTGCCGCCCGACTGCTTCACCTCGCCCAGCGGGACGTACTCGCCCTCGGGCGCGGGCAGGCCCAGCTCCTCCTCGAACTCGCGCCGCGCCGCCTTCTCCGGCGGCTCGTCGGGGTCGAGCTCGCCCTTCGGCAGCGACCACGCCGCCGCGTCCTTCTTCGCCCAGAACGGCCCGCCCATGTGCCCGAGCAGCACTTCGACGGCCTCGCCCCGCCCGCGGTGGAGCAGGAGCCCGGCACTGCGTTTGCCCGCCATCCACCCAGTCTGCCGAAACTCGCCGAACTTTTTTCCGCGGGGTTGTCGATCCGGCGGTGGCCCGCTCGACGCGTAGGCAGAAGGCAGGACAGCCCCCAGGGAGGAACCCACCATGACCACCACCATCACCCCGCAGACCCGCACCGCCGCCGCCACCACCGGGACGAAGACCAGCCCGGTCACCGGCATCGTCGTCTCCGCCAGCCGGGTCGTGATCTCGTTCCTGTTCGGCTTCCACGGCCTGCAGGGATTCGGCTTCTTCGGCGGGATCGACGGCCAGGGTGGCGGCGTCCCGTTCGGCTCGTTCCCCGGCTGGTGGGGCAGCGTCCTCGAGCTGGTGGGCGCGGCGCTGCTGCTCGTCGGCCTGGCCAGCAGGCCGGCCGCGCTGCTGCTCTCCGGCGTGATGGCCTACGCCTACTTCACCGTGCACGCGCCGATGGGCCTGCTGCCGCTGCAGAACATGGGCGAGCCCGCCGCGGTGTACTCGTGGATCTTCCTGCTGTTCGCGGCGATCGGCCCGGGCCGCTACGCCGTCGACACGCTGATCAAGCGGCGCCGCCGCTGACGCGGGACGAGCGCGGTCCGATCAGTAGCCGCCCTGGGCGGCCGCGAGGTCGGACCGCGCCATCACGTGTTCCATCAGGCTGGTCAGCACCTGCTTCGTCGACTCCCGCTCACGGGCGTCGCACAGCAGCAGCGGCACGTCCATGCCGACGTCGAGCGCCTGCCGGACCTCCTCGGTGCCGTAGCGGTAGGCGCCGTCGAAGCAGTTCACGCCCACCACGAACGGCAGGTTGCGGCGCTCGAAGAAGTCCACCGCCGCGAAGCAGGACTCCAGCCGGCGCGTGTCCGCCAGGACGACCGCGCCCAGCGCGCCCTCCGCCAGCTCGTCCCACATGAACCAGAACCGGTCCTGACCCGGCGTGCCGAACAGGTACAGGATCAGGTCGGGGTTGATCGTGATGCGGCCGAAGTCGAGCGCGACCGTCGTGGTCGTCTTCTGCTCGACGCCGGACAGGTCGTCGACCCCCTCGGACGCGGTCGTGATGACCTCTTCGGTCCGCAGTGGCGGCACTTCGCTCACCGAACCGACCATCGTGGTCTTGCCGACCCCGAACCCGCCGGCGATGAGTACCTTGACCGCGGTCGCGGTCAGGTTCCGCCGGGGGTCAGAGTTTCCGGATGCCATCAAGAACCGCCTGCAGTACGTGTCGGTTGGGGGTTTCCTGGACCGGTGCCGCGGTACGGAACAGCACCAGGTTCTGCTCGATGAGGTCGCTGAGCATCACCTTCACCACGGGCAGCGGCAGGTCGACGCGGGCAGCCACCTCGGCCACCGAGACCGGCCGCTGGCACAGCGCGATGATGCGCGCGTACTCCGGTTCGAGCATGCCCGCTTCGTGCGCGGTGCGCAGCGCGACGACGAGCGTGATGAGGTCGAGCCCGAGGGTGTCCGACCGGGTGCGGCCGCCCGTGACCGCGTAGGACCGGACCAGCGGGCCGGCCTCGTCGTCGAACCAGGCTTCGTGCCGTCCGCTCATGGCGACGTGGGCTGGACGCCGGCACCGGTCCGCGGGGCGGAGGTGAGCACCTGGCCGACCCGCTTCACCATCAGGTTCATCTCGTAGGCGACCAGACCCATGTCCGCGTCTTCACGGGCCAGCAGGGCGAGGCAGGCACCCCGCCCGGCCGCCGTCACGAACAGGAACGCGTGGTCCATCTCGACCATCGTCTGGCGGACGTTGCCGCCGCCGAAGTGCCGTCCGGTGCCGCGCGCCAGGCTCTGGAACGCCGAGGCCACCGCCGAGAGGTGCTCGGCGTCCTCCTCGGAAAGGTTTCCCGACCGCCCGATGAGCAGGCCGTCCGAGGACAGGACCACCGCGCGGTCCGCCCCGGCGACCCGTTTGACGAGGTCGTCCAGCAGCCAGTCGAGCTCACTGACGTTGGCCATTACTCGCGCTCTCCGTACCTGTCGTCGTTGGTTTCGATCGGTTCTTCATCACGGGCCCGGCGGGTGCCCTGCTGGAAAGCGGACAGCCTGCTGCGCGCGGCCTCCGGCGAATCCAGCCTGACCTCTTCCCGTTCCTGTGCGGGCCTATCCTCCCGCAACTGGGGAACGAGGTTCTGCTGACGTCGCCGTTGCGGCAGCGGCGGACGGCCGGGTGCCTCCGGGCGGCGCGGCTGCGACGGCCGGCCTTCGGGCACCGCGGGCCGCGGCTCCGACGGCGGCCACGCCGGCTGCTGTGCGGCCGGGCGGGCCGTCCGGGCCGTCCGGGCGGGCGGCGCCGGCGGCCGGACCGGGGCCACGGGCTGCGCCTGCGTCGGCTGGCTGACCGGCTCCGAGACCGAACCGGCCGGGACCGGCGTCGGCACGGACGGCGGCTGCGCGGGCGCGACCGGGGCCGCGGGCGCGGGCTGGGTCGGCGGCGCGGGCGGCGCCACCGGTTCGGTGCGGTGCCGCGCCGGACGGTGGACCTGCCGCCGCAGCGGCGCGACCTCGTCGTTCACCGGCTCCGGCTCCGCCGGGTTCGGGACGAGCTCCGGCTTCGGCGGGGTGATCGGCTGCTCCGGCTCGGACTCGGCGAGCGGGGCCAGCAGGTCGGTGCGCACCAGCACGATGGCCCGGGTGCCGCCGTAGGCCGACTCCCGCAGGTGCACCTGGATGCCGTGGCGGGCGGCCAGCCGCGCGACCACGAACAGGCCGAGGCGCGGCTCGTCGGACAGCGCCATGATCCCGAAGTCGGGCGGGTCGGCCAGCATCTTGTTGATCTCTTCGGCCTGGTCCGGCTCGAGCCCGAGCCCCTGGTCCTCGACCTCGATCACGACGCCCTTGCCGACCACGTTGCCGCGGACCTCGACCCGCGACTGCGGCGGCGAGAACGACGTCGCGTTGTCGATCAGCTCGGCGAGCAGGTGCACGAGGTCGCCGACGACCGGGCCGCGGACGGCGATCTGCGGCAGCGCCGCGGTCTTGACGCGGGCGAAGTCCTCGGTTTCGGCGGACGCGCCGCGGACCAGCTCGGCCAGCCCGACCGGGTTGCGCCACTGCCGTCCCGGCTGGCCGCCGCCGAGGATGATCAGGTTCTCGGCGTTGCGGCGGGCGCGGGTGGAGAGGTGGTCGAGCTGGAACAGCGTGTCCAGCTGGTCCGGGTCCTCCTGCTTGCGCTCGGCCTGGTCGAGCACCTTGAGCTGGCGGTGCACGATGACCTGGCTGCGGTGGGCGATGTTGAGGAACACCGTCTTGGTGCCCTCCTTGGTCTTCGCCTCCTCGATGGCGGCCGCGATGGCGGTCTGCTGCGCCTTGTTGAACGCGTCGGCGACCTGGCCGATCTCGTCGGTGCCGTGGTCGAGGAAGTGCCCGCCCTCTTCGAGGTCGACGGGCTCGCCCGCCTGGACCCGCGCGACCAGCTCGGGCAGCCGGACCTCGGCCGCGTCGAGCGTGTCCTCGCGCAGCCGGTGCAGGCGGCCGATGAGCCGGTTGGACAGCCGGACGGCGACGAAGACCACGAAGACCGCGAACAGGACCGCGATCACGCCGGCGATCAGCGACTCGGTGAACGTCTTGTCGGCGTCGTCGATCGCGGCCTGGCTCGCGTTCGCGCTCTGCGCGACGAAGATGCCCATCAGCGCGTCGCCGACCTGGCGGGCGGCGGTGCGCCACTGGTCCTGCGCCACCGGCAGCTTCGTCAGGTCGCCGCGCAGGAACGCGGTCTCGACCTGGGTCACCGTCTGCCACGGCTGGCTGGCCAGCAGCTGGTCGTACTTGGCCTTGACCTCGGGGATCATCTTCGGCGCCGACGCGTCGAGCTGCGCGTGGTAGGCACCGACCTGGCCGACGTAGGCACGGAACTCGTCGTTGCTCAGGCCGCCCGCGGCGAGCCCGGCGGCGGCGAGCGCGTCACTGCGCTGCATCGCGTCCGCGGCGGTGAACAGCGGGATGGCGGTCAGCCGGTCGAACGCGTTCTGCGCGCCGCGCGCGTTCTGCGCCAGTCCCGCGACACCGTCGGTGAACTGGTCGAGCATCTTGTTGTAGTAGGCGAACGCCTGGCCGATCTGCATCTGGCCGCTGTCCACCGCCTGCCGGGTCTGCGGCAGCTGCTGGTAGAGCCCGAAGAACGTGGCGATGTTCTTCTGGACGCTCGCCGGGGTCTGGTCGTAGTCGGCGAAGTTGTCCTTGAGGTTCTCGATCACCTTCGCGGCGTTCGCGTCGGTCTTCGGGCGGACGGCCGCGAGCACGGCCCGCTGGTTGCCCTGACCGGCCAGCAGGCTCAGCGTCGCCTGGCGTTCTTGCTGCAGCGCGGCGAAGAACGGGATGGAAGGGGCTTCCGATCCACGGATCCGGCTGGTGTAATCGCGGGCGGTGACCGCGTCGTAGATGAGGTATCCGGCGAGCGCCACGCCGACGAGCAACAGGGCCACGCTGGGGATGAGCGCGATGGTGAGCACGCGCTTCCGAATCGAGGATCCCCGGTTGCGTCGAAGAGAAATCTGCTTCACCTGGGTCCGTTTTCCTTCCGGCAGTACATGGTTTCGGGTCGCCCGAGGTGGTCAACACCCGGATTCCGACCAGCCGGATCAACATCACCGTGGTCTGCTTCGCCCGCGACGACGTTAGGCAGCCCTTCAGGGCGCGTCAAGTCCGTGGCGAGAACGTGATCTTCGCACGGTGACCGTTCCACACTTGCTGCCTGCGCTTGGAAAGTCCACCACCGGAAGTCGTGACGTTCGTCCCAGTGCGACTTCCGTTCTGCCGCACGGGAGCACGCTGGGAACGGGCGCGGCGGGGCTTGCTCCGACGTGAGGGCCGCTACGTACGGCGGGCGCGAATCGTTCGGTGACAAACATCACGAGCCCGGCGCCGGTCCCCTGAGCGCTCGGTTCGTCCGGGACGAACGGCGTCCGGAAAGCGGAAATGCGCGGAATTCACCGCCGTCGCCGCGGATTCCCCGGAGAGCGGCCAGGAATTCCCGCCATTCCGCTTTTCGCGGTGGCGCGGCGGTGACACCTGGTGTTCCGGTACCGGTTCCGTGGCGGTCAGCCCGGGAACTCGTCGGCGAGCGTGTTCCAGAACTGCAGTTCGTAGCTCTGGAACAACCTTGCGTAGAGGTGGGCTTCCCGCTCGTCGAGCCGGTGCGCGTCGATCCCGGCCTGGATCGCGGCGAGCGCTTGCTCCGTTATTTCCGGCACGTCGGCGGCGAAGAAGTCGAAGAACGCGCACTCGGCGTCGCCGAAGCCGTAGTGCCGGCGCATCCCCGCGGCGACGTCCGCGCAGTACCGGCCGAAGGCGGCGAAGTTGGCGAAGATGCCGGCCGCCGTCGCCGACGATTCACCGTTCAGCGCCAGCCATGCGACGTACGCCGGGTACGCCTGGCAGCCCGCGCGCGGCCGTTCCTTCCCGTGGTCCGGACCAGTGGCGGCGATCAACGCGTCGAGCATCCCGTTCGCTTGCTGCTCGCCGGGCGCGAGGCCGCCGAAGAAGGTGCGCGCGTGCGGTTCGTCGGCGCGGGCGGCCAGCGCGTGGAAGCTGCGCCAGTCGCTCAGCGTGATCCGCTTTTCCTCCGCCGCGAGCGCCGCGAACACCGCGCGCGGCGCCCGGCCGGCGGTGATCGACGGGACGAGCCGGTTGTCGGCGTCCCGCGGCGCCAGCTCGGCCTGGATCTTCTCGAGCAGTTCGCGTGCCGACCGCGTCATCGGTCCCCCCTGGCGTCCGTGGTCCTTCCATTGAAGCGCGATTCGCGCGCCGGCGCCCGTGTGCACTGTGGACAGTCGCGGGTACCTGGCCGCGATTCTCTATCCACCCGGCCCGCAAGCCCTTACAGTGTGGCCATCCGGAGCACCGAGGAGGCCAGCGTTGACCACCCCGTCCGTCGCCGAGCAGACCGAAGGCCTGACGATCCCGAGGCTGCTGCACCGCAACGCCGTCGAGTACGCCGACCTGCCGGCGATCACCTCGCTCGACCTGGCAGGCCATCCGACGCTCAGCTGGCGGGAGTTCCGGACCGCCATCGCGGAGGTGTCCCGCGGGCTGGCCGGGCTCGGCCTCGCCCCGCGCGACCGGATGCTGATCATGGCGCCCGGCTGCCCGGACCACATCATCGCCGACCTCGCCGCGACGCACCTGTCCGCGATCCCGTGCACCGCCTACGCCACGCTCAGCCCGGAGCAGATCCGGTTCGTCGCCCGGCACAGCGCGGCCCCGGTCGTGGTCCTCGGCGGCGAGAACGAGCTGGCGCGCTGGCGGCCGGTGCTCGACGACCTCCCGGCCCTGCGCCACATCGTCGTCTTGGACGCGGCGGCGATCCCGGACGGCGACGACCGCTTCCACTCCTTCGCCGCGTTGCGCGAGCAGGGCCGGGAAGCGCTTGCCGCCGACCCCGGCGCGTTCGAACGGTCGTGGCAGGACATCAAGCCCGACGACCCGCTGTCGATGATCTACACCTCCGGCACGACCGGCGACCCCAAGGGCGTCGTGCTGTCCCACCGCAACGCGATCCACCAGGCGTACGCGGTCACCGAACTGCACCACCCGCCGATGCACGCGACGAACATCGCCTACCTGCCGCTGGCGCACATCGCCGAGCGGGAGCTGTCGATCTACCTGCCGATCGTGTGGGCCGGGCACGTGCACACGCTCGCCGACCCGACGGCGGTCGCCGGCGCGCTCGGGCAGGTGCACCCGCAGAGCTTCTTCGGCGTCCCGCGCGTGTGGGAGAAGATGGTCGCCGGGCTGAAGAACATGCTGGCCGGCGTGCCGGAGGACCGGCGGACCGCGCTGCTGCAGGCGAACGAGCTGCTGCAGCAGGGCTACAAGCTGCGCAGCGCCGGGAAGCCGGTGCCGCCCGAGCTGGCCGAGAAGATCAAGCGGACCGACGAGGCCGTGCTGGCCCCGGTGCGCGCGCTGCTCGGGCTGGACCAGGTGCTGGTCGCCTCCAGCGGCGCGGCGGCGCTGCCGGTGGAGATCATCTACTTCCTGGCCGGCCTCGGCGTCGAGATCTGCGAGGTCTGGGGCCTGTCGGAGACGACCGGCGCGGCGACGTCGAACTCGGGCACGGACTTCCGCGCGGGCACGGTCGGCAAGCCGCTCGACGGCGTCGAGGTGAAGGTGGCCGGCGACGGCGAGCTGCTGGTGCGCGGGCCGATCGTGTTCCTCGGCTACCTGCAGGAGGACGGGACGATCGCGGACGCCACCGACGCGGACGGCTGGTACGCGACCGGCGACATCGGCACGATCGACGAAGACGGCTTCGTGACGATCACCGACCGCAAGAAGGAGCTGATCATCACCTCGAGCGGCAAGAACATCGCGCCGACGAGGATCGAGGGCCTGCTCAAGGAGCACCCGCTGATCGGGCAGGCGGTCGCGATCGGCGACGACCGGCCGTACGTTACGGCACTGATCGTGCTGGACGACGAGATCGCCCCGGGCTGGGCGGCGGCGAACGGCATCGACGTGGCCCCGGCTGAGCTGGCGTCGCACCCGGCCGTGCGGGCGGAGCTGGAACGCGCGGTCGAGTCGGCGAACAGCAGGCTGGCCCGGATCGAGCAGATCAAGCGCTACCACGTGCTGCCGAAGGCCTGGACGCCGGAGTCGGGCGAGCTGACCCCGACGCTGAAGCTGAAGCGCCGGGTGATCAACGACCGCTACGCGGCCGACATCGAAGCCCTCTACGCGGCAACGCGCGACCCGGAGCCGGCCGCGGGTTAGCCGGCCCCCGAGCGCCCCAAGGCGGCCTTGGTTGCGTCCGACGCACCCAAGGCGGCCTTCGGTGCGTCCCACGCACCCAAGGCGGCCTTCGGTGCGTTCGGGTCAGGCGGTCCGGGGCGAGGTCGTCTCCGTCCACTTGCGCAGCCGCGGCGGAACTCGCTTCTCCAGGCCGTAGTTCTCCAGGTGGGCGGCGAAGACCTCGTCGAACGCCTTCTGCACCGTCTCGGTGTCCCACACCGGGCGCTCGAGGATCGGCTGCTTGAGGAACGGCTGGCCCATGACGTGCAGCTGCGGTCCGTTGCACCGGATCATCTGGCCGGTGATGCCGTGCGAGCCGTCGCCGAGCAGGAACAGCACGACCGGCGCGATCCGGGCCGGCGTGCGGTCCGGCGGGCACGCGCGCAGCGAGCGTTCCGACTTCCACACCATCCGGGTGTGCGCGAGCGGGCAGACGGCGTTCACGCGGATCCCGGCCTCCTCGAGGTCGAGAGCCCACGAGTAGGTCAGCGACGCGACCGCGCCCTTGCTCGCCGCGTACACGCCGAGCTTGCGCTGGCCCAGCGAGGCACCCGAGGAGATGTTGACGATCGAGCCGCCGGTGCCGGCGTCGACCATCGCCTTGATCGCCGCGAGGCCGGTGTTCACCACGCCCAGCACGTTGACCTGGATCAGCTCGCGCGCCTGCTCGGCGTCGTCCTCCCAGGGCAGTGCCTCGTAGTTGAGGCCCGCGTTGTTCACCAGCCCGTCGATGCCGCCGAACTCCTTGACGCACAGGTCGACGATCTCCTGCGCTTCGCCCGCTTCGGCCACGTTGTGCCCGCTGGCCACGGCACGGCCGCCGTGCACGCGGATGTTCTCCGCCGTCCGCTCGGCCAGCTCGGCGTCGATGTCGTTGGCCACGACCGCCCCGCCCGCCCGCGCGACGTGCACCGCGAACGCCTCGCCGAGGCCCCGGCCCGCACCGGTGACCACGACCGCCTTGCCCTGCATCAACCCGTCCATCGTCTTCTCCCCGCTCTGCGGCGCGCCGGCGGCGGCGCGGTCCGTCCACCCCGGCCGGCTCTGCGTCCAGTCTTGGCCCATCCGGTCCAACGGGGCATCGACGCGACGACGAGCGGCCGCCGCCCTGCGCCGAGCGAGCCCGGTTCGATCAGCCCGGAGGTACCCGCGCGCCGGTCACGGCCAACCACCACCGCCCGTCCCGGGGGTAACCCGATCGGCTCCGAAGCGGGACGAGCGCCCGCGTTCCGGGGACGGCGGCGCGTGATCGGCGGCATACTGACGGTGCTTCCCGGGCGGGGCGGCGGTGACTCCCCCGGACGGGGCCGTCACGCGGGAGGCACAATGCGGGGCGGACCGTATTCACTCGATCGGGGGCGGTGGTGACGAGGTGACGACGCGCGCGACGCCCCGGTTCCGAGCCGTCCTGGCCAACCGCGAATTCCGCGCGCTCTGGTTCGCCGAGACGCAGTCGATGCTCGGCGACCAGCTGACCATCGTCGCGCTGGCCATCCTGATCTTCGACCGGACCGGGTCGCCGCTGCTGGCGGCCGTCGTCTATTCGCTGACGTTCCTGCCCGCGCTGGCCGGCGGGCTCGGGCTGGCGCAGCTCGCGGACCGCTTCCCGCGGCGCGCGGTGCTGGCGACGGGCTCGCTCGCGCAGGCCGTGCTGATCGGGCTGATGGCCGTGCCCGGGATGCCGATGGGCTGGCTGTTCGTCCTCTTCGTCTTCGCGCGGCTGGCGAACGCGCCGTGCAACGCGGCGCAGAACGCGCTCGGCCGCGAGATCTTCGCCGACGACGACGTCTACCTGCAGAGCCAGGACCTGCGCGGGATCACGAACAACACGGCGATGCTGGCCGGGCTCGCCGTGGGCGGCGTGCTGGTGACCGGCATCGGGACGTCGTGGGCGCTGGCGATCGACGCGCTGACGTTCCTGGTCGCCGCCGTCGCCGTGCGGCTGCTGGTGCTGCGGCGGCCGGCGGCCGGGGACGGGAGCGCCCCGTGGTTCGGCGCCGTCCGGCAGGTTTTCGGCGACGAACGGCTGCGGGTGCTGCTCTACCTGTCCTGGCTCGTCGGGCTGGCGGTGATCCCGGAGGGCCTCGCCGCGCCGCTGGCCGCGCAGCTGGGGGCGGGTGACCAGGCGGTCGGCTGGCTGCTGGCGGCCGATCCGCTGGGCTTCGTCGCCGGGACGTTCGTGCTGTCGAGGTTCGTCTCGACGGAGCACCGCCGCCGGCTGCTGGGGGTGCTGGCCGCGCTGCCGCTGGCCGCGCTGGCGGCGTTCGCGCTGCGGCCGAACCTGGCGGTCGCGCTGGTCCTGCTCGCGCTGGCCGGGGCGACCGGCGCGTATGTCATCACGGTGTCGGCCACGTTCATCACGTGGGTGCCCAACGGCATCCGGGGCAGCGCCGGCGGGCTTTACCGGACGGGGCTGCGGGTGGCACAGGGGGTGGGTGTCGGCATCGGCGGGCTGGTCGCCCAGTGGCTCGGTTCCGCGGACGCGACGATCGCGCTCGCGGGAGCGGTGGGACTGCTGCTGGCGGTCCCGGTCGCGGTGTCCTGGCGCCGGGTCGGCGGGGCGGAACCGGAGCCACAGCTGTCATGAGCGGGCGCGGGGTTCACCAGTCACGGTTGGCCATCGGGCGTCACCTCTCTGTACGGCTCTCGGTGCTACGACTCTCGGTACGACCAAGATCATGAATGGCATTCGCGGGCGTCGCGGGCGACAATTCGCGGGTGGTTCAGAAGTCGCGGTTGCTCATGGGGGCCACCTCCATGCGGGGAGAGTCTCGCGTAACGTTTCGCGCCGCGTTCCCGGCAGTTCCTCCGGGGACTCGGCAGGTCCGTTGCTGTGGGATGGTACCCGGCCGCGGAATGTGTGAACACTCTGCCAGGTACCGATGAGATTACTCAAGGGCGCGGCTAGGCTGGAAAGGAGGTGACCAATTGCATCCAGGACCGGACGGTGCCGCCGGCACGCCGGACGAGCCCGGCGCGTCGCGGCCGACGCAGCGGGAAACCGCGGCGGAACAGGGCGTGACCACGAACGGGTCCGCGACCACGAACGGTGGCCCGCTCGCGACGGCCCGGATCCGCCATGCGTACTGGCCACGCAACTGGGCGCTGTGGCGCCGCCGTCCGCCGCAGGTCGCATTCATGCTCGCGGCGGAAGCCGTCGCGATCGCGATTCTCGTGGTCGCGTTCACGCGCTCACCGATTCCGTCCGGAAACGACTGGATCAATTTCGCGCTGCTGGCGGCGGGCGCCACGGTGCACATTCAGCTGACGCAACGTCAGGAAGAGCGGCGGCGGAACCGGACCAAAACGGTGCTGATCGACCTCACCGCCGTCTGGACGTTTTCCGCGGCGATGATCCTGCCGGTGCCGCTGACCCTTTCGGTCATCGCCGTCATCCGGTTGCAGCACTGGTTCATCGCGCGCCGCCCGGCCCACAACTTCATTTTCTCCTCGATCACCCACGGCCTCGCCGGCACGCTCGCGCACCTCACCTACACGGCGCTCGGGCCGCACCTGCTGGGGCCGCCGGACTGGGGCGGCTTCCTGCGCGAATTCGGCACGATCGTCGTGACCGGGACCATCTACGAGGCGATCCAGATCGTGTACGTGGGCGGGGTGCTGCTGCTGGGATCCCCCGCCGGGCGCACGGTTCGTAACGTGCTCGGCAGCCCGGCCGACAACATGCTCGAAGCGATCACCATCGGCCTGGGCGCGGTGACCGCGATCCTGCTCGCCGCCGTGCCGCCGATGGTGGCGGTGATGGCCGTGGTCACGGTGGTGTTCAATCGCCTCGCCGAACTCGACCAGCTCCAGAACGACGTCCGGACCGACCCGAAAACCGGGATTCTCAACATGCGCGGCTGGTCGGAGTCGGCGGAGCGGGCACTCCAACGGACCGCCCGATCGGGTGATCAACTGGCGCTGCTGATGGTCGATCTCGACCACTTCAAGTGGATTAACGACACCTATGGACATCCGGCGGGCGACGACGTGCTCCGCACGGTTGCGCAAACCCTCGACGAAGTGACGAGACCGAGCGACTTGGTCGGCCGATTCGGCGGCGAGGAATTCCTCGTTCTGCTGCCGGACATCGGCGAAGAGGCAACGTGGGAGGCGGCCGAGCGCATACGTGTTGCGATTGCCAAGTTGCATATCGTGACAACGGACAAACGTGGCGACCCGGCCACGATCGCCGACCGCACGACTTCGATCGGGGTGGCCCGCCACCCGCGCCACGGAGACACGTTGGAGCGCCTGCTCCAATCAGCGGACGCGGCGGTGTACCTGGCGAAGGAGAACGGCCGCGACCAGGTGTGCTTCGCCCCGGACACCCCGGGCGGCGGACTGCCCCCGGCGCCCGAATCGTGAGATCGGCGGCGCGACGCACGCAGCGACGGCCGCGCACGCCTGGCCGGAACCGGCACCCCAGCCGCCCGCCGGGCCACCACGCCCACGGCCGCGCACGCCTGGCCGGAACCGGCACCCCAGCCGCCCGCCAGGCCACCACGCCCACGGCCGCACCACCTCACCGGCGACCAGCACCCCAACCGCCCGCCAGGGCACCGCGCCGAGAGCCCAGCACCTCCGTCCACCCGGAGCCGTGTTCAGGAGCCCAGCCGGACCGTCAGCTCCGACTTCACCACCACCTCGGCGAACGTCCCCCGCGCCGCGCCCGTCAAGCTGAGCCGCTCGCCGCGGTAGCCCGAGGACTCCAGGCGCAGCGAACCCGCCGCCGGGGCCGGGCGCGGGTGGCACCAGTGCCGGACCACCCCGGTGCCGTCCGGGTCCTTCGCCACCAGCAGGTACTCGTGCCCCACGTCGTCGGTCACCCGGCCCAGGCCCGTCCACCAGAGCGCCCGCAGCGCGGGGCCGCCGCCGTCGCTCACCAGCTCCACCAGCGGGTCGGCCCGCACGTCGATCCGGAACCCCCGCTCGCCGACGCGCACCGAACACACATCCAGAAACCCGCGTCGGCCGGCCACTGCCCGTAGCCGCCCGCCGCCGTCGGCGGCCCGCGGCAGCACCGCCGCCACCACCAGCTCCGCCGCCAGCCGTCCGTCCTCCGCGTCCGGGCGCGGCGGCGCACCGCGCAGCTCGTCCGCCAGCAGCCGCGAGCCGGTCGCCGTCGCCCAGGCCAGCGCGGCCGTGCGCAGGCCCAGCTCCGCGCGCAGCCGATCACGCAACGGCGTCCGTCCGCGTCCGCTGTGGCGCGCCGCCCGGACCAGGCGGGCCGCCTCCGGGCCGCTCGCGTCCGGGGCGAACAGCCCGGTCGTCGCCCGGTCCAGCGCCCGCAGCTGCGCCGCCAGCACCACCCGGCCGACGGCCTCCGCCTGCAACCCGGCCAGCTCCGCCGGCGAACACTCGCGCAGCGCCGCCACGAGCACCCGCAGGTCCGGAGAACGCGGTGAACGCAGCACGGCGCCGGGCGCGAGCCGGCGCAGCGCGCGGACCGTGTTCTCCACCGGCACGGCGAGCCCGCCGCCGGGATCGGTCGAGGCCACCACACGCCCTCCTCGCGCCCCCGCGGCCAGTCTCGCGGGCGCGGAACGGCCGCGAAACGGCAGAACGGGCAGATCCGGCGCCACCCGATCGGGCAACCCGGACCCGGGGGCCAGCCCCGTGTCGCCGCCGACGCCGGGCTGGCACCCTGGGACCATGCCAGCCCCGCTCGAGCCGTCGCGTGTCCGCCGACCCTGGTCGACGTCCGGCTGGTTGCTGCTGGTCCTGCTCGTGGTCTTCGCGTTCGGGCTGATCGCCTCGCGCCCGCCGTCGCCGCCGGACCAGGGCCCGCCGACCGGGGACGTGCTGGCCGCGCAGAACGCCATCGAGGCGCTCGTCCACCCCGGCCCGCACCCCGACGCGCTCGCGCTGCTGCCCAAGGACTTCACCGCGCTCAGCGGCGTCGCGCCGGGCGCGCTGCCCGCGCGTGACGGCACCGTCCGTGCCGTGCACGTCGACGGCGGCTGCTCGACGCCGTGGGGCGACGACAACACCAAGTGGGACTACGCCGTGCCGTGCAAGGCGCACGACCTCGGCTACGACCTGCTCCGCTACGCCGACCGCAAGGGCCACCCGCTCGGCCCGGAAATCCGCGAGGCCCTCGACGACCGGCTCTCCTACGACATGCACCACGCCTGCGACCTCAACCCGATGAACTCGGCGGGCACGTGCCGGGTCGTCGCGTCCCTCTACTCCGCCGGCCTGGTCGTCAACTCGTGGCACCAGCGCTGGGGCCCGCCGGTCGGCGACCCGATCGGCGGCATGGTCGCCGGCGTGCTCGTGATCGGCGCCCTGCTGGTGTTCCGGCTGCGCGGCTGGCTGCGCGCCCGCCGTGAACCGCGGCCGCCGTCCCCCGCCGTCGTGCCGGCCGAGGTCAGCCGGTGGGCGCTGCTCGGCGCCGGCGGCGTCGTCCTGCTCCTGCTCGGCGAGTCGGTCACGGCGCTCGCGCACTGGGCCGGGGCACCCGAGACGGCGCTCTGGCCGCTGACCTGGCTCGCCCAGCTCGCCCCGCTGATCTTCTTCGCCGGCGGCCACGCCAACGCCGCCGGCTGGCGCGCCGAGCAGGACGCGGGCGGCGGCTACCGCCACTTCCTGGCCGAACGCGCCAGCCCGCTGCTGCGGCCGGCCCTCATCTTCGCCGTCGTCGCGCTGCTGACGCCGCTGGCGCTCGAACTGCTCGGCATCCCGGCGGGGACCACCGCGACCGTCATGCGGATCGCGCTGCACCCGCTGTGGCTGCTCGGGGTCTACCTGCTGACGATCGTCTGCGCGCCCCCGCTGCTGGCCCTGCACCGGCGGGCACCCGTCGCCGCGGCCGCAGGGCTGCTCGCGCTGGTCGTCGCCGGCGAAGCGGCCGCCGGCGCCACCGGCTCGCCACTGCCTCGCTACGCGGCGACGTTCGCTCTCGCCCTCCTCGCCCAGCAACTCGCCTTCGCGCACGCAGCCGGCGTACGCCCATCACGACGTCTGTTCGCCTTCGCGGCGGCTGCCGGTGTCGCGGGCCTGGCCGTGGCCAGCGTCCTACGAGGTGGGCCGCCTGTCCTGCTCGGCAGCCCGGGCGCCCCGGCGGCGCTCTCGGCTCCCGTGTGGGGCGTGCTGCTGCTCGGCCTGGCGGAGCTGGGCGTGCTCGGGCTCCTCGCCCGGCCGCTGGGCCGGCTCGGCGACCGGCGCCGGGTCGCCGCCGCCTGCCGGTTCGTCCTGCGTGCGCCGATGAGCCTCTACCTGGCCTTCCTCGCCGGGATGCTGCTGCTCGTCGCCGTCGTCCACATCCCCGGCCGGATCGCCGGCGGCCTGACCTGGCTGGTCCGGCCCCGCACGCTGGTCGCGGTCGGCCTGCTCGCGGTGCCCGCGACCCTGGTCTTCTGGTGGTTCGAGCGGCACACCCACGGCGTCCGGCGGCCCCGCGCGGCCGAGCTGCCCGGCCGCCGCACGGCGGTGCTGACCCGGGCCGCCGCCGCGTTCGGCATCGGTTACGCCACGCTCGGGGTGTTCGGCTTCGCGCTCACCCGCTTCGGCGGGGTGGCCGCCGACGCCGACCTGCTGGGCCTGCGGCTCGACCCGATCCAGAGCCTGGTGCACCTGCTGCTCGGGGTGTTCCTGCTGCACACGATCCGGATCGGCGCGGGCGCGGCGACCGGCACCTGGCTCGCGACGGCGCTGGCCTGCGCCCCTTCCCTGCTCTTCGCCGACGGCGGCGGCACGTCCCAGCTGCTCGGCGTCACGCTGCACGCGGCGACGGCCGGGTTCGCCCTGCTCGCGGCCGCCGGCACGCTGCTGCCGGGCCGCCGTCCGGCGAACGCGGCGTCCTGACCAGGCGTAACCGGCGTTCCTGCGGGAAACTGGGTGGTGCGCGCCACATCGGCAGGGGGATGTGTAACGCTACGGCAACCCGGGGCGGGCACCATGCGTCCCAACCCCAGGACCACCCGATCGGAAGAGTGAGGAGCCCGCGTGGACCACCCGCCTCGGAACGGGCAAGGCGGCCGCCGCCCCGCCCGGCCCTGGCAGGACGAGCCAGGCCGGCGCACCCCACCGCCTCGCCGCCCGGCACCGCGCCGCGAACCCGCGGACGCGCGCCGCGGCGGCCCGCCGCCCCGCCGTCCCCAGCCGCGGCCGGCCCAGCGGGCGCGCCGCAACTCCTTCCGCGGCGCGAAGATCGCCCTCGCCGTGGTGTCGCTGCTGGTGATGGGCCTGACCGGGTACGCGTGGGCGGCCATGCAGGGCCTGGTCAACGGGCTGAACTACGCGAACGTGATCAGCGAAGGCGGCGGGGGCGACAAGCCGGCCGACGGCGCCCGCGACATCCTCCTCGTCGGCCTCGACAGCCGCACCGACGCCCAGGGCAACCCGCTGCCGCGCGAAGTGCTCGACGAGCTGCGCGCCGGCGACTCCGACGGCGAGCTGAACACCGACTCGCTGATCTTCGTGCACATCCCGAACGACGGCAGCAAGGCCGTCGCGATCTCGCTGCCCCGCGACACCTACGTCGACATCCCCGGCGGCTACGGCAAGCACAAGATCAACTCCGCGTACGCGCGGGCGATGCTGCAGGCCCGCAAGGACCTGCAGAAGCAGGGCGTCACCGACCCGAAGGAACTCGACGTCAAGGCCAACCAGGCCGGCGCGCAGGAGCTGATCAAGACCGTCGAGAAGCTCACCGGGTCCACCATCGACAACTACGCCGCGGTCAACCTGCTCGGCTTCAGCGACATCACGAAGGCCATCGGCGGCGTCGACGTCTGCCTGAAGAACGACGTCAAGGACGAGTACTCCGGGGCGAACTTCACCAAGGGCCAGCACACGATCTCCGGGGTCGAGGCACTCGAGTTCGTCCGGCAGCGCCACGGCCTGCCCAACGGCGACCTCGACCGCGTCGTCCGCCAGCAGGTGTTCATGGCCGGCATGGCCCGCAAGGTGCTCTCGGCGGGCACGCTCACCAACCCGACCAAGCTCAGCGACCTGATCGACGCCATCAAGAAGTCGGTCGTGCTCAACCAGAACTGGGACATCTTCGGCTTCGCCCAGCAGATGAAGGGGCTGACCGGCGGCCAGCTCGAGTTCCGCACCATCCCGGTGAAGAACGTCGAGTACAAGACACCCGAGGACGGCGTCGCCATCCAGGTCGACCCGGCCGAGGTGAAGCAGTTCGTGCAGGGCGTCGCCGGGCCGCAGCCGGGCGCGACGTCCCCGCCCCCCGCCCAGCAGGCCGACCCGGCCAACAAGGGGACGACGGTCGACGTCCGCAACGCCTCCGGCAAGACGGGGCTGGCCGCGACCGTCGCCAAGACCCTGGAAGGCAAGGGTTTCACCCCGGGCGACACGGCGAACGCGACCGCGCGCAAGACGACGGTGATCTGGGTGCCGAAGGGCGGCAAGGACAAGGGCCAGGCCGTCGCCGACGCCCTCGGCGGCTCGCCCACCATCCAGGAGGACAAGAGCGTCCAGGCGGGCCACGTGATGGTCTTCCTCGGCGCCGACTACCAGGGCACGAGCGCCAACGCGGGCTCCGGTGGCGCCGCCACGAGCCCGGCGTCGCAGGCCGCCGCGCCGCCACCGCCCGAGGACGACAAGCCGATCACCGCCGAAGGCGTCCCCTGCGTCAACTGAGCCCCTGAGCAGCGCCGTTACGCCTGATTGTTAACCCGTTCGGCCTAACTCACGCAATCGGTATCAAAGACATGCCCGAAATCGCGTAAGGGCCGGGCTCCAGCGCACTTACATACACGTGAGGGTGCATCTGCACGGGACGGTCACCACCGTGCGGGTGCCGTGGGAGCGCACGGCAGGGGACATTGATGTGCTGATCGACGCTGAGGAGTACCAGCGGATACTCGGAGATGAGCTCCGCAAGCTCCGGCGCAGCCGAGGGTGGACGCGCAAGGAGCTGAACCAGCACCTGCAGAGCGAGATCTCGCTGCAGACGCTGGCCACCTACGAACTGGGCACGAGACAGTGCTCCGTGGTCCGCCTGGTCGAGCTGTGCGTCGCGATGGACGAGCTGCCCCAGGACCTGCTGGCCAAGGTGCACCGCCGGGTGTTCGTCGACGAGCCCGGCCGGGTCCGCGTCGACCTGCGCAAGGTCGTCGCCGACGCCTCCGCCGACCTGCTCCCGCTGCGCCGCTGGGCCGAGGACCGGCTGCGCCAGGCCGGTGAGCACGGCGGCGAGGTCGCCCTCGACCTGCCGGCGCTGGAGCGGATGGCCGAGCTGTGCGGGCTGCCGACCGTCGACCTGATCGCCCGCCTCCGCCGCTACGCCTCCCGCTGATCCCGGCCCCCGGTCGTGAGTGTGAAACAGGGTTGGCACGCTGTTTCACACTCACGACCCTCAGCCGATCCGGAAGTCCTCGCGCCGCACCCTGCGCGTGTCCAGCCAGTAGCGCCAGGTGAAGCCCGGCCAGATCGTGCGGTTGACGCCCTTCGCGTCCAGGTACCAGCTCTTGCAGCCGCCGCGCGTCCAGATGCCCTTGGCCAGCTTCCGCTGGATCTCGGTGTTGAACCGCTCCTGCACCTCGGGCTTCGGCTCGATGGCCTTCCCGCGGGCCAGCCGCAGCGCTTCGGCGACGTAGGAAATCTGGGCTTCGATCATGAACACGACGGAGTTGTGCCCGAGGCCGGTGTTGGGCCCGAGCAGGAAGAACAGGTTCGGGAAGCCCGCCACGGTGATCCCGAGGTGCGTCCGCATGCCCTCGGTCGCCCACTCCTTGGCGAGGTTGCGCCCGTCGCGGCCGACGATCTCCAGCTCGTCGAACGCGTCGGTGACGTGGAAGCCGGTGCCGTAGATGATGACGTCGGCCTCGTGCTCGACGCCGGCGGCGTCGACGACGCTGTGCTCCCGGACCTCCCGCACGCCGTCCGTGACGACCTCGACGTTGTCCCGCGCCAGCGCCGGGTAGTAGTCGTTGGAGATGAGCACGCGCTTGCAGCCCATCGTGTAGTCCGGGGTGACCTTGCGGCGCAGTGCCGGGTCCTTGATCGCCCGGTCGATGTTGCGCTTGGCGAGCCGCTGCCCGAGCTTCATCACCCACGACTGGCCGTTGAAGCCGATCGCGCGCGCTTCGAGCAGCCAGTACAGCAGGTCGCGGTACGCGCGCTGGGCGAGCGGGAACGCCCGGAACAGCGCCCGGGTCCGCCCGGACATCTCGTGGTCGGCCTTCGGCATGACCCACGGCGGCGTGCGCTGGAACAGCGTCAGTTCCTCGACGTCCGGGGCGATCTTCGGCACGAACTGGATCGCGCTGGCGCCGGTGCCGATGACGGCGACCTTCTTGCCCGTCAGGTCGACGTCGTGGCGCCACTGCGCGGAGTGGAAGGCCGGCCCCGCGAACTCGTCGATCCCCGGCAGGTCCGGGATCATCGGCAGGTGCAGCGCGCCGACGCCGGCGACCAGCGCGTGGCCCGCGAACTCGTCGCCGCCCCTCGTGGCGACGTGCCAGCGGTTCTCGTCGGCGTCCCAGCGGGCGCCGGTCATCTCCTGGCCGAAGCGGATGAAGCGGCGCAGGTCGTACTTGTCGGCGACCTCCCGCATGTACCGCCAGATCTCCGGCTGCGGCGAGTAGGCCCGCGACCAGTCCGGGTTCTGCTCGAAGGAGAACGAGTACATGTGGGACGGGATGTCGCACGCGCACCCGGGGTAGCTGTTGTCCCGCCAGGTCCCGCCGACGTCGTGCGCCTTTTCGAGGATGACGAAGTCGTCCCGTCCCTCCTTGCGCAGCTGGATCGCCATGCCGAGACCGGAGAACCCGGTCCCGACGATGACGACCCCGGTCTCCGTGCGGTTGCCCATCGCGCCTCCCGGTTGCCTGTTACTCGTCGTCCAGCTTACTTGGAGTAGGTTACTACCGGTAGAGTGTTGTCCGTGACCACCGCGAAGCGCAAGCGCATGCCCCGGGCCGACCGGATGCGGCAGATGATCGAGGTCGCCGAACAGGTCTTCTCGGCGCGCGGCTACGCGGCGGCGTCCATGGACGAGATCGCCGAGCTGGTGGGCGTCTCGAAGCCGATGCTCTACGAGTACTTCAACTCGAAGGAAGGCCTGCTCCTGGCGTGCATCCGGGAGTCGCGCGCGGTGCTGCGCGAGGTCACCGAGCAGGCGACCGTCGGCGCGGCCACCGCAGAGGAAGCGCTGCGCCGCGGCCTGCTGGCGTTCTTCGTCTTCATCCGGGAGCGGCGTGACGCGTGGTCGCTGCTGCGGCACGAGATGGCGCTGATCGGGACGCCGGCCGCCGAGGAGGTCGAGGAGACCCGGCGCCAGCAGACCGACCTCATCGCCGCGCTGATGGCCGGCTACTTCGACAGCGGTGACGACCTGCGAGCCGAAGCCGCTGCGGAATTCGTGGTCGGCGCGTGCGAACGCCTCGCGATCTGGTGTGAGCGACACGACCAAGTGAGCCCCGAGACGGCCACCGAATACGCCATGGACGTGCTGTGGAGCGGCCTGCGGCACCGTGCACGGTAGCTTGCAAGTGCATTAGGCCATTCGGTCCGTTACTCAGCGCTGTCGTGTCCTGTGACACAGAGTTGCTCTACGGTATCGATGTCACGGTAGAAAGTGTGCTGGACTTTCGCGACCGGAGAGGGGGCGCCGATACCGCGTCATGGGAATGCGGTGGCAGCGTCACGGTTGTGTAAAGCATGCTGGTGGAGGAGAGGGGCGTGAGGCAGATGGTGGAACCGATCACGGCGACGTACGTCCAGGAAGACGCCGACTGGGCGATCACGGTCAGCGGCCGCGGCAAGGAGCTGACCGCACGGGCGCCCGGCATCATCGCCGCGCGCGACCGGGCCGACCAGCTGGTCGAGAAGCTCGGCGGTGACGGCAAGACCACCGTCGTGCACCTGCTCAACGGCAGCGCGTTCGAGTTCACCCAGGCCTACATGACGGCCCGGCTGACGCTCCCGAAGCTGCCGCCGCTGGAGGTCCCGCCGCCGGGCAGCGTGCCGAAGCAGAAGACGGCCGAGGCGGAGAAGAAGCCTCAGCTGCCGCCGAGCAAGCAGCTCCCCAAGGAGGTCGAGGACCGCAAGCCGGCGGCCGAGACCGCCGAGAAGAAGGCCGAGCAGGCGCGCGCCTGAGCGCTACTTGAGCAGCTTGCGCACCAGCAGGACGAGCACGAGCACGCCCGCGCCGATCAGCGGGTACTTGACCTTCGGGTTGTCCAGCTTGGCGCGCACGCCGTCCTTCGCCGCGTCCGCGAGCTTCTTCGGGTCGGCCTTGACGGTCAGCTGGTCGAGCGTCGCCGCCAGAGCGGTCCTCGCCTGCTCGATCTCCCGCTCGATCGTCTCCGGGTCGCGCGCCACGTGTCCTCCTCGCCGCAAGGGACTGCCGGGCCCCAACTTAGTCGAGGCGCCCGGCCGCCTCCGCGGGGGCCACGCCGCACGCTACAGTTCCGGTTGCTGGGGGCCCGTAGCCCAATTGGCAGAGGCACATGGTTTAGGTCCATGCCAGTGAGAGTTCGAGTCTCTCCGGGCCCACGAGCGAGTCCTGTTCCGGCAGTGCGGCCCCGGCGGACGCCTCAGGCTCGCGGCCGCCGGTTCTCTTCGGCGCAGGCCGCCGGCGTGCGGGGTTCCCGGACGGACGGCCCGCCGCTCTCGCCGACCCCGTGGCGGCGCGGGCACCCGTGGCCATCCACGGCGAGCCGCGCGCGCCTGCACCGTCGAGCAGCCGCCGCGGGCCTGTCCCGGGTGGCGTTCGCCGGTTCACCGCGCTGGTCGGCGAGCCGCTGACCTACCTGACCCGCTCGCGGATGACGATCGCCGTGCGGCTGCTGCGCGACACCGGCAAACCGCTGGCCCAGGTCGCCGCGACGGTTGGCGAGTACCGCAGCTCAGCCCAGCGTGATGTGCGGCTCGAGGGCCCGCAGGAAGTCCGGCGCGTCGAAGATCTCCCCCGCCGCGGCGACGCCTTTCGCCTTCGTGCGTCCACTCAGGACGCGCTCCACCGCCTCGACCGCGAGCGGCGCGGTGACCGCGTAGATGTCCTCGCCGCGTGCGACGATCCGCCGTTCCTCGCCACCGGCGCGGACCCGGACGTCCACCACGAACGTCTCCGCCGCGTCGCGCTCGCCCGCCGCCGAAAGTTCGCCGGCCGCGGCCGTCGTCATGTACGTGGTCACTTCCGGAACGTCGAGGTGCCGGGGGATCGTGACGATGTCGGCCATCGAGAACTCCGCCAGGACCGGTTGGGTGCCCAGCGGCGCGGGGAACGCCCACTCGCGCGTCGGCAACGCGTCGTCGCGGTACTCCAGGCCGCCGCCCGCGTACCGGACGCGCCGGCTGCCACGCCGTTCCCGCGACACCCGACCCGCCGCGAGGGTGCCGGCGGTCGGGCGCCAGCCGGTGAGGCCGTAGGCGACGTGGATCTCGTCGGCCGCCGTCCAGTCGCCCATGGCCGTCGTCGCCAGCAGATCGCCGAGGCCGCCGAAGAACGCCATCGCGGGCACCGCCACGGTGTCCACGTCCCGCGCGAAGGTGTCGAGGTTGGCTTCGATCTCGGCCGCGACGTCCACGTACGGGACACCCGCGCGCGCCGCCGCGTCGAGCACCGGGCCCGCCGTCGCGGCGAACGGGCCGGCGCAGTTGATCACGGCGGCGGCGCCGTCGAGCGCGCGGTCCAGGGACGCCGGGTCGTCGACCGAGGCCGCCCTGCCGCCGCTCGGGAGCTTGGTGGCGTCGCGGCCGGAAAGGATCGGCTCGAAACCGCGTTCACGCAGCTCGGACACCACGAAGCGGCCCGTGTGGCCGTAAGCGCCGTACACCAGTACTGAAGTCATACGGCAATCCTCGCGACGGCGGCCGTCTCGAACCAGTGTCCGGAACGCCATGCTGCGTACACTTTCGGACATGCACGCTGTCGCGCTGGCCGCCACCGACGGGATGTTGTCCTTCGAGCTGACGATCGCGTCCGAGGTGTTCGGTGACGACCCGCGGTACGACTTCGCGGTCTGCGGCCCGCGTCCGGTGCGGGTGGGCCGGTTCCTCCTGGAGCCCGACCACGGCCTCGACCGGCTGGCGCGCGCCGGGACGGTGCTCGTGCCCGGCTGGGCCGACGTCGACGCGGACCCGCCCGCCGACCTCGTCGAGGCGGTGCGGGCGGCCCACGCGCGGGGCGCCCGGGTCGCGTCGCTGTGCACGGGCGCGTTCGTCCTGGCCGTCGCCGGCCTGCTGGACGGCCTGCGCGCGACCACGCACTGGGCGCACACCGACGTCCTCGCCGCGCGCTACCCGCGGGTCAGCGTGGACCCGGACGTGCTGTACGTGGACAACGGCAGGGTGCTGACGTCGGCGGGCAAGGCCGCGGCGATGGACCTGTGCCTGCACCTGGTCCGCGCCGACCACGGCTCCGCGGCCGCCAACGCGGTCGCGCGCCGCCTGGTCGTGCCGCCGCACCGGGCGGGCGGCCAGGCCCAGTACGTCACGACACCGGTCCCGGCCCGCGAGGACCACCCGCTCTCGGCGCTGCTCCCGTGGATCACCGCCCGGCTCGACCAGCCGCTGACGGTCGAGGACCTGGCTCGGCAGGCGAACCTGAGCACCCGCCACCTGACCCGCCACTTCCGCTCGGCGACGGGCACGACCCCGCTGCGGTGGCTGCTGACCCAGCGCATCCGGCGGGCGCAGGAACTGCTGGAGAGCACGGACGCGGGCGTGGACACGATCGCGTCCGCGGTCGGCATGGGCACGGCGACGACGTTGCGCAGGCACTTCAACCGCACGGTCGGGGTTCCGCCGGACACCTACCGGCGGACGTTCCGCGGCCGGTAACCGGGCTCCTGGCCGTCCTGACGTCCGATCCGTTCAAGACGCGCGTGCGACGCTGGGCGCATGGCTGCGAACCTTCCCGCCGCGGCGTCGTTCATGGCGACGCACGCCCGGCTCCTCGACCGGCGCCGCTTCGAGCTGCTGCTCGGCAACGGCGGCACCGACGCCGTGCTGGCCGCCGTCGACGGCTACCGCAACCCCGACGGCGGCTACGGCTGGGGCCTCGAGCCCGACCTCCGGGCGCCGGAAAGCCAGCCCGGCGGCGCCCTGCACGCCTTCGAGGTCTTCGAAGAGATCGGCCCGGTCACCACGCCGCACGCGGTGCGGCTGTGCGACTGGCTGGCGTCGGTGTCCACTCCGGACGGCGGCCTGCCGTTCGCGTTGCCGGTCGCCGACCCGGCCGGCTGCGCGCCGTTCTGGGTCCAGGCCGACCCGGCGGCGGCCTCGCTGCAGAGCACGGCGTTCGCCACCGGCGTCGCCCTGCGGGTCGCGCGTCACGACCGGGCGGTCCGTGAGCACCCGTGGCTCGCGGCCGCGACGGAGTACTGCGTCCGCAGCATCCGCGAGCTTTCGGGGCCGCCGCACGCGATCGCGTTGTCGTTCGCGGTCGGGTTCGCCGACGCCGCCCACGACTTCCACGCGGAGGCGCCGGACCTCCTCGACCGCCTCGCCGCGTACGTGCCGCCCGACGGCCTGGCCCCGGTGTCCGGCGGTTCGGACGGCGAAACCCTGCGCGCGCTCGATTTCGCGCCGCTGCCGGACCGGCCGGCCCGCGCGCTGTTCAAGCAGGACGTGATCGACGCGGAGCTGCAGCGGCTCGCCGGCGGGCAGGAGGACGACGGCGGCTGGCGCGTCGACTTCGCGAGCTTCTCCCCCGCGGCGGAGCTCGAGTGGCGGGGCTACGCGACCGTCCGGGCGGTCTCGATCCTGCAGCGCAACGGGTCGTCTGAAGATCTACACCAGCGACGGCGGTGTTCACTCGGCCGTGGCACGTCGGGTGACGCTTGGTGAGCGGTCACGTGCCTTCCGGTGGCCGCCGCCGAACCCGTACTGTGACGGGGAAGCCCGCGCCCGGAGGTGAAGCATGTCGTCGCGCAACCCGTTGAGCTGGTTCGCCCGCTGGGCCGACTGGTTCGAGGAGCGCGGTGTGTACGTGCCCGGCGAGGAGAGCCGCGCCGTCGATCCGGTGCGCGATTTCGGCTGGCTGATGGCCGCGTGGGTGGCCGGCGTGGCGATCTTCATCCTGCTGTTCGCCCTCGCGGTTTAAGTGGCATGTCGGTGGTGATTGTCACCACCCGTGCCGTTCCGGTCACGGATTGGCCACGGGGTGGCACCAGGTGCGCGACAACCGCCGATGGCGCCTCGTAACCACGCGCGATCACGGCCAGAGTGGAGCCGGTTCGCCCGGCACGCCCCGATGCCGAACGGCACCCCCGACCCGCCGACTGGAGTACCCGCGATGGCGCTCGCGCGCACGTGCAAGATCATGTTCACCACAGGACTGCTTTCCCTGGCGGTGGCGTGCGGGGTCCCTTCGGCGCAGGACGGCACCGCGGCCCTCGGGGCGGGCGGTGGCCACACCGGCGCCAGCGCGGCGCAGGCGGGCAACGACCTCAAGTTCGGCGCCGACCACCGGTTCGCCAGCGGCGTGACCATTTCGGTCGGCTCGCCCAAGTCGTTCACGCCGAGCGAGTCGGCATACCCGCGCAGCCCGCGCGGCGCGGCCTTCGACGTCGAGCTGACGAACGACGGCGCGACGACGTACAAGCTTTCGGGCCTGACCGTCACCGCCACTTCGGCGGGGACCCCGGTCAAGCAGGTCGTGGACACCACGCAGGGGTTCACCGGCATCGCCGACGCGGGCAAGGACGTGCTGCCGGGCCGCTCGGTGCACGTCACGCTGGCCTTCGCGGTGCCGCAGGAGCAGGCGCAGCTGCGGCTGCAGATCCGGCCGAGCGCGACCGAGCCCGCCGCGGTCACCTACTGCGGCCCCGCCTGACCCGCCGCCGGTTAGGCTCGGCCCATGACCGAGCGACTTTCCCCCGGCGACGAAGCCCCGGACTTCACCCTGCCCGACAGTGAGGGCAAGGACGTCTCGCTGCGCGACTACCGCGGCCAGTCCGTCGTCGTGTACTTCTACCCCGCGGCGAGCACACCGGGCTGCACCAAGCAGGCGTGTGACTTCCGCGACAACCTCGCCGAGCTGAACGACGCCGGCTACCAGGTGATCGGCATTTCGCCGGACACGCAGGCGAAGCTGGCGAAGTTCGCGGCGAACGAGAAGCTGACGTTCCCGCTGCTGGGCGACCCGGAGAAGACGGTCATCGAAGCGTGGGGCGCGTACGGCGAGAAGAAGAACTACGGCAAGACCTACCTGGGCGTGATCCGCTCGACATTCGTCGTCGACCCGGCGGGCAAGATCGCCCACGCCTGGTACAACGTCCGGGCGACCGGCCACGTGGCCAAGCTGATCCGCGACCTCGGCCTGGCCGCCTGAGGAGTTCCGAGCGCCCCAATGCGGCCTTGGTTGCGTCAGACGCACCCAAGGCGGCCTTCGGTGCGTCTGACGCACCGAAGGCCGCCTTGGGGCGTTTGGGTCAGGCCGTCGCCAGGTTCTTCAGCGCCGGGAGCAGCGCCCGCAATGCGCGGCCCCGGTGCGAGACCGCGTCCTTCTCCGCCGGCGCCATCTCCGCCGACGTCCGGGTTTCGCCGTCCGGCCGGAAGATCGGGTCGTAGCCGAAGCCGTTCGTGCCGCGGCGCTCGCGGACCAGCGTTCCGCGCCACTCGCCGCGCACCAGCGTCTCCTCGCCGGAGGGCAGGACCAGCGCCGCCGCGCAGACGAACTGGGCGCCGCGACGCTCGTCCGGGACGTCCCGCAGCTGGCCCAGCACCAGGTCCAGGTTCGCCTCGTCGTCGCCGTGCTTGCCGGACCAGCGGGCCGACAGCACGCCCGGCATGCCGTTCAGCGCGTCCACCGCGATGCCGGAGTCGTCGGCGATCGCGGGCAGGCCCGTCGCCGCCACCGCGTCACGGGCCTTCGCGACCGCGTTGCCCTCGAAGTCCGGCGCCGTCTCGGGCGCTTCGGGGAACGACGGGACGTCCGCGAGCCCGAGCACCTCGATCCCGGAAATGCCCTCGGCCTCGAGGATCCGCCGCAGCTCACCCAGCTTCTTCGCGTTGCGCGTGGCCAGCAGCAGCTTCGTCACTTCGAGCCCTTCTTCTTGTCGGGACGCGGTTCCGGCAGCTCGCCGGGGTACGGCAGGGCCAGCGCCTCGTTCTGCAGCCGGGTCAGCTCCGCGCAGCCGGCCAGCGCCATGTCGAGCATGGTGTCCAAAGTGGACCGCGCGAAGGTCGCGCCCTCACCGGTGCCCTGGACCTCGATCAGCGTGCCCGCGTCGGTGGCGACGACGTTCATGTCGACCTCGGCGCGCGAGTCCTCTTCGTACGGCAGGTCGAGCCGCACCCGGCCGTCGACCACGCCGACGCTCACCGCCGCCACCGAAGACGACAGCGGCTGCGGGTCGTTGAGCCGGTTCGCCGCGCCCAGCCACGTGATCGCGTCCGCCAGCGCGACGTACCCGCCGGTCACCGCGGCCGTGCGGGTGCCGCCGTCGGCCTGGATGACGTCGCAGTCGATCACGATCGTGTTCTCGCCCAGCGCCGCCAGGTCGATGCAGGCCCGCAGCGACCGGCCGATCAGCCGCGAGATCTCGTGCGTGCGGCCGCCGATCCGGCCCTTCACCGACTCGCGGTCACTGCGGGTGTTGGTCGCGGACGGCAGCATCGCGTACTCGGCCGTCACCCAGCCGAGGCCGGAGCCGGCCCGCCAGCGCGGCACCCCTTCGGTGACGCTCGCCGCGCACAGCACCCGGGTGTTGCCGAATTCGATCAGCACCGACCCGGCCGGCCACTGCTGGAACCCCCGGGTGATCTTGATGTCACGGAGCTGGTCGTCGTTCCTGCCGTCTTTTCGAGCCACGGGGAGCACTCTAGGACCGGCGTTCACACGTCGTAGACGGCACCCTGCTTGACGACCTCGGCCCCCGGGAACTCGGCCGACGCCTCGGCCAGGACCGCGCCGGCGTCGGTCCACGGCGCGATGTGCGTCAACAGCAGCCGCCCGACACCGGCGTCGCGCGCCAGCTCGCCGGCCTGCTTCCCGGACAGGTGCACCCCGGCGGGCCGCTCCGCCGAGTCCGTCCAGGACGCCTCCGCGAGCAGCAGGTCGACGCCGTCGGCGAGCTCGTTCAGCGCCGTGCACGGCCCGGTGTCGCCGGTGAACGCCAGGATCCGGCCGCCGTAGGAGATGCGCAGGCCGTACGCCGGGGTCGGGTGGTCGACCTCGACCGCGACGACGTCGAACGGCCCGATCCGGAACGGCTCCGGCCGCAGCGGGAAGAACTCGTAGACGTCGGAGAGGTCGGTGACGGCCCGCTCGGTCTCGTTCGGCGCGTACGCGTTCGCCAGGCGCGTCGGGGCGTCCGGTGGCGCGTACAGCGGCAGCAGCCGCGGGCGCGCCGGGTACGGCGGCGCCGGGTGGTAGCGCCGCAGGACGGTGAGCGCGCTGACGTCGGCGCAGTGGTCGGGATGCAGGTGCGTGAGCACCAGCGCGTCGAGGTCGAACGGGTCGGCCACGGCCTGCAGCTGCGCCAGCGTGCCGTTGCCGAGCTCGAGACCGAGCAGGAAGCCTTCGGCCTCGACCAGGTAACCGGACGCGGCGGTGTTCGGCCCGGGAATGCTGCCGGAACACCCGAGGATGGTCAGTCGCACGACGACACCCTAAGCGCCCGGACCGGCGATCACGCGGTGGTGGGAGCGAGGACACCCGGGGCGAACCCCATGAACCGCTGGGCGAGCCGGGTGAACGGCTCGGCCGAGCCCGTGGCGAGGAACTCGTGCCGCGGCGGGGTCTGCCTGGTCGTCAGCAGGTCCCGCTCGGTCAGTACCCGGACGACGTCCTTCGCGGTCTCCTCGGCGCTGCTCACCAGGGTGACCTGCTGGCCCATGACGATCTGCAGCACGCCCTGCAGGAGCGGGTAGTGCGTGCAGCCGAGCACGAGGGTGTCGACCTCGGCGTCGAGCAGCGGCTGCAGGTAGCCCTCGGCGAGCCCGAGCACCTGCCGCCCGGACGTGATGCCGCGCTCGACGAAGTCGACGAACCGCGGGCAGGCGACGCTGGTGAGCGTGATGCCGGGCGCCGCGGCGAACGCGTCGTCGTAGGCGCGGGACCGCACGGTGCCCTCCGTGCCGATCACGCCGACCCGGCCGGTGTGCGTGGCCACGGCGGCCCGGCGCGCGGCGGGCAGGACGACCTCGATCACCGGGACGTCGTAGCGCTCGCGGGCGTCGCGCAGGCACGCCGCGGACGCCGTGTTGCACGCGATGACCAGGGCCTTCACCCCGCTTTCGACGATCTCGTCGAGTGCCGCGAGCGCGTAGCTGCGGGCAGTCGCGATCGGGAGCGGGCCATACGGGTTGTGCGCCGTGTCGCCGACGTAGCGGAGCTGCTCGGCGGGCAGCTGCTCGAGGATCGCCCGCGCGACCGTCAGCCCGCCGACGCCGGAATCGAACACGCCGATCGGGGCATCAGCGGGCGGAGACGTCACGCTTCGAGGTTACCCGGGGCGCGCTTGCCCCGGCGGCGGGTGGTCAGCCACGCCGCGAGGACGCCGGCCAGCGCGCCGAAGACGTGGCCCTGCCAGGAAACCCCCGGAGTGCCCGGCAGGAGACCGGCCAGCATGCCGCTCCACACGCCCAGCAGGACGACGGCGACGAGGATCTGCCCGGCGGCGCGGTTGAAGATGCCGCGGACCAGCAGGTAGGCGAGCCAGCCGAAGGCCAGCCCGGACGCGCCGACGGTGACCGTGTTCGCCGGCCCGATCAGCCACACCCCGAGCCCGGACACCACCCAGATGATGGCCGTGACCAGCGCGAACCGGCCGATGCCCGCGGCCATGGCGAGGAAGGAGAGCACGAGCACGGGGACGGTGTTCGCGAACAGGTGCGACCAGCCGGCGTGCAGCAGCGGCGCGAACAGCACGCCGTCGAGGCCGGACAGCTCGCGCGAATGGATGCCGCCCTGGTCCAGGTCGCCGGGCAGGATCACGTCCACCAGCTCCACCAGGTAGAGCAGGAGGGTGAACGAGAGCGCGACGAGCGCGGCCGCCTTCGGCCGCGGCGGCAGCACGCGCTTGGCGGCGTCGGTTTCCGGGGCGGGGTTGAGTGTGCTCACGTTTCCGAGGCTACGTCGGCTTCCGGTGGCCGCGCCTCGGGTGAAATCCCTGATCCCGCGTTTTGTCGGTGGTGGCCGCTAGCGTCTCGGCCATGGGGAACTTCGACGTCACCGGATACCTCGAGCGGCTCGGCGTGGACGCGCGGCCGCCGAGTTTCGCCGCCCTGCGGCGGCTGCACGCGGCGCACGTGGAGCGTGTGCCGTACGAGGCATTGGAGGTCCAGCTGGGGCGGATCACGTCGCTGGAGCCGTCGGCGTCGCTCGCGCGGATCCTGCGCGGCCGCGGCGGGTACTGCTACCACCTCAACGGCGCCTTCGCGGCCCTGCTGACCGCGCTCGGCTACCAGGTCACGTGGCACATCGGCGGGGTGCAGAGCGGCCCGGGCGACGCGCCGAACGTCGACCGGAACCACCTGGCGCTGACCGTCGCGGGGCTGCCGGACGCGCCGGGGACGACGTGGCTGGTGGACGTCGGGCTGGGTGACGGCCCGCACGAGCCGCTGCCGCTGCGCGAAGGCGCGTACCGCCAAGGCCCGTACACGTACCGGCTGCGGCGGTCGGAGGTCGCCCCGGGCGGCTGGCGGTTCGACCACGACCCGTCGGGCAGCTTCACGGGCATGGACTTCGCGCCCGGCCCGGCCAAGCCGGCCGACTTCGCGGACAAGCACATCTGGCTGTCGACGGCGCCGGAGTCGGGGTTCGTGCGGGTCTGCGTGCTCCAGCGCCGGGACGTGACGGGCGTGGACACGCTGCGGGCGCTGACCCTGAACCGCCACGGCGCGCAGGAGCTCCTCGAGTCACCGCAGGACTGGTGGGCGGCGGCCGCGGACGTCTTCGGGATCTCGCCGGAGCTGTTCACGGCCGAGGAGCGCGAGCGGCTGTGGCGGCAGGTCGTCGAGCAGCACGAGGCTCACGTCGGCGGCCGGGGCAGCGAGGTGGTGCCCAGCGCGTAGTCCACCGCCGCGTCGGCGTGCAGGCGGGTCGTGGGGAAGGTCGGCACCGGGGAGTCCCCGGAGCCGACCAGCAGCTCGATCTCGGTGCAGCCGTAGATGACGCCTTCGGCGCCCGCCGCGACGAGCCGGGCGATGACCTCGCGGTAGGCCTGCCGCGAGGCGTCGTCGACGATCCCGAGCACGAGTTCGTCGTAGATGACGCGGTGCACGAGATCGCGGTCCGCCTCGTCGGGGACGAGCACGTCGAGGCCGTGCGCGGCGAGCCGGTCGCGGTAGAAGGGCTGGCCCATGGTGAACCCGGTGCCGAGCAGCCCGACCCGCCGGACGCCGGCCGCCTTGATGGCCGCCGCGGTGGCGTCGCCGAGGTGCAGCAGCGGGATGCCGAGGCCGTCGGCCAGCCGGTCGGCGACCTTGTGCATGGTGTTGGTGCAGAGCACGACGAACTCGGCACCGGCGGCTTCGAGCGCCTTGGCGGCCCGGTTCAGCTCGGCACCGGCATCGTCCCACCGCCCGTCGGCCTGCATCCGCTCGATGGCGGCGAAGTCGACGGAGTAGAGGACGGTGTGCGCCGAGTGGAACCCGCCGAGCCGGGTTTTCACGCGTTCGTTGACGAGCCGGTAGTACTCGATCGACGATTCCCAGCTCATGCCGCCGAGCAACCCGATGACCTTCATGCCTCCAGCATGCCGGAGGCGGGCAGCGGCACTCGCCGCCCGCGACCGCGAAACCGGCGTGCCGAGGGCGTGTCCTCGAAGCCAGATGAGCAGCGTGGCCAGGTCGACCATGCCTCGGTAGGAAGTCGCGGTCTTGTCGAATCGGGTAGCGATAGCGCGGAACTGCTTGAGGCGGTCGAAGCAGCGCCCGACGATGTGTTGCGGCGTTGGTAGACGGCGCGGTCGAAGACCGGCGGGCGGCCACCGGTCCGGCTCGGGCGTAGCCGGTTGGCTTGCTGATCCCGGCGCCCGGGGATGGTCGCCGGGCTGTGTCGTCGGCGCAGGTAAGGGCGGACGGCTCGGCTGGAGTAGCCCTTGTCGGCCAGCACCCTGCCCGGCCCGGTCGGCGAACGGCCCGGAGCGGGCCGACAGACCTCGACCCCCCGCCATGACCTGCGTGAACATGGTGCAGTCGTTGACGTTGCGGCCGGTCGGCACGATCGACAAGGGCCGTCCATGACCGTCACAGGCGAGGTGGATCTCGATAGTGGCTCCACCTCGGGATCGGCCGATGACATGATCACCTGGCTCGCTGTGCCCGCACGATGCTGGAATCGACCGAGACCTCGCGGTCGAATTCGTCGATCGCCTCGGCGATCACCCGGGCCTGCGCCACCAGGGCGGACAGAGTGCCGGTCCGCGACCAGCGCCAGAACCGGTTGTAGACCGTCTTCCACGGCCCATGCGTTCGGGCGGATCACGCCACGCCACCCCGGTCTTGGCCTTGGACAACATCCCGTTGATCACCCGCCGATCATCGACCCGCGGACGCTCCTTCCGCACCAGACGCCGGAAGCAACGCCTCGATCACCTGCCTAGGCCCAGAGCTGCCCGTCGAGCCGTTCGGCGGCCTCGTCGAGCGAGCCCGCGTAGGCCCCCGTCGACAGGTACTTCCAGCCCGCGTCCGCGACCACGAAAGCCACGTCCGCCGTTTCGCCGCGGGCCGCCGCCTTCTCGGCCACCGCCAGTGCCGCGTGCAGAACCGCTCCCGTCGAGATGCCTGCGAAGATGCCTTCGTGCTCCAGCAGCTCACGCGTCCGGCGCAGCGCGTCGTAGGCGCCCACCGAGTAGCGGCCGTTGAGCACCGAAGCGTCGTACAGCTCCGGCACGAACCCCTCGTCGAGGTTGCGCAGGCCGTACACCAGCTCGCCGTAGCGCGGCTCGGCCGCGATGATCTGGACGTCCGGCTTCGCCTCGTGCAGGTACCGGCCGACCCCCACCAGGGTCCCGGTCGTGCCGAGGCCGCCGACGAAGTGCGTCAGCGTCGGCAGGTCCTTGAGCAGCTCCGGGCCGGTGCCGCGGTAGTGCGCGTCGGCGTTGGCCGGGTTGCCGTACTGGTACAGCATCACCCAGTCCGGGTTCGCCTCGGCCAGCTCCTTCGCCCGCCGGACGGCCTCGTTCGAGCCGCCCGCGGCCGGCGAGAACACGATCCGCGCGCCGTAGGCCTGCAGTAGCTGCTTGCGCTCGGTCGAAGTGTTCTCCGGCATGACGCAGACCAGCCCGTAGCCCTTGAGCTTGGCGGCCATGGCCAGCGAGATGCCGGTGTTGCCCGACGTCGGCTCCAGGATCGTGGAGCCGCGCCGCAGCTTGCCCTCGCGCTCGGCGGCTTCGATCATGGCCAGCGCGGGCCGGTCCTTGATCGAGCCGGTCGGGTTGCGGTCCTCCAGCTTCGCCCAGAGACGCACGTCGTGCGTCGGCGAGAGCCGGGGCAGCCCGACCAGCGGGGTGCCGCCGAGCGCGTCGAGCAGGGACTCGAAGCGAGCCATCGATCAGCCACCGGCCACGGCGGGGAGGATGGTCAGCGTGTCGCCGTCCTTGACCTCGGCCTCGAGCCCGCCGGCGAAGCGCACGTCCTCGTCGTTGACGTAGACGTTGATGAAGCGGTGCAGCTTCTCCTCCTTCACCAGGCGCGCCTTGATGCCGGCGTGCCGGGACTCGACGTCGTCGATGACCTCGAGGACGGTCGCGCCCTTCGCCTCGACGGACTTCTCGCCGCCGGTGTGGGTGCGCAGGATCGTCGGGATGGAGACGGTCACGGCCATGGGTTCTTACCTCCGGTGGTTTCCTAGACGCAGACGCACTCGGCGCGGCGCTTTATTCCGGTCGTCAGTCGATGATCTCGACCGGCTCCTCGGTGATCTCGGCGTCCACGATCCGGTACGACCGGAACTCGTGCACTTCGGGGTCGCGGGTGGAGACGAGCACGTAGTGCGCGCCGGGCTCGGCCGCGATGTTGGCGTCGGTCCGCGACGGGTAGGCCTCGGTCGCGGTGTGGGAGTGGTAGATCACCACGGGCACCTCGCCGTTGGCGTCCATCTCGCGGTAGAGCTTCAGCAGGTCGCCGGAGTCGAATTCGTAGAACGTCGGCGACCGCGCGGCGTTCAGCATGGGAATGAACCGCTCGGGCGAGTCGGAGCCCTCGGGGCCGGCGATCACCCCGCACGCCTCGTCGGGGTGGTCACGGCGGGCGTGGGCGACGATCTCGTCGACGAGTTCACGGCGGATCCGGAGCACACCGACATCTTAGGTCGTGGACACAAGCTGTCCAGATGATGAGATATTGCGCTCACCAGGACAATCGGCATGCCTCTGCCCGCGATCGCTGCCGGAGTTCCTCCGAGACGGCGAGGGGATCCAGTACCTGCTCCCCGGCATCTCGCTCTACGTCGACGGCGTGCGCACCCGGGCGTCGTTCTTCGTCGTGGTCACCGACCGCAGCGTCACGGTGCTCTACGGCGGCCGGTTCCGGCGGACCTTCCCGAAGGCGGTTCACGACCGGCTGCCCCGGCGCACCGAAATCGGCCCGGTGGAGGCGCACCCGTCGCCCGGGCCGGTCCTCACGGTCGCCGGGCTGCGCCTGGAGATCGACGAGGAGTACGTCGGCGCCGTCCACGCGGCGAACCTCGAAGGGGCTCGCGACCTGCCGCCGGACCCGCTGCCGGAGCTCTGACTCAGCCGAACGCCTCCGGCCAGACGTCCCGGTAGGCCGGCACCCCGCCCGCCGTGGTCGCGGCCAGCAGGCCGTGCACCATGGCCCGCGCGAACACGCGTGCCGCCGCCGAACACAGCGCGTCCAGTGCCGCCGGCCGCGCCGCCGCGCCGAACGGCCCGCCGGCCTCCGGCAGCTCCCGGGCGCCGGTGGCCAGCGCGAACACCGTGTCGCCGTCGAACATCGTGTGGGCGGGACGCACCGCGCGGGCCAGTCCGTCCTGCGCCGCGACCGCGAGCCGGCGGGCCTCGGCCTTCGACAGCGCCGCGTCGACCGCGACCACGCCGATCGTGGTGTTCAGGTCGGTCCGGCGCGGCGGCAGATCCGCAGGTCGCGAAGGCCACTTCACGCCGAAGTCGCCATGGTCGGCCGCGTACGCCCGGCCGGTCGAGAGGTCCACCGCTTCGCCGGCCGCGTTGACCGCCGCCAGCGCCCCGACCGTGTACTCGCCGACGAGCTCGCTGGCCGACCCGACGCCGCCTTTGAGCGACCCGACGGCCGCGCCCGCGCCCGCGCCGACCGTCCCCTGCGCGAAAGACGCCGAAGCCGCTTCGCAGGCCGCGTACCCGAAGGACGCGTCAGGCCGGTTGCCCCACTCGCTGCGCGGCAGGTCGAAGAGCACGGCGGCGGGCACGATGGGCACCACCTCGTGCGGCTGCGTGCCCACCGGAAAGCCGAGGTTCCGCTCCGCGAGCCACCGCATGACGCCGTCGGCCGCGGCCAGGCCGTACGCACTCCCGCCCGACAGGCAGACCGCGTTGACCCGCTGCACCAGGTTCTCCGGCTCGAGCAGGTTCGTCTCGCGCGTGCCGGGCGCGCCGCCGCGCTGGTCGACCGCGCCGACCGCGCCGTCCGGGACGAGGACCACCGTGGTCCCGGTGGCCCAGCCGTCGCCGACCCGCTCGTGGTGCCCGACGAGGACACCGGGCACGTCGGTGATCATCCGGTCAGTGCCTGGATCAGCGTCTCCTGCACCCAGGTCAGCCAGTGGTAGACGCCCAGGTGCGGGGCTCGCGGGTCGTCCTCGGGCAGCTCGTCGGGCATGTCCTCGGTGACGTCGAGCGCGGTGCCCAGCGCCAGGCGGACGTCGTTGAGCGCGCCCAGCCACGCGTCGGCCTGCTCCTCGGTCAGCCGGACGTGCCCGCCGTCGCGGGGCAGCGTGTCCAGCACGATCTTGGCCACGCCGACCTTGATGTCCAGCAGCTCCGGCTCGTGCAGCGAGCGCATCGCCGCGGCCGAGTCGATGTCCTCCCGCGACGGGTTGTCCGGGTCCAGCTTGTGGAAGTCCGGGAGCAAGCGGGACAGCACCGGGTCGTCCGGGGACTCGGTGGGGCCGGTCCGGATGCCGGTCAGCTCGGCCAGCTCGTCCTGCGGCGCCTCCTCGGCGCGCGCGGTGAGCATGTCCTCGAGCTGGCTGACCAGCCCGCGCAGCACCGCCGCCTCCTGCTGCTCGAACCCCGCGTGGATCACCGCGCCCTTGCGCCGCCAACCGTTCACGACGGCTGCTCCATGGTGGCCCACAGGCCGGCCGCGTGCAGCTTCGCCACGTCGGTCTCCACCTTCTCCTTGCTGCCGGACGACACGATCGCCTTGCCCTTGTGGTGCACGTCGAGCATGAGCTTGGTGGCGTGGTCGCGGCTGTAGCCGAACAGCTTCTGGAAGACGTACGTCACGTACGACATGAGGTTGACCGGGTCGTTCCACACCACGGTCCGCCACGGTGTGTCCGCGTCGGCGACTTCCGCGCCGACCGGCTCGACCTGCGTCTGTTCGGATGCGACAGGCGTGGACATGCACCCCATGGTGTCACGGGGGTGACGGGGTACGCCGCGCCAGGTCCGGCCATGTGGGTGAATAGGCTTACCCCCATGGGTTCACCGGAGCCGGCCACAGCCAGCACTGCGCTGCTCACCGACCACTACGAGCTGACCATGCTGGGCAGCGCGCTCGCCGACGGGACGCACGCGCGGCCCTGCGTGTTCGAGGTGTTCGCCCGGCGCCTGCCGGACGGGCGCCGCTACGGCGTCGTCGCGGGCACCGCCCGCGTGCTCGACGCGATCGCGGACTTCCGCTTCACCGACGCCGAGCTGGCGCAGCTGGAAGCCACCGCGGTCGTCGACGACGCGACGCTGTCCTGGCTCGCCGACTACGAGTTCTCGGGTGACATCGACGGCTACCCCGAGGGCGAGCTGTACTTCCCGGGCTCGCCGATCCTGACCGTCACCGGCTCGTTCGGCGAGTGCGTGCTGCTGGAGACGCTGGTCCTGTCGATCCTCAACCACGACAGCGCGATCGCGTCGGCGGCGGCCCGGATGTCCGGCGCCGCGCACGGCCGCCCGATCATCGAGATGGGCGGGCGCCGCACGCACGAGTACGCCGCGGTCGCGGCCGCGCGCGCCGCCTACCTGGCCGGGTTCGCGACGACGTCCAACCTGGAAGCCGGCCGCCGCTACGGCATCCCGACGCGCGGCACCGTCGCGCACGCCTTCATGCTGCTGCACGACAGCGAGGAGGCGGCCTTCCGCGCCCAGGTCGAGAAGATGGGCCCGGACACGACGCTGCTGGTCGACACCTACGACATCACCGCCGGCATCGAGACCGCGGTCCGCGTCGCCGGCCCCGAGCTGGGCGCCATCCGGATCGACTCCGGCGACGTCGGCCCGCTGGCCCGCCGCGCCCGCGAGCAGCTGGACTCGCTCGGCGCTAAGGACACCCGGATCGTCGTCTCCGGCGACCTGGACGAGCACGCCATCGCGGCGCTGCGCGCGGAGCCGGTGGACGCGTACGGCGTCGGCACCTCCGTGGTGACCGGGTCGGGCGCGCCGACCGCCGGCATGGTCTACAAGCTGGTCGAGGTGGACGGCAAACCGGTCGCCAAGCGCAGCGCGCACAAGGAGTCCCGCGGCGGCCGCAAGTCCGCGCTGCGGCGGCACCGCGGCACGGGCACGGCGGTCGAAGAGGTCGTGTGGACCACGGCGGGCGACGCGCCGGAGCCGGAGCCGAACGACCGGCCGCTGCAGATCCCGCTGCTGCGCGCTGGCCGTCCGGTGCCGGACCTGCCTACGCTCGACGACGCGCGGCAGCGGCTGCGCCGCGGCCTGGTCAGCCTGCCGTGGGAGGGCCTCAAGCTTTCGCACGGCGAGCCCGCCATCCCGACGCTGTTTCTCTGAACGGAGCTCGACATGGGGACCGCGCTGATCGTGGTGGACGTGCAGAACGACTTCTGCGAAGGGGGCTCGCTGGCCGTCGAAGGCGGCGCAGCGGCCGCCGAGGCGATCTCGGCGCTCAGCGTGTCCGGCGGCTACTCGCACGTGGTCGCCACCCGCGACTACCACATCGACCCCGGTGGCCACTTCAGCGCGACGCCCGACTTCAAGGACAGCTGGCCGCCGCACTGCGTGGCGGGCACGCCCGGCGCGTCGTTCCACCCGGCCCTCGACGTCGTCCCGATCGGCGAGGTCTTCTCCAAGGGCCAGTACAGCGCGGCGTACTCCGGCTTCGAAGGCGCGTCCCGGGACGGGAAGTCCCTGGAAACCTGGCTGCGCGAGCACGACGTGACCGACGTCGACATCGTCGGCATCGCGACCGACTACTGCGTGCGGGCCACGGCGCTGGACGCGGCGCGCGCCGGGTTCGGCGTGCGGGTCCTGCTGGACCACACCGCGGGCATCGCCGCCGCGAGCGTCGAGGCCACGCTGCGGGACTTCGCCGAGGCCGGGGTCGCGCACACCGGAACGGCACACGTCGCGTGAAGGACCTGCAGGCGGAGCTGGCCCGGCACCGGCTCGTCGCGATCCTGCGGGCCACGGACGCGTCGCGCTTCGCCGACGCCGCGATGGTCCTGCACGCGGCGGGCGTCCGGCTGCTCGAAGCGACGCTGACGACACCCGGCGCGCCCGCGGCGATCACCGCCCTGCGCCTGGCCCTGGGCGAAGACGCGCTGGTCGGCGCGGGCAGCGTCCGCGAACCGTCCGATGTGGACATCGCGGTGGACGCCGGCGCGGCGTACCTGATCACGCCGACGGTCAACCCGGCGGTCCTGGACCGCGCCGCCGAGCGGGAGACGCCGGTGATCTGCGGCGCGCTGACGCCGACCGAAATCGACCAGGCGTGGCGCCTCGGCGCGGCGGCGGTCAAGGTGTTCCCCGTCGCGGCGGCCGGCGGGATCGCGTACCTGCGCGCGGTGCGGGCCCCGCTGCCGGACGTCCCGCTGGTCCCGACCGGCGGAGTCCACCTCGCCGACGTCGAGGGCTACCTGCGTTCGGGCGCCATCGCGGTCGCGGCGGCGACGCCGTTGCTGGGCGACGCGCTCTCGCCGGGTGGCAGCCTGCCGGACCTGGCCACCCGGGCCGGCGAGTTCGTCGCGGCGGCTGCGCGCTTCGCGACGGCGTAGCTACTTCTTGCCGAACGGGTCGCAGGCCGCCGTGCCCAGGTAGATGTCCCCGCTCGCCGGGCCGCCCTGCGGGAACAGCTCGATGTGCACCGCGTGCGTCACCAGGCTGCCGTCCGGCGGCTGGGGCGTCACGGTCTCGTTGAGGATCACCGTCGCGAGCGCCGTGCCCGCGGGGCCGCCGGGGATGACGATCCGGTGGTTCGGCGGGATCTGCGCGGGCACGGTGATCCCGTCGACCGCGCCGATCGAGACCTCGCCGAGGCTGCCGGTGGCGGTCGTGGCGCACTTCGCCGAGTAGGTGCGCACCGACAGCACCGGGCCGCCGTAGCGCCGCAGCACGGTCGTCTCGAACCGGTGCCCGGACGCCTGCGCGATCGCCACGGCGTCCGAACGCCCGCAGCCGCTCTCGCCGATGCCGAACACCGCGACGTCGCCGGTCGCGCCGCCCTGCGTCCGGGCGCCGTAGGGGCCGTCGGCGGTGCATTTAGCCAGTTCACCGGTGACGACGTGCTCGTTGTCGACGGTCACGTCGAGCGAGCCGGAAGACGCCCATCCGGTGGACGTCACCGGCGCCGCAGCCGCGAGGAGCGGGGCCGCCAGCGTCGTCACCGCCAGCAACCGGAATGTCCTCTTCCTGGCGTTTCGCATGCACCGGCCTCCTCGGTTCCGTGACTGTTCGCAGTGACCCACTTCGTCATCGGCAGCCCCGGTGCCGTCCCTGATCGGGTCCACCCGGACGAGTGGCCGGTGAGGAACGCAACTTCAGGGGTTTCTCCCGGGGTAACGAGCGTTAACCTCGGTCGTCGCGTGTGCTTCACCCAGGGAGGTTTCGTGTCTTCGCTGTCTTTCGCCGGCAAGCGGCCCGTGCTGGCCGACCTCGTGCCCGGCTCCCTCGTCCGGGACATCGCGCTGGTCGCCGGGGGTGCCGTGCTGACCGGCGCCGCCGCGCAGCTGACGATCCCGGTGCCGGGCAGCCCGGTGCCGATGACCGGCCAGACGTTCGCCGCGCTGCTCGTCGGCGCGTCGCTCGGCATGTCGCGCGGTGCCGCGTCGATGCTGGTCTACCTGCTCGTCGGCGCCGTGGGCGTGCCGTGGTTCCAGCACGGCACCGCGGGCCTGTCGGGCGCGAGCGCCGGCTACATCGTCGGGTTCGTCTTCGCCGGCGCGCTGGTGGGCGCGCTCGCCGGCCGCGGCGGTGACCGGACGCCGGTGCGCACCGCGGGCACGATGGTGCTCGGCAACGTCGTGATCTACGCGTTCGGCGTGCCGTGGCTGATGGCGGCGACCGGGTTCGACCTGGCCACGGCGTTCGCCAAGGGTGTCACGCCGTTCCTCGTCGGCGACGCGATCAAGATCGTCGTGGCCGCCGGGCTCCTGCCGCTGACCTGGAAGCTGGTCTCGGGCCGCCGCGCCGAAGACTGAGCACCGGCCGGAGGGGCCTTCCCGCGCTCGCGGGGAGGCCCCTTCGCCGTGTGCGGCCGTGCTCCCCCGCCGGCCGCCCGGAGCGGCGCGAGTGGCCCGTTCGCGACGGATCACCGATCCTGTCGGCCCCGGCGGCTAATGTGTGTCGCTGTGCCCGCCCGAACCGATTTCCCCGGCGTCCTCGAACTCCTCACCCACGCGGTGGAGTCCGTGGGCGGTGCCGAACGCCCAGGGCAGGTGAAGATGGCCGAGGCCGTCGGCCGCGCCATCCGCACCGGCGAGCACCTGGCCGTCCAGGCCGGGACCGGCACCGGCAAGTCGCTGGCCTACCTCGTCCCCGCGATCCGCCACGCCGTCGAGAAGGAAGCCACGGTCGTCGTCTCCACGGCGACGATCGCGCTGCAGCGCCAGCTCGTCGACCGCGACCTCCCGCGCCTGGCGAAGGCCCTGAAGAAGCCGCTCGGCCGCGAACCGACCTTCGCGATCCTCAAGGGCCGCCGCAACTACATGTGCCTGCACCGGCTGGACTCCGGCGCGCCGGACGAGCCGGAAGACGCCCAGCTGTTCGACCCGTTCGCCGTGTCGCGGCTGGGCAAGGAGGTCACGCGGCTGCGGGAGTGGGCGTCGGACACCGAGACCGGCGACCGCGACGAGCTCGTCCCCGGCGTCTCCGACCAGGCGTGGCGGCAGGTTTCGGTGACGGCGAAGGAATGCCTCGGCGCTTCGCGCTGCCCGATCGGCACGGACTGCTTCGCCGAGCGCGCCCGCGCCGAGGCCGGCCGCGCCGACGTCATCGTCACCAACCACGCGCTGCTGGCGATCGACGCGCTGCAGGGCTACCAGGTGCTGCCGGACCACGACGTCGTGATCATCGACGAGGCACACGACCTCGTCGACCGGGTCACCTCGGTCGCCACCGGCGAGCTGACCAGCGCGATGTGCGCGGCGGCCGCCCGCCGCTGCGGCAAGCTGATCGACGCCGACATCGCGGACCGCCTGCTGGAGGCGGGTGACGGCCTGGCGCTGATCGTCGACGACCTGCCGCCCGGCCGGATGGACGAGCTGCCGCGGCCGCTGCGGGGCGCGATCCCGGCGATCCGCGACGCCGCCCACGCGTGCATCACGGCGCTGGGCTCCGACCGCAAGGAGGACGTCGAGGAGGCCACCGCGCGCAAGCTGGCGCGTTCACTGCTCGACGAGGTGCACGACACCGCGGTCCGGCTGCTGGAGGCGTTCGAGGAGGACCAGGCGCACCAGCGCGACGTCGTCTGGCTCTCGGGTGACAAGTTCGCGTCGAACCCGCGGCCGCCCGCGCTGAAGGTGGCGCCGCTGGGCGTGGCCGGGCTGCTGCGCGAGCGCGTGTTCAACCAGCACACGACGATCCTCACGTCGGCGACACTGACCCTGGGCGGCACGTTCGACACGATGGCGCGCCAGTGGGGCCTGCCGCCGGGCGCGGCCCGCGTCGAGCAGGCGCCGGGCGCCGCCACCGAGAAGGAAGCGCCGTCCGACGACTCGGGCCCGAAGTGGACCGGCCTGGACGTCGGCTCGCCGTTCGACCACCGGCGCAACGGCATCCTGTACCTGGCCAAGCACCTGCCGCCACCGGGCCGCGATGGGCTCATGCCGTCCACAATGGACGAACTGGCCGAGCTGATCGAGGCCGCGGGCGGCCGCACGCTGGGGCTGTTCTCCTCGATGCGCGCGGCCAAGCAGGCGGCCGAAGAGATGCGCGAGCGGCTGGACTTCCCGATCCTCTGCCAGGGCGAAGACGCGACGTCGCTGCTGGTCCAGAAGTTCGCCGAGGACGTCCGCACGTGCCTGTTCGGCACGCTCAGCCTCTGGCAGGGCGTCGACGTGCCCGGCCCGTCGCTGCAACTGGTGGTGGTCGACCGGATCCCGTTCCCGCGCCCGGACGACCCGGTGTCCTCGGCGCGCCAGCGCGCGGTGGAAGCCCGCGGCGGCAACGGGTTCCTCACCGTGGCGGCCACGCACGCGGCGCTGCTGCTGGCGCAGGGCACCGGGCGGCTGCACCGGTCGGTCACCGACCGCGGCGTGGTGGCGGTCCTGGACTCCCGGCTGGCGAACGCCCGCTACGGCGGCTTCCTGCGGGCGTCGCTGCCGCCGTTCTGGCCGACGATGGACCCGAAGGTGGTGCGCGACGCGCTGCGCCGGCTGGACGCAGCCGCGCCCGCGTGACGCGGTCCACGGCCGCGCCCGGTACGGTGAACCCACCGACGCAGCAAGGGAGCACCGGTTGACCCAGGATTCGTCCAGCGCTCATTCCCGGACCGTCACGGTCGACGACGACGGCGTGCGGCGGCGCCTCGCGGACGGCAGCGAAGAGGCCGTCACGTGGACCGAGCTGTCGTCGGTGATGGTCCGCGTCATCCCCGACGGTCCCTGGAACGAAGACGTCTTCTTCATGCTGGTGGGCACCGACGGCAAGGGCACGGCGGTCCCGAGCGGCGACCCGGCGGCCGACGCGCTGATCGAGCGCCTGCAGTCACTGCCCGGCTTCGACAACGAGAAGTTCATCGAGGCCATGACCACCGACGCCGACCAGGCCTACGTCGTCTGGGAATCCGGCAAGAACTGACATGCGCTGCCCGGTCTGCGGTGCCGAAGACAGCCTCAGCCCGCTCGGCGACCTCGACGTCAAGTGGGACGAGATCCGGCTCCGGTTCGCGCGGCCCGACCTGCTCGACGCCCGCCCGGCCTTCTTCGCGAGCCGGGGCCGGGCCTGCCGGTCGTGTGGTGTGCTGCTGCCGTTCCTCAACGGGAAGCAGCTCGAGGAGCTCCGCGAGGAGTTCGACGAGCTGATCCCCGTCGCGCCGGACCCTAAACCGGGAACTCTTCCGTCACCGGAATGCCCTTCTTGAGCGTCCGGCTCACCGTGCAGAGGCGTTCGATCGCGCGATCCACGGCGCCGGCGAGTGCTTGCCGCTGATCCGCCGGCAATGTCGACACGTCGACGTCGAACGCGACGTGCACGGCGTCCAGCTCCGAAGCGCCCTCGCGGCGGTCGGCGCTGACCGTGACGCGGAACTTCGCGTCCTCGCCGACCCGCCGCGTGATCAGCTCTTCGGCGGTCACCGCGCTGCAGCCTGCGGCCGCGATCTGCAGCAGCTCGGCGGGCGAGAACGCCCCTTCGGCGCCCGTCCGGCCCAGCCGGACCTCCGCGCCCCGGTCGTTGCGGCCGACGAAGGCGTGCTGCCCGTCCCGCTGTACTTCGAGTCCCATGCCCGCTCCAACCGGCTCAGGAAGCCGCTTGTTCCGGCTCCCACTGGGCAAGAACGGTGATCGTGCCCGGGTCGACTTCGGTGAACCCGGCGTCCCGGACGGCGATGACTCGGTCGCGCCGCCACGCCCCCTCGGGGTCGTCGCCGGGGTGCAGTTCCTTCCACCGCGCCTCGCTCGCCGGCCGCACCGCGGTCCGGTAGCCCCGCGCGGCCCAGTCCGCCCGGTCGGCGTCGCCGAGCAAGGCGGCCAGGATCATGGTGGCGTGCCCGACCTGCGCGGCAGCCTTGCCGACGGTCATCGGCGCGTGCGGGTTGAGCAGGAGCAGCGGCACGCCGTCCGGGATCGGGCCCGGCTCGTCCGGCGGCAGCTCGCTGCCCGAGATCTGCAGCCGCGCGACCTCCTTGGGCGTCTCGGTGACCAGGCCGGGCACCAGGGCCCGCGCCTCGGCACCGTCGATCTCGACAGTGACGCCGGGCAGGTCCTGCACGGCCGCCCAGTGCGCGCCGCGCGCCCGCCGCGCGACCTTCCGGATCCGGTTGTCGAGCCACGCGTGCATCGGCTCGGCCCACTCGCCGCCGGGCGCGGAACGGTCGTCGAGGCAGACCGCCAGCGCGGCCGCCGCCGCGGCTTCGAGCAGCGGCGTGCGGCCGGGCGGCTCGGCGCGCTCGATCCGGAGGATCACCGGCATCGCCCGGACTTCCCCGGGCAGCTCGTCGGAGGTGTCCGAGGTGTCTTCGGCCGGAAGCCCCAGCCAATAGGCGTAGCGGGCGCCCAGGGGGTCGAGAACGCTGCTCACGGACGCATCAGCTCGAGCCCGTCGGCGGCGTCGGCCGCTTCGACCTCCGCGCGGGTGAGGCCGAGCACGAACAGCACGGCGTCCAGGTACGGGTGCGAGAGCGCGGTGTCGGCCACCTCGCGCAGCGCGGGCTTGGCGTTGAAGGCGACGCCCATGCCGGCTGCCGACAGCATGTCGATGTCGTTGGCGCCGTCCCCGACCGCGACGCACTGCTCCAGCGGGATGTCGTACTCGTCGGCGAAACGGCGAAGCACCTTCGCCTTGCCCGCGCGGTCGACGACGTCGCCGACGACGCGGCCGGTGAGCTTGCCGTCGACGATCTCGAGGTCGTTGGCCACCGCGAAGTCGAGGCCCAGCTCCGCCACCAGACCACCGATGACCTGGGTGAACCCGCCGGACACCACGCCGGTGCGGAAACCCATCCGCTTCAGCGTGCGGATCGTCGTGCGCGCGCCCGGGGTCAGCTCGATCGACGCGGCGACCTCGTCGATCGCCGTGGCCGGCAGGCCCTTCAGCAGCGCGACCCGCCGCTCCAGGGACTCGGTGAAGTTCAGCTCGCCGCGCATGGCGGCTTCGGTGATCTCGCGGATCTCCGGCTCGACCCCGGCGTGCACGCCGAGCATCTCGATGACCTCGCCCTGGATGAGCGTCGAGTCGACGTCGAAGACGACCAGCCGCTTGGCCCGGCGCGTGATCCCGGCGCGCTCGACCGCGATGTCGACGCCCGCCTCGACCGCGGCGTCGGCGAGCTCCGAGCGCAACGCGGCATCGGCTTCGGCCGTGTCCTGGTCGACCGAGACGTACAGCTCCAGCCCGGTCACCGGGTAGTCGGCGACGCTGCGGATCGTGTCGATGTTGGCGCCGAGCGACGCCAGCCGCCGCGCGACCTCCGAGAAGCCCCGCGCGGTGACCGGACGGCCCAGCACCACCAGCACGTGCGAGGAGTCGCGGCGGCCCAGCGCGAACGGGTCGTCGCCGATCGCCGACCCGATCTTGACCTCGACCTGCATGCCGACGGACGCCATGGCCTGCTCGACCGACTCCTGCAGGCCCTCCGGGTCGCGGTACACGCCGGCGAGCACGCCGAGCACGAGCTGCCCGCGGATGACGACCTGCTCGACGTCGAGCACGTCGACGTCGTGCCGGGTCAGCACGGCGAACAGCACGGACGAGACGCCCGGCTTGTCGGGGCCGGTCGTCGTGATCAGGACGGGCGTCTGGCTCACTGGTCATCCCTCGGTCGGCAACGCTGCACGATCAGTCTGCCGGTCCGGGCTCGGACATAAATAGAGCGCGTGCCCGGCTTCACATCAGCCGGGCACGCGCTCACTCGTTCAGGTTCCTACTTGTCGCCCTGCTCGCTCGCGTTGTCGCGGGAGTGGTCCCCCGGGATCACCGCTTCGGTAAGCACCTGCGACGGGGCGGCGTGGCTGTTGACCTTCTGCTTCCCGAAGAAGCCGATCTCGCCCTCGTTGTGGATGCGCTCGATCATGTGCGGGTAGTGCAGCTCGAACGCGGGCCGCTCGGAACGGATCCGGGGCAGCTCGGTGAAGTTGTGCCGCGGCGGCGGGCAGGACGTCGCCCACTCGAGCGAGTTGCCGTAGCCCCACGGGTCGTCCACCGTGACGATCTCGCCGTACCGGTAGCTCTTGAAGACGTTCCAGATGAACGGCAGCGTCGAGGCACCGAGGATGTACGCGCCGATCGTCGAGATCGTGTTCAGCGTCGTGAAGCCGTCGCTGGACAGGTAGTCGGCGTACCGGCGCGGCATGCCCTCCGCGCCCAGCCAGTGCTGGACGAGGAACGTCATGTGGAAGCCGATGAACGTGGTCCAGAAGTGCCACTTGCCGAGCTTCTCGTCCATCATCCGGCCGGTGATCTTCGGGAACCAGAAGTAGATGCCGGCGAAGGTGGCGAACACGATCGTGCCGTAGAGCACGTAGTGGAAGTGCGCGACGACGAAGTAGCTGTCCGACACGTGGAAGTCGATCGCCGGCGCGGCCAGCATGATGCCGGTCAGGCCGCCGAAGAGGAACGTGACGATGAAGCCCATCGAGAAGATCATCGGCGTCTCGAAGGACAGCTGGCCCTTCCACATCGTGCCGATCCAGTTGAAGAACTTGATGCCGGTCGGGACGGCGATCAGGAACGTCATGAAGGAGAAGAACGGCAGCAGCACGGCGCCGGTGGCGTACATGTGGTGCGCCCACACCGCGACCGAGAGGGCCGCGATCGCCAGCGTCGCCCAGACCAGGCTCTTGTAGCCGAACAGCGGCTTGCGGCTGAACACCGGGAAGATCTCCGACACGATGCCGAAGAACGGCAGCGCGACGATGTACACCTCGGGATGGCCGAAGAACCAGAACAGATGCTGCCAGAGGATCACGCCGCCGTTTTCGGGGTCGAACACGTGCGCCCCGAGGTGCCGGTCCGCCAGCAGGCCCATCAGCGCCGCGGTCAGGATCGGGAAGGCGAGCAGGATCAGGATGCTCGTGACCAGGATGTTCCAGGTGAAGATCGGCATCCGGTACATCGTCATGCCCGGCGCGCGCAGGCAGACCACCGTGGTGATCATGTTGACCGCGCCGAGGATGGTGCCGAGACCACCGATCACCAGGCCGGAGATCCACAGGTCCGCGCCGACGCCGGGCGAGTGGATCGCGTCCGACAGCGGGGTGTAGGCGAACCAGCCGAAGTCGGCGGCGCCGCCCGGGGTCAGGAAGCCCGACATCACGATCAGGCCGCCGAACAGGTACAGCCAGTACGAGAACGCGTTCAGCCGCGGGAACGCGACGTCCGGCGAGCCGATCTGCAGCGGCAGGACGAAGTTCGCGAAACCGAAGAGGATCGGGGTCGCGTACAGCAGCAGCATCACCGTGCCGTGCATGGTGAAGAGCTGGTTGTACTGCTCCTGGGACAGGAACTGCTGCCCGGGCCGCGCCAGCTCGCTGCGGATGAGCATGGCCATCGCGCCGCCCGCCATGAAGAAGGCGAACGACGTGACCAGGTACATGATCCCGATCTGCTTGTGGTCCGTCGTGCGGAACAACCGCAGCAGGTACGAACCCTTAACCGACTCGCGCGCGGGATACGGGCGCGTGGCGATCGGCTTGGGGGCTACGGCCGTCACTCCTGCCTCCAACACTGCAACCTTGGGGTGGTCATCGTCCGGCCGCCGGGGTTCGGGCGGACCCGGTCTCGGTGGCTCAGGGGGATCGTAGCCCTCGCTACCGACAGTCGCGCGCACCGGCTGGCAAGATCGGCGCGTGACCGACGGATACACGCGTACCGCGGTGCGGGCGGTACGGACCGTGGCCGCCCGGCTCGGTCTGGCCGCGCGCGACCCCGAGGTGCTGCACGAGCGCTCGAACGTGCTGGTGAGGCTGGGTCCGCTGGTCGCGCGGGTGCCGGGGACGACCCGCCTGGCGCGGCCCGGCGCGGCCTGGCAGGAGCGGGACGTGGCGGTGTCGCGGTTCCTCACCGAACGTGGTGTGCGCGTCGTCTCACCCAGCACGGACCCGGAGGCCGGACCCCATTTCGCCGGCGGTCTTCCGGTCACTCTCTGGCACCACATCCCGCACGATCCGGACCACCGGTACGCACCGGACGTCGTCGCGCGGTCGCTGGCCGAGGTGCACGCGGCGGTGCGGGACTACCCGGGCGAACTGCCGCGGCGCGGCCCGCTCGAGGACGTCGCACGGGTCCTGGACCGGTACGACCCGGACCCGCGGCTGCACGCGGAGGCGGCCCGGATCGAAGCGGCGTTGCCGGACGTCGCCGCGCAGCCGCTGCACGGCGACGCGCACCCCGGCAACCTGATCGCCACCGAAGCCGGGCCGTGCTGGCTGGACTTCGAGGACACCTGGCGCGGGCCATTGGCGTGGGATCTCGGCGTCCTCGCGAGCCAAGGCGGCGCGGAGTACCTCGCCGCCTACCCGGCCTCTGTCGACGAAGGGGTTCTTCGCGCTTATACGCAGTTGCGCGCGTTCTACGTCGTCGTGTGGCGTTTCGTGATCGCTCAACGCTTCCCGCACCGGCTCCCCGAAGCCCGTACGGCCCTCGCCGCCTACTTCTCGTGAGTCGCGGGGTACCAGGAGAGGATCGCCTCGACCACGCCCGCGGGATCTTCCAACGGGGTCAGATGCCCGGCTCCCGGCAGCACGACGAGCGTCGACCCGGCCATGACCTCGGCCATCGCGCTCGCCGCCGCGACCGGGGTGATCGCGTCCTCTTCGCCGACGATGACCAGCGCGGGGACGGCCGTACGACGCAGGAGATCGAGGGAGTCCGGGCGGTTCCGCAGCGCCAGCGCCGTCCACGAGACCCCGGCGGCCGGCTGCGACTCGATGATCTCCCGGACGGTCTCGACCAGCTCGGGTCGCCGCGTGCGCGTGGCTTCGGCGAGCAGGTTGGGCAGGTTGGCCTCGGCCAGCCAGCTCCCGGTGCCCTCGCGCTCGGCGCGGGCCGCGACGTCCAGCCTGCTCTGCGCGGCCTCCGGCGTGTCGGGCGCGGCCTTGGTGTCGATGAGGACGAGCCCGCCGACCCGCTCCGGCGCCAGCCGCAGCACGGCCATCGCGAGGTAGCCGCCCATCGAGCAGCCGCCGAGGACGACGCGGTCCAGCTCCAGCCGGTCGAGCAGGGCGACGACGTCGCGCGCGGCGTCTTCGAGGCTCGGTTCGCGATCGGACTCCGGCAGCGGCGAGCGGCCGAGCCCGCGCTGGTCCGGGGTTATCACCCGGACGCGTGACGCGAGCGGCTCCCGCACCGCGTTCCACATGCGGGAATCCAGGGGGAAGGCGTGGAGGAGGACCAGCGGCAGTTCGGTCATGCGAGCCATTTTGTCGGACCCCCGCGCTAGCTTCGCCCCTGTGTTCACCGACATCGAAACCGACCGGCTGCTGCTGCGTCCGCTCCACGAGGCGGACCGGCAGGCGATGGTCGACATCCACACCGACCCGCGCACCAACCGCTTCCACCCCGACCCGCCGGACGTCCCGCGCGCGTCGGCGATGTTCTTGGACTGGCTGGCGCACTGGGCCGAGCACGGCTTCGGCTACCCCGCGGTGCTCGAGCGCGGCGGCACCGAGGTCATCGGCATGTGCGGGGTGCGGCTGCGGGAGTTCCACGGCGAGAAGGTGCTCAACCTGGGCTACCGGTTCCGGCCGTCCGCGTGGGGGAAGGGCTACGCGGTCGAGGCGGGGCGGGCGGTGCTGGAGTGGTGTGCCCGCGAGCTGCCGACGCTGCCGGTGGTGGCGAGCGTCAGTGTGGAGAACAAGCCGTCGCTGCGGGTGGCGGAGCGGCTGGGCTTCACCGAGTACACGGAGGAGATGTACGACGGCGCCATGTCGCGGCACTACCGGCGCTGAGCCGGGCGTTGTTTGAAAACTTCAGAGAGAAGCGTCACCAGCGGCGGTGCGGCCGGCGCCGGGCCCTGGCCTCCCAGCAGGCGCGGTGCCAGTGCCGCCGGTCGGCGACGGAGCCGGTCTCGTCGGCGGGCCAGACGACGACGTGCGGCGTGCCGGGCCGGATCTCGTGGTCGCAGCCGGGACAGCGGTAGAACTTGGTGGCCTGCGAGCCGGGCACGCTCCGCACGAGCCAGTCACCGTCGGCCCCGGACTCGGCCCGCGCCCACCCGGTCGCGGCACCGAGATCGCGTTCGGCGGGCCCGCCGGCCTGCCGGCGCCCGGGACGGTTGCGTCGAGGCACCCCCGAACGGTATCCGCCCCGGGAGGCAGACGATCCGACCGCCCAGCCGCCCCGGCAGATGCGAGCCAACCTCCAGTCACAGGTGATGCCCGCAACGGCTCAAGCCGCGCGGCCGCCGGCCCGGTCGCCCGCTTCCAGCCGGCGCAGGATCCCCGCGTGGCCGAGCCCTTCCCAGCCGAGGCGGGCCGGCGTCCGGCCGGTCCGGTGGAAGTCCTCACCCCCGAGCACGGACATGATCGTGATCGCGGCGTCCACCATCGGCGTGGCGGTCCCCGCGCGCCGCGCGAGTGCCTGCGGCGGCACGAGGGTCGAGCGGATGTCCTCGGCGAGGAAGCGGTGGTCGAGGCTGGTCGGCGTCGCGATCGTCCGGTACGGCTCCACCAGCCGCGACGCGTCCAGCGGCGTCGTGGCCGGGCAGCCGTAGTAGTGGTCGAGGACCTCCGTCGTGGGCAGCAGCCGAGCGCCGTACGCCCGCGCGACGACCGCGAACTCGGCCTCGGTCCGCTCCGGCAACGCGATCGTGCGCGGGGAAACGCCTTCGACGTAGAAGAGCAGTTCCTCGGCGCGGTCGATGGTGCCGAGGTTGGCCAGTGCGATCGGCACGTGTGCGACCGCGCCGAAGTCGTGCAGGCCCCGCTCCACCGGGTCGGCCGCCACCTCCGGCATCGGGAACCAGTCGCGCGACAGCCCGGCGTGCCGGGCGACGGCGGCCGGGCCGCTGCCGGAGATCAGGTTCCAGCCCTTGGTGCCGAGCACTGTCACCCCGCCGGTGCCGGACGGCCGCGCGGCGAACAGCGCGTCGGTCTCGACCACGTCGACGTCCCCGGCCCCGGCGGCCGCCAGCGCGTGCGCGAACTCGACGCTTTCGCACAGCTTGCTCGAGAACAGCACCACCACCTGCCCGCCACGCAGGTGCGGCGCCAACCTCCCGGCGGCCTCCGGGTACGCGGTGGTCACGGGTCGCGATCACCACGACGGCACGCCCACCCAGCCCGGCGGGGTCCGCGCTCACCTCCCGCAGCGGGAACCGTCCGTCGAGCACGCCGGGCGCGACGATCTCCCGGCGGCGCGCGATCTCCCCCCACTGCCCCGGGATCCCGCGTGTAGAGGTGCACCGGCAGGCCCCCGCGCGGCGAGATAGGCCGCGACGGCCCGCCCTCGCCGCCGGCTCCGATGACCCCGGCCCCGTCCAACCCGCTCATCCGGCCCACCCCCGTCACTCGGGTACGCAGTGGACAGGCCGGCACCGGAAAGCAGAAAGTTCCGGACGGATCAGCCCTGGGCGAGGGCGAGCGGCACCAGCTGCTCGGCGGTGGTCAGCGACCCGTGCTGGCCGATCAGCGACGTCTCCACGGCTTCGGCGAGCCCGCGCACCATCCCGAACCGGTCGCGGGCCGCGGCGACGACGTCGCCGATCCGCGGCAGGATCCGGTCGCTGACGGTGTGCCCGAACCACCCCTCGGCGACGGCCTCCTCCCGCGAGCGCACCCACGCCCGCTCGCCGAGCACCGCCCGCCAGGCCGCGAGGACGTCCGCGGCCGCGCCCGGCTCGGTGTAGACGTGCCGGGCCCGGACCTCGCCCCCGAACGCCCGGACGCCTTCCAGCAGCTCTGGAACGTCCTCGAGGTCGAGCTTGTCGTCGACGGTGATCATCCCGTGGTCGGCCACCACCGCGAGCAGCGCGCCGGACGGCAGACCGTCCACAAGGGACTCGACGAGCCGGTCGACCTGACGCAGCTGCATCCGCCAGGCGGCCGAACCGGGGCCGTACACATGGCCGAGCAGGTCGAGGTCGCTGTGGTAGGCGTAGCAGAACGCCCGCCCGCCGAGCACCGACAGCGTCCGCGCGGCGAGGTCGCCGAGGGCGTGCACGCCGGCGTACCGCGCGCCGCTCTGGGTGGCACGGGTCAGCGCCGTGTCGGCGAACTTGGCCGACGACACGACCGCGGCATCGATGCCGGCCTCGGCGGCCCGCTCGAAGGTCGTCGGCAGCGGCTGGACTTCGCGGGGCGGGAGGACGCCGCGGAGGTCGCCGCCGTCGTCGTGACTGCACCAGCGCAACGCGTTGAGCACGCCCGCGCCGGGCATCTCGAACGTGTAGCCGACCATGCCGTGCTCGCCCGAGGCGAGCCCGGTGCCGATCGCGGCGACGCCGGCGGCCGTCGTGGACGGGAATCCGACGCGCAGCGGCTCACGCGCGAGCTCGGTGAGCACGGGCGCGTCTCCGGCGTGCTCGGCGAGCAGCTCCCAGCCGAGCCCGTCGACAAGCAGGACACCGGCACTGCGCGCTTCCGGCAGGGCGAGGGTGTTGCCGCAGCCGGGCACGCCGAGCGCGGCCAGCAGGGACGGGACGACCTGGCCGAGGTGCGGGATGTCGGCGAGCGAAGGCGGCTGCACGCGCCCAGCTTCCCATCACCGGCGCCCTCCGGCGATAATCGCACCATGCCGACCTACGCCTACCGCTGCCGCGAGTGCACCGAGACCTTCGAGCTCCTGCGCCCGATGAGCGAATCCGGTGCGCCGGCGGCCTGCCCGGAGGGGCACACCGACACCGTCAAGCTGCTGACCACCGTCGCCCTGACCGGGGCCGCGAGTGGTCCCGCGGTCCCGGCCGGCGGCGGTGGCTGCTGTGGCGGCGGCTGCTGCGGTTAAAGCGCCTTCAACGCCTGTTCCAGGTCGGCCCACAGGTCCTCGACGTCCTCGAGGCCGACCGACATGCGGATCAGCTGGTCCGACACGCCCGCGCCGTGCCGGTCGCCTTCGTCGACGATCCGGTGGCTGATCGAGCCCGGGTGCTGGATCAGCGTGTCCACGCTGCCGAGGCTGACGGCCGGCGTGATCAGCCGGACCGCGCCGATCAGGGCGTGCGGGTTGCCGTCGACCTCGAACGCCACCAGCGGCCCGCCCAGCCGCGGGTAGTGGACGGCCGTCACGGCCGGGTGGCCGGCGAGCCGCGAGGCCAGCGTCGCCGCCGTCGCCGAAGCCGCGTTGACGCGCAACGGGAGCGTGGAAAGCCCGCGCAGCAACAGGTAGCCGGCGAGCGGGTGCAGCACGCCGCCGGTGGCGAAGCGGATCTGCCGCAGGCGGGCGGCCTCCTCGGCGTCGCAGGCGACGATCCCGCCCATCACGTCGCCGTGGCCGCCGAGGAACTTCGTCGCGCTGTGCAGCACGATCCGGGCGCCGTGGCGGCCCGGGCGCTGGAGCACCGGCGTCGCGAACGTGTTGTCCACCAGCAGCGGCACGTCCCCGCAGGCGGCCGCCAGCTCGGCGATGTCCACCTCGGCGAGGGTCGGGTTCGCGGGCGTCTCGACGAACACCAGGCCCGTGTCGGGCCGCAGCGCGGCGGCGACCCCGTCCGGAGCCGCCCAGGTGACCTCGGTGCCGAGCAGGCCGGACTCGAGCAGGTGGTCGCTGCAGCCGTACAGCGGGCGCACGGCGACGACGTGCCGTTTTCCTTGCGCCACCGCGGAAAGCAGGCAGGCCGAGACGGCGGCCATGCCGCTGGCGAACGCGACGCCGTGCTCGAAGCCTTCGAGTTCGGCGAGCGCGCGCTCGAACCGCTCCACGGTCGGGTTGCCGACGCGGCCGTAGATCGGCGGGCCGTCGAGTTCGGCGCCCGCGGCGAAGTCGTCGATCCGGGCGGCTTCGGCGGCGCTGTCGCGGGAGGGGTAGGTCGTCGACAGGTCGAGCGGCGCCGCGTGCAGGCCGAGATCCGTGAGATCGTCACGGCCGGCGTGGACGGCGCGGGTGCGCAGCGAGGAAGTCATGCCTGGCATGGTCGGGCTTTCACCGGAACGAGAGCAACAGCTTCGGATATCATTCGGCGATGTCCGCTTCTGTCGAACTGAGTCCGGTGGATCTCGAAATTCTGCGGCTCCTGCAGAACGATGCCCGGATCACCAACAAGGACCTGGCGGCAGCGGTCGGCCTCGCGCCGTCCACGTGCCTGGACCGCGTCGCGCGGCTACGGGAGACGGGCGTGATCACCGGCCAGCACGCCTCGGTCGACGCGGCGAAGCTCGGCCGGCCGCTGGAGGCGTTCCTGTTCGTCCAGGTCCGGCCGCACCGGCGGCCGCTGGTGGACGCGTTCGTCGAGCACCTGCTGTCCCTGCCGGAGGTCCGCGCGGTCTACCACCTGACCGGGCCGGACGACTTCCTCGCCCACGTCGCGACCAGTTCGGCCGGCGAGCTGCAACGCCTGGTCCTCGACGAGCTGACCGCCCGTGACGAGGTCGCCCGCGTCCACACGAACCTCGTGTTCCAGCACTGGAGCGGCGGGCCTCTGCTCCCGCCGGGAGCCTGACGTCACAGCGTCGCGAGCCAGCGGCGCGTCTCGCGCGGCGAGGTCAGCCGGACGATCTCCGGACCCGGTGATTCGGCGGCCCACGCCCGGATCCGGGCCCGCGTGACCGCGAAAGACGCGAAGTGCCAGCGGATGATCGAATCCGCCGAGAACATCTGGCGAAGGGACTCCACGTTGCCGTTGCAGACCGGCTTGCGCGTGACAGCGCGGGCCACCGTCCGGCGGAGCAGGCGGCTGAGCGAAAGCCGGCGCGGGTAGTCGAGGCCGACGACCAGCTGCGTGCGGGCGAACACGATGTCCCGCCACTTCCCGTAGGCGGCGTCGAGGACCCAGCGCTCCCCCGCGCACACCTCGGTGATCCGGCGCCGCTGCTCCGCGTCGGGCACCGGGACCCAGCCCGGCTGCCAGCTGAGGTCGTCGGCCGAAACGTACGGCAGGCCCGTGCGCGCGGCGATGGCCGCGGCCAGGGTCGACTTGCCCGAGCCGGTCACGCCGTAGACGACGATGCGGTCAGGCGTCGAGGTCACGGGCGGGTTCCTGCGGTCCGCGGTAGGGCAGGGTCTGGCTGTAGACGACGTTGGTCGTCGTGCTGCCGAACTGGGCCAGCTCGTCCATGGTGCGCTCGAGGTGGGCCATCGAGGCGGCGGCGACCTTGAGCGTGTAGCAGTCGTCGCCGGTGGTGCGCAGGCATTCGAGGATCTCGAAGCGCTCGCCGAGCAGCTTGTGCAGGGCCTCGTGCCGGCTGCCGGGGTACTTGAGCCGGACGACGGCGAGCACCGGGTAGCCGACCTTGCCGAGGTCGATGTCGGCGCGGTAGCCCGTGATCACGCCCGCGGCCTCCAGCCGCCGGAGCCGTTCGGTGGCGGCGGACGCGCTCAGGTTCACCCGGCGGCCCAGCTCGGTGAGCGGCAGCCGGGCGTCGCGCTGCAGCTCGACCAGGATGGCCCAGTCCGTCGCGTCGAGACTCTCGGTCATCCGGCGAATATACCGTGGGATTCACGGCGGAAAAGCGGGAACGCCGTGATCATCGCCTTCCGATCAGGGCTTTGACCTCGATAGCCTTCCCGGTGAAGATCGGCGTCAACGTCCCCAACTTCGGTCCCGGCACGGACCCGGGCGTGCTGCGCGCCTGGGCGCAGACGGTGGAAGGCCTCGGCTTCGACCTGCTGATGGTGTCCGACCACGTGGTGATCACGCCCGACGTCGCCGGTCAGTACCCGGCGCCGTTCTACGAGCCGTTCACGACGCTGTCCTGGCTGGCCGGCGTCACCACGCGGGTGCGGCTGGGCACCACGGTGCTGGTGGTGCCGTACCGGCATCCGCTGCTGGTGGCCCGGATGGCGGCGAACCTCGACGCGCTCAGCGGCGGACGGCTGGTGCTCGGCGCCGGCGCCGGCTGGGCGAAGCAGGAGTTCGCCGCGCTGGACGTGCCGTTCGAGCGGCGCGGGAAGCTTACGACCGAGTACCTGCGAGCGATCCGCGCGGCGTGGGCCGACCACGACGACTATCGCGCCGGCTCGATCCCGCTCTGGCTCGGCGGGCGCAGCGATGCGGCACTGCGCAGGGCGGTGGAACTCGGCGACGCGTGGCATCCGCTGCGGATGACGATGGCCGAATTCGAAGAAACGCTGGCGCGCCTGAAAAGCCTGGCCGGCGACCGGCCGGTGCCGTCGTTCGCGCCGCGGATCCTGCTGCGCGTGACCGGCGAACCGGTGACCGGGCCGGACCGGCGGGCCGGCGAAGGCACGCTCGACCAGGTCCTCGACGACTTGGCGCGGCTGCGGGCGCTGGGCGCGGACACCGTCGTGCTCGACCCGTTCGATGCGGACCCCGCGGAGACCCTCCACCCGGAGGTGGCGTGGCGGGACCTCGCGGCGGTGGCCGCGTCCTGGAAGGAGAACCGGTGAAGGACACCGAAGAAGCCCTGCTGCGGCGGGCGATCGAACTCGCGCGGGAGGCGCGCGAGGAGTACGGCAACCCGCCGTTCGGCTCGCTGCTGGCGGACGCGGACGGCAAGATCATCGCCGAGGACCGCAACACGTCGTTGACCGACAACGACATCACGGCGCACCCGGAGCTGAAGCTGGCGCGCTGGGCGGCACAGCACCTGGACCCGGAAGCCGCGGCGGCGGCGACGATGTTCACCAGCACGCAGCCGTGCGGCATGTGCACGGGCGCGATCGAGCGGTCCGGGCTCGGCCGCGTGGTCTTCGCGCTGTCGACGGAACAGTTCCTGACGCTGCGCCCGCCGATCACGTGGGGCGGCTACCAGCTGGAGGGGCCGGCCCTGTTCGACGAGGCCCGCGTCCCGGTGGAGGGGTACTACACGTGACGGCGTACGAAGTGCGGCCGGTGGCCCGGGTGGAGTCGGCCCTGACGGACCGCGCGAAAGCCCCGAAGCAAGGCGACGAGGGAGCCCCACCGGCCCGCCTGGTGTTCGAGCAGGAGTACCACCCGGCGGCGGCGGACCTCGCCCCGGGCGACCGCCTGGTGGTACTGACGTGGCTGCACGAAGCCGACCGCGACGTCCGGAAGGTCCACCCGCGCGGCGACCGCGAAAGGCCGAGCACCGGCGTGTTCTCGACGCGGTCCCCGGACCGCCCGAACCCGATCGGCCTCCACACGGTAACGGTGACGGCGGCCGGCAAGGGCGTGCTGACGGTGACGGGCCTGGAAGCGATCGACGGCACCCCGGTGCTGGACGTCAAGCCGGTCCTGGGCGAGCCGGCCGAGCGCTGAGCGGACCGATCACGATCCGACATCGCGGTGACAACCGCCGTCGGCAGGGCGACCTCTTTCGCACGGATGAAGCAGGCCGACCGTGTCGGAGGAGCCGCGATGACCAGCGGGTTCGAACCAGCACCGACCACCCCGTTGGCGCCGCCGCCCCCGCCACCGGTACGTACCAGGACGAACCCCTGGCATCTCGTGCTCGCGGCCGCGGGCGGGGCGGCCTTGGCCAGCGCCTTGTGGGCCGGCCTGGATCTGTCGCATTCCGGCGCGCCGGCTGCGCCGGCCGGGGAGTCGTTCGATCTGCGCGGCACCTTCACCCTGAACGGCGGCGGGTACGGCTACAACGCCTGCGGCGGTTCCGGGGGGGGGGCTACTCGGACATCGCCACCGGCACCGCGGTCACCGTCTACAACGCCGCCGGAACCGTGCTGTCCCAAGGAGCACTGGGAACGGGGCACCCGACCGGCGGCGGCAGCTGCGTCTTCTCGCTGTCCGCGCCGAACGTCCCGGCCGGCGAGAAGTTCTACCTCGTGGAGGTCTCCCACCGGGGCCGGATCATGGTGCAGCCCGAGGACGCGCGAAACGGCAACGTCGCACTCAGCCTGGGGAACTGATCAGTAGTCCTTGAAGCCCTTGCCCGTCTTCCGGCCCAGGCGGCCGGCCGTGACCAGGTGCTCCAGCAGGGGCGCCGGGGCGAAGCCCTCCTCGCGGAACTCGTTGTACAACGTCCGCTGGATCGCCAGGGACACGTCCAGGCCCACCACGTCCAGCAGCTCGAACGGGCCCATCGGCAGGCCGCAGCCCACCTTCATCGCCGTGTCGATGTCGTCCGCGCCCGCGTAATGCGCCTCCAGCATCTTCACCGCGTCGTTGAGGTACGGGAACAGCAGCGCGTTGACGATGAACCTCGCCCGGTCTCCACAGTGGACCGCGTGCTTGCCGGCCGCCGCGCACACCGCGCTCGCCGTGGCCAGCACGTCCGGGGCCGTCGCGATCGTCGACACCACCTCCACCAGCTTCATCACCGGGGCCGGGTTGAAGAAGTGGAGGCCGACCACGTCGGACGGGCGGGACGTCGCCGCCGCGCACTCGATCACCGGCAACGACGAGGTCGTCGTCGCCAGGACCGCTCCCGGCCGGACCACCTCGTCCAGGGCCGCGAACACCGCCTGCTTCACCGACAGCTCCTCGGCCACCGCCTCGACGACCAGGTCGACGTCGGCCAGGGCCTCGAACTCGGTGACCGGGGTGATCCGCGACAACGCCGAAGCAGCGTCCTCTTCGGACAGCTTGCCCTTCACAACCGCCTTGTCGAGGGACTTCTTCACGCGAGCCACCGACGCCTGCGCCTTGTCCAGGCTCCGGGCGCGCAACACCACGTCGAGACCACGCTTCGCGAACACCTCAGCGATGCCGGTGGCCATCGTCCCCGTGCCGACCACGCCCACCCGCGACACCGGACGCGGCGGCACGGAGTCCACAATGGACGACGTACCCGCGGCGGTGACCACGTTCGGCGAGTCCGGCGCGTCGTAGGTGTAGAAGCCGCGGCCGGTCTTGCGGCCCAGCAGGCCCGCGGTGATCATCTGCTTCAGCAGCGGCGCCGGCGCGTGCAGCCGGTTGCGGGACTGGTGGTACATCGTGTCGAGGATTTCGTACGCCGTGTCCAGCCCGATCAGGTCGAGCAGCGCGAGCGGGCCCATCGGGTAACCACAGCCGTAGCGCATCGCCGCGTCGAGGTCCTCGCGCGTCGCGTAGCGCTGCTCGTACATCCGCACCGCGTGGTTGAGGTAGCCGAACAGCAGCGCGTTCGCGATGAACCCGGCGCGGTCGCCGATCACCACCGGCACCTTGCCGAGCCGCTCGGCGAACCCCACCGCCTCGGTGACCACCTCCGGCTCGGTCACGACCGTCTTCACGATCTCGACCAGCTTCTGCACCGGCGCCGGGTTGAAGAAGTGCATGCCGACGACCTTGCCCGGCCGCGCGGTGTGCACGCTGATCTCCGTGATCGACAGCGACGACGTGTTGGACGCGAACACGACCGACGGCCGCGTGATCTTGTCCAGCTGGGCGAACACGTCCGCCTTCAGCTCCAGGCTCTCCGGGATCGCCTCGACCACCAAGTCCACTTCGGACAGATCCGAGAGCGAGGTGCTGTACCGGATCCGGCCCAGCAGCGCGTCGCGGCCGGCGGCGTCCAGCTTGCCGCCGGCGAGCGCGCGCTCGGTGGAGTGCTCCAGGTGGCCGCGGCCGCGGGCGACGCCGGCCTCGTCGAGCTCGACCGTGACGACGTCGAGCCCGCTGCGCGCGAGCACTTCGGCGATCCCGGCCCCCATCGTGCCCAGGCCGACCACTCCGACCGTCGAGATGTCCCGCGCCATCGTGGCCTCCGAAGAAGTTACTCGCTGGTAATTGGCCCCGATGCTGCCACACGGAACCGCCGGAAGCCCACACGGAATCGAGTCAGAACCCCGCAAGTCACCCGGTCGGCCACCCGTGCGTCACTCGCCGAAATCGCTGTCCACCAGCTCTTTTGCCTTGTCCAGCGCGGCGGACGCCTGCGGGCCGCGCGCCCGCACGCGGATCCGGTCGCCCTGGCGGGCGCCGAGTGACATCAGCGCCAGCACGCTGTGCCCGTCGGCCTCCTGCTCGCCCAGCCGGACGGTGACCTCGGCGTCGAACGAGCTCAGCGCCCGCACCAGCACCGCGGCCGGCCGCGCGTGCAGGCCGACCTCGTTGTGCAGCACCAGCTCGATTTCCTCGCCGTCGCCCGCCGGTTCGGCCGGGGCCAGGTCCTCGGGCAGCCCGGCCGCCGCGGCGGCCTCCGCCACCGCCTTGCGGTCCTTGCCCGCCTGGGCCGCGACCGCCGCCGCGATCGCGCCCTCGACCAGCGGGCCGTCCGCGACGACGGCGGCCGAGGGGTCGGCCAGCGACTCGACGGCCAGCTCGGCGGTCATCTGCGCGCTGCCGAGGTCGTACAGCAGCACGACCCCGGACCCCGACTCGGCGCGCTGGGTCGCGGCGACGACCTCGTCGTAGTCCGTGCCGATCGAGCCGTCGGAGAGGCCGCCCGCCGCCACGATCGTGACGTCCGGGGCCATCTGGGCGGCCAGCTCGGCCAGGCCTTCGGCGAGCTTGGCGCTGTGCGAAACGAGCACGATCCCGACGCTCACCGGGCCGCCTCCGCGAACGCGCGCAGCAGCAACGCCGACGACCGCGCGCCCGGGTCCATGTGCCCGACCGCGCGCTCGCCGAGGTAGGACGCCCGGCCCTTGCGCGGTACCAGGTCCATTGTGGACTCGGCGCCGCGGTCGGCCGCGTCGGCCGCCGCGGTCAGCACCGCCGCGACGTCGCCGCCGTCCCCGGCCGCCTGCTCCGCGGCCGACAGCGCCGGGATCAGGGCGTCGACCATGGTCGCGTCACCGCCGACGGCCTTCCCGCGGGCCTGCACGCCTTCGAGCGCGGCGCGCAGCGCTTCCAGCAGCGCCGGGACGTCGAGGTCGTCGGCGTTGCCCAGCTTGGCCGAGGCACGCAGGAAAGCCGTCCCGTACAGCGGGCCGGCCGCGCCGCCGACCTTGGAGATCAGCGTCGTCGCGACGAGCTTCAGCACCGCGCCCGGCGTCTCCGGCGGGGCCGCGTCGAGCGCCGCGACGACGGCCGCGAACCCGCGGTTCATGTTCTCGCCGTGGTCGCCGTCGCCGATCGCGCGGTCGAGGTCGACCAGCTCGGCGCGGTGCTCGGCGACCACCGCCGCCGCGGCGCGCACGGCGGCGGCGACACCTTCGGCCTTGCACGTCATCAGAGCCCCCAGCGCAGGGCCGCGGTGTTGACCGGCGCGTCCCAGAGCTCGGTCAGCTCGTCGTCCAGTTTGAGCAACGTCAGACTCATCCCCTGCATCTCGAGGCTGGTGATGTACGGGCCGACCAGCCGGCGTTCGACCACGATCCCACGCTCGGCCAGCAGCCGCTCGGCGATGCCGTGGGCCAGGTACAGCTCGACGAGCGGGGTACCGCCCATCGAGTTGGTGAACAGCAGCACCCGGTCGCCGGACTCGAACGGCAGGTCGGAGACGATCGCCTCGACCATCCGGGCCACCAGCGCGTCGGCCGGCTCGGCCGGGATCCGCTCGCGGCCGGGCTCGCCGTGGATGCCGATGCCGAACTCGATCTCGCCGTCGCCGAGCTCGAAGCTGGGGGTGCCGGCGTGCGGGACGGTCGGCGCGGTCAGCGCGACGCCGATCGACCGCACCTGGCCGATCACCTTCTCCGCCAGCGCCGTCACGGTGTCGAGCGAGTCGCCGCGCTCGGCCGCGGCGCCGGTGATCTTCTCCAGCAGCACCGTGCCGCCGACCCCGCGGCGGCCCGCGGTGTAGGTCGAGTCCTTGACCGCGACGTCGTCGTCGATCACGACACTGCGCACGTCCAGGCCCTCGGCGGCGGCCAGCTCGGCGGCCGTCTCGAAGTTCAGCACGTCACCGGTGTAGTTCTTCACGATGAGCAGGGCGCCCGCGTCGCCGGTGGTCGCGGTGACGGCGGCCTGCACGGCGTCCGGCGTCGGCGAGGTGAACACCGCGCCGGGCACGGCGGCGGCGAGCATGCCCCGGCCGACGAAGCCGCCGTGCAGCGGCTCGTGCCCGGATCCGCCGCCGGAGATGACGGCGACCTTGCCCGCGACCGGCGCGTCGGCCCGGACCACGACGTCCGGGTCGTACTGGACGCGCAGGATGTCGGCGTGCGCGGCGGCGAGCCCCCGCAGCGACTCGGCGACCACGTTCGCCGGATCGTTGATGATCTTCTTCACGGCAGCCTCCGGCACATCGGCGGGTGGGGTGCCCCCTTCCTACCTTCCCGCGCGGCCCGCCGCCAGGTCAGGGTTTCGGGAGCTTCGTGACCACGTTCTTCGCGACGGTGACGGCCTTGCCGCACGGGTCGTCGGCCTTCGGCTCCGCCGCGTAGCTCTCGTAGTCCACTTGGGCCAGCTCGACGTCGTCGCCCTGCCACGGCCGGTGCTGCCACTGGACCGTGCACCGCGACGCGCTGGTGCTCTGCTGCTTCTGGTAGCCCGTCACGCCGTTGCCGAGGTCAACCTTGGCGTAACCGTCGCCGACGACCGGGGGCAGGCCCGGCAGGAACCCGACGGTCACCGCCGGGTCCGTGCCGTTGCTCTTCCACGCGCACGCGTGCAGGCCCGCGGGCCCGGACTTCGCCGACGGCACGACGGTGGAGACCACCGAGGTGTCGGCCATCGCGCACGGGTCGGCGGTCAGCACCGTCCCGGGCGGGGTCGGGTACTTCTCCGGCGAGTTGTGCAGCTTCTGGACGACGGCGTCGATCAGCGTCTGCCCGGGACGGCAGGGGTCGCCGGCGTAGGTCACCGACACCATCAGCGCCAGGTCCGGGTTCAGCGAGGTCATCGCCGCGACCGTGCAGCTGGTGTCGTCGGTCTTGTTGACGCGCACGGGCAGCCCGCCGGCCTGGCCGGCGGTCTTGTCCGGCGGCGGCAGGAACGTGTTGCCGACGTCGAACTCCAGCCGCAGCTCCTTGCCGCCGGGGTCCTTCACCTTGTTGCTGCAGGTCTCGAAGGCGACCGACGACGGCGACGGGTCGTCCTCGACCGTGCCGAGCCCGAGCGCGCCGAGGGCCTCCTTGGTGAGGAACTGGCACGGCTTGACCGTCCGCAGCACGTTCGCCGCGACGGCGGCGTCGGTGATCGGCCCGTCGGCGACCTGGCCGCTGCCGGCCGCCGCGGGCACCGTCGTCCGGGCGAAGTTGGACTTGCCGAGGTCGGGCCCGCACGCGGTCAGCGGCAGCGCGAGGGCGGTGACCAGCAGGAACAGCTGCGGCAGACGGCGGCGTCGAACATCAGGGAGCACGCGGAGCACGGTAGCGGCAGGCGAACGCCGCTGTCCGGACAACCCGGCTATTCGCCCGCGGCGGGCGGTGTGTCGCCGCTCTCCGGCTCGGCCGGCACGACCAGGGGCCGGGCCTTGGCCCAGATGACGAACAGCGCGGCGACCACCAGCATGCCGATGCCCGCCCAGAGGTTGATGTTCGTGCCCGCCGCCTTCGCGATCTCCTCGTCGGAGGTGAACGCGGCACCCATGATCGTCAGGATGATCCCGTAGACGCCGATCAGCAGGGCGATGATCATCCGGATGTCGAACGCGCCGGCCTTCTTCGACCGTGGTGCGGACTCGGTAGCCATTCCGTCGGACCTCCTAGAAGATGGCGTTGAGCGCGATGGTCAGGATGAGCACGATGCCCGCGAGCAGGCCCGGCTTGCGGTACCAGCCCGCGTTCTCGCCCGTGTCGTCGTGGCGCCGGGTTTCCTTCGGGGTGAGCGAGTAGACGAGCCCGACCAGCTCCTCGTCCGGCTTCGGCCGGGTCGCCAGCGACACCGCGACGCTCACCACGATGTCGAGGACGAACGCGGTCCCGGCGGCGACGAAGCTCACGCCCTGGCCCTCGAGACCGATCACCCCGAGCTTCGACAGGGCCCAGACGGTGATCGCGGACGCGGTGCCCAGCACCAGGCCGATCCAGCCGGCGGCCGCGGTCATCCGCTTCCAGAACATGCCGAGGATGAACGTCGCGAACAGCGGCGCGTTGAAGAACGAGAACAGGTCCTGCAGGTAGCTCAGGATGTTGCCGGAGTTCGACGCGATGAACGCGGTGCCGATCGCGGCGATCGTGCCGACCGACGTCACGACCCGGCCCAGGTTCAGGTAGAAGTGGTCCGGCTTGTCCTTCTGGACGTAGGTCTGCCAGATGTCGTAGGTGAAGACCGTGTTGAACGAGCTCAGGTTGGCCGCCATGCCGGCCATGAAGGAGGCCAGCAGGCCGGCGATGGCGATGCCGAGCATGCCGTTGGGCAGCAGGTCGCGCATCAGCAGCAGGAGCGCGTTGTTGAACGTCACCCCGCTGGGCGCGGTGCCGCCGTCGAGCAGGATCTGCTTGTCCCGGACGTACTCCGAGACGCTCACCGCGGCGATCATGCCGGGGATGATGACGATGAACGGGACCAGCATCTTCGGGAACGCGCCGATGATCGGCGTGCGCCGCGCCGCGGACATGCTCCTCGACGCCATCGCGCGCTGGACCTCGACGAAGTTCGTCGTCCAGTAGCCGAAGGAGAGGACGAAGCCGAGGCCGAAGACGATCCCGAGGATCGACAGGATGTTGTTGCCGAAGCCGGTCAGGTTGTCACCGGGCCACGAGTGCAGCTGCGCCGACCCGCCGGGGCTGTTGGTGACCTTGTCGACCAGGCCCTGCCAGCCGCCGACCTTGACCAGGCCGACGACGGTCAGCGGCACCAGCGCGATGACGATCACGAAGAACTGCAGGACCTCGTTGTAGATCGCCGCGGACAGGCCGCCCAGCGCGGTGTAGGAGAGCACGATCGCGGCGGCGACGATGATCGACACCCACAGCGGCCAGCCGAGCAGCAGGTTCACCACGCTGGCCAGCAGGAAGAGGTTGGCGCCCGCGATCAGGATCTGGGCGGCGGCGAAGCTGATGCCGTTGACGAGGTGCGCGACCGGGCCGAAGCGCCGCCGCATGAACTCGGGGACGCTGCGGACCTTCGAGCCGTAGTAGAAGGGCATCATCACGATGCCGAGGAACAGCATCGCCGGGATGGCGCCGATCCAGAAGTAGTGCACGGTCGGCAGGCCGTACTGGGCGCCGTTGGCCGACATGCCCATGACCTCGACCGCGCCGAGGTTCGCCGAGATGAACGCCAGGCCGGTGACCCACGCGGGCAGCGAGCGGCCGGACAGGAAGAAGTCGAGGCTGCTCGACACCTGCCGCCGCGCCAGGTACCCGATGCCGAGCACGAGGACGAAGTAGAACGCCAGCTCGATGTAGTCGATCGCGCTCGCGTCGAGCCGCAGGTTCGCATCCGCTAGGACCAGCACCCGACCCACCTCCGGCAGTACTTTTCAGACAGGACAACATCCGACAGGAATCACCATCATCCTGTCGGATCCGGACAGTACTGCATGGATTCAGGGTCGGCACGCTGACGTGTCCAAAGTGGCCGGAGAGCGCGTTCCCCCGGCGATGAGCTGGGGAAACGCGCCCTCTTCTCGCGCGCCGCGGGAGCGGCGGGTGGCACTGAGCGGCTCAGCGGTCGGTCGGGACCGCGATCTCGCCCTCCTCGCCGATCAGCTTGGCGAGCACCTCGTCGGGCAGGTAGGTGCGGTGCGGGTAGCCCGGGCCCCACGAGTTGAGCAGCGGCACGGCGCCGAGCTCGTCGGCACGCGGATTGGCGAGCACGGCGTGCACGTCGTCGACCGTCTTGGCCCAGCGGAACGCCTTGATGCCCTGCTTGACCTCGGGCACGTACTTCTCGCGCGCCTGCCAGTCGTCGCCGGCGTAGGAGTCGTTCCACAGGACGTGCCCGGACTCCTTGAGCACCTCGGCCGCGGCGCGGACCGAGGTGCCGTTGTCGTCGCCGGGGTTGGTCTCGGGCCACTCGTCGCGCTTCTTGGCGGCGTCCCAGAGCCAGCGTGCGGCGTACTCGCTTCCGTTGAAGATCGACATGCACCGCGACCAGCCGAAGCCGACGCACGCGCCTTCGCGGCCCTGGTCGTAGAAGGCGTACCAGGCGTCGGTGTCCGGCGTGCCGCCCGGTTCGAGGCACACGCAGTGCCCGCCGCGGATCCGGCCGAGGTTCGCGACGCCGGACTTCGCGATGAAGAACTCACCGGAGGTCTTGTCCTGCTCCGGCTCGTCGAACGCGGAGTACCAGTTGACGCCGATCACGACCGGCGACCGGGTCGGCCGGTCGGCCTCCGACAGCGCGGCGAGCGGATACCGTTCCACGTGCCGCCAGTCGTCCGGAATGAACCGCCCGAGACGCGGGTCGGCCGGATCGGAACCGAGTGGGCGATAACGCATGACTTCCTCCTCCGTGCAGGCGAAAACGCGCGCGCACGGGCCGGATCGGATGCGCACACCGAGCTCGAAGGCGGACAGAAACGTTGGCACGACAAAGAAAGACGGCCGAGCGCGCCACCCTCCGGCCACGCCGGAAGCACCGGCGGAACCCCTCGAAATCGAGTGTCCCACGAGTACGCGCAATAGGATCCCGAACTCACCCGAACAGCGCAAAAGAGCAGGTCAGAAAGGATCTGGCCACAGCGCGGGCGCGTATCACGTGAACGATTTCCGCATGGAGTAATCAGCGGGGAATCAGATACCGCAATTCCGCATCGATTCGGTATCGGCACCGGGTACCACGCGATCGGGCAGCCGGGTGGGCCGGTTTTCACCGGCGCCCCGGCCGCCCGGTTCCGCCGGACCTCAGAAGAGCCGGAACTCGTCGGACTCGATGCCGCGCAGCTGGTCGTAGTCCAGGGTCAGGCAGCGGATTCCGCGGTCCTCCGCCAGCGTGCGGGCCTGCGGCTTGATGATCTGGGCCGCGAACACGCCCTGCACCGGTGCCAGCAACGGGTCGCGGTTGAGCAGCTCGAGATACCGCGTCAGCTGCTCGACGCCGTCGATCTCGCCGCGGCGCTTGATCTCCACCGCGACCGAGCGGCCCTCCGCGTCGCGGGCCATGATGTCCACCGGGCCGATCGCCGTCGGGTACTCGCGGCGGACCAGCGTGTAGCCGTCGCCGAGGGTCTTGATGTGCTCGGCCAGCAGCTCCTGCAGGTGCGCCTCGACGCCGTCCTTCTGCAGGCCCGGTTCCGCGCCCAGCTCCTGGGCGTGGTCGTGGTAGATCTCCTCGATGGAGATCACCAGCTTCTCGCCCTGCTTGTTCTCGACGATCCAGAGCTTGCCGTCCTCGATGAGCCAGCACGGCGGGCTCATCCAGTTCAACGGCTTGTACGCGCGGTCGTCGGAGTGGACCGACACCGAGCCGTCGGACTTCACGAGCAGCAGGCGGGTGGCCATCGGCAGGTGGGCGGTCAGCCGGCCGGCGTAGTCGACCTGGCACCGCGCGATCACGAGACGCACCCGAGGAGGGTAGGACAGGGTCGGTGATACTGGGCGCGTGGACCCCATTCAGCGTGTCGCGTCCCGCGAGGTGTACCGGAACAACTGGATGACCGTGCGGGAGGACGACATCCGCCGCCCCGACGGCTCGCCGGGCATCTACGGCGTGATCGACAAGCCGGACTACGCGCTGGTCATCGCGCAGGACGGCGACCGGTTCCGGCTGGTCGAGCAGTTCCGCTACCCGCTCGGCGAGCGGCGCTGGGAGTTCCCGCAGGGCACCGCGCCGGACCTGGCCGACCTGCCGCCGGCCGAGCTGGCCGCGCGCGAGCTGCGCGAGGAGACGGGCCTGCGCGCCGGCTCGATGACCGTGCTCGGCAGGCTGGACGTCGCGGCCGGGATGAGCAGCCAGCGCGGCTGGGTGTTCCTCGCCACCGGCATCACCGAGGGCGAGCCGGAGCGCGAGCACGAAGAGCAGGACATGCGCAGCGCGTGGTTCGCGCGCGCGGACGTCGAGAAGATGATCCTCGCCGGCGAGATCACCGACGCGCAGTCGATCGCCGCGTGGGCGCAGCTCATGCTGGCCGAGCGGCACCGGCCTTGAGCATTCCGCGGATCACCAGGCGGTGGAACGGCTTGATCAGCGCGAAGTAGGCCGGGCCGACGCGGTTGTGGAAGTGCACGAGCGTTCCCAGCCGGAACCCGCGGGGCACGGCTTCGACCGTCAGGTACCCGGTCAGGTGACTGTCGTCGACACCCGCGACCAGGTACCGCTCGGGATCGCCGGCCCGGACGGTGAAGAACGCGACGCGGTCGCCGGGCGTGAACCCGACGTCCTCGGGGCGCAGGCGGCCGCTGCGCGGAACGGACGCGGTGTCCAGGCGCAATGCCTTGGCGAGCAGGTACCGGGCACCGAAGAGCACCTTCACCCACGGCGGCGACCAGCTGAACACGCCCGCGACGAACTCGCGCAGGCTGTTCTCGCTCTCGATCTCCTCGAACTCGACGTAGTCGGCGCCCGCGGCGAACGGCTCGGTCATTTCCGCCTCCCCAGCACGAGTTCCAGCGCGTTCTTGAGCCGCCGTCCGGACAGCGGCGGCACGACCTGCCCGGCGCCGACGACGATCAGGTACAGCGCCTGCGCGAGATCCGCGTCGCCGGTGATCTCGGTCAGGTAGGCCACGCGGGTGCGGTCGACGCGCTCCTGGACCGCTCGCGCTTCGGCGTCCTGCGACGCCCACGCCCGGACGGCGATTTCCAGCTCCGGCCCGGGGCCCGGCGCGAGGACGAGCTTCAGCAGCGCGTCCAGCCGGTCGTCCGCCGCCGCTTCGGCCTGCTCGACGAACCGCGTGGTGCGCTCGGCTTCGAAGTGTTCGAGCAACGCGGTGCGGTAGCCGGTCATGCCCTTGAAGTGGTGGTAGAAGGAGCCCTTCGACAGCCCGAGCCGCTCGGCCAGCCGCTCGATGGTCACCGACGGCGCGCCCTGTTCCGCGAGCAGCACCAACCCCGCGTCCAGCCAGTCCCGTTTGCCCGCCATGGCCATACCGTACCGTATGGTATGGCCGGCGGCCACGAGGAAAACCCGCTGCGACACGGGGCCTGGTTCAGTCGGGCCAGGAGGGCTTGCGCTTCTCCAGGAACGCCGCCATGCCTTCGCGGGCGCCGGGCAGCTGGGACGCCGCGGCCATCACCTCGAGCGCGATCGCGTACGCATCGGCCTCCGGCCGGTCGAGCTGGGCGTACAGCGTCACCTTGCCCATCGCCTTGCTCGCGCGGCTGCCCCGCGTCGCCCGCGCGAGCAGCTCCGCGACGGCGTCGTCGAGCTGGTCGTCCGGCACCACGCGGTTGACCAGGCCCCAGTCGAGGGCCGTGGCCGCGTCGACGACGTCGCCGGTCAGCGCCAGCTCCATCAGCCGCTTGCGGCCGATCGAGCGCGCCACCGGGACCGCGGGGGTGTGGCAGAACCAGCCGCCCTTGCCGCCGGGCAGCGCGAAGCCCGCCGACTCGGCCGCGACGGCCAGGTCGCACGACGCCACCAGCTGGCAGCCCGCCGCCGTCGCCAGGCCGTGCACCCGCGCGATGACGACCTGGGGCACCGACTGCATCGTCTTCATCAGGTCCGTGCACAGCGTCAGCAGCTCGCGCACGCCCATGAGGCCGCGCGCGGCGACGTCGCCGAAGTCGTGCCCGGCGGAGAACACCGGGCCGGCGCCGGCCAGCACGATGCCGGTCGCGTCGGACGTCCCCGCCTCGCGGAACGCGGCCAGCAGCTCGGCCAGGTGGTCCGCGGACAGCGAGTTGCGCCGCGCCGCGCGGTTCATCGTGATCGTGACGGTGTCGCCGTCGCGCTTGACCAGGATGTGTTCGTACTCGGTCATGCTCTGAAGGTACAGCGGCGCGAAGCGCCTCAGTTGAGGGCGGCGGTGGGGAGGACAATGGAGGTCCAGCGGCGCGAAGCGCCTCAGTTGAGGGCGGCGGTGGGGAGGAAGGTGGAGGTAGTACTTCGAAAGGTGCGCCGATAGCTGTCCGGGCCGACGCCGACTTCGGCGCGCATCCGCCGCCGCAGGTTGGCCGCTGTGCCCAGCCCTGACCGCTCCGCCACGCGCTCGACCGGCAGTGACGTCGTCTCCAGCAGCCGCTGCGCGTACCGGACGCGCTGCACGCGCAGCCAGCGGCCCGGGGTCACGCCGGTCGCCGCGGCGAACTCGCGGTGGAACGTCCGCTCGCTCATCCGGGCGTGCCCGGCCAGGTCCTCGACGCCGATCCCGGAGCCGAGCCGGGCCAGCGCCCAGTCCATTGTGGACGCCACGCCCGGCTGGGCGGCGACCGGCGGCAGCGGCGTGTCGACGTACTGCCGCTGCCCGCCTTCCCGCGCCGGCGGCATCACGAGCCGGCGCGCGAGGGCGGCGGCGACGTCCGCGCCGTGGTCGCGGCGGACCAGGTACAGGCAGAGATCGAGGCCGCCGACGACGCCCGCGGACGTCAGGACGCCGCCGTCGTCGGTGTAGAGCACGTCACGCCGCAACATCGCCCGCGGCGCGACGCGGGCCAGGTCGTCGAGGTCACGCCAGTGCGTGGTCGCCGGACGGCCGTCGAGCAGGCCGGCGGCGGCCAGGGTGAACGCGCCCGAGCACAGCCCGGCGACCGTCCGTCCCTCCCGGTGGGCCCGGCGCAGCGCGGCGACGGCGGCGGCCGGGACCGGGGCCGGCGGGTCGTCACGGCCCGGCGCCAGCACGAGGTCGCAGCCGTCGAGCCCGGCGAGCCCGTGCGTCGCCGCGACCTCCCCGAACGGCGACACGGCCGTGCGCACCCGGCCCGGGCTGCACAGCCGCACGGTGAACGGGCCGATCCCGCTGTCGGTGCGGTCCTGGCCCCAGACCTCGCCGAGCACCGCGAGGTCGAACATCCGGGTGCCCGGCAGCAGCAGGACGCCGATGGTGCGCATGGCAGGAAAGTACCGCATCGCGCGTCTTCTGCCACTCCCCGGCGCGGGGAAAGGCCGCGAAACTCGACGCCATGACCGAAACGGCACTCATCCTCATCGACGTCCAGCGCGGGTTCGACGACCCTGGGTTCTGGGGCCCGCGCAACAACCCGGGCGCCGAAGCGAACATCAAGGCGTTGCTCGACGCCTGGCAGGAGCGGCGGCTGCCGGTGGTGCTCGTGCACCACGACTCCCCCAAGCCGGACTCGCCGCTGCGGCCCGGGCAGCCCGGCAACGACTTCAAGCCCGAACTCGACGGCGCCCGGCCGGACCTCGTGTTCGGCAAGCAGGTCAACTCGGCGTTCCTCGGCGACGTCGACCTCGACGCGTGGCTGCGCAAGCGCGGGATCGCCAGCTTCGTCCTCGCGGGAATCCAGACGAACTTCTGCTGCGAGACCACCGCGCGGATGGGCGGGAACCTCGGCTACGACGTGACTTTCGCGCTCGACGCCACGTTCACGTTCGACCTGCCGGAGGCGAGCGCGGACGAGCTGTACCGCGTCACGGCGGCGAACCTGGCGAACCAGTTCGCCACCGTGAAGTCCACGAAGGACATCCTGGCCGGCCTCAGCTGAGGCCGTGGCGCTCCCGGACCAGCGAGACGATGCCGTCCATGATCTCCGTCAGCTCGTAGTCCTTGGGCGTGAACACCCGGGCGATGCCGCGTTCGGTGAGCAGCGCGGCGTCGTCCGGCGGGATGATCCCGCCGACGATCACCGGCACGTCGCCCGCGCCCGCCGCGCGCAGGCCGTCGACGACGTGCGGGACGACTTCCAGGTGCGAGCCGGAGAGCACCGAGAGCCCCACGACGTGCACGCCTTCCTGCACCGCGGCGGCGACGATCTGTTCGGGCGTGAGCCGGATGCCCTGGTAGACGACCTCGAAGCCGACGTCGCGCGCCCGGACGGCGACCTGCTCGGCGCCGTTGGAGTGCCCGTCGAGCCCCGGCTTGCCGACCAGGATCCGCAGCCGCTCGCCCAGCTCGGCTTCGGTCTCCCGGACCCGCGAGCGGACGCGCTCCAGCTCCGGATCACCACCGCCCGCGGCGGCCGCGGAAACCCCGGTGGGCGCCCGGTATTCGCCGAACACCTCGCGCAGCGCGCCGGCCCACTCGCCGGTGGTCACCCCGGCCCGCGCACAGTCCACAGTGGCCTCGAAGAGGTTTTCCGTCGTCCGCGCGCGTTCCTTCAGTGCGGCCAGCGACCGCTCGACGGCGTCGTTGTCGCGCCGCGCGCGCCACTCCTCGATCGCGGTGACGGCAGCCTTCTCGACGGCGGGGTCGATCGTCTCGATCGCCTTCGCGCCCTCGGCCTGCAGCGGCGACGGCTCGGTCGTCTCGAACTTGTTGACCCCGACGAGGATCCGCTCGCCGTTCTCGACGCCGCGGCGGTACTCGGCCAGCGAGGTGACCAGCTGCGACTTCATGTAGCCGCTCTCGACCGCGGCGACCGCGCCGCCGAGGTCCTGCACGCGGGCGATCTCCTCGCGCGCGCCGGTCATGATCTCGTCGACCTTGGCCTGGATGACGTGCGAGCCGTCGAAGATGTCCTCGTACTCCAGCAGGTCCGTCTCGAACGCGAGCACCTGCTGCATCCGCAGCGCCCACTGCTGGTCCCACGGCCGGGGCAGCCCGAGGGCTTCGTTCCACGCGGGCAGCTGGATCGCGCGGGCGCGCGCGCCGCGCGAGAGCGACACGGCCAGCATCTCGAGCACGATCCGCTGGACGTTGTTCTCCGGCTGAGCTTCGGTGAGGCCGAGCGAGTTGACCTGGACGCCGTAGCGCAGCCGCCGTGCCTTCGGATCCGTGACGCCGTAGCGGTCCCGCGTCAGCTCGTCCCAGAGCGCGGTGAACGCGCGCATCTTCGACATCTCTTCGACGAACCGGACGCCGGCGTTGACGAAGAACGAGATCCGCGCGACGACCTTGGCCATGTCGGCCTCGCCGACCTGCCCGGAGTCGCGGACGGCGTCGAGCACGGCGATCGCGGTGCACAGCGCGTACGCGACTTCCTGCGTCGGTGTCGCGCCCGCTTCCTGCAGGTGGTAGCTGCAGATGTTGATCGGGTTCCACTTCGGCACGTGGTGCACGGTCCACGCGATCACGTCGGTGATCAGCCGCAGGCTCGGCCCGGGCGGGAAGATGTAGGTCCCGCGGGACAGGTACTCCTTGATGATGTCGTTCTGCGTGGTGCCGGTGAGCTTGGCGAGGACTTCGTCGACGTCCCGGCCCTCGGCTTCGGCTTGCTCACGCGCCACGGAGACGTACAGCGCGAGCAGCCACATGGCCGGCGCGTTGATCGTCATCGACGTATTGGCTTCGGCGAGCGGGATGCCGTCGAAGAGCCGGCGCATGTCGCCGATGTGCGACACGGGCACGCCGACCTTGCCGACCTCACCGCGGGAGAGCGGGTGGTCGGGGTCGTAGCCGGTCTGGGTGGGCAGGTCGAAGGCGACCGAAAGCCCGGTCTGGCCCTTCGCGAGGTTGCGCCGGTAGAGCTCGTTCGACGCGGCCGCGGAGGAGTGCCCCGCGTAGGTCCGCATCACCCACGGTCGGTCTCGCTCGCGGTCCGTTGGGTACGGCACTGGGCACCTCCGGCGGTGGACGTTTCGTCGAGTGTACCGACCGGTAACTTACGGTGGCAGTGGAATCCGACACGTCCGGGTGGTTCAGGCGACCGCCGGCGGGGCCTGCCGGGCCCTGGCCTCCTCGATCGCCTTGACGAGCAGGTCGCGGACGCGCTTGGGCTCCCCGACGCCGATCAGCGTCACCGAGCCCGGGCCGAACGCGATCGTCCCGGTGCGCGAAGGCCCCGGCTTCAGGACCGGCGCCGGCAGGCCGGCCAGCTCGGTGGAGCGTTCCTTCAGCCGGAACAGGCCCGAGCGCGCGATGATCCGGCTGTCCGTCACGGCGTACGTCGTACGCCCGAGCGCCAGGTACCGGACGGCCGAGCGGCCGGCCGCGCCGTAGAGCCCGATCACCAGGACCACGACCGTTCCGGCCATGGCCGCACCGGCCGGCTGCTTCGCGAAGAGGAACCACGACGCGGCGACGGCGAGGACGAGTCCCGCCGGGGCGACGACGCCGTCCGCGGCTACGTAGAGCGGGCGCTGGACCGGCTCCCCCGCCCAGAGCACGCGCTCGCCGGGGAGAAGATCGATTTCGCCTGCTGACATGGCCGAACACTACTCCGCCGGGCCGGTCCGCGCCGAGCCCCGAGCGCGCAGCGCTGTGACGGAAAACCGCGAGACCCGACCCGCCCGCGTCGGTTAGCTTGGGTAACCGTGACGTGGAGTGTGTACGGGAGTTACCTGGTCATCGTGGTCCTGATCGTGCTCGCGCCGGGCCCGGACACGATGGTGATGCTGAAGAACGCGCTCTCCGGCGGGTTCCGCGGCGGGCTGCTCGCCTCGCTCGGCATCTTCACCGGCAACGCCCTGCAGGGCACCGCCGCGGCGCTCGGCCTCGGCGTCTTGATCGCGCGGTCGCAGCCGGTGTTCCTCGCGCTCAAGTGGGTCGGCGCGGCCTACCTCGTCTTCCTCGGTGTCCAGGCGCTGCGCGGCGCGTTCCGCGGCAAGTACGACGTCGTCGAGCAGGTCCAGCGCCGGCGCGGCGGGGGTTTCCGGCGGTTCCGCGAGGGCTTCCTCTCCAACGTCACCAACCCGAAGGTGCTGGTGCTCTACCTTTCCGTGCTGCCGCAGTTCCTGACGGCCAAGTCGAGCGTCGCGGACTCCCTGGTGCTGGCCTACACGGTCGCCGTGCTCGGCGGGCTGTGGCTGCTGGCGCTGCTGCTGTTCGTGCACCGCGTCCGCGCCTGGCTGGGCCGCCGCCGGGTGCGCCGGACGCTCGACGGCGTCACCGGCACCGCGCTGGTCGGCTTCGGCGCCGCGCTCGCACTGGAGTCCTGATGACCTGGAGCACGTACCTGGGGTTCGCCGGGATGATGGCGTTCCTGGCGATGATGCCCGGCCCGGACACGATGGTGGTGCTGAAGAACGCCCTGACCGGCGGCCCGCGCGGTGGCGGCTGGGCGTGCGCGGGCATCACCGTCGCCAACTTCCTGCAGGGCACGGCCGCGGCACTCGGCCTGGGCGCGGTGATCACCCGGTACCAGCCGCTGTTCGAGACGGTGAAGTGGCTCGGCGCGGCGTACCTGGTGTTCCTGGGCATCCAGGCACTGCGCGGCGCGTGGCGCGGGGACTACGCGGCCCTGGACGACGTCCGGCGCGCCCGCGCGGCGCGGGGACGCCGGTTCCGCGAAGGGTTCCTGTCCAACATCACCAACCCGAAGGTGATCGTGCTGTACCTGTCGGTGCTGCCGCAGTTCCTCACGCCGTCGTCGACGTTGGCCGAGTCGCTGCTGCTGGCGTACACGGTCGCGGCGCTCGGCGTCGTGTGGCAGGTGCTGCTGCTGTTGTTCGTGCACCGGGTGCGCGCGTGGCTGCAGCGCCGCCGGGTCCGGCGGATGCTGGACGGCGCGACGGGCACCGCGCTGCTGGGATTCGGCGCGGCACTGGCCCTGGAGTCCTAGTCGGGATTCAAGACCTGGGGAGCTTGTGGCGCGCACGTGCTTTCGTCGTGCTCGTGCTGATCGCCACCTGGCGCGGGCGGCCCCAGCCCACTTCAAGGTGACGAAGACGATGCTGCCGCCATTCCTCACCCCGGAGTGGACGCTCGCCGAGTCGCTGCTGCGCATCGTCGCGGGCGTGCACCGCATCCGCGGCCGTCGGCCGACGCCTACAGCGTGCGGTCCAGCCAGTCGTAGATCCGGCCGGCCGCGAGCCGCAGGGCGCCGACGTGGCAGTGGGCGTCGGCGCCCTCCTCCGCGGTGAACGTCAGCAACGTCTTGGGCGCCTTCAGGTGTGCGTACAACCGGCGCGGCTCGGTTTCCGCGGCACCGCCGAAGAACAGGTCGTCCGCCGCTTCGCAGACCAGCGTCGGGCACGTGATCTTCTCCGCGACGCCGTCTTCGAGCGTGTACTCGAGGTACTTCGCGACGAACTCGCGGTCGGTCGCCGCGCCCATGGCGTATCGGCCGTGATCGCACGCCCACCGCAGCGTGGAGCTGGCCTGGCGTCCGGCGAGCAGCAGCGCGTCGAACTCCTCGTCGTGCTCGGCACGGGCCCGGCGGACGATCTCCGCGCGGTCCCAAGGCAGCAGGCCGGTCACCGCGGCACCCGCGTCGTAGACGCCGTCGACCGCGACGACCGCCGCCAGCCGCCGCTCGAACGCCGCCGCCCGCGGGGCCAGGACGCCACCGAGACTGACACCCAGCAGCGCGATCCGGGCCGGGTCGACACCGTCGAGGCCCAGCACGTGGTCCACCACCGGCGTGACGACGTGCTCCCAGTCCGGGCGGAACACGAGCTTCTCGTGCCGGATCGCGCCCGGCTGCCCGGGACCGTCGAACGTCAGGACGTGGTAGCCGCGCTCGACGCCCGCGGCCGCGCCCATGAAGTGCAGTTCCTCGGCACTGCCGTCGAACCCGCTGTGCATGATCAGCACCGGCTTCGGCCCGTCGCCCGAGGCGCGATAGAGGTAGCCGCGCAAAACCGTGCCCTCGTAAGGGATCTCGACCGGTTCCGCGACACCCGCGCGCCGGAAGCACTCGACACTGCGGTCGTAGGCCGCCGCGATCCGCGGGTCCGCCGGGTCGCCGTGGAGGAAGAACCCCGCCGAGAAGTAGTACGTCGACGCGCGCAGCAGCAGATCTCGCGCGGTCACCGGGCCCGCGTCGGCCGCTTCGGCGTAGAGCCGGTCGGCCAGGCCGCGGTAGGCGTCGTGCCAGCTGTCGTAGTCGCCCGCCGTCACGGTCGACGCGGCGGCGAGCACTTCGCCGAAGTCGGCACCGCCGTAGGCCGCCTGGCCGAACAGGCGCAGCGTCTCGAACCAGAACTGGGGGTCGTCTTCGAACAGGAGCTGCTTCATCGGATTTCTTCCTCCACGAAAGTCGCGAACGCGCGGGCGGGCCGCCCGGTGACCTGCTCGACGGCCGGGGTGACGCGGTCTTCGGCACCGCGGCGGATGTCTTCGTCGAGCGCGGCGAGGACGGCGGCGAAGTCCGCCGGCATCCCGGAGGCCGCCAGCCGCGCGGTGAGCTCGGCGGTGCTGACCGCGCGGTGGCGCACCGGACGTCCGAGACGCGCGGAAACGACCGAAGCGGCCTCGGCGTAGCTCAAGGCCGACGGACCGGTCAGGACGTGTTCGGTGTTGTGCGGTTCGGGGTCGGTCAGCGCGCGGACCGCGACCGCCGCGATGTCGCCGGCGTCGACGAACGCGACGCGGCCGTCGCCGGTCGCGGTGACGATCTCGCCGTCCCGCACCCCCTGGGCGACCGGGTGCGCACCGGTGAAGTTCTGCATGAACCACGACGGCCGCAGCACCGCCCACTCCGGCGCCGCGCGCACCAGCCGCGACAGCCCGCCCAGGCCGGGCGTCTCGGCGGTGACGGCCGACGAGCCGAGCAGGACGACCCGGCGCACGCCCGCGGCCAGCGCGTCCCGCAGGAAGGGCTCGACCAGCCGCGCGGGATCGGCCTCCCCGACGGGAGCCAGCAGGTACACCGCGGAACAGCCGCGCACCGCGTCGGCGTGGGTCGCCCGGTCGGTCCAGTCGAACCGGACCTGACCGGGCTCGCCCGGCTTGCGGGTCGCGGCCCGTGCGGTGACGCCGTTCGCGCGCAGCCCCGCCACGACCCGGCCGCCGGTCGTGCCGGTACCGCCGATGACCAGGACTTCAGCCACGGTCGCCACCGGTGAAGGCCGCCAGCAGCTCATCGGCGCCGCCCAGGATCTCGGCGGCGGCGAGCGGGCTCCAGTAATCGCGGTAGTGCCGGATTTCGCCGTTCTCGACGGTGATCACGGCGACGTACGACAGCTCGTACGGCTGCTGCGTCGCCACGACGACACCGGCGACGGTGAACTCCCCGACGATCACGGCCGGGTCGGCGGTCTCGTGCAGGGTCTTCGCGGTGATCGCACGGACGTCGAGCACGTTCGGGTAGTCCCGCAGGTACTCGCGGATCGCGTCGCGTCCTTCGACGCGCGGCGGGTAGCCGGGCCCGGCGAAGGGGAACTCGAGGACGCCGTCCTCGGCCCACAGCCCGGCGAACCCGGCCATGTCGTGCTCCAGCAGCAGGGCCAGGCCGCGCTCGACGAGGTCGCGTGGTCGCATCGGCAGCTCCTTCGACGATTGGACGGTACGGTACCGTCCCGACGATAGACTAGACGGGACGGTACCGTCTCGTCCACCCGCTAGACTGCGGCCATGGCACGCACCCCCACCGGCGCGGCGGTCCTCCAGCCCGAGGTCACGCAGGCGATCACCGACGCGGTTCTGCAGGAGCTCGCCGAGCAGGGCTACGGACGGCTGTCGATGGAGGCCGTGGCGAAACGCGCCGGCGTCGGCAAGAGCGCGCTCTACCGGCGGTGGCGCTCGAAGCAGGAGATGGTCGACGCGGTCGTGACGGAGTTCAGCGTGTCCCGCGCGGCCGAAGCCGACACCGGTTCATTGCGCGGCGACCTGCGGGAAACGATGCACGCGCTGATCGGCTGGCTGACCCACCCGATGTTCTCGCGCATCCTGCCGGACCTGGTCGCCGAGTCGGCGCGGAACCCCGAGTGGAGCCGGACCGCGCGCGAGTACATCGGCGCGACCCGGCGGGAAGCCGGCGAGGTGATGCTGCGCCGGGCGATCGCGCGCGGCGAGCTGCCCGGGGACCTGGACCTCGAGATGGCGCTGGACGCGCTGGCCGCGCCGATCTACTGGCGGCTGGTGGTCCGGCAGGCGCCACCGGGCCCCGACTACGTCGACCGGCTGGTGGCCTACGCCCTGCGCGCGCTGGGCGCGCAGGACGCCTGACTCACTTGCGGTCCGGCTCGCCGCTGACCCGCTCGATGCGGGCGCCGAGGCGGTTGAGGTTCTCCACGAAGTGCGGGTAGCCGCGGTCGATGTGGAAGACGTCCCAGACCTCGGTGACACCGTCCGCGCACAGGCCCGCCAGCACCAGCCCCGCGCCCGCGCGGATGTCGGACGCCCAGACCGGCGCGCTCGACAGCTTCTCGACACCGCGGACCACCGCGTGGTGGCCGTCCGTGCGGGCGTCGCCCGACAACCGGACCATCTCCTCGATGAAGCGGAAGCGCGCCTCGTAGACGTTCTCCGTGATCATCGACGTGCCCTCCGACACCGCCGAGAGCGCCACCGCGAACGGCTGCAGGTCGGTGGCGAACCCGGGGTACGGCAGCGTCACCCAGTCGACCGCCTTCGGGCGGTCCGCCTGGACCACGCGGAAGCCCTTGTCACCGAACGTCTCGACCTCCGCGCCGGCCAGCTGCAGCTTGTTCAGCACCAGGTCGAGGTGGTGCGGGTTGACGCCGCGGACGGTGATGTCGCCGCGAGTCATCGAGGCGGCGAACGCCCAGGTCGCGCCCACGATCCGGTCGCCGATCACGCGGTGCTCGGTCGGGTACAGCTTCTCGACGCCGTGCACGGTCAGCGTCGACGTCCCGGCGCCCTCGATCTTCGCGCCCATCTCGGTGAGCATCGTGCAGATGTCGGCGATCTCCGGCTCGCGCGCGGCGTTGTCGATCACCGTGGTGCCCTCGGCCAGCACGGCCGCCATCAGGATGTTCTCGGTGGCGCCGACGCTCGGGAAGTCCAGCCAGATCTGGGCGCCGACCAGCGTCTCGGCCTTCGCGACGACGCAGCCGTGCTCGATCGTGCTCGTCGCGCCCAGCTTGCGCAGGCCGTTCTGGTGCATGTCCAGCGGCCGCGACCCGATCGCGTCGCCGCCGGGCAGTGCCACGACGGCCTGCTTCAGCCGCCCGACCAGCGGGCCCAGCACGCAGACGGACGCGCGCAGCTTGCCCATCGCCGGCGAGTCCGCGCGGTGCGACAGCTCGGCCGGCGTCGTGATGGTGGCGGTGTCGCCCTCGATGACGACCTCGCAGCCGACGCTGCGCAGCACGTCGGCCATCAGCGGGACGTCCAGGATCTGCGGGCAGTTCGTGATGGTCGTGGTGCCCTCCGCGAGGAGGGCGGCGGCCATCAGCTTCAGCACGCTGTTCTTCGCGCCGACCACGTCGACCTCGCCGACCAGCCGGGCTCCGCCATGCACGTCGAAGTGCTCGCTCATGGCCGCCAATCATGCCCTCTCGCCCCGATTCGGCCCGGGCGGGGGCCGCTATGGTGGGTTCATGGTCGTTCGCATCAACCGCGTCTACACGAAGGTCGGGGACAACGGCACGACCGCGCTCGGCGACGGTTCCCGCGTGCCGAAGACGTCCCCGCGGCTGGGCGCGTACGCGGACACGGACGAGACGAATTCGGTGCTGGGCCTGGCGATCGCGGTCGGCGGGCTGCCGGCGGAAGTCGCGAACGTGCTGCGCCGCGTGCAGAACGACCTGTTCGACGTCGGCGCGGACCTCTGCCTGCCCGTTTCGGACGACCCGCCGTACCCCCCGCTGCGGATCACGGAGGACTACGTCGCCCGGCTGGAGGGCTGGTGCGACGAGTTCAACGAGCGGCTGCCGAAGCTGACGTCGTTCATCCTGCCGGGTGGCACCCCGGGAGCGGCGTTCCTGCACCAGGCGAGGACGGTGGCGCGCCGGGCGGAGCGCTCGGCGTGGGCATTGCACGAGGCGGAGCCGGAGACGACGAACCCGGTGGCGGTGAAGTACCTGAACCGCCTGTCGGACCTGCTGTTCATCCTGGCCCGGCTGGCGAACCCGGACGGCGACGTGCTCTGGCAGCCGGGCGGGCAGTCCTAACCCTGCTCGTGGGCCGCCCAGTAGCGTTCCAGGTCGACCTCCGGAGTGCCGTCGAAGGCCGGGTCCACGGGCTGGGTCGTGACCATCTGCTCCGGCTTCACGCGCTCCGGCAGCTTCGCGAAGCGGTTCTCCTCGGCCATCAGATCCCCCAGCTCTGCCGCAGGACCCCCAGCGCCTGGTGGAAGCCGGGGAACGTCTTCTTCACGCACTCCGGATCGTCCAGCGTGATACCCGGCGTGCGCAAGCCCGTGATGCTGAACGCCATCGCGATCCGGTGGTCGCGGCGGCACTTCACCAGGGCGCCCGTCGGCGTTCCCGGCCGGATCTCGATCCAGTCGCGGCCCGTCTCCACCGGCACTCCGAGCGCGCGCAGGTTCTCCTCGCAGGCGTCCAGGCGGTCGCACTCCTTGATGCGCGTGTTGTACACGTCCTCGATGCGCACCGGCCCCGAAGCGAACGGCGCGATCGCCGCCAGGGTCGGGACCGTGTCCGAAATGTCGCGCATGTTGACCGTGATGCCGCGCAGGCCGCCGGACGGGCCCGCCACCGTCACCGAGTCCGGGCCCAGCTCAACGTGCGCGCCCATCTCGCGCAGCACGTCGGCGAACCGGACGTCGCCCTGCAGGGCGTCCGAACCGAGGCCGGGGATGGTCACCGTCCGGCCCGTGACCGCCGCCGCGGCCAGGAAGTAGCTCGCCGTCGACGCGTCCGGCTCCACCGGGTACTCGCACGCCTGGTACGGCTGCGGCGGCACCACGAACGTCTTCCCCTCCCGGCGGACCTCCACGCCGAAGCGGCGCATCATCTCGAGGGTGATCTCGACGTACGGCACCGACACGAGATCGGTCACCGTGATCCGCAGGCCCTCCGCGGTCAGCGGCGCGACCAGCAGCAACGCCGTCAGGAACTGCGACGACAGCCCCGCGTCCAGGGTGAGGGACCCGCCCTTGATGCCGTTCGCGCGGACCGTCAGCGGGTGGTGGCCCGGCTCGCCCTCGAAGGTCAGGTCGACGCCCAGTTCCCGCAGCGCGTCGGTCAGCGGCCCCAGCGGGCGGCGGCGCATCTGCTCGGACGCGTCGAAGTGGAACGTCCCGGTGCCGGCCGCGGCGAGCGCGGGCAGGAACCGGGCCGTCGTGGCACCGTCGCGGCAGAAGACGTCCGCTTCGGCGACGCCGGGCCCGGACGGGCGGCCCTCGATCGTCCACGCGCCCGGCTGCCGGTCGACGCGGTACCCGAGCTTGACCAGGCCCTCGGCGAAGCCCTCGGTGTCGTCCGAGTGCAGCGGACGGCCGAGCGTGGTGGTCCCGTGCGCGGCCGCGGCGAGGAACAGGCCACGGGCGGTGACGGACTTGGAGCCGGGGATCTCGACGAGGGTCACCCCCGCGAGTTTAGTGTGGCGCGATCTCGGCCATCGGGCCCCAGTCCGAGGCGTCCTGCACGTTGATGATCTGCGGGTGGCCGGAGATGTAGGCGCCCAGCGTCGCGACGGCCGTCTTGAAGTGCTCGGAGCTGACGTGCGCGACGGCGGCGTCCTGGCCTTCGAAGCCCTCCACCAGCACGTATGTGTTCTCGTCCTCGAGGCTGCGGGACCACTCGAAGAACTTGTTGCCCGCTTCTGCGCGCGTGTTGCGGGTGAAGTCCGCGACGATGTCCGGCCAGGAGTCCGCGTACTCGGGCTTGACCGGGAACTTGACCACGATGAGGATCATGGCCTCCACCGTAGGCCCTGAGGACGGTTCCCGGCTGTCTCGGTTCGAGACAGCGTCAGGACGCGCGCGGGAGGCGCCGCCCCGGCGGAGCGGACTCCAGCCAGGAGAGGAACCCGGTGAGCGCGCCCGGCCCCATCGCGATCTCGATCGGCTCCTGGGTCTCCGACTCGCAGCGCAGCACCGTCGCCCCCTCGGGGACCGCGTACGCCTCGCTGCCGGAGGGGTCGCGCCGGTCGGCGATCTGCATGCTTTCGCGCTGGAAGACGCGGTCCGGGCCGGTCCGCAGGCTCCACACCCGGTACCAGACGAACTCGTCGCCTTCGTAGCGGCCGAGCCCCAGGTGCCAGCCGGCGCGCGCGTTGTCCGGGCGCCACCGCAGCGCGACGCTCACGCCACCACCGCGGCGCATGCGGAACCACCGCTGGCCGTACCAGGCCGCCAGCACGGCGAGCACGGCCAGGAGCCCGATGACGACCACGGTGATCTTCACGGCCCGGCTCCTGCCCGTCTCCCGCTCAGGCCGACTGACCTGCCGCGCGGAGCTGGGCCGAGGCCCTCGTCCGCTCGGTCTCGTCGTCGGCGCTCAGTGCCGCCTTCGCCGCGTCGACGTCGATCTCGTCGGACAGCTCGGCGCTCTCGGCGAGGATGCTGACGCCCGTGCCGGTCACGGAGAGGAACCCCCCGTGCACGGCCGCGCAGACCGTCTCGCCGTCGGTGGTCGTCACCTTGACCACGCCACCCTCGACGAGCTGCCCGAGCACGGGTTCGTGGCCGGCCATGATGCCGATCTCACCCTCGGTGGTCTGGGCCACCACGAAAGTGGCGGTACCCGACCAGAGACGGCGCTCGACGGCCACCAGCTCCACGGACATCTCAGCCACGTAGCACTCCTTAGCTCGGGGTGTTACTCCCGAGTGTAATAGGTCTGACTCAAGCCCCGCCGACGTACTTCTTCCCGCGGAGGCGGATTCGATTCGAATAGGCGAACGGCGGGGGCCTGAGTCCACATAGGACACCGCCCCCGCCGCACCCGGAAACTCACTTCTTGGTGATTTCCTTGTACTTCTTCTCGAGGTCCTCGAGGCCACCGATGCCCAGGAACGCCTGCTCCGGGTAGTGGTCGAAGTCACCCTTGGTGATGCGGTCGAACGACTCGATCGTCTCCGACAGCGGCACCGTCGAGCCCGGCTGACCGGTGAAGGCCTCCGCGACCAGCATGTTCTGCGACAGGAACCGCTCGATGCGGCGCGCGCGCTGAACGGTCAGCTTGTCCTCTTCCGAGAGCTCGTCCATACCGAGGATCGCGATGATGTCCTGCAGCTCCTTGTACTTCTGCAGGATCCGGATGACCTCGGAGGCGACGCGGTAGTGGTCCTCGCCGACGATGGACGGGTCGAGGATCGTCGACGTCGACGCCAGCGGGTCCACCGCCGGGAAGATGCCCTTCTGGAACACCGACCGGGAGAGCTCGGTGGTGGCGTCCAGGTGGGCGAACGTCGTCGCCGGAGCCGGGTCGGTGTAGTCGTCCGCGGGGACGTAGATCGCCTGCATCGAGGTGATCGACCGGCCCCGGGTCGAGGTGATCCGCTCCTGCAGCTGACCCATCTCGTCGGCCAGCGTCGGCTGGTAACCCACGGCCGACGGCATGCGGCCCAGCAGGGTCGACACCTCGGAACCCGCCTGGGTGAACCGGAAGATGTTGTCGATGAACAGCAGCACGTCCTGGTTCTGGACGTCGCGGAAGTACTCCGCCATGGTCAGCGCGGACAGCGCGACGCGCATGCGCGTGCCCGGCGGCTCGTCCATCTGGCCGAAGACCAGGGCGGTGTCGTTGATGACGCCGTCCTCGGACATCTCCAGGAACAGGTCGTTGCCCTCGCGGGTGCGCTCGCCGACGCCGGCGAACACCGAGGTACCACCGAAGTTCCGGGCGACGCGGGTGATCATCTCCTTGATGAGCACCGTCTTGCCGACGCCGGCACCGCCGAACAGGCCGATCTTGCCACCCTGGACGTACGGGGTCAGCAGGTCGACGACCTTGAGGCCGGTCTCCAGCATCTCCGTCTTGCCCTCGAGCTGGTCGAAGGGCGGCGGGTTGCGGTGGATGCCCCAGCGCTCGAGGTCCTCGCCGTAGCCGGGCTCGTCGAGGCACTCGCCGAGGGCGTTGTAGACGTGGCCCTTGACCTTGTCGCCGACCGGGACCGTGATCGGGCCGCCGGTGTCGGTGACCTCGGCGCCGCGCACCAGGCCGTCCTGCGGCTGCAGGGAGATGGTGCGGACGAGGTTGTCACCCAGGTGGCTGGCGACCTCGAGGGTCACCGTCTTGCGCAGCTGCTCGAACTCGATGTCGACCTTGAGCGCGTTGAACTGGTCGGGAACGGAACCGCGCGGGAACTCGACGTCGACGACCGGCCCGGTCACCGAGACGATGCGCCCCTTGGCGCGCGGGGCTTCAGTACTGGTCATCAGTCATCACTTCCTGCTGCGGTGAGCGCGTTCGCGCCACCGACGATTTCGGAGATCTCCTGGGTGATCTGCGCCTGGCGGGCCTGGTTCGCCTCCCGCGTCAGCGTGTTCACCAGTTCGTTCGCGTTGTCCGACGCCGACTTCATCGCCGTCCGGCGGGCGGCCAGCTCCGAAGCCGCCGACTCCAGCAGCGCGGCGTAGATCCGCGTGTTGATGTACTTCGGCAGGAGCGAGTCCAGCAGCTTGTCGGCACTCGGCTCGAACTCGTAGCTGGGGAGCAGCTCGCCGGAGGGCTTCGGCTCCTCTTCGCCGTCCGCGTACTCGACCTCGAGCGGCGCGACGCGCTTGGCGGTCGGCCGCTGCGTCAGCATCGAGACGAACTCGGTGTAGACGATGTGGATCTCGTCGACACCCGAGATGCCGTCACCGTTGCCGTGCGCGTCGTCCGCGCCGAGCATGAACGACTCGACCAGGGCCTCCCCGGCCGCCGCCGCGTTCGCGTAGCCCGGCTGGTCGGAGAAGCCCGTCCAGCTGTCCTCGACCGGGCGGTTGCGGAACCGGTAGTAGTTCAGCCCCTTGTTCCCGGTGACGTAGACCTGCGGCTCCTTGCCCTCTTCGCGGAGCAGGGTGAGCAGCTCTTCCGTCGCGCGGAGCACGTTGGAGTTGTAGCCACCGCACTGGCCCTTGTCACTGGTCACGACCAGGACGGCGGCCCGCTTCGGGTTCGGGCGCTCGACCAGCAGCGGGTGGTCGAGGTTGGTGGCCGCGCCGGCCAGCGCCGAGAGCACCTTGGTGATCTCGTCGGCGTACGGCCGGGAAGCGGCGACCCGCGCCCGCGCCTTCGTGATGCGCGCGGTGGCGATGAGCTCCATCGCCTTGGTGATCTTGCCGATCGACTTGGTCGCCTTGATGCGCGACCGGAGTTCCCGGAGTTGTGCGGCCATGAGCTACCAGCTCACTTCTTCGGCGCGGGCTTGTTGACCTTGACGGTCTCGTGCCCGACCTTGTCGGCGTCCATGGCGTCCGCGTTCTCCTCGAGCGGCTTGCCCTCGGAGGTCGTGAACTCCTTCTTGAACTCGTTCACCGCGGCGACCAGCCGGTCGGCCGTCTCGTCCTCGAACTTGCCGGTGTCGCGGATCGCGCCCAGCACGTCGGCGTGCTTGCGGCGGGCCGACTCGATGAACTCGTGGTTGAAGCGGCGCACGTCCTCGACCGGGACCGAGTCGTAGTGGCCGTTCGTGCCCAGGTACACCGTGGCGACCTGCTCCTCGACCGGGATCGGCGAGTACTGCGGCTGCTTGAGCACCTCGTACAGCCGGGCACCACGCTCGAGCTGCGCCTTCGAGGCGTCGTCGAGGTCCGAGGCGAAAGCCGCGAAGGCCTCCAGCTCGCGGTACTGCGACAGGTCGATCCGGAGCGAACCGGAGACCGACTTCATCGCCTTGACCTGCGCGGCACCACCCACGCGGGAGACCGAGATACCCACGTCGATGGCCGGGCGCTGGCCCGAGTTGAACAGGTCGGACTGGAAGAAGCACTGACCGTCGGTGATCGAGATGACGTTCGTCGGGATGTAGGCCGACACGTCGTTCGCCTTGGTCTCGATGATCGGCAGGCCGGTCAGCGAACCGCCGCCCAGCTCGTCCGACAGCTTCGCGCAGCGCTCCAGCAGGCGGGAGTGCAAGTAGAAGACGTCGCCGGGGAACGCCTCGCGGCCCGGCGGGCGGCGCAGCAGCAGCGAGATCGCGCGGTAGGCGTCGGCCTGCTTGGTGAGGTCGTCGAACACGATGAGGACGTGCTTGCCCTCGTACATCCAGTGCTGGCCGATGGCCGAGCCGGTGTACGGCGCGATCCACTTGAAGCCGGCCGAGTCGGACGCGGGGGCCGCGACGATGGTGGTGTACTCCAGCGCGCCGGCGTCCTCGAGGGACTTCTTGACCGAGGCGATCGTGGAGCCCTTCTGGCCGACCGCGACGTAGATGCAGCGGACCTGCTTCTTCGGGTCGCCGGTCTCCCAGTTGGCCTTCTGGTTGATGATCGTGTCCACGGCGACGGCGGTCTTGCCCGTCTTGCGGTCACCGATGATCAGCTGGCGCTGGCCGCGGCCGATCGGGGTCATCGCGTCGATGGCGGTGATGCCGGTCTGCAGCGGCTCCGACACCGGCTGGCGCTCGACCACCGAGGCGGCCTTGAGCTCCAGGGCGCGGCGGGTGGTGGTCTCGATGTCGCCGAGGCCGTCGATCGGCTGGCCCAGCGGGTTGACGACACGGCCGAGGTAGCCGTCGCCGACCGGCACCGACAGGACCTGGCCGGTGCGCTTGACCTGCTGGCCCTCTTCGATGCTCTCGAAGTCACCGAGGATCGCGGCACCGATGGACCGCGCGTCCAGGTTCAGGGCGACGCCCAGGACGCCGCCGGGGAACTCGAGCAGCTCGTTGGCCATGGCCGAGGGGAGGCCCTCGACGTGGGCGATGCCGTCACCCGCGTCGATCACGACGCCAACTTCTTCCCGGCTCACGTCCGGGGCGTAACTCGAGACGTAGTTCTCGATCGCGCTACGGATCTCATCCGAGGAGATCGTCAGCTCGGCCATGTCTTTCCCGCTCTCGCTTCGTTCTTGCCAGTATGCAAAGTCTTGTGTGACCTGGGGCTATGCCCGGGCCAGCCGCCTGCGCAGCGCCGCCAGCTGACCCGCCGCGCTCCCGTCGATGACCTCGTCGCCGACGCGGACGACGAGCCCGCCGCCGAGCCGCGGGTCGACCTCGACGTGCAGCGCGATCGGCCGCCCGTAGAGGTCGTTGAGCTTCGCGCCCAGCTGGGCGGTCTGCTCGTCGGTCAGGGCGTTCGCGCTGGTCACGTACGCGACCGAGCGCTCACGGCGTTCCGCGGCCAGCTTGACCAGCTTGTCGAGCCCGACGCCGACGCCGCGGCCCTTGGCCCGGCGGACGACCTGCTCGACGAGGGTCTCGGTGACCACGTCCACCTTGTCGGCGAACAGCCCGCGCACCAGCGTGCGCTTGGCGTCGGCGGGCCCGGTCAGGTCCGACAGCGCGGCCTCGAGCTCCGGGTGGTTGGCCACGACGCGCGCGACCTGGAAGAGCTGGGACTCGACGGTGTCGACGTTCCCGGTCTTCTCCGCCGCGGTGAGCAGGGCCGAGCGGCCGAGCGACTCGAGCCCGTCGGTCAGCTCACGGGGACTGGACCAGCGGCTGCCCGCCACGGTGTCGAGGACCTTCAGGGCCGGTTCGGACAGCTTGCCGTCGAACAGCCGGCGCACCAGCGCGGTGCGCGCCTCCGACGTCGTCGAGGCGTCGCTCACCGCCCGGCGCAGGCCGATTTCCCGGTCCAGCAGGTCGACGACCGAGAGCAGCTCGTCGCCGACCGTGGCCGCGTCGGCACCCGCGTCGGCCAGAACCTCGCCGAGGCGTTCCTCGGCGAGGCCGAGCGCTTCACGGCTCGCAGCATGCAGCGTCATTCTGGTTACTTCCCCGCTCCGTTGGAGGCCCCGGCGGACTCCAGCTCCGCCAGGAACCGGTCGACGGTGCCGCGGCGGCGCGCCTCGTCCTCGAGCGACTCGCCGACGATCCGGCTGGCCAGCTCGACCGCGTTGCGGCCCATGTCGGCCCGCAGCTCGGCGATGATCTGCGCCTTCTGGGCCTGCAGCTGGGCCTGGCCCTGCGCGACGATCCGCTGCGACTCGGCCTCGGCCTCGGCCCGCAGCTCCGCCTTGATCTGCTCGGCTTCGAGCCGGGCGTCGTCGCGGATCTTCGCGGCCTCGGTGCGGGCCTCCTGCAGCTGGGCCCGGTACTTGGCCAGCGCCTCTTCGGCTTCGGCCTGGGCCTTCTCGGCCTTCTCGATGCCGCCCTCGATCTTCTGCGCACGCTCTTCGTACGCGGCCTCGAAGCGAGGGACGACGTACTTCTTGAGGATGAACAGCAGGATCAGGAAGGCGACGATGCCGAGGATCAGCTCCGAGATGTCGGGGATGATCGGGTTGTGCACCTTTTCCTCTGCGGCGAGGAGCATGGCACTGTTCAGCACGGCGTCTCCTTAAGCGATGAGCCGAGGACTCAGGCGGCGGAGGCGATGAAGTAGATGACGATGCCGATCAGGGCGAGCACCTCGGTCAGGACGAAGGTCGAGAAGCCGATGCCCTGCAGCTTGCCCTGCGCCTCCGGCTGACGCGCGGTGCCGTTGATGACGGCGGCGAAGATCAGACCCACACCGATACCGGGGCCGATCGCGCCCAGGCCGTAGCCGATGGCGGCGAGACCCGGGTTGATGTTGACAGCCTGCGTCGCGGCCTCGGCCAGAACGATGTTGCTCACGTGCGTTTCCCTTCACTTCGGTCCACGCGCTCGCGTGGATCGGGGGCTTGTGTTCTCAGTGCTCCGACGCCAGCGCGGCGCCGATGTACCCGGCCGACAGCAGGGCGAAGATGTAGGCCTGCAGCACCTGGATGAAGGCCTCGAGGAACGTCATGCCGATGGCCACGATCCAGGCCACCAGCGAAACCGGCTTCAGCGCCCAGCTCGACGTCTCGGTCAGCAGGAAGGTGCCGCCGAGGGTGAACACCGCCAGGATCAGGTGACCCGCGAACATGGCGGCGAAAACACGGATGGCGAGCGTGAGCGGGTTGAGGAAGAACTTCTCCGCGAACTCGATCAGCGCGAACAGCGGCAGCACCGCGGCCGGGACGCCCGGCGGGGCCAGTTCCTTCTTGAAGTAGCCGCCGAAACCGTGCCGCTTGAACCCGACGTAGTGGTACACCGGGTAGACGACGAGCACCGACAGCGCGATCGGGAAGCCGAACCGCGCCATGGTCGGGAACTGCAGGACGGGGATGATCCCGTAGAGGTTGTTCACCAGGATGAAGGTGAACAACGTGAAGATGAGCGGCACGAACCGCTTGAAGTCGTGTGAGCCGATCTGCTCGCGCGCGATGTTGTTGCGGCTGAAGTTGTAGATCGACTCCGCGACGAACTGCCCCTTGCTCGGCACGACCTTGAGCTTGCGGGTCGCCAGCAGGAAGTACGTCGCGATGATGACCACCGAGAGCACGACGAGCAGCATCGGCTTGGTGACCGCGCCGAACAACGGCGGCAACTCGAAGCTTTCGGCGCCGGGCGGCGAAAACACCGCTCCCTCGGCCAATACCAGCGCGCCCACTGGGCTCCTTCCGGTTCTCCCGGCCGGCGTTCACTCCGCCGGGGGAATCGTCACGATCTGGACTTAACGTACCCGATACGTATCGGGACGCCGGAGGCGGCTACCCCACCGTGCGCAGAACACGCCTTCACGTTCTGCACACGGGGTTCTCTCGCGTGAACACTGCCCTGCGGTCTACTTCGGACCAGCGGCGGAAGAGGCGGAACCAGTCGGTCGCCACACTGCTGATCGCGGTTCGTCTTAGGGAGTGCGCGGCCGAGGCCGCCACCCTTGACGCGGACCATACCAGCAGGTCAATCAGTGCCGTACAGGCGTACTCCATACCAACCGATCAGCCCAGGACTTAGGTCCCGGGTGGTCCCGGGACCCAGGTCCGCAGCGGGCCGGGACCGGTTCGGCAACGGCGCAGGCGGCAGGCCCGGGACGGTTTTCCGGAACGCGCGCCTGTGCTCCCGGTCACACCCCGCCGGCCGCGGCCCGGTTCACCGTCCGTAACGGAAGTCCACGGCAAAACGGACAGCGTCAGGACGGGATGATCGTCGGGATCTTGGTCTTGCGGAAGGCCGCGAATTCGGCCGCGGCGGCCAGCAGGATGGCCACGATCATGGTGATGCCGAGCGACAGCGGGTGCAGCGCGGTGACGCCCTTCAGCAGCGTCAGCGCCCCGAACAGCAGCACGACCTTCACGACGTACCCGCCGAGCGCGATCACCATGACGAACATCGGGTCCTGGCCCGCGCTGAACTTCATCAGGCCGAGCGTGGACAGCGACGCCAGCATGGCGAGCACGCCGCCGACGAGCGAGCCGAGGAAGCCGGGCAGGCCGAAAAGGACACTGAAGAGGGCGATGCAGACGACGACCGCGGGCGGGGTGATCAGCAGCGAAGCCTTCGTCATCGCGCGGGCGGCCTCCAGCACCACCTTGGCGTGCGGGTTCTCCTGCGCTTCGGTTTCGGTCTCGCTCACGGCTGGCTCCCTGCTCGGTTCAGCCACCGAGTGTAGAGAACCCGGCCGGTCAGGTTCCGGGCTGGTTGCGCGAGCGCAGCCGCGGGATGATCGACACCACCACCGCGAACACCAGGCCGGCCCCGATGATCCACAGCGCCGCGGCGTCGTCGAACAGGGTGACCGAGACCGCGCCGAACGCGAGGATGCCCGCCCACAGGTAGATCAGCAGCACCGCCCGGCGCTGGGAGTGCCCGATCTCCAGCAGCCGGTGGTGCAGGTGCATCTTGTCGGCCGCGAACGGGCTCTCGCCGCGGCGGGTGCGGCGCACCACGGCCATGATCAGGTCCAGCAGCGGCACGAACAGCACCGCCGCCACGACCACCAGCGGCGACAGCAGCGCGATCGCGTCCTTGCCGCTGAACTGCGGGTAGGGCACGCGCCCGGACGCCGACGTCGTCGCGCCCGCGAGCATCAGGCCGATCATCATCGACCCGGAGTCGCCCATGAAGATCTTCGCGGGCTGGAAGTTGTACGGCAGGAAACCCAGGCACGCGCCGGCGAGCGTCGCCGCGATGAGCGCCGGCGGGTAGGTGCCGACGTCGCCGCCGGAGCTGTCCAGCAGGCCGAGCGAGAACGCGCACGTCGCCGCCGCCGCGATGAAGCCGAGGCCGCCGGCCAGCCCGTCGAGGCCGTCGACGAAGTTCATCGCGTTGACCATCACCACGACCATCACGACGGTCAGCAGCGCGCCCTGGTTCTTGTCGAGCACGAGCACCGAGCCGAACGAGCCGCCGGTGCCGCCCCACGGCACCCAGAACGACACCCACTGCACCCCGAAGATGACCAGGATCCCGGCGCACATCACCTGGCCGGCCAGCTTCGTCCAGGCGTCCAGCTCGAACCGGTCGTCGAGCGCGCCGATCAGCGAGATCACCCCGGCGGCGAGCAGCACGCCGACCGAGTCGAACGAGGCGTCGAAGCCGTGCGACAGCGCGGGCAGCTGGTGGGCCAGGCCCATCGCGCCGGCGACGCCGAGGTAGATGCCGACCCCGCCCATCCGCGGGATCGGGGCGACGTGCACGTCGCGGGCACGCGGGTTGGCGATCGCGCCGACGCGGATCGCGATCCGGCGCACGACGCCGGTGAGCAGGTACGTCACGGCCGTCGCGGTCAGCGCGACGAGGATGTATTCCCGGATGGGGAGGAGACCGGATGTGGGCGGCACGGGTGCGTCACGCTCGCGGGGTCGGGGTCACCCGCGACACGCTATCGTGCCGCGGTTCGGGGCCGGATCCGGCTTCAGGCCAGCGATTCCGCGGGCACACCGAGCACCTCCGCGATGGCCGCCCTGCTCACCGCGCCCTCGCGCAGCACCACCGGCTCGGTGCCGGTGAGGTCCACGACGCTCGACGCGGCCGCCGTGCCGCTCGGCCCGCCGTCGAGGTAGACCGCGACGGAGTCGCCGAGCTGTTCCTGCGCCTCCTGCGCGGTCCTGGCCGGCGGGCGGCCGGAGACGTTCGCGCTCGAGACGGCCATCGGGCCGACGTCGCGCAGCAGCTCCAGCGCCACCGGGTGCAGCGGCATCCGCAGCATCACGGTGCCGCGCGCGTCGCCGAGGTTCCACTGCAGGCTCGGCGCGTGCGGGAGCACTATGGACAGATCACCCGGCCAGAAGGCTTCGATGAGCGCGCGCGCCTGCGGGGGCACGCCGAGCACGAGTCCGTCCACAGTGGACCAGGAGCCGACGAGCACGCCGACCGGCATGTCCGGGCCGCGGTTCTTCGCGCGCAGCAGCGCCTGGACCGCGCCCGCGTCGAACGCGTCGGCGCCGATGCCGTACACCGTGTCGGTCGGCAGGACGACGAGCCTGCTCGACCGCACCGCGCCCGCGGCCGCCGCCAGCCCGTCGGCGCGGGACTCCCGCTTGCTGCAGTCGTAGACCACGCTCATGGGGGCAAGCCTAGCCTCGTGAGCGGCAAGGAGGGCGCCAGCCCCATGTCGAGTCTGAGGACCCCGTCGACAGCCGATGTCTCACGACATCGCGGACACTGACCGGCCTGTCGCAGGGTGACCAGGGCGTTTGTGGTGATCATGCGTCCATGGGCAGAGCATCCTGCGCGAACACGGCCAGATCACCCCGCAACCACGCAAGAAACCGAAGACCCGGCGCCGGTTCGAACACGCCGGCCCCGACGGCTGCCGGCAGATCGACGGCGTGGAGCACTACCTCGCCGACGGCACCAAGGCCTGCATCAACCAGCTCCTGACGACCACTCCCGCCTCGATGTCGGCACCTGCGCCACGCCCGGCGAGACGACTGCCGGCACCTGGACCGCACTGCAACAGGCCTTCGCCGGCAAACACCGCGGTCGGCCCGCTGCCACCCTCGACCCGCTTCCGCAACTGCTGCAGGAGTATCGGCAGGTCTACAACCACCGCCGCCACCAAAGCCTGGACGGTCAGGCACCCCGGCAACGCTACGACACCCTGCCGAAAGCCATCCCCGCCACCGGCCCGCGCCGACCCAGCGGCATCACCACCCGACCGGTCTGGCCACCGGCGTGATCGCCTTCTCCGGCTGCTCCATCGTCCTGGGCCGTGCCTGCACCGGCCGCACCGCCACCGTCCACCGGCAAGGCGACCGCGTCACCGTCATGATCGGCGACACGATCGCCCGCCAGCTCACGTCAGACCGATCGGTACGCTACCGACGCCTCACCAGCCAGAAACTGTCCGGCAAGTCCTGAGACACATCCGTCTGTGAGGTCCTGAGACAGCACAGAGGCTGCCAACCCCACTCACCACTCACGAGGGCCGGGATCAGAAGCCGAACGCCGTGCAGCTGGCCGTCGCCGTCTTCGACGGGTCGCTCACCGACGTCGCCGTCAGCTTCACCCTTGCCGTCAGGTCGCCGCCCTGGCCGCGTTTCGCGTACGCCGGGACCTTCACGTGCCCGCCGAACTTCGCCGTCGCCAGCTCGTTCGGCAGCCGGACCTCCCAGCCGCGGGCGTCCGTCGACACGCTCAGCCGGTACGTGTCCGTGTCGTACGGTGCCTGCGCTCCCCGGGCCGACCCCGTGTTGAGCAGCCCGAAGTCGCAGGTCGCGAGGCCGCCGCGGGCGAACGCCGGGGGTGCCGGGGTCACCGCCGCGCCGCGGGACTGGCTGCCCGAGCCGTCGAGCGACGCCACCGTGACCGTGTACGACAGGATGCCCCGCCGGTCCCTGGCCACGTCGGTGATCAGGAACCGCAGCCGGTTGGCCTCGTCGGTGTACTCGTACGGGCTCGACGCTCCCGTGCCCGCCTTGAACAGGGCGTCGTCGAGCTGCCGGTAGTCACCGACAGTGATCTTCACCGGGGTGCCGTCCGGCTTGGTGTAGTCCGTGATCCCGATGTCCCGCGGGTTGGCGTCGATCACCCAGTCGAAGGGCGCGTCGTCCTTGTTCTTCGTCTTCGTGATCAGCACGCCGGAGTCGGGCGCGAAGGAGTCCGCGCCCATCCGGTCGACAACCTCGACCGTGTAGTTGTCGTAGCCGCCGCCGTCGCAGAACGGGTCCTTCGACCGGTCGCACTTCGGCGCCTTGTCGCCGCCGGTGAGCTTGATGTTCAGCCCGGTGAACGCGCCGGGCTGGGCCTCGGTCTCCCGCGCCGTCAGCCGTGCCGACACCGGACCGGAGGCCGCCAGCTGGTTCCGATCCAGTTGCAGGACGTCGGCGGGATCGACGATGCCGAGCTTCAGCTTGTTCCGCAGCTGGTGCTGGGCGCCCATCGAGCTGCCCTGCGTCGCCGGGATCTGCCAGCGCGTGTGCGGGCCGCCGGGACCGTTGAACGTGCCGCGCGACAGCATGTCCCACGGCCCGCTGTAGCTGCGCGACGGCGGGTTCCCGAACGGGTTGTTGTAATTGTCGCCGATGCCCAGGATGTGGCTGAACTCGTGGGCGTAGGTCGACTGGCCGGAGCTTTCGGCCTGCACCGAGCTGCCGTTCTCGGCGTTCGGCCAGATGCTCGCCGCCGACGCCCACGACGTCCACGGCACGTACCGCGTCGCCGCGTAGTTGGGCAGGTCGTGGTTCGGCGGGCCGAAGCTGTCCGGCACGTTCTCCTTGGTGCCGAACTTCATCTCGCCGAACTCCTGCCAGGTCGAGCTCTCGTCCTGGCCGGCGGAAAGGTAGAAGACGAAGTCGAACTGCTTCGCCGCGTCGCCGACGTCGGCACGCCAGGCGTCCCCGGCGTCCTTGCGGATGTCCCGCGTGCAGTCCGCGCCCGGCGGGCACGCGCCCGGCTGGAACTCCATGCCGTACTCGTAGGACTTCCCGGGCATCCGGTACGGCCCGAACGCGGTCAGCTGCACGCCGAAGCGGCCGCCCGAGTCCTCCATCCAGTACTCGTTGATGGTGTGCCCGTTGTTCAGCGCCTCGGGCTTGTTGAGGAAGTCCTGGTAGTACTGCGCGACGTTCGCCCGCGGGATGTTCGCCGCGGACGGCGCGGGGTTGCCGAACACGGTCGAGCGCGCCGGTTTCGTGACGACGAAGTCCTCGTCGGGGTAGTCGGCGAGGACGACGGCGCCCTTGAAGGTGCGCTGGGTCGGCTTGAGGCTCGGATCGGCCCAGTTCGTGCCGGGGACCTTGCGGTAGTCCGACCAGGTCATGTGGTCCTGGTTCTCCCAGTGCGCGGCGTCGATCGGGGCCGGCCAGCCACGGGTGAGCGGCTCGGCGTCGGCGGCACCGGCACCGACCCCGGAGAGAACGGCAACGGCGGCGAGCAGGGCGAGCGCTTTCGGGGTTCTGCGGCGCATCTGCGGCTCCTTCACTGGGAACCGGCGGGGTGACGGTTCCCAGTGATCGACCGTATTGAGCCGCGCTGTCCGGCTTCTGCCTCGGCGCGCGGATCTACCCGCTTGCCCCACGACGAAAGTCTGGTCGCTTTGTCACCCCCGGTGGCGCGGCCTCGGCCTCTTCGACCATCTCGACCAGCTCCTCGACGACCCCCCGCGCGCTCTCGCTGTCCGGGAACCACTCCCAGGCCGCGGCCGGCAGCTTCTCCCGGATCACCTTCATGATCGCGGCGGCCTGCGTCGCCGAGTAATTGCTCAGGGCGAAGAACGCGTAGCCCCCGGCGACGAACTCACGCAGGCTCGCGGCCACCGCCTCGTCGTCGATTTCCTCGGCGACGAGCTCGAGGACCATGCGCAGCAACCCGCGGGGTGGCATCCAGTCGAGGAAATCGGGGAGGCGCTTCCCCGGTGGATCGACGATGAAGTCAGCGGACACGGGTCACCTCAGGATGAAGACGAACGGTTCCACAGGCTTGATGAAGTCCTTGATCTTCTGCACCTGCTGCGGGTTCAAGCCGATCGTGTCGATCGGCACGAAGTCGGACTTGCGGGAAATGTGCTTGAGGATCGACGCCTGCACGTTGCCCAGGGCCCATTGCTCGTCGAAGGTTTCGAGTGTGAACGGACCCACCGCATCGTAGAACTTCCCGTCACTGCCCACCCAGTCCGGACCGACGTCCGGGACCGGCCAGCGCGTGAGGCGGATGCCGAGCTTCTGCTCCACCAGCACCGCGATGTCCAGCTCCTCCTGGTGGAACTGGCCGCCCTTCGCCCAGTCCATGCCGAGCCGCTGGATCCGGTCGACTTCGGCCAGCTGTGACGAGATTCGTGCCTCGTTCTCGATCGCCGCGCGCACCGCCGTCGAGGCGACCGACTCCTGCCGGAGGATCTGCACCCCGATCGAGGCCGTGCCGCCACCGGCGAACGCACCCGCGCCGAATTCCAGGAAGGGGAACAACGCCGCGCCCTCGGGCATCGTCGAGAGGGCGAGCATGCCACAGATCGTGGAGAGCGCGCACCCGGTGACGCCGATCCCCACCGCCAGGCCGTTCGCCAGCGCGGCGAGGTAGTCGGCCAGCTTCTGGGTGAGGTCGAGGAACCGGTCCGCCCGGAACTCCGGCGTGGCCGCGTCGGACACGCACTCCTTGAACGAGTCGTCCCGCCCGCCGTAGACCTTCTCGCAGAACTGCCCGCGCTGGTAGATCGTGAACACCTGGTCCTGCGGCGACGCCGCGAGGAAGCTCAGGCAGTCCTGGTAGTCCTCCTGGCTCCCATGACTGCTGATCCGGCACGTGTCGGCGTGCATGAAGGCGAACGCCGCCCGGTCGTCGTTGTACTTCTTGATCGCGATGGTGCGGGCGTCGTTCGCGGCCTCGATGGCCGCGTTCGCGTCCTTGCCCGCGATGACCGCCATGTCGTAGGCCTTGCGGGCGTCGCCGAACGCGGCGCTCGCCGAACCCGCCGCGGCCTTGGCCGACGCCGTCGCCCGCGCGGCCGAGCGCGTCGCCTGGTCGGACGACGCCTTGGCGGCATTGGCCGCCCGCGTCGCGGTCGCGGCGGAGTTCGCCGCGTCCTGCGCCGACTTGGCGGCCTGCTGAGCCGAGTCGTGCGCCTGGGCCGCGTACCTCCCGGCCTCTGCGGCGGACTTGGCCGCCTGGGCCGCGTAGCCGTCGGCTTCGTTGGCCGCTCCCCGCGCGATCGCCGCGCTCTGCTGGGCTTCGGCGGCGTCCTGGGTGGCCTTGGCGGCCGTTTGCGCCGCCGTGGCGAGGTAGCCGCTGACCTCGGCGTCGTGCGCCGCGGCCTCCAGGTCGTGCCGGCCGGCGACGAACTGGCCGACCCGCAGGAAGTCACGGACGAAACCGGTCGGGCCGTCGAGCGCGGCCTGCGCCATGCCCTTCAGCTCCGGACCGCTGGTGGGGGCACTCATCAGCTGGTTGACCGCGATCCGGTCGTCGTTCGCCGCCGCGGTGAACTGGTTCTTCGACAGGAAGGTCCGGTACGCCGCGTCGGTGCCGGTGTCGAGCGCCTTCTGCGCGGCCGCCTGGAGCACGTTCTGGTGGGCCTGCTGAGCGGCCGCCAGGATCTGGTCGACCGCGATCCGGTCGTCGGTGTCACGCCCGGCGTAGTCCTGGGTGGCGAGGAACGTGCGCACGGCGTCGTCGGTGCCCGCGAGCGCGGCGTCGGCCGCCTTCTTGAAGTTGTCCGTGCCGGATTCGGCCAGCCTCTGCAGCGTGAGCCGGTCGTCCTGGCCCGCGGCCACGCGAAGGCCGGTGCGGACGTACGCGGCGGCCTCGGCGTCGGTGCCGATGAGCGCGGACTCCGCGGCTGCACTGGTCCAGGTGCCGCCGGTGGCGATCAGCCGCAAGGCGACCTGGCGACCGTCCCGGGTGGCGACCGCGTCCGTGGCGCCGGGTGCCGTCGCCTCCGCGATCAGCCGCTTGGTCTCGGCGTCCCGGGTGGCTTCCTGGGTCGCCGTCCAGTCGGCGCCGGCCTGCTCGCCGGCGACCGCGGTCTGCGCGGCCAGCGCGGCTTCGTCGGCCTGTTCGGCCATCGTCGCGACCCGCTCGGCTTCGGCCTGGCTCGCCGCGTCGTGGACCGCCTTGGCCTTCCCGGCGGCCTCGACCGCGCGCTGGGCGGCCACCGCGGCCGCGTTGGCGTGCTCGGTGGCGACCCGGGCGGCGTCCGCGGCGTCCACGGCGTGGTTGGCGGCGTCCTCCGCCGCCGCGGCGGCGACCTCCGCGTCGGCGGCGGCGCGATCGGCGGCCGCCTTCGAGGCGTAAGCCGCGTCGGCGGCGATGGCGGCGAAGTTCTGTGCGGCACCCGCCGCGCGGGCGGCACGCGCTGCCTGGTTGCGGGCGTTGGCGGCCGCCGCCCGGGCGGCCCGGGCGTCCGCGCCGGCACTCGAGGCGAAGTTGCCCGCGTCGACGGCGGCCTGAGCGGCGTCGGCGGCGTGCTGCCCCGCGGACTTCGCCGCTCCCGCTGCCTCACCCGCCTTCCTCGCGGCGTCACCGGCCTTCAGCGCTGCTTCGGCCACATCGTGGGCGTTGCGCGCCGCGTCCCGGGCGTCTTCGGCGGCCTTCCGGGCAGCTGGCACGTTCCTCACGTCCAGCGCGGTGTCCGCGGCGGCGCGCTGGGCGCGGCCCGCGGCGGTGCTTGCCAGCGAGGCAGCGGTCGCGGCCCGCGCCGCGGCCGACGCCGCGACCCGCGCCGCGGCACTCGCCGCGTTGGCCGCGCCGACGGCTTCCTTCGCCGCCTGCGCCGCCCGGTTCGCCGCGTCCGCGGCACGTCCGGCGGCGGCCGCGGCGTCGGCGGCGTTACCCTGCGCCGCTTGGGTCGCGTTGGCCGCGACGACCGCGGCCTGCCGGGCCAGGTCGGCTTCCTGGACGGCTCGCTTGGCCGCGTCGTCCGCCGCCTGCGTTTCCCGCGAGGCCTCGTCACCGGCGTCCTTGGCCGCGCTCGCCAGCTGCGCGACCGTGGCCGTCTCCAGGTCACGGGCCTGCGCGACGTCCCATTCGGACTGCAGGAACCGGTTCAGCGCTTCGAGCGACCCGTCGTCCAGCGCGACCTGCCCGGCCTTGCGCACCTCTGGGCCGCCCGCGCTGACCAGCTGGTCGACCCGGATCCGCTGGTCGGTCCGGTACGGCTCCTGCCACCCGGACTGCAGGAAGGCCTGGAGCGCCTCCGGCGTCGCGGTGTCCAGTGCGGTCTGGGCAGCGGCCCGGACCTGCGGGCCGCCGACCGCCTGCACCTGGTTGACCTGGACGCGCTGGTCGGTCTGCCACGGCGTGCGCCACCCCGAGTCGAGGAACGTCCGCAGGCCCGACGGGTCCGTGGCGTCGAGCGCGGCCTGCGCGGCCGCCTGGACGGTCGGCCCGCCCGAGGCCAGCATCTGGTTGACGCTGATCCGGTCGTCGATCGAGGCGGCGTTCCGGAAGCCGCCGGCCAGGAAGGCCGTCACGTCAGTGTCGGAGCCGGTGAGCGCCTGCGCCGCGGCCGCCCGGACCCGCGTACCGGCGGAGCGCCAGATCGCCAGCGTCCGGGCCCGCGCCTGCACGCTCGCCGGCGCCTCAGGCGCGGGGTCGGCGTGCGCGACCGGCGCGGTCAGGAGGCTCGTAACGGTCGCGACGGACACCACTGCAGCAATGAGCGCGCGCAGTCTCGATCTTTTCGGCATGGCAAAGACACCCCTCGTCGCGCGCGAACGCGCACTCACCTCCGAGTCGAAACGCCGTGAACGGCTAGTTCGTTCTACTGGTGATCATGGGGCCCCACCAGGGCCATTCGGGTCGGCGTGTCCGGTACCGGCGAAGATCACGTCCGGACGCTGGACCGTTCAGCCCAACCGGCGAGCGGTGACGAACCGGGCCCGGCCGGTCAGGTCCGTGTGGTCCTCCACCCCGGTCAGTACCCGACGGGCTCGCACCAGCGCCGGGACCGCCGAGCCGTGCGTGTCGTCGTGCTCGATCGCCAGTCCGCCGCCCGGACGCAGCAGCCGGGCTCCCGCCGCGATCGCGTGGCGGATCACCGCCAGGCCGCTCTCCTCCGCGAACACCGCTCGCGGCGGATCGTGCTCCGCCACCTCCGGGGGCACCGGCGTGCCCTCCGGGACGTACGGCGGGTTGCACAGCACCAGGTCGACCAGGCCGTCGAGCTCCGCGAACATCGTCGGGTCGCCGATGTCGCCCGAGTACAGCCGGATCGGGGTGTTGCCCGCGTCGGCGTGGACGTCCGCGTTGTGGCGGGCCCAGGCCAGCGCCTGCGGGTCGACGTCCACCGCGTAGACCACCGCGTCCGGGCGCGCGTGCGCCACCGCGAGCGCCAGCGCGCCCGAGCCCGTGCACAGGTCCACCACCACCGGGAACTCCCGGCCCTGCAGGAACTTGAGGCCCCATTCGAGCAGCAGCTCGGTCTCCGGCCGCGGCACGAACACCCCCGCGCCGACCGCCACCGTGATGTCCCCGAGCGCCGCCCAGCCCGTCAGGTACTGCAGCGGAATCCGCTTCGCGCGTTGCTGGACGAGCTGGCCGATGGCCTCGATGACCGGCGGGTCCACCAGCGGCACCATCGGCAGCCGCCCGCGATCGACCCCGAGCACGTGCGCGGCGATCACCTCGGCGTCGAACCGCGGCGAGGCGACGCCGGCGCGCTCGAGAATCCGGGTGGCCTCGATGATGGCCAGGCGCAGCGGCTGCCGATTCACTCGTCGTCCTTCACCTCGTCAAGCCTGGCACACCAGGCGGAACTCCCCCGTCAGGACACGCGCCGGTCCCACGCCGTCCAGCGTATCGAGGCGCCCTCAGGACCCGGCGGACAAGTACCCGGCCAGCGCGGTGCGCCGCCGCTGCAGGTCGCCGATCCGGTCGTCCATCGCCGTCAGCTCCCGGTGCAGCAGCCGCGCCAGCTCCGGGCACAGGTCCAGGTGGGCCTCCTCGCCGCGCGCGCACTGCAGCGCCGACGCGATCACCTCGGTGTTCAGCCCGGCGCCCAGCAGCCGCCGGATCTGGCGCACGCGCACGACGGCGTCCTCGCCGTAGCAGCGGTAGCCGTTGCTGTCGCGGGAAGCGGCCAGCAGGCCCTGTTCCTCGTAGTAGCGCAGCAGCCGCGTGCTGACGCCGGTGCGCTTCGCGAGCTCCCCGATCCGCATCCGACCCCCGGAAAAGGTTGACCTTGACACCGATGTGAATGCCTAACGTCGCCGGCATGACCGAACATTTCCACCACGTCGTCCGCGGCTCCGGCCCGGGTCTCCTGCTCGCCCACGGCGCCGGCGGCAGTGTCGAGGGCAACTTCGGCCCGATCGTGGACGACCTCGCGCGCACGCACACCGTCGTCGGCCCGGACTACCCCGGCTCCGGCGCCACCCCGCGCGCCGGCCGCGCGCTCGACCTCGACGAAGTCGCCGACGAGCTGGTCGCGATCGCCGTCGGCGCCGGGCTGGAGCGCTTCGCGATCCTCGGGTACTCGCTCGGCACGGCGGTCGCGGTCCGCGCCACCACGCGCCATCCCGGCCGCGTCACCGGACTCGTCCTGACCAGCGGGTTCGCCCGGCTCGACCACCGGATGCGGCTCGCCGCCGACATCTGGGCGTCGCTGCTGGAGGGCGACCGCGAGCTGCTCGCGAAGTTCCTCATGCTCGTCGGGACCGGCGGAAAGCACCTCGAAGCGATGTCGGCGGCCGAACTCGAGACCGCCGTCTCCGAGCTGGCCGCCTTCGTCCCCGCCGGCAGCCCGGAGCAGGTCGGCCTGGTCGCGCAGGTCGACACCCGCGCCGAGCTGGCCTCGATCGCCGTTCCGGCGCTCGTCGTCGCGACGACCCTGGACGGGATCGCGTCGCCCGCATTGGCGCGGGAGCTCGCCGACGGCATCCCCGGCGCCGAGCTGGTCGAGATCGAGGCCGGCCACGACATCGGCGGGGAGGCCCCCGGCGAGTGGCTCGCCGCCGTCGAGAAGTTCCTCGGGAGGCTGTGATGGACCTGGAAGCCGTGCTGCCGAACGAGCAGCCGGACCTCGACCCCGGCCGGCCCGCCGAGCTGGCCCGGCTCGCCGAAGACCTCGGCTACCGCACCGCGTGGCTGCCCGACCACCTGCTGCCGCCCGGCCCGTTCGGCGAGGTGTTCGGCGGGGTCTACGAGCCGCTGGTCACCCTCGCCCACATCGCGGCGCGGACCAGCCGGATCCGGCTCGGCACGTCGGTGCTGATCGTGCCGCTGCGGGAGCCGTTCGCGCTGGCCAAGCAGGTCGCGACGCTGGACCGGCTCTCCGGGCACCGGTTCGACCTCGGGGTCGGCACGGGCTGGAACGAGCCCGAGTTCGCCGAGGTCGGCGCGGACTTCGGCAGCCGGGGACGGCGGACCGACGCCACCCTCGACCTGCTCGCGGAGCTGTTCCGCACGGGCCGCGGCCCCGGCGGCGGGTACTTCGCCCCGCGTCCGGCGGGCCCGGTGCCGGTCACGGTCGGCGGCAACTCCACCGCGGCGCTGCGCCGTGCCGCCCGGATCGGCACAACCTGGCAGAGCGCCGGCCTGTCCCCCGCCGCGTTCGGGGAGCGCGTCGCGGCCCTGCGGAAGCTGGCGGGCGACCGGCCGGTCCGGGCGGCGGCGCGAGCGCAGTGGCGGGGCGACGCCCGGACGACCGCCGCCGAAGCCCGGGCCTTCCGCGACGCGGGCGCGGACGCCGTCGTCGTCCACTTCGGCGAGGCGGCGGGCACCGAACGGCGGATGACCGAACTGGCCGCGGCCGCCGGCTGACGCGGGTACCGGCACCGCGGCCGGTCCGATCTCCTAGGATGCAGGGCACAGGTCGGGGATTCGCCTGCTCGACGGCGTCGTCCGAAACCTTCCACATCGATATTCCGGGGAGCCCCGCAGTGCCCACAGAGCCGATCACCCGCCGGGTGGCGTTCATCTTCCCGATCTTCAACGAGGAAGAGAACATCGACCTGCTGCACAAGACGGTGGACGAGGTGACCGCCCCGCTCGCGGGGAAGTACGCCTTCAGCTTCATCTACGTCGACGACGGGAGCCGGGACGGCTCGCTGGCCAAGCTGACCGCGCTCAGCGCGCGCGACGAGCGGGTCACGGTGGTCGAGCTGTCCCGGAACTTCGGCCACCAGATGGCCGTCACCGCGGGGCTGGACCTGGTCGACGCGGACGCCGCCATCATCATGGACAGCGACATGCAGGACCCGCCGCGGGTGGCGCTCGAGCTGATCGAGAAGTGGGAAGAGGGCTTCGACGTCGTCTACGCGCAGCGCCGCTCGCGCCAGGACTCGGCGTTCAAGAAGATCACCGCCGGGGCGTTCTACTGGTTCCTGCGCAAGATGGCCGCGGTCGACATCCCGAAGAACACCGGCGACTTCCGGCTGATCGACCGCAAGGTCGTCGACGAGCTGCGCAAGTACCGCGAGCGCGACCGCTTCCTGCGCGGGCTGGTCAGCTACATCGGCTTCAAGCAGACGGCCGTGCTGTTCGACCGGGACAAGCGGCACGCGGGCGTGACCGGCTACCCGCTGCGCAAGATGCTGCGGTTCGCCGCGGACGGCATCCTGGGCTTCTCGGTGACCCCGCTGCGGATGATCACGCGGCTGGGGTACCTGATCTCGTTCCTGAGCTTCGTCGGGATCCTCTACGTCGGCGGCGTCAAGGTGTTCGCGCCGGAGACCGCGGTGCCCGGCTGGGCGTTCCTCGGGGTCGCGATGTTCTTCCTCGGCGGGATCCAGATCATCATGCTCGGCGTGCTCGGCAGCTACATCGGCCGCACGTACTCGCAGGTGCAGAACCGGCCGCTGTACGGCGTCGCGTCGGTGCGCACGGGCGGGGCGGGCGAGCCGGACCGGGCGCGCGAGGGCGCCGACGCCGGAAGCGGCAACCGGTGAAGCTGATCACCCCGACCCAGCTGCGCTTCGGCCTGGTCGGAGTGGCCAACACGCTGGTCGACGCGCTCGGCTACGCGCTGCTGGTCACCCTCGGCGTCCCGCTGTTCGCCGCGAACTTCGTCTCGACGACCACGGGCATGTTGCTCAGCTTCACCCTGAACCGCAACTTCACCTTCCGCGCCAAGGACGGCGACGTCCGCCGGCAGGCGCTGCTGTTCTTCGGCGTCACCGCGTTCGGCCTGTGGGTCGTGCAGGCGCTGGTCATCTTCGGCGTCACGAAGCTGTTCCCCGGGGTGAACCTGCTGGTCCCGAAGTTCGCCGGGATCGCGGTCGGCCTGGTCTGGAACTACGTGCTCTACCACAAGGTCGTCTTCCGGCACCGGCCCGCGGCGGCGGCCGGGACACCCGTCCCGGAGGTTTCGCATGACTAGCACGGCCGTCCCCGCCCGGGAGGCCGCGCCGGAGCACGCCGGTCCGGCACCGCGCGCCCGCTGGGACTGGCTGACCGGCGACTTCGCCCGCACGTTCGCCGTCGTGCTGGCGTGGAACCTGGTGCTGATCGCCGTGGCGTACCTGTTCGGGCCGTCCAGCCCGACGGACGAGGGCATCCCGAAGACCGGCATCGGCTCGACGATGAGCATCCTGGCGCACACCTACCGCTGGGACGCCGGCAACTACGGCGAGATCGCCGTGCACGCCTACACCGGCAGCTACATCCCGACACGGGCGTTCTACCCGGTGTTCCCGATCCTGGTCTGGCTGGTGCAGACGATCAGCTTCGGCACGCTCGGCCTGCTCGTCGCCGGGTTCCTGGTGAACCTGGTGGCCACGTGGCTGGCCGCGGCCGCACTGCTGAAGATCGCGCGCCACTTCTTCGACGGCGAGCGTGCGCCGTGGCTGGTCGTCGCGGCGTTCTTGACCGCGCCCGCCGCGTTCTTCCTGCACTCGTTCTACAGCGAGGCGGTGTTCTGCGCGCTCGGCTTCTGGGCCTACCTGTTCGCGCTGCGCCGCCAGTGGCTGTGGATGGGCCTGACGCTGATCCCGCTGACCGCGTCCCGCGTCACCGCGGCGGTGTTCGTCGGCCTGTGCTTCCTGGAGTTCTGGCGGTCGAAGGACTGGAAGCTGCGCGGCCTGCTGTCGTGGAACCTGCTCTGGTTCCCGGCGGCGTTCCTCGGGCTCGGCGCGGTGCTGGTCTACATGAAGATCCAGACCGGCGACGCGTTCGCCAGCTTCAACGCGCTCAAGAGCGCCAAAACGTGGTCGTACCACAAGTTCAACCCGAACATCTTCGAGACGCTGTGGTACGAAGCCAAGATCACCGGCCACGCGCTGCTGGGCGACACACCGATGGACGCGTGGACGCTGATGAGCCACGTGCTGCCGATGATCGGCCTGGCGCTGCTGTTCGTGTCGTCGGTGTACGTCCTGGTGGCCCTGCGTGCGAAGGGCGTGCCGCTGGCGTTGTTCGGGTTCGCGTCGATCGTGATGCTGACGATGAACAGCAACGTGGTGTCGGTGCACCGGTACCTGCTGCCATGCCTGGTGATGTACGTGGCACTGGTGCTCTTCGGCGAGCGCCGGCCCCGCCTGCGCGGCGCGGTCCACATCGTGCTGTACGCGAACGCGCTGGTCTGCGGAATGATCTATCTCCGCTTCATCACCGGCTTCTGGTCCGGCTGAGCACGGTGAGCCTGACCATCGAGAAGGGACCGACCACGCCGCGCGGTGCCCAGATGTTCGACTGACGACGAACGGGGCGATGAGCGGCGAGCAGGCGGCGGCCGCAACCTTCACCGGCGAGATGGCGGCCCCGGTCCGGCTTCTCCAAGATCCAGGTCGTCAAGACGGTCGGCAGTCCCGGCGCGTACACCGACGTCGAAGTTCTCTTCACGAAGCAGGCTCGAAATGGAAGAAGCCGTCGCCGGAGCCCGGCGGATGATCGAGGAGCAGCGGAGCGTGTTCGACCTGCTCGAGTTGCTGCACAAGGACACGTCTTTCCGCTGCACGCCGTTCAATTTCCTGCGCGTCTGCACGAGGCCGCGGGGATTTCGCTGCCCGAATCCCGGGAGCTCATGGCGATGTTTCGACCTCGACTGGCGGCCCAGCGCGCCGCCGGCCGAGATCGAACAGAAGTGGGCGGCGATGATCAGCCGCCTGCCCGGCACAAAAGCGTGAAGGCCACCTCCAGGTACCTGGAGGTGGCCTTCACAGCTTTCGGTGTCAGCCAGATTGGGCCGCCAGGCGCTCTTCGCGGTCCGCTGTCGCCAGTGCGTCCAGGACTCCGTCCAGGTCGCCGTCCAGGACTTGGTCCAGGTTGTACGCCTTGTAGTTGACCCGGTGGTCGGAAATGCGGTTCTCCGGGAAGTTGTACGTCCGCACCCGCTCCGAGCGGTCCACCGTCCGGACCTGCGACCGGCGCGCGTCCGACGCCTTGGCCGCCGCCTCTTCCTCCGCGATCGCCTGCAACCGGGCCTGCAGCACCTGCAGGGCCCGGGCGCGGTTCTGGATCTGGGACTTCTCGTTCTGGCACGACACCACGATGCCCGTCGGCAGGTGGGTGATCCGCACTGCCGAGTCGGTCGTGTTCACGCTCTGCCCACCCGGGCCCGACGAGCGGAACACGTCGATGCGCAGGTCGTTCGGGTCGATCTCGACCTCGACCTCCTCCGGCTCCGGGTAGATCAGCACCCCGGACGCCGACGTGTGGATGCGGCCCTGGGACTCCGTCGCCGGCACGCGCTGGACGCGGTGGACGCCGCCCTCGAACTTCAGGCGGGACCACACCCCGTCGACGTCGGCCGTCTTGCTCTTGATCGAGAGCGTCACGTCCTTGAAGCCGCCCAGGTCGGAGTCCACCGAGTCGAGGACCTCCGCCTTCCAGCCGTGGCGCTCGGCGTACCGCAGGTACATGCGCAGCAGGTCGCCGGCGAACAGGGCCGACTCCTCGCCGCCTTCACCCGATTTGATCTCCATCACGACGTCGGAGCCGTCGTACGGGTCGCGCGGCAGCAGCAGCTCGGTGAGCTTCGCCTCCAGCTCCGGGATCCGCGCGGCCAGCTCGTCGGCCTCCGCGGCGAACCCGGGGTCTTCGGCGGCCAGCTCGCGCGCGGCCGCGGCGTCCTCACGGGCGGCGTCCAGCTCGCGGACGGCCTTCACCACCGGCGTCAGCTCGGCGTAGCGGCGGCCGAGCTTGCGGGCGCGCGCCTGGTCGGCGTGCACCGCGGGGTCGGCCAGCTGCCGCTCCAGCTCCGCGTGTTCGGCGAGCAGCCCCTTGAGCGAGCTCGAATCCACCTCAGCCACCTCTCAGCCCGGGAATCAAAGACGAAAAACGGCGCCCACCCGGACGTACCGGATGGGCGCCGTTGATCAAGCTACTTGGCGTCGGCCTTCTTCTGGCGCTTGCCGTAGCGAGCCTCGAAGCGCGCGACCCGGCCACCGGTGTCCATGATCTTCTGCTTGCCCGTGTAGAACGGGTGGCAGTTCGAGCAGATCTCGACGTGGATGTTGCCGGAGGTCTTGGTGCTGCGCGTGGTGAAGCTGTTGCCGCAGTCGCAGTTCACGGTCGTGACCACGTACTCGGGGTGAATGCCGCTCTTCATGGTGTCCTCTCTCGTTGGCTCCGGGTCCCCAGTCGTTCCCGCGGGGTGAACCGGTGCCGGACTTCAGCGGGTAATTCTGCCAGACGGGCAGACAGCTACTGGAACGCACCCCGCTGACCAGCTATTCCCCGTGGTTGAAGCGTCAAGTTTGTACGGATCTTGTACGCGCGCGGCGCACGCTCCGCACCTTCGTGACTCACTCACCACAAGGAGGAGCAATGCGAAATATCTTCACGCGAGTGGTGCTGGCCGCCGCCATCGGAGCGGCCGTCATCGTGGCCGCCCCCGCGGCGGACGCCGCCGGTGTCACGGCCGCGGACACCCATCCCGAGCTGGCCACCTTCACCGCCACGCCCGAGGCGTCGATCCAAGCCGCGGGCGACGGCACCCCGGCCGGCGCGGTCCAGTGGTACAAGAACCACCTGGGCAGCACCGCGTGGCAGGGCCTTTGCGAGAAGGCGGCCGAGAACTCCTACGGCACCACCGGCGTCTGGGCGTCGGCGAATGCGCACTGGAACGGCGCGAGCCCTAAGCACACCACCGGCACTCCGCCGGCCGGCTCGTTCGTCTACTGGAACATCAGCGCCTACGGCCACGTGGGCATCGCCGACGGTAGCGGCGGCTTCTACGCCACCAGCGTCGGCGGCGCCATCGGGCACGGTTCCAGCGTGAGCTACTTCAGCAATTACCGCGGCTGGACGCCCGCGGCCGTCCCGCACCAGTAAGCGCGAAGGGGCCTCCCCGGTCGCCCGGGAAGGCCCCTGCCGCAATCACGTGACTCAGTCGTCTTCGCCGCCGCCGAGGGCGGTCTTCGAGACCTGCATCAGGAACTCGACGTTCGTCTTCGTCTTCCGCAGCCGGGAGATCAGCAGGTCGATGGCCTGCTGCGAGTCGAGCGCGTGCAGCACCCGGCTCAGCTTCACCGTGACCGCCAGCTCGTCCGGCGAGAGCAGCAGCTCGTCCTTGCGGGTACCCGACGGGTTGACGTCGACCGCCGGGAACACGCGGCGCTCGGCGATCTTCCGGTCGAGCTTGAGCTCGGCGTTACCCGTGCCCTTGAACTCCTCGAAGATGACGGTGTCCATCGTCGAGCCGGTCTCGACCATCGCCGTGGCGAAGATGGTCAGCGAGCCGCCGTTCTCGATGTTGCGGGCCGCGCCGAGGAATCGCTTCGGCGGGTACAGCGCCGTCGAGTCGACACCACCGGACAGGATCCGGCCGGACGCCGGGGCCGCCAGGTTGTACGCGCGGCCGAGGCGGGTGATCGAGTCGAGCAGCACGACGACGTCGTGACCCATCTCGACCAGGCGCTTGGCCCGCTCGATCGACAGCTCCGCGACCGAGGTGTGGTCGGACGGCGGCCGGTCGAAGGTCGAGGCGATGACCTCGCCCTTCACCGAGCGCTGCATGTCGGTGACCTCTTCCGGACGCTCGTCGACCAGGACGACCATCAGGTGGCACTCGGGGTTGTTCGTGGAGATCGCGTTCGCGATGTCCTGCATGATCGTGGTCTTGCCGGCCTTCGGCGGCGACACGATCAGGGCGCGCTGCCCCTTGCCGACCGGCATGATCAGGTCGATCACGCGGGTGGTGAGCTTGTGCGGCTCGGTCTCGAGACGCAGGCGCTCGTTCGGGTACAGCGGGGTCAGCTTCGTGAAGTCGGGACGGCGCTTGGCCTCGTCCGGCTCCAGGCCGTTGATGGAGTCGACGCGCACCAGCGGGTTGAACTTCTGCCGCTGCTGCTCGCCCTCGCGCGGCTGGCGCACGACGCCGGTGATGGCGTCACCACGGCGCAGGCCGTACTTGCGGACCAGCGACAGCGAGACGTACACGTCGTTCGGGCCGGCGAGGTAGCCGGAGGTGCGCACGAACGCGTAGTTGTCGAGGACGTCCAGGATGCCCGCGACGGGCAGCAGGACGTCGTCCTCGCGGATCTCGGTGTCCGGCGAGCCGGCTTCGCCCCGGCCGCCGCCGCTGCCCCGCCGACGGCGGTCGCGGAAGCGACGGCCGCGACGGCCGCCCTCTTCGTCGTCGCCGTCCTGCTGGGCGCGGTTGTCCTGGCCGCCGCGGTTGCCGTCCTGCTGGTTGTTGCGCTGACGGTTGCCGTCCTGGCGGTTGTCACCACCGCGGTTGTCACCACCGCGGTTGTCGCCACCGCGGTTGTCGCCGCGGTTGCCGCCCTGGCGCTGCTGGTCGCGGTTGCGGTCGCCCTGCTGGCGGTCGCCACCCTGGCCTTGCTGCCGGTCACCCTGCTGGCGGTCACCCTGCTGGCCGTCCGGGGCACCGGCGGCGCGGTTCGAGCCGCGGCGACGCCGGCTGCGGCCGCCCTCCTCGGGCTGGCCGTCCTGGGCCTGCTGGCCGTCCTGCTTGTCCTGCTGCGGGCGCTCGGCCTGCGGCCGGTCGTCCGACGGCGCGGAGGCGGGCGCCTCGGCCTTCGGCTCCGGCCTGGTCTCGACCGCGGGCGCCTCGGCCTTCGGCTCGGCCTTGGGGGCCGCCGCCTTCGGCTGCTCGCCGACGCCGTCGAGCGGCAGCGTCTCCGCCGTCGCACGCGGCTTGCGGGTCTTGCCCTGGCGCTCGCGGATCGCGGCGATCAGGTCGCCCTTGCGCATGCCCGTCGTCTCGCCGACGCCGAGCTCCCCAGCCAGCGAACGCAGTTCGGCGACGGTCTTACCGGTCAGCCCGCCGACCGTCCGCTTGGGAGCGGGGGCGGTGCCGTTCGTCTCGGCCGTGCCGCTCACGTCGCTCAAAAGATCGGTGTTGCTCACACATGTCCTTCCTGACCGATCCACGCCTCCAGGTGGATCAGCGGACTGCCGCTCGCTTCTGATCGCGAACCGGCGTAGTTGCCCCCCGATACGCGAGATGAGCTCTTCGGCCGTGCGGAACACAGCTGGAGCGCCTCCACCACAGGGGTTTGCGTCCTCCAAACGGAGGATGCGGAATTCGGCACCGCCGAGACCGGAAACCCGCCTGCGTCCTTCCGCGTTACCCCGCGTGCCAGGCGGTGCGGATTCGGCGGATCAACGAAGGATGCGATCCCAGAGGACCGGCATCGGGTGCGGAAACGCACGGTGATCGAACGCCCCCGAGGGTAGACCGCGGCGGTTCCGGGTGCAACAACCACCCCCCGCGTGGCGGGCGTGGCGGCGGGCACGTGACCCAGCCTTTACTGAGCCGCAACCTGCACACCCGTGAGATCCACGGCCAGCTCGAAGACGTCGAAGCCTTCAACGCCGGCCCCCGCGGGAAGTATTCCCGTGGTCGTCAGCGCGAGCACCGTGGGACCGGCCCCGGAGATGGCGGCGGGCACGCCCTGTGCACGCAGCGTCGCCACCAGCTCGGTGCTCGCCGGGTACGCGGGGGCACGGTAGTGCTGGTGCAGGCGATCCTCGGTGGCCGCGAGCAGCAGCTCGGGCTTCGCGGTCAGGGCGTGCACGGCCAGCGCGGCGCGGCCGGCGTTGTGCGCGGCGTCGGCGTGCGGGACGGCCGGTGGCAGCAGGCCGCGCGTGGTCGCGGTGGCCGAACGCTCCGACGGCACGGCCACGACCGGCCGGATCGACGGGTGGGGTGTCAGCCGCTCGGTGTGGAACTGGTCACCTTCGCACCAGGCCAGCACCAGGCCGCCGAACAGGCTGGCGGCGGCGTTGTCGGCGTGCCCTTCGAAGCCCGCGGCCAGCTGCAGGGCGTCGAACGCGTCGAGTTCCCGTCCGGCCAGCGCGTACCCGGCGGCGACGCCGGAGACCACGGCGGCCGCCGACGAACCGAGCCCGCGCGCGTGCGGGATCGCGTTGAAGCAACGCAGGTGCAGCCCGGGCGGCTCGACGCCGAGGTGCGCGCAGGTCTTCCGGATGGCGCGGACGACGAGGTGGGTCTCGTCGGTGGGGACGTCCTCGACCCCGCCCGCGCCCGCGTCGGCCACCTCGACCTTGAGGCCGCCGTCGGTGACCTGCACCTCGACGACGTCGTGGAGGCCCAGTGCCATCCCGAACGCGTCGAAGCCGGGACCCAGGTTCGCGGTGGACGCCGGAACGGTGACCCGGAACCCGCCGCTCACCGCAGCGCCCCAATGTGGCCTTCGGTGCGTGAGACGCAACCAAGGCGGCCTTCGGTGCGTGAGACGCAACCAAGGCCGCCTTGGGGCGCTGGCGAGCCGGGGGTCACGGCAGGTCCAGCGCGGCCGCGACCGCCGAGGGGTCGACCGCCAGGGGTTCGACCTCGACGTTGCCCGCCAGGGCCGTCTGCGGGTCCTTCAGGCCGTGGCCGGTGACGGTGCAGACGACCCGGGAACCCCCCGGGAGCCTGCCGTCGGCGGCCGTGGCCAGCAAGCCCGCGACGCTGGTCGCCGAGGCGGGCTCGACGAACACGCCTTCGCGGCCCGCGAGCAGCCGGTACGCCTCGAGGATCTTCTCGTCCGTCACGGCTTCGAAGAGCCCTTCGGACGCGTCCTTCGCCGCGACCGCCGCCGTCCAGGACGCCGGGCTGCCGATCCGGATGGCCGTCGCGATCGTGTCCGGGTCGCGCACCGGCTCGCCGTGCACCAGCGGCGCCGCGCCGGCCGCCTGGAAGCCGAACATCCGCGGCGTGTTCTTCACCACACCGTCGGCCGCGTACTCCGAATAGCCCGCCCAGTAGGCGGTGATGTTGCCCGCGTTGCCGACCGGCAGGCAGTGGATGTCCGGCGCCGTGCCCAGCACGTCGCAGATCTCGAACGCCGCGGTCTTCTGGCCCGCGATGCGCACCGGGTTGACCGAGTTGACCAGGGTGACCGGGTAGTCGTTCGCGGTCTTTCGGGCCAGCTCGAGGCAGTCGTCGAAGTTGCCGTCGACCTGCAGGATCCGCGCGCCGTGCAGCACGGCCTGGGCGAGCTTGCCCATGGCGATCTTGCCCTGCGGCACCAGCACCGCGCAGGTGAGCCCGGCGCGGGCGGCGTAGGCGGCGGCCGAGGCGGACGTGTTGCCGGTCGACGCGCAGATCACCGCCTTCAGCCCGCTGGCGAGCGCGTGCGTGATGGCCACGGTCATCCCGCGGTCCTTGAACGAGCCGGTCGGGTTGGCGCCCTCGACCTTCAGGTACACCTCGCAGCCGGTCAGCTCCGACAGGTGGTGGGCGGGCAGCAGCGGCGTGTTGCCCTCCCCGAGGGTGATCACCCGCGCCCCGTCCGGGACCGGGACGCGGTCCCGGTACGCCTCGATGAGCCCGGGCCAGGGGTGCCTGATCACTGGTCTTCGCCTTCCACCCGCATCACGCTGACAACTTCGTGGACGACGTCGAGCCGGCCGATTTCGTCCACAGTGGACTGCAACGCCGCATCGGGCGCCTGGTGCGTCACCACGACGAGGCTCGCGCGGTCGCCGACGTCGCTCTGCCGCACGGCCGCGATGCTCACGCCGTGCGCGGCGAAGGCCTGCGCCACCTGGGCGAGCACGCCGGCGCGGTCGGCGACGGACAGGCTGACGTGGTAGCGGGTCGGCGTCTGGCCCATCGGCCGTACCGGCAGCGCCGCGTGCGCGGACTCGCGCGGGCCGCGCCCGCCGACGACCCGGTTGCGGGCCACCGCGACGAGGTCGCCGAGCACCGCGCTCGCCGTCGGCGCGCCACCCGCGCCCTGGCCGTAGAACATCAGCTCGCCGGCGGCGTCCGCCTCGACGTACACGGCGTTGAACGCGCCGCCGACGCCGGCCAGCTGGTGGCTGCGCGGGATCATCACCGGGTGCACGCGGGCCGAGACGGACTCGACGCCGTCGTCGTCGGTCACGCGCTCGCAGATGGCCAGCAGCTTCACCGTGCGCCCGAGCATCCGGGCCGCGGCGAGGTCGGCGGCCGTGACGTCGGCGATGCCCTCGCGGTGCACGTCCGAGGCGGTCACGCGGGTGTGGAAGGCCAGCGATGCGAGGATCGCGGCCTTCGACGCGGCGTCGTAGCCGTCGACGTCGGCGGTCGGGTCGGCCTCCGCGTAGCCCAGCCGGCTGGCCTCGTCGAGCGTCTCGGCGTAGCCGGCGCCGGTGGAGTCCATCGCGGACAGGATGTAGTTCGTGGTGCCGTTGACGATGCCCATCACGCGCGTGATCCGGTCGCCGGCCAGTGATTCGCGCAGCGGGCGCAGCAGCGGGATCGCCCCGGCGACCGCGGCCTCGAAGTAGAGGTCGGCGCCCGCGGCGTCGGCCGCCTCGAACAGGTCGGCGGAGTGCTCGGCCAGCAGCGCCTTGTTCGCCGTGACGACCGACTTCCCGGCCTCGAGCGCGGCGAGCAGCCAGCCGCGCACCGGCTCGATGCCGCCGACCAGCTCGACCACCACGTCGACGTCGTCGCTGGTGACGAGCTTCTCGGCGTCGGCGGTCAGCAGCTCCGGCGGCAGCTCGGGGTGCTTGTCCGGGCGGCGGACCGCGATGCCGGCCAGCTCGACCGGCGCGCCGGCCCGCGCGGCCAGCTCGCCGGCCTGCTCGGTGAGCAGCCGGGCGACCTCGCCGCCGACGGTCCCGCAGCCGAGCAGCGCGACCCTGATCGGACGGCCTTCTGCAGCAGACACTGTGACTCAGACCTCCAGGCGCAGCATGTCGTCGGTCGTCTCCCGCCGCAGCAGCAGCCGCGAGCTGCCGTTGCGCACGGCGACCACGGCCGGGCGGGGCATCCGGTTGTACGTGCTCGCCATCGAGTAGCAGTACGCACCGGTCGCCGCGACCGCCAGCAGGTCGCCGGGAGCCAGCGTGTCGGGCAGCCAGCAGTCTCGTACGACGATGTCGCCGGACTCACAGTGTTTTCCCACGACCCGGGACAGCACGGCCTGGACCGGCTGCTCGTTGTCGGCCGCCGAGCGGGACACCAGCCGGACGTCGTAGACCGCGTCGTACAGCGCGGTCCGGATGTTGTCGCTCATCCCGCCGTCGACGCTGACGTACCGCCGCGCCGACTCGTCGCCGAGCGAAACGTCCTTGATGGTGCCGACTTCGTAGAGGGTGACCGTGCCGGGACCGGCGATCGCGCGGCCCGGCTCGCCCGCGATCCGCGGCACCGGCAGGCCCGCGTACGCGCACTCCTTGCGGACGATCTCGCGGATCTGCGTGATCATCTGCGCGGGGGGCGGCGGGTTGTCCTTCTCGGTGTAGGCGATGCCGAAGCCGCCGCCGAGGTCGACCAGGCTCAGCTGGTCGAGCAGCTCGGGCCCGTGCTCCTTCGCCAGGTCGGCGAGCAGGCCGACGACGCGGCGGGCGGCGACCTCGAAGCCGTCGGCGTCGAAGATCTGCGAGCCGATGTGGCTGTGCAGGCCGACGAGCTTGAGCGAACGCGCGTTGAGCACCCGGCGCACCGCCTCGGCGGCGTCGCCCGACGCCAGTGAGAAGCCGAACTTCTGGTCCTCGTGCGCGGTCGCGATGAACTCGTGGGTGTGCGCCTCGACGCCGACCGTGACCCGGATCAGCACCGGCTGCACGGCGTCGTGGCGGGCGGCGATGTCGGCCAGCCGGGCGATCTCGAAGTACGAGTCCAGCACCACCGTGCCGACACCGGCGACGACGGCGGCTTCCAGCTCGGCGGGTGACTTGTTGTTGCCGTGGAAGGTGATCCGCTCGACCGGGAAGCCCGCGCGCTGCGCCACGGCGAGCTCGCCGCCGCTGCAGACGTCGAGGCTCAGGCCCTGCTCGGCCACCCAGCGGGCGATCTCGATGGACAGGAACGCCTTCGACGCGTAGTGCACGAGCGACGGGTCGTCGAACGCCTCCGCGTAGTCGGCGCACCGGGACTTGAAGTCGGCCTCGTCGACGACGAACAGCGGCGTGCCGTGCTTTTCGGCCAGCTCGCGCAGGTCGACCCCGGCGATCCGCACCACGCCGTCGGCGGCGCGGAACGTGTTGCGGGGCCACACTTTCGCGGGCAGCTTGTCGAGTTCTTCGGCACCGGAAGGCTGGAGCCCGGAGGTGTCGGCGTGGGGGTAGACGTCGGCGTGCCTGGGGCCCGCGGGGTGCGCCATTTCTTACATCCGTTCCGGAGCGGAGACACCGAGCAGCGCGAGGCCGTTCGCCAGCACCTGGCGGGCGGCCTCGCACAACGCGAGCCGGGCGTGCGTCAGAGGGGTCGCCTCTTCGTCGCCCATGGGCAGCACGCGGCCCACGGTGTAGAACTTGTGGTAAGCGCCCGCGAGTTCTTCGAGGTAGCGCGCGATCCGGTGCGGTTCCCGCATTTCGGCGGCGCGGCGCACGGTTTCCGGGAACTCGCCGATGGTGCGGATCAGGTCGCCCTCGGCGGGCAGCGTCAAGAGTCCGAAGTCGACGTCCGAACCGGACTTGATGCCGAGGTCGGCCGCGTTGCGTTGCAGGGACGCCAGCCGCGCGTGCGCGTACTGGACGTAGTAGACCGGGTTGTCGTTGGAGTGCTTGCGCAGCAGGTCCAGGTCGACGTCCAAAGTGGAGTCCACGGAGTAGCGGATCAGCTCGTAGCGGGCCGGGTCGACGCCGACGGCCTCGACGAGGTCCTCCATGGTGATCACGGTGCCCGCGCGCTTGGACATCCGCACCGGTTTGCCGTCGCTGACCAGGTTGACCATCTGGCCGATCAGCACCTCGACCGTCGCCGGGTCGTCGCCGAAGGCCGCCGCGGCGGCCTTGAGCCGGGCGATGTAGCCGTGGTGGTCGGCGCCGAGCATGTAGATGCACAGGTCGAAGCCGCGGTTGCGCTTGTCCTTGAAGTAGGCCAGGTCGCCGGCGATGTAGGCCGGGTTGCCGTCCTGCTTGATGACGACGCGGTCCTTGTCGTCGCCGTACTCGGTGGAGCGCAGCCACCAGGCGCCGTCTTCGAAGTAGAGGTTGCCGGAGTCCTTCAGCTGCTGGACGGCCGCGTCGACCGCGCCGGACTTGTGCAGCGAATCCTCGTGGAAGTAGACGTCGAAGTCGGTGCCGAACTCGTGCAGGCTCTGCTTGATCTCGCCGAACATCAGCTCGATGCCGATCCGGCGGAACGTCTCGTGCCGCTGCTCCTCGGGCAGCGACAGCGCGCTCGGCTCCTGCTTGAGGACGGCGGCGGCGATGTCGTTGATGTAGCCGCCCGCGTAGCCGTCCTCGGGCGCGGGCTCGCCCTTCGCGGCGGCGATCAGCGACCGGACGAACCGGTCGATCTGCGCGCCGGCGTCGTTGAAGTAGTACTCGCGGGTGACGTCGGCGCCCTGCGCGGCCAGCACCCGGCCCAGCGCGTCGCCGACCGCGGCCCAGCGGGTGCCGCCGAGGTGGATCGGGCCGGTCGGGTTGGCCGAGACGAACTCGAGGTTGATCTTGGTGCCGGCCAGGGCGTCACCGCGCCCGTAGGCCGTGCCCGCTTCGAGCACCTGCCGCACGATGTCGCCCTGTGCTGCGGCGGCGAGCCGGAAGTTGAGGAAGCCGGGGCCGGCGACCTCGGCGGAGGCGACGCCGTCGTCGGCCGAGACGGCCTCGGCCAGCGCCTCGGCGAACTCGCGCGGCTTCAGCCCGGCCTTCTTGGCCACCTGCAGGGCCAGGTTCGTCGCGTAATCGCCGTGGTCGGGGTTGCGCGGGCGTTCGATGGTCACCTGCTCCGGCAGCACGGCGTCGTCGATGCCGCGTGCGGTCAGTACCTGCACGGCGGAGCTGCGGACCAGGTCGGCGAGAGCGGCGGGAGTCACTTGCCGAATTCTAGGTGTGCCCTGGTCCGGCGCTTGCATCGGTCTCGAACACGTCACGGCGGGTAGGTGTGTGAGGCGTTTACGGTGATCAGACGCGTGGTCTCTACACTGGCCCGGGCGGGAATCCGTCCGCAGCCACCAGAGGGAGAACGCGGGAGCCATGGCGAACGGGACAACTCGGAAAAAGGGGTCGGCGGTGAAGGCGGCCCGCGGTTCCGTCGTCACCAAGAAGGGCACGCCCTGGGGCACGATCATCGCCGTGGTCGCCATCGTGGCGCTGGCCGCCTCGGTGATCATCTACTACATGGTGCAGTCCGCGCCGAAGCGTGAGCAGGCCGGCCGCGAGCAGGCCGCCGCTTCGTTCGCGCCGACCGCGTCCGACCCGGATCCCTCCAAGCGCATCCCCGGGGTCGTCACCGCGAACTACACCGGCAGCGTGCACGTGCTCCCGACCGAGCGCGTCGCCTACGACAAGACCCCGCCGTTCGGCGGCCCGCACGACGGCTACTGGGCCACCTGCACCGGCACGGTGTACCCGAACGCGGTCCGGACCGAGAACATGGTCCACTCGCTCGAGCACGGCGCCGTCTGGATCGCCTACAACCCGCAGCAGGTGACCGGTGACGCGCTGAACCTGCTGAAGGTCCGCGTCCAGGGCAAGCCGTTCACGATGATGTCGCCCTACCCGGGCCTCGACAAGCCGATCTCGCTGCAGTCGTGGGGCCACCAGCTGAAGCTCGACGACGCCAACGACCCCCGCATCGACGAGTTCATCGCGGCGCTGCGCAGCAACCCGAACGGCGTCTACCCCGAGGTCGGGGCGTCCTGCGACGCGCTCGGCCCCGGCCAGTTCGACCCGGACAACCCGCCGCCGTTCGACCCGTCGAAGCCGGGCCCGGACGCGAAGCCGATGGACTACAAGGGCACCGCCGGCGCGCAGAACGAGCAGGGCGGCATGAACCAGCAGCCCTCCTCCGGTGCCCCCGCGCCCTCGGCCACGCCGTCCAAGTGAGTTCCGAAGAGCCCGGCGTCGTCACCGAGCAGCCGACGTGGTCGCGCTGGGTGATCATCGGCGGGACGCTGCTCGCGGTCCTGCTGATCGGCGGGACCGCGGGGATGTTCCTGACCAGGGCCGTCGACGAGCCGGCCGCGGCGGTGCCCGCGGCCGGGTCGGTCGAGGTCGGGTTCGCGCAGGACATGTCGACCCACCACCTGCAGGCCGTCACGATGGCCGGCTGGGCGCGGGACCACTCCACCGACCCGGAGATCCGCCAGCTGGCGTTCGACATCGAGCGCACCCAGCTCGAGCAGGTCGGCCGCATGAAGGGCTGGCTCATGCTGTGGGACCAGCCGGAGCAGGCGATCGGCGCGCCGATGAAGTGGATGACGGAGCCGATGGCCGGGCACGACGGCATGTCGATGGCGCCGTCGTCGGTCAACCCGGGCGCCGGGGTGCTGATGCCGGGCATGGCGACGGAGGCCGAGCTGGCCAAGCTGCGCTCGCTGTCGGGCAAGGAGCTCGACGTGTACTTCCTGCAGCTGATGCTCCGCCACCACCAGGGCGGCACGGCGATGGCCCGGTACGCGGCGGCCCACTCGTCGCTGCCGGCGTTGAAGGCGCTGGTCAACAGCATCCTCACGTCGCAGGGCGCGGAGATGGACCAGATGAAGCTGATGCTCTCGGCCCGGGGCGCGCAGCCGCTGCCGGCCTAGGACCGGCGCGTCACCACGAGAGTTCCTGGCAGCGTCGCGCACACTGCGGCGCTTCCACCTGCAGCGTCGCGTGCTCGATCGAGTAGCGCGAAGCGAGCAGGTTCTGCGCGTCGGTCAGCACGTCGGACTGCTTCGCGGGCGGGGCGAGCGTCAGGTGCGCCGATGCGACCTCCATGCCCGAGGTCAGCGTCCAGACGTGCAGGTCGTGCACGTCGGCCACGCCCGGCAGCGCGGCGAGCTCGGCGTTGATCGCTCCGACGTCGACGCCGTGCGGCGCGTGCTGGAAGAGGATCCGCAGCGCCCGCCGGGCCAGCGTCCACGTGCGGGGCAGCACGAACAGCCCGATCGCGACACCGATGATCGGGTCGGCGTAGCGCCAGCCCGTCAGCAGCGTCACCGCGCCGCTGACCAGCACGCCGACCGAGCCGACCAGGTCGGCGAGCACCTCGAGGTACGCGCCCCGGACGTTGAGGCTTTCCTTCGCGCCCGAGCGCAGCACGGCGAACGACACGATGTTGGCCACGAGACCGGCCGTCGCGGCCAGCAGCACCGGCAGGCCGGGCACCGCGGGCGGGTCGCTGATCCGCCCGATGGCCTCGGCCAGGACGTAGCCCGCGACGCCGAAGAGCAGGACGGCGTTGGCGAGCGCGGCCAGCACCTCCGCGCGGTAGAGCCCGAACGTGCGGCTGACCGTCGGCCCGGTGCGGCGAGCCAGGATGATCGCGGTCAGCGCCATGCCGACCCCGAGGACGTCGGTGAACATGTGCGCGGCGTCGGAGATCAGGGCCAGCGAGCCGGTGGTGAAGCCGACGACGAACTCGAGCACCATGAAGCCGGCGCCGACGCCCAGCGCGATGCTCAGGCTCCGCACGTACCGGCCGGACGCGCTCGCCGGGGCGATCGCGTGCCCGTGTCCGTGGCCGTGTCCCATTCCGCCTCCGTTCCCGCTTCCGCGTCGACGCCCAACATATAGTCGAATGCGCATATATGCAACAGAGGGCAGCCTAAGTTCACCACCCGCAAGCTACCGCGGACCCGCCGCGCCGACCAATCCACCAGGCGGGGTTTCCCGCCAGGCGGACCGGTTACGCTTCGGCGCCGGAAAATCGCCGGGTCAGCGGACCAGCCGGAAGAAGCCGCGGACCTGCTCGACGAACAGCCCGGGCTGTTCGAGCGCGGCGAAGTGCCCGCCGACCGGCAGCTGCTCGAACCACCGCAGGTCGGTGTAGCGCTGCTCGGCCTGCCGCCGCGAAGGCCGCACGATCTCCTTGGGGAACACCGAAATCCCGGCCGGGACGTCTACTGTGGACAGATCGCGCTCGGTGTTCTGCCAGTACATCCGCGCCGAGGAAGCGGCCGTCGCGGTGAACCAGTAGACGGAGACGTCGTCGAGGATCTTCTGCCGGTCGACGGCGTCCTCGGGGTGGCCCTTGTTGTCGGTCCAGGCCCAGAACTTCTCGGCGATCCAGGCGGCCTGACCGGCGGGCGAGTCGGTCAGGCCGTACCCGAGCGTCTGCGGCCGCGTGCCCTGCTGGGCGGAGTAGCCGCCGCCGGTCCGCCGGAACTCTTCGAGGTCGGCGAGGGCCTGACGCTCCTCGGGGGTCAGATCGTCCCCGGCCATCCGCACGGGAGCGAAGTTGACGTGCACGCCGGCCACCCGCCCGGACCGCGCGAGCGCGTTCGCCACGGCGGCGCCCCAGTCGCCACCCTGGGCGCCGTAGCGGTCGTAGCCGAGCTCCTGCATGAGCCGGTCGAAGAGCTCGGCGACCCGGCCGATCTTCAGGGCGGGCTTGTCACTCCACCCGAAGCCGGGCAGCGACGGCGCGACGACGTGAAAGGCGTCACCGGGGTCGCCGCCGTACTTCGCGGGATCGCTGAGCGGCCCGAAGACGTCGAGGAATTCGACGACGGACCCCGGCCAGCCATGGGTCAGCACGAGCGGCAGGGCATCGGGCTCGGGCGAGCGGACGTGCACGAAGTGCAGCCCGACCCCGTCGACCTCGGCCCGGAACTGCGGAAAGGCGTTGAGCCGCGCGGCGAACCCGAAGTCGTACTCCTCGGCCCAGTCCCGGCACAGTTCCCGGACGTAGGACAGCGGCACACCCTGCGACCAGTCATCGACGGTCTCGGCCTCGGGCCACCGAGTCCGCCGAAGCCGCTCCCGCAGATCGGCGACATCGGCCTCGTCGAGCGGCACCGGGAACGGCTTGACCATTCGGGCTCCTCCAGGTGGGCTTCCCACGCTAGCGACGACCCGCCGAAAGGATCAACTTCCCGGCTCCGACCAGCGGGTTCGCCGGTGAGGCCACCTGCCCGCGAGGGCCGCGGAGGATGCGCTAAGCTTTCGGAGTCGCCCAGCGATGGGCCCTCGTAGCTCAGGGGATAGAGCACTGCCCTCCGGAGGCAGGTGTCGCAGGTTCGAATCCTGCCGAGGGCACACTGTTCGAACACGCAAACCCGGCCCCTGCCAACGAAACATGGCAGGGGCCGTTTCGCGTCTTGCCACGGCGGACCCGCTCACCGGACCGTGCCGCCGAGGAAACCGGAATGGCCGTCGCGTACGGATTCCCGGAACGAACGTGAGTTGGCCGCCCGCGGGCAGACGGTCGCCGCCGCGCGGGCAGACGTGCAGGCGGGCCCTCCGGCATCGGAGCGCCTGAGTGAGCGGGCTACCGGGCCGCCGTCACCGGGGCGCTGTTGCCCCTCCCCGGGAGCGGGGTCGGGCCGAACCAGTCCAGGCACACCACCATCGCGTCGTCCTCGGCCTGGCCTCCGTGGCGGCGGGTGCTCAGCTCACGCAGCATCGCGCCCGGCACGTGGGCCGCCGGGAGGTCCGCCGTCACCACTACCGCCTGGGCCAGTTCGCGGTCGCCGTACAGCTCGCCGTGCGGGCCTACCGCGTCGTACACGCCGTCGCTCACGAAGACGAACCGGTCGGCGTCGAGGGCCTGGAAACGGTGGGTCGTGTACACCGTGTCTTCGAACGAGCCCAGCGGGAGCTGCTCCTCGAACTCCACGCGTTCGGCTTTGCCGTCGCGCAGGCGCCACAGCCGGGGCGACCCCGCGTCGACGACGTCGACCAGGCCGGTTCCGAGATCGAACTGCAGCAGCAGCGCGGCCACGTGCTGCGCGCCGCTGTAGTGCGCGTAGATGGCTTGGTCCGCGAGCTCCGCCTGGGCGTCGAGGCCGACGCCGGCGCGGCGGGCGTTGCGCAGCGCGTTGACCGCGAGGTTGGTCAGCAAGGCCGCTTCGGCGCCCTGGCCCATGCCGTTGACCAGGGTGACGGCGAGCTTCTGCGCCGACGCCGACCAGTCGAAGCAGTCGCCGTAAATCGCGTACGCCGGTTCGAGCTGGCCGCCGAGCGCGAACTCCGGGCGGGTGCAGGCACGCCCGGGCAGCAGCTGCCACTGCATCTCGGCGGCCAGGGTCAGCCGCGACGAGCGCCGCGCCTGGATGTAGAGGTCGGTGTCGCGGTCGGCCACGAAGAGCTCGTGCGCCACCGCCTCGGCGAACCGCTCGAGCTCCGCCCAGACGGGTGGCTCCGGCTCCGCCGGCAAGGTGACGGCCAGGACGCCGAGGCGGTCGCCGCGCACGCTCACGGGCAGGTAGCCGGTCACCTTCTCGCCGTCGCGGGAGAACGTCGCCGCCTGGGCGACGAACGCATCGCCGGGCGTGGTGCCCTCGACGGGGATCGGCTCGTTCGTGTACGGCAGGGTGCTGACCTGGCACAGCTCGGTGAGGGCGTAGTCGGCCATCAGCAGCTCGACCGCCTCGGCGCCGAAGTGCTCGGCCAGCGCCGACCGCAGCGCGGCGGGCAGGTCGTGGGGCGGAACGTCACGCAACCGGCGCTCCACCGCCAGGGATCTGTCCAACGCCGCCTCCTGCTCACCGCCGCCGGGCACCACGGCGGCGCCGGTCGGTCTGTCGAGTCTGCGCCGCTCCGGCGTGCCGGTCTACGGCGAATCCCGTGAGCTGTGCTGCCGGTCCAGCATAGGGATGCCAGAGTGGAGCCCGTGGATCGGTGCCGCCGGGGTGGGGGACACCGACGGGTCGGCGCGAACTCCCGGCCTGACCCCGGTACCCTCCAAAATTGTTGCATGACAACAGTCCACCGGCGTACAGCAGAGCGCGCCCCCGACCGCAGGAGGACCCGGTGCCGGGGACCGACGATGCCGCCGTCCGCGAGCTGGTGGCACAGACTCTCGACGAAGACCGCGCCGCCCTGGTGGCGGACTGGGTCCGGCAGCAGCTGGACGACCCGGGCGCGTCCGAAGGTGAACGCGACCTGCGCCGTGAGGCCACCGAGCTGGTGGAGGCGCTGCGCGCCGCGCTGGGCCGCACGGTCCCGATCGGCCGGATCGTCGAGCAGGACCCAGCGGTGCGTGACGCCTTGACGTCGCTGTCGGAACGGCGGGCCCGCGCGGGCGCCGAGCCGTCGGCCACCGCCATGGCCATCCTCGCGCTCAAGCGCACGATGCTCGGCGCGATCGAACGCCACACCGCCGACTCCGCGTTGCGCTACCGCGCCGCGCTGCTGGTCAACGAGCTGCTCGACAGCGCCGGAGTGCTCAGCTTCGCGGTTTACTCCACCGGCCGGGAACGCATCATCCGCGAGCAGAACAGCCAGATGCTCGAGCTGTCCACCCCGGTCGTGCAGCTGTGGCGGCACGTCCTCGCGGTCCCGCTGATCGGCACGCTCGACAGCGCCCGCACCCAGGTCGTGATGACCAGCCTCCTCGAAGCGATCCAGGCCAACCAGGCGCGGGTGGCGATCATCGACATCACCGGCGTCCCCACGGTCGACACCGCCGTCGCGCAGCACCTGCTGCAAACCGTCAGCGCCGTCCGGCTGATGGGCGCGGAATGCGTGATCAGCGGCATCCGCCCCTCCATCGCGCAGACCATCACCCAGCTGGGCATCGACCTGTCCCACATCCTCACCCGCGGCTCGCTCGCCGACGCGCTGGCCACCGCGCTGCAGATGCTCGAGCACGGCAGCCGTCCCGGCGCGGTGACCGGGTGAACGCCGGCCTGCCGATCCTGCGGCTCGGCGACGTCCTGCTCAGCGGCCTGCTCAGCGACCTCGACGACAAGACCGCCCTCGCCTTCACCGACGAGCTGACCGCGCGGATCTCCACCGAGGGCATCCGCGGAGTCGTCATCGACATCTCGCGGCTGGAGATCATCGACTCCTTCGTCGCCCGCGTCCTCATGCAGCTCGCCGACTCCGGCCGGCTGCTCGGCGCCCGGATGATCGTGGCGGGAATGCGCCCGGCCGTCGCCCTGACGCTGACCGAGCTGGGGCTGCGGCTCACCGGCGTGCAAACCGCGCTCAACGCCGAACAGGCCATGGAACTGCTGGGCTGGCGCCGCCCCGGCAAGGCCGGCGAAGAGGCGGCTCATGCTCCCTGACGAGCTCACCGGCCCCGAGCACGACATCCCGCCCGAAGAACACCGCATCCGGGCCGAAGAAGACCTGCTCACCGCCCGCCACGCCGTGCGGGCCGCCGCCGTCGCCGCCGGCTTTTCCATCGTCGACCAGACCAAGATCGTCACCGCGGCCAGCGAACTGGTCCGCAACGCCTACATCCACGGCGGTGGCGGCACCATGACCATCACCCCGCTGCGCGACCACGGCCGGGTCGGGCTGCGGCTGCGCGTCCGCGACGACGGCCCCGGCATCCCCGACGTCGACCAGGCGCTGACCGACGGGTTCAGCACCGGCGCCGGGCTCGGCCACGGTCTCGGCGGCACCCGCCGGCTCGTCGACGAGTTCCACCTCGACACCGCACCCGGGCGCGGCACCACCGTGACGGTCGTGCGCTGGAAGCCGTGAGCGGCGTCGTGGTGCCGCCGCCGTCGCGGCACGTGCGCGTCGACCACGTCAGCGCCGTGTACGCCGCCACCCGCGCCGCCCGCGAGACCGGCCGGGCGGCCGGGCTGCCCGACGTGCTGACCGAACGCGCCGCCGTGGTCACCTCGGAACTGGCCGGCAACCTGGACAAGCACGCGGTGAACGGATCCGTGGTCGTGCAGCGGGCCACGACCGGGCTCGGCGTCGACGTCCTGGCCGCCGACGACGGCCCCGGCATGGCCGACGTCGAGCACTGGCTGCTCGACGGCAACACGACCACCGCGACCCTCGGCACCGGCCTCGGCGCGGTCAGCCGGATGGCCACCGTGTTCCGGATCCGCTCGGCACCGGGCCGGGGCACGCTCGCCGCCGCCCGCGTGCTGGCACCGGGGACACCGGTGGGCCAGGCCGCCGCGATGGCGCACTTCTGCCTGCCGCGCAGCGGGGAGAGCCAGTGCGGCGACGCGATCGCCGTCGCGCCGACGACCGGCGGCTGGACCGCGCTCGTCGCGGACGGGCTCGGCCACGGGCCCGACGCCGCGCAAGCCGCCGGCCGCGCGGTCGAGGTGTTCGCGCAGAACCCGGACCGGCCACCGAGCCACCAGCTCGCGAACATGCACCGGGCCCTGCGCGGCACCCGCGGCGCCGCGATCGCGCTGGCGCGGGTCACGCCGCGGCGGCTCGAGTTCTGCGGCGTCGGCAACATCAGCGGGACGACACTGCACGAATCCGGCCGGTCCGGGCTGCTGCTCAGCATCCCGGGGATCGTCGGGTTCACCCTGCCGGTCGCCCAGGTCCGCCAGACCGCGCTCGCCGAAGGCGACCTCGTCGTGCTGCACACCGACGGCATCGACCCGGGCTGGCGGACCGGCCCGGCGTGGGCGGGCAACGCGCTGCTGCTGGCGGCCGAGCTGGCCCACCACCACCGCAACCCGCGTGACGACGCCGCCGTGCTCGCCCTGCACCCCGACCGGATCACCTGATGCGGCCCGAGCTCGCCCGGATCCGCCGCCGGCTCCGCGCCGCCTGCGGCGAAGCGGGGGTGCCCGCCGGGGACCGCGCCCGGCTGGTCCTCGCGGCGACCCTGCTCGCCGAACCGGTCATCGAGGCCGGCCGGGACGTGCACGTCGAGACGGCCGTGGCCGACCGGCGGCTGGCCGTCACGTTCCGGCTCCCGGAACCGGTCGGGCAGGCCCGGCGCAACGCGCTGCCGCTGCTGCCCGACGCCGGAGACGGCGAAACGCTCACCTGGCACCTCGCCTCGGGAGCCGGCCCGCACCCGGCGCCGGCCGACGAGGACGCGGCCACCCGCGAGGAGATGCTCGCGCTCATCGCCCGCGCCGACGCCCTCGCCCAGGAGCAACGGGAGCTCAAGCACGAGCTGGCCGAAACCAACAGCGGCGTGCTGGCGATGTACGTCGAGCTGGAGCAACGGGACGAACAGCTCCGCCGCGCGCACGCGGTCATCTTCCGCGAACTCGAAGACGCACTGCGCCCGCCGCCACCGGCGGTGCCCGGTCTCGAGCTGGCGGTCCAGTACTCACCGACCGAGCAGGACTCCCCCACCGGTGGCGACCTCTACGACTGGTTCGTCCTGCCCGGCGGGCAGGTCCACGTGACCCTGGTCGACGCGGTCGGCCACGGCGTCACCTCGACGCGGCACGCCCTCACCGTCACCCACGCCATCCGCACCCTCGCCCTGGAGGGCCACCCGTTCGCCGGCCTCATCGCCCGCACGTCCGAAACGCTGGCCGCGATCGAGCCCGGCCTGATGGCCACCGTGCTGCTGGCCCGCGTCGACCCGGCGACCGGGAAGCTGACGCTGGCCAACGGCAGCCATCCACCGCCGGTCCTGGTGACCGCCGACGGCGAAGCCGAGCTGCTGCGCAGCGAGGTCGTCGGCCGCGGCGTGGGGTTCCCCGACCCGGGCAGCCGCGAACTGGTCCACCACACACTCGGCCCGGGCGACACGCTGCTGCTGTACACGGACGGCCTGATCGAAGGCCGCCGCGACCTCGACGAGGGCCTGGGCCGCCTGCTGGCCCAGGCCCGCGCGCACGCCCGGCACCCGACCGGCACGCTGCCGGCGGAGCTGGTGACCCGGATGCACGACGTCGTCCTGCACGCCGACGACACCGTCGTGCTCGCCATCCGCCGGGTGTCCGGCTAGAGCGTGTCCGGCAAAAGTTTCGGCTGGTGGCTGGGATGCTGCCGGTCGGGTCGCGGTTTCAGTTGCTTTCAGACGGTCAGTGGGCGTTGATCGAGGATCTGCTGCCGGTCCGGACCGGTGAGCGGGGACGTCCGTTCTCGGATGCGCGGGCGATGGTCGAGGGGATCATCTACCGGTACCGGTGCGGGATTCCGTGGCGGGATGTCCCGGCGGTGTTCGGTCCGTGGCAGACGATCTGAACCTGGCACCGGAGGATGGCCGGTGACGGCACCTGGACACCGTCCTGGAACGCCTGCTCACCGATGCGGACGCGGCGGGCTTGATGGATTGGTCGGTGTCGGTGCATTCCACGATCGCCCGGGCACATCAGCACGCCACCACCATCACCCGCCCCACAAGGGGCTGGGTCGAACTACACCGAACAGCGCACCGAGCCGCCTGACCACGCGATCGGCCGCTCCCGCGGCGGCTGGAACACCACGGTGCACCGCCGTCCGCTGGTGACGTTGGCCGGACCCGGCCAGGCCGCAGACGCGCCGACGTTCCCGCACCTCAAGCAGCATCTGCACGTCCCTCGGGGCTGGCCGCGCTCGTGCCCGCACCCGGCCTGACCGGGTCCGTGGCGACACGGCCTACTCCTCACCCGCGATCCGCCGACACCTGCGGGACGGCGGCATCACCGCCGTGATCCCCGGACTGGCCGACCAGGCAGGGGCACCGCAAGCGACGTGGTTCCGGCGGCGGGCGTCCGCCCGCCTTCGACCCGGTCGACCACCGCGGCCGCAACGTCGTCGAACGACGCTTCAACTTGCTCAAACAGTGGCGAGGGCTGGCCACTCGCTACGACAAGCCCGCCATCGCCTACCGATCAGCGGTCGTCCTGCACGCCGTGATCACCTGGACCAACGCATTGTCAGACACGCGCTAGTCGCCGCACTCCTGGGCCACCTGCTGCCGGCCGTGCCTGCCCAGTGCGGCCGTCACGGTCGGGTGGATCGGGAACAGCGTGTCCAGGCGGGTGATCGTCAACGGCTTCAGCACGCTGCGTTGCGTCGCCACCAGCGTGACCTCGATGGCCGCCGTCTCCGCGGCCTGGTGCAGCCACGCCAGCGCCGACAGCCCGGTCGAGCCGAAGAACCGGACCTCCGCCAGGTCGACCACCACCGCCCGCGGGCGCCGGACGAGCGCCACCGCGAGTGTCTCCCGCAGCATCGCCCGCACGTCGTGGTCCACGTCGCCGGCCACGGACACCACCGCGACGTCGTCGAAAGTCTTCACGGCGATGGCCAGCCCGGACGGGAATGGCTGGTCCATGAGCTGCGCTCCGGGTGGAAGCCGGCTGGGTCGACCGGGTGCGGAACGACGCTGTGGGGCCACGGCTGACGGCTGAACCGCGGGCACAGAGCTGACCTCGTCCGCCGGGCGGACCCAGGTCAGTTGTCGTATGACAATAGTTACCCTACTGGGCCGCCGCGCGGTTGTCACGCTCCGCGAGGTCACGGTTCGCCGCCGCCTGGAACGCGCGCAGCCCGGTGGCGAGGCCGGCACGTTCGCCGTCGGTCAGCGCGGCGAGGACGGCGTGCAGCCTTTCCCGGCGCCGCGCCCGCAGATCCTGCAGGTAGGCGCGCCCGCTGTCACTGAGCCGCAGGACCAGTTCACGGCGGTTGCGCGAATGCGGGAGCCGTTCGAGGAAACCGACGGCTTCCAGCCGGTCGCACAACCGGCTCGCCAGCGGCGGGGTGGAACCGAGCAGCTCCGCCAGCGTCCGCAGGTTCAGCCCTTCGTACCGGTCGAGCGCGACGACCGCGCGGACCTGCGACACCGACAGCGGCCTCGGCGACGCGTCACGCGCCCGCTCGAACAAGATCTCGAGCAGCTCGGCGGTGTCGGCCACGGCGGCGGCCACCTGGTCGGCGGCCCGCGCCGGATGGGAGCGGTTCACGGCAGTCACGGTGGCATCCCTCGGTCGAACCGGCACCGCAGCCTACGGTACCCGCGGCCGGGCGGGCGCCTGCCGGACTTCAGCCTCCGGTCATCTCTTGCGCCACGCGCATCGATTCCTCATCGGTCTGGCCGATCGCGAAACCAGGTGCGGGCCCGGTCCACGGTCGGGTGCAGGCTGAGCGCTGCGTCGAGCCGGGTGAGCCGGATCGTGCGCAGGACGGCGGGCCGGCCGGTCACGACGGCGAACGGCAGGCCCGCGCCGCCGGTCGCCGACACCAGCTCGGCGAGGACCTGCAAGCCCGCCGAGCCGCAGAACCGGATGCCGTCGAGATCGACGATGAGCGCCGGCGGCCGCCGGTCCAGCGCGGCCAGGGCGTGGCGCCGCAGCGCCGGGGCGGTCGCGAGGTCCAGCTCGCCCGCCGCGGTGACCACGACCGCGTCGGGCAGGGTGATGCGCCGCACGGTGAGAGCCGCTTCCGCGCCGTCGGTGCCGGTCACCCACGCCTCCCTCCGTCGAGGGCGACCCTAGACCAGCCGCATCGATTTGTCATCGATTTCGACCGTACGAGCCGGCCCGTGGTTGGCCGGGCGCGCGGCGGGTATCCGGCGAGCCTCGTACCGAAGGGGAGGCCGAGTGTCCGGATTGCCGCTGCCCTGGCTCCTGCTGATCTTCGCCGGGGCCGCCGGCGCCATCTGGGTCGCGGGGATCCAGCTGTCCGACCAGACGGACGTGCTGTCGGTCCGCCTGCACCTCGGTTCGGCACTCGGCGGGCTGATCCTGCTGGCGATCGCCACGAACCTGCCGGAGATCGCGATCGTCGTCTCGGCGTCGTTGTCGGGCAACGTCGGCGTCGCCGTCGGGAACATCCTGGGCGGGATCGCCATCCAGACCGTGGTCCTCGTCGTGCTCGACGCGGCCGGTGTCCGCGGCGACCGGCCCTTGACCTACCGGGCGGCGTCCCTGGTGCTCGTCTTGGAAGCGGCCCTGGTCGTCGCGGTCCTGGCCGTCGTCGTGGCCGGCAGCCAGCTGCCCGCCGGGCTCGTCTTCCTGCGGCTGTCCCCCGGGTCCGTCCTGATCGCGGTCCTGTGGGTCGCCGGCCTGTTCCTGCTGCGCCGGGCCGGCCGGGCACTCCCGTGGCACGAGTCCGGGGAGCCACCGGACGGGCAGGACCGCCCGCGCGGGCACAAGACCCGGCAGACCGAGCGGACGGCCGGCGCGAAGGGCACCAGCACCGCCAAGTCGGCGCTGATCTTCGCCGGCGCGGCGGTCGTGACCCTGCTCGCCGGCGTCGTCCTGGAGCGCAGCGGCGACGCCATCGCCGACCGCATCGGCCTGTCCGGTGTCCTGTTCGGCGCCACCGTGCTGGCCGCCGCGACGTCCCTGCCCGAGGTCTCGACCGGCCTCACGTCGGTCCGCAACGGCGACTACCAGCTCGCCGTCAGCGACATCTTCGGCGGCAACGCGTTCCTCCCGGTGTTGTTCCTGCCGGCCACGCTGCTCTCCGGGAAGGCCGTCCTGCCGCAGGCGCAGCGCAGCGACATCTACCTCACCGCCCTCGCCGCCCTGCTCACGCTGGTCTACGCGGCCGGGCTGCTGTTCCGCCCCCGGCGCCGGATCCTGCGGATGGGCGTGGACTCGCTGGTCGTCCTCGTGCTCTACGCGGTCGGCGTCGCCGGGCTGTTCGCCTGACCGGCGCCGTCATCCCCGGACACCGGCCGCAGCCGGAACTGAGCACTACGACCGCGACGCCGTGCGAAGCCGGCGCAGCCCGAAAACCGCCGCGGCCGCGACGGCGGCACCCGCGGCCGACCACCACGGCCAAGCCGGGGACCGCGCGGCACCGGGTTGCTTGTCCGCGTACCGGTCGTGGACCTGGTGCTGGTACTCGGTCAGCGGGACCAGCGCGCCCACCGGATTCTGGGGCAGGCTGGCGCGCAGCAGCCGGACGCCGCCGGGGCCCAGTTCGTACCAGCCGTTGATCTGCGGCTCGCTCAGCAGCACCGTGCCCGGGCGCAGCTCGCGGGCGAGCCGGGTCTCGTCATCGCCCGAGAGGGCGGTGGTGACCCGCCAGCCAGCTGCGGCCGGCGTCGCTTCGATGGTCGTGGTGCGGCCGTCGGCGGCGCGGGCCACGACGGCGACGTACGCGAGGACCGCCGCCGGGCCCGTTCCGTCGCCGCGGACGAACGCCGGGTCCAGCGTGTACGCCGGGATCCCCGTGGCGGCCACGGTGATCCCGGCGGGCTCGGGCCGGCCAGGCCTGCGCAGGTTGGTCCGGGCGTAGCCGATCGCCTCGGGCGTGTGGGCGGCCGCGACCGCCGCCGCAAGCCGGTCGGCCGTCAGCGGCACCCACACCGGCGCCACCGCGGTGGCCGCGCCGGGTGAGCCCAGCCCGAGCAGTGCCGCGGCCAGGACGCACCACGCAGACCTGGTCACGGTCACCGCCCGGCGATGCCGACGACGGTGTCGCCCCACGTGAACTGGCTGTTCTGCAGGTAGTCGTCGTAGGACTGGGTGCGGTACCGCTGGTAGGTGGGCCACGGGTCGCCGACGTCGATCGACCGGTTCGCCGCGTCGTAGCCGTAGATCACTTCGGCGTGGCCGCCGCCGGTGCTCCAGTAGATGCCGGTCAGCGCCGGGTCGCCCGCGTCGATCTGCTGGGTGATCGTCGAGAACGACACCGCGCCGCCGGCGCTCTCGGCGGAGAACCCGGTGCCGTGGAAGCCGTTGACGATTTCGTCGATCTGCGCGGCCTCGTTCGGGCAGTAGCCGGGGCTGGTGCCCTTGCCCGCCGCGCAGAACTCCTCCTGCGACGTCGGCGCGCCGTGGAACTGCTCGATGCTCGCGCCGTCGGCCGCCCAGCACCATTCGTCGTTCTGCTGCACCTGCTGGCTGTAGTTCAGGCTGACCGCGGCCGTCGTCGCCGCCCGCGGCGCCGCGCCCAGCCTGAAGTGGCTGTTGTCGGCCAGCGGGTGGGTCAGCGTCAGGCCGTTCGGCACCGGCGCGGCGGGCGCCGCCTGCGCGGCCGGGGCCAGCACCAGCGCGGCCGTCGTGACGACGACGCCGCAGACGACCGCCACGACCGGCCTTCCTCTGTCGAACGCGATGACCATGGATTTCTCCTTCACGACGGGGAGGGGATGCGCGAGGCACACCTTCCGCCGCCGGCAACTCCCCAACCACCTACGAACGGCGAAAACCGGACGGTGTTATGGCAGGTGTTATGGCTCTCGGCGGCCGTGCCCGGCCGCCGGCTTTGGCTTAGGCTTCGGCTATGGCCGAGATCGACTCCCTGTCCCCCGCAGAAGCTTTCGACCTGCTGCTCGCCGGCAACCGGCGGTTCGTGGCGGGCTCGCCCGACCACCCGAACCAGGACGCGGCCCGACGCGCCGAGGTGGCGCCGGGCCAGCGTCCGTTCGCGGTGCTGTTCGGCTGCTCCGACTCCCGGCTGGCGGCGGAGATCATCTTCGACCGCGGCCTCGGCGACCTGTTCGTGGTGCGCACCGCGGGCCACGTCGCGGGCGCGGAAGTGCTCGGCAGCATCGAGTACGGCGTGGCGGTGCTGGACTGCCCGCTGGTGGTCGTGCTCGGCCACGACTCGTGCGGCGCGGTCGGCGCCGCCTGCGCCGCGCTGGAAGACGGGAAGACGCCCGCCGGGTTCATCCGCGACGTCGTCGAGCGCGTGACGCCGAGCGTGCTCGCCGCGCGGGCCGCGGGTCGCGTGGAAGCCGACGAGATCCTCGCCGAGCACGTCCGGCTCACGGTGGACCTGCTGCTGGAACGCTCGCGGGTGCTCGCCGAGCAGGTCGAGGCCGGGCGGACCGCGGTCGTGGGCCTGCGCTACCGGCTGGCCGACGGCCGCGCGGACGTGGTGGCGACCCGCGGTCTCGACGTGACCGCGGGCTCGGCGTCCTGAATCCTCAGGCGGAGGTCCGCGGTCCGGCGGCGCGGCGGAGCCGGTTGGCGATCGCCGCGCCCAGGCCCGCCTCCGCCGGCAGCGACACCAGGATGAGGTCGCACCCCCGCCGGTCCAGCTCGCGCAGGAACCCGTACAACCGGCGCGCGTAGTCGTCGTCCGGCTCCGGGACCGCCACGACGGCGTGCGCCTTCACCGGGGCGTCCGCCAGTGACGGCGGCAGGAAGACCCCCACCTGGTGGCCCTGTTCCTGCGCGGCCCGCGCTTCGGCGAGCAGGTTCTCCGGCTCGACGAGGACCACCCGCGCGTTCGGCGCGTAGTGGGAGGGGTGCTGGCCCGGCACGCGGATGCGGCTCGCCGTGCCCTCCGCGACCGGGCGGCCCAGTACCGCTTCCAGGTCCTCGCGGGTGACGCCACCGGGACGCAGGATGCTCGGCGTGTCACCGGTGACGTCGACGATGGTCGACTCGACGCCCACGGTGCACGGGCCGCCGTCCAGCACGAAGTCCACGGCGCCGCCGAGTTCGGCGCGGACGTCGTCCGCCGTCGTCGGGCTGACCGAGCCGAAGCGGTTGGCGGACGGGGCGGCGACCGCGCCGCCGAACTCCGTCAGCAGCGCGAGCGCGACGGGGTGCGCGGGCACGCGCACGGCCACCGTCTCCAGCCCGCCGGTCGCTGCCAGCGGCACCCGGGCCCCGCGCCGCAGGACCAGCGTGAGCGGGCCCGGCCAGAAGCGCTCGGCGAGCAGCCGCGCCGTCCCGGGGACGTCGGCGGCCCAGCCCGCCAGCCGGTCCGCGCCGCTGACGTGGAGGATCAGCGGGTGGGACGGCGGGCGTCCCTTGGCCGCGAAGACGCGCGCGACGGCGGCGGGGTTCCCGGCGTCGGCGCCCAGCCCGTAGACGGTCTCGGTCGGCAGGGCGACCAGGCCACCGGCCCGCAGCACCCCGGCCGCCTTCTCGATGTCACCCGTTGTCGTCGTCGTCACTTTCGCACCAGTCCGCTCTCGATGGCCCGTTCCAGGGTAGACACCGGCGGCCGAACCGGTGACCGGTGGTGTGCGCGCGGTCCGGCGCGGGTATGCGTCGGTCGTGCCGGTTCACGTCCCCGCTGGGGTTGCTGCCTTCCTGCCGGGAACCGCCGTGGCCGTGGCGGCGGCCGGGATGTTCGCGGTGGGCTCGGTCCTGCAGCACGAGGCCGCGTCACGCAGCACGTCGTCGGGACGGCTGGAGCTGCGTCAGCTGGTCGCGAAGCCCGGCTGGGTGGTGGGGCAGAGCGCGACCGTGCTCGGCACGCTCCTGCAGGTGACCGCGTTGGCGCTGGCGCCGGTGGCGATCGTGCAGCCGCTGCTCGCGGGGGCACTGGTGATCGCGATGGGCATCCGGTCACTGCGCGACCACTGCCTGCCGGCCCGGCTGGAGGTGCTGGGTGCCGCGTGCACCTGCGCCGGGCTGGCCGGGTTCCTGACCGCGGCCCACCCGGCCCGCGGCACCGGCGGGCAGCTGCCCTCGCCCGGCGCGGTCGCCGTCGCGGTGCTGCTGGTGGTGGCCCTGGTCGCCGGGTGCAGCCGGCTCGGCCGCGGCCCGCGAGGCGCCCTGGCCTGCGGTGCCTCGGCGGGCATCGCCGCCGGCGTGGCCGCGGTGCTGATTTCGACGGCGCTGAAGAGCTTCAGCGAACGCGGCTTCCTCCACACCGTGACCGGTCCCGCGCTGTGGGCGGCGCTCGTCTCGGCCATCGCCGCCCAGTGGGCCGCCCAGCAGGCCTACTCGCGGGGCAGCCTGTCGTGGTCGCTGCCGGCGCTGACCCTGCTCGACCCGCTGGCCGCCGTGCCTGCCGCCCGGCTGCTGATCGGCGAACGGCTCGAACCCGGCCACGCCGTGGTCTGGGCGCCCGCCGCCGCGGTCGCCGTCCTCGGCGTGATCCTGCTGGCGCGGACCGGGGAAGGGTGCCGCCGTCCGCTGGTCTTCCGCCGCCGTCAGCGCGCGATGCGCTGAGCGTCCCCGGTGTAGCTTGGGGCCATGCTGGTCGGCGCGCACGAGGTCGAGCTGTTCGAGGGGGCCAGGGCGCGGCTGGAGGCCATCGCCTACCGCCTGCTGGGGTCGGCGTCCGACGCCGAGGACGCGGTGCAGGACACGTTCCTGCGCTGGCAGTCCGCCGACCGGGAGCTCGTCGAGACGCCCGAGGCGTGGCTGACGAAGGTGCTCACCAACATCTGCCTCAACCGGCTCACCTCGGCACGGGCCAAGCGGGAGACCTACGTGGGCCAGTGGCTGCCCGAGCCGGTCCTCGCCGGCGACCGCATGCTCGGCCCGGCCGACACGGTCGAGCAGCGCGAGTCGGTTTCGATCGCGATGCTCACGCTGATGGAACGGCTCTCGGCCAAGGAACGCGTCGTGTACGTGCTGCGCGAGGCGTTCGGCTATGCCCACGCCGAGATCGCCGAGGTGCTCGACCTCACCGAGCCGAACTGCCAGCAGATCTACCGGCGGGCCAAGCAGCACCTGGCCACCGACCGGCGCCGGGTCGAGGTCGACGCGGCCGCGGCCCGCAAGATCGTCGAGGAGTTCCTCGCCGCGGCACTGAGCGGCCGGACCGACTCGCTGGTCCGGCTGCTGACCGACGACGTCGTCAGCGTGGGCGACGGCGGCGGCGTGGTCTTCTCGATCCCGCAGCCGATCAGCGGCGCGCTGCGGGTGGCGAGGTTCCTGCGCGGGCTGTTCAAGCCCACCGCGGCCAAGTGGGAGATGGTCGGCGGCAGGCCCGACCTGTTCGCCACGGTCGCCAACGGCAGGCCGGCGCTGGTCATGACGGTCGGCGACCGGCTCGTCGGCGTCTTCTCCCTGGACGTGACCACCGACGGCATCGCGGCCGTCCACGCCCAGGCCAACCCCGACAAGCTCGCCCGCGCGACGCGCCGGTGGGCCGCCCTCGACCACGGGGAACCGCTCGACGGCGATTGGTGACGTGGATCACCGCTCTTCCCTGTCAGGTTTCGTGCCGCTGCCCGGTTCAGGCAGCGAACACCCACCGGATGAGGGAATGAGGGAAACCATGAAGCACCGGATCGTCGTTCTCGGGGCCGGATACGCCGGAGCCACCGCCGCCGGGCGGCTGGCCAAGCGGCTGCACCCCGCCGACACCGAGATCGTCCTCGTCGACGCCGGCTCCGAGTTCGTCGAGCGCATCCGCATGCACCAGCTCGCGACCGGCCAGGACCTCGAGCCCCGCATGCTGGACGACGTCTTCGCGGGCACCGGCGTGCGGGTGCGGCAGGCCCGGGTCACCGCCGTCGACGCCGAGCACAGGACCGTCGACGTCACCGGCGACGGCGGCCCGGACCGGATCACCTACGACACGCTGGTCTACGCACTGGGCAGCACCGCCGCCGACGGGGGCGTCCCGGGCGTCGCCGAATACGCCTGCGACGTCGCCGGCAAGCAGTCCGCGCTGCGGCTGCGGGCGCGGCTGGCCGGCCTCGCGGCCGGTGAAGCCGTGCTCGTCGTCGGTGGCGGCCTCACCGCCATCGAGGCCGTCGCGGAGATCGCCGAAGCCCGCCCGGACCTCGACGTCTCGCTCGCCGCCCGCGGCGGCGTCGGCGACTGGCTGAGCGAGAAGGCCCAGCGCCACCTGCGCGCGGCGTTCGAGCGGCTCGGCATCACCGTGCACGAGCACACCGGCGTCGCGCGCGTCGAGCCGGCGAGCGTGGTCACCGCAGACGGCCGCACGATCCCCGCCCAGGTGACCGTGTGGACGGCCGGTTTCGCCGTCCACCCCCTCGCCGCGGCGACGACGATGCAGGTCTCCGAGACCGGGCAGATCGTCGTCGACGACACGATGCGGTCGGTCTCGCACCCCGACGTCTACGCGGTCGGCGACGCCGCGCTCGCCCGGGGCGCGGGCGGCACGCCGCTGCGGATGTCCTGCGCCTCGGGGATTCCCACGGCCCACCACGCCGCCGACGTGATCGCCGCCCGCCTGACCGGGCGCCCGGTCCCGCCGAACAAGATCGGCTACAGCGCCCAGTGCATCAGCCTCGGCCGCCGCGACGCCATCGTGCAGTGGGTGACCCCGGACGACCGGCCGAAGCCGTCCGCGGTCACCGGCCGGACGGCCGCCCGTCTCAAGGAGACGATCTGCCGGGCCGCGGCCTGGACCGTGGCGCACCCGACGTCGATGCTGCCGGTGCGCCGCCGGCACGCGACGGTGGCCGGGGAGCGCGCCGCGAGCACCGCCTGACGGCTACTTCTGCTGCTGGAGGCGGTAGCTGCCGTTGTTGCCGAGCGTGAACCGCTCGAGCGGGTAGTAGGTGTGGTAGCAGCCGTACTTCACGACGCAGAGCGCGATCTTGGCCTGCTTGACCAGGGTCGCCTCGTAGTGCACCGAGCCGGGGAAGGTCAGCTGGTTCTGCAGCAGCCCCTGGTAGTCGGCCAGCCCGCCGCCGTTGTCCTTCAGGTAGTCGTAGTGGCGGATGTTGCTGACCGTCTTGCCGTTGTAGCACCAGTCGACGCGGACCGCCCACTTCACGTGGTTCAGGTGCGTGGTGCTCGGATAGCTGATGTAGCGGTCGGCGTAGGTGCAGCTGGTCTTCCCCGGCACCGGTGCGGGTGCCGGAGCGGTCTCGTCGACGACCTCGGCGTCCGAGGGCACGAAGACCTGGTCGGCGACCTCCGGCCGGGTGGCGAGGGCGGCGCGGTCTTCGGCGCTGAGCGTCCCGGTGGCGTCCATCCGGGCCAGGATCGCGCGCACTTCGTCGTCGGAGATGGGATCGGCCGCCCGCGTCCGGACGGTGGCGCCGCCCGGCACCGCGGCCGTGGCGGCGTCCGCGGGTGCGGCCACGAGGGTGAGGGCGGCGCCGATCGCGGCGGCAGCGCACAGGAGTCGTCGGTGCATGGAAGTCCCCTTCGGTCACGGTTTCCGGTTCCGGGACCCACACTGGCGGCCGGCCGGCGGTGCAGGTAGGGGGCAACGCGGTCATCGGCCGGTACCGGCCAGCTTCGTCAGTTAGTAAGTAAATACTTATGATATCTGGACATATCCCGCCTTATACTCGAAGGTTAGTAATCAATACAGTACTAATTATGGACGACGAGACGGTGAAGGCGGTGCGCCGGAGCACGCTCCGGCTCGCGCGGCGGTTGCGGGGCAGCCGCTCGGCCGGGGCGCTGAGTCCCGCCAAAGTCGGCGTGCTCGGCTACCTGTCCCGGCACGGGGCGAGCAGTCCCGGCGAGATCGCGGCCGCCGACGCGCAGCGGCCGCAGGCGCTGACCAAGGTGTTCGCCGAACTGGAGGCCGACGGCCTGATCAGCCGGGCCCCCAACGAGCACGACGGCCGCAGCGTCGTCCTGGACCTCACCGCGCGCGGGACCGCCGCGCTGGAAGCTGACATGCGCGAGCGCGACGAGTGGCTGGCCGGCGCGCTCGAGACGCTCGGCGAAACCGAGCGCGGCGTGCTGCGCCTGGCCGCTCCCCTGCTCGATCGCCTCTCCGACCACCCCGCCGTGGCCAACGAGGACTCATGACCGGCGCCAGCGCGTTCCCGCCGCCCCGGGCGTGTCCCTACACGCCGCCGCCCCGGCTGGCCGAGTTGCAGCGCGACGCCCCGGGTCAGCCGGGTCCGGATCTGGGACGGCAGCACGCCGTGGCTGCTGACCCGGTACGCCGACGTCCGCGCGGTGCTCGCCGACCGCCGGTTCAGCGTCGACGCCACCCGGCCCGGCTACCCCGCGCGCGGCCCGGCGAGCCGGGCCCGGCGGACCGGGCGCGGTTCGTTCATCACCATGGACGCCCCCGAGCACACGCGCCTGCGCCGGATGCTGATCAGCGAGTTCACCGTGCGCCGCGTCGAGGCCCTGCGACCGGCGATCGAACGCACCGCCGCCGAGCTGCTGGACGAGCTGGCTGCCGGGCCCCAGCCCGCCGACCTGGTCCGGCGGTACGCGCTGCCGCTGCCGTCCATCGTCATCAGCGCACTGCTCGGCGTGCCCTACGAAGACCACGCGTTCTTCGAAGACCGCGCCCGCGCGATGCTGGACGACTCCGCCGGCGGCGAGGTCGACCGGGCCGCCACCGCCGAGCTCGCCCGCTACCTCGGCACCCTGCTGCACCGGCGCGATATCCGGCGCACCGGCGACCTGCTCGGCCGGCTGAACGCCGAGCAGGTCGAAACGGGCGCGCTCTCGCGGTCCGACGCGGTGGCCACGGCCATCCTGCTGCTGATCACCGGCCACGAGACCACCGCCGACCAGATCGCGCTCTCCACCGCGTTCCTGCCGGACAACCCCGGGCACGCCGAGCCGTTCCGGCACCCGGACGGCCCACCGGCGACCGCGGTGGACGAGCTGCTGCGGCTGCTGACGATCACCCACACCGGCCGCCGCCGCGTCGCGACGGCCGACGTGCGGCACGGCGACGTGACCATCCGCGCCGGCGACGGTGTCCTCGCCGCTGCCGACATCGCCAACCGCGACCCGGACCACTTCCCCGATCCGGACGCGGTCGACCTGGGCCGCAGCCCCAACCACCACCTCGCCTTCGGGCACGGCGAACACCTGTGCCTCGGCCACCACCTGGCGCGGCTGGAGCTGCGCATCGCCCTGACCGCCCTGCTGCGGCGCCTGCCCCGGCTCCGGCTCGCCGTTCCCACCGGCGAGCTGCCGTTCCGGCACGCGCACCCGAGCTACGGGATCGACCGCCTCCCGGTCGCCTGGGACTGAAGGCGCGCGAACCCGGCAGCCGCCGGGCGGCTCCTGGGCGGTCGGCGACGCGTTTTTTCGTTCGGGCGCTTGAAAAAACGCCCTCGTGGAAACCACCCGATCGGCTGTTCCTGAGCGGAGAATCGTGGCGCCGGAACGACGTTTGGGTACGTTGGCGCCCATGTCGTCGATGTCCCTGCCCCGCCCGCGAGATCCGCGCCGCCGCCCGGCGGCGTCCTTCGCGGTGGCCAGGACAGCCGGCGCCAGCGTGGTCACCGTGGCGGGCGAACTCGACCTCACCGTCACCGACCGGTTCGCCGCGCTGCTGGCGGACGAACTCGACCGGCGGCCACCGGTGCTGGTCTGCGACACGTCGGCGGTGGAGTTCTGCGCCGCCCGCGTCGTGACGATCCTGCTCGACGCCGTCGCCGACGCCACCGCGGTGGGGGTGCCGCTCGCCGTCGCCGGCCGGCGCCGGGCCCTGCTGCGCCCGATCACCGCGCTCGGGCTCGGGGACCGCCTGCCGGTGCACCGCACTGTCGGGGAAGCCCTGGCGTGGCTCGCGCGGTCGCCGGCCGGTTCGAAGCGGGAATGACCGGCGAGTCGCCGATCAGGCCGATCGAGCGGCGCCGGGCTGGAAACCGGGTTCGTTCCCGAAGTCCGGGAGCTCGTCGGACAGCAGGCCCTCGGCGCCGCCTTCGAGGGCCTTGGCCATCTCCGTCGAGCGGGGCAGCATGGTCTGCTCGTAGGCGCGGATCCCGGCGTCCACAGTGGACGCGTTCGCGAGCGCCAGTGCCAGGTCGCTCGCGTCGAGCATGGCGAGGTTGACGCCGACGCCGAGCGGTGGCATCAGGTGCGCGGCGTCGCCGAGCAGGGTCACCGTCGGGTCGGACGTCCAGGTGTGCGGCACCGGAAGGGCGAAGATCGGGCGATCGACGTACGGTCCGTCGTTGTCGGTGATCAGCCGGCGTAGGTTCGGCGCCCAGTGCGCGTACTCCTGGAGCAGGACGGCGCGGATGCCTTCGGTGTCCTCGATCGTCAGCCCGCGCTCGCCGATCCAGCCGGCCGGGACGCGCCGGATGAGGTAGACGCGGATGTGGTCGCCGCTGTTGCGCTGGGCGAACAGGCCGCGCGAGCCGTCGGCCGCGCCGGCGCTGCCCGGGCCGACCAGCTCGGCCAGCTCGGGGTGCCGGTTCTCGACGTCGGAGAACCACGCTTCCAGGAAGCTCACGCCGGTGTGCCCGGGAACGGCGGTCGACACCGCCGGGCGGACCCGGGAGAACGCGCCGTCGGCGCCGATGACCAGGTCGGCCTCGACGGTCGTGCCGTCGGCGAAGTGCAGCTGCCGCGGGCCCTCCGGCGGTCCGCTGATCCGGTCGAGCGCGTGGCCCCACCGCACGGTTCCCGGGCGCAGGGAGCCGAGCAGCAGGTCACGCAGCTGACCGCGGTCGATCTCCGGCTTGAACAGCTCGCCGGCCTCGGGGACGTAGTGGAACGTGAGCTGCCCGGACGCGTTGAGCTGCCGCATCTCCTGTCCCTCGGGGCGGGACAGGGCGAAGAACTCGTCGAGCAGGCCGGCTTCGCGCAACGCGAGCTGGCCGTTGTCGGCGTGCAGGTCGAGGGTGCCGCCCTGGTTGCGCGCGTCGGGACCGGGCTCGCGGTCGTGGACGGTGACCGTGAGGCCGTGCCGCTGGAGGATGCGGGCGCAGGTCAGGCCACCGGGTCCGGCGCCGATGACGTGGATGCGGGCTTGCCGGGGTGAGGTCATGGCTGTCTCCTTTCGTACGGAAACCCACTTAAGCAGACTCAATACAAATGTGCAACGAGTCAACTTTACGACTGATGCCACTGTCGGTTAGAGTCAGGCCATGACCGTGTCTCCTCCCGGCCGTCGCGAACGCAAGAAGGCGGCCACCCGCCAGGCGATCGCCGACGCCGCGCTGCAGCTGTTCCTGGCCCGCGGCTACGACCAGGTGAGCATCCGCGACATCGCCGACGCGGCCGACGTGTCGACCACGACGGTCTTCAAGCACTTCAGCGGCAAGGAAGCGCTGGTGTTCGACCAGGACGCGGACCGGGAGGCCCGGCTGGTCGCCGCCGTGCGGGAACGCGCGCCCGGCGAGAGCGTCCTCGACGCCCTCCGCCGGCACGTCCTCGCCAGCTGGCTGCCGATCGCGGAGCACCCCCAGGCGGCCGAGTTCACCGAGCTGGTGGACGCCACGCCGGCACTGCGCGCGTACGCCGAACGCATGTGGACCCGCCACGCCGGCAGCCTCGGCGCGGCCATCGCGGCGGAGATCGGCGCCGGCGCCGACGATCTCGCCTGCGTGGCGCTCGCCCGGTTCGTCCTCGAGATCCCGGCCCTCGCCCACGGCCGTCCGGACCGCCGGGCCGCGGTCGAGACCCTCTTCGACCTGCTCGCCCGCGGCTGGGATTCCCACGAGCCGGCTCCGGGCTCGTAGCGGAACGCCGTCATTCCGCTTCGGCGGTGACGCGCCGGACGGCCTCCACGGCGACGTCGGGCTGGTCGACGTAGATGTAGTGCCCGCTGTTGGGCGCGGTGACCGGCTTGCTGCGGCTGGACAGCCGCAGCCACTTGTGCTGACCTTCGGCCCACGCCTTCTCCAGCGCCTCGCCGTACTGCGGAACGGCCGCGAGGTACGGCTGCCCGTGCTGGATCACCTCGACCGGAACGTCGCCGGCGGACCCGACCTCACCGTCCTGGACGGTCAGGTTCTCCGGGTTCTGGCCGCTGTAGACGGCCACGCTCTGCGCGCGCAGCTCGGCCGCCTGCCCGGTGGCCGACGCCGGGATCGCCGCGTTCGTGTCGGCGACGATGGTCGACGGCGTGGCGTCCATCAGCACCAGGCCCGCGACCCGGTCCCGGTGAGCCGGCGCGTACCGGGCGGCGATCAGGCCGCCGAGGGAGTGCCCGGCCAGCACCACCGGGCGGTGCCCGGCCACGCGGTCCAGCACGCCGGTGAGGATCTTCCCGCTGCTGTCGAAGGTCTGCGGGCCGTCCGGCCGGTCACTCGCGCCTTCGCCGAGCCGGTCGTAGGAACAGACCCGGCCCTTTTCGCTGAGCGTCTTCTGGAACCCGGCCAGCTTGTCCAGACCATCGCCGAGGCCGGCCAGCAGGACGACGACCGGCCGGTCCTCGTCGGGCTCGCCCGAGCAGGACACGTTCACCGACCGGCCCTCGACGGTGATCTTCGTGGTACCGGAGATCGGGGCCGGCTCCTCGGCCTCGTCACAGGCGGCCAGCACCGGCACGGCGACCGCGCAGAACAGAGCGGCGACAGCGGTTGCCTTGGCATTGCGAAACATCAGTACTCCACGGTTCGTCGTCCCACCGGCCGATCGGCCCCCGCGGCGTCGGCGCCGCGGTGACCCAAACGCTAGGGGCCACGAGCCGCGGAATCGTCACCACGCAGTGGACACCTGCGGGTAGCTCGCAAGGGGGACAACGCTGCTAGGCTGCTGGCTGGATCATCAGCTTCCGGAGGATCTGGCCATGCCGCGCCCGTCCCGCAAGCCCGTCGTGCCGCACCGGGTCGCGGTCGTCGCCGTCCCGCCCGTCGGCACCTTCGAACTGTCCATTCCGGACCTGGTGCTCGGCGGGGTCACCGTGGCCGGGACCGCCGGCTACGAGGTGGTCACCTGCACCGCCGTGCCGGGCGTCGTCGAGGCCACCGGTGACCTGGATGTCGTGGTACGGCACGGATTGTCGGCCGTGGCGAACGCGCGGACCGTCATCGTCACCGGGACCGGCGCCCGCGAGGACGCCGATCCCCGGGTGCTGGCGGCGATCCGGCGGGCGGCAGGCCGGGGCGCGCGGATCGCGTCCATCTGCACCGGCGCGTTCGTGCTCGCGCAGGCCGGGCTGCTCAACGGCCGCACCGCAACGACGCATTGGCGCTACGCCGGCGAACTCGCCGAACGCTGCCCGGCCGGCACGATCCGGCCCGACGTGCTCTTCGTCGAAGACGGCGGCATCATCACTTCGGCCGGCCTGGCCGCCGGCATCGACCTCTGCCTGCACCTCGTGCGCTCGGACTACGGTGCCGCGGTCGCCAACGCGGTCGCGCGGCTCGCCGTGGTGGCCCCCGTCCGGCCGGGCGGGCAAGCGCAGTTCATCGACGCGCCCGCGCCGCCGGAACGCGGGACGTCGCTCGCCGAAACCCGCGCGTGGGCGCTGGAACGCCTGGCCGAACCGCTGACGCTGGCGGACCTCGCCCGGCACGCCAACACGAGCGTCCGGACCCTGACCCGCCGGTTCCAGGCCGAGACCGCGCTCAGCCCGTTGCAGTGGCTGCTCCAGCAACGCGTCGACCGCGCCCGCGAGCTGCTCGAGTCCACCGATCTCCCGCTCGGGGAAGTCGCCCGCCGCAGCGGCATCGGGACGGTGGATTCCCTCCGTCAGCACCTGGCGAGGAAGACGGGCCTGACGCCGACGGGCTACCGCGCGTCCTTCACCCGCAACCCGGAACCGTCCCGCCGCGACGGCTAGGCCGGCCCCCGGCAGCGGGAGCCGGCCGGTGCGGTCACGGGAACCAGGTGAGCGGAATCATGCCCTATCCCCTTTCCTGTCGGCGTCACGGGAAAGTCTGCCGCCCGAGGCCGGCTGCGCGTGGTGTGCGAGCGCCGCGGGACGACCGGCGAAACAGCAGGTCGATCACGGTGAGCCAGGGCGGCTACGGGAGGGGTACGGGAAAGCCGCGTCTCCGCCCACCCGCACCGTCACCGTTCCCGCCGGGCCGGGCCGCGTGGTGGCGGTGATCGTCGCGGGGCTGCCGACGGCGTCGCCCATGTCGACCGTGATGGCGGGAATGCCCTGGCCGGCCAGGTGGGCGGCGAGGCAGGCGGTGCTGTTGGCGTTGGCGATGTCCTCGGGCACCCCGATCGAGGGCGCGAACATCCGGGCGGCGAGCCGTCCGCCCGGATCGGGCGGCGAGTGGACGTAACAGCCGAGCAGCCCGAGATCGTCGCAGGCGGCACGCAGGGCGGCGAAGTCCGGGGTGAGCGCGGCGAGCCGGGCGGTGTCCGCGACGGGAACGAGCAGCCGTGGCCGTCCGACCGAAGCCACTCGCACGCCGGAGTCCTTTTCCAGGCCCAGTGCGGACAGGACGTGGTCGCACTCCCCGGCGGCGGGTGCGCGCAACTGCACCGGCCCGGGGTCGAACGCGGCGGTGATCCGCCGTGCGTCCGCGGTGGCCCAGCCGTCGAAGACGCGCCCGCCCGCGTGGAGAGTGGTTTGATAACCGGATTTCCCGGCACGCTGGGCGAGGACGGCCAGCGCGGCGACGGTCCCGTGGCCGCACGCGGGCAGCTCGCCTTCGCTGGTGAAGAAGCGAAGGGCGGGTCGGCTGTCCCCGGACACGAAGACGGCGTGGGACGCGCCGGCCAGACCGGGCACCTGGCGACGCTCGGCGTCAGTGAGCGACGCGTCGGCGAGGACGGCGGTGGGGCTGCCACCCGAGCCGTCGCGCAGGCACGCCCGGACGAGGGTGACCGGGCCGATCATCCGGCCACCCGCACGTGCCGCCTGTGCGACGCTGGGTCGTGGCCGCCCACCATCGGACCCACCACTCGCACGTGCCCCTCACGCGGCGCCGGGCGACCGCCGCCCGCGATCAGGCGCCTCATCCGGCCACCCGCACCACGTACTTGCCGCTCCCGCGGCCCTGAGCCAGCAAGTCATGCACTTCCCCGACCGCCGCCAGGGACTCCACCACCGTGATCGGTGGCCGGATCTCGCCCGCGGCGATCATGTCCAGCCCGTGCTCCAGCGCCGAGGCCGCCACTCCCGGCGCGGTCGCCGTCAGCCTGCTCATGCTGAAGCCGATCACGCCCACGTTGCCGCCGATGAGCCGTCCCGCCGGGGGCAACGGTGCGGGCACCCCGCCCGCCGCGTTGCCGAACAGCACGATCCTCGCCCCCGGGGCGGCGACGTCCAGATCCACCTCCAGCAGCCCGGTTCCCGTCGGGTCGAGGATGACGTCCACTCCGTCCGGCGCTACCCCGCGGATCGCCGCCACGAGGTCGTCGTCGCGGGCGAACACCTCGTCCCAGCCCGCCGCCCGGCCGGCTGCGATCTTGTCCGGCCTGCCGACCGTGCCCACGCGGGTTCCGCTGCCCAGCGCCGCCGCCACCTGGCTGAGCACCGATCCGATGCCGCCGCTGGCCGAGTGCAGCAGCACCGACTCGCCGGGACGCAGCCTCGCCCGGTCGGTCAGCAGCAGCACCGCCGTGGCCACGACCAGCGGGGCCGCCGCGGCCTGCGCGAACGACACGCCGTCGGGCACCGCCACCGTGACGCCGGCGTCCGCGACCGCCACCTCCGCCAGCCCGCCACCCGGCGTGAACGCGGCGACCCGCTGCCCCGGCCGGACGTGGTCCACGCCGCTGCCGGTCTCTTCGACGGTTCCCGCCACCTCGAGCCCCGGCACGTACGGCCACGCGGACGCGTACCCCGGGTCGCCGCGGCGGGCCATGACGTCGATGAAGTTGATCCCGGCGTGGCCGACCGCGATCGTCACCTGCCCGGGCCCGGGCCGCGGCCGCTCCACCTCGGCGACCGACGTGGTCGCCGCGTCGGCCGACGGCTCCGCGATGCACAACGCTCTCACTGCACCCTCACCTTTCCGAACCACGTGGGTCCGGGCCCGCCGGAGTCACCGGGCCCGGGACGACGTCACCGAGAATCCGCCCGACGTACCGGCCGCCTTCGAGGACACCGGGATCGTCGTGCGCGGCCAGGATGAAGCGGTAGCGGCGAGCCGCCTTCGCCGCGCGCATCTCCTGCACCACCGACGTAGTGAAGTTGTTGCTCAGCGCCGGATCGTCGGGCACGAGGAACGTCGGCTGCACACCGGCCACGAAGCCGTCCCGCGGCTGGTTCCGCAACGCGCCTTCGACGTCGTAGAAGAGATCACCGCACAGATAGGCCTCGCCCTCCGCGGTGTCGACGACGATGCCGATCGAGCCCGGCGTGTGCCCGCCCGAAAGGCGGCACGTGATCCCGGGGAACAGCGTCTCGCCCGGCCCGCCCGGCTCCAGGTCGAGGAACCGCAGCGCCCCCGGCGTGTAGAGCCGCTCGATCAGGTGCAGCAGGTCGTCCTTGGCGTAGGCCCGGCCCTGGATTCCCGTGCAGGCACCGCCGAGCTCGCTCCGGTTCACCACGACCGGCACGGACATCGGCACGCGGTGCAGGTGCCCGGCGTGGTCGCGGTGCAGGTGGGTCATGATCACGCAGGTCAGGTCGCCGGGTTCGAGCCCGTGGGCGGCCAGCTGCTCCTCGAACCCTTGCCCGCGACCGATCTCGCCGCCCGCGCCCAGGACGGACGGATCGCGGTAGCCGGCGTCGACGAGCACCGGCCCGCCGGCGCCGAACAGCAGGAAACCCTGTGCCGGCACGGCGATCCGGTGCCCGGGCGGGATGCCGCGCAGCCGCATCGACTCGTCGATGAACACCGAACCGAAGTTCAGCCGGTGGATCTCGAAGGTCATCGCCCCTCCCGGTGCCGCGCGTAGCGCCGCCAGGCGTCGGAGATCGCCTGGCGGATGGCACCGGCGCCGGTGCCGAGGTAGTTCTGCTCGACGACCGCCAGGATCGGCGCCGGATCGGCGGAGAGGTCGGCGCCGAGCAGCAGCTCGGCCACCCACTGCCGGACCACGGCCGTCGCCGCGGTCGCCTCCGCCTCGAGCACGGTGTGCGTCCGCCGGTCCACGCGCAGGCACACGGAAAACAGCTCGTGCGCGCTGTGCGCGGCCGAAGCCGCGGCCACCTTCGCGTACCCGACGACGATGAGACTGCCTGCCGCTGTCATCGCGGGATTGTCCCACCCGACGGGCCCCGGGTGCTCGATGTGGACGGTCATGACCGTGTCCGCGCGAGCTCGGCCGGGCTGTCCTCCGCCACGCGCTTCGGGCGGGCGAGCGCGAGACACGCCGCTCCCACGACCATGGCCGCCACCATCACGGCGAACACGAGCGTGAACGAGCCGCCGGCCTGGATGATCCAGCCGATCGCCACCGGCCCCAGCAGGCCGGCGAGCTGGGTGCCCATGTTGATGAACCCCAGCCACGTCCCCACTTCGCCCGGGCGCACCACGTCCATCGGCACCGACCAGAACGGCCCCAGCCCCGCGTAGAGGAAGAAACCCGACGCGGTCAGGAACACCGCGGACGTGGTCGCGTCCGGCGCGGCCGCGGTCGCCGCGACGGTGACCGCGGTGAGCAGGTAGGTGACCGCGACGAACCCGCGTCGCGACCGGTTGAACCACCGCTGGCAGACGTACGCGCCCAGCAGCATGCCCACCGTCCCGGCGAGGAACGGCACCGTCGAGAAGACCCCGGCGCGCAGCAGGGTCAGCCCGCGGTAGGTGAGCAGGTAGGTCGGCAGCCAGTTCATCAGGCCGTACAGGACGAAACCGAAGCAGAAGAACGCGCCGAAGGTGAGCCAGATGTGCGGAACCCACCACCGCCGTGGCCGTCGCGCGGCTTCCGGCGCCGGTCGCGTCACCAGGTTCCGCCGCCCGGGCGCGTCCCGCATCACGGCGAGGACCAGCACGACGCACAGCACGCCCGGGACGAGTGTCGCGTAGAAGACCGACCGCCAGCCCCACGTCGCGATCAGGGGGAACGCGATCGACGGCGCCAGCGCGGGTCCCAGGGTGAGCGCGGTGAGCATCAGGGCCAGCGGCAGGGAACGCCGTCCCGGCTCGAACCAGTTCGACAGCGCCCGCCACAGCGGCGGCGCGTGGAACCCTTCCCCCGCGCCCATCAGCAGGCGGACGACCAGCAGCGCGGCGAGGCTGCCGGCGACGACGCCGGTCAGCACGCTGAAGACGGTCCACCACGCGATCGCCGCGGCGATGACCCGCCGCTGCCCGAACCGGTCCGTCCACGCGCCCGCCGGCACCTGCACGATCGTGTAGCTGAGGAACAGCGCGCCGGAAACCACGCCGGCGACCGCGGGCGACAGCCCGATTTCCTTGCTGAGGAACGGAAGCGCCGAACCGAGGGCGACGCGGTCGAAGTAGGACACGAGGAGGGTGAGCCAGAGGACGCCGAGCACGACCCACCGGTACCGTCCGGTCAACGCGGTTTTCATGGCCGTCAGCTCGCCTGCGCTTCGGCCGGCGCGGTGTCGAACCCCGAGTCCGCCGGGAGGAACTCGTTGACCGGAGAGCCGAGGAATTCCGGGACCTCGCCCGGATCGTGCAGCCCGACCGCGAAGCTCTTGATCAGCGGATCGTGCTGCAGTCCCGGCGTGTGCACCTCCAGCAGCGTGCACGGCTGCCCGGTGCGGTTCCACGACCAGTGGATCCGGCCGGCCGGGACGCGGAGGAAGTCGCCGGCCCGCAGGTGGAACGCGCGGTCCTCGACGAAGACCCACAGTTCGCCGTCGCGCAGCCAGTTGAGCTGTTCGCAGTCGTGCGTGTGCGGCCGGGAGTGGTAGCCCGCGGGCCGGGTCGCGAGCATCAGCGAGGAGGAGTTCCCGAAGACGGCTTGGGTCGTGAACGACGTGTCGCCCATGTCCGCGGTCTCGGCCGGGACCCGGTCGCCGGGCACGTGAATCGACATCGCATCTCCCTTGACGCGTGAGACGGGCGGCGCGGCTGCGACACCGGTCAAGGGAGGTGGCTCGACGGGGGGCGACGTGGCAGGCTGCGGCCCGCCGGCGACGCGCGGTCGATGTCATCTGTTGACGCGTGGACTGTAATCCGGCGTCGCGGCCGGAAGCAAGAGCGGGCCGCACGCGGACAGCACCCAGGCGTGCCACCGCGCCGGGCCACACGGCCAGTGCCCGGCCTGCCACCGCGCCGTCCTCCCAAACCTGTCTCACGCGACCGAACCCCCGGCCACCCCGAGTGCCGCGAACAGCGCCCGGGCCTGCCGCCGGTGGGTCTCGGCGACGGCGGGACGGGCCGCCGCGCGGTGGACTTCCGCCACCTCGTCGAGGGCGCGGGCCTGCTGGTACTTCTCGCCCCGTCCGTGGCCAGCCGCAGTGCCTCGCCGAGGGTCTCCAACGCCCGGCCGTGCTCGCTGCCGCGCCGCGGGCCGCTCCCAGGTCGACCAGGATCTCCGTCACCTCTGTCCGGTCGTGGCTCGTCCGGACCACGCGGAGAGCCTCCGCCAGCTCCTTCGTGGCGAGGTCCCACTGCCGGACCCGCCGGAAGAGCCGGCCTCGGCGGTGCCGTGCTTGGGCGATCTTCGCGGTCAGGCGGTGGTCCTGGGCCACCGCGAGCGCCCGCTCGAGATGCATCGATGCCTCGGTGTCCCGGCCGAGGCGCCGCAGGACGTCGCCGAGTTCGGCGAGCGCGCGGCTCTCCCCGTTGGGGTCGCCGATCCGGCGGGCGAGTTCCAGGCCGAGCCGGTGCTGGGCCAGTGCCGCCCCCAGGCGGCCCGTCTCGGCCTCGACCGTCCCCAGGTTCAGCGCGATCACCGAACGGAGGAAGTCGTCGCCGTCCCCGCACGACGACCGGGCCGGCTCCAGCTTCGCGCGCGCCCGCGCGAAGTCGCCCAGCCGGAAGCACGCCACCGCGTGCCCGGCCAGGTCGTGGATCTGCCCGGCCCGGTCGCCGAGGGCCACGTGCGCCCGCCACGCCCGTGTGAACAGCACCTCGGCCCGGTCGTAGCGGCCCAGGTTCCGGTACACGACCGCGAGTTCCGTGCTCGCCTGCGCTTCGCCGGGCCGGTCGCCCGCCTTGGCCGACGCGGCGAGCACCGCCTCGCCGGCTTCCAGCCAGTCTTCGTCGTGGCCGCCGTGCAGCATCAGGTACGGCCGCAGCGCCCGCGCCGGCCGCCAGGCGTGCCCGGTCCGGCCTTCCGCGGCGGCCAGGGCCATCGCCGCGAACAGGCATCCCCGCTCGGCCTCGAACCACGACCGGGCTTCCTCGCGGCTGCCGAACGTGAGGTGGTGGACGGCGGCCGGCCGCACGCCCGCGTCTCCGGGCAGCAGCCGGTCCGCTCCCGCGGCGGCCGTGCGCACGTAGAAGTCCAGGACGCGGGTGGTCGCTTCCCGCGCGAGCCGCTTCTCGGCGCCCAGCAGCTCGCGCGCGTACTCGGCCAGCAGGTCGTGCAGCCGGAACCGGTCGCCGGGCAGCTCGCTCACCAGGTTGTCGTCGACCAGCCGATCGACGAGAACCCGCGCGCGGCGCGGGGTGAGCGCGGCGGCCGAGCCGATCGTGAAGTCGTCGCCGGGGTGCAGGCCCAGCAGCCGGAACAGCTGCCGCGCCTGCTCGTCCAGCGCGCGGTAGGACACGTCCAGCAGGGCACGCAGGCGCCCGCCGCCCGCGGAGATCTCGTGGAGCCGGTCGCCGCCGCCGGTGATCCGCGCGACGAGGTCGCCGGCCCGGCCGGCTCTGCAGCCGGGCCGCGACCAGGCTCAGCGCCAGCGGCAGGTGCCAGGACAAGGCGATGAGCCGGTCCATCGCCGCCGGCTCCCGGTCGACCCGCTCCGGCCCGAGCACCCGGGCGAGCAGCGCACGGGCTTCCTCGTGGGTGAACGGCTCCAGCGCCAGCGCGCGGGCGCCGTCCAGCACCAGCCGGCGGCGGGAGGTGATCACCACCAGCGCCGACGCGCTCCCCGGCAGCAGCGGGAGCACCTGCTCCTCGCTCCCCGCGTTGTCCAGCAGCACGAACGCGGCGCGACCGTGCAGTTCTTCCCGGTACAGCGCCGCCTTTTCCTCGAGCGACGCCGGGATCCGCCGGGCGGGCACCCCCAGCGCGCGCAGGAAGCCGGCCAGGACCGAACCGGCGTCCCGCGGGGCGTCGCCGGAATGCGCGCGCAGGTCGGCGGACAACTGGCAGTCCGCGTACCGGCCCGCGTACCGCAGGAGGTGTCCCCAGTGGACGGCGAGCCGGGTCTTGCCGGCACCGCCCATCCCGGTGATCGTCACGATCGGCCCGGCGGTCGCGCTGGTCCCGGTCAGGAACGCGGCGAGCCGCCGCAGTTCCGCTTCCCGGCCGCCGAAGTCGGCGGTGTCGGGCGGCAGCAGGCGGGGACCGGACGTCGGTGCCGTCGGACCCGGCAGCTCCTGGCGGAGGATCCGGTGGTACGCCGTGGCCAGCTCCCGGCCGGGATCGGCGCCCAGTTCGTCGCGCAGGTGCCGGCGCACGCTGTCGAACACGCGCAGCGCGGCGGCCTGCCTGCCACTGGCGGCCAACGCGAGCATCAGCCGGGCGTTGACGACCTCGTCGAGCGGGTCGGCCTCCGCGAGCCGCCGCAACACCGGCACCACCTCGCCCGCTCGGCCGGTTTCCGCGGCGAGCGCGTACTCCACGACGGCCGCGGTGTGTTCCATCGCCACGGCGACGACGGACGGGTGCGACTGCAGCGTCCCGAGCCCTCCACGACCGCGCCGCGCCAGAGCGCCACCGCCTGGGCGAACAGCGCGCGAGCCGCTTCCGCCTGGCCGTCGTCCCGCGCTCGGCGCGCCTGTTTCACGAGTCCGCGGAACACCACGAGGTCGTGCTGCTCTTCGGGCACGGCGAGAACGTAACCGCCGGACACCGTCCTCAGCAGACCCGGATCGTCCACTGAGGACATTGCGCGGAGCTGCGCGCGCGCTCGATGTCGCGCAGGCCGCCGAGGCTGATTCCCGCCGCGTCGGCGGCCTCCCGCTGGGAGAGGCCGCTCCGCTGCCGGTAGGCCTTGAGCAGCCTGCCCGCCCGGCTGGGTGCCACCGCGTCTCCTTTCAGCCGGTGACGTTCTCCCGCAGGAGGTCGTCGAGCAGGGTGGGCTTGAGGTCGAAGGTCTGCTCGGTGGCCGAGGAGTCCATCAGGAACGGCCGCCGGAACTGGTACTGCATCTCGGGCAGCTCCCGGATCATCGGCGAGGTGAGGCCGGCCGCCTTGAGCAGCCACATCGGCATCGAGCGCAGCTTCGGCTCCCATGCTCCGGCCACGGCGGCGAGCCGGTTCGCCAGTTCCCGCACCGACACGGCCCGGTTCGTCGGCGCGTGCCAGACGCGGCCCCACGCGCGGTCGTCCCGGCTGACGGCGACCAGCGCACGGGCGGCGTCCCGGGTGCCGGTCCAGCTGTGCGGCAGGTCCAGCGCGGCGGGCACCATGGCAGGCTTCCCGGCGAGCACCTTCGGCACGACCGTCAGCGTGAACACCGAGACCGCGCCGCTGCCGATGAAGTCGCTGGCCCGGACGGTCGTGACGCGGACGCGGCCCGCACGGTGCGCGGCGAGGGCGTCGTTCCACAACCGCGCCCGGATCGCGCCTTTCGCGCTGGTGGGCGCCAACGGCGTGGCTTCGGTCATGGGCCGGTCGACCGGCCCGTAGGCGTACAGGTTGTCGAGCAGCACGTAGTCCGCGCCGGACGTCTCGGCGGCCTTCAGCACGGCCGCGGCCAGTGGCGGGAATTCCGCGGCCCAGCGGTGGTACGGCGGCGCCGCGCAGTTGACGATCGTCCGCGCGCCGGCGCTGAGCTCGCTCAGCCGCCCGGCGTCGGACGCGTCGGCGGCGATCCGCTCGATCCGGGGGTGCCGGGGTCCGCTGCCCCGGCGGGTGATCAGGCGGACGTCGTGCCCCGCCTCGGCGAGGAGCGATGCGGTGGTGACGCCGGTGCCTCCGGCGCCGACCACGACTGCGACCGACATGGCCGTCCTTTCCCTTGTGGTGCTTGCCGCGGCTCACTCTTCGCCGAATCGGGCGGGCCCACCAGTGGCCAGAACGCCAGGTATCCGGAGAAAACGGCCACTTCGGCGCCGCGGGCCGGAATCCGTACTCCTTCCGTACTCCCGCAGCTCCTCCCGGGCGAAATCGGCGCACGGCGGCGACGCCCGCGTTCCTAGGGTGGGCAGCACATCCCGAGAACCCGAGGAATCGCCGATGCGCGTAGCCGTCTTCGGAGCGAACGGCCCCACCGGGCGTCTGCTCACCAGCCAGGCCGTCGAAGCGGGCCACCCGGTCACCGCGGTCACCCGTCGTCCCCGTGACTTCCCCCTGCGGCACGACCGCCTGACGGTGGCCGAAGCCGACGTCCACGACGCCGGCGCGGTCGACCAGGCCATGACCCGCCGCGGCGTGCGCCGGCTGGCCGTGGTCACCTCGAGCGCGGTCGAGCCGGTCGCCTACCCCGGCGCCGGCGTGCTGTTCAACCGCGTGCTGCAGCCGTTCGTCACCCGGGTGCTCGGCAAGACGGTGTACGACGACATGCGCCGGATGGAAGCGCTGGTCCGGGAGTCCGATGTGGACTGGACGATCGTGCGGCCGTCCGGGCTGTTCGACCTGCCCGGCGTCACCGATTACGAGCTCGTCGAAGGCCACTCGGACCACCGGTTCACCGCGCGGGCCGACCTCGCCGCGAGCCTCCTGCGGATCGCCGGTGATCCCACGCTCGCCGGGAAGGTCGTCAGCGTGACGACCACCCAGGACACCCCGAGCATGCTCCGGCTGATCCGGCAGGAGGCCTTCGGCAAGGACTGACTCAGCGGCCGTGGACGATCTCGTAGCGCACGGAGACCAGGCTCTTGCCGACGGTTCGCGTGCCGACGAGACGGACGGCGGTCTTGCCGAAGACGCGGTGGCCGCTGGCGTGGACGACGATCTCCCCGCCGGCCTCGCGCTTCAGCTGCGCCACGGCCGCCACCCTGGCCGGTCCCCGCCGGGAAAGCCTGCCCGCGCCGGCCCCGGGACCGGCTAACCGGCGGAACGCGCGCCCGGCAGGGCCGCGATCCGCGCGGCGCCGCCGGTGGCCAGCCAGCGCTCGAAGGTCGACACGTCCGGGTGAAGTTCCCGCGTGCGGGCGACGTCCGCGCCGTAGCCGCCGCTGCGGTTGAGGAACTCCACCGCCTCGGCGAACGCCGGGTTCTGCGCCCGGACGGCTTCCACCGGGATCGGCACATACGGAACGTCGCGGCCGAGCGCGTCGCTCAGCGCCCGCGCGATCTCCGGCGGGGCGGCCTCGTCGCCGGCGATGTCGACGGCCTGGCCGAGGTGACGTTCCGGATCGCCGAACGCCAGCGCGGCGAACGCGCCGATGTCGGCCAGCGCGATGAGCTGTTCCGGAACGCCGGCGGCCAGCGGCGTCGCCAGTGCGCCGGTGCCGAGCCCGAACGCGGGATCGGCGTAGTTCTCCATGAACGACACCGGCCGCAGGATCGTCGCCGGCGCGCCGATGCGGCGGAGGTGCTCTTCGATCCGCAGCTTCGGCTCGAACGCGCGCACCCCCGCGCTCCGCGGCGCGCCCGCCACCGACGAGAACACCAGGTGGGCCACGCCCGCGCTCAGGGCGACGTCGGCGATGAGACGTCCCCGCGCGATCTCGGCGTCGTACGGCACCGGCTCGGCGCCCAGGATGCCCGCCTGGACGCTGAACACGCCGTGGACGCCGGCCATCGCCGTCTCCAGCGCCGCGCGGTCGCCGGGGCGGTCCGGCACGAGCCGCGCGCCCTCCGCGGCGAGTTCCCGGGCGCGCGGCGAGTCCGGGGACCGGGTGAGGGCGCGCACCCGCCACCCGTCGACGAGCAGGCGCGCCGCGACCGCGCCGCCCTGCCGTCCCGTGGCCCCGGTGACCAGGATGACCTTGTTGCCGATGTGCTCCATGGCGTGCCGCCCTTTCCGCGTGCCCGACGTCCGGGACGAGCCTGGCCGGGCGGCCGGCCGCGCGACAGTGGCCGAAGTGCCGACCATCGCGGGTTTCGTGCCATGATGGCGGGCGTGGGCTTCCAGCGGATCGCCGCGTACGCGCCGGACGGCGTGACCGCCCTGGCGCTGGGCATCGTGAGCGGGGTGTTCCGCGACGAGCCGTTCGAGACGGTGATCTGCGCCGAACGGCCGGGCGAGCTGCGCACCGAGCTCGGCCTGCCCCTGCGGGTCGGGCACGGTGCCGACGCGCTCGCCGGCGCGGACCTGGTGCTGGTCCTGCCCGGTGACGGCTTCCGCGCCGAGCCGTCCGCCGTGGTCCTGGACGCGCTGCGGGCCGCCCACGCGGCGGGGGCCGTCGTGGCCGCGCACTGCACCGGGGTGTTCCTGCTCGCCGCCACCGGCGTGCTGGACGGCCTCGAGGCGACGACGCACTGGCAGTTCGCCGACGAGCTGGCGGCCCGGTACCCGGCGGTGCGGGTGCGGCCGGACGCGCTGTACGTCGACCACGGGAGCGTGGCCACCGGCGCGGGCGCGGCCGCCGGGTTCGACCTGTGCCTGCACCTGCTGCGGCGCGAGCACGGCGCCGCGCTCGCCAACCGCGTCGCGCGCGGCCTCGTGACGCCGCCGCACCGGGACGGCGGCCAGACGCAGTACATCAGCGCGCCGGTGCCCGGCGACGGCGACGACCGGCGGCTCGCCGACGTCATCGCCTGGGCCCGCGACAACCTGCACCACCGCGTGCCCGTGGCCGACCTGGCGGCACGGGCCCTGATGAGCCGCCGCACGTTCGCCCGCGCGTTCAAGGCCGCCACCGGCGCCAGCCCGCACGCGTGGCTGCTGACCCAGCGGCTGGACCGCGCCGAGCAGCTGCTGGAGACGACGGGCCTGCCGATCGAGGAGGTCGCGCGCCGCGTCGGCTACACCAGCGCGACGGTGTTCCGCGAGCAGTTCGCCGCCCGCCGCGGCGTCGCCCCGCGTGACTACCGGCGGGCCTTCCGGCAGTACCCGCACCGCGCCGAACCTGTTGAAACCCTGTGAATCGGACAGAACCGGCACTCCGCCTGGCTCCCCCGCGTTCTCCGGGCAGGGAGAACGGAGGAACCATGGGTGCCTTGGGGACGTTGCTCGGCTTCGCGCTGAGCCTGTACCTGCTGGTGCTGATCGCGCGGATGGTGCTGGACTGGGTCGGGATGGTGGCCGCCACCCCGCCGTGGGCGCGGCGCGCCCGCAGCCTCGCCCACGCGGCCACCGAACCGGTCATCGGCCCGGTGCGGCGCGTCGTGCGGCCGGTCCGGCTCGGCGGGATCTCACTCGACCTCGCCTTCACGCTCGTCTTCGTCGGCGTGGTCGTGCTGCGGGGAATCGCCTTCGCGCTCTAACGGCCGCCGCGGAAGCCCGCCGACAGCCGGTCGATGCCGCGCTCCAGCTCGGCACGGACGCCACGGAGGTCGACGCCGTCGGGGTCGATGAGCGCCTGCATCGAGATCCCCCGCAGCTGCGCGAGCAGGGCCGAAGCGTAGGAATCCGCGTCGCGGACGCCGGTGATCGACCCGTCCGCGACGCCGCTGGCGACGGTCTGGGCGATGGCGAACCGGAACCGGCGGTCGGCCTCGGTCAGCGCGCCGCGCAACGCCGAGTACTCCGCCGCGCCGTCGCCCCAGAGGGCGAGGAACGCCTGGTTGAGCGTCGGCATCGTGCGGATCAGCTCGAAGATGATGTCCAGCAGCGCGCGCAGCATGTCCATCGGGGTCGCGGTCGCCGCGCCGGTCCGGGCCGCGACGGCCTCGCTGTAGGCGTCGGTGAACTCGGCGACGGCGTGCTCGACGAGCCGCTGCCCGAGCCCGTCCTTGTCGCCGAAGTGCTGGTAGACCACCGACCGCGCATACCCGGACCGGGCGCAGACGGCGCCGAGCTTCAGCCTGCCGAACCCCTCTTCGGCGATGAGGTGCGCGGCGGCGTTGAGGATGCGCGTCTCGACGACGGCTTCCTCGCCGTCCCGTGGGATCCGGCCTGCGGCGGAGCGGTCCACCGCGCCATGTTAGCGACCGAGGTGGGCCGGCACCGGCCGAACGGTCAGCGGATCGTGCGCGGACCGTCAGCGCCGCCGGACACGCTCGGGTCGTCCACCGATCCGAGAGGAACCTCCGATGACCGACAGGACCGTGCTCGTCTCCGGGGCCGGCATCGCCGGCCCGGCCGCCGCCTGGTGGCTGCACCGCCACGGCTACCGCGTGACCGTCGTCGAAACCGCGCCCGCGCTGCGGCCCGGCGGCCAGGCGGTCGACTTCCGCGGCGAGCAGGTGAAGCTGCTGCGGGCGATGGGCCTGCTCGACGACGTCCGCCGCCACGAGACGGCGATGGGCGACCAGACTCTGCTCGGCCCCGGCGCGCGGCCGCTGCTGACCGTGCCCGGCGCCGCCTGGAGCGGGGAGGTCGAGATCCTCCGCGGCGACCTCGCCCGGATCCTCTACGACCACACCAAGGACCACACCGAGTACGTCTTCGGCGACCGCGTCACGAGCCTCACCGAGACCGGCGACGGCGTCGAAGTCACCTTCCGCCACGGCGCGCCCCGCACGTTCGGCCTGGTGGTGGGCGCGGACGGCGTGCACTCCGGGGTGCGGGCGGCCGCGTTCGGCCCCGAGGAGCGGTTCCGGCGGGATCTCGGCTTCGGCATCGCGGGCTTCACCGCGCCCAACCACCTCGGCCTCGACCACACCAGCGTGATGTACAACGAGCCGGGCCGCGGCGTGACCGTGGGCAGCCACCGGCTGCCGGACCGGCTGCACGTGAGCCTGGTCTTCGCCGCCGACGGCGCCGACCTGAACCGCAGCACTCCCGACGAGCAGCGCGCGTTGCTCGCGCGGCTCTTCGCGAACACCGGCTGGGAGGTGCCGCAGCTGCTCGAGGCCCTGCCGGCGGCGAGCGACCTGTACGTCGATTCGATCAGCCAGATCCACCTCGGCCGCTGGTCGGCGGGCCGGGTGGTGCTGCTCGGCGACGCCGCCTGGTGCGCCGGGCCCGGCGGCTCCGGCACGGGGCTGGCGATGATGGGCGCCCAGGTGCTGGCCGGTGAGCTGGCGGCCGCGGGCGGCGACCACGTGACGGCGTTCGCGAAGTACGAGCAGCGGCTGCGCAAGCCGGCCACGGTCGGGCAGAAGAACGGCAAGGGCTCCGGCAACTTCCTCGCCCCGCCCACCGCCGCGAAGCTCCGCAGCCGCAACCGCGCCTACCGGATGCTGAGCAAGCCGTTGTTCGGCAAGGTGTTCACCTGGATGACCGACCGGGCGGCGAACGCGCTGGAATATCGTGAGTACCCGACGCCGACTCCGGCGTGACGCGCCCGATCTTCCGCTCTTCGGGGGACTCGGCTGGCGGCCCGGCGTGGCGTGGGTCACTCTTTACGTCATGTCAATACGCCGGGCCGCCGACACTCCGGTCAGGACGGCGCTCGCCGGGCTGGCCGTGCTGACGCTCGGCGTGCTGACGGCCATCAACGCGCGTTCCCTTCCGCTGATCGGCGACGGCACGACGTACGCGGCCGAATTCAGCGAAGCGGCCGGCCTGTCCGAAGGCAACGACGTCCGCGTCGCCGGGGTTGCGGTGGGCCGCGTCTCGGACGTCGCGTTGCGCGGCGACCACGTGCTCGTTTCCTTCCGGGTCAAGGGCGCGTGGCTGGGGGACGCGACGGGCGCGGCGATCCGCCTGAAGACCGTGCTCGGTCAGAAGTACCTCGCGCTCGATCCGCGGGGCGAAGGAACCCTCGATCCCGGCACGCCCATCCCGCGCTCGCGCACCAGCGTGCCGTACGACATCCTCGCGGCGTTCGGCACGCTGTCGTCCACTGTGGACAAGATTGACACCGCGCGGCTGGCGAAGAGCTTCGACACGTTGTCGGCGACGCTGGCGAACACTCCGCGGAGTGTCCGCGCCGCGCTCACCGGCCTGTCGCGGCTGTCGGACACACTCGCCACGCGCGACCACCAGCTCGCCACTCTGCTCGGCAACACGCGGGTTGTCTCGCAGACGCTCGTCGACCGCGACACCGCCGTACGGCGGCTTCTCCAGGACGGCAACCAGCTACTCGCCGAAGTCAGCGACCGGGAACAAGCGATCAGCACCCTGCTCGACGGCTCGCGGCAGCTGGCCACCGAGGTGTCCGGCCTGGTCAGCGACAACGCCGCGCAGGTGGATCCGCTGCTCACCCAGCTCGACCGGCTGACGTCGATGCTGCAGCGCAACCAGGACGCGCTCGCCGCGGGCGTCAAGGCGTTTGCGCCGCTGGTCCGGCTCGGCACCAACATCGCCGGCAGCGGCCGGTTCATCGACGGCTACCTGTGCGGGCTGATCCTGCCGTCGTTCGGGCCGCTCAACGCGGAAGGCTGCCACGGCTGAACCCCGCGTGGCATGCTGGCGCCGTGCGCTACCTGCTCCTGCTGTGCGGTGACGAGAACGCGGCCTCGCTCGCGGGTCCCGAAATGGCGCGGCGCTGCCACGACTGGGCCGCCGAAGCCGAGCGGCGCGGCGTCCGGCAGGCCGGCACGGGCCTGCGGCCACCCGCCGAAGCTAAGACGGTCCGGGTGCGCGACGGCGCGGTGCTGCTGACCGACGGCCCGTTCGCCGAGACGAAGGAGCAGATCGGCGGGTACGTCGTCCTCGACTGCCCGGATCGTCCGACGGCGGTCGAGGTGGCGTCCCGGCATCCGTGGGCCGAGGCCGGCACGCTGGAGCTGCGCGAGATCGTCGGGCCGCCTACGGAGCCGTGAGCTTCACCCGGGCGTTCCCCTGCGCCGCCGCGCACAGCGTCGACCCGCCGTCACCGTCCACTGTGTACACCTCACAGCGGCAGGTGGCTCGCGACCGCCCGGCCTGCACGACGACGGCGTCGGCCCGCAGCGTGACGCCGACCGCCGGGCGGAGGTAGTCGATCGTGAACCCGGCGGTCAGCAGTGGGGGCCCGAGGACGGTGCCGGCGGCGAAGGTCAGCGCGTTGTCGGCGGCGTAGGCGAGGACACCACCGTGCAGGAAACCGTTCTGCTGCTTCAGCTCGTCGCGGATGTCCAGCTCCAGCGTGGCCGCGCCGTCGCCGAACGCGGTCAGGCGCGCGCCGAGCAGGCGGCTGAACGGCTGGCTCGCCAATCCGGCGCTCGCGGCATCGAAATCCAGCATGATCCCTCACTTCACTAGTGAAGTGAGAATGGCGCTCCGGGCGGCGGCCTGTCAAGATCGGGCCGTGCCCGAACCCGACCAGCGCCTGTTCTTCCTGCTCCAGCAGGCCGCCCACCGCCTGCGCGTGGCGGCCGACCGCCGCTGCCTGGCCGCGGCCGGCATCACGTCGGCCCAGCTCGGAGCGCTGTTCGCGGTCCGCGAAGGCGGCCTGACGCAGCGGGAACTGGCGGCCCGGCTGGGTCAGCGCGAATCGGCGGTGACGGCGATGGTGACGCGCCTGGTGGACGCGGGTCTGGTGGGCCGCAGCGCCCACCCGCGCGAGCACCGCGCGGTGGTCCTGGAGCTGACGGCGGCGGGCGAGGAGGCGCTGGCCCGCGTCGCACCGGAAGTCGAGGAGTTCAACGCGCAGCTGCGCGCGGTACTGGGTGAAGAAGGCTTCCGGCGGACCGCCGAAGCCGTGGGCAAGCTGGCCGCGTGGCCGGACCCGCTCACGACACGATGAGCCGGAAGCCCGCGTCCCACTCGGGCAGGGTCAGCAGGTCGGCGTGGTTTTCCTGCCACCGCCCGGACGCCAGGTCCGCGCGCAGCCGGGCCATGCCCCGCGCGACCGCGTCGGGTGGCGTCTGCGCCAGCGCCGAGCACGACCGCCGCACCGCCGGGTCGAGGTAGGCCGCCGGACGCCGCCAGTACGCCGGGAAGACGCCGTCGGTGAAGTCCCACGGCACCGGCAGCTCGGCCACCGAGGACGCGCCGAGGAACTCGGCGATGTCGTGCGCCGACGGCCGCGAGCGTTCGAGCGCGGCGACCTCCGGCACGTACTCGCGCACCAGCCAGAAGTCGTTGTGCAGCCGCGTGTCGTAGGCCAGGACGACCTGGCGGCGGGAAACCCGGCGCAGTTCGGTGAGGCCGCGCCGCCAGTCGGGCCAGTGGTGCACGGTCAGCACCGCGAGCGCCGCGTCGAACGCCGAGGAGCCGAACGGCAGCGCCTCCGCGACCGCGCGCACGACCGGCGCCGCGCCGGCCGGGCGTTGCCGGATCATCTCCGCCGACGGCTCGACCGCGACGACGCGCCGCGACGGCGGCTCGTACGACCCGGTGCCCGAACCGACGTCGACCACCGAACGCGCACCGGCGAGCGCGTCCAGCACCGGCGCAAGCCAGCGCGGGTCGGTCCGCCGCCCGAGCGCGTAGCCGACGCCGATCTCGTCGTAGCGCGCCATCAGCGCTCGGCGCCGTCGCCGCCGTTCTGCTCGGCCAGGAACCGCTCGAACTGCGAGCCGAGCTCTTCCGCGGTCGGCATGTGCTCCACCGTCTCCGCGAGCAGGCTGCCGCGCTCGGACGCCTCGATGAACGTGTCGTACTGCCGCTCCAGCGCGCGGACGACGTCGGCGATCTCGTCGGACTCGGCGACCTGGCGGTTGATCTCGGCGTCGGCGAGCTCGGCCGCCGCGCGCAGTTCGCCTTCGGGCAGGCTCAGCCCGGTCGCGCGGCTCAGCGCGTCCAGCACGATCAGCGACGCCGCCGGGTACGTCGACTGCGCGAGGTAGTGCGGCACGTGCGCGGCGAACCCGATGGCGTCGTGGCCCCATTCGCCGAGCCGGTACTCCAGCAGCGCGGCGAGGCTGCCCGGCACCTGCAGCCGGTTCGGCAGCGGCTGGTGGTCGCCGACCAGGTCCTTGCGGGTGGCGTGCGCGGTGACGCCGAGCGGGCGCGTGTGCGGCGCGCCCATCGGGATGCCGTGGAAGCCCGCGGTCAGCCGGACGCCCCAGCGCTCGACGAGGTTGCGGACCGCGACGCAGAACCGCTCCCAGTCGTGGTCCGGTTCCGGGCCGGACAGCAGCAGGAACGGCGTGCCGTCGGCGTCGTGCAGCAGGTGCACGACCAGTTCCGGCGCGTCGTAGTCCTCCCAGTGGTCCACCGCGTAGGTCATCGCCGGGCGGCGCGAGCGGTAGTCGATGAGCCGGTCGACGTCGAAGCGGGCGATCACCCGGTGCTCGCCGCCGAGGAGGTGCTCGGCCAGCAGGCGCCCCGCCGAGCCGGCGTCCATGAACCCTTCGAAGTGGTGCAGCAGCACCGCCCCCGTCAGATCGGGGACGTCCGAGTCCACCTCGTACAGATCGTCGGGATCGAATCCCACCGGATCCTCCTGCTAGCTGCTAGCCGACGCGTCAATCCTTCAAGCACAACACACCTCGAAGGGCATTCCATTCCTCCGACGGTGTCGCCGATCGTAACGGCAAGCGATCGAGGCCGGACCGGATCGGCATCGTGACACTTGTCGTGGGCGCGCAAGTCGCCGATCGGGCACGCTTGCAGGGTGAGCGAACACAGCACGAACACAGCCGCGCTGCGGCTGCGGCCGCCCGCCAACCGGGTCAGCCGCCGCGCCATCGGCTACTGGACGGCGACCGCGGCCGTCTTCTGGGCCGTGCTCGTCGCGATCCAGGTGGTCATCGTCGTGACCAGCGACGATCCACCGGCGTTCCTCACCGTGACGCTCGTGGTGTCCGCGATCGCCGGGCCGCTGCACCTGCTCGTGATGCCCCAGTGGCGGTACCGGGTGCACCGCTGGGAGGTCACCGGCGAGGCCGTCTACACGCAGGCGGGCTGGCTGAAGCAGCAGTGGCGGATCGCGCCGGTCTCGCGGATCCAGACCGTCGACATCGAGCGCGACCCGGTGGAGCAGCTGTTCGGGCTGGCGAAGCTCACCGTGACGACGGCGTCGGCGGCGGGGCCCCTGCGCATCTCGGGCCTGGCGCACGACCGCGCGCTCGCGCTCGCCGACGAGCTGACGAAGACGACGCAGGCCGCCCGAGGGGACGCCACGTGAGCACCGAGGTCGCGCTGCCGCCCGCCGAAGGCACGCAGGACGCGCCGTGGCACCGCCTCGACCGGCGGATGCTGCTGATCCGGCCGGTGCTGGACCTGGTGCGCTCGCTGCCGGTGCTGCTCGGCGCGCTGCTGTTCGGCCACGGCGAATCGTGGCAGTGGGTCGGCCTGGCCTTCACGGCGATCGCCGTGTGCACGGGCGTCTCGCACGTGCTGACCTCGCGCTACCGGATCACCGCGACGCAGGTCGAGTGGCACACCGGGCTGCTGCTGCGCAAGCAGCGGGCCATCCCGCGCGACCGGATCCGCACGGTCGACGTCACGTCCGAGCCGAAGCACCGGCTGTTCTCGCTGGCGGCCGCGCGGATCGGCACCGGGCGGCACTCGAACACCGGAAGCCGGCACAAGGACGAGCTGGTCCTCGACGCCGTCACCATCGCCGAAGCGCAGCGGCTGCGGACGCTCCTGCTGCACCGCAAGGAGGTCGAGGCGCCGGCGGCGGCCGCCACGCCGCCGGAGCAGCTCGTGGCCGCGGTCGACAAGAAGTGGCTGCGGTACGCGCCGTTCACGCTTTCCGGGCTCGCGGTGGTCGGAGCGGCCGTCGGCACCGTGTACCACTTCGCGCACGAACTGCACTTCGACCCGGTGCGGTTCTCGCTGGTCCAGGCGGTCGTCGGGCACTTCGCCGAGACGCCGGCGTGGCTGAGCCTGGCGCTGGCCGCCGTGGGGCTGCTGGTGGTCGTGTCGCTGCTGTCGGTCGCCGGGTACGTGCTGTCGTTCTGGAACTTCCGGCTCACCCGCGAACCCGCCGGCACGCTGCACGTCCGGCGCGGGCTGATCACGACCCGCTCGGTGTCGATCGAGGAGGAACGCCTGCGCGGCGTGGAGATCCGCGAGCCGCTGCCGCTGCGGCTGGCCGGCGGCGCCCGCTGCGTCGCCATCGCCGCCGGGCTGCGCGAGGGCAAGGGCGCGGACAAGGGCGGCGGCCTCCTGCTGCCGCCCGCCCCGCTCGCGCGGGCGCACGAGGTGGTCGCGGAGGTGCTCGGCGAAGACCCGGCCGCGACACCGCTGACGCGGCACCCGCGCCGCGCGCTGTACCGGCGCCTGTCCCGGGCGGTCACCGGGGTGCTGCTGCTCGCCGCGGCGCTGTTCGCCCTGGCCCGGCTCGGCCCGCTGCCGGACTGGCCGTGGCAGGTCGCGCTCCTGCTGCTGCCGTTCGCCGCGCTCGTCGGCTGGGACCGCTACCGCGGCCTCGGGCACGCGTTCACCGGCCGCTACCTGGTGACGCGCTCGGGCTCGCTGGACCGCGGCACCGCGGCCGTGCGCTGCGACGGGATGACCGGCGTGGTCGTCGAGCGCTCGTACTTCCAGCGCCGGGCCGGGCTGGTCACGGTGATCGCGCCGGTCGCCGCGGGCAAGGGGCACTACCGGGTGCTCGACGTCGGCGAGCCCGACGGGCTCGCGCTGGCCGACCGGGCCGTTCCGGGACTGCTGACGCCGTTCCTGACCGGTCAGCGGGACCGCGGTTGACGCCTCACCGGCGCTGCTCGTAGCGTGAAAATCCGCCGTCCGGACGCAAGGCCCATCGCGTGCAGGAAAGGACGGCAGGATGTTCCGGAAGCTCCTCGGCGTGCTGGCCGCGGGAATCGTCGCGGCCTCGGCGGCCGCGCCCGCGGCGGCCGCCGCCGAAAACCCCTACGGCGACCCGAACCTGGTCCCGATGTTCGACGGCTCCGACCTGAGCGCGTGGACGTCGTCGAAGCCCGGCCTGTGGTCGGCGAAGAACGGCGTGATCCACGGCAACGGCACCGCGCGCGGCTGGTTGTACTACAACAAACAGCAGGTCGGCACGTTCCGGTGGATATTCAATGTCCGGCAGGTCAAGGGCAACCACAAACCGACCGTGCTGATCTGGGGCACCACCGACCCGATCCGCGACGCGCTGAGCGCCATCCAGTTCCAGCCGCCGAACGGCGGCCACTGGGACTACCGCCCGGGCCACAACGACGGCGGCGGGAAACTGTTCCAGCAGCTGCCGCACACGACGATCGACGTCAAGAAGTGGGCCCAGTGCGAGCTGATCGGCGACCTGGCCACCGGCGTCGCGCGGATGGCGTGCTGCCCGCTCACCGGGACGGCCGCGACCTGCAAGGGCGTCGAGGTCCTGCGGTTCACCGACCGGACCGCCGGGCGCGTCGGGCCGCTCGCGCTGCAGGTGCACAACTCGGGGATCCAGGACGAGTACCGCGGCCTCTACGTCGAGTCACCGGTGGTGACGAAACCGGGCGCGTTCCTCACGATGTGACCCGGTTTTTTCCCGAAAGGCGGGGCCGTCGGCGAAATGCTGGCCTTCGTTTAACACACCGTGCTAATTTATTCACCCCGTGTGATAGCGAGGTCGTTTTTCTCCCATCGAGAGGTCATGATGACGCCTGCCGTCAGTGCCGTCGACGGTTCCGCCACCACCGCCCCGCGCCGGACGCCCGGCGCCAGCAGTTCCCGCAAGGTCCTCCAGCTGCTGCTCGCGTTTTCGGAACGGCGGTGGGAGGCGAGCGTCGCCGAGCTCGCCGCGACGATCGGCACCCCGGTGGCGACGACCTACCGCTACGTGGCGCTGCTCAAGGAGCTGCAGCTGCTCGAGGAGGGCCGGGCGGGGCACTACCACCTGACGAGCCAGGTGATGCCGCTGGCGCGGGCCGCGCAGCTGGCGAACGACCTCGTGCGGCTGGCCAGGCCGGCCATGGAAGAGGCCGCGCGCGAGCTGGGCGAAACGGTGCTGCTGTTCCAGCAGTTCGGCGACGCCGCGGTGTGCGCGGACCGCGTCGAGTGCGACCGCGCCATGCGGTTCACCTTCGAGCCGGGGCATTCGGTGCCGCTCGGGGTCGGCGCGTCCGGCAAGATGCTGCTCGCGCTGCTGCCGGAGATCGAGCGCGACCGGCGGCTGGCGCCGGTCGTCGAGCGGCGCGGGACCGTGGTGCGCGACGAGCTCAAGCACGCGCTGGAGAACCGGTATTCGGTCAGCTCCGGGGAGATCGACGAGGGTGTCTGGGCGTGTTCGGTACCGGTGTACGCCTACGGGCGGCGGCCGACCGTGCTCAGCATGGCGGGACCGGCCGCGCGGATCACCGAAGAGGCCCGGCGCACGGCGATCACGGCGCTGCAGGAGTACGCGACGCGCATCGAGCGGACGATCTCGTCTTATTCGCTGTGAAAATCCCGCGCGGGCGGGTAGGAATACGCGGGTGATCCGGCTCGCGCGTCCCGGCGACCTGCCCGCGCTGATCGACGTCGAACGCGAGGCGGGCAGCCGCTTCCGGGACGTCGGCATGGCCGCGATCGCCGACGACGACCCGGGGTCGGTGGCGGAGCTGGCGGGGTACCAGGCGGACGGCCGCGCGTGGGTGAGCGTCGACGAAGGCGACCGGCCGGTGGCGTACCTGCTCGCGGCGGTCGTCGACGGGCACGCGCACATCGACCAGGTCTCGGTCCGGCCCGGCCACGCGCGGCGCGGGCTGGGCCGCGCGCTGATCGAGACGCTGGCGGCGTGGGCGCGGGCCCGCGGGCTGCCGGCATTGACGCTCACGACGTTCGCCGCGGTGCCGTGGAACGCGCCGTACTACCAGCGGCTGGGGTTCCGGGTCATGGCGGACGCCGAGCTGGGCGACGGACTGCGGGCGATCCGCCGCGCCGAGGCGGCCCGCGGCCTCGGCGCCTGGCCGCGCGTGGCGCTGATCCGGCCGCTCTGAGCTGGCACTTCCCCTGTGCGGGGGATCGACTGGCGCTGGCAGTCGAACATGTGTTCTACTGTGCTCGCCGGTCCCGGAGGGGGAAGCTCCGCGGGCCGGCCCACAGACTTCGGGAGGTTGCCATGGCGGTCAAGATCACCCACCTGACGAACGGCCAGCAGGTCCGGTTCGCCAACGCCGACGGCGCCCGCCGCTACGCGGAGATCATGGGCGGCGGCGTGGACAAGTGGCGGTTCACGGTCGTGCCCGAGGATCCGGCGCTCCGGAAAATGTCGGACTCGGTCGTTAACGTGCCGGTATGGCGCATGACTTCCAGGTAGTGGTGGACACGGCGGACCCGCACGAGCTGGCCGGCTGGTGGGCGGAGACGCTCGGCTGGCCGGTGGAGCCGACGGACGAGGACTTCGTCCGCGAGATGGTCGCGAAGGGATACGCGAAGGAGGAGGAGACGCGGACCTACCGGGGCAAGCTGGTCTGGCGCACGGGAGCGGCGATCCGCCACCCGGACTCGCCGCCCGACGGCCCGCCCCGGCGCATCCTGTTCCAGGAGGTCCCGGAGCCGAAGACGGTGAAGAACCGCCTGCACATCGACGTGTGGGTGGGGGCGGACAACGTCGAGGCGACGATGGAGAAGCTGACCGCGCGCGGGGCGAAGTTCCTGTGGCGCGGGCGGCAGGGTCCGCACAGCTGGGTGACGATGGCCGACCCGGAGGGCAACGAGTTCTGCATCTCCTGAGGCCGCGCCCGGCCGGTTCGCTCGTGGCGAACGGCTCTTTCCTGCCGTCGGAGGACAGGAAAGAGCCGTTCCCGGCATCGGCCGCGGCTCAGCGTGAAGCCGCCAGGCGGTCCAGCGCTCGCGGCAGTGCCGATGCCAGCAGGTCCAGCTCGGCCTCCTCCGCGATCAGCGGCGGCGAAACCGCGACCCCGCGGCCCAGGTTCCGCACGATCACCCCTTCGTCCCGGCATGCCCGCTGCAGCTTCACCGGCGCTCCCGGGTCCGCGTCCAGCACCTCCGGTGTCAGCTCCACCGCCGCGAGGAAGCCCAGGCCCGCGCGGACCTCGGCCACCAGCGGGTGTTCCACCACTCCCGACACCGCGTCCGCCAGAGGTTTCTCCAGCTCGCGGCCGCGGGGGATCAGGCCGTCGCGCTCGTAGATGTCCAGTGTCGCCAGGCCCGCGGCGCACGCCACCGGGTGACCCGCGTACGTCGCGCCGTGGCGGAAGACCGGGGCTCCCGGCTTCCCCGTGAAGAACGGCTCCGCCACCTTCGGGGCCACGATCAGCGCGCCCAGCGGGATCGTGCCGCCGGTGATGCCCTTGGCCGTCGTGATCAGGTCCGGCTCCACCGCCCAGCGGTCGATGCCGAACCACGTCCCGAGCCGGCCCCACGCGGCGATCACGCAGTCCGCCACGAACAGCACCTCGTGACGGCGGCAGATCGCCGCCACCTCCTCGAGGTAACCCTCCGGCGGCAGCAGCACCCCGCCCGCGCCGATCACGGGTTCGCAGAAGAACGCCGCCACCCGCGACGCGCCCACCCGGGCGATCTCCGCCTCCAGCGCCGCCGCGCTGTCGTACGGCACGTGCGAGAACTCCGGTGGCTGCGGTCCCACGCCCGCCGCGTTGGCCGGGATGCCGCCGACGGCCGTACCGAAGCCGTGCGTGCCGTGGTAGCCCTGCGCCCGGCCGATCACGTGCACCTTCTCCGGCCGCCCGGTCTGGGCGAAGTACGCCCGCGCGAGCTTGACCGCCGTGTCGATGACGTCGCCGCCGCCCGAGCCGAAGAACACCTTCGACCCCGGTGTCGGCGCCAGCTCGGCGACGCGGTCCGCCAGCTCGATCGCCGGCTGGTTGGCGTTGTAGCCGAACAGGTTGTACGAGTCGAGCGTCTGGAGCTGCCTCGTGACGGCTGCGGTGATCTCGGGCCGTCCGTGGCCGAAGTTCGCGTACCAGAGCGACGCCGTCGCGTCGAAGTACCGGCGGCCCGCGTCGTCCCAGACGTAGGAGCCCTCGCCGCGCGTGATGACCATCCGGTCGCCGTCGACCGCCCCCATGTCGGCGAACGGGTGCCAAAGGGCGTGCTGTGCTGACATCGGTCCTCCTCAGTCCCGCCCCCATCCCTACCAGGGCGCGGCGGCGGACGCGAACACTCCATCGTGCACAGTCCGGGACACCGGCCTGGACAGTCAGTCCAGGAACTCCGCGATCTCCTCCGGCGAGTACCCCAGCTCGGCGAGGACTTCCGCGGTGTGCTGGCCGAGGGTCGGCGGCGCCGACGTCGGCCGCGCGGGAGTGCCGGACGCCTTCACCGGGAAGCCCGTCCCGACGTACGTTCCCACCGTCGGGTGCGGCAGCCGCACCACCTGCTCGCGCGCGGCCGTCCACGGGTCCGCGTAGACGTCGTCGATCTCGTTGATCGGCGCCGCCGGGATGCCCGCCGCGTCGAAGGATGTCATCCACTCCGCCGCCGGGCGCGTCCGCAGCACCGGTTCGAGCACCGCGTTCAGCTCGTCGCGGTGGGCGGCCCGCAGCGCGTTCGACGCGAACCGCGGGTCCGTGGCGATGTCCAGCTCCAGCACGCCGCAGAACGCGTGCCACAGCTTTTCGCTGCCCACGGCGATGATCAGCCAGCCGTCCGCGACGTGGTAGGCCTGGTACGGGACGATGCTCGGGTGCGCCGAGCCCATCCGGCGCGGCCGCGGCGCGTCGTAGAAGTACGCGCCCGCGGCGTAGACGTGCCAGGCCAGCTGACTGTCCAGAAGAGACACGTCGAGGTACTGGCCGCGGCCGGTCGTGTGCCGCGCCTGCAGCGCCATCAGCACGGCGATGATCGCCCACGTCCCCGCGTTCAGGTCCGCGACGGGCAGCCCGACCTTCGCCGGCGCGCCGTCGGGCTCGCCGGTCAGCGACATCACGCCGCCGAGGGCCTGGGCGACCAGGTCGTAGCCCGCGCGGTCGCGGTAGGGCCCGGTCTGCCCGAACCCGGTGATCGACACGTGGATCAGCCGCGGGTTCAGCTCGGCCAGCGACGCGTACCCGAGCCCCCACTTCTCGAGCGTCCCCGGCCGGAAGTTCTCGACGAGCACGTCCGCGTCGGCCACCAGACGTCGGAGGGCTTCCTGTCCACGGTCGCTTTTGAGGTCGAGCACGATCCCGCGCTTGTTCCGGTTCGCGGCGAGGTAGTACACGGCCTCGCGGCTCTCACCGACGAACGGCGGCCCCCAGCCACGGGTGTCGTCACCGTGCCCCGGCGGCTCGACCTTCACCACGTCGGCACCCATCTCGCCGAGGTACTGGGTGCAGTACGGGCCGGCGAGGATACGGGAGAGGTCGACGACCTTGATCCCGTCCAACGGGCGGAATCCGGCGCGGTCAGCAGGCATCGAGGTCACGGCCCTTTCTCTCCCACCGGCCGGGGTTTCGCAAGGTGTTCCTCCTAACGGCCGCAGACATCCGATGTCTCGGGAGGTTTGTGGTCGGGTGAGTTTGTGCAGAGTTGCGCACTCCTGGAGGGACCATGCGTCTTCTTGTCGGACTCGCGGCCGCCGTCGTGGCCGCCGCGATCGCGTCTCTCGTAGCCGCACAGGCCGATCCGCTGGAACAGCTGGAACAACGCTGACCCGCCAGAAACCATGCCCGGCGCACTCGACCACGAGGACGTCGCCGCGCGGACGTTCGCGGACTGGGGTGTCGACTACCTCAAGTACGAAACTGCAACAACCAGAGCCGCCCGGCGATCGAGCGCTACACCAAGATGGGCGAAGCGCTCAAGAAGTCCGGCCGCCCGATCCTCTACACGCTGTGCGAGTGGGGCCAGAACCAGCCGTGGCTGTGGGGCGAAGACGCCGGCGCCCAGGTGTGGCGTACCACCGGCGACATCAGCGACAGCTGGAGCAGCATGACCGGGATCCTGGACAAGCAGGTCCCGCTCGCCGGCTGTTCCGGCCCGGGCGGCTGGAACGACCCGGACATGCTGGAAGCCGGCAACGGCAAGATGACGACCACCGGGTACCAGGCGCACTTCGCGTTGTGGGCGCTGGTGAACGCGCCGCTGCTCGCCGGCAACGACCTGCGTTCGATGACCGGCACCACGAAGCAGATCCTGGCCAACGAGGAAATCATCGCGCTCGACCAGGACTGGGCGGGCAAGCAGGGCTACAAGCCGCGCGACGACGGCGACACCGAGGTCTGGACCAAGCCGATGTCGGACGGCTCGGCCGCGGTCGCGCTCTTCGACCGCGGCCTCACCGCGGCGCCGATGTCCGCGACGGCGGCCGAACTGCGGCTGCCGGAGGCGCGTGGGTCGCGTTGACCGGGCCGGGCCGGCCGGCAGCTCGACGGCCGTCCCGACGCCGTCGTGCCCGTCGTGCCGCCGGGTCGGTCGCGGCAGCGCTCCTGGACCGTGCAGCCGGTTTCGCCCGCCGGCGACCGCGCGGTCCTGACCGCGACGGCGACCTACCGGACGGCAGTCTGGGGTGAACGCTCGTTAACCGCCGACGGCGGCGCGCCGATCGTGTCGCCGCCCGCTCCCGCCGTGACGCCGCTTTCGAAGGCGGGGTGGCTGTCCGCGGAGAACGGCTACGGCCCGGTCGAAGGCGGCACGAGCAACGGCGAGTCCAAGGCCGGGGACGGGCACCGGATCACCATCGGCGGTGTCGGCTACGACGACGGCCTCGGCGTGCACGCGCCGTCCCGCGTCCGGTTCTACCTCGGCGGTGCCTGCACGGCGTTCGGCGCGTCGCGTTCCAGGTGCTCGGCGACGGCAAGGAGCTGGCCGGTACCGGCGTCATGACCGCAGGCCTGCTCGCCCGGCAGCTGACCGCGGACCTCGGCGGCGTGCGGGTGCTCGACCTGGTCGTCACCGACGGCGGCGACGGCACCGACTCCGACCGCGCCGACCGGGCGAACGCCACGATCACCTGCTGAATACGGGAATTCACGCACCACCGGCCGTCCCCGGCCACTCGTCCGGGGGCGGCATTTCTGCCCTGATGCCGGTTTTGCCCGAGCGGCAGCCTGGGGCTCTTGCCCACGGCGGCCCCGGGGAGGGACTCATGCGCCGGTTCTGCGTCCTGCTGCTCAGCTTGCTCGGCCTCACGGCCGCGGTCGTCGCGCCCGCCGCGGCCGCCGAACCGGTCGTCGCCGCGACTCCGCCGATGGGGATCTCCTGGTCCCGTGGCTGGAACCAGTGCCCGCGGATCGACGACGCGAAGGTCCGCGCCGCGATCGACATGCTGGTCACCAGCGGGCTGCGCGACGCGGGCTACCGCTACGTCAACATCGGTAACTGCTGGGCGGCGAAGACCCGCGCCGCGGACGGGACGTTGCAGCCGGACGCGGCGAAGTTCCCGGACCTGCCGGGCCTGATCGCCTACGCGCACGGCAACGGGCTGAAGTTCGGCCTGCACAGCGGCACCGGCACGGTCGTCTGCGGCAGTTTCATGCCCGGGTCACGCGATCGCGAAGACGTCGACGCGCAGACGTTCGCCGGCTGGGGCGTCGACTACCTCGAATACGACACCTGCGGCGGCGAGACCGGCGCGGGCGACGCCGTCAAGAAGATGAGCGACGCGCTCACGCGCACGGGACGGCCGATCGTCCTGGCCGCGCTCGACCTGATCTCGAACCACCGCCAGTGGGAGTGGGCGCCGGCGGCCGGCGCGCACACCTGGCAGGTCAACCCGTGGCTCGACGACAACTTCTTCGTCACGAACACGGTGCTGGACAGCCAGATCCCGCTCGCCGGGCACACCGGGCCGGGCGGCTGGAGCGATCCGGGCCTGCTCCAGTTCGGCTACCAGACAGCGGCGACGCGGCAGGCGCAGTTCTCGCTGTGGGCGCTGATGAACGCGCCGCTGTTCGTGAACGAGACCTTCCCGGCCGACACGATGGGCAACGCCGAGGTCATCGCCGTCGACCAGGACTGGTCGGGCACGCCGGGCCGCAAGGTCCGCGACCTCAGCGAAGGCGAGATCTGGGCGAAGCCGATGTCCGACGGCTCGGTCGCGGTGCTGCTGCTCAACCGCGGCGCGTACGCCCGGACGATCCCCTTCGACCTCGCGGAATCCGGCATCGCGGCCGCGCCGGCCTACCGCGTCCGCAACCTGTGGACGGGCGCCGAGCTGACCAGCACCGGGACGTTGCGGGCGTCGGTACCCGCGCTGTCCGGGGTCTTCCTGCGCGTGTGGCCGGGGCAGCCGTCGCCGGCCGAACCGCTGGTGACGCTGGGCGTGCAGCTGCCCGAAGGGTTCCTGGCGGGACAGCCGGTCACCGGCACGGTGACCCTGACGAACGACGGCGACACCCCGGTCACCGACGCGCGCTACGCGATCACGGCGCCGGCCGGGTGGCAGCTCGACGGGCCCGCGCAGATCGACGTCCCCCGCGTCTCGCCGGGCAGCACGGTGACGCAGGAGATCACGCTGCGCCCGGCGACGGCACCGGCGGCCAAAGTGCTGCTCACGGCGGCCGGCACCTACACCACGGAGGCCGGAGCCCGCACCGCGGCGGGTTCGGCCGAGAGCCCGCTGGTGACCGCGCCCGGAACCGGCACGACGTACCTGGACACGCGGCCGTGGCCGTATTCGGAGAACGGGCTCGGCCCGGTGGAACGCGGCAGCGTCGCCAACGGCGCGCGGATGTCGATCGGCGGGACCGGGTACGCGCCGAACAGCGGGATCGGCGTGCACGCGCCGTCGGTGATCCGGCTGTACCTCGGCGGGGCGTGCAAGTCGTTCACGACGCAGTACGGCGTCGACGACGCGGCGAGCCCACAGGCCACCGTGGCCTTCCGGGTGCTGGGCGACGGCCGCGAGCTGTTCGCCACGGGCGTCGTCGGCCGGGGCGCGAAGGCGCAGAAGCTGACGGTCCCGGTCGCCGGCGTCCAGCAGCTGGCCATCGCGGTCGACGACGGCGGCGACGGTTCGGCGGGCGAGTACGCCGACTGGATCGCCCCGAACGTCAGCTGCTGAGGTCGAGCAGGCGGGCTTCGGCGTCGCGGAGGTAGCGGTCCAGCGCGGCCTCCGCGGCGGCGAAGCGGCCGCGGCGCAGGCAGGCCAGGATCCGCTCGTGGCAGTCCAGGAACGGCTCGTAGAACTCGCGCGTGTCCTCGGCCAGCACGAAGAACAACCGCGTTTCGGCGAGCACCTGGCGCATCGTCGCCGAGATGCGCTCGCTGCCCGCCAGGTCGGCCAGCGCCTGGTGGAAGTGGATGCTCGCGGTCCCGACGGCCGGCCAGTCGCCGGTCTCCGCCGCCGCCCGCCCGTCACGCAGTGCCCGCTCCACAGCCGACAGGTCCACAGTGGACAGTTCCGCGGCCCGCCGCAGGGCACCGCATTCGGTGGCGCGGCGGACGACGTAGAGGTCTTCGATGTCCGCCGCGGTCACCTGGCGCACGAACACGCCGCGGTTCAGCTCGTGCACGGCCAGCCGTTCGTGGGCCAGCAGCTGGAACGACTCGCGCAGCGTGTTGCGCGAGACGCCGAGCGCCGCGCTGATCACCGGCTCGGACAGCCGTTCGCCGGGGGCGAAGACGCCGTCGGTGATGTACTGGCGCAGGATCGCGGCGACGCGTTCGGCGGTGCCGCTGCGCTCCAGCTGGTGCCGTTCGCCGGAAAGCCCCGAGGCGTCGACGGACAAGGCGCTACCTGACGCCGAGCTCGAAATCGAGGCTGTACCGGTTGCCCGGCATCGCGCCCGCGGCCTTCGCGCCGTCGATCGGCAGCGCGACGCCGTTGACGAACCGCGATTCGTCGCTCGCCAGGAACACCACGGCCTTCGCGACCTCCCACGCCTCGCCGACGCGCGCGGCGGGCGTGCTCGCGACGAGCTGGTGCTGCTTCGTTTCGAACTCCTCCGGTGAGTTCAAGGTCGCGCGCAGCATGTCGGTGTCGATCGCGCCGGGGTTCACGGTGTTGGCGCGAATGCCCTGGTGCGCGTGCGCGACGGCGATCGACTTCGTCAGCCCGACCAGCGCGTGCTTGGTGGCGTTGTAGACCGGGTCGCCGGGGCGGCCCATCACGCCGCCGTTGGAGGACGTGGTGATGATGCTGCCGCTGTTCCGGGCGATCATGTGCGGCAGCACGGCGCGGGTACCGAGGAAGGCGGCGCGCACGTTGAGCGCGAAGATCTGGTCGAACTCGGCCAGTGTGGTGTCGACGAGCGGCTTGCCGAGGTGGGTGCCGACGTTGTTGAACAGCACGTCGATGCGCCCGGCTTCGGCGACGACGCCGTCGACGAACGCGGCGACGGCGTCCTCGTCGGTGGCGTCCACCAGCTCGTGGCGGTAGCCGGGTATTTCCTCGGCGGGCTCGCGGATGTCGGAAGCGAACACCGTCGCGCCTTCGGCGATGAACTCCTTCACCGTGGCGAGGCCGATGCCCCGCGCGCCGCCGAAGACGACCGCCACCTTGCCGGCCAACCGACCCATGTCCCTTACCCGCTCTCTCATGTCCGGTACCACCGCGGCGAGGTGTTCAGCGGCGGCTGCAGCCGGGCCCGCACCACGAGCACGTTCGGTTCATCCGATTCGACGAATTCGCCGAGCAGCCGCCGGAACGCGCGCCCGAAGCCGGACACGCGGTCGGCGTGCACGCCGAAGGACCGCGCGAGCCCGACGAAGTCCGGGCTGTCCCAGTCGACCCCGCGGTGCGGCACGCCCTCGCGGTCCTGGTCGAAGCGCAGCATCCCGTAGCCGCCGTCGTCGACCAGCACGACGGTGACCGGCAGCTGCTCCTGCGCGAGCGTCGCCAGATCCCCGCAGCCGTAGAGGAAACCGCCGTCGCCGGTGATGCAGATGGCCCGGCCGGCGCCGGCCGCCGCCGCGCCGAGCGAGGCCGGGAAGCCGTAGCCGAGGGTGCCCCAGCCCATCGGGTAGGCGAGCTTGCGCGGCGCCCGCACCCGGTGGAAGCCGCCGACCCAGTAGCCGGCGACGCACATGTCGGACACGATCACCGCGTCCGTCGGCAGTACCTCGTCCAAAGTGGACAGCAGGTCGTAGGCCTGCGGCTCCTCTTCGCGGATCCGGCGGCGCACCCGGCGGCCGATGCCGGCCAGCCGCAGCGTGAGGTCGTCCAGGCCCGGCCGCTCCTTCGGCAGCAGCCGCTCGACGATCGCGCGCGCGTCGCCGACCAGCGTCAGGTCGGGCGGGTAGTTCTTGGCGGCGTCGCCGGCGTCGACGTTGACCGCGATCAGCTTGGGCGGCTTCGGCATCCGCCAGTTCTGGGTCATCAGGCCGTCGAAGTCGGTGCCGACGGCGAGCACGACGTCGGCCTCGTCCCACAGCTCGCCGACCTCCGGCGTGTGCACCGGGTTCGGCGCGAGGCACGGGTGGTCGAGCGGGAGCAGGCCGCGGGCACCGAAGGTGGTGATCACCGGCGCGGCGATCTTCTCGGCGAGCGCGCCGATGGCGTCGCCGGCCCCGGACCGCAGCGCGCCGCCGCCGGCCCAGATCAGCGGCCGGTCCGCCTCGGACAGCAGCGCCTCGGCCCGCGCGAGGTCGGGCACGTCGACGTCCGGCTTGCGGTGCGGCGCGGGCGGCCGGCGGTGCGGCACCGTCTCGCGCAGGTAGTCGGTGGGCACGCCGAAGTAGACCGGGCCGCTCTGCGGCTGCAGCGCGAGCCGGGCCGCGCGGTGCACGGTGGTGCCGATCTGGTCGGCCGCGCGCACGGTGAAGCCGCCCTTGGTGACCGGCGCGAACATCGCCTGCTGGTCGGACGTCTCGTGCAACGCCCCGCGCACGACACCCGGCCGCCGCAGCGTCGAAGGGATGTCGGTGGCGATGACCAGCACCGGAGCGGCGGACGCCATCGCCTCGCCGACCGCGCCGAGCGTGTTCGCCGCGCCCGGGCCGGTGGTGACGAGGGCGACGCCGAGCTTCCCGGTGGCGCGCGCGTAACCGTCGGCGGCGTAGCCGGCCGTCTGCTCGTGGCGAACCCCGACGACCTTGATCCGGGTCTCGGCGAGCGCCTCCCACAACGGCAGGTTGTGCACGCCCGGAAGGCCGAAAACGATCTCCGTCCCCAGCGCTTCCAGCGCGTCGACCAGCTCCCGAGCCCCACTCACAGCCACGGCGCGGATACTGCCAGATCGTTGAACGATCTGGCAATCAGCCCCTGGACGCCGTCGTCGTCACGCATGCGGTATCGGCGGCCCCGAACACAGGACGCGCACGCGGCGGTCCGGTTGCGCTCGGCCATCGGTGGTACGCACGTTTCCCGCCGGCCGTCGCCGGTCATCCTCGCGGGAGAGAACGTGATCCACCCGCGGCCGCCGAGCGCGTAGAGTCGGCGTGCCGAGTGCGGAAGGTGATGTCCCATGGCGATGATGCCCGTGACCGACTCGATGTTCCTCCTCGTCGAAACGCGCGAGCATCCGATGCACGTGGGCGGCCTGCAGCTGTTCCGCAAACCCGACGGCGCCGGTCCGGACTACCTGCGTGACATCCGCACTTCGCTGCTGGAATCGGGCAACATGCGCCCGGTGTTCCGGCGCCGCCCGGCCCGCCCGGTCAACACGCTGGGCCACGTCGCCTGGGCGACCGACGCCGATCTCGAGCTCGACTACCACTTCCGGCACTCGGCCCTGCCGCAGCCGGGCCGCGTCCGCGAGCTGCTGGAGCTGACCGGACGCTGGCACAGCACGCTGCTCGACCGGCACCGGCCGCTGTGGGAGACGCACCTCATCGAAGGACTGGCCGACGGCCGGTTCGCCGTCTACACCAAGGTCCACCACGCACTGATGGACGGCGTCTCGGCACTGCGCCACCTGCAGGGCACGCTGTCGGACGACCCGGCCGACCTGGACTGCCCGCCGTGGTGGGGCACGCGGCGCAAGACCGGCGAAGAGCGCGAGAAGCGGCCGCGGTCGTTGCTGCGGACGGCTCGACGGACCGCCAACCAGCTCGCGAGCCTGGCGCCGGCCGCGATGAAGGTCGCGCGGGAGGCGTTCGGCGAACACACCCTGACCCTGCCGGGACAAGCGCCGCGGACGATGCTGAACGTGCCGATCGGCGGCGCGCGGCGGTTCGCGGCGCAGTCGTGGCCGCTGGACCGCGTCCGGCAGGTGGCCACGGCCGCCGGGGTGTCGCGCAACGACGTCGTGCTCGCGATGTGCTCGGGCGCCCTGCGCGACTACCTGATCGAGCAGCGCGCGCTGCCGGACGCGCCGCTGATCGCGATGGTGCCGGTGTCGCTGCGCCGGCAGAACGACCCCGGCGAAGCGGCCGGCAACAACATCGGCGCGTTGCTCTGCAATCTGGCCACCGACCTGCCGGACGCGGGTAAGCGGCTGGTCACTATCCACCAGTCGATGCGCAATGGCAAGCGGCTGTTCTCGGAGCTGACGCCGTTGCAGACACTGTTGTTATCGGCCGTTAACGTCGCGCAGCTCGGCGCCTCGCCCATCCCGGGCATCGTCAACAACACGCGGCCGCCGTTCAACCTGGTGATCTCGAACGTGCCGGGCCCGCGCAAGCAGATGTACTGGAACGGCGCCCGGCTCGACGGCATCTACCCGGCGTCGGTGCTGCTCGACGGCCAGGCCGTGAACATCACGCTGACCAGCAACGGCGACAACCTCGACTTCGGCGTGACCGGCTGCCGGCGCAGTGTGCCGCACCTGCAGCGCATCCTGACGCACCTCGACACGGCTTTGGTGGAACTCGAAGCTGCGGTAAGGTAGCCCGCTCACCGAAACGCCCGCTCCCCCATCGGAAGGAATCTTTCCGAACTCGCTGGTCTGCCGCCTTCGCACGCTCTTAGGGTGGCGGCGATCAGCTCACGGAGAGGAGCAGGAAATGACCGAATCCCCCGAGGTGTGGACGACACCCGACTTCGTCGAGTACGAAACGCCCATGGAGGTCACCGCCTACGCGGCCCGCATGGCGGACTGAAGATGCCGGTCGAGCCACTGCCGGAAAGCGCATTCATCGAGGCGCTGCGCGGCCTTTCGAGCCGGTACTGGGGTTCGCATCCGTTCCACCGGCGGCTGCATGCGGGGGAGCTCGACGCGCGCGGGCTGCGGGTCTGGGCGGCGAACCGGTGGTACTACCAGTGCCTGCTGCCGCAGAAGGACGCGGCGATCATCAGCAACTGCCCGCTGCCGGAGATCCGCCGCCAGTGGCTCGACCGGATCGTCTACCACGACGGCGCGCAGGCCGGCACCGGCGGCCTCGAACGCTGGCTGCGGCTCTGCGAGGCGGTCGGCCTGGACCGGGCCGAGGTCCTCGACGAGCGGCACGTCGTGCCCGGCGTCCGGTTCGCCGTCGACGCCTACGTGAACTTCGCGCGGACGAAGCCGTGGTGGGAGGCCGTGGCGTCGGGGCTCACGGAGATGTTCGCCGGGCACCTGATGCAGCAGCGCGTCGCGGACATGCTCGCGCACTACTCGTGGATCGCGCGCGAAGACCTCGCCTACTTCACCAACCGGATCGACAAGGTTTCCGGCGAAGGCAAGGACACGCTCGACATCGTGGTCCGCCACTGCGTGACGCGCGAGCAGCAGGACCGCGCGATCGCCGCGCTGGCGTTCAAGTGCGACGTCCTGTGGTCGATGCTCGACGCGATCGAGCGGGCGGCAGCATGATCACCACCGCCTCCGTCCCGCAGCTCCGGCGCGGTGTCCGATTGTCCTTCGACCACGTCCGGGACACGCACGTGCTGCTCTTCCCCGAAGGGGTCCTGGTGCCGAACGCGACGGCGGCCGCGGTGCTGCGGCTGTGCGACGGCAATCGGACAATCTCCGGAATAGCGGCGGCGCTCGCGGAGCAGTACACCGGGGTCCGGGAGCAGGACGTTCTCGACGTGCTGTCCCGGCTGGGCGAACGGCGGGTCGTCGCGTGGACGTGAGCCCGCCGCTCGGCCTGCTCGCCGAGCTGACCCACCGGTGCCCGCTGCACTGTCCTTACTGCTCGAACCCGCTGGAACTCGCGTCACGCGAGTCGGAACTGTCCACAGCGGACTGGTTCTCGGTGCTCTCGCAGGCGCGCGAGCTGGGCGTGCTGCAGGTGCACCTGTCCGGCGGCGAGCCGCTGGCCCGGCCGGACCTGCCGCAGCTGGTGGCGCACGCGAGCGGGCTCGGCTGCTACGTCAACCTCGTCACCTCCGGGCTCGGCCTGACCCGGCCGCGGCTCGAAGACCTCGTCGAGCGCGGGCTGGCGCACGTCCAGCTGTCGGCGCAGGGTGCGACGCGGGAGCGCGCCGACTTGCTGGCCGGCGCGCGGGCGTTCGACCACAAGCTCGCCGCGGCCGCGCTGGTGAAGGAGTCCGGGCTGCCGTTGACGCTGAACGTGGTGCTGCATCGCCGCAACCACGACCAGCTGGCCGAGATCATCGCACTGGCCGAGCGGATGGGCGCGGACCGTCTCGAGCTGGCGAACACGCAGTACTACGGCTGGGCGCTGCGGAACCGCGACGCGCTGATGCCGACCCGCGCGCAGCTCGCGGCCGCCGAGCCGATCGTCCGGGCGGCCATCGCGCGGTTGCGGGGCAAGATGGAGATCGTCTACGTCGTCGCTGACTACTACGAGCCGTACCCGAAGCCGTGCATGCACGGCTGGGGCGCGCGGCAGCTGACGGTGGCGCCGGACGGAACCGTGCTGCCGTGCCCGGCGGCATCGGCGATCTCGACGTTGCGGCTGTCCTCGGTGCGAGAGGCGTCGCTGTCCGACATCTGGTACCGCTCGGAGTCGTTCACCGCCTACCGCGGCGAAGACTGGATGCGCGAGCCGTGCCGCACGTGCGACCGCCGCGGCCGCGACTTCGGCGGCTGCCGCTGCCAGGCGTTCCTGCTGACCGGCGACGCGGCGGCGACCGACCCGGTGTGCTCACGCTCGCCGCACCGGGACGTCGTCGACCTGATCCTGACCGCACCCGGCACACCGGACCTGGTCATGCGCCGGTGAAAGTGATCCTCCTGGGCACCGCCGCGGGCGGCGGCTGTCCGCAGTGGAACTGCGCGTGCGCGTTGTGCACGGCCGGGCTGGAGCCGCGCAGCCAGGACTGCGTCGCGATCAGCGCGGACGGGGCCGGGTGGTACCTGCTCAACTGCTCGCCCGACATCCGCGCGCAGATCCTCGCGACACCGGAATTGCGTGCCGGGCCGGGACCGCGTGACATTCCGCTGCGCGGAGTGTTGCTCACCGACGCAGAGCTGGACCACACGCTGGGCCTGCTGATGCTGCGCGAGGCGGGCGGCCTGCCGGTGTGGGCACCGGACGCGGTGCTGCAGGCGTTGTCTCCGTTCCGCGCCATCATCGACGGCTACGGCGGATGGACGTGGTCATCGCCGGTGGACCTTCCCGGACTGCGAGTGCAGGTGCTGCCGGTCAGCGACAAAAAGCCGAAGTACGTGACGTCGGCCCAGGACGGTCCCTGGGTGATGGCCTACCGGATCGAGGACGTCGTGACCGGCGGAGTGCTGGTGTACGCGCCGTGCCTGAAGAGCTGGCCCGCGGGATTCGGCGCGTTCGTGGAAGGCGCCTCGCTGGTCCTGCTGGACGGCACGTTCTTCGCCCCGGACGAGATGGCGGGCGTCGGCGGCCCGGACCAGCCGGCCATGGGACACCTGCCGATCACGGAGACCCTGACCCGGCTACCCGGACGCGCCGGGCCGCACTGGGCGTTCACGCATCTGAACAACACGAACCCGGTGCTCGACCCGTCGTCACCGGAACACGCGGCAGTACTGGCCGCCGGAGCGTCACTCCCACCGGACGGCACCACCTACGTGCTGTAGAACACCCAAATAACCCTTTGACAGTCGCGTCAGACTGGGCTGATGCCTCACGACAACCTGCGCGTACTGGCCCACCCCCTGCGCATGCGGCTGCTGTCACTGCTGACGGGAACGGCCCTGAGCGCGGCGGAGGCGGCCCGCGAGCTGGGCGACACGCAGGCGAACGTGAGCTACCACATCCGCCGCCTGCACGAAGCGGGCTTGCTGGAGGTAGCGGAGGAAGTGACCATCCGCGGCGGCCGCGCCAAGCGCTACCGCCACCCACCGGAGTCGGGACGCCGCCTGACGGCCCGAGACCCGGCCGAGGAGCACCTGCTGACGAACGCGATCGCGGCGGAGCTGCTCCGCCGGGCGGACGAGCGGGCCCCGGGCCCGGCATCGTTGACGGACGCGGAGCTGTGGGTGGACCCGCAGGTGTGGGCGAGCGCAGTGGCCCAGGCATCGGCGTTGAGCAAGGATCTGCACGAGGCGGCCCAGCCCCCGCGGACCCCGGGAACGGTGCGGGTGAGCGCGAGTGTGGCCCTGTTCAAGTTGGCAGACCCTCGCGCGGCGGGACCGGACGAGCCTCCGTGAGCGTGCGTCGCCGGAGTTGCAGCCTCGCCGCGTCCGCTGCCGCGCAGTTAACGTTCGCTCACATCTTCTGCCGAAGCCGCTCCGGTCAGCACCCCACCACCGCCGAAGCCGCGTCCCCGCGATCGCCCCACTCACCAGCGTCCGCGCGATCGCCCGACTCTCCCGAGCCCCGCGGTCGCCGCACTCTCCTCACCAGCGTCCCAACCCCCGCCGGAGCCGACTGTGAGCAATCCACTCTTCACCCCGCTTCGGGAGCGGCCGTTCCGCGCCCTCGTCACCGGCCGGACCTTCGCCGACTTCGCCAACGCCGTCGCGCCCTTCGCGCTGGCCTTCGCCGTCGTCGACCTGACGGGTTCGGCTGTCGATCTCGGGATCGTCGTCGGGGCCCGGTCGCTCGCCAACGTGCTGCTCGTGCTCTTCGGCGGGATGCTCGCCGACCGGCTGCCGCGGTCGGTGATCCTGCAGGGCACCGAGACCGCCGCCGCGCTCACGCAGGCCGCGATCGCCGCCGGCGTCCTCTGCGGTTTCGCTTCGATCCCGCTGCTCGTCGGGCTCAGCCTGGTCAACGGCGCCGTCTCGGCCATCTCGCTGCCCGCGGCCGCGTCCCTCACGCCGTTGACCGTGCCCGCCGCGATGCTCGCCCAGGCGAACGCACTGGTCCGGCTGCTCTCCAACGCCGGCCGCATCGCCGGGGCCGGGCTCGCCGGGGTCCTCGTCGCATTCGCCGGATCCGGCTGGGCGCTCGGCGGGAACGCCGTCCTGTTCCTCGCGGCCGCCGTCGCCTACCGCCGGATCCGGCTGCCGCGCGGCGAGCGGATCCCGGGCCGGCGCCCGTTCGCCGACCTCGCCGAAGGCTGGCGGGAGTTCCGCGCGCGGTCGTGGGTGTGGCTGGTGGTCTTGCAGTTCACGATCGTTAACGCGGTGAACGCGGGCGCGCTGCTGGTGATCGGCCCGCTGGTCGCCGACGACACGTTCGGCCGCACCGGCTGGGGCATCGCGCTGGCCGCGCAGACCGCCGGCTCCCTGCTCGGCGGCGTCATCGCCGCGCACTGGCAACCGCGGCGGATGCTGCTGATCGGCGTCGCGCTGGTGATGGTCGACGCGCTGCCGATGCTGACCCTCGGCGAGACGCCGTACCTGCTGCCGCTGCTGTTCGCGATGTTCCTTTCCGGCGTCGCGCTCGAGCAGTTCGCGGTCGCCTGGGACGTGTCGCTGCAGGAGAACGTCCCGCCCGCGAAACTCGCGCGCGTCTACTCCTACGACATGCTCGGTTCGTTCCTCGCGATGCCGCTCGGCCAGGTCGCCGCCGGTCCCGTGGCCGAGCACGCCGGCCGGTCGGCGACGCTCGCCGGTGGCGCAGTCCTGATCGTCGCCGCGACCGCGGTCGTGCTGACCAACCCGCAGGTGCGCGGGCTGGTCCGCCGCGCACCCATCAGCCCGGGCGCACCAGGATGAGGTTCAGCAGGCTCGCGCTGAAGACGACCTCGTCGGCGACGTCGACGAGCTCCACGCGCGTACGCACCACCCCGCGGTCGTGCTTCGAGCGGGAAAGCCGCGCTTCGACCACGGTGGCCCGCAGCCGCAACACTGCGCCGGGCCGCACCGGGCGTGGCCACCGCAGCTCGTCGACACCCGGGCTGCCCAGGCTCGACACCGCGGACAGGTAGTGGTCGGCGTAGAGCCGCATCATGAGGCTCGCGGTGTGCCAGCCGCTGGCGATCAGCCCGCCGAACGGTCCGTCCGCGGCAGCCGCCGCGTCGACGTGGAAGGGCTGCGGGTCGTAGCGGCGGGCGAACTCGAGAATGTCGGTCTCCGTGACCTCGACGCTGCCGAGGTCGTAGGTGACGCCGGGGACGTAGTCCTCGAAGTAGCGATCCTTCGTCATGGCGAGCAGGGTGCCACAGAAACCCTTCGATCCGGAGCGAATGGTTACGCTGACGGCATGGTCGCCGAGCCCGACATCGCCGCGGTAGCCCAGGCGATCGGCGAACCGGCCCGGGCGGCGATGCTCCTGCAGCTGATGGACGGCGACGCCCATTCCGCCCGCGCACTGGCGACCGCGGCCGGGATCGCACCGTCCACGGCGAGCTCCCACTTGCGCCGCCTGTGCGACGCGGGCTTGGTGATCGCGGCCGAGGCGGGCCGCCGGCGCCTGCACCGCCTCGCGAAACCGGAGGTGGCGCAGCTCGTGGAGGCGCTGGCGGTGCTCGCCCCGCCACGGCTGCCCCCGCGAATGCAGCCTTCCACACCGGCGGGACCGCTGCTGCACGCGCGCGCGTGTTACGGGCATCTGGCGGGACAGCTGGGCATCGACGTGGCGACGCTCCTGCGCAAGGACGGCGTCGTCGAGGACATGGCACCCGGCTCGACAGGTGTGGTGCGCACTTTCGACCACCCGCTGCTGGCCGCGCTCGGTGTGACGGAGCTGCCCGGGCCGGGACCGGCGGTGCGGGCGTGCTTGGACTGGTCCCACGAGACGGTTCACCTGGCCGGCGCGCTGGGAACCGCACTGCTGACAGCGTTGCTGGAAGAAGCCTGGGTCCGCCGCCGGCCAGGCGGCCGGGCGTTGCGCGTGACCGAGATAGGGCGGCAACGGTTCGCCGAGTTCGGCCTCGGCTGACGCGCTCTCAGCGGCTGTCCACCGCGCGCCTGTCCTCCTGGTCTGCGCGGGGTACCGGCGTGAGATCGCGGTGGCCCTCGAGACGCCACCAGCTCTCCAGCGTCTCCCGCAACACCTTCAGCAGCTCGCCGCCCGTTTCCAGGGGGAGCAGGGCCGCCTTGCCGTCGTCCACGCGCATCGCGGCCGCCAAGCGGTCGCCCTGCTCCACCAGCCCGACCACCACCCGGGCCGGATCGCCCGCGGGGTCGACAGTCGGGATGCTGCGCTCGTACCGCCAGCCTTCAGCGTTCACTCGGCCGACAGTGGCACAGCTTCCGCCGCCTCGGCCCGGGTTTCACCCTCAAGTGTGGTCAGGCGGACGCCCAGGGGCGGACTTCCTCCAGCAGCTTCGCCACCGCCAGCACGAGGTCGTCCGAGTGCCGCGGGCCGACGATCTGCAGGCCCACCGGCAACCCCGCCGACGTGCGGCCCGCCGGGACGCTGATCGCCGGCTGCTGGGTCATGTTGAACGGGTACGTGAACGGCGTCCACTCCGGCCACTCGCTCAGCCCGCTGCCCGGCGGCACGTCGTGCCCGGCTTCGAACGCGGGGATCGGGACGGTCGGCGTGATCAGCACGTCGTAGCGCGTGTGGAACTCACCCATCCGGATGCCGAGCGCGGCACGCTCGGCGGTCGCGTCGAGGTAGTCGCTCGCCGACCACGTCTTGCCGAGCTCCCAGACTTTGCGCAGCCCGGGGTCGGTGTGCGCCTCGGAGCCGGGCGGGAACGTGTCGAGCAGCTTCGCCGCGCCCGACGACCACAGGATGTCGAACGCCGGCTTCGGGTCGGCGAACCCGGGATCGGTTTCCTCGATGTGCAGGCCCGCATCGCCCAGCGCGCGTACCGCGTCGGCGACGATCGCCGCCACCTCGGGGTCGACGTCGACGTAGCCGAGCGTCGGCGAGAACGCCGCGATCAGGCCGCGCACGTCCCGCCGCACTGCCTCGCGGAACGACGCCACCGGCGGCGCGAGCGCGGTGGGGTCGCGGTGGTCGGGCATCGACAGGACGTCCAGGAGCAGCGCGGTGTCGTCCACGGAACGCGCCATCGGACCGGCGTGCGAGAGCGGGCCGAACGGGCTCGCCGGGTACAGCGGGATCCGGCCGTGGGTCGGCTTGAGCCCGACGATCCCGCAGAACGACGCCGGAATCCGCACCGAGCCGCCACCGTCGGTGCCGACGGACAGCTCGCCCATCCCCGCTGCGACGGCCGCGGCGCTCCCGCCGCTCGAGCCGCCCGCAGTCTTCGCCGGGTCGACGGGGTTGCGCGTGATGCCGCACAACGGGCTGTCGGTGACACCCTTCCACGCGATCTCGGGAGTGGTCGTCTTGCCGAGCACGACCAGGCCGGCCTCGCGCATCCGCGCGGCAACCGGGCTGTCGACGTCCCACGGCTGGTCCGGGCTGATGCTCTTCGAGCCGCGGACGGTCGGCCAGCCCTGCGTGAGGAACATGTCCTTGATCGAGGACGGCACGCCGTCGAGCCAGCCGATCGGGTTGCCGTCCCGCCAGCGGATCTCCGACGCTTTCGCCTGCTCCAGCGCCCGGTCGGCGTCGACGAGGCAGTAGGCATTGCACTCGCCGTCGCGGGCTTCGATGACCTGCAGCGCGTTCTGCGTCGCCTCGATCGGTGAGAGCTCACCGGTCGAGTAGGCGGCGACGAGCTCGCTGGCGGTCAGCATCCTGTCGTTCATCCGGCTCCCTGGTTCCCCGACGGCACGTAGCCGAGCGTCTTGTCGACGACATTGCGCAGCGGCTCCCCAGCCTGCCAGCGGCGGAAGTTCTCGGTGAAGACTTCGACGAGCGTGTTCCGCCAGCCGACGAAGTCACCGGACATGTGCGGCGAGATCAGCACGTCGGGGATGCTCCACAGCGGACTGTCGCCCGGCAGCGGCTCGGTGTCGAACACATCGAGCGCGGCTCCGGCGATGGACTTGGTGGCCAGCGCCTCCACCAGGTCGGACGTCACGACCAGCTCGCCCCGCCCGACGTTGACGAACCGCGCCGACGGCTTCATGGCAGCGAACGCGCGAGCGTCGAACATGCCCTTGGTGTGCTCGGTCAGGGGCGCGACAGCGACGACGTAGTCGGCGTGTGACAGGACCTCGGTGAGCCGCGCGGACTCGTGCACAACGCCAAAGTCCGGATCGCCGGTGCGTTCCCTGCGTCCGGCGCCGCTGACCCGCATGCCGGCGGCGCGCAGCAGCCGCGCGATGGCCCGGCCGATCGGCCCGGTGCCGACGACCAGTACCTCGCGTCCGGCGATCCGTTCGGTCTCGCGATGCTGCCAGCGAGCCTCGCGCTGCAGGTCGTGCGACCGCGCGAAGTCTTTCGCGAACGCCAGGACGACACCCAGCACGTACTCCGCAATGGCGTCGTCGAAGACACCCCGCGAGTTGGTCAGGACGACGTCGCTCTCGATGAGTCCGGGAAACAGCACCGGGTCGACACCCGCGCTCGCGATGTGCAGCCAGCGCAGGCGGTCGGCCGCATGCCACGCTCCCGGCACGGCCGTGGAGAGGAAGTCATAGACGAAGAGGGCGTCGGCGCCGGACAACGCTTCGGCCAGTCCCGCCGCGTCCGTGTAACGCACGACCGCCCCGGATTCGACAGCACGCATGTCCGGTGGGCGGGACTCGCCGCAGAGCACTGCCAGGACGGGAGGTTCCCGGTCTTCCGAGGCGATCACGTTGACACGGTAAAAGTCACTCGTATGATTGTCAACAATCCGAGGAACGACCCCCGGAGCACCGGACGTGTCAAGCACAGACGTATTCCGGAGGCTGAGCCTTGGATTTCGACTTCCTGGCGTTCGAGGGCCCGCTCGCCCAGCGCGGCATCGGCGTCATCGCCCCGTTCGACCTCGCGCTGGAGCGCGAGCTCTGGCGGTGGGTACCGATGGAGGTCTCCCTCCACCTGGCCCGGACGCCGTACGAGCCGGTGCCGGTCAGCATGGAGATGGCCCGCCTCGTCAGCGACAGCCACCACCTCGCGAGCGCGACCCGCGACGTGCTGCACGTCGAGCCCGAGGTCGTCGCCTACCTCTGCACGTCGGGCAGCTTCGTCAACGGTGTCGACTACGAGCGCTCCCTCACCAAGGCGATCTGCGACGCCGGCGCACCGGATGCCGTCACCACCTCGGGCGCGCTGGCCGAGGTGCTGCACCAGCTCGACCTGCACCGCGTCTCGGTGCTGACGCCCTACGACGCCGACCTCACCCGCGCCCTGCACGACTTCCTGGCCGAGCTGAACGTCGAGACCGTCGCCAGCGACCACCTCGGCTTGGGCGGCGGCATCTGGAAGGTCAGCTACCGGACCATCGCCGAACGCATCCTCGCCGCCGACCACGGCGACGCCGAAGCGATCTTCGTCAGCTGCACCAACCTCCCCACCTACGACCTGATCGAGCCTCTGGAAGCCGCGCTCGGCAAGCCGGTGCTCACCGCGAACCAGCTGACCATGTGGGCGTGCCTGCGCCGGATGGATCTCCCCATCGTCGGACCCGGGAAGTGGCTTCGTGACGTGTCGTGAAGGTTTTCCTTGACCATCCCTCTAGGATTGTCGACAATTTGCGTCCCTCCGGAGGTTCCGTGACCACCATCGGCTTCATCTACCCCGACCACGCGGCCGAAGACGACTACCCGCTCGCCGAGCAGCTGCTCGGCGGTACGGCCGTCGACGAGGGCGACATCCGGCTGGCGGTCGAGCACATCTACGGCACCGACAAGCACGCGGTCGCCGAACTGCTGGACCTCGGCAGCGAGAGCCGCCTCGCCGACGGCGCCGCCTTGCTCGCCAAGCACGAGCCGGACGCGGTCATCTGGGCCTGCACCAGCGGCAGCTTCGTCTACGGCTGGGACGGCGCCCGCGACCAGACCGACCGGCTCGGCGCCGTCGCCGGAGTGCCGGCCTCCAGCACCTCCTTCGCGTTCGTGCACGCCGCGCGTGCCCTGGGCGTCAAGCGGGTCGCCGTCGCCGCCAGCTACCCGGACGACATCGCCCGGCTGTTCGTCGACTTCCTCAAGGCGGGCGGAATCGAGGTCGTCGCGATGGCCAGCGCCGACATCATCACGGCGGCCGAGGTCGGAGCGCTGTCGCCGGAAGCCGTCGTCGAGCTCGCCGTGCGCCACGACCACCGGGACGCGGATGCGGTGCTCGTGCCGGACACCGCCATGCGCACCCTCGGCGAGATCAACGCCATCGAGGCGGCCCTCGGCAAGCCCGTGCTGACCGCGAACCAGGTGACCGTCTGGGAGGGCCTGCGCCTGACCGGCCGGCACCGGCTCGTCCGCTCGCTCGGGGCCCTGTTCCGGCATCTTCCGGACGGGAGTGCCTGACATGGCCTTGCCACCGGGCATGCTGCCCGAGATCGAGCCAGTCAGCCGCGAGTCGACAGCCGCAGTCATCGCGCGTCAGCTGCGTGACGCGATCATGACCGGTGCCCTCCCGCCCGGGACCCAGCTCGGCGAGACCGAGCTGGCCTCCCGGTTCCAGGTGTCACGGGGGCCACTCCGGGAAGCAATGCAGCACCTCGTATCCGAGGGACTGTTGCGCAGCGAGCGGCACCGCGGGCTCTTCGTGATCGACCTCGAGCCCGGCGACGTCTACGACATCTACGCGGCGCGCTCGGCGATCGAGCGCGCCGCCATGCTCCGCGCCCTGCGCGGCGGGGACCGAAACCGGATCGCCGACCTCCTCGAGCAGACCGTCGCCGAGATGGCGACCGCCGCAAGCGAAGATGACCCGAGCGCCCTCTCCACCGCCGACCTCAGGTTCCACGAGGCACTCATCAACGCCTCCGGCAGCAAACGGCTCGTGCGGATGGCTCGGACTCTCCTCATCGAGACGCGGATGTGCCTCACCGCGCTGCAGAGCACTTACCAGCGGGTCGAGGAGCGTGTGGAGGAGCACACGAAGCTCATCCAGGCGCTGCGTGACGGGGACGAGGAGACCGCGCTCGCTCTGCTCGAGGCGCACATGGAGGACGCGGTGCAGCGGCTCGCGCCGGGCACGAGCCTCAGGGACGGGGAAGCCCCGCCGGTGCCGGGCAACGCGTGACCGGAATTCCGGTCCGAGCGGTCCCCGGGCCGACAGGCGTGACCGGAAGCCCGACACGCGGGATCGAAGAGCCGCCAGGCGCACCCGGACGGACGACTCGCGCTCCTGCGGAAAGGAGCGCTCGCGTTTCCGACTGGACGAGTCGCGGATCGGCGAATACGGCAGGCGTACGTGGACAGCCGGCACGGGGGCCGGGAAGCAGTTCACCGGCGGAACGCAACCACAGTCAGTGCTCATGACGGGCTCCCAGCACGGGCTGGCCGCCTCGGCCGTCCCGGTAGTCCGGCGACCACGGCCAGCGGCCGCGCTCGTCCGCGTGGACCAGTTGCAGCGCCCGGATTTCCGTGCCGTACAACGCCACGGCGAACACCAGGTGCGCCGACGGCTCGGCCAGCGGCACCACTTCGATCAGCGGGCCGCCTCGCAACGGCACCCGTTCCCCCGGCTCGGGCGGTGACGCGTGTAGTACGTGCGCGGCCATTTCGTTGAGCAGGTCTGCCGCCGCGAGCACGGGCAGACCGGTCACGACCAGCTCGGGCAGGCCGTATCCGCTCAGGCCGATCGTGTAGGCCCATGGCGGGTACAGCGGCGCGCCCTCCACGCCCTGCACGAGCCAGCCCCGGTCGGCCACGCCCTCGCGTAGCCGCTCCACGTACCCGGATCTGTCCGGGTCTTCGCACTGCCGGCACATCGGTGTCTCCTCCCCCTGGTGGGCTCGCCGTCCACCGTGCCGGAGGGCACCGACAAAAACTCAGCCCAGTGTTTCGGCCACTGCCGTGCCGAGTCGTTCTGTGGTATCGGTGCCGCCGAGGTCGGGAGTGCGCACGCGTCCGTCGTCGAGCACCCGATCCACCGCGGTGCGGATCGCTTGTGCCGCAACGGTTTCGCCGAGATGTTCGATCAGCATCGCGGCCGCCAGGATCTGCGCCACGGGGTTCGCGATTCCCTGCCCCGCGATGTCCGGAGCGCTCCCGTGAACCGCTTCGAACATCGACGGATGTTCACCTGATGGGTTGATGTTGCCGGATGGCGCCATGCCGAGGCCGCCGGTGATCGCGGCCGCGAGATCGCTCAGGATGTCGCCGAAGAGGTTGGACGCCACTATCACGTCGAGCCGGTCGGGTGCCTGCACCATCCGCGCGGCAAGCGCGTCCACGTGCATCTGTTCACTGTGGACATCCGGGAACTCGGCCGCGACCTCGGCGAAGATCTCGTCCCAGAACGGCATCGAGTGGATGAGCCCGTTGGACTTCGTCGCCGAGCACACGCGCAAGGACCGCTTCCGCGCCAGCTCGAACGCATACCGGATGATCCGCGATACACCGACGCGCGTAAAGACCGACTCCTGCAGCACGAACTCGTCGGGCCGTCCGGCGTTGTGCCGTCCGCCGATCGCCGAGTACTCGCCTTCGGAGTTCTCGCGGACGATGACCAGCTCCAGCTCCTCGGCCTTCCGTCCGGCCAGCACAGACGTCGTGCCCGGCAGCAGCCGCACCGGACGCAGGTTGACGTACTGCTGGAACGCGCGCCGCAACGGGATCAGCAGGCCCCACAGCGAAACGTGGTCCGGTACGCCGGGGAAACCGACCGCGCCGAGCAGGATGCCGTCGAACTCCGACAACTGCTCGACGCCGTCCTCCGGCATCATCGCGCCGACGCGGGCGTACCGCTCGCAGCTCCAGTCGAACTCCGTCCACTCCAGCGAAAAGCCGAAGAGAGCGGAAGCCCGGTCGAGGACCTTGCGGGCCTCGACCGTGACGTCCACGCCGATCCCGTCGCCGGGGATGCTCGCCAGGCGGTAGACCGTCACAGGGCCACCGCGATGTACTTGGTCTCGAGAAACTCATCGATGCCGACCGAGCCGCCCTCGCGGCCGAGCCCGGACTGCTTGATCCCGCCGAACGGCGCCGCCGGGTTGGACACGATACCCTGGTTGAGGCCGATCATGCCGGCTTCGAGGGCCTCACAGACGCGCAGCGCCCGCTTCAGATCGCTGGTGTAGACGTAGGAAACCAGGCCGAACTCGGTGTCGTTCGCCTTCGCCACTGCCTCTTCCTCGGTGTCGAACGGCGTGATCGGGGCGACCGGCCCGAAGATCTCCTCGTGGTTGAGCCGCGCCTCCTGCGGGACGTCGGTGAGCACGGTCGCCTGGTAGAAGTGGCCCGGACCGTCGACACCGGACCCGCCGGTCAGCACCCGCGCGCCGCGGTCGGTGGCGTCCTTGACCAGCTCGGTGACCTTGTCGACGGCCTTGTCATCGATCAGCGGGCCGACCACGACGTCCTTCTCGGTGCCGCGGCCCATCGGCAGGGCCTGCATGCGCTCGGTCAGCCGCCGCGAGAACTCCTCCACGACTCCACGCTGCACGTAGAAGCGGTTCGCCGCGGTGCACGCTTCGCCGATGTTGCGCATCTTCGCCTGCATCGCGCCGTCGATGGCCGCGTCCATGTCTGCGTCGTCGAAGACCAGGAACGGTGCGTTGCCGCCCAGCTCCATCGACGTGCGCAGGATCTTGTCGGCGCACTGCTCCAGCAGCTTCCGGCCGACGCCGGTCGAGCCGGTGAACGAGAGTTTACGAGCGCGGCCGTCGCGGATCAGGGGCTCCATGACCCCGCCGGAGTCGGTGGTCGTCACGACGTTGAGCACGCCCTCGGGCAGGCCCGCCTCCGCGAGGATGCCCGCCAGTGCGAGCATCGACAGCGGCGTCTGCGCAGCCGGCTTGATCACCATCGTGCAGCCCGCGGCAACGGCCGGGCCGATCTTGCGCGTGCCCATGGCCATCGGGAAGTTCCACGGCGTGATCAGGATCGTCGGCCCGACCGGCTGCTTCGTGATGAGGAACCGGCCCGAGCCGTTGGGCGCGGTCGCGTAGCCGCCGTCGATGCGGACGGCCTCCTCGGCGAACCAGCGGAAGAACTCGGCGGCGTAGGCGATCTCGCCCTTCGACTCGGCGAGCGGCTTGCCCATCTCCAGTGTCATCAGCAGGGCCAGCTCGTCCTGGCGCTGCATCAGCAGCTCGAACGCCCGGCGCAGGATCTCGCCGCGCTCGCGGGGCGCCATCTTCGCGAAGTCCGATTGCGCGGCGACCGCAGCGTCCAGCGCGGTGACACCGTCCGCCGGCGAGGCGTCGGCGACCTGGCACAGCTCCTTGCCGGTGGCCGGGTCGACCACCGGGAACGTCCTCCCGGACTCGGCGGCCACCCACTTGCCGCCGATGAACAGTTCCTTGCCGACCGCCTCGACGACGCCGGCTTCGGTGCTCGCGCTCATCCCGACTGCTCCTCACGTGTTGTCCCGAGGGCCATGCTATGGATATTGTCAACAATCGACAACCCATTCGACCGACCTAGGAGCACGCTGCCATGGCCCAGCTATCTCCGCTGCTCAAGCAGGCAACGCCCGTCGTGGTCGACCACGGTGAAGGGGTTTACCTCTACGACGTCGACGGCAAACGCCACCTCGACTTCACCGCCGGGATCGGCGTCACGAGCACCGGGCACTGCCATCCGCACGTCGTGCGGGCCGCGCAGGAGCAGATCGGCAAGCTCGTCCACGGGCAGTACACGACGGTGATGCACAAGCCGTTGCTCGAGCTGACGAAACGGCTCGGCGACGTCCTGCCGAGCGGGCTCGACTCACTCTTCTACGCGAACTCGGGCAGCGAAGCTGTCGAAGCGGCGTTGCGGCTTTCGCGGCAGGCGACGAAGCGTCCGAACGTCATCGTCTTCCAGGGCGGCTTCCACGGCCGGACTGTCGCGGCGGCGAGCATGACGACGTCCGGGACGCGGTTCAGCGCCGGCATCGGCCCGCTGATGGCGGGCGTGCACGTCGCGCCGTTCCCCTACGCCTACCACTACGGCTGGGACGAGCAGACCGCGACGAAATTCGCGCTGCGCGAGCTGGACTACCTGTTCCAGACAGTCAGCGCGCCGAACGAGACCGCCGCGTTCTTCGTCGAGCCCGTGCTCGGCGAGGGTGGGTACGTCCCGGCGAACACCAAGTTCATGGCCGGGCTGCGCGAGCGCGCGGACCGGCACGGCATCCTGCTCGTCGTCGACGAGATCCAGACCGGCTTCGGCCGCACGGGCAAGTTCTGGGGCCACGACCACTTCGACGTCTCCCCCGACATCGTGCTCATTGCGAAGGGCCTGGCCAGCGGCTTCCCGTTGTCGGGCATCGCCGCTTCGCAGGAGCTGATGGCGAAAGCGTTCCCGGGGTCGCAGGGCGGCACGTACGGCGGCAACGCGGTCTCGTGCGCGGCGGCGATCGCGACGCTCGAGGTCATCCAGCAGGAGAACCTCGTCGAGAACGCCGCCGAGCGCGGCCGCCAGCTTCTCGAGGGCGCGCGGGTGATCGCGGACAAGACGCCGGCGATCGGCGAGGTGCGCGGCCTGGGGCTGCTCGTCGGGTCGGAGTTCACCACTGCCGACGGCGAGCCGGACACCGCGACCGCGCAGGCCGCTCAGCAGACTGCCGCGAAGAACGGCCTGCTGCTGCTCACCTGCGGGCCGTACATGAACGTCGTCCGCATGGTGCCGCCGCTGGTCGTCTCCGCCGAACAGGTCGACGACGCGCTGCGGATCTGGGGAGACGTCGTCGCTTCGGTCACGGGAGGCTGAGCATGGCCCGCTACATCACGATCACGCTGGACAAGCGCGGAGTGTCCTGCCGCGCCCGGTTGCTCGACGACGAAGCACCGCGCACTTGCAAAGCCGTGTGGGACGCGTTGCCGCAGAGCGGTTCGGCCTACCACGCGAAGTACGCGCGCAACGAGGTCTACACGCTCGTGCCGCCCTTCGCGGACCCGAAACCCGGGCGGGAAAACCCGACGATCACGCCGATTCCCGGTGACGTCGTGTACTTCGGCTTCGAAGCCTGGGAGATCGGCAACCCCGCGTACGGCTACGACGAAGGCAGCGAAGCCCACAGCGACCAGGGCGCGACCGACCTCGCGATCTTCTACGGACGCAACAACCTGCTGATCAACGGCGACGCGGGCTGGGTACCCGGCAACGTGTTCGCCACGATCGAGGAGGGCCTGGCCGAGATGGCGGCCGCCGCGCAGGACCTCTGGCTGCGCGGGGTCGAAGGCGAGACGCTCTCGTTCGCGCGGGCCTGAATCCCTTACCCGGCAAGGGGACGCCGGTTGCGGTCATCGCATCCGGCGTCCCCTTTTTGCCGCCCGGACCACCCGGAAGAGTGATCGTCGCGAATTCACCTTTCGTGGCCGATGATCACCGGATCGAGTTACGGCATGCCCGAGTCACCGGATCAAGACCGGGGTCACCGAGGGTGATGATCGCCCTTAGTGTTACCCAGAGTGGCTGACCGCCGAACCGGGCACCCCGGCCTCAAACACGAAGGGATTACATGTTTAGGATGGGAAGATTCCGCCGGACCGGAACCTTCCGGAAATGGCTCTTTGACAGCCCGCCAGCACGGTGAAAACATGACTCCGCTCTCGCGAGAGCATCTCCAGGGAAATCATTGTTCAATCGGCAAGGAGCCTTTCATGCAGACGTTCGCCCAGCACGCGCACTACTGCCACGACATCATCTCGGGCGCGCTGGCGCACCTGGCGCACTTCCTCGGCTGGCTCGTCTGAGAACAGCAGGAACCGACGTCCGGCCGCGGGAAACCCGCGGCCGGGCCGTTTTCATGCCAGTTCGCCGAGGCGCGCGATATCGTCATCAGAAAGCACGATTTCCGCCGCAGCGCAGTTTTCTTCGAGGTGCGCGAGCGAGGACGTCCCGGGAATCGGAATGACGACCGGGGACCGGCGCAACAGCCAGCCGAGGGACACCTGGGCGGGTGTCGCGCCGAGGCCGGCTGCGACCTTTCCGATCACGCCGCCCGCCGTCGCATGGTGACCATTTGCGATCGGCAGCCAAGGGATGAACGCGATCCTCTCGCGCTCGCAGTAGTCGAGGACGCCTTCGGACGCGCGGTCCGTGAGGTTGTACCGGTTCTGCACGCTCGCGATCGGCGCGATGGCCCGCGCCTCGGCGAGCTGCGCCACGCTGACCTCGGACAACCCGATCCGGGCGACCTTGCCCTCATCCCGCAGCCGGGCCAGCACCCCGATCTGGTCGGCGAGCGGCACCTGCGGGTCGACTCGGTGCAGCTGCAGCAGGTCGAGCCGCTCGACACGCAGGCGCCGCAACGAGAGTTCCGCCTGCTGACGGAGGTATTCGGGACGTCCGAGGGGCACCCATTCACTTCGGCTCGGGCGTGCGTGCCCGCACTTCGTCGCGATGCAGAGCCCCTCGTACGGGTGAAGCACGTCGGCGAGGAGTTCTTCGTTCAACCCCAGGTCGTAGGCGTCGGCGGTGTCGAAGAACGTCACGCCCAGCTCGGCCGCCCGCCGGGCGACCGCCGCCGCGCCGACCGGAACGTAGTCCCACTCGGTGAGCCGCATGGCACCGAAACCCAGCCGCCGCACGGAAAGGCCGTCTTCGAAGGTGTACGTCGATGTCATGCCGGAAGCTTCACCCGGCCGGCCGCCACCCACCAGAGATTCAGCCTGAGCTAAATCTCGTCCGTAACCGGGTGATCACAGGTTTCATCCGGATTTCATCGCCCCTCCCTAACGTCCGCGGCGCAGTGATCAACTCACGGAGGGGACTGCGAAGTGAAAAATCTGAAACGGCTTTCGCTGATCGGCGCGGCGGTGGCCGCGCTCGTCACCGGATTCGTCGGCGTACCCGCGGCCCACGCCGAAGGCGCGCACTACTACATCCTGATCGGCGGGACGTGCAACGGGAACGCCGACCAGTACCAGGAAGCTTGGCTGCGCGGCGGGATCCGCAAGGTCGTGAACTACCCGGCGGGCGCGTCCGGGCTGCCGGGTCCCTGCGGTCAGACGCCGATGGACCGAAGTGTCGCGATCGGCCGCGAAGAGGCGAAGCGCGTCGCCCAGGACGCGTTCAACGAAGACCCGGGCGGCGAATTCACCGTCGTCGGGTACTCCCAGGGCGCGATCGTCGCGAACTTTCTGCTCAACGACATCGCCGATGGCGTCGTCGACGTCGACAAGAACCACTTCAACGCGAAGCTGTACGCGGACCCGATGCAGCCGGTCGGGCCGCCGGGGCGCGGCATCAGCGCGGTGATCCCGGCCGGTGCCGGCGCGCCGTCGCCGTTCGGCGGATACGTTTCGTTCGGCCCGGGCCGGACGGACTTCGGCGGCATCCCGTACATCCGCTACTGCATCCAGACCGACGGCGTCTGCCACTTCGACACGATCGAAGCGGCGGGCGGGTACTTCGCCCAGCACCAGTGCTACTGGCAGAACCCGATCATGGCCGACACGCTGGCCGACGGCGTGTACACGAACTCGTCGATCGAGCTGCCACGCCAGAACTGCCGTCCGCCGTGGCCGATCGGCTGAGCTGGCCAGGGCGGGCGCTCCCGCGCCCGCCCTACCGGCGGCCGAAGTATGCGGCCGCGAAGTCGGAAAAGACGTCGAGCCGCGACGGAAAGGTACGCGTCTTGGCGACGGACCAGGCTCAGCGTGCGGTGACAGTCCGGCGCGTCGACGTGCAGCCAGACGCCCGGGATGTGGGTGGCGCCGCGGGAGTACGCGGGGACCAGCCCGATGCCGAGACCCGCGCCGATGAGGTCGCCGGTGGTACCCGGTTCGTCACTCTCGCAGGCGTACTCAGGACGGATGCCCGCCGCGGCGAAGAGCCGGTCGGCCAGCTCGTGCGGCCAGTAGCCGGGGCGGGTCGTGACGAAGGGTTCGCCGGCCAGGTCCTCGAGCCGGACCCGCTTCCGATCGACGAGCCGGTGCCCGACCGGCACGGCGAGCAGCACCTCCTCCCGCAGCAGCTCCCGCGTCTGCAGGTCCGGGCCCGGCAGCGGCTGGGAGGCGAAGCAGAGATCGACCTCTCCGGCGCGCAGCTGGTTGGCCATCTCGGTCGCGGACGACTGGTAGAGCCGGATGTCGACGCCGGGGTGCGCGACGCGGAACTTCTTGACCACGCCGGTGAGTGTGAGCAGCGTTTCCGCGGCGACGGCGACGCTGCCGTGGTCGAGACCGGCGGTGTCAGCAAGTTCGCGGCGCGCGTCCTCGAGTTCCCGCAGTACGCGATCGACCCGGCGCAGGAAGCCGGTGCCGAACCGGTTGAGCACGGTCTGAAGTGAACGTGAAAAACCTTCATGGCGGCGTACCGGCGGTACGTACTACGCTGCGGTAACCACAGCACCGGCGCGGAGGAGAGGCTGTCGATGGGCGACGTGGCGGCACGGCTGGCCGAGATCGTCGGGGACAAGAACCTGCTGACCGGCGGCGCGATCTCCGAGGACTACGCGCACGACGAGGCGTTGACCGCGGAGCCGCAGAAGCCTGCGTACGTCGCGAAGCCCGCAACCGCCGAAGAAGTCGCGGAGCTGCTGAAGGTCGCTTCGGAGAACAACGTGCCCGTGACCGCGCGCGGGTCCGGCAGCGGGCTCTCCGGCGCAGCGCGGCCCAGGGCAGACGGCCTGCTGATCTCCTTCGAAAGAATGAACGCCGTCCTCGAAGTCGACACCGGGAACCACGTCGCCGTCGTCCAGCCCGGGGTCACGCTCGCCGAACTCGATGCCAAGACCGCCGAAGCCGGGCTCAGCTACACCGTCTATCCCGGTGAGCTGAGCGCGAGCGTCGGCGGGAACGTCGGCACCAACGCCGGCGGCATGCGCGCGATCAAGTACGGCGTCACCCGCAACAACGTCCTCGGCCTCCAGGCCGTGCTGCCAACCGGCGAGATCATCCGGACCGGCGGCAAGACGTCGAAGATCTCCACCGGCTACGACCTCACCCAGCTGATCATCGGCTCCGAAGGCACTCTCGCACTGGCCACCGAGATCACCGTCAAGCTGCACCCGCGGCTGTCCCACGGCGCCACGGTGCTCGCCCCCTTCGGCGACTTCGGGCAGGTGATGGCCGCGGTGCCGGCGGTCGTCTCCAGCGGGCTCGCGCCGCACATCCTCGAGTACATCGACAACCTCACGATGGCCGCCATCGTCTACAACGAGAAGCTCGAACTCGGCGTCCCGGACCACATCCGCGAGACCAGCGAGGCCTACCTCGTCGTCGCGCTGGAAAACCGCGAGAGCGGACGTCTCCAGGAAGACGTCGAGCAGGTCGGCGAGCTGCTCGGCGAACTCGGCGCGACCGACGTCTACGTCCTCGAAGGCGGCGCCGCGCGCAAGCTCATCGAAGCCCGCGAGAAGGCCTTCTGGACCGCGAAGGCGGCGGGCGCCGACGACGTGATCGACGTCGTCGTGCCGCGGACCGCGATGCCGCAGTTCATCTCGAAGGCACGCGAACTCGCGATGGCCGCGGGCGGTGGCGCGCTCGGCTGCGGCCACGCCGGCGACGGCAACGTCCATCTCGGGATCTTCTGCAAGGACGCGGACCGGCGTAAACGTCTGCTCACCGACATCTTCTCGTACGCGATGGAACTCGGCGGCGCGATCTCCGGCGAGCACGGCCTCGGCCGCACCAAGGCGAGCTACCACCAGCAACTCGAAGACCCGGCGAAGATCGAGCTGATGCGCCGGATCAAGCAGAGCTTCGACCCCGCCGGGATCCTCAACCCCGGCGTTCTCTTCCCCGAAGGAACCGTATGAGCGAGATGAACGGCGCCCAGTCCCTGATCCGCACGCTGGTCGACGCCGGTGTCGAGGTGTGCTTCGCCAACCCCGGCACGTCGGAGATGCACTTCGTCGCCGCGCTCGACACCGTCCCGGAGATGCGGGGTGTGCTCGCGCTGTTCGAAGGTGTCGTCACCGGCGCCGCCGACGGCTACGCGCGCATCGCGGGCAAGCCCGCCGCGACGCTGCTGCACCTCGGTCCGGGACTGGGCAACGGCCTGGCGAACCTGCACAACGCGCGGCGCGCGCACACTCCGATCGTCAACGTCGTCGGCGACCACGCGACCTACCACAAGCAATACGACGCACCGCTCGAATCGGACATCGAGGCTGTCGCGGGCTCGCTGGAAGGCTGGGTGCGCCGCTCGGAGCACACCAAGGACGTCGGAGCGGACGCCGCCGCAGCGGTCGCCGCAGCGCAGGACGCTCCTGGCCGCGTTGCGACGCTCATCCTGCCTGCGGACGCGTCGTGGGGCGAAGGCGGCGAGACGTGCGCACCGATCCCGCCGCGGGTGCCGCAGACTGTGGACGCCACGACCGTCAAGGACGTCGCCGCCGTCTTCGGTGCGGGCGAGCCGGTCGCGCTGCTGATCGGCGGCAGCGCGTGCCGTGAAGACGGGCTGCGCGCCGCCAGCCGGATCGCCGCCGCGACCGGCGCGAAGGTGTTCGTCGAGACGTTCCCCGCACGCCTGGAGCGCGGCGCCGGCCTGCCCAACATCGAGCGGCTCGGTTACCTCGCCGAACAGGTCACCTACCAGCTCGGCGGGATCGAGCACGTCGTCGTCGCGGGCACGAAGGCGCCGGTGTCGTTCTTCGCCTACCCGGGCAAGCCGAGCGACCTGGTGCCGGACGGCGCGCAGGTGCACACGCTCGCGTCGGTCGGCCAGGACGTCACCCGCGCGCTGAACGAGGTCGCCGACATCGTCGCGGCGGACACCGAACCCGTGCTGCAGCAGGCCCAGCGGCCCGCGCTGCCCAGCGGCCCGCTGACCCCGCAGAACTGGGTCGAGGTCATCGGCGCGCTGCTGCCGGAGAACGCGATCATCGCCGACGAGGCCAACACGTCCGGTCTCCTGCTGCCGGCGGCGACGGCGGGCGCGCCCCGCCACGACGTCCTGACGCTGACCGGCGGCGCGATCGGCTACGGCATGCCGGTGGCGACCGGGGCGGCCGTCGCGGCGCCGGACCGGCCGGTGCTGAACCTGCAATCGGACGGCAGCGCGTTGTACACGATCTCGGCGCTGTGGACGCAGGCGCGGGAAAGCCTGAACGTCACGACGGTGCTGCTCAACAACCGCGCGTACGCGATTCTGCGGATGGAGCTGCAGCGCGTCGGAGCGGCGTCGGGCGGTCCGAAGGCGAACGCGCTGCTCGATCTTTCACGGCCGGACATGGACTTCGTGAAGATCGCGGAAGGCATGGGCGTCCCGGCGACCCGCGCGACCACGGCCGAGGAACTGGCCGACCAGCTGCAGCGCGCCTTCGCCGAGCCGGGCCCGCACCTCATCGACGCGGTGGTGCCGCCACTGCTGTGACCGGCGCTATCCTCGCCGTCACACCGACGGCGGGGAGCGGCGATGACCGACGAACACGCGACGCGCGGGATCGACTTCGACAAGCCGAACGCGGCGCGCGTGTACGACTACCTGATCGGCGGCAAGCTGAACTACGCCATCGACCGGATGTTCGCCGAGCAGATCCTCGAGGTGCGGCCGGAGGCGCGGGAGCTGGCGCTGCTGAACCGGCGCTGGCTGCGGCGGGCCGTCCGCTTCGGCGCGGAGCAGGGGATCCGGCAGTTCCTCGACATCGGCTCCGGCATGCCGACCGTCGGGCACGTGCACGAGGTGGTCCAGGCGATCGATCCGGCCGCGCGCGTGGTGTACGTCGACAACGAGCCGGTCGCCGTCGCGCACAGCGAGATCGTGCTGAAGGACAACGACAACGCCGCGATGGTGCACGCGGACGCGGAGTACCCGGCTGACGTTCTGCAGCACCCGACGACCGAGCGGCTGCTGGACTTCGACGAGCCGGTCATGGTGATCATGGCGGCGTTCATCCACTTCATTCCGGACTCGCGGAACCCGGCCGGGCTGATCGCCGCCTACCGCGACGCCGTCGCACCGGGCAGCTATCTCGCGCTGTCGTCTGGCACGTTCGAGGGACAGGGCGAAGAAGCCCGCCGAGCTGCGGCGCTGTACCAGAAGAGCGGCACCGACGTCGTTGCGCGCTCCCGCGACGAACTGCGTGCGCTGGTCGAGGGCTTCGAACTCGTGCCGCCGGGAATCGTGTTCACGCCGGAGTGGCGGCCGGACGACCCGTCCGAGGTCGGCGGGCATCCGGAGCAGGCGAGCCAGCTGGCCCTGGTGGCGCGAAAGAACGTCCGCGTCGGGTGACCGGCTATCCTCGCCGTCACCACCGGACGATGGAGCGGCGATGAGTGAAGACGAGTACGCGCGGCGCGGTATCGACCTCGACAAGCCGAATCCCGCGCGCGTGTACGACTACATCCTCGGCGGCCAGCTGAACTACGCCGTCGACCGGATGTTCGCCGACCAGGTGCTGGCCGCGCAGCCGAACGCGCGCGAGCGGGCCCGGCTGAACCGGCAGTGGCTGCGGCGGGTCATCCGGTTCGGGATGGACCAGGGCATCCGGCAGTTCCTCGACATCGGCTCCGGCATGCCGACGGTCGGGCACGTGCACGAAGTCGCGCAGGCGATCGACCCCACCGCGCGTGTCGTGTACGTCGACAACGAGCCGGTCGCGGTCGCGCACAGCGAGATCGTGCTGGAGAACAACGAGAACGCCGCGATGGTGCACGCCGACGCCGAGTTCCCCGACGACGTCCTCGAACACGAGATCACCGAGATGCTGCTGGACCTCGACCAGCCGGTGATGGTCGTGATGGCGCTGTTCGTGCACTTCATCCCGGACGAGCGCAAACCGGCCCGGCTGATCGCCGCCTACCGCGACGCGCTCGCGCCGGGCAGCTACCTGGCGATGTCGTCCGCGACGTACGAGCAGCAGAGCGCGGGCACGGCGCGCGCGGTCGCGATGTACCAGAAGAGCGCCAACCCGGTGACGCCGCGCTCGGCCGCCGAGCTGCGCGCGCTCGTGGACGGCTTCGAGATCGTCGATCCCGGTATCGTGTTCATCCCGGAGTGGCGCCCCGACGACCCGGCGGACGTCCCCGCGGAACCGGCGGAAAGCGGCGGGCTCGCCCTGGTGGCGCGCAAGAACTAGGCATCGATCACGATCGGCTCGGCCGGCGGTCCGGCGGTGCGCAGCTGTCCGAGCAGCCCGACGAAACCCGGCGGCCGGAACACTTCGCCGGACGAGGCCAGCCGGTCCGGCGTCCACCAAGCCATGTCCCGGACCACGCGACGCTCGGCGGCCGTCAGGTTCGCGCGGCTCAGCCGGGTTTCCGGGTCCGGCACACGAAATAGCGCTCGCGAGCCAGGACCGGATCCGGCAGCCGGAACTCGCCCTCGCGACGCCAGACGCACGGGCCGATTTCGACGTCCGTGAGGCCGGTTTCCTCGAACAGCTCCCGCGCGAGCGCCTTTTCGGCGGTCTCGCCGGGCTCGATCCCACCGCCGGGCGGGCCCCAATACACGAGCAAGCCGGGATCGCGGGGGTCGACCGGCGCCGCGTCTTCGTGCCGCAGCAGGACGACGCGGCCGTCCGGATCGAAGACCACGCCGCGCGCGGACTCGCGGACCCGCACTAGACGACGACCAGTTCGCGCGCCGCCTTCGTCTTCGGGACCAGCGCCGCCAGCAGCACGCCCGCCAGCGCCGCCGACGCCGCCACCGCGAACGTCGCCCGGAAGCCCAGCAGCGACGGCACCGGCAGGCCGCCGACGCTGATCGTCAGCTGGGCCAGCATCGCCGCCATCACCGCGCTCGAGATCGCCGTGCCCACCGAGCGCATGAGGGAGTTCAGGCCGTTCGCCGACGCCGTTTCGGTGACCGGGACCGAGCCCATGATCAGCGCCGGCATCGCCGCGTACGCGATCCCGACGCCGGCGCCGATGATCACCGACGCCGTGATCAGCTCGAACGCGTTGTCCATCAGCACGATCGCGAATGCGTAGCCCACCGCGATCACCAGCGCGCCGCTCATCAGCGTCGGACGCGGCCCGAACCGCGCGATCAGGCGTGCCGACACCGGCGAGAGCAGCATCATCACCAGGCCGTTCGGCGCCAGCGACAGTCCCGACTCCACCATCGACTGGCCCAGCCCGTATCCCGTCGACGCCGGCGCCTGCAGCAGCTGCGGGAACGACAGCGCCATCGCGTACAACGCGAAGCCGACCATGATCGACGCGAGGTTCGTGAACAGCACCGGGCGGCGCGCGGACACCCGCAGGTCGACCAGCGGGTCGCGGCGGCGCAGCTGGTAGGCGCCCCAGCCGAGCAGGATGACGACGGCCGCCGCGGCCAGGCCGAGCGTCGGTGTGCTGGTCCAGCCCCACGTGCCGCCCTTGACGACCGGCAGCAGCAGGCACAGCAACCCTGCGGCCAGGCCGAACGCGCCGAAGGAGTCGAACGGCGCGGGCGTGCGCAGCGGCGACTCCGGCACGACGGTGAGGATCAGCAGCGCGCACGCCAGTCCCAGCCCGGCGGCGGTCCAGAAGAGCGCGTGCCAGTCGGCGTTCTCGGCGACGAGGGCCGCGACGGGCAGCCCGATCGCGCCGCCGACGCCGAGCGTCGCGCTCATCAGCGAGATCGCCCCGCCGACGCGTTCCGGTGGGAGCTCGTCGCGCATGATGCTGATGCCGAGCGGGATCACGCCCATCGCGCAGCCCTGCAGCCCGCGGCCGAGGATCTGGAACGCGAGCGCGCTCGTCGTCGCGGAGACCACCGAGCCGGCGATCAGCAGCGCGAGGCTGACCAGGATCATCCGCCGCTTGCCGTAGAGGTCGCCGAGCCGTCCGCTCACCGGCGTGATGACCGACGCCGCCAGCAGCGTCACGGTGACCACCCAGGACGCGTCGGCCGCCGACGCGTTCAGCAGCCGCGGGAACACCGGGATGAGCGGCACGACCAGCGTCTGCATGAACGACGCGACCAGCCCGCACGAGGCGAGCACGACGACGATCGCGCGGCCGGAGCGTCCGGGACGGGACACAGCACCCCCACGGTGTGTAGTTAGTACGCGTCATGCAACTTCATGCACTGTACCTACGCGGTGGGGGTTTCCGACTCGTTTGGTGCTCTCGTCACAGCCAGGTGCGCACGCCTCCGTGCCCGGAACAGGTGCCGGACCGGTGCTGGCTGTAGCTGTAGGTGCCGTCCTTGCACTGCGCGGTGGCGCCGGCGGGGTTGTCGCTGGGCCGGTGGACGCAGTTGCCGGCGGAGTTGCGGTAGTAGTCGGCGCCGCACTCGGCCGGCTTCGGCACGGCCTGCGCGGTGGTCTTCGGCGCGGTCTTGGGCTTGGCCGCGCTCGTCACGGGCGGCGGCGCGACGGCCGGCGCTTCGGCCGGCGTCGTCGTGACGACCGGCGTCTCGGAAGCCGGCGTCGTTTCCGGAACGGAATACGTCGGCGTCGAGGAAGTGGAGGTCGAAGTTTCGAGGAGGCCCACACTTCCCGCGTCCTTCGGCGGCACCGCGCCGACGCCACAGCCCGCGACCAGCAGGCCGGCGGTCAGGATCAACCCCAGTTTCTTTCCCACGGAGACTCCTTGGCTACCCGAATCAATGCCGCCGTAGTCGCCGGCCCGACTGCGTTTGTTACGCGCCTAAACTCACGGCATGTCCTGGTTCCGGCGGTACGCGCCCGAGCTGGCGGTCTCCGTCGCGGTGCTCGCCGGATCGCTGTTGACCGTGCTCGACGACGGCGCCAAGCCCGCCCACCACGCCGTCTTCGGCTGGGTCCTGACCGTGCTGTGCTGCGTCGCGCTCTTCCTCCGGCGGCGACACCCGCTGAGCGTCGCCGGGTTGACGCTCGTCGGCTGCGCGCTGTACTACCCGCTGACCGATCCGGACGGCCTGGTCCTGCTGGCCTTCGCGTACGCGCTCTACAACGCCGCCGCGGCCGGGCGCATCCGCGGGGCCGCACTGCTCGTCGTCGCCGCGATGGCCGGTGTCGCCGTCGGCGAGATCAGCTCGCGCACGGGTCGGCATGTCGACAACTTCGCGTTCTTCCTGATGACGGGCTGGTTCGTCGCGCTGGTCGCCGGCGGCGCGGTCGCGCACTACCGCGCCGAAGCCGAACGCACCAAGGAGGCCGAAGCCCGGGCGCGCGCCACCGACGAACGTCTCCGCATCGCCCGCGAGCTGCACGACGTCCTCGGCCACCACCTCGCGCTGATCAACGTCCAGGCCGGCGCCGCGCTGCACCGGCGTGACCCCGGGCAGGCCGAGGAGGCGCTCGGCACCATCAAGGACGCCAGCAAGACCGCACTCCGGGAGTTGCGCACGACGCTCGGCATGCTCCGCCAGGCCGACCGGCCCGCGCTGGAGCGGGTCGCGGAGCTGGCCGAGTCGGTCGGCGCGTCCGGGCTGACCGTGCGCACCGAGATCGAGGGCGACGCCCGTGACCTGCCGCCGGACGTCGAGCACGCCGCGTTCCGCGTGGTGCAGGAGGCGCTGACGAACGTCGCCAAGCACGCCGGTGCGAAGACCGTCGTCGTCCGGCTCGGCTACGGCACCGACGCGCTGTCCGTGCAGGTTGACGACGACGGCCGCGGCGGCGACGCCCCGCCGGGCAACGGGATCCGCGGCATGGCCGAACGCGCGCGGGCGCTCGGCGGCGAAGTGACGGCCGCGCCCCGCGAGGACGGCGGTTACCGGGTGCGCGCCCGGCTGCCGGTGCGATGATGGGCCGATGATCCGGGTCCTGCTCGTCGACGACCAGCGGCTGGTCCGCGCCGGCTTCCGGTCTATTTTGGACGGCGAGGACGACATCACCGTGGTGGCCGAAGCCGCCGATGGGCGCGAAGCCCTCCGGGTCGCGCACGAGCACCGTCCGGACGTCGTGCTGATGGACATCCGGATGCCGGTGCTCGACGGCCTCGCCGCCACCCGTCACGTGCTCGAAGACCCGGCGCTGGCGGGCACCAAGGTCGTCATCCTCACGACGTTCGACCTCGACGAGGACGTCTACGGCGCCCTGCGCGCGGGCGCGAGCGGGTTCTTGGTCAAGGACACCGAGCCCGAAGAGCTGATCCACGCCGTGCGCGTGGTCGCCCGCGGCGACGCGCTGCTGGCGCCGTCGATCACGCGGCGGCTGATCTCGGAGTTCGCCGCGCGCGTCACGCGTCCGGCGCCGGCGCCGGCTCTGGACCGGCTCACCGAGCGCGAGCGCGAAGTGCTGTCCCTGGTCGCCGCGGGACTGTCGAACGACGAGATCGCCCGCCAGCTGACGCTCAGCCCGGCGACGGCGAAGACGCACGTCAGCCGCATCATGACCAAGACGGGCGTGCGCGACCGGGCGCAGCTGGTCGTCCTCGCCTACGAGTCCGGCGCGGTGACGCCGCGCTGGCTGAACCCCTAACCCCTACACCCGCGGGAGTACGGGAAACGCCCTAAGGGACACCGCCGGGAGCAGGCGAAGTGTCCTCCGCCGCGCGACGCGGAGCAGGGCCCACGCGGCGAATCCTTGTCCACCATGGACACCATCACTCGCCCCACCGGGGGAAGCCTGGCGCGCGTGGCCGGCTGGGCGCAGCGCCACCGGTGGCTCGCCGTCGCACTCTGGGCGCTGGTTCTGCTCGGCGTCACGTTCACTTCCCGCCTCGCCGGGAGCGCGTTCCACGACGACAACTCGCTGCCCGGCACGGAGTCGCAGCAGGTCGTCGACATGCTGGAGAAGACCGCGCGGTCCGGTGGGAGCGCGCAGATCGTGCTCAAGGCCGACAACGGGCTCGCCGCACACCGCGCGCAGATCGAAAACACTCTGGGAAATGTCCGATTGCAGCCGCACGTGCGCTCGGTGACGGGACCGTTCGAGACGCTCTCGCCCGACGGGCGCATCGGCTACGCCACCGTCACGTTCGACGCTGCCTCGACCGACCTGCCCTACGACGACATCGTGAAGTTCGCCGACACCGCAAAGCAGGCCGGTCCGGTCGAGGTAGCTTTGGCCGGCGACCCGATCGAGCGAATCTCGAAAAGCGGCGGTCCCGCGGAGGGGGTCGGGCTGCTCGCCGCGCTCGTCATTCTCGTGTTCCTGTTCCGCTCGCTGCTCGCGGCCGGGCTGCCGGTCATCACCGCGGTGTTCGCGGTCGGCAGCACGCTGGGCGTGATCACGCTCGTCTCCCACTTCGTCGACATAGCGAGTTACACGTCGCCGCTGATGATGCTGGTCGGGTTCGGTGTCGGCGTCGACTACGCGCTACTGATCTTCTCCCGCTACCGGGCGGAGATCCTCGCCGGCCACGACCGGGACACCGCCGCGCGGCGGGCGCTCGACACCGCGGGCCGCTCGGTGCTGTTCGCCGGGACGACCGTGATCATCGCGCTGCTGGGCCTGCTCGCGCTCGGTCTCGGCGGGCTGCGCGGGGTCGCGTTGTCGGTCGCGCTGACCGTCCTGATGACGATGCTCGCGTCCGTCACGCTCCTGCCCGCGCTGCTGTCGTTGTTCGGCAAGCGGCTGGAACGCGGGATCCGCCGTCACGCCGCCAAGCGTGACCACGGCAGGGTGTGGCGCCGGCTCGCGGACGGTGTGCAGCGCCGTCCCGCGGCACCCCTGGCGATCGGGCTGCTCGTGCTGCTCGGACTGTCCATTCCGGCCGCGGGCATGCGGCTCGGGTTCGCCGACGCGAGCACCGACCCCGCAGGATCGACAACGCGACAGGCGTACGACCTGCTGGCCGAAGGCTTCGGGCCAGGATTCAGCGGGCCGCTGGCGATCGTCACCGAGGACGGCGACGGCATCGCGCTGCAGCAGAAGCTCGCGTCGACGCCGGGGATCGCCCGAGTACTGCCGTCGACGGGTCCGGTCGTCCTCGCGTTCCCGACGACGTCTCCGCAGGACGCGGCGACCGCCGAGCTGGTGACGCGCCTGCGCACCGACGTCCTGCCGACGCTGCCCGGCCACTACCTCGTCGGCGGGCCGGTCGCGGCCGCGACGGACTTCGCCGACGCCGTCGCCGACCGGCTGCCGTTGTTCGTGCTGGTCGTCGTCGGGCTGTCCGCGCTGCTGCTCATGGTCGTGTTCCGGTCGATCCTCGTCCCGCTCAAGGCCGCGGTGCTGAACCTGCTGAGCATCGGCGCCTCGCTCGGCGTGATGACACTGGTGTTCGGCGACGGCTGGTTCGGCGCGCAGCCCGGCCCGATCGAGGCGTTCGTGCCGGTGATGATCTTCGCGATCGTGTTCGGGCTGTCGATGGACTACGAGGTGTTCCTCGTGTCGCGGATGCACGAGGAATGGCGCCGCACCGGCGACGCGCGCCTCGCGGTGCGCGAAGGCCTCGCCGCGACCGGCGGGGTGATCACCGCGGCGGCCGCGATCATGGTGCTCGTGTTCGGCGCGTTCCTGCTCGATCCGTCGCGGATGCTCGCGCAGTTCGGGCTCGGCCTGGCGGTCGCGGTGCTGCTGGACGCGCTGGTGATCCGCTGCCTGCTCGTCCCGGCGATCATGCGCCTGCTGGGAGCGCGGGCGTGGTGGCTGCCGGAATGGCTGGACCGCCGTCTCCCGCATCTTGCGCTCGAGAGCTAACTGCCCCACGACGTGGGCGTTTCCGACAATCGGACATCCAGCCGGCCGCCGCGCAGGAACCCCGCGTCGAGCTTCCAGCCCGTCTGCGGGCGGCCGTTCCGGCGGACGTCCTGGACGTACTTCCCGCTGCCCGAGGTCGTGATCCGGATCGGCGCGCCCGCCGAGGGCCGGATCACGGCGCTCGAGAACAGCGGGCTCGACAGCAGGAGTTCACCCGATCCGGGTGTGCGCGGGTAGATGCCGAGCGCGGCGAAGACGTACCAGGCAGACATGGTGCCGAGGTCGTCGTTGCCGGGAAGGCCGGACGGCCCCGTCGTGTAGACGGAGTTCACCAGCTGCCGCACGGTCTCCTGCGTCTTCCACGGCTGTCCCAGCTCGTTGTACAGCCAGGGCGCGTGGATGTCGGGCTCGTTCGTCGGGTCGTACTTGAGCGGGCCGCCGCCGCGCAGTTGCCAGTTCCCGGCGCTGTCGTGGAAGAAGCCGTCGAGCCGGGTGACGGCGGCCGCCTTGCCGCCCATCGCGTCGGCCAGGCCGGCGACGTCCTGTGGAACCATCCAGGTGTAGGCCGCCGCGCTGCCCTGCGCGAACCCGCGGTCGCTCGCCGGGTCGAACGGTGTCACCCAGCTGCCGTCGGCATTCCGGGCTTGCATGTAGCCGGTCCCGGGATTGAAGACGTTGCGCCAGTACGCGCCCCGCGCGCGCAGCTCTGCAGCTTCGCGAGTGCGGCCCAGCAACTCTGCGAAATGTCCGATTGCGAAGTCGGCGACGGAGTCTTCCAGCGTCTCCGCGGCGCCACCCCAGCAGTGGCAGACGTCGTTCGGCGCGTAGTGCGACGTCAGGTACTGCGCGAGGTTCGGCCGCTGGCCGACGCACTGGCCGGGGCAGCCGGCGTCCTGCAGTCCCTCCGGCCGCGGCACGGTCGCCTGCCGGTACAGCGAGTCGAACGCGCCGCGGTAGTCGAAGTTGCGCACGCCCATCGCGTAGAACGTCGCGAGTGTCGCCGCCGAAGGGTCGCCGGTCATGACGTGCGTCGCGCCGTTGACGTGCACCCAGCGATCCCAGACTCCGTCGTTCTGCTTCGCGTAGTTGTAGAGCGACTGCGCGAAGTTCCCGGCGACCCGCGGCTCCAGCAACGCGAGCAGCTGCACCTGCGCGCGGTACTGGTCCCAGCCTGAGAAGTTCGAATACTGCGCGTCCTGCCCCGGTTCGACGCGGTGGACTCTCCGGTCCATCCCGAGATAACGGCCGTTAACGTCGCTGACGAGGTTCGGCTGCTGCAGGCTGTGGTAGAGCGCGGTGGTGAAGACGGTCCGCTGCGCGGTCGTCCCGCCGGTCACCTGCACGCGGTTCAGCTCGGTGTTCCACGCGCGTTTGGTCCGCGCCGCGATGCTGTCCACACTGGCGGTGTCCGATTGCTCGGCGCGCAGGTTGATTTCCGCCCCTTCGAGCGAGACGTAGGAGATCGCGATCCGCACCGTCACCTTGCTGCCGGGCGCGAAGGTGACGTACCCGCCGGAGCCGCGTCCGGCGCGGTCTTTGCCGGTCGCGTATCCCTCGCCGCCGGTCTGGTCGGTGCCGCCGGGCTGGAGGGTCGCGTCCCGCCAGGTGCCGGTGCCCGTGACCGGCTGGTCGAACCGCGCGGTGAAGTACAGGCGGTAGTAGGACTTGCGGTTGTTGATCCCGCCGTTCGCGCGGCGGCCGCAGAACGCTCCGGTCAGCACCGACCCGGTGACCTTCCGGTGCGCCGGATCGAGGTGCGTTTCGGCGTCCTCGCTGCCGTTGAGGGAGTTGGACGTCCGGAAGAGCAGGCTCGCCGGTTTGCCCGCCGGGAAGCCGATGGTGCCGATCACGGTGCGTTCGGACGCGGCGAAGTCGGTCGTCACCCCGTCGGCCAGGCCCAGGCGGTAGCGGCCGGGCGTCGCGGCTTCGTCGGCGTGGCTGAAGTTGCTCGCGTACACCGCGTCGGTGGTGTCGGCGGTCGGCGAAGACGTCACGTCGCCGGCGAAGGGCAGGATCGGGACGTCGCCCGCCGCGCCCGGGTTGCAGCCCGCGCCGTTGACGTGGGTGAGGCTGAAGCCGCGGAGCCGGGTCGTGTCGTACTGGTAGCCGTTGGCGGCTCCCGTCGACGTCTGGTCGCCGCGAGTGCTGGTCGGGCTCCAAGCGAGCATGCCGAACGGCGCGGTCGCGCCCGGATAGGTGTTGCCGTCCCCGGCCGACCCGATCAGCGGATCGACGAAGTCGGCGGGACTCGGGACGGCGGCGGCCGACATCGTTGTCAACCCGGAAGCGAGCAGGACGGCGGCCAGTGCCACCGTGACGGGACGGCGCATGAGCCGGAGATTAACCGGCCGTGGTGGCGTCTCGGCGAACTCCGGGTGGACAGCTTTCCGGACAGACGCTTCGCCGCCTGCCGAAGGCTCCGGTGCCTACCTTCGCGGCCATGGAGATCAAGCCGCGCATCCTGTACTTCGGCACCCCTGTCGTGCTGCTGAGCACCGAGAACGACGACGGCAGCCCGAACCTGGCCCCGATGTCCTCGGCGTGGGCGCTCGGCTGGACGGTCGTGCTCGGTGTCGGGGCCGACGGCCAGACCGCGCACAACCTCCGCGCGCGTCCCGACGTCGTCATCAACCTGCCCGGTCCGCACCAGTGGGAGGCGGTGGAACGGCTGGCGCCGCTGACCGGCCGCGATCCCGTCCCGGCGAGCAAGCCGCAGTTCCGGCACGAACGCGCGAAGTTCGAAGCCGCGGGGCTGACGCCGGAGCCGTCGCGGCAGGTGCGGCCGCCGCGTGTCGCGGAGTGTCCGTTGCAGCTGGAGGCGCGGGCGGCGAGCGTGCAATCGGACATCTCCGGAATGTTTTCGATCGTCGAAGCGCGGGTGCTCGCGGTGCACGCGGCTCCGGAGCTGGTCGTGCCCGGCACCGAGCACGTCGACCCGTCGGTGTGGCAGCCGCTGATCTACAACTTCCGCCACTACTTCGGCCTGGGCGCAGAACTCGGCCACAGCTTCCGGTCCGAAACGCGCTGAAGGGGCCTCCCCGGCTGGGGAGGCCCCTTCAGTCAGTGGGCCTTATTCGTAAATCTCACCCTTGGCGGCCTTCTCCACGAGCGACTGCGGCGGCTCGAAGTGGTCGCCGTACCGGGCCGCGAGCTCGCGGGCGCGGTCGACGAAGCCCTGCAGGCCACCCTCGTACTGGTTGATGTACTGGATGACGCCGCCGGTCCACGCCGGGAAGCCGATGCCGAAGATCGAGCCGATGTTGGCGTCCGCCACCGAGCGCAGCACGCCCTCGTCGAAGCACTTCACCGTCTCGAGTGCCTCGGCGAACAGCATCCGCTCCTTGAGGTCCTCGAACGGCACCTCCGCCGAGCCGGACTTGAACGCGTCACGCAGCCCCGGCCACAGGCCGACGCGCTTGCCGTTCTCGTCGTAGTCGTAGAAGCCCGCACCGGACGAGCGGCCCTTGCGGTCGAACTCCTCGACCATCCGGTCGATGACGGCCTCGGACGCGTGCGCCTTCCACGTGCCGCCCGCGGCCTCGATCGCCTCGCGGGACTCCTGGCGGATCTTGCGCGGCAGCGTCAGCGTCAGCTCGTCCATCAGCTGCAGCGGCGGCGCCGGGTAGCCGGCCTGCGCGCCCGCCTGCTCGATCGACGCCGGCTCGACACCCTCGCTCAGCGCGGCGACGGCCTCGTTGATGAACGTGCCGATCACGCGGGAGGTGAAGAAGCCGCGGCTGTCGTTGACGACGATCGGGGTCTTCTTGATCTGCAGCGTGTAGTCGAAGACCTTGGCCAGCGTCGCCGGGGACGTCTTCTCGCCGCAGATGATCTCGACCAGCGGCATCTTGTCCACCGGCGAGAAGAAGTGGATCCCGATGAAGTCCTCGGTCCGCTGCACGCCCTCGGCGAGCGTGGTGATCGGCAGGGTCGAGGTGTTCGAGCCGAGCACCGCGTCCGGGTTGACGACGCTCTCGATCTCCTGGAACACCTTGTGCTTGAGCTCGACGCTCTCGAACACGGCCTCGATCACGAAGTCGACGCCGGCGAAGTCCTCCGCCTTGTCGGTCGGCTTGATCTTCGCCAGCAGCGCGTCCGACTTCTCCTGCGTGGTCTTGCCGCGCGAGAGGGCCTTCTGTTCCAGCTTCTCCGCGTAGCCCTTGCCCTTCTCGGCCGCTTCGAGCGTGACGTCCTTGAGGACGACGTCGATGCCCGCCTTCGCCGAGACGTAGGCGATCGCGGCGCCCATCATCCCGGCGCCGATCACGCCGACCTTCTTCGCGGTGTACTTCTCGAAGCCGTCCGGCCGGGAACCACCCGAATTGATGGTCTGCAGGTCGAAGAAGAACGCCTTCGTCATGTTCTTCGCGACCTGGCCGGTGGCCAGGTGGATGAAGTAGCGCGTCTCGATCTGCAGCGCGGTGTCGAAGTCGACCTGCGCGCCCTCGATCGCCGCGGCCAGGATCGCCCGCGGCGCCGGCATGTTCGCGCCCTTGATCTGCTTGCGCAGGTTCGCCGGGAACGCCGGCAGGTTGGCCGCGAAGCTCGGGTTCGACGGGGTGCCGCCCGGGATCTTGTAGCCCTTGACGTCCCACGGCTGCACGCCGCCCTCGGGGTTGGCCTTGATCCACGCCTTCGCGGCCGGGATCAGCTCCTCGACGGTGTCGACGACCTCGTGCACCAGGCCCAGCTCCAGGGCCTTGCGCGGGCGGTGGCGCTGGCCCTGCAGCAGGACGTTCAGCAGCGCGCTCTGGATGCCCAGCAACCGGACAGTGCGCACGACGCCGCCGCCGCCGGGCAGCAGGCCGAGCGTCACCTCGGGCAGGCCGATCTGGCTGCCCTTGACGTCCGCGGCGATGCGGTGGTGCGTCGCCAGCGCGATCTCGAGGCCGCCGCCGAGCGCGGCGCCGTTGATCGCCGCGACGACCGGCTTGCCGAGCTGCTCGATGCGGCGCATCTGGCCCTTCATCAGTGCGCTGCCCTCGGTCAGCTCGACCGCGTGCTCGGGCTTCGCCTGGATGAGGTCGTTCAGGTCGCCGCCGGCGAAGAACGTCTTCTTCGCGGACGTGATGACGACACCGGTGATGTCGTCCTTCTCCGCCTCGAGACGGTCGACGACGACGCCGAGCGACTCGCGGAAGTCGGCGTTCATCGTGTTCGCCGACTGCTTCGGGTCGTCGAGGGTCAGGGTGACGATCCCGTCGGAGTCCTGCTCCCAGCGGATGGTCTTGCTCTCGGCCATTGGTTTCCTCACACCCGCTCGATGATGGTCGCGACGCCCATGCCGCCGCCGATGCACAGGGTCACCAGCGCGCGGCGCGCCTGGCGGCGTTCCAGCTCGTCGACGACCGTGCCGACCAGCATCGCGCCGGTGGCGCCGAGCGGGTGGCCCATGGCGATCGCGCCGCCGTTGACGTTGACCTTCTCCTCGTCGAGGTGCAGGTCCTTGATCCACTTGAGCACGACGGACGCGAACGCCTCGTTGAGCTCCCACAGGTCGATGTCCTCGGGACCGAGGCCCGCGGTCTTCAGCACCTTCTCGGTGGCCGGGGTGGGGCCGGTGAGCATGATCGTCGGCTCGGAGCCGATGGTCGCGGTGGCCACGATCCGGGCGCGCGGGGTCAGCCCGAAGGTCTTGCCGACCTGCTCCGAGCCGACGAGCACGAGCGCGGCGCCGTCGACGATGCCGGAGGAGTTGCCGCCGGTGTGGACGTGGTTGATCTTCTCGACCGAGTGGTACTTCTGCAGCGCGACGGCGTCGAAGCCGCCCATGTCGCCGATCGTGGTGAAGGCGGGCTTCAGCTTGGCCAGGCCCTCGACGGTGGTGCCGGGACGGCGGTGCTCGTCGTGGTCGAGGATCGTGACGCCGTTGATGTCCTTCACCGGCACGACCGACTTCGCGAAGTAGCCGCCGGACCACGCCGCCTCGGCGCGCTCCTGCGAGCGGACCGCCCAGCGGTCGACGTCCTCGCGGGAGAAGCCCTCGATGGTCGCGATCAGGTCGGCGCCGATGCCCTGCGGGACGATGTAGTTGTCGTACGCGGTGGCCGGGTCCATGAACAGCGCGCCGCCGTCGGAGCCCATCGGCACGCGCGACATCGACTCGACGCCGCCGGCGATGACCAGGTTGTCCCAGCCGGAGCGGATCTTCTGCGCGGCGGTGTTGGTGGCCTCCAGGCCGGACGCGCAGAAGCGGTTGAGCTGCACGCCGGCGACGGTCTCGGGCAGGCCCGCGTTCAGCGCGGCGGTGCGCGCGATGACCGCGCCCTGCTCGCCGACCGGGGAGACGACGCCGAGCACGATGTCGTCGATCGCCTGCGGGTCGAGGTTCGGGTGGCGGACCTTCAGCTCTTCGATCAGGCCGACCACCAGGTCGACCGGCTTGGTGCCGTGCAGGGCACCGCCCTTGTTCTTGCCGCGAGGCGTGCGGATCGCCTCGTAGATGTAGGCCTCGCTACTCACTGAACAACTCCTCGCGAGCGTGTCGGACGTCGTCGTACCGTGACCGATGATACCGGCCAGTAGGGCTAATGCCCATTAACATATCGCCGGATAACCCCATGGTGTCAATGGGTTGCGGGTGTGCCGTTAGCCGCTATCGTTCACTCACCATGACCGACGTCGAGCGCGCCACGCGCCCCCGCGACCGCAAGGCCCAGCTGGCCGCGGTGGCGGCGGAGCTGTTCCGCGCGCGCGGCTTCCCGGGCGTCGGCATCAAAGACATCGCGGACGCGGCGGGCGTCACCGGGCCGGCGCTGTACCGGCACTTCGCGGACAAGCAGGCGATCCTGGCGTACGTCGTCCTGAGCGGCTTCGAAGACTTGGAGGCGGCGACCGCGGAGGCGCTGTCGGACGCGGTTCCGCCCGCTGACCAGCTGGAACAGCTGCTGGGGCTGCTCGCGACCCAGGCCGTCGAGCGCCGGGAAATAGCCGCGCTGTGGCGCTGGGAAGGACGGCACCTGCCGAAGGAGGACCAGCGGGAGATCGCCCGCCGTTCGGCGCTGGCGCTGACGGCGTGGTCGAAGGCACTGCTGGCGCGGCGGCCGGAACTGGCGGCCGAGGACGCCGAGCTGCTGTGCTGGGCGGCGCTGTCGGTGTTCGGCAGCGTGTCGGTCCACCACACGTCGGTGGCGCGCCGCCGGTTCGCGCAACTGCTGGTCGACCTGGCCCTCGATGTGCTCGACACCACACTCCCGACGCCGCCGGACGTGCCGCCGGAGCCGGTCGCGGGCCTGGGCACGCCGTCCCGCCGCGAACAGGTGCTGGCGGCGGCGACGCGGCTGTTCGCCCAGCGCGGCTTCCACGACGTGAGCATGGAGGACATCGGCGCGGCGGCGGGCATCGCGGGCCCGAGCGTCTACCGCCACTTCCCGAGCAAGGCGGCCCTGATGGTGGCGATCGGCCATCGCGCGGCGGACCGGCTGGCGCTGGCGGCCGAGCGGGCCCTGCAGACGTCGGACGAAACGGACGGCCTGCGCCGCCTGGCGGCGTCGTACGTGCACACGATCCTGCACACGCCGGAGCTGCTGGTCTCGTTCTCGGCGGACCGCGTGACGATGCCGGACCGCGACAAGGCGGACTTGCTGCGCGTCCAGCGTGACTACGTCGCCCAGTGGGTGACGCTGCTGTCGGCGGTACGTCCGGAGCTGCCCCCGCGCGAAGCGAAGATCACCGTCCACGCGGCGCTGACCATCGCCAACGACCTGGCCCGCACCCGCCGGGTCGCGAGCCGCCCGCACTTCGAGGCGGAGCTGACGACGTTGCTGCACACCGTGCTCGGCGTTTCCTGAGCCCAGGTCAGCGCTCCTCCGGCCACCGGTCGACCAGCTCGGCCAGCCGCGTGACCTCCGGGGAATCGGGGTCGATCGTCCGCACCGCGTCGAGCAGGCACCGCAGGCCGCCGTCGAAGCGGAGACACGTCTTCGCCAAGGCGATCACGTGCAGCCGGTCCTGCGGGTGGTAAGCGACCTGCGCGGCGATTTCCCGCCGGGGCAGCATTTCCAGCACCAGCCGCCGGCTGTCGCCGTTACGCACCCACGGGACGTCCATGAGTGCTTCGACGAGTTCGGTGAAATCGGCCGGCTCGCGGGACGCCGGGCGGCGGACGTCCGGACCACCCATCAGGCGCAGCCACGCGACCGTCCTGGTTTCCTTGACGGACACGGGAATCCGCGCGTATTCGCCGGGCGCCGCGGCCGGGTCCTCGGCCACCACGTCGGTGTAGAACGTGTCGGACGCCAGGAGCACCAAGTCGGCTCCGGTGGCTTTCTGCGCGGCCTTCGCCGCCGGGGCATCGAGAACGCGGAACGTGAAGCTGATGGCCTTGCTGACCGAACCGTGCCCCGCCTGCTGGACTTCACCGGCGTTCAGCGCCACCCGCAGCTGGATCCGCGCGCCTTCGGAGTGCACGGCGTTGTACCGGCGCAGTTCGGCGTGCAAGCGCTCCGGCAGGTGCGCGGCGAGATCCGCCTTCGCGACTTCGGGCGGCAGCAGGATCATCGCGCCGTCTCCGGTGTTTTCGACGAAGCAGGCGTCCCACGGGATTCCCGTTTCGGCGAACGTGCTCTTGAGGACGGACCAGAGACCGTCGTGGACCTCGCGCAGGTGCACCATGGTCCGCTTAGGATCGTTGTAGCCGGCGATGTCCACCGCCATGATCGTCTTGTGGTGCGCGGCCGGATGCGGATGCACGACGACACCTCCCCACGTCCCGGCTCCCATTGTCCCAGACCCATGCACGCTCGGCCATGTTCGCGCAGGGCGTGACGGCGAATCCGGGGCCGCCGGAAGCGCCTTCGTCCATAATTCGGCGTGCCCACGAGACGCCTGCACCTGGTGAGCGCGGAAGAGGACCACCGCGTCTCGACCATCGAGCTGTTCTTCGACCTGGTCTTCGTCTACGCCATCACCCAGACCACCCAGCTGATGGCCGACCACCTGAGCCTCCTCGGCGTCGGGCAGGGGCTGGCCATGCTCGCCGTCCTCTGGTGGTGCTGGTGCAGTTACGCCTGGCTCGGGAACACCATCCACGTCGACCACGGCATCGCGCGGCTGGCCATGTTCGGCGCGATGGCCGTGATGTTCCTCGTGTCGCTGACCATTCCCGAAGCCTTCGTCGACCATCCGGGCGGGCTCTTCGCGCCCGTGTTGTTCGTCGTCTGCTACGCGCTCGTGCGGTTGCTGCACCTCGTCGCGTACCTCGGTGCCGCGCGGCACGATCCGGGCTTGCGCCGGGTGCTGCTGCGGATGTTCGCCGGGTTGCTGCCCAGTGTCGTGCTGCTCGGCGTCGCGTCGTCGCTGAGCGGGCCGTGGCAGCTGGCGCTGTGGGGCGTCGCGCTGCTGGCCGACTACCTCAACGTCTACCTCACCGGTCCGGAGGGCTGGCGGCTGAACGCGCCCGCGCACTTCGCCGAGCGGTTCGGGCTGATCGTGATCATCGCGCTCGGCGAGTCGATCGTCGCGATCGGCATCGGGATCGGCGCGCTGCCGATGTCGTGGCTGGTCGCGGGCGCGGCCGTGTGCGGGCTGGCGCTGGCCGCGGGCATGTGGTGGACGTACTTCGACGTCGTCGCGCGCGTGTCGGAACACCGGCTCACCCAGGCGACCGGGGTCGAGCGCGCCAAGCTCGCCACCGACTCCTACACGTTCCTGCACCTGCCGCTGATCGCCGGGATCGTGCTCGTCGCGCTCGGGTTGAAGAAGGCGTTCCTCTACATCGCCGACACCGAGCACCACACGGCCGCCGAAGCCGTGCACGGCGTGCCGATCTGGACGCTGACCGGCGGCCTCGCGCTCTACCTCGTCGCGCTCAGCTCCCTGCGCAAGCGCAACCTCGGCAGCTGGAACCACCAGCGCCTGGTGCTCGGCGTGCTGCTGCTCGCGGCGACGCCGCTGCTGGAGCACGTGCCCGCCGCCGTGCTGCTGCTGATCGTGGCCGCGGTGGTGCTGGGCCTCATCACGTTCGAACGGCTCCGGTTCGCCGCGTGGCGTCGTGAGGTGCACGCCCGGCACTCATGACAGCTCCGGCCCGACGACGGACAGCAGCTGCAGCTTCTCGGCGTCTTCGGTGCCGGGCGTGGCGGTGAACACCAGCAGCACCTGCGCGAGGTCGTCGGTGTGGAGCAGCTGGCAGTCGAGCGCGATCTCGCCGAACGACGGGTGCACGATGGTCTTGCGGCGCTCGAACGGCACCGCGACTTCGTGCGCCGCCCACAGCTCGGCGAACTCCGCGCTTTCCACCGCCAGCAGCCGCGCCAGCTCCGTGGCTCGCGTGTCCCGGCCCGAAGCCGCGCGCAGGCTCGCCACCAGGAACCGGCCGTGCCGCGCGCGATCCGCCGGCGGATACAGCAGGCGCTCCGCCGGGTCGGTGAACCAGCGGTAGGCGGCACTGCGCGCGGGCCCGGTGTGGCCGGTTTCGTTCCCGAGCAGCGCCCGGGCCGGTGGGTTCTGCACGAGCGTTTCGCCGAGATGGGACATCACCTGCGCCGGAGTGTCGTGCAACCGGTCGAGGACGCGCATCAGCGCCGGGCTGACGTGGTCGGCGCGCGAAACGCGGGTCGGCGCGGTGTGGCCGGCCAGCCGGAACAGGTGGTCGCGCTCGTCCAGGCTCAGCCGCAGCCCGCGCGCGATCGCGGCGAGCATCTGCTCCGACGGCCGCGGTCCGCGTCGCTGCTCCAGCCGCGTGTAGTAGTCGGCGGACATGTCCGCCAGCGTCGCGACCTCCTCGCGGCGCAGCCCGGCCGTGCGACGGCGCTGCCCGGCCGGCAGGCCGACGTCCTCCGGGCGCAGGGCCTCGCGACGGCGGCGGAGGAAGTCGGCGAGCTCGGCGCGGTCCACGTCCTCGATTATCGGGGCCGCGCCAGCCGGAGCCAGGGATCGGCGATCCCCCGATCGGCGCGCTCTGCCACGTCGCCGGCGACCCGGCGACGCTGAGCGCATGACCACCTACCTCATCACCGGGGCCGGCGGCGGCCTCGGCGCCATCACCGCCCGCGAGCTGGCCGCCACCGGCGCTCGCGTCGTCCTCGCCGTGCGCGACCCCGCCCGCGTCACCCCGCCGCCGGGCGACACCGAAGTCCGGCGGCTCGACCTCGCCGATCTCGCCTCGGTGCGCGAGTTCGCCGCCGGCTGGTCCGGCGGCCTCGACGTCCTGATCAACAACGCCGGTGTCATGGCCGTGCCGTACGGCAGGACGCGGGACGGCTTCGAAACCCACATGGCGGTCAACCACTTCGGCCCGTTCCTGCTGACGAACCTGCTGCTGCCGCACGTCACCGGCCGGGTCGTCACGGTCTCGTCGAACCTCGCCCGGCTGGGGAAGCTCCGGCTCGACGACCTGAACTGGGAACGCCGCCGCTACTCGCCGGCGCGGGCGTACGGCCAGTCGAAGCTGGCGAACCTGCTGTTCACCGAGGAGCTCCAGCGGCGTCTCACCGAGGCCGGTCGCGACGTGCTCGCCGTCGCCGCCCATCCCGGCGTCGCGCGCACCGGGCTCGACCGGCACTACAGCGGCGTCCGGGCCTTCGCGCTGAAAGCGCTTTACCCGGTCATCGCGCAGAAGAAGGCGGAGTACGGCGCGCTGCCGATCCTGTTCGCCGCGACCGGAGACATCCCGGGTGACGCCTACATCGGCCCCGGCGGCCGGTCGGGTGGCCGGCCCCGGCTCGAGCGACGCCGGACCGATCCCGGCGCCGCCCGCGAACTGTGAGAGATCTCGGCCCAGCTCACTCGTAACTGACCCCACACTGGCGCGACGCCGTCCCGCACGTTAACCTACTGGCGAGTAGGTAACGGGATGGAGGGCCACATGGCTGCGCCAAGGAAACGGGACGCGATGGGCTGGGGCCTTTCCGCGCTGACCCGGCTGGCCGGGAGCAAGGTCGTCGACCGGGCGGGGCTGCGCAAGCCCATCGAGGGCCTGGTCACCGCGGGGACCCGCAACGGCTTCCGCGTCGCCGGCGCGGCGACCCGGTCGTTCAAGTCGGTGCAGAAGCTGGGCAAGCCCGCCCGGCTCGCGCCGAGCCCCGACACCGGGCTGTTCGACCTCACGCCGACCGAGGACCAGCAGCTCATCGTCGAAACGGTCACCGAGTTCGCCGCCGAGCAGCTGCGGCCCGCCGCGGCGGACGCCGACGCCAAGCTCGCCGCACCCGAAGGACTGCTGGCCAGGGCCGCCGAGCTGGGCATCAGCCTGGTCGGCATCCCCGAAGAGCTCGGCGGCGTCGGCACCGAGCGTTCGGTGGTCACCAACGCGCTCGTCGCGGAAGCGCTCGCGCACGGCGACCTCGGCCTGGCCGTGGCCGTGCTGGCGCCGTCCGCGGTGAGCACCGCGCTGGTCAGCTGGGGTGACGAGCAGCAGCAGGCCGACTACCTGCCCGCGTTCGTCGGCGAGAACGTGCCCGCAGCGGCGCTGGCGCTGCAGGAACAGAAGGCGCTCTACGACCCGTTCAAACCCGCCACGAAGGCGCGTCGCACGCCGAAGGGTTACCAGCTCGACGGCGTGAAGTCGCTGGTCCCGCGCGCGGCGCAGGCCGAGCTGTTCATCGTGTCGGCCGACCTCGAGGGCCGCGGGCCGGCGCTGTTCCTCGTCGAGTCGTCGAACGCCGGGGTCTCCATCGAGGCCGAGCCGGCGATGGGCCTGCGCGGCGCGGCGACCGGCAAGCTGCACCTGGAGAAGGTGGCGCTGCCCGCGGGCGCGTTGCTCGGCGGCGGGAAAGCGGACGTCTTCACCGAGGTCGTGCGGCTGTCGCGGCTGGGCTGGGCGGCGCTGGCGGCCGGCACCGCGAAGGCCGTCCTCGACTACGTCGTGCCCTACGTCAACGAGCGGACCGCGTTCGGCGAGCCGATCAGCCACCGCCAGGCGGTCGCGTTCTCGGTCGCGGACATCGCGATCGAGCTGGAGGGCCTGCGGCTGGTGACACTGCGCGCGGCGGCGCGGGCCGAGCAGGGCAAGCCGTACGCGCGGGAGGTCGCGCTGGCCCGGAAGCTGGCCACGGACAAGGGCATGCAGATCGGCAGCGCGGGCGTGCAGCTGCTCGGCGGGCACGGCTTCGTCAAGGAGCACCCGGTCGAGCGCTGGTACCGCGACCTGCGCGCCATCGGCGTCATGGAAGGCGCCGTCCTTCTCTAGGCCTCGGAAAGGCGTTAACGATGATTAACCTGGAAGTCCCCAAGAAGGCCGGCGCGCTGATCAACCAGGCGTACCAGGCCGCGGCCGAGGTGTTCCGGCCGATCTCGCGCAAGTACGACCGCGCGGAGCACACGTACCCGGCCGAGCTGGACATGTTTGCGGCGCTGCTGGACGGGCTCAACTCGTCCGGCGAGGGCGGCGCGGGCGCGGCGGGCGTGCGGCGCTCGGACTCCGGCAAGGAGGAGAAGGGCAACCGCAACGGCGCCAACCTGAACGTGGTGCTCGGCACGATCGAGATGTGCTGGGGTGACGTCGGGCTGCTGCTGTCGATGCCGCGCCAGGGCCTCGGCAACGCGGCGATCAGCTCGGTGGCGACCGACGAGCAGCTGGAGCGCTTCTCCGGCATGTGGGCGGCGATGGCGATCACCGAGCCGTCGTGCGGCTCGGACTCGGCGGCCATCACGGCGACGGCCCGCCTCGACGGCGACCACTACGTGCTGAACGGCGAGAAGATCTTCGTGACGTCGGGCGAGCGCGCGGACGCGGTGGTCGTGTGGGCGACGCTGGACAAGTCGAAGGGTCGCGCGGCGATCAAGTCGTTCGTGGTGGAGAAGGGCACGCCGGGCTTCGAGGTGGTGCGCGTCGAGCACAAGCTCGGCATCCGCGCTTCGGACACGGCGGTGCTGCGCTTCGAGAACTGCCGCGTCCCCAAGGAGAACCTCCTGGGGTCACCGGAGATCGACACGAAAAAGGGCTTCGCGGGCGTCATGCAGACGTTCGACAACACGCGCCCCCTGGTGGCGGCCATGGCGATCGGCGTGGCCCGCGCGGCACTGGACGAGACACGCCGCATCCTTTCCGAAGCGGGAATCGAGATCGACTACGACCGCCCGGCGAACACCCAGCACGCGGCGGCAGCGGAATTCCTGCGCCTGGAAGCGGATTACGAGTCGGCGTACCTGCTGACGCTGGAATCGGCGTGGATGGCGGACAACCGCAAGCCGAACTCGTTGCAGGCGTCGATGGCGAAGGCCAAGGCGGGCCGGTCGGTGGTGGAGATCGCGCTGAAGTGCGTCGAGCTGACCGGAGCGTACGGCGAGGAGTCATTGCTGGAGAAGTGGGCGCGGGACGCGAAGATTCTGGACATTTTCGAGGGTACGCAACAGATTCAGCAGTTGATCGTCGCCCGCCGGATCCTCGGGAAGACTTCCGCCGAGCTGAAGTAGTTGTGGTGTAACGGAAAGCCGCCCGGTCGCTTGCCCTTCGTGGGGCTGTGCGACCGGGCGGCTTTCGCGTCGGCGGGGACACGGTTTCATGATCAGGCCGCCTCCAGGCCGTCATCGAGGGCAGGCCGTCCGAACACCGCGTCGACCGCTTCCCGCGCCCGCTGGTGGCTCGACGGCACGAGGTGCGTGTACGTCCGGAGCGTGAAGCCCGGGTCCGCATGGCCAAGATAGTCGGCCAGCTCCGTAATCGACACCGCACGGGCCAAGAGCGTCGACGCGTAGAAGTGACGGAGCGCATGCATCCCGTCCGCGCGACCTCGGTACTTGATCCCGGCTGCCCGGAACGCTCCGTGCCAGACGACCTTGGTGAACAGGTCCCCGGAGTACAGCCGGCCCCCTTCCGCCGTCATCAGCAGCCGTGCCGTCACCGGGTCACCGTCAGCGCTCTGCCAGGGCAGCGTGACGGCCACGGACGGGAACCGGTCCTCGTGGTCGTCGATCTCGGCCAGCATGGCGGCCGACAGCGGGATGGTCCGCTCCTTGCCCCGTTTGGGGAGCGCGAACATCATCACGCCCCTGACCGTCTTGATCTGTCGTCGAATCCGCACGGTCATCGCGGTCCGGTCGACGTCGTCCGGCGAGAAGCCCAGAATCTCACCCTGCCGCAGACCGAAACCGGCACCGAGCGGAACCGCGATCTTGAACCGCTCCGCCAGCCCCGACCGCACGGCTTGAACACGTTCCTCCGGCCAAACGACGATCGGCGGGCTACTCGCGACCGGTCGCCGCACGGTCTTCGCGTGGCACGGGTTCTCACGAATCCGGCGGTCGTCCACGGCCGAATCCATCACGCCGGAGACGGTGTTGAACAAGACCGCCTGGTAGTTGTCCGAGAGCTTGCGCTCTTCCATCGAGCCGACCCAGTCACGAATAGTCGACGGCTTGATCTGCCCGACCTTCTTGGTCTCGAAGACCGGGTAGATCTGGCTTTCGAGCCGACTGAGGATGGTCGACCGTGTGCCCGGATCCGGAGACTGGCTCTTCAACCAGCTCTCCGCCTGCTGGCGGAACGTCGTCATCGAGGCCCGCGGATCGATGTACTTGTCTTCGCGCTTGTCGGACTCGACGCCGATGAGGAAGTCCTCAGCGCGCTTCTTCTGCTTGTCCGCGAACGACTTCGAGCGTTCGTTGTTGTCCGGGTCGAGGTAGCGGACCTTGTACCGCAGCCCGATGCCGTACAGCTCGGTCCGTTCCATGACGGGCTTGCCCCGCGCGTTGAGGATGACCTTTCCGGTCACCGCATCCCGCGCGGGGCGAAACCAGCGGTCTTGAATGTGCCCCATCAGGCCGCCTCCGCGTCGACCCAGGCGCGCAGCTTGGCCGGGTCATAGCGCAGGTGCCGGCCGATCTTCTTCACCGGCGGGCCCTCCCCGCGCCATTTCCACTGGTAGAGCGTCTTCACCGGGACGCCGAGGTAGTCGGAGACGTCCTCGACGGTCCAGAGCCGATCGATCTTGCTGACGTTGTTCATGTGCTCCCCCTTTTGATCAGGCCGCGAGTCCAGTTGCCGAAGTTTCTGGAGGTCTCTCCGCTGCCAGTAGCGCCCGGTCGTACTCGGCCTTCCACGTGATCCGCTCCGCGATGGCGCGCATGACCAGGTGTGGCCGGGGCGGGACCTGCGGGTCTCCGGGCTCGACCTTCCGCCACACCTGCTGTGACCGGTCGACCTCCGGCTTCTCGATCCCGACCGCCGCGAGCGCCTGGAGCACGAAGGCCCGCCGGTCGGCCTTGTGGTCCACGAGCGTCTTGCCCGACCACTTCCGCGAGACCAGGACACGGCGGCCGGGCAGGCCGAGCGTGGTCCGGCGGTGAGCCCGTCCCTTGCAGTGCCCCGGGGTGGTCTTGCCCGTGACGCCCTTGGGTTGGATGCCGTAGAGCAGCCAGACCGCGCAGCGCGGCGAGCACGGCGTGACCGACAGCTCGGCGTGGAGTCGGTCGTGGTGATCGGCCTGGGCCGCGCTGTCTGCCTCGACCACCTCACCGGTGGACTTGGTGAGGTACTTGGTCAGGTAGCCGATGTGGCGGCCGGCCTCTTCGGTGCCGCCAAGGATGCCCTTCGAGTGGACTTGCCGTCCGAAGGTGACGACGTGCGCCGGATCCTCGACTGCCTCGACCGCGTCGTCCCAGCGAGTCAGCGGCTCGCGCGTCTCCGGATCAACGAAGCCGGTGTCAGGGCCGTCCCAGACCGGCAGGCGATCGGCGTAGACGATCTCGTCATGCGCGGGCCACCAGACCTGGTGATAGGTGGCTTCGGTGACCTGGCGAATCACGTCGTGCGGCACTGAGCCCCGGATCGCGGCGTGCAGGTGTGGAGCGGCCCGACGCTGCGGCTCGACCGTGGCGAAGTACTGCGCGTCCCAGCCGACGACCCGGCGCAGGTTCTGCCACCACCGGTCCACCAGCGCGGAGAAGTGCACCGCGTCCCGGGCCGCCCGCCGGTAGTCATACCGGGACGGGTCGACCGGCGAGCCGTCACCACGGACCGGCCCGTAGGTGTCGCAGGTCAGGGTCACGAACATCGACGGCCGGAAACGTCCGGCGTACTCCCGCCCAACCGTCGTCTTCGCGACCTTCCGGCGAGGCAGGTTCGGAGCATCCTGCCTCCGCTTCGTCGACCGCTTCATCGCCCGCTTGGCCGGGACGTCGAGGGCGGGCAGCCGGCCCCGCATCCCGAGTTGCCGAAGTTCCGCATCGACCCCGGCGACCTCATCCCGCAACTCCTCCGCCTCCGCCTGGTCGTGCTCGATCACGTCCCGGTACGCCGCCACCAGATCAGCGCGGTAGGTCAGCAGCTCCTTGTAATCCTCCGACGGCGGCTCGGCGGTGAGGACAGGCTCTTCGGTCAGGTGCCAGCCCTCGCGGCACTGGGCCTGCCGCAGCGCCTTCGCCTTCCGCGCACACGGCAGACACACCGACTCCACCGTGGACCCGCACGGGACCGGCACGTAGCGCAGTTCGCCGGTCGTGGTGTCGCCGACCTCCATCGTGAACGGCCGGACGCAGACGCCGTGCTTCTCCGCCGTCGCCCGGATCACGTCAGCTGCCAGCGGGGTCCGCATCCGTTCCGCGCGTGTCTCGCTCATCAGGCTGCCACCTCCCCGGGTGTCGACCAGCCACGCAGCAGATAGACGGGCATGTCCTGCTTCGCCCCGGCCGGGAGGTCGGGGAACGTGCTCGGCTCGAACGAAACCACGCCGAAGACGCGGACCGGGATGCCGCAGGGTGTCCGACCGGTGATCGACAGGTGCACCCACCTCCCGTCCCGCAGCCGCCACAACTGGGCCGAGACGTCGTCGAGCGTATGCGCCCAGACCAGCAGTGCCCGCGACACCTCGGACAGGCCATCCGCATCGAGCTGGACCTTGATCGGGCTCGACCAGGCGTTAATGTCGACCGTCGCGACCGGCGGCAGCTGATACGAGTCCAGGTGATCGCGGATCGCGTCGAGGAAGATCATCAGCCGGTTCACGCGGCCACCCCCTCACCGCCGTGTCGCAGATCCGCGACACCTCCGTTGGTGACGTACTGCTCCATCGCCTTCACGGTGCTGTCAGAGACCCACCCAGCACGGACGCGCAGCGGCTCGCGGATGCCCTCACCCCAGACATAGCCCACACCGGCCTCCGAGTCGCCGATCCGGTTCGCCCACGCCCCGCGCTCGTACGCCCCGTCACCGAGCACCATCCCGACGTGCGTCTTGGACGTCACTCGCAGGCACACCCGCCGGGTGAACAGCTCCCGCACCGGCACGGTGTCCTTGGTCGGCTCCTGCACGTAGCCACGGACCGAGACCCCCAGCGCCCGCCCTTGGGTGGTCAGCAGCGCGACGCGTTCCACAATGGCCTCACGGGTCTTACGGTCGGTGTACTTCGTGAGCGCACCGATCTCGTCGAACTCCAGCAGCTCCAACGGATACTCCGTCGACACCGGAATCGTCCGCAACCGACCGGCGAACGCGCGCTTGCGGGATTCCATCTCCTCCACCAGGCCGTCAAGCAGCTCGATGGCGTCCTTGCCGCCGACCGCGTAGCGGGAGAAGATGCCGCGCCCGTAGGCCAGTTCCATGCCCTTGGGGTCGATCCCGGACATGCGCACCACCCCGGCCCGGATCGCCGGAGCAGCAGCGACCAGTGGGCACCACATCACGCTGTTCTTGCCCGCGCCTGAGGCACCGGCGGTCAGGCAGTGCGCACCCGAGCCCAGCAGCGGCACCCGCCAGTCACGGCCGTACTCGGTCCGACCGGCCCAGACGTTGCGCAGGTCCACCCCCGTCGAGTCGACGCCGACCGGAACCTCTGGGCCGGCCACACCTCCGGCGAGGAGGTCACGCCGCTGGAAGTCGATCGAGACCACGTTGGGGGCCAGCTCGCGGACCTGGCAGCGAGCGACCTTCCGCGCCACGGCCAAGGCACGGGCGGCGTCGTCGAAGTCCTCCGGCTTCTGCCCGGCCACCAGCTCCACGCGCACCTCATCCCACGAGGCACCGGACCGAACGCCGAGCACCTTCGGCATCCGCGCGTTCGCCCGGTTCGACGTCGACCGAGACAGCGCGCGTCGACGACCGACCAGGTTCACGTTCACCACCACCGGCAGCGCCTCATCCCGCACTGACAAGCCGCAAGCGTGCAGCCACTCCGGCAGCTTCCGGCCATAGAGCGCCCACCGAGCCCACCACGAGCGCAGGAACCGCCAGCACCACTGGTCGAACGAGACCGCGTCGATCGCCCACCACGTCAGCAGAACCGCAGCGACACCGCCCAGGGTCAGTGCGAGGGAGAGCCAGCCGAACAGCTCACACCAGGCGTAGACCGCGACCACGACGAGACTCGTCCGCCACCGGGTTACGACCTGCGCGAGCATCCACACGACGGCCTTGCACAGCCACCACAGGGCTACGAACACCACGGCCGCCGCAGCCAGACCTTCGACCACGGACGCTAGGGCGCGGCCGATCTTGTGCAGCAACCACACACCGAGCCCCAGCCCAGCGAGGGCCACTACCGCGAAGCCTGCCGACATCACCGATCACCCCGCTTTACACGGAGGTCCAGCGGCAGCATTCCCAAGCAGGGAGCGCACTGGGTCTCGCCAGGCAGGAGTTTGGCGAATCGTTTGCAGGAGGCGCAGCGCGTTCGGGTGACCCCCGTTGACGCTCGCCGGTTGTCGTCGTTTAGCGTTGTCATTGTTCACTTCCGCTGGTTGTGGACAGCGCAGGAGCGGCAAGGTTGGTAGCCAGGTTCCGCTTCTGCGCCTTAACGGATCACACGCACCGGCAACAGGACGTGCTTCATCGCCGCACGTCATCGCGTGCGTTTTTCGCTACTATTGTTGACTTTTTGCTTGTCTACATGCGACTAATCAGCAGGCGTCCCTCCCGCCTGGAGTTCCGCCGAGATCTCACCCGCCTTCCGTTCCTCGTATCCGGCCCAGTACAGCGCTTCGTGGTGGTGACCCCGGTCGACGTCCGCGATCGCCTTGTACAGCCGCGCGTTGCCGAGGCGGAACGCCAGCCAGACCGACGGGTTGGCGTCGTTGGGTGGCCGGCGGTCCATCACGACCTCGTGGGCGTCCCGCAGCGTCTTCGGCTCACCCCTGCGCACGGTCACGCCTCTCCGCGCGGGCTTCCAGCAGCGCCGCCAGTTCCTCGGCGTGGTCGCGGAGCCGGCGCAGGAACACCGCGCATCCCGTCCACGCGGTCTGGTCCTCCGGCGGCACCAGCGTCACCACGCACAGCCCACCAGCCAGCACCAGGACCGGCGGATGTGACGCGCCCGTCCCGGTCTCCTCCACCGTCACCTCGGTCCCCGCGCCGACCGTCCAGCGGAGTCCCAGCCCGTCCCACGTCGCCGTCATGTCGTTCCCATTCCCGGGCCAGGTCGGCGAACCCCTCGGCCGCCGACTCCAGCGCCGCCACACACCACCACGGCAACCCGCGCACCTGCGCCAGCTCGTGCCACGCCCGCGACACCCGCCGAGCAGCATTCGCCGTGTTCGTCGCACTCACCGGCGACAGCACCGCACGGCCGTGCTCCCACGCGGCCATGTAGTCCCGATACGCCTGCTCCCACGCCTCGACCCGCTCGCGGAAGCCCATCCCTCTCACGCCGCCTTCGCCGTCTCACTCGCCCCGCCGGACCGAGACGGCTTCGCGTTGCTGGTGGCCTGCTTGAAGCCGGTCGCGCGGAACACGTAGGACTGGTACTTGAACTCACCCTGCCCAGCCACACGCGGTTCCGCCGTCAGGCCGTCCAGCTCGATCGGGCGCATCCCCGGCAACGCCTCCGAGGTGGTCGGCACCGGCTGGACGTCGGCGAGAAGCGTGATCTCGAAGGAGGCCCGCTTCGCGCGCGTCTCGGCCGGGTCGGTGACCATCACCTTCCACTGCCGCTTGCCGGTCACCTCGTCGACCCGCTGCCGCACCGGGCGATTGGCAGCCCGGTCCTCACGCGACTGGTACTCGTTGTCCGGCGACACCTCGCCCACCATCACCAAGCCCTGCGGAAACGCGTCGTCGAAGTCGATCCCGAACCGGTGTCCCTTGTCGATAGCCATGCTGAATCCCTTGTGTCGTCTGTTAGTTGGTTTCTTCGGGCGGTTCTCCGCCTCGTGCCGCTGCGGCGTCCAGTGCCGCGCTCACCTCGTCCAGTTCCCTCCGCAGTACGGCGATGGCGTCGGAGTCCACGAGCAGGACCACCGGGAACGCCTTGCCGAACCGGACTTCCGCGCGGTTTGCGTACGTCAGTGCCCGGACACGAATCGGCAGATCAGCCGTGACGTGGATCTGAACCGTGTCGCGCATGCCACGCCGCGCCTACGCCGCACGTCGGCGAGGTACCGCCCGCTTGTCCAAGCCAGCCGGCCGGACGGCGGTTTCAATGGTCACGCCTACCTCCTCGGTGTCCTGGCCACCGGGCCTGCCCCGGCAACCTGACACCAAGACTCCGCCAAAACGCGGGACGTGATCACCACGTGGCGGGACATCTTGGGACGTCCCTGGTACCGTCGAAGACGTCCCTACACGTCCCAAGGGGTGACGATGCCGAACGAACGCCTGCGTGACGCGCTACTGCGCAACGGCCTGACGTTGGAGCAGGTCGCCAAGGCCGTCGGGGTCGACCAGAAGACCGTTGAACGCTGGATCACCAAGAACCGGACGCCCTACCCCAAGCACCGGCACAAGATCGCCGCCATGGCGCGCGAGTCAGAGACCTACCTGTGGCCCGACTCCGTCGCCCCGGAGCGCAAGGCCGAGACGGCCGCCGCCGAGCTTGTGCAGGTCTTCCCGCACCGCAACGCCGTCCCCGTCGAGCTGTGGGACCGGCTGATCAAGGAAGCATCGGAGACCGTCGAGATCCTGGTACACGCGGCACTGTTCCTGGTCGAACGCCCACGGTTCATCAAGGACCTGACAGCCAAGGCAGCAGCCGGCACTCGAATCCGGCTCGCGTTCGGAGACCCCGAGGGGGACAGCGTCGCCCTGCGCGGCGAGGAAGAACAACTCGGCGACGGGACGCTCGCAGCGCGCATCCGCAACGCCCTAGCGTCTTACCGGCCGCTGGTCGGCGTCGACGGGGCGGAGATGCGGTTCCACAACACCACGCTCTACAACTCGATCTTCCGCTTCGACGACGAAATGATCATCAACACGCACGTGTACGGGTTCCAGGGAGCCCACGCCCCGTCCCTCCACCTGCGGAGACTCTCCGCCGGGGACCTCTTCGAGACCTACTCAGAGAGCTTCGAGTCAGTCTGGAACCTCGCCAAGCCAGCCACCTTCTAGGAGGCAGCATGACCCGCGTCGACTACTACAACGACCCGAACGCCCCCAAAGCCAACAGCATCGCAGTAGCAGTGTCCGCGTTCATCCAGGACGACGAAGATCGCATCCTCATGATCAGGCGCACGGACAACGACCTGTACTCGATCCCGGGCGGCCAACTGGAACTCGGCGAGACCCTGGCCGAAGCAGCGGTCCGAGAGGTTCGCGAGGAGACCGGCATAGAATGCCAGGTAACTGAGGTGATCGGCGTGTATTCCAACCCTAAACACGTGATCGCCTACGACGATGGCGAGGTACGCCAGGAGTTCTCCATCTGCTTCCGAGCTCAGGCGACCGGCGGAACCGAAACTACTAGTAGTGAAAGTAAAGAAGTACTCTGGATCCCCATCCATCGCGTCTTCGAGATGAAGGTTCATCCATCAATTCTAATCAGGATTGAGCATGCCACCACCAAGGGAGAAAAGACTTACTTCTCCTGATCCGAAGATTGACCCGGAGCCCTCGGCAACCATTGAGGCGTCTTCTTACTCTTTACATCAGCCTTCGCAGCATCACTATCCGAGACCCCCAAAGCCATATTGAATAAGAGTATCAATCTGGCAAATTTCGTAACGGCAATCAACGAAGAGAACTCAAAAATCCACTGCGAAAAGTTAGACGAATCCTTAGATTCTATAGTCATCGCAAATATGCAGAGAAGTGCACCCGCAAGCAGCCAACTTAGTATACTTACCCAGCTTCTCCTAATCACTCTAGCAAATTTCTTACGCAACCGCACAGCCATAGGCCCCGACGAACTGGCATACAGCGCCACCGCAGTTCCAGCGAAACCCGCGATCAGAGACATCATCCCGGCGCCAGCACCGTAGACAGACAAACGCTGTGGCGAGTCAGACCACGGGAGCATCTTGCCTATTCCGAACTTGACAACGATCCAGATATGCAGCCCGAACACTGCCACGACAGCGGCGAGATCAACCAGCGGATGGTTCGACCAGAAGTTGAGAACCCGACCACCGACCGACTCTTCACCCTCGTCAACCATGACTCGTCCTCCCGCCCGACCACCCGGTCATTCTCCTCCTGCAATCTACCCGGGGGCACCGACAGTTTTGAGCCACTACAGAGCGTCAAACTCCGACTGCAGATCGTCAATAGCTCGATCTATGGCAGCTATAGCCGACGGGATGCGGACCGGGTGACCCTCCTCGTCGGTCACGCTAACCTTCATCTTCTTCGAAAGAAGATCATTCACGAAGTTGACCGTTTCGGTTTCCGGCTTTCCCTCTTGATCAAATTGCACGAGCTCGACCATGGCTTTCGAGAATTGCGTATTGATCACAGATCGCGCCGTATTCAAAATGCTAATTCGCTCGTCATCATGACGACTATCAACTTGACCCTTAACCCGAAGGATCAGTTCGACATCCACGCTTCCATGTACGGCAGTTATTGCCCGCACGGCGCCATATAGGCCATTGGCCTCACTGACGGCAGCCGCCTGATCACGCTCCAACCGAACGTTCAACAACTTCGCCTGCTGGGCACCTTGAATCTTCTCAAGGACGCGGTTACTCACAAGAGGCTTGACCGAAATCTCTTCAGCAAATACGCGATGTTCGTTAAGCCATATCTGAAACGTGCCAGCCCTCGACGAAGCACCCGACCCTAACACGAGACCGAATCGATTCGTACCGGGGATGAACTTTATGATCGTAAGCTCTACATACGGATTGCCAGCCTGAGTTTCCGAGTCAATGAACTCTTCGTTCTCGATATCAAAAGAAGAAACTCCATCCTCACGGTTCTTTGCAAGAATGAAGTGCTCATCCCCGTTATATGGATATATTTGGCCCCAATGATCAATTCCGCCAATCCGGTGCCGACGGTCACGGATATGCTGCCTCGAAAGATCGAATAGAATCTCCTGCCAGTCAAGGGACCCATTTTCGATCCTACTGCCATCGGAATTGACCACCTCGAAGAACTGGACAGTCTTCTTCCTTTGCCTGGTTGCCACAATCGGCCCCCTCTCGAACACGCACATCTGGTGATTGCCGAACTTCGCTCTATGGGATCAAGGGCCACGCCGCCGATGGCGGCGCGACTGTCGCCTACGTAGCCCCTCGCCTGGGCGACCGCATCCGCCTCCGACACGGCGGGCTGCCGCTCCGCTCCGCCCGCCGGCCGGGCGGTGCGGCCGCCAGCGGGGCACCTGGCGTAGCGCCGCGCGGCGGCGGCACACGTGTCCCCTGAGCCAACGTCGACCTCCCTCTACATGCGGTGGTGACGGACCAGTCGTTCGTGACTCGATCTCCGTTACGCTCCGTCGTGGGGGACCTCCATCCCGACGCCTGATCGTGACAACGGCCGGTAGCACCGCGTCAAGACGATGAAGCGTGTCTTGACCCGGCACCACCGGCCGCGTGGAGGCTTCGTATCGGGATGCAGGGCAGGGTGTGGCGGGGGCCCGCCAGGCCGTCTCCAGGCCGTCAGAGGCTCGGGAGCAGCGACAGACGACGAGAATTAACGAGACACATCAGCGCAGCTCAGAGGCCGTTTACGGCGAAACGAGCGAGGTCGACGAAATCCAGCTGAGAAATTCTGGACATCTTCGAGGGGACGCAGCAGATCCAGCAGCTCATCGTGGCTCGTCGGATCCTCGGCAAGACGAGCGCCGAACTCAAGTGAACGACTGAGGGCCACTCCGATCCGGGGTGGCCCTCAGCGCGCTCAAGAAATCTGGTCGTCCAGGAATTCGTCCAGGTAGCGCCATGTCGTGTCGCGGGCCTTGCGGCCCGTCAGGACGCCCAGGTGGCCGCCCGGTGCCGTCTTGAAGCGGACCTCCGGGGCCTTGTCCAGCAGCTCCACCACGCGCTCCACCGACGGCCTCGGGGCGATCGTGTCGTTCTCGCCCGCCACCACCAGGGTCGGGACGCGGACCGCCGACAGCGAGATGATCCGGCCGTTCAGGTCCACCTTGCCCTCCGCCAGGTCGTTCGTGCGGAACAGGCGGTGGTACAGCTGGCCGAACGTGCGGCCCGGGTAGGCGTACATGTTGCTCATGAAGTGGTCGACCGCCTCGATCTGCGCCAGGTAGTCGCGATCATCGAGGTGTGACAGGATCGCGATCGGCTTCGTGATCTCCTTGCTGATGCCCGTCGCGCGGAAGACGCGGCTGACCAAATAGGACGGTGCGCCGCCGAACGCGCGGTAGATCGGGGTCAGCAGGTGGCCGCGCGTCAGGTCGACCAGCGGGCGGAACGGCGCCACGATCGGGATCGCCGTGAAGTCCACCGGCGAGCCGATCGCCGTGATCGACGCGATCGGCAGCTCCGGCTGGTCGGCGTTCACCAGCAGCGAGAAGATCCCGCCCAGCGACCACGACACCAGGTGCACCGGCTGCCCGCCGGCGTCGGCGCTCACCTTGCGGATCGCCCGCGGCAGCACCTCGTCGATCCAGTGCTCGATGCCCAGACGCCGGTCGGAGAACGCGACCATGCCGTAGTCGACGAGGTAGGCGTTGCGCCCGGCGTCCACCAGGTGCTCGATGAGGCTGCAGCCGCGCCGCAGGTCGAAGCAGATCGCCGGCGCGGCCAGCGGCGGCACCAGCAGGATCGGCGGCCCGGACACCGGGCGGCTGCTGTGCGTCATCCGGTACAGCGAGCGGTTGGGTCCCTGGTCGATCAGCACCCGCGGCATCGGGCGCAGGTCGGCGACTCCGCCGTGCAGCACCTTGCCGACCACGTTCGACGCCGCGGCGGCCAGCCGTGCGGGCGGTGAAACCATCTTCCTCGAGCCTCCTGGACGTCCCCCGGCGGACACCTCCGCCCAATCTTGCCGGGTGCGGCCGGTGGACTCAATACCGGCCACGTCCAAATCGGACAGTCGCTAGGCCGTCCGAGTTACTCCGGGACGGCTCCGGGAGCGCTCTCGGCGGCCCGCGCCTCGTACTCCGCGCGAGCCGGGGAATGGGCCGCTGAAGCCAAAAGCCGGTCCGCTTTCAACGCGCGGGAGAGCGCTTCGCCCGCCCGTCGCGGCAGCAGCCGGGTGAGCTTGCCCATAGTTCCCACCGAACGCGGGACGTAGACGTCGAAACGAGGCTTGCGCAGCGTGGATACGATGGCGTCGGCCACATCTTCCGGGCGCGAGGACTTGAACAGCTTCGCCTCGCCGAGCCCGCTCGCCAGCTCCGTCCGGACGATGGCGGGCATCACGCACGAAACGTGCACACCGGACCCGTGCAGCTCCAGGTGCACCGCTTCGGACAGCCCGACGACGGCGTGCTTGGTGGCGCAGTAGGTCGCCGCGCCCGGGAAGCCCGCCTTGCCGGCGAACGACGCGACGTTGACGATGTGCCCGGACCGGCGCGGCCGCATCCGCTTGATCGCTTCGCGGGTGCCGTGGATGACCGCGTGCAGGTTGATCTCCAGCTGCCGCCGCGTCGTCGCGTCGCTCTCCCGCTCCAGCTCGCCGAGCGGCATGATCCCCGCGTTGTTGACGAGGACGTCGATGCGGCCGTGGCGGCGCTCGACCTCGTCGAGGAACGCCGTGAACGCGCGGATGTCGGTGACGTCCAGCGGCAGCGCCTCGGCGCCCAGCCCGGCGGCGGTCTTCTCGGCCCGGACCTGGTCGAGGTCGCCGATCACCACCCGCGCGCCCAGGCGGGACAGTGCCGACGCGGTCGCCGCGCCGATCCCCTGCCCGCCGCCGGTGATGACGACGACCTTGCCCGCGAGCTCCTCGGCCATGGCGACTCCTCCGTCTGTTGGCAACGCGTCAACAGTGTCGCTCGCCGCCCGCGATCGCGCTACCCCACGCGTTGCTCGAGGACCTGCCCGACCCAGTCGCCGACGGTGAACCGGACGGTCGGCTCGAAGCCATGGCTCTCGTAGTACCGCTGCAGGTCGCCGTCGCCGCCGGCCCAGCAGTCGACGCGCACGAGGGAGATGCCGCGCCGGCGCGCCTCGTCGAGCGCGTACTCGATCAGCCGCCCGCCGACGCGCCGCCCGGCGAACCGCCGCGACGTGATCAGCAGCCGGATGTACAGCTCACGCTCGTCGACCGGCGGCACGTGCGGGTCGTGCTCCTCGGAGACGATCAGCGCGCCGGCCGGCTCGCCGCCGACCACCGCGACGCGCAGCCCGGGGTCCGCGGCCATGCCCTTGACCCGTTCGACGCGCTTCGGCACGCGGCTCCACGGCTCGGTCCCCCACTGCTTCGAGCTGCCGCGGGCGACGAGCCAGCCGACGGCCTCGTCGAAGAAGCCCAGCAGCGTGTCCACATCCCCAGAATCACCCGATCGGATGACGATGTTGTCCATTCCCTCTGTTTACCGCAACCGCGTGTTCGTCGTCCCGCGGCCACTTTCCGTTCACTGCGGCTGGCTAACCTCGCGGCGTTGCTCAGCGGGACGGCTGAAAGGACGCCGTGGACGAACAGGACTGGCTCGCCGGCTTCCAGCGGCGGGTCGACGAGATGCGCGCCAAGTCGCAGGTGCTGCAGGAGAAGATCACCCACGCCGAAGGCACCGCGGAGGCCGCGCAGGGCCTGGTGGCGGTGACCGTGGCACCGAACGGGGCGCTGAAGAACCTCCGCATCGACGACCGCGCGCTGCGGCTGCCCGGCGGCGGGCGGCAGCTCACCGCGTTGCTGATGGAGGCCTACGGCAAGGCACAGCGGCAGGTGTCGAAGGACGTCGCGGCCGCGCTGGAGCCGATCGCCGGCGGCACGGAGATGATGCGGGTCGTCGAGCGGTTCCTGCCGGTGCCGGACGAGCCCCCGCCTCCGCCGCCACCACCGCCCGCGGCGCCCCCGCGGCCACCACAGGGGCGTCCGGCACCCCCACCATCTCCGCCCGCGCCACCGCGGCGGCGTCCGGACGACGACGGCGAGGAGTTGAACCCCTGGTGAGCGGCGGCTACAGCGTCACCCCGGAGGTGCTGAACACGTACGCGAGCGGCCTCGACGACCGCGCGAACCGCGTCACGGCGGCCGCGGACAAGGTCCAGTCCGTGAACGGCGCCGACATCAACGCGTTCGGCGTGCTGGTCGGCCAGGCGCTCGGCGTGCCGACGCGGATCGCGCTGGCCGTGCTGCACGACCAGATCAAGTCGGCGGCGAAGGCGATGACCGACCAGGCGGCGAACGTCCGGACCGCGGCGCAGAAGTACAGCGCCACCGAGGCCGACCACGCGGCGGTGTTCGCGAAGTGACCGAGACGTTCAACCCGACGGCGGCGCCCGACTTCGGCGCCGGCGTGGTGATCACCGACTCGAACAAGTTCTCCGGCGCGGGGTTCCTGGACTCGTACACGTTCCTGATCAAGAGCTGCCAGGACATCCAGAAGGCCGACGACGCCGACAAGGCCGCGCTGGGCGTGGCGATCGGGCTCGGCGCGGTCGCGACCGTGGTCGACACGGTGAAGTTCGCGCTGAACCCGCTCGGCAGCCTCATCTCGGCGGGACTCGGCTGGCTGATCGAGCACATCAGCTTCCTGCGCGAGCCGCTCGACATGCTGATGGGCGACCCGGACCAGATCCAGCTGCTCAGCCAGGAAGTGCACACGATCGCCGAGTCGATCCGCAAGATCGCCGACGACCAGACGGCGTCGCTGACCGGCGAGATCTCGCACTGGGAAGGCGACGGCGCGAAGGCGTTCAACGACCGCATGAAGGAACTGGCGGCCGACCTGGAGAGCAAGGCGCACGGCACCGACATCGTCGGCTACCTCATCCAGACGAACATGGCGATCATCGCCGCGGTGCGCAGCCTGTTCCGCGACCTGATCACGACGGTGCTCGGCGACATCATCTCGACGATGCTGATCGCGCTGGCGACGGCGGCGATCACGTTCGGCACGTCGATCGTCGCCGGCGTCACGTGGTGCGTCACGCAGGCGACGATGACGGCGACTTCGCTGGCCTCGAAGCTGGCCGCGGTGCTCGCGCAGGCGGTCCGGTCGGCAGGCCGGATCGGCGACATCACGAAGATGCTGAAGACCCGCCCGGAAGCGAGCGGGGCCGCCGGCGCCGGTCGCGGCGCCGACGACGTCGCGCCACCGCCGCCACGGGTCGAGGGACCGCCACCGCGCGAAGGCACTCCGCCACCCCGCGAAGACGACGCGGGCACCCCACCACCCCGCGAAGACGACGCGGGCACCCCACCACCCCGCGAAGACGACGCGGGCACCCCACCACCGCGCGAAGACGATGACGCGTCGAGCTACCACACGGCCAACGAAGACACCCCGCCGCCGAGCCCGGCGCGGGACGACGACGACGCCAGCTTCCACACCGCGAACGAGAACCCGCCCCGCGAGGACGCGGGCACCCCACCGCCGCGCGAGGACGACGACGCGTCGAGCTACCACACGGCGAACGAGAACCCGCCGTCCACCTCGCCGTGGACCAAGAAGCACGAGGACTGGCTCAAGCAGCACCAGCCCGACGCCTACGCCTTGTACAAGCGGAACGAGACGTGGCTGAAGGAGCACGACCCCAAGGCCTTCAACCTCCTGAAGAACTGGGTCGCCGACTCCGACAGCGCCAAGGAGCTGTGGGCCTGGCCGGTCAAGGGCAGCCAGGAGATCATCAAGCAGATGCTCGACATCCAGAAGACCGCCGAGACCGGCTGGGCGGCCGCGAACGAGTAGCCGTGGGGGCACCGCCCCCACGGACTCAGGCCACGCCCAGGTGCCGCGAGATCAGCATCTTCTGCACCTCGCTGGTGCCCTCGCCGATCTCCAGGATCTTCGCGTCGCGGTAGAAGCGGCTCACCGGGAACTCGTTCATGAACCCGTAGCCGCCGAAGATCTGGGTCGCGTCGCGGGCGTTGTCCATCGCCGCGTTCGAGGCCACCAGCTTCGCGATCGACGCCTCCTTCTTGAACGGCTCTCCGCGCAGCATCTTCGCCGCCGCCTGGTAGTACGCCAGGCGCGCGGTGTGCGTGCGGACCTCCATGTCCGCGATCTTGAACTGGATCGCCTGGTACTCGCCGATCCGCTTGCCGAACGCGACGCGGTCCTTCACGTACTTGAGGCACTCGTCGACGCAGCCCTGCGCCAGGCCCACCGACAGCGCGGCGATCGCGACCCTGCCCTCGTCCAAAATGGACAGGAACTGGGCGTAGCCGCGGCCGCGCTGCCCGACCAGGTTCTCGGCCGGGACGCGGACGTCCGAAAAGGACAGTTCGTGGGTGTCCGAGCAGTTCCAGCCGACCTTCGAGTACTTCGGCGCCACTTCGAAGCCCGGCGTGCCGGACGGGACGATGATCGCCGAGATCTCCTTGCGGCCGTTCTCCATCACGTCCGTCACGGCCGTCACCGTGACCAGGCGCGTGATGTCCGTGCCCGAGTTCGTGATGAACGCCTTGCTGCCGTTGATGACCCAGGAGTCACCGTCCAAAGTGGCCCGGGTGCGCGTCGCGCCCGCGTCCGAGCCGCCGCCCGGCTCGGTCAGGCCGAAGCCGCCCAGCGCGGTGCCCGCGCAGAGCGGCGGGAGCCATTCCTCCTGCTGCTCCTGCGTCCCGAAGCGGTAAATCGGCATCGCGCCGAGCGAAACGCCGGCCTCGAGCGTGATCGCCACCGACGAATCGACGCGGGCCAGCTCCTCCAGCGCCAGGCACAGCGCGAAGTAGTCGCCGCCCATGCCGCCGAACTTCTCGGGGAACGGCAGCCCGAACAGGCCCATCTCGCCCATCTTCGCGACGATGGCGTACGGGAACTCCTCCTTCTCGTACAGCTCGCCGATCACGGGCGCGACCTCGGCGTGCGCGAAGTCCTCGACGGTCTTGCGGAGGGACTCGTACTCCTCGTCCAGGCGGAAGTCGATCACGGCTGCTCCTCGGGGGGCGTGACAACGGCAAGGGTTTCGTCCAGCGCGACCTGCTGGCCGGCCCGGACGGGCAGTTCGCTGACCACGCCGTCGATCGGCGCGGTGACGGTGTGCTCCATCTTCATCGCTTCCACGACCAGCAACGGCGTCCCGGCGCGCACGACGTCGCCCGCGGCGACCTTGACCACGAGCACGGTGCCCGGCATCGGGCTGGTGACCGGCCCGGCACCGGCGGCCTCGCCGCGTGATGACAGCACGAACTCCTGCTCCCCGAACGGGAAGCTCAGCCCGTCGCGGGCCAGCCAGACCGTCCGATCGGGACCGCACGCCTGGCGGTACCGGTGGAAGCCGCCGGCGTGCCGGATTTCCAGGACGTCACCGTCACGGCGGGCCGACACCTCGACCGGCTCGGCGTCGTCCACGAACACCGTCGCGGCCGACGGCGTGCCCTGCACCCGGACCACCGCGCGCGCGGTGCCGGACTTCAGCCGGAACGTCACGCCGCCGGAGCCGCCCATGCGCCAGCCGTCCGGCACGTCCCATGGGTCCACAATGGACCCCGACGGCTGCAGCTCGAGGAACCGGTCCAGCGCGGCCGCGACGAAGAACTCGGCCGGCACGTCGGAAGAGACCAGCTCGGACAGCCGCCGGTCGACCAGCTCCGTGTCGAGCCGGCCGGCGCGGACGTCCTCGTCGGCCAGCAGCGCCCGCAGGAACGCGGTGTTCGTGCCGAGACCCAGCAGCGCCGTGTCGGCCAGCGCCCGGTCGAGCCGGTGCAGCGCCGCCGCGCGGTCCGGGCCCCAGGCGATGACCTTGGCCAGCATCGGGTCGTAGTTCGAGCCGACCACCGCGCCCGGTGTCATCCACGAGTCGACGCGGACGCCGTCGCCGGACGGCTCGTGCACGGCCAGCACCGTCCCGCCGGTCGGGATGAACCCGCGTGCCGGGTCCTCGGCGTACACGCGCGCCTCGACGGCGTGCCCGCGCAGCGAGACGTCCTGCTGGGTGAGGGTCAGCTCTTCGCCGGCGGCGACCCGGACCTGCCACTCGACCAGGTCGAGGCCGGTGACCAGCTCGGTGACCGGGTGCTCGACCTGCAGCCGGGTGTTCATCTCCATGAAGAAGAACTCGTCCGGGTCGTGCGCCGACATGATGAACTCGACCGTCCCGGCGCCGACGTAACCCACCGAGCGCGCGGCTTCGGCCGCCGCCGAGCCCATCTTTTCGCGGGTCGCGGGGTCCAGCAGCACCGACGGCGCTTCCTCGATGATCTTCTGGTGCCGCCGCTGCAGGCTGCACTCGCGCTCGCCGAGGTGCAGGACGTTCCCGTGCCGGTCGGCCAGCACCTGGATCTCGATGTGCCGCGGCGTCGTGACGAACCGTTCCATCAGGAGCGTGTCGTCGCCGAACGATCCCTTGGCCTCACGCCGCGCCGACTCGATCGCCGCGTCCAGCTCGGCCTCGGCGTGCACCAGCCGCATGCCCTTGCCGCCGCCGCCGGCGGACGGCTTGAGCAGCAGCGGGTAGCCGACCTTGGCGGCGGCCGCCGCGAAGCCGCCGTCCGGGATGTCCGCGTCCGACGCTCCGGGCACGACCGGCACACCGGCCTTCGACACGGTCGCCTTGGCGCGGATCTTGTCGCCCATGGCGTCGATCGCCGACGGCGGCGGGCCGATGAACACGAGCCCGGCGGCCTCGCAGGCCCGCGCGAACTCGGCGTTCTCGGCCAGGAAGCCGTAGCCCGGATGCACGGCCTGCGCGCCCGACGACACGGCCGCGTCCACGATCGCCGGAATGGACAGGTAGCTCTTGGCGGCCTCCGCCGGCCCGATGCGGACCGCCGTGTGCGCCTCGCGGACGTGCCGCGCGTCCGCGTCCGCGTCGCTGTACACCGCCACGGCGCGGATCCCGAGGTCCCGCAGCGTGCGGATGACCCGCACCGCGATCTCGCCCCGGTTCGCCACCAGCACTGAGTCGAACATCTGCCTCACATCCGGAAGACGCCGTAGTTGACTTCACCCAGGGGGGCGTTGGCCGCGGCCGAGAGCGCGAGGCCGAGCACCGTGCGGGTGTCCGCCGGGTCGATGACGCCGTCGTCCCACAGCCGCGCGGTCGAGTAGTACGGGCTGCCCTGCACCTCGTACTGCTCGCGGATCGGGGCCTTGAACGCCTCTTCGTCCTCGGCGGACCACTCGCCGCCACGGCTTTCGATCGAGTCGCGGCGGACCGTCGACAGCACGGACGCCGCCTGCTCCCCGCCCATCACCGAGATCCGCGCGTTCGGCCACATCCACAGGAACCGCGGCGAGTACGCCCGGCCGCACATCGAGTAGTTGCCGGCGCCGAACGAGCCCCCGATAACGACGGTTAACTTCGGCACCCGCGCGCAGGCCACCGCGGTGACCATCTTCGCGCCGTGCTTGGCGATGCCGCCCGCCTCGTACGCGCGCCCGACCATGAAGCCGGTGATGTTCTGCAGGAACAGCAGCGGGATCGAGCGCTTGTCGCACAGCTCGATGAAGTGCGCGCCCTTCATCGCGGACTCGGCGAACAGCACGCCGTTGTTCGCGACGATGCCGACCGGGTGGCCGTGGATCCGGGCGAACCCGGTGACCAGCGTCGCGCCGTACTCCTTCTTGAACTCGCCGAACCGGCTGCCGTCGACGATCCGCGCGATCACCTCGCGCACGTCGTAGGGCACGCGCGGGTCGGTCGGCACGACGCCGTACAGCTCGGCCGGGTCGACCACCGGCTCCTCGGTCGGCAGCACGTCCCACGGCCGCGGAGTGCGGGGGCCCAAAGTCGACACGATCGAGCGAACGATCCGCAGCGCGTGCGCGTCGTCGTCGGCCAGGTGGTCGGTGACGCCGGACTGGCGCGCGTGGACGTCGCCGCCACCCAGCTCCTCGGCCGTGACGACCTCGCCGGTCGCGGCCTTCACCAGCGGCGGCCCGCCGAGGAAGATCGTGCCCTGGTTCCGGACGATGACGGCCTCGTCGCTCATCGCCGGGACGTACGCGCCGCCCGCGGTGCACGACCCGAGCACCGCGGCGATCTGCGGGATGCCGCGCGCGGACATCGTCGCCTGGTTGTAGAAGATCCGGCCGAAGTGTTCACGATCCGGGAAGACCTCGTCCTGCCGGGGCAGGAACGCGCCGCCGGAGTCCACCAGGTAGACGCACGGCAGGTTGTTGTGCAGCGCGACCTCCTGGGCGCGCAGGTGCTTCTTCACCGTCATCGGGTAGTACGTACCGCCCTTGACCGTGGCGTCGTTGGCGACGACCACGCACTCGCGGCCGGAGACACGCCCGATCCCGGTGATGATCCCGGCGGACGGCGCCTCGTCGTCGTACAGCCCGTTCGCGGCCAGCGGCGACAGCTCGAGAAACGGCGATCCCGGGTCGAGCAGCGTGTCGACGCGGTCGCGCGGCAGCAGCTTGCCGCGCTCGACGTGCCGCGTGCGGGCCTTCTCCGGCCCGCCGAGCCGCGCCGCGGCCAAACGTTTGCGGAGGTCCTCGACCAGCTCCGCGTGGGACGTGGCGTTGCGGGCGTAGGCCTCGCTGTCCGGGGCGGCGGAAGTCCCCAGTACCGGCGTGTCCATGGGCTCCCTCGAAGTTAGCAGGCGTTAACCTCCGCTCCGATGTTAGCGACCGCTAACCGGGGTGTCCAGTGGGCCGGAAGGCCGAGAAGGCCACCCCGGCGGACCGGGATGGCCTCCGTGCGATCGCGGCGTCAGCCGATCGCGCCCCGGAGCGGGGCGTAGTAGCCGCCGGACTGGCCGGCCACCGTCGGGTGGTACGACTCGATCACCGGCCAGGTCAGGCTGTGCAGGTAGTCGTCGGCCGACGAGCAGATGTTGTGCCCGACGAACGCCGGCCGCACGTCGACGAACGTCGCCCCGGCGGCCGACGCGCGCTGCTGGATGACCGACGCCAGGGTGTCGGCGCCGGAGTTGATCGCCGAGCGCTTGGTGTCGCTCAACCCGACCCAGCAGGAGCCGGGAACGGTGTAGAAGCGCGGGTAGGACAGGACGACGAGGCGCGCACCGGGTGCCTTCGCCTTGATCGCGTTGTAGGTGTTGGTCAGCAGCGGGGGCAGGGTGTTGTTGACGTAGGTCTTGGCGGTGTTGACGCGGTTGGTGCAGTCCGTGTCGCTGCCGAGGGTGCAGGTCTGGATCACGTCGCTGAAGCCGGCGTCGTTGCCGCCCACGGTGACCGTGACCAGGGTCGCGTTGGAGGGGATGGAGTTCGCCTGGTTGATCACGTCGCCCGTGCGGGCGCCGGAGCAGGCCAGGAAGCTGAACGACGTGCCGCTGTGCGCGTTGGCCCACAGTTGCGGGTAGGCGTTGGAGCTGCGGTAGCAGCTCCCGGAACTGCCGTAGCTGCCGGCCCCGACCCCGGAGGAGTAGGAGTCGCCGAGTGCGGCGTAGACGGTCCCGGCGGCCTGGGCGAGGCCCGTGACGCCGAGAGTGGACAGGACGACGGCCCCGAGAGCCGTGCTCAACCTCACTAGCAACCGTCGCGACAGACGGATCGGAACCCCCATGGGCCACTCCTTTGTGACAGAGCCGACCTGGAAAGCACACCAGGTGGAAGCCCCACAAGGAACCCCTAGCTACCTGTAGGTAACCCACTCGGCTCACGCCGGAAGACGGGAACGGTGTTAGCGGTCGCTAACTTCCCGCTCTAATATGGCCGGATGGCGGCCAACCCCACACCCCTGGTGAACGGCGAGAAGGCGAACAGACGCGAGCAGATCCTGGCCGCGGCCGCCGAGCTGTTCGCCCACCACGGGTTCCACGGCGTCGGCATCGACGACATCGGCGCCGCGGTCGGCATCTCCGGCCCCGCGCTCTACCGCCACTTCCGCAGCAAGGACGCCATCCTCGGCGAGATGCTGAACTCGATCAGCCGCTACCTGCTCGACGGCGGCAGGCGGTGGGCGGCCCGGCCGGGCGATGCGGACAACAGGCTGGCCGGGCTCGTGGCGTTCCACGTCGGCTTCGCGCTCAACCATCCGTCGTTGATCACCGTTCAGGAGCGGAACCTCGCGAACCTCACCGACGCCGACCGCAAGCAGGTTCGCGCGCTGCAGCGCCAGTACGTCGAGGTGTGGGTGCGCGTGATCCGCGAAGCGGTCCCCGGCCTGGGAGAACTGGAGGCCCGGTCGGCGGCGCACGCCGTGTTCGGGCTGATCAACTCGACGCCGTACAACCGCCATCTCGGTGACAGCGAACTCGCCGAACTGCTCGCCCGGCTCGCGCTGGGTGCCCTCCGCGCCGCCGGATGACCGACCCGGATCAAGGTATCCCCACGAGCGCCGTCGCTGGTGTTTGATGGGGCACGTGGATGCGGACTGGAACGAGCAGGAGCTCGTCGAGAAGGCTCAGCGCGCGCTGACCGCGCTGAGCCTCGGTGACGACGCCGAAGCCCTCGTCGAGGTCGCGCCGACGGCCGTCGAACCGCAGGCCCGCGCGGACGAGACGAAGGCGTTGATGCTGCTGCTGTTCGGGGAGTGCAGCGCGATGGTCGCCACCCTCGGCGACGGCGGCAGCGCGCCGGTCAAGGTCCAGGTCTTCGACGAAGACGGCGAAGAGGTCTCGATCGACCAGGCCGACCCGCCGGTGCGGACGGCGGTCCGGACGCTGCTGGCGGAGGTCCACGGCAACACGGAGGCGGCGCAGGAGCAGGTCGAGATCGCCCTGGCGAACGCGGCGCCGGACGAGGTCGACAGCCTGGTGCTGCAGGCGCTGCGCTGGACGATCCGGCTGTCGGTGGAGTGCCTGGACCGCGACCTGCCGGTGGCGCCGTGGATCTCGGAAGCCGTCTCGGACTGATCCCGGCCCGAGCCCGCTTCGGCTGCTCGGCTAGGCCGGGGAAGGCGGCACAGGCCGCCCGCGTCGCCGGATGAGCACTTCCACCACCGCCAGGTTGACCAGCCAGCCCAGTGTCTGCCCGGCCGGGATCAGCGTGAGCGCGCTCGCCGGGTCGACTCGGCCGAAGGGCAGCTGGGCCAGCAGGAGCACCGGCACCAGGATGCGCGAAGTGACGGCGAGGAACGTCAGCGCGTAGTTGCGCAGCATCCACGCCCGGTGCGCGGCGAAGTCACGCCGGCGCGCCGCCCGGTACGCGAGGACGCCGGTGACCAGCCACAGGACGGCCGCGGTGGTCAGGCTGATCTGCGTCAGGAGGCGGCCTGACCACAGCGCGACCGGGACCGTGGCCACCGCCGCCGGCAGGACGCCGGCGAGGAGGTAGATCCGGCCGAGCGTCCGGTGCAGCCGCCGTCTCGCTCGCACCTTCGGCATGAACTGCAGGGGCCCGAGCACGAGCGCCACGGCGGCGGTGAAGATGTGCGTCACGAGCACCGCGTACTGCAGGCCGCCGCGCACCGGGAGGCGGCTGTCGGCGATGTCGAGGCCCAGGTAGGGGTACGTGAGCACCGCCGCGAACCCGATCGCGACGACGAGCAGCCACGCTGGTTTCCGCATGCGGCGATGATTTCGCGGCGGGGCGGCCCGGTCGTCCGCCGCGAGGCGGCTCGCGTTCGTACGTCCGGGGACGTACTAGCCCAGCAGGCCCTTCACCAGCGCCGAGATCTGGCCGGTCTCGATGAGGAACGAGTCGTGCCCGTACGGCGACGACACGACCGAAGGCTCCGGCGCGCCGGGGATTCCCGCGGCGATCTCCGCCGACTGGTACAGCGGGTAGAGCCGGTCGCTGTCCACGCCGGCGATCACCGCGCGCGCCGTCACCCGGCGCAGGGCCGCCGCCACGCCGCCGCGGTCGCGGCCGACGTCGTGGGTGTTCATCGACTCGGTCAGCACCAGGTAGCTGTTCGCGTCGAACCGGTGGACGAGCTTGGCGGCGTGGTGGTCCAAATAGGACTCCACGGCGAACCGGCCGCCGCGCAGCGGGTCTTCCGCGCCCTGGTACGCCCGGCCGAACCGCTGGGCCAGCTCGGGCTCGCTGCGGTAGGTGACGTGCGCGATCCGCCGGGCGATGCCCAGCCCGCGGTGGGGGCCCGCCGTCGCCGAGTAGTAGTCGCCGCCGTGGAAGTCCGGGTCGCTGCGGATCGCGTGCAGCTGCGGTGACGCCCAGGCGATCTGCTCGGCCGACGCCCGCGCCGTCGAGGCGAGCACCAGCACCGACGCCACCCGCGAGGGCAGCGACACCGCCCACTCCAGCGCCCGCATGCCTCCCATGGACCCGCCGAGCACGGCCGCCCAGCGGGAGATCCCGAGCGCGTCGGCCAGCGCCGCTTCGGCGGCCACCTGGTCCCGGACCGTCACCACGGGAAACCGGCTGCCCCACGGGCGTCCGTCCGGATGGGGCGACGACGGCCCGGTGGATCCCTGGCACCCGCCGAGCACGTTCGGGACCACGACGAAGAATTCGCCGGTGTCCAGCGCCTTCCCCGGCCCGATCAGGCCGTCCCACCAGCCGGGGCCGGGGTGCCCGGGTCCGGCGGGTCCGGCCGCGTGGCTGTCGCCGGTCAGCGCGTGCTCGACGAGGACCGCGTTGGACGCGTCGGAGTTCAGCGTCCCCCAGGTTTCATACGCAAGAGTGAACGACGGCAGCACGCCACCGGCCTCCAGCGCGAGCGCGCCGGGGCCGGTGACGAACTTCCGGCGGCCCGGCGGGTCGCCGGCCCGCCAGGCGCCGGTGACGGGCGCAGCCGTCACAGTGCGGCCTTGGCCGCCCGGAATCCGGCCTCCAGGTCGGCCTTGAGGTCCTCGATGCCCTCCAGCCCCACGGCGAGCCGGACCAGGCCCGGCGTGACGCCGCTGGCCAGCTGCTCCTCCGGGGTGAGCTGGCTGTGCGTGGTCGAGGCCGGGTGCACGATCAGGCTGCGGACATCGCCGAGGTTCACCAGCTGGCTGTGCAGCTCGGTGCCGTCGACGAACTTCCGGCCCGCCTCGACGCCGCCGCGCAGGTCGAACGAGAGCACCGCGCCCGCGCCGCGCGGCAGGTACTTCTGCGCGGCCTGGTGGTAGGGGCTCGACGGCAGGCCGGCGTAGTACACCTTCTCGACCTCGTCACGCTGCTCGAGCCATTCGGCGAGCGCCTGCGCGTTCTGCACGTGCCGCTCGATGCGCAGCGACAGCGTCTCGATGCCCTGCAGGATCAGGAAGCTGTTGAGCGGCGCGATGGCCGCGCCGGTGTCGCGCAGCAGCTGGACGCGCGCCTTCGCCGCGTACGCGCCCGGGCCGAGCGCCTCCCAGTACTTCAGGCCGTGGTAGCTCGGGTCCGGCTCGGTGAAGCCCGGGAACCGCGCGGGGTCCTTGCCGAAGTCGAACGTGCCGCCGTCGACCAGCACGCCGGCGATCGTCGTGCCGTGGCCGCCGAGGTACTTGGTGGCCGAGTGGATGACGACGTCGGCGCCGTGCTCGATCGGGCGAACCAGGTACGGCGTCGGGATCGTGTTGTCGACCAGCAGCGGGACGCCGGCTTCGTGCGCGACGTCGGCGACCGCGCGGATGTCGAGGACGTTGCTGCCCGGGTTGGCCAGCGTCTCGGCGAAGAAGAACTTCGTGTTCGGCCGGACGGCGGCGCGCCACTGTTCGAGGTCGTCCTGGTCCTCGATGAAGGTGACCTCGACGCCGAGCTTCGGCAGCGTGTAGTGGAAGAGGTTGTACGTCCCGCCGTAGAGCGACGGGCTGGAGACGAAGTGGTCGCCCGCGCCCGCGAGGTTCAGGATGGCGGCCGTGGTCGCCGCCGAGCCGGAGGCGAACGCCAATGCCGCGACACCGCCTTCGAGCGCGGCGACGCGCTGCTCGAGGACGTCCTGGGTCGGGTTCATGATCCGCGTGTAGATGTTGCCGGGCTCGGCGAGGCTGAACAGGTCGGCGCCGTGCTGGCTGTCGCGGAAGACGTACGACGTCGTCTGGTAGATCGGCGTCGCCCGCGCGCCTGTCGCGGGATCCGGCGCGGCGCCCGCGTGGATCTGCTTGGTCTCGAAGGACCACGCCGAGGTGTCGTCCGCGCTCATTCGGTTTCTCCTTGCGGCTCAAGGGGGATCGTCCGCGGTCGAAGCTACGTGGGCCGGACGGGGCACCCAACCGTTCCCACGACTTGAGAGACCAGCCTCCTTGCCAAACAAATATCTCTCTGTCTAAGATATTCATACAGGGAGATTCACAGGCATGGAGGTAGTCATGACGGAGCGGGTGCAGGTCCTGGTCGTGGGAGCCGGGCTGGGCGGATTGTCGGCGTCGCTGTTCCTGGCGCAGGCGGGTGTGGAGGTGCTGACGGTCGAGCGGCACGCGGGGACGTCGATCCACCCGAGGGCCGCGGGGCAGAACTGGCGCACGATGGAGTTGTTCCACTGGGCGGGAATCGACCGGGAGGTCCTCGCGGTGAGCCCACGGGCTTCGCAGGGCCTGCGGATCACCGTCGCGACCAGCCTGGCGGGCCGCGTCCTGCACCGGCTGGTGGAGGACGGCAGCGAGTTCGACGTCTCGGCCACGACGACACTGCCCGCCGGCATGGCCGGGCAGGACGTCGTCGAGCCGATCATGCTGGCGCACGCGGAGAAGGCCGGCGCGCGCGTCCGGTTCCGCACCGAACTGGTCGATCTCGAACAGGACGCGGACGGCGTCACCGCGACGCTGCGGCACCGCGACACCGGCGAGCGGTCTGTGGTGCGCGCGGACTACGTCGTCGCGGCCGACGGCGGGCGCAGCGGCGTCCGGCAGCGGCTGGGCATCGGCACCACCGGGATGGACGCGCTGAGCCACTGCCTCGGCGTGGTGTTCGACGCCGACCTCGGCGATCGCGTGCAGCCCGGCGTGACCGACCTGTTCTACCTGCAGCACGGCGACTTCACCGCCGGGTTCGTCAACACCGACGTGCCGAACCGGTACGTCTTCGCGCCGGACTACTTCCCGGAGAAGGGCGAAACCCCGGCCGACTTCGATCACGACCGGCTGGTGGCGATGATCCGTGCCGCCACCGACCTGCCGGACCTGCGCCCGGAGATCGTCTGGACCGGTTCGTGGGAGGTGGCCGCGCGCCTGGCGGACCGCTTCCGCAGCGGCCGGGTCTTCCTGGTCGGCGACGCGGCGAAGGTGACGCCGCCGACGGGCGGGATGGGCGGCAACACGGCGATCGGCGACGGCGCGGACATCGCGTGGAAGCTCGCCGCGGTACTGCGCGGCGAAGCGGGCGACGCGCTGCTGGACACCTACGAAGCCGAGCGGCGGCCGTACGCGCGGATGGTCGTCGACACGTCGCTGCACAACATGAAGCAGCGGATGCACCCCGGCCTCGACGTCTCGGGGATCACGAAGGCGGAGGACCCGCTGGGCATCGCCCTCGGCTTCCGCTACCGCTCGACCGCGGTGCTGGCGGAGGAGCCGGACGACGGCGAGCGCGTCGAGGACGTCCACGCGCCCACCGGGCGGCCCGGCTTCCGGGCACCGGGTCTGGCGTCCACTGTGGACCTCCTGGGCCACTCGTGGGTGCTGCTCTGCGCGGGCGACGGGTCGCGCTGGGAACCGGCCGCGGCCTCGGCCGGCCTCCGCGTCGACTGCCACGTCGTCGACGACGACGTGTTCGCGTCGCGCTACGGCCTGGCGAAGGGCGGCGCGTCGCTCGTGCGCCCGGACGGCGTCGTCGCGTGGCGGGCGAAGGAGCCGGTCGAGGACCCGGCGGGCACGCTGCGGCAGGTCCTGGACGCGGTGCTGTCGCGCTAGGCGGCCTGCCGGGCGGGCCACCGCTTCCTCGGCGAGAATGACCGGGTGGTCTCGGTGCGCAGCGTGGTCGACCGGGTGGGGCCGACGCTGCTCCACGCGCTCCAGGTGCCCGAGGACTCCCCCGCGGTCGCCGACGTCGTGATCGCCGAGCCCGGCGGCGCCGTCGCGGCCGGCGACCTCGTGCTCGGCGTCGCCACGACCGGGCCCGAGGACGCGGCCCGGCTGGTCAAGCAGAGTGCCGAGCAGGGCGCCGCCGCCGTGCTGCTGAAGCCGCCGCTCGCCGCGAAGCCCGCCGTGAAGCGGGCCGCGAAGGCCAGCGGGATCGCGCTCGTCCAGGTGCACGCCGCGACGTCGTGGGCTCAGCTCGTGTGGCTGCTGCGCACCGTCCTCGACGCCTTCGCCGACGAGTCCGAGGACCTCGACCCCGGCTCCGGGGACCTGTTCCGGCTCGCCGACGCCGTCGCGGCCGTGGTCGACGCGCCGGTGACGATCGAGGACACCAACTCGCGCGTGCTCGCCTACTCCGCGCGCCAGGACCTCACCGACCCCGCGCGGGTGGCCACGATCATGGGCCGCCGGATCCCGGACGACGTCCTCGCGCGGTTCCGCTCGCGCGGGGTGTTCCGCGAGCTGTCGCGCGGGCGGCAGACGATCTTCGTCCCCGCCCAGCGCGACGGCACGCTGCCGCGGCTGATCGTGCCGATCCGGATGGGCGGCGAGCTGCTCGGGTCGATGTGGGCCGTGGTCGCCGGGCCGGTGTCCGACGAGCGCGCCGCCGCCTTCGCCGACGCCGCCCCGGTCGTCGCGCTGCACCTGCTGCGGCGCCGCGCGCACACCGACGCGCAGCGCCGCGCGTCGGCCGAGCTGCTGCGCGCGGTGCTCGAAGGCCGGGCGAACCCGCGGAAGGCGATGGCCGAGCTCGACCTGTCGGACGAGCCGCACCGGGTGGTCGTCATCGAGGTCACCGGCGGCGACGGCCGCGACGCCGAAGGCCTGCGGCTCGCCCTGCTCGAACGGATTTCGCAGGGCATCGGGCGCCGCCCGGTGACGACCGAGCTGGCCGGCCTGCTCTACGCGGTCGTGCCGGACCGGCCGGGTCCCGGCGGCTGGGCCGAGCTGCGGCAGGCGCTGGCCGCGCAGCCCGCGTCGCGGCGCGGCGGCGCCCCGCGGGCGGCGGCCGGCGCGCCCGGCGAGATCGGCGACCTCTCGGCGTCGCGGCTGCAGGCCGACGAAGCGCTCGGCCTGCTGCGCGCCGAGCTCGTCGCCGAGCGCGTGATCGCCTTCGACGAAGCCTGGACGGCGCTGACGCTGCACCGCGGCGCGACGGCGGCGGCCGCGGCGAAGGTCGCGGAGCTCGGCCCGCTCGGTGCGCTGCGCGCCCACGACGAGTCGGGCAAGGCCGGGTACGTCGAGACGCTCTACGAGTGGCTGCGGCACCCCGGCGACCCGCGCGCGGCGGCGCGCGAGCTGCGGATCCACCCCAACACGCTGCGGTACCGGATGCGCAAGCTCCTCGAGCTGGTGCCGCTGGACCTCGACGACCCCGACGTCCGGCTGGCGCTGCTCACCCAGCTGGTCGCGCTGCGCTGGAGCTGACTGCGCCGTTCGGGTTAGTTAACGTTAATTCACTCGGTCTACGCCGAACGGTCGAATTGTCCTTTCCCGCCGAAAGATGGTGGATTCGGCGGTTCGGGTGCCGCATTTTCTCTTCACCACCCGCGGTGGCCGGGTCGTCGCAGAGGAGTGTCCATGAGCAGGTTCCGCAGGGCCGTCAAACTGGGTGCGGTGTCCGCGCTCTCCGTAGCCGCGCTGGTCGTCCCGGGTAGCGCGACCGGCAGCGCCGTGGCGGCGCCGTCCGCCGACTGCTTCACCCCCACCCACAGCGCGGACCGCAGCAAGGACGGCCACGCCGACAGCGTCTCGCCGGCCGAGGCGGCACGCGTCGAGGCGGACATGCAGAGCAAGCTCGCCGGCAAGCGCACGGCGCTGACCGGCAGGGCCGCGGCGGCGGTGTCGATCCCGGTGTACTTCCACGTGATCACCAGCGGCTCGACCGGCAACCTGCCGGCGTCGACGATCAGCAAGCAGATCTCGGTGCTGAACAGCGCGTACGCGTCCAGCGGCTTCAGCTTCACGCTGGTGAGCACGGACTACACGAACAACTCCACCTGGTACAACGGCATCACCGACGGCACGTCGGCCGAGCGCAACATGAAGAACGCGTTGCGCAAGGGCGGCAAGAACGCGCTCAACGTCTACACCGCCAACCTCGGCGACAGCCTGCTCGGCTGGGCGACGTTCCCGTGGAACTACAACTCGCAGCCGAAGATGGACGGCGTGGTGGTCCTCGACGAGTCCCTCCCGGGCCGCTCGGCGACGAACTACAACGAGGGCGACACGGCCACCCACGAGGTCGGCCACTGGATGGGCCTCTACCACACGTTCCAGGGCGGCTGCTCCGGTTCGGGCGACTACGTGTCGGACACCCCGGCCGAGGCGACGGCGACGTCGGGCTGCCCGGCGAACAAGGACACCTGCACGTCGACGGGCAAGGACCCGGTGCACAACTTCATGGACTACAGCTACGACAGCTGCATGTACGAGTTCACCGCGGGCCAGGCCACGCGGATGAACAGCTCTTGGACGGCCTACCGCGCCTGACCCCACGGCCGCGCGTGCCCCGTTCAGGGACCCAGTGTCCGTGAACGGGGCACGCACGGCTTTCAGACGATCAGCAGGGTCTTGCCGACCGTGGTGCGGGACTCGATGGCCGCGTGCGCGTCCGCGGCCTTCTCCAACGGGTACCGCTGGCCGATCACCGGAACCAGGCGGCCCGCCGCACCTTCCGCCAGCGCGGACTCCGTGAACGCCCGCATGTCCGCCGGGCTCCCGAGCGACCGCACGAGCGTGACGCCGCGCGCGGCAGCGTCCTCTTCGGACACTTCCGCCCACGAACCGCCGGCCAGCCCGTACACCGCCATCCGGCCGCCCGGGCGCAGCAGCCCGAACGCCGCCGTGCCGATCTCCCCGCCCACGCCGTCGAAGACGACGTCCACCTCGCCCACCGACGACGTCCAGTCCGGCGCCAGGTAGTCGACGACGGTGTCGGCCCCCGGCACGCGCGCCAGCTTCGCCTGCCCGCCCACCGCGCCGACCACCGAAGCGCCCGCGGCCTTCGCCAGCTGCACCAGCAGGCTGCCCACGCCGCCGGCCGCCGCTTCGACCAGGACGCGCTCGCCGGGCCGGACCCGCGTCGCGCGGATCAGGCCCGTCGCCGTCCGGCCGTCGGCGAGCAGCGCCACCGCCGCGTCGAGGCCGAGCCCGTCGGGCACCGGGAACACGGCCGCCGCGTCCACCGCGACGCGCTCGGCGTACCCGCCGGAGCCGCCGGTCGACGTCACCACCCGCTGCCCGGCCAGCCCCGTGTCGACGCCGTCGCCGACCGCGCTGATCACGCCGCCGACGCCGTTGCCGGGGATCAGCGGCGGCTCCGCCCGGAACGGCCCCGGCCGTCCCGCCCGGAACTGCGTCTCGACGAACGTGATGTTCGCGAACGCCACCTCGACCAGTACCTGCCCGGGCCCCGGGACCGGGTCCGGCGCGTCTCCCGGGACCAGCACCTCGGGCCCGCCGAACTCTCGCAACCACACCGCACGCATGTCCCACACGCTGCAACCTCCAGTCCGGTCGAGGTCAACAGCTTGTTCGCCCGGCACCATGATTGCGGCAGAGAAATGTCCGCACAGCACGATGACACCGCCGTCCGGGTGGTTCACGGTGAGTGGCACCACCGCCAGACCGACCCAGGAGGCCGACCGTGCGCATCGCTGTTCCCCGTGAGATCAAGAGGCACGAATACCGGGTCGCGCTGACCCCGGCGGGGGTCCACGAGCTGGTCGGGCGCGGGCATGACGTCTTCGTCGAGACGGGTGCCGGCGTCGGTTCGTCGATCAGCGACGAGGAGTACGTCGCCGCGGGCGCGAAGGTGCTCGCGACCGCCGACGAGACGTGGGCGGAGGGCGAGCTGGTGCTGAAGGTGAAGGAACCGATCGCCGAGGAGTACCCGCGACTGCGGCGGGACCAGGTGCTGTTCACCTACCTGCACATCGCCGCGGACCGGCCGCTGACCGACGCGTTGCTGGCTGCCGGCACGACCGCGATCGCGTACGAGACGGTGCAGACCGCGAACGGCGCGTTGCCGCTGCTGGCGCCGATGTCGGAGGTGGCGGGCCGGCTGGCGCCGCAGGTCGGCGCGTTCTCGCTGATGAAGCCGAGTGGCGGGCGCGGGGTGTTGCCGGGCGGGATTCCGGGTGTGCACCCGGCGCGGGTCGTGGTGATCGGCGGTGGGGTGGCGGGCCTGAACGCCGCTCGGGTCGCGTTGGGACTGGGTTCGGACGTGGAGATCCTGGACACGAACGTGGACCGGTTGCGGCAGATCGACCAGGAGTACGGGGGCCGGATCCGCACGGTGACGTCGAACCGGCTGTCGGTGGAGGAGTCGGTGCTGCAGGCGGACCTGGTGATCGGCGCGGTGCTGGTGCCGGGCGCGAAGGCGCCGAAGCTGGTGTCGAACGAGCTGGTGTCGCGGATGAAGCCGGGCAGTGTGCTGGTGGACATCGCGATCGACCAGGGCGGCTGTTTCGCGGACTCGCGCCCGACAACGCACGACGACCCGACGTACAAGGTGCACGAGTCGGTGTTCTACTGCGTGGCGAACATGCCGGGAGCGGTCCCGCGCACGTCGACCTACGGCCTGACGAACGTGACGCTGCCGTACGCGGTGCAGCTGGCGGACCACGGCTGGAAGAAGGCACTGCAGGCGGACGCAGCACTGGCCAAGGGCCTGAACACCCACGACGGAGCCCTGACGAACGCCCCGGTGGCAACGGCCCACAACCTGGACCACACGCCCTTGGACAAAGTCCTGGCGTGACAAGAACGAAGCGGGCCCCTGCACCAGCAGGGGCCCGTTTCGTGCAACAACGACGCCGACCAGCGACGCGACCACGCTGGGACCGGCGGATGACGCACCGTGGGGGTCCGGGGGGCTCGGCCCCCCGGGCAACACGAATGAGCTGGGCGATGGGCGAAGCCCGAAGCAGAAGCGAAAGGGCGACCCGCTCAACCAGCCTGGGGGTCACTGGGAGCGGGTCGCCGGTTCCTAGCTTAGAGGGCCGCGCGGGAGTTTGCTCCACCGGGTCGGGAAGTCGAACGAATTCTTTATCAACATGATCTGACGGACGGGCGGGGCACGGTCGTGAACTCCGAGGTCAGCGGGGTTTGGTGAGCACGGAGGGCCACCGGGGGTGGTAGCGGAACGTGACGAAGGTCGCTCTTCGCGGGTTGGGGCGTTCCGTGCGCGCGGGTGGCGCGGGTAGGGCAGGATGACGCCGCATCAGCGGGAACGTTAGGGGACGGTATGCACGACGGCAGTGGCCGGATTGTGGTGCAGAACCTGAGCAAGCAGTTCGGTGCGGTGAACGCCGTGCAGAACCTCAGTTTCACGGTGGAGCCGGGTTCGGTGACCGGTTTTCTGGGGCCGAACGGTGCCGGGAAGACGACGACGTTGCGGATGCTGCTGGGGTTGGTGACGCCGACTTCGGGGATCGCGACGATCAACGGGCGGCCGCACTCGCAGCTGGGGAATCCGGCGCGGGTGGTGGGCTCGGTGCTGGAGAACGAGGGGTTCCATCCGAGCCGGACGGCGCGCAACCACCTGCGGGTGTACGCGGCGGCGATCGGGGTGCCGGACCGGCGGGCGGACGAGGTGCTGGGCCTGGTGGGGCTGGGCAGTGCCGCGGACCGGAAGGCGGGCGGGTTCTCGCTCGGCATGCGGCAGCGGCTGGCGCTGGCGACGGCGTTGCTCGGTGATCCGCAGGTGCTGGTGCTGGACGAGCCGACGAACGGTCTCGACCCCGAGGGCATTCTGTGGCTGCGGAACTTCCTGCGCTCGTACGCGCGGGAGCAGGGCCGGACGGTGCTGGTGTCGAGCCATCTGCTGAACGAGGTCGAGCAGCTGATCGACCAGGTGGTGATCATCAGCCAGGGTGTGACGCGGTACTTCGGCCCGCTGGAGCAGTTGCGCCGGAGCCAGCAGTCGCGGGTGCTGGTGCAGCCGGCGGATCCGTCGGCGCTGGTGAAGGCGTTGCAGGAGAACGGCATCACCGGGGTTTCGCCGACGCCGGACGGCCGGGTCGCGGTCGCCGGGTCGAGTGTGCAGCAGATCGGCGACATCGCCGCGAAGGCGGGGATCGCGGTCTACGGGATGCAGGAGGAGCACGCGGATCTGGAGCGGATGTTCTTCCAGCTGACGCAGGGCCAGTACGCCGGTGGCCAGCCCGGGTACCCGCCGCAGCCGCAGTACCAGGGGCCGCCGCCGGGGTATCCGCCGCAGCAGCACTACCAGCAGGGCCCGCCGCCGGGTCCGCAGCAGCAACAGCAGCAGCAGTACTGGGGAGGTCCGCAGCAGTGATGGGCAACCTGATCAAGGCGGAGTTCCGCAAGACGCTGTCGCTGAACACGTGGTGGGTGCTGCTGATCCCGCTGGTGCTGGTGGCGTTCTGGCTGACGTTCGTGTGGGGCAAGATCACCAACGACTTCGCCGATTTCATCGGTTCGAGTGATGCGCGCGAGGTCGCGGGCGCGGTCGGGCTGGACGCGAGCAAGCTGCCGGTGGGGCTGCTGGCGTTCGCGCACGGCGTGAACATCGCGCAGCTGGTGCCGGCGTTGTTCGGGGTGTTCGCGCTGGCCGGTGAGTACCGCAGCAAGACGATCACGACGACGTTCCTCACCGCCCCGAACCGGATCTCGGCGTTGACCGCGAAGATGCTCACCTACGTGGCGTGGGGCGCGATCTACGGCCTGGTGAGCTTCGGTGTTTCGGCGGTCGCGGTGATGGCGTCGGTCGACTCGGGCCGGTGGCCGAGCGCGGGCCAGTGGCTGGCCGCGCTGGGCGGGACGATCCTGGCTTCGGTGCTGGTGACGCTGTTCGGCATCGGGTTCGGCGCGGTGCTGCGCAGTGTGCCGCTGGCGGTGGTGCTGCTGCTGGTGTGGTTCCTGATCGTGGAGAACGTCCTGGTGATCGCGCTGTGGGGGCCGGCCGACATCCTGGGCGGGATCCTGCCGAACGGCACCGCGAACGGGATCGTCGGCGGGATCGCGGCGGACGCGTTCGGGATCAACTCCCTCAACCTGCCCGGCGGTGTCGACCACTGGTCGGCGCTGGGCCTGCAGCTCGCGGCGGGCGCGCCGGGCGTCATCTCGTGGTGGGCGTCGGCGTTGATCTTCTTCGCGTGGACCATGCTGTTCTTCGGCCTGGGCTGGGCGGGCAACCAGAAGCGCGACATCACCTAGGTTCACCTGTTCGTGGAGGTCGTCTCGGAGACTCCGCGGCGGCCTTCACGGCTTTCCGGGAAATATTCTGTCGGTGGTGGCGCTTAGTGTTGGAACGTGACCATCGCTCCGCCCCGCTCCCGTCAAGAGCTCCCACGCGCTGAGACACCCGTCGGCTGGGTCCGCCGGTTGTCGGCCGCGGCGTGGGAGCACCGCGCGCTCGTCGTGCTGTCGCTGCTGGCCGCCGTGTTCAGCGTCGGCGTACAGGCCGCCAGCCCGTTGCTGGTGCGCTCGGCGGTCGACGACGCGGTGGGGGGGCGGACGGCGGCGCTGGGCGGGATCGCCGCCTTCCTGGTCGCGTTGCAGCTGGTCGCGTTCGGCACCGCGTTCCTGCGCCGGTACCTGGGCGGGAAGCTGGCCCTCGACGTGCAGCACGACCTGCGGCAGCGGGTCTTCAACGCGGTGTCGCGGCTGGACGGCGGCAAGCAGGACGCGCTGCGCACCGGCCAGGTCGTCTCCCGCGCGATCTCGGACCTGCAGCTGGTCACCGGGATCCTGATGCAGGTGCCGCTGTCGTTCGGCTCGGTGATCTTCGCGCTGCTGTCGTTCGCGGCGATGCTGTGGATGTCGCCGGTGCTGACGCTGATCGCGCTGGTCGTCACGCCCGCGGTCGGCATCATCGTGGCGCGCAGCCGCAAGCGCCTGTTCCCGGCGACGTGGTCGGCGCAGCAGCGCGCGGCGGACGTGGCGCAGCAGGTCGAGGAGACCGTCACCGGCGTCCGGGTGGTCAAGGGCTTCGGGCAGGAGTCGCGGGAGGTCTCGAAGCTCGAGCGGACCGCGCGCAGGCTGTTCGGGGAGCGGCTTCGCGCGGCGAAGCTGTCCGCGGTGCCGACGGCGACGACCGCGGCCCTGCCCGCCGCCGGCCAGGTCGCCGTGCTCGGCATCGGCGGTGTCCTGGCGCTGAACGGCTCGATCAGCCTCGGCACCTTCCTCGCGTTCGCGACCTACCTGGCGACGCTGATCGGGCCGGCCCGGATGCTGTCCGGCCTGGTCGTGCAAGCGCAGCTGACCCGCGCCGGCGCCGAGCGCGTGTACGAGCTGATCGACGCGCAGCCCGAGGTCGTCGACTCCCCCGGCGCGCGGCCGCTGCCTCCGGGGCCGCTCGGCGTGGAGCTGGCGGAGGTCCGCTTCGGCTACACGCGCACCGAGCCGGTCCTGGACGGGCTGTCGGTGACCGCGAACCCGGGCGAGACCCTCGCACTGGTCGGCACCGCCGGGTCCGGGAAGTCGACGATCTCCCTGCTGCTGCCCCGGTTCTACGACGTGCACGCGGGCGCGGTCCGGGTCGGCGGCCTCGACGTGCGTGACGTCCCGCTGCGGCAGCTGCGGCAGGCGATCGGCGTGGTGTTCGAGGAGGCGTTCCTGTTCTCCTCCTCGATCCGGGACAACCTCGCGTACGGCCGCCCGGACGCGAGCGACGAGGAGATCGTCGCGGCCGCCCGCGCGGCGGAGGCCGACGAGTTCATCCGCGCCCTGCCGGAGGGCTACGACACGCTGGTCGGCGAGCGCGGGCTGACCCTCTCCGGCGGTCAGCGGCAGCGGCTCGGCCTGGCCAGGGCGCTGATCACCGACCCGCGGATCCTGATCCTCGACGACGCGACCTCGGCCATCGACACCGTCACCGAGGCGGCGATCCACGAGACCCTGCGCTCGGTGACCGCGAGCCGCACGACCCTGCTGATCGCGCACCGGCGCTCGACGCTGGCGCTCGCCGACCGGATCGCGGTGCTCGACGAGGGCCGCGTCGTCGACGTCGGCACCGAGGCCGAGCTGATGGCGCGGTGCCCGCTGTTCCGCGAGCTGGTCGCGGGCCCGGGTGACGACGTCGAAGAGAAGCACCGCTGCGAAGGCCTCGACCGCGGCCAGGACGGCGTCACGCCGGCGCTGTGGCCGCGCGACGAAAGCCGGGACGAGGTCGACGAACTGGCCGACGCCGCCCGCCGCCGCAGCGGTGACGTGAACAGCAGCGGGTTCGTCGGCGGGGGCGGCGGCCTCGACGTGCCGCCGACCCCGGAGCTGATCGAAGGCGTGCGCAAGCTGCCCGCGGCGACGGACGAACCGCGGCTGCCCGATGTGGACGTGACCGCGCCGGACCCCGGCTTCCGGCTGGCCCGGCTGCTGCGGCCGGTGCGCTGGCCGCTGGCCGTGGTGATCGGGCTGGTGGCGGCCGACGCGCTGGCGTCGATCGCGCTGCCGGCGCTGTACCAGTTCGGCGTCGACCACGGCGTCCGGCCGGGTGTCGAGTGGCTGATCTGGCTGGCCGCCGGGATCGGCGCCGCGGTGATCGCGGCCGACTGGCTGGTCGTGTTCGCGCAGACCCGGCTGACTTCGCGGGTGGGCGAGACGGTGCTGTACTCGTTGCGCGTCCGCAGCTACGCGCACCTGCAGCGGCTCGGGCTCGACTACTACGAGCGGGAGCTGTCCGGGAAGATCATGACCCGGATGACGACGGACGTCGACGCGCTCTCGACGTTCCTGCAGACCGGCCTGGCCACCGCGGTCGTCAGCGCGCTGACGCTGGCGGGGATCACGGCCGCGCTGCTGGTCACCGACGCCGGGCTGGCGCTGTACGCGCTGGCGATGGTGCCGGTGCTGGCGGTGGCCACGGTGATCTTCCGGCGGGCGGCGTCGAAGGCGTACAACGAGGCCCGCGAGCGGGTCAGCGTCGTCAACGCGGACATGCAGGAGAACGTCAGCGGGCTGCGGGTCGCCCAGGCGTACACGCGCGAAGACCGCTCCGCGGAGGCGTTCGCGTCGCGCAGCGACGAGTACCGCCGCTCGCGGCTGCGCGCACAGCGGTATGTCGCGACGTACTTCCCGCTGGTGGCGTTGCTGTCCGACCTGGCGACGACGACGGTGCTGGTGGCGGGCGCGAACCGCGTCTCGGCGGGCACGCTGTCGGCCGGCGTGCTGCTGGCGTTCCTGCTGTACCTGCAGCAGTTCTTCTCACCGATCCAGCAGCTGTCGTCGGTGTTCGACGGCTACCAGCAGGCCCGCGTCGGCCTCAACCGGATCGGCGACCTGCTGCGGACGCCGACGTCGGTGCCGGCGGCGGAGCACCCGGTGGCGGTGCCGGCGCGGCTGCGCGGCGAGGTGTCGTTCAAGGAGGTCGACTTCTCCTACACCGGCGCCGAGGCGAAGGCGCTGGAGCAGTTCTCGCTCGACGTCGCGGCCGGGGAGACCGTCGCGCTGGTCGGCGCGACCGGGGCCGGCAAGTCGACGGCGGTGAAGCTGGTGGCCCGCTACTACGACGCTACCGGCGGCGAGGTCCGCATCGACGGCACGGACGTGCGCGAGTACGAGCTGGCCGGGCTGCGGCGCCGGATGGGCGTGGTGCCGCAGGAGGCGCACCTGTTCTCGGGCACGGTCGCGGACAACGTCCGCTACGGGCGTCCGTCGGCGTCCGACGCGGAGGTCGAGGCGGCGGTCCGGGCGGTGGGCGCGCTGGACGGCGTCGCGGCCCTGCCGGCGGGCTTCCTGCAGCCGGTGGGTGAGCGCGGCCGGTCGCTGTCGGCCGGGCAGCGGCAGCTGGTGGCGCTGGCCCGCGCGGAGCTGGTGGACCCGGACGTCCTGCTGCTGGACGAGGCGACGGCGGCCCTCGACCCGTCGACGGAAGCAGCGGTCCTGCGCGCGACGGAGACGGTGGCCCGCCGCCGCACGACGTTCGTGGTCGCCCACCGATTGGCGACGGCGGCGAAGGCGGACCGCATCGTGGTCCTCGACCACGGCCGGATCGCGGAGACCGGGACCCACGAGGAGCTGTTGGCCGCCGACGGCCACTACGCCCGGCTGTGGGCTCTGGGCTGACCACCGAAAGTCCGTGGCCGGGCGGCCGGGGCGCTGGGAGCATTCCGGGCATGTTCGAAGAGAAGCGGGTCCCCGACCGGCAGGTCCGGGCGGCGCAAACCGAGACGACCGTCCGGGTCTACCAGGCCTGCTCGCCCGCGGTCGCCGACGCCGCGCTCGAGCAGCAGGCCTTCGGCAGCCGGGACGAAACGGTGTGGATCACGCCGTCGTTCCGCCTAGCGGCCTACGCGAGCGGCAACGGGAGCAAACCCGGCCACGAACGCGTCCTGGCGGTCGACCTCACCCGCGACGGCTTCGAGCGAGCGCTCAAGCAGCGTGCCGAGTGGGTCCCGGAGCGAGATCTCGACCACACGGCGCTGAACTTCCAGGCGATCCGGCTCGGCAGCGAGCTGCTCGGCGAATGGATCACCGCCATCACCGACGTCACCCCGGTCATCCGGGACATCGCCGGGCTCCTGGCCACCGACCAGCTCCATCTGGCGGTCAAACTCGTGCCGTACGAGCCGCCATACGAGCTTCCTGCCGGCTAGGGCAGCGCCCGCCACTTCAGCGATCCCAGCCCCGCCGCCTCGACGTCGGACCGCGACGCCCACCGGACGGTCCCCGGCCGGACGTGCACGCCGGCGCCGACCAGCCAGTCCGGCTCGTCGGGCTCGACCCACTCCATCTCTTCGAAGTCGGCCAGTGTCGGCCACACCGCGAAGCACGAGTCGCACCGCAGCACGACCGCGCCCGACTCGGTGACCAGCGGCCGTACCAGGCCCTGGTCCCAGAAGGAAGGACATTCGACCAGCCACATCCTCCCAGGGGACCGCGCCGCGGTGAACGCCCGGCGGCCCGTCGGCGAACCGGGAGGCAAGAGCCCGCGAACCCTGTACCGGGTCCAGCGCTTAAGGTTCCCTTAGCACATCTTGATCGAGTCAGTGACCGATCCCCTAGTGCGCCACGCCTCACACAGGCCGGTTCCATCACAACGGCGTCACCGAGGGGGTTAGCCTGGTAGGCGCATCAGCGGATTCATGATCGAGATCGAGACGGATAGAGGCGAGCCCAAGCCGTGTCCAGCAGCAGCCCTGCGTCACAGTTCGGCCCCAACGAGTGGCTGGTCGAAGAGATGTACGACCAGTTCCTCGCCGACCCTTCCTCAGTCGATGCCGCATGGCACGACTTCTTCGCGGACTTCAAGCCGACGCAGAACGCGCAGGCCAAGGCGGACAACGCCCGGCAGCAGGCCGAAGCCAAGCCGGCCACGAACGGCCAGGCGGCCCAGCCCTCGGCCAAGGCCGTCCAGAACGCGGAGTCGGCGGCCAAGCAGTCGGCCCCGGCCGCGAAGCCGGAGCCGAAGCCGGCCGCCAAGCCGGAGCCGAAGCCCGCGCCGAAGCCGGCGGCCAAGGCCGAGCCGAAGGCCGAAGCGAAGAAGGAAGAGCCGGAGTCGAAGCAGCTGCGCGGCGCCGCGGCGGCCATCGCCAAGAACATGGACGCCTCGCTGAGCGTCCCCACCGCGACGAGCGTGCGCGCGGTCCCGGCCAAGCTGATGGCCGACAACCGCATCGTCATCAACAACCACCTCAAGCGCACCCGCGGCGGCAAGATCTCCTTCACGCACCTCATCGGCTACGCCATGGTGCGGGCGCTGAAGGACTTCCCGAACATGAACCGGCACTACCAGCTGATCGACGGGAAGCCGTTCGCGGTCACGCCGGAGCACGTCAACTTCGGGCTCGCGATCGACATGAAGGGCAAGGACGGCTCGCGCAACCTCGTCGTCGCCTCGATCAAGGGCGTCGAGGACATGACGTTCCTGCAGTTCTGGCAGGCGTACGAGGACATCGTCAAGAAGGCCCGCAACAACAAGCTCACCGCCGACGACTTCTCCGGCACCACGATCTCGCTGACCAACCCGGGCGGCATCGGCACCAACCACTCGGTGCCGCGGCTGCAGGCCGGCCAGGGCGCCATCATCGGCGTCGGCGCCATGCAGTACCCGGCCGCGTTCGAGGGCACCAGCGAGAAAACCCTGGTCGACCTCGGCATCAGCAAGATCATGACGCTGACCTCGACCTACGACCACCGCATCATCCAGGGTGCGGAGTCGGGCGAGTTCCTCAAGCGCATCCACGAGCTGCTGCTCGGCGAAGACGGCTTCTACGACGACGTCTTCACCAGCCTGCGCCTGCCGTACGAGCCGATCCGCTGGGTCGCCGACATCCCCGAGGGCCCGGTCGACAAGACCGCCCGCGTCATCGAGCTGATCGACGCGTTCCGGATGCGCGGCCACCTGATGGCCGACACGGACCCGCTGAACTACCGCCAGCGCAGCCACGCCGACCTGGACGTGCTGTCCCACGGCCTGACGCTCTGGGACCTCGACCGCGAGTTCCCGGTCGGCGGCTTCGCCGGCCAGGAGCGGATGAAGCTGCGCGACATCCTGGGCGTGCTGCGCAACTCCTACTGCCGCACGGTCGGCATCGAGTACACGCACATCCTCGACCCCGAGGAGCGGCGCTGGATCCAGGAGCGCGTCGAGATCCCGCACGAGAAGCCGGACCCCGCGGTCCAGAAGTACGTGCTCTCGAAGCTGAACGCCGCCGAAGCGTTCGAGACGTTCCTGCAGACCAAGTACGTCGGCCAGAAGCGGTTCTCGCTGGAGGGCGGCGAGACGGCGATCCCGCTGCTCGACACGATCCTCGACAAGGCCGCCGAGCACGAGCTGGACGAGGTCGTCATCGGCATGCCGCACCGCGGCCGCCTCAACGTGCTGGCCAACATCGTCGGCAAGCCGATCAGCCAGATCTTCCAGGAGTTCGAGGGCAACCTCGACCCGGGCCAGGCGCACGGCTCCGGCGACGTGAAGTACCACCTCGGCGCCGAGGGCAAGTACTTCCGCATGTTCGGCGACGGCGAGACGAAGGTGTCGCTGACCGCGAATCCGTCCCACCTGGAGACGGTCGACCCGGTGCTCGAGGGCATCGTCCGCGCGAAGCAGGACATCCTCGACAAGGGCGGCGAGGGCTACACCGTCCTGCCGGTCCTGATGCACGGCGACGCGGCCTTCGCGGGCCAGGGCGTCGTGGCCGAGACGCTGAACCTGGCGCTGCTGCGCGGGTACCGCACCGGCGGCACCGTGCACGTCATCGTCAACAACCAGGTCGGCTTCACGACCGCGCCGGAGCACTCGCGTTCGTCGCAGTACGCCACCGACGTCGCGAAGATGATCGGCTCGCCGATCTTCCACGTCAACGGCGACGACCCGGAGGCCGCGCACTGGGTGGCCAAGCTGGCCGTCGACTACCGGCAGGCGTTCCACAAGGACGTCGTCATCGACCTCATCTGCTACCGCCGCCGCGGCCACAACGAGGGCGACGACCCGTCGATGACGCAGCCGGCGATGTACGACATCATCGACACGAAGCGCTCGGTCCGGAAGACCTACACCGAGTCGCTGATCGGCCGTGGCGACATCTCCGTCGAAGAGGCCGAGGCCGCGCTGCGCGACTTCTCGAGCCAGCTGGAGCACGTCTTCAACGAGGTCCGCGAGCTGGAGAAGCACCCGGCGAAGGCCAGCCCCTCCGTCGAGGAGGAGCAGCAGGTGCCGGCGAAGGTGAAGACGTCGGTCGACCGCGAGGTCATCGAGCGCATCGGCGACGCGTTCGTGAACATCCCCGAGGGCTTCACCCCGCACCCGCGCGTCAAGCCGGTCATGGAGCGGCGGCACAAGATGTCGCGCGAAGGCGACATCGACTGGGCGTTCGGCGAGCTGCTCGCCTTCGGGTCGCTGGCGATGGAAGGCCGTCTCGTGCGGCTGTCCGGCCAGGACTCGCGACGCGGCACGTTCACCCAGCGGCACTCGGTGTTCATCGACCGCAAGACCGGCCAGGAGTACGCGCCGCTGCAGAACCTGGCCGACGGCCAGGGCCGCGTGATGATCTACGACTCGGCGCTGTCGGAGTACGCGGCCGTCGGCTTCGAGTACGGCTACTCGGTGGCGAACTCCGAGGCGCTGGTGATGTGGGAAGCGCAGTTCGGTGACTTCGTCAACGGCGCGCAGACCGTCATCGACGAGTACATCTCTTCGGGTGAAGCCAAGTGGGGCCAGCGCTCGGACGTCGTGCTGCTGCTGCCGCACGGCCACGAGGGCCAGGGCCCGGACCACACGTCCGGCCGCATCGAGCGGTTCCTCTCGCTGTGCGCGGAGGGCTCGATGACAGTGGCGGTCCCGTCGACCCCGGCGAACTACTTCCACCTGCTGCGCCGCCACGCCCTCGACGGCATCCAGCGTCCGCTGATCGTCTTCACGCCGAAGTCGATGCTGCGCAACAAGGCCGCGACGTCGCCGGTCGAGGACTTCACCGGCGAGAGCCGCTTCATGTCCGTCATCGACGACACGACGCCGGACCCGTCGAAGATCCGCAAGGTGCTGCTGACCTCCGGGAAGCTGTACTGGGAGCTGGTCGCGGAGCGGACGAAGCGCGAGGCGCACGACGTCGCGATCGTGCGGATCGAGCAGTACTACCCGCTGCCGAAGAAGAAGCTGGTGGCGGCGCTGGAGCGGTACACGAACGCGCAGCAGGTGACCTGGGTCCAGGAGGAGCCGGAGAACCAGGGCGCGTGGCCGTTCTTCGGGCTCAACCTGCCGCGGAAGTTCCCGGAGCTGCTCTCGGGCCTGCAGGTCGTGTCGCGGCGCCCGATGGCCGCGCCGTCGGCCGGCTCGTCGAAGGTGCACGAGGTGGAGCAGAAGGCGCTGATCGCGAAGGCGTTCGACTGATCGCTTGACCACGGCGAAGGCCTCCTCCCGGTTTCTCCGGTGAGGAGGCCTTCGCCGTTTCAGCCGCCGCGAGCCCCGAAATCGGCTTTCGCCGCTCGCCCGTACCGGGCAAGGTGGCGGGCATGCTGATCCGCCGTGCGACGTCCGCCGACCGGGCGACCATCCACGCGATCCACCGCGAGGCCTTCCGGCGCGAACCCGGCGTCACGCCGGTCGAAGCTCCGCTCGTCGACGATCTGCGCGCCGATGGCGATCTCGTCGACGCGTTGTCGCTGGTGGCCGTCCGGGAAGGCGACCTCGTCGGGCACCTCTGCGGCAGCCGGGCGCGCGTCGGGGAGGACACCACCTCCGCCGTCGGGCTCGGGCCCGTCGGTGTGCTGCCCGCGCACCAGGCCCACGGCGTCGGCTCCGCCCTGATGCACGCCGTGCTCGGCGCGGCCGACGCGCTCGGCTACGGCCTCGTCGTCCTGCTCGGCGAGCCCGCCTTCTACTCGCGCTTCGGCTTCGTCGCCGCGTCGACGCTCTCCATCACCGCACCCGACCCGGGCTGGGGCCGGTACTTCCAGGCCCGGACGCTGACCGGCTACACATCCACGCAGGCGGGCGCGTTCGAATACGCGCCGGCGTTCTCCCGGCTCTGAGGAGGCTTCCCATGTACCTGCCGAGCTCGTCGGTCGGGGTCCGGATCAACCGCGAGCAACCGCCGTCGCGGCTGGTCGAGCTGGCCCGCCGGGCCGAAGACGCCGGACTCGACGAGGTCTGGCTCGTCGAGGACTGCTTCTGGGCCGCCGGGATCGCGACCGTCGCGACGGCGCTGGCCGTGACGTCGACGATCAAGGTCGGCATCGGCGTCCTGCCCGCCGTCGCGCGCAACCCGGCGATCGCGGCGATGGAGCTGGCGGCGCTCGCGGAACTGCACCCCGGACGCCTGATCGCCGGGTTCGGGCACGGCGTGCCGTCGTGGATGCGGCAGATCGGCGCGTACCCGGCCTCGCCGCTGGCGGCGCTGGACGAGACGCTCGTGGCGGTCCGCAGGCTGCTCGCCGGCGACCGGGTCACCGCCGCGGGCCGGCACGTCGACCTGGACGAGGTCGAGCTGGTGTTCCCGCCGTCCTCGGTACCGCCCGTGCTGGCCGGGGTCCGCCGCCCGAAGTCGCTGGCCGTGGCCGGTGCCTCGGCGGACGGGACGATCCTGGCCGAGCCGTCCCCACCCGAGTACGTGCGGACGGCGCTGGCGGGCATCGCCCCCGGCCGGGCCCGGGACGGCGCGCCACCGCACCACGCGCTCGTGACGTACAACTGGCTGGCGCTGGGCGACCGTGAACGGGGCCGCCGGACCGTCGCGGAGTCGCTGACACCCGGCGCGCGCGTGCAGGTGGAGGGCCTGCCGTTCGCCGCCGAGCTGCTGGCCCTGGTCGACTCGGCGTCCACTGTGGACGAACTGGCGGCGGCCCTGCGTCCGGAGTGGATCGACCGCCTGGCCGTCTGCGGTGATCTGGACACCTGTGCCGCGGCGGTCCGCGAACTGCACGGCGCCGGCAGCGGCTCGGTCGTGCTGCTGCCGCTGCCGGACGAGCCGCCGGAACGGGGCATCGAGGACGCCGGAAAGGTCGCGGCCGCGGTGCGCACCTGAGCAGGTGACCGCGAACATCAGGCCGGCGGTCAGCGCCCGAGGTGCGCCGCGATGCCGTCGAGCAGGAAGTCGAGGCCCATCCGGAACGTCTCGTCGGCGTCGAAATGGGCCGCGTCGCGGATGACCGTGGCCAGCGCGGGATAGCAGCCGGTGGCGAAGGTCCGCTGCAGGTAGGGCCCGAAGCTGACCTGCCACTGCTGCTTGTCCATGCCGGTGGCCCGTTCGGCGCGCCGCTCGGTGATCTCCCGGCGGACGGCGCCGATCGCGTACGCCTGCACGGCGTCGACCACCGGCATGACGCGGTCGACGCCGACGTCGCCCATGCCTGCCACCACGGCCTCTCCCCTGGCCAGCGCGTTCGGCCCGAGCGCGGGACGGCCGCCGATCAGGTCGGCCAGCCATTCGTGCCGGTGCACCGCCCGCCGGGTGGTTTCGGCCAGCGAGCGCAGCACTGCACGCCACCCGTCGCCGACCGGCTTCATCTCGGCGTAGACCGCGTCGACCATCAGGTCGAGCAGCTCTTCCTTGGTGGCGATGTAGCCGTACAGCCGCATCGGCCCGGCGTCGAGCGCGGCGGCGACCTTGCGCAGCGACACCGCTTCGAGCCCGTCCGCGTCGGCCAGGCGGATGGCCGCGCGCACGATCCGCTCGCGGCTCAGCGGGGCCGGCGCCGGCCGTTCCGGCGGCTCCGGCCGCTCCCACACCACCATGCGTGGACAATACAACGCCCCGATCGATACAGTGTATTGATAGATACATCGTATCGAGAGGGCGGCCATGACCATCGCCATCGTCGGAGCCGGCATGGGCGGCCTGATGCTCGCCCGGACACTGCACCTGCACGGCCTCCACGCCGTGGTGTACGAACGGGAGCCGTCCCGCGACGCACGCGGTCAGGGCGGCATGCTCGACATCCACTCCGGGCAGCAGGCGCTCCGCGAGGCCGGCCTGTTCGACCGGTTCCTCACCATCGCCCGCCGCGAGGGCCAGGACATGCGGCTGCTGGAGCCGGACGGCACGCTGCTGCTGCAGGAGGACACGCCCGACGACGCCCCGATGCTGCGCCCCGAGGTCGACCGCGCCGACCTGCGCGCCCTGCTGCTGGACTCCCTGCCCGGCGGCACCGTGCGCTGGGGTCACGCGTACGAGTCCGCCGCCGACGGGGTGCTGCACTTCGCCGACGGCCGCAGCGCGCCGTACGACCTGCTGGTCGGCGCCGACGGCGCGAACTCCCGGGTCCGGGCCCTGCTCACCGACGCCCGTCCGGAGCACCTCGGCCAGAACGCCGTCGAGATCGGCATCCCCGACATCGACCGCACCCACCCGGAGCTCGCGGCCATGGTCGGGCGCGGCAACTACTGGGTGCTCGGCGACGGGAAGTCCCTGTCCGCGCAGCGCAACGGCGACGGCCGCGTCCGCATCGGCCTCAGCTTCTACCACACCGGCGAAGACTGGTTCGCCACCAGCGGCATCCCGTTCGACGACCCGGCCGCCGCCCGGGCCCGGCTGCTGGAGCTGTTCGCCGGCTGGGACGCCCGGTTCACCGCGCTGATCGCGGCCTGTGACGACACGATCGTGCCGCGGTCGCTCACCACGCTCCCGGTCGGCCTGACCTGGCCGTCGAATCCGGGCGTCACGCTGGTCGGCGACGCCGCGCACCTGATGCCCGCGGTGGGCGAAGGCGCCAACCAGGCCCTGCTCGACGGCGCCGTGCTCGGCCGGGCGCTGGCCGCCCACCCGCAGGACTTCGCCACCGCCGTCAAGGAGTACGAGACCGAGATGTTCGAACGGACCGGCGCGGCCGCCCGGATGTCCGCCCGCATGCAGGAGATGCTGATGGCGCCGGACGCCGCCGAGCGGCTGCTCGCGTTCTTCCAGCCGCGCTGACCGGCCCGGAAAGCAGTTCGCCCCCGCCGGCCGGCGTGCCAGGATCGGCCCATGCCGGTCGATCCGCACCTCCTCGTGGCGTTCGTCGTCACCACCGTGATCGCGATGGTCACGCCGGGCCCGGACATGCTGTTCGTCCTGGGCTGCGGCATGCGCGGCGGCCCGAAAGCCGGGCTGCTCGCCACCGCCGGGGTCGCCACCAGCGAAGCCATCCACGTCGCCGTGGCCGCGGCGGGCCTGGCGGCGCTCTTCGCCGCCGTGCCCGTCGCGTTCACCGTGGTCCGCGTGGCGGGCGCCGCCTACCTCATCCACCTCGGCGTCCAGGCGATCCGCAACCGCAAGCCGCTCGTCGAGCGCAACAGCGACCGCGCCTACCTCAGCGGCCTGCTCACCAACCTGCTCAACCCGAAGATGGTCACCTTCACCATCGCGTTCCTCCCGCAGTTCGTCGACCCGGCGCGCGGCCACGTCCGGCTGCAGTTCGCGGTCCTCGGCGCGATCATGATCGGGTTCGAGTTCCTCGTCGACGGCGCCGTCGGCGTCCTCGCCGGCCGCGTCGGCGCGTGGGTGCGGCGCAAGCGGAACCAGCGGCGCATCGAGGTGGCCACCGGCGGCATCTTCATCGGCCTCGGCGTGAAACTGGCCCTCGACTAGCCGGCGAGGAATTCTTCGGCGATATCCAGGGGATTCCGCTTTTCCGCGGTGAATTCGACGTTCAGCCGGGTCAGCCGCTCGGTCGTCAACGCCGCCGAAACGCGGTTCAGCGCCGCCACCTCCGCCGGGGAAAGCGTGCCCCGCGCCACCAGCGGCACGATGTTCTGCGCCGGGAACATGTGCTTGTCGTCGGCCAGCGGCACGAACCCGTTCGCCGCGATCGTCGCCGACGTGCTGAACAGGTCCGCCACCTGGACGTCCCCGGACTTCAGCGCCGCCACCGTCACCGGGCCGCCCGTGTCCGTCGTGCGGATCTCCTTGAACTCGCAGCCGTACAACGCCTTGATCTTGTCCTTCCAGCGGCTGCTCCACTGGCCCGGCCCGCCGAACACGAGATCACGGCACCGCGGCCCGAGGTCGGAGAACGTCTTCACGCCGGCGGCCGCCAGCCGCGGCCCGACGACGAGCAGGTCCTTGTCCTCCGCCGGCGCCTGGTCCAGCACCTCGAACCCGGGCGGCAGCTTCCGGCGAAGCTGCGCGTAGACCTCCTGCGACGTCGTCGCGGACGTGTCCTTGTCGAAGTACCGCAACAGGTTCCCGCTGTAGTCCGGCACCACCGACAGCGACTTGTCCTGCAGCGCCTTGACGACGACCTCGCGGCTGCCCACCGGAGGCCGCACGGTCACGTTCGCGGCACCGGCTTTCCGGAGCGCCCCGGCGTAGATCTCGGCCAGGAGCAGGCTTTCGCCGACGTCGGACGCGCCGATGATGATGCCACCCGAAGGGCCGCCCTCGCCGCCGCCGGCCAGCGGGTTGCCGCACCCGGCCAGCAGGAACAGGACGACGATCGCCGCCAGCCGTTTCACGCCGCCACCTTCTTCCCGGCCGCGGCGAGCCGCACGCCCCGGGGCACGATCGCGCGGTTCAGCGCCGCGAACAGCAGGTCCAGGACGATGGCCAGCAACGTCGTCAGCACCGCGCCGGCGATGACCTCGGAATAGTCCAAAATGGCCAGTCCGTCGAGCAGGAACCGGCCCAGGCCGCCGAGCCCGACGTACGCGGCCACGGCGGCGGTCGCGACGAGCTGCAGCACGGCGTTGCGGACCCCGCCGAGCACCAGCGGCAGCGAGATCGGCACCTCGACCTGCCAGAGCCGCTGCCAGCCGGTCATCCCGACGCCCTCCGCGGCGTCGACCACGCCGTGGTCGGTCGCCTGCAGCCCGGCGTACGTGCCCGCCAGGATCGGCGGCACGGCCAGCACGACCAGCCCGATGACCGTCGAGGTGACGCTCTCGGTGAAGAGCAGGAACAGGAACGTCACCAGCCCCAGCGTCGGCAGCGCGCGGATCACGTTGCCCGCGCCGACCAGGACGACCCCGCCGCGTCCGGTGTGCCCGACGAACAGTCCCACGGGGACGGCGACGACCAGCGCGATCGCCAGCGCCAGGAACGTGTAGCCGAGGTGCTCCAGCAGCCGTTGCGGGATGCCGTCCGGGCCGGTCCAGTGCGCCGGGTCGCCGAACCAGCGGAAGACGTCGGTGATCATGCGGCTCCCACCCGGGTCCACGGCGTCAGCAGCGCGCGCAGGCCCACCAGGACCAGGTCGACGGCCAGCGCGAGCAGCAGCGTCAGCACGATCCCGACGACGATCGGCGAGAAGTACTCGCGCTGGAAGCCGTCGGTGAACAGCACGCCGAGGCCGCCGGTGCCGATCAGCGCGCCGACGCTGACCAGGCTGATGTTGCTGACCGACGCGACCCGCACGCCGGCCGCGAGCACCGGCACGGCCAGCGGCAGCTCGACGGCGAAGAACCGGCGCAGCGGCTTGTACCCGACGGCGGTCGCGGCGGCGATCACCGGCGGCGGCACGGCGTCCAGCGCGTCGAGCACCGGGCGGACCAGCAGCGCCGTCGTGTAGATCGTCAGCGCGACGACGACGTTGACGCTGTCGAGGATCTTCGATCCGATCAGGCCGGGGATGACCACGAACAGCGCGAGCGACGGGATCGTGTACAGCAGGTTCGCCAGCACCATGAGCACCTGCCGGGCCGGTGCCCAGCGGCAGCCGAGCCAGCCCGCGGCGATCGCGAGCACGATGCCGAGCACCAGCGGCAGCAGCGCCAGGTAGACGTGCTCGCCGAGATCCCCGAGGATCTGCAGGCGGCTGTTCGCGCTGCTCAGGTACCGGCCGAGCTCGTCGAAAAAGCTCATGACGCCTGCGGCGTGGCCTCGATCACTTCCAGCACCTGCCGGGCGACGACGCCGCCCAGGACCCGGTGTTCTTCGTCGACGACGACGCCGAGGCTGGCCGGCGAGGACAGGGCCGCGTCCAGCGCGCCGCGGATCGGCGTCCCGCGCACCCACAGCGATCCGCCGGCCACGAGGTCTTCCTCGGTGAGCGCACCATCCACAGTGGAGTCCGGGGCCAGCCAGCCGCGCGGCTGCTTGTCCGCGTTGACCGCGAGCCGCCAGCTGCCGCTTGTGGACACCGCGGAGCCGATCTCGACCAGCTCCAGCTCCTTGATCTCGACGCCGTCGGCGGGGAGGAACGACAGGCCGCGGTAGCCGCGGTCGCGGCCGACGAAGGAGGCGACGAAGTCGTCCACCGGGTGACGCAGGACGTCGGCGGGCGTGCCGTACTGGGCGAGCTTGCCGCCGACGCGCATCACCGCGACCTTGTCGCCGAGCCGGACGGCCTCGTCGATGTCGTGGGTGACGAACACGATGGTCTTGCCCAGCTGCGACTGCAGCCGCAGCAGCTCGTCCTGCAGGCCCTCGCGCACCACCGGGTCGACCGCCGAGAACGGCTCGTCCATCAGCAGCACCGGCGAGTCCGCGGCGAGCGCCCTGGCGACGCCGACGCGCTGCTGCTGGCCGCCCGAGAGCTGCGCCGGGTACCGCTTGCCCAGCTCGACCGGCAGGCCGATGGTCTCCAGCAGCTCGGCGGCCCGCTTGCGCGCCTTCGCCTTGTCCCAGCCCGAGAGCAGCGGCACGGTGGCGATGTTGTCCAGCACCGTCCTATGTGGAAAGAGGCCGGCGTGCTGGATGACGTAGCCGATGCCGCGGCGCAGCAGCGCCGGGTCGCCTTCGCTGACGTCCTTGCCGTCGAGCAGCACCTGCCCGGAGGTCGGCTCGACCATCCGGTTGATCATCCGCAGCGACGTGGTCTTCCCGCAGCCGGACGGGCCGACGAGCACCGTGATCGTGCCGTCCTCGACCGTCAGGTTCAGCTTGTCGACGGCGACCGTCCCATCCGGATACTGCTTGGTCACGTCGCGGAATTCGATGGTCACTGCCCACTCCCCATGTCCCGGTCGCTTCGACCGTAGCCGAGTCCGCGGCGGTTGGCACGGCGTTCCGACAGGTGGTGACTAGGCTTTACGCCCGTGAGCGCACTCGACGACGTCCTCGCCGCGCACGGCGTCGGCGTCCGCCCGCTGTACCGGGTCATCGACCTGCTGCGCACCGGCGACCACGACCTCGGCGAGCTGGTGCGGCTGAGCTCGGCCCCGCGGCGCAGCGTGGAGGACGTCCTCGCCGCCCTCGGCGACGACCTGGACCGCAGCGGCGACCGGCTGCGGATCGCGCCCGGCGTCGCCGCGGCGTACGCGCGGTACCGCGTCCCCCGCTACGCCGACCCGCTGGACGAAGCCGTCGCGGGGCACGAACTGCTGCCGAAGGTCGCCGAGTGGGTCGCGGAGGTGCCGCCGCCGCTGGCCGCGCTCGACCACGTCCAGGCGACGCCGGAGACGGTGCTGCGCCGCGCGTTGTGGCTGGACGCGCAGTACGACCTCGCGTCGGCCCGGGTGCTGTTCCTCGGCGACCACGACCTGACGTCGCTGGCGGTGCGGGCGGTGTGCCCGGCGGCGTCGCCGACCGTCGTCGACCTCGACGAGCGCGTGCTGGCGTACCTGGACGAGCGTGGCGGGCGGGAGATCGCGGTGGTGCACGCGGACCTGCGCGTCGGCCTGCCGCCGGCGTTGTCCGGTGGCTTCGACCTCGTGTTCAGCGATCCGCCGTACACACCCGAAGGGATGGGCCTGTTCGCCGCGCGTGGCGTGCAGGCGCTGCGTGAGCCGACTGAGGGACGGCTGCTGTTCGCGTACGGCTACAGCCCCCGGCACCCGGCGCTGGGCGCGCAGGTGCAGCGGTCGCTGGCCACGCTCGGGCTGACGTTCGAAGCGATCCTGCCCGGCTTCAACCGCTACTTCGGGGCACAGGCGATCGGCAGCGCGGCGGATCTGTACGTCTGCCAGCCGACGGCGAAGGCGAAGAAGGTCCGCGGCGGCAAGGCGATCTACACGCACGGGCCGCAGTCGGTCGAGGCGGCCGGGACGAAACCGGCGCTGCTGGAGAAACTGAAGGAAATCGCGGCCGCGGACGGGCTTTCCCTGGAATCGCGGCCGGTGGACTGGTCGATCTCCGGTCCCGAAGGCGACGCGGTCGCGATGGACCTCTCGGCCGACCCGGGCCCGTGGCTGCTCCGGACCCTGCTGGGCACGAACGCCCGGCGGCTGGCGCTGCTGGTGCCGAACGCGCACCCGGACCTGGCGGACGAACGCTCGCAAACGGCCCTTTCGGCGTTGATCCGGCGCAAGTACGCGTTGCGCTACCTGCGGAGCACCCCGGACAACCGGCACGCGGTGGTGGTCGCGGACGCCGTCGAGCACCCCGACGAAGTCCTGACCCGCGCCCACGCCCGCCTCGCGAACGTCTCCCTCGACGTCCCGGCGGACCTGGTGAACCTGCGCCTGGTCGACGTCCCCCGCCACCGCCTGCCCGAACTCCTGGGCTGAAGCGCCCCAAGGCGGCCTTCGGTGCGTCACACGCACCCAAGGCGGCCTTCGGTGCGTCTCACGCACCGAAGGCCACATTGGGGCGCTCGGGCTCAGGCCGTGACGCCGTCGGCTTCCGCCGCCTTGGCCACCGCCGCCGCGACCTCGGGGGCCACGCGGGGGTCGAGCGGGCTCGGGACGATCCGGTCCGGGCCCAGGTCGTCCATCGCCACCGACACGATCGCCTCGGCGGCCGCCAGCTTCATGCCCTCGGTGATCGCCCGGGCGCCGGAGTCCAGCGCGCCGCGGAAGACGCCGGGGAACGCCAGCACGTTGTTGATCTGGTTCGGGAAGTCGCTGCGCCCGGTGGCCACGATCGACGCGTAGCGGGCGGCCACGTCCGGGTGAACTTCGGGGTCCGGATTGGACAGTGCGAACACGATGCCGCCGCCGGCCATCCGGCCGAGGAGGGATTCGTCGATCGTCGCGCCCGACAGGCCGAGGAACACGTCCGCGCCTTCCAGCGCCTCCGCGAGGCCGCCGCGCAGGCCGGCCTTGTTCGTCGTCGCGGCCAGGCGTTCCTTGACCGGGTTCAGGCCGTCGCGGCCGGCGTGGATGATGCCGCGCGAGTCGAGGACCGTGACATCGCCGATGCCCGCTCCCTGCAGGATCTTCGCGCAGGCCACGCCCGCCGCGCCGGCGCCGGAGACGACGACGCGCTGATCGGCGATCGCCCGGTCGAGGACCAGGTTGGCGCCGCGCAGCGCGGCCAGCGTGACGATCGCCGTGCCGTGCTGGTCGTCGTGCATGACCGGGCAGTCCAGCGCCTCCTTGAGCTTGTCCTCCAGCTCGAAGCACCGCGGTGCCGAGACGTCCTCGAGGTTGACCGCGCCGAAGGACGGCCGCAGCCGCACCAGCGTCTCGACGATCTCGTCGACGTCGGTGGTGTCGAGCACCAGCGGGATCGAGTCGAGCCCGCCGAAGGTCTTGAACAGGACCGACTTGCCCTCCATGACCGGCAGCGACGCGCTCGCGCCGATGTCACCGAGCCCGAGCACCGCCGTCCCGTCGCTCACCACGACGACGAGCCGGTCCGCCCACGTGTACCGCTTGGCCTTGGCCGCGTCCTCGGCGATCGCGGTGCTCACCTTCGCCACCCCGGGGGTGTAGGCGATCGAAAGGTCACGCGGGCTGGAGATCGGGCGGGTGGCCGCCACCGAGAGCTTGCCGCCCTCGTGCCCGGTGAAGATCTCTTCGTCGGTGACCGGCGCGACGGCGCCGGTGGGGTCGTCCATGGTGATTCCTGTCGTCGTTTCCGTCATTCCTCCAGTGGGAATGACGGAACTCGCGGTTCGAACGTGGGTCACTGGAATTTCTCCTGGGCATGCGGGCTGGGACCACGGCGGAAGGGGAAACCGTGGGGGTGTCCCGGCACGGCAGCCCAGCGCGGTAGCGCCGGCCTGTCGGCGAGGCGTCACGACGGCCATCGGTGCCGTGGGTCTGGCGATGGCCGCGGACGCGGCGGTCCAGCCATTGTGACAGGTCCCCGCCCGGGGGCGACCCCTTGGTGCGGTTGATGTCACACCACCCCGGTTTTCCGGCAATTCCCAAGACGTCCGTTCGGTTTTGTAGCGGCCCGATAAGGTGACGGGCATGGAATTCCGCCGGCTGAGCGTCCCGGACGCCTACGAGTTCTCCCCCCGGACGTTCCCGGACGAGCGCGGCCTGTTCGTCGCCCCCTTCCAGGAGGAGGCGCTGCTCGCGGCGACCGGGCACCCGCTGCGGCTCGCCCAGAGCAACCACAGCGTGTCGCGGCGCGGGGCGATCCGCGGCATCCACTTCGCCGACACGCCGCCCGGCCAGGCGAAGTACGTCTACTGCGCGCGCGGCTCGCTGCTCGACGTCGTGGTCGACCTGCGCGTCGGCTCGCCGACCTTCGGCACCTGGGACGCGGCGCGGCTCGACTCGGCCAAGTACAACGCCGTCTACCTCTCCGAAGGTCTCGGGCACGGCTTCGTCGCCCTCGAAGACGACACGGTGATGGCCTACCTGTGCTCCGAGCCGTACAACCCGGCGGGCGAGCACGGCATCACCCCGCTCGACCCGGCACTCGACCTCCCCTGGCCCGCGGACATCGAGCCGATCCTGTCCGAGAAGGACCGCACCGCGCCCACGCTCGCCGAAGCCCGGGAGCAGGGTTTGCTGCCCGTCTACCAGGACTGCGTCGCCTACTACGACAAGCTGCGCTCGGCGAACTGAGTCTCCGGAGGCACGTCCGGAAGAGTCCCTTGCGCAGATAGTAAGCGCGCATATAGTCTGCCCGCATGGCAACTTACGAGTTCGCGCACACCGAGACCTCCACCGCTCCCGCCGCCGTGATCTGGCCGTTCTGGGCCGACACGAGCCGCTGGCCGGAGTGGGACACGGCCGTCCGGTCGGTGGATCTCGACGGCCCGTTCGCCGCCGGCACGAGCGGCACCATGACGATGGACGGCATGCCGCCGATCCCCTTCACCCTCACCGAGGTCACCGAGGGCCGCAGCTTCACCGACGAGACCCGCCTGCCGGACGCGTACCTGCGGTTCGAGCACGTCCTGACCGAGGACGGCGGCGAGACCCGGATCACCTACCGCGTCACCATCGACGGCTCCGGAGGCTTCGGCCCGCAGGTCACCGACGACACCCCGGACGCCATGCGCGCGCTCGCCCGGCTGGCCGAGAAAGCCGCCGCGGAAGGATGACCGCCCCGGAGTCCCGCCTGCCCGGGCCCGACCGCAGCCCCGGCTTCCTGCTGTGGCGCGTCACGCTGGCGTGGCAGCGGGCGATGCGGGCCGCGCTGGCGCCGCACGACCTCACGCACGTCCAGTTCGTGTTGCTCACGACGACGTGGTGGCTCACGCGCTCAGGTGAGCCACCGACCCAGCGGCAACTGGCCGAGCAGGCCGGCACGGACACGATGATGACCAGCCAGGTGGTCCGCAAGCTGGCCGACCGCGGCCTGCTGGCCCGCGCCGACGACCCGGCCGACGCCCGCGCGAAGCGCCTGGAGGTCACCCCGGCCGGCCTGCAGCTCGTCGCGAAGGCGCTGAAGGACGTCGAAGCGGCCGACGCGGAGTTCTTCGCGTCCGCCGACGACGGCTTCGTCGACTCGCTGGCGAAGCTCAGCCCGTGACGTCTTCGGCGATGACGCGCTCGATGTTGCGCTCGGCCAGCGCCGTGATCGTCACGAACGGGTTCACGCCGGTACTGCCCGGGATGAGCGAGCCGTCGGTGACGTACAGGTTCCGGTAGCCCTTCACGCGGCCGTAGCCGTCGGTCGCCTCACCGAGCACCAGGCCGCCCAGCGGGTGGTAGGTGAAGCGGTTCTCGAACACGCGCGTGTCGCCGAACAGGTCGTAGC